>NZ_FOYD01000028.1 GCF_900115905.1 Halopseudomonas formosensis
ACCCGTAGCTTCGGTGCATGGTTTAGCCCCGTTACATCTTCCGCGCAGGCCGACTCGACTAGTGAGCTATTACGCTTTCTTTAAAGGATGGCTGCTTCTAAGCCAACCTCCTAGCTGTCTAAGCCTTCCCACATCGTTTCCCACTTAACCATGACTTTGGGACCTTAGCTGACGGTCTGGGTTGTTTCCCTTTTCACGACGGACGTTAGCACCCGCCGTGTGTCTCCCGTGCTCGCACTCACCGGTATTCGGAGTTTGCATGGGGTTGGTAAGTCGGGATGACCCCCTAGCCCAAACAGTGCTCTACCCCCGGTGGTGATACACGAGGCGCTACCTAAATAGCTTTCGAGGAGAACCAGCTATCTCCGAGCTTGATTAGCCTTTCACTCCTATCCACAAGTCATCCCCTACCTTTTCAACGGGAGTGGGTTCGGTCCTCCAGTGCCTGTTACGGCACCTTCAACCTGCTCATGGATAGATCGCCCGGTTTCGGGTCTATACCCAGCGACTAAACGCCCTATTAAGACTCGGTTTCCCTACGCCTCCCCTAGACGGTTAAGCTCGCCACTGAATATAAGTCGCTGACCCATTATACAAAAGGTACGCAGTCACCGAACAAGTCGGCTCCCACTGCTTGTACGCATACGGTTTCAGGTTCTATTTCACTCCCCTCACAGGGGTTCTTTTCGCCTTTCCCTCACGGTACTGGTTCACTATCGGTCAGTCAGGAGTATTTAGCCTTGGAGGATGGTCCCCCCATGTTCAGTCAACGTTTCACGTGCGCCGACCTACTCGATTTCACGGCTATGAGTCTTTCGTGTACGGGGCTATCACCCACTATGGCCACACTTTCCAGAGTGTTCCACTAAACTCAAAACCGCTTAAGGGCTGCTCCCCGTTCGCTCGCCACTACTTGGGGAATCTCGGTTGATTTCTTTTCCTCGGGGTACTTAGATGTTTCAGTTCCCCCGGTTCGCCTCACACACCTATGTATTGAGTGTGTGATACCTGGCTTGTGCCAGGTGGGTTTCCCCATTCAGAGATCGCTGGATCAAAGGTCGTTTGCCACCTCCCCAACGCTTATCGCAGGCTACCACGTCTTTCATCGCCTCTGACTGCCAAGGCATCCACCGTATGCGCTTATTCACTTGACCATATAACCCCAAACAATCCAATGGATTGCCAGAGCCCTGGTCTGCATGATGTAAACGACAATCCGGAACTTGCACTTGAGATTACAAGTTACCTTGGGCATGGACCGTGCAGTGAAACACGGCTCATGCCA
>NZ_FOYD01000027.1 GCF_900115905.1 Halopseudomonas formosensis
GGGAGGGACGTATATGGTCTCCTCCCTCATTGCAAGGCATTCAACAGTCAATGACAAGAGCAGGTTGTCTGTCGTATATCCGGCCTCCATGTGCAGCACAGAGCTGCGGGCCTTGATGAGCAGTCGCTGTGTATCGTCCTTATCGAGCACGCGGCCTGGTTGGCCCTGTCCCTCCTCAGGTTTTCGATACACCGGTTTGACCTGGATTGTCATCACATTGCTGATTGCCTTCGCAACCTGGGGGAGTGCTTTACCTCTCTGTGTTTAACCTTGTGTGCTATCAGCCTGCGCTACACAGGTATGGCTGCATATGCCTGTTCCTTCGTCACAACCGCCCAACCGATGCGCGCAAGCTTGTTGGCCAGTGCTACCACTGCCTTGTTGTAGCCTCGTCGCTCAATCAAGTTACACACCCACCTACTCAATCGGTCGTCATGCCGCTTAGCATAACGGGCAACGGCTCGGGCACCGTGTACCAGCAGTGCGCGCAGATGCTTGTCTCCGCGCTTGCTGATGCCACCCAGAACTGCTCTCCCGCCTGTGCTGTATTGCTTGGGCACGAGCCCCAGCGCAGCAGCAACATCGCGGCCAGAGCGGAACTGCTGACCGGAACCCATCCACCCGTAGAAAGCACTGCTGACGATAGGCCCGTAGCCTGGAATGCTCATCAATCGCTGACAGGTTTCGTTCTCGGCCGCCTGCTTCTTGATTTCCCGCTCATACCAGGCCAGCTCGTCTTCCAAACCAAGGAACAGCTGGTACTGGCGTCCCAACAACTCACGCAAACGCCACGGTAGACCGTTCTCGGCGTCCTCCAGCAGCGCTACCAGCGAGTGGCGGAAGCGGTGCTTGCCTTCAGGCATGATCAGGCCATGCTCGGCACACAGCGCCCGGGCTCGGTTGACCAGCCGAGTCTGTTCCGCCACCAGAGCCTGACGCAGGCGATGCAGGCTCTGGTCCAGCTGCTGCTCGACGCTTTTGACTGCAACGGTTCGGATGCGCCCGTGCTGGGCCGCCTCGGCAATGGCTTCGGCGTCGTTGTAATCATTCTTCTGGCCACGCAGGTAGCCCTTGATGTGCTGCGCTGGCAGCAGCTCGACCACATGCCCCAGCGACTCCATCTCCCTGGCCCAATAATGGGCACCCGAGCAGGCCTCCATGGCAATCATCGCTTCGGGATAGTTCGCCAGAAACGGCAGAAGCTCGCTGCGACGGAGCTTCTTGCGTCGAGCCTGTTTGCCCCGTTGGTCCAATACCACAACGAAGAACACAGTCTTTGCCAGATCGATACCGATTGTCGTAGATTTGTTCATGGTCTCCTCCTGTCTCTTCTCGTTTCTCAATAGATGTTTAGCATCTATTTCCTCTGGCGCATCACGACGCCGTA
>NZ_FOYD01000025.1 GCF_900115905.1 Halopseudomonas formosensis
TGTGCGGTAGAGGAGCGTTCTGTAAGCCTGTGAAGGTCAATTGAGAAGTTGGCTGGAGGTATCAGAAGTGCGAATGCTGACATGAGTAACGACAAAGGGAGTGAAAAACTCCCTCGCCGGAAGACCAAGGGTTCCTGCGCAACGTTAATCGACGCAGGGTGAGTCGACCCCTAAGGCGAGGCCGAAAGGCGTAGTCGATGGGAAACGGGTTAATATTCCCGTACTTCTGGTTACTGCGATGGGGGGACGGAGAAGGCTAGGCCAGCACGGCGTTGGTTGTCCGTGTTCAAGGTGGTAGGCCGAGATCTCAGGCAAATCCGGGATCTCAAGGCCGAGAACTGATAACGACCCTTCTTTTGAAGGGGAAGTGGTTGATGCCATGCTTCCAGGAAAAGCCTCTAAGCTTCAGGTAACCAGAAATCGTACCCCAAACCGACACAGGTGGTCAGGTAGAGAATACCAAGGCGCTTGAGAGAACTCGGGTGAAGGAACTAGGCAAAATGGCACCGTAACTTCGGGAGAAGGTGCGCCGGCCAGGGTGAAGGACTTGCTCCGTAAGCTCAGGCTGGTCGAAGATACCAGGCCGCTGCAACTGTTTATTAAAAACATAGCACTCTGCAAACACGAAAGTGGACGTATAGGGTGTGACGCCTGCCCGGTGCCGGAAGGTTAATTGATGGGGTTAGCGTAAGCGAAGCTCTTGATCGAAGCCCCGGTAAACGGCGGCCGTAACTATAACGGTCCTAAGGTAGCGAAATTCCTTGTCGGGTAAGTTCCGACCTGCACGAATGGCGTAATGATGGCGGCGCTGTCTCCACCCGAGACTCAGTGAAATTGAAATCGCTGTGAAGATGCAGTGTATCCGCGGCTAGACGGAAAGACCCCGTGAACCTTTACTATAGCTTTGCACTGGACTTTGAATTTGCTTGTGTAGGATAGGTGGGAGGCTTTGAAGCGTGGACGCCAGTTCGCGTGGAGCCAACCTTGAAATACCACCCTGGCACGTTTGAGGTTCTAACTCTGGTCCGTTATCCGGATCGAGGACAGTGTATGGTGGGTAGTTTGACTGGGGCGGTCTCCTCCTAAAGAGTAACGGAGGAGTACGAAGGTGCGCTCAGCACGGTCGGAAATCGTGCGTAGAGTATAAAGGCAAAAGCGCGCTTGACTGCGAGACCAACACGTCGAGCAGGTACGAAAGTAGGTCTTAGTGATCCGGTGGTTCTGTATGGAAGGGCCATCGCTCAACGGATAAAAGGTACTCCGGGGATAACAGGCTGATACCGCCCAAGAGTTCATATCGACGGCGGTGTTTGGCACCTCGATGTCGGCTCATCACATCCTGGGGCTGAAGCCGGTCCCAAGGGTATGGCTGTTCGCCATTTAAAGTGGTACGCGAGCTGGGTTTAGAACGTCGTGAGACAGTTCGGTCCCTATCTGCCGTGGACGTTTGAGATTTGAGAGGGGCTGCTCCTAGTACGAGAGGACCGGGGTGGACGAACCTCTGGTGTTCCGGTTGTGTCGCCAGACGCATTGCCGGGTAGCTACGTTCGGAAACGATAACCGCTGAAAGCATCTAAGCGGGAAGCGTGCCTCAAGATGAGATCTCACCGGGGACTTGATCCCCCTGAAGGGCCGTCGAAGACTACGACGTTGATAGGCTGGGTGTGTAAGCGTTGTGAGGCGTTGAGCTAACCAGTACTAATTGCCCGTGTGGCTTGACCATATAACACCCAAGCAATCCGGGTCCTGGTCTGCCATGATGA
>NZ_FOYD01000024.1 GCF_900115905.1 Halopseudomonas formosensis
CCGAATACTTCGGCGCAGACGCGGGTCAGGGCTGCGGTCAGAGTGGTCTTGCCGTGGTCAACGTGACCGATGGTGCCCACGTTCAGGTGCGGTTTGCTGCGTTCGAACTTCTCTTTAGCCATCTCGAGAGATCCTCTATGCTGAGCTGAATGCAAGGCGCGAGTCACGCGACCATTAAAATAAAGGCAGATATTTGCATATCTGCCTTATTACTGGAGCTCATGAGCGGATTTGAACCGCTGACCTCACCCTTACCAAGGGTGTGCTCTACCAACTGAGCTACATGAGCTTACAACCTGTGCACCACCGGACTGGAGCGGGTAGCGGGAATCGAACCCGCACCATCAGCTTGGAAGGCTGAGGTTCTACCATTGAACTATACCCGCCAAGAGCTTCTCGCCCGGTAACACTAAATCTGGTGGAGGGGGAAGGATTCGAACCTTCGAAGGCTAAGCCGTCAGATTTACAGTCTGATCCCTTTGACCGCTCGGGAACCCCTCCGCAAAAGAGGCGCCATTTTCATCACTTGGCGCGCCTCTGTCAACACTTTTCTTAGAAAAAACCGCAACTTGAAAGTGTTGACGCCCCAGCAGCCATCCAACTTGTCAGGTGCCTGTCGAAGCGGGCGCTATTCTAGGGGATCTGCTCCTCAATGGCAACGGGTGAACAGGGCTGATATTGATGCTGGAGCGACGGGAAGTCCGCACGCAGCCGCGACAGCAGTGCCTGGTCCACCAGACGACGGGACGCGCCGCCCACCTCGACCACATACTGGCGCTCCTTCCTGCTCAACGCGTGCACATGGGCGTCGTGCCCCTGGGCCTGCAGCTGCTCGCGTCGCAACTCGGCATGGTCCTGCCGCTGGAATACGCCCAGTGACAGCTGCCCAGCCATTTCCCCCTGGGTAATCAGGAAGCTGTCCACGCCCTGTTCCTGCAGCGCCGACAGCTGCAGCACCGCATGACGCTCACCACCGACCACCGGCATCACGAGCCAGTAGTCGGTGCCCATGACCACCTCCCTGGGACGGACCTCCGCCGCGATATCCAGCACCAGCAGGCGCTGACGCAGCTGCTGCGCCTCGCCGGCAGTGGCAAAGCGCCCGAGGGTTACGCATAGCGCCGGTGCCAGGCTCTGGGGTGATGGCAGCTGCGGTTCCGCGACGGCCGGCAACGGCGCCGCGGTAGCCTGTTCGGCAGTCTTCGGGGCGGGTGGGCCGGCCTCCGGAACGCGCTCCTGCCACTGCCAGAGCGCGTACAGGATGTTCACCAGCAACAGGGTGAGGAAGGCATACTTCATGGCCCGAGCTCCATCGGGCAGGCCAGGGCCAGACCACGGAACACCAGATCCGCGACCACGATGGCATTGTCCGGCAGCACGGTAATGAGCGAATGGGCATCACCTCCGGTCAGAATGACCGCCGGATTCTCCCCCAGCAGCCGGCGGGCTACCCGCAACTGCTCCTGGACAAAGCCTGACAGCATCAGCGCACAGCCGCATTCCACCGCTTCGGCCGTGGTCGCACCGGGGCTGGGCTCCAGAAGGTTCCACGAGGCCGCTTCGTCATAACGTACCAAGCGCGTATGCTGCAGAAGGGTCGCGCGCAGCAGCTTGCTGCCCGGCGCTATGAAGCCGCCCAGATGCCGGCCATCCGCATCGACAAAGTCACTGGTGATCGCCGTCCCCAGATCGATCACGACGCAGGCGCCTCCGGCCAGCTGATAGCCGGCGACCAACGCCAGCCAGCGATCCATTCCCAGACGCCGGTAGTCCTCGTAGCCATTGCGCACACCCTCCAGCTCCTGGCTCGGCCGGGCAAGCAGAGGCGCACGCTTGAGCCAGCTGGTCAACTGATTGAAGATCACCTGGGTTTCATCTTCAGAGCGGACACTCACCAGACGGCAGCCATGTATCTCTCGCTCCTGACCACCCAACAGACGCTGCAGTTCCACCAGGTCCGGCGCCATGTCGCCATCGCGCACACGCCCCTCCCTGTCCAGCAGCCGCCACTTGATAAGGGTGTTACCGCAGTCCAGCTCAAGAATCATCATTCAGCCTCAGAGTCACTTCCCCGCCGTGCAGCAGCATCTCGCCGGCGGCGGTCTGCAGACGCAGGGCGCCACGCGCATCGACCCCCATGGCCTTGCCGGTCCAGCTGTTGTCGCCGGCCTGGACGCGCACCTCGCGCCCCTGCCACAGGTGGTATCGATGCCATGATTCAACAAAGGGCTGGAAGCCCTCGCGCCGGAATCGCTCCAACGCTGCCAGCAGACGCCGGAGAAACTCTCCGGTCAGCGCATTGCGATCAAGCGCGCCGCGCTGCCTGGACAGCAGCAGCGAAGTCCAGGCCTGATCGATGCCCCCCTCAGCGGTCATCAGCACATTGACGCCGACCCCGATGACCGCCACGCAGTCGGAGGTCAGGTCGCCGGCGATCTCGACCAGTATCCCGGCCAGCTTCCGGCCATCAAGCAGGATATCGTTCGGCCATTTCAGCCCCACGCCGCGGAAGCCGAGGGCTTGAAGGCTTTCTACCAGCACCAGTCCGACCAGCAGGCTTAGACCTTCCAGTTTCTGCGCCCCTTCGGAGAAGGGCACGGCGACCGACAGGTATATGTTCTGCGCATAGGGACTCACCCAGGCCCGGCCCCGCCGGCCCTTGCCCGAAGTCTGCTGCTCGGCAATGCATATCCGAATGCCACCGCCCGCTCCGGACCCTGCCAGCTGACGCATCAGCTCAGCATTGGTGGAGTCCACCGCATCCAGCAACTGCCAGCCGATGGGATCGGCTGACGCCCTGGCCGCCGCCTGGATGGCACTGAGGTCCAGCATGGAGGCGCCCTGGGGAACACGGTAGCCCTTGCCACGCACACGCTGCAGGGGATAGCCATCATCCTCGAGCCGTTTGAGCGCCTTCCATACCGCAGCGCGACTGACACCCAGCGCCCTGCCGAGCTCCTCGCCAGAGTGGAACTGTCCGTCGGACATCATCTTTAACAATGGAGCAAGCATGGCTTTCTATCATCAGCAAGGGACTGCGCATGATAGCGCTCGCAGGCGTGTTTATGAATGGGAATATGTCGGCTATGCGGCAGATGCACAGCCAGGCTGGACAATCTGCGAGCTCCTTGAGCAATGACACAACAGAGCAAACACCGGCAAGAGACGTGAGATCTGCCGGAGGACGGCATGGAAGACGGGCAATGAAGCCCCTGCGCACCCGGGCTGGTCCGGTTGACAGATGACAGGTATTTACCAGAAAGAAAAAACCCCGACCTGTTTCCAGAT
>NZ_FOYD01000009.1 GCF_900115905.1 Halopseudomonas formosensis
ACAGACGACAGTCTGGAACTGCACGAGATTACGGTTACCGCATTATCACTTTTCCCCCTTTTCGCTGTGAGGATTCAACACCCGCGCAGCAACCGAATTGCTTGACGACCATAGAGCATTGGAACCACCTGATCCCATTCCGAACTCAGAAGTGAAACGATGCATCGCCGATGGTAGTGTGGGGCTTCCCCATGTGAGAGTAGGTCATCGTCAAGCTTTAAATAGAAAACCCCGATCTGGAAACAGGTCGGGGTTTTTTCTTTCTGGTAAATACCTGTCATCTGTCAACCGGACCAGCCCGGGTGCGCAGGGGCTTCATTGCCCGTCTTTTTGCCTGCCGTTCCGGGTCTCATATCCCATGCATTTGTTCTCTCCCTCCGCTCAGGTTGTGCATCACGGCGGAGTCCGAGATGCGCTGTCGGCTCTTCTCCGAAGGAAAGAGTGCGATAGGTTTTCCTCGGCTGATCATCCGTGCAGCGTTTGAAGAGAGCCAGCCGCGGTGGATTCCCAACTCGAGTCGGCAGGGGGCTGGGTAGTGTGAGGTGGCGGGAGAGAATCCGGGGGATCAGAGCAGGGGACTCATGAAGAACATCAGTCGCTCCAGTACTCGCGCCGGCTTGCTGCGTTGCGCCCAGCGCTCGGGGTCGAGGCGCTCGCTGGAGGTCTCGTAGCTGTCCAGCAGGGCGCGCACTTCCTGGCAGCTGTCGGGGGCGAAGATGGCTACGGTCAGCTCGAAGTTGAGTTGAAAGCTGCGGATATCCAGATTCACACTACCGACCAGTGCCAGTTGCTCGTCCATCAGCATTGCCTTGGTATGCAGCAATCCCCCATCGAACAACAGAATCTCCACTCCCGCTTCCAGCAGGGTGTCGAAATAGGATCGGCTCGCCCATCCGACCATCAGCGAATCGTTTTTCCTTGGTACCAGTATCTTGACCTGAACGCCTCTGGCTGCAGCCTGGCACAGGGCATCCAGTACCGACTGAGAGGGGACGAAATAGGGGGTACTGACGGTGATGTTGTGATTCGCACGATAGATGCTGGTCAAAACGGCTTCGTTGATCAGGTCGCCCATTCCGGGACCGGAAGGAATGATGGACAGCCAGTGACGTCTTTGCCCATCGGCGGTCGGCAATGTGGGGAATACGCGTACTCCCGTCTCCACCTCCCAATCCCAGGCAAACACCTTGGCAAGCCCAGCAGCCGCTTCTCCTTCCAGTCGCAACATCATGTCGACCCATTGGCCTACACGTGCTTCGACCTTGAAGTGGGCCGGGTCAGCAATATTCATCGAGCCGGTGTAGGCAATGCTGTCATCTATCACTACCAGCTTGCGGTGCATGCGCAGATCGATTCTCTGCACCAGGGTCCGGTACAGGCGTACAGGGAGGGCTGCAACGACTTCTATTCCCGCTTCACGCATCGCTCGACATGACCTGGAACGGAAGAAACGGCGACTGCCGGCGTGATCGATCAGCAGGCGAACAGTGACGCCTCGGTTGCGGGCGTTGATCAGGGCGCTGGTGAGTCGCTCCACATACCCATAGGGATGCCAGATATAGGTTTCCAGAACAATGCTGCGCCGGGCCTGATGAACGTCCCTTATCAGGCGTTCGAAGATATCCTCCGGCGTTCTGAGAATATGCATCGCTCCGTAGTTCAAAGCCCCGATGCCTACCTGAGTCGTCATCAGGCTGTTGATTGCCTCGGTCAGTTCGCCGCCGGGCAGGGCATCCTTGTTATCGTGGAATTGTGTGGTGAGATTGGTCAGATAGGGCTCGACCATGGTGTTGGCTCTGGCGGCACGTTTGCGCCCCAGGTTCAGCTCGCCAAACAGCAGGTACAGTATCGCTCCCACAATGGGGACTATGTAGATGATCAACAGCCAGGCCAGTGTGACACTGACTGGCCGGCGCAGGGCGATGATTCTCAGCGTGACCGCAGCCGTTACCAGCCAGTAGAGCCCGGCCCAGAGCCAGCCAACAATGCTGTGCAGGTAATCCATGGTGGTCCCGTTTCAGAAGGGTTACAGGCAGTTGTCCGGTTTCGGCAATCCGGCGATCTTGCTGGCAAGTTTTGCCGGACTACCCGGAAAGAGTTTGAGCAGGTACATGCTGTTACCCTTGTCCGCGCCAAGCTCCTGGCCAATGTATTTCACCAGCGGACGCATCGCCGGTGACAGCTGATACTGGGCGTGGAAGCGTCGCAATGCGTGGATCACATCGTAATGCTCGGGCGTCAGTGTCAGCCCCTCAGACGCCGCCAGTGCTTCGGCCACGGCTTCAGACCAGTCGTCCAGATCCCGCAGGAACCCGTCCTTGTCCAGCTCGATCGAACGGCCGTCTACCAGCAGCGCAGTCACCAGCTCACCACCTTGGTACGCTCCACGCAGAGCTCCACCATCATCGCGTGAGTTATTACCCGAGTTCGCCCAGGCAGATCATCCAGAGCCAGACCGCGTGCCTGCAGGTCCACATCCAGAGCGTACAGTGCAATGCTTGCGGGCAGATATTCCAGCGAGTCCCGTGTCGCTGTGCCAGGCAACAGGCCATAGACTGCTTCCTCTATCAGCAGCAGTGCCTGACCTGCGTTGATCGAGCGCAGACAGCTCGCAAATCTGGTCTCAGCGTGGGGCGAGTGTCGGAGAATATGCAGCATGATCGGATTCGCCTCCTCGGCTCAGAGCGTCAGAACCTGGTCGTAATGTTCAATGAGGGCAGCAATTTCCGCGTTGTTCAGAACCCGCGCGTCCAGCATGCACCGATTTGCCTGTATTCCACGGTCGCCCAGCGAATGCTGGCAGACCAGCACATCCTCAACACCATACAGCGGAAGTGCCTGCAAGTTAGCCGCCAGGGATTTCTGGGCAATCTGCGCGGCATCCTGCCCCTTGATCAGCTGAAATACGCCATCATCCATGAACAGAATGCCGCAGGGGACCCCAAAAGCCGCGGCTGACAGCGCTACGTCCAGGGCTTCGCGGGCCTGGGGACGGGCAGGCGAGTGGCGGCTGATTACCAAGAGGCTCTTCATGATCAGGTCCCGAATGTAACGGCGCGATCAGCAGACTGCAGGGCATCGACCCACTGGCCCAGCCCGGATAGTTCCCACGGCTCAGCCGTATTGGCTGCAGGACGGTCCCAGCGCTCGGCTTCGGCGGGGTTCAGCACTCCCCGGCGCAGGGCGGCCGCGATGCAGACTACCGCGTCCAGATGGTTATCCTGAATGAACTGGCGCCATTCTGCACCGATATCCTTTTCATCCTGGGGCACGACATTGAGCTGTGACGCTAGCAGTACGCCGTCCCGATAGAAGAACAAGCGACTGATCCGGTGACCGGCTGCCAGAACGGCGCGGGAGAACTCCAAGGCGCTCCGGGCGGCGGGGTCCTGAGGGCCAGCAAGCAGGGCGATAGCAAAATCCATTGATTGCACCGATCAGAAAACAAGGAGGCCCGCCAGTTGGCGAGCCTCCGGATTATAGCGAAAGTCGCCGGCTCAATCGCTGCTGAACACACCCAGCAACTGCAGCAGACTGAGGAAGAGGTTATAGATGGAGACGAACAAGGTCACTGTGGCCAGGATGTAGTTGTCCTCACCGCCATGGATGATGGCACTGGTCTGATACAGGATCACTGCCGAAGAGAACAGCACGAAGCCAGCGGAGATGGCCAGTTGCAGGCCGCTCATCTGCACGAAGAAGCTGGCCACAACGGCGCACAGCAGAACGACAAATCCAGCCAGAATGAAGCCAGACAGGAAGCTGAAGTCCTTGCGGGTCATGATGGCGTAGGCCGACAGACCGAAGAACACCAGGGCGGTCATGCCCAATGCCATGGTAACCAGTTGGGCACCGTTGTTCAGCGACAGGTAGAAGTTGAGCAGCGGGCCAAGGGTGTAGCCCATGAAGCCGGTCAGCGCGAAAGTCAGCACCAGACCCCAGCCGGAATTGCGGGCCTTGTGGATGCCGAACAGCAATCCGTAGAAGCCGACCAGTGTGATGATCAGACCGGGATGGCGGAGATTGAGCGTCATGGAGATGAAGGCGACGACGGCGCTGAAGGCCAGCGTCATTGCCAGCAGGGAGTAGGTGTTGCGAAACAGCTTGCTTACTTCTGCTTCATTTACACCGGCCTGTTGCAACGTGGTATGACGTTCTTGCATTTGCATGGTTGAAGGCTCCAGTAGTTGTAATGCAGATGATCCTTTCATGTCTTGGATCATACTAGTTAACCTTGGACAATCAAAACATCCAATTCTCAAAAACGTTACCTGATGCGTCATTATCCCATTGACTGCGAACCAGTTTCCGGTAGTATTGCCGGCCGTGGAGGGATGGCAGAGCGGTTGAATGCACCGGTCTTGAAAACCGGCAAGGGTTAACGCCCTTCCAGGGTTCGAATCCCTGTCCCTCCGCCAGATATGTAACTCAAGGCCCCGAACTCCGGGGCTTTGTTGTTTTTAGGGATTAGCAGTCCCCCACTTGATCCCCCATTCTGTCGGCGCGTGACCGTTCCCCCATCACTTGAAAGGTACTCCCAGCGGGGTGGCCGGTGCGGGTAATTCGATCCCCGGCCCTTGGCTATATACCGCGCAATGCGGGCGGCGGTTGTTGTTTCGTTGTCGGCATTCGGGCTAGGCGGGGCAGGCGCTGGCGATTGGCGATAGGGCAACTGCATAGCTTCATGCGTAGGGGGTGCGAACCTTGCGCGAACTTAGGGTGCGTACTTCCCGTGCGTACTTGGTGCGTACCCGTTCAAGTGCGCGGAGAAGGTGCGTGAAAAGTGCGCGGAGTGCGTGAAGCATTGCCGTCCCGTCTTACCTTTTCGCGCTGGTGCTTCCGGGGTCGTTTGCGGGAGGGGGCGGAATCCTACGCTAAGGCTTTGGCCAGCGATATTCTCCGGTGAGATTGATGTGTTCCCATCCGAGCGGCGAAACATGGGCCAAGAGATCGGGCGATAGCAGCTTTCCATCGCGTTTCTGGTTTGCAACGACCTCGCCGAGCTTCATGGTGTTCCAGAAGATGATGATGGCGGCGAGCAGATTCATGCCGGCGATGCGGTAATGCTGGCCTTCGGCGGAACGGTCGCGGATTTCACCGCGGCGGTGGAAGCTGATTGCCCGCTTCAGCGCATGATGAGCTTCGCCTTTGTTGAGCCCGATCTGGGCACGCCGTTGGAGTTCGGCATCCAGAATCCAGTCGATCATGAACAGGGTGCGCTCGACGCGACCGACTTCCCGCAGGGCTGTCGCGAGCTCGTTCTGCCGCGGATAGGAGGCGAGTTTCCGCAGAATCTGGCTTGGCGCGACGGTCCCGGCAGCAATGGTGGCGGCGATGCGCAGGATGTCGGGCCAATTGCGCTCGATCATGGCTTGGTTGACCTTTCCGCCGATCAACGCTCGCAGGTGCGCCGGGGCGGCCGACGGATTGAACGCGTAGAGCCGTTTGGATGGCAGGTCGCGGATGCGCGGAGCGAACCGGTAGCCGAGAATGGCACATGCGGCAAAGACGTGATCGGTGAAGCCGCCCGTGTCGGTGAACTGCTCGCGGATATGGCGTCCAGCATCGTTCATCAGCAGGCCATCGAGGATGTAAGGCGCTTCGCTTGCCGTTGCAGGAATCACCTGGGTTGCGAACGGCGCATATTGGTCGGAGACGTGGCTATAGGCTTTCAGGCCCGGGGTATTGCCATATTTCGCGTTGACCAGGTTCATGGCCTCACCTTGCTCTGTAGCGACGAAGAACTGTCCGTCGCTCGAAGCCGACGTGCCCATGCCCCAGAACCGGGCCATGGGTAACGCTGCCTGTGCCTCGACCACCATGGCCAGCGCCCGGTCATAGGCTTCGCCCTCGACATGCCACCGTCCAATGCGGATCAATTCCCAGAAGGTGTGGGTGTTTGTCGCATCCGCCATTTTGCGCAAGCCGAGGTTGATCCCTTCCGCCAAGATAACGTTCATTAGCCCGATCCGGTCAGCGCAGGGTGCTCCTGTGCGCAGATGGGTGAACGCTTCGGTGAAGCCGGTCGCCGCATCCACCTCCAGCAGGAGATCGGTGATGCGCGTGGGCGGGATCTGCTTGTAGAGATCGAGCACCAGATCTTCGGCGCCTGTCGGCGCGGCGGCTTCGAGTTTCTCGATATGCAGAACGCCGTTTTCAATCGACCCGCCCGGGATCGTGCCTGCGCGAGCGGCACGGCCAAGCTCGCGCAACCGCATGTCGAGGCGAGCTTGCCGGTCTGCCAGCCATTCCTCCGGCCGCAATGGCACAGCGAGACGACCGCCTTCCGCGATGGATTGTGCCGGAACGAGTGCGTGTTTCAGATCGCCATAGCGCCGGGACCTAGTAAGCCAGACATCTCCGGAGCGGAACGCATCGCGCAGATGGAACAGCACCGCGATCTCCCATAGGCGAGCGTCGCCAGCCCTCTGGGCCCGAAGGTGGCGATGCCATTTCGAGCTGGGCCGCAAGAAGCTGGTCATCGCGGCATCGTTCAAACCGGTACGAAGGGCCGTCACCGCTTCCAGAAGCGGCAGTGCAACGGGCGCAGCTCGCAGATCGAGCAGGCGCAACATGCGTGGAGCGTATCGGCGGAAGCGGTGATAACCGTCGAGCACATGATTGAGCGGATCGTCGGCCATGGTGGCGGTCAGCCTGGTTGCCATTGCAACAAGGGTTTTTAAGCCGTCCCACCCTGACCCACTCGCGATGACATCGCCCAGCGGCTGGCCATCATCCTGTGCATCGACCAGGGCGCCCCCGATCTCGGCGAAGGATTTCAGGGTGTCACGCACCACCCCCGCTTCGTCTGCGACCTTTGCATGGCAAATACGCTCCGAAGCACGGTAGAGACGGCCGACGATCCGGTCGTGGGTTTCGACCACTGCGTCGGCCAACATCGCCTGCCATTCCGAGACGCAAACAGCCAAGATCGCAAGCCGCCTGTCCTCCGGGAGATCGCGCATGCCGTCGGCATAATACCGTTCACCCTGCCTGCGCAGACGAGTCACCCGATGGGCAGGAACGCCGGCAAGCAGATCCTCGGGGAGATCGATGCGTTGCAGATATTCGAGCCGGTCGAGCAGCCGGTTGGCCGACGAAGAGTTCGAGCCAGGCTCGAACTGGCGCAGCCACACAAAACGGGTCACCCGATCATCAGCCGTCTCCTCGAGCAATGCCAGCAACTGTTCTCGGATCGACATAGGCAGCCGACTGGCGATCCTCGTCTCGATGCGTCGCTCGGCATCGACGAGAGCCGCGGCACAAAGCCGCTCGATCGTGGATGTCGCGGGAAGGACAGTGCGGGTGCGTCGGCACTCGGCTACGAAGCGACGGGCGATATCCTCGTTCGACACCGCCATCTCGGCTTCTCGGAACAACCATTCCTTCAGCTCGCTCGCACCACGTCCGGAGAAGGTGCGGAAGCCGTAGAGCCCCCGTAACTCGGCAAGATGCTCGTGCCGTGTTTCCTCGCGGGCAGCATAGTCTACGAGATCGTCGGCACCCAGGCCAAGCTGCGCTCCGATAAATTCGATGACCTCTGCAGGGATCAGTTCGCCTGGAGCCAGCACCCGGCCGGGATAGCGCAGGACACACAATTGCAGGGCGAAGCCGAACCTGTTGTGAGCGCGCCGACGCAGCCTGATATGCCCAAGGTCTTCATCACTCAGCGTATAGTGCTTGAGCAAATCCGTCTGTGAAGTCGGCAAGCGCAACAGCGCGTCTTTCTGCCGATCGGTTAGAGTGACGCGACGCGGCATACATGTTCCTTTTTCAAAATCTGATAGCGTTCAAGACGCTTTGTTTATGAAGCTGGTTGAGATACATTTCCAGAGGTCAATGCAATCGTGGCCGAAGCGCCGCCTCAAACCAACGTTTGTGATACATGCTGATCGGATATGCCCGCGTCTCCAAAGCCGATGGCTCGCAGTCTCTCGACCTGCAGCACGACGCCTTGCGCGCCGCAGGTGTCGAACGGGACAATATCTATGATGATCTTGCTTCCGGCGGTCGTGATGATCGCCCTGGCTTGACTGCCTGCCTCAAGTCATTGCGTGACGGCGATGTGCTGGTGGTCTGGAAGCTCGATCGCCTCGGACGATCGCTTGCCCATCTGGTCAACACGGTGAAGGAGCTGTCAGACCGCAAGATCGGCCTGCGGGTTCTGACTGGAAAGGGCGCTCAGATCGACACCACGACTGCGTCCGGTCGCATGGTGTTCGGAATCTTCGCCACCTTGGCCGAGTTCGAGCGGGATCTGATCCGAGAGCGCACCATGGCGGGTCTCGCCTCCGCGAGAGCGCGCGGTCGCAAGGGCGGACGAAAATTCGCGCTCACCAAAGCTCAGGTGCGTCTCGCGCAAGCCGCCATGGCCCAGCGCGATACTTCAGTTTCCGATCTCTGCAAGGAACTCGGCATCGAGCGCGTCACTCTCTACCGATATGTCGGTCCCAAAGGCGAGCTCAGAGACCATGGAAAGCATGTTCTCGGACTTACGTAGCAACTCGTTTCTTTTCGCAGGTTGAGCCACCTCCGCGCTTCATCAGAAAACTGAAGGAACCTCCATTGAATCGAACTAATATTTTTTTTGGTGAATCGCATTCTGACTGGTTGCCTGTCAGAGGCGGAGAATCTGGTGATTTTGTTTTTCGACGTGGTGACGGGCATGCCTTCGCGAAAATCGCACCTGCTTCCCGCCGCGGTGAGCTCGCTGGAGAGCGTGACCGCCTCATTTGGCTCAAAGGTCGAGGTGTGGCTTGCCCCGAGGTGATCAACTGGCAGGAGGAACAGGAGGGTGCATGCTTGGTGATAACGGCAATTCCGGGAGTACCGGCGGCTGATCTGTCTGGAGCGGATTTGCTCAAAGCGTGGCCGTCAATGGGGCAGCAACTTGGCGCTGTTCACAGCCTATCGGTTGATCAATGTCCGTTTGAGCGCAGGCTGTCGCGAATGTTCGGACGCGCCGTTGATGTGGTGTCCCGCAATGCCGTCAATCCCGACTTCTTACCGGACGAGGACAAGAGTACGCCGCAGCTCGATCTTTTGGCTCGTGTCGAACGAGAGCTACCGGTGCGGCTCGACCAAGAGCGCACCGATATGGTTGTTTGCCATGGTGATCCCTGCATGCCGAACTTCATGGTGGACCCTAAAACTCTTCAATGCACGGGTCTGATCGACCTTGGGCGGCTCGGAACAGCAGATCGCTATGCCGATTTGGCACTCATGATTGCTAACGCCGAAGAGAACTGGGCAGCGCCAGATGAAGCAGAGCGCGCCTTCGCTGTCCTATTCAATGTATTGGGGATCGAAGCCCCCGACCGCGAACGCCTTGCCTTCTATCTGCGATTGGACCCTCTGACTTGGGGTTGATGTTCATGCCGCCTGTTTTTCCTGCTCATTGGCACGTTTCGCAACCTGTTCTCATTGCGGACACCTTTTCCAGCCTCGTTTGGAAAGTTTCATTGCCAGACGGGACTCCTGCAATCGTCAAGGGATTGAAACCTATAGAAGACATTGCTGATGAACTGCGCGGGGCCGACTATCTGGTATGGCGCAATGGGAGGGGAGCAGTCCGGTTGCTCGGTCGTGAGAACAATCTGATGTTGCTCGAATATGCCGGGGAGCGAATGCTCTCTCACATCGTTGCCGAGCACGGCGACTACCAGGCGACCGAAATTGCAGCGGAACTAATGGCGAAGCTGTATGCCGCATCTGAGGAACCCCTGCCTTCTGCCCTTCTCCCGATCCGGGATCGCTTTGCAGCTTTGTTTCAGCGGGCGCGCGATGATCAAAACGCAGGTTGTCAAACTGACTACGTCCACGCGGCGATTATAGCCGATCAAATGATGAGCAATGCCTCGGAACTGCGTGGGCTACATGGCGATCTGCATCATGAAAACATCATGTTCTCCAGTCGCGGCTGGCTGGTGATAGATCCCGTCGGTCTGGTCGGTGAAGTGGGCTTTGGCGCCGCCAATATGTTCTACGATCCGGCTGACAGAGACGACCTTTGTCTCGATCCTAGACGCATTGCACAGATGGCGGACGCATTCTCTCGTGCGCTGGACGTCGATCCGCGTCGCCTGCTCGACCAGGCGTACGCTTATGGGTGCCTTTCCGCAGCTTGGAACGCGGATGGAGAAGAGGAGCAACGCGATCTAGCTATCGCGGCCGCGATCAAGCAGGTGCGACAGACGTCATACTAGATATCAAGCGACTTCTCCTATCCCCTGGGAACACATCAATCTTACCGGAGAATATCGTTGGCCAAAGCCTTAGCGTAGGATTTCGCCCTCTCCCGCAAACGACCCCCTTCCACCTGTTCCGGCCTGCTCTCAGGGCTACCCGTAAACTCCCCGTTACCCTTGCAGTAGCTTTGCTGTCGTCCGTTGGGGGCGGGGCGCTTTGCCGTCTTTCCGAAAACTTGAATTTTGTGGATGTGAAAAAGTAGCTCCCCCCGTCGTTCCGGCGAGTGTTGCTCTGAACTTTTACCCCGGCCCCCCACCTGCTCGAATGCCTTGCCGTAATCTTGCCGTGCCCTTGCGGTAATCTTGGGGTGATTCCGAGGCGGATTATCCCCGCGTAGGGCCTCGCACTCGCCTCGTACCGATAGGGTCGAATAGGGTCATTCATGGGGTTGTTTTCGCAAACAGCGCATTGCGTCTTTTTAAGTGCGTCAGATGCGTCATTCATGGGGTGTTCTCGCAAGGCGGGGTTAACCTCCCGTTAACAGGGTATTTAATCTGCAAGTGAGACAGGGAGCGGTTTCCTGAATCGAAAGGCTCCAAGGTTTTGATGCCCCCCCGTTACTTGCACATTTTGCACGCTCCATTAAAAACCCCGCTCGGTGGCGGGGTGGGCAGTCAGACAACTGTCAGGGTAGGCGGTAGCTTCGGCCCGAATATCTCCCCAGGTGCGAACGGGTCAGGTAGTGCGCCAGCTGGTGCGGTTCGGATGAACTCTATCAGCGCAACGTGGCAGGCTTGGTACAGCGGGCTACCCGCGCCCCATTCATCGCCCCGGCGCTCGCTGCTGTTCTCCAGATCGTGAACGGCTACCAGATCGGCCAGGGTGCGCCAGCCTTCCCGGCGTGCCTTCTCCCGGTCTACCCGGTTGATGTTCAGCAGATCCGCCAGAGCATCAAAGCCCAGCGCCTCCGCGTCGCCTGTCTTGTCCAGCACCAGCAGGGCACCATGCGCCAGCAGTATCGAGCGTGCAATCTCCAGCGCGTCGGCTCGGTGCTCCCGTGCCAGCCGTTCCAGTTCTTCGACCTTGTGCCGGGTGAACGGCAGGTGCTGGCGCTCAATTGCGGCCTGTCGCCTGAATGCGCGGCGGGTCTGTCTCGTGCTTGTACTCCAGCACCTTCAGCACTTCGGCACTGTTCGGCGGGCCACCGACGTGAAGCGTTGCCGCAACCTCGCCAGTGAGGGGGTTCACAAATTCTATGCGAGTGACACGTTGGCTGTCGTCGGTAGCGCCTTGCTCCAGTGCGGCTAGCCGCTTCTCAAGTTGCTTGCTCATGGATTGCCTCCAGTTTCTCTATGCGTTGTTCCAGCTCGGTCACCTCAACTATCTTGCACACGTCAGCCAGTGCCGATAGCAGCTCCTTAGCCTGATCTGTTGTCAGCTCTCCAGCGCCAGCCATTCGCATTATGGCGCGGGCCACGTCGCCGGGGGTGCCATCCAGTGGTTCCGATAACGCTACCGGCTCGCTGGTCGGCTTCAGCTTCGGGTATAGGCGGTCGGCAATCATGGCGGCGGCCTGCAGATCCCCGTCAGCGGCCTGCTGTGCGACGGCTTTCCAGAATCCCAGCTCCCCATCAGGGTATGCCTGCTGCAGCGCCTCACGGGCAAGCGTGCGCCGGTTGCGACTACCTTTGGGGCGGCCTCGGGTGTTTGGGTTGGGTATCTGTTTCGGTTGTTTATTGGTCATGGTGGCGGTCTCTTAGCCTGGCTGTTGTGGTGTGCGTGTCGGGAATGCTGCGGAACCTGCGGATTCTGCGGAAGGTCGCGTAATAGTTGGGGTTCAGGTTGCGGAAGGTTTGCGGAAGGTTGCGGATTTTCTGCGGTTGTTTCGATAGTCCGCATATTTTCCGCAACTCTCCGCAACTTCTCCGCAAGTGCAAAGCCCCGTGTTTAGCGGCTTTCCGCACTTTCCGCTGATTCCGCAAGGGGGTTGAGTCGGAATTGCTTTCCGTCGCTGGTCAGCAGGTGGTTATGCTTCACCAGCACAGCCAATACAGCGTCACGCTTCTTCGCGGATCTGATCGCGGGCGGCCATGCCTTTCCAGCTTTGGCCTTGTCGAACACGCGCCAGCTGTCCGCACGCTCTGGCTCCTGCATCCACTCCATGACCATGGCGGCCTGTTTCAATACCGGATCGCTGGCGCTCGGGTCGGTATAGCGTAGCCACTCATCAAGCGAGTACCTCACCAGTCGGCAGGCGTTGTATATGCACGCGCTGTTGATCCGCTCCAGCCCCTCAAAGCAGGCCAGGACAGTGGCGACACGCAAGGCCAGCTCTGCTCCGCGACTGGCGAACGGCTTAAGCCCAGCGAATACTCCCAGCGGCCCTAGATCGCTTTCGATGTCTCCCTTGAACTGGATCCATATTTGTTTTGCTTCGTCATCCAAATCCAGTACCGGCGGCATGACCTCGCTGGTCTCCGGGTCGATATGTTCAGCGGTGGCGGCTATTTCCTTGCAGCGCGCCCAATAGCGTTGCAGTCGCGGATCGGCATAGGCGTTTTTGCTCAGCGACTCCACGGTATAAACGCGCGTACCAGCCAAACTATCCGGCGCGGCGAACAGAAAGCGCGCTAGAAAGCCCTGGCCGGTCATGAGCGGGTTTGTCAGCGCGTCCGCCACTGCTACAGGTTGCGCCAGCAGATGCACGCTCAGGCGGCGGTTATAGGCCACTCCAGAGCCTTCGACGTTGCCCCGTGAACGGGTGCGCTCGAAGTGCCCATTATCAAACGCCTTTGTCAGCCCTCCCAGCGTTGCCGCTACGGTGTCAGCCTTGAGCGATGATCCCCCCAGCATCTGCCCGCCTTCGTCGGTGTCCCAGCTGGCAGCAGCCATGCCCCGGATAAAGTCCCCGGCAATGGGTTCGAAGGTGGCATCTGTGTACAGGGTGCGCGGATCTGCTGGCAATGGGTTCTCTGTCAGAAACTCATCGCGTTTTTTTCCCTTGAGCCGTTGCGCCTGCTCCATGATGGGGTTGCACTCCAAGCGGTGCCGGTTCCTTGCCTCCTTTTCAGCCTCGTCAATCGTCTTGAAGGCCAGTCGCCTGGCGCTCGATTTACCTTCACCAGAACCAAACAGTGAAAGCATGAATAGCGAACACGGCGAACCGTCCGGCTTGCCGCCGGGGTGCCATGCGTTGGCGCGGGTCTGTGCAAGATGCGTCGCGGCTCCAATGGCGCACTGGCCAGCGATAGCCTCCGGCACCTGCTCATGCTCGGCAATGGCTTTGACTGCTTCGCGCATGACGGCGGGCAGCGCGTCTACCGGGTAGGGCGTTGCCGGTGCGGTGTCTGGCAGTAACGGCACGGGCGTTGGTACTGCTGGCGCTTGCGCTGCGGATACCAGCGGGGTGACGGCGGTATTCATTGTGCAGCCCTCCAGTTGGCAAGGTCGTTGAAGTCACTCAGCGCCAGCGGCGCATCAGGCGGAAATACCGGCAGCACCATAGCGCAGCCCAGGGCAGCGGCGGCCTTGCTGGCGGCCTCCACTCCGGGGTTGCCCTTGCCCTCCGCTTCGGTCTGGCGGTCATCATCCCCGGCTATCACCAGCAGGCTGTCAGGGTGCTGGCGCTGCAACTGGCGGCCTACCTCCAGCAGATTGCCCGCATTCATGGCGCAGGCGACGGCGTGCCCGGTGTCGGCATGAATACTGGCCCCGGTTGCCCAGCCCTCGCAGATATACAGCGGCTTGCCGCGCTCCAGCTTGCCTATTGCCGAGTAACAGCCCTTTACCCGGCCCCCGGTCAAAAAGCGCTTTGTACCGTCCGGCATGATCCGTTGCAGATTCATCAGCAGACCATCGGCATACAGTGGCACCAGCAGCACGTCACCAGCCTGGCGCAGCCGATAGGGCTTGATGGCCTTGCGGGTCAGGTAGGGGTGATCGGCGTTTGCAGGTACTGCGTCGCTCCAGATGCGAGCGGCACGGGCTGCGGCTGCGGCCTGGCGCTGGCGCTGCTCGGCTTCGCGTTGGTGGCGAGCCTGCTCGATGCGTTGGGCAATCAAAGCAGACTCCAGCCGGTCGGCAGGCTTGCGGCTGCTCCAGGTGCGGGTTGATCCATCGCGCCAGCTCCCGAACGCGCCGGAAGCGATGCCATCGGCATATAGGACATACCAGCCGTTCAGCGTGCCGGGCTTGTCCTCTGGCACACGGAAGCGGTGAATTGATCCATCAGCGACCGGTAGCCAGTCCAGCAGGCCGAACGCCTCTTGCAGTGCGTCACGGAATTGAATCACGGCGTCTGTCATAGCTGCGGCCCCAGGGTAATCAGCGCAAGGGTAAAGGCGAGCACCAGGGCTTGCGCGGTCAGCGGGTTGTCTTGAATCCATACGCCAGCGCAGGCCAGCCAGCGGGTTAACAGGTTGCGATTGTTCGGCATGGCGTCAGCCCTCGGTGGTCGGTCGGGTGCGCTGTAGCTTGCTCAAAACGGCGGCGGCGTGCTGGCGCTGGCTTGTCGGCAGGCTGTAGCGGGTGACGGTGCAAGGTGCGCCCCAGTTGTTGGGTACGCGCTCCGGCTGGCGTTTGAAGGTCAGGCCGTGATGGTTGGCGAGTACGGCAATTGTGGACGGCAAACAATGATCGCCCATGCGCTCGGCTTCAAAGCGGTTGAGGCTTGCGCCGGTCAGTAGGTGCGCCAGTATCCGG
Organism: Halopseudomonas formosensis; assembly: GCF_900115905.1. Taxonomy (GTDB): domain Bacteria; phylum Pseudomonadota; class Gammaproteobacteria; order Pseudomonadales; family Pseudomonadaceae; genus Halopseudomonas; species Halopseudomonas formosensis. Next base: position 14,890 of record NZ_FOYD01000009.1, read on the forward strand.
GCAATCTTGCTGGGTGCTTCGGTGCTAGAATCGGCCTTGCGCGGGCGGCTTTTCACTTCGGTGGGGTCGCCTTTTTTCATTTCAGCGCTCCCCCATCCAGTTGTTCGGCAATCCAAGCTTCAATCTCGGTCGAATCCCAGCCAACGGCACGGGTGCCGATCTTGCGGGCTTTCGGAAACTTGCCCTTGCTCATCAGCTCGTAAATCCAGGCGCGTCCGTACCCGGTGGCCTCTTGTACTTGGGGCAGGCGCATAATGCGGCGGGGTGGCGTGGCGATAGCAGACATAGCCAAATCTCCTTTGCGCTTGCTGGCGCTCAGTGGATGAAGTGGCTATGACTGTATGGGGGCGGCGGGGCGGCGCGTCCTAACAGGCTCCCGGCGAGTCTATTAGGGTCGCCCGTAGGTGTCGCGTCTGGCGGCTGCTCTTAGTTTTCCGGCTATGGTGTCTTTGCTTTTCGGTAGCTCGACGCGATGACGCGCGGCTGCTGCTTCAACTACGGCAGCAGCTTTGTATGGCTCTGTCAGATCAATACCCGCCTCTTTTGCCAGGGCGAGAATAATACGCTCCATGCTTTCGCGCTCTCGGTAGTCGATAGGCTTTGCTGGAGCGGTGTCATTGGCCTTGGCTGCAAACTCCAAAAGATGTTCAGGGAGAAATACCAGATCGTCGAAGCCTATATGCGGAGCCTTCAAAGCATCAGCCGGGATCGCCTCTGGCTGGCTCTCCGCAAGCTGGCGGAGCGCGTCCAGAGAAAATTTCATGGCCTCTACAATTGACACACGATCCGCCGATTGCGGTTCCTTCACATGCGTTATGGGTGTATCGCGCCATGAATCGGGCACCTCGTAGCACCGCGCCTCCCGACCATCATCTAACAATAAAGTGACTCCAGCATTTTGCTCTAGTGAGTCCGGCGTGATCGGGTAAGCGCCCCACAGGTAATCATCAGGAATACCTCCTTTTCGTTGCTCCAGGATAACTATAACTTCACCGCCTACGGTCGTGGTTTCATGTTGACTCGGGATATAGCAGGCCCACCCTTGAGCAATAATGGAGGCGGTTAGATGGCCCTCCAGCACCAGGTATTTCACGTCATCCCAAGTGACTTCCTCGCCTAGCAATGTGCTCAAATATCTGGCGGCATCTTCCATGGATACAGAGTCTTTGAATTTCAGTAGCTTGCTCATTTCGCGCCCTCCCTCCGCATCTGAATCACGTTACTGGTCGGCTTGCTGGTGCAATAGGCGGCCCAATCATTCATCAGGGCGCGGCGCTTCTCCAGCAGATCCCCCCGGCGATAGGCGGCCTCAACATCATTGCCCAGGCTATGCGCCAGCGCCTGCTCGCATACGTCACGCGGGTGGGGCGTACACTCCCCGGCCCAATCGCGGAACGTGGAACGGAAGCCGTGCATGGTCAGGTCATCCCGGCCCATGCGGCGCAAGCCCATCAGCATGGCCATGTTGGATAGCGGTCTGCCTGCTTTCATGCCGGGGAATAGGTGCGGGTTGCCTTCGATGCGGGGCAGGGACGCCAGCAGCGCCAGCACGGCATCAGCCAGCGGTACGCGGTGCTCCTTGCGGGCTTTCATGCGGTTGGCGGGTATCGTCCAGATGCGGGCTTGCAGGTCGATTTCATCCCAGGTTGCCCCCAGCACTTCACTGGTGCGGCAGGCGGTCAAGATAGTCATCTGCATGGCCTTGGTGGTCATATCGTCGCCAGTCAGTAGCGCCATGAATGCGGGCAGCGCAGGGTAAGGCAGGGCGGTGTGGTGCTTTACGGCTTGTATCTTGTCGCGCCGGGGCAGCAGCTTGTCCAGGTGCCCGCGCCAGCGTGCCGGGTTCTCGCCTTCGCGTAATCCCTTGGCCTTGGCAGCGTCCAGCACCAGCTCAATGCGGTTGCGTACCCGGCTGGCCGTCTCCGGTTTCATGCTCCAGAAGTTATCCTTGTTCAGCACTTCCAGCACATGCGCGGTGGTTACGTCGCTGGGTGCCAGTTTGCCTATGACCGGGCTGGCGTAGGTCTTGAGCGTGTTCTCCCATTGTTGCGCGTGCTTGGCGTTCTTCCAGCCGGAACGGTGCGCGGCAATGTAATCAGCCGCCACGCTGTCGAATGTCACGGCTTTGGCCGCGTCGGCAAGTTGAGCCAGGCGCAGCGCCTCACGCTCTGCTTTCAGCGCCTCCAGCGGGTCGATACCCTCCAGCAGCTGCGAACGGTAAGCGCTGGCCTTCAGGCGGGCCGCCTTTAATCCCAGATCCGGGTAAGGCCCTAGCCCCATCTCGCGGCGCTTGCCGTTGAGCTGATAGCGGAACACCCATGACTTACTCCCGGTGGGCCTTACTGCCAAGCGCAAGCCTTCGCCGTCCTCATAGGTGCCGGGGTCGGTCAGGTTCTCTACTTGCTTCGGGTTCAGCTTGCCCATATTTCTCTCCGCCTGATTCTGTTCCCCCACTTCGTCCCCCACTTTATTCCGTAAGTTGGTGGATTGCGGTGGATGGTTGCGGAATGATATTAGGCTGAAAGCCCCATATAGTCTAGGGTTTGGTGGATTCTGGTGGGCAGTGGTGGAAGACCAGTAGGCGGACTGTCCCTCCGCCACTAACGCATCCTCAAAGCCCCGTGTTCCGGGGCTTTGTTGTTTCTGCCACTGGTGACCATCAGAGGCGTGCTCGAATTTCTTCGCACTTTCCGCTTCGGCGTCCTGTCCAATGTCAGGCAATCGCCACTGAAGGAGCGCGCTGATGCGACTGACCTACCTGTTGATTCCTGCCTTTGTTCTGATGCTGGCTGGCTGCGGCCAGGATGTCGATGACCGTATCGACGAGCCTGATGCGATGCCGCCCTCTGCCGAGCCCTATGGCGAGGTACCGCGGGAGGGAAACCTGCATGACCCGGAAACCGATCCGGCGCCGGGCGAGTCCCGTTGAATGGATTGATAACGCGCTAACGCAAACGCCCCGACCAGCGGGGCGTTTGTTATGAACGGCGGTGTTCAGAAACGATGGGTCAGCTGGACACCCAGGCCGTGGGCACTGTTGCTGTACTGGGCGGAATAGTTCTGGGCCAGGGGAGTCTGATCCTCCTGATCCACGCGACCCTTGCTTTCCTTCACATAGGCGTAGGCCACATCCACGGTCCAGTCTGCATCGATATTCCAGCCTGCGCCCAGCGAGTAGATCTTGCGGTTGCTGACCGGGATTCGCACGGTACGATGCTCGTTGGTGGTCGGGGAGGCATCCAGCGCGAAGCCCGCACGCAGTACCAGGGCCGGATTCAGCTGATAGGCGACGCCGATGGCATGTGCCCAGGAGTTTTTCCAGTTCAGTTCCTCTCCAACCGAGCCGGTCGCATAGACAGCTTCAATTTCCTTCAGGCGGCTCCAGCGGGTCCAGGTGGAACCGGCGTAGATGGTCCACTTGTCGTTGGCCTGGTAGGTGACCGAGGTATCCACCGACTCGGGGGTAGTGAAGTCCAGGGAGCCGTTGAAGCGACCATTGTCCGGAGTCAGGCCTGGGATTACCGGGAAGTCGCTGAAGCGAATGGTGCCTTCAAGTTCATAATCGACTTTGGAGCGATAGCTCAGGCCCCAGGCGAGGCGATCAGTGACGTCAACCAGCACACCGAGATTGTAGCCATAGCCGATATCGTCACCCTTGATGCGCACCTGAGCCTCAGGCACAAGCGAGTGCATCGGATTACTGGTCAGCTTGCCATCGATCTTGTTGATGGTCGGGCCGAATCCGACGGCGACGCGGTCATTGATGCGGTAGCTGAAGGTGGGCTGCAGGGTAGTCACCTGGACCTTGCTGTACAGGCCGTGGTTGCGACCCTGGAACGATTTTTCATAGTCGCTGATCACGCCGAAGGGCACGTACAGCCCAAGGCCGAAGTGCCATTTTTCATCCAGAGGGCGAACGTAGTAGGCAAAGGGCACCTGTGCGTCGGGTGCGATGTCACCCTTGTTGGTACCCGGTGCGGTATTGGCCGCTGAGGCGTCGATATCGGTGTCTGCCCAGATGGCGGCCAGACCACCGCTGATCTCGGCGCGCTGCAAGCGGGACATGCCGGCGGGATTGCCGAAAATAGTGCTGGCATCCTGAGCGGCGGATGAGCGGCCGGCGAAGGACGTACCCATACCGCTGACACTCTGCTCGTTGATGGCCAGGCCATTAGCCATCAATTGGCAGGAGGCGGTGGCCACGGCGATCGCGAGGGTAGTCTTGAACCAGGCATGTGTGATCATCAGGTTGTTTCCTACTTGTTTTGACAGAGTCGCGAACCTAGCAGGATTCATCCGCACACGCCATGATGGCTCGGGGAAAAACGGGCTATTTCGCGTTAAAAATCGTAATCCGGCAGCCAATTGCTGAAAGACTGTACAGTCGCCGGATGACCTTTCGGCCAATGATCCTTCAAAGACGGACAGCGCGCAGGCGATGGAGGCGCCGCCAGCGCGCCAGCCGGTTATCCAGTTCAGCCAGAGTATTTGTCCCCTCACGGGCCAGCCGGTTCAACATGATCAGCAAAAGTTCGGCGCTGACCATGGCATCGGCTGCTGCGTTGTGTCTCTCGCTGTTGGTCAGATGGAAGTGCTGCTGCCAATCGTCCAGGGTATGGCATCTGTCCTGGCAGTCCGGGTGGAGCATGGGCGCCAGTTCGGCCAAGTCGATGAAAGGATGTTGCAGGCGCTGCGCCCATTCCCGACGCAGCCCACGATCCAGCATGCGCCGTTCAAATCCGGCATGATAGGCCACCATCACGCAGCTGCCCGCGTAATCCATGAAATCCTGAAGGGCCTGGCCCAGCGGTTGCCCTGTGCGAACCTGGCTGGGCGCAATCTCGTGGAGCAGGGTGGCTTCGCCCGGTCGATGATCAGGTTGATATACCGTGCACTCGAACTGGCCCGCCATGCTCAGAGCACCTCCAGCCACGGTGACAGCGCCAATGGATAGGATCTCATCCCGGTAGATATCCAGTCCGGTGGTTTCCAGGTCCACGACTACCCAGCGAACGGCAGCCAGCGCCGTATCGTCGATAGGCTGCGGGGGTATCCCGCAGCGGGGGGCATGGCGCTGACGAAAAAGCCGGGCGAGGTTCATAGCTGATACCGCGTACTCAGGCTGGACTGCAGTCGCTGAGCCTGGCGGAACGATTCCCGGAGAATCCGCTGGTCCAGCTGGTTGAGCGAAGCAGGCGCCAGCCTGTTGCTGAACGCCCGCTGCAGGCTTTCCTGCGACTGATGCTGTTGCATGCGCAGCAGCTGGATGAACTGGTATGCCTCCTCGTAGGCGTCTGCATCCAATGCATCCAGGACACCGCGCTGCTTGAGTTGGGCCAGCCGTTGTGTGGTTCCGGTCTCACGGATGCCATTGGCGAGGGCAAGGATGCGGGCCGCATCGACGAAAGGCGTGAGCCCCTGGATCTTGAGGTCGACCGTATGCTTCTCATCGCCACGCCCGGAGACCCGAAAACCCTTGAAAAACCCCAGGGGAGGCTTGTGGGCCAACGCATTGCGAGCCAGCATCAGCTGGAAGCTCGGGGCGTCGGCCACCAGTTCCAGGACCTCGTGGAACAGGGATTCGGCGCCTTCCCGGGGGCCCCAGACCACGCGCAGGTCGAAGAAGATGGAGGACGCCAGCAGATTCTGCGGTGTGGCAGAGCGAATGCACTCCTTGAAGCGTCTGCGCCATTCGTGTTGCGCCAGACAGAGTTCCGGGTTGCCTGCCATGATGTTGCCGACGCAGAGCGTGAATCCGCAGTCTGCCAGCATCCGGTTCACCTGCCGGGCAAGCGGCAACAGTAACTGGCGAATCCGCTCCGCCTCCTCGTCATTCGCAGCCTCGAAGAGAATGCCGTTATCCTGGTCGGTATGCAGGGTTTGTTCGCGCCGGGCTTCGCTGCCGAAACAGAGCCAGGTGAAGGGGACGCCCGGATCGCCATGCTGACGCAGGCAGAGTTCGATGACCCTGACCGTGGTCTGATCGTTGAGCAGGGTGATGATGTGGGTGATCTGGCTGGCGGAGGCGCCGTGGGCCAGCATGTTGTCCACCAGCCGATGGATGTCAGCGCGAAGCGCAACCAGCTCGGCGGTATTGGCCGCGTTGCTGATGGCGCGGGCGAGATGGACCAGGTCCACCCGCTGCAGCGCAAACAGGTCCCGTTCGGACACCACACCGACCAGCGACTGGCCGAGGGTCACGCAGATATGACCGATATGTTCCCGGGTCATGGCGATGGCGGCGTCAAAAGCGGTGGCATTAACCGGAAGACAGCAGGGGGAGGGCGTCATTACGCAGCTGATGGGCTGCTGCAGGTCCATCTCGCCCTCGGCCACCAGTTGCCTCAGGTCGCGGAGGGTAAAGATGCCCTGGGGCACAGCGTCGGCATCAGTCACCACTATGCTGCCCACGCCGGCTTCGTGCATCCGCCGTACGGCCGAACGAATGGGGGTCGCCCCTTCGCAGGCTACCGGATTACGCAAGGCCAGACGATCAAGGGGCGTTTCCAGGGAATACATCTCACCCATGGCTTCCCTGGCCTGCCGTTTGGCCTGCTGATTGACCTGGTCCAGCAGACTGCTGACACCGCGCAGGGCAAAGTCCCGGAACGCAGAAGAGAGCCTGACCAGCTCCTGGAAATCTTCCCGGGGGAGCATGAGGCAAAACGTATCTTCCGCCGCCACGTGTTCGGTGCGGGTGGCCCGCTCGCCTATCAGCGCGGCCAGAGGGAAGCATTCTCCCACGCTGATCTCGAAGGTGGTTTCCGGCGCCGACTGCCCTGCAAGCAGTCGCTCGCCGCGTACGCGCCCCTGTTTTACGATATGGAAGTGCTGAACAGGACCGGCGGTCGGGCGAATGATACTGTCGCCAGCGCCGAAGAAGCGCAGCAGGCAGTGCTCGACCATCCATGCCAGATGGTGAGTTTCCATCTGATTGAAAGGCGGATAACCCAGCAAAAAACTCATGGTGCCGTAAATGTTCTGTTTTACGGCGTCACGGCCGATCTGATTGAAAGCGTCTTCTCTGCTCATCAGGCACCTCTGAAGGGCAGTTCAGCGCATCCGGCGTGCAGCTGCCAATGAGACCAAAGTGTAATGCAGCTGGCCGCTGCCGGCTGGCATAAAGCGCCACCGGACACCTGAAGCTGGTTGCACTTTATAAGTGTGATACGTTTCGCAAAATCCATCGATTTGCTATCGTGAACGCATTGCGAGATGTTTCAGGCGGTATCCTATCGTCGGTTGCGCTCACGAAAGGGGTTCGATTTGATCAAGGTATTGGTGGTTGATGACCATGACCTGGTACGTATGGGCATCAGCCGCATGCTCAGTGATGTGGATGGACTGGAAATCGTAGGGGAAGCCAGCAGCGGCGAAGAGGCTGTCATCCAGGCCAGATCGCTCAAGCCGGATGTGGTGCTGATGGACGTGCGCATGCCCGGCATCGGCGGCCTCGAGGCTACTCGCAAGATCCTCCAGCATGACCGGGGCATCAAGGTGATTGCCGTCACTGTCTGTGAGGAGGAACCCTTCCCGAGCAGATTGATGCAGGCCGGGGCTGCCGGTTACGTGACCAAGGGTGCACCGCTTGATGAGATGGTGACGGCCATTCGCAAGGTGGCAACAGGTCAGCGTTACATCAGTCCAGACATCGCCCAGATTCTGCTGACGCGAATGTATGACGACAACAATGGCGGTCCCTTCGACTCCCTCTCCGAGCGGGAGATGCAGATTGCCCTCATGATTGTCGGCTGTGAGAAGGTTCAGAGCATTTCCGAAAAGTTGCACCTCAGTCCCAAGACCGTGAACACCTACCGATACCGCATCTTCGAGAAACTCAATATCACCAGTGATGTGGAGCTCGCCCTGCTGGCAGTACGTCACGGGATGATTGACGCCTCCCCCGATCAGGTATGACCGGTACCCCCTTCGACGCTTCGGCCTTCCTCAAGGCAGTTACAGCAAAGCCGGGCGTCTACCGGATGTTCGATGCCGAAGGGCAGTTGCTCTATGTGGGCAAGGCGAACAACCTGAAGAAGCGCCTGGCCAGCTACTTTCGCAAGTCTGGACTGAGCCCGAAGACGGCGGCGCTGGTTGCGCGGATCGGGCATATCGATACCACGATCACGGCCAACGAAACCGAGGCCCTGCTGCTCGAACAGAGCCTGATCAAGGTATCCCGGCCACCGTACAACATCCTGCTTCGGGACGACAAGTCCTATCCCTATGTCTACCTCTCCAGTGAGGATGCCTATCCACGGCTGGGGCTGCACCGCGGTCCGAAAAAGGCCAGGGGGCGCTATTTCGGCCCCTATCCCAGTGCCGGTGCGATACGGGAGAGTCTCGGACTGCTGCAGAAGACCTTCAAGGTCCGCCAATGCGAAGACAGCTACTTCCGCAATCGCCTGCGCCCCTGTCTGCAGTATCAGATCAAGCGCTGCAAGGCTCCCTGTGTGGGCTTTGTCAGCGAGGAGGAGTACGCCGAGGATGTCCGCCATTCGGTAATGTTCCTGGAAGGTCGCAGCAGTGCCCTGACCGATGAGCTGACACGGGCCATGGAAACTGCCGCACAGCAGCTGCAGTTCGAGCGCGCTGCGGAGCTGCGCGACCAGATCGGTCAGCTGCGGCGGGTCCAGGACCAGCAGAGCATGGATACAGAGCATGGCAATCTGGACGTGGTGGCCGCAGCGGTGATGCCGGGCGGCGCCTGCGTGCATGTGATCATGGTGCGTCAGGGCAGGGTGCTGGGCAGTCGCAACCACTTTCCCCGGGTCCCGATCGAGCTGACGCCGGGCGAGGTACTTGCCGCCTTCCTGCCGCAGTACTACCTGGGTGGCGCCGAGCGTGAGCTGCCCGGTGAGATCATCGTCAATGCGGTGCATGACGACCTGGCGGTGATCGCCGACGCTCTGGCGCAGGCCAGAGGCTTCTCCGTCACCTTCAGCCACAAGGTCAGGGGCACCCGGGCCCGTTGGCAGGGCATGGCAGTTACCAACGCCGAGCAGGCGCTGGCCTCCATGCTCGCCAACCGTCAGAACATACAGACCCGCTTCGAGGCGCTGCAGGAAGCCCTCGGTCTGGATGAGATGCCGACCCGCCTGGAGTGCTATGACATCAGCCACACCAGCGGTGAATCCACGGTTGCTTCCTGCGTGGTGTTCGGTCCGGAAGGTCCGCTGAAAAGCGACTATCGCCGTTACAACATCCAGGACATCGCCGCAGGTGACGATTATGCGGCAATGCACCAGGTGCTCATGCGCCGCTTTACCCGTTTGCGCGAAGGGGAAGGCAAGATGCCCGACATCCTGCTGGTGGATGGCGGCAAGGGGCAGATGAAGATGGCTCGTGAGGTGCTCCAGGAGCTGGCCATCCATGATCTGACGCTGTTGGGCGTGGCCAAGGGCGTCACTCGCAAGGCCGGCATGGAGACCCTCTACCTCAACGATCCGCACAACGAACTGGTTCTACCGGGGCACTCGCCGGCGCTTCACCTTATCCAGCACATCCGCGACGAGGCCCACCGTTTCGCCATTACCGGACACCGTCAGCGCCGCGGCAAGACCCGCAATACCTCGACGCTGGAGGGCATTCCCGGTGTGGGGCCGAAGCGCCGACGGGAGCTGCTGAAATACTTCGGCGGTTTGCAGGAACTGACCCGCGCCAGCGCCGCCGAAATTGCCAAAGCGCCGGGGATCAGTAAAAAACTGGCCGAACAGATATATACTGCGCTGCATAGCGGCTAGAATCCCGACACCATCCATGTTCACAGAGACCTCATGAACATTCCGAATATGCTTACCTTGATGCGGGTCGCCCTGATTCCCATCTTCATCCTGCTGTACTACCTGCCGTTTCACTGGAGCTATCTGGCCGCCGCCATCGTCTTCACCCTGGCCAGTGTGACCGATTGGCTGGATGGGTATCTGGCGCGCAGGTGGCAGCAGAGCACTCCTTTCGGGGCCTTTCTCGACCCTGTGGCAGACAAGCTGATGGTGGCGGTAGCGCTGGTACTGCTGGTGCAGAGCCACGGTAATTTCTGGGTCACCGCCCCGGCGGTGGTCATTATCGGCCGGGAGATAGTCATTTCCGCGTTGCGCGAGTGGATGGCGGAGATCGGAGCACGGGCCCAGGTTGCGGTATCCAATCTCGGCAAGTACAAGACCGCTGCACAAATGGTGGCCCTGGTGGTACTGCTCGCCAACCCGGCCCAGCCCGTGACGCCCTGGGTGGTGCTGGGCTACATTCTGCTGGCGGTTTCTGCGGTTCTGACCCTGTGGTCCATGGTCAAGTATCTGATGGCGGCATGGCCACATCTGCGCCCGGAGAGCCACAACTGAAGTCCGGATAAACTTTTTTGAATCAATGACTTGACAAGGCGCTCCGGCAGTATAAAATGGGCGCCATTCCAAAGCGGGAATAGCTCAGTTGGTAGAGCACGACCTTGCCAAGGTCGGGGTCGCGAGTTCGAGTCTCGTTTCCCGCTCCAGATTGCAATCTTCAGCTTCTTGCGTAGCTGAAGATACAGAAAAGGGCCTCAGGGCCCTTTTTTCGTTTGGGCATCGTCTGGACATCCCATGGATCGAATGCAGCATCACACCCGTGGCATTGCAGCCATCCTCGCAGCCAGCCTGCTCTGGGGGACCACAGGGACTGCCGCCTCCTTTGCTCCGGATGTCAGCGCTCTGGCCATCGGTGCCTTCGCCATGGGGGTTGCCGGTCTCCTTCTGGTGCTGCGTTCACTCGGCGAGCTTGCCCGCGATCGCGCCCGGCTGCTCGTCCAGTCCCGGATTCTGCTGCTGGGCGGGCTGGCAGTTGCCATCTATCCGCTGGCTTTCTACAGCGCCATGCGCCTGTCGGGCGTAGCCGTGGGCACCGTGGTGTCCATCGCCAGCGCTCCGCTGTTCACGGTAATCCTGGAGTGGGCATGCACCCGTCGATCCGTTTCGCTGCGCTGGGGGCTCAGTTTTGCCTTTGGTGCCGCGGGGATAGCCTTGCTGGCCACGGGACGACCCGAACCGGGCAGCGCTGATACCGGCATTGCCTGGACCTGGCTCGGGGTTCTCGTCGGACTCCTCGCCGGACTGACCTATGCCACCTATTCATGGGCGGCGCGGCACATGATAGAGCAGGGCGTGGGTTCCGCGTCATCCATGGCGAGCATGTTCGGTGTTGCGGCGATAGTGCTGCTCCCCAGTCTGCTGCTGACCGGACAGAATCTCTTCGCCACGCCCATAAATGCGGGGGTGGCGCTGTACATGGCGCTGATTCCGATGTTCGTCGGTTATCTGTGCTTTGGTTACGGACTGCGTTACATCGCCGCCAGTACCGCGACGCTTATTACCCTGCTGGAACCGGTAGTCGCGGTGCTGCTGGCAGTTCTGGTGGTAGGCGAATGGCTCGCGCCCGCCGGCTGGGTGGGGATGACGCTGATCATGCTCAGTCTGCTTATGCAAACCCTGCGCAGTTCGCCTGACGCGTCGGGCTGACCGGCGCAGCCCCATCAGCGGAAAAGGGAAGGGATCCGGCGCCGCAGGATCCTGTGCAGCGCCGGAGGAACCTCAGTGTCTGGCCTCCATGGCACTGAATTCCCTCTGGATCTCCTCGTCATCGCGTCTGCTGGTCACAAGCGACACTACGACAGCGACCACAGCGCAGGCAATGAAACCGGGAACGATCTCATACATCTGAGCCTTGAGCTCCGGCACATTGCCCCAGTAGCCCACCACCACAGCGCCCGCGATCATCCCGGCCAGCGCACCCATGGCGGACAGACGCCGCCAGAACAGCGACATGAGGATGATCGGCCCGAAAGCTGCACCGAATCCTGCCCAGGCGAAGGCCACCAGTCCCAGGATGTTCGAGCGCGGATCTATCGCCAGCAGTGCGGCGATGACAGCCACCACCAGTACCCCCAGACGACCCAGCAAGACCTGGGTCTGTGCCGAGAGGTTGCGGCCGAAGATCTTGTACAGGTCTTCGACCAGCGCCGAGGAACACACCAGCAGCTGAGATGAAATGGTGGACATGATCGCCGCCAGTACCGCCGCCAGCACCAGGCCCGCAATGAACGGGTGGAAAAGGATCTGGGACAGTACCAGGAACACTGTCTCCGGGTTATCCAGGGTTCGATCACTGAGGTGGAAATAACCTGCTCCGATGAGTCCTGTGAGCACCGCACCACTGGCTACCAGGACCATCCAGCCGATGCCTATGCGACGACCGACCTTGGCGTCTGCGTGGGAGCGCAAGGCCATGAAGCGGACAATGATGTGCGGCTGGCCGAAATAGCCCAGCCCCCAGGACGCAGCAGAGAGTATCGCCAGTATGCTGCCGCCGAACAGCAGCGAAGTGCGCCGTAACGGGTTGTCGGGGTTGGCCGCGTTATGGGCGGCATCCGCCGCGTTGATCGCTGCGATGGTTTCATCTATCCCACCCAGCACGAAAACGGTGGTAACGGGGATGATGATCAAAGCCGCGAACATCAGCATGCCCTGCGCCACATCGGTCAGGGAGGCCCCGAGGAAGCCACCAAACAGCGTATAGGTCAGGGTGATGCCTGCCACCAGCAGCATGCCGAACAGGTAGTGAGTACCGAATGAGGCTTCGAAGAATACGCCCCCGGCGACCATGCCGGACGACACATAGAAAGTGAAGAACACCAGAATGATGAGTCCCGAGGCAATACGCAGCAGCCGGGTGTTATCCCTGAAGCGACTTTCCAGAAAGCTCGGCAGGGTAATCGAGTTGTTCGATACCTCGGTATAGGACCGCAATCGTGGCGCCACGAAGCGCCAGTTCAGATAGGCGCCAATGGTAAGGCCGATGGCAATCCAGGCTTCTACAAGACCGGAAACGTAAATGGCGCCAGGCAGGCCCATGAGCAACCAGCCCGACATGTCGGAGGCGCCGGCTGACAGCGCCGCGACGCCGGGCGACAGCTTGCGCCCGGCAAGCATGTAGTCATCCAGGCTGGTGGTCTGGAAATAGGCGTAGTAGCCGATCCCCAGCATGGCTAGGAAATACAGGCCGATGGCTATCAGCTGATATGTCTGGTCCGTCATGGCAATGCCCTCTGCTTGTAGTCGACCCCGGAGCGGGGCCGGTCTTATTGTTATTCAGCACACAACAGCTCGCTGTTCGATCAGCCATCCCCCTGTGCCAGCAGGCTGGCGTTTCCGCCAATGGCCGCGGTATTTATGGTTCTGGTTCGTTCGGTTACGAAGCGCAACAGGTAATGGGGACCGCCGGCCTTGGGGCCGGTGCCGGACAGGCCCATCCCGCCAAAGGGCTGCACACCCACCACGGCACCGATCATATTACGGTTAATATAGACATTTCCCACCCGGACCCGGCCTTCGATATAAGCAGCAAAGCTCTCATTTCGGCTCTGGATGCCGAAGGTCAGACCAAAACCGCAGCGGTTGATGCTGTCGATGACCTGGTCCAGATCTGCGGCGCGGTAGCGGGCGATGTGCAGAACCGGCCCGAAATGTTCCTGGTCGAGCTCGCCGATACTCTCCAGCCGGAGCGCTGTGGGGGCGACGAACTCGCCAGCCTCGCGGAGCTGCTCAGGAACCGGAGCCTGTGCCAACAGGCGCTTCATCTGACGATAGTGTTCTATGTGCTTCAGGAGCTTCTCGCAGGCTGTCTCATCAATTACCGGGCCAACGTCCGTGGCCAGATCCCGCGGATCACCCACCTGCAGCTCCTGCATGGCTCCGAACAGGAGGGTTTCCACCTTCTCCGCTATGTCCTCCTGCAGGAACAGAACCCTCAATGCCGAGCAACGTTGCCCGGCACTGGCGAAGGCGGACTCCACTACGTCAGCGACCACCTGCTCCGGCAGGGCAGTGGAGTCGACTACCATGGCGTTCTGCCCTCCGGTTTCAGCGATCAGGGCTGCCAGGGGTGCCCCTTGGCGTTGAGCCAGACCAAGGTTGATCTGCCAGGCCGTGGCCGTTGAACCGGTGAATACCACGCCGGCCACCCTCGGGTCGCCAGTGAGCAGCGGGCCCAGTTCCCTGCCGGCACCGGGGAGTAGTTGCACCACGTCTCGCGGCACTCCGGCCTCGTACATCAGCTCCACGCATCGGTAGGCAATCAGGGAGGTCTGTTCCGCCGGCTTGGCCAGCACCGTGTTACCGGTCACCAGAGCGGCCGTAATCTGACCGAGGAAGATGGCCACGGGGAAATTCCAGGGGCTGATGGCAACGAACACGCCCCTGCCGGACAGGTACAGCTCGTTGGATTCGCCGGTCGGCCCCGGCATACGCATGGGGTGCCCCATGTGATGTTCGGCCTGGTTGGCGTAATACCGGCAGAAATCCACCGCCTCGCGGATCTCCGCTATGCCGTCCGCCAGCTGCTTGCCTGCCTCCCTCGCGCACAGGGCCATGAGTTCGGCAAAATGCTCTTCCAACAGGTCAGCCAGCCGCCGCAGCATTGCCGCCCGGTCGGCGACTGGAACTGCATTCCAGCGGGGGAAGGCCGTCTCTGCGCTGTTCAATGCCTGCTGGACCTGCTCCGGCGTGCTCCACTGGACTTCACCCACCTGCTGGCGCCGGTCGAAAGGACTCAAGACCGGATGGTTGATCCCGGTCCCGGCGCCCGAGCCCTCGGCCAGCAAGGGGCGGGCCTGCCAATAATGCAGGTCCCAGGCCTGCAGAGCCTGCTGCAGCGGCTGCAACTGACTGTTGATCATCAGGTTGAGCCCGCGGGAGTTTGCTCTATCCGAACCGTACAGCCGGTGGGGCAGGGGAATGGCCGTATTGCGATAGGCCGTCTTGCCGCTGAGAGACTCCAGCGGATGCCGGCAAAGCTGGTCGACCGGCACCCGCTCGTCAACCAGCTGATGGACGAAGGAAGAGTTGGCACCGTTTTCCAGCAGGCGCCGTACGAGATAGGGCAGCAGATCCCTGTGTGCCCCGACGGGCGCGTAGATTCGGCAATAGCTACCCTCAGGCGCCTGTTTCAATACCTGTTTGTAGAGTGCCTCGCCCATGCCATGCAGGCGCTGGAGCTCCAGCGGGCGATTACCAGCCATATCAAGCAGGCAGGTTACCGTGTGTGCGTTATGGGTGGCGAATTGCGGGAACAGGTGGCCCTTTACCGGTTCCGACAGCAGATACCGGGCGCAGGCGAGGTAGGAGATATCGGTATTGGGCTTGCGGGTAAACACCGGATAGTCGGCCAGCCCCAGCATCTGGGCTTCCTTGATCTCGGTATCCCAGTAGGCTCCCTTGACCAGACGAACCGGAATCTGGTCACCCTGTTCCCCGGCGAGCCGTGTCAGCCAGTGCAGCACGGGCAATGCCCGTTTGGAGTAGGCCTGTACTACCAGGCCGAACTTCCCCCAGCCCTTGGCGTGCTGACGGTAGACCTGCTCGAACAGCTCCAGAGAGATCTCCAGCCGATCCGCCTCTTCAGCGTCCAGGGTTATGGCAACATCCAACTCCCTGGCGCGGGCCACCAACTGCCCGAGTGTGGCGCCCAGTTCGGTCAATACCCGCTCCCGCTGGCTGCGCTCGTAGCGGGGATGCAGGGCGGACAGCTTGATCGAAATGGAGGGGGGCGGCGCCTGGACGGCAAGCTGTCCTGATGCCTGGCTGACGCGTTGGATGGCATCCAGATAGGCTTCCAGATAGCGCTGAGCGTCCTCTCGGGTACAGGCTGCCTCGCCAAGCATGTCGAAGGAGTAGGTGTAGCCCTGGCGGAACATGGGTTTGCCGTTGGACAGGGCTTCCGGCAGCGTGCGGCCCAGCACGAACTGATACCCCATCAGCTTCATGGCATGGGACATGACCTGCCGGACCACAGGTTCCCCCAGGCGACTGACCATGCGGTTGAGTACCGGCACAGGCTGGTCGTCCCTCTGGTCCACCCTCACCACGCCCTTGGTCAGAATCAGCCCCCAGGTGGACGCGTTGACCAGCAGGGAATCGCTCTGGCCCAGATACTTCTTCCAGTCCGCCACGGACAGCTTGTCCCTGATCAACGCCTCGGCGGTACGCGAATCCGGCACCCGCAGCAAGGCCTCCGCCAGGCACATCAGCAAAACACCCTCCTGGGTATCCAGGCTGTATTGCTGCAACAGCTGGTCCAGGCTGTCCACGGCATTGTCCTGGGCACGCACCTGCTCCACGAGTTTTGCGGTGCGCTGGTGCAGCAGCCGGATGCGTTCGGGCTGATGGTCGACAACGCGGATGAGCTCGGGAACCAGAGTATCCTCATTGACCATATAATGCTGGCTGATCCGACTGAAAAGCTGCTCCAGATTCAGCCCGGGATCGGGATGCAGCAGCGATGACGCGCTGGCGTGCTGTTGGCGGTTCTGATCGTTGAGAGGGTGGGGAAGAGGCATGCGAGCACTCCGCGTCATCAGGGTTATAGCCACACGGCCTGAAATCAATATAGTTGTGTTTGGGCGAAGTGGTTCCAATAAAACACGCGCGTGGGGTTGCCTGTCAGGAGAATTAAGTCCATAATTGCGTCCGTTGTTCAGACGACACTCACGGAAAGCGTTTTACAATCAATAAGTTAGCGGTAAGCTGACTTGTCGCGGTAAAGTAGCTGATCCTTGTGAATTTTGTTGTTCTGTCTTGTACAGGACAGCTCACCCGTTTGAGGCCGGGTGGCAGAGTGGTCATGCAGCGGATTGCAAATCCGTGTACGCCGGTTCGATTCCGACCTCGGCCTCCAGTACGAAGAGCCCCGCAGATATCTGGTCTGCGGGGCTTTTTTATGCAGCCAAACGCCGAAACAAGGCTCCTGGTACCAATGGCAGAGCTCCGGGTCCTGATGTTCGTCAGTCGATATGTCGGGCGGAATTAGCACTTGTTGGCGATTGGGATTGTCTGTAAGATCCTGAATCTTCTGAATTTCCCGCTCCAGGCCGCGTTGCCGGCAGGTGAGCTGGAATCGATGGCAAGGGCTTCTTGTCTTGCCACGCACTGTCCAGCCCGGATGGCGAAATTGGTAGACGCAAGGGACTTAAAATCCCTCGAAGGGTAACCTTCGTGTCGGTTCGACCCCGACTCCGGGCACCATTAGTTCTGCACCTCTGTTATTCCTGCTCTCTCCCCCGTTGCTAACAAATATTCCCGGTACCTCTGGTGGCTCATGACGCGTGCCGCCCGTTTCCTCGAAAAGCCTCGAGCGCACGCTGGCGGCTGCTTTTCAGGTCAACCATGGGAGCGGGATAGCGGGTCGATGAAAACAGAGTTCCTTGTGGCGGCAGGTGGATATCGTGATTATCCAGATGCGCCAGCTCCGGTATCCATTGGCGAATGAACCTTCCCTCAGGGTCGAAGCGGCGGGATTGTGTCACAGGGTTGAATATTCGGAACCAGGGCACAGCGTCCGTACCTGTTGACGCACTCCACTGCCAGCCGCCGTTATTCGCTGCCAGATCACCATCGATGAGATGGCGCATGAAGAAGCGTTCGCCTTCTCGCCAGTCGATAAGCAGATTCTTGGTCAGGAACATGGCGGTCACCATTCGCAGTCGATTGTGCATCCAGCCGGTGGCCAGCAGCTGACGCATGGCCGCGTCAATCAGCGGAAAACCCGTGTTTCCCTGTTGCCAGGCCTGCAAATCCTCCGGGGCATCACGCCAGGGAATGGCCTCGGTTTCGGATCTGAAGGCACGGTGCCTGGAGACCCTGGGGAATCCTGCGAGGATGTGCTTGTAGAACTCCCGCCAGAGCAATTCGTTGATCCAGGTGACGACACCCTCGTTGCCGCTGTCGAACTCCCCCTGGTTGACCTGCAATGCAGCATGAAGGCACTGGCGTATCGACAGGACGCCGGAGGCGAGATACGGCGAAAGTTTGCTGGTACCGGGATACGCGGGCATGTCTCGCTGCCGGTGATAGTCGGGCAATGCCTCGTCGGTGAAACGCTGCAGTCGGAGTAACGCAGACTGTTCGCCGGCTGGCCACAGGCTGCCCAGATCCGGCGCGGGTGCGCAGAACCCGGGGATGTGCGTCGGGATATCATCGCCCTCTACGGCCAGTGGCTGCTGCGGTCTCGGCTTGCCAGTACAGGGCGGCAGACTGCTGTGCAGTCTTTGCCAGCAGGCCTTGCGGAACTGGGAGAAGACCTGGAAATACCCGCCGGAGCGGTTGAGGATGCTGCCAGGCGCAAACAATACCTGATCGACGTGACGAGTGAAGCCTGTTCCACTTGCCGCCAGCTGCGCGTCGACCGCTGTATCCCTGCGGCCTTCGTTGATTCCATACTCCTCGTTGGCATGAACGTGCTGCACGCCATGGGTACGGCATGTATCGGCCAGCACCGCGGGTATGTCATCCCAGGTCTGTGCATGTCTGATCAGTAGCGGCACTCCCAGTATCTGCAGTTCGGCCTTCAGGGCCGCGAGATTGCGCATCCAGAAATCGATCTTGCACGCGGCTTCGTCATGGCGTCGCCATTGCTCGGGAGTAACGACGAAGAGTGCAAGGGTGGGGCCGGCGAGCATGCCGGCTGAAAGAGCGGAATTGTCTCTTACCCGCAGGTCGTTTCGAAACCACATCAGTTGAAGCATGGTGTCCTTCAGAGCAGATGGCGCAGCCGTATCTCCTGCGGATACGGCTGGAGATAGGCCTGATCAGCGATGTAGCTGTGTGGGAAGGTGCTGAAGTGCTTTTTCAGCACCTCTATCGGTTGCTCCAGCGGAAGGTCGCCGGCCCGATACGTGAGAATGAGTTCGTGCAACTGGCGTTTCTCGGCCACGCCCAGATGCCGTTTCAGGTAGCCGGCCAGGTGCTGCAGTACATTGGTATGCCCTTTCCGACTGGCAGGGGAGCGCAACGCCTTCAGCAGCTGGTGGATATAACTGATGGCGAAGTCACCAACATCGTCCGGGCACTGGGCGACCGCACGCCCGAGCGCCTGGTACTGCTGGCGATCGCTGGCCATCAGCAGATATTTGTAGCGACCGTGGAAGCGCTGCAGGCTGGTCTTGCTCAGGCCTTGCTGCCACACCTCTCGCCAGCGCGCGTGGCAATAGACACGGGTGAGGAAACTGTCCAGTGTCTGCGGGTCGTTCAGATGGCCCAATGCCTCGACTGGCACCCTGTCGACGGCAGTATCCAGCGCCTGTGCGTGAGACAGCACAATCACTCCGTCAACTCCATCCGCAGGCGCGCCCTCAATCAGGGGGCTGCGGCCAATGTCCTCTCGAGGAGGCTCGCTCAGTACCACGAGAACCCTGGCAGCGGGATGAGAACCCGTGCCGGGGAGATTGAGACTGGTCACAGAGAGACGCGGGGGTTCAGATTCGGGTTGGGCGCACGATGGTATTCGAAGCCCGGGGAATGCTCCGGCTCAAGCTGCCTGGGCTGCGCCTCTATCTCGTGGAGGTTCGGATGGGCAGGGTCTGCGGTCGGGGTGTTATCCGGAGCACGGGCGGATCGGGCGGTGGTCACGGATCGGGAGCTTTCCCGTATGACTCGACGCCGTTCCTTCTGCAATTCGGCGAGCAGCTGTATCTGGGAGGAGTGCCACTGCGCTTCGAGGAAACCAGCATTTTCCATTGCCTGGGCCGTGGCAAGTGCCCCAGTCATTGTCATCGTCACTGTCATCGCTGCAGCTATCGCAAGCTTCATTCGATGTCTCTCCCTAAACATGCATCGGCGCGCCGAGCTCTTCTCTTATGGCAGCCATCGCAGGCCCTTGCAGGGCGTGCAACCACTGAAGTGATCCGCGGCACCGTCTTGCGGTCCGGGATGAAAGGGGTCGTGCCGGCGGCCACCCCTTATGTGTGGCCTGCTACCGTCCGACCAACGCGTCCCTCATCAAAGTTGTACAGGTTTTGTCGAGAGGGAACTGCTACGCTTGAAACATGTACAAATAATAGGTGCATACTTGTACAAGTCAACATTTGATGTATAATTTTCTCATTCACCCGCTGGAGGGGCCTCACATGTTCACATCCCGCATACCCCGCAGCCTCGCCATCACGGCTCTACTCTTTAGCGTGCTGAGTCTTTCCGCCTGCTCCGTAGCGCCGCCGGAAGGCGTGACACCCGTGCGGGGATTCCAGTTGGAGCGCTACCTTGGTACCTGGTATGAAATTGCCCGGCTGGATCATTCCTTCGAACGCAAGCTGGACAATGTCAGTGCGCGGTACAGTCTCCGCACCGACGGGGATGTGCAGGTAATCAACGCGGGCTACCGTACCGATAGCGGCAGGCGGAAGGAAGCGGTGGGTGTCGCCAAATTCATCGGTGCGCAGGATGTAGGGTCACTGAAGGTGTCCTTCTTCGGACCCTTCTATGGCGGATACCATGTGGTGGAGCTGGATGAGGAGTATCGCTGGGCGCTGGTCGTGGGCCAGAACCACAAATACATGTGGATACTGGCCCGCGAAAAGGAGCTGCCCCAGTCGATAGTCGATCAGCTGCTGGCGAAGGCAGAGGCGCTGGGTTTTGATACCTCAGAGCTGATCTGGGTCGAGCATGACAGGGCGGACACCTGAGTTGATCAGGCGTCCACTTCCCGGTTGGCAAGGAGTCGCTTGAGATGCTCTACCTCGGCTTCCAGTTCCTTGACACGCTCACGGGTCTCCACCTCACTGGTGACATCTTTCTGGATGCCGATGAAGTAGGTCAGCTTGTCCGCCTCGTTGAATACCGGAGTGATCGACAGCTCGTTCCAGAAAGCCGTGCCATCCTTGCGGTAGTTGCGAAGGATCTGCCGGCTGGGCTGTCGATTGCGTATGGCCTCACGGATGAGGGGCAGGGCGGATTGGGCGCGGTCGTCGTTCTGCAGGAAGCGGCAGTCGCGGTAGAGAATATCTTCCGGTGCATAGCCGGTCAGGCGCTGAAAGGCAGGATTGGCATAGATCAGAATATTGTCATCGCCTTCTTCTTCAGCAACGACCACGCCATCATTGGAGGCATCTACCATCAATTGCAGCAATTTTGCGCTAATCATTGTTACTTCCTTCCATGTGGAGTGTGGGGCATCATAACAACCACAGGAAGGCGGAAACCAGCCATTTATTAATGCGAGTCGTTAGCTTCTGTGAACCATTCGAACATGACTGACCTGTCTGCCACGCCTCCTGCCGGCAGACCGTCGACCGACGATGATCTTCTGCCGATCCGTGATGTGGCTCAGCTGACGGGGGTCAACCCGATTACGCTGCGTGCCTGGGAGCGTCGGTATGGGCTGATCCAGCCCAAACGTACCGAGGGCGGGCATCGGCTGTACACCCCAGAGGATGTGGCCATCATCCGGCAGGTGCTTGGCTGGATCGAGCGAGGGGTGGCGGTAGGCAAGGTGGGGGAGCTGCTGGCGCGCCAGCAGGTATCCACTGCGTCTGATGTTACCGCTGAGCAGCGCCAGTCCGATACGGATATACGGGAGTGGCGCGAGCGCATCATGCTGCTGGTGGAGCAGTTTGACGACCGGCAGTTGCATCTGGCCTATGGTGAGCTGTACACGGGGTACCCCCTGCTGGTTGTCTTCCAGGATATCCTCCTGCCGGTGTGGCACGAACTGAGGCAGAGCAAGGGCTTCGGGGACAGCAGCCGTTGGCTGTTCTACGATCAGTTTCTGCGCAGTCGTGTGTTGCAGCGACTGCAGCGCACCCAGCAGTCGAGCCTGCCCCGCGTAATGCTCGCCGGGATTCAGGCCCGCGAGCTGGAGTTATTGAGCGCTGCACTGTTGCTGGGGGATGACCATCAGTTGTCGGTCAGTCCGGTGGCGGCGGAACAGCCCATCGAAGAGCTGGCTTTGCTGTGCCAGGCCCAGCAGCCGATGGCCCTGGTGCTGTGGCTGAACACGCCGCTGGACACCATGCTGCTGCGCCAGCTTCGAGCACTCGCGCTGACGATTGATTGCCCGCTTGGGCTGGCCGGCCCGGGGTCGGAGCTGGTCACGGGTCAGCTCAGCGGTACGCCCATTGCTGTTCTCGGGGCAACGTCCGGCGAGGCGCGGCTCCCATTGCGGCAGTTGCTGTCCGGCCGCCTGGACACCTGAATCAGGGCAGCTGCAGCCCGCCGGCTTCCCGGTGCAGCCTTCTCAACTGCTGCTGGAGTTGCTGGATATTGCTTCCGATACCTTCGAGCTCGCTGCGCTGGCGCGCGGTGAACAGCATGGGGAGCTGCTCTTCAATCCGGTCACTCATTGCCAGCAAACTGGTGTACTGTTGCCGCGCCCTTGACTCGAGCAAGTGCCGATCAGCCGGCTGGGGCAGACCATAGCCGCTGTCCAGCAGATCCGCTGGTCGGCTGAGCACGGAACCCCCTCGCAACAGCTGCTGCATCAGATTCCCCGCCTCGTTGAGCAGGGTATCCCGCGCGCCGTCCGACAGGTAACGCTGCTTGAGCTCATGCTGCAGCCGTTGCACCTGACGCCGCAGCGCTGCCTGCTCCAGCATCAGCAGTGCCGCAGTGGTTCGCAAATCGGTCTCGCTCAGGTGCCGGGCACGGTCTGCCGCCTGCATCTCCAACCATTGATCCACACTCGTCGGCCCCAACGCCAGCGCCCTACGTATCGTTTCATACAGTTGCTGATACCGTTGACGGTAGGAGTCGAAGCGGTACCCCATACGTCTGGCCTGCTCCGCATCGCGCAGCGGCGATGCGTCGGCAAGGTCGCGGGCCTGCAACAGATCAAGCAGGCCCTGCGGGGTCTGGCTGTCGAGGTCGAGCAGGGCGGGGTGATGACTGCCGGTTCGCAGGAGCTTGAGCGTTTCCACCGCGCAGTTGTTGCCAACAAAGTAATACACTCCGTCGTAACTCCAGTGCTGGCTGATAGCGTGAACCGCCAGGTCATTGATCTGCGCAGGGGACAGATTCAGCGGAACCGATGTCAGGCTGCGCAGCTCGGTGCGGGTGTACTCGTCGATCACCCGCTGCAGAGGCAGAAAGAACAGCCGCGATGGATAGGTGCCGGTCAGGCCGTCCCAGCTGGACAATTGCAGATCGTCGACGAAAGCGCGGTACGAGAGCACCAGATGATGTTGCAGATCCAGCAGGCATTCCGGTCCCGGCGCGCGATCCGGAGCGCAGATGACCAGGCGCAGCATGCTGTGCCCCCAGCGTCCGGCCCAGCTGTCATCTGGCTCTGCCAGCAGATAATGCACCTGATAGATGCGTTCCGGATCCAGCCAGCCCAGTGCAGCATGTCCTGCGTTCAGCTCGGCGGAAAGATAGGGCAATGACGAGGCGCAGGGCAGTACCGTGGCCGGCTCCCAGCTGAAATGGTCTCGGAAGAAGGCCGCCAGTCCGGGGCGGCGGCAGCCATACTCCGGATCGAGCAGAAAGTACTCCAGATTGACGGCGACGAACTCCTGAGCATCCTCCAGCTCATACGGATCCGGTGTGCGCAGTCGCTGACGATTGATCCTTTCGCGCAGGTTTCGGCGGCCGACCTGCTCCGGCCAACCGGCTAGATCCAGCAGGCGTGGAGAGTCACTCAACGTATAGCGCCGGTTGATCTGCCCACGGCAATGCGCGGGCAGTCCCGGCTGGCTCTGGGTCTCGAATCGTCTGCGGCAATGGCGCAACCGAAGCGCCTCGGCGGGGTGCCAATAGCGGCCCTGATCATACAGATGGGCAAGTTCGTGAATCAGTGCGGCCTGCAGCTCGGTATACAGATCGGAATGGGTTCGGCCGGGTAGAGTGGCGGATCCCGACTCCAACAGCTGGTCGAGAAAGCGTCCGTTCAACAAAATGCGGTCGGTACGGTTGGCGCGACCCATTACCTGCTCAGGCAGGCCATGGCTCCAGCGTACCTGAACGGTACGGTCCAGCTGCTGGCGCATTCGTGGGGGCAGACGTTCATCGACCTCGCTCAGCAGTTGCTGGGTCAAGGCGAGCTGGTCATCAGACAGCTGTCGAGTATCCGGCTCCAACCGCAGATCGGCGCCTGCCGGAAGGCTGAGGAGGAGCAGAAGGCAGGTAAGGAAAGCAACAGCCTGCCTGCTCCGATGGCGAGGAATCCGGCTCAAAGAGCGAGAATGGCCTCAGCCAGTTGCATGTCCGTAGCCTGAAGCTCAGGCAGCTGCTCGCGGATGTGCTGCAACGCCGCCTCCAGCTGGACACCCCGGGTTACCCCGTCACTGGCAACGAAGCTGGCCGCGTCGTCGCGAGCATCGAGTACCACCTTGTCGTTGCCGATGGACGAGGTCGCGTCGCTTGTGCCCTCGATGCTGTTGACCAGTGAGCCGCCGATGGCATCAGTGGTTCCGATGAAGCTGCTGGCCTGAGCTCCGCCGGCCAGACCCAGCACAGCCATGCCAAGAGCGAGTGTGAGGCGTTTCATATCGGATTCCTTGTACAGGTTCAGAGAACCGGGGCCTGGGCCCCGGCGCAATATCATCCATTTCAGTTCATGACCAATGTCGCCTGCTGAACGATCTCCAGCAGCGGCTGCGGGTAGACACCCAGCACGAACACCAGCAGGGCTATCAACAGCAGCATGATGCCACCGGCATGCTGTCCCCAGTTCCGAGGCGCGTCCTGACGGCGGATGCCCGGCTCGACCAGGAACAGCGTGACCATGACCCGCAGATAATAGTACAGGCCGATGGCGCTGCCGAGAATCAGCGCACCCAGCAGCCACCACAACTGCGATTGGACGCCGGCGGTGATGATGAAGAACTTGCCGATGAAGCCGGCAGTCAGGGGGATGCCGGCCAGCGATAGCATCATGGTGGTCAGTACCGCAGTCAGATAGGGGCGACGCCAGAACAGGCCCCGATACTGGTACAGTGCATCCGCGTCCCGTCCCTTGAAGGGTGTGGACATCAGGGTCACCACGCCGAAGGCGCCCAGGGAAGTGAGGACGTAGGTCACCAGATAGACGCCGACGGCTTCGACGGCCAGCCCCGTACTGGCAATCAGGGCAATGACCAGATAGCCGAAGTGGGCAATGGAGGAATAGCCCAACAGGCGCTTGAGGTTGCTCTGCATCAGCGCCAGGAGGTTGCCGAACAGGATGGAGGCAATGGCGACACCTGCCAGCAGGTCGTTCAGCCAGCCGCCACTGGTGGCCGGCGATACCTGATACAGACGCACCAGCACGGCAAATACGGCGACCTTGGCAGCGGTGGCCAGAAAGGCAGAGATAGGCGCCGGAGCACCCTCATACACGTCCGGCGTCCACAGGTGGAAGGGCACCAGCGAGAGTTTGAATGCCAGCCCGATCAGCATCATGCCGAAGCCCAGCTGCAGTATCGGAGTGACGGCCACAGCACCCAGTTCGGCGAAGGCCAGACTGCCGGATTCGGCGTAGGCCAGGGCCATGCCGAACAGCAGGAAGGCTGAGCCGGCGGCTGACAGCACCATGTACTTGATGCCCGCTTCCAGCGACCGCTTGTTGAAGAAGGCGTAGGCCACCATGCCGTAGACCGGCACTGACAGCAGTTCCAGACCAATGAACAGGGTCGCCAGATGGGATGCGCCGACCATGACCAGCCCGCCGGCCGCGGCCAGCAGCATCAGCAGGTACATCTCCTCGCGGTTGCCCGGAAAGCCCTCACCGGTGTTGGTCTTGCCGAGATAGGCGTGTACCAGGGTGGTACAGGCCAGGGTGGCGACCAGTATCAGCCCCATGTAGAGCAGGGCAAAGCTGTCGATCTGCATCAGTCCGGTAAAGGGCGACGGGGTCACCTGCAGCGCCGGAATCAGCGACAGCAGGGCCAGGTTCAACCCCGCTGCGGTCAGGATGAAGGTCAGGTCGTGCTTGCGCCGCCAGGCGATCAGCAGTGTCACCAGAATAGCGGTGACACCCACTATCAGCAGTGGCAACAGGGCGACGAAGTGGGACGGGGTAAGTTGCATAATGTCGTTTTCCATCTGACTGCTACCGGGCCGGAACAAGGTTGGACAGGGCATCGCCGAGCCAGTGCTGGACGGCGTTCATGCTCTGTGCCGAGGTATCCAGCACCGGCTGCGGATAGAGCCCCAGCAGGACCAGCAGCACCACCAGCGACAGCACCATGAGCAGCTCACGGGTATCGAGGCCGCGCAGCGTATCGCCGGAGCGCTCGGCGCCGAAGTAGGCACGGTGAATCATGATCAGCGAATAGGCCGAAGCCAGCACCAGGCCGAAGGTGGCTATTACCACCACCCAGGGGTTGTCGGCGAAGGTGCCGAACAGGATGAGAAATTCACCGACGAAGTTGCCGGTGCCGGGCATGCCGAGCGAGGCTATCGCGAAGAACATGCTCAGTGCCGGCAGATAGGGGATACGCGCCCAGAGCCCGCCCATCTCGCGCATGTCCCGGGTATGGATGCGCTCGTAGAGCTGGCCGCACAGGATGAACAGTGCCGCTGCCGACAGACCGTGGGCGACCATCTGTACCACAGCGCCCTGGAGGGCGAGGTGGGTGCTGGCGTAGATGCCGATCAGCACGAAGCCCATGTGCGAGATGCTGGAATAGGCAACCAGACGTTTGATGTCGGTCTGGGCAAACGACAGGATCGCTCCGTAGAAGATGCCGATCAGACCCAGGGTCATGGCGATGGGGGCAAATTCAACCGAGGCGTTGGGGAACAGCGGCAGGGCAAAACGCAGCATGCCATAGGCCGCCGTCTTCAGCAGAATACCGGCCAGGTCCACCGAGCCTGCGGTGGGTGCCTGGGCGTGGGCATCCGGCAGCCAGGAGTGCAGGGGTACCACCGGGAACTTCACCGCAAAGGCGATGAAGAAACCCAGCATAAGGACATACTCGACGCCGGCGGGCATCTCGGTTCCCAGCAGCGCCTCGTAGGCAAAGGTCAGGGTGCCGGTCTGGTTGTAGTGCACCAGAACCAGACCGAGGATGGCCACCAGCATGATCAGACCGCTGGCCTGGGTGTAGATGAAGAACTTGGTGGCCGCATTGATGCGGGTCTTCTTGCCCTCACCGCTGTGGCCCCAGAGTGCGATGAGAAAATACATCGGCACCAGCATCATTTCCCAGAAGAAGAAGAACAGGAACAGGTCCATGGCCAGGAATACACCGGCTACGCCACCCAGGATCCACATCAGGTTGAGGTGGAAGAAACCGATGCGGTGCTGGATCTCGTTCCAGGAACAGAGCACCGACAGCACCCCGAGGATACCGGTGAGGATCAGCATCAGCAGGGACAGACCATCCAGCGCCAGATGCAGGTTGATGCCCATCCGGGCGATCCATACATGGTTGAACTCCAGGGTCCATACCGGTGCGCCGCCACTGATGCCGGCGAGCGAATAATCAGCGCTGATCCAGAGCCAGAGGCTCAGAACCAGCACCAGACTCATGGTCAGCAGCGCCAGCCAGCGGGGCAGGGTGCTGCTGAAGCGTTCGGCTTGCCAGCACAGCAGGCCGCCGATAAAGGGAATCAGTACCAGCCAGGGCAGAATCATGACGGGATCATTTCCTTACGTAAATTCATGGTCAGGCTACCGAGAGCAGCAGGAAGCCGAGCACCAGCACTGCGCCAGCGGCAATGGTGGCGGCATACCAGCGGATCTGGCCATTCTGGGTCCGACTCAGCAGCGCATTACCCCCTCTGGCCAGCAGCGGCAGGATGCCGATGGTGCGGTCCAGCGGGTCACGCCGCAGTATGCGGGTCAGCCACAGGTAGGGCTGCACGAAGACCTTGTCATAGAGCCAATCGAAGCCCCAGGCAGCGAACCACAGGGCAGTGAGTATCCGCCCCGGAGCGCTGTTGCCGACCCGCTCCACCAGAGTCCGCTTGCCCAGATACAGCCAGGCAGCAAGGAAGGCACCGGCCACGGCGATCGCGGCAGACAGGATCTCAAGCCCCACGCGACCCTCGCCTCCGGCATGCCCGACGCTCTGCGGCAACACACCGGCCAGAGGTGGAGTGATCCAGGCGCCGACAAAGGTGGACAGCACTATCAGTGCGATCAGCGGCAGGTTATGGGCCAGTCCGCGACCGGGATGGGCCTCGGTCTGAACCTGACCATGGAACACCACGAAGATCAGGCGGAAGGTATAGATCGAGGTCAGGAAGGCGCCGACCAGGCCGGCGTACAGCAGGGCTGTATTACCGCTGGCAAAGGCCTCCCAGAGGATCTCGTCCTTGGAGTAGAAGCCGGCGGTCACCAGCGGCAGGGCTGCCAGTGCCGCACCACCGACGATAAAGCTGGCGTAGGCCACCGGCAGCTTGTTCCACAGGCCACCCATGCGGAAGATGTTCTGCTCATGGTGGCAGGCATGGATCACCGATCCAGAGGCCAGGAACAGCAGGGCCTTGAAGAAGGCGTGGGTCATCAGGTGGAAGATCGCGGCCTCCCAGGCGCCCACTCCCAGGGCCAGGAACATGTAACCGAGCTGGCTCATGGTGGAGTAGGCTAGGATACGCTTGATATCGGTCTGCACCAGGGCGGAAAAGCCCGCCAGCAACAGGGTCAGACCGCCCACCACACCGACCAGCTGGAGCACCTCGGGGGTCAGCAGATACAGACCGTGGGTACGGGCAATAAGGTAGACACCGGCGGTCACCATGGTCGCGGCGTGGATCAGCGCGGAGACCGGGGTCGGGCCGGCCATGGCGTCGGCCAGCCAGGTCTGCAGCGGCAGCTGGGCGGATTTGCCCACGGCGCCGCCGAGCAGGGCCAGGGTGGCCAGACTCAGCCAGAAGTCGCCCTCGGCGAAGCGCTGCGGTGCCAGCTCCAGCAGTGCCTGAATGTTCAACGTACCGAGCTGGACGAACAGGATGAACAGACCGAAGGCCATCAGCACGTCGCCGACCCGGGTCACCAGGAAGGCCTTGAGCGCGGCGTTGCCGTTCTTGCGTTCGGTGTAGTAGAAACCGATCAGCAGATAACTGCAGACGCCGACCCCTTCCCAGCCCAGGTACAGGAACAGCAGGTCGTCGGCCAGCACCAGACACAGCATGCTGGCGACGAACAGGTTGGTGTAGGCGAAGAAGCGGGAGTAGCCGGCTTCACCGCGCATGTACCAGCTGGCGAACAGATGGATCAGGAAGCCCACACCGGTAACCACGCCGAGCATGGTCAGTGACAGGCCATCCAGATACAGGGTCAGGCTGGGCGTGAAGTTGCCCACCGCCATCCATTGCCAGAGCACCTGGATGTAGGCCCCATCGGGCAGGGCGCCGGTACTGTACTGGAAGATGATCCAGGCGCTGACCAGAGCGGACAGCCCCACCGAGCCGACGCCTACCAGCGCCGAAGTGTTTTCTGACCAGCGGCCGCGGGAGAAGGCCAGCAGCAGGAAGCCGATCAGCGGGAACAACAGGGTAAGAAATAGCATGTTCATCCGCGCATCTCACTGGCAGCATCGACATCCAGGGTTCTGAAGCGGCGATACAGTTGCAGCAGGATCGCCAGACCGATACTGGCCTCGGCCGCTGCAAGGGTAATCACCAGGATGAACATCACCTGACCGTCGGCCTGACCCCAGCGGGCACCGGCAACGACGAAGGCCAGGGCGGCGGCGTTCATCATGATCTCCAGACTCATCAACACATACAGAATGTTGCGGCGGATCATCAGCCCGGTGAGACCAAGGCTGAACAGCACGGCGGCCAGGGCCAGGCCATGCTCCATGGGTATGCCTGTCATGCGATCTCCTTGGCTTCGTGACGTCCGATGTGGAAGGCCGTGACCATGGCGGCCAGCAGCATCATCGCCGCCAGCTCCACCGCCAGGATATAGGGGCCGAACAGGGCGAAGCCGACCGCCTTGGCGTCCACCGCGGCGCCGGTCACTGTTCCCGAGGAGGGCGCGCTGAACAGCACATACAGCAGCTGGGCCAGCAGCAGTCCGGAGAGGACGCCCGGTCCTATCCAGCCGCGGACGCTGAGCCACTGTCGCTCCTGGCGCTCACTGCCTTCACCCAGGTTGAGCATCATCACCACGAACACGAACAACACCATGATGGCGCCGGCGTAAACGATGATCTCCAGCACCCCGGCAAAGGGCGCACCGAGGGAAAAGAAGCACATGGACACCGCCAGCAGCGAGGTGACCAGATAGAGCAGCGCATGCACTGCGCGCGTATTGGTTATCACCATCAGGGTGGCCGCGACGGCGACCCCGGCGGAGAAGTAGAAGGCAAATTCCATCAGATTGTCCTCGCAACGATCATGGCAGCAGCCCCTTGACGTTGACCGGTTCGGCCTCGTTCTGCGCGGCGCCCTTGGGCTTGCCGGCAATGGCCAGACCGGAGACGCGGTAGAAGTTGTAATCGGGGTTCTTGCCGGTACCGGCAATCAGCAGGTCTTCCTTCTCGTACACCAGATCCTGGCGCTTGTACTCGGCCAGTTCGAAATCCGGGGTCAGCTGAATCGCGGTGGTCGGACAGGCCTCCTCGCACAGCCCGCAGAAGATGCAGCGCGAGAAGTTGATGCGGAAGAACTCCGGATACCAGCGCCCATCCTCGGTCTCGGCCTTCTGCAGCGAGATGCAGCCGACCGGACAGGCGGCGGCGCACAGGTTGCAGGCAACGCAGCGCTCCTCGCCATCAGGGTCGCGGGTCAGCACGATACGGCCACGGTAACGCGGCGGCAGGTAAACGGGCTCCTCCGGATACTGAAGGGTGTCCCGTTTGCGGAAGGCATGGCCGAAGATCATCACCAGACTGCGAAGCTGGGTATAGAAGCCATGTACTACATGAAGAATCGATTTGATCATGGCTGTCTCCTCAGGCCGCTGCCAGCACGATGGCGCCGGTTACCAGCAGGTTGATCAGGGTCAATGGCAGGCAGACCTTCCAGCCGAATGCCATCATCTGGTCGTAGCGCGGTCTCGGCAGGGAGGCGCGCAGCAGGATGAAGATCATGATGAAGAAACCGGTTTTCAGTGCAAACCACAGGAAGGGCAGTTGCGGCAGCAGGTCGAAGGGCCCGTGCCAGCCGCCGAAGAACAGCGTGGCCAGCAGTGCCGATACCAGCACTATGCCGATGTACTCGCCGACGAAGAACATGCCCCACTTCATGCCCGCATACTCGACGTGGTAACCATCCGCCAGCTCCTGTTCGGCTTCGGGCTGATCGAAGGGGTGACGGTGGGTCACCGCGACGCCGGCCACGAAGAAGGTCAGGAAGCCGAAGATCTGCGGAATGATGAACCACAGGTTGTCGGCCTGATAGGCCACGATATCCCGCAGGTTGAACGAACCCGCCTGGGCTACCACGCCCATCAGTGACAGACCCAGGAACACTTCATAGGAGAGCGTCTGGGCCGCGGCACGCAGGCCGCCGAGCAGGGCGAACTTGTTGTTGCTGGCCCAGCCGGCGAAGAGCACCGCATAAACGGTCAGCCCGGCCATGGCGAAAAAGAACAGCAGGCCGATGTTCAGATCCGCCACACCCCAGGTAGGGGTGATCGGCACGACGATGAAGGCCACCAGCAGCGAGCTCATCGCCACCACCGGCGCCAGGGTGAAGATCAGCTTGTCGGCGAAGGGCGGCGTCCAGTCCTCCTTGAAGAACATCTTCAGCATGTCCGCAACGATCTGGAGCATGCCGAAGGGGCCTACCCGGTTGGGGCCGTAACGGTCCTGCCAGACGGCCAGCAGGCGGCGCTCGACGAAGCTGAGCAGGGCGCCGGCAATGACCACCGCCAGCAGGATGACAATGGCCTTGATCACGGCGATGAGGATCGCCATTACCTCGGGCGTGAACCAGCTCATCGGGTGGCCTCCTTGATTCCGGTCGCAACGCTGGCTGCGGTCAACGGCGGGATGCCCGGCAGACCGACGGGCAGACCTATCACGCCCAGCGGCAGTTCGCTGCTGATGCGAGCCGGCAGCTGCAGCTGCCGGTCGCCCAGGCTGAGCGCGAGCATCGCACCATCAGTTACACCCAGACGCTGGGCCTCGGCTTCAGCCAGGGCCACATAGGGCTGGGGCATGCGTTGCTGGATGGGCTCGGCGCGGGCGCTGTTTTCCTCACTGCCGAACAGGTGGTACAGCGGTACCACCTGCCAGGTCCCGGCGGCCGGCGCAAAAGCCGCCGGCGGCTGGGCCCAATCGACATCCATGCGGGCGCCGTCAAGCAGACGCACACCCGGATCACCCGCACGCAGATGACCACCTACCTCATCCTGGAACTTGTTCCAGGCCTGGGGCGAGTTCCAGCCCGGAGACCAGGCAAAGGGAATCTGCTGCCGGTCCTGCCCGGCGCCGGAATAGCCTTCCATGGAGAAGGCGAAGGGGCTGTCAGGATCCTGGGGTTGGCGTGGCTCATGCACGCTGATGTTGGCACGCATGGCGGTGCGACCACTGTAGCGGTGTGGGGCACGGGCCAGCTTCTGACCCTTGATGCGGAAGCTGGCGTCCGGCGCCGCTTCGGTAATGCCCGCCAAGCGCGGATGTACAGCGGCACAGGCCGCGGTTACCTGGTCGAGACTGGTCCAGTCGACCGGCTTGCCGAGCAGAGTGTGGCGCAGTGCATGCAGCCAGCGCCAACCCTCGCGGATCAGTACATCCGGATTGTAGTAACCGGGCTCGAATACCTGGAAAAAGCGCTGGGCGCGGCCTTCCAGACTCACCAGGGTGCCGTCGCCTTCGGCAAAGCTGGAGGCCGGCAACAGCAGGTGGGCCTTGTCCGCAGTGGGCGTCTGCTGATGGTCGACCACTATCACCACCTTGGCGGCGGCCAGCGCGGCGTCGACCAGCTGGCTGTCGGCACGGCGATACAGATCATTTTCCAGTATTACCAGAGCGTCGTAGCGACCTTCGACCACAGCATCCAGGGCCGCTTCCACCGAACGGTCGCCCGGTTCGTCGGCAAGCATGATGGAAAGGCCCATGCTGTTGGCTTCAGGCACCACCATGCTGATGGAAGCATCCTTGCCACGGTTCTTCAGCGCCTGGGCAATGTTGGCCGCGGCATCGATCAGTGAACGACTGCCCAGGGAAGCACCGGACACCAACAGCGGGCGTCGGGCCGCCAGCAGGGCCTCGGCGATACGTCCGGCCAGCTCGCGGGCATCCGCTTCCAGCCCATCGACCGCCGGCGCGCTGGGGTCGATGGCGTGGGCAACGGCAAAGCCGAGGCGGGCCAGGTCGGCCGGCGCGGCGCGCACTGCCTCGGCGGCGATATCGTCAAGACGGGTGCTGTCGACACTGGCGATGAACACGGGATTCAGGGCGCCCTGGGCGATATTCTGCACCGCTGCCTGGTGCCAGCTCTGGATACCGGCGGCTTCGGCGATCTCGGTGGCCTTGCCCCTGGCACTCTGGCGCAGGGCAAGGGCGATCCGCGCCGCGGTCTGGGTCAGATCTTCACCGAGCACGAAGACCGCATCATGGTTCTCGATATCGCGAATGGACGCGGTGGGCAGGGGGCCATGCTGGATCAGCTCGCGGATGGCGTTGACGTTGGCCAGCTCTTCCCGGGCCATACCGGAATAGAAGTCCTCGGCGCCGACCAGTTCGCGCAGGGCAAAGTTGCTTTCCAGACTGGCGCGGGGCGAGCCGATCCCCAGAATACGCTGACGGTTCAGCAGACCAGCAGCCTGATCCAGGGCAGCATCGATGCCCATGCTCAGTCGGGAGCGCTGCAGCAGCGGGCGCTGCGGCCGGTCCTTGCGGTTGACGTAGCCGTAGCCGAAACGACCCCGGTCGCACAGAAAATAATGGTTTACCGAGCCGTTGAAGCGGTTCTCGATACGGCGGATCTCGCCGTATCGCTCGCCGGGACTGATATTGCATCCGGCAGAGCAGCCATGGCAGATGCTCGGTGCGAACTGCATGTCCCACTTGCGGTTGTATCGCTCGGAATGGGTCTTGTCGGTGAATACCCCGGTGGGGCAGACCTCGGTCAGGTTGCCGGAGAACTCGCTTTCCAGCACGCCATCCTCGACGCGGCCGAAATACACCTCGTCATGGGCGCCGAACACGCCGAGATCGGTGCCGCCGGCATAGTCCTTGTAGTAGCGGACGCAGCGGTAGCAGGCAATGCAGCGATTCATCTCGTGGGCAATGAAAGGGCCCAGATCCTGGTTGACGTGGGTCCGCTTGCTGAAGCGGTAGCGCCGCTGGTTGTGCCCGGTCATTACCGTCATGTCCTGCAGGTGGCAGTGTCCGCCTTCCTCGCACACTGGACAGTCATGGGGGTGGTTGATCATCAGCCATTCGATGACGCTGGCCCGGAATGCCTTGGCCTCCTCGTCATCGATGGAAATCCAGCTGTTGTCGGTGGCCGGCGTCATGCAGGACATGACCAGGCGCCCGCGGGTGTCGTTCTCGTCCGAATACTGCTTGACCGCACACTGGCGGCAGGCGCCCACGCTCCCCAGCGCAGGGTGCCAGCAGAAGTAGGGAACATCGAGGCCGAGGGACAGACAGGCCTGCAGCAGGTTGTCCGCCCCATCGACTTCGTATTGCTTACCGTCTACATGGATAGTGGCCATGGTTGTACTTTCTTCTTACCCGGTTTACGGGTTCTGATAATGGAATCCTCGGAGAGTCGCTTGGACTCCCGTCTCGTCCGGCGGGGGAAATGCCGAGGCAACATCCCCACAGGACTCTCAATGCTGTCAGGCCTGGACGAACTCAGCTTTCGGGCGTCCTCTGCCCGCTGCCGGATCTATCCCCGCCTCGAACTCCTCACGGAAGTACTTGATCGCACTGCCCAGCGGTTCCACCGCACCGGGGGCGTGGGCGCAGAAGGTCTTGCCCGGCCCGAGAAACTCCACCAGGCGCGCCAGGATCTCCAGGTCCTCGGCACTGCCCCGGCCACCCTCCAGGGCGCGAAGAGTCTTCACGCTCCAGGGCAATCCATCCCGGCAGGGAGTACACCAGCCGCAGGATTCCCGAGCGAAGAATTCTTCCATGTTGCGCAGCAGCGAGACCATGTTCACCGTGTGGTCAACGGCCAGCGCAAGGCCGGTGCCCATCCGCGTACCGACCTTGGCGATGCCGCCCGAATACATCGAGGCCTCCAGGTGCTCCGGCAGCAGAAAGCCAGTGCCTGCACCGCCAGGCTGCCAGCACTTGAGGGCGTAACCGTCGCGCATGCCGCCGGCGTAGTCCTCGAACAGCTCCCGGGCGCTGATGCCCAGGGGCAGTTCCCAGATGCCGGGGTTCTTCACCTTGCCGGAGAAGCCCATCAGCTTGGTGCCATGGTCGCCACTGTCCGGGCGGGCCAGGGAGGTGTACCACTCCACACCATTGCCGACGATGGCCGGCACGTTGCACAGGGTTTCCACATTGTTGACGCAGGTCGGCTTGCCCCAGACCCCGACGCTGGCGGGGAAGGGCGGTTTGGCCCGAGGATTGGCTCTTCTGCCTTCAAGCGAGTTGATCAGGGCGGTTTCCTCGCCGCAGATATAACGGCCGGCGCCGGTGTGCACAAACAGCTCGAAGTCGAAGCCGGAGCCGAGAATGTTCCCGCCCAGCAGGCCGGCGGCCCTGGCTTCGGCAATGGCACGATTCAGATTGCGCGCCGCATCGACATATTCGCCGCGCAGGAAGATATAGCCCCGATAGGCCTTGAGCGCCCGCGCCGAGATGAGCATGCCCTCGATCAGCAGGTGGGGCAGCTGCTCCATGAGCAGGCGGTCCTTCCAGGTATTGGGCTCCATCTCGTCGGCATTGCACAGCAGGTAGCGGATGTTCTGGGATTCGTCCGCCGGCATCAGGCTCCACTTGACCCCGGTCGGGAAGCCGGCGCCACCCCGACCCTTGAGTCCGGAATCCTTAACGGTGCTGACGATATCCGCCGCGGCCATGTCCAGCAGCGCCTTGCGTGCTGCGGCATAACCGTTCTTCTGCTGATATTCCTCCAGCCAGACCGGTTGTCCGTCATCGCGCAGGCGCCAGGTCATGGGGTGGGTTTCTTCGGACCGGGCGCTGCGGTTGGCCGGGCCGAAAGAGGAAAGGGTTCTCATGGGTAGTCCTCCAGCAGCGCAGCCACGCTGTCTGCAGTCACGTTACCGAAGGTGTCGTCATCAATCATCAGTGCCGGCGCCTTGTCGCAGTTGCCCAGGCAGCACACCGGCAGCAGGGTGAAGCGGTTGTCGGCGGTGGTCTGCCCCGGCTCGATGCCCAGGGTGGTGCGGATACCGTCCAGAACCGACTCGTGACCGCCGATGAAGCAGGTCATGCTGTCGCAGACGCGGATGATGTGACGGCCAACCGGCTGGCGGAAGATCTGGCTGTAGAAGGTGGCGACACCCTCCACATCGCTGGCCGGAATACCGAGAATCTCGCCGATGGCATCGGCGGCGCCGTCAGGCACCCAGCCGCGAGCCTGCTGAACAATCTTCAGTGCCTCGATGGAGGCCGCCCGCGGGTCCTCGTAGTGGTGCATTTCCTCTTCGATGGCGGCGCGTTCGGCATCGCTGAGAACGAAACGATCAGTCTTGATAAGGTTGCTCATGATCAGCGGTCCACGTCAGCCATAACGAAGTCGATACTGCCCAGATAGGCGATCAGGTCCGACACCATGCTGCCGCGGATCACCGAGGGGATCTGCTGCAGGTGCGGGAAGCTCGGCGTCCGGATCCGGGTGCGGTAGCTCATGGTGCTGCCGTCGCTGGTCAGGTAGTAGCTGTTGATGCCCTTTGTCGCCTCGATCATCTGCAGGGACTCATTGGCCGGCATCACCGGGCCCCAGGAGACCTGGAGGAAGTGGGTGATCAGCGTTTCGATATGCTCGAGGGTGCGCTCCTTCGGTGGCGGCGTGGTCAGCGGATGATCCGCCTTGTACGGGCCTTCGGGCATGTTGTTCAGGCATTGTTCGATGATGCGCAGGCTTTCGCGCATCTCGCCCATCTTGACCATGCAGCGGTCGTAGGCATCGCCATTGGCCGCCAGCGGCACCTCGAACTCGAAGTTCTCGTAGCCGGAATAGGGGCGGGCCTTGCGCAGGTCGAAATCGCAGCCGGTAGCCCGCAGACCGGCGCCGGTCACACCCCAGTCCAGCGCTTCACGGGTGTTGTAGGCCGCCACGCCGCGGGTCCGGCCGATCAGGATGCTGTTCTTCAGCGCCGCCTTCTCGTATTCGTTCAGACGCTTGGGCATCCAGTCGAGGAACTCGCGAACCAGACGGTCCCAGCCACGGGGCAGGTCGTGGGCCACGCCGCCGATGCGGTACCAGGCCGGGTGCATGCGGAAGCCGGTGATGGCCTCGATCACCTTGTACGCCCGCTGCCGGTCGGTAAAGGTGAAGAACACCGGCGTCATGGCGCCGACATCCTGGATGAAGGTACCCAGAAACAGCAGATGGTTCTGGATACGGAAGAACTCGGCCATCATGATGCGGATCACGTCGACCCGCTGCGGCACCTTGATGCCGGCCAGCTTCTCGACGGCCAGCACATAGGGCAGGTTGTTCATCACCCCGCCGAGGTAGTCGACCCGGTCGGTATAGGGGATGTAGCTGTGCCAGCTCTGGCGCTCGCCCATCTTTTCCGCGCCGCGGTGGTGGTAGCCGATCTCCGGTACGCAGTCGACGATCTCCTCGCCATCGAGCTGCAGGATGATGCGGAAGGCGCCGTGGGCCGATGGGTGGTTCGGGCCGAGGTTCAGAAACATGAAATCCTCATGCTCGCCGCCACGCTTCATGCCCCAGTCCTCCGGACGGAAACGCAGGGCTTCCTGCTCCAGGTCCTGCTTGGCCGCGCTCAGCGCATAGGGGTCGAATTCGGTGGCCCGCGCCGGATAATCCTTGCGCAGCGGGTGGCCCTGCCAGGTCGGTGGCATCAGCAGTCGCTTGAGTCGCGGGTGACCTTCGAACTCGATGCCGAACATGTCCCAGACTTCACGCTCGTACCAGTCGGCGTTCGGCCAGATGGAGGCGGCGGAGGGGACCCGCAGGTCATTCTCGCGGAGGCCGACCTTGATCATCACGTCACTGTTACGTTCCAGTGACATCAGGTGGTAGAAGACCGTGTAATCCACATCGGCGGGCAGGCCCTGCCGATGAGTGCGCAGTCGCTCGTCGACCCCGTGCAGGTCGTAGAGCATGACGTAGGGCTGTGGCAGCTGACGCAGGAAGCGCAGCACTGCCAGCAGCTGCTCGCGTGCGACCCAGATCACGGGCACGCCGGTCAGGGTGGGTTGGACGCTGATGGCATCGGCGCCGAATTGGGTGCCGAGCTCGGTAATGACCCTGTGGTCATTATCCTTGTAGGGAGGTATGTGCAATGCCTGATCTGCAGTCATCATGAGTATCGCTATCGGTCAACGGTGGAATACGGCGGCGGTGCGGGTACAAAAGCCCGATCACACGTCGTCGGGTGTACGCAGATTGGTGACCTGGATGCGCTGGTCACGCTTCTGCTCGCGTTGCGAAGGCATATC
Source organism: Halopseudomonas formosensis (assembly GCF_900115905.1). Taxonomy (GTDB): domain Bacteria; phylum Pseudomonadota; class Gammaproteobacteria; order Pseudomonadales; family Pseudomonadaceae; genus Halopseudomonas; species Halopseudomonas formosensis. The sequence goes on from NZ_FOYD01000009.1 coordinate 53,120, forward strand.
TGCCCGATAGATACCCTGATCTCCGACTACCCAGGACAGGGGGCGACGCTCCTTGCCGATGGACTCCTGCAGCAGCATCAGCCCCTGCAGGAAGGCTTCGGGACGGGGAGGGCAACCGGGGATGTACACGTCCACGGGCAGGAACTTGTCCACACCCTGAACGACGGAATAGATGTCATACATGCCGCCGGAGTTGGCGCAGGCGCCCATGGAAATGACCCACTTGGGTTCGAGCATCTGCTCGTAGAGACGCTGGATGACTGGAGCCATCTTGATGAAGCAGGTACCGGCGATGACCATGAAATCCGCCTGACGCGGAGACGCACGAATGACCTCCGCACCGAAGCGGGCAACGTCATGCGGTGCCGTAAAGGCCGTGGTCATTTCCACGTAGCAGCAGGAGAGACCGAAGTTGTATGGCCAGAGTGAATTTTTGCGTCCCCAATTCACCGCACCACTGATCACATCTTCGAGCTTGCCCATGAAGATGTTGCGGTGAACCTGGTCTTTCAGCAGTTGTTCGTCGACACTCTCCCTGGTACCGATGGGATACTCGTCATTGACGGCATCCGGATCGATCCGAATAAGTTCATATTGCATGTCAAGAGCCTCATTTTAGCTTCGCTTGCCTCCTGCGCCGGCCCGCCGGTGACCAATCAAGGGCACCGATGGATGCTTCATAGACAAGACCCGCAACTAGAATTGAAATGAAAACGGAGGCTCCGATGAACCCTGCCCAGCCGCTCTCGCGCACCGAGACGGCCCATGCGAAGAGGAACAGGGCTTCAACATCGAAGATCACGAAGAGCATCGCGACCAGATAGAATTTGGCGGAGAAGCGCAACCGGGTGTCACCGGTCGAAACGATGCCCGATTCGAAGGGCTCGTTCTTGCTGCGCCCCCAGGCGCGGCTGCCCAGTATGCTGGACACCAGAAGCATGAAGGCGCAAAGACCCAGAACACCCAGCAGAAAGGCAGCCAGCGCCCAGTTATGGGGCAGTGTAGATACAGCAACATCAGGCATGCCGGCACTCCTTGGAGAAACGGCTTGTAAGTTTTATGTGCGGCGGCTCTGGAGCGGCCTGCGACCAATTGCCGTATTGTATGCCTGCCGGGCTGCTTATGAAAGGGGGCAGCAATCATGTGTCGGCTTTTCGACACTCCTCGAAAGCGTTTAGGCTGAACTAGCTGCAGCGAAGCGGGTCCGTATTCCAGATACAGCCAACCTGGAGGAGACGTATGACCATCTTCGAGGCATTGCGAATCAGCCATGATCGGCAGCGCGAGTACATCGATGCGGTATTGCTTAGCAAGGGCAACACTGAAGAGCGCCGCAAGTGCTACCAGCGACTCAAAGACGAGCTGCTGGCCCACGAAACCGCCGAAGAGCGGCATTTCTATATTCCGCTCATGGCCCACGATAATGGTGTGGACCTGAGTCGGCACGCCATTGCCGAGCACCATGAAATGGACGAACTGCTGGAAAAGCTGGATGAGATCGAGATGTCCAGCTCGAGCTGGCTGACCACCGCCAGAGAACTCGGGGACAAGGTCCTGCACCACCTGGAAGAGGAAGAGCGACGCTTCTTCCAGATGGCCGGCAAACTGCTCAGTGATGCACAGAAAACCGAGCTGGCCGGCCTGTACAACCGTGAATTCGAACAGTTACTGGACGCCGGCTGAGGCAGGGCTCAGATGGTACTGGGGTCTGTCGGTGAAAGCCTGTCGGCGGACCACAGTACGGTACGATTGCGGCCTGCAGCCTTGGCCCGATACAGGGCCTGATCGGCACATTCAAACAGCCTGTCTCCGGAAGTTGCATGCAGGGGACAGGCGGCAATACCCACGGAGAGCGTGGGGGCCAGATCCCGATTGTTGAACCTCATTTTCAGCCCGGTAAAGGCCAGACGGATGGCGTCCGCCCGCTCTACCGCTGCTCCGATCGTCACTTCCGGCATCAGCACGACGAACTCCTCGCCGCCATAGCGGCAGATGATATCGCTGCTGCGACAGTGGCTGGTCAGTAGCCCCGCCAATCGGGCCAGCACCTGATCCCCGGCCTGATGGCCGAACTCGTCGTTGATGCGCTTGAAATGATCGATATCGATCAGCAGCAGGCAGAGATTGCTGTCGGCCTTGCGGTTCACCACATTGTCGAGCAGCTGAGCGTCCAGATGACGGCGATTGTAGAGCCCGGTGAGCGGATCGCGATGGGCCAGCTCACGGAGCTGGATCTGCAGCGCGTTGATCTCCTCCAGCTTGCGCTGTAATTGCCTCTGGTTGTTGCGCAGCTGTTCCTTGGCATCGCGCAGCGACAGGCTGCGCAAGTGGGCACTGTGACTGAACGCCAGCAGGTACAGGCTGAGGGCGACCATGCAGGCCAGCGTGACCTGTATGCTGCTGTCAGGGCGCAGTTCCACATCGGCGAGCAGCATGCCGACCAGAACACCCGTCAGGCTTGCAGCCATACAGCTGAGCAACCCCGGCACGCCGCGGAACGCCACCAGATTGATATGCACGCTGACGAGCATGGCAAAGCTGATCCACAATGGAAACCCGAGCACTGCCACCCAGCAGCCAAAGAGTCCGGCATCCAGCAGCATGACGATGGTTTCCGCCCGAAGCATGAGGCTGGCACGCCGGGCCAGCTGATAGGCGATATGCGGATAGATCAGCAGCTGCATGACCAGCAGCACCCAGAGCAGGGGACCGGGCGGGTCATCGAGCCAGTGCAGGGCGATGACACCGAACAGCAGCATGAAGGAGAGACTGCGGTTTCGATAGTTGAGCCGTACGACCCAGTGAACCTGGGTAGAACCTGATCTGGCCATCCCTGACACCCGTTCTTATATCCTTATCTGATGGAGGGGAATTCTATATCCGTCGGGCTGCTCAGCATAGTCTGCCGTACCGCCTTGTCTCAGCGGTCGCTCAAATAGGGTATGCTGGCCCCCTTGTATTCCGGAACGGACAGCGAGCATGTCAGAGTTTGATTTTGATCTTTTCGTTATCGGCGCCGGCTCCGGCGGCGTGCGTGCCAGCCGCATGGCCGCCGGGTTCGGCGCGCGGGTTGCGGTAGCCGAAGAGCTCTATCTGGGAGGCACCTGCGTCAACGTGGGCTGTGTGCCCAAGAAGTTGTTTGCCTACGCCGCACATTTTGCCGAGGACGTCGAGGATGCCCGGGGCTATGGCTGGGATCTCAAGGTGGAATCCTTCAACTGGCAGCGCCTGGTAGAGAACAAGAACACCGAGATAACCCGCCTCAACGGCATCTATCACAACCTGCTGACCGGCGCCGGTGTCACGCTGATTCATGGTCGAGCCCGTCTGCTGGATTCGCACACGGTGGCCGTAGGTGACAAACGTTTCACGTCTGAACGCATACTGCTGGCGACCGGAGGCTGGCCCTTCGTACCCGAGTTCCCCGGACGCGAGCACGTCATTACCTCCAATGAGGTTTTCTATCTCGAGCAGCTGCCCGCCCGCTGCGCTGTTGTCGGCGGGGGGTATATCGCTGTCGAGTTCGCCAGCATATTCAACGGTCTGGGCTGCCAGACCAGTTTGCTGTACCGGGGCGAGCAGTTCCTGCGGGGTTTTGATCAGGGATTGCGTGACCATATGGTGGTCACCATGCAGAACAAGGGGCTGGATCTGCAGTTCAATGCCCAGGTCGAGCGCATCGACAAGCAGGCTGATGGCAGCCTGCTGCTGCACCTGCACAACGGTGAGACGCTGGAAACCGACCTGGTCCTCTACGCCACCGGCCGTCGCCCCAAGCTTGATGGGCTGGGCCTGGAAAACACGGCCGTCACCCTGGATGAGAAAGGCTTCATTGCGGTGGATGAGTTGTACCAGACTACCGATCCGGCGGTTTTCGCCATCGGCGATGTCACCGACACCATCCAGCTCACGCCTGTGGCACTGGCTGAAGGCATGGCACTGGCTCGGCGCCTGTACCGGCCGGAGGAGTATCGTCCGGTAGATTACGAGGATCTGGCAACGGCAGTGTTCTGCATTCCCAACATCGGCACCCTGGGGATGACCGAAGAGCAGGCCCGGGCACAGGGCTACAAGCTGGATATCTTCGAAAGTCGTTTCCGTCCGATGCGCAACACCCTGGCCGGCAATGCCGAGCAGAGCTTCATGAAGCTGGTGGTGGACCAGGCCAGCGACCGGGTACTGGGCGTGCACATGGTCGGCCCCGACGCCGGCGAGATCATTCAGGGGCTGGCGGTAGCCCTCAAGGCAGGTGCAACCAAGTCGGTGTTCGACGCCACGCTGGGCATCCATCCGACGGCGGCGGAGGAGTTCGTTACCATGCGTACGCCCTCGCGCCGCGACTGATCGAGGCGCCCGGCGGCGTCAGTGGTGGTGACCCTGCCCATGGTGGTCATGCACAGCGCGGTCGGCTGCAGGGGAGGGCTGTTCATGGACACGCACCTCCACCTCCAGCGCTCCGGCGCGCTCGAACTCCAGGGTCAGGGCGTAGGCAGTGTCCGCGGTCAACGGCTGCCGGAGATCGAACAGCATGACGTGGTAGCCGCCGGGTACGAACTCGACGCGGTCGCCGGGTGCGATTTCCACGCGCTCGATCTGCTGCATCTTCATCAGATCACCCTGATGTACATGTTCGTGCAGCTCGGCGTGACCCGCGATCGGAGTGCTGACCCCGATCAAGGCATCCGGCTGCTGCCCATGGTTCTCTATGACCATGTAAGCCGCGCCGGTGGGGGAGACCGGGGGCAGGGGGCGGGACCAGGGGTGCTGCACCCGGAGGTCTCCCGCCTGATAATCGTGGGCATGAACCATTCCGATAAGGCTGCTGCCTAAAAGCAACAGAGTTGAAGCCAATATACGCATGAGACCCCCTAGAAGTTCTTCGCAGGACGCTGGCCGGGCAACCCGTACAGGCGGACCGAGTATGGGACAGGAGGTGAACAGGGCGCAACCGCAGCTGTAATTGAACTCGATCACAAACTCGAGAAAAGCCCGCTTAAAGAAGAGGGGTATAGCTTATCGCCACCATACAAATGGTCCACAATCGAGTCATATGCGAGACGAAGCACATCATGCGGGATAGACGAAAACTGGAGCGCCATCACGTGAGCAGCAGCCTTGAAGTATATGATCTCGACAGCGGACAGCTACTTGGCCGTGTGGTTGATCTGCACGCCGAAGGTCTGATGTTGTTGAGCGAGAAACCCATCGAGCTGAACCGGGCCTGGGCTCTGCAGGTCAACCTGCCGATGACCCTTGACGGTGTCAGCGAATTCACCCTGGATGCGGAAAGCCGATGGAATCGCGAGAGCATCGGCGGCCAGCAGTTCTGGACTGGACTGCAGTTCACCTACCTGCCAGACGAGTCCCGGCAATGCATAGAGCGCATGGTGTCCAGTCGCTGACCGCACTGCCGCCCGGGCATCAGGCCCGGCTGAGATGGTTATCCCAATGCAATGCGTGCTGGACCAGCAACTGCGGCCCGGCACCGCTCGCTTCGATACGGAACAGCCCCGCGCCGGAAGACACGACGAAGCTCCCGTCTGCTCCGACCAGCACTCCGCCCGGATCAGCCAGCAGCACGATGCGCAGTGGCTCGGCGGAGCGATAATCCAGCAGTACCACGCACTTTCCCCGCGGCGCGGTAATCGCCGCCACGGGAGAATGCCGACTGATCGCGACACTCGCGGTATAGTTGCCCAAGTGCGCCTGCTGCGGAGCGGGCACGCGCCGGTCTCGGTGTCCAGCCGGGCGATCAGGGGCGGTGTTTCCCATTTCGGGCCTTCGAACTGGTAACCGGCGATGACCACGTCATCGCTGCTGATCTCCAGGTGGTGGCAACTGAACTGGTGATGGGACGGCTCGCAGCGCTGCAGGATCGTTCCGTCGTGGCGATCCATCACCACCAGGGCTGGCTTCATGGACTCCAGGTTCAGCTTGAACCGGCCATAATCCGGGTGGGTCTGGATTCCGCCCATGGTCACCACCAGGCGTTGGCCATCCGGGTGCAGGCGCAGCTCGTGCGGGCCCATGCCGGCCACGGGGAAGTCCTGCAGGTGCCGGTAACCGTCATCGGCGGCGTAGACGCGGATATACCCCTCGCCACTGGGATAGTGATTGGCAGTGGCATAGAAGCGCCTGCCATCCTGGCTGAACACCCCGTGGCCATAGAAGTGAAAGTCTTCTCCAGCTTCGACCAGCGCCTCAAGAGTGCCGTCCACCATATTGATTACATAGAGATTTATACCCGGCCTGCGGGACAGGATCACCGCATGGTCGGTGCTCGGGTGCGGCAACCGCTATGGCAGCGCTCGGCTACCGATATGCGGAACAGCTCTTCTCCGGCAGTGTTGGCGGCGACGATGAAGTGTTCGCCGAGGGCGTCGTTGACCGAGCTGAGAAAGCGCAGCGGCGATTGCCCCGGGCCGAGACCATAGCTGTGCCAGCTGCAGGCGGATGCGATATGCCACCAGCACGCCCCATCCGGTTCCGTGGCGAGGTGGACCGGGTGTGCTTCGACACGACGGCGGAGGTTCAGTTGCTCGATGGGGCCGCCGGCCCATTATGGGTACAGCGCCGCGGCAGTCGATCGGTGGTGGTATGGAGTCCCTGACAGGACAAGGGCGCGCGCCTGAGCCAGTTCCCGGCGCACGGCTATCGTCGCATGCTGTGCATCGAGGCCGCCAACGCCGGGCCGGATGCGCGCCTTCTCGAGCCGGGGCAGGTCCAGCGGCTGCAGACCATTATCAGCCGGCAACCGCCGGGCGGGGTGCCTACTGCTGCATCTACTACTAAATAACGACACCAGCCCTGCCAAGGAGGCATTCACGGTGCTTGCATGGAGTAACTAGTATCCAGGCATGACCTGAGCCGTGGGGCCAGGCTGCGCACAGAGGACTTCAACAATGATCTACGCCAATCCTGGAGCTGCCGGCTCCCTCATCACCTTCAAGAACCGCTATGGCAACTTCATCAATGGTGAGTTCGTCGCCCCGGTCAAAGGCCAGTACTTCACCAACACGACGCCGGTTACCGGCGAAGCCATCTGCGAAATCCCCCGTTCCACCGCCGAAGATATCGATCGGGCGCTAGATGCCGCTCACGCGGCGAAGACGGTCTGGGGTAAGACCTCTGTGCAGGAACGCTCCCACATCCTGTTGAAGATCGCCGACCGCATCGAGCAGAATCTGGAACTGCTCGCCGTGGCCGAGACCTGGGACAATGGCAAGGCGATACGTGAAACCCTGAATGCCGACATTCCGCTGGCCGCCGATCACTTCCGCTACTTTGCCGGCTGCATTCGCGCCCAGGAAGGTAGTACCGCGGAAATCAACGAAACCACCGTGGCCTACCACTTCCATGAGCCGCTGGGCGTGGTGGGGCAGATCATCCCCTGGAACTTCCCGATCCTGATGGCTGCCTGGAAGCTGGCGCCAGCGCTGGCGGCGGGTAACTGCGTTGTACTCAAGCCGGCCGAACAGACCCCGGTCAGCATCCTGGTACTGGCCGAGCTGATCGCCGACCTCCTGCCACCGGGCGTGCTCAATATCGTCAACGGCTATGGCCGGGAAGCCGGCGAGGCGCTGGCCACCAGCAAGCGTATCGCCAAGATTGCCTTCACCGGCTCCACCCCGGTGGGCCGGCACATCATGCGCTGTGCGGCGGAGAACATCATCCCGTCCACCACCGAGCTGGGGGGCAAGTCCCCGAATATCTACTTCGCCGACATCATGAAGGCCGAAGAGAGCTTTATCGACAAGGCTGCCGAGGGGCTGGTACTGGCTTTCTTCAACCAGGGTGAGGTCTGCACCTGCCCATCCCGGGCACTGATCCAGGAAGGCATGTACGACGACTTCATCGCCCGCGTGCTCGACCGTACCCGCCGTATTAAACGCGGCAATCCGCTGGATACCGAGACTCAGGTCGGCGCGCAGGCTTCTGAACAGCAGTTCGACAAGATTCTGTCCTATATGGAAATTGCCCGGGAGGAGGGTGCCGAGTTCCTTATCGGCGGCAACGCCGAGCGCCTGGAAGGCGAATTGGGCGGCGGTTACTACATCGAACCGACCCTGCTCAAGGGACACAACAAGATGCGTGTGTTCCAGGAGGAAATCTTCGGCCCGGTGGTCAGCGTCACCACCTTCAAGGACGAGGCCGAAGCGCTGGCCATCGCCAACGATACCGAGTTCGGCCTCGGCGCGGGCGTCTGGACCAGGGACATGAACGTTGCCTACCGCATGGGCCGGGGTATCCAGGCCGGGCGGGTATGGACCAATTGCTACCATATGTACCCGGTCCACGCCGCCTTTGGCGGCTACAAGAAATCCGGTGTCGGCCGGGAAACCCACAAGATGATCCTCGACAGCTATCAGCAGACCAAGAACCTGCTGGTCAGCTACGACGTGAATCCGATGGGCTTTTTCTGAGCCCTCGCTGAACAGACGGCGTACCGGCGCGCTCCACTGGTACGCCGCAGTAGCATGCTCCGCATCTTCAGGCCCTTCGGGGCCTTTTTTTATGCTACCAAGCTGTTGAGAAACTACGTCCAAAGTACCATGTCGGTTACTGTCGGTGTGCTGCTTAACTGGGTTCAGTGGCCAATGACAAAAAGGATAAGACCATGTACACAATACCCAATGATGGCAGAGGACGCTCAGCATCTCTTCGCAGCGCCATGACCAGAGCCGTAGCCTCTACGCCGGCTGTCTTCAACCCTGTGTTGAGGCTGACGCCGCTGGCGCTCGCACTGGTGCTGGTGCCCTACGGCCACGCCCATGAACGGCTCAGCCTGCCGGCACAGATCATCCTCGGCGGCGGCGACGATGGCCAGGACCTGCAACTGCCGCTGGCCCGGCATACCGTGACCGCGGAACAACTGAACGCCCCCAACCTGGGCGCCAACCTCTCCGAATCCCTGCAGCGGGCCCCCGGGCTGGTGGCGCTGAACCGCCAGAACTACGCCCAGGACCTGCAGATATCCTCGCGCGGCTTCGGTGCCCGCTCGCAGTTCGGCGTGCGCGGGGTGCGCCTGGTGCAGGACGGCATCCCGCTGACCATGCCCGACGGCCAGGGCCAGCCGGCATTGTTCGACCTCGATGGCCTGCAGCGCATCGAGGTCCTGCGCGGCCCGTTGACCACCCTGTACGGCAACGCCTCCGGCGGCATCATCCAGGGCTTTACCGGTGAAGCGCCGTTCTACCCGACCCTGGATAACCGCACCGCGGTGGGCAGCGACGGCCTGTGGCGCTCGCGTTTGCGCTACGGTGGCCAGCATGGCGACCTGAACATCAGCGCCAATATCTCGCGACTGGAGACCGATGGCTACCGCGACCACAGCGACACCCGCCGGGACATCGCCAACCTGCGTCTGGGTTGGGATATCGATGATGTCTCCAGCCTGACCCTGCTAGTCAACAGCCTCGATCAGCCTGACACCCAGGACCCGCTGGGACTGACCGCCGAACAGGTGCGTGCCGACCGGCACCAGGCACCGCCCCAGGCCGAACTGTTCGATACCCGCAAATCGGTACGCCACAACCAGATCGGCCTGAACTACCAACGGCGCCTGGCTAACGAGGACCAGTTGACGGTCATGGTCTATGGCGGTGAACGGGACATGCAGCAGTTCCTGGCCTTCCCCGGCAGTGGCGCGACCGCCGGTGGCGGGGTGGTCGAGCTGGACCGGCGCTTCGGGGGCGGCGAGCTGGGCTGGCAACGCGAGACTCGGCTGTTCGACCTGCCAGTGACCCTGGCCGCCGGCCTGGCCTACAACTACCAGGGCGAGGAGCGCAAGGGCTTCGTCAATGCCAACGGCAGCAAGGGCGGGCTGCAGCGCGACGAGTTCAACCGGGTGGACAGCCAGGAAGCCTACCTGATCAGCACCTGGCAGTTGGCGCCGCGCTGGGAGCTGGTCGCCGGGCTGCGCTACAATCGCGTGGAATTCGACTCGGATGACGACTACCTGGTCGACGGCCAGGACGACAGCGGCCGCATGCGCGTGCACCGCACCAACCCGGCGCTGGGCCTGAACTGGCAGTGGACCCCGCAGCTGAGCCTGTACGCCGCGCTTGGCCAGGGCTTCGAGACCCCGACCTTCCAGGAATTGGCCTATCGACAGGACGGCGCCGGGATGAACCAGGCGCTCAAGCCGAGCCTGTCGCGCAACGCCGAGGTCGGGCTGAAATGGCGCCGGGACAATACCCGACTGGATATCGCCCTGTTCGACAGCCGGGTCAAGGACGAGATCGTCACCGGCACCAACCAGTTGGGTACCGGCCGCGCCACCTATACCAACGCCGGACGTTCCACCCGCCGCGGGGTGGAGCTGAGTATCGAACAGCAGTTCGCCCATGGTCTGAGCGCCTATCTGGCCTATACCTGGCTGCAGGCCGAATATGACCGCTTCATCGATGGTGACGGCACCAGCCACGCCGGCAACCGCCTGCCGGGCATCCCGCGCCACAGCTTCTTCGCCGAACTGGCCTGGCAGCCACAGGACAGCGGCTTCGCCACCGCCCTCGAGGCCCAGGGCATGAGCCAACGCTACGCCACCGACGACAACCAGCACCAGGCCTCCGGCTACACCGTACTGAACTGGCGCGCCGGCTACCAGCAGCCGATCGGCAACCTCACCCTCGAACCTTTCGCCCGGCTGGACAACCTGACCGACCGCGAATACATCGGTTCATTGATCGTCAACGGCTCCGGCGGCCGCTACTACGAACCCGCCCCGGAGCGCAGCTGGCTGGTGGGTCTGGGCCTGCAGTACCAGTGGCGCTGACTGGAAGGCCGGGTTCCATCCCAGCCTGCGTTGTTTCGGGCCACCCACGGGTCGAGATGGAGCTCAATCCTCTAGCTTCCACGACTCCTCAACCCTTGTAGATCAATGCCTCTGCAGCAGCCTTGCGCTGACTTTTCTCGGCCTTCTTGCGCGCACTGACCGCTGCCACGCATTGCTGGTCGTCATGCAGGATGACGATGCATTCCAGGCACTGGATGCACTCGTCGTAGTCGATCCGTCCATCGCGGTGTATCGCGCCTATGCCGCAGTGGTTGCGACAATGCTGGCAGGGCTGGCCGCAGGCGTCGATGCGTTTCAGCCAGGAGAACAGGCGCAGCCTGCCGAGTATCGCCAGGCCGGCACCCAGCGGGCACAGGTAGCGGCAATAGAACTTGTGGATGAACAGGCCCAGCCCGAGCAGCAGCAGGGCATAGGCGACGAAGGGCCAACTGCGTACCAGGAACAGGGTGATGGTGGTCTTGAACGGTTCGACCTCGGCCAGGCGCTCGGCCAGGGTCTGCGATAGCAGGGCGCTGACCAGCAGCACCAGCAGAATCCCGTACTTGATCCATTGCAGCCGGCGATGCAGTGGCTCCGCTATCTTCCACTGCCGCAGGCGCAATTTCTGCCCCAGCCAGGCGACCAGTTCCTGCAGCGCGCCGAACGGGCAGAGCCAGCCGCAGAACAGGCCGCGCCCCCAGATGAACAGGCTGATAAAGGTAAAGCTCCAGAGCACGAAGATCACCGGGTCCATCAGAAATACCCGGATATCGAAGCCCTCGACCAACGCTAGCAACAGGGTGGTGATATTGACCACCGACAATTGCCCCTGGGCATACAGCCCGATGAACAGCAGGGTGAACAGCAGGAAGCCGCCGCGCAGCAGGTGAAAGGCGCGGCCGTGCCGGCTGATCCGGTGTTGGAAGGTGAATATCAGGCTTACCAGCAGCAAGGCGCTACCCAGCAGCGCCAATTGCCACCAGCGCTCCTGCCACAGGCGCAACCACACCGGAGCCGGTTTGTCGGCGGCGCTGGGCTGGTGGATTTCGAACAGCGCGGGGTCGGGCTCGACGGGGTGCTCCAGCACCAGTTGGCTTTCCACCAGGTGATTGCGTTGCAGGTTGACGTTGAGCCGCAGTTGGGCGGGTTGCGCCGGGTTGTAGGCGGCGTGGGCCTTGATGCGGAAGATATGCGCCTGGAGATCATCCGTGGGCGTTATCGCCAGGCTGTCCAGCAGGTTGCCATTGTCGAAGTCCATATCGTGCAGCTCGATGGCCTGGCCGTTCTGCACCAGCAGCAGCCGGCTGGGCGAGGAGGCGGGAGTGAAGTCCTCCGGCACATGGCGGTAGCTGCCGCGGGACATCACCAGCAGCGCCTGCTCTCCGTCGCGCAGGCTGTTCTGCAAGCGCGCAAAACCCTGCTCCCCCAGCAGGTTGCGCCCGCTCATGGGGGTATCCAGATAGGCAAAGAACAGCTCGCTGAAGGCCTGGTCGCGATCCATGCCCGGATAATGTGCCAGCGAGTGCCCCAGGTGTTGCTCCAGTTCGTCAGGCTGCAGCAGCCAGTGCTGGACCAGCCCACGTTCGAGCAGCTGTTGCCAGTCCAGAGGCTCGAACATATCCATGCGCGGTGTCGCCAGCGGCGCGCTGGTAAAGCCTTCGAGATAGGCCCGGGCTACCGCCAGCGCCGATTGCAGCACGCTTTCATTGAGAATCACCACCGACACCGTGGCCTTGCTGATGCCATCGAACTGGGTAATCGACTGGCCGTCACTGGAATCCGGCTTGCGCCCGCCAACCACTACCGGCTTGCTCAACGGGTGTTGACGGTACTGCTCGACAAAATCCAGCAGGGCCTTTTCCCCCATGCCATGCAGGAACACCGGTTCATGGTGGCCCAATACCCGCACTCCGGCCAGCACCCCGTCAACATTCAGGCCAATCAGCAGGCGTATGGGTTTGCCGGCAAATCCCTGCAGGCTGGAATGGTCGGTGGACTCGAAGGCATAACCGAGTAGCTCGTTCAACTGGTATACTGGGTAGGCCGGCACATCACCCTGTTTGGCGTCGATCCGGGTCGCCTGGGGAAACAGCGACTGAATCACCTCCCTGAGCTGTGCCGGTGGAGTGCTGTCGGCTGTCAGCAGGGGGCTGTGCAGCAGCAGGATTAGTGCCAGCGAGCGCAGCAATGGCTGCAGTCGAGAGAACAGCGTCATGGCATGCCTCGATCGGTTCATGGTGTATCACCATGCTTATCCGAATCGCGGTTGGCCACCATGCGACTTGGGGTGCGTCGGAGCACGACTTCAGTCGTAAAAACGCCGACACCGCCTGCTTTGAGGTAACCTGTGGCTTCCATAAATAAAACAACAAGGTCGATCATCACCATGGCCTACGATATCAGCCAACTGCGCAAATTCGTCACCCCCGAGATCATCTTCGGCGCCGGTTCACGCAAGACGGTAGCCAACTACGTCAACACCTTTGCCGCCCGCAAGGTCCTGTTGGTTTCCGACCCCGGTGTGGTCGCGGCGGGCTGGGTCGCCGATGTGGAACACAGCCTGCAGCAACAGGGCGTGGACTATGTGCTGTATACCGGGGTGTCAGCCAACCCACGGGTAGAGGAGGTGATGCAGGGCGCCGAACTCTATCGCGCCTCCGCCTGCGATGCGATCGTCGGCATCGGCGGGGGCAGCCCGATGGACTGCGCCAAGGCCATCGGCATCGTGGCCACCAACGGCGGGCATATCCTCGATTTCGAAGGGGTCGACACCATTCGCACGCCGGTGCCGCCAGTGATCCTGATCCCGACCACGGCGGGTACCTCGGCGGATGTATCGCAGTTCGTGATCATTTCCAACCAGCAGGACAAGGTCAAATTCTCGATCATCAGCAAGGCTGTGGTGCCGGATGTGGCGTTGATCGATCCCGAGGTCACCGCCACCATGGACCCGTTCCTGTCAGCCTGCACCGGGGTCGATGCGCTGGTGCATGCGATCGAGGCCTTCGTCTCCACCGGCAGCGGCCCGATGACCGATGCCCACGCCCTGGAAGCCATGCGGCTGATCAACGGCAACCTGGTCGAGATGATCAAGCAGCCCGACAATATCCAGCTGCGCGAGAAAATCATGCTCGGCAGCCTGCAGGCCGGGCTAGCGTTCTCCAATGCCATCCTCGGTGCGGTGCATGCCATGTCGCACAGCCTCGGCGGCTATCTGGACCTGCCCCACGGCCTGTGCAACGCCATCCTAATGGAGCACGTGGTGGCCTTTAACTACGACGCTGCACCGGACCGCTTCAAGGTGATCGCCCAGACGCTGGGGATCGATATCCGCGGCCTGTCCAACCAGCAGGTGCGCCAGCGGCTGGTGCAGCACCTGATCGACTTCAAGCGCGCCGTGGGCTTCGAGCAGACGCTGGGCATGCACGGGATCGGCATCAGTGATCTGCCGATGCTGTCGGTCCATGCCATGGACGACCCCTGTATCCTGACCAACCCCCGTGAACCCAGCCTCAGGGATGTGGAAGTGGTTTATGCCGAAGCCCTCTGACCCACGCCGCGAGATGCTCACCGGCCTGCTGGGGCTGGGGCTGCAGTCCGCGCGTAAAAGCTACTACCCGGAACTGATGGACCGTCTGCAGGAGCTGGAGGCCGAGCGCAATCGCTACAAGTGGCTGTTCGAGAATGCCGTGCACGGTATTTTCCAGGCTGACCTGGAGCATGGCATCCGAGCCGCCAACCCCTCGCTGGTGCGAATGCTTGGCTATCCCTCGACCGAGGCCGTGGTGGCGGCAGCCACCGAGCTGAAGGACAGTTTCTTTGCCGGCGGGCCGGCGGAGTTCGTCCAGGTCTGCAAGCGGCTGCAACAGGAGGGTGAACTGGTCGGCTACGAGACCCGTCTGCGGCGGCTGGATGGCAGCGAGCTGGATGTACGCATGAACCTGCTGCTCAATCAGGAAGAAGGGCAGCAGCTGGTGGAGGGCTTCGTGGCCGATATCAGTGGTCGCAAACAGGCCGAGCGGGCGATGCAGCAGCTCAACGAGCAACTCGAGCAACGGGTGCATGAGCGCACCCTGGAACTGGAAAACCTCAATGACAGCCTGCGCCGCGAGATCATCGAGCGCGAGCGGGTGCAATGTGCCCTGCGCGATGCCCGGGATGCTGCCGAGCTGGCCAACCGCAACAAGGACCACTATCTGGCGGCGGTCAGCCATGACCTGCTGCAGCCCTTGAACGCCGCACGGCTGCTCATGGCCACCCTGCGTGAGCGTGCTCTGCCGGCAGCGGAGGCGCAACTGGTCGAGCGCTCCCATGCTGCGCTGGAAAGTGCGGAGGACATCCTCAGCGACCTGCTCGACATCGCCCGGCTGGATCACGGCAATGTTCCCCTGGACCTGGGCAACCACACCCTGGCGGAGGTCATCGACCCGCTGTTGAGCGAGTTCCAGGGGCTGATCGAGGCCAGCGGTCTGCAGGTGCGGACCAGGCTCGGGCGCTGGGCCGTACGGACTGACTACCGCATGCTCAGTCGAATCATGCGCAATCTGCTCAGCAATGCCATTCGCTATACGCCCACGGGGCGGATACTGATCGGCTGCCGGCGTCGGGGTGATCTGCTGAACATCCAGGTGTGGGACACTGGCCTGGGCATTCCCCGCGAGCGTTTCGATGACATATTCCGCGAGTTCAACCAACTGCATGGCGACCGGGTCGGGCCGCGCAAGGGCGCCGGGCTGGGGCTGGCCATCGTTGAACGTATCGCCCGGCTGCTCGAAGCACCGCTGCAGGTGCACTCGGTGGTGGGGCAGGGCTCGATGTTCAGCGTCACGCTGCCGCTGGCCAAGGCAGACGCGCCCAGCCCGCCGGACGCCGTGCTGCAGCGGCTGAGCGCGCCACTGCAGGGCCGACATCTGCTGGTGATCGACAACGACACGATGATCCTGTCGAGCATGCAGGGGCTGCTGGAACAGTGGGGCGCCCGGGTGCAGGTGGCGGTGGACCTGCCGGGTGCGCTGGCGGTGCTCGATGGCCGCCGCCCCGATGCCATCTTGGTCGATTACCACCTGGATGCCAGGCAGACCGGCTGCGATGCGGTGGGCGTGCTGCGGGAGCACTTCCACTGGCAGATCCCGGCGATCATGATCACCGCCGATCGCAGCGAACACAGCCGGCAACGACTGCAGGACCTGGGCATACCGGTGCTCAACAAGCCGATCAAGGCCGGCAAGCTGCGGGCCATGCTCGGCCAGGTGCTGCACTAGCCCTGGCCCTGGGAACGTCAAGCACCAGCTTGATGGGCGAGTCAGCCGGTAACGCCATTGCCGCTGGCCAGCCCCGGTACGAGCTGGTGCTCGAACCTCCCAGGCTCGAGTCCTTCCATCTCGGCCAGAGCCAGGCAGCAATGTGCCCGAGATTGAGTGGAAAAATGCGCTTCCTCCCAAGGTGGCAAGCGAGCCAGTGCTTTGGCAGCAGCTCGCCAACCCTTGGTAGGCCCCACCAAAGCCCGGTGTTTTCAGCTCCTTGGCAGAATAGGGGGGCTGCCTGCGCTTTCCGATAATCCGCTGGACGTTCAGTTTCGTCAGTCACGGATTCCATCGGAGAGCACAATGAACAAGAACAATACTGCCTATCCTCTGTTGACCGCATTGGCTGCAGCCATGCTCAGCGCACCGGCCTCGGCAGCCATTACCCTGTACGACCAGGACGACACCAGCTTCTCGGTCGATGGCTATTTCAACGCCTTCTATGTGCACAACAAGGTCGACCATATCGACCCCGATCTGGACCGCAATCAGTCGCGGGTGAAGATGGGCTTTCTGCCCAACTACATCGGCTTCAATGTCGACAAGAAATTCGACAACCTGACCGTCGGCGGCCGTTCCTCGTTCTGGGTCACCATCAACGACAGCCAGGACAACGCCACCGAGACCGGCATCGATGTGCGCCAGTTCTACGGCACGGTGTCCGGCGATTGGGGTGAGGTGCTGTTCGGCAAGGACTTCGGCCTGTTCGGACGCTCCAACATCATGCTCGACGAGTTCCTCACCGCCTATGGCCAATCCAGCGACACGCTCGGGCTGGTCGATGGTGGCGGGGTGTCCTTCGGCAATATCGGCACCGGCTATCCCTATCCCTTTCCCACCTCGCAGATCACCTACCGCTCGCCGGTGATGAACGGCTTTCGTGCTGCCGTGGGTATCATGGACCCGGTCGATGGTCACCTGGTCGACGATAACGGCGTGCAGACCGGCAAGGATTATCAGGACAGCCCGCGTTTCGAGACCGAACTCACCTATCAGTTCGAGTTGGGTGGCGCGCAGCTGCACACCTGGCTCAACGGCATGTACCAGCAGGCGGATAACACCGGCGCGGGTGTGGACTCGGTCACCTCACGCGGTCTGGGTTATGGCCTGCAGGCCAAGCTGGGGCAGCTGTCGCTGACCGGTTCCGGCTTCAATGCCGAGGGCGTCAACCCGTTCTTCACCAACAACGCCACCCAGGCCAGCCTGCGCGAGAGCGACAGCAAGGGTTACCTGCTGCAGGGCTCCTATGCCTTCGGTAAGACGCGGGTAGCCCTGTCCTATGGCAAGACCCGGGATGACGGCAACGGTCTGGGCTACCAGGCGGACTTCAAGACCAGCGGCATCGGCCTGTTCCACAGCATCAACGACAACCTGACGCTGGTCGCCGAATACAACCGCTTCGACCTGAAGGACCGTGATGCCGGCGACCGGGTGGAGAAAACCGATACCCTGGCCCTGGGGGTGGCGCTGGGCTGGTAAGCGCCTGACAGGGAATGGCCTCTCGTTCTTTAGCACTAGCCCCTTGCTACTCAAGCAGCATGGGGCTGAGGCGGGGGGCTCAATAGAATGTCGGTCAGTGAGTATGGAGGTAACCATGCAGCAGATACTGGCAGATTGCTTCCAGACCGCCATGACCGACGTTGCCGATCCCGAACTGGCGGCGCAGAGCCTGGCCAGCCAGTTGCTTCATCCACACCTGGGCTTCGTGCTGTTCTTCTGCTCCGCGCACTATCCACTGGAACGGCTGGGGGCGGCGCTGGAACAGCATTTCGGTGGTGTGATGCTGGTCGGTTGCACCACCGCCGGAGAGATCACCCCGCAGGGCTATGGCCGTGGCTGCATCAGCGCGGTCGGTTTCGACTGCCGCGCCTTTGCCATCGACAGCACCCTGATCAGCGCGCTGGATGACTTCAGCCTGGTGGATGCCCAGGCGGTGGTTGACCGCATGCTCAACCACTGCCGCCAGGCGCGGCTGGCACCGATCAAGGGGCACACCTTCGCCCTGACCCTGCTCGATGGTCTGTCCAGCCGCGAGGAGGTAGTACTCGCCACCCTGGGCGCGACCTTGGGGAGCATCCCGCATTTTGGCGGATCGGCTGGCGGCGACGATCACCCGGTGCATACCTATGTCTATTACCAGGGCCGCTTCCACAGCGCCGCGGCGGTGGTGGTGATGGTCAATACCTGGCTCGACTTCGAGGTGTTCACCACCCACAACCTGCAGGCCAAGGCCGAGAAGCTGGTGGTGACCGCCGCCGACAACGACCGCCGCACAGTGCTGGAGCTGAATGCCGAACCCGCGGCGCAGGAGTACGCGCGGCTGGTCGGCGTACCTGTGGAGCAGTTGAGTAACGCCACCTTCGCGCTGAACGCGCTGGCGGTGCGGATTCGTGACCAGTTCTATGTGCGCTCCATCCAGCGGGTCAATGCCGACGGCAGCCTGACCTTCTATTGTGCGGTGGATACCGGCATCGTGCTGACCGCCATGGCCTCGCGACCACTGTTGCCGGACCTGCAGAAGCAGATGGCGCAACTACGCCAGCGCCTGGGCGAGCCGGTGCTGATCATCGCCTGTGACTGTGTGCTGCGCCGGCTGGAAGCGGAGCTGCGGGGGCAGGATTCCGAGCTGGCGGCCTACATGGCCAGCAACGCGATAGTGGGCTTCAACACCTACGGCGAACAGTTCAATGGCATGCATATCAACCAGACCTTCACCGGGGTGGCCTTTGCCTACCCGGGTTGAGGCAAGCGCGCAGGCCGATCGTGATGAGCTTCTGGCTCTGCGTGCAGCCAACAACAAGTTACGGCGAATCAATGCGGCGTTGATCGAGCGGGTCGAGTCGATTGCCAACCCGCGTACCGAGAGCTATGCGGCCTTCCAGCATTCGGTGGAACTGGCCGAGCAGGTCCGCGAGCGTACCCAGGCGTTGAATGAAACCATGGCCGAGCTGCAGGCCAGCAACCGCCTGCTCAGCGAGGCGCGGGCCCGGGCGGAAACCGCCCGGCATCACCTGGCGGATGCCATCGAAAGCATGAACGACGGTGTGGTGCTGTTCGACAAGGACCAGCGTGTGGTGCTGTTCAACAGCCACTATGCGCGCTTCTGGAAGGGCACCCGGGCGCGAGTGCGCGAGGGTATGCGGCTGGAGGAACTCAAGCGCCTGGCCACCGCCACAGGCCTGGTGACTGACATGGAGGCCGGCGCGGATGGGCACATGCTGTACCGCATGCGCAACAAGCGCTGGGTCCAGGTCAGCGAGCGGCCGACCCGGGAGGGTGGGCTGGTCATCATCTACACCGACATCACCGACCTGAAGAACTCCGAGACGGCCCGCCGGGAGCAGGCCCTGGCGCAGAAGACGCGACTGTTGCAGCGCACCGTGGACAGCCTGTCCCAGGGCGTTGCCGTGGTCAACGAGCAGGGCAGGCTGGAACTTTGGAACTACCGCTTCCTAGAGCTGGCTGGACTGGCCCCGATACGCCCGCATCGACCCTTCGCCGAGGTGCTGGAGGACAGCGAGCTGGAGCTGTTCACGCCGTACAGCCACATCACGGCGGGCCAGCCGCAACTGACCCGGGAACAGCGCCTGGACAACGGCCGGGTGCTGGAGATGCGCAGCCACCCCATGCCCGCCGGCGGCTTCGTCAATACCTATACCGATATCACCGAGCGCGACCTGTATGCCAAGGCGCTGCTGGAAAGCGAGCGCTGGGTACGCCTGATCACCGACCAGTTGCCGGCCATGATCGCCTATGTGGAACAGGATCTGAGCTATCAGTTCACTAACCGGATGTACGACGAATGGTACGGTTGGCAGCGCGGCAATATCCTCGGGCAAAGCATGATGCATGTGCATGACGCGGAGCAGTTCGCCCGCCTGGAACCCTATATCGAACGGGCCTTCAAGGGCGAAAGCGTGAGCTTCGAGTTTGCCGAGCGCAGCCTCAACGGGGATGAGCGCTACCTTCTACGCTCCTATGTACCCAACCGCAACCCGCATGGCGAGGTTATCGGCCTGTTCGTGCTGATCCGCGATGTCACCGAGCGTCGGCGCAGCGCCGAAGCCCTGCAACAGGCCTACCAGCATCTGGAACAGCGGGTGCGGGAGCGTACCCGGGAGCTGACCAGCGTCAATGACCAGTTGCGCCAGGAAATCAACGAGCGCGTCAGGGCAGAGGCGCGCCTGCGCGAGGCCAAGCATGAAGCCGAACAGGCCAACCTGTCGAAGACCAAGTTCCTTGCCGCGGTCAGCCATGATTTGCTGCAGCCGCTGAACGCGGCGCGCCTGTTCACCGGGGCACTGCTCGAGCATCCACTGCCGCCGGCCACTAGCGCGCTGGCGAGGCAGATCAACCAGTCCCTGGAAGATGTCGAGAACCTGCTCGGCACCCTGATGGATATCTCCAAGCTCGATGCCGGCGTGATCAAGCCCGACGTCGGCTCCTTCAATATCGCTGACCTGCTGGACAATCTGGCCAACGAGTACCGGCAGGTCTGCACCAGCCAGCACTTGCAATTTCGTTTTGTCGGCAGCCAATGCGTGGTGCACAGCGATGTGCAGTTGCTGGCGCGCATTCTGCGCAACTTCCTGACCAACGCGGTTCGCTATACGCAGCAGGGCCGGGTGCTGCTGGGTTGCCGTCGGCATGCCCAGGGGCTGCGCATTGAAGTCTGGGATACCGGCATGGGCATCGCCCAGGACAAGTTGGAAGAGATATTCCAGGAATTCAAACGCATCCAGTGCGCTGACCACGCCCGCGATCAGGGGCTGGGCCTGGGGCTGGCCATTGTCGATAAGATCGCGCGCATGCTTGGCCACCGCATCCATGTGCGTTCGGTGGAGGGCCGGGGGTCGGTATTTTCCGTCGAGGTTCCCTACGGCAGCCGCAGTCCGGGTCCGGTCACGCAACTGAGCATACCGGCTAGCATTGGTGAGCATCTGCGCGGCGCGCGCATCTGGGTGCTGGATAACGACCCGTCAATCTGTGCGGCCATGCGCACCTTGCTGGAGAACTGGGAGTGCCAGGTGATCACGGCGCTGTCGGCCGATGACCTGGCCAGCCAGGTGGACGACTTCCGCGCCGCCGCCGACCTGCTACTGGCTGACTATCACCTGGACAACGGGGTCAATGGCGTGGACGTCGCCGCAGCGATCAACGCCCGCCGCGCTACGCCCCTGCCGGTGCTGCTGATCACCGCCAACTACAGCAACGAGCTGAAACAACAGGTGCGCGAACTGGGCCATATGCTGATGCACAAACCGGTCAGGCCGATGAAACTGAAGGCCGCCATGAGCCATCTGCTGGCCCCGACGATCAGCGCCTGAGATAGGCGCTGAAATCCACATCGACGACGGACAGAATGGCCTGCACCCGGTTGCTGACGTTGAGTTTGCGTAGGATCTCGGAAACATGCGCCTTGACCGTGGTCTCGGCGATATTCAGGTGATAGGCGATCTGCTTGTTCGACTCGCCCTTGGCCATGCGCTCCAGCACCAGCAACTGCTTGCGGGTCAGGGCATACAGCAGCTCCGGTGACAGCGGCGTCTCTTCCGGGGTGCGCCGGGTGATGGTGCGGCTGGAGCGGATGATATCCGACGGCAGGTAGACATCACCGGCGAGGATCTGCTCGATGGCCTCGGTCATCTGCGCCCTTGGCGAGGATTTGGTGATGAAGCCCACCGCGCCATAGGTAATCGCCTGCAATACCACCTGCTTGTCTTCCTCGGCGGAGACTATCACCACCGGAATGGACGGTGACTCGTTGCGCAGGGTGATCAGGCCGTTCAGCCCATGCATGCCGGGCATGTTCAGATCCAGCAGGATCAGGTCCAGGTCATCATGTTCCCTGGCGATGCCCAGGGCACTGTCCAGGTCGTAGGTTTCCAGCAGTTCGGAGCCGGGAAAGCCGGCTGCAACCACGTTGCAGATAGCTTCACGGAACAGTGGGTGATCGTCGGCTATCAATATCTTGTGCATGGCCTGCTCCAGGCTGCTCTTGTTATGGGCTGCCAGTCATTGTGCTCGCAGCATTTTGTAATATGTCCGGCATTACACCCTGTGGCGGGGCTACTTTCAAATAGTACATTGGCATCACAAGATACAACCAAAGTAGTAGATGGCGGCCCGAATCCCGGCTCATCCTGCCAACAAGTAGCGTTCAACGAGTACCAAGGTAGCATTCAACTGCACCCCCCAGGCCCTAGCATGCAGGGGGAGCAGGGCTGGCCTGTACTGGCACATTGTCGTGCAGCAAGCCTCGGGGTGTAGCACGCCCGCGCTACGCCGGCTCTCAGCGGGCAGGGAGATCTGTCGTCGAGCAGGCGCTCGACAACCCGATATTTATGGGAGTTTCGGGGTATGCATATTCTGTTGCTGGATGATCACTTCATTGTCAGGCAGGGCTACCGCAGCCTGCTCGCGGCGCAGTATCCGCAGGCCGGCATTCTCGAAGCGAGCGATGGCGAGGAGGCACTCTCGGCAGTCCAGCAGCGGGTACCGGACCTGGTGATCCTCGAGGTCAGCCTGCCTGGCATCAGCGGAATCGAGACCGCCCGCCGTCTGCTGCAGCGCTGGCCGCTGCTGCGTATCCTGTTCTTCAGCATGCACGATGAGCTGCCGTTGGTGCGCCAGGCCCTGGCGGCCGGCGCCATGGGTTTCATCACCAAGGGGGCGGGGCGGGAGGTGCTGATCGAGGCCGTGAAGCGCTGCCTGGCTGGTCACCGCTACATAGAGCAGGAGCTGGCCATCCAGCTTGCCTGTTCGGCGGATGACAGCCGGCTCGATCCGCGCCTGGAGTGCATGACGCCACGTGAGTTCGAGATTTTCGTCATGCTGTCCAAGGGCCTTGCGCCGCGTCAGATTGCCCACCACCTGTGCCTGAGCAGCAAGACCATTTCCAACAACCTGACCAGCCTGAAACAGAAGCTCGAGGTGACCTCGTTGACCGAACTGGTCCACCTGGCCATCGATACCGGCGTGATCCGCCTGCATGGACTGGTTGGCCGGCAGGCGGGTTGAGAGGGACACCTAGTTTAGCGTGCCTGGGAGCTGAGATGGGCTTCCCAGTCCACCGGGCAGTCGGTGCAGTTGGTCATGTGCATGTTCAGGTAGGTGCCGTAGTGCAGGCGGGTACCGGTCATGGTGGCCGACTCGAGATTGGCGTGGTTCATCTTCGACTCCTGCAGATTGGCATCGCTCAGGTCGGCGCCCTTGAGGTCGGCCTTGGGCAACCAGGCCATCTCCAGATTGGCGGCACGCAATATCACCTCGTGCATGCGTGCTGCGCTGAAGCGGGCGAACTCCAGGTTGGCGCCGGTGAAGTCGGCCTGCCTGAACTCGCCGCCCTGGGCATTCAGGTTCCAGGCCTGAACCGCCACGAAACTGCTGCCGATGGCACTGGCACCGCGCATGGCGGTCTGTTGTAGGCTGGCACGGTTGAAGTTGGCGCCGTCGAGCCGGGCGTTATCCAGTTTGGCCTGGTCCAGTTTGGCGTGACGCAGGTCCGCGCCGCGCAGATCGGCGCCGGTGAAGTCGGCCTTGCTCAGGTCCTTGTGGCGCAGATCGGCCTGACGCAGATCCACGCCGGGGCAGGCGGTGCCGCGTACCAGCGCACAGCCATTGATGGTGACGATATCTTCCTCGGCAACATCAGCCACCTGGGCATGCAGTCCCAGGGTGAATAACGCCAGGCCGGACATCAGCAGTATCTGGGGTGTCAGTGGTTTCATGGTTGGTACCTCTGCCTGTGATTCATGCCGTTGCGCCAGGCTGAGCCTGGCGCAACGCGGGTCAGTGCATTCCCGATCAGCGCTTGGCTGTCTGTTCCCAGGAAGGCAGCTTGAACACCCAGAACGAACCACCCTGGGCGACCGGCTTGGTCAACTCGGCCATATCGCCGCCCCACAGTGGAACCGCGCCGCCGTAACCGGTGGTAACGCCGATGTACTGCTCACCATCCTGTTCCCAGGTGATCGGCGGGGAAATGATCCCGGTGCCGGTCTGGAATTTCCACAGCTCCTTGCCGGTCTTGGCATCGAACGCCTTGAAGTAGCCATCGCCTGTGCCGGTGAACACCAGGTTGCCCGCGGTCGCCAGGACGCCTGCCCACAGCGGCAGCGGTTCCTTGTGCTCCCATTCCACCTTGCCGGTGGTCGGGTTCATCGCGCGCAGAATGCCGACATGGTCGTCATACAGACGCTTGATGCGGAACCCCATGCCCAGGTAGGCCGAGCCCTTGTTGTAGCTGACTTCCTCGGTCCAGTAGTCTTCCTTCCAGTGGTTGGCGGGAACATAGAACAGACCGGTGTCCTTGCTGTAGGCCATCGGGTTCCAGTTCTTGCCACCGAGGAAGGGCGGCGATACCTCGACCGCTTCGCTACGCTCCTGGCCGGGCTGCAGGCGTGGCGGGCGTTGACCTTCGTTCTCCACCGGACGACCGGTCTCCAGGTCGATATGGCTGGCCCAGGTGATGTTGTCGACGAACGGGAACGCATTGATCAGCTTGCCGTTGTTGCGATCGACCACATAAAAGAAGCCGTTGCGGTCGGCGTGGGCGGTGGCCTTGACGGTCTTGCCCGACTGGTCCTTGTAGTCGAACAGCACCAGCTCGTTGTTGCCGGAGAAGTCCCAGGCATCGTTGGGGGTGTGCTGGTAGAACCACTTCACCTCGCCGGTGGTCGGGTCCACGGCGACCTGGCCGGAGGTGTAGAGGCTGTCATAGTCAGCCGGGTCGCCGTCCTTGGAGGTCCGCGCCCAGCCATTCCACGGCGCGGGGTTGCCGGCACCCACGATGATGGTATTGGTTTCCGGGTCGAAGCTCGCGCTCTGCCAGGGCGCACCGCCACCATGGCTCCATGCTTCGACCTTACCGGTGGGGGAGTTCGGATCGTCCGGCCAAGAGGGCGCCCTGATATCGCCGGTGGGCGTGCTGTCCTTGCCATTCAGGCGGCCCATATGGCCTTCGACGAAGGGGCGCATCCAGATTTCCTTGCCGGTCTCGGGGTCACGGGCAAACAGCTTGCCGACCACGCCGAACTCGTCGCCGGAAGAGCCGTGGATCAGCAGCATCTTGCCGGTCTTCTGGTCCTTGACGATGGTCGGTGCCCCGGTCATGGTGTAGCCGGCACGGTGATCACCGAACTTCTCCCGCCAGACCACCTTCCCGGTGTCCTTATTCAGCGCCACGATACTAGCATCCAGGGTGCCAAAGAACACCTTGTCGCCGTAGATCGCCGCGCCGCGATTGACCACGTCACAGCAGGGCCGGATGTCATCCGGCAGGCGATGGGAGTAGCTCCACAGGCGTTTGCCGGTCTTGGCATCCAGGGCGAACATCCGCGAGTACGAAGCGGTGACATAAATCACACCGTCGTGCACCAGCGCCTGGGACTCCTGCCCGCGCTGCTTCTCATCGCCGAACGAGAACGACCAGGCCGGAGTCAGCTTGAAGACGTTCTTATCGTTCACCAGGCTCAGCGGGCTGTAACGCTGGGCGTTGTTGCCCATGCCGTACATCAGGACGTCGTGGGTGGTGGTGTGATCGTTGGCGATATCGTCCCAGGTGACTGGCTTGGCCGCCACGTGGGATGCGCTCAGGGCAAGTCCAGCCGTGAGGATAAGGTATCTCACAGCCCGGGCTGCAGGCCTCATGGCAGGAAGTGTTTTTGTTGTCATGGCAGTGTTCCTTGTTGTTGGAAGAGGGCAGCGTTGCTGGTCCACGCCAACATCTTGGTCAGGGCCGGGAAGGGGCGAAACGGAAAATAACCCGTAGTTGGCGGGAAATAGTCCCTTGCCGATGCTCCTTGGGAGCGCTACCGGGGGATCGCTACTTCAGTAGCAGGAAATTGCTGCCTTGGTAGTTGCGGGTGGCAGGTCGTGCCCTGGGCGGCTGCCTTTGTGACAGCAGGGCTGCCCATGAACTACTACCAAGGGAGCAGGGCCCGACAACCAAAGCAGGATAGGGGGGGAGGCCGGGGCCTTTCTATCATGCTTGCCGACTGCAGAATAAAAACCATCCGTGATCACTCACAGATCACCCGGCCGCGAGGTAAGCAGGATGACACACTACAAGAAGACACTGAAACTGGTCGCCATCAGTCTGGCATTGGCAGCCGGCCAGGCATGGGCGCACGGCAATGTGACACCCCAGGCGGTCGACACCAAGGGCCTCAGCGATCTGGGCGATGAGTGGTTGGACACCAACCCTTACCGCGAAGGCCATCCGGAATACGACACCGCCGTGACCATCGGCGCCTCCGCCTATAACCAGAACTGCGCTGCCTGCCACGGGCTGGATGGAATCTCGGGGGGCATCAACCCCGACCTGCGTTACCTGGAGACCGGCGACTACGGGGATGAGTGGTACAAGGAAAGGGTCGTCAACGGAGCCGTGCGCGACGGCCGGGTGTATATGCCGAAGATGGCCGACTTCCTCAGCCAGGAAGCACTATGGGCGATCCGCGCCTGGCTGGAAACGATTGCCATAGAGCAGTAAGGCGCCGGTCTGGCGACCGGGAGAAAGTCGACAAGGGCCAACCTGGCTCCTATGGTAAAGGAGGCTTGCCTATGTAGCATCTTGTGGTTCAAGTGCTTAACCGGGTCTGTCGGCAGGTGCCGCCTGGCTCGATCGTCAACCCACCGGAGGATTCAACCATGTGGACCAAACCCAGCTATACCGCCCTGCGCATTGGTTTTGAAGTCACCATGTACTTCGCCAACCGTTGAGCGCAAACGCGCCGTCTGGCCGGTTGCCACGCTGAACCGGTCCGGCGGTCGCATCCGGGGGCCATGCCATGCTGATTCATATTCTCGGTTCTGCTGCTGGCGGTGGCTTTCCTCAGTGGAACTGCAACTGCCGCAATTGTGATGGTCTGCGCAAGGGAGAGATCAACGCCCGGCCGCGCACCCAGTCCTCGATTGCGCTCTCCGACGGTAGCGGCAACTGGGTGTTGTGCAACGCCTCACCGGATATCCGTACGCAACTGGAACAGACACCGGTGCTGCAACCCGGTCGTCAACTACGCGATACCGCCATTGGCGGGATCATTCTGATGGACAGCCAGATCGATCACACCGCGGGACTATTGACCCTGCGCGAGGGCTGTCCCCACCAGGTGTGGTGCACGGAGATGGTGCACCAGGACCTGACCACTGGCTTCCCGCTGTTCAACATCCTGGACCACTGGAACGGTGGATTGCAGTGGAACCGCATAGAGCTGGACGCCGGCTTCAGCATTCCGGCCTGTCCGGCGCTGGAGTTTACCCCGATCCCCCTGCGTAGCGCCGCGCCGCCGTACTCACCGCATCGTAACAATCCGCATCCCGGTGACAATATCGGTTTGCTGGTACGTGATACCAACACCGGCGGGGTGCTGTTCTACGCCCCTGGCCTGGGCCAGCTCAGCAGCCAGGTGCGGGATGCCATGGCCATGGCCGACTGCCTGCTGGTCGATGGCACCCTCTGGCGCGAGGATGAAATGATCCACGCCGGTGTCGGCACCAAGCTCGGCAGCGAGATGGGCCATCTGCCACAGAGCGGGGAGGGCGGGATGATCGAGGTACTAAGCGCCTACCCGCAGAGCCGGCGGGTGCTGACCCATATCAACAATACCAACCCGATTCTGGACGAAGACTCGGCCGAACGCGCCGAGTTGACGCGTCACGGCATCGAGGTCGCCCATGACGGGTTGGTGATCGACCTGTAAGGAGAGCAGCGTGCCAACTGAACCGATGAGCCGTGCGGCGTTCGAACAGGCCCTGCGTGACAAGGGGCGTTATTACCATATTCACCATCCTTTCCATATCGCCATGCATGAGGGGCGCGCCACACCGGAGCAGATTCGTGGCTGGGTTGCCAACCGCTTCTACTACCAGTTGAACATCCCGCTCAAGGATGCCGCGATCCTGGCCAACTGCGACGATGCTGCAGCACGCCGGGAATGGGTGCAGCGGATCATCGATCACGACGGTACAGCCGAAGGCGCGGGCGGTATCGAAGCCTGGCTGCAACTGGGCGAGGCCGTCGGTTTGCACCGGGAAGAGCTGCTCGATCAACGCCATGTGTTGCCTGGCGTGCGCTTTGCGGTCGATGCCTACGTCAACTTCGCCCGCCGCGCCGGCTGGAAGGAAGCCGCCAGCTCGTCGCTGACCGAACTCTTCGCCCCGCAAATTCACCAGTCGCGGCTGGACAGCTGGCCGGAGCACTATCCCTGGATCGATCCGCAGGGCTATCGCTACTTCCGTACCCGCTTGAGCGAAGCGCGCCGGGACGTGGAACACGGCCTGCGTATCACCCTGGATCATTACCGGACCTTCGAGGCCCAGCAGCGCATGTTGGAGATCCTGCAGTTCAAGCTGGATGTACTCTGGAGCATGCTCGACGCCATGTCGATGGCCTACGAACTGGAGCGGGCGCCATACCATACCGTCACGGACCAGCCCGCCTGGCATCGGGGGATCAAGTTATGAGCATTCCGTCATTGGCAGCCGTACCGACGCTCCGGCCTGGTTATCGCATGCAATGGGAACCGGTGCAGGACTGCCATGTGCTGCTCTATCCCGAGGGGATGGTCAAGCTCAATGGCAGCGCCGCCGAGGTGTTGCAACGGGTCGATGGCCGGCGCTCGGTCAACGAGATCATTGCTGAACTGCAAGCCTGCTTTCCGTCGGCATCCGGGCTGGATGAAGATGTAATGGCCTTTATCGGGGAAGCTCATGAGCAACACTGGATCCGTTTCCGCTGACAGCCAGGTCCGGTCGGAACAGGGGCCGCCGTTGTGGCTGCTGGCCGAGCTGACTTACCGCTGCCCATTGCAGTGCCCCTATTGCTCCAATCCGCTGGAGTTTGCCGAGCACAAGCAGGAGCTGAGCACTGCGCAATGGATCGACGTGTTCAGCCAGGCGCGGGCGCTGGGCGCGGCCCAGCTGGGCTTCTCCGGTGGCGAGCCGCTGGTACGTGACGATCTGGCCGAGCTGATCGGCGCCGCCCGGGAAATGGGTTACTACACCAACCTGATCACCTCCGGCATGGGCCTGAACCAGTCGCGTATCGACAAGTTCCTGGAGGCCGGGCTGGATCATATCCAGATCAGCTTCCAGTCCTCGGACAGCGAGGTGAACAACATGCTGGCCGGCTCGCGCAAGGCCTTCGATCAGAAACTGGCGATGGCCCGGGCGGTCAAGGCTGCCGGCTATCCCATGGTGCTGAACTTCGTTACCCACCGGCACAATATCGACCAGATCGAGAAAATCATCGAGTTGTGCCTGGCACTGGAAGCCGACTTCGTGGAGCTGGCCACCTGTCAGTACTACGGCTGGGCCCACCTGAATCGCGCCGGCCTGCTACCGACCAAGGCGCAGCTGGATCACGCTGAAGCCGTGACCAACCGCTACCGAGCCCAACTGGCGGAGCAGGGCCACCCCTGCAAGCTGATCCTGGTGACCCCCGACTATTACGAGGAGCGACCGAAAGGCTGCATGAACGGATGGGGCAATATCTTCCTGACCATTACCCCGGATGGCACGGCCTTGCCTTGCCATAGCGCCCGGCAATTGCCGGTGACCTTTCCCAGCGTCAGCGAATACAGCCTGTCGCATATCTGGTATGACTCCTTCGGCTTCAATCGCTATCGGGGCGATGACTGGATGCAGGAGCCCTGTCGCTCCTGTCCCGAAAAACACCAGGATTTCGGCGGTTGCCGCTGTCAGGCTTATATGCTGACCGGGGATGCGACCCAGGCCGATCCGGTGTGCAGCAAGTCACCGCACCATCACCAGATACTGTCCGCCCGGGCCGAGGCCGAACTGCCCCAGCCACCGATCGAGGAACTGACCTTTCGCAATGAACGCACCTCCAGAATCATCTGCAAGGTCTGAGCGGGCCGGACGCTGGCGCAGTGATTTTTCCGCTGCCGATGCGGTGGCCGCGGGCACCGATTACGCTGACCTGACCTGCGATGAGCAGCGGGTGCTGTGGGTCGAGTTTTTCCCAGGGGAGGGACGCAGCGCGGTAGTCGAGTGGACACCCAGGGGCACACGGCGCCTGACGCCGCCCGGCTACAGCGTGCGCAGCCGGGTCTACGAGTATGGCGGCGGCGCGTTGTGTCTTGCCGGCGATGGTCTGGTGTTCGTCAACGAGGCGGACCAGCAGCTCTATCACCAGCGGTTCGATGACCTGTCCTGTACCCAACTGAGCTGCGCTGTCGATTGCCGCTACGGTGGGCTGGTGTTTGACCCGGTACATCGCCGTATCATCGCCGTGGAGGAACAGCATGGTGGCAGTGAGGTGGCTCACCGACTGGTAGCGATCGATCTGCGTGGTATCCGGCATCTGCTGGCCGAGGGTGCGGACTTCTACAACAGCCCCTGTCTCAGCCCCGATGGCCAGCGCCTGGCGTGGATCGAATGGCAGCGCCCCGAGCTGCCCTGGACCAGCAGCACCCTGTGCTGGGCCAGGCTGGACAGTCAGGGGCTACCGGGCGATGTCGAGCGCATGGGACATGATGAGTCGCTGCAGCAGCCACTATTCAGTGACCGCGGTGAGCTGCTGTGCCTGACGGATCGCACTGGTCACTGGCAGCCCTGGCGGCAGTTGGCCGACCAGCAATGGCAGCTGCTGCCGTCACGGGCTGCCGACCACGCGCCGGCGCCCTGGCAGCTCACCCCCAGGCATTATCTGGCCTTGCCGGATGCTTGGCTGGCGCTGAGCTGGAGCGAGCAGGGCTATGGCCGCCTGGCTCTGCGCCATGCCGATCGGGGTGAAGAGCGACTGCTGGCTCAAGGTTATACGCGCTTTCGCGGGCTGGCCTGCAACAGCAACAGCCTGTTCTGCCTGGCCAGCTCACCGGACTGCAGTGCAGCTGTACTGCGCATTTCCCTGGATAGCGGGGAGGTCAGGGTCCTGGCCCAGGCGTCCAGTACATTGGGCTCGGAAGATATCTCCCGCCCCGAACCCATGGCTTATCCAACCGCGCAGCAGGAGATTGCCCATGGCTTCCATTATCCGCCATGCAACAGCCAGGCAAGACTGGCGACCGATGAACTCCCACCCCTGGTGATCTTCACCCACGGCGGGCCGACCTCGGCCTGTTATCCGGTACTGGATAACCGTATCCAGTACTGGACCCAGCGCGGTTTTGCCGTCGCCGACCTCAATTATCGTGGCAGCGTCGGCTTTGGCCGGGCCTATCGGCAGCGGCTGCAGGGCAACTGGGGTGTGACCGATGTGGAGGATGTGCTGGCGGCCATCGAGCATCTGGCCCAGCAGAAACTGATTGACCCGCAGCGGGTGTTTATCCGCGGCCAGAGTGCTGGTGGTTTTACCACACTGAATAGTCTGGTCAGTGCCAGCGAGCGCTTCCGCGCGGCGGCCAGCCTGTATGGTGTGAGCGATCCGTTGCAGTTGCGTGCCGTCACCCACAAGTTCGAGGCCGACTATATCGACTGGCTGATC
Source organism: Halopseudomonas formosensis (assembly GCF_900115905.1). Lineage (GTDB taxonomy): Bacteria > Pseudomonadota > Gammaproteobacteria > Pseudomonadales > Pseudomonadaceae > Halopseudomonas > Halopseudomonas formosensis. The sequence continues at coordinate 84,651 of NZ_FOYD01000009.1, forward strand.
GGCGACCCCCATGAGCAGCCCGAGCGCTACCAACAGCGCTCGCCGCTGGCCCAGGCTGCAGCCATCAGCACACCGACGATTTTCTTCCAGGGCATGCAGGACGCGGTGGTACTACCGTCCCAGACCGAGCAGATGGTCGCGGTATTGGAAGAGCAGGGCGTAGCCGTGCAGTACGTCAGGTTCGAGGAGGAGCGTCATGGTTTTCGCCAGCCTGCCAATCTACAACAGGTTCTCGAAAACGAATTAGATTTCTACCACAACTATTTGTAATTTAAGAATTTAAACAGAAGGTGAGGTGCCACTGGTTTTCGGGGTGTAGCGCACCCGCGCTACGCCAAGGTCCCCGCAGCCACGCAAGATTATGGAGATCAACAGACTTCATGCAACCCTTGGAACTACCACGCCTACCCAACGATGGCCGGCACTACCAGCTCTACACAGCCTCGAACGGACTGCTCTGCCTGCTGGTCAGTGACCCCATGGCCGATGCCGCCAGCTGCGTGGTCCAGTTCCGCGTGGGCAGTCACGACGAGCCGAAACATCTCCCCGGCCTGGCTCACCTGCTCGAACATATGCTGTTCATGGGTTCGGCGGATTACCCCCAGGCCGGCTCATTTCCGCAATTGGTAAGCCAGTGGTCCGGGCGCTTCAATGCCAGCACCGCAGCGCAGCGCACACGCTACCACTTCAGCGTCACCCCGGCCGGACTCGATGCCTGCCTGGCCCAATTGACAGACATGCTGACAGCCCCCTTGTTTTCCCCTGAGGCAGTGGCCGCGGAACGCCAGGTGATCGACGCCGAGTTTCATACCCGGCTGGCGGATGACGCACTGCACGAGCAGGCTGCCCTGGGCCAGGTCTTCAACCCGGCCCATCCCCTGAGCCGTTTCAGTGCAGGCAACCTCAGCACTCTGGGGCTTGAACCCGAGGCTCTGGCAAAAGCGTTGCGGGCGTTTCATCGCCGGCATTACCAGGCGGCGAATGGCTGCGTACTGATCCATGCGCCACAGCCCATGGCAGAGCTTCAATTGTTTGCCGCCCGGCTGGCTGAACGCCTGCCTGCCCAACCTCAAGCACCACGTCTCAGCCCTGGCCCACTCTTTGCGCCACAGGCATTACCCGGCCTGTTGCGTTGGCAGAGTTGCGCCCAGCAGAACCAGTGGCTACTGCTCTTTGCATTGAACAATGTGCAAACCGGGCAGGGCGCCAGCGCCCTCGGCTGGCTATGTGAATGGCTGGCCAGTCCAGCGCCTGCCGGCGCGCTTGGCTGGTTACGCAGGCAGGGGTTGATTGCCCAGCTGCAGGTCAGCACCCAGCATTACACCGACCAGCAAAGCTTATTGCGTATCGAGTTTGACCCATTGATCGAGGACAGTGACTATCCCGCGCTGCTCAATGGCTTCTTCTCCTGGTTGACGGCACTGAGACTGACCCCGATACAAGCTTGGCCACAGGCTGCCCGGCAGCAACTCGCCGATCAGGCTTTTGCCCATGGCCTACGGGGGGAGCCGTTGCACTGGCTCACCATGCAGGCCGAGCGCACCCTGTACCAGCCACCGGAACAGATTCTGGAAAGTACCGGCCAGTGGGCTGGACTTGATCAGCCATCCTGGCTTGGGTTGCTTGAACAGCTGCAACCCGAGAGCGTCCTGCTTGTCCAGAGCCAGAATGACGAGACCGCCTTGCCGCAACAAGCGGCCTGGACGCGTACTCACTTCGCCTTCAGCCCCTTGAACTGGCAACCCGTCGCAGGCCACGGTCAAGCGCTGGCCGAGGCGGATTGGCCGATCTGGGCAGTTGCCGAGCCGGAAGCCGAATGCCACGCCGGGGCCGACTGCAACTCTCTGCCAGGATTGCGCAGCATCCCTCTGCCGATCGAGTCCGAGGGGCAGGGCGGAGATACTGTCCGTCTTGCCTGGTGCTGGCCAGAGGGGCGACTGGATCGTTACCAGCGGGACAGGCTCAAAGTCCTGTGGAACCTGCAGACCGAGCCATTACATGGCTGGGCTAGCGCCAGTGGTATCAGCCTGGCGTGGCAGGATCAGGCAGGTCTGATCTGGCTTGAATTGAAGGGTCCGCGGCAAGGACTCCGGGCGGGTGTCGCCGCAGTGGTAGCGGCGCTGGCCCGGCAACCCGATCCGACCCTGCAGCATCTGGCCGAGCATCGCCATCAAAGAAATCTCAACGAGCGCCGGCAGGCGCTGCCTGCCTACCGCCTGCTGGAAGAGCTCGATATCCAGCTGAACCCGACACCGAACAATCCCGGCAGTGCACAACCAGCAGCCGCTCAGGTAGCCTGGCTGTATCCCCGGCAGTGGCAGTCCGAGTGGCTCAAGCTGGTAACCACCAGCCTGCAACAGCTCTGCCCGCGACTGGCAGAATCCTTCAACTGGCAGCCCCCTGCGCTGCGCCTGTTGGGGGAGGGCACCACCACCATTCGGGTGGACTGCCAGCACGCTGACCGGGCCTATCTTCTCTATTGTCAGGCCGGCTCAAGCAGCCTGGCCCAGCGTGCCAGCTGGCAACTGCTGCACCGGCATATCGGCTCATCCTTTTTTGACCAGCTGCGTACCCGCCAGCAACTGGGTTACTGGGTCGTGGCCCGTTACCACGAAGTGGCTGGAACCCCGGGGCTCATCCTGTTGCTGCAATCGCCCACTCACGATCATCAGCAGATCGAGACCGCCGTGAGCAACTGGTTGGAGAGCGAGCGCAAGCGCCTGGCTGAACTGCACTTTGCGCAGATCCGACACCAGGCGCAGCAGCTGGCAAGTCATCTGCGCGGGCAGTCCCGTTCGCCATCTGGTCAGCTGGAGCTGCATTGGGCCCAGGGGCTGGGATTGCCTGGTGCAGCGGTGAACGACGTCTGTACAGCCCTGGAGCAACTCACCCCAGCGTCATGGGCAGAAACGCTGGATGACTGGCTACAGCGACCTCGCCGGCTGCGCTTGCTCAGCCGGCCAGCACAGGAAAACTGAGCGGATCATACGCCGGGTTTGCGCTGCACTGCGACGACACGCTCGGCGGGCACCCGCAACTGGCGCAGCAGATATTCCTTGAATTCGGGCGTGTAGGGCTGCAACTCGATCGCCTGAGCCATACAACCCAGCCAGGCGTCCCGCTCAGCCTCGCCAATCGGCCAACTGGTATGGAACATGGGAATACTGATCGAACCGTAACGCTCCTGGAACAGTTTGGGCCCGCCCAGCCAGCCGCTGAGGAAGCAGGCCAGTTTGTCCCGGGCAAGGGTCAGATCCTCGGCATGCATGGCCCGAATGGCACGGGCGGGCTCCCAGCTATCCATGATCCGGTAGAAATCATCCACCAGTTGGCGAATGCCTTCGATACCCCCGGCGGCCTGATAGGAAGCGTCCTGAGTACCGTACATGGGTGGTTGAGCAGACATGTCTTTCCTCTCATCAGCAGTCCAGTGGCAGCGGTCACATGGCCTCTGCCTGTCGGGCTACAGTCTATCAACAAAGGAGCGCCATTTTGCCGGACCTTTGTTGTGTCAGACAAAACTGAGGAAGAACAGCATGAAGAAGGGCGCAGCAATGGTCAGGATCAGGCCACTGATGATGGCGGTGGGCACATATTCGTAATGGCAAGCCTGGCGCACAAAGGGCAGGGTGGTGTCCATGGCGGTTGCTCCGCAGACACCGATACTGCTGTTGGCAAAGTTGCGCCCCAGCATGAACACCACGGTCAGGCCGATCAGTTCGCGCATCAGGTCGTTGAGCAGGGCTACGCTGCCATAGGCCTCGCCCAGGTATTGTCCAGCCAGGGCGCCGGACAGGCTGAACCAGCCAAGACTGTCTGCCTGCGCGGTGCCGGGGCGGTTCAGCAACCGGAAAATGGAAAGAAGGAAAAACCGCAGTGGTTTTCAGTATGTCATCAAGGGCGCGAACTATAGCGCACAGAGGGCTTGGTTTGTAGCCATGCGAGGCTGGCATGCCCAAGGACCCATCCGGATAAATATACGATTTAACATAATATACCTTATGCGAACTACTGTGTAGCAGCGCTGATTATTGCCCTGGTCTGGTGTCTGTGGTCCATTCACTCGTCCAGTCAGAAAGCATACAGGAGTTGCTGATGATGAGTATCGACGAAGCCCGGCTTAAAGCCGGGTTTTTTGTGGGCGAATGTCTGGAATTGTTCGGGATCAGTGAACGTACCTGGTACCGCTGGTGTCAGCATGGCGCCCCGATATGGGCATACCGGTTATTGCATCTGCGGGCCGGCCACCTGGACCAGTTGGGCTGGAAGCATTGGCAGATCCGAGAGGGCATTCTCTACTTCGACGGATTCAAATCACACGGCTACCAATGGGAGCCAGGCGAACTACTGGCATATCACTGGACACGGCACAACACCAGAAAAGCAAGGACGGAGTTTGCGCCCGCCGCCCGAGCTGACCTCGCGCCTGATTCGGCAAGCCGAATCAACCCCGGCGCTCGCCCTTCGGGCGCTGCGGCACATACGTGCCTTGCGGTGCTCGCGGGCGGCGGGCGCGACAGTTAGGAGTAAGGGAACAAGAAAACCGTGGGGCGTTGCCCCACACCCCCCCCTAACAACTTCCAAAATATGAGGCACCCGGGGTGCCTCTGGCCCTATGCAGGCCCGGATGGAACCGGGCCGCCGGGCCGGTGCAACCATTCAGAGATCGGAGATCGGAGGAGGGAAAGAAAAAACCGTGGGGCGTTGCCCCACACCCCAATCCTCGCCGGATAGGCAGGGGTGCGGGGAGAAAAACCCTCCCCACACCCCAGCCAGAGGATGAATTGGAGAGGAGTCCATCAAGGGTTCGCTCCGCCCGTGCCTCCGTTCGACGGGGCAAGCCCCGACGAGCCGGGGGCGCGGCCCTTGACGGGGGAAGGCACGGAGCTGCTATCAGGTAACGTCACTAAAACCCGACGAACGGTAGCATTATCGGTAACGTTACCATTGACCATTATCGGTAACGTTACTATAATTAAGGCACACACAAAGCGGAGGGTTTGAAATGACATACGAAGAATGGCTGGGAGCGAACTACCTCACCGACGACGCCGAGGCCCGCAGACTGTATGCCGAGAGGAATTGCAGCATTGGCCACCCGTATCACGTATGGCGTGAGCGGTACGGGTACGCCGACACCGCGACAGCCCGGGCCGACTATGCCGAGTATCAAAAACAGCTGGATCTTCTGACACCGAAAAAGCGGAAACCGGGCAGACCGGCGACAGGCAACGCGATGACCCCAGCCGAGAAACAACGCGCCTACCGCGAGCGGCAAAAAAAGCGTGAGAAGGAACTGGAGGCGCGGGTATTGGTGCTAGAACAGAAATTGGAAAATGCCCTGGCTGAAATCGAGCGCCTAAAAGTAACGTTACCGGAGTAGAGTTAACGAACGCCGAAGCAACAGCGATCACAGGATAAGGCCAGACCTGGAACCGGCGACCATATAAACAAACGCGCCCCCGAGTAAGTCGGGGGCACGATACTTGAAGGAGGAGAATTCAGAGAATGGGAAGCAGGTAGTAGGTTCCCGCGGCACCGACGAGGATGCCGACGACCAGGGCGATCGGAACGCGAGACGCTGGAACAAGCCTGGCGGGCTTGACGCTCTTAAGAAGACGCTCAACGTCTGCTGAGGGGTTCGGTTTACGACTGGATGAGCCGGCGGGCTGGTCCCGGCGCATGTATTCCCTGTCAATTAGAGCCATTCTTGCCTCCTATCATGGCCATGTTCGGTATAGGAGCCTGAATGATGGCCCGACATTGCTGCAATGGCAAATCCAGCGGGGTCATGCTGGAGTCGTAGCAGAAGCAGCCGCGCTTGGATTCAATGCAGCCTGCCACGGGTTTCACAGGCGGTGTATGAGTCCATTGGAAGGTAGATTGCGGCAGCGGCGCGGGGGCGGCACTGCCTGCCCCTTCCGCTGCCGCTGAGCTGTCCGCCTCAACCAGTTGCATTGACTTGAAGCCGTCCGCCAGGGAATAGGCAACACCACAAGCACCCAGCAGAATCAGCGTCAGCAAAACAGTGATCTTACGAGGGATCCGGAACTTGTGCGTATGAATCGTTGCTGACTTGTACAGCTTGAAATGCTCTTTCGGAAACTTCCACAGATAGTGATCCGCCCTCTCCTGCTCACGTCGATCATTCGGATCGGAAACAGCAAATCCCCAGGTATAAACGTTGGCACCCTGAATACCGTTGGGCCGGTACAGATGGATATGTTCCCCGCAGAGCTTGCGGATGTGATGATGAAGGAAGCTTGGACTCTGCGTAATGAAGATAAGGTCATGCCCGGTATGACGGTGCACTTCCATTGAGGTCAGGCGTTCATCGGTAACGGGACCAGGGCGAGCGTTAGACGGAAATATCTCCTGTGCTTCGTCATAGATGACAAGGGAGCCTTCCGGCGTGTCCCTCCAGTCGTCAGGAGCAGGTTTAACCTTCTCGATCTGCAGACCGTCAATACGGGCATACACCGCCCTACCCTCGTCCAGCGCCTTCAGAATGCGCCCTATCGTGTACAGCGTCTTTCCGCTGCCCGGAACGGCAGTAATGATTGTAATCATGCTGAGAGCCCCACAGAGATTCGTGCAGCGGTAATTGCTGCCCTGGTAAGTAACGCGGAACCGATAATGCTGATCGCCTGATCAATCCCGGCAAGTGCGATCAGATCAATGACCGCTGACGGAAGCTGGCCGACGAACTGCGTCGCTTGTTCCAGGGCGAACTGAACCAACGACTTGATGCCGGTGTATGTGAACAGGCCAATGCCCAGGGAAACGAAAACCCGAGCGATAGCCGAGGACAGTACCCATATCAGAATGGGGGCAAGTAATGCAGGCATCAGTTTCTAGCCCTCGCAATTCCCAGGGAAATGAAAGCAGCGAAGATGGCCGCACTGGCCAGCACCAGCGGTCTGATGAAGGTGGCCAGATCACAGAAAGGCTGCCAGTTGAATTGAACTGGCGGGAACAGTCCCAGTTCGATGGTGTATGGCTCCGGGCAGGACGCTGCCAAAGTGAAGTCGAATTCTTCTTCGTAGTCCTGATCTTCGATCAGGGGCCATTCCACTTCAGGAGCATCAAAAGGCTCCTGGAACCATTCGATGAAGGAACAGACGACTGAAGCCCAGTCGCAGAAACCGGGCCATTCACCAGCAGCGCCACCGGGTGAAGGTTCAGTAACAGGAAGTTCACCAGGGGTTTCGGTGGTGGTTTCTGTGCTTGTATGAGTGCCGTTGGTATAAGTATTGGTCGTGGTGGTATTGGTAGTGGTTATGGTGGTGTCACCATAGGTGATATTGGTTGTCGTCTGCGTAGTAGTAACAACAGTGTCACCAGTAACAGGATCTGTACTGGTAGAAGTAGTCTCAGGCCCAGCAATTGAAGAAGGGCCACTGATTGTGGTGTCTGTATAACCCGGCAGAGGGTTACCGATGCGACGCTGGGCATCACCCGCAGCCTCGGCAACCTGACCCGGTGGCAATGCCGGCAATTGCGCTTCCAGCTCTGAAAAATCAACAGGAGCAGGAAGGAGCTCGGGGACACCCGGCTCGGTAATAATCATGCCGCGAAGCTGAGGAAAGGATCCATCCTTGGTAGGCCAGTTGCCAGAAGGGTATCTGGAGGTGCAGTTATTCAAAAAGGAATAACCGGGAGTACTAGCATCATGAGGGGCCACCATAACTGAAACAACGGTGCCAGCCGGGTAGTTTGTACCCCCCAACCGAAAAGAGCCTGACGCCGTAATTGTTTTTACTTCACCAATGCTAGTAAGTGCATACGGCTCGCGGCGGCACATATCCATGGGATGATAATTCCCATCAATGGCACAAATCGCACCAACGGGGCACTGCATTTCATATTTTACCCATTCCTGCGTCAACTCATCCCAAGCCCAATCAACCGCAAGGAACAGACCAGTAACAGCAGCAGAAGCAGCAACAGACGCAGGATTCACACGAACAAAGTTTTTCAGGCCATTAGCGACAGAGCCATATGGGATAACAGGATTTCGCGTAACCGTAAGCGTATTGAGCGACGAAGGAGGCACCCGGACAGTCTGACCGAAAGAGCTGCGAATGCCTGACGAAGTATGCGCGCCACTACTGCCGAAGTTGCGATAATCAGACGGCCCTAAATCAATGATTTCCGCCGCACTTACGGACGAGGCAGCAAGAAGAACGGCAGCGAGAAGAACAAAACGAGCAAGAACCATCCGGCGTATTCCTCTGGCATATGTCACCCGATGAAGTAGGCACCGGCCAGCCACAGGTAGCTGATCAGTACGTTGGCCAAAAAAAGCTTTTCAGGAACACTCATGTACTGGAAACCCATAACAAGCACTCCGAAAAAGAAGGGGGGCAAAGCCCCCCGTTACTGGATGGGCAATTAGAAGAAACTTGCCTTGATCCAGCGGAACGCCATAACAGCGGCCGCACAGATGACAATGGCACCACCAATGGTGACAATATCTTCCCGGACAGCCTCAACAGCCGCTTCAGCCTGAGCAGCAATACCTTCCATAACGATTACCTCTTGAAAAATTGACTCGCCACCATTGATATTCCCCAGGCAGTAACGCAGGCGAGCAAATACGCACTACCAAGCTGCATAGCATCTTCGATGCTAAGCGGAGGAAGAAGAAACGTTGTCTGCACCCACTCAGTACAGACATTGTTCTGAACTTGAGCGCAGACGAACGACATTTAACCCACCTTGGACGATGGAACTTGCTCAGGTTTGGGAGGCAGAGCCTGGAGCCGAACAGGAAAACCGCCCAAGTTATATTGCTGGTAAGCCTTACGACCTTGATAGATCGAAGCAGATACCGGAATAAACACTTCCGCACCAATCATGCTTCTATAGGAGTTATGCAACCCCTGTTTGACTTGTTCAGCAGAGACCCGAACATCAAAGTAACAATCGACCGGCCGGCCCTTTTCGTCGGAACTAACAGATTTAACCTCGATAATGGCAATGCGCATGTCATCACCAATAGTACGATCTTCAACCCGGAAAACCTCACCATGCAGCACCATTCCAAATAACTTAGACATAGTTAACCTCATGCAATTTTAAGTTCATGCCAAGAGCACACCGCCCTGGCTTCCATTACCTTCCTACGGAACGGAACGACTTTGCCGGCGGAAATATCAGCATCACCGAGGCCGGCAGCCCGGAGAATTGAAAGATGGCGGTACCAGACCGTTTTAGTGAAGGATTCACGCGCCCTCTCCCACCCTTCCGCTTGGATGAGCAGCCATGCGCCATAAGCGGCTCTGGCGGCGTTTTGGGCGTTGCGGGCACGGGGTTTATCGGGAATGGGTTTTCCTGCCGCCAGCGCCTTCACACGGCGTTCACGCCAGTTAGTCATGGCGTTATCAAATTCACGTTGGGTGGACACCTCAGCAGCGGCGAAGATGCGTTGTTTCAGGTCATTGTCTGTGGTCACTTCGGCACCCCCAATCATTCGGTCAAAGTAGTCATGCCACTGCATGCGGAGGGTTTCAGCAGTGCAGGCTTTCCAATCGTTACGGTTCCAGAATTCACGGCCCAACGTCAGTTCAAGGCGCAACAGGCGGTTTGCCTGGTCAATTTCGTCCCGGGTGTACTGGCGGCCGGTGTAGCCAGTGCGGGACATTTGATAGGAGAGATGCGGGCCCTTGGCGTAGGCCTTGCCCTTGCGGAGCTTGGATTTTTGCGACCAGTAGACGGTGTCGCCAGCCTGCTGGCTGACGCGGTACCGGCCACCCTCGCAGTCGCGGAGGATGCGCAGCGCGTCACGGACCTCGCTCAGGGAGCCAAGCAGCAGGTTTTCGGTAACGTCCACTCGCGACACGGTCCAGAGCGACAGGTCAGCGGGGAGCTCAATCCCGGTACCCTGCATTGCAAAAAGCCGCATGGCGTCAATACAACCTGCAAGATCCAGACGACTGGACGCGCCAGTGCCAAAAACAGAACAGCCGTCACCCATGACCCGAGCCGGGGAACCCATGATCCAGAAATCATGGCCGCTGGCCCTGATGTTGATCTGGTGAGAATCAGAGGCGATGGAATCCCAGGCGATAGATTCATAACGAACGTCACCGGTGAGCGGGCAGTAACGCTGGATGCGGTCGCCCAGCGTCAACGCTTTTTCGCGGGCCTGATCCGTCAGGAACTGGATCGGCACCCGGCAAGTTACCCAGTCAATCAGCATGACGATTTACCCGGAAATTCCCCACGTGGGGACAAAGTGGCGGTGTTACAGGGACCGCCACTCAGATTTGCATCCGACAGCGCAGCATTAAAAGCCAGAGCAACCTCATGAATGAGCTGTGCCTGGAAGACGAGAGACGTGGCCAGTCCAAGAAAAAACGGGAACACCCAGTTGTAAGCAAAGAAGCGAAGAGTGCGGAACCAGATACGGAAGCGAATTGAAGTCACCATGCCGCAGCCATCCCACCAAGGTCATGAAGACGAGCCATTCCTATGTTCCAGGCATCGCGGTGGTCCGGGTGATTGCGATACTCAATAAAGCGGGAATCCGTCAGCATCAGACGCATAGACCGATAACTGGCAGGGACAGAGACCGGGAGGCCTGTAGCATCACAGAGCTCTTCAAATTCGAAGGACAGCTGATGTTCACTCCGAGCCATGACGTTCACCATGACGTTAAAAATTAATTGACATGGGCGTTATAGTCAGGCGGAGAATGGATGTCAAGTTTTGCTTAACGTCGCAGAAAAATTAACGTTGACCTAAACTTGACTCCAAAGCCTTCAGGAGGCAGGAAATGAAGACACTCAGCGACTACTTAGACCAGGCAGCAGAAATCACAGGCAGCGATTACCAGACCGCTAAGCGATTGAATATGACCCGATCGGCGATAAGCCTTTGCCGGTCAAAAGGGACCATGAAGACGGACAACATTGTCGCCTTGGCTGATCTTATCAGCGTGAACCCGGCATTGATTGTGGCTGCTTGCGATATCGCGAAGAACCCTGAGAACGCCCGGATCTGGGCAAAGTGGGGAGCGGTGGCAGGGGTAATTATGGCAGTGACAGCTGATCAATTATTCTTTAATAATCAATCGGTTACGGCAGATGCTTTAACTGCACTGTTTATACCTTATGCGAACTACTGTATTCGTTATTATCAGCCTATGCTGGTTTTGTTGCGCCTACTACAAACGCGCTCCTCGTCATATCTGCTTTCATCCATTATCAATTTTGCACACCGAGGGAACATCAATGTCCCCTCGGTTCACGCAATCAGCTGAGGGCTGCGAGCGCCTTGTCGTAGTCGGGCTCGTTGCCGATTTCGGATACCAGCTCGCTGTGCAGTACCTTGTCGTTCTCGTCCAGCACTACCACCGCACGAGCAGTCAGGCCGGCCATGGGACCGTTTTCGATGGCGACGCCGTAGTTGCGGATGAATTCGCTGCCGCGCAGTGTGGACAGGTTTATCACGTTCTCCAGGCCTTCTGCAGCGCAGAAACGGGCCTGAGCAAAAGGCAGGTCAGCAGAAATGCACAGAACTACGGTATTGGGCAGATTGCTGGCCTTGCTGTTGAAGGTACGTACGGAGGTGGCACAGGTGGGCGTATCGACGCTGGGGAAGATGTTCAGGATCTTGCGCTTGCCGGCGAAGGACGACAGGCTGGCATCCGACAGGTCCTGGCGTACCAGGCTGAAGGCAGGTGCCTGATCGCCAACCGAGGGGAAAGTGCCACCGATGCTGATCGGATTACCGCGCAGTGTAACAGTTGCCATTCTCTAGCTCCTATAGCTCGCAAGTGCATCAGAAATCGATGCGGTAGAAGAAGTCCAGTGAGCTGGCCAAGCCACCCACTGCTTCCAGATATAATCGTTTGGTCAGATCGTAACGCAGTGCCAGCCGATTTGCCTGTTCAAAAACGCCAACTCCGTAGCGCAAACTCAGTTTTTCGGTGATATAGCCGGTGGCAACCACGCTGGTGGTCAGGCCGCTTCCCTCTGTATCCAGCTGAAAGTCATCAATGCCCAGTGAGCTGGCGATGTTCTTGGCGATCGGCGTGCTGCCTGCCATCCCGAGCGCCAGGGCAGCCTGTCCAAGCAGGTTGCTGTCCCCGGTATCGGCACCAAGCGGCCGTCCGAGGATCAGATAGGCCAGCGCCTGTTCCTGGGCCATGGCGGGTTCGGAGAACACTTCAGACACAGGTGCCTCGGCCTGTCCGGTCAGACGCAGTCCGGCGATGACATCATCGACTCGGCGTATTGCTTCGATGTCCAGATAGGGCTTGCTCAGCGGACCGGCAAACAGGATCTGCGCACGGCGCAGCTCCAGTCGCTGGCCATAACCACGGAAGCGTCCATCCAGAATATTCAGATCGCCCGTGGCCGTCAGGTTCTCCCGAACCTGCAGCAGCCCGCTGAGCCGCCCGGTAAGGCCGAAACCGCTGAAGTGCAGCTGATCGCCGACCAGCAGGCGGACATTGGCGGTGATGCCCAGCGGTGCGTCCTGCTCCATTTCGGGTTCGGCGCCAACGATTTCCGCATCCGGAGATACGCGAACCGCCGCCGGCGGCAGTTCTCGCACCGTGATTTCCCCTTCAGGTACCGCGATGTCGCCGGTGATATTGAGATTGTTGTCCTGTAGTCCGATGTGCAGGTCCGGACTGGTCAGCAGGTCGGCATAGGGAGCCACGCGAATGGGAAGATTCTCGCCATACAGTTTGAGGTCCACATGCATAGCCGGGGCCCAGGCGGCAGTCCCGGCAAGCCTGCCCTGCCCCGCTCCGCTGTTCCAGCGGCCATCGATGGACGCCTGCTGACCGGTAATGGCGACAAGCATTTCCAGCTGCTCGAAACTGACCGGCAGATCCGGTCCGCTGACCTGGCCATCACGCAGCTGTACCTGACCCTGCACCAACGGCTCCTTCAGCGTGCCGCTCAGGCTTCCATTGCCGATCAGGTCACCACTGAGGGTTTCCACCTGGGGCAGGAAAGGCCGCAAAATATCCAGTTGGACGTTGTCCAGCATGAATTGACCGACGAGCGTCTGAGCACCGCCGGGGTCGCTGATACTGGCCTGGACGTTCAGGTTGCCGAGCCCGCTGCTGAGCAGCTGCAGGCGCGTTTCAGCCCGGCGTTGGTCCAATTCGGCGGTGAACTCCAGGGTGTCATAGGGCAGCTGCAACTCCTGATCCGGATTGCTGACGCGGATCTCACCCTGATGGCTGCTCAGGTGTACCGTGCCGACCGGTGCTGCGCCGCTGCGCTGCTGCAATCGAGCTGCCGCATCCAGCCGGCCCTGCCAGTCAAAATCCTCGGGTAACCAGGGCTGCAGGGAAGCCAGCGGGAAATTTTCCAGCTGCAGGTTCAGCTGCCTGTCGGGTAGCAGCTGCTGCTCGCCGCTGAAGCATAGTTGACTGTCCAGATGGGCCCAGCAATGGGCGCCAAGCCGCAGATCCCCATCATGCATCCGATAGGCGATGCTCGCCGGATCCTGCAACTGCCAGAGCATGTCATCGGCGGCTATATTGCCGCTTGCCACAGACCCGCGCCAGGCGTCGTCACCGAGCCGGCCCGACAGCCTGGCATCCAGCTCAAGCACACCGCCCTGAAGGTCTGCTGCCAGATAGTGGGAGGCCTTGTTTCCATCGATCGAGAGACTCAGATCCCCCAGGCGGGTATCGCCATTACGCAGGCGCGCCGCTGTCAGGTTCAGACTGCCGGGCAACTGCTCGTCGAGGGTGACCGTACCGGCCAGATCAAGGTTGGCCATGGCAAAGGCATCGAAGGCCAGACGCTGCCCCTTGATGTCCATGCTGATTTTCGGCGACGCTGCCGCTCCGGATGCCTGAATCCGGCCGGCGAGATGTCCTCCAAGGCCAGGCCACAGGGTATGCAGGGCGGGCAGCTGCAGGTCCAGCGCACCGGACACCGTCTGCCCCCACTGCCCGGCTCCGCTGATCCGATTCTCACCCTGCTGCAGATTCAGCTCGCGCAACTGCCACTGTTCATCTCTGGCGCCCACCGCACCCTGCAGGCTCAAGGGCTGGCGCCGCAGGGTGCCGCCGATATTCCAGTCCGCGTCCAGCTCCAGCTGTCCATTGTGCAAGCGACCTGTACTGGTGACAGGCCCGCTCAGGGAGCCTGGCAACTGGCTGACGAACAACTGCGGGTTCAATCCGTCCAGGTGCAGGTCAGCCTGCCAGGTTATCGCCTCTTCCATTCCAACAGTGGCTGCGCCTGTGAGGCTGCCGCCCGAGGTGGTCAGCGTCAGTGGATTGATATCGAGCTGGCGCGCCGTACCACTCAGGGAAAGGCTCAAATCCGCAGTCTGGCCGCCGGCCCCACTGAGCCCGGCCTGCAGATTGGACTCGATACGCTCACCCCGCAGATGCGCCTGGGCATTAAGCTGGTTCACCTGCAGGTCGCCGAGCGACTGCGGATACAGCCATTGCCAGGGAAACTGCAGCATCTGCAGCTCGGCATCGGCGCTCAGCTGGTCTTCCCAGCCGAACCGGCCGTTGAGGTGCAGCAGGCGAGCAGGTTCGTCTGTCACGTTCAGTTGCAGCTCAACGCCACTGAACTCGCTGGTGGTGAGCTGCCCACTCAGCTGCAGATCCACATCACCGCCCTCGCCCTCCAGCCGGCTGCGCGCGGCCACCCCGATGCCCTGGTCCAGATCACCCTCCAGGTCCAGTTCGAGATCATGCAGGGTCAGGGTTTCCGGAAGCGACTGCGTTGCGAGGAAGGCACTCCCCCGCCAGCGTGCCTGCAGCGGCAGCTCCGCGCGCAGGGGCTGCACCTGGGCGGTAAGCTGACCGTCCAGATACCCGCTGCTGCGCGATTCCAGTTCGAGATTTGCGGCACTGCCTCCCAGCCGAGTCTGTAGCGCCCAGGGGCGACCATCGATCGGAGGCAGTTGAATATCAGCGAGAATCAGCAGTGGCCAATCCCCGCTCATGCGTACGTCCCCATCCAGTTGCCAGGCCATGTCCATACCCTGACCACTGAAGCGAGTGATGTGCAGGTTATCGCCGCTGGCCTGTGCCTGCAGCTGCACATCCTGCAGCATCGCCGGCGCGCCATTGAGTTCCAGCCTGCCGAGGCGCGCCTCATGCAGGTGAATACCCAGCGGCAGCCGGATATCGGGCAGATCGATGTCCCGACGGGGCTCGTCCTCACTGTCATCGGGCTCGGTGAATACCTGAACGCGCTCGGCGGCCAGCAGTTCGATACACAGCCGCCTGCCTCCGAGACACCCCGGTGACCAGTTCAGTTGGGCCTGCTCCACTTCCACCCGCAGGGTCTGGTCATGCCAGAGAATCCGCGAAAAAGCCCAGCCCTGCCACAGCCGCCCTCCTTCGAACTCCAGCTGGAGACGCGGTTCCAGTCGTTCTGCCTGCTGCAGCAGCCAGCGGTTGCCCGCTTCGCTTCCCAACAGCCCCGCAAGCATGGTGAGCAGCAATACGCACAGGACAAGCAATATCAGCAGGCCACGCAACAGGGCCCTGAGCAGAAACCGACTCACAACTCAGCCCCCATGGAAAAGTGAATGCGAAAGCCCTCATCCGGGTCGCTGATCGACTGGGCCAGATCAAGACGAATCGGCCCTACCGGCGACACCCAGCGAATGCCGACGCCCGCGCTGGTCTTCATCGGGTCGGTCCAGCTGTCCATGGCGTTACCGTGGTCCACAAAGGTCGCAGCACGCCATTTGGGGATGAATTCGTATTGGTATTCGAGACTGCCGGCGAGCATGAAACGGCCACCAACCCGGTCGCCAGTCTCGTCAGTCGGCGACAGCGTCCGGTAGTCATAGCCACGCACGCTCTGGTCACCACCGGCGAAGAAGCGCAGCGATGCCGGCACACTGGCGAATCCGTTGCTGGCGATGCCCCCAGCCTGCAGACGCCCCAGGAACCGATGCCGTTCATGCAACGTATACAGTCCCCGGGCGCCCAGGTGGAGTCGGATGAAATCGATATCCGAAAGCACCCCCGCCTTGGCGCCCTGCAAGTCCATCAGCAGGCTGTAACCTCTGGAGGGGTCCATCGTGTTGTCGCTGACGGTGCGCTGGAAGCCCAGACTTGGAATCAGCAGAGTACTGCGCCCCGAATCCGCACCCAGGGAGTAGCGCTCCTGTTCCAGGCGCAGGCCTATGCTGCGATCCCAGCCGTTGGCCAGACGCCGCTGGAGCAGTGCACCCAGCACCATGCTCTGACTGTCGGTATCGTCGATGTTTTCCCGCTGCCAGCCGGTGAAGAAACGCAGGTGACTGGACTGCGGCGGCGTAAGCGGAATCTGATACCAGCTCGAGAGTTTCTGTCGGGGCTCGGACAGCTCCATCTCCGCTCCCCGGCTGTGGCCACGGGAATTGAGCCAATGCTGTGTCCACTCGGCTCTGGCACGGGGGCCCACGTCGGTGGAAAAGCCCCCGCCGAAACCCAGCGAGTGGCGCTTGCGGGCGTTCAGGGTGACCTGCACCGGTATCTGCAGATCCTGGGCCTCGCTGGCGGGCGCCGATACCTGCACCGCATCGAAGTAGCCGCTGGCCAGCAACTCCCGGTTGAGCTTGGCAATGAGGTCGGCATCGTAGGGCACCCCGGGTTGGAACGGCACCATACGCTGCAACAGGTCTTCGTCGAAGGGGGTGTCGGAAAAACTGACCGCACCCAGGTGAAAGCGAGGGCCGGTGTCATAGCGCAGGATGATATCTGCCATGCGCTGCTCGACATCGATCAGCATGCGGTTATCCAGAAAGCGCCCGGAAAAATAACCGTAGCGCAGCGCCTGGTTTTCCAGCAGGGATTTGGTGTCTTCGTAATGGCCGTGATGGAGTTGCGCACCGGGACGCAGGTGGCGACTGCGTGGTAGCCGGAAGAAGTCCTCCTCCGCACCCTCGCCGCTTACCTCCAGGGTCACCTCATCCAGTCGAACCGGCTCCTGCAAAGACACATCCAGACGCAGCACCGGTTTGGCATCGGTACCTGTCACCCGAGGGCGGACCCGTGCGTGGTAGTACCCAAGGGCCTGCAATGCACTGAGCGCCTGCTCCCGACTGGCCCGCGCCATGCGCCACATGGCCTGCCGGCTGTCTGCCGAAATGGGGCCGATGTAGGCTTCTATGTTCTGCTTTGCAGCGTCATTGCGCGGCTGTATCACTACTTCCAGCTCCGCCCTGATCCCGGCGGTAAAAAACAGTAGTACCAGCAGTGCAAGTAAACGGGCCATGATTCAATCCGATCAAGGGTGGCAGCAGGTCGATGGTGGCCATGGCCGGGAACACATCAACGACGCTTGCGGGAATGCTACCATGCATAATCTGAAGGGCCGATCCCCTATTTGCCCTTTCCGCGTCTTTTCAATGGGATTTACATGAAAATAGTTTCGTTCAACATCAATGGCTTGCGCGCCAGACCTCATCAGCTGCAGGAGCTGGTCAATCAGCATGCGCCCGCCGTGATCGGGCTGCAGGAAACCAAGGTGGATGATCAGCAGTTTCCCCTCGAGGCGGTGCAGGAGCTGGGCTATCACGTGCATTATCATGGCCAGAAAGGCCATTACGGCGTTGCGTTGCTGACCCGTGATGAACCCCTGTGGGTACGCAAGGGCTTTCCGAATGACGGCGAGGACGCACAGTGCCGGATGATCAGCGCCGCCCTGCCCTGTGCCGATGGCCAGCCACTGATCGTGTTCAATGGATATTTCCCCCAGGGCGAGAGCCGGGACCACCCGATCAAGTTCCCCGCCAAGACCCGATTCTATGCAGACCTGCAGGCCCATTTGGAGCAGAATTTCGATCCCGCCCAGCGCATCGTGGTAATGGGTGATCTGAACATCTCGCCAGAGGACTGCGACATCGGCATCGGTGAGGCCAATGCCAGGCGCTGGTTGCGTACTGGAAAGTGCAGCTTTCTGCCGGAGGAACGGGAGTGGCTGCAAAGACTCAAGGACTGGGGGCTGGTGGATACCTTCCGGCATAAGAATCCCACAGTGAATGATCGTTTCAGCTGGTTCGACTACCGCAGTCGCGGGTTCGAGGATGACCCCAAGCGCGGACTGCGGATCGACCTGGTCATGGCCAGCAAGGGGCTTATCGAACACTGCATCGACACTGGCATCGACTACGGGATCAGGAGCATGGAAAAGCCATCGGATCACGCCCCGGTCTGGGCCAGGTTCAGCCTCTGACCGAGAAGCCTGACGCCACTTGCCGGCGTCAGGCTCCCGTGGCCCTGGTCAGGCCATTTCCTCCTCGGGTACGTCCAGAACCAGCTCCCCGTCGCGCAGGGTGACGTGCACAGTGCCGCCGTGATCGGCCAGATCGCCGAACAGGATCTGCTCCGCAAGCGGACGCTTGATCTTGTCCTGGATCAGCCGCGCCATCGGCCGAGCCCCCATCAGCGGGTCGTAACCGTGTTCGACCAGCCAGTTGCGTGCTGCATCGTCCACATCCAGCAGTACATGCTTGTCTTCCAGCTGGGCCTGCAGCTCGGTGAGGAACTTGTCCACCACCGACTTGACGCTGTCGTGGGTCAGGCGGCCGAACTGGATGATGGCATCCAGACGGTTGCGGAATTCCGGAGTAAAGGTTTTCTTGATCACTTCCATGGCATCAGTACTGTGGTCCTGGGTGGTGAACCCGATGGACGCACGGGCCATGGATTCCGCCCCGGCGTTGGTCGTGAGCACTATGATCGCGTTGCGGAAATCCGCCTTGCGCCCGTTGTTGTCGGTCAGGGTGCCATGGTCCATCACCTGCAGCAGCAGGTTGAAGACCTCAGGGTGCGCCTTTTCGATCTCGTCAAGCAGCAGCACGCAATGGGGCGTCTTGTTCAGCGCCTCGGTCAACAGGCCGCCCTGATCGAAGCCCACGTATCCCGGCGGTGCGCCGATGAGGCGTGACACCGTATGGCGCTCCATGTATTCGGACATGTCAAAACGCACCAGCTCCACGCCCAGGCTCTTGGCCAGCTGCCGGGTGACCTCGGTCTTGCCTACCCCGGTGGGACCGGCGAACAGGAAGGAGCCGACCGGCTTGTCCGGCGACTTCAGACCGGCACGGGACAGCTTGATCGCCGTACTCAGGGCCTCGATGGCCTGATCCTGGCCGAAGACGACCAGTTTCAGATCCCGCTCAAGATTTTTCAGCAACTGCTTGTCGCTGGTCGACACATGCTTGGGCGGAATCCGCGCGATCTTGGCCACTATGGCCTCCACCTCGGCGACATCAATGCGCTCGGGGCGGTCTTCCGCCGGTCGCAGGCGCTGATAGGCGCCGGCTTCGTCGATCACATCTATGGCCTTGTCCGGCATGTGCCGGTCATTGATGTAGCGGTCGGCCAGCTCCGCAGCCGCTTTCAGTGACTCGTCGGTGTAGCGGATACCATGATGTTCTTCGAAGCGGCTGCGAAGCCCCTTGAGAATCTGGATGGTGTCGCTGACCGAGGGCTCGACCACATCCACCTTCTGGAAGCGGCGTGCCAGTGCACGATCCTTCTCGAAAATGCCGCGGAACTCCTGAAAGGTGGTGGACCCTATGCAGCGGATCTCACCCGAGGACAGCAGCGGCTTGAGCAGGTTGGACGCATCCATGACACCGCCGGAAGCCGCGCCGGCGCCAATGATGGTATGGATTTCGTCGATGAACAGGATCGCCTGCGGACGCTTCTTCAGCGCCTTGAGCAGCGCCTTGAAGCGCTTCTCGAAGTCCCCGCGGTACTTGGTACCGGCCAGCAGTGCGCCGAGATCCAGCGAGTACACCACGGCCTGGGTCAGTACGTCGGGTACCTCGCCATCCACGATACGCTTGGCCAGACCTTCGGCAATGGCTGTCTTGCCGACACCAGCCTCACCCACCAGCAGCGGGTTGTTCTTGCGCCGGCGCACCAGGATCTGCGCCACCCGTTCGACTTCGTCGGCGCGCCCTACCAGAGGGTCGATGCGGCCGAGACGCGCCTGCTCGTTGAGGTTGGTGGCATAGGCGTCCAGCGGATTGCTGGAGCTGACGGCTTCGCCGGCCTCCTCGTCAAGATTCTCGGAATCCATCTGCACACTTTCGCTGTCATCCGCCACCTTGGAAATACCGTGGGAGATGAAATTGACCACGTCGATACGGGCGATGTGCTGCTGCTTGAGGAAGAAGACCGCCTGGCTTTCCTGCTCACTGAAAATGGCCGCGAGTACGTTGGCGCCGTTGACTTCGCTCTTGCCGGAGCTCTGCACATGGAACACCGCTCGCTGCAGCACCCGCTGGAAGCCGAGTGTCGGCTGGGTTTCACGTTCGCTGTCCTGGCTCGGGATCAGGGGCGTTGTCGAATCGATGAATTCGGACAGCTCACGGCGCAGGCGTTCCAGATCAGCACCGCAGGCGCGCAGGACCGCCACGGCCGCCTGGTTGTCCAGCAACGCAAGCAACAGGTGCTCGACGGTCATGAACTCATGCCGTTTGCTGCGAGCCTCCTTGAACGCCAGGTTCAGGGTAATCTCAAGGTCTCTGTTAAGCATATGCGCCCCCATCATCAAGCGACATTGTTCGTCTAGGCTTCCCGTTCAATCTGACACATAAGCGGGTGCTGACATTCCCGGGCGTATTCATTCACTTGAGCCGCCTTGGTTTCCGCCACATCCTTGGAGTACACACCACAGACTGCTTTACCTTCAGTATGGACCTGAAGCATCACTCGTGTAGCCGATTCGCGGTCCAGAGAGAAAAAAACTTCGAGTACCTCCACCACGAAATCCATCGGTGTGTAATCGTCATTCAGCATGACCACCTGATAGCGTGGCGGCGGCTTGAGTTCGGGCTTTCCGGTCTGGACAGCCAGATCACCCTGGTCCTCATGCTCCGGTTGACCCGGCATCTGCATAAAGGTTAGTTGAATTTCCATCGTTGCATAGATCTTGTGTGTCGGTTTGAGGCCATGAAAACCCCACCGTTGCGCTGTGCGCGGCAGGTTCATGAGTGAAGTATGCATCAGGCTACAGGCAAAATGTGCGCTGGTACACAGCTTGCCAGCACCCAACTTGACTTAAAATGATCCACTGTTAAAAAGTGTAACAGGCGTGCCCTGTATACGCTTAAGTGTATCGGGCGTTGGTTATGTTTGGGGACAGCAGAGGAATGCAGCATGGAGATCGGCAAGGTCAAATGGTTCAATAATGCCAAGGGGTATGGCTTCGTCGTCGCGGAAGGACGTAACGAAGACCTCTTCGCCCATTATTCTGCCATCCAGATGGATGGATATCGCACGCTCAAGGCCGGACAGCCTGTGCAGTTCGAGATCATTCAGGGCCCCAAGGGTCTGCATGCCGTCAACATCCAGGCGTTGGGTGAGCCGGTACGCAGATCGGAAGCCCCCGCCAGCGATCTGGCAACTGCCGAGTAACCACAACCGCCCGCTCCTCCTGCTGTAACGGGCACTCCAGATACACACAAGCCGGCAAATGCCGGCTTGTGTCGTTCTGCAGTCGGTAAGGCAGATGCTTACATTGCAGCAATCACATCGTCACCGAACTCGGAGCACTTGCGCAGCTTGGCACCGTCCATCAGGCGCTCGAAGTCGTAGGTAACGGTCTTGTTGGCGATGGCGCCTTCCACACCCTTGATGATCAGGTCGGCGGCTTCCACCCAACCCATGTGACGCAGCATCATCTCGGCGGACAGAATCAGGGAACCGGGGTTCACCTTGTCCTGACCGGCGTACTTGGGTGCGGTACCGTGGGTGGCTTCGAACATGGCAACCGAGTCGGACAGGTTGGCACCGGGAGCAATACCGATACCACCTACTTCGGCAGCCAGGGCGTCGGACAGGTAGTCACCATTGAGGTTCAGGGTGGCGATCACATCGTACTCGGCCGGACGCAGCAGGATCTGCTGCAGCATGGCGTCAGCAATGGCGTCCTTGACAATGATGTTCTTGCCGGTGTTGGGATTCTTGAACTGCATCCACGGGCCGCCGTCCAGCAGCTCGGCACCGAACTCGTCGCGAGCCACTTCGTAGCCCCACTCCTTGAAGGCACCTTCGGTGAACTTCATGATGTTGCCCTTGTGCACGATGGTCACCGAGCTGCGGTCGTTGTCTACCGCATACTGCAGTGCCTTGCGCATCAGGCGCTTGGTGCCCTGCTCGGATACCGGCTTGATGCCGATACCGCAACCTTCGGTAAAGCGGATCTTGGTGACGCCCATTTCCTCGGTCAGGAACTTGATCACCTTCTCGGCTTCAGGGGAGCCTGCCTTCCACTCGACACCGGCGTAGATGTCTTCGGAGTTCTCGCGGAAGATGACCATGTCCACGTCGCCGGGGTTCTTCACAGGGCTGGGGACGCCGGTGAACCAGCGGACCGGACGCTGACAGACATAGAGGTCCAGCTGTTGACGCAGCGCCACGTTCAGCGAACGGATACCGCCGCCCACCGGCGTGGTCAGGGGGCCCTTGATGGAGACAACGTAGTCCTTCACAGCTTCCAGGGTTTCTTCCGGGAGCCAGGTGTCCTGATCGTAAACCTGAGTGGCTTTCTCGCCGGCGTAGACTTCCATCCAGGAAATCTTGCGCTTGCCACCGTAGGACTTCTCAACGGCAGCGTCGACGACTTTCATCATGACGGGAGAAATATCGACACCGATACCATCACCTTCGATGAAGGGAATGATCGGGTTGTCAGGAACGTTCAGGGAAAGGTCGGCATTAACGGTAATTTTGTCGCCGCTGGCCGGCACCTGGATCTTTTGGTATCCCATTTGTGACTCCGTTGTCGTTGTCAATGAAGAACCCGGAGGCTTGTTCCGGGTCGTAAGAATACGGCACTGGTGGGGCCGTATTGTTGTAGTTTTCCTACATAAAGTCACGCACTTTATAGTGGCGACCTCGATAATACGTCTGTTTCAGGGAATTGGCCATGGCGCGAACTCAAAGAATGTAGTGCGACTACATTTCTCGCTACAAGCGCCGCATACAGCATCTTGGCTGGTTTTCTCGGCAAATCCAATAGGCATATAGATGATGCCGGAAGATTTCACCACTGACGCTGTTTGCGTTACCCTATCGCCCTTAATCGGGAGTCATGCATGCGTTTTCTACCCCACGTTACCGTTGCCACCATTGTAGAGCGGCAAGGACGGTTCCTCATGGTTGAGGAGATCAGCGGCAATTCAGTGGTTTTCAACCAGCCCGCCGGGCACCTGGAGGCAGACGAAAGTCTAATGCAGGCTGCTCTGCGCGAAACCCTTGAAGAGACCGCCTGGACCGTCGAACTCACCGGCGTTACCGGCATCTATCTGTTCCGGGGCGCCAATGGCGAAACCTATCAGCGCACCTGTTTCTCGGCCGATGCCCTGGAGCATCAGCCCGAACTGCCGCTGGATGACGGCATTCTCGCAGCCCACTGGCTGACCCTCGAGGAAATCCGCGCCCGCGAATCACGACTGCGCAGCCCCCTGGTGCTGCAGTGCATACTGGACTATCTGAACCGGCCGCGTTACCCACTGGATCTGATCCGCTGACATGAATACACAAGCCAAGCCCCCCGCTGATACCCGGGTCATCGTCGGCATGTCCGGCGGTGTCGACTCCTCCGTTTCCGCTGCCCTGCTGCTGGAGCAGGGATATCAGGTGGAGGGGTTGTTCATGAAGAACTGGGACGAGGATGACGGCACCGAATACTGCACCGCCAAGGAAGACCTGGCCGATGCCCAGGCAGTGAGCGACAAGCTGGGCATCAAGCTGCATACCGCCAACTTCGCTGCGGAATACTGGGACAACGTGTTCGAGCATTTCCTGGAGGAGTACCAGGCCGGACGCACGCCCAACCCGGATATCCTGTGCAACCGGGAAATCAAGTTCAAGGCCTTCCTCGAGTACGCCCTGTCGCTGGGCGCCGATCTCATCGCGACCGGCCACTATGCCCGCCGTGCGGATCGCGATGGCCAGTCGCTGCTGCTGCGCGGGGTCGATACCAACAAGGACCAGAGCTACTTCCTGCACGCCGTGGGCGGGGAGCAACTTGCACGCACCCTGTTTCCTGTGGGCGAGCTGGAAAAACCCGAGGTGCGGCGCATCGCGGAAAGGTACGAGCTGGCGACCGCACGCAAGAAGGATTCGACCGGCATCTGCTTCATCGGGGAGCGTCGCTTCAGCGACTTTCTCAAACGCTATCTGCCCGCCCAGCCCGGCGAGATCCAGACCACCGACGGCAAGGTCATCGGCCGCCATCACGGCCTGATGTACCACACCATAGGTCAGCGCCAGGGGCTGGGCATCGGCGGCCTGCAGGGGGCCAGCGATGACCCCTGGTACGTGCTGCGCAAGGATCTGGACCGCAACGTACTGGTGGTCGGCCAGGGTAATGATCACCCCTGGCTGTTTTCCAGTGCACTCGAGTGCTCGCTCATCTATTGGGTCAACCCCATGGACATACAGGAGCCCCTGCGCCTCACAGCCAAGGTCCGCTATCGCCAGCCGGACCAGGACTGCACACTGGAACCGGCCGAAGGCGGCTGGCTGATTCGCTTCGATGAGCCTCAGCGAGCGGTGACACCGGGTCAATCCATCGTCTTCTATCAGGGCGAGGTGTGTCTCGGCGGTGGCGTCATCGAGACCGCCATTCCGGCATTCAGCGAGGCCCAGGCATGACCGGGTACGAAGAGCAGGCACTGGCTCTTGGCGGCATCTTCGAGGCTGCCATCCAGGTAGACAAGCTGGCCCGCAGCGGCCAGTACGCAGAGGGGCCCGCGGCCTGCCTGGTGCAGAGCATTCTGGAGCGCTCCCCTGCCACTACGCTGGATGTGTATGGTGGCTCCCACCATCAGATCCGTGGCGGCCTGCAGGCCCTGGAAGCCATGCTCGAGCGCGATACCGCTGCCCTGCAACGCGATGCCCTGCGTTACGCCATGAACCTGATCGCACTGGAACGCCAGCTGGATAAGCGTCCCGACATGCTGGAGGTGTTGGGGCGGCGTCTGCAGCAGGTGGAAAATCAGGTAAGCCATTTCGGCCTGCTGCACGATAACGTGATGGCCGCGCTGGGCGGTGCCTATCAGGATACCCTGAGCACCCTGCGCCTGCGTATTCAGGTGCATGGCGACATGCGCCACCTCCAGCAGCCGGACATCGCCAACCGCATTCGGGCCCTGTTGCTGGCCGGGATTCGCTCGGCCCGCCTGTGGCGACAGCTGGGCGGTCACCGCTGGCAGCTGCTGCTGTCACGCCGCAAGCTGCTGGAGGCGGTCAGAACGATTCTCAACGGCTGAAGGAATAGCGCGGATGATGTATAATTTGCGCCTTTCTGCCAGCCCTATAGATGAGATCCTTCATGCAACTGTCCTCCCTGACTGCCGTATCTCCCGTTGATGGCCGTTACGGCAGCAAGACTGCCTCCCTGCGCAGTATCTTCAGTGAATATGGTCTGCTCCGCTTCCGCGTACAGGTTGAGGTGCGTTGGCTGCAGTGTCTGGCTGCCCATCCCGGCATCCCCGAGATCAAGCCTTTCTCCGCCGAGGCCAATGCCCTGCTCAACAGTCTGGTAGACAACTTCCAGCTGAGTCATGCCGAGCGCATCAAGGAGATCGAACGCACCACCAACCATGACGTCAAGGCGGTGGAGTATCTGCTGAAGGAAGAGGCCAAGGCCCTGCCCGAACTGGATGCCGTCGCCGAGTTCATCCACTTCGCCTGCACCTCCGAGGACATCAACAACCTGTCCCATGCCCTCATGCTGCGCGCCGGGCGTGACGAAGTGGTACTGCCAATGATGCGCCGGATTGCCGACGAGATCCGCAATCTGGCCGTACAGTTTGCTGATATTCCCATGCTGTCCCGTACCCACGGCCAACCGGCTTCCCCGACCACACTGGGCAAGGAGATGGCCAACGTGGTGTATCGACTGGAGCGCCAGATCGCCCAGATCGAGGCCGTACCGCTGCTGGGCAAAATCAATGGTGCCGTCGGCAACTATAACGCCCACCTGTCCGCCTACCCTCAGGTGGACTGGGAGGCCAATGCCCGCAGCTTCATCGAGGACACACTGGGGCTGACCTTCAACCCCTACACCACCCAGATCGAGCCGCATGATTACATCGCCGAGCTCTTCGACGCGGTGGCGCGCTTCAACACCATCCTCATTGATTTCGACCGAGATGTCTGGGGTTACATCTCCCTGGGCTACTTCAAGCAGAAGACCGTGGCTGGCGAGATCGGCTCCTCCACCATGCCGCACAAGGTCAATCCGATCGATTTCGAGAACTCCGAGGGCAACCTGGGGATTGCCAATGCCATCCTTCAGCACCTCGCGAGCAAGCTGCCGATCTCCCGCTGGCAGCGTGACCTGACCGACTCCACCGTGCTGCGCAATCTGGGCGTCGGCTTCGCTCACGGGGTTATAGCCTACGAGTCAACTCTCAAGGGAATCAGCAAGTTGGAAGTGAATATTCAACGAATTGCTGAAGACCTGAACAACAGCTGGGAAGTACTCGCCGAACCCGTGCAGACGGTCATGCGTCGCTATGCCGTGCCCGAGGCCTATGAGAAACTCAAGGAGCTGACCCGGGGCAAGGGCATCACCCCGGAAGCCATGCAGGCCTTTGTCGACAGTCTGGAGATTCCGCAGGAGGCCAAGCGCGAACTCAAGGCATTGACCCCGGCCAGCTACATCGGCAATGCCGCCGCACAGGCACGTCGGATCTGAGCTGCCGCGCTGCCCGGTCCAGGACCGGGCAGCAACCCTGAGCAAGCCCCCATCGCCACTCCACCCGCTCCAGCGCTCCGCGAGGCACCGTCATGACCCTTTCCGCATCCACCCTGCCCGGCGGCATGTCCGCTGAAGAGTTTCTTCGCGATTACTGGCAGAAGAAGCCTCTGCTCATCCGCCAGGCCTTTCCCGGGTTCGAGAGCCCGCTGTCCGCAGACGAGCTGGCCGGCCTGTCCCTGGAGGAGGAAGTCGAGTCGCGGATCGTACTCGAGCATGGCGCTACGCCCTGGGAGCTGCGCCGTGGTCCTTTCACCGAGGACAGCTACCGCGACCTGCCGGCACGGGACTGGACATTGCTGGTGCAGGCCGTTGACCAGTTCGTGCCGGAGGTTGCGGAGCTCCTCGATCAGTTCCGCTTTCTACCCAGCTGGCGGATCGATGATCTGATGATCAGTTTCGCCGCTCCGGGCGGCAGCGTCGGCCCGCATTTCGACAACTACGACGTGTTCCTGTTACAGACCCATGGTCATCGACGCTGGAAGGTCGGCCAGATGTGCGACAGCGACAGCCCCCTGCTCGAGCATCCGGACCTGCGCATTCTGAGCGACTTCCAGCAGCAGCAGGAGTGGGTGCTCGAGCCTGGCGACATGCTCTACCTGCCGCCGCGGCTGGCCCATTACGGCATAGCCGAGGACGAATGCATGACCTGGTCGGTCGGCTTCCGCGCCCCCAGTCATGCCGAGGTGCTGACCCACTTCACCGACTTCCTGGCCCAGTATCTGAGTGACGAGCAACGGTATGGTGACGCGGACCTGTCCCTGCCCGCCGACCCCGCGCAGATCGACGAACAGACCGTCGAGCGCCTGCAGCAGCTGGTTCTGGGGCTGGTTCAGGACCGGGAAGCGCTGGGCACCTGGTTCGGCCGCTTCATGACCGAACCGCGTTACCCGGAGCTTGTCCAGACGCAGGAACTGGACCCGGGACTGCTGCACGAGCTGCTGGCCAGCGGCTACGGGCTGGTGCGCAACCCGAGCGCGCGACTGGCCTGGCGCCAGGAGCGGCAGGACTACCTGATGCTGTTTGCCAGTGGCGAACACTGCATTCTGCCCCTGCACCTGCGTCCCCTGGTTCAGCTTATCTGCAACGGGCGCTATCTGGGCGCCGAGCAGCTGGCACCCTGGAGCGATGACGCTGAAGCCATGGAGCTGCTGCAGCAATTGCTCGGCAAAGGGGATCTGCTCCCCGAGCAAGACAGCGAGAACGAGGATGACGATGACTGAACCCCTTGTCCAGGTGGTGGAATGGTCGCGCACCCCGGCGCTGCGTGACATCCGCCAGCGCGTGTTCGTCGATGAGCAGCAGGTACCTGCGGAACTCGAGTGGGACGCGCATGACGCCGATGCCACGCACTTCCTGCTCACCGTCGAGGGTCGCCCCCTCGGTACCGCCCGCCTGCTCGCGGATGGTCATATTGGTCGCGTCGCCCTCCTTGCCAAGGCCCGTGGACAGGGGTTGGGCGAGCTGCTGATGCGCGCGGTCATGGCCCATGCCCGCAGCAAGGGCCTGCCGCGGCTGGCGCTGTCCGCCCAGACCCATGCCCTGGGCTTCTATCAGCGGCTCGGCTTCAGCGTCTGCTCCGAGGAGTATCTCGACGCAGGCATCCCCCACCGGGACATGTGCCTGCACTGGCCCACCCCATAATCGCAGTCTTGCTAGACTTGGGGCAGATCCCGATATCGAGAGCCCTGCGATGAAAGCACTCCCTCTGCTGATCTGGCTGCCCCTCCTGGTCCTGGCCAACACACTCGCATATGCTGCCCCCAGGACCGAGATCATTCCCCTCGATTACGGCATGGCCGAGGACCTGCTGCCGGCCCTGCAGCCGCTGCTGCATCCGGACGAGCGGGCCTCGGCCTACGGCAATCAGCTGATCATCCGCGCCGAGCCGGAGCGTCTGCAGGAAATCCGCGCCCTGCTCAGCGACCTCGATCGCAGGCCGACACGGTTGCGCATCAGCGTCGCCAATGCCGGCACCGGTGCCGCCAGCGAGCAGGGATACCAGATCGACGGGCGCATTCGCACCGGCGCCGGGGATATCGTCGTGGGCCAGCCTCGGGGCGGCAACCAGGCCCGCATCATACGCCGCGAAACCAGCCATGCTGACGACGGGGTACGGGTCATAGTGGCCAACGAGGGGTATCCGGTATTGATCCAGACGGGTCAGAGCATCCCCCTGACCACCACCACGACCAGTATCTACGGTCAGGTCATGCAGCAGACGGAGTATCACGACGTGACCTCGGGCTTCTACGCCACTGTGCGTTTGAACGGAGACACGGCCACCATCAATCTGAGTTCCAACCATGATCGCCAGAGCACCGCCGGGCGCGGTGTTGTCGACGTTCAGCGTACCGACACCGTGGTCAGCGCCCGGCTGGGCGAGTGGGTCACCATAGGTGGTGTAGACGACCTGGAAAGCGGTCAGCGCAGGGATGTCGGCCGCCGGATCACCACCCGCAATACCGCGCAGCAGAGCATTCGCCTGATGGTCGAACGGCTGGACTGAGTTTTGTTATAGATTTGTAGTGTTGTGTATTAATCACTACAAACACATTGACTTCTTTTCTGCTAAGTCGCATTATTGCCCCGCTCCCGCTAGCCAGAGCCCCTTACGGGCTCCGGATGAACTCCTGAACCTACGGAGTCATTCGTGTCCTTACCGCCCACAAGGCAGTTCGACGAGGTTGCGACTGGAACGAAGTTGTCCTGAGGGACGGGGAAGCGAACCAAACGAACAGACTGCATGACTCAGGCAGAACGCCGCCAGCGCCAGACGCAGGCAGTGTCTCCGACTCACGACGGGCTGAACGTCACCCTCTCCTCTCTCCTGTCATTCTTCAATTCCAGTCACTGTTTCGACGCACTGCGGAGTGCCGCGCCCAGGCCAAGGCTGTGGGTTCGGGGTCGACTAACGTCAGAACCAAACGCACATTTTGAAGGATTGACCATGTCAGCTTACCAAAACGAAATGAAAGCTGTTGCCGCACTGAAAGAAGCCGCAGGTAACGGCTGGAGCGCAATCAACCCGGAATACGCCGCTCGCATGCGCATTCAGAACCGCTTCAAGACCGGTCTGGACATTGCGAAGTACACCGCCGCCATCATGCGCAAGGACATGGCCGAGTACGATGCTGACAGCAGCGCTTACACCCAGTCCCTGGGCTGCTGGCACGGCTTCATTGGTCAGCAGAAGCTGATCTCCATCAAAAAGCACCTGAAGACCACCAGCAAGCGCTACCTGTACCTGTCCGGCTGGATGGTCGCTGCACTGCGCTCCGAGTTCGGTCCCCTGCCCGACCAGTCCATGCACGAGAAGACCGCTGTCTCTGCACTGATCGAGGAGCTGTACACCTTCCTGCGTCAGGCCGATGCCCGTGAACTGGACCTGCTGTTCACCGCGCTGGATGACGCCCGCGCTGCTGGCGACAAGACCAAGGAAGCTGAAATCCTGGATCAGATCGACAACTTCGAAACCCACGTTGTGCCGATCATCGCCGACATCGACGCCGGTTTCGGTAACGTCGAAGCCACCTACCTGCTGGCCAAGAAGATGATCGAAGCCGGCGCGTGCTGCATCCAGATCGAAAACCAGGTTGCCGACGAGAAGCAGTGTGGGCACCAGGACGGTAAAGTAACCGTTCCTCATGCCGAGTTTCTGGCCAAGATCAACGCTGTTCGCTACGCCTTCCTCGAACTGGGCGTTGATGACGGCGTCATCGTTGCCCGTACCGACTCCCTGGGTGCCGGTCTGACCAAGCAGATCGCCGTAACCAACGAACCCGGCGACCTGGGCGACCAGTACAACAGCTTCCTGGACGGTGACTACATCACCAGCGCTGACGACATCGAGAACGGCGACGTGGTCATCAAGGCCAACGGCAAGCTGCTCAAGCCCAAGCGCCTGGCCTCCGGTCTGTTCCAGTTCCGCGAAGGTACTGGTGAAGACCGCGTGGTTCTGGACTGCATCACCTCCCTGCAGAACGGCGCTGACCTGCTGTGGATCGAAACCGAGAAGCCGCACGTTGGCCAGATCGCCAACATGGTTAACCGCATCCGCGAAGTGGTGCCCAATGCCAAGCTGGTTTACAACAACAGCCCGTCCTTCAACTGGACCCTGAACTTCCGTCAGCAGGTGTTCGACGACTGGGTTGCCCAGGGCAAGGATGTTTCCGCCTACGACCGCAACAACCTGATGAGCGTAGAGTACGACGGAACCGAGCTGTGCAACGAAGCCGACGAGCGCATCCGCACCTTCCAGAAGGACGCGTCCCGCGAAGCCGGCATCTTCCACCACCTGATCACTCTGCCGACCTACCACACTGCCGCGCTGTCCACCGACAACCTGGCAAAAGGCTACTTCGCAGAGGAAGGCATGCTGGCCTACGTGAAAGGCGTTCAGCGTCAGGAGATCCGTCAGGGTATCGCCTGCGTCAAGCACCAGAACATGGCCGGCTCCGACATCGGCGACAACCACAAGGAATACTTTGCTGGTGAAGCCGCTCTGAAAGCCGGTGGTAAAGACAACACCATGAACCAGTTCGGCTGATAGCTGACGGTTCAAGGGCTGCGGCCCGGTGTTGAGGAGAGGCCACCTTCGGGTGGCCTTTTCCGTATGGGCGCTGGCAAGCTGCTGTCATGCCCGTGCAAAGGTAGCGTACAATACGCGATTCATCGTCGAACCTGCGGCCCTGCCCCAGGGGTTTTCGACTTCATGCAGCAGCAGGTTTTTAGAGAAATGGCACGCTTACATTTGGAATTTCCGGAAGATCAGTTCTACTTCACTACGCAGCTGACCGTCCGCATCACCGATATCAACTCAGGCAAACATCTGGCAAACGACTCCATGATCTCCATGATCTCGGAAGCCAGAGCGCGCTTTCTTTACCAATTCGGCATCGAGGAAGTCAGCGTCAATGATGTAGGCATCATAGTTACCGATCTGGCCACCACCTACCGGCGTGAAGCCTTCGCTCGGGAAACCCTGGTGTTTGAAGTGGGCCTGATGGACCTGAACAAGTATGGCGGCGATATCATCTTCCGCATCACCAAGGCGGAAAGTGGTGAGCTGGTGGCTCTGGCCAAGTCCGGCTTCGTGTTCTACAACTTCCTGGCAGCCAAGGTAACACCCATGCCGGAAGACTTCCGCCTGCGCTTCCCCGGCGTCAATCAGATCGAGGGCTGACTTAACCGGGCCGATCCGACAGAGTCCCGCTTCCCCTCAGGTATAAAAAACCCGGTCAGATGACCGGGTTTTTTGTTGGTGGAAACCGATTAACGAACTTCAACCTGGGTTTCTACTTCAGCTTCTACGCGACGGTTCATGGCGCGGCCATCGTCAGTGCTGTTGTCAGCAATCGGACGGGACTCACCGTAGCCCACAGCGTTAACGCGGGAAGCTTCAACACCTTCGTCGATCAGAGCCTGACGTACGGAGTTCGCACGACGCTCGGACAGATTCTGGTTGTAGGCGTCGGAACCGACGGAGTCGGTGTGGCCTTCAACAGTGGTGGTGACCGACGGGTAGGTACGCATGAACTCGGCCAGGCTCTGGATGTCCTGACGGAACTCGGGGCGAATGGTGTCGCGGTCGAAGTCGAACTTGACATCCAGCTCTACGCGTACGGATTGCATTTCAGGAGCCGGTTCCGGAGCCGGAGCGGGAGCCGGAGCCGGTTCGGCCTGCGCTACTACCGGAGCGGGCTTGCTGCCGCCGAAGTTCAGACCCAGACCCACGCCGGCCTGCCATTCGGTGTTGCCATGATCCAGACCATGCAGCACGTCCAGACCGGCCTTGACGAAGAAGTTCTCGTTCAGATAGTTCTTCACACCAACACCGGCCAGAGCCATGGTGGTACGGTCACGCTGGCTGGTGAAGGGCTGGTCCAGCTCCTGATGACCGAAGCCACCGGAAACGTAAGGACGGATGGCGCCCTGCCCGAAATGGTGAACGGCCTCCAGAGTAGCCATGCGGCCATCAATGCTTTCACCGGTGATGTCGGATTCCAGGCTCTTGTAAGTACCCAGGGAGGCGCTCAGCATGGTGTCGTCGGTCAGGAAATAACCGAGGCTGCCACCTACCAGAGTGCCGTCGTCCAGATTGCGCATGCTGTCGGTGAAGTAGCGCTTGGCGAACGCCTCAACTTCGACCGAGCCAGCGCTCTGAGCCATCACCGGAAGCGCAGATCCCGCGATAGCTGCACTTACTACGATACCTACTGTATTTTTCAATTTCATCTGTGAATCCCCGTTAAATCCATTCGGACGTTAGGTTTGCGCAAAACTTCAGACGCATTATAGCAGAACCGGAATAACATCAATAGATATTCGCACTAAAATGGATTGCTTATATGCTTCTTCAGCTTCTCCAAGGCACGCTTGTAACGCATCTTGGTAGCACTGAGGCCCATATTCATAATGTCCGATATCTCTTGAAACTCCAGTTCTGCCACAAAGCGAAGCACCAGTATTTCCCGGTCCACCTGATTGACGTGTACCAGCCAGTGATCAAGCCCCTTGCTGTCCACTGCAGGCTGCTCCGGCTCCTGCGCTTCTTCCTGAGTATCCAGGCTCAGCGCGTCGTACAATCGCCTCTTCCGCTTGTCTTTGCGATACTGGGTAATGCATTCGTTATAGGTGATACTATATAGCCACGTCTTGAACTTGGCCTTGCCTTCGAACTGCTTGAGCCCATGAAGGACCTTCAGCATCACCTCCTGACATACATCATCAGCATCCCTCTCGTTGCCCAGATATCGCGCGCATACATTAAAGAGCGTACGCTGATATCGGCGCATCAACTCCTCATAGGCAACGGTAGTATGAAAAAGTTCACGCTTAGCACGAACTACCAGTTCTTCATCCGTCATTTCAGATAGCTGGATTCGGTTGCGCGTTGCGGACGAACTGGTCAAAACGGGATCATCATCACAGTGTGGCTGGGGCCGTCTCGTGCTCAACGCGAAACAGCGTTCTCGGTAAGTCTGCGATTAGGCACGGAAATCAAGCGTCCCTCCTCGTCCAGCAGCAGCGTCTTCACCGTGCCTATCTCCTCGATCACTCCTTCTATATCGCCTACCCTGACCCTATCGCCCACATCATAGAGTTCCCGCAGGTAGACGCCGGCGATGATCTGACTGACAGTCTCCCGACTACCCAGCCCCATTGCCAGGGCTGCGGCCGCGCCGAAGGACACCAGGACGATAGCGATAACCGTGTTGAGCAGCTGGGTCTCGATCTGCAACTGACCAATAGCCAGCGACACGGTAATGATGACCAGAAGCCACTGTACCAGGCGGCTGATGCCACCGGCGTAATCGGCGCCAATACTTTCCACCGTGCCCTTGACCACCCCGGCCACCAGGTGGGAGAGCAGCAGACCGGCAAGCAGGATCAGCGCAGCGCCGAACACCTTGGGCAGATAGAGTGCGAAGGCGTCGAGGGTGGCCGATACTCGGGCCAGACCCAGTGTCTCGGCGGCCGACACTACAAAGGTCAGCACGATGAACCAGTATATGATCTTGCCCACAACCGCCGAGACTGGCGAAGCAATGCCTATACGGCTGAGCATGCGCGTGACCCCTGCCCCACGCATAAGCCGGTCCAGACCCAGCTTGGCCAGCCCCTTGCTGAGCACCGCGTCGACAATGCGCGCCACGACAAAGCCCAGCAGAACAATGATCAGGGCGGTGATGAGATCGGGAATGAAGGATGCAACTTTGGTCCACAGGGCTGTCATCGCAGAGATGAAGCTCTGGCTCCAGGTTTCATGTTCCATGGCAGGCTCGCTATGAATTCAGGTCGGAAGAGCTGGGGTTGTCCCGGGCACGCCGCACGGGTCTGACGTGTCGCAATCCGCGGGAACCTCCTTCGCTGATCACCCACCCCCAGTTGGCAAACAGTTTAAGCAGGTCGAACAGACCGCTGTGAATGTGGGCGCGGTGCAGCACCCGCTCCAGTCGCTTGTCATCCTCGGGAGATGCATGCGCAGAAGAATCCTGCATCAGATTGCGCAGGTGTCGCTCAAAAGGATCGTCCATGGGATTCTCCGAAGTCGGTGGATTCACAGACACAGACGCGCGTCGCCCGGGTTGTGTCACCCGGGCGACACCAACGGCTGTCAGTCCACCGTCACTCGGGCATCTTCAGTGCCACAGGGGAGACGATGACGCCGTTGTTATCGGCGTAAACGTACTCGCCCGGGCGGAAGGTAACGCCACCGAAGGTCACCGGCACGTTACGGTCACCGATGCCGCGCTTTTCGGTCTTCATCGGGTGGCTGGCCAGAGCCTGGATACCCAGAGCGGTCTGGATGAGAACATCCACATCACGAACGCAGCCGTAGACGATGATGCCTTCCCAGCCATTATTGGCCGCTTTCTCTGCCAGCATGTCGCCCAGCAGGGCGCGGCGCATGGAGCCGCCGCCATCCACGACCATGACCTTGCCAGTGCCATCTTCCTCGACCAGCTCCTTGACCACGGAGTTGTCCTCGAAGCACTTGACCGTGACGATCTCGCCGCCAAAGGAATCATGGCCGCCGAAGTTGCTG
This sequence comes from Halopseudomonas formosensis, assembly GCF_900115905.1. Taxonomy (GTDB): domain Bacteria; phylum Pseudomonadota; class Gammaproteobacteria; order Pseudomonadales; family Pseudomonadaceae; genus Halopseudomonas; species Halopseudomonas formosensis. The sequence goes on from NZ_FOYD01000009.1 coordinate 119,925, forward strand.
AACATCGGTTCGACTACCGCCACATCGGGGTAGGCATCACACAGATCCGGAGTTACATAGTGCATAGTCATCATGCTCCCGGCTTATCAGCCGTTGTTTTCCGCAAGGAAGAACCAGGTATCCATTACCGAGTCAGGGTTGAGCGATACGCTCTCGATACCCTGCTCCATCAGCCAGCGGGCCAGATCCGGGTGGTCCGAGGGACCCTGACCGCAAATCCCGATGTACTTGTCTGCCTTGCGGCAGGCGGCAATGGCATTGGCCAGCAGCTTCTTCACCGCTGCATTACGCTCATCGAACAGGTGGGCGATGATGCCGGAATCCCGATCCAGCCCCAGCGTCAGCTGAGTAAGGTCGTTGGAGCCGATGGAGAAGCCGTCGAAGTACTCGAGGAACTCGTCGGCCAGCAGGGCGTTGGCCGGCAGCTCGCACATCATGATCAGGCGCAGGCCGTTCTCGCCACGCTTGAGACCGTTCTCCGCCAGCAACTCCACTACCTGGCTGGCTTCGCCCAGCGTGCGCACGAAGGGCACCATGATTTCCACGTTGGTCAGGCCCATCTCGTTACGCACGCGCTTCATGGCGCGGCACTCGAGCTCGAAACAATCGCGGAAGGAATCGCTGATATAGCGCGAGGCGCCACGGAAGCCCAGCATGGGATTCTCTTCTTCCGGCTCGTACAGACGGCCGCCGATCAGGTTGGCGTATTCGTTGGACTTGAAGTCGGACAGACGCACGATGACCTTCTTCGGCCAGAACGCCGCCGCCAGGGTGCTGACACCCTCGACCAGCTTGTCGACATAGAAGCTCACCGGATCACTGTATCCGGCAATGCGCTTCTCGACGCTGTCCTTGACCTCTGCCGGCAGGCTGTCGAAGTTCAGCAGTGCCTTGGGATGCACGCCGATCATGCGGTTGATGATGAATTCCAGACGCGCCAGGCCCACACCCTCGTTGGGCAGGTTGGCGAAATCGAAGGCGCGGTCCGGGTTGCCGACGTTCATCATGATCTTGAACGGCAGTTCGGGCATGGCATCCACGCTGTTGGTCCGCACATCGAACTCCAGACGACCGTCATAGATGATGCCGGTATCGCCTTCCGCGCAGGACACGGTGACGACCTGGCCATCCTTGAGTTCGCTGGTGGCATTACCGCAGCCCACTACCGCCGGAATACCCAGCTCGCGGGCGATGATAGCTGCGTGACAGGTCCGGCCGCCGCGATTGGTGACAATGGCACTGGCACGCTTCATTACCGGCTCCCAGTCCGGATCGGTCATGTCGGAAACCAGAACGTCGCCGGGCTGGACCTTGTCCATTTCCGAGACATCGCGGATTACCTTGACCGGGCCGGCACCGATGCGCTGCCCAATGGCACGGCCTTCGACCAGTACGGTGCCCTTGTCCTTGAGCAGGTAGCGCTCCATGACATTGACGCTGCTGCGACTTTTCACGGTTTCCGGACGGGCCTGGACGATATACAGCTTGCCGTCATCTCCATCCTTGGCCCACTCGATATCCATCGGGCGACCGTAGTGTTTTTCAATGATCATGGCCTGGCGTGCCAGGTTGACCACTTCCTCATCGCTCAGACAGAAGCGGGCGCGGTCCGCAGCATCCACTTCAACCGTCTTCACCGAACGGCCGGCGGCAGCTTCTTCACCGTAGACCATCTTGATGGCCTTGCTGCCCAGGTTGCGGCGCAGAATGGACGGACGACCAGCCTCCAGCGTGGGCTTGTGCACATAGAACTCGTCAGGGTTGACCGCGCCCTGCACCACTGTTTCGCCCAGACCGTAGGCACCGGTGATGAACACGACATCACGGAAGCCGGACTCGGTATCCAGGGTGAACATCACACCGGCGGTACCGGTTTCGGAACGAACCATGCGCTGAACGCCGGCGGACAGGGCGACCAGCTTGTGATCGAAGCCCTGGTGCACCCGGTAAGAAATAGCACGATCGTTGAACAGGGAGGCGAACACTTCCTTGGTGGCACGGATGACGTTGTCCACGCCACGGATGTTCAGGAAGGTTTCCTGCTGGCCGGCAAAGGAGGCGTCCGGCAGGTCCTCGGCGGTAGCGGAGGAGCGGACGGCGACGGAGAGATTGTCATTGCCGGCGGCCAGCTCAGCGAAGGCCTTGCGTATCGCCTGGTCCAGAGCTTCGGGGAAGTCGGCCTCCATGATCCACTGACGGATCTGGGCGCCGGTACGGGCCAGGGCGTTGACATCATCCACGTCCAGCGCGTCCAGGGCAGCATTGATACGGTCGTTGAGACCACTCTGCTCGAGAAACTCGCGATAGGCATCAGCAGTGGTGGCAAAGCCGCCCGGTACGGAAACGCCCGCGCCGGCCAGATTGCTGATCATTTCGCCAAGCGAGGCATTCTTGCCGCCGACACGCTCGACATCCCCAACACCCAGTTGCTCAAAGGACACTACGTACTCTAGCAAGGTGATCTCTCCGTCATTCAATGAATAGGTTGGCAGCGCAGGCTTTACCGTCTGGTCTGCGAGTTACAAATACGCCACAATGCCGCTTTGACGCTTGCGTATTACTCGGGTTTGATACCCGAACCCGAAAAAATTCCGTTATTTTAAGGCTTCGCGCATGAAACGCACCGCTTTTTTCATTTCCGATGGAACTGGTATCACCGCTGAGACACTGGGGCAGAGCCTGCTCTCGCAGTTCGAGAACATAGAGTTCCGCAAGCTGCTGCGCCCCTATGTTGATACCGTTGAAAAAGCGCGAGACATGGTACAACAAATCAATGCCGCTGCCGAGGCAGATGGTCAGCGCCCGATCATTTTCGAGACTGTCGTCAACCGGGCCATCCACGACGAACTGGCCAAGTCCCAGGGTTACATCATCGACATCTTCTCTACCTTCCTTGCTCCACTGGAGCAGGAGCTGGGCGCCGGTTCCTCCTATTCGGTCGGCAAGTCCCACTCCATCCAGCACAACAGCAACTATCAGGACCGCATCGATGCCGTGCACTTTGCCATGGACAATGACGACGGCGCGCGCACCCACCATTATAAGGAAGCGGATATCATCCTGGTGGGGGTATCCCGGTGCGGCAAAACGCCATCCTGCCTCTATATGGCACTGCAGTACGGTATCCGCGCGGCCAACTACCCACTGACGGACGATGATATGGAGCGCCTGCAGCTCCCCGCAGCGCTGCGTCCTCACAAGCACAAGCTGTTCGGGCTGACCATCGACCCGGACCGGCTGGCGAGCATTCGCAATGAGCGTCGCCCCAACAGCCGCTATGCCAGTTTCGCCCAGTGCGAATTCGAGATTCGCGAGGTGGAAAACCTGTTCCGCCGCGAGAATATCCCGCACATCAACTCGACGCATTTCTCGGTGGAAGAGATCTCCGCCAAGATCCTGGTACACATGGGTATCGAGCGCCGTCTCAAGTGATCTCCAGGGTGCCCGCCAGGGCACCTTTCCTACCACCCCGTCCTGTACCCACCCCTTCAGTTCAGCGGCGTAATGTCGCACCACGCTTTTCGACAATTTTCTGTTGATCTTCGGCTTCGGATCAGTATGATGTCGCAACTGATAATGCTTATCAACACGATACTCATAACCAACAGCTGCTGCCTTTTAGGAGAGGAACACTCGATGCTGCATACCTCCACAGCCCTGCCCGGCTCCCGTGCCGTTGTCGGCACTCTTGCCCTTCTGGCTGCCAGCGTGGCCCTGGCCAACCAGCAAAGCGTCCGACTGGCCGACACCGTGGTTACCGCCGCCGGTTTCGAGCAGAAGGTCACTGACGCGCCGGCCAGCATCAGCGTGATCAGCCAGGAAGATCTGCAACGCAAACGCTACGGTAACCTGGCCCAGGCGCTGGAAGATGTCGAAGGCATCGATGTTCGACAAGGTACGGGCAAGACCGGTGGTTTGAATATCAGCATCCGCGGTATGCCGAGCCAATATACGCTGATCCTGATTGACGGTCGTCGCCAGAACGCAGCTGGCAATGTGACGCCCAACGGCTTCAATGAAACCTCCACCAGCTTCATGCCACCGATGTCTGCCATTGAGCGTATCGAGGTGATCCGCGGTCCAATGTCCACACTCTATGGCTCCGACGCCATGGGTGGCGTAGTCAACATCATTACCAAGAAGGTCGCCAGCGAGTGGGCTGGTTCGATCAGCCTGGATCATACCTTCCAGGAAAACCGTGATTATGGCGATGCCAGCAAGGCCAGTCTGTATGCCAGTGGCCCTTTGATTGAGGGGCTGATGGGGTTGGCAGTACGCGGCAGCCTGTATGACCGCAGCGCCTCGGATCTGAGTTTCGATAACGACAGCACCGTCAGCAAGCGTGGTGCAGCGCCGGTGGAAGGCCGTAACGACACGGTTGGCGCCCGCCTCACCCTCACTCCGCATGAAAATCATGATTTTGCCCTGGACTTTGAACGTGGCCGCCAGGTCTACGACAATGATGACTGTCAGTTGGGTAACCTGGACGGCAAGGCCACCGGCAGTGCAACCGGTGGGTGCGCAGCGGATGCGCCTACCGCCCATGGGTATAAGGACGAGCTGCGCTTCGAGCGCGAGCAGGTCGCGCTTACCCATACTGGCCGGTTGGGCTTCGGGGTGCTGGACAGCAGTCTGATGCATAACACCACAGAGACCCTTGGGCGTACCATCCCCGGCCGCAGCGCTGGCGGTGATATCGGAACTCCACTGCCGGCGGCGCCCTGGGCGACGGTCGGTGATGATCGCAAGCTGGAGACGACCAATCTGGTCCTGGACAGCAAGTTGGTTGCCCCAGTCGGCGATGCGCATATTCTCACTGTCGGCGGCCAGTGGTGGAAGGCTGAAATGACCGATGATATTGCCGGCACCGATTTCGAACAGACCTCCTGGGCGCTGTTCTCGGAGGACGAATGGCGCCTGCGTGATGACCTTGCGCTGACTTTGGGGGTGCGTTACGACGATCACGAAAGTTTTGGCGGGAACGTCAGCCCGCGGGCTTACCTGGTGTGGAACGCGACCGACAGCTGGACACTGAAAGGTGGTGTCAGCAGAGGCTACAAGACGCCGGACCTGAATGACCTGCATGACGGTATCAATGGCATTACCGCCCAGGGGCGTGCGGTAACCGTAGGTAATCCGGACCTTGATCCGGAAACCAGCACCAATACCGAGTTCGGCGTCTATTACGACAACCTGGCAGGATTCAATGCTAATGCCACGCTGTTCCACAACAAGTTCAAAGACAAGATCGCCAGCGGACCGCTGATTATCGACCATCCGTTGTGCCTCGGTAACGAGACTACCAACGGTACTCCCAACCCTGGCTGCTCACCCTTGATCAACGTAGACGAGGCTGTCACCAAAGGGCTCGAGTTGGCTGGGGGCTGGCAGTTCGCCCCGGCCTGGAAGCTGAATGCAAATTACACTTACACCGACAGCGAGCAAAAGAGCGGCGCAAACAAGGGAGCGGCGTTCACCAATACTCCCAGGCACATGCTCAACGCCAGTCTGAACTGGAGTGCAAGTGATCGCCTGGAACTTTGGTTCAAAGGGGAATATCGTGGCAAGCGTGACCGCTTTACCAGCCTGTATCAGAACCTGAGCCAGGAAAATCAGGCTGTCCAGAGTCAGGTCGGTGATCTCAAGGCTTATGAAGTGTTTCATCTGGGCGGGTCATTCCGCGCCTCGGATAATGTCACTCTGAATGCCACTATCTACAATCTGTTTGATAAGGACTTCCTGGACGGCGGTATCTACCAATATACGTCTGGCGGTGTTACGAATACCGGATGGGCATCGCACTATACGCATTCAGCCCAGTCCACTACAGGAACGTTGGAAGAAGGTCGCCGACTCTGGCTCTCTGCTACCGTCGACTTCTGATTTTTACTTCTCAAGACACCCCGGATTCTTCCGGGGTGTTGCCCCCCCAGTAATATTTTCTCCTCAATTAGCCACAGGTATGGCGCTATTGTCAGGAGCGCTTTATACTTCCACCCCTGTAATGATAATCATAATTATTTAGATTAGCGTGATGATCACACTGGAGTTCCCAAAAGAGCACAAAAAGGAGCGCTACCTGGATGTCGATCAACACTACTCCTCCCTCCTATCTCGTGGGCAGCATAGGGCTGCTGGCGAGCTGTATTGCCCTGGCCAACGAGAACTCGGTACAACTGCCGGATGTCACCGTGGTCTCGGCCACCGGTTTTGAACAGAAACTCACCGACGCGCCGGCCAGTATCAGCGTCATCAGCCGCGAGCAGTTGCAGAGCAAGCCCTATGCGGGCCTGGCCGATGCGTTGCGTGACGTCGAAGGTGTCGATGTCGGCGCGGATCTGGACAAGAACGGCAACATCAGTATCACCATGCGTGGCCTGCCGAAGGACTACACCCTCGTGCTGATCGATGGCCGTCGGCAGAGTGATATCGGCGACATCGGGCCGAACAACTTCGGCAACAGTCAGTTCATGTACATGCCGTCGATGGATGCCATCGAGCGCATCGAGGTGATCCGCGGGCCGATGTCCACGCTCTATGGCGCCGATGCCATGGGTGGCGTGATCAACATCATTACCCGCAAGGTGCAGGACAACTGGGGCGGTTCCATCAGCCACGGGCTGACATTCCAGGAAGACTCGCAGTTCGGTGACGACCGCAAGACCGACCTGTTCGCCAGTGGCCCGCTGATCAAGGGCCTGGTCGGGCTTGGGCTGCGTGCCAGCCTGTACGACCGCGAGCAGAGCGATCCGGGCTACAGCGTCGGCACCCTGGTCAACGGTGACGGCAGCCTGTTCGAGGACAGAGGCAGTTTCGGTGACAAGAAAATCGTCGCCGCGAAGAACTGGAACGCCGGTTTCACCCTGAACTTCACGCCGCTGGAGGATCACGACTTCCAGTTCGAATACGATATCGCCAAGCAGCGTTATGACAATACCGAGGGCCAGACCGGGACGCTGGACTCCGTCGAGAGCCTGTGGCGCGCCAGTCGCGGGATCATCCAGCCGCGGGTCGGTTACTCCGAGTACCAGCGGGTGGAGCGCGAGCAGTTCGTGCTGGCCCATACTGGGCGTTGGAACTTCGGTACCAGCACCACCAGCCTGACCCGCAGCACCAGCAACAACCTGGGGCGTTCCTTGCCGCTGACTGTGCAGGAGCGCAGTGATCTACAGGCCATCTGGGATCAGGCCGCGGCTGACCAGGGGGTGACTACCCCGGTGCTGACCGATGATCTGCGTGCAGAACTAGAAGGTTCCTTCTTGCCGCGTAAGCGTCGTGAGCTGGAAATCCGCAACACCATTTTTGATACCAAACTGAGCAACTCCATTGGCAACCACCACTTCACCATCGGCGGTCAGTACTTCTTCGCCGAGATGGAAGACGGGGTGTTCGGCATGGATGGTGCCGGCTTCCAGTCCGGTAAGACCCAGGACCACAAGCAGTGGGCGCTGTTCGCCGAGGATAACTGGGATCTCACCGAGAAGCTGACCTTCACCTATGGTGCGCGCTACGACGACCATAACATCTTCGGCTCCGAGGTCAGCCCGCGGGCCTATCTCACCTGGCGCACCACCGACAACTGGACGCTCAAGGGTGGGGTCAGCACTGGCTACAAGACGCCCAAACCGAACCAGCTGTTCCCCGGCATCGTCGGTTTCGGTGGTCAGGGTGTCAGCCCCATGGCCGGCTCGCCTGACCTGAAGCCGGAAACCAGCACCAACTATGAAGTGGCGGCCTATTACGACAACCTGAGCAACTTCAACGCCAACGCCACCCTGTTCTTCAACGACTTCAAGGACAAGATCGCCACCGCCGACGCAGTTCCCAACTGCTACAACACCAGCGGCGTGAAGTACCTCACCTCCGGCTGTGTGGACGTCGGACCGGGCTGGGCCGAGCTGGGCTACAACAGCTTCAGTCAGAGCACCAACGTCGACAAGGTCGAGACCTGGGGCATAGAGCTGGCAGCACGCTGGGAAATCATCCCGACGCTCAGCCTGAGCGGCAACTACACCTACACCGACAGCGAACAGAAAAGCGGTCGTCAGAAGGGCCTCCCGCTGGTCAACACGCCCGAGCACATGCTCAACGGTACGCTCAGCTGGGATGTATTGCCGCGCCTTAACCTGTCGCTGATCGCCGAAGTGCGAGACGAACGCTATCGCGGTACTGCGACCACCACCGGCCCGCAGTCGGTCACCCGCAAGCTGTACTACAAGTCCTATGATATCTATCACCTTGGCATGCGCTTCCAGGCCAGCGATGACCTGACGCTGCACGGCCGGATCAACAACCTGCTGGACAAGAACATGGCCGGCCGCAGCTGTGAGCCGACCTATGACGATCTGGGTACGCATGACAGCTGGTCCTGCTCGAATGACTACAACGTCACGGAGAAGGCGCGCAGCTTCTGGCTGTCAGCCAACTACCGATTCTGAGCATCAATCTCGGCCCGGGACTACCCGGGCCAGCTGACCGACAAGAGTAGGCAATGAAAAACCTGGCGATCGGCACCCTGCGGCAATGGCACTGGGTCAGTTCGGCGTTATGTCTGGCGGGTATGCTGCTGTTCGCGGTAACCGGCATCACGCTCAATCATGCCACTGATATCGAGGCCCGGCCGCAGGTACACAGCATTGAGCTGGAGCTGCCGGAGGAGCTGCTGGCGTCGTTGCCCGCCATGGCCGAGCGCGAGATGCTTGACGAGCCGCTGCACCACTGGTTGCAGGATAGCCTGGGCGTGCGTTTCGCCACGCAGGCCGCGGAGTGGTCGGACTCCGAACTCTATATCGGTATGCCCAGGCCCGGCGGGGATGCCTGGCTGACCCTGGACCTGGAGTCCGGCGAGTTGTTCTTCGAAAGCACCGACCGGGGCTGGATCGCCTATGCCAATGATCTGCACAAGGGCCGTCACAGTGGTACGGCCTGGAGTTGGTTCATGGATATATTCGCTGCGGTCTGCATTGTTTTCGCCCTGACAGGCCTGCTGCTGCTCGTGCGTCAGGCCCGCTCGCGCCCGACCACCTGGCCGGTGACTGGGCTCGGCCTGCTGATCCCGTTGCTCATTGCCTTGCTGTTGATCCATTGAGAAGAGAGAACCCATGCATAAAAGATTGTTATTGTCGCTGGCGACAGCGATCAGCACAGTCAGTGCCGCCGAGATAAAAGTATCCGTCGAGGTGCCGCGCCTGCCCGTGGCGGAGTACCACCGCCCCTACGTGGCAATCTGGATCGAGAATGCCGACGGCCACGTCGCCGACCTGTCGGTCTGGTACGACCTCAAGCTACGTGACCGCGAGGGGGAAAAGTGGCTGAAGGACCTGCGCCAATGGTGGCGGCGCAGCGGGCGCGCGCTGGAGTTGCCGATCGACGGGCTGTCCGCCGCGACCCGTCCGGTCGGCCAGCACAGCCTGCGCTTTGCCGATGATCACCCAGCGCTGGCCGCACTGGTGCCCGGCGATTACCAGTTGCTGGTCGAGGCCGCCCGGGAAGTGGGCGGTCGCGAACTGGTCCGCCTGCCCTTCAGCTGGCCGGTAACCGAGCAGGTCAGCCACCAGGCTGCCGGTAGCAGCGAGCTGGGCAAGATCCAACTGAACATTCAGCCTTGAAACCATTGACTTCAATCCAGGAGAAGAACAACTCCATGCTCAAACGACTCACCTGCTGGACGGCGCTGGCCGTCGCCATGACCCTGCCCCTTTCCGCCCAGGCCCACCGTGCCTGGATGCTGCCCTCGACCACCATACTCTCCGGCGACAACGCTTGGGTCAGCGTGGACGCAGCGGTATCCAACGACCTGTTCTATTTCGAGCATCACCCATTGGTGCTTGAAGGTATCGGCAAGGCACCGGAGCGTGCCAGCGCTGCGCCGGCGGGCCAGAATGCCGCCCCAGCCCGTCCGCGTCCGGCCAATCGCCTGCTGATCACCGCACCGGATGGCAGTGAGGTAGCCGCGCAGAATGGCCATGTGGGCAAGTACCGCAGTGTCTTCGATGTGGAACTCACTCAGAAAGGCACCTACAAGCTGGCGATCGCCGGCGCCCCGCGCTACTTTGCGCGCTACAAGGAGAATGGCGAGGATCGCCGCTGGATGGGTGAGCTGGCCGAAGCGGCGCAGGCCATACCGGCCACGGCCGAAGACCTGCAGATCAGCCGGATGGAGTCGCGGATGGAGGTATTCATCACCTCCGGCCAGCCCACCGATAGCGTGTTCACCCCCACTGGCCAAGGCCTGGAGCTGCAGCCGGTCACCCACCCGAACGACCTGTTCGCCGAGGAAACCGCCGAGTTCATCTTCCTGCTAGACGGCAATCCGGCTGCCGGCGTCGAGGTCAATGTCATTCCCGGTGGCATCCGCCATCGTGATGAACTGAACGATATCACCGTGACCAGCGATGCCGAGGGCAAGGTCGCCATTACCTGGCCGCAGCCCGGTTTCTGGTGGCTGGAAGCCAAGGCGGTGCAGGAAGATGGCCTCGAGGCGCCGCTGAACCAGCGGCGTGCCACCTATACCGCCACGCTTGAAGTCATGGCTCCCTGATGAGCCTGCTGGAGCTGTCGTGGTTGAGCGAGCTGCTGGCTGCCCATCGGTTGTGGGCGGCGCTGGCCTTCGGCGGCTGGCTGATGTTGTGCTGGTACTGCCTGGCTCCGGCCTGGCGGCGCCGGCGCAGGGGCAGTCCTGCAGCAGCTGCGGAATGGCTGATCGCTTATGCCAGCCAGTCCGGCGCTGCGCGGGAGATCGCCGAGCAGCTCGCACTGACCGCCGGGCACGATGGCCAGGCGCCGGCGCTGTTGCCGCTCAATGACCTGTCGCTGGACAACCTGAGTCGCCACAGCCGTGCCCTGTTTATCGTCAGCACCTATGGCGAAGGCGAAGCACCGGACAATGCTGCACTGTTCTGGCGCAGGGCCAGGCATCAGCGCCCGGCCCTGCAGGCGCTGCAGTATGGCGTGCTGGCATTGGGCGACAGCCGGTATGCTGACTACTGTGGCTTCGGCCGGCACCTTGACCGGTGGCTGGGTGCAGCCGGCGCGCAGCCAGCGATACCACTAACCGAAGTCGACCAACTCGCCCCCGGGGCCTTGCAGCAATGGCGCAATCGAGTCGACCATCTGTTCGGCCTGCCCGTAGTGGACGACAGTGCAACGGAAACGGCAACGAGCTGGGTACTGGCCGAACGGCGACAGCTCAATCCGAGCAGCCCCGGCGCCGCGGCCTGGCTGATACGCCTGTCGCCGATCGCCGCGATGCCGCAATGGCAGGCCGGCGATCTGGCCCAGATCCGCATCGGCTCGCTGCGGCGCACCTATTCCATCGCCAGCCTCCCCGAGGACGGCGCGCTGGAACTGATTGTGCGCCAGGTCGTCGGCGCCGATGGCCAGCTCGGACAGGGTTCCGGCTGGCTGTGCCGGCATGCCGAGTCTGGTGCCACGCTCGAGGTGGTGCTGCGTCCCAACCCGCAGTTTCATCTGGTCGAGCTGGACACCCCGAGCATCTTCATCGGTGCCGGCACCGGCCTGGCCGGCCTGCGCAGCCTGATCAAGCAGCGGCAACGCCAGGGCCACAAGGATAACTGGTTGATCTTCGGCGAGCGCTGCCAGCAGCATGACCGCTGGTTGGCAGAAGAGCTGGAGGGCTGGGCGGCCCAGGGTATGTTGACGCTCGATCGATGCTTTTCCCGTACCGAGGAGACGACCGAGTATGTCCAGCACCGCCTGACCAACAAGGCAGACCAGCTACGCCAATGGGTTGATCAAGGCGCCTGCATTCATGTCTGCGGCAGGCTGGCCGGCATGGGCAACGCCGTCCATGCTGTGCTGCAGGAATTGTTGTCGGCTGAGCAATGGCTGGGCCTGCAACAACAGAACCGCTACCGCCGGGATCTGTATTGACGATCTGCTGAACCCCACCCCGGCGGAACCATGCGGTGAGCGCAACGGTCAGAACAAGCACAGTCCGCTTCGTCTGGGCGGATGTTTTCAACTAATCGGGAGTGCATACATGGACATCATTCGCCTTATTGCCGCCATTCTCCTGCCGCCCCTCGGCGTCTTTCTGCAGGTCGGTTTGGGTGGCGCGTTCTGGCTCAACATACTGCTGACGCTGTTCGGCTACCTGCCGGGTATCATCCATGCCGTATGGATCATTGCACGCCGCTGAGTGCTTCCCGCCGCAATGCAACCACCTGGTTCCTGCCGGCGCGCTTGGCATCATAGAGCGCCTTGTCGGCGAGGCGTGAAAGGCTGTCGATGATCTGATCGGTATCGCCGCCGTGCTCCACTGACCAGCAGCTGCAGCCTATGCTGACGGTGACACGCCCCCAGACTGATTCGGCATGGGGCAGATGCAGATCATAGATGGCCATGCCCAGCGCCTCGGCACACTGCCTGGCTGCGTCCAGGTCCAATCCCGGCAGCAGTACCGCAAATTCCTCGCCGCCTACCCTTGCCACCATCTCGCCGGCCCGTTTGAACCTGTCTTTCATGAGATTTGCCACCGCTGCCAGACAGGCATCGCCCTCGGCATGGCCATAGTGATCGTTGTACCCCTTGAAGAAATCCACATCCAGCATCAGCAGGCTGACGGGGTAACCCATGCGCTGGGCGCGATGCAGTTCCTCGACCTGGTGCTGCTCGAAATGCCTCCGATTGGCCAGCCCGGTCAGGGGATCGGTGCGCGACATCTTCAGCAGCTCCTGCTGGGCCTGTTCCAGGCCAATGACATGGTCCCAGTGCTGCAGCAGGCTGAACAGCCATTGGCCTGCCCCCTGCAACAACTCCTCACGCTCGGCACTGACGTCCGAACTGGCTCTTCCCCTCGCCGCAAATACAAAACGCCGCTGCTGACTGACAAAGCCGATGAGCAGCGTGCGCTCATCCAGACGAGTGACTGACCAGCCGGAAGCCCGGACGAACGCTGTCGTCAGCCCATCCAGCCACTGCTCGTCGTCATACTCCATCCAGCGAGTGCGCAGCCGCCCGTCGTCCAGAAGTGCACAGGCATCAAGGTGCAGGTATTGCGCCAGTGTCTGCAGGGTCTGGGCCATCGCCCGAGGGTATTGCTCCTGACGCAAGTGCATGAGCTTGAGACTGGTGCCGGAAATCAGCTTGAGATAACCATTGAGGTAACCCAGTTCCGAGGTCCGCTCAGCCACCCTCAGGTCCAGACTGTCACGCTCCCGGGCCAGTTGCTCGATGGCGTTCTCGTGTTGCTCGGCGTAATGGGATATCCCTTCGTGCAGGGTTTCAAATCCGCGGGAGATGAGATCTATCTCATCAAACCAGGAGCGCTGGCTGCGCACCAGCGCCAGCCGAGGTGCATTCTTCTGCGGGCGGAGGGTCGCGACGTAGTCTGCTATCCCTCTCAGCGGCTTTCCGATGTCCTGGTGCAGCAGACGGAACAGAATGGCAAAGAGCATCAAGGTGTAGAGCGAGAACTCCAGCACCCGTTGCACAATGGAGTCCCGGATCAGTCGGGCCATGCGCTGGTTGTTGAAATGGATCTGCAACTCCCCCAGGCGCTGACGCTCATCCAACGGCGACACGATGAGCAATGTGGTATCGGCCGAGCCTACCGGCGGCTCTCCCAAGTCAATACCCAGCCCGGTTTCGGTCTGCAGGTGCAGAGAGGCAATATCCTCCAGTTCAACAATCCGCTGCAGCTGGCGCTCAAGCGCCAGGGTCTCGATATCCCACAGCGCGGTCTGCAACAGAGGAACCTGGGTGGCGGTCAGGTGCCTGAGCAGTTGCTCCTGCTGATTGCGCACCTCACGGCTGATGAGGATGACCTGGCTGATGGAAACCAGCAGCATGGAGCCAATCGCCAGGCAGACAAGGTGCAACAGCAGCCGCCGGCTGAAGGGACGAAATCTGGAGGGAACCGTCCGCATCACATATCCAGCCAGCGGGCATAGGAAAAGTCATAGGCCTCCAGCTTCGGATTGCACACTCGACTGAACTGGCAGAAATCGGTGCGACTTTGGCTTTTCCGTCGCTCTACAAGCCGTGCGGCTGCGGCTCTATCAAGTAACGAGAACATGGAGAACTTCAACTCTGCAGTTCCTTCGGTGGCAAGAAAATCTTGCCCGTGGTGGTAGTCGTAGAGCAATACCATCGCCCAGGCTCCCGCCATGTGGTGGCCACCTGCCAACGCGGAGAGCTCACCACTGAGCACCGCATCCAGAGCGGCTGGAGTGGCGTTGAGCGCAGAGATGAACACATCCCGTCCAGGAGTCAGCCCCAGATGACGGGCCGCTTCAGCTGCGGCGAAACCCTGCAGGTCGCTGGCGGTCCAGATAAGCCGGACGTCAGGATAGCGACGCAGTAGATGGGAGGTCTGCTCAAGCGCCTTGCCGTACGACCAGTCCGCATACACCTTCTGCAGCAGCGTGGTCTCTGGAAACTCCAGCAGCGCGCGCTCAAGTCCACGGTTGCGTTCGATTGAGGTGTGTGTGGAGCGATCGCCCGCAATGGCGATCATTTTCAACGGCTGATCCGTCGGCAGACTTTGCCGAGCCTCCTGAATGAGCGCGCGGGCGGCGATGTAACCGCCCTCTTCGGCCACTGGCACCAGGCTACCGAGCCAATGGCGGTAACGCTGCCGGGGGAAACCAACCTCTTCATTGGCTTCGCCGATCACGGAGTTGAATGCGAGAAAAATCGGAATATCTGCCAGTTCGGCCGCAGCCAGCTGCGCAGGCAGCGTGGCTTTCTCGCCGACCACTATCACATAGTCCGGACGCTGCTGCGCGGGACGCTCACCCAAGGCTTCCAGCAGATGAATCTGCGCCAGATAGTTTCTCTCGGCTGTCAGTATTTCCAGCTCGATACCCAGACTCTCGGCCACCTGCCCCATGGCTGCGTTAGCCAGGCTCCAGTAAGGCTCGGTGCTCTTACCGGGGTTGATGAACGCCATGCTCAGCGCGGCCGCAGGCAACGGCATGAGCATCACCAGCAAGACGGGAACGAGCCGACAGACAACGGCGAAAGGCAAACCTCTGGCTCCTTGGCTAAAAGCCAGAATAATAGCACATCACACCCTGCGAGCCATTATTTCGCCACCTCACGGTCGTCGGCTACCCCTTTGTAAATCACGCTGCGATTGCGTCCGTTGTTCTTGGCTGTATAAAGGCAGACATCGGCCCTGTGCATCCAGCTGCTGCCGTCGTCGTCCGGGAGCAGCAGAGTGCCACCGATCGACACCGTTACCGAACCGTCCGCGGTGCGCACCCGCTCACCTACCGCCCGAACTATGTTCTCTGCGACGATGCTCAGACCATTCAGATCGGCGCCGGGCAGCAACAGTACGAACTCTTCGCCACCGAGACGGAACAGGCGATCGGTACGACGCGAGGTATGCCATACCAGATCCGCCAGATCGACCAGCACCCGGTCCCCTTCGGCGTGACCATGGGTATCGTTGATTGCCTTGAAGTGATCGATATCCAGCAGCAGCAGACCACACTGGTTGCCATGGCGCCTGAAGTTGGCCAGAGCGATTTCGATCTCCTGCATCAGGGTGCGGCGATTCCCTACTCCGGTCAGAGGGTCGAGGTTGGCCAACTCCTGCAGGCTGCGGCGTTGTAGCGTCGTACGCCAGGCAAACAGGTAGGCGAACAGGCTGCAGATCAGCGCAGTGCAGGCGAAGATGATCAGATGCTGCAGATCGGGAAAAATCGTTCCGGGTCGCCACAGACCATAGAGGCAGATAGCGGCAAGCGAGCCCAGGGTGATCAGCGTGCTGCGCAGCGGCGGGGCAATGAAGAAGTTGAACAGGACAACACAGTAGAACCAGAACAGCCCGGTAACGGGGAGGTAGATGGCCACGATGATGGCGCCGGCGGCGTAGAGCAGTGACAGCATCTGCCCGGCCAGGCGAGATTGTCCACGGTACCAGGCGATATACAGTGCCGTCAGGGTGGTCAGGGTGAGCAGGGAATCCAGCGCCCCCATGACCCAGTCGCCAGCAACCCATCGATACAGCGCGAAAGGGAAAATGCTCACCAGGCCCAGCAGCCCTGCAAAGATCACGATGGCCAGATAGGCGTCGTGTCGCAGGCGGCTCCAGAGGTCACGCATATGCAGGTCCATCTGTTATTTTGCGTAAGGCTACCCCGAAGGCCCGGGCAATACAATGGCTATGCGCCATCAGATCAGGCGGCCTGGGCTGTATCCCTGATGCGCTTGACCATGGCCCGCAAGCCGTTGCCCCGGGTCACACTCAGATGCTTGAGCAGATTCAGACGACTGAAGTAATCCTCGATGTCGAACGCAAGGATTTCCTCCGGCGTACGCCCGTTGTAGGCCGCCAGAACTACTGCCAGCAACCCCTTGACGATGAAGGCATCACTGTCAGCATCGAAATACAGCCGGCCACCCTCGTTGCGGCTGGTCAGCCAGACCTGGCTCTGGCAACCACGCACCATGTTCTGCTCGACCCGGGCCTGCTCGGCGAGAGGCGGCAGCTCGCGCCCCAAGTCGATGATGTACTTGTAACGGTCCTCCCAGCTGTCGAAGAAGGACAGGCTGTCGAGAATGTCGTCGCTGGTCACGTCAGTACCAAATTGGCTCATGAAAAATCCTTAGAAGAACAGGCCGGTTTCCAGTTGAGCCTCTTCGCTCATCATGTCGCGGCTCCAGGGCGGATCAAACACCAGATCGACCTTGACCTCGGCTACATTGGGAACCAGCCGCAGGCGGTATTCCACGTCCCCGACCAGTACCGGGCCCATGCCACAGCCTGGAGCGGTGAGGGTCATCTCTATATTCACGCGCTTTGCCTGCTGGTCGATGCGCACCGAGTAGATCAGCCCCAGATTCACCAGATCCACCGGGATCTCCGGATCGTAAACCGTACCGAGCGCGGTCCATACGTCCTCTTCCCGGATCTGGTCGTCAACCGGCGGCGGAAAGCTCAGCAGCTCGGGTTCCAGTCCCAGTTTCTCGGCATCGGTGCCATCGACTCGGACCATCTGACCGTTATAGGTCACCGTATAGTTGCCACCCAGCGCCTGGGTAATGGTGACAAAGGTATCCTTGGGGATCGTCAGCGCAGTGCCATCGGGAACCCGCCGCGCCGGGCAATCCGCCCGGGCTACTACCATGCGTCTTTCCATTTCAACTCACACTGAAGCTTTCGCCACAACCGCACTGGTCTTTGACGTTGGGATTGATGAAGCGGATCTGGCGATTGATACCCTCGGTGACCAGGTCGATTTCAGTACCGGAGAGCACATGCAGACTACCGGAGTCCACCAGCAGCTCCACCTGATCGTCCAGCTGGTAATGCAGGTCGCCTTCGACGCCCTTCTCGACCAGATCGATGACGTACATGAAGCCGGTGCAGCCGCTCTTCTTGACGCTCAAGCGCACGGCCTTGCCCGGCTCACGGGCCAGCTGCCGACGGAAATGCTCCAGCGCCGCGGGGGTCACGGTGACCACCTGGCTGGTCGGGTCGAATGCCTGAACTGTCATTCTCTACTCCTCGACAAGAAACTGTTTTGCCTTGACCAGAGCCTCGACCAGCCGATCAATGTCCGCCCGGGTGTTATAGAAACAGAAGCTCGCGCGGATGGTGCCGGGTATCCCCAGCTGATCCATGATCGGCTGCGCGCAGTGGTTGCCAGTGCGTACCGCCACACCCTGCTGGTCAAGCAGCATGCCCACATCATGGGGATGAGTGCCATCAATCAGGAAACTCAGCACGCCGGCTCGCTGTGCCGCGGTGCCGACCAGGGTAATCCCCGGCAACTCGCGGACACGGGCTTCGGCGTACTCGAGCAGGTCGCGCTCGTGCGCCTCGGCGGCGTCCCGATCAATCCCCTGCAGATAGTCAACCGCCGCGCCGAGGGCAATCACACCGGCGATATCCGGGGTGCCTGCCTCGAACTTGTAGGGCAGCTGATTGTAGGTAGTACCGGCAAAGCTGACCGACTCGATCATCTCGCCTCCACCCTGGTACGGCGGCATGGCCTCGAGCAGTGCGGCCTTGCCATAGAGCACGCCCACGCCCGTCGGGCCGAACATCTTGTGCGCCGAGAACACATAGAAGTCGCAATCCAGCGCCTGCACATCCACCCGCATGTGGCTCATTGCCTGAGCCCCGTCAATCAGGCACAGAGCCCCTGCCTGGTGGGCCAGTTGCACGATTCGCTCAACCGGATTCACCGTCCCCAGAGCATTGGACACGTGACCGCAGGCAACCATTCGCACCCGCTCGTCGAGCATCTGCTGCAATGCATCCAGGTCCAGGGTGCCGGTACTGTCCACCGGGATCGGCTCGACGGTAGCGCCCATCTGCGCAGCTATCATCTGCCAGGGCACTATGTTGGAGTGGTGCTCCATGGCCGACACCAGGATCCGATCCCCGGGCTTCAGAGCACTGCGCCCCCAGCTGGCGGCTACCAGATTGATGCTTTCGGATGTCCCCCGGGTCCAGATGATCTCCCGCGGCTCGGCGGCATTGATCAGCTGGGCGACCTTGACCCTGGCCTGCTCGAACTTCTCCGTAGCCCGTTCGGCCAGCGCGTGGGCACCCCGGTGCACGTTGCTGTTGTCGTGCCGGTAATAGTCGACAATGGCCTGGATCACCGCCTCGGGCTTCTGCGTGGTGGCGGCATTGTCCAGATACACCAGCGGCTTGCCATGCACCTGCTGCTGCAGGATCGGGAAGTCCTTGCGTATCTGTTCCGCATCAAAGGCAGTGCGGGTTGCCAACGCCGCTTCACTCATAGGTCATTTGCCCCAGCTTCTCGTCGGCCTGACCGAACAGGGCAGTCAGCCGTGGACGCAGGTAATCCTGGATGGCCTGCTCCGGCACCTCGTTGAGCAGCTCGTTGATGAAACCGAAGCTCAGCATGCGCACTGCTTCCGCGCGAGTGACACCGCGGCTCTGCAGATAGAAGATCGAGGTTTCATCCAGCTGCGCGATGGTCGCACCGTGCCCGCAGCGAACGTCATCGGCGTAAATTTCCAGTTCCGGCTTGGTATTGACCTCGGCATTGGGCGAGGTCAGCAGGTTGCGGTTGCTCATTTCCGCCAGGGTCTTCTGTGCATCCTGATGGATATGAATGCGCCCGTTGAACACGGCCTTGGCCGAGTCGCCGATGATACCGCGGAACACCTCGTCGGTCGTGCAGTGCGCAACCTTGTGCTCGACGTTGGTGTGGTAGTCGATCAACTGCCGGTTGCGCGGCAGATAGACACCGTTGAGCCCCAGGTGCGCGCCCTGCCCGCAATGGTTGACGTGATAGTCGATGCGCTTGAGACGGCTGCCCTGCCCCAGCGCGAAGCCGAGGAAGCGGGCGTCACGGTACAGGTCCACGTGCACCCCACCCACATGCAGCAGGTCTTCCTGCTCGAGGTTGATGCGGTAGTGCTGCATCCGCGCGTTGTTGCCGACCACCACCTCGGTCATCGCGGTGACGAACAGATTCTGTTTCTCGTCGCCGGATACGTAATGCTCGATGAGCTCAGCCTCGGCGTTGTCCTCAAGCACCACCAGTACGCGCTGACTGCTCATCGCCGGCTGCGCTTCGGGAGTGGATACGTTGAGAATGTAAACCGGCTTGTCCAGCGTCTGGTTGCGCGGCACATGGATCAGCACGCCATCGGCCGCCAGGGCATCGCTGAGCGCGCCGAACAGATGCAGTGAGCTGTCCATGACGGTGCCCAGCTGGCTGCGAATCAGCTCGCGCTGGGCCGCATCGGCCTCGCTGAAGCGAGCCACGCCGGCCGGCAGTGCACTGGAGTGCTCTGGACGGAAGTGTCCATTGACAAACACCAGGCGGGTCGCATCCACCGGAATCGGATCAATCGCCTGCTGCCAGGCACAGTCGGCCACGCTGGCCCAGCGGGCCGGGTTGTCGTTCTGCAGAGGCAGCAGCGGTGTGTACTTCCAGGCCTCTGTCTTGCGGGTCGGCCAGACGGCCGCGGCCCAGCGATCGGCACCGCGGGCACGCAGATCGGCCAACCAGTCGGTGCCGTTCTGCTGGGACGCCAGCTGCAGGGCCTGCTGTTGAAAGTCAGTCATGCCTCAGCCTTCCCCGTTTTCCAGCCAGCCGTAACCCTTGGCTTCCAGCTCCAGGGCCAGCTCCTTGGTGCCGGTCTTGACGATCCGGCCATCGGCCAGAACATGAACGTAGTCAGGCACGATGTAATCGAGCAGGCGCTGATAGTGGGTAACCACGATGAAACTGCGCTTGCCGTCACGCATGGAATTCACGCCGTCGGCAACCACCTGCAGGGCGTCGATATCCAACCCCGAGTCGGTTTCATCGAGAATGCACAAATCCGGCTCCAGCAGCATCATCTGCATGATCTCGTTGCGCTTCTTCTCGCCGCCGGAGAAGCCTTCGTTGACGCCGCGCTTGAGGAAGTTGGCATCCAGATCCACGCGCTTGCTGGTTTCCCGCGCGAGCTTCATGAATTCCACCGAGGACAGCTCCGGCAGCCCGAGGTGCTTGCGCTTGGCATCAACCGACACCTTGAGAAATTCCATGTTGCTGACGCCGGGAATCTCCACCGGATACTGGAACGCCAGGAACAGGCCCTCGCGGGCGCGTTCCTCGGTGTCCATCTCAAGCAGATCCTTGCCCTTGAACTGCACGCTGCCGGCAGTCGCCTCGTAGCCCGGACGACCGGAGAGCACGTTGCCCAGGGTACTCTTGCCGGAGCCGTTGGGCCCCATGATGGCATGCACTTCGCCCGGCTTGACCTCGATATCCAGACCCTTGAGGATATCCTTCTCTTCAACTTTCGCGTGCAACCCTTTGATCGATAACATATTTTACGCCTGATAATCTGTATGAATCGTTTCGACAGCGTGGGTAATCAACCCACCGAACCTTCGAGACTGACTTCGAGCAGCTTGCCCGCTTCCACCGCG
Organism: Halopseudomonas formosensis; assembly: GCF_900115905.1. GTDB lineage: Bacteria > Pseudomonadota > Gammaproteobacteria > Pseudomonadales > Pseudomonadaceae > Halopseudomonas > Halopseudomonas formosensis. Next base: position 140,809 of record NZ_FOYD01000009.1, read on the forward strand.
AACTCCATCGGCAGCTCCTTGAACACCTCACGGCAGAAGCCGTTGACGATCATGGACACCGCCTTCTCCGCGTCCAGCCCGCGCTGCTGGCAGAGGAACAGCTGGTCATCGCTGACCTTGGAGGTGGTGGCTTCGTGCTCGACCACCGCAGTCGGGTTCTTGCTCTCGATGTAGGGGAAGGTATGGGCACCGCAGCGGTCGCCGATCAGCAGCGAGTCGCACTGGGTAAAGTTGCGCGCCCCCTCGGCACCCGGGTTGATCCGCACCAGACCGCGGTAGGCACTGTCGCTGCGCCCGGCGGAGATACCCTTGGCGACGATGGTCGAACGGGTATTCTTGCCCAGATGGATCATCTTGGTGCCGGTATCGGCCTGCTGGAAGTTGTTGGTCAGTGCCACCGAGTAGAACTCGCCCACGCTGTTGTCACCCTTGAGGATGCAGCTGGGGTACTTCCAGGTAACCGCCGAGCCGGTCTCGACCTGGGTCCAGGAGATCTTCGCGTTGGTATGGGCCACGCCACGCTTGGTCACGAAGTTGTAGATACCGCCCTTGCCTTCGGCGTCACCCGGGTACCAGTTCTGCACCGTGGAGTATTTGATCTGGGCATTGTCCAGTGCCACCAGCTCGACCACGGCGGCATGCAGCTGATTCTCGTCGCGCATCGGCGCGGTGCAGCCTTCCAGATAGCTGACATAGGAACCCTCGTCGGCAACGATGAGGGTCCGCTCGAACTGCCCGGTATTGAGTTCGTTGATACGGAAATAGGTCGACAGCTCCATCGGGCAGCGTACGCCCTTGGGAATGTAGACGAAGGAACCATCGGAAAACACTGCCGAATTCAGGGCAGCGTAATAGTTGTCCTTCTGCGGCACCACGGTGCCCAGATACTGCTTGACCAGGTCCGGGTACAGGCGAATGGCCTCACTGATCGGACAGAAGATGACACCCGCTTCGGCAAGTTTCTCGCGGAAGGTGGTCACTACCGAAACCGAGTCGAACACCACATCCATGGCCACGCCGGCCAGCTGTTCCTGTTCGTGCAGCGGAATGCCGAGCTTTTCATAGGTGCGCAGCAGCTCCGGGTCCACTTCATCCAGACTCTTGGGCCGGTCAGCCATGCTTTTCGGCGCGGAGAAATAGGAGATATCCTGAAAGTCGATCTCGGGATACTTGACGTGGGCCCAGGTCGGCTCTTCCATCTCGCACCAGGCGCGGTAGGCCTTGAGACGCCACTCGAGCATCCACTCCGGCTCTTCCTTGCGAGCCGAAATGAAGCGGATCACGTCTTCGTTGAGTCCGGGCGGCAGGGTGTCGGATTCGATGTCGGTATGGAAACCGGCAGCGTATTCCGTCTTGATAAGGTTCTCGACTTCTTGAGTCACGGTATCACCTCAATCTCGCAGCCAGCATGGATTTACCTGGCTGCTGTCAGTGTCAGGCTGCAATACCTCTGCGGGTATTACGCAAAAACGTGCGGCGAACCGCGTATTCAGAGGATGCGATCCAGGTCCGCAACCTTGTGCTGGCCGGCGCAGCCGCCCTTGTCCTGGCGGGCGCGCACCCGTTGGATGTCGTCACGGGAGACCAGATCAGCGAGGGTTATCTCGCTCAGAAAATCGCGCAGTCGCGCACTCAGATCCGTCCAGAGATAGTGGGTAAGACAGACATCCCCCTGCTGGCAGTCACCCTTGCCCAGACAGCGGGTAGCATCCATCGAATCGTTCACCGCCTCGACGATCTGCGCCACACTGATGGCTGCTGCACCGCCGGCGAGCCGATAGCCACCGCCCGGGCCTCGGACACTCTCCACCAGTTTGCTGCGTCGCAGCTTGGCGAAGAGTTGCTCCAGATAGGAAACCGATACGCCCTGGCGCATCGAGATGTCCGCCAGCGTGATCGGCCCCTGCTCTTCGTGCAGGGCTAGATCCAGCATGGCTGTAACCGCGTAACGGCCTTTTGTGGTCAGTCGCATAACGATACCCGAATCCGGATTTGCTGGACTCGAACTATGCAATATCCAACCATTTTAGTCAACTATTAAGCCCGTAGAGCCACCCTTCCGGGCGACCGCTGCGGCGGCATAGTATAGAGCGTACAGGCCGACGCTTGAAGTCGAAGCGCCGGCGTGTTCTTCTTGATCACATTTGGGTAAAACAGCTGATACAAAGAGCATTTGCGTGTATCTTTCACCCACTTCAGGAATATGTCCCATCAGGAGTAACCAATGAGCCACGAAAAACAATTCTACATCAACGGCCAGTGGGTCGAGCCCAGCACAAACGACACCGTTGATGTGATCAACCCGGCGACCGAGGAGGTCGTTGCCACCATCGCCCTGGGCGGCGTCGAGGACGTCAACGCTGCGGTGGCGGCGGCACGCGCTGCGTTCGAGAGTTACTCACGCACCAGCCGCGAGGAGCGCATTGCCCTGCTGGAACGCATCCTGGAAATCTATCAGCGCCGCAGCGACGAATTCGCCCGGGCCATCACCCTGGAAATGGGCGCGCCGGCCAAGCTGTCGAAATACGCTCAGGCCCCCTCCGGTACCGGCCATTTTGCCGCTGCCCTCAAGGCCCTCAAGCATTTCGAGTTCGAGGAGCGTATCGGCAGCACCCTGGTGGTAAAGGAACCGATCGGTGTCTGCGGTCTTATCACCCCCTGGAACTGGCCGATCAACCAGCTTGCCTGCAAGATCGCCCCGGCCCTGGCTACCGGCTGCACCATGGTGCTCAAGCCCTCTGAAGTGGCGCCCCTGTCTGCCCTGCTGCTGGCCGAAGTGCTGGACGAGGCTGGCGTGCCCGCCGGGGTGTTCAACCTGGTCAATGGCGATGGCCCGACCGTGGGTGCGGCCATGTCCGCTCATCCGGATATCGACATGATGTCCTTTACCGGCTCTACCGGCGCTGGCCGCCAGGTAATGAAGAACGGCGCCGAGACCATCAAGCGGGTGGCACTGGAACTGGGTGGCAAGTCCGCCAATATCCTGCTCGACGATGTGAACTTCGAGAAGATGGTCGCCCACGGGGTAATGTCCTGCATGAACAACACTGGGCAGTCCTGTAACGCCCCGACCCGCATGTTGGTACCCAACAGCCGCATGGATGAGGTAGCAGAGATCGCCAAGGCCGTAGCCGCCAAGGTCAAGGCCGGCGCTCCCGACGCCCCTGACACCACCATGGGCCCGGTCGTGTCCAAGGCCCAGTGGAACAAGATCCAGGACCTGATTGCCAAGGGCATTGAGGAAGGCGCTCGTCTGGTGGTCGGCGGTACCGGTCGTCCCGAGGGGCTGGATCGCGGCTATTACGTCAAGCCCACCGTGTTCAGCCATGTCACCAACGACATGACCATCGCCCGTGAGGAGATCTTCGGACCCGTGCTGTCGATCATCGGCTACGAGGATGAGGCAGACGCCATCCGCATCGCCAATGACACCCGCTACGGGCTGTCCGGCTACGTCTCCTCCGCTGATCTGGAACGCGCGCGCAATGTCGCCCGTCAGATTCGCACCGGCATGGTCCATCTCAACGGTGCCCCTCTGGACAACGACGCGCCCTTCGGTGGCTACAAGGAGTCGGGCAACGGTCGCGAATGGGGTCATTACGGCTTCGAAGACTTCCTCGAGGTGAAATCCATTTTCGGTTACTACGCCGAAGGTTGATCCCCGCAGCCGGTGCGGCGCTCGCCGCACCGGCCTTCACTTGTCTCTTCCTCTTCCCCTTCCCCTCCCGATTCCCCGTTGCTCAGAAAAGGGGCAACACCGGCGGCGTTTGCTGGTCAGAACCCATGACATCCTCAGTCAGGGTTATCGGATATGGCGCGGGTTCATCGAGTTTTCATCTGGGTGGCGAGCGGGATCATTCTGCTGCTGGCGGCGTTGGTGCTTGCCGTACTGCTGTTCGACTGGAATCGACTCCGACCCATCATCAACGAAAAGGCCTCCGAGGCCCTGGATAGGCCCTTCGCCATCGAGGGTGACCTGTCGGTGGACTGGCGCCGCTACCCAGGCGCATTCGGGTGGCGCGGCTGGATCCCCTGGCCGATCATTGCCGTCGAGCAGTTGCGCATGGGCAACCCGGGCTGGGCCGAAGGGGATACCTTTGTCAGTCTGCAGCGCGCCGAAATGCAAGTGTCACTGCTCGCGCTACTGACACGAACCGTTCGCATCCCGCATATCAGCCTGCAGCAGCCTGAAGCCAGCCTGCAACGACTGGCCGATGGGCGCGCCAACTGGACCTTTGATCTGGGCAGGGAAGAACAGAATGAGGATGAGCAATCAGCCTGGATTCTGGATATAGGCACCATAGCTTTTGATCAGGGGCAGGTCACCATTGACGACGCGGTCAGCGAACTGAGGCTGGAGGCACATATCGAGCCCCTGGGCGAACCCATGGCGTTCGACGAGCTGGTCGGAACGGCGCAGACAACCGGCTCCACCGAGCATGCCTTCGCCTGGCGAGCCAGCGGACGTTATCAGGGGCAGCGGGTGGAGGGAGAAGGCAAGGCTGGCGGCGTTCTGGCGCTTCAGGACGCCGATCAGCCGTTTCCACTGGAAGCGGACGTACGTGCCGGCTCAACACGCATCCAGCTAAGCGGTACGCTGACCGACCCACGGAATCTGGGTGCTCTGGACCTGCAGCTGAAGCTGTCCGGGACCAGCCTGAGCAATCTTTTTCCTCTCACCGGAGTAACCCTGCCGGACACGCCGCCCTATTCCACCGACGGCCGGCTCAGCGCTGAGCTGAAGAGCGAGAATGGCGCCACTTACCACTATCGGGATTTCAACGGACGTATCGGCGACAGCGATATTCATGGTGACCTGACCTATGTGGCAGGAGAGCCCCGGCCACGCCTCTCCGGCAGTGTGGTATCCAATCAGTTGCTGTTCAGCGATCTGGCCCCGCTGATCGGTGCCGACTCCAATGAGCAGAAGCAGGCCCGGGGCAGCGACGCCAGACAACCCGCAGGCAAGGTCCTGCCCGTGGAAGAGTTCCGTACCGAGCGCTGGCAGACCATGGATGCGGATGTGCGCGTCAGAGGCAAGCGCATAGTACACAACGAAGAACTGCCGATCTCCGACCTGGACGCCCGGGTGCAACTGGAGAATGGACAGTTGAATCTGACGCCCTTGAAGTTCGGCATGGCCGGCGGCACGCTGGAGGCCGATATCGCGCTGAACGGCGCAAACACCCCACTGCAGGGCAAGGCCCGCGTCAAGGCCCGCGGTCTAAGACTCAAGGATCTGGTACCGGACTTCGAGCCCATGCAGACCAGTCTGGGGGAACTCAATGGCGATGCCGACTTGACCGGCACCGGCAACTCGGTTGCCGCCCTGCTCGGCAGCGCGGACGGCCAGATGCAGCTGGTGATCAACGACGGTACTGTCAGTCGCAGCCTGATGGAGATAGCCGGACTGAACGTTGCCAACTACCTGATCGCCAGGATGTTCGGCGACGAGGAGGTCCAGATCCATTGCGCCGTGGCCGACCTCAAATTCGACAAGGGCAGCATGACCACGCCGATCTTCGTCATCGACACTGAGAATGCATTGATCGAGGTGGATGGCACGGTCAATTTTGCCACCGAGGAACTGGATCTGGATATCGATCCGGAATCCAAGGGATTGCGCATCTTCTCCCTGCGCTCACCACTGTACGTACGCGGCACCTTCGCCGACCCCCGTCCGGGTGTCCACGCTGGCCCCCTGGCCCTGCGCGGCACCGGCATGCTGGCATTGGGCGCTCTGACGCCAGCCGCCGGCCTGCTGGCGCTGATTGCTCCCAGCGGCGAGCAGGACAGTCAGTGTCAGGCCTTGCTGGAGCGTACACGTGACAGTCGGTAATGAGTTTTTCGCGGGGGGGGGCTCTGGAAGGCCGTACAAGGTATTCCCCGCTCGCGCCGGATTACGCTCTCAGCGAGGCATCGCCTTTAACTGATGCCAATGCTGCTCGCCTGCCCCGAGTCATGCCCAGCCGTTGCTCCTCTGGATCAAGCAGCTTCTGATGAGGCGAGCTTGCCGGTTGCGGCAGCCTCAAGGTCCTTCTCCCGTTCGACAACGGCTGCTTCCAGCTCCGGAGAGCGTTTGGCCCATTGTTCCGGCGGTAAGGGCTGGGACCAGGCGATGGACTCGGGGCTGGTCAGGTCGGGGATAACGGCGAATTTCTTGCGGGTCAGGTAGTCCAGCACGAAGACATTGAAAAAGAAGCTGAACAGACCAATTTCGATAATAGTACGTAGCCAACCATTGGTTTTTATGCCCTCACGCATGTCGTGCATGAAGCTTTCCCAAATACCCATATGGCCATTATGGACTGGTGAAGGCTCTGGCACTGCTTCAGGACCCACTTCCATGAAGCTGCGGATGCATTCCCACTGGCGCATGGCCGCGATGCCCGGACCAGGACTGACCATGATGGCCCAGCCTTCCTTGTTCATATGAAAGGGTTCGTCGATCTGATGCTTGTACGGAAACCACAACAGCAGTCCACCCATCTTGGCAGCACCGAACTGACCGATCATGGTCGCGCTGGGAGCGATGGCATGTACCCGCTCCCAGGGTACTGTCCACTCCTCACCCTCCGGCGTAACGATGCGAACCTCACGGCGCTGGCGGTGAAAGCGCAAGGGCGGCATCAGGGGACGGCGGTAGGCTTTGATATAGCCTTTCCACAGAAAGCCCATCATTACGGTGCTTGTTATCAGCGACAGCCAGAACCCGATATATGTGTCATATCGGAAGCCGAAAAACAGCATATATACAGTTAACCCTGCAAAGAACACAGACATGGAGTGCAATGTCACCCAACCCGCTGATAATGAAAGACTACCGATGTCTAGATAGGTCTCGTTTTTGCGCCAGATCATACCCAGTACATCAGCGGCCGGCTCACCGGTAGGGATAGGCAGCGGAGAAAGGTGCTCCTGTTTCCATAACAGACCTGTCTTTACAGCGCCTACCTGCTGAGTCATGCAGTTCTCTCCGGCTGCAGCTTTTTATTGGATACAGGCTGTTCAATCAGCATTTTGTCGCTGGGCAACGGGCCATCCTCATTACTGTGTACGGTAATCTTCCCGCCTTTGATCAGATAACGCACTCCCATTTTACCGCCCACTACTGGACTGCCTTCGGTGGCCGAACCTGTCATTAAAGCCAGAGGGGAATAATATAGAACTCGTACCTCTAGATGTTCCGTTTCGGACAGCTTCGCAACTTTTCCTACGATTTTGAGCCCCATCCCCTCTTCTATTGGCAGCCACTTGCATTCCAAATCGTCTTCCCAGGATGGGGTGATATTTCTGATAGACTGGTTCGGGCCGACCGCGGCAAGAACGATACCAAGGCGGGTCGCTTCAGGATCTGCACCCGGCAGCACGAGACTTAGCTTGCTAGGTTCAGATCTCAAAGAGCTGTGATTCCCGCGAGTATGTGAAACGAGGCGGGTTTGTACTTTTAGCTGGGGTTTGAACAGCATGTTGATCAGGGAATGAAGTTCCTTAACCTGATCTTCCTCTGTCTCCGTCCAGCGTCGATTGTTACCCCAACAACATTGCTCTAGAAAACGCTGCATTTCGGTACGATGAGTGAAGTGACGCGAAGCAAGATATAGACCTTCAATCAACAAAACTCCCCAACCGACTAGACTCGTGGTTCGCATAAACCAAGATGTGGCTCGTGCCGCATCCCAGCGACCAACCAGATACATGTAGGTCGCATAACCGCCCATACTTGCATAGGAGCCCGCCAACGCGGTCTGGCCTGCGCCTCTAACCAGTCGACCCCATTCGTCTTTTGACCAGTATGAGTTTGCCTTTCGCTGCTCACTCATTAGCTGGACCAGTTCGAAAAAACCAGCAGCCGTAGCAAAAGCTCCCACAAACGCACCCAGCAAAGTTACCAAGGGTAGCCGTATCGAACGTCTTGAGAACTCAATCGCCCCTCTGTGGTACGCCGCGTTCTGCGTCACCGCAGTCATCGCTGCAGCGATGTTGAACCATGTATTAAGATGCTCCGCCCCCCGCACAGCATCGTGCTCACGCAACTCATCCCGACTCCGCAACGCCAGCAGATTCACCCCATGAAGTAGCAGAGCTGCGAGTGACAATGCACCACCGTAGGCATTGAGTGCCTGGACGGGTTCCAGTTGTCTGACGAGTCCCAGTCGCAGCCGCTCAGCGGCCTGGTGGCTCCAGTCCCAGATTGCCTTGCCGGTTGGGCCGGTGAGTTGGTAGCCGGTTCGGGTTGATCTGATAGCGAAGTCGCCGGAGACCTTGAGCGCCACCATCAGCGTCAATAGCGGTTTGGGGAAATGCTGGATGGCAGCCGGTGCGCTGGCGTCCTTGAGATGTTCGGCTTCCAGTTCAGCGAAGGCTGCACCAAGACGGCTTACGGCGCGCCCCCAGTCATGACCATTGTTACCGCCCAGGCTCTGTAGCCAGCTGAGCTTTTCAGTACCGGCCAGACGGCCGATGAGGGTGCCGGCCAGTTCCTGATTGTCAGCACTGAGCACAGCCTCTATTTCGTTAAGCCGGTCTGACAAGTCGACCAGGTCGGACAGTTCAGGTGTAAAGGCCGACGCTACCAGGGACAACGGCTTCGCCGGCGTGGGGCTGCGCAACAGGTCCGTGGCGATTTTGACGCCGGGGCCGAGGGTGCAGAGTTCGCTCAAGGTGTTGAACGCCAGCTCGCTCAGCCATTCGCAATGTGTTCGGTCAGCATAGTTCGCATACCAAGTACCTCTTTCGTGTTGCGCAAGCAGCGTACGGGTATCCTGATACAGGGCCTCGCGTCGACTGGCCAGCCATTCCCGGTGAGGAGTGGCTACATTGTTGATCCAGTCTTCCATCTCGGCCAGCCGTACATGCTTGGCTATCTGCGCGCCAGAGCGGCTGTCGCTCATGTTGCGCCGCTTCCCAGCGCGGTAGTTGATGACCAGCCCCTTGATGTGCCCTTGCAGCTGCGCCGGAATGAAACTGCGAACCGGTTGATAGATGGCTTGCTGACGGGCATGCACCTCGCGCAGACGGGCATCGGCTGCCGCGTGCCCGTCGGTGCGGCGCAGGTTTTGGTTTATCTCGGTTTCTTCATCCAGAGTAGGCTGCAGATCACGCTGAGCCTGTAGCAACAACTCGCCTTGCTCAGGCGTGAGCTGCATATCCACGTCGCGGTATCGGTAATTGATGATACCGGCCAGCTCTGCGCCGTCTTCGTGGCGCAGGCTGTTGATGAAGCCTGCCATCAGGCCCTTATGACCGTTGAGCTCGTTCCACTGCTCTTCCATCTCGGTAGTTCTGGCCTGCTCGTGGTTCAGATCACGGAGCATACCGAGGATATCGTCCACTGCGACCATGACTGCATGCAGGCCTCCCGCCTGCTGCCGCGCCTGCCTGAGCCAAGCATCAGAGCGCTGGGGGTTCCAGGCCTCGCTGCTCCAGTAGCCTGGACGATGCGAAATATCTTCCTTTACTTCGGCCGAGACGCGTTGGAGGTCCTGAAGCCAGAGCGTGGTGTTGATATGGGCTTGCACACGCTCCGGAGAAGGATATTCCTGCATATGCCGGGCGACCGCCTGCTGACTCTGTTCGTATGCTTCACGATTAGCTCGAAACTCGTAGGCCATGATGCGGTTGCGGATCGCCGGGACCAGCTCAGGTATCAGCTCTTCGGCTCTATCCAGTGATGGGCAGTGGGTAGTCTCCAGTTCCACTGCCACCTTCGGCAAGCTGATGATCTGCATTTTTCTGCCGCGCTCGTCCGCGGATTCTGCCAGCAGGCTACAGATGGCCTCGGACAGAGGGACTTCTGTATACAGAATGCCCAGCGGCAGATGTTTATTCAGCGCCAACCCCACCTGCGGCCCTGTCTTGAACTGTGTATGTGGCGCACCGAGGGGCTGCTCCAGCAACTGGCTGCCTGGGGTGATGGCGAAGCGCCTGAGCGGACCTTCTCCCTGCCAGACATACAGGTAGCCAGGCCGTAGCCGTCGTACAGCTATGGGATGGCTCCGTGTGGAGTAGCCGGGTTGCAGGTAAGCATCGTCGACCGCGTCCTCTACCAGTGCATAACGGGTAGGCACAATGAATATCTCGCCTTCGCGCGCTGGGCAGCTTGCTACCGGGCTCTCGAGAGCGTCAATCGCAAACTCCCGTTGAGCTGCCTGGTCAGCTCGTTCCAGATTGAGAGCCTGATGTTGTCTGTCAGTAGTCATGCAATGCTTTCCATGCTATGGCTCAACGCCTGCCGCTGGGCTTCAAGTCTGATGGCGTCAAGTTTCTCTGCCGGCAACATGCCCGGTTGCTGTAACAGCGCGCGGTAGTTCGCATGTTCGCCACGTTCCGGGAAGTCCCGTCCGCACAGGGCCATCAGACCGGCCCAGCGCACGATGTCAGCTGCTGCACTGAAGCCATATTCATTAGCCCTGGCGCAACAGATTTTGACCCAATCGTCACGCTCGTTAGTTCCTAGATTGGCGAGACATTCGGGAAACCACGTATCCACATGTTCCAGTAGTTTCTGTGCGAAGGCGTGCTGCTTGGCCTGGTTCAAACCGGCCAGTTGGTCGGAGTTGAGCTGCAGCCAGGGTGTGTCGGCATAGCATTGGGCGTCAGTTGAAGCGGAGCTATGGAAGTCCTGCCAGCCGGCCCCGCCCCAAAGCCGAACCTGCTCAACCGGGCCAAGGGCGCTGTCACGTTGCTCGTCACTCATATCCGTCAGCCAGAGGTGCAGGATGCGAGGGTCGTAGTAGCGAAACAGGACTGTTACCCCACCGCTTACGCTGACGTGTACAAGACTGGAAAGATGCTGTACCAGCTCATCAATGGGCGCACGACTGGCAAGAGCTACGCCGGCAGTCATATACCATTGCTTTTCGAAATATTGGTTCAGCAAGCTGCCACGGTTGGTGGCAATCAATATCGGGCCTGCATCCGCCAGCTCAGCGTAACGGGTCCCGTCATAGAGGCGACTAAACTCGGGGGCGGGTTCCAGTTGGTAGATTATCTGGATGAGGTCGTCTATCTGCGCACCGTCCAGCAGGAGGTAGTGTTTCGTCGTTGTCAGCATGTTCAGAGCTCTCCTGCCGTGCAGACTTCGCACACAGCCATGGCGTTCGCTGCTGCCCGCTTGAGTGCCAGCCGCTGCAGGGCAACGGCTGGGCTGACGGGGGTGAGCAATTCCCCGGCCTGCTCGCCTTCTGCTTTATGAACCTCATCAGGCAACACTGGCTGGCTGCCACTCCCCTGCCCCGGACGCCCTCCTGCATTCTGCCGAATGGTCGGCCCCACAACCGTCACCCCAGCCGGCGTTATGCGGATAAAGCTGCCTCCTGCGCTGAGTGTCAGCTCGCTATCCGCTTCGATCACCATTTTCTGCCCGGCCTTCAGGTGTATCTCGCGGCCGGCTTTGGTCAGTTGTGCGGTGCCGGCCTGAATGTGCTGGCTTCCGGCAACGGTCAGATGATCATCGGCCTTAATCTCGGTCCTGCGGTCGGCGTGGGTAGTGTGGTGTTCTTCGGCCAGGTTCTCGGTGTAGCGGTTGGCCTCGATGCGTTCGTGCCGTTCGTTGCCGACGCGGATTTTCTGGTCGTGCTGGATGTTCTGATCCCAGTCGCGCTGGGCGTGGATGAAGATCTGCTCCTCGCCCGCCTTGTCCTCGATGCGCAGTTCGTTGAAGCCGTTGCCGCCGGGGCTGCTCAGGCTCTTGAAGACGGTTCGGGTCTTGTGCGCGGGCAGCTCACAGGGCACCGGGTGGGCGCTGTTGTACAGACAGCCACAGACCAGGGGCTGGTCCGGGTCGCCTTCGAGGAAGCTGACCAGTACTTCCATGCCGATGCGCGGGATGGTGACGCTGCCCCAGTGGTTGCCGGCCCAGCTGCTGGCCACCCGCAGCCAGCAGCTGGTGTG
>NZ_FOYD01000023.1 GCF_900115905.1 Halopseudomonas formosensis
GGCTGTCCAGCGCTTGATGTCGGGTTCTTGCGTCATGCTTCACTCCAATTTCTGAAGCAACTTTAGCATGTGCAGGTTTTCACTGGGTCATTACAAAGATGGCGGGCGGATCATCAACTTTGCCTCGGCCGCTGGCGTCGGTGGTCAGCCTGGCAAGGCGCACTATGCCGCCAGCAAGGGCGCAGTCCTGGCATGGACGCGCACCGTCGCACGCGAGTGGGGCCCGCACGGCATTACCGTCAACGCTATCGCCCCAGCGATATGGACCCCGATGTACGACGCCACCCGCGCCAGCATGAGTGAGACTCAGATCAAACAGCACGATGCGTTCATGGCGAGCCTGATTCCCATTGGAGGCAGACTTGGTGATGCCTCGTGTGATCTGGCACCGGTGCTGGTTTTTCTCGCTCGCGAAGGGTCGCGTTTTATAACCGGTCAGACTCTGATGATTGATGGCGGAATGTTGACGCTGAGTTGAGACCGCGACCCGAAGCAACGTCCACCCATGGCAGAGCGCACTACCTGGTCTGCAGCAATTATCTGCTGCAGCTCGAATACATCCACCGCACCCCTCTCCCAACAGAATTCTTCTTGCAGAATATGATTCTCTATCGTGGATTTATTTGATTTACTCTGCTAGATTCAATGTGCAAGGCTGCTGGATTGAGCCTTGTTAATCCAAGGTAAATAACAAAAATAAAAGGTTTCTTCGATGAACTACCCAAATAGGCTCTGCGGGGCCGGCTCACATTCCTTCGCTGTCGTGTACCGATTGCTGGAAAGCGTCCATTTTTTTAGTAATGAGTTCCTTCATATTTTGCACTGCGCTTTCCCAATGCAACTGATGAACCGTCTTGCCATCCAGCCGCAAAACTCCGTCGCTCTGCTCCTGACGCGCGTGACGCTGGGCCACTCAAATAAAAACAACTGGAGAATCATATGAAGCTTCGACTGATGTTATTCACCGCCCTTACCGGATTTTCGACACTCCCGCTGGCTGCGGTCAGCCCGGAGGAAGCTGCCGAGCTGGGCAAAAGCTTGACACCTTGGGGGGCTGTCATGGAAGCAAATACCGAAGGAACCATCCCTGCCTACACCGGCGGCCTTACTACGGCCCCGGAAGGGTTTGAGGCGGGTTCGGGATTCTGGGTTGATCCGTTCAAGGATGAAGCGCCGCTGTTCCGCATCGACAGCAGCAATGTGGATGAATATGCGGACAAGCTCAGTGAGGGCCAGAAAAAACTGTTGCGTGACAGTACCGATTATTACTTGGACATTTACCCCAGCCACCGCACCGTTGCGTACCCGCAAGATGTAATAGACGCAACTATACGTAACGCCACGGAATGTACCATTATGCAGGATGGGTTAGCGGTGGATCCCGCGTGCCGAGGCGGCCTGCCCTTTCCTATTCCCCAATCGGGGAATGAAGTGATCTGGAATCAGCAACTGCGTTACAAAATCGGCTCCGGATATTCCACAACTGCTTCGTCCAACAGCTGGATCGTGGACTCCAACGGTCGCGTCACCAAGGCAGCGGAACAACAGACCTTTGAAGAGATGCCCTATTATCAAGTAGATCAAGCAGACCGTAATCCGGAGATGTATGCCCGCGTTTTCTCCCTCAACAGATACCCGGCCCGACGCGCTGGTGAAGTGACTGTCCTGGCAGACTTCCTCAACCCTATCAAGCAACCCCGCAGGGCATGGAGTTATTCGCCAGGGCAGCGCCGCATCAAGCTGGCCCCCGAGTTTGCCTTCGACACGCCGGTCGCCAGCCAAGGCGGTGTCACACTCTTCGATGAGCTACAGATGTTCTCCGGCAGCCAGGAACGCTTCGATTACAAGTTGGTTGGTCGCAAGGAGATGTTCATTCCTTACAACGCCTACAGATTCTATTTCGACTGCGGTCAGGAAGAGCAGATGCTTAAGAGTCACGCTAACCCTGCGTGTGAGCGCTGGGAGCTACATCGCGTGTGGGTGGTGGAGGCCACTCTCAAGGAAGGAAGCCGTCACGTTTATGGAAAGCGTACTTATTACCTCGATGAGGACACCTTTGGTGTCGGCCTGTATGACGCTTGGGATCAAACCGGTGAACTCTACAGATCGATGTTCCTCAGCGGCGTACAGCTTTACGACCTGAACATTCCTTACACCGTAAAGAACGTGATCTATGACTTCAACCGGGGCATGTATGGCGTGATCAACGACGGATTGAAAGGCGGCTACAAGTTCCATCCAACACCCCTGCCTGAGCGAGACATGACGCCTGAAGCCATCGTGTCACGGCATAGCCAGAGGTAACTGGATCAGTTTCTCTATTATATTCGTGCGCTTTCCCTGAATTCAGATGGACACGGCAGTATGCGGGGCATGTCCATCTGAGCAAGGCGCATCGTACAGTTCGAATCGACTGCCTTCGTTTTTTTTTCTGCTAAAAACAAGGGAAATAATCATGAGGTTTTCTGACAAAGTGGTACTGGTCACTGGGGCTGGGCGCGGCATGGGTCGGGCGATCGCTCTGGCATTCGCCAAGGAGGGAGCCAAGGTTGTGGTGTCTGCACGTACCGCAAAATACGGCGAACAAACCGTGACGCAGATAGAGGAAGCTGGTGGGACGGCGTTCTTGGTGCTTGGCGATGTGGCTGACCGACCGGCTGTTAAGGCCATGATCGACTCCGCCGTCGAGAAGTTTGGTGGCCTCGATGTGGTGGTGCATTGCGCTGCCGATGCCGCTCACGGGCTGATTGCCGAAATGCCCGATGAGGTTTTTTCCAACCTGGTCAATTGCAACATCCAGTCGGTATTCTGGATCGCCAAGGACTCTGTGCCTCATCTTTCCAAAGCCAAGGACAAAGGCCGGTTGATTTACATTTCTTCCGGTTCCGCCAATCGTAGTTTCACCCCGAAACTGATCCCCTATGCTTCCAGCAAGGCGTTCATGAACGCCTTCGCCCGCAACCTGGCGGTTGAGTTCGGGCCGATGAACGTACTGGTGAACGTGGTCGAGCCGGGACTGATCGCCACCGACCGGATGCTCGGTGAACTGGGTGAGGAGCTGCCGGAGTTCTTTGCCTCCCATTTTCCCATTGCCCGCCTGGGACAATCAGCTGATATAGCCTCAGCGGTGCTGTTTATGGCTTCGAATGAAGCGAGCTATATCACCGGCACCTCGTTGCTGGTTGACGGTGGTGCCACCATGGTGCCCCTGCCAAATCTCGACAAGGCGCTGAAATAGTCGGCGCAGAGAGGTCGGCGAAAATTTATTCTTCCTGAACCGATCGGTTCTCTCACTTCCGGCCATGCTTTGCTGCCCCTTCTTCGCGAAGGGGCGGCTTTTTTCTAAAAGAGTTCTCAAGCGCAACCGTGTGCGGTCAATTCTTGCTGAAGTTTATCTTTATCCTGCTGTGGCACGCAGATACTGGACATAACCAGGTCTACCGAATATTCTCGCCAGGTGTCCATGCCTTCTGCCGATGTGGTGCCCAGACCTACCAGAGCAGAGGTAGAGTAACCGTTGGTGAACCAGCCGCTGGTGATAAGCGCCGCGGCGGCGAGGAACAGTCGAGGCTGGACTGTAATGACCCAGTGAAAACCTGCACATGCTAAAGTCGCTTCAGAAATTGGAGTGAAGCATGACGCAAGAACCCGACATCAAGCGCTGGACAGC
>NZ_FOYD01000020.1 GCF_900115905.1 Halopseudomonas formosensis
GTTACCCTGATCGCTCCGATCGCCATGGAAGAAGGTCTGCGCTTCGCTATCCGCGAAGGCGGCCGTACCGTTGGCGCCGGCGTGGTTGCCAAGATCATCGCTTAATTAGTGATTGATCTTGCTCTGTTGAGCCGGTATCATTGCCGGCTCAACTGCGATTACAGGCCAGTAGCTCAATTGGCAGAGCGGCGGTCTCCAAAACCGCAGGTTGGGGGTTCGATTCCCTCCTGGCCTGCCAGATTATCTGGCAAAGACAAAACAGGATAGTACGATAGATGAGCACCAGGGCAGAAACTCACGACAGCCGCTTGGACGTTCTTAAGTGGATCGTTGTGGCGGTAATCGTTTTTGTCGGCGTAGCTGGTAACCATTATTTCGCAGCTGAATCTGTTTTGTATCGTGCCGTAGCGCTGGTCGCGCTCGGCCTGGTCGCGGGCTTCGTGGCCCTGCAGACCGCCAAAGGCAAGGCCTTCTGGTCCCTGCTCAAGGAAGCGCGTATTGAGATACGCAAGGTCGTCTGGCCAACCCGTACGGAAACCACTCAAACAACCCTGATCGTTGTGGCGGTCGTGCTGATCATGGCCCTGATCCTCTGGGGGCTTGATACCCTGCTGGGTTGGATTATTTCTATGTTCATTGGCTAAAGGTGTTCCGTGTCCAAGCGTTGGTACGTCATACATGCCTACTCCGGGTTTGAAAAGCACGTAATGCGCTCGCTGCAGGAGCGTATCAAGCTGGCCGGAATGGAAGACCAGTTTGGTGAGATCCTGGTGCCCACCGAAGAAGTGGTGGAAATGCGCAGCGGACAGAAGCGCAAGAGTGAACGCAAGTTCTTCCCGGGTTATGTGCTGGTGCAGATGGAAATGAACGAAGGCACCTGGCACCTGGTCAAGGATACTCCTCGCGTGCTCGGCTTCATCGGTGGCACTGCCGACAAGCCTGCCCCCATTACCGATCGCGAAGCCGAAGCCATCCTGCGTCGCGTTGCCGACGGCAGCGACAAGCCCAAGCCCAAGACGCTGTTCGAGCCGGGTGAAGTGGTTCGCGTCATTGACGGTCCCTTCGCCGATTTCAACGGTGTTGTAGAAGAAGTGAATTATGAGAAGAGCCGTGTTCAGGTGGCTGTTCTCATTTTCGGTCGCCCCACGCCTGTGGAGCTCGAATTCGGCCAGGTAGAAAAAGGCTGAGTTCATTCGCCCGCCTGAACCCTGCAATGCCTGAAGGCAGTGCGGGGTTTTGTTGTCGGTGGGCAATACATTAACGGGGAGCCGCAAGGCGCTAGCACCCAATGGAGAAAACTGATGGCAAAGAAGATTCAGGCTTATATCAAGCTGCAAGTCAAGGCCGGCCAGGCTAACCCGAGTCCGCCGGTAGGCCCGGCTCTGGGCCAGCACGGCGTCAACATCATGGAATTCTGCAAAGCGTTCAACGCCAAGACCCAGGGCGTAGAGCCGGGTCTGCCGACTCCCGTGATCATCACCGTATACAGCGACCGCAGCTTCACTTTTGAAACCAAGAGTACTCCCGCTGCCGTTCTGCTGATGAAGGCCGCAGGCGTGAAGGGCGGTTCCGCTCGTCCGAACAGCCAGAAAGTGGGTACCGTTACCCGCGCTCAGCTGGAAGAGATCGCCAAGACCAAGCAGGCTGATCTGACCGCTGCCGATCTGGAAGCAGCTGTACGCACCATCGCGGGTTCCGCCCGTAGCATGGGTCTGACCGTGGAGGGTGTGTAATGGCCAAGCTGACCAAGCGCCAGAAGGCGATCAAAGAGAAAGTCGACAGCACCAAGGTGTACAGCTTCGAAGAGGCCGCCCAGCTGCTGACCGAGCTGTCCAATGTCAAGTTCGTCGAATCCGTGGATGTGGCTGTCAACCTCGGTGTTGACCCGCGCAAGTCCGACCAGGTTGTACGTGGCGCTACCCTGCTGCCCCACGGCACCGGCAAGACCGTTCGCGTTGCCGTATTCACCCAGGGTGCCAACGCCGAAGCCGCACTGGCTGCCGGTGCTGACAAGGTCGGCATGGACGACCTGGCTGCCGAAATGAAGGCCGGTGATCTGAACTACGACGTGGTCATTGCTTCCCCCGACGCCATGCGCGTTGTCGGCCAGCTGGGCCAGGTACTGGGTCCCCGCGGCCTGATGCCGAACCCGAAAGTCGGTACCGTTGCCGCTGACGTGGCTACCGCCGTGAAGAACGCCAAGGCTGGTCAGGTGCGCTACCGTACCGACAAGAACGGCATCATTCACTGCTCCGTAGGCAAGGTCGGTTTCGAGCCGGTCAAGCTGAAGGAGAACGTCGAAGCTCTGCTGGCTGACCTGAAGAAAGCCAAGCCGTCCACCTCCAAGGGTGTCTACCTGCAGCGCGTATCCCTGAGCACCACCATGGGCCCGGGTCTGCAAGTTGATCATGCTTCGCTGAATATCTGATGTATCGGCGCGTCGCCTGCGGCGCGCCAACTATTGGGGTCCCTGCCAGTTGGGGGCTATCCAAGACCGTAGGTGATGTGAGTCTTAAATCGGGAATCATCCCGGACCTACGCAGATGGTGCTCAAGATTCAGTGCAGGCTGGATCAGACACCAAAACATATCGCCTCTGGCGATTAATGGTAAATCCAGGAGTAGAACCCGTGGCAATCAAGCTCGAAGACAAAAAGGCCATCGTCGCTGAAGTCAACGAAGCTGCCAAAGGTGCGCTGTCTGCCGTTGTGGCTGATGCCCGCGGTGTAGGCGTAGCTGCCATGACTGGTCTGCGCAAAGACGCTCGCGAAGCTGGCGTGTACGTACGTGTCGTACGTAACACCCTGCTGCGTCGTGCTGTTGAAGGTACCGAATACGAGTGCCTGAACGACGTCTTTGTCGGTCCGACTCTGATCGCGTTTTCCAATGAGCATCCGGGCGCCGCTGCCCGCCTGTTCAAGGAATTCGCCAAGAGCCAGGACAAGTTCCAGATCAAGGCAGCCGCGTTTGAAGGCAATTACCTTGCAGCTGACCAGATCGACAAGCTGGCTTCTCTGCCGACTTACGACGAAGCAATCGCACAGCTGATGAGCGTTATCCAAGGCGCCACCAGCAAGTTCGTTCGTACGCTGGCTGCAGTCCGCGATCAGAAGGAAGCCGAAGCTGCCTGATAGGCTGCCCACTGCTTTCGTCGTTTGCTTTTAATGTTTTGATGCCCCAAGGGGTGTCCCCCAATACAGGAATATAGAGTCATGGCTCTGACCAACGAAGATATCATCAACGCAGTATCCGAAATGTCCGTCATGCAGGTCGTTGAACTGATCGCCGCCATGGAAGAGAAGTTCGGCGTTTCCGCCGCCGCTGCTGTTGTAGCTGGCCCGGCTGCTGGCGGTGCTGCCGCTGCTGAAGAGCAGACCGAGTTCAACATCGTTCTGGCTGCCGCCGGCGACAAGAAAGTGAACGTCATCAAGGCCGTTCGCGAACTGACCGGTCTGGGTCTGAAAGAAGCCAAGGCCCTGGTAGACGGCGCTCCGTCCACCGTGAAGGAAGGCGTATCCAAGGAAGAAGCCGAAGCCGCGAAGAAGTCGCTGGAAGAGGCTGGTGCAACGGTCGAGCTCAAGTAAGCTTGCGCGACCTTGCATCGACAGTCTGATCGATGATCGGATTGATGGCTGGTGGCCTGTGAGCCACCGGCCTTTTTCCGTTGCAGCCCCGCGGGGCTGCAACGGATTCCACTCCAGGCGAGTGCGCAAGACCAGGTCTTGCAAGCATTTTCAGGCTTCCCCGTCGGGGGAGCCACTCAAGCAGGTGACCAAGCTGGGGAACGCTGATGGCTTACTCATACACTGAGAAAAAACGTATCCGCAAGGACTTTGGCAAACTGCCGCATGTGATGGACGTGCCCTATCTGCTGGCGATCCAGCTGGATTCCTACCGGGAATTCCTGCAGGCCGATGCGGACAAGGACAGCGTTCGTGATATCGGTCTGCACGCGGCCTTCAAATCTGTTTTCCCCATTATCAGCTATTCCGGTAATGCGGCGCTCGAGTATGTCGGTTACCGGCTGGGTGAGCCGGCTTTCGACGTCAAGGAATGTGTGCTGCGTGGCGTGACCTATGCGGTTCCGCTGCGCGTTAAAGTGCGCCTGATCATCTTTGATCGTGAATCTGCCAGCAAGGCGATCAAGGACATCAAGGAGCAGGAAGTCTACATGGGTGAAATACCCCTGATGACCGAGAACGGTACCTTCGTGATCAATGGTACCGAGCGTGTGATCGTTTCCCAGCTGCACCGCAGCCCGGGTGTGTTCTTCGACCACGACCGTGGCAAGACACACAGCTCCGGCAAGCTGCTGTATTCCGCCCGCGTGATTCCCTACCGCGGCTCCTGGCTGGACTTCGAGTTCGATCCCAAGGATGCGGTCTTCGTCCGTATCGACCGCCGCCGCAAGCTGCCGGCGACCGTGCTGCTGCGCGCTCTGGGTTATCAGGCCGAGGAAATTCTGGATATCTTCTACGACACCAACAAGTTCCAGGTGCACGGCGAGACCCTGCAACTGGAGCTGGTGCCGCAGCGCCTGCGTGGCGAGATCGCCACCTTCGATATCACCGATGGCAAGGGCAAGGTGATCGTCGAGAAAGGCCGTCGTATCACTGCACGACACATCAACCAGCTGGAGAAAGCCGGCGTTTCCAGCCTCGAAGTGCCCTTCGACTATCTGATCGGCCGTACCATCGCCAAGCCGGTCGTGCATCCGGCCACCGGTGAAATCCTGGTCGAATGCAACACCGAAATCAGCGCCGAACTGATCGAGAAGCTGATCAAGGCAGGTGTCACCCATCTGGAGACCCTGTACACCAACGATATCGACTGCGGTCCCTTCATCTCCGACACCCTGCGTATCGATACCACCACCAGCCAGCTCGATGCGCTGGTGGAGATCTATCGCATGATGCGTCCCGGCGAGCCGCCGACCAAGGATGCCGCTGAAACCCTGTTCAACAACCTGTTCTTCAGCAGCGACCGCTACGACCTGTCCGCCGTCGGCCGCATGAAGTTCAACCGCCGTATCGGTCGCGAAGAGATCGAAGGCCCTGGCGTGCTGAGCAAGGAAGACATCATCGAGGTGCTCAAGACCCTGGTCGACATCCGTAACGGCAAGGGCGTGGTCGACGACATCGATCACCTGGGTAACCGTCGTATCCGCTCCGTTGGCGAAATGGCCGAGAACCAGTTCCGCGTGGGCCTGGTGCGCGTTGAGCGGGCGGTCAAGGAGCGGCTGTCCATGGCCGAGAGCGAAGGCCTGATGCCCCAGGACCTGATCAACGCCAAACCGGTGGCAGCGGCAGTCAAGGAGTTCTTCGGTTCCAGCCAGCTGTCCCAGTTCATGGACCAGAACAACCCGCTGTCGGAGGTCACCCACAAGCGCCGCGTCTCCGCGCTCGGGCCGGGTGGTCTGACCCGTGAACGTGCCGGCTTCGAGGTGCGTGACGTACACCCGACCCACTATGGTCGCGTCTGCCCGATCGAGACCCCTGAAGGACCGAACATCGGTCTGATCAACTCCCTGGCCACCTACGCCCGGACCAACGAGTACGGCTTCCTCGAAAGCCCCTACCGTCGCGTCAAGGACACCGTGGTAACCGACGAGATCGTGTTCCTGTCGGCGATCGAAGAAGCCGATCACGTCATCGCCCAGGCCAGCGCGGAAGTGCGTGATGGCAAGCTGGTTGAAGAGCTGGTCGCCGTCCGCCACATGAACGAGTTCAGCGTCAAGGCGCCCGAAGAAGTCACCCTGATGGACGTGTCCCCCCGTCAGGTGGTCTCCGTGGCCGCTTCGCTGATTCCCTTCCTCGAGCACGACGATGCCAACCGCGCCCTCATGGGGTCGAACATGCAGCGTCAGGCCGTACCCACTCTGCGCGCCGAGAAGCCGCTGGTCGGTACCGGCATGGAGCGCAACGTGGCCCAGGACTCCGGGGTCTGTGTTGCTGCCCGTCGCGGCGGGGTAGTGGACTCGGTAGACGCCAGTCGTATCGTTATCCGCGTCAATGATGACGAGGTGGAAGCGGGCGAGGCTGGTGTGGATATCTACACCCTGACCAAGTACACCCGTTCCAACCAGAACACCTGCATCAACCAGCGGCCGCTGGTGAAGAAAGGTGACGTGATTGCTGCCCGCGACATCCTGGCTGATGGTTCCTCCGTGGACATGGGCGAGCTGGCCCTGGGTCAGAACATGCGCGTGGCCTTCATGCCATGGAACGGCTACAACTTCGAGGACTCCATCCTCATCTCCGAGCGCGTGGTACAGGAAGACCGTT
The DNA here is from genome assembly GCF_900115905.1 of Halopseudomonas formosensis. Classification (GTDB taxonomy): domain Bacteria; phylum Pseudomonadota; class Gammaproteobacteria; order Pseudomonadales; family Pseudomonadaceae; genus Halopseudomonas; species Halopseudomonas formosensis. The sequence continues at coordinate 6,284 of NZ_FOYD01000020.1, forward strand.
TCACCACCATCCACATCCAGGAACTGACCTGCGTGTCCCGCGACACCAAGCTGGGGCCGGAGGAGATCACCTCCGATATTCCCAACGTCGGTGAAGCGGCGCTGGGCAAGCTGGATGAGGCCGGTATCGTCTATGTTGGTGCCGAGGTCGGCCCCGGCGACATCCTGGTCGGCAAGGTCACGCCCAAGGGCGAAACCCAGCTGACTCCGGAGGAGAAGCTGCTGCGCGCGATCTTCGGTGAGAAGGCCTCCGACGTGAAGGACACCTCCCTGCGTGTGCCCACCGGCACCAAGGGTACCGTCATCGACGTCCAGGTGTTCACCCGTGATGGCGTGGAACGCGACAGCCGTGCCCTGGCCATCGAGAAACAGCAGCTCGACGAGATCCGCAAGGACCTGCAGGAAGAGTTCCGCATCGTTGAAACCGCCGCTTTCGAGCGTCTGTCCGCGGCCCTGATCGGTCACACCGTTGAAGGTGGTGCCGGCGTGAAGAAGGGCACAGTGCTGACCGCCGAGATCCTCGAGGGCATCGAGCGCGGCCAGTGGTTCAAGCTGCGCATGAGCGAGGACAACCTCAACGAACAGCTGGAGCGCACCCAGGCCTACCTGGTTGACCGTCGCAAGCTGCTCGACGAGAAGTTCGAGGACAAGAAGCGCAAGCTGCAGCAGGGCGATGACCTGGCTCCGGGCGTGCTGAAGATCGTCAAGGTCTACCTGGCTATCAAGCGCCGCATCCAGCCCGGTGACAAGATGGCCGGCCGTCATGGTAACAAGGGTGTCATCTCGGTCATCATGCCGGTGGAAGACATGCCTTACGACGAGAACGGCGTGCCGGTGGACATCGTGCTCAACCCGCTGGGCGTACCTTCACGGATGAACGTCGGTCAGATCCTCGAGACCCATCTGGGTCTGGCAGCCAAGGGCCTGGGGGAGAAGATCAACCGCATGCTCGACGAGCAGCGCAAGGTCTCCGAGCTGCGCGAGTTCCTCGACGAGGTGTACAACAAGGTGGGCGGTCGTCAGGAAAACCTTGACGCCCTCAGCGACAGCGAGATCATCGAGCTGGCGAACAACCTGCGCAGCGGTGTGCCCATGGCGACCCCGGTGTTCGATGGTGCCGAAGAGCACGAGATCAAGCACATGCTGCGTCTGGCGGACCTGCCGGACAGCGGTCAGATGACCCTGTACGACGGCCGTACCGGCAACCCCTTCGACCGGCCGGTGACTGTGGGCTACATGTACATGCTCAAGCTGAACCACCTGGTCGACGACAAGATGCACGCCCGTTCGACCGGTTCCTACAGTCTGGTCACACAGCAGCCGCTGGGTGGTAAGGCTCAGTTCGGCGGTCAGCGCTTCGGGGAGATGGAGGTCTGGGCACTGGAAGCCTACGGTGCCGCCTACACCCTGCAGGAGATGCTGACTGTGAAGTCGGATGACGTGAACGGCCGTACCAAGATGTACAAGAACATCGTGGACGGCGACCATCGCATGGAGGCCGGCATGCCCGAGTCCTTCAACGTGCTGGTCAAGGAAATCCGTTCTCTGGCCATCGATATCGACCTGGAATCCGAATAACCACCGACTGCCCACGTCTCGGGCGGTGCGATCCGCCGCCCTTGAGACACTGCGAGGAGTATAGGCCTTGAAAGACTTACTGAACCTGCTCAAGTCCCAGGGACAGATTGAAGAGTTCGATTCCATCCGGATCGGACTGGCATCGCCGGAAATGATCCGGTCCTGGTCGTATGGCGAAGTCAAGAAGCCGGAGACCATCAACTACCGTACCTTCAAGCCGGAGCGCGACGGCCTGTTCTGCGCCAAGATCTTCGGACCGGTGAAGGACTACGAGTGCCTGTGCGGCAAGTACAAGCGCCTCAAGCACCGTGGCGTGATCTGTGAGAAGTGCGGTGTGGAAGTGGCGCTGGCCAAGGTCCGCCGCGAGCGCATGGGCCACATCGAGCTGGCCTCGCCGGTTGCCCACATCTGGTTCCTGAAGTCACTGCCGTCCCGTATCGGCCTGCTGCTGGACATGACCCTGCGTGATATCGAGCGCGTGCTCTACTTCGAAAGCTATGTGGTGATCGAGCCCGGTCTGACCACGCTGGAGAAGGGTCAGCTGCTGAACGACGAGCAGTACTTCGAAGCCCTGGAAGAATTCGGTGACGAGTTCGACGCCCGCATGGGTGCCGAAGCCGTGTTCCAGCTGCTCAGCGGTCTGGATCTGGACCACGAGATCAGCCGTCTGCGTGAAGAAATCCCGCAGACCACTTCGGAAACCAAGATCAAGAAGCTGTCCAAGCGTCTGAAGCTGATGGAAGCCTTCCAGAGCTCCGGCAACAAGCCCGAGTGGATGGTCATGACCGTTCTGCCGGTATTGCCGCCGGACCTGCGACCGCTGGTGCCCCTGGACGGTGGCCGCTTTGCCACTTCCGATCTGAACGATCTGTATCGCCGGGTCATCAACCGCAACAACCGCCTCAAGCGCCTGCTGGATCTGGCTGCGCCGGACATCATCGTGCGCAACGAAAAGCGCATGCTGCAGGAATCCGTCGACGCACTGCTGGACAACGGCCGTCGCGGCCGTGCCATCACCGGCACCAACAAGCGCCCGCTGAAGTCCCTGGCCGACATGATCAAGGGCAAGCAGGGTCGCTTCCGTCAGAACCTGCTGGGCAAGCGCGTGGACTACTCCGGTCGCTCGGTGATCGTGGTGGGTCCGACCCTGCGTCTGCACCAGTGCGGTCTGCCCAAGAAGATGGCCCTGGAGCTGTTCAAGCCGTTCATCTTCGGCAAGCTGGAGCACCGCGGCCTGGCCACCACCATCAAGGCGGCCAAGAAGATGGTCGAGCGCGAACTGCCGGAGGTGTGGGACATCCTCGCCGAGGTCATCCGCGAACACCCGGTACTGCTCAACCGTGCGCCGACACTGCACCGTCTCGGTATCCAGGCCTTTGAGCCCGTGCTAATCGAAGGCAAGGCCATCCAGCTGCACCCGCTGGTCTGTGCCGCGTACAACGCCGACTTCGACGGTGACCAGATGGCCGTCCACGTTCCGCTGACCCTCGAGGCCCAGCTGGAAGCCCGTGCGCTGATGATGTCGACCAACAACATCCTGTCGCCCGCCAGCGGTGAGCCGATCATCGTGCCGTCCCAGGACGTGGTACTGGGTCTGTACTACATGACCCGCTCCCTGGTGAACGCCAAGGGTGAAGGCATGGCCTTCAGCAGCATCAGCGAAGTGGAGATGGCCTACCGTACCGGCCAGCTGGCCCTGCATGCGATGATCAAGGTGCGCATCACCGAGACCGTCATCGACAAAGAGGGCAACTCCACCACCGAAACCCGTCTGGTCGAGACTACGACCGGCCGCGCGCTGCTATTCCAGATCCTGCCCAAGGGGCTGCCGTTCTCCCTGGTCGACCAGCCGCTGCGCAAGAAGGCGATTTCCAAGCTGATCAACACCAGCTACCGCGTGGTGGGTCTGAAGGAAACCGTGATCTTCGCCGACCAGCTGATGTACACCGGTTTTGCCTACTCCACCATCTCCGGTGCCTCCATCGGTGTGAACGACTTCGAGATCCCGGAAGAGAAGGCCGAGATCATCGAGCGCGCCACCGCCGAAGTGAAGGAAATCGAGGATCAGTACGCCTCCGGTCTGGTAACCGCCGGTGAGAAGTACAACAAGGTGATCGACCTGTGGTCCCGCGCCAACGACGAGATCTCCAAGGCCATGATGGAGAACCTCAAGGTCGACCGCATCAAGGATCGTGAAGGCAACGAGATCGCCCACGAATCCTTCAACTCCATGTACATGATGGCCGACTCCGGTGCCCGGGGTTCCGCTGCACAGATCCGCCAGCTGGCGGGTATGCGGGGCCTGATGGCCAAGCCGGACGGCTCCATCATCGAGACGCCGATCATCGCGAACTTCCGTGAAGGTCTGAACGTACTGCAGTACTTCATCTCGACCCACGGTGCCCGTAAGGGTCTGGCCGATACCGCACTGAAGACCGCGAACTCCGGTTACCTGACCCGTCGTCTGGTTGACGTGGCCCAGGACCTGGTGATCACCGAGGTCGACTGTGGCACCGACCAGGGTCTGGTCATGAAGCCGCATATCGAAGGCGGTGATATCGTCGAGCCGCTGGGCGAGCGCGTACTGGGCCGGGTTGCCGCCCAGGATGTTCTCAAGCCGGGCACGGAAGAAGTCATTCTGGCCGCCGGTACCCTGATCGACGAGAAGCTGGTCGACTTCCTCGAGACCAACAGTGTCGATGAGGTCATCGTGCGTTCGCCGATCACCTGCGAGACCCGCTACGGCGTGTGCTCCACCTGCTATGGTCGCGACCTGGCTCGTGGTCACCTGATCAACATCGGTGAGGCGGTGGGTGTTATCGCTGCCCAGTCCATCGGTGAGCCGGGTACCCAGCTGACCATGCGTACCTTCCACATCGGTGGTGCCGCCAGCCGGACCGCCGCTCAGGACAGCATCCAGGTCAAGAGCGCCGGTACCATCCGCCTGAGCAACCTCAAGCACGTGACCCGTGATGACGGCGCGCTGGTAGCGGTATCCCGTTCCGGTGAGCTGGCACTGGCCGACGAGTTCGGTCGTGAGCGCGAGCGTTACAAGCTGCCCTACGGTGCGGTCATCTTGATCCATGAAGGTGAACAGGTGCAGGCCGGTCAGGTCGTGGCCAAGTGGGACCCGCACACCCACCCGATCGTTACCGAGATCGCCGGTACCGTCCAGTTCGTCGGCATGGAAGAGGGCATCACCATCCGACGTCAGACCGACGAGCTGACCGGTCTGAGCAACATCGAGGTGATGGCCGTTCACGAGCGTCCGTCCGCAGGTAAGGACATCCGTCCGACCATCAAGCTGATCGGCTCCGATGGCAAGGAACTTATGCTGCCGGGCACCGATGTGCCGGCGCAGTACTTCCTGCCGGAGAAGACCCAGGTCAACCTGTCCGACGGTGCCGAAGTGAACATCGGTGACGTGATCGCGCGTATTCCGCGTGAAACCTCCAAGACCCGGGACATCACCGGTGGTCTGCCGCGTGTGGCCGACCTGTTCGAGGCGCGTCGTCCGAAAGAGCCGGCAATCCTGGCGGAAATCAGCGGAACGATTTCCTTCGGCAAGGAAACCAAGGGCAAGCGTCGTCTGGTGATCACGCCCACCGATGGCAGCGATCCGTACGAGGAGCTGATTCCGAAGTGGCGTCACCTGAACGTGTTCGAGGGTGAACAGGTCACCAAGGGTGAGGTCATCTCCGATGGTCCGAGCAACCCGCACGATATCCTGCGTCTGCTGGGTGTCAGCGAGCTGGCCAAGTACATCGTCAACGAGATTCAGGATGTGTACCGCCTGCAGGGTGTGAAGATCAACGACAAGCACATCGAAGTGACCATCCGTCAGATGCTGCGCAAGGTTGAGATCACCGAGTCCGGTGACTCCAGCTTCATCAAGGGTGACCAGGTCGAGCTGACCCAGGTACTGGAAGAGAATGAAGCCCTGATTGCCCAGGACAAGTTCCCGGCCAAGTACGAGCGGGTACTGCTGGGTATCACCAAGGCGTCGCTGTCCACCGAGTCCTTCATTTCCGCGGCCTCCTTCCAGGAGACCACCCGCGTGCTGACCGAGGCTGCCGTCACCGGCAAGCGCGACCATCTGCGCGGTCTGAAGGAAAACGTGGTCGTCGGTCGTCTGATTCCGGCCGGTACCGGCCTGGCCTACCACGCCGAGCGCAAGCGTCAGCGCATGGCTGACAAGCCGACCAAGGTGAGCGCCAGTGAAGTCGAACAGGCGCTGTCCGATGCGCTGAACTTCAGCGGCAACTGATCCAGGTTGCCCGTCGCCCTGCGCGGCGGGCGGCTTGACGCTCGGGTATGGGATCTATAGAATTCCGTACCCCTAAAATAGGCGGGGCGTTTCGCCCTGCCGTTTTATTTAATATGTCCCAGGGACATCTATGGAGTTTTGCTAGATGGCAACAATCAACCAGCTGGTTCAAAAGCCGCGCAAGCGTGTTGCTGAAAAAAGCGACGTGCCCGCGCTGCAGAACTGCCCGCAGCGTCGTGGAGTATGTACTCGCGTATATACCACCACGCCGAAAAAGCCGAACTCGGCTCTGCGTAAGGTCTGCCGCGTACGCCTGACCAACGGCTTTGAAGTTTCTTCCTATATCGGTGGTGAAGGCCACAACCTGCAGGAGCACAGCGTCGTTCTGATTCGCGGCGGCCGTGTAAAGGACCTGCCGGGTGTGCGCTACCACACTGTTCGCGGCTCTCTGGATACCTCCGGTGTGAAAGACCGCAAGCAGGGTCGTTCCAAGTACGGCGCCAAGCGTCCGAAGTAAGTTTTTGAATTCTTTTAACCTGAGTCGATAAGAGTAAGGTCAGGCGTAACACAAGTGTTTCAGTCCTGAGCTAACCTGAAGACCGTTTTGAGGGCTTATCATGCCAAGACGTCGTGTAGCGGCAAAACGTGAGATCCTGCCAGAACCTAAGTATGGCAGCCAGATTCTCGCCAAATTCATGAACCATGTAATGGAAAGCGGCAAGAAATCCACCGCTGAGCGTATCGTGTACGGTGCACTGGACAAAGTGAAAGAGCGCACCAAGACTGATAATCCGGTTGAAGTGTTCGAGAAAGCACTGGATGCCATCGCTCCGCTGGTCGAGGTCAAATCCCGCCGTGTAGGTGGTGCCACCTACCAGGTTCCGGTTGAAGTGCGTCCCTCCCGCCGCAATGCTCTGGCAATGCGCTGGCTGGTAGATGCTGCCCGTAAGCGTGGCGAGAAATCGATGGATCTGCGTCTTGCCGGCGAACTCCTTGATGCAGCCGAAGGCAAAGGCGCAGCGGTTCGGAAGCGTGAAGACGTGCACCGTATGGCTGAAGCCAACAAGGCCTTCTCACACTATCGCTTCTAAACAACGACTCAGGAGACTATCGTGGCTCGTACAACCCCGATCAATCTGTACCGAAATATCGGTATTTGTGCGCACGTCGATGCGGGCAAAACCACAACCACGGAACGGATCCTGTATTACACTGGCGTGAACCACAAGATGGGCGAGACCCATGACGGCGCCAGTACCACTGACTGGATGGCCCAGGAGCAGGAGCGCGGTATTACCATTACCTCCGCTGCCGTTACCGCCTTCTGGCAGGGTTCGCAGAAGCAGTACAAGAAACATCGCATCAACGTTATCGACACCCCCGGCCACGTTGACTTCACCATTGAAGTAGAGCGTTCCCTGCGCGTGCTGGACGGCGCCGTGGTGGTGTTCTGTGGCACTTCGGGTGTAGAGCCGCAGTCCGAGACCGTATGGCGTCAGGCCAACAAGTACGGCGTACCGCGTATCGTTTATGTGAACAAGCTGGACCGTCAGGGGGCCAACTTCCTGCGCGTGGTCGAGCAGATCAAAAAGCGCCTGGGTCACACCCCGGTGCCGCTGCAGCTGCCCATCGGCTCCGAAGAGAACTTCGTCGGTCAGGTCGATCTGCTGCGCATGAAGGCCATCTACTGGAACGATGACGATCTGGGCATGACCTTCCGCGAGGAAGAGATTCCCGAGGACATGGCCGAGCTGGCTCAGCAGTACCGTGAAAATCTGGTCGAGTCCGCCGCCGAAGCCAACGAAGAGCTGATGAACAAGTACCTGGAAGAGGGCGACCTGTCTCTGGAAGAGATCAAGGCCGGCCTGCGTCAGCGTACTCTGGCCAGCGAGATCGTCCCGGCTGTCTGTGGCTCCTCGTTCAAGAACAAGGGTGTGCCGCTGGTGCTGGACGCGGTGATCGACTTTTTGCCGGCTCCGGACGAAGTTGAGGCCATCAAGGGTGTCAGCCCCGACAGCGATGAGATCACTGATCAGCGTATTTCCAGTGATGACGAGCCGTTCGCTGCTCTGGCGTTCAAGATCGCTACCGACCCCTTCGTCGGTACCCTGACCTTCGTCCGCGTGTACTCCGGTGTGCTGAGCTCCGGTGACTCTGTGCTCAACTCGGTCAAGGGCAAGAAAGAGCGCGTCGGCCGTATGGTTCAGATGCAGGCCAACAGCCGCGAAGAGATCAAGGAGCTGCGCGCTGGTGACATCGCCGCCCTGATCGGCATGAAGGACGTGACTACCGGTGACACCCTGTGTGACATCGAGAAGCCCATCGTTCTGGAGCGCATGGATTTCCCCGAGCCGGTTATCCACGTAGCGGTCGAGCCGAAAACCAAGGCTGACCAGGAGAAGATGGGTGTCGCTCTGAGCAGGCTGGCTCAGGAAGACCCCTCTTTCCGCGTGCGCACCGACGAAGAGTCCGGTCAGACCATCATCGGTGGTATGGGTGAGCTGCACCTGGACATCATCGTTGACCGCATGAAGCGCGAATTCAACGTCGAGGCCAACATCGGCAAGCCCCAGGTGGCCTACCGTGAAGCTATCCGCAACACCTGCGAGATCGAAGGCAAGTTCGTTCGTCAGTCCGGTGGTCGCGGTCAGTTCGGTCACGTCTGGATCCGCTTCGAGCCGGCCGAAGAAGGCGTCGAAGGCCTGGTGTTCGCCAGCGAAGTGGTTGGTGGTGTGGTACCCAAGGAATACATTCCTGCGGTACAGAAGGGCATTGATGAGCAGATGAAGAACGGTGTTCTCGCCGGTTACCCGCTGCTCAGCCTCAAGGCAACCATCTTTGATGGTTCTTATCATGATGTCGACTCGAGCGAAATGGCGTTCAAGATCGCCGCTTCCATGGCCACCAAGCAGCTGGCCCAGAAAGGCGGTGCCGTTCTGCTCGAGCCGATCATGAAAGTTGAAGTAGTGACCCCTGAGGACTACATGGGTGACGTGATGGGTGACCTCAACCGTCGTCGTGGTCTGGTTCAGGGTATGGAAGACTCTCCCTCCGGGAAGGTCATCCGCGCTGAGGTTCCGCTGGGTGAGATGTTTGGTTACGCCACGGATGTACGCTCCATGTCCCAGGGACGTGCCAGCTACTCCATGGAGTTCTCCAAATACGCCGAGGCTCCCTCGAACATCGTTGACGCTATCATCAAGAAGCAAGGCTGATTGCTTCCTGGCTAATTGAAGAGGTTACTAATCGTGGCAAAAGAAAAGTTTGAACGCAGTAAACCGCACCTGAACGTGGGCACCATCGGTCACGTTGACCACGGCAAGACCACTCTGACCGCAGCCCTGACCCGCGTCTGCGCCGAAGTATTCGG
>NZ_FOYD01000006.1:0-175572 GCF_900115905.1 Halopseudomonas formosensis
CGAAGGAACAGGCATATGCAGCCATACCTGTGTAGCGCAGGCTGATAGCACACAAGGTTAAACACAGAGAGGTAAAGCACTCCCCCAGGTTGCGAAGGCAATCAGCAATGTGATGACAATCCAGGTCAAACCGGTGTATCGAAAACCTGAGGAGGGACAGGGCCAACCAGGCCGCGTGCTCGATAAGGACGATACACAGCGACTGCTCATCAAGGCCCGCAGCTCTGTGCTGCACATGGAGGCCGGATATACGACAGACAACCTGCTCTTGTCATTGACTGTTGAATGCCTTGCAATGAGGGAGGAGACCATATACGTCCCTCCCGGGCGGGTTCACGGCACCCCGTCAGTCTGGATCAAATCACCGCAGAGTCAGCTTCCCGGGAACGTCGAGCACCAGTTCGATGGGCGGAGTCGCCTGAGCCACCACGGACGAGCTGGTGCTCGTCCCCCCCGGCCGGGCAGACGAAATCCATCAGTCTGGATTAAACCACCGCTGAGCCAGCGTCCCGGGAACGTCGAGCACCAGCTCGATGGACGTGGTCGCCTGAACCACCGCGGACGAGCCGGTGCTCGTCCCCTCCCGGGCTCAGGCGCCCTGGTATTCGGCGCCGTCGTCCGCCAGCTTCTGCACTACCAGACTGCCGATGATGTCGCCTTCCACGTTCACTGCCGTGCGCACGGTATCCAGCAGCCGGTCGATCGGCAGCAGTATGGCGATGGCCTCGGCCGGCAGCCCGACGGCCTGCAGCACCATGACCATGGTCACCATGCCGGCACTGGGGATGCCCGGCGCCCCGGCCGAGGCGATCATCGCCGTCATGAACACCACCAGCTGCTGCACCAGGGTCAGCTCCACACCAATCAGGTTGGCCACGAACAGCGCCGCGGCCGCCTCATACAGGGCGGTGCCGTCCATGTTCACGGTGGCACCCAGCGGGATGACGAATCCGGCAATGCGCCGCGGCACGCCCAGGTTCTGTTCGGCGCAGCGCAGGGAGATGGGGATGGTCGCCGAGCTGGAGCTGGTGGCGAAGGCCGTGACCAGCGCCTCCCGGGAGCCACGGAAGAACCACAGCGGGGATTTGCGCGTTACCGCATACAGCAGCGCGGGCAGCACCACCGCGCCGTGGAACAGGGTGGTGGCAAAGATCAGCACGATGAAGCCGAGCATGCTCAGCAGCAGGGTCACATCCTGCTCGGCGACCAACCGAATCAGCAGGGTCATGATGCCCAGCGGCGCCAGCCACATGATCCAGCTGATGATGCGCAGCAGCATGTCGAGCAGCTCCTGCATCATCTGCAGTATGGTCTGGTAGCGCTGCCCGCCGGCTACCAGTGCCACACCGATGAAAATGGCGAACATCAGGACCGAGAGGATGTCTCCGTTGGTGAAGGCCTGGAAGGGGTTCTTGAACAGCCCGGAGAGAAAGTGCTGGAAGAATTCCGGCATGCTCATCTGCCGGACCTCGAAGTCCTGCATGGCATCGGCAAACATGGCCAGTGACATGCCCGCTCCGGGCTTGAAGATATTGGCCACCACCAGTGCCAGCAGCATGGCCAGCGCCGTGGTCAGGGCAAAGAACAGCAGCGTGGTGATCCAGACCCGGTGGACCTGATGGTGGGCCTGCAGGCTCGCCACCCCGACTACAATGGAGGTGAAAACCAGCGGGATCAGGATCATCTTCAGCAGGCCGATGAACACCGAGCCGATCAGGCTGCTGGCATAGAGCACCCCACCACGCAGGCCGGCATCATCGGGAAGCAGGCCGATCAGCCAGCCGACGAGAACACCGATGGCAGCAGCAATGAAGATCAGGCGGTTGAGACTGGGCACGGCGCTTCTCCTTGATAACCAGTGCGCAAGCATACCTCAGGTAGCCGTGGTCGGCAGGCGTAGCGCAGGTGCGCTACACCCCGGGTGGGTCAGCATTGACGTAACGCGCTGGCCACTTGGACGAGCTGGTGCTCGTCCCTCCCGGGGTAAGAGCGCTATCGGAGCTGGAGAGCCCCGGACCTGGATCAGCGCGAGGAGATGCAGTCGGCCTGCTGTTCCAGCCAGGCGACCGCGTCCACGCGGATGCGCTTCTTGTCCAGCTTGCCGACGCTGGTCTTGGGAATCTCATCGACCACGGCGATCTGGGTCGGCACCGCCCACTTGTTGATCCGCCCTTCATCGACGAAGGGTTGCAGATGAGTCGCCAGCAGCGTGGCGTCCATCGGCTCGCCGGGGGCGACCACCACCAGGGCGAAGGGGCGCTCGTCCCAGCGCGGGTCCGGCACGCCCACCACCGCCACATCGCGGACCGAGGGGTGCAGGCTGATCAGGCTTTCCAGCTCCAGGGAGGACAGCCACTCGCCGCCGGTCTTGATCACGTCCTTGATGCGGTCGCGGATCTCGATGCTGCCGGTATGGTCGATGGCCGCGACGTCGCCGGTGTGCATCCAGCCGTGCTGCCACAGCTCGGCGCTCTTTTCCGGCTCCTTGAAGTAGCCCTGGGTCAGCCAGGGGGCGCGCAGCACCAGTTCGCCCTGGGTATGCCCATCGTGGGGCAGGAAGTTGCCCTGCTCGTCCATCAGCCTGGCTTCCACCATGGGTACCGGTACGCCGGCCTTGATCTTGTAGGTGATCTGTTCCTCCTCACCGGCTGCCTCGATCTGCAGGTTGGTGTAGCCGGCGGAAATAAGCGGGCAGGTCTCGGACATGCCATAGGCCGCCGACAGACGTATGCCGCGCGCCCCTGCCGCCTCGTACAGGCCCCGGGTCAGGGCGCTGCCGCCGATGATGATCTTCATGCCGCCGAAGTCGTACCCGCGGGCGGCCTCGGCGTTCAGCAGCATCTGCAGGATGGTCGGCACGCAGTGGGAATAGGTGACCTTCTCCTGCTGAATCAGCCGGACCAGCAGCTCGGGCTCGTAGCGGCCGGGGTAGACCTGCTTCACCCCGAGCAGGGTCGCGGTGTAGGGCATGCCCCAGGCATGCACATGGAACATGGGGGTGATGGGCATGTAGACGTCGCGGTTGCTCATCATCCGCTCTTGCCCCAGGCTGTTGAGCATGCCGGCCTGGGTCAGGGTATGCAGTACCAGCTGCCGGTGGGTGAAATACACGCCCTTCGGATTGCCGGTGGTGCCGGTGGTATAGAAGGTGGTGGCCACCGAGTTCTCGTCGAAGTCGGGGAAGTCGTAGTGGCTGTCCGCTGCAGCCAGCAGCGCTTCATACTCGCCGACAAAACCACGCAGCTCAGCGGTACGGGTGCCATCGTCGGTGAGCAGAATGGTGCTGGTCACCGTGGTCAGTTGCGGCTCGACTGCCTGATACAGCGGCAGGAACTCGCTGTTGACCAGCACCATGATGTCATCGGCGTGGTTCATGGTGTAGATGATCTGTTCCGGCGACAGGCGCACGTTAACCGTATGCAGTACCGCGCCGATCATGGGCACCGCGAACATGCACTCCAGATAGCGGTGACTGTCCCAGTCCAGCACGGCCACGGTGTCGCCGGCCTTGACCCCGGCAGCGGTCAGCGCGCCGGCCAGGCGATGGATGCGCTCGATGAAGGTGGCATAGTCGTAACGGCTGATGTCCCGGTAGACGATTTCCTGCGAGGCTTCGTAGCGAACCCCGGAAAGCAGCAAATTCTTGATCAGCAGCGGCGTTGAATGCGCCTGCTGGGTGGGCGGCAAAATCCGTGTCTTCAACATGGGTACGACCTTTCTTTTATTGGGCTTGTTCTTGAGCCGGTCACAGCAGCTGCTGGCTCCTGCGAGCACTATAGCCAGCCTGCAACCGCACTGCCATCGCAGTTTTGTGACCCGATCATACAAAGCTTTGCCGTCGACAATAAGGGGTAAATCGGCGTATAAAGTCGATTGATGACCACAGATAAACGATCAGTCACATTTCAGGAGTTGGTATGACCGAGAACATCGTAATCGTCAGCGGCGTGCGCACCCCCATGGGCGGCTTCCAGGGCAGCCTGTCGAGCCTGACGGCGGTGGACCTGGGCGCACTGGTAATCCGCGAGGCCGTGGCCCGGGCCGGTATCGACGGCGCCGATGTACAGGAAGTGATCATGGGCTGCGTGCTGCCCGCAGGTCTGAAGCAGGGCCCGGCTCGCCAGGCCGCGCTCAACGCCGACCTGCCCGTTTCCACCGGCTGCACCACCATCAACAAGCTGTGTGGTTCGGGCATGAAGGCGGTGATGCTGGCCCATGACGCACTCAAGGCCGGCTCCAATCAGGTGATGATTGCCGGCGGCATGGAAAGCATGTCCAACGCCCCCTACATCATGGAGAAAGCCCGTGGCGGCCTGCGCATGGGGCACGGGGAAATCAAGGACCACATGTTCCTCGACGGTCTGGAGGATGCACGCACCGGACGCCTGATGGGCTCCTTCGCCCAGGAAACCGCAGACAGATACGGCCTGACCCGCGAGCAGATGGACGCCTATGCCATCGAATCCCTGACCCGGGCCAAGAAGGCCATCGAGGACGGCTCGCTGGACAGTGAAATCATTCCGGTCACCGTCAGCACCCGCAAGGGTGATGTGGTGGTCAAGGACGATGAGCAGCCGCACAACGCCAACATCGAGAAGATCCCCAGCCTGCGCCCGGCCTTCGCCAAGAACGGCACCATCACCGCAGCCAATGCCAGTTCCATTTCCGATGGCGCCAGCGCGCTGGTGCTGATGACCGAATCCGAAGCCACCCGGCGCGGACTCAAGCCGTTGGCCCGCATCGTCGGCCATGCCACCCAGAGCCAGGACCCGAGCGAGTTCACCATAGCGCCGGTCGGCGCCATGACCAACCTGTTCCGCAAGGTGGGCTGGAGCAAGGAGGATGTGGACCTTTTCGAGATCAACGAGGCCTTCGCCATGGTGACCATGCTGGCCATGCAGGAACACGGTCTGGATCACTCCAGGGTGAACATCTTCGGCGGCGCCTGTGCCCAAGGGCACCCGGTGGGCTCGACCGGTTCGCGACTGATCGTCACCCTGATCAACGCCCTGCAGAAGACCGGCGGCAAGCGCGGTGTGGCTTCGCTGTGCATTGGCGGGGGCGAAGCGACCGCCGTGGCAATCGAATTGCTGTAACTGGCCATCCAAGCAACAACACTGGTTTATGTATCACCATTCACCAGCCACCGCGCCCTTGCCAAGGCGCGGTGGGCTGCTCGACACTGTCGGCCATTTTCAGCGTAGCCCTATTCCAGGAGACTCCCATGAGCGACATCCGTTTTGAAGACAAGGTCGTTATCGTAACCGGCGCCGGCGGCGGCATCGGCCGGGCGCATGCCCTGCTGTTCGCCAAGCATGGGGCCAAGGTCGTGGTCAACGACCTGGGTGGCAGCACCCAGGGAGAAGGCGCCAACAGCGAAGCCGCGCTGAAGGTCGTGGAAGAAATCAAGGCCGCTGGCGGCACCGCCATCGCCAACCCGGACAGCGTTGTGGATGGCGACAAGATCGTACAGTGCGCCATGGATAACTTCGGCCGGGTGGATGTCGTCGTGAACAACGCCGGCATCCTGCGCGACAAGAGTTTTGCCAAGATGACCGACACCGACTGGGATCTGGTCTACAAGGTTCATGTGGAAGGGGCCTACAAGGTCACTCATGCTGCGTGGAACCAGATGAAGGAGCAGAACTTCGGGCGCATCATCTTCACCTCCTCCACCTCCGGCATCTACGGCAACTTCGGTCAGGCCAACTACGGCATGGCCAAGCTCGGCCTCTATGGTCTGACCCGCACCCTGGCCATTGAAGGCCGCAAGAACAACATCTTCGTCAACGCCATTGCCCCCACCGGCGGCACCCGCATGACCGAAGGCCTGTTCCCGCCCGGTGCCTTCGAGAAGCTCAAACCCGAACTGGTCAGCCCGCTGGTGGTCTATCTGTGCTCCGAACACTGCCAGGAGACCGGCAGTCTGTTCGAAGTGGGTGGCGGCTGGATGGGCAAGGTGCGCTGGGAGCGCTCGCTGGGCATCGGCTTCAACCCGGATGAAGGCTTCACTCCCGAGGACGTTCAGGCCAACTTCGAGCAGCTGTGCAGCTTCGAGAACGCCGTGCATCCGAAAGACAACATCGAAGCGCTGAAAGAGCTGATGCAGAACATTCAGAAATTCAGCTGATCCGATAGCTGTGCAGGAAAACCCGCGCCGGCAACGGAGCGGGTTTTTCATTTCCGCTTTCCCTGTGCCGGCCTCACCAGTAGAATTTCGCGCCTAACCGCTGGAGCAAAGGAAATCAGCAGGCCATGAAAGTCATCACCGTCCGTGATTACAACGAATTGAGCGCCAAAGCCGGCCAGCTCATCACCGACCTGATACGCAGCAAGCCAGACTGCACGCTGGGACTGGCCACCGGCGGCACCCCCCTTGGGACCTACCAGTATCTGGTGGAACGCTATCGTGCCGGCGACATCACGCTGAAGGATGTGCAGACGTTCAATCTGGATGAGTACTGTGAACTGCCGCGCAGCCATGAGCAGAGCTATTACCGCTTCATGCAGGACAACCTGTTCCTGCATGTTGACCTGCGCCCGGAAAACGTCCACATCCCCTGCACCGAGGACTGCGACCCGCAGGTCCAGTGCGACGAATACAACCGCCTGCTGAACAGCGCCACAGTGGACCTGCAGCTGCTCGGTATCGGCAGCAATGGCCATATCGGCTTCTGCGAGCCGGGCACCTCCTTCGATCAGGAAACCTTTCTCACCTCCCTCAGCGAAGAGACCCGCCTGGATAATCAGCGCTTTTTCAGTTCACTGGATGAAGTGCCCCACAGCGCAATCACCATGGGCATCGCCAACATCCTGCGCGCCCGCTCGATCCTGCTGATCGCAAGCGGCAAGGGCAAGGCCAGGTGCATCGCCGACCTGGTGAACGGACCGATCACCGAGCAGGTACCTGCCACTGCCTTGCGGCTGCATGATGATGTGACTGTGATTGTGGATGAGGAGGCGGCGAGTTTGTTGTAGGGGAAGGCGGGTGGATGGGAGGCCTGGGGTGTTGAGCCTTCCCCCTTGGGCGTCCTTCGGCCGCCAATCGCAGCGGGGGCGCTGCTCCTACATTATCAGCTTGTGAGACGGTACCCAACCCGCCGGTTCACTGGACCACTCGGGGTTACAAAACGGGCTCCCTTGCCTGTAGGGGCACCGCCCTCCGCTGCGAAGCAGCCCCCGGCGGCAGGCATTAACTCAATACCTGCCGCCGACTTCGATCAGACGTAAAACGCTTCCAGCGGCGGGAAACCGTTGAACTCGATGGAACTGTAGCTGGTGGTGTAGGCACCGGTGGACAGCCAGTACAGACGGTCACCGATGGCCAGGTTCAGCGGCAGGCCATACTTGTAATCCTCGTACATGATGTCGGCACTGTCGCAGGTCGGGCCGGCTATCACCGCTTCTTCCAGCTCACCACGCTTGTCGGTCCAGATCGGGAATTTGATCGCCTCGTCCATGGTTTCCACCAGGCCGGAGAACTTGCCCACGTCGGTGAACACCCAGCGCTCCAGCGCGGTGTGCGACTTGCGCGAGATCAGCACCACTTCACTGACCAGCACGCCGGCGTTGGCGATCAGGGAACGGCCGGGCTCGAGAATGATCTCGGGCAGCTCGTCACCGAAGTCCTCCTGCAGGAACCGGGTAATCTCTTCAGCATAGGTCTGCAGGGTGTTGGTCTTGGTCAGATAGTTGGCCGGGAAGCCACCACCCATGTTGATCATCTTCAGGGTGATGCCGTCCTCTTCCTTCAGACGCTCGAAGATCACCTTGACCTTGGCGATGGCCGCGTCCCAGGCGCCGATGTCACGCTGCTGGGAACCGACGTGGAAGGACACGCCATAGGGCTCCAGACCCAGCTGACGCGCCAGCACCAGCAGGTCCATGGCCATGTCGCTCTGGCAACCGAACTTGCGCGACAGCGGCCAGTCTGCGGTGGTCGAACCTTCGGTGAGGATGCGTACATAGACCCTGGAGCCCGGCGCGGCCTTGGCGATATTGCGCAGGTCGGCTTCGGAGTCGGTGGCGTACATGCGCACACCCTTCTCGTAGAAAGCGCGGATGTCCTTCGACTTCTTGATGGTGTTGCCGTAACTGATCTGTTCCGGCTTGACGCCCAGCGCCAGCACCTTCTCCAGCTCGTAGATGGAGGCGATATCGAAGTTGGAACCCTTGTCCCGCAGCAGGCTCAGGACCTCGTTGGCGGGGTTGGCCTTGACCGCGTAAAACACCTTGGCATAGGGGAAGCCGGCGACCAGGTCGTCGTAGGCACGGTCGATGGTTTTCAGGTCAACGACCAGAAAGGGGGTTTCGTGCTGGTCGGCACAGGCGCGAATGCGGCTGAAGGTCTCGCGGTCGAAATACTCGTCAAGCTTGATGGTCATGGCGTCGGCTCCAAAGCAAAAGTTCTGGTGTCGGGCCGCGTGGGGACATGAAGATCAGGTGCAGGGCAGATAGACGTGCCCGTTCGCCCGGCAACTGCCAGGACGGGATACGCCTTCCGTAAGCGACTCTGAACGTTTTCAGCCAACACACAACCCGGGGGTGCGAACGTCTGATCAGTATCCCCACTTTGGTTCGCCTACTTCCCAAGGCGTGCGCCGAAAGCAATAAGTCCGCCCCCTTCGGGAACCGGTCTTGCTGTCTCGTCGTCAGTACTTGAGCCGTATGGATCGTGCCAGCCTCAACGTTCGGTGCGCACCTTAAAACCAAGAGGCGCTGCGGTCAATAGCCCGGCATCGCCAGTATGCAATAATCTGACGTGGGCCCGCCCGCCGCCATCCGAGGAGGTTTACCCATGGGGGACGTGACAGCACCCGGCCAGCAGCCGGAGCCGATCCACGATGTGCTGATCATCGGCGGCGGCATCAATGGCTGCGGCATCGCCACGGATGCCGCCGGACGTGGTCTCACGGTGCTGCTGTGCGAGCAGGATGATCTGGCCTGCGCCACCTCGTCGCGCAGCAGCAAGCTCATTCACGGCGGCCTGCGCTATCTGGAGTTCTTTCAGTTCCGCCTGGTCGGCAAGGCGCTGGCCGAGCGCGAGATACTGCTGCACAATGCGCCGCATATCATCCGCCCCCTGCGCTTCCACCTGCCCCACCAGCCCCACCTGCGTCCGGCCTGGATGATCCGCAGCGGCCTGTTCCTCTACGACCACCTGGCCCGGCGCAAGGCCCTGCCCGGCTCACGGAGCCTGCAACTGGGACCGGACAGCCCGCTCAAGCCGCATATCGTCCGCGGCTTCGAGTACTCCGATGCCTGGGTGGACGATGCCCGCCTGGTGGTACTCACCGCGCGGGCAGCGGCCAGCCACGGTGCGCGCATCCTGACCCGCACCGCCTGTATCGATGCCGAGCGCCGGGGCGACCTCTGGCAGGTGACCCTGGAGGACCGGCGTACCGGGCGGCGCAGCACCCACCTGAGCCGGGCGCTGGTCAATGCGGCGGGCCCCTGGGTGGCGGAACTGCAGCAGTCGACCATCCACTGCCAGGTGCACCACCCCCTGCGCTTGGTCAAGGGCAGCCATGTGGTGGTGCCCCGGCTGTATCCCGGCGAGCATGCCTATATCCTGCAGAACGAGGATGACCGCATCGTCTTCGTCATTCCCTTCGAGAACGACTACAGTCTGATCGGTACCACCGATGTGGACTACCAGGGCGATCCGGCCGCAGCGGCCATATCGCCTCAGGAGACGCGCTACCTGCTGCGTGTGGTCAACGCCCATTTCCGCCAGCAGCTGCAGGAAGCCGATGTACTCTGGAGCTATGCCGGGGTGCGTGCGCTGGCGGATGACACCCATGGCAAGGCCCAGGCCGCATCGCGGGACTACACCCTCGATCTCGACCAGCCGCCTGGGCAGGCGCCGATGATCTCGGTGCTCGGCGGCAAGATCACCACCTACCGCCGACTCGCCGAGGAAGCTACCGATCAGCTCTGCAGCCTGCTGCAGCGCCCGTCCCGCCCCTGGACCGCCGGGGCCGCGTTGCCCGGCGGCGACTTTGCCGATCCCGCCACCCTGGCAGCCGACCTGCACAAGCTCTACCCCTGGCTGCCGGACACCCTGCTGCGGCGTTTCTGTCACAGCTACGGCACCCTGACCCATGAGCTGCTGGAGGGCTGCAGGAGCCTGGATGATCTGGGCCGCCACTTCGGTGCCGACCTCTACGCCCGCGAGGTGCTCTACCTGATTCAGCGTGAGTGGGTGCTGGAACCGGAGGACCTGCTGTGGCGCCGAACCAAGCTCGGACTGAGATTGCGCCCCGCGGAGGTCTCGGTGCTGCGCGATTACATGGACATACGCACCCGCTGGCACTCGGCCAACCTGAGCTGATTGCACACCTGAGTCAATCAACCTGGTGCCGTCGATCACCTGGACCGGTAACTGTCGATGTGAGCCGTAGCGCGGTATTTGTGCTTTGTTTGCCCCGCCGGATCAGCGACAATACGCGCCAATCCAATTTCATTGCCATCCGGTTGCCCTTGCGCTGACCCGCCAGTGGTGCCGGCATGAACCGAAACAGCGCCTATGTCCAGTAAACAGATCCAGAAAGAAGTCGCCCGTCGACGCACCTTCGCCATCATCTCCCACCCCGACGCCGGTAAAACCACCATCACCGAGCGCCTGCTGCTGATGGGCAAAGCCATCGAGGTAGCCGGGACCGTCAAGTCGCGCAAGTCCGACCGCCATGCCACCTCCGACTGGATGGCCATGGAGCAGCAGCGCGGCATCTCCATCACCACTTCGGTGATGCAGTTCCCCTACCGCGAGCACATGATCAACCTGCTCGACACCCCCGGTCACGAGGACTTCTCCGAAGACACCTACCGCACCCTGACCGCGGTGGACAGCGCGCTGATGATGATCGACGGCGGCAAGGGCGTGGAACCGCGCACCATCGCCCTGATGAACGTCTGCCGGCTGCGCGACACGCCCATCATCAGCTTCGTCAACAAGCTGGACCGGGATATCCGCGATCCCATCGAGCTGCTCGACGAGATCGAGGAGGTGCTGGACATCAAGGCCGCCCCCATCACCTGGCCGATCGGCTGCTACCGGGAATTCAAGGGTGTCTACCATCTGGCCAACGACTGCATCCATGTCTACACCCCAGGGCATGGTCACGAGCGCACCGAAGAGAGGATCATCCAGGGGCTGGACAGTGACGAGGCCCGCGCCCTGCTCGGCGACCTGTACGACGGTTTTGTGGAGGAACTGGAGCTGGTGCAGGGCGCCTGCCACGAGTTCGATCTGCAGGAATACCTGGCCGGCAGGCTGACCCCGGTGTTCTTCGGTACCGCGCTGGGCAACTTCGGTGTCAGCCATGTACTGGACGCCTTCGTTGACTGGGCCCCGGCACCGCTGCCGCGTTCGACCCAGGAGCGCGAGGTAGCGCCCACCGAGGAGGCCTTCAGCGGCTTCGTGTTCAAGATCCAGGCGAACATGGACCCGCGCCACCGCGACCGTATCGCCTTCATGCGGGTGTGCTCGGGCAAGTACGAACAGGGCATGAAGATGCGCCATGTGCGTATCGGCAAGGACATCCGGGTCGCCGATGCCCTGACCTTCTTCTCCAGTGACCGGGAGCGGCTGGAGGAAGCCTACGGCGGCGACATCATTGGCCTGCACAACCACGGTACCATCCAGATCGGTGATACCTTCACCGCCGGTGAGAACATGAGCTTCACCGGGATCCCGCACTTTGCGCCGGAGCTGTTCCGCCGGGTGCGCCTGAAGGACCCGCTCAAGTCCAAGCAGCTGCGCCAGGGCCTGCAGGAGCTGGCCGAGGAAGGGGCCACCCAGGTATTCTTCCCCGAGCGCAACAACGACATCATCCTCGGCGCGGTCGGTGTACTGCAGTTCGATGTGGTCGCCAGCCGGCTCAAGGAGGAATACAAGGTCGAGTGCCTGTACGAGCCGATCAACGTCTGGTCCGCCCGCTGGGTGGAAAGCTCCGACAGGAAGAAGCTGGAGGAGTTCCGCAACAAGAACGTCGAGAACGTGGCAATCGATGGCGGCGGCCACCTGACCTATCTGGCACCGACCCGGGTCAACCTCAGCCTCACTGAGGAGCGCTGGCCGGACATCAGGTTCAACGCCACCCGCGAGCACCACTGACCGCCACTGCAGCGGCGGGGCACCTGCGCCCCGCCTGCTTCAGAACAGCTCGCCCTGATCCGCAGACGGCTCCTGTGCCTGCTGTCTGGCCAGGGCCTCCTGCCTGGCGCGCATCACCCGGGCCCGTCTGCTCTGGCACAGGCGGATCACTTCGCGCTTCTGATCAACCGAGAACTGCAGCCAGTACAGCCGCTCCTCCCGGGAGCGGAAGCAGCCCTTGCAGAAGCCCTTGTTGTTGACCTGGCAGACGCCGATGCAGGGACTGGGTATCTCGAAAATTTCAAGCTGATTATTCATTTTTTTCAGTTTGACCCCAGCCCCGAGACACCCTATATTGCGTCTATATTCTCAAGGATCACTATATGTAGTGATTCATGCCATACAACGGTTTGATCGCCAAATCAAGCCTCAAAACCCCAGGATACGCACCATGACCGATTTCCAGTCCCTCAAGGTAACCAAGCGCGACGGCCGCCAGGAGCCCATCAATCTGGACAAGATCCATCGCGTTCTGGAGTGGGCCGCCGAGGGGCTGGACAATGTATCGGTGTCGCAGGTCGAACTGAAATCCCAGATCCAGCTGTACGACGGTATCCGCAGTCAGGATATCCACGAGACCATCATCAAGGCCGCCGCCGATCTGATTTCCACCGAAACGCCGGATTACCAGTACATGGCCGCGCGCCTGGCGATCTTCCATCTGCGCAAGATAGCCTATGGGCAGTTCGAACCGCCACACCTGTTCGATCACGTGACCAGGCTGACCGAGATGAAGCGCTACGATCAGCACATCCTGCGCGACTACAGCCGTGACGAATTCGACACCCTGAACGACTACCTTGATCACAGCCGCGACCTGACCTTCTCCTACGCCGCGGTCAAGCAGCTGGAAGGCAAGTACCTGATCCAGGACCGGGTCAGCCGCCGGGTCTACGAAAGCCCGCAGATGCTCTACATGCTGATCGGCATGTGCCTGTTCGCCGACTACCCGCGCGACACCCGGCTGGATTACATCAAGCGCTTCTACGATGCCATCTCGACCTTCAAGATCTCGCTGCCGACGCCGATCATGTCCGGCGTGCGCTCGCCCTCGCGGCAGTTCAGCTCCTGCGTGCTGATCGAGTGCGGTGACAGCCTGGATTCGATCAACGCCACTACCTCGGCCATCGTCAAGTACGTGTCCCTGCGGGCCGGCATCGGCATCAACGCCGGGCGCATCCGCGCCGTCGGCAGCCCCATCCGTGGCGGCGAGGCCCAGCACACCGGCTGCATCCCCTTCTTCAAGCTGTTCCAGGCGGCGGTCAAGTCCTGCTCCCAGGGCGGCGTGCGGGGCGGCGCGGCGACCCTGTTCTACCCGCTGTGGCACCTGGAGGTGGAATCCCTGCTGGTACTGAAGAACAACCGCGGCGTCGAGGAAAACCGCGTCCGCCACATGGACTATGGCGTGCAGATCAACCGCACCCTGTACCAGCGCCTGATCAAGGGCGGCAACATCACCCTGTTCTCGCCCCATGAGGTGCCCGGCCTGTACGAGGCGTTTTTCGCCGACCAGGACGAATTCGAGCGCCTGTACGAGAAGTACGAGCAGGATCCGTCGATCCGCAAGCGCAGCCTGCCGGCGGTCGAGCTGTTCAGCCTGATGATGCAGGAGCGCTCCAGCACCGGCCGCATCTATATCCAGAACGTCGACCACTGCAACACCCACAGCCCGTTCGACCCGAAGGTGGCGCCGGTGCGCCAGTCCAACCTGTGCCTGGAAATCGCCCTGCCCACCAGCCCGCTGGAAAGCATGGACGACGCCAATGGCGAAATCGCCCTGTGCACCCTGTCGGCGCTGAACCTGGGCGCGATCAACAGCCTCGACGAGCTGGAAGAGCTGGCCGAGCTGGCGGTACGCGCGCTGGACTCGCTCCTGGACTACCAGGACTACCCGATCGAGGCCGCGCGCCGCGCTTCGATGAAACGCCGCACCCTGGGCATCGGCGTGATCAACTTCGCCAACTATCTGGCAAAGAACGGCGTGAAGTATTCCGACGGCTCGGGCAACAATCTGACCCATCGCACCTTCGAGGCCATCCAGTACTACCTGCTCAAGGCGTCCAACAAGCTGGCCCGTGAACGAGGCGCCTGCCCCGGCTTCAACGAGACCGTGTATGCCAGGGGCGTGCTGCCGATCGACACCTACAAGAAGGATCTGGATGCGATCTGCTCCGAGCCGCTGCATCTGGACTGGGAAGCCCTGCGCGCCGACATCGTCGCCCACGGCCTGCGCAACTCGACCCTGTCCTCGCTGATGCCCTCGGAGACCTCCAGCCAGATTTCCAACGCCACCAACGGCATCGAACCGCCCCGCGGTCTGGTCACCGTCAAGCAGTCCAAGGACGGCATCCTCAAGCAGGTGGTGCCGGACTACCAGGAACTCAGGCACGCCTACGAGCTGCTGTGGCAGATGCCGAGCAATGACGGCTACCTGCAGCTGGTGGGCATCATGCAGAAATTCGTCGACCAGGCGATCTCGGCCAACACCAACTACGATCCCCAGCGTTTCGAGGGTGGCCGGGTGCCGATGAAGCAGCTGCTCAAGGATCTGCTGACCGCCTACAAGTTCGGCCTCAAGACCCTGTACTATCAGAACACCCGGGACGGGGCCGATGATGCCCAGGCGGACCTGGCGGATGATTGTGCGGGTGGGGCGTGCAAGATCTGACAACCGGCTGGCCGTGCGGCCAGCATCGCGCCGGGTCGACGTTCCTGCCGCTCCATGCCACCGATGCGTTTGCGCCGGCGGCCCGTGGCGCCCCGGTTTGGTGTAGGAGCGGCGCCCTCGCCGCGATGGCCCGTACTGCGGGCCCCCTCAAAGCTAATTAACGACTTCAGGTTCCCCGAGGGGCCAGCATGAAAATGAAATACAGCACCTTTTCCCAGACCGACAATGACCAGATGCGCGAGCCGATGTTCTTCGGCCAGCCGGTCAACGTCGCCCGTTACGACCAGCAGAAATACCCGATCTTCGAGAAACTGATCGAGAAGCAGCTGTCGTTCTTCTGGCGCCCGGAGGAGGTGGATGTGTCCCAGGACCGCATCGACTTCCGCAACCTGCCGGACCACGAGAAGCACATCTTCCTCAGCAACCTGAAGTATCAGACCCTGCTCGATTCCATCCAGGGCCGCAGCCCGAACGTGGCCTTCCTGCCGCTGGTGTCGATTCCCGAGCTGGAAACCTGGATCGAGACCTGGTCTTTCTCCGAGACCATCCACAGCCGCTCCTACACCCATATCATCCGCAACATCGTCAACGACCCTGCGGTGGTATTCGATGACATAGTGCGCAACCAGCACATCATCGAGCGTGCCGGCGACATCTCCAACTACTACGACGACCTGATCCAGTACGGCAACCTGTACAACCAGTTCGGCGATGGCAGCCACCAGCTCAACGGCCAGACCGTCAACGTCAGTCTGTTCGAACTGAAGAAGAAGCTGTACCTGTGCATGATGTCGGTCAACGTGCTGGAGGCGATCCGCTTCTATGTCAGCTTCGCCTGCTCCTTCGCCTTCGCCGAGCGCCGGCTGATGGAGGGCAACGCCAAGATCATCCGCCTGATCGCCCGGGACGAGGCGCTGCACCTGACCGGCACCCAGCACATCCTCAATATCATGCAGGAGGGCGAGGACGATCCGCAGATGGCCGAGGTGGCCCAGGCCTGCCGTGCACAGAGCGTGGAGCTGTTCCGCCACGCCGCCGAGCAGGAGAAGCGTTGGGCCGAGTACCTGTTCAAGGACGGTTCCATGATCGGCCTGAACTACAACATCCTCAGCCAGTACGTGGAGTACATCACCAACCTGCGCATGAGCGCGGTGGGGCTGGAGCCGATCTTCCCCGGCGCCTCGCAGAACCCTATCCCCTGGATCAATGCCTGGCTGGTCTCGGACAACGTGCAGGTCGCGCCCCAGGAAGTGGAGGTCAGCTCCTACCTGGTCGGTCAGATCGATGCGGAGGTGTCGGTCGAGGATCTGGGCGACTTCGAGCTCTAGGTCGTGCAGGTCTTCACCCGCGACACCTTCTTCGAGCTGGGCGAGGAGGAAACCCTGCTCGAAGGCCTGGAGCGTACCGGTCACCATGTGGAGTACCAGTGCCGCAGTGGTTACTGCGGCGCCTGCCGGATCAAACTCAAGGTCGGCAGCGTGGTCTATTCCACGGCGCCGCTGGCCTTCGTCAAGCGTGACGAGATACTGCCCTGCTGCTGCCGGCCGGCGGAGCAGATAGTGATCGACGACGTCCCCCTGAAAAGCAAGCTCTGAGGTACTGCCGATGTTCGAGCTCCACCCGATGGCGGCCGAGTTCTACCGCAGCCAGACCCGGCGCAGCACCCTGATGGTCTGTGTCATTCTGGCCGCGTCCTGCTTTCTGATGGCCAACCTGTCCATCTTCCTGTTCGGTGAGCCGGGCGGCGACAACAATTTCCGCTGGAATCTGGCCGGGGTGATCGCCGGACTGCTGCTGACCATCGCCCTGGTTCGCAAGGTCCTCTGGGAACAGCCCTGGATGGCTGCCGCCGTCTATGGCTTGCGCCTCAAGCGCCAGCTGATGAAGATCACCAACATGCTGCATCAGGTGGAAGCCGCTGTGGCCGAGGAGGACCCGACGGCGATGAAGGTGCTGCGCTTCTACCATCTGGGGCTGATCCAGATGCACACCCTGGAGGGCAACCAGACCGCCATCAGCGATCTGGTCAAGGGAGTCGATCGTCACCTCGAGCGCATGACGGCCCTGGGCCTGGCGCCGGAGCAGAACCGCCTGGAGCAGGTCTGGCTGGACCAGATCAGCCAGCGCTGGCGCCACCTCAAGCGGCGCTGATCAGTTGCCCGCCCGGCGCAGGGCCTGGGGAGTGAAGTCCTGGGGCGACATGGGGTAGTCGAAGTCGTACATCGGCTCGTTGTTGTCCAGGCCGTCGACAAAATAGTTCCCGGTCTTCAGGTGATAGAGCGTCTCCAGGGTGCTGTTGAACATGGGCACCTCGTAGTAGCTGATCGGGTGGCTTTCCTGCAGCCCCACCAGCTCGCCGCGGGCGTCGTACAGATCCGCCGCCAGGATTGACCAGCTGTCCTCGTCCAGATAGAAACGCCGGGTGGCATAGGGATGCGAGTAGCCGGTGCGTAGCCTGGCCTCCACTTCCCACACCCGGTGCAGTTCATAGCGCAGCAGCGCCGGGTTCAGCGTCCCGGGCAGCACTATCTCATCGTAGGCCAGGCCCTGCTGATGCACCTTGTAGCTGTTGTAGGGCACCAGCATTTCGCGCTTGCCCAGCAGCACCCATTCGTAGCGGTCCGGCGCGCCATTGTAGGCATCCACCACGTCCGCCGTGGCCAGGCCACTGGTGTCCGGCTGCACCGAGTCATAGGCCAGCGAAGGCAGGCGCCGCACCCGGCGGTCGCTGGGGCTGTACCGCCAGGCGCGGCGGGTGGTCAGCACCTGATCCAGCGGGTCCTGGACTACCAGCGCCGTGCCCGACAGCTTGGCCGGGGCGGTCACCTGATAGCGGTAGTACAGCAGGGTGTTGCCCAGCTCGTCCGGGGTCATGCCGGTGCGGTTGTACACATAGAGCAGGTAGCGGTCACGCTTGATCAGGTTGGCACGTCCGTTGATCACCACCGCCTGGTTGTTGATGATGCGCGTCTGCTCGCCCCGATAGCGCAGCAAATGGTTCCAGATGACCTCCATGCCGCTCTGGGGAATGGGAAAGGGAATGCCGGCGACCGCACCGGATACGCCATTGCCGTTCTCGATCAGCTCGGCATGCTCGGCATTGTGCCGGGTCGCCGCGTAGATGCGCTCCGGCGACGCGGCGCTGCGGCGGGTGGGATAGACCTGCAGGTAATAGTCCGCATGGCGCTCGAGCAGATCGACCAGACCCGCCGGCAGCTTCGCGCGGAATCCCTCGACGTCCTGCGCGTCTATGCGAAACAGCGGCTGGTCGCCGGAAAAGGGATCGGGATGATGCATGCCCGGCTGATAACCGGCTGGGGGACGCACACCCCCCTCCCAGGGGGGAATGCTGCCCTCGGCGTTGCCTGCGCGCTCCGCGCCCAGGGGTGTGAGATCCTGCCCGAGACGGGCCGCCTGGCTGCTGTCCACCTTCGCCTGCACCTGACTGGCCAGCACGGTCAAGAATATAACGCCCAACTTCCTGTACATATTCACGCTCCATCAAGCGGCCCGACCGCAACCGGCAGCCTCGCTGCCCAGGCCATACATTTTCGAAAATCCGCAATCCTACGTGAAACGGCTGCAAACTCCACGAATGATTACATAAAGACACAAAGGCTTTACGCGCCGGTCCGGCCGTTGCAAACTGGGCGGCTTCCCCCATCCAAGTTCGAGGCAGGACCCCATGGCATTCTGGCTGGCCAAGACCGAACCCGATGAATGCAGCATCGATGACTTCGCCCGCGCCCCGCAGACCCCGATCCGCTGGGACGGCGTACGCAACTTTCAGGCACGCAATTA
Organism: Halopseudomonas formosensis; assembly: GCF_900115905.1. Taxonomy (GTDB): domain Bacteria; phylum Pseudomonadota; class Gammaproteobacteria; order Pseudomonadales; family Pseudomonadaceae; genus Halopseudomonas; species Halopseudomonas formosensis. Next base: position 18,627 of record NZ_FOYD01000006.1, read on the forward strand.
TCTCGGGCAGATGAGCGTCGGCGACCTGGTGTTCATCTACCATTCCAGCTGCCGCGAGATCGGCATCGCCGGCATCGCCAGGGTCAGCACCGCCGCCTACCCTGACCCCAGCCAGTTCGATCCGAGCTCGCCCTACCACGACCCGAAAAGCCGCGAGGACAAGCCCCGTTGGCAGGCGGTGGATCTGATCTTTCAGCAGCGCTTTGCCGAACTGCTGCCGCTGGACAGCATCAAGTCACTCAACGGCCTCGACGGGCTGCCGTTGATGCAGCGGGGCAACCGGTTGTCGGTCATGCCGGTGTCGCCGGAGCAATGGCGGATATTGCTGCACGCGAGTAGCTGACCAATACCGGCGCGCTTATCTGCGCCACCCCTGCTGATAATTCCAGTTTTCATTTTCAAGATTGCGATCTATGCTGCTGCCAGTGGCTGAAAGCCATCAGACGGAAATAAAAAGACATTAAAAGAGGGATTCTGCATGGACATATTTCGTAGGGCTCCTGTATCCATTGCCATTGCGACCGCTATCGCTCTCACAGGCTGCTTCGGCGGTGGCGGGGGCGGCGGTAGCAGCAGCGGTGGAAGTGATGGGGGAAGTGGGGGCGGCGGAACCAACCCGCCAGACAACAACCTGACCAGTTACAACCTCACCATTCAGACACCTCAGCAACAGGTGACATTCAGCCCCACCAGCCGCAGTGAACGGGTGCTGACCGCGGTCATGAATACGCTCATCACTCCTGCCTTTGCGCAGGTAGTCATTGATCCACGGCCGGAGGATTTTCGCGCGGTCATTATCAATGGCGATGACAATGGTACGCCGGATGATGTCACTGATGATGAAGACCGAATCCTGCTCGGCGGCAAAGATTTTGACGTTACTTCCGATGGTGGGCGCTACCGGCTGGAATTGCCATTCGAGCCCCAGGTGAATAGCTATATCGGCGTGGAAGTCAGTCCCGGCATGGAATTCACGGTGCTCACCCACGACCAGAGCCTGATCGCCGATCCGGTCAGTACCTTCATTACCCGGGTCATCAGCAGCTACGCTGCTCAGCTGGATCAGCTGGATCTGGAAGAGTTGGATGAGTTGATCGAAGAAATCCAACAACTGGCAGCCGATCCCGCTGTACAACAGGCTTTGAGTCAGGCCTATCTTCAGGCGACCGATACTGAAGAGCTCCTCGCTGGGGTCGCCGCGCAACTGGCTTCGACTATCGAACACAAGGTGGAAGAAGCTGTAACGCCGCCATTACCGGCAAGTTCAGCTAGCCAGGCGATCGGAAGCTACCATTTCATGGGACTTTCCATCGGCGCATTTTCCTCTCCCCAGGGCGGTGGCTTGCTGTTGGGTGGCCATAATAATGACGCGCGGCTGACGGTCGATGGCAGCGCAGCAACGTTGTCACCCCAGGGCGCGGTTCTCGAGTTCGAGGCTGTTCATCCGGTGGGGGGCTCAGCCGTGGTTACCGCCGAGCTGCTGGAAGATGAGCCAGCCACTATTACGATAGATAGCCGAGGTCTGCTCAATGCCGAGTCGGAATCGGTAGCCCGTTATGAGAAAGACAGTAACGACGTGGAGGCCTGCGAGACACCCGCAGCCGATTGTACTGATCGTGATTACAGTTCGGCGCTTCGCATGCTCGCCGCCGGCCCGGCAGATGCACGTTTCAACACCCTGATCGGCGCCAGTTATAACGACCGCCACGTTACCAATGCCGATGGCGATACCGAGCTGCAGGTAGTGGCTGGCTTCCTCGATCTGGGGATACGTAAACCCACCTCGCCCATCCGGCTACAGGGGGCTTACGGCACTCTGGAGTACGGCATACAGGTGGAAGCTGAGGATCCAGATGTCGTGGACTTCGAAGCCTGGCTGGTCGATATGCACTATCAGACCAGTACCGTTCGTTATTGCGAGACCGCCAACGTTGACCTTGAGGTCTACACAAACGATCTGACCCACCAGTACGAACGGATGGAACCGGCCGACGGCGACTGTCTGTATGGTTCGGCAGAGCGGCAATTCATCCTTGAAGAGGATGGGAAGCTGACGATTCTTCAACCAGACGGCCCCCATATTGAAGGCTGGGTTTCAGCGGATGGCCTGACCATCCTCATGGCCGCCCAGGATCCTGACCAGGATGACATGGACGACTATGCGCAAGTGAACGAAGGCGAACGCGCCGCGCTGATTTCCGTCAAGCTTGATGAAGAGCTGAAAAGCCTCGCTGGCCGGCGCTACAGCCTGTTCAGCCTGGCTCTGGATGCGCGGGCGGTGCGCGGTGAGGGCATGGCCGGGATGAATCGTTTCCTTGCTGGCACGCTGGAGTTCGATGCCGAGGGCAAAGCTCAGGTTCAAGCCAGTAGCCAGGGGCAATTCGCTCGTCTTGATGGGCTCGGAGCGGGCTTCAACAACCTGCAACAGAGCTTCGCGATCCCCGCCTCTTCCATCAATCTGGATGATGGTCACCTGACCGTGTCGACCACGATCCCCGGCGAGGGTAGCGCTACCTCGACGTTGAAGCTGGACGGTTACGTGCAGGAAGGCGGCCGGGTGCTGCTGCTTAACCGTACTTTGACACATAGTGGTGGCGCCCTGTTCGGCCCAACCATCGCGGTGTGTACGAACTGCGATTGACCCGATGAGGGCAGGCCCGCCATGGGCCTGCCTCTTTTCCGCTACGCTTGCCAGCTCCGTGGCGGATGCCCATGCTATAGCCATGAGCATCTATATCGATACCCATACCCATCTGGACTTTCCTGATTTCGACGCTGATCGCGATTCGGTACTGGCTGAATGCGAGCGCCTCGGTGTGCGGCGCGTCCTGCTGATGGGCGTTACCGCGAGTAATTGGGACAGGATCTGGTCGATGGCCAGCGCCGACGACCGGCTGTACGCGGCTTTTGGTCTGCACCCGGTTTTTCTCGATCAGCACCAGCCGCAGGATCTGCAGTTGTTGCGCGACCGTCTCGACCAGCATGCGGGTGATCCGCGCTGTTGCGCCATTGGTGAATTCGGGCTGGATTATTATATTGATGACCCGGATCGGGAGCAGCAACAGCGCCTGTTCGAGGCCCAGCTTGAGATGGCGGTGGATCTTCAACTGCCTGCCCTGTTGCATGTACGCCGAGCCCACGCCCCGACCATAGCCACCCTCAAACGCTACCGACTGGCCCGGGGCGGCATCATCCATGCGTTCTCCGGCAGCCTGGAGGAGGCGCGGGAATACATTCGCCTGGGTTTCAGGCTGGGCCTGGGCGGCGCCGCCACCTGGCCCCAGGCCCGCCGCATGCACCGGGTGATTGCACAGCTGCCGGGCACCAGCCTGGTGCTGGAAACCGACAGTCCGGACATGGCCCCTGCCTTTACCCCCCACCAGCGCAACACACCGCAGAACCTGCCGCGCATATGCAGCGAGCTGGCGGCGCTGCGTGGGGAAACTCCGGAGCAGCTGGCCAGACAGTGCCTGCATAACACCTGTGAATTGTTCGACTGGTCTGCCACTGCACTTTCCTGAGCCGGTCAGTCTGGTAGAGTCGGACTGTCACAGAAGCTGTCTGCGGGAGTGATCATGCCACTGGGTATCGTCTTGCTGCTGGTCTGGCTGGTACTGCTGGTGCGTTATCCGCGTCCCATGCTGCCGGCGACCGCGATCATCGGGGTCATCGCCCTGCTCATCGCGGCGGTAGCGGCTGTCGCCCAGTGGCGACATGAGCGTCAGGTCAGCCAGATCGAGATCAGCATCCGGCACGACCCGGAGCACTGCGAATTCGGCAGGCCGCTGCGGGTCGAGGTACACAATCGCAGCACCCGCACCGTGACCGGAATGAGCTGGCAGCTGCGCGCAAGCCAGCCCGGGTACAGCTTCGATCTGCTGACCGGCGAAGCCAGTCGCAGAACCTATCTGCTCGACGACATACTGCCAGCCGACGGGCGGTGGCAGCGCTGCTACCCGGCGCCTGCCCTGCGCAGTGGCTACCGCGCAGGAGATCTGGAATACCGGGCAGACCAGGTCCGGGCCCGGCTCCAGCGCTGAGATCCAACAACAAAGAGAACAAGGACAAGTACCCATGAACAAACCCGTTGCACTCATCACCGGCTGTTCCAGCGGTATCGGCCAGGCGCTGGCCCAGGTCTGTCTGGATGAGGGCTATACCGTCTATGCTACGGCGCGCAATCCCGACAGCCTGGCTCCGCTGACCAGCCGAGGCGCGCTGGCTGTCACCCTGGACGTGAACAACGCCGAACAGGTTGCCGCCTGTGCCGAACGTCTGCGCAGCGAGGCGGGCCGGCTGGACCTGCTGGTCAACAACGCGGGGTACGGTGCCATGGGCCCGGTACTGGATGCGGACCGCGCGACCCTGCTCAAGCAGTTCGACACCAATGTCTTCGCGCCGCTGGAAATGGTTCGCGCCCATGCCGATCTGCTGCGCGAGGCGCGCGGGCTGATCGTCAATATCGGCAGCGTTTCCGGGGTGACCACCACCCCCTTCTCCGGGGTGTACTGTGCATCCAAGGCGGCACTGCACGCCCTGTCCGATGCCCTGCGTCTGGAGCTGGCCCCCTTCGGCATCCAGGTCCTCACGGTGCAGCCCGGGGCCATCGCCTCGGAGTTCGGCAACAATGCCAGTGCCGCCATTACCATGGCCGAGGACTCCTGGTTCAAGCCCTGGGAGAAGGCCGTCCAGGCCCGGGCCAAGGCGTCGCAGAACGCCCGCTCCACCTCGGCCCGGGAGTTTGCCGAGGAACTGATGGACTACATCCGCAAGCCGCTGCGTCCGGAAACCGCGTTGATCGGCTCCGGCGCACGCAGCATGGTCCGCCTCAAGCGCTGGCTGCCGACCTCGATACTCGACACCCGGCTGCGCAAGCGCTTCAAGCTCGACCGCATGCTCTAAAAACACGAAACACTTTATTGCTGGCGGGCAGCGCCCGCCTTTGGCACTATCGCAGGCCTGATTTTCCCTGGAGAACTGCCCATGCGTTGGCTGCTACCCTTCTTTGCCGTATTCCTCATGGTCGGCCTGACCGTCCCCGATGCCGAAGCCCGTCGTATGGGTGGCGGCAAGAGCTTCGGCGCCGCCCCCATGCACAAGAGCCAGCCGGCGCAGCGCCAGCAGGCTCCGCAGCAGGCTACACCACGCAACCAGCAGACGAACCCCGCGGCCACCTCCGGCGCCAGCCGCTGGCTGGGCCCGCTGGCCGGTATCGCCGCCGGCGGTCTGCTGGCATCCATGCTGTTCGGTGACGGCTTCCAGGGCCTGCAGCTGTTCGACATCCTGATCTTCGGCCTGCTGGCCTTCGTGCTGTTCAAGCTGTTCTCCCGCCGCAATGCCCCGGCCATGCAGCGCCAGCCGCACCCGGCGGGTGGTCCGGTGCCAGCCCCGCAGCAGCAGCCGGTCTGGCCGAGCCAGAGCGCCTCCGCCCAGCCGGCAGCAGCCCCGGTCACCATGGACGCACCCGCCTGGTTCGATGCCGACAGCTTCCTGAAAGGCGCGGAGGAGCACTTCTACACCCTGCAGCGCCACTGGCGTGACAACGATGTGGCGGGCATGGCCGAATACCTGGACCCGGCCCTGCTGCAGCAGATGCTGGCCGAACGCAGTGCCAATCCGCCGAGCAGCAATGGCTTCGTCGAGCAGCTGGAAGCACGTCTGGAAGGCATCGAGCAGCGCGAAGGCCGGACCATCGCCACCGTCGGCTTCACCGGCGTGGACCGAGAGTTCCCCACCGACGAGGGCGAACACTTCGACGAGAGCTGGCGGCTGGAACGTGCCGATGGGGACAACCAGCCCTGGATCATCTGCGGTATCCGTCAGAACTGATATCCGCATTGATCGCACCATGAAAAACCCCGGCTCAGGCCGGGGTTTCTTTTATCGCAGGAAAGTGTCTGATCAGCGACGCACGGGGCGCTTCTGCAGTTTGCGCTGAAGGGTCCGGCGGTGCATGCCCAGTGCCCGGGCCGTAGCGGAGATGTTGCCGTCGTGCTCGGCCAGCACCCGCTGGATATGCTCCCACTGCAGGCGGTCCACCGACATGGGGTGCTCGGGCACCAGACTTTCCGGATCGGCCTGGTCCGACAGCAGTGCCGTCAGCACGTCGTCCGCATCGGCGGGTTTGCACAGATAGTTGCAGGCACCGCGCTTGATGGCCTCCACCGCCGTGGTGATGCTCGAGTAGCCGGTGAGTATCACCACCCGCAGATCGGGGTACAGCTCCAGCAGCCGGGGCAGCAGCACCAGGCCGGAGTCGCCCTCCATCTTCAGGTCAAGCACCGCATAGTCCGGCTTGCGCTGACGCGCCAGCTGCATGGCTTCCTCGGCATCACCCGCCGTTTCCACCTCCAGACCGCGCCGGGTCAGGGCCCGGGCCATGACCCGGGTAAAGGTCGGGTCATCGTCGACCAGCAGCAGCAGGGGCTGTTCCTGCGGTTGGGTTTTCTCAGTCATGCACGCTCCTCGCTAACACTCGATCCGCGCCGCATCCCGCAGCGCGGCTCAGTCATGTTCCACCGGCAAGATTACCTCTGTGAGGGTACCCCCGCCATCCTGATTGAACAGTTTCACACTGCCGCCCACCCGCTCAACCGCCGCCTGACTGAGGAACAGTCCCAGGCCAAAGCCCTTCTTGCCCTTGGTTGTCACGAAGGCGGTACCCAGCTGTTCGGCGATGTGCAGCGGTACACCCGGGCCATGGTCCCGGATGCACAGCCGCAGGCGCTGCTCGTTCCATTCCAGGCCGATCTGGATGTTGTCCGGACAGGCGTCGGCGGCATTGTTCAGCAGGTTGAGTATCGACTGCCCCAGCTCGGGACTGTCCTTGATCAGCGGCACCTTGCCCTCCGGCAGCGGCCGCAGTCGGCAACTGACCTCCGGGCGCATCAGCTGCCAGCGCTCTAGCAGTCCATGCAGCCAGCTGTCGGCGGCCTGCATGCTGTGCGGCTGGCTGCGATTGAACTCGGCACTGCGCACCATCTGCTGCAGGCTGGCCTTGCACTGGCGCACCTGCTCCTGCAGCAGCTCCAGGTCTTCCTGAATCTGCGGATCCTTGTTGTCCGCATGCAGATCCTTGAGCAACACGCTCATGGTCGACAGCGGTGTGGACAGTTCATGGGCCGCCCCCGCTGCGACACTGGCGATGCCCAGCAGCTGCGAATCGCGCATGCTCTGTTCGCGACGCTCGGCCAGCCGCTCGGCGTGCTTGCGCAGGGCCTCGGCCATGTGCACCACAAACAGGGTAATCAGCCCGGCACTCATGGCGAAGTTCAGCCACATGCCGATCACCCGGATATTGATCTGGTTTTCGCCGGTGCGCATCTCGAACAGTGGCAGCGGATGGTACCAGAACAGCAGCAGGCTGTAGGCGAGCATGGCGATGCTGGCCAGGGCGGCGGTATACAGCCAGGACAGGGTCGCCGCCGCTATGGTCAGGGGCACCAGGAAATAGGAGGCAAAGGGGTTGGTCGGCCCCCCGGCGTAGTACAGCAGGACGCTGTGAATGAGGATGTCGAACAGCAGCTGCATGCTGTATTCCAGATTGGTCACCGGCCAGCTGCGGGTCAGGCGCAGCAATGACAGCAGGCTGACCGCGCCGGACAGTCCCAGCGTCAGCAACAGTGGCAGCCACTCCAGGGCGAACAGCCCGCTGTACCAGGCGCCCAGGATGGAGATGGCCTGGGCCATCAGCACCAGCAGACGGATGATGATGACCCGCCACAGATTCTGCCGCGCCGGCGACAGGGCCAGCGTATTCAGGTTCATTGACAGTCGCTCAGCCACAACCTTGCTCCAGATAAGTCAGCCCTCGGCCGTTTCCGTGATACGGCATACGTGATATAGCTTGGTGTCCCGACCCGCTGGAACCCTGTTGGCAGCCATGGGTCATAGATCAGTCATGGGGCCCGGGCCCCAGCATGTCACAAGGAGACCTTCATGCGCCCGCTTTTCCTGCTTCCGGTCATGGCGTGCCTCGCCACGGCCACGCCGGCACTGGCCGATTCGCTCAACTACAACCAGATTTCCCTGCGCGCCGAAGTCAGGCAGTCGGTGAACAACGACACCCTGACCGTCACCCTGTTCACCGAGGACCAGGATACCGACCCGGCGAAACTGGCCAATCGTATCACCACCCGCCTGAACAAGGGCCTGGAAGTTGCCCGCAAGAACACCGGCATCAAGGTCTCCAGCGGCAACCGTTCCACCCAGCCGGTGTACGACGAGAAGCGCGAGAACATCATCGCCTGGCGCGAACGCGGCGAGATTCGCCTTGAAGGAACCGATTTCGCCTCCCTGTCCGGCACCATGGGCGAGCTGCTGGGTGATCTGGCCCTGGGCAGCATGCAGTTCAGCCTGTCAGCCGACAGCCGCAGTGCCACCGAGGACGAGCTGATCAAGCGCGCCATAGCGGCTTTCCGTCAGCGGGCGGACATCGCCACCGAGAGTCTGGGCGGCAGCGACTACCGGATTGTCCACCTCAACCTCAACACCCAGTTCATGACGCCCCGCCCCTACATGCAAAGCGGCCGCATGATGGCGATGGCCGCCGACATGGAAATGGCCACGCCCGCGGTCGAGGGTGGCGAAGCCGACGTCCAGGTCAGCGCCGACGGCGTCATCGAGGTGCAGATGCGCTGAGCCCGCTCAGGGCCGCATGAAGGCATAGTCCTGATCCTCGTCGAGATTCTCGGCGAGGAAATTCAGCTCGTGGGCGATGTCCGCCGGGGTACGCCCACGCTTGTATACCGCCAGCACTTCGGTCATCAGCGCCCGGGCCAGCTCCTGTTCCCCGTACCCGGCCTGCTGCCCCTGCTCCAGCGCCTGCTGCATCACCTGTGCTGCCAATCCGTATACCGACATATCGCACCTCCGCATGATCTGGAAAAAGGCTGATTGCACCATGCCCGGCAGGTGCGTGCATTGATCTGGCTCAGTATCAGTGATCCCCGTCGTCGAACGGCTCCTGCAGATAGCGGTCGCTGTCGAAGGTTTCCACCCAGTGCGGCTGGAACACCACCAGCGCCGCTATGCCCATGCCGTTGATGAACCCCTCCGGGAACGCCACCAGGATCATGTACCCGGCCAGCTCAACCAGCGAGTCCGGTGCCCGCAGCTGACCGGACCAAGCCAGCAGCCCCAGGCCCGCCAGCATGGTGGTCACCGCTGCGAGCGCGGCGGCAAAGAAGCCGGCGATGAAGATGTAGAGAAACAGGTTGGTGGGCCTGAAGCGCTCCAGCAGCCGACTCATGGCCACGGTGACCAGCACCGGCAGGAGTATGCGCAGCAGGCCATTGGCGCCCAGGGCGCCAGCATCATCCAGCCCCAGCGCGACCAGGGCCAGCTGGGCCAGACTGGCGGCCAGCACGGCCAGCGGCCAGTCGAGCATCAGGGTGATGGCGGTCAGCCCGAGGAAGTGGAAGGTCAGGCCGTTATCGAACTCCTTGCGCAGCAGCCACAGCACGAACAACACGAACACACTGCCGAACAGCAGGTGCTGGCGTCGACTGTCGGCCACCAGCTCGACCCAGGAAACGCGCGCCAGAGCCCAGAGCAGCACGCCTGCATACAGCAGCAGGCTGAGGATGATCTGGGTGGTGGTGAGCAGACTGACTGACAGCATGGGAGTCCCCCGGTGGCGGTGAAGCGACAAGCGTGCCGCGCGATGATATCAGGCGAGCCGCGACGCTGCAGGCAGCCAGGTGTGCAAAGCGCCCACACCGGGTATAGACTGAAGCTCGCAACCCGGGTTCTGAAAATCAATGACAACAAGCAGCACAGGGTGATACATGTCCAGCCGCCTCTACCCCGACGACCAGAAGCGCGTCGAGGAATACCTCAACCTGCCCCAGCACCGCGTCGAACGCAAACCCTTCCGGGTCTGGTGGCTACTGCTGATACTGACCCTCTCCGTCGCCGGTCTGGGACTGCTGTCCCGCTTTCTGGCCTGGACGGTCATCGGCTGATTTCAGGCCGCCGGCCGGCACAACCTGACTTTTTCTTCGACAGCCCTTTTTCAGGGTTGACAGCACCGCTGTGGCGGGTAAAATGGCGCGCCTCGACAGGGGATATATGGCCACAGCCCAATCCTCTGAAGGGTGTTTTCAGGATATAATTCCGCGATAGCTCAGTCGGTAGAGCAAATGACTGTTAATCATTGGGTCCCTGGTTCGAGTCCAGGTCGCGGAGCCATCCTGTCAATATTCGGGGTATAGCGCAGTCTGGTAGCGCGCCTGCTTTGGGAGCAGGATGTCGGGAGTTCGAATCCCCCTACCCCGACCAATTTTGAGCGGGTCGTTAGCTCAGCTGGTAGAGCAGTTGGCTTTTAACCAATTGGTCGCAGGTTCGAATCCTGCACGACCCACCACTCAAAACTTCCTGTTCGCCCTCTCCTCCTCAAATCCGCTTATCGTGTCCGTCCGGGATGATTGTCCAGGCGGGGCTTGATGCTGTGTGTTCGACCCTCCAGAGACCTCTTTGCGCCGGCGATTTATCGCAGCCTGTGGGCGCGCGTTGCGCGCCGTTCGCAGCCGGGGCGCTGCTCCTACAACGGATGAGCAACTCCAAGATCGCCTGTAGGAGCAGCGCCCCCGCTGCGAAAGGCCCCCACTACAAAAAGCCGAGCCCCCTCCGCTCTGCTGTAGGAGCAGCGCCCCGCTGCGAAAGCCCCCCACCACCAAAGCCGAGCACCTCTCCGCTCTGCTGTAGGAGCAGCGCCCCGCTGCGAAAGGCCCCATACCATCAGCACCCCAGAAACAACAAACCCGCCATGCAGGCGGGTTTGTCACATCAAGGGGTCAGCCTTACAGCTGCGGACCGGCCTTGACGATGGCTTCGGCCACATCGAACTTCTTGAAGTTCTGGATGAACAGGCCGGCCAGATCCCGGGCGGCGGCATCGTAGGCAGCCGGGTCAGCCCAGGTGTTGCGGGGGTTCAGCAGCTTGCTGTCGACACCCTCAACGGCCTTGGGCACGTCCAGGTTGATGACCGGGACGTGCTCGGTCTCGGCGCCGACCAGAGCGCCGGACTGGATGGCGGTGATGATGGCCCGGGTAGTGGGGATGCTGAAGCGGGTGCCCACACCGTAACCACCGCCGGTCCAACCGGTGTTGACCAGGTAGACCTTGCTGCCGAAGGCATTGATGCGCTTGATCAGCAGTTCGGCGTAAACACCAGCCGGACGCGGGAAGAACGGTGCGCCGAAGCAGGTGGAGAAGGTCGACTTGATGCCGCCGCCCGAACCCATCTCGGTGGAACCGACCAGCGCGGTGTAACCGGACAGGAAGTGGTAGGCCGCCTGCTCGTTGTTCAGGATGGACACCGGGGGCAGTACGCCGGTCAGGTCGCAGGTCAGGAAGATGATGGCGTTCGGCTCACCGGCCAGGTTCGCCTCGACACGCTTCTCGACATGCTCCAGCGGATAGGCGGCACGGGTGTTCTGGGTCAGGCTCACATCGGCGTAATCGGCCTTGCGGGTCTGCGGATCGATGATGACGTTTTCCAGCACGGAGCCGAACTTGATGGCATTCCAGATCACCGGCTCGTTCTTCTGCGACAGGTCGATGCACTTGGCGTAGCAGCCACCCTCGATGTTGAACACCACGCCCTCACCCCAGCCATGCTCGTCGTCCCCGATCAGGTTGCGTGCCGGATCGGCGGACAGGGTGGTCTTGCCGGTGCCGGACAGACCGAAGAACAGGGTGGTATCGCCGTCGTCGCCCACGTTGGCGGCGCAGTGCATCGGCAGCACGTCCTTGGCCGGCAGCAGGAAGTTCTGCACCGAGAACATCGCCTTCTTCATCTCGCCGGCGTACTGCATGCCAGCCAGCAGTACCTTGCGCTGGGCGAAGTTGATGATCACGCAACCATCGCTGTTGGTGCCGTCACGCTCGGGCTCGCAGACGAAGTGCGGCGCATTGAGGATCTGCCACTCGTCCTTGCCGGCCGGATTGTACTGCTCGGGATTGATGAACAGGGTACGGCCGAACAGGTTGTGCCAGGCGGTTTCGGTTTCCATGACCACCGGCAGGTAGTGCTCGGGGCTGGCACCCACGTGTACACGCGAAGCGTAGCTGGGACCTTCGGCCAGGTAGTCCTCCACCCGGGTCCACAGGGCATCGAACTTGTCAGCCGGGAACGGGCGGTTGATGGGACCCCAGGCGATATCGGCACTGGTGGACGGCTCATCGACGATGAAACGGTCCATGGGCGAACGGCCGGTACGCTCACCAGTCTTCACGACCAGAGCTCCGGTATCGGCCAGCTGACCCTCATTGCGCTGGATCGCCGCCTCGATCAACTCGGCGATGCTCAGGTCGTTAAATACGGTATTGGTTGCTTGCGTCATCAAACTTAATCCTCTTCGGCTTGACCGAAATCTCCATAAGACCGACGGTTTCGGCCTCGCCCGTGGGGGTTACAGTTCCTCAAAAAATCAAGCGGCATGGCCGCGCAGGCGCGACATTATGCCAAAGAATTACGCGGCGCGCTAAGCCGAGCGCCGGGTGACCTCAATGCAGGCTTCTGGCATGCTCCCGGGCCTTGTCGAACAGCGTCTGCAGGGCAGCCTGATCAAAGCGGTAACAGGCATTGCAGAACTGGCAGTCCACCCTGATTTCGCCGCCCTGTTCGGCCAGCAGCGCGAAGGCATCCTCGCGTCCCAGGCTGATCAGCGCGTTACCCGAACGCTCCGGCGAGCAGCTGCAGCGGAAGCACACCGGCTGCTCGTCGAACAGGCGCACATCCTCCTCATGGTACAGGCGGTGCAGTATGGTGCGATTGTCCAGGGCCTTCAGCTCCTCGACGGTGAGGGTGTCGGCCAGGGTGCTCAGACGATTCCAGGTCTCCTGACGGGCGGTCGGATCGGTTTCCCGGTTGGCCGGCAGCGCCTGCAGCATGAAGCCGCGCGCCATCTGGCCGTCGGCCAGCAGGCGGAAGCGGCTGGGCAATTGTTCGGAGCTGTCGAAGTAGCCCGCCAGAGCATCGGCCAGGCTGGTCCCGGTCAGCGCCACCACGCCCTGATAGCGTTGCCCACGTTCGGGGTCCACGGTAATCGCCAGCACGCCGTCGGGCATGAGCTCGGACAGGGTGTCACCGCTCAGTTCATCGGCATAGCGCGCAATACCGCGCACTTCCTGGCGACTGGAACACTCCACCATCAGGGTGGACAGGGGGCCGGAGGAACGGGCCTGCATGACCAGCAGACCGTCGAACTTGATGGCGGTGGACAGCAGGACTGCGGCGGCAAGCATCTCCCCCAGCAGCGCCTTGACCGGTTCGGGATAGTCGTGACGGGCGAGGATCTCGCGATAACTCTCGTTCAGCGATACCAGTTCGCCGCGCACATCGGCCTGCTCGAAAATAAAACGCTGTGTGACATCCTGGGATGGCATGACGGGAACCTTCGAAAAACGTCGATTATAACCCACGACCCACAGAAGGGTATCCGCAAACTGACGGAGCGCCCCGCCCTCAGTCGCCCTGCTGCTCCTTGAACCGGTGGATCTGGCGGCGCTGCTTCTTGGTCGGGCGCTGCTCGCTGATCACCAGCCCCGGACCTGCGGCCTTGCGCGCGGCGGCAGCCTGTTCGCGCAGACGGATGCTTTGCGCAGTCTCCTCATAGAGCAGCTGCGCCTCGGGCGCGCCCCGGCGAGTCATGGAGATGGCACGTATCACCACGGTACGATCATCGAAGCCCTGGCGGATTCGCAACTGGTCGCCTACTCTGGGCTCCTTGCTGGGTTTGCAGCGCTCGCCGGCGTAATGCACCTTGCCGCCTTCCACGGCGGCCTTGGCCAGGCCACGGGTCTTGAAAAAGCGCGCCGCCCAGAGCCATTTATCGAGGCGCGGCTTGCTGTCTTCACTCATTGATGGGGGACTCCATGCATTTCTTCCGGCAGCCAGTGTATCAAGCTTGTTGAAAGGCCGATCATGGTCCATGATGCGCGCGATCAGAGCCCTGTGGCGGAGACAGCATGAAAACCTTTGACCATCTGAGCGTGATCGGTCTGCGCGAATGGATAGGCCTGCCCGAACTGGGCATCGACCGGGTCCGCGCCAAGGTGGACAGCGGCGCGAAAACCTCCGCCCTGCATGCCAGCGATATCGTCACCTTCTACCGCGACGGCGAAACCTGGGTGCGCTTCAAGGCACACACCGGCACCCGGCGCCACCCCAGGGACGTTGAATGCGAAGCCAGACTGGTCAGTTTCAGGCGGGTCAGGAGTTCCAATGGTCAGCTGCAGGAGCGCCACGTGATTCGCACCGACCTGGTGCTCGGTGACCAGCGCTGGCCGGTGGACTTCACCCTGACCTGCCGGGAATCGATGCGCTACCGCGTGCTGCTCGGCTGCAGCGCCATGCTCGATGGCCAGCTTGTGATCAACCCCGGACAACGCTTCGTCCAGGGCTTTCCCCAGACCGATCGAACCCTCAGAGGTTGAATAGAACACCATGAAAATTGCGGTACTGTCGCGCAACCCCAACCTCTACTCCACCCGGCGCCTGGTCGAGGCCGGACGAGAGCGCGGCCATGAGGTTCATGTCATCGACACCCTGCGTGCCTACATGAACATCGCCAGCCACAAGCCGAGCATCCACTACAAGGGGGCCGAGCTGGAGCCCTTCGACGCGGTGATTCCGCGCATCGGCGCCTCCATCACCTTCTATGGTACGGCCGTGCTGCGCCAGTTCGAGATGATGGGCGTGTTCCCGCTCAACGAATCGGTGGCCATCAGCCGCTCCCGGGACAAGCTGCGTTCGCTGCAGCTGCTGTCACGCAAGGGCGTGGGTCTGCCGGTGACCGGATTCGCCCACTCTCCCGACGACATTCCCGACCTGATCAGCATGGTCGGTGGCGCGCCGCTGGTGATCAAGCTGCTGGAGGGGACCCAGGGTATCGGTGTGGTGATGTGCGAGACCGAGAAGGCCGCCGAGTCGGTACTGGAAGCCTTCATGGGCCTGAAGGCCAACATCATGGTGCAGGAGTACATCCGCGAGGCCGGCGGGGCGGACATCCGTTGCCTGGTCGTCGGCGACAAGGTGATCGCCGCCATGAAACGCCAGGCGCGGCCGGGGGAGTTCCGTTCCAACCTGCACCACGGCGGCAGCGCCAGCCTGATCAAGATCACTCCCGAGGAGCGCATGACCGCGGTACGCGCGGCCAAGGTGATGGGACTGAACGTGGCGGGGGTGGATATCCTGCGCTCCAACCACGGTCCGGTGGTAATGGAAGTCAACTCCTCGCCGGGACTGCAGGGCATAGAGTCGACCACCGGCAAGGACGTGGCCGGCCTCATCATCAGCTATATCGAGAAGAACGCTCGACCCAACCAGACCCGCACCAAGGGCAAGGGCTGAGAGCGGTCAGGCCTCCCGGACCTCGAGCGGGTGGCCTGCCTCGATATCCCGCACCAGACTGAGATAGTCCTCCACCGCCGCGAATTCCTCGGTATCGCGCCGCTCACCGCGGCTGTCGGGCTGACGCACCGCCAGCAGCTGGCCGATGCCGAACTGCCGGGCCGCGCGCAGTATGCCCAGACTGTCATCGATGAACAGGGTCCGCTCGGGCTCGAAGTCCACTTCAGAGCGCAGGGCCTGCCAGAAGCGCTGCTCCTCCTTGGGATAACCGAAGTCGTGGGAGCTGATCAGGCGCTGGAACCAGGTGCGCAGCTGTACCCGCTCCATCTTCAGGGACAGGGAATCGCGGTGGGCGTTGGTGATCAGCACCACCTGGCGGCCACTGCGCTGCAGCGCCTGGAGGAAGAGGTCCGCATCGGGTCGCAACTGGATCAGATGGGCCACCTCCCGCTTCAGCTCGACGATCGGCAGATCCAGCTCGCGGGTCCAGAAGTCCAGGCAGTACCAGTCGAGCTGCCCCTGGATGCGCTGCATCAGCGGAAAGATCCGTTCCCGGGCCCACTGCTCGGACTGGCCGTGCTTGCGGGCGTAGCACCGCGGCAGGTACTCGACCCAGAAGTGATTGTCGAAATGCAGATCCAGCAGAGTGCCGTCCATATCCAGCAGGACGGTATCTATGGTGTTCCAGTCAGGCATGGCAGTTGGGTTTTGAACAGGTGGACGGCTATGATAACAGACCAGCCAGTGACCACGGAGACAGCATGCCGCAGAAGCCAGACATCCTTGACGCCCGCATTGTCGCGAAGAGCCGCCTGTTCACCGTGGAACAGATGCAACTGAGGTTCAGCAACGGCACCGAGCGCACCTATGAACGCCTGGTCAGCTCCGGCTCCGGTTACGGCGCGGTGATGGTGGTGGCGCTGAAGGATGCCCGCACCGCCCTGCTGATCGAGGAGTACTGTGGCGGCACTCAGGAATACGAACTGTCCCTGCCCAAGGGGCTGGTCGAACCCGGCGAGGACGTGCTGGATGCGGCCAACCGCGAACTGATGGAGGAAGCCGGGTTCGGTGCCAGGCAGCTGGAGCTGCTGGGCAAGCTGTCCCTGTCACCGGGCTACATGAGCCAGAGCATTTCCGTGGTGCTGGCCCGGGACCTGTACGAGAAGCGCCTGCCGGGCGACGAGCCCGAGCCCATCCGGGTCGACAGTGTCGATCTGTATGACCTCAGCGGTCTCATGAGCCGTCCCGGCTTCTCCGAAGGCCGCGCGCTGGCTGCGCTCTACCTGGTGCGGGATCTGCTGGAACAACGTGGAGAGCTGAGTCGATGACCCTGCCCTTTGCCGTTGAAGCCCTGTGCCAGCTGGCCCGGGACGCCGGCGAGATCGCCCTGCCCTGGTGGCGCCAGGACCCCGAGGTGATCACCAAGGCCGATGATTCACCGGTCACCGCCGCCGATCTGGCCGCCAACAGACACATCATGCAGGGTCTCCAGGCCCTGACCCCGGATATTCCCATCCTCTCCGAGGAAGCGGCCGATGTACCCTACGAGGCGCGCCGGCACTGGACGCGCTTCTGGCTGGTGGATCCGCTGGATGGCACCCGGGAGTTCATCGCCGGCACCGACGAATTCACTGTCAACATCGCCCTGATCGAAGCGGACCAGGTGCGTTTCGGTGTGGTGGGCGTCCCCGCACGCGGCGTGCTCTACTGGGGCGGCGCCGGGCTGGGCAGCTGGCGCCGGCAGGGCGATGGGCCCGCCGAGCCGATCCGCTGTCGCGCCCCCGCCGAGCCCCTGCGGGTGGTCGCCAGCCGCCGCCACAGCAGTCCCGACCAGGAAGCCCTGCTCGAACGCCTGCAGGCCGCCCGTAGCCTGGAGTTGACCAATGTCGGCAGCTCGCTCAAGTTCTGTGTACTGGCCGAAGGCAGCGCCGATCTCTACCCGCGTTTTGCCCCCACCAGCCAGTGGGATACCGCCGCCGCCCAGGCCGTAGTGGAAGGGGCCGGTGGTCAGGTGCTGGGACTGGATGGCCGGCGTTTTCACTACCCCCAGCGCGCCGACTGGCTGAACCCCTGGTTCATCGCCACCGGCTTGCCTGACGGAGCACTGACCCGATTGCTGCTCGACTAGCTAGACTGGGAGCTGATCCCACCCCATTCATTCAGGATTCAGGAGTCGGCCATGTTCTTCCGCACCGTGCCCGAGCACAAGATGCGCCTGCCCACCGCCGAGGAAGCCCTGCCCGGCAGGGCCGAACCCGTAGTCACCAGCGAGATCCACGCCGTACTGGGCACAAGGATACAGCCCCCCTTCCCCGCCGGCCTGCAGCAGCTGGTGGTAGGCATGGGTTGTTTCTGGGGCGCCGAGCGGCTGTTCTGGCAGCTGGATGGCGTGTACAGCACCGCTGTGGGCTACAGCGCGGGACTTACGCCCAACCCGACCTATGAGGAAGTCTGTTCGGGCCTGACCGGACACAATGAGGTGGTGCTGGTGGTATTTGACCCCGAGAGGCTGCCACTGGAGGAGCTGCTGCGGGTCTTCTGGGAGAACCATGATCCCACCTCCGGCATGCGCCAGGGCAATGACCTGGGCACTCAGTACCGCTCGGGCATCTACACCTTCGACCTCTATCAGCGCGCCGTGGCCGAAGCCAGCCGTGCCCAGTACGCCGATGCCCTGCAGGCCGCCGGCCTGGGCCCGATCACCACGGAGATTGCTCCGGCCGGGGAATTCTATTACGCCGAGGACTACCATCAGCAGTACCTGCACAAGAATCCGGGCGGATACTGCGGCATAGGCGGCACCGGAGTTTGCATGAGGTAATAGTTTTTTACTTGCGAATTCAGCGGATTGCTAATAAAACATCCGCTCTGCCATGAGCATCACCGGGATTCCAGCGAGCCGGTGATGTTCGTCTGACGCTCTTCGGACATCAGAGCGCGATAACAAATCCCTCTCAAATTCAGTCATCCCGGGAGCCCATGCTGTTACTGATACTGACCTTGATCCCCTTCATCGGGTGCGCACTGGCAGCGATGTTGCCGGTCAATGCGCGCAATCAGGAAGCATGGCTTGCAGCGGCCATCGGCCTGATCGGCCTGGTCATCCTCGGATACCTGTTTCCGCAGATCAATAACGGTGACGTGGTCCGCCAGCAGATCGACTGGATGCCCGAGTACGGCCTGAATCTGGTACTGCGCATGGATGGCCTGGCCTGGCTGTTCAGTCTGCTGATCATCGGCATCTTCCTGCTGGTGGTGGTCTACGCCCGCTACTACATGTCACCGGAAGATCCGGTGCCGCGCTTCTTCTCCTTTCTGCTGGCGTTCATGGGCGCCATGCTCGGTGTGGTGCTGTCGGGCAACCTGATCCAGCTGGTGATGTTCTGGGAACTGACCAGCCTGTCCTCCTTCATGCTGATCGGCTATTGGCACCACCGCGCCGACGCCCGCCGGGGTGCCCGCATGGCCTTCACCGTCACGGCCAGCGGCGGGCTCTGTCTGCTGGCCGGGGTACTGATGCTCGGGCACATCATCGGCAGCTATGATCTGGATGTGGTGCTCAACTCCGGCGAAACCCTGCGCGACCATGACTGGTACCTGCCGACCCTGATCCTCATTGCCCTGGGCGCGCTGACCAAGAGCGCCCAGTTTCCCTTCCATTTCTGGCTGCCCCATGCCATGGCCGCGCCGACCCCGGTGTCGGCCTATCTGCACTCGGCCACCATGGTCAAGGCGGGGATTTTCCTGCTGATGCGCCTGTGGCCGGTACTGTCCGGCACGCCGGAGTGGACCTGGATCATCGGCGGTGCCGGGGTCTGCACCCTGCTGCTGGGCTCCTTCATCGCCATCTTCCAGCATGACCTGAAAGGCCTGCTGGCCTACTCGACCATCAGCCACCTGGGCCTGATCACCGCCCTGCTCGGCATAGGCACGCCACTGGCCATGGTCGCCGCCATATTCCATACGCTCAACCACGCGACCTTCAAGGCCTCCCTGTTCATGGCCGTGGGTATCATCGACCACGAGAGCGGCACCCGGGATATGCGCAAGTTGCGCGGGCTCTACCATCTGATGCCGCATACCGCCACCCTGGCGATAGTGGCCTCCGCCGCCATGGCCGGCGTGCCCTTCCTGAACGGCTTCATTTCCAAGGAAATGTTCTTCGCCGAGACGCTGATGGTCGGCAGCAGCGACAACTGGTGGATGCCCCTGGCGGCGGTGACCATGGGTGTGTTCAGCGTCGCCTACTCGCTGCGCTTCATTAACGTGTTCTTCGGCAAGCCGGCCACCGATCTGCCCAGTACCCCCCATGAACCGCCGCGCTGGATGCGCTTTCCGGTGGAGGTGCTGGTGGTATTCTGCCTCATCGTCGGCATCATCCCCGGGCTGAGCGTGGGCCCGCTGCTGCACAACAGCGTGCAGTCGGTACTCGGCGACATGACCCCCTATTACAGCCTGGCGCTCTGGCATGGCTTCAACATCCCGCTGATCATGAGCTTCGTGGCACTGGGCGGCGGCGTGCTGTTCTATACCGTGCTGCGGGTGCGCTTCAACCTTCAGCAGGTCGACCGGGTACCGGTGCTGTACCGCTTCAACGGCAAGCAGGCCTACGAGAACATCATGCTGGAGATGCGCAGCGCTGCCTCGCGTCTCGAGCGCCTGCTGGGGACTCGACGCCTGCAACCGCAGCTGGTGCTGATCGTTTCCGTCTGTCTGCTCGCCGGCGTGGCAGCGGCAGCCAGCGCCCCCGGGGTATGGACGGCGATGCAACCCAGCACCCCGCACCTGCCCTTCGCGGCCCTGTGGCTGATCGGCTGCGTCTGCGCCGTGGCGGCCGCCTGGCAGGCCAAATATCACCGACTGGCGGCGCTGGCGCTGGTCGGCGGTGCCGGGCTGGTGGTCTGTCTGACCTTCCTCTGGCTGTCTGCACCGGACCTGGCGCTGACCCAGCTGATGGTGGAAACCGTGACCACGGTGCTGATCCTGCTGGGCCTGCGCTGGCTGCCGCCGCGGCTGCTGGATATCGAGCGCGACAAGCGGGAGAACCGCATTGCCCGCTCGCGCCGCACCCGGGACTTCATCCTCGCCGTGGCGTCGGGTCTGGCCATGGCAGCCATCAGCTATCTGGTGCTGATGCTGCCGGCCGGCGCCGGTATCGGCGGCTTCTTCCTCGAGCGCTCGCTGTCCGAGGGTGGCGGCAGCAACGTGGTCAACGTGCTGCTGGTGGATTTCCGCGGCTTCGACACCATGGGCGAGATCGCCGTGCTGGGCATTGTCGCCCTGACCGTCTACGGCCTGCTGCGGCGCTTCCGTCCGGCGCCGGAAAGCATGACCCTGCCGCCGCAGCAGACCAACCCCGTAGACCCCGCCGGTTCGCAGCAGCCCGCGGAGCAGGCCGAAACGGGTTACCTGATGGTGCCCGGCGTCTACCTGCGTCTGCTGCTACCGATGATTCTGGTGTGCGCCCTGTACTTCTTCATGCGCGGTCACAATCTGCCGGGGGGCGGCTTCGTCGCCGGTCTGCTGTTCTCGGTCGGCATCATCATCCAGTACATGCTGGCAGGTACCGTCTGGGTCGAATCCCGGCTGCACCTGCAACCGCACCGCTGGCTGGCGCTGGGCCTGGCCCTCGCCGTGCTAACCGGACTGGGCGCGCTGGTGGTGGGCTACCCCTTCCTGACCAGCCACACCGCCCATTTCGAGCTGCCACTGCTCGGCGAGCTGCACCTGCCCAGCGCCTTCTTTTTCGATCTGGGCGTGTTCAGCGTGGTGGTGGGCGCCACCATGCTGATACTCACCGCCCTGGCGCACCAGTCGCTGCGCAGCCACCGCCTGCCGGTGGCCGCCATCGATGCGGCTGATGCCACCGGACAGGAGAAAAACTGATGGAAGCCGTCATCGCCATTGCCATTGGCGTACTCTTTGCCTCGGGCGTCTGGCTGATCCTGCGGCCGCGTACCTTCCAGGTGATCATCGGCCTGCTGCTGATGTCCTATGCGGTCAACCTGTTCATTTTCATCATGGGGCGGCTGTGGGTGAACAAACCGCCGCTGACCCTGGAGCAGGCTGTTGATCCGGCGCTGTTCGCCGACCCGGTTCCCCAGGCCCTGGTGCTGACTGCCATCGTCATCGGCTTCGCCACCACCGCCCTGTATCTGGTACTGCTGCTCACCTCCCGGGGTCTGACCGGAACCGACCACGTGGATGGCAAGGAACCCCGTCAATGAGCTTCTGGGCTGATCAACTGATACTCCTGCCCATCCTGCTGCCGCTGCTGTTCGCCGCAGCGCTGGTCCTGCTCAGCGGCCGCCGGCAGCAGCTGAAGTTCGCCATCAACCTGATCGGCACCCTGGCCCTGCTGGCCACCGCGATCACGCTGTTCTGGTTCACCGATCGGGAGGTCTGGCCCCAGGGCGTCGGCGTTTACCTGGCGGCCAACTGGGCGGCGCCCTTCGGTATCGCCCTGGTGGTCGATCGCCTGTCAGCGCTGATGCTGACCCTCTGTGCCGTTATCGCACTGGCGGCACTGGTGTTTTCCTACCGCCGCTGGAGCCGCGCCGGGGTGCACTTCCATTCCCTGTTCCAGTTCCTGCTGGCGGGTATCAACGGCTCCTTCATCACCGGCGACCTGTTCAACCTTTTCGTGTTCTTCGAAATCATGCTGGCCGCGTCCTACGGCCTGCTGCTGCTCGGTCTGCAATCGGAGCGGATCCGGGCCAGCATGCAGTATGTGGTGATCAACCTGGTGGCCTCATCCTTCTTCCTGATCGGCGTGGCCCTGATCTATGCTGCCGCCGGCACCCTGAACATGGCCGATCTGGCGGTGCGCGCCAGCACCATGGGCGAAAGCGAGCGGCTGCTGCTGGAAATCGGCGCAGCGGTGCTGGCCATCGTATTCCTGATCAAGAGTGCAGTCTGGCCGCTGGGCTTCTGGCTGCCGACCACCTATGCGGCCGCCGCGCCCCCGGTGGGCGCGATGCTGGTGCTGATGACCAAGGTGGGCATCTATGTACTGCTGCGCCTGTGGCAGCTGGTGTTCGCCGAGCAGACCGAGCTGCTCAATGCCCTGTCCGGTGCGGTGCTGGTGACTGGCGGCCTGCTGACCCTGGCCTTCGGCACCATCGGCATGCTCGGCAGCCAGGAACTGGGACGCATGGCAGGCTTCAGCGCCATCATCTCCTCGGGCACCCTGCTGGCCGCCCTGGGCTATGGTGAGCCCCGGGTGATCAGCGCCGCCCTGTTCTACCTGATCAGCTCGACCCTGGCAGTGGCCGCCTTCATGCTGCTGATGGAGCTGATCGAACGCATCCGCAAACCCAGTGCCGCGGTACTGGCCCTGACCATGGAGGCCTTCGCCATCGATGACGCTCCCGAGGAGTCCGCCGGGGTGGTGATTCCCGCCGCCATGGCCTTCCTCGGTCTGTCCTTCGTCGCCAGTGCCCTGATCATGGCCGGTCTGCCGCCACTGTCCGGCTTCATCGCCAAGTTCGCGCTGTTCCACGCCCTGCTCAATCCGACCGGCATGTTCACCGATAACACCTATGTCGCCGATCCGCTGGCCTGGACCATACTCGCGCTGATCATCCTGTCCGGGCTGGCAGCGATCATCTCGCTGATGCGCTACGGCGTGCGGACCTTCTGGGCCGCAGCGGATGCCACGGCGCCGCGCCTGCAGCTGAGCGAGGCCCTGCCGATTACCGTGCTGCTGGCCCTGTGCATCACCATCAGCCTGGCGGCCGGCCCCACCAGCCGCTATCTGGACCGTACCGCCGACGCCCTGCACGATCCGGGGCGGTATATCGAGCGGGTGATGTCGACGCCGGCGGTGCCTGGCGTGGTCAGCATCACCGGAGGTGATTCATGAGGCGCTGGCTGCCGACCCCGCTGATTTCCCTGTCCCTGCTGGGGCTGTGGCTGATGCTCAATCAGACCCTGCACCCGGCCCACCTGCTGCTGGGCGCGGTGATCGCCATTGCCATCCCCCTGCTGGTAGCCCCGCTGCGTCCGACCCCGGTACGGGTGTCGCGACCGCTGACCGTGATAAGGCTCACCATCTCCTCACTGATCGAGATACTGCGCTCGTGCTTCAACGTCTGCACGCTGATCCTGTTCCGCTCCAGGGGGCTGAACACCCAGTTCATCCGTATTCCGCTGGATCTGCGTGACCCCCACGGTCTGGCGGTGCTGGCCTGCATCATCAACTCCACGCCCGGCACCGTGTGGGTGGAGATCATCCCGGGCACCAACGATCTGGCCCTGCATGTCTTCGACCTGCATGATGCCAACTGGTGGGTAAACATGATCAAGACCAAGCTGGAGCAGCCCTTGATCGAGATATTCGAACAGGAGAAAGCATGACAGGCCTGATGCTGACCGCCGCGCTCGGCTTCGCCCTGCTGTGTGTGATGCTGGCGCTGATCTTCTGCGGTATCCGCCTGCTGCTCGGTCCGACCGCCCAGGACCGAGTGCTGGCGCTGGATTCACTGTGGATGGCGGCGATGCTGTTCATCCTGCTGCTGGGCATCCGCTTTTCCAGCGTGGTCTATTTCGAGGCCGCACTGGTGATTGCCCTGACCGGCTTCGTGTCGTCGATCGCCCTGGCCAAATTCCTGATACGCGGGGAGATCATCGAATGAGCGGTTTTCTCAGCCTGCCCATGGCCGAGCTCAGTATCTGGCTGGCGCTGCCCATAGCGCTGCTGCTGGTGATCGGTGGTCTGATCACCTTCATCGGGGCCCTGGGTCTGCTGCGCCTGCCCAACTTCTATCAACGCATTCATGGCCCGGCAGTGTTCATTACCGTCGGCACCGGCTGCTTCCTGATTGCCTCGATGCTGTATTTCTCCGGAACGCTGGAACGCCCCGTGGTGCACGAGCTGCTGATCACCGCCTTCGTTCTGCTTACCGCGCCAGTGGTATCCATGATGATCATGCGGGCCGCGGTGTACCGCGACCTGCGGGCACGGCGCAAGGCCAGCGACGACCAGACCGATGCCTACCAGTTTCCGGAAGATGAATAGACGGGAAGAGGCGGGCGACACCGGTCGCCCGTCGGGTCAGAGGGATTCGGGCGGGCTTGTTGCAACGGCCAGGCCCGGCATCAGCAGGCTGCCAATCCGCAGCAGCTGACTGCCCTGACTGATCAGCAGGCGTGGTCCGTTGGCGCCCATGAGTTTGCCGGTGAGCAGCCCCAGCGCGAGGCCGCCGCCGATCCAGTACAGCGGCGACACTCCCTTGAGCGCGGCAAGGCGTTCCCGCCCATCGAGCTTGAGCAGGGCCATTTCGATGCCCAGCTGCTCATCCAGCTGTTGAATCTGTTTCTGCAGTATCTTGCGTCCCATGGATCTGCTCCTTCAGGGCATTGAGCTGACGGCGGGTAGCCGGAAAGCGCAGGCTGGCGGAGAGTTTTCGACAGTAGGCTGCCACGATCCCGAGCATCAGCAACTGCAGCGCAATGAAGCCCGCGAGGCCCCAGGCGACAGACCCCAGCCAGGTGAAAACCAGCCAGGCCAGCAGCACCGACAGCCCGGTCCAGGCCAGAATGGCTACCGGGATCATCGCCAGGGCAAGCAGCAGCATGCGGCCGGAGTCCCCGGCCGCCAACCGCAGCTCCATACCCGCCAGGCGAACCAGATCCCCGCCGACCAGAGCTGCATGTTCCAACCACTGCGCGGAGGATTTCAGCTCGTCCAGCACCGGCTGGGATTGCCGGGGTTGGCCCCCGACATCTCCGCTCTCGGGGACGTCGTCCCCCGGCACCCTGCTCATTTCCGGGAGGTCAGCTGGGCAACCAGGAAACCGGCGGCAAAGGCGATGCCCAGGGTCACCAGCGGCTTGTCGTGCAGGTAACCCTTGGCATGATCGCAGAGCTCGGTAGCCTTGCTCTTGCCCTTGGCCAGCTGCGCCTCGGCATCATGCTTCCAGTCCATCCCCGCCGCTTCGGCTGCATGACGGAAATGCTCCTTGGCTTCCATCAGCTTGCTGTAGGCGGCTGCCACGGCTTCCTTGCCCGATTCGACCTCTTCCCTGCGATCGTTGCTCTGGTTTGCTACGGGTCCGTTCTTGTCAACAGCACTCATGTTCAGGGCTCCTTGATAGCTTCGAATTGGCCGGACGCCAGGGCGCCGACATAGTACTTGACTACCGAAGCGCCCCCGGTGTTCCCGCTATATCCGCCTCAGGGTTCCCCGACCAGCCAGTCCATCCGCCATCCGCCCCCCGGGGCCTGGGCCAGCTGGGAGGCCAGCCAGGGCAGCACTGCCTCCAGCTCCTCCCACAAAGGCCAGGGCGGATTGATCAGCATCAGCCCCGACCCGTTGAGCCCGAGGCCGGTGTCGATAGGTCGAACATGCAGCTCGACGCGCAGCACCTTGGGTACCTCGGCCTCGGCGATGCGGCGATAGAAATCACGCAGCAGGCGCTCGTCCTTGATCGGGTACCAGAGAGCAATCACGGTCTGGCGCATGCGGCCGATGGCCTGCTGCACGCCATCCACGCAGCGTTGCAGGTCATCGCTCTTCTCGAAGGGCGGATCCAGCAGCCACAGGGCGCGCTTTTCCGCGACCGGCAGGAAGGCTTTGGGCAACTCGTAGCCATCGCGGTGGTGCACGGCAACGGCCGGGTGCCCGGCAAAATGCTCGCGCAGGGTCGCGGCATCCTCCAGGTGCAGCTCACTCAGAATCATCCGGTCCTGCTCGCGCAGCAGATCCGCCGCCAGCTGCGGTGAGCCGGGGTAGAACCGCAACGCCCCGTCCGGATTCTGCCGCGCCACCGCAGCGCGGTAGTCGGCGAGCAGTTCGGGCAGGTCGTCCCGCTCCCAGAGCCGTCCGATGCCATCGAGATACTCGCCGGTACGGCTGGCGTCGTCGCCCTGCAGGTCGTAAAGCGCGATGCCCGCATGGCTGTCGAGATAGCACAGCGGGGTCGTCTTGCGCTGCATCAGGGTGAGCACGCGCAACAACACGGCATGCTTGAGTACGTCGGCATGGTTGCCGGCGTGGAAACTGTGACGGTAGTTCATCCAGCTGGCCCCGTGATCAGCGGTTCAATTCGCGCCAGGCGTCCAGCCGACGCACCTTCTGACCCTGTTTGCGCAGGGCAAGCAGCAGCGCCGGGCGCACCTCGTCGTCGACCAGCGGGTACTGCTCGAGCAGCGCCTGCAGCTTGTTCAGCTCGCCATACAGGTGATCCACCTGGGGCAGAGCAAGGAACTGGCGAAAGCCCCCCAGCAAAAAGCCCAGTCGCTGCAGACGCGGCTGCTGGGCCAGCCACAGCTGGACATCGCGGTCATCGTCATTCTGGTGGGGTACGCGCAGCTCCTGGATCTCCCGGGCCACGGCGGCCAGTAACCAGCGCGGCAACGCCAGCGCGCCAACCCTGTCCCCCCGGGGCGGCCGCTCCTGGTTCCAGCCGCCGGTGTGCAGCCAGAGGGCCAGTCCGAGGAACAGCTGCCCCCAGGCCGGATCCTGAAGCGTACGCTCGAACAGCACCGGAGCCTGTTCCCTGGCCCGCCGGCCATCCTCATCATCGGCCCAGCCGGCCAGCACCAGCGGCCGGTACTCCGCCAGCAGGCTGTCCAGACGGGGGGTGAAGCGCTGGGTCGAGCTGCGCGGCACGCCCAGATCGAACACGCTGAAGAAGGCCCGCAGATCCACCAGCCTCGCCACCAGCTCCCGGAACAGGCGCCACTGACCGCTGAAACGGTACTGCTCGGCCAGGCGCTGGGTATGCCCGAGCAACTGCCAGCCGGCTGCCGCCACCACCTCATCGACCGTGGTCTGTTCGCTCCAGGGATGGGCCGGCAACTGCAGCTCGTAGCTGGCGGGGTCGTACAGCCGGTAGCCGCGCTCGGCCTTGCTGATGTCGCAGGGTATCAGGGCAATATCGGCCGACAGGCTGGTCGCCAGCTCCAGCAATGCCACGACGGGGCCGCTGCGCAGTTCCAGCTCGAGCTCACAGATCGGCTCGGCACGGCCATCGGCCAGCACCTGCCCCTGATCCAGCGCGACCTCCACCTGCACCGGTTGGCCTTCGTGCTCCCAGTTCAGCAGCGCCTTGGTGCGCTGGAAATCGGTGGTGAACACCGGCTGCAGCAGCAGTTTGTCCAGGGTCGCCAGGCTGGCCGGCCAGCAGCTGTCATCCAGCTGCGTCAGGTCCAGACCGGGACCATCGATGGGCCAGTCCCATTCGTTGCGTTCAGACAGCCCGGCCACGCTCTGGCCCTTGCTCTTGAGTGTCTGGATGTACTGTTCGCCGTCCCTGCGTACACGCAGGGCCACCCGGGCCAGGGCCAGATCCCGCTCCGCCGTGTCGTAGTACTGGTTGTACAGGGTGCCGGTATGCCACTCTCCGGTTCTGCGCCTGTTCAGCAGCGGATGCTCCCGCAGGCTGGTGATCGCCGCCGGGCTGACCCGCAGCTTGATCTCTGTTTCCTTGTCCATACTCTGTCTCATACCTGGTTGCACCACCCTCAACGGTGATACAGCGTCTATTCTGATTGTGGCCTTTTTATTGCTATCGGGTGACCACCCGTGCGATCCGGGCTTATAATTACGCCCCCTTCATGCCTTGGAGCCTGGAATATGCCCAACAATCCCTTTCTGAACCTGTTCGGTCGCTCCCCCATCGGGCCGATGCAGCGACACATGGCCAAGGCACACGAATGCGCAGCGCAGCTGATTCCCTTTATCGATGCCCTGATGGCGGAGGATTGGGTCGAGGCCGAGCGCATCCAGCAGCAGATATCCCACCTTGAACGCGAAGCCGATCAGATGAAGAAGAATATTCGCGTCAGTCTGCCCAACAGTCTTTTCCTTTCGGTTCCCCGCTCGGATCTGCTGGAGCTGCTCAGTGTACAGGACAAAGTAGCCAACCGCGCCAAGGATATCGCCGGGTTGATGCTGGGCCGCAAGATGAAGATTCATCCGGATGTGCAGCCCGCATTCAGAAGCTTCGTGGTTCGCTCCGTGGACGCTTCTGCCCAGGCTCTGAAGGCCATTGGCGAGTTGAGCGATCTGATGGAAACCAGCTTCGCAGGCCGTGAGGTCAAGCTGGTGGAGAATCTGATCGATGAACTGGAGCGCATCGAGCATGATACCGACGAGATGCAGATCAAACTGCGGGCCGCGCTCTACCAGCGCGAAGCCGTATTGCCCCCGGTGGACGTGATGTTCACCTACCAGGTCATCGAGTGGATCGGTGATGTGGCGGACCGGGCAGAGCGGGTAGGGAACCGCCTGGGAATCATCATGGCCCGCTGACGGGTCACCTTACTTCAATCCAAATGAGTTCTGACTTATGACCCTGATAGCAGAATATGGCACCATCCTGCTGGTGCTGGCCTGCCTGTTCGGTTTCTTCATGGCCTGGGGCGTCGGCGCCAACGACGTGGCCAATGCCATGGGCACCTCGGTCGGCTCCCGGGCCCTGACCATCAAGCAGGCGATTCTTATCGCCATGGTCTTCGAGTTCCTCGGCGCCTACCTGGCCGGGGGTTCCGTGACCCAGACCATCCGCAGCGGCATCGTCGACTCCTCGATGATCGGCCCGGAGCAGATGATCTTCGGCATGCTGGCCGCGCTGCTGGCAGCGGGTACCTGGTTGCTGATCGCGTCCATCAAGGGCTGGCCGGTCTCCACCACGCACTCGATCATCGGCGCCGTGATCGGCTTTGCCGCGGTCGGCGTATCAGTGGAGTCGGTGCACTGGGGCGGCGTCGTGCCGATCGTGTCCAGCTGGATCATCTCGCCCCTGCTGGCGGGGAGCATCTCCTTCATGATCTTCGTCACGGTGCACAAGCTTATCCTGGATACGGATAACCCCTTCGCCAATGCCAAGCGCTACATTCCCATCTACATGTTCGCGGTGGGTTTCATCATTGCCCTGATGACCCTGACCAAGGGCCTCAAGCACGTTGGTCTGGACCTGAACAATGTGGAAAGTTTCGGCCTGTCACTGCTGTCCGGTACGGTGGTGACCGTCCTCGGCGTCGCGCTGATGAGCCGCATCAAGGAGGAACAGGATGACAGCCGGCACCTGCAGGGAGTGGAGCGGGTCTTTGCCATCCTGATGATCTTCACCGCCTGCTCCATGGCCTTTGCCCACGGCTCCAATGACGTGGCCAACGCCGTCGGGCCGCTGGCAGCCATCGTCGGTGTGCTGCAGTCGGGCACCATCCAGCCGCAATCCACCGTGCCGGGCTGGGTACTGCTGCTGGGCGCCCTGGGCATCGTGGTGGGTCTGATCACCTACGGCTACCGGGTCATCGCCACCATCGGCAAGCACATCACCGAACTGACCCCCAGCCGCGGTTTTGCCGCAGAGCTCGCTGCCGCCTCCACCGTGGTCGGCGCCTCCGGTCTGGGTCTGCCGATTTCCACCACCCACACGCTGGTCGGTGCCATTCTCGGGGTCGGCATGGCCCGGGGTATTGCCGCACTCAACCTGCGGGTCATCGGTACCATCTTCACCTCCTGGGTAGTGACCCTGCCCGCTGGCGCCATTCTGTCGATCATCTACTTCCTGATCTTCTCGGCCATTTTCGGCTGACGCCGGCGCCCGACTGACGTAAGCTGCTGTTTCAGCTACGACCCTGTGGTCAGCACCACGACCGCAGGGTGTTCAGTCAGGAGTTGCCATGTCCCTCCCCTCCCTCAAGGCGCAGTTCGCCGCCCTGCTGCAGACCCCCTCGATCAGCTGTACCCAGCCCGAGCTTGACCAGTCCAACCTGCCGGTCATTCACCTGCTGGCGGACTGGCTCGACCAGCTCGGCTTCGACTGCCGCATCCAGCCCGTGCCGGGCGCGCCGGGCAAGGCCAATCTGATCGCCACCCTGGGCAGCGGTCCCGGCGGACTGGTGCTGGCAGGCCATACCGATACAGTGCCCTGCAATCCCGAGCGCTGGCAGCACGACCCCTTCAGCCTGACCGAGGCCGACGGCCGCTGGTACGGCCTGGGCAGCTGCGACATGAAGGGCTTCTTCCCGCTGATCATCGAGGCCCTGCGGCCATTGCTCGACCAGCCGCTGAAGCAGCCGCTGATCATCCTCGCCACCGCCGACGAGGAAAGCGCCATGGGCGGCGCCCAGGCACTGGTGGCGGACGATCTGCTCGGTGCCCGCCATGCGGTGATCGGTGAACCCACCGGGCTGCAGCCGATCCGCATCCACAAGGGCATCCTGATGGAGCGGGTGGATATCATCGGTCAGGCCGGACATTCCTCCGACCCGAGCCTGGGACGCAACGCCATCGAGGCGATGCACCAGGTCATCAGCGAGCTGCTGGAGCTGCGTCGCAGCTGGCAGGCGCAATGGCACAATCCCTTGTTCAGCGTACCTACCCCGACCCTGAACCTGGGCTGCATCCACGGCGGCGACAACCCCAACCGCATCTGCGGTCGCTGCGCCCTGGAGTTCGATCTGCGTCCCCTGCCCGGGATGGATCCGGATGCCCTGCGCGCGGCCATCGCCCAGCGCCTGGCAGTGGTGGCCGAACGGCACCGAGTGGAGATCGATTACCAGCCCCTGTTCCCCGGTGTCGCACCGCTGGATACCCCGGCCAGTGCCGAGATCGTCCGGGCCTGTGAACAGCTCACCGGCTACAGTGCCGGCAGCGTCGCCTTCGCCACCGAAGGCCCCTACCTCAACCAGCTCGGCCTGCAGACAGTGATCCTCGGTCCCGGCGACATCGCCCAGGCGCACCAGCCGGATGAGTACCTGGCGATGGAGCGGATCGAGCCCACGGTCAGGGTGCTGCGGGAACTGATCGGGCGGTTTTGCTTGTAGCATCCCCTCTCCCCGGCCCACTACTCGCCCCCTCGGGCCAGCTGGCCGTTCTGCGCAGCGCCTGTCGCGCCAAGGGAGGGATGTCTTCAGCAGAGCGCCTGCGGTTCCTGCTGGCAAAGGCTGCTCCCTCTCCCCCGGCGGGAGAGGGCCGGGGAGAGGGGGAAGCGACTAGCGAAACAACGGCTCGTCAAAACTGCGCAACTTGCGCGAGTGCAGGCTCCCCACCTGACTGCGCAGCAACTCCAGCGCCGCAATGCCTATGTGCAGATGCTGGGCCACCGCCCGCTCGTAGAAGGCCCCGGCCGCCCCAGGCAGCTTCAGCTCGCTGTGCAGCGGCTTGTCCGACACGCACAGCAGGGTGCCGTAGGGAACCCGCAGCCGGTAGCCCTGGGCGGCGATGGTGCCGCTTTCCATATCCACCGCCACCGCCCGGGACAGGTTGATCAGCGGCCGCTCCTGGGCCCAGCGCAGTTCCCAGTTGCGGTCATCGTAGGTCAGTACCGTGCCGGTACGCAGGCGCCCCTTGAGGGCGTCGCCGCGGTCGCCGGTCACCTCGGCGGCGGCCTCCTGCAGGGCCTGCTGCACCTCGGCCAGCGCCGGCAGCGGAATATGCGGTGGCAACACCCGGTCGAGAATGCCGTCGCGGCGCATGTAGGCGTGGGCCAGCACGTAGTCGCCGATGGTCTGCGACTGACGCAGTCCGCCGCAGTGGCCGATCATCAGCCAGCAATGGGGGCGCAGCACCGCCAGGTGGTCGGTGATGTTCTTGGCATTGGACGGGCCGACGCCGATGTTGACCAGGGTGATGCCGTCGCCGTCGGCGGCCTCCAGGTGGTAGGCCGGCATCTGGTACTTGTGCCAGACCACACTGTCGAGCACCGCCTGCATCTCGCCCTCGGGCATGCCCCGCTCGACCACCACGTTACCGGGCAGCACCAGGCGGCAGAAGCGCGACTGGCCCAGCAGCATGTCCAGCCCGTGGCGGATGAACTGGTCCACATACCTGTGGTAGTTGGTCAGCAGTATCCACGGCTGGACATGGCGCCAGTCGGTACCGGTGTAATGCACCAGCCGGCGCAGGGAGAAGTCCACCCGCGCCGCATCGAACAGCGCCAGTGGCAGCGGGTCGCTGCTGGCCCAGTCCAGCAGGCCGTCGGCGACGCCATCGCTGGTCGCCGACAGGTCGGTACTGGGAAACACCCGGGCCAGCTCGGCGGCAGTCACGCCGGAACCGGCCAGTTCATCGCCCTGCTCCACGACATAGGGATAGGGAATCGCCTGTTGACTGACACCGACCTCCAGCCGCACCTTGAAGTCCCGGGTCAGCGGGCCCAGCTGTTCCAGCAGATAGCCGCGAAAGGCCTGCGGGTGGGTGATGGTGGCGGCATAGGTGCCGGGCACCTGTAATCTCGCCCAGGCGCGCACGCTGCTGGGCGCCGGGTCGTCGCCGTCCCAGACAAGGCGCAGTTCGGGATAGCGGAACAGCGCCAGCTGCGAAGCGCTGGGCCGGGTGCGATCGCGCAGGTAACCCCTGAGCGCCTCGGACAGCGCCTGAACCGCCTGATCATAGAGGGCGGCCAGCTGGTCCACGGCCTCTTCGGGGGTGTGCACCACTCTGAATTGTTCGGATCCGGTACTCACGTCATTGCCCCTTGCACAGTATCGATACCCTTCTATCTTGCCTGTGTTTCAGTCTCGTGGCACGCCCGCAGGCCCCGACCTTGATGCCCGCCCCTGATTGTCTCTACACTGGCATTTTTCCACGGAACAGCAGCATGTCCGATTACGTCAAGTGGTTCCGCCACTCCACGCCCTACATCAACACCCACCGCGACCGTACCTTCGTGGTGTTGCTGCCGGGCGAGGCCATCGCGCACCCGAACTTCAACAACATCATCAATGACATCATGCTGCTCAGCACCCTGGGCGTGCGGCTGGTGCTGGTGCACGGTTCGCGTCCGCAGATCGAGGAACGTCTGGCGGCCCGCGGCATGACCTCGCGCTTCCACAATGACCTGCGCATTACCGACAGCGATACCCTGGGCTGCGTGATGGATGCGGTGGGCAGCCTGCGCATCGCCATCGAGGCGCGCCTGTGCACACTGGCCGGTCAGGGCAGCCGGCTGCGCGTGGTCTCCGGCAACTTTGTCACTGCCAAGCCGATCGGCGTGATCGACGGGGTGGACCTGCACCATACCGGCGAGGTCCGGCGCATCGACCGCAAGGGCATCAGTCGCCACCTGGATGATGCCTCCATAGTACTGCTGTCCTCCATGGGCTATTCGCCCACCGGCGAGGTATTCAATCTGGCCTGCGAGGATGTGGCCATCAGCACGGCGGCGGCACTGGAAGCGGACAAGCTGATCCTGTTCGGGCCGGACACCGGCATCTTCGATACCGACGGCCAGCTGCTGCGCGAACTCAAGCCCAGCCGCGCGCTGCCGCTGATCGAGGCGCTGGGCAACAGCCTGCCCGGCTCGCTGCTCAGCGCCGCCTGCAAGGCCTGCAACGCCGGGCTGCGGCGCAGCCACATCATCAGCTACGCCGACGACGGCGCCATGCTCACCGAGCTGTTCACCCGTGACGGGGGCGGCACCCTGGTGACCCAGGAGCCCTTCGAGAAGATCCGCCGGGCCCATATCGACGATGTGGCCGGCCTGCTGGATCTGCTGCGTCCGCTGGAACAGGCGGGCATCCTGGTGCGCCGCTCCCGGGAGGTCCTGGAAACCGAGATCGACCAGTTCACCCTGATCGAACGTGACGGCATGATCATCGGCTGCGCCGCCCTCTACCCGCTGGACGAGCAGAGCGCCGAGCTGGCCTGCGTCGCCATCCACCCGGACTATCGCCACGGCGGGCGCGGCGACCAGCTGCTGGAACATATCGAGGCCGAAGCCAGACGCCGCTCGCTGACCCGGCTGTTCGTGCTTACCACACGTACCGCGCACTGGTTCCGCGAACGCGGCTTCGAGCCCAGCTCGGTGGAGCGCCTGCCCCAGCAACGTGCCCAGCTGTACAACTACCAGCGCAACTCCAAGGTGTTCGAGAAGAACCTGTAACCCGCCGGGTGAGCTGCAGTACTGCCCTTCGGCGAGCAGGCGCTCGCCGAACCGGCTGCCACGCCGCTCATCGAACCGGTGCTCGACACTCCCAGCACAAGGCTGCGGCCTTGGCGGCAAATTGGTATGCTAGGCCCATCCCTGCTTCACGCATAACGAGACAGTACCCATGCCTGATTACCGTTCCAAGACGTCCACCCATGGCCGCAACATGGCTGGTGCCCGTGCGCTGTGGCGCGCCACCGGCATGAAAGATGAAGACTTCAAGAAGCCGATCATCGCCATTGCCAACTCCTTCACCCAGTTCGTGCCGGGTCATGTGCACCTGAAGGACCTGGGTCAGCTGGTGGCGCGCGAGATCGAGAAGGCCGGCGGCGTGGCCAAGGAATTCAACACCATCGCCGTGGACGACGGTATCGCCATGGGCCATGACGGCATGCTCTACTCCCTGCCCTCGCGGGAGATCATCGCCGACTCGGTGGAGTACATGGTCAACGCCCACTGCGCCGACGCCATCGTCTGCATCTCCAACTGCGACAAGATCACCCCCGGCATGCTGATGGCCGCCCTGCGCCTGAACATCCCCGTGGTCTTCGTCTCCGGCGGCCCCATGGAAGCCGGCAAGACCAAGCTGGCCAACCACGGTCTGGATCTGGTCGATGCCATGGTCGCGGCGGCCGATGACTCCTGCTCCGACGAAACCGTGGCCGAGTATGAACGCAGCGCCTGCCCCACCTGCGGCAGCTGCTCGGGCATGTTCACCGCCAACTCGATGAACTGCCTGACCGAGGCCCTGGGCCTGTCCCTGCCGGGCAACGGCTCGACCCTGGCGACCCATGCCGATCGTGAACAGCTGTTCCTGCGGGCCGGCCGCCTGATCGTCGATCTGTGCCGCCAGTACTATGCAGAGGGCAATGAGAATGTGCTGCCGCGCAACATCGCCAGCCTCAAGGCCTTCGAGAATGCCATGACCCTGGATATCGCCATGGGCGGCTCGACCAATACCATCCTGCATCTGCTGGCCGCAGCCCAGGAAGGCGAAGTCGACTTCGACCTGCGGGATATCGACCAGCTGTCGCGCAGGGTGCCGCAGCTGTGCAAGGTGGCGCCGAACATCCAGAAGTACCACATGGAAGACGTGCACCGCGCCGGAGGCATCTTCTCCATCCTCGGCGAGCTGGCCCGAGGCGGCCTGCTGCATACCGACGTCCCCACGGTGCACAGCCCGACCATGGCCGAGGCCATCGCCCGGTGGGATATCACCCAGACCGACGATGCGGCGGTGCATGAGTTCTTCAAGGCCGGTCCGGCCGGCATCCCGACCCAGACCGCTTTCAGCCAGAATACCCGCTGGCCGAGCCTGGATCTGGACCGCGCCGAGGGCTGCATCCGCTCGGTGGAGCATGCCTATTCCAGCGAAGGTGGTCTGGCCGTACTGTACGGCAATATCGCGCTGGACGGCTGCGTGGTGAAAACTGCCGGCGTGGATGAGTCCATCCTGGTATTCGAGGGCAGTGCCCGGGTCTACGAAAGTCAGGACGCCGCAGTGAAGGGTATCCTCTGCGACGAGGTCAAGCCGGGCGATGTGGTGATCATCCGCTACGAAGGTCCGAAGGGCGGGCCGGGCATGCAGGAAATGCTTTACCCGACCAGCTACCTGAAGTCCAAGGGCCTGGGCAAGGAATGCGCCCTGCTCACCGACGGCCGCTTCTCCGGCGGCACTTCGGGCCTGTCCATCGGCCACGCCTCACCGGAAGCGGCGTCCGGCGGCGCCATCGGCCTGATCCGCGACGGCGATCGGATCCTCATCGACATCCCGCAGCGCAGCATCAACCTGCTGGTTTCCGACGAGGAGCTGGCCCAGCGCCGCGCCGAGCAGGACGCCAAGGGTTGGAAACCCGCCCAGCCGCGCGCCCGCAAGGTCTCCACTGCGCTCAAGGCCTACGCCCTGCTGGCCACCAGTGCCGACAAGGGCGCGGTGCGCAACAAGGCTCTTCTGGAGGGCTGACAGTCGGGGGGCGGAGCAGCGTCTGCTACTCCGTCCACAGCTCCCCCAGATCCTGGGCTGCATTCCCCAGATCCGCCGCCGGTGTACCCGGCGGCTCCTGCTCCAGCGGTTCCAGCTTCACTACCTGTACGGACGACCCTGTCCCCTCCTCCCTCACTGCCGACTGCGTTGCACTGTCATCCTCGCCGGGAGCGAGCAGCAGCAGCGCGATCAAAAAGGACTTGCCCATGGGCGTCTCCGGAAATGGCGATACCTCTGGAGCATAGACGATCCATTGCCCCCCACCCTGCCGGACGACCGATAGGGCGAACTTAGCGTCCATCCCATGGTTCGAAATCCTGTATCCATTTTTCAGATCGAGGAGAACAGGCATGACTCAAGCACAGCGTGGCAAGCGCGTGGCCATCCTGGCAACCGAAGGTTTTGAGCAGGTAGAGCTGACCGGGCCCAGGGAGGCGCTGGAGAAGGCCGGCGCCCATTGGGTAGATCAGGAGGTGGTGGTCGACGGCCAGCTGATCAGCAGCCGCAAACCGGACGACATTCCTGCCTTCAGTCAGGCACTGGTCGAGCAGCTGGCGAGGGCAGGCTGAGCATCAGCCAGCCGGTCTGACCCAGGTTTCGAAGCTGTAGGCCGGGGTGTTCCCGGTAGCCGGATGGGCCTCATGCTCAATCCGCTCCCAGCCCTCGAAGGCCGGGAACCAGGCATCCCCGGCCACGTCCAGTTCGATACGGGTCAGGTAGATGCGGTCGGCCTGCGGCAGGGCTGCCGCATACAGCTGACCGCCGCCGATCAGCATGATCTCGTCAACGCCCTGCTGCCGTGCCCACTCCTCGGCTCGGCAAATGGCCGACGGCAGATCGCCGAATACCTCGGCCCCCTCCAGCACCAGATCGGGTTGCCTGGTCACCACCAGATTCAGACGCCCCGGCAACGGCCGGCCCAGCGACTCCCAGGTCTTGCGCCCCATGATGATGGGCTTGCCCAGGGTCTTCGCCTTGAAGTGCCTGAGATCCTCCGGCAGATGCCAGGGCATCTGATTATCCCGCCCGATCACCCGGTCATGGGCACAGGCGGCGATCAGGCACAGCGGCAGCGAACGGGTCATACCGCCACCGGCGCCTTGATGTGCGGGTGGGACTGGTAGTTTTCCAGGGTGAAATCCTCGAAGGTAAAGGCGAACAGATCCCTGATTTCGGGATTGAGACGCATGGTCGGCAGCGGCAACGGCTCGCGGCTGAGCTGCAGATCGGTCTGCTCGATGTGATTGGCGTACAGATGGCAATCGCCGCCGGTCCAGATGAACTCACCCGGCTGGAGATCGCAGACCTGGGCCACCATCAGCGTCAACAGGGCATAGCTGGCGATATTGAAGGGCACACCGAGGAAGATGTCCGCCGAGCGCTGGTACAGCTGGCAGCTCAGCTTGCCATCGGCAACATAGAACTGGAACAGCGCATGGCAGGGTGGCAGCGCCATCTGGTCCACCAGCGCCGGATTCCAGGCCGAGACGATCAGCCGACGGGAATCGGGGTTGGTTTTGATCATCTCCACCAGTTTGCTGATCTGGTCGATGGACTCGCCATTGGGCGCCGGCCAGCTGCGCCACTGGTAGCCGTAGACCGGGCCCAGATCGCCGTTTTCATCGGCCCACTCGTCCCAGATGGAGACGCCGTTTTCCTTGAGGTAGCGGATGTTGGTATCGCCCTGCAGGAACCACAGCAGCTCGTGGATGATGGACTTGAGATGGCACTTCTTGGTGGTCACCAGGGGGAAACCATCAGCCAGATCGAAACGCATCTGATGGCCGAACACGCTCCAGGTCCCGGTACCGGTGCGATCGCTCTTGAAGGTGCCGGTCTCGCGCACCCGGCGCATCAGCTCAAGATACTGTTTCATGCCTTACATCCCCCTTGCGATACCCCCACCAGATGAAGGCGGCACCGAGCAAAATCATAGGTATACAGAGCAGCTGACCCATGGTCAGCCAGCCAAAGGCCAGATAGCCGATATGGGCGTCCGGCTCGCGGAAGAATTCGACGAAGAAGCGGAAGGCTCCGTAGCACACCGCAAACAGCCCGCAGACACTCATGGTTGGTCGCGGCTTGCGGGAGAACAGCCAGAGTATGACAAACAGCGCGACACCTTCCAACGCGAACTGATAGAGCTGAGACGGATGGCGGGCAAGCTGCTGCGGGTCGGTGGGAAACACCATGGCCCAGGGCACGTCGGTCGCCCTGCCCCAGAGCTCGGCATTGATGAAGTTGCCGATGCGCCCGGCACCCAGGCCGATGGGAACCAGCGGCGCGATGAAATCCATCAGCCGGAAGAAGCCCACCTGCTGCCGGCGGGAGAACCACCACACCGCCAGTAGTACGCCGATCAGACCGCCATGGAAGGACATGCCCCCCTTCCATATCTGGAATACAAGGCTGGGGTCGGCAATGTAGGAACCCAGATCGTAGAACAGCACATAACCCAGGCGCCCTCCGGCGATTACCCCCAGTGCTACCCAGAACACCAGATCGGACAGGGTTTCACGGCTCCAGCCGGGCTCGAAGCGGTGCAGCCGCCGCGCGGCCAGCCACCAGGCGCCGCCAATGCCGACCAGATACATCAGGCCGTACCAGTGAATCTGCACCGGCCCCAGGGACAGGGCAACGGGATCAATCTGCGGGTAAGTCAGCATGACAGGGTCCTAGAGTAGAAAGTTGATGCCCACCAGCACCAGCAGCAGGGCGAACAGCCGCTTGAGCAGGCGCTGCGACAGCCGGTGGGCCAGACGCGCCCCGAAGCCGGCGAAGAACACACTGGTGGCGGCAATACCGACCATCGCCGGCAGGTAAACATAGCCCAGGCTCCAATCCGGCAGCGGTGTGGCGCCCCAGCCGGTGGCAATGAAGCTCAGCGCGCCGGCCACGGCGATCGGCATGCCACAGGCGGCGGAGGTGGCCACCGCCTGCTGCATGGGTACGCTGCGCCAGACCAGGAAGGGCACGGTCAGGGAGCCGCCACCGATACCGAAGATACTCGACGCCCAGCCGATTACCACCCCGGCCACGCCGAGTGTCGGCCTGCCGGGCTCGGCCAGCGCCGCTCTGGGTCTGAGATCGAAGGCCATCTGTATGGCCACGCAGATGGCGAACACCCCTATCACCTTCTGCAGCACCGGTCCGCTCAGCGCCGCCGCGGTCAGTGCACCCAGCACGCAGCCACCAATGATGCCCAGGGTCAGCCAGACAAACAGCGGCCAGCGCACCGCACCGAGCTTGTGGTGGGCCCGCACCGAACTGATCGAGGTAAAGGCGATGGTCGCCAGCGAGGTACCCACCGCCATATGGGTCAGCACATCGGGGGCAAAGCCCTGCAAGGCGAAACTGTAGACCAGCACCGGGACTATGATCATGCCGCCGCCGACCCCGAACAGACCCGCCAGCACCCCCGCACAACCTCCCAGAACCAGATACAAGATGAATTCCATTAACGTCCCCTGTGCGGAAAAACGAGGCGAGGCATACCCGGGTCCGCTGCAGCCTATCCCCAAGAATGTCAAAGTGCGCTAGTTTAACGCGATAACCCTGGAGCCGAAACCGCCGACCCGGACCGGCTCCGCGTTGCATGGCCGGTAGTGCTGAGGCGCTGTCATCATGGGCTCACTGTCACAGGGAAGTGCCAATGTCTGAAACACGTATCTGGATGACCGCCGTATTCAACGACCCGCATCAGGCTGAGCGCTACGCTGACTGCCTTGGCGCACTGCAGCAGGCGGATCAAT
The DNA here is from genome assembly GCF_900115905.1 of Halopseudomonas formosensis. Taxonomy (GTDB): domain Bacteria; phylum Pseudomonadota; class Gammaproteobacteria; order Pseudomonadales; family Pseudomonadaceae; genus Halopseudomonas; species Halopseudomonas formosensis. Next base: position 58,605 of record NZ_FOYD01000006.1, read on the forward strand.
CACGCCATGCCCAGCTCAACCGGGAGCTGGGCCTCAAGCCGTTGCTCGCCGGGGAGCTGGAGGATGTTCCGGTCGACTCCCTCACCCTGTTTGGCGCCGGCGTCGAGGTCTGGCTGACCACGCCGCCGGGCGCCAGCCCCCAGACTGCCCACTTCCGGGATCTGCACAGACTGGGCTGCCAGCTGGCCATCTGCGAAACCTTTGATGATCAGGACGCCGCCTGCCACCTGCGCGACGGTTTTCTGCAGACCCTGCTGAGCAGGATCACAGAAGCCAGACCGGGGCTGGCAGCGCAGGTGGAGGGCCAGTCGCTGTTCAATCGGATATGGCAGCCACCGGTCGATGCCAGCAGGGCTGCTGCGGTCTCATGGCTCCTTTTGGAAAGCGGCGGACTGCATGATCTGGATCTGTCGGCACTGAACTTCGGTCCCTTCGTCCTGCACGATGCAAAGACCGCCCTGACCTTCATCCAGGCCATCGTCGCTGCGGGCGGGCGTGTGGCCGATGCCAGGGTGCTGCTGAACGCGCCCCAGGCCCGCCAGCTGGCCGAGCAGCTCCCGACGCTGGATCGCTATCTGGCCAGCCTCATGGAGCTGGGGCTGGATGTCCGCCATCTGATCAGGCTGGTCGAGGATGAGCCGGCTCGGGAGGCGCTGTTGCTGCGTTCCGCCCAGCTCGGCCACAGCATCGAGGCCATCGGCAGGTTCATCAAGCAATTCTTTATTACCGATAACCCCCGCCTGCTGGAACTACTGCTGGGTAGCCGCCTGCAGCGCCCCGAGGTGCAGCAGGAGATATGGCTGCATCTGCTTTATGCTCCGCCCTACGGCGCCTGGCAGCGCTTCGACCCGGGACAGAAGTTCCTTGCCCCACTGGTGGGCGCCGGACTCGATATCAACTTCCCCGTGCAGGTATTCGATTCGCGCATGGCCAGTACGCCTCTGCAGCTGGCACGGCAGTTCGATCAGACCCGCACCATCAGCTATCTCGAGAAACTGGGCGCTGCGGAGACCCTGCCGGGGACACCTGCCTGATCGCGCTGGTGGGCTGACGACCGGGCGCATGGAAACCGGTACACTGGTGCCAACCTGATGGAGAGTGCCATGTGTCTGATCGCCTTTGCCTGGCAGCTGTCCGGGCGCCCGCTGTTGCTGCTCGGCAACCGCGACGAGTTCCATGCCCGCCCTACCCGCCCCGCCACCTTCTGGAACGAGGAGGGCCACCCGGAGCTGCTCGCCGGCAAGGATCTGGAAGCCGGCGGCACCTGGTTGGGGGTCACCCGCAGCGGGCGCTTCGCTGCGCTGACCAATATCCGCTCGCCCGGTGCACGCCGGGGGCCCCGCTCCCGGGGCAGTCTGGTACTGGGCTACCTCACCGGACGCAGCGCGCCGGAGGATTACCTGAACGCCCTGGTCGATGACCTGGCGGGCTATGCGGGCTTCAATCTGCTGGTCGGCAACATGCAGCAGCTGTGGTACCTCAACAGCGATGAGGCTCGACCCCAGGCACTGACGCCCGGGCTCTACGGTCTGTCCAATGCCGCGCTGAACAGTCCCTGGCCCAAGCTGCAGGCGCTGCGCCAGGGGCTCGACCAGCATCTGGACAGCGAGAGTGACAGCGACGCCCTGCTGGGCCTGCTCAGGGACAGCCGGGAATACCCCGACGAACAGTTGCCGGACAGTGGTGTGGGTCTGGAGTGGGAACGGCGGTTGTCCGCCACCTTCATCCGCGGGGAAGACTACGGCACCCGTGCCAGCAGCCTGCTGGCCATCGATGCCGACGGCAGCATTACCTTCGTCGAGCGGAACTTCGGCCCCAACGGGCAGGAGCTGGGCGAATCGGGCTGGATTCTCTAGGCCTCGGGTTGGCGAGCACCCACTCGCCGGCCCTTCCCGGGAGGGACGAGCACCGGCTCGTCCGGCGCAGGTGCAGGATAACGCGAGGGGTGACCGAATCCGAACGAGCCCCGAAAGGCTCCAGGTCCGCGGAACTCAGCGCAGGGGTTGCAGAACCTTGCCCAGCCCCATATTGCGCAGCGACAGGTGCAGCATGCTCTGCACCAGATAGGCGTTGTCTTCCCGCAGGGCGTCACGCAGGAGCGCGCGGGCGTCATCGAGACTGATCTGGCGCAGCAGCCACTTGACCCGGGGCAGACTCGACGCGCTCATCGACAGGACGTCACAGCCCAGCGCCAGCAGCAGCACCGCTGCTGCGGGGTCACCGGCCATCTCACCGCACACACTCATGGGCTTGCCCGCCTCGCGGCAGGCCCTGGCAATCAGCTGCAGTGCCTTAAGCACCGCCGGGTGGAAGGAGTGATAGAGATCCGCGACCCGCGGGTTGTTGCGATCCACCGCCAGCAGATACTGGGTCAGGTCGTTGGTGCCGACCGACAGGAAGTCCACCATGCGGACCAGCTCGGCCGCCTGATACACCGCCGCCGGCACCTCGATCATCACGCCGATCGGCGGCATGGGCACATTGCAGCCTTCATCCTGCACTTCACCATGGGCACGGTGGATCAGGTGCAGGGCCTCCTCCACCTCCGGCACGCTGCTGACCATGGGCAGCATGATGCGCAGGTTCTCCAGACCTTCGCTGGCCTTGAGCATGGCGCGGATCTGGACCAGGAAGATCTCCGGGTGATCCAGGGTGACGCGGATGCCACGCCAGCCGAGGAAGGGGTTGTCCTCCTTGATCGGGAAGTAGCTCAGCTCCTTGTCACCACCGATATCCAGCGTGCGCATGGTTACCGGCTGCGGATGGAAGGCCTGCAGCTGTTCCCGGTAGATGGTCTGCTGCTCCTTCTCGCTGGGAAAGCGGTCCTGGATCATGAAGGGCACTTCGGTGCGGTACAGGCCTACCCCTTCGGCGCCACGATCCAGCGAGCGGGCGATGTCCGCATAGAGCCCGGTATTCACCCACAGGGGAATGCGATGGCCGTCCAGCGTCACGCAGGGCTGATCGCGCAGCTTGGCCAGACCATGGGACAGCTCCAGCTCCTCGCGGATCAGCTCGCGGTAATGCCGGCGCAGCTCCTGGGACGGGTTGCAGTACACTTCGCCGGCGTTGCCGTCGACGATCAGGTCCATCCCATCCATGCGCAGGTAGGGCAGATCCAGCGCCCCCATCACCGTGGGAATACCCATGGCACGGGCCAGGATGGCCACGTGGGAGCTGCCCGAACCGCGCACCGAGACCAGACCGACCAGGCGCCCCTCCGGTACCTCGCCCAGCATCGACGGGGTCAGTTCCTCGGCCACCAGGATGGTCTTCTTCGGAAACACCAGCTGCTGGCGATCCGCTTCCTGCAGGCGGGCCAGCAGGCGCCGCCCGAGATCCTTGATGTCCGCTGCACGCTCCTGCAGGTAGGGATCGTCCATCACCTCGAAGCGACCGACATGGGCGCTGATCACGTCGCGCAGGGCGCCCTGGGCCCACTGGCCCTGGCGGATGCCCTGGATGATCTCGTTCCCCAGGGACGCATCCTCGAGCATCATCAGGTAGACGTCGAACAGGGCCAGTTCTTCCGGCCGCAACTGGGCCGAGAGCTTCTTCGCCAGCTGGCGGATATCCGCCCGCACCGCTTCGACCGCGCGGCGATACAAAGCGATCTCGGCATCCACATCCTTGATCTCCTTGTCCGGAACGGACTTGAGATCCGCCGGCGGCAACATCACCACCGCGCGGCCGATGGCCACGCCCGGTGCGCCGGGAACAGCGTCGAACCGGGTATCCTGGATGACCTCGCCACTCCAGCTCAGGCCACGGATGGCACCGGTGGCCTCGGCGTGGGCAATCACCCCGGAGAGCTGGGCACTCATGGTGACCAGGAAGGATTCCTCCACCTCATCAAACAGCCGGCGCTCCTTCTGCTGGATGACCAGCACGCCCATCACCCGCCGGTGGTGGATGATGGGAACCCCGAGGAAGGAGGTATAGCGCTCCTCGCCGGTCTCGGCAAAGTAGCGGAAACGGGGATGCGAGGCGGCGTCTTCGAGGTTCACCGGCTCCTCGCGGACACCGACATAACCGACCAGACCCTCGTTGCTGGCCAGGCTCACCACCCCGATGGCGCTCTTGTTCAGGCCCTCGGTGGCCATCAGCTCATAGCGATCGGTATCGGGATTGAGCAGATAGACCGAGCAGACGTGGGTCTCCATCGCCTCGCGCACCCGCTTGACGATGATATCCAGCGCGGTGGCCAGGTCCTTGGCGGAGTTGACCTCCTGAACGATACGCCGCAGCGTACTGAGCATGTTCAGCATCAGCTGAACTCATCGAGGGGCAGCCGGGGGGCAAGTTCCTTCATGGCCCGACGGTAGACGTCGCGCTTGAAGGACACGACCTGCCCCAGCGGATACCAGTAGCTGACCCAGCGCCAGCCATCGAACTCGGGCTTGGCGGTCCGGGTCATGCACACGCGTTCATCGGCACAGGTCAGACGCAGCAGGAACCACTTCTGCTTCTGGCCCACGCAAACCGGTTGGGAATGGCTGCGGATCAACCGCTGCGGCAGACGATACCGCAGCCAGCCCCGGGTACAGCCGAGTATCTCCACATCGCCGGGCAGCAGCCCGACCTCCTCGTGGAGCTCGCGATACAGCGCCTGCTCGGGGTCCTCATCGCGGCGTATGCCGCCCTGGGGAAACTGCCAGGCGTCCTGACCGATACGCCGGGCCCAGAGCACCTGCCCGGACCCGTTGGTCAGGATGATGCCTACATTGGGACGAAAGCCGTCGGAGTCGATCACTGCCATATCCTTGTGTGAGTTCCACTGCATTGTTCCACAAAGACGCGCGTACCAGCAATTGCCCGTGGGCGCCAGTCGCGCATTTATTCCGCAGCTGGATTATCCTTGCGCCTCAGCCCGATTCAGTAGACAGGAGCGCACCGTGGCACTGGCCATCTTCGACCTTGATAACACCCTGCTGGGGACCGACAGTGACAACGCCTGGGGCGAATTCGCCGTGGCGCGGGGCATAGTCGATGCGGAAACCTACGGCACGCTGAACACCCGGTTCTTCAACGACTATCTGGACGGCAAGCTGGACGTCAACGCCTATCTGGAGTTCTGCCTGGAGCCCCTGTCGCGCTACAGCCGCGAGGAACTGGAGCGCTGGCATGCGTTGTTCATGGAGGAGAAGATCGAGCCCTTCATCCTGCCCAGGGCCATCGAGCTGGTGCGGCGCCATGAACAGGCCGGCGACACCACCCTGATCATCACCGCCACCAACCGCTTCGTCGCCGGTCCCATCGGCCGCCGCTATGGGATCGATATCATGCTGGCCTCCGAATGCGAGGAGATCGACGGGCGCTACACCGGCAAACCCTGCGATATCCCCTGCTTCCGCGAGGGCAAGATCACCCGCCTGCAGCGCTGGCTGGAGGAAACCGGCCATGATCTCAAGGGCGCTTATTTCTACAGTGACTCACGCAACGACCTGCCGCTGCTGTCCCTGGTGGACAACCCGGTGGCGGTGGATCCGGACGATGTCCTGCTGGCCCATGCCCGTGAGCATGGCTGGCCGGTGATCAGCCTGCGCGATTGAGCGGGTTGCCGGGTCCGATCCCGGCAACCGAGGTCGGGTTGACGAGCACCTGCTCGCCGGCAACTCCGCGGGCGCGGCCCGGCGCGGAGCAACCGCAATACCTCATCAGACCGGCAGTACGCGGCAGAAGAACGCCTTGATGTAGCTGGTCTCGGGAATCGCCGGATGTACCGGGTGGTCGGCGCCCTGGAAGCCCCGTTCGGTGATGATCAGGTGACGGTCCAGGTGGCGGCTGGCCGCCAGCAGCATGTCGCGCAGGCTGTTTTCGGCCAGATGCATGGAGCAGGAGGCCGAAATCAGAATCCCATCGCGGTTGAGCAGGCGCATGGCCTGTTCGTTCAGACGACGGTAGGCAGCCTCGCCATTGCGGATATCCTTGCGCTTCTTGATGAAGGCCGGCGGATCGGCAATGACGACGTCGAACTTCTCCCCGGCACCCTTGAGCTCGCGCAGGGCGTCCATGACATCCCCCTCGACCACGCTCATGCGTTCGGCAACACCGTTGAGTTCGGCATTGTGCTCGACCAGATCCAGCGCCGGCGCCGAGCTGTCGACACACATCACCTCACTGGCACCGAAGGCCGCCGCCTGCACACCCCAGCCTCCGATATAGCTGTACAGATCCAGCACCCGCTTGCCGGCGACATAGGGCGCCAGGCGCGCCCGGTTCATGCGATGGTCATAGAACCAGCCGGTCTTCTGGCCGCTGTGCACCGGGGCTTCGAAGTGCACCCCGTTCTCCTCGACCGCGACCCGCTCGGGCATCTGCCCGTGTACCACCTCGACATAGCTGGCCAGATTCTCTGCCTTGCGTGCACCACCGTCGTTGCGCAGCAGGATGCCCTCGGGTCTGAGCACCTGCACCAGCGCCTCGACGATCTCTCCGCGCACCCGCTCCATGCCGGGGGTGGTGATCTGCACTACCAGATAGTCGGCGAAACGATCCACCACCAGTCCGGGCAGCAGGTCCGAATCCCCGTAAACCAGACGGTAGAAGGGTTTGTCGAACAGCCGCTCACGCAGGCTCAGGGCGATCTTGATGCGGTGCACCAGCAGGGACTTGTCCAGACCATGCCTGGCCTCACGGCTGTGCAGCCGGGCACAGATCAGATTGTCGGGACTTACCGTGGCCAGACCCAGCAGCTTGCCCGAGGCATTGAGCACCTGCACCTCGTCGCCGGCAGCCAGGGCGGTCAGCGGCGTCTGCGCGGTATCCACCTCGTTGCTGAATACCCACAGGTGGCCGGCGCGCAGGCGACGGTCACAGTTGGATTTGAGGCGCAGGGTGGGCAGATTCATGCTGATCTCTCCGGGTGGCAGGCGTGAAGGGCTCGGGGCGGCAGTATAGCGGCAGCAGGGTCCCGCGTCTGCGACCAGACTCAATGGACGCTGAGCCAGCCGCGCCCTGCCTCAGATCAGAAACAGGGTCGCCAGCCCGAGGAAGGAGGAGAAGCCGACCACATCGGTGACCGCCATCAGCACCATGCTGCCGGCCAGCGCGGGATCTATGCCGAAGCGCCGCAGGATCAGTGGTATCAGCAACCCGGCCAGAACCGCGCAGACCAGGTTGATCAGGATCGCCAGGCCTATCACCCAGCCGATGCCCAGATCCCCGAACCAGATGATGGCCACCGCTGCCACCAGCAGCGCCCATAACACGCCGTTGAGCGTACCTATGCCCAGCTCCTTGCCCAGCAGCACCCGCAGGTTGCCGGTATCCACCTGGCCGAGCGCCAGACCGCGGATGACCAGGGTCAGGGTCTGGCTGCCGGCGATGCCGCCCATGCTCGCTACCACCGGCATGAGCACCGCCAGCGCCACTATCTGTTCCAGCGCCCCCTGGAACTGGCCGATCACCGAGGCGGCCAGGAAGGCTGTGATCAGATTGCAGCCCAGCCAGACGGAGCGGCGGCGGGTACTGGTGAGGATGGGCGCGAACATGTCCGCCTCGTCGTCCAGACCGGCCATACCCATGATCGCCCGCTCGGAATCGTCCCGGATGCTGTCCATCACGTCGTCCACCGTGATGCGTCCGAGCAGCACACCATCCTCGCTGACCACCGCCGCCGAGAGCATGTCCAGATCCTCGAACTGGCGCGCCACCTCCTGGCTGCTCATCAGTACGTCGAGCGGCTTGAACTCGGCGTCCATCACATCCCGCACCAGCTCGTCGGCCATGCTGGTGACCAGCCGGCTCAGGCGCAGCACGCCCTGATAACGGTTCTCCCGGTCTACCACCATGAGCTTGTCGGTATGGTCGGGCAGATCCTCGAGCAGACGCAGGTAGCGCAGCACCGAGCCGACCTTGACGTCCGCGCGCACCGAGATGTGGTCGATGTTCATCAGACCACCGGCCGAGTCCTCGGGGTAGGACAGCATGTCCGCCAGTTGCTGCCGCTTCTTCACATCCATCGACAGCAGCAGCTGCCGGCCGGGGCCGAAGGGCAGTGCCTGGATCAGGTCCACCAGGTCATCGAGATCCAGCTGGCGCGCGGCTTCGAGCAGCTCGGCGTCGGACATCTCCAGGGCCAGACTGGCGGCCACTTCCTCACGCAGATGGACCAGGATCTGACCGGCCCGGGCGCTGTCCAGCCGTGACCAGATGCTGCTGCGCTCCCCGGGAGGCAGGGACTCGAGCAGGCCTGCGGCCTGGGACGGGTGCAGCAGGGCAAAGACCTTCAGCGCCCGCTTGAAGCGACCGGCCTCCAGGGCCTCGCGCACTATGGCGATGGGGCTGATGTCGGTCTCGTCCTCGCTGTCGAGCAGGGCTTCGAGCTGGTTGTCGTCGCTGTTGACCTGCAGGCGCTCGGCCAGGGCCGGATCCAGCAGTTCGAGAATGGCCGGCTCTTCGACGTCCCCGATCTGGTCCCAGACGATCTGCTGCTGATCTTCATCAAGCTGCTCCAGCAGCTCGGCGGTTTCCGCCGCCGACAGGTCACGCAGTATCCGGCGCACGCGCTTGAGCTTGCCCTTGGCCAGCGCTTCGGCGATGGACTCCTGGGTTTCAGCTGCGACAGGGGTTTCTTCAGTCATGGCGCGTTTCCGTCAGGCGGTGGATCGGTTGACGCGCCACCGCGCCTCCGGGTTACAGGCAGGCGTGGCGGCAAGGCTCCTAAAATACCACAACGGGACGCTCCCAGGCGCGTGGCAGACTGCCCCGGGAGCGTGGGCGCCCCCCTACTGCGCCCACTCCTCCACTGGCGGGCAGGCGCAGAACAGATTGCGGTCGCCATAGACATTATCGATGCGGTTGACCACCGGCCAGTACTTGTTGGCGGCCACCCAGGGCAAGGGAAATACCGCCTGTTCCCTGGAATAGCTGCGCTGCCAGTCGCCGGTGAGGTCGGCCATGACGTGCGGCGCCAGGCGCAACGGGTTGTCCTCACCGTCCCATTGCCCCTGCTCGACCCGGGCGATCTCTTCGCGGATGGTCAGCATGGCGTCGATGAAACGGTCCAGCTCCGCCTTCGACTCGCTCTCGGTGGGCTCCACCATCAGGGTGCCCGGGACCGGGAAGGACATGGTGGGCGCATGGAAGCCGAAGTCCATCAGGCGTTTGGCAATGTCCTCTTCGGTGATGCCGGTGGCCGCCTTGAGCGGGCGTATGTCGAGAATGCACTCGTGGGCAACCCAGCCATTGCGCCCGCTGTAGAGCACGGGATAGGCCTGGCCCAGCCGCCGGGCAATGTAGTTGGCATTGAGAATGGCTATTTCCGTGGCCCGGCGCAGGCCACGACCACCCATGAGTGCGATATAGGTCCAGCTGATCGGCAATATGCTGGCACTGCCCCAGGGCGCGGCGCTGACCGCGTCGTTCTCGGGGTCCGGGCCGTCCAGAGGCACCACCACGTGATTGGCCACATAGGGCGCCAGGTGCGCCTTGACACCGATCGGCCCCATGCCCGGACCACCGCCCCCATGGGGAATGCAGAAGGTCTTGTGCAGATTCATGTGCGACACGTCGGCACCGAAATCCGCCGGGCGGGCCAGACCCACCAGGGCATTGAGATTGGCGCCATCCATGTACACCTGCCCGCCGTACCGGTGCACTATGTCGCAGATCTCGCCTATCCCCTCCTCGTACACGCCGTGGGTCGAAGGGTAGGTGATCATCAGGCAGGACAGGTGCTCGGAATGGGCCTCGGCTTTGGCCCGCAGATCGTCGATATTGACGTTACCCTGCTCGTCGCAGGCCACCAGCACCACACGCATGCCGGCCATCTGTGCCGAGGCCGGGTTGGTACCGTGGGCCGAGGTCGGAATGAGACAGACATCCCGGTGGCCGTTGCCATTGGCCTCGTGAAACTTGCGGATCGCCAGCAGTCCGGCGTATTCGCCCTGGGCACCGGAGTTGGGCTGCATGCAGATGGCATCGAAGCCGGTGATGGCCCGCAGCATGGTTTCCAGCTCGTCGATCAGCTGACGGTAGCCGGCAGCCTGTTCCCGAGGCGCAAAGGGATGCATGCGGGCGAATTCCGGCCAGGTGATGGGAATCATCTCGCTGGTGGCATTGAGTTTCATGGTACAGGAGCCCAGCGGGATCATTGCATGATCCAGCGCCAGGTCGCGGTTCTGCAGCGACTTGATATAGCGCAGCATGGCCGTCTCGGAGTGGTGACTGTTGAACACCGGATGTGTCAACAGGGGCGAACGGCGCTGCAGCGACAGGGGAATGCCGGTGTCGGCGCCGCGCACCGCCAGATCCAGCGCCTCCACCTCCTGACCATGGGCGTCCCCGGCAAAACACTGCAGCAGGGCCGCCACCGTGGCCGCCGTGCTGGTCTCGTCCAGACTTACTCCCAGGTGATCGGTATCGATCAGCCGCAGATTGATACGCAGGGACCGCGCGCGGCCGACAATCAGCCGGGCCTGGCCCGGCACCCTGAGTGTCAGGGTGTCGAAGAAGTGCCGGTTGCTGCGCGTGATGCCACAGCGTTCCAGACCCAGGGCGAGGATGGCGGTCAGCCGGTGCACCCGCTCGGCGATGGTCCGCAGTCCCTCCGGGCCGTGGTACACCGCGTAGAATCCGGCGATATTGGCCAGCAGTACCTGAGCGGTGCAGATATTGGAGTTGGCTTTCTCGCGGCGGATGTGCTGCTCCCGGGTCTGCAGCGCCATGCGCAGCGCCCGGCGGCCACGGCTGTCCACCGATACCCCGATGATGCGCCCGGGCATGGCCCGCTTGTACTCATCCCGAGTCGCAAAGAAGGCGGCGTGGGGGCCGCCGTAGCCCATGGGGACACCGAAACGCTGGGAGGAGCCGAACACCACGTCCGCGCCCAGTTCCCCGGGCGGGGTCAGCAATACCAGGCTCAGGGGGTCGGCCGCCACGCACGCCAGGCCATGCTGCGCCTGGACCTGCTCGATCAATGGCCGCAGATCGCGGACCTCGCCCCAGGTGGTGGTGTACTGCAACACCGCACCGAATACCGGATGGTCCTGCAACTGCGCGACGTCCCCGACGATCAGCTCGAAACCGAAGGCCTCGGCCCGGGTGCGCACCACCGAGATGGTCTGCGGGTGACAGTCCTGGTCGATGAAGAACGCGTTGCTCGGACTGCGCGCCACCCGCCGCGCCAGGGTCATGGCCTCGGCGGCAGCGGTGGCCTCGTCCAGCAGCGAGGCGTTGGCCAGCTGCATCCCGGTCAGGTCCAGGGTCAGCTGCTGGAAGTTGAGCAGCGCCTCCAGCCGGCCCTGGGAGATCTCCGGCTGATAGGGGGTGTAGGCGGTATACCAGCCCGGATTCTCCAGCACGTTGCGCAGTATCACCGGAGGCAGGATGGTGTCGTAATACCCCATGCCGATGCAGGAGGTGAACAACTGATTGCCCGCAGCCATCTCGCGCAGGCAGGCCAGCACATCGGTCTCGCTGCGCGGGCCGGCCAGTTCCAGGGGACTGTTCAGGCGTATGCTGCGCGGTACCGTCTGGTCGATCAGCTCATCCAGCGAACTCAGGCCCAGGGTCTGCAGCATGCTGCGCTGCTCCTCGGCGTCCGGACCTATGTGCCGCCGGATGAAGGCATCCTGCTGCTCCAGCTCGGCAAGACTCCGGGTGGGGTTCATACGCTCACCTCCTATCAATCGGGACCAGATCCTGTACCGCTGCGCCCGGAGGCGCCGTATCAGAGGCTGGCGAGGTATCCGTCAGCGTCCAGCAGCTTGTCCAGCTCACTGCTGTCGGTCGGTTTGATCTTGAAGAACCAGGCTTCACCGTAGGGATCGGAGTTCACCAGCTCGGGGGAATCGGCCAGTGCCTCGTTGATGGCAACGACCTCACCACTGACCGGCGCGTAGATGTCCGAGGCCGCCTTGACCGATTCAACCACCGCACACTCGTCACCGACAGTCAGCTGGCGGCCGACTTCCGGCAGCTCGACGAAGACCACGTCCCCCAGCGCGTCCTGGGCGTGGTGGGTGATGCCCACGGTGATGGTGCCGTCCGCTTCCTCGCGGCTCCATTCGTGGCTGCTGGCGTAGCGCAGTTCGCTGGGGGTGTTGCTCATCTTCTATTGTCCTCGGTGCATGGATGGTGAAGTTCGCTCCGCCTGGCGGACGCGTTCTCCGTTGATTTAAAAGAGTTTTATGCCGTTGCGCACGAACCCGGGGCGGATTACCTGCACATCGAGCCATTTGCCCCGGATGTCCACCCGGGCGCTGTCACCGGTGTTGCGGGGCACCCGGGCCAGCGCGATGGAACAGCCCAGGGTCGGGGAAAAGCTGCCGCTGGTGATGACACCCTCGCGGTCGTCGATCATGACCTTCTGGCCGCTGCGCAGCACTGCACGCTGCTCCAGCACCAGACCGACCTGCCGGGGCAGATCGCCGGCCTGGCGCTGGCGCTCCAGCGCCCGGCGGCCGATGAAGTCCCGCGTCTCGGGTTCCCAGGCGATGGTCCAGGCCATGTTGGCCGCCAGGGGCGAGGTCTGTTCGTCGATATCGGCGCCGTAGAGATTCAGTCCGGCCTCCAGTCGCAGGGTATCCCGGGCGCCCAGTCCGCAGGGCTTGCAGCCGGCGCCCTGCAGGGCGTTCCAGAAGGCTGCCGCCTCCGCGGCCGGCAGCATGATTTCCAGACCGTCCTCGCCGGTATAGCCGGTACAGGCTATGAACCAGTCACCCTCGGCCTGCCCATGGAAGGGTTCGAGCCGCTCGGCCAGCGCGGCCTGCGCATCTGTCATCACACTGGCGCAACGGGCCCGGGCCAGAGGGCCCTGGACCGCGATCATCGCCAGCTCCCGGCGCTCGGTCACCTCGACCTGACGCCCGGCAGCCTGGCCGCGGATCCATTCCAGATCACGCTGGCGGGTACCGGCATTGACCACCAGCCGGTAGCCGTCGGCCAGGCGGTAGACGATGAGGTCGTCGAGGATGCCCCCGTCCGGGTTGAGCATGGCGGTATACAGCGCCCTGCCCGGCGCCTGCAGACGACCGACGTCGTTGGCCAGCAGGTATTGCAGGAAGGCGGTGGCGTCAGCGCCGGTGATATCCACCACGCCCATGTGAGAAACGTCGAAGATCCCGGCCTCGCGGCGCACCTGATGGTGCTCCTCGATCTGCGAACCGTAATGCAGTGGCATGTCCCAGCCGCCGAAATCGACCATCCTGGCACCGGTGGCCAGGTGACTGTCATACAGGGGTGTGCGCAGACCCATGGCGTTGTTCCTTGTTATCTTCGACCCAGTGGCTGATTGTAGCCACAAACGGGGTCCATTGCTCCCTGCGCCGAGCCGCATTCAGCGGCGGGCGGAACGTCTGATCAGCACTATCACCGGCGCCAGCCCGACCAGTACCAGGGTCAGCGCCGGCAGGGAAGCTCGTCGCCATTCCCCCTCACTGGTCAGGGCGTGGATACGCACCGCCAGGGTATCCCAGCCGAAGGGCCGCATCAGCAGAGTGGCTGGCATTTCCTTGAGCACGTCGACGAACACCAGCAGCGCCGCACTGAGGATGCCGGGCAGCAGCAGCGGTACATAGACGCGCCAGAAGACCTGCCAGCCGGACTGACCCAGACTCTGGGCCGCCTCCGGCAGCGACGGCCGGATGCGCGCCAACGAAGTGTCCAGGGGACCATAGGCCACCGCCATGAAGCGGATCAGATAGGCCAGCAGCAAGGCGAACAGGCCGCCCAGCAGGACAGGCGCGGGATTGGCCGCCCCCAGCCAGGTGCGCAGGGGCACCACCAGGTTGTTGTCGAGAAAGCTGAAGAAGAACATGATGCCCACCGCCAGTACCGACCCGGGCAGCGCATAACCCAGATTGGCCAGGGCCACCGCACCGCGCACCCGGCGGATCGGCTGCAGGCGCAGCGCCAGCACCAGCAGAGTGGCCACGACCACCGTCATCAGCGCGGCAATCGCCCCGAGCAGCAGGGTGTTCTGGATCAGCGCCCAGTAGCGACTGTCAAGATCGGCAATCCCGCTGCTCAGCAGCCAGTACAGCAACTGCCCCACCGGAATGATGAAGGCGATCGACAGCACCAGCAGGCAATAGCCGCTGGCCAGCCAGGCCAACGGCCCCTGCAGCCGGTACAGGGCGCCCTTACGCGGTTTGTCGTTGGCCGGAAACCGCTTGTTGCGCCCCTGGGCGTGGCGCTCGGCGAACAGGGCGAGAAACACGAACAGCAGCAGCAGGCTGGCCAGCTGGGTGGCGCTCTGCAGGCTGAAGAAACCGTACCAGGTCTTGTAGATCGCCGTGGTGAAGGTGTCGTAATTGAACACGGAAACCGCGCCGAAATCGGCCAGGGTTTCCATGATGGCCAGAGCCGCGCCGGCACTGATGGCCGGCCGCGCCATGGGCACCGCCACCCGCCAGAAACCCTGCCAGGGCGTCTGGCCGAGGATGCGCGAGGCCTCCATCAGTCCCCTGCCCTGGGCCATGAAGGCACTGCGGGCAAGCATGTAGACATAGGGATAGAACACCAGCACCAGGGTGAGGATCACCCCGCCGGTGGAGCGAATCGGTGGCAGCCTGAAGTCATTGCCGAACCAGCCGCGCAGCAGGGTCTGCAGCGGGCCGGCAAAATCCAGCAGCCCGACCATGACGAAGGCCAGGACGTAGGCCGGTATGGCAAAGGGCAACATCAGTGCCCAGTCGAGCCAGCGGCGCCCGGGAAACTCACACAGGCTGATCAGCCAGGCCAGACTCACACCCAGCAGTATCACCCCGGCCCCGACGCCCAGTACCAGCCACAGGGTATTGCCGATCAGGCGCGCCAGCTGGGTCTGCAGCAGGTGGCCCCAGATGGTCTGATCCACGCTCTGCCAGCTGAACAGCAATACGAGCAAGGGCATGAGCACCAGCCCGGCAGCCAGATAGGTGATCAGCTGCCAGCGCAGCTTGTGGGCGGGACTTGGACGGGCCACGCATACTCCCTGTAACGGTAAAAAAACACGCCCGGCAGAAGCCGGGCGTGCAGTATACAAACAAATGACCGGGGCGGAATCAGTTCCAGCCGAGGCGATCCATCAGCATGATGGCTTCGGGCTGACGACGACCGGCCACCTCGATGTTCACGTTGTCGGCCTTGAAGTCACCCCAGGCAGCCACTTCCGCGGAGGGCTCCAGGGCCTGGTTGGCCGGGAATTCCATGTTCACATCGGCAAAGATGCGCTGGGCTTCCTCGGTAGTCATCCATTCCAGCAGGCGGGTGGCCTCCTCCGGATGCTTCGCGTGTCTGGTGACACCGGCGCCGGAGATGTTCACGTGCACGCCGCGGTCTTCCTGGTTCGGCCAGAACAGCTTGACCTTCACATCCGGCTGGGCGTTGTGCAGGCGGCCGAAGTAGTAGGAGTTGACGATGCCCACATCGCACTGACCGGCGTCGATGGCCTGCAGCAGGGCGGTGTCATCGGCAAAGACCGGAGTGGCCAGATTGGCCAGCCAGCCCTGAATCACTTCGGTGGTCTTCTCTTCACCGATGGATTCGAGCATGGTGGCAACCAGCGACTGGTTGTAGACCTTCTTGGAGGTACGCAGGCACACCCGGCCCTTCCACTGCTCGTCAGCCAGGGCTTCGTAGGTGCTCAGCTCCTCCGGCTTCACCCGCTCGGTGGAGTAGGCGATGGTGCGCGCACGCAGCGACAGCCCGGTCCACATGTTGTTGCTCGAACGCAGGTGCTGGGGAATGTTGCCCTCGATGACCTCCGACTGTACCGGCTGGAACAGCCCCTGCTCCTCTGCCTGCCACAGGTTGCCCGCGTCCACCGTCATGAACATGTCCGCCGGGGTGTTGACACCTTCTGCGCGCAGACGGGCCATCAGGGGAGCTTCACGATCGGTGATGAAGTTGATCTTGACCCCGGTCTTCTCCGTGTACATCTCGAATACCGGCTTGATCAGATGATCCTGGCGGGAGGAGTAGACCACCAGTTCCTTGGCCTGGGCGACGCTGGTGAAGGCGCTCAGGGCCAGACTCAGCACGACGAGATTGCGGGTAAATGACATCTGTGGAAGCCTCGATTAGGGAGTTCGGAAGCCTGGATGATAATGATTTTAATTAAGATCATCAACTAGACAGCCGGACTTTCTTCCCCCTCGATAACCGGGCGAGCCAGCGGCGGCAGCTCGCCTTCGAGCCCCAGCGCCCGCCGGACTATCCCGGCCTTGAGCCCCTGCAGGCCGTCCATCCAGCGCATCCCGGTATTGCGCACCCAGCGCAGCGCCAGCGTATCGGCGTGGAACAGGCGCTCGAAGCCTTCCATCGCCAGCATCATCGACAGGTTGGCTCCCATGCGGCGGCGCTCGTAGCGCTGCAACACCGGCAGGCTGGCGAAGGCCTCGCCCCGGGTCAGTGCCGCCTGCAGCACCGCCGCCAGCTCCGCCGCATCCAGCAGGCCGAGGTTGACCCCCTGCCCGGCCAGCGGATGGATGCTGTGCGCCGCATCGCCGATCAGCACCAGCCCGGGCTGGGCATAACGCCGGGCATGGCGCTGGCGCAGGGGAATGCAGTGCCGCGCATCGACCTGCAGGATCCGGCCGAGACGCCCTTCGATGGCCGCCTCGATCTCCTCCGCGAAGGTCGCCTCGTCCAGCGCCATGACCCGCCGGGCCTCCTCGGGTACCAGCGACCAGACGATGGAACAGTAATGCCGACCGTCCCTGTCCTGCAGCGGCAGGAAGGCCAGCGGCCCGGCATCGAGGAAGGATTGCCAGGCGGTCTCGGCATGCGGACGCTCGGTCTGCACCGTGGTGACCACGGCATGGTGCAGGTAATCCCATTCGCGCATGGCGAACCCGGCCAGCTCCCGCAGTCTCGAGCGGGCACCGTCGGCGGCCACTATCAGCGGCGCCTGCAGGCGTTCACCATCGGCCAGTTGCAGTGCCCAGCCATCGGCTTCCTGCACCAGCTGCTCGACCTGCCTGCCACCCAGCAGGCTGACATCGGTGGTGTTCAGACTGTCCAGCAGCGCCTGCTGCACCCGCCAGTTCTCGATGATATGGCCCAGGCGATTCTCACCGACCATGCCGGCATCGAAACGGATCTCGCCGGTGCCTGCGCCATCCCAGACGCACATATACCTGTAGGGACTGCGGTAATCGGTCGCGATTTGTTCCCAGGCACCGAGGCGGGTGAGGATGTTCTCCGAGGCGGCGCTCAGGGCGCTGACCCGGGGATCGTAACCCGAGGGCGTGGGGCGGGCCTCGAGGGGCCTGTCCAGCGGCATGGCGTCGAGCAGCGCCACCCGCAGCGGGCTGTCGGCCATGGCCCGCGCCAGAGTGGCACCGACCATGCCGGCGCCGACGACAATCAGATCGTACTGTTGCACCATGGCGCCTCCCGATATCGATTCACTCATCCGCGCAACCCCATGCCCTGACGGGCCAGTCTGGTCTTCAAGGGCGGCAGCAGGTCCATGGCCAGCAGCCCGGCGTTGCGTCCGGCTACCAGCACCGGGTTGCGATTGCTGAACAGCTGCGTCAGGTAATGACTGAAGGCCACGGTTGCCGCCTGATCGCCGCGCTGGCCGTCCAGATAGCGCTGCAGTACCGACAGCGAGCCGGGGTGATGTCCTTCGCGCCCGGCCCGCTGCAGCTGGTCGGCCAGAGCCATGGCGTCACGCAGGGACAGGTTGAAGCCCTGTCCGGCAATGGGATGCAGACTGTGCGCGGCATTGCCCAGCACCACCAGATTGGAACGCACCTGCTCTTCAGCCTCGATCAGGTTCAGCGGATAGCTGGCCCGCTCGCCGACCCGCAGCAGCGCGCCCATGCGGAAACCGAAGGCCGCCTGCAGGCGCTCGAGAAAGGCCTCGTCCGGCAGCTGCGCCACCTCCTCGGCGACGTCCACCGCCAGGGTCCAGACCAGCGCGCTGCGCTGTCCGGACAGCGGCAGCAGGGCCAGCGGCCCGGTTTCGGTGAAGCGCTCGTAGGCCACACCGGCATGCCCGTTGGCAGTGGTCACATTGGCAATCACGGCGACCTGCTGATAGGGATTGACCCGGCGATGGATGCCCAGCTGATCCAGCAGTCCTGAGCGGCCGCCGTCGGCAATCACCAGCAGGTCCGACTCCAGCTGGCGGGTACCACCGGGCACCTGCAGGTCCAGCTGATAGCCGCCGGGATGCGGCCGGGCATGGGCAACCCGCGCCGGCGCCACCCACTCGATGG
Source organism: Halopseudomonas formosensis (assembly GCF_900115905.1). Lineage (GTDB taxonomy): Bacteria > Pseudomonadota > Gammaproteobacteria > Pseudomonadales > Pseudomonadaceae > Halopseudomonas > Halopseudomonas formosensis. The sequence goes on from NZ_FOYD01000006.1 coordinate 76,760, forward strand.
CCTGGCGATCCAGATTGCCCAGCAGCACTTCGCCGAGCCAGGCGTTTTCCACTATGTAGCCCAGGGCGGACACCCCCTCCTGCTCGGCATGCATGCGGGCCGAGCCCGGATGCCCCCGGTCGGAGACGTGTATCTGCCGGATAGGCTCGGCGCGCCGGGCCAGCTCCTGCCAGATGCCCAGGCGCTCGAACAGCCGGCGGCTGCCATGGGACAGGGCGGTGGATCTGTTATCGTAGCTGGGCTGCCAGCCCCCCTCGACCGGCGGCTGGGCCTCGATCAGGCGAATGGCCCAGCCCGACTGGCGGGCACAGTCCTGCAGCGCCAGTGCCAGACTGGCCCCGACCATGCCACCGCCGACGATATTCAGGCTGTAGCTCACGCCGGCACGCTCGCCGCAGTCCGCGCCGCTGCCATCAGCGCCTCGATCTCGTCAGCTTCACGGGGCACCTTGCCGGTAAGGATCTGGTGTCCGTCGCGGGTGACCAGCACATCATCCTCGATACGGATGCCGATACCCCGCCACCTGGCTGCCACCTGCTGGTTGTCCGGGGCGATGTAGATACCCGGCTCCACGGTCATCACCATGCCCGGTTCCAGCACCCGCCATTCGCCGCCGACCCGGTACTCGCCGACATCGTGCACATCCATGCCCAGCCAGTGACCGGCGCGGTGCATGTAGAAGGGGCGGTAGCCACCGCTGGCGATGAGTTCCTCGGGATCGCCCGCCAGCAGACCCAGTTCCACCAGCCCCTCGGTGATCACCCGTACGGTAGCGTCATGGGCCTCGTTCCAGGTACGCCCCGGGCCGATCGCCTCGAAGGCCGCCGCCTGAGCCCTCAGCACCAGATCATAGATGGCCCGCTGTTCCGGGGAGAAGCGACCATTGGCCGGGAAGGTACGCGTAATGTCACTAGCGTAGCAGTCCAGCTCGCAGCCTGCGTCGATCAGCACCAGATCGCCGTCACGGATCTGTGCGGTGTTCTCGGTGTAATGCAGGATGCAGGCATTGGCCCCGGCCGCCACTATGGAGGAATAGGCCGGCGCACGACTGCCGTGGCGCATGAAGGTGTATTGCAGCTCGGCCTCGAGCTGATATTCGTACATGCCCGGACGGCAGGCCTGCATGGCACGGACGTGGGCCTCGGCGGAAATATCCGCCGCTGCCTGCATCACCCGTACCTCGGCGGCGCTTTTATACAGGCGCATGTCATGCAACAGGTGATCGAGGGCGACGAACTCCTTGGGCGGCTCGGCACCCAGACGGGTCTTGCTGCGGATGGCCTGGATCCAGCCGGTCAGCTGCATGTCGAATTCGTGATTGGCACCCAGGGCGTAGTAGACCCGCTCGCGCCCTTCGATCAGTCCCGGCAGGATGTCGTCGATATCGGCGATGGGGAAGGCGTCATCGGCACCATAATCCGCCACGGCGCCGGTCTGGCCGGCGCGGTAACCGTCCCACAGCTCCCGCTCCACGTCCTTCTCCCGACAGAACAGCACGTACTCGCCATGCTCGCGCCCGGGAATCAGTGCCATGACCGCCTCCGGCTCGGGGAAGCCGGTCAGGTACTGGAAATCACTGTCCTGGCGATAGGGGTATTCGGTGTCCCGGTTACGTGCGTGAACCGGTGCAGCGGGCAGGATGGCAATGCTGCCCGGCTCCATCTGGCTCATCAGGGCCTTGCGACGACGGGCGTATTCCTGTTTGCTGATGCGCATGGATTCTCCTCAATGCAGTGATGCGGGCGGCTGGTCCTGACTGGTCTCGGCCGGCTGGCACTCACTGAACAACATCAGTACGGCCATGCGGACGTATTCCATGACCTCCATGAAGTCCACTTCGTTGGCCTCGGATTCCTCGAGATCGCTCTGCACCTGGGAGATGGCGGCAAAGTCGGCCAGCACGCTGTCGGCCTCCTCGCTCAGGGCCCGCTCACGGGCCACCAGACCGAAGCCGCCGAGGAAACCCTCGCACCACTGGCCCAGCGCCTGGGTGCGCTGGTCGATCGGCGCCTCATCGTCGGGCAGCAGCAGCTGCAGATCGAAACCGCTGCCGGCCAGCTGGGCCAGGCTGGAGTCATACAGCTGGATCAGCAGGATACGGTCCGCCTCACCGGGGGCGCCGCGACCGTCGATGACCTCCCTGGCCACATCCAGCCAGGTGCCATGGTCCAGGCGGCTGCCGGCACTGAGACGGCCCACCAGGTGGCCGTGCAGCTCGGCGGGGTAACCGGCGGCGCCCAGTTGCCGGAACAACTGGTCGAAGCGGTCGTAATCAAAAGCGGCAGACATCCGAAGCATATTCTTGCAATCTCTCAGGTCGATGAACCCAGCAGTGTATTCCAGACCGGCGGCATATCCTACCGACGCAGCGTCGCAGCCAACAACCGGCGGCCCACGGGAGTTTGACCGCCCCTGCGGGCCACTCTATAGTGAGCTGCACACCGGGATGACAGAATGGCACCCATGGAACAACCCGAAATAACCACCCTGATTGAAAAGGTAGACCGGCTGATCGATCTCTGCGACCAGCTGCAACTGCAGAATCGTCAACTGCTGGCTCAGGAACGCAACTGGCGGGAAGAGCGTCTGCAACTGATCGAAAAGAACGATCTGGCCCGCCAGAAGGTCGAAGCCATGATACTGCGTTTGAAATCCCTGGAGCACGATTCATGAGCCAGCCCCTCACCGTCAGCCTGCGTATTCTGGACAAGGAATATCAGGTCGCCTGTCCCCCTGAAGAACGCTACAACCTGGAGGAGGCTGCCCGTCATCTGGATGCCACCATGCGGGACATCCGCAACCGCGGGAAGGTGATAGGCCTGGAGCGCATTGCCGTGATGGCGGCCCTGAACATCAGCCACGAGATGCTCATCAGCAAGCGCCAACAGCAGCAGCTGTCCGGTGAGCAGCAACAGCAGATCAACGAACTGAACCAGCGCCTGGATCAGGCGCTGGCACGTCAGCAGGAATAGTTCGACCGGCGGGTCAGTGGAAATCGGGTGAATATTCTGTATACTCGGTCACATCCCTGGGGTGTTTGCCAGTCGGAGACGTCCCTGAGCCGATACTCCTGCAGAAGGAGGCCACGCGTTGCCGTCAGTGTGCATGTCCGCAAGACGGAAAGCCTAAGCCGGTACCGTGTCCCCCACCTTGAACTTCACGGTTCAAGGGCTAACCTGACAGCGGCGTCCCGGGGATCCATTCAATGAGCGACCCGCGTACTCTTCTGCGTCGCCAGCTGCGTCAGGCCCGACGCGCCCTGACTCCACGCGAGCAACGTGCCGCCAGTGAACAGCTGCTGCGCCAGCTGGTACATCATCCGCTGTTCCGCCGCAGCCGGCATATCGCCTTCTACCTGGCCAACGACGGCGAGATCGATCCGCATCTGCTCATGCAGCGCGCCCGCGAACTGGGCAAGCACTGCTACCTGCCGGTACTGCGCCGCTGGCCAGCCAATCAGATGCACTTCCAGCGCTTGCGCCCGGGCCAGCGCTGGACCACCAACAGATACGGTATCCGTGAACCCCGACCCGACCCCCGCTGGCAGGTCAGCCCCTGGCGGCTGGATCTGGTGCTCATGCCACTGGTCGGCTTCGATGCCCGGGGCAATCGCCTGGGCATGGGCGGCGGCTACTACGACCGCCTGTTCGCCTACCGCCGGACCCGCGCACACTGGCCAGGCCCCCGTCTGCTGGGGCTGGCGCACCATTGCCAGAAGGTCGACCAGCTTCCGGTCGCGCCCTGGGACGTGCCACTGGACGGGATCGTCAGCGATCAGCAGATCATTCTGTTGCAGGGAACTGCGTAATCGGTGATTCCGATCGTTCCAGGTAACTTTGGGTGTACCCGGTGGTGACCACCCCCAGTGTGAATATCAAGACGAGAATCCAGATAAGATCCGGCTTGCGGCGCATGACACCTGCTCTCCTTTCCGGCCGACTCCCGACCTGAAGCACTCAGGCCATGAGACGGAGTCCATTATTATTATCGTTCTGGAACACTTCAAAACTTTGAGCGACACCCTATACCCCATCCAGCGGAAAAAATCAACAGATAAGCCCCCGACAGGCTGATAGCCTGCAGCCATCAGTCGACCGGAGGCCGAGCGCAATCCCCGGCGCCGTCATATACTAGCTGGGCCAATGCCAGCTACAGGACGTACCTTCCAACCATGGATGCCCTGCCGCACAAGCCCCAGCCACGACTGTTCCACGCCATTCTGGTGATGGTTCTGCTGCTGTGCCTGGCGATCGGCACGCTGAGCGTCTGGCGCACCCTGGTGCAGAACGAAACCCACCGCCAGCAGGAGCTGCTGCAACAGGAGGTGGAAGGTCTGGCGCGGCAGATGGAAACCCGTTTCGACTACCAGACTGACGCCATCCAGCGGATGGCGCGACGCTGGAGTGACTATCGGCGCCATCCCCCGGCCTGGCAGCGGGACGCCGACGCCCTGCTGGAGGACTTCGACAACATCCAGGCCATCGAATGGCTGGACGCCAGCCATTGCATCCGCTGGATCCACCCATTGCAGGGCAACGAGCCAGCGGTGGAATTCCAGTACCCGGATGACCACCCCAACCTGCCTTATCTGCAGATCGCCCGGGAAAGCGGGCAACCCGTGCTGAGCAACCAGTTCGAGCTGGTCCAGGGTGGCGCCGGGCTGGCCTACCAGATCCCGCTGTATCGCGACGCCGGCGGCAATCCGCAGTTCGACGGCTACCTGATCGCCATCTTCCGCGCGGAAGCGCTGCTGCACAGCCTGCTGGCCGAGCTGCCCACCGCCCACCTGAGCCTGACGCTCGAAGACCGGCGCGGCACCCTGTTCCAGCGCCTGCGCGCCGATACCCACTACAGCCTGCCGCCGGCCCAGGCCCGGGTCCACCTGGGGGACAGCGACAACTTCACCCTGTACAGCTATCCCAATGCGGCAACCCTGCACAACAGCCCGATCCCGACCATCACCCTGATCAGCGGCCTGCTGGCCAGCGCCTTGCTGTGCCACGCGCTCTGGATGGCCCTGCTGGCGACCCGACGACTCGATGCGCTGCAGCTGACCAACCGGACCCTGCAAAGCGAGATCGCCCGTCGCCAACAGGTCGAACAGGTGCTGCAGTCAAGCCAGTCCCGCCTGCAGCTGGTGCTGGACATGACCGATTACAGCTATGACGCGCTCTTCATCCTCAACCTGGATCCCTTCGAGATCGTCTACATGAACCGCACCTGCTGGGCGAGTCTGGGATACAGCGCCGAGCAGCTGCGCAATCTGCTGGGTATCTGCCCGGACGATGTCGTGCCCGGTGCGCAGGACTGGCTGGAGACCCTGCGCGAGCAGTCGCGCAAGGGCGAGAGTGCCATCTATCAACGATACGCACGCACGCGCACCGGCAAGCTGGTTCCACTGGAGATCAGTGTGCGTCCGATGAAGCGCCTGGGCATCGATTACCTGGTGTGCGTCGGCCGCAACAACCACCAGCAGCTGGAGGCCACGGCGCAACTGGAAAGGCTGACCCAGATCGACGGCCTGACCGGGCTGTTCAACCGTCGTTCCTTCGATGCGGCCCTGGCCGCCGAGTGGCGCCGGCTGCAGCGCCAGCAGCTGCCACTGGGCATGCTGATGGTCGATGTCGATCATTTCAAGCTGTACAACGACACCTATGGCCACCTGGCCGGGGATGATGCCCTGCGCAGTGTCAGCCGGGCACTGCAACAGCATGTCGGCCGTGAAGGGGACAGGGTCTGTCGCTACGGCGGCGAGGAGTTCGCCATTCTGCTGCCGGGTGCCGATATTGCCCAGTGTCGCAAGGTGGCGGATCTGATCCATGCCGAAGTGCGGCAGATGAAGATCCCCCACGTGGTGGAGCCGGAGCGGCGACTGTCGATCAGTATCGGCATCGCCTGCGCCCTGCCCGGCTGCGAGCACCCGCCGGAAAGCCTGGTGCAGGCCGCCGATCAGGCGCTCTATGAAGCCAAGAAGGCCGGACGCAACCGCAGCGCCTGTGCCGAACTGGTGAGTTAACCCAGATACAGCTGGTAGGCCGGGTTGGACGTTTCGTCCCAGTAGGGATAGCCGATGGCATCCAGTGCTTCGGGCACCAGACCGCGCTCGGCCTCCGGCACCTGCAGCCCGACCACCACGCGGCCGTAGTCGGCGCCATGGTTGCGATAGTGGAACATGGAGATGTTCCAGCGCCCGCCCAGCTTGTTGAGGAAGTTGAACAGCGCGCCGGGGCGCTCGGGGAATTCGAAGCGGTACACCACCTCGTCCTCCACCTGCACCGAATGGCCACCGACCATGTGACGGATATGCAGCTTGGCCAGCTCGTTGTCGGTCAGATCCAGCACCGGGAACTGCTTCTCCACCAGCCCCGCCACCAGCGCCTCGCGCGGATCCGTCTCCGGATGGGTCTGGACGCCGACGAAGATATGCGCCTCGCGGCTGTCGTGGTAGCGATAGTTGAACTCGGTGATGGCACGCTTGCCGATCGCCTGACAGAAGGCCTTGAAGCTGCCCGGACGTTCCGGAATGGTCACCGCCAGCAGGGCCTCGCGCTGCTCGCCGATCTCGGCGCGCTCGGCCACATGACGCAGGCGATCGAAGTTGATATTGGCACCCGAATCGATGGCCACCAGCACCTGGCCGGTACAGCCCTCGCGCTCGACATACTTCTTGATCCCGGCCACACCCAGGCAACCGGCGGGCTCGCAGATCGAACGGGTGTCATCGTAGATGTCCTTGATGGCCGCGCACATCTCGTCGGAGGAGACAGTAATCACCTCATCCACGTATTTCTTGCAGATATCGAAGGTGTACTTGCCGATCTGGGCCACCGCCACGCCGTCGGCGAACTGGCCGACCTGGCTCAGGGTCACCCGCCGGCCCTTCTGCAGGGCGGTCTGCAGGCAGTTGGAGTCGCGCGGCTCGACGCCGATCACCTTGATCTCGGGACGCAGGTACTTCACATAGGCGGCGATCCCGGCGATCAGCCCGCCACCGCCCACCGGCACGAAGATGGCGTCCAGCTGGCCCTGGTGCTGACGCAGTATCTCCATGGCCACGGTACCCTGGCCGGCAATGGTGTCGGGGTCATCATAGGGGTGGATGAACACCAGCCCCTTCTCCTCCACCTGCTTCTGGGCATAGGCCAGCGCCTCGTCGAACGCATCCCCGTGCAGTACCACCTTGCCGCCCCGGGCGCGCACGGCCTTGACCTTGATCTCCGGGGTGGTGCGCGGCATGACGATGGTCGCCTTGACCCCCATGTGCCGGGCGGCAAAGGCCAGCCCCTGAGCATGGTTGCCCGCCGAGGCGGCAATCACGCCGCAGGCGCGCTGCTCATCGGTCAGGCGCGCCAGCTTGTTGTAGGCTCCGCGAATCTTGAAGGAAAACACCGGCTGCAGGTCCTCTCGCTTGAGCAGGACGGTGTTGCCCAGACGCTCGGAGAGGAAGTTGGCCCGGTGCACGGGGGTTTCCACCGCCACATCGTAGACCGGAGAGCAGAGGATCTTCTTTACATAGCTTTCAAGGGTAGGCATCGCGTTCGGCTTGGCAGGTAAGGGAAAAGAGGCCAGTCTAAACGAATCCGCCTTCCTCCGACTACACGGTATCCGGGCAGGATCGTATAATCCCCGGTTTTTCAGCATACAGAGGTATCCGGCATGACCCAGGACGAACTCAAGCAGGCCGTTGCCCAGGCCGCAGTGGACATTCTGCTGCCGCAACTGGAGGACAAGAGCATCGTCGGTGTCGGCACCGGCTCCACTGCCAACTTCTTCATCGACGCCCTGGCCCGCCACAAGGCCAGCTTCGACGGCGCCGTGGCCAGCTCCGAGGCGACCGCCGAGCGCCTGCGCCAGCATGGCATTCCGGTCTATGACCTCAACAGCGTTGCCAGCCTGGACTTCTACGTCGATGGCGCGGATGAGAGCAACCACCATCTGGAGCTGATCAAGGGTGGCGGCGCCGCGCTGACCCGGGAAAAGATCGTCGCCGCGGTGGCCCGGACCTTCATCTGCATTGCCGATCAGAGCAAGCTGGTGGATACCCTGGGCAGCTTCCCGCTGCCGGTGGAGGTCATCCCCATGGCGCGCAGCCATGTAGCCCGGGAGATCGTCAGGCTCGGTGGGGATCCGGTCTACCGCCAGGGTGTGGTCACCGACAACGGCAACGTGATCCTGGATGTCCACAACATGCAGATTCATGACCCGCGCAGCCTGGAAGAAAAGCTCAACGCCATCGTCGGCGTGGTCTGCAACGGTCTGTTCGCCGCCCGCCCGGCGGACATACTGCTGCTGGGTACCAGCGAGGGCGTCAAGCGCATGGAACGGGCACGGCCCTGATCAGAGCGCCCGGCCCTTCGCTGGCCGGGCATCTCCCGGCAGCCATACCCGGAATGCCGCGCCGCCCAGCGGTGAGGCATCCAGACTCAGACTGCCCCCGTAGCTCTCGATGATATCGCGGACCACGGCCAGGCCTATGCCCTGTCCCGGGTGCGACGCATCCAGGCGCTCCCCTCGGCCGATGACCCGTTCGCGCTGATCCTCCGGCACCCCCGGACCATCATCCTCGACCCAGATTTCCCAGCCACCGGGCAACGCCCGGGCACTGACGCGGATACGTGACAGGCACAGACGGTAGGCGTTCTCCAGCAGATTGCCCAGCAGCTCCAGCAGAGCACCCTCCTCGATCGGCAGCCGGGTACCTTCGGGCATGTCCAGCTGCAGTGTCACGTCCTTGTCCCGGTAGACCTTGCCCAGCGCCTCGCCCAGCTTGCCCGCCAGCGGCTGCAGGGCCGCACTGTGCCGCACCAGCCCGCTGCGACGCAGGCTGGCGCGCTGCAACTGGTAGTCGATCTGCTGGCTCATGCGCTCGATCTGGTCGCGCAGAATGCGCGCCTGCTCGCGCCCGGCCGGTTGGGCGCGCAGATTCTCCACCACGGTCTGCAGCACCGCCAGCGGCGTCTTCAGACTGTGCGCCAGATCCGCCAGCGAGTCCCGGTAACGGGTACGCTGCAGGCGCTCGCTGTCAATCAGGCGGTTGAGCGACTGGGTCAGGCGGTTCAGCTCCCGGGGATGCTGGTCGCTCAGATGCTCGCGGCCGCCGCTCTCGATCTCTTGCAGCTCCCGGCGCACGCCGCGCAGCGAACCCAGACTCCAGGTCAGTGCCAGCCACAGCATGCCCAGCAGCACCAGCAGTCCACCGCCCAGCCACAGGCGCAGACGCTGGCTGAAATCCTGCTGCAGGCCGGCGAACTCGCTGGTTGGCAGCATGGTAACGAAACTCAGGGGCAGACTCTGTTCACCGGACAGCTGCACCTCCACGTCGTAGACGTAGTATTCATTGCCGTGCCGATCACGGATGCGCAGAAAGTCGATGCGATTGCCGGCATAGAACGGCAAATAGTGCAGCTCCTCGTCAGTGGTCGAGCGTGAATGCCAGATGACACTGCCCTCGGCATCGTAGACATAGCCGAGCAGTTTGGCTTCGGGCAGATTGAATTCCTCGTCGGGCATCTGCTCGGGCATCACCAGCTGCCCATCGACCACACTGGCGGCGCCGATCAGGGTCGAGGCGTCCGCCGCCAGCCGCTGCTGCACCACCTGCTCCAGGGTCTGATCAAATACCCTCTCCAGCGCCGGCACCAGCGCCAGCACGAAGAGCGCAGCGAACCCCGCAGCGCTGACGACAAGGCGTGAACGCAGCGAGCGGGTCAACGGCACGGCTCGCTGAACAGGTAACCCTGGCCGCGCACGGTCTCGATCAGGCGCAGATCGCCGGCCGCCTCCAGCTTGCGGCGCAGCCGACCGACCAGCACCTCGATGACGTTGGGATCACGCTCCTCATCATCGGGGTACAGCTGCTCCATGAGCCTATCCTTGGAGACCACCTGCTGATGATGGCGCATCAGATACTCGAGAATCCGGTACTCGAAGGCCGTCAGGGGAACCGCCTCCTCGTCGACCGTGGCCTGACGTCGATGCAGGTCCAGCACCAGCGAGCCTGCCTGGATCTGCGCCTGAACGAAGCCGGCAGCGCGGCGTACCAGGGCATTCAGACGGGCCTCCAGTTCCTCGAACTGGAAGGGCTTGACCACATAGTCGTCGGCGCCGGAGGTCAACCCCTCGACCTTGTCCTGCCAGTTGCCCCTGGCCGTCAGGATGAGGATGGGAAAGCTGCGGTCCATGCTGCGCAGCTCGCGGATCAGGTCCAGTCCACCCATGCCGGGCAGTCCCAGATCGATGATGGCAATATCATGGTTGTACTGCTGGGCGCGGTACAGCCCCTCCTCCGCATCGGCCACTGCATCGACGACATGCCCCAGCTCCGCAAAGCGCGTCGCCAGGTGGTGACGCAGCAGCGCCTCGTCTTCGACCAACAGCAGCTTCATGTCACCCTCCACGGCAGGACTGACGCATGCGACTCTGCCCGGTCAGTGCCGGGCAGAGTGCGGCTTGCGCCGATATCAGAAGTGGTAGTTTAACCCCAGATAGAGCTGCTCGCTGCTCTTGAGGTCAGCCGAGCCACCTACCGCGCCGCTGCGCGCATTGAGGCTGACATCCGCGGTAGTGCGCAGGTAGCGATAACCCGCCTCAAGGGAGACCGGTGCATCGAACTGGTGCAGGATACCGGCCTGCAGACCACCGGCCAGGCCCAGATCGCTGTCACGGTGGAAGCCCGGGGAGTCCTGCTCCAGCTTGACCAGACCGGCGGTCACGCCACCGAACAGACGGGTGCTGTCGGCGATCGGCATGAACAGATCGTAGCTGCCGAGCAGGTTCTGCTGGCGCAGCTTGTAGCCATTGCCGGTACCGGAGATGTATTCATAGTTCAGGTACATGCGTCCGGTGTCATCCTGCACACCGCTGCGCACACCCCAGGTGCTCTCGTTGTTGATGGTGCTGTCGAGGCTGCGCGCCAGCGGATTTCCGGTGAGGCTGCCGGAGCGGTCCATGTTGTTGCTGGTCTCACCCCAGGTCAGACCGACGAAGCTGTCCTGGGCGAATGCCGGCACGCTGGCCAGGGCGATGGCGGTACCGACCGTCAGTGCTTTCAGAGTGTTCTGCATAAGGGCTGTCTCCTTGTAAATGTCGGAATACAGACTGCCTGAGCAGCCCTGAACCGCAGCTGAACACTCGCTGAACCCGGGCTGAACGAGAGCGAGATGCCGCCCGACCGCCAGCGGCGTTTTGCTATATTCCGGACCAACCTCCCGAACCTCGGGCTATCGTGCAGCAGGCATCCCTGTCCGGCTGCCCGCCGCCAGCCTCTCTGCCTGGTATCTACAGAAGCAAGCTATGGAACTCGACATCAACCTCCTTCGGGACAGCCTGCGGCGTGGCAACAGCGACGAGCTGGCTACCGCACTCAAAGCCCACCACCCGGCCGATCTTGCCGCCGCACTGCAGGACCTCGAGCCGTCTGTCGCCTGGGACATCCTGCATCAGGCAGCCATTCCCCGGCAGGCCGCCGTGTTCGGCTATCTGGACCCGGACTTCCGGACGCTGCTGGTCAACAGCATCTCGCAGCAGGACCTGGCCGCCATCGTCATGCACATGAGAGCGGACGATCGCGCCGACCTGTACCGGCAGCTGACCGAGGAGCAGCGCGAGACCCTGATGCCCGCGCTGGCCCAGGCCGAGCGCGAGGATATCCGCCGCCTGGCGGCCTACCGGGAGGGCACCGCCGGCGCCATCATGACCTCCGCCTATGCTGCGCTGCCGCCCGGCATTTCCGCCAGCGACGCCCTGGCCGTACTGCGCCGCGAGGCACCGAACAAGGAAACCATCTACCGCGCCTACGTGATCGACAGCCACAGGAAGCTGCTCGGGTCGGTGCGCCTGCAGGACCTCATTACCGCACCAGCACAGACCCGGGTCAGCGCCTTGATGAAGACCTGCTCCTATCAGATCCGCGTCGACGAGGATGCGGAGGAAGCCGCCCGCCGGATCGCCCATTACGATGTGATCGCGCTGCCGGTGGTGGATGCGGACAATCGTCTGGTGGGCATCATCACCCATGACGACGCCCTGGATGTGCTGCAGGCCGGCGCCACCGAAGACTTCCACCGGGTGGGCACAGTTACCCATCTGGAATCCGGCGTCGGCTCCGCCTCCATTCCCATGCTCTACCGGGCGCGGATCGTATGGCTGATGCTGCTGGTCTTCGGCAGCATCTTTTCTGGTGCCGGCATAGCGCACTTCGAGGACACCATTGCCGCCAACCTGGCGCTGATGTTCTTCCTGCCGATCCTGATCTCCTCCGGGGGCAATGCCGGCTCGCAGTCCGCGACCCTGATGATACGGGCGCTGGCAACGGGGGAGATAGGCCTGTCGGACTGGACCCGGGTACTCGGGCGGGAACTGGTACTGGCGATGCTGCTGGGGGTCAGCATGGCCTGCGCCATCGGGGTGATAGGGGTAGTGCGGGGCGGGCAGCAGATTGCCCTGGTGATCAGCCTGTCGATGGTGCTGATCGTAGTGGTCGGCAGCCTGATCGGCATGCTGCTGCCCTTCCTGCTGAGCCGCTTCCGGCTGGACCCGGCGACGGCCAGCACGCCACTGGTCACATCCATCGCCGACGCGACCGGGGTGCTCATCTACTTCAGCATCGCCAGCGTGCTGCTGAACATGCCGGCGTAGCGGCAGAGCCCGTGGCGGGGGCAACCCCGCCACGGGCAGGCATCAGAACAGCACGCGGCAGCGGATGGTTCCGTTGACCTCGTTCAGCTTCTTCAGCGCCAGATCGGAATAGGCGGCATCGACGTCGATGACCACATAGCCGACCTTCTCGTTGGTCTGCAGGTACTGACCGGAGATGTTGATGCCGTTGCTGGCAAACACCTGGTTGATCTCGCTCATCACACCCGGAATGTTCTGGTGGATGTGCAGCAGACGATGCTTGCCGGGATGCGACGGCAGGGCCACTTCGGGGAAGTTGACCGAGGTGATGGAGGTGCCGTTATCGCTGTAGCGCACCAGCTTCTCCGCCACTTCCAGACCGATATTGGCCTGAGCTTCCATGGTCGAACCACCGATATGCGGGGTCAGCAGGCAGTTGTCGATACCACGCAGCGGGGAGACGAACTCGTCATCGTTGGAACGCGGCTCAACCGGGAACACGTCGATGGCGGCGCCGTTCAGATGCTTGTCCTTGAGCGCCGCGGCCAGTGCGTCGATATCCACCACGGTGCCGCGTGCGGCGTTGATCAGGATGCCGCCCTTCTTCATGGCGCGGATCTGCTGTTCACCGATCATCCATTTGGTGGAGGGGGTTTCCGGCACGTGCAGGGTCACTATGTCAGCGGTGCGCAGCAGTTCGTCGAGGCTGCCCACCTGACGGGCATTACCCAGCGGCAGCTTGGTCACCACGTCATGGAAGATCACATGCATGCCCAGACCTTCGGCCAGTACCGACAGCTGGGTGCCGATGGAGCCATAGCCGACGATGCCCAGGGTCTTGCCACGGATCTCGTAGGAGTCGGCAGCGCTCTTGAGCCAGCCACCGCGGTGGGCAACCGCGTTCTTCTCCGGGATACCGCGCAGCAGCAGGATGGCCTCGGCCAGCACCAGCTCGGCCACCGAACGGGTATTGGAGTAGGGCGCGTTGAACACGGCCACACCCATTTCACGGGCAGTGTCCAGATCCACCTGGTTGGTGCCGATGCAGAAACAACCAATAGCGACCAGTTTGTGGGCATGCTGCAGCACATCAGCGGTGAGCTGGGTACGGGAACGGATACCGATGAAATGCGCATCGGCAATCGCCTTCTTCAGCTCTTCGTCAGGAAGCGAGCCCTTGTGGTAGTCGATATTGGTGTAGCCGGCTGCCTGCAGCGTATCGACGGCAGTCTGATGCACACCCTCGAGGAGCAGGAATTTGATCTTGCTCTTGTCCAGCGAGGTTTTTGCCATGAGTGAGTTACCCGTAATGCTGATGTATGATGGTCCGTCAGGTTTTTCGGCGTTTGCTCAGTCGGACACCTGTTTCGGAAGCCGCACATGCTAACATAATCTCCCTTTTTTCACTGCCCGGGCAGCATGAAATCTGTTCAGGCCCAGCTTGAATCCTGTTTGAGAGCGACCATGACCCCAGAAGCCATCATCGAGAACCTGAAAACGCTGCTTGACGTCGACAAGGTGCGTACCGACAGCGAGTCGCTGACCAACTGGGGCCGCGACTGGACCAAGCAGTTCGAGCCGGCGCCGCTGGCCATCGTCTTCCCCCGCAGCGTCGAGGATGTGCAGGCTGTGGTGCGCTTTGCCAACGAACACAAACTGGCGCTGACCCCCTCCGGCGGCCGCACCGGGCTGTCCGCCGGCGCGGTGGCCGCCAATGGCGAGATCGTGGTGTCCTTCGACTACATGAACCGCATTCTCGATTTCAATGCCTACGACCGCACCGTGACCTGCCAGCCGGGCGTGGTCACTGCCCAGCTGCAGCAGTTCGCCGAGGAACAGGGGCTGTACTACCCAGTGGATTTCGCCTCCGCCGGCTCCAGCCAGATCGGCGGCAATATCGGCACCAACGCCGGTGGCATCAAGGTGATCCGCTACGGCATGACCCGCAACTGGGTAGCCGGGCTGAAAGTGGTCACCGGTACCGGCGAGCTGCTGGAACTGAACAAGGGCCTGATGAAGAATGCCACCGGTTACGATCTGCGCCAGCTGTTCATCGGCGCCGAAGGCACCCTGGGCTTCGTCGTCGAGGCCACCATGCGCCTGGAGCGGGCACCGAAGAACCTCACCGCCATGGTACTGGGCACACCGGATTTCGACGCCATCATGCCGGTGCTGCATGCCTTCCAGAGCAAGCTGGATCTGACTGCCTTCGAATTCTTCTCCGACCGCGCCATGGCCAAGGTGCTGGCCCGGGGCGACGTCCCCGCGCCCTTCGAGACCGACTGCCCGTTCTATGCCCTGCTGGAATTCGAGGCGGTGAGCGAGGAGGTGGCCAACGAAGCACTGGCCACCTTCGAATATTGCGTCGAGCAGGGCTGGGTGCTCGATGGGGTGATGAGCCAGAGCGAGCAGCAGCTGCAGAACCTGTGGAAGCTGCGCGAGTTCATTTCCGAGACCATTTCCCACTGGACGCCCTACAAGAACGACATTTCGGTCACCGTCAGCCAGGTACCGGCGTTCCTGCGGGATATCGACGCCATCGTCGGCGAGCACTATCCGGACTTCGAGATCGTCTGGTTCGGTCACATCGGTGACGGCAACCTGCACCTGAACATCCTCAAGCCCGACGCCATGCCCAAGGAAGAGTTCTTCGCCAAGTGCGCCAGCGTCAACCAGTGGGTGTTCGATATCGTGCAGAAGTACAACGGCTCCATCTCCGCCGAACATGGCGTGGGCATGACCAAGCGCGACTACCTGGGCTACAGCCGCAGCGCCGAGGAAATTGCCATCATGAAGGCGGTCAAGGCGGTATTCGACCCCAACGGCATCATGAACCCGGGCAAGATCTTCGCCTGAGGCACCACCCGCTCTCGGGGCCGGTGCCAATCGCCGCCCCGATGGGCCCGGCTCGAGACAATGACAATGACCATGACCTACCAGCACCAATACACCGACGGCAGCCCCTTCCCCCACGCGCTGGGCAAGGTGGTCTGCGTCGGGCGCAACTACGCCGAACATGCCCGGGAGCTGAACAACCCGGTACCCAGCGAACCCCTGCTGTTCATCAAGCCGGCCACGGCAGTGACGCCCATGGCCGAGCCGATCCATCTGCCCCGTGGGCGCGGCGCGGTGCACTACGAGACCGAGATCGCCGTACTGATAGGCGCGCCCCTGTCGGGCGTGGTCAGTGATGCCCAGGCCAGCACTGCGATTGCCGGTATCGGCCTGGCCCTGGACCTGACCCTGCGCGAGCTGCAGGATCAGCTCAAGGCCAAGGGTCACCCCTGGGAGCGTGCCAAGGCGTTCGATGGGGCCTGCCCGCTGTCACCCTTCCTGCGGCCCGACGCCGTGCCGGCGCTGGACAGCATCGGCCTGCAGCTGCGGATCAACGGCGAGCTGCGCCAGAACGGCAGCAGCGCCGAGATGATCACGCCGATTGTCACATTGCTGCAGCATATCGCCGGTATCTTCACACTGCTGCCGGGGGATGTGGTGCTGACCGGCACCCCCGCGGGCGTCGGTGTGTTGCAGCCCGGTGATGAACTGGCGCTGGACATTCCCGGGGCGCTGCAACAGTCGGCCCGTGTTGCCGGCGACTGACCCCGGGAACCCAAGGCCCGATCGCCCCCTCAAAGGGCTGTCCGAAATTCTGGAGTACACCCTTGAAGCGTTTTCTGCTGTTGCTCGCCATCCTGCTGGCGCTGGCCGGTCTGACCCTGCATCAAACCCAGCTGCCGCTGTATCTGTGGTACCAATGGCAATTGGCTGGTCGCGAGCTGCCGCCCCAGGCGGTGGGCCTCGGCGGCTACCGCGTCGATATCGACGCGCTGGTGCTGGAGGGGGTAGAGGATGATCTGTCGGCACTGACCTACAACGCCGAGCGCGACACCCTCTTTGCCCTGCTCAACGGCGACCCCTATCTGCTGGAGCTGAGCCTCGATGGCGAGGTGCTGCGCCGTGTGCACCTGACAGGACTGCAGGATATGGAAGGCCTGACCCACGTCGGCGGAAACCGTTATGTCGTGGTCGAAGAGCGGCGCCAGCGCCTGCACCTCATCGAACTGCCGGAAGCAGCCACCGAGCTGGATCTCAGCCAGGCGCCGCAGCTGACGGTGGCCATGGATGAAGGTGACAACAAGGGCTTCGAAGGTCTGTCCTGGGACAGCGAGCGCCAGCAGCTGCTGGCGGTGCGCGAACGGGATCCGCTGCGGGTACTGGTGATCGAGGGCTTCGTCACCGGAGACAGCCAGCAGAACATCAGCATCAGCGAAAAGACGCTGTTCAATCAGAACACGCTGCAGCTGCGCGACCTGTCCTCGGTGGTAGCGGATGAGACGAGCGGCCACCTGCTGCTGCTCAGCGATGAATCACGGATGGTGGTGGAATATGACCAGCAGGGTGTGCCGGTGAGCATGCTGGGCCTGCGCCGCGGCTCCCATGGTCTGGCCCGCAGCATTCCTCAGGCCGAGGGACTGGCGATAGATTCACAGCGGCGCGTCTATATCGCCAGCGAGCCCAACCTGTTCTATCGCTTTGTACCCGAGGGTTCGTCGCAGGACTGAACCTGCTGTTGCAGCAGCTGCTCAAGCTGCGCCAGCTCGGTCTCGTTGAATACCTGTACACCCTGGCGCCGCAGGGCGGCGGCGGCCACACCCTCGCCGGGCACCCGGGTGCCACTGAAACTGCCGTCATAGGTCTCGTGATTGCCACAGGAGGGACTGCGCGCCTTGAGCACGGCAAAGCGGATGCCATGTTCCCGAACCAGGGCCAGCGCCGTCTCCGCTCCCGCGATAAAGGCCGCGGTGACATCGGTGCCTTGGATGTCGCGTACCGGCACCCGCCCCTCCAGCACCGCAGCGCCCTGCCCTCCGGGGATCTCCGCCGGCGGTCTCGGGGTCGGCAGCCCGCCGCTGACCTCCGGGCAGACCATCACTATCCGGCCCTCCGCCCACCAGCGCTGCAGCAAGGCATGACAACCGGCACCGGTGCCGTCGTAACGCACCGGCTGATCCAGCAGACAGGCACTGACCAGAATCTTTTCCATGCAGGGTACGCTACAGGCTCGGGGCTGCCTGCTGCAAGGCTGGCGCGGACCCGCCTGTCAGCGCAGCAGCGGGTTGTCCGGACGCCGGCGGAACCAGCCGACCAGACTGGCCCGAGGACGGCGGGCCGGCAGCACCTCGTGGAGGATACTGTCGCTCATGAACACCGCCAGGGTGCCGGCGCGGGGCGCCACATCCACGGGGCCCTCCGGCAGATGCAGGCGCAGCTCGCCGCCATCTCCCGGCTGCCACTGACTGTTGAGGTAGAGCACCACCGACACGGTGCGCAGGGGGTTGTCCTTGAACCTGTCCAGATGCCGGCTGTAACCGGCCCCCGGCGGGTACAGGGCGTAATGGGTCTCGTAATTGTCCAGACCCAGCAGCAGGGTGCGGTTGAGGGTCAGACGCAGTCTGGCCATGGCCTCGACGTAGGCGTCCTGGGCAGCACAGGGCGGGCAGTCATCCAGCCAGCGGATATGGTCCCCGCGGATCTCCGGCACCACCTGACGCTCACCGGCCCGGCCCACGGCGGCCGGGCGCAGGGCCTCACCCTGCCAGAGGGCGCGACAGTTGCGTTCCAGTTGGTCGAGCACCTCGGGGGCGAGGCCGCTCTCGGCCACCGCCCAGCCCTGCTCGGCCAGCAGGTCGGCAATCGACAACAGACGGTCTGGCACCGCAAAGGGGAACTCGGGCATCATCTTCATACTCAAATCGGGACTGGAAAGGCGTTGGCTGACGGACGCCGGTCAACGGAAAAGACCCACCGGACTGGGCGGCGCTCAGTGTAAACCCGGATAAAAGTTGCTGAAAACACCCCTCTGTCATTAATAGTGAGTCCACATGCATTTCACCCTATTGCGCTTGCCCCTCGGCCTGTTCCTCGGTCTGCTGCTGACCAGCCTGAACGCCCTGGCCGATACCGGCCGCCTGTATCAGGCCAGCGGCATGGCCCAGCATCAGGAGCACTTCCAGGCCGCGCTGGCCAAGGCCCAGCAGCAGTATGGCGCCCAGCTTCCACCGGCGGTACGCGACACCCTGCAACGCAACAGCAGCCAGCGCTTCGAATTGCGCGGCATGCATGACCGGGCGCAGACGCGGCTGGCGCTCGAGCTGGATGAGGGGCATATGCGCCAGGCCCTGGAATTCTTCGACAGCACCCTGGGCCGGAAGATAGTGCAGATCGAAACCAACGCCAGCTCGCCGGCCTCGGTGGCCGCCATGCAGGGCGGTCTGCCGGTGATGCAGCTGAGCCCCGAGCGGCGGGCGCTGATCGATCGTCTGGCCAGCCAGCTGCCGGCGCTGGAAATGGGCGTCGAGGTTTCCACTGCCCTGACCGGCCTGGCGGCCCAGAGCGCCAACGACCTGCTCGGTGGCCTGCTCGGCACCGCTCAGGCGGCCAGCGATGGCGGCCGCGAGCGTCTCCGTCAGCAGATGCGCCCGGAACTGCCCAATACCCTCGCCTATATCTACCGGGACCTGTCTGACGCCGAGCTGACCCGCTTTGCCGACTGGAGCGAGTCGGCGGCTGGCCGCGCCTTCTACCGCGCCACCGAGCGGGCGGTGCAGGACGCCCTCAATCCCTGATCGACTCCTGCGGTATCGCCCGGCGATACCGCAGCACCTTCGTCAGTACCCCAGACGCTCGCCCAGCCAGTCCAGATAGCGCTGGCGGAAGTCGGCCTTCTCATTGGCCAGGTGGTGCCTGGCATCGGGCAGGTAGAGCAGTTCCGGATCGTCGAACTTGTCCTGCAGAACACGGATATTGTGCTGCCAGTCCACGGTGCCATCGGCCTGGCCCTGCACTATCAGCGGCCGATGGTCAGCCGGGATCGCCGCCTCGATGTGGGGAATCCACTTGTCCAGCGCCTGCACCCAGGCCACTGGCAGCACCTGCGGCTGCAGCGGGTCGCGCTCACGGATGAAGGCGAGAAATTCCTCGTCCGTGGAGTTGTCAGTGAAGCGCCGCCCCAGCTGCTGAATGAAACCGCCGAGCAGTTTCAGACTGAACTGGGAAACGCCCCATTGCCGGGGGCGTACCAGGGGCGCCATGAGGATGGTGCGCCCGCTCTGCTCGGGGACCTCCCCGTGCAGCAGACGGTCAATGAGGATGGCACCGCCGGTACTCTGGCCCAGATAGTGCCAGGGTGCGGGCAGTTTCCACAGCCCCGCATGCTCGATCACGCCATCCAGCACCTGCTGATAGCGCAGGAAGCTGTCGATACTGGCCCGCTCGCCACTGGACAGACCATGGCCCGGCAGATCGAAGGCGAGCACCGCCAGACGCTGCTCCAGCGCCCAGCGGATCACGTGCCGGTAGAGTCCCATATGGTCGTAGTAGCCATGCAGAATGAACAGGGTGCCCCGCGGCGCGGAGGGTCGCCAGATCTGCAGAGCCACATCGAACCCGTCCACCCGGATGCGTCCCAGATGCTGCCGTACCTCGTCACTGAAGTCGATTCCGTAATAGGCGGCGTACTGCCTGGCCTGGGGATTGATGGGCTGATCTGCCTCCAGTTGCGGTAACTGCGCGACCAGTTCCTCGAAAAACGTCTGATTCATCCAATGGGCCTTGTGACGGTTTTTTTCCGCATCGGTAGCGAATTACCCTGCCAAACGGGTAAAAGTCTGCTCAATTGCCTCGTCTGCCGAACAATTCATTGTAGTGAACATGCTTTGCAATGAATCATCGTGTAACATGCTGCGTCTCGAAATGTCACGTCCTTATGCGCCATGGCGCAGTTTCTCCGAAGAGTGAGGGGTTTTCATGAGTGATCGCATCCAGGTTGGTAATCTCCAGGTTGCCAGGGTTCTTTATGACTTCATCAATGAGCAGGCCATTCCCGGTACTGGCGTTGACGTCACCGCCTTCTGGAACGGTGTGGACACGCTGATTCACGATCTGGCACCGAAAAACCGCGCACTGCTGAAAAAACGTGACGACCTCCAGGCTCAGATCGATGCATGGCACCAGCAGCGCGCCGGCCAGGCCCACGATGCCGCAGCCTACAAGGCCTTCCTGCAGGAGATCGGCTACCTGCTGCCGGAGCCGGCCGACTTCAAGGTTACCACCCAGAACGTGGACGACGAGATCGCCACCATGGCCGGTCCGCAGCTGGTGGTGCCGATCATGAACGCCCGCTTCGCGCTCAACGCCGCCAACGCCCGCTGGGGTTCGCTGTACGATGCTCTGTACGGCACCGACGCCATCAGTGAAGAAGGTGGCGCCGAGAAGGGCCCGGGCTACAACCAGGTACGGGGCGACAAGGTAATTGCCTATGCCCGCGCATTCCTTGATGAGGCAGCACCCCTGGCCAAAGGTTCCCACAGCGATGCGACAGCCTATGCCGTGGTCAACGGCCAGCTGCAGGTCAGTCTCAAGGATGGCAGCCAGACCGGTCTGGCCCAGCCCGAGAAGTTCATCGGCTACCAGGGTGATGCCGCCGAACCCAGCGCCGTTCTGCTGAAAAACAACGGCCTGCACTTCGAGATCCAGATCGACCGCAGCAGCCCGATCGGCCAGACCGACGCTGCCGGAGTCAAGGACGTGCTGATGGAAGCCGCCCTGACCACCATCATGGACTGCGAAGACTCGGTCGCCGCCGTCGACGCCGATGACAAGGTACTGGCCTACCGCAACTGGCTGGGCCTGATGAAGGGCGACCTGGCCGAAGCCGTGAGCAAGGGTGGCAGCACCTTCACCCGGACCATGAACCCGGACCGCACCTACACCGCCGCCGATGGCAGCGAGCTGAGCCTGCACGGCCGTTCCATGCTGTTCGTGCGCAACGTCGGCCACCTGATGACCAACGATGCCATCCTCGACAAGGACGGCAACGAAGTGCCCGAAGGCATCATGGACGGTATCGTCACCAGCCTGATTGCCATCCACAACCTCAAGGGCAACACCAGCCGCCGGAACAGCCGCGCCGGCTCGGTGTACATCGTCAAGCCGAAGATGCACGGCCCCGAGGAAGTGGCCTTCGCCAATGAGCTGTTCAACCGGGTGGAAGACCTGCTGGGCCTGGCCCGCAACACCCTGAAGATGGGCATCATGGACGAGGAGCGTCGCACCACCGTCAACCTCAAGGCCTGCATCAAGGCGGCCAGCGAGCGCGTGGTGTTCATCAACACCGGCTTCCTCGACCGTACCGGTGACGAGATCCATACCTCCATGGAGGCCGGCCCCGTGGTACGCAAGGCTGCCATGAAGGCCCAGAAGTGGATTGCTGCCTACGAGGACTGGAACGTCGACCACGGTCTGAACCTCGGCCTGTCCGGCCGCGCCCAGATCGGCAAGGGCATGTGGGCCATGCCGGACCTGATGGCCGCCATGCTGGAGCAGAAGATCGGCCACCCGATGGCCGGTGCCAACACCGCCTGGGTACCCTCCCCCACTGCTGCCGCGCTGCACGCCCTGCACTACCACAAGGTCAACGTGTTCGAGCGTCAGAAGGAACTGGCCAAGCGCCCCTTCGCCTCGGTGGACGACATCCTGACCATTCCGCTGGCTCAGGACACCAACTGGAGTGCCGAGGAGAAGCAGAACGAGATCGACAACAACGTCCAGGGCATCCTGGGTTACGTCGTACGCTGGATCGACCAGGGCGTCGGCTGCTCCAAGGTGCCGGACATCAACGATGTCGGCCTGATGGAAGACCGCGCCACCCTGCGCATCTCCAGCCAGCTGCTGGCCAACTGGCTGCGCCACGGTGTCATCACCGAGGAGCAGGTGGTCGAGAGCATGAAGCGCATGGCCGAGGTGGTCGACCGGCAGAATGCCGGTGACCCGGCCTACCGCCCGATGGCACCGAACTTCGATGACAGCATCGCCTTCCAGGCGTCGCTGGAGCTGATCCTCGAAGGCACCAAGCAGCCGAACGGCTACACCGAGCCGGTTCTGCACCGTCGCCGTCGCGAGTTCAAGGCGCGCTTCGGCTGCTGAGAACCAGCGTAACAGCAAAACCCCGGCCCAGGCCGGGGTTTTGCGTTTCCGGTGCAATCAATGAACGGCAGCCCAGCGCTCCGGTCTGAACCTTCATGACTATGGAATCGCTGATCGACCTGCTGCAGTGGCCGGCCATGCTGGTCACCCTCATCGCCGCCTGGCTGGTGGGCTCGCGCCACCGCGTCCGCCGCTGTGCCGGTTTCCTGTGCTTCATTCTGAGCAATGTACTCTGGGTCATCTGGGGCTGGCACAGTCAGGCCTGGGCACTGATAGTGCTGCAGCTGGGGCTGTTCGCGATGAATCTGCGCGGCACCCGGAAGAACGCCGCCCCCCCTGGAAACGCGCGATGAACCTGAAAAAGGCCGCGTAAGCGGCCTTTTCATCGAACTTCGGAATATCCCAAATCAGGCAGGAGTACTCTGGGAACCGGCGCCGCTGCGTTCGAGCATGCCCTTGAGCCGTTCCAGCGTCGTGGCCAGCTGCTCTTCCTGTTCCAGATTGCTCAGCTGGAGGTTGTCGTTCTCCTCACGCAGCTGCAGCAGTTCCCGCTCCAGTCTGGCGATCGTCTCCTGCTGTGTACTGTTCTGCTGCAGCAGATCATCCAGCAGACGTTCCAGTTGTGTAAGCGTGGTTTCCAACATCTTGAGCCCCCGGCAAAAAACCGCAGAGCATATAGCAAAGCGCGACAGGCAACCAGCGGCGGCCCTCTGCCAGCAGCCTCAGGCCGGGCCGTAGAGCCTGAGAAACAACTCGACTACACCCCCGACGTGCTCCTGGAGCTGCCCCTGGTCCATGGCCGGCGCGAATCCGATCAGCAGCCGGAAGTGGGGATCGCCCTTGAGCAGGGTGAAGAAGTGGCGCGCCGCATCCATCGGCTGGTCGATGCACAACTCCCCGCGCGCGCAGGCCTGCTCGAGGATCAGGGTCATGCCCTCACATACCCGTTGCGGACCGGCCTCGTAGAACAGCTCGGCCAGCTTGGCATCCTGCCCGGCCATCCCCACCAGCAGGCGGTGCAAGGCCAGGGACTCGGGACTGTTGACCAGCGCACAGAAGGACAGCCCGATCCGCTCCAGGGTCTGTCGGATATCGCATTGCGGCGCTATACCACTGTAGAGGTCGGGCAGTTGCGCCTCGCAGACCAGTCTGATGGCAGCGGCGTAGAGTGTCTCCTTGTCCCGGAAGTGGTTGTAGACAGTGAGCTTGGATACGCCGGCCTCGGCGGCGATCGCATCCATGCTGGTGCCCTCGTAGCCATTGCGCAGAAACAATTGCTGCGCTGCCTGCAGCACCGCGGCACGCTTGGCGGGGTCCTTGGGACGCCCGGGACCCGGAGCAGGAATTTTCGCGTTCGACATATCTTGCCAATACTGGACTGATGAGTTCACTATTCATACTATACTCGCCAGCACACTTATTCCACTCTGATTCAGGCACACGACCATGCACCGCTATCTTGCTTCCCTTGGCGTCATTGCCCTTCTCTGCTCGATGCTGTCAGCCTGCAGCGATCCACAGACGGTGGACGAGCAACCCCGCCCGGCACTGGTCACCCAGCCCCAGCCCGCCAGCGCCCAGGTACTCAGCTACCCCGGAGAGGTGCGGGCCCGCCACGAACCGGAACTGGCGTTCCGCATCGGCGGCAAGGTCACCCGG
Source organism: Halopseudomonas formosensis (assembly GCF_900115905.1). Taxonomy (GTDB): domain Bacteria; phylum Pseudomonadota; class Gammaproteobacteria; order Pseudomonadales; family Pseudomonadaceae; genus Halopseudomonas; species Halopseudomonas formosensis. The sequence continues at coordinate 101,018 of NZ_FOYD01000006.1, forward strand.
CGCCTGGTCGAGGTCGGTGATCGGGTGAAAAAGAACCAGCCGCTGGCGGAACTGGATCCCGAGGATGCGCGCCTGCAGCTGGAAGCGGCACGGTCGCAGGTGGCTGCCGCCGAGGCCAACCTGAGTCTTGCCCAGGCCGAACGCGACCGCTACCGCACCCTGCTGGAGCGGCAGATGATCAGTTCCTCGCAGTATGACAACGCCGAGAACAGTTACCGCTCCGCCGCCGCCCGGCTGAAGCAGGCCCGCGCCGAGTTCGACGTGGCACAGAACCACGCCACCTACAGCGTGCTGCGCGCACCGGAGGATGGGGTCATCACCCGCCGCCTGCTGGAAAGCGGCCAGGTCGTCGCCGCCGGCCAGACGGTGCTGGTGATGGCCGCCGATGGCGAGCGCGAGGTGCTGTTCAGCCTGCCCGAGGGCAGCCTCGGACAGCTGCAGCTGGGCCTGCCGGTGCAGGTGCAGCTGTGGTCGCGTCCCGATCAGCTATACCCGGGGCGCCTGCGCGAACTGTCCCCTTCAGCCGACCCGCAGTCCCGCACCTTCGCCGCACGGGTCGCCTTCGAGGCGCCCGAAGCGGAGATCGAGCTGGGCCAGAGCGCTCGCGTATTCATCGAGAACCCCAGCCAGAGCGCCCTTGCAGTACCGCTGGCGGCAGTCAGTGCCGAGGCAGGCCAGAGTTTTGTCTGGGTGGTGGAGTCAGAGTCCCACCGCCTGCGCCGCCAGCCGGTGCAGGTCGGCAACTATCAGCACGACCGCGCCACCATTCTCCAGGGCCTGGAGGCAGGCGACTGGATAGTGGCCGCCGGGGTTCACATGCTGCTTGAGGGCCAGCAGGTGCTGCCGGTCGACCGGCAGAACCGCAGCGTCCAGATCTCCGGGGAGTGAGCCATGAATTTCAACCTCTCCAGCTGGGCGCTGCGTAACCGCCAGCTCGTGCTCTACTTCATGCTGGTGCTGGCGGTGGCCGGCGTCCTGTCATACGGGCAGCTGGGCCAGAGCGAGGACCCGCCCTTCACCTTCAAGGCCATGGTGGTGACCACCCAGTGGCCCGGCGCTACCGCCGAGGAGGTAGCCCAGCAGATCTCCGACCGCATCGAACAGAAGGTCATGGAGACCGGGGACTACCAGCAGGTGGTGTCCTATTCACGCCCGGGGCAGTCCACCATCACCTTCGTCGCCCGGGACGACCTGCCGCCCCGGGAGATTCCGGAGCTCTGGTACCAGCTGCGCAAGAAGGTCGGCGATATCCGCCATACCCTGCCGCCGGATATCGTCGGTCCCTTCTACAACGACGAGTTCGGCACCACTTTCGGCAACATCTATGCCCTGACCGGTGAAGGCTTCGACTACGCCGTGCTCAAGGACTATGCCGAGCGCCTGCAGTTGCAGCTGCAGCGCATCCGCGACGTCGGCAAGGTCGAGCTGATCGGCGTGCAGGACGAGAAGATCTGGATCGAGATATCCAACCCGCGGCTGGCTACCCTGGGCCTGTCGATGCCGGCAGTGCAGCAGGCACTGCAGGAGCAGAACAATCTGCGCGAGGCCGGCTTCTTCGAGACCCCGGATGAGCGGGTACGTCTGAGGGTCTCCGGTCAGTTCCGCAGCGTCGAGGAGATCCGCCGCTTCCCCCTGCGGGTCGGTGACCGCACCTTCCATATCGAGGATATCGCCGACGTCTTCCGCGGCTTCAACGACCCCATGGCCCCGCGCATGCGCTTCATGGAGCAGGATGCCCTGGGCCTGGCGGTATCGATGAAACCCGGGGGCGACATCCTGCAACTGGGCGATGCCCTGGAGGCCGAGTTCGATCGGCTGCGCCAGACCCTGCCCCTGGGCATGGAGCTGCACAAGGTCTCGGATCAGCCTGAAGCGGTACGCGACAGTGTCGGCGAGTTCGTCCGGGTACTGGCCGAGGCGGTCATCATCGTACTGGTGGTGAGTTTCTTCTCCCTGGGCCTGCGCACCGGCCTGGTCGTGGCCCTGTCGATCCCGCTGGTGCTGGCGATGACCTTTACCCTGATGAACCAGTTCGACATCGGTCTGCACAAGATCTCCCTGGGCGCGCTGGTACTGGCGCTGGGCCTGATGGTGGACGATGCCATCATTGCCGTGGAGATGATGGCGATCAAGATGGAGCAGGGCTTTGACCGCATGAAGGCAGCCAGCTTCGCCTGGACCAGTACCGCGTTCCCCATGCTGACCGGGACCCTGATCACCGCCGCCGGCTTTCTGCCCATTGCCATCGCCGCCTCGGCCACCGGCGAATACACCCGCGCCATCTTCCAGGTGGTGACCATCGCCCTGCTGGTGTCCTGGATTGCCGCCGTGATCTTCGTACCCTGGCTGGGCTACCGGCTGCTGCCGGACATGGCCGCCCTGCATGCGAAGAAGCACGGCAGCCACGCCGAGGGCCAGGATCCCTATGCCACCCCCTTCTACCACCGGGTACGGGCCACCATCGTCTGGTGCGTGAACCACCGCTGGCTGGTGCTGCTGCTGACCCTGGCGCTGTTCATCGGTTCGCTGCTGGCGTTCCGGCTGGTCCCCCAGCAGTTCTTCCCACCCTCGGGCCGCCTCGAGCTGATGGTCGACCTGACCCTGGCCGAGGGCTCCTCGCTCAAGGCGACCGAGGCACAGGCCAGACGTCTGGAGGAGCGACTGCGCGATCACCCGGGCATCGAGAACTTTGTCGCCTACATAGGCACCGGCTCCCCGCGCTTCTACCTGCCGCTGGACCAGCAGCTGCCGGCCACCCGTTTCACCCAGTTCGTGGTCAAGGCCCGTTCCATCGAAGATCGCGAGGAGATCCGCAGCTGGCTGATGGAGGTCTTCGCCCGCGACTTCCCCGAGGTGCGCGCCCGCATCTCCCGACTGGAGAATGGGCCGCCGGTGGGCTATCCGATCCAGTTCCGTATCTCCGGCGAGCATATCGATGAGGTGCGCCGTGTGGCCCGGGAGGTCGCCGCCCAGGTACGGCGCAACCCGGCGGTCAACCATGTCCATCTGAACTGGGAGGAGCCGAGCAAGATAGTCCACCTGAACATCGATCAGGAGCGCGCCCGGGCCCTGGGCCTGAGTACCGCCGATGTGGCCGGCTTCCTCGCCAGCCAGCTCACCGGCAACCGGGTCAGCCAGTTCCGCGACGGTAACGAGCTGATCGAGATACTGCTGCGCGGTACCAGCGAGGAGCGGGACCAGCTGCAGCACCTGCCGAGTCTGGCCATTCCCACCGGGGACGGACGCAGCGTTGCCCTGGAGCAGGTCGCGACTCTGGAGTACGGCTTCGAGGAAGGCATCATCTGGCGCCGGGACCGGCTGCCCACGGTGACAGTGCTGGCGGACATCCCAGGCGCCGAGCAGCCGGCCACCGTGGTGAAGCAGATCCTGCCCAGCCTGGCGTCGATCCGCGAGCAGCTGCCCAGTGGCTACCGCATCGATACCGGCGGCACCGTGGAGGATTCGGCGCGGGGGCAGAAGTCCATCATCAAGGGGCTGCCGCTGCTCGGACTGGTCATCATGACCCTGCTGATGATCCAGCTGCGCAGCTTCTCGCTGTCGGCCATGGTGTTTCTCACCGCGCCCCTGGGCATCATCGGAGTCACCCTGTTCCTGCTGGTGTTCCGCGAACCCTTCGGCTTCGTCGCCATGCTCGGTACCATCGCCCTGTCCGGCATGATCATGCGCAACTCGGTGATCCTGGTCGACCAGATCAATCAGGACATCGCCGCCGGCCATGACCGCTGGACCGCCACCATCGATGCCACGGTGCGGCGTTTCCGCCCCATAGTACTGACCGCGCTGGCGGCCATCCTGGCGATGATCCCGCTGTCGCGCAGCGTGTTCTTCGGTCCGATGGCGGTAGCCATCATGGGCGGGCTGACGGTGGCCACGGCCCTGACCCTGCTGTTCCTGCCGGCACTCTATGCCGCCTGGTTCAGGGTCAGGCCGCCGCAGCACAGCTGATCCGGGGCCACAGGCCCCCTCACCCTGCTACGGCACCGCGTACAGGCGGTTGCCGCGGCGCTCGACCCGATCGCCGACGGCGAACTGCGCTGTCGGTGAGCGCACGATATCCAGCTCACCCATCCCGTCGCGGACCTGATAAGCGCGCTCCTCCAGCCCGCCTGCCTGCTGCACCGTCCTGCCCAGCCAGAGCCCGGCACCGGCACCCACCAGCGCGCCCAGCGGACCACCGGCAGCGCCGCCGACCATCAGCCCGGTGCTCACGCCCAGCCCAGCGCCGGCTGTGGTATCACCCATTTCCGCCACCACCTGCTCCGCCATTGCGGGGATACTGCCCAGAGCAAGTACCGCTGCTACCACGCCTGCTTTCACCTTCATGCCATTTCTCCTGTGGATAAGTGTACCGGGACCTATTCAGGAAGCATGCCAGTGGCGGATTTGACCAAAATCAAGGATATGCGCCGGTGAAGTCGTCACATTAACAACCACCAACCGGGTAAGAACGCCCAGACGATGTGGAATACACACCCATGAGCCCCTCGCCACTCACCGCGCTGCTGCCACTGCTCGACGACCTGAGCCGTGACCTGCCCCAGGCCGAGCGCTACCGGCGCCTGCTGCAGACACTGCAGGCCTGCCTGCCCTGTGACGCCCTGGCGCTGCTGCGGCTGGACGGCGGTCGCCTGGTACCCGTGGCGGTGCTGGGGCTGAGTACCGATACCCTGGGTAGACGTTTCCACGTGGATGAACACCCGCGCCTGCAGTACATCCTCGAGCAGCAGCGGGCCACCCGTTTTGCCGCCGACTGTGATCTGCCCGATCCCTATGACGGCCTGATCAGCGGCACCAGCGGTCCACTGCAGGTGCATGACTGCCTGGGCTGCCCGCTGCACATCGATGGCAGAGCCTGGGGCGTGCTCACCCTCGACTCGCTGAATCCGGCACGCTTCGGCAGCATCAGTCTCGATACCCTGGAAGCTTTCGGCCATCTGGCCGCCGCCACGGTCAAGGCCAGCGAGCGCATGCGCTGGCTGACCCGGGTTGCCGAGCAGCAGAAGCGCTCGGCACAGACCTGGCGGGATGCCGCCACGCCGATCGCGGCCCCCGAGCTGATCGGCGACAGCCCGGCCCTGCACCACCTGCAGAGCGAGATGGCACTGGTAGCGCGCAGTCACCTGACCGTCCTGATCTGCGGCGAGACCGGAACCGGCAAGGAGCTGGTCGCCCGGGCCATACATCAGCAGTCCACGCGCCACGACAAACCCCTGATCAGCATCAACTGCGCCGCCCTGCCCGAGTCTCTGGTGGAAAGCGAGCTGTTCGGCCATGTCCGCGGCGCCTTCACCGGGGCCACCGCGGCGCGTGCCGGCAAGTTCGAGTTGGCCGATGGCGGCACCCTGTTTCTCGATGAGATCGGCGAGTTGCCGCTGCCGGTCCAGGCCAAGCTGCTGCGGGTACTGCAGAGCGGCCAGCTGCAGCGCCTGAGGTCGGACCGCGAACATCAGGTAGATGTGCGCATCATCGCCGCCACCAACCGGGATCTGGGCAGCGCGGTGCGCGAGGGACGCTTTCGCGCCGACCTCTATCACCGCCTCGGTGCCTATCCGCTGCAGGTGCCGGCCCTGCGTGAGCGCGGAACGGACGTGCTGCTGCTGGCCGGGCATTTCATCGAACGGAACCGGGCCCGCCTGCAGATCCGCAGCGCCGGCCTCACCGAAAGCGCCAGGCAGGCACTGCTGGAACACGGCTGGCCGGGCAACGTGCGCGAGCTGGAACACCTGATCGGCCGCGCCCTGCTCCGAGCCCGGGCCCAGGGCAGCAACCTGCAGCTGACCGCCACAGACCTCGGGCTGGATGAGGGCCTGTCGGCCTGTGGGTGGGATCCAGCCCCCGATGCCGTCCTGCCGGTCAATGGCCTGCGCGAAGCGGTGGATGACTACCAGCGTCGCCTGATCGGCACCCTGCTGCAGCACAACAGGGGCAACCTGTCGGCGACCGCCAGGGCGCTGAAGATCGACCGGGGCAACCTGCACCGGCTGACCCGCCGCCTGGGACTGGAAGGAGCATCACCGGGCGGCCGAAGCAAAAACTGAACCGAATTACCGAGCCGTTCTCCCGGCGATTTGACAGGACATTGATGCTGAGCAAGGCTCAAGCATGCCGGGATAACGATAATGAACCCCTGAACACGGGAAGTGTCTGCCATGAACGCGTCGCGCACTGCCACAGGACCCAGCCGATGGTTGCTGTGCCTGGTACTGATGTTGTCTTTCTTCCTCACCGCGACGGCCTCCGCCGAGCAGGCACTGATAGAGGAACGCATCAGCCAGTTCTTCCCGCAGGTGACCGCCATTTCCGAGCCCGAAGGCGAGTATGGGATACGCACCCTGGCCGATGGCGTGGGTACCGTCTACGGCTATGCCTTCGAGAGCATCAACGTGCTCAACATTCCCGCCTATTCAGGCAAGCCGATCAACATGCTGATCCTGCTGGACACCGAGGGCGTGATCCAGGATGCCTATGTGCTGGAGCACCATGAGCCGATCCTGCTGATCGGCATCCCCGAGCAGCGCCTGCACGATTTCAATGCCCTGTACCACGGCATTCGCGCCGACCAGCGGGTAGTGGTCGGACGCTCGAAGGATCCCGATGCGGTCACCGTCGACGCGGTTGCCGGGGCCACCGTGACCGTCATGGTGGTCAACGAAATAGTGATGCGCGCCGCCCAGGAGGTGGGCGCAGCCCTTGGTCTGGTCAAGAGCAATACCCTGGCCCGCAGTCGCCCGGCCACTGTGCTCGAGGAGGTCTATCGGCCAGCCAGCTGGACCGAACTGATCGGGGATGGATCCATCCGCCGCCTGCTGCTGAGCAATGCCGAGGTCAATCAGGCCTTTGTCGGCACCGCTGCCGAACAGGTCGATCAGGTGCCGGCGGACCAGCTTGAAGAGACCTTCATCGACCTGCACGTGGCCTACCTGAATCCGCCGACCGTCGGCCGCAACCTGCTGGGCGACAACCAGTACCGTTTCCTGATGCAGGATCTCAAGCCCGGCGAACACGCCTTTGCCGTGCTGAGCAATGGCCGGTACTCCTACAAGGGCTCTGGCTTTGTCCGCGGTGGCATCTACGATCGCTTCCAGATCCGACAGTTCGGCAACATCCACAGCTTCCGCGACCTGGATCACCAGCGCCTGTATGACCTCATGGCCGACGGCGCGCCGCGCTTCCAGGAGCTGGGGGTGTTCATCCTGCGTGAGGATGCTCTGTTCGATCCGGGCACCCCCTGGACCCTGGAGCTGCTGGTACGCCGCCAGACCGGGCCGGTAGACAGCACATTTGTCACCTTCGAGCTGCCTTACCAGACACCCGAGGACTACATCCAGCGCCCCGAACCCACCCCCGAGGAGCTGCGCGCCATCGAGGAGGCCAACCGGCCGATGTGGGTCAACATCTGGTACCAGAAGAGCTTTCAGGTCGGCGTGATCCTGGTTGCCCTGCTGCTGCTGACCATCATCCTGTTCTTCCAGGACAGCTTCGCCCGGCACCCCAATTTCCTGCGCTGGCTGCGCCACGGTTACCTGACCTTCACGGTGGTGTTCATCGGCTGGTACGCTCTGGGGCAGCTGTCGATCGTCAACGTCCTGACCTTCGTGCATGCCCTGGTAACCGAGTTCCGCTGGGAACTGTTCCTCAGCGACCCGGTGATCTTCATTCTCTGGACCTTCACCGCCGCCAGCATCCTGCTGTGGGGTCGGGGCGTGTTCTGCGGCTGGCTGTGCCCCTTCGGTGCGCTGCAGGAGCTGATCAACGAAATCGCCCGCAAGCTGAAAATACCCCAGTACGAGCTGCCCTTTGCGGTGCATGAGCGGCTGTGGGCGATCAAGTACATCATCCTGCTGGTGCTGTTCGGCATCTCCCTGGAATCGATGATGCTGGCCGAGAAGGCCGCCGAGGTGGAGCCGTTCAAGACCGCCATCATGCTCAAGTTCGACCGCCAGTGGTGGTTCGTGCTCTACGCGGTGATCCTGCTGGTGGTCAACATTTTCACCCGCAAGGTGTTCTGCCGCTACATGTGCCCGCTCGGTGCGGCGCTGTCTGTGTCCAGCCGGGTGCGCCTGTTCGACTGGCTCAAGCGCCGCAAGGAATGCGGCAACCCCTGCCAGCTGTGCGCCAAGGAATGCGAGATCCAGGCCATCCACCCGGACGGCCATATCAACCACAACGAGTGCCATTACTGCCTCGATTGCCAGATGACCTACCACAACGAGAACAAGTGTCCGCCGCTGATCCTGAAGAACAAGCGCAAGACACGTGGCAAGAAAGCGCCGGATAAGCAGCTGATTCCGGTAGTGCAAGTAGTAGAACCCTGACCAACGTCAACCAAGTGTGCCAACAAGGAGCTTCAACATGAGCGACAAGATCAACAACCCTCCGGCCAGTCCGGAAGCCAGGGGCCTCAGCCGGCGTGGTTTCCTCGGCGCCAGCGCGGCCACCGGTGCGGCAGTGGCCGCTACTGCCTTCGGCGGCGCGGTGATGAGCCGTGAGGCCTGGGCCCAGGCCGTCAGCGACGCCCAGAAGAAGGCGATGGACAAGATCCATGTCGGCCCCGGCGAGCTGGATACCTACTACGGCTTCTGGTCCGGCGGCCACCAGGGCGAAGTCCGCGTGCTGGGCATTCCGTCCATGCGCGAGCTGATGCGCATCCCGGTGTTCAACCATGACTCCGCCACCGGCTGGGGCATGACCAACGAAAGCAAGCGGATCATGGGGGACAGTGCCAGGTTTACCAACGGCGACTGCCACCACCCGCACCTGTCGATGACCGATGGCAAGTACGACGGCAAGTACCTGTTCATCAACGACAAGGCCAACAGCCGCATTGCGCGTATCCGTCTGGACATCATGAAGACGGACAAGATGGTCACCATCCCCAACGTCCAGGCCATCCACGGCCTGCGCCTGCAGAAGGTGCCCCATACCAAGTACGTGTTCGGTAACGCCGAGTTCATCATCCCCCATCCCAACGATGGCAAGATCTTCGCCATGGATGATGAGAACAGCTACACCATGTACAACGCGGTGGACGCGGAAACCATGGAAGTGGCCTGGCAGGTGATCGTCGACGGCAACCTCGACAACACCGACATGGACTACACCGGCCGCTTCTGCGCCTCCACCTGCTACAACTCGGAAAAGGCCCTGGACCTGGGCGGCACCATGCGCAACGAACGCGACTGGGTGGTGGTGTTCGACGTCCACGCCATCGAGGCCGAGGTCAAGGCCGGCAACTTCATCACCCTGGGTGATTCCAAGGTACCGGTGATCGATGGTCGCAAGAAGGACGGCAAGGACAGCAAGGTCACCCGCTACATTCCGGTGCCCAAGAACCCCCACGGCCTGAACACCTCGCCGGACGGCAAGTACTTCATCGCAGCGGGCAAGCTGTCGCCGACCGTCTCCATCATCGCCATCGACAAGCTGCCTGATCTGTTCGACGGCAAGATCAGCGACCCCCGTGACGTGGTCGTGGCCGAGCCGGAACTGGGCCTGGGGCCGCTGCATACCACCTTCGACGGCCGCGGCAACGGCTACACCACCCTGTTCATCGACAGCCAGGTGGTCAAGTGGAACATCGAGGAGGCGATCCGCGCCCACAACGGCGAGAACGTCAACTACATCAAGCAGAAGCTGGACGTGCATTACCAGCCCGGCCACACCCACGCCTCGCTGACCGAGACCAGCGAAGCCGACGGCCAGTGGCTGGTAGTACTGTCCAAGTTCTCCAAGGACCGCTTCCTGCCCACCGGCCCGCTGCACCCGGAGAACGACCAGCTGATCGACATCTCCGGCGACGAGATGGTGCTGGTACACGACGGCCCGACCTACGCCGAGCCGCATGACTGCATCATGTGCCGCCGCGACCAGATCCGCACCAAGAAGATCTGGGATCGGGACGACCCCTTCTTCGCCGAAACCGTGAAGATGGCCGAGGCCGATGGCATCAACCTGACCACCGACAGCAAGATCATCCGTGATGGGAACAAGGTCCGGGTGTACATGGTATCCATGGCGCCGTCCTTCGGCATCAACGAGTTCACCGTCAAGCAGGGCGATGAAGTCACCGTGATCATCACCAACATCGACCAGATCGAGGACGTGTCCCACGGTTTCGTCATGGTCAACCACGGTGTGAGCATGGAGATCAGCCCGCAGCAGACCTCGTCGATCACCTTCACGGCCGACAAGCCCGGTGTCTTCTGGTACTACTGCAGCTGGTTCTGCCACGCGCTGCACATGGAAATGTGCGGTCGCATGCTGGTCGAGCCGGCATAAGCCTGGGATCCGGGCGCGCTGGCCGCGCCCGGATTGCACCATCCCCGATCCACTCAACCGGCATGAAGGAATGCAGCATTGTTCACGCATCTGGCTACAGGCCGGCACCTTGCGGCACTTGTGATCGCCTGTGGCCTCTGGGCGAACGCCCAGGCCTCACCCCTGCCCATCGACAGCCTGCCGCTGCAGGCTGATGGCGAGATTTCCGTTCTGCCCGCCGGCACCCATACCGGCAACTTTGTACTGGAGACCCCGATTCACCTGCGCTGCGCGCCGGAGGCGGTGCTCGATGGCGGTGGCCATGACAACCTGCTGACCATACGGGCGCCGGGCGTCACCATCGAAGGCTGCACCCTGCGCAACTGGGGCTCCAACCTGACCGAGATGAACGCCGGCATCTTCGTCGAGCCCAGCGCCACCGACGTGACCCTGCAGGGCAACCGGCTGCGCGGCCCCGGCTTCGGCATCTGGTCGGACGGCACCCGCAATCTGGTGGTGGAGAACAACCAGGTCGAGGGCGACACCGATTACCGCTCCCAGGACCGAGGCAACGGCATCCACCTGATCAATACCAATGAAGCCAGGGTGCTCAACAACCGGGTGCGCCATACCCGCGACGGCATCTATCTGGGCAACTCGAACAACAACCTGATTCAGGGCAACCTGATGGAGGACCTGCGCTTCGGCATCCACTACATGTTCTCCCAGAGCAACCGGGTAATCGGCAACACCACCCGCCGTACCCGTACCGGCTATGCGCTGATGCAGAGCCGCATGCTGACGGTCGAGCACAACCGCTCCGAAGATGACCGCAACTACGGCATCCTGATGAACTTCATCACCTACTCGACCATCACCGACAACTTCGTCTCCAACGTGCAGCGGGGGCAGACCGGTGATGACAGCATGATCAAGGGCGGCGAAGGCAAGGCCCTGTTCATCTACAACTCGCTGTTCAACACCATCGCCAACAACCACTTCGAACGCAGCAACCTGGGCATTCACCTGACCGCCGGTTCGGAGAACAACAGGATCAGCAGCAACACCTTTGCCGGCAACGAGCAGCAGGTGAAGTACGTGGCCACCCGCACCCAGGAGTGGTCGGTGGAGGGCCGCGGCAATTTCTGGAGCGATTATCTGGGCTGGGATCGCAACGACGACGGGCTCGGCGATGTGCCCTACGAACCCAATGACAACGTTGACCGCCTGCTGTGGATGTATCCCCAGGTGCGCCTGCTGATGAACAGTCCGGCCATCCAGGTGCTGCGCTGGGTGCAGCGGGCCTTCCCGGTCATCAGGATGCAGGGCGTGCAGGACAGCCACCCCCTGATGCGGATGCCCACCACCCATCTGATTCAACCTACACAGGAAACCCGCTGATGAATGCCGTTGATATCCAGGGCGTCAGTCTGCGTTACGGCAAGATGACCGCGTTGCGCCAACTCGACCTTCATCTGGAGGAAGGTGAGGTGCTGGGGCTGTTCGGTCACAACGGCGCCGGCAAGACCACCACCATGAAACTCATCCTCGGCCTGCTCACCCCCAGCGAAGGGCAGCTGCGGGTGCTGGGTCAGGCGCCGAATGATGCCGATGTCCGCCGCCGCATGGGCTATCTGCAGGAGAACGTCATGTTCTATCCGCAGCTGACCGGCCGCGAGACTCTGCACCACTTCGCCCGCATCAAGGGTGCGGCGCGGCAGCAGGCCGACCAGCTGCTGGAACAGGTGGGGCTGGCCCACGCCGCCGATCGCCGGGTGAAGACCTACTCCAAGGGCATGCGCCAGCGCCTGGGTCTGGCCCAGGCCCTGCTCGGCGAGCCTCGCCTGCTGCTGCTGGACGAGCCCACCGTGGGCCTCGACCCCATCGCCACCCAGGATCTCTATCTGCTTATTGATCAGCTGCGCCAGCAGGGCACCAGCGTCATCCTCTGCTCCCACGTGCTGCCGGGGGTGGAAGCCCATATCAACCGGGCGGCGATCCTGGCCGGCGGCCAGCTGGAAGCCGTGGGCACCCTGACCAGCCTGCGCACCGGCGCCGGTCTGCCCTCGCGCATCCGCGCTACCGGCCTCAAGCAACGCGAGCAGGTACTGCAGAGCTTCAGTTCGCTCAATGGCAACGCGCGGCCGCTGGGGGGCGACGGCATAGAGCTGACCGGCAGCGCCGCCACCAAGATGAGCCTGCTGCGTCAGCTGCTGGACCGGGACCAGCCCGGCGATATCGACATACTGCAGCCCTCGCTGGAGGATCTGTACCGCTTTTACACCGAACGCGCCAGCCGCGCGCGTGCGGCGGAGGACAAGGCATGAACCAGGTATGGAACATTGCGCGCAAGGAACTCAGCGACGGCCTGCGCAACCGCTGGTTGCTGGCCATCAGTGTGCTGTTTGCGGTACTGGCGGTGGGTATCGCCTGGCTCGGCGCGGCGGCGTCAGGGCAGCTGGGCTTCACTTCGATTCCTGCCACCGTCGCCAGTCTGGCCAGCCTGGCCACCTTCCTGATGCCGCTGATCGCCCTGCTGCTGGCCTACGATGCCATCGTCGGTGAGGACGAAGGCGGCACCCTGATGCTGCTGATGACCTACCCCATCAGCCGCGGGCAGATACTGCTCGGCAAGTTCGTCGGTCACGGCCTGATCCTGGCGCTGGCGGTACTCATCGGTTTCGGCTGCGCGGCAGTCGCCATCGGCGCCCTGGTCGAGGATATCGAGCTGAACCTGCTGGTCTGGGCCTTCGGCCGCTTCATGCTGTCCTCCACGTTGCTGGGCTGGGCCTTCCTCGCCCTGGCCTACCTGCTCAGCAGCCTGGTCAGCGAGAAGTCCAGTGCCGCCGGACTGGCCCTGGGGGTCTGGTTCCTCTTCGTGCTGGTATTCGATCTGGTGCTGCTGGCCCTGCTGGTGTTCAGTGAAGGCAAGTTCAACCCCGAACTGCTGCCCTGGCTGCTGCTGCTCAACCCCACCGACATCTACCGGCTGATCAACCTCGGCGGCTTCGACGGCGGCAACGCCATCGGCGTGCTGTCGCTGGCCGAGGATCTGCCCGTGCACGGCGCCGTGCTCTGGGCCGGTCTGCTGGGCTGGGCCGGCGCCGCCCTGTTGCTGGCCTGGGCGGCCTTCCGCCGTCGGGCTGCCTGATTTCAAGGAAAGAGGAAAACTGTCATGAAACTGCGATACAACCTTCCCCTGGGGCTGATCCTGGCAGTGCTGCTGGGCCTGGCCGGTTGCGGCGACCGGGAAGAGGCCGAGGTATCCCTGGACCCGGTGGCCTTCCACAGCGAGGACGAATGCCATGTGTGCGGCATGGTGGTGATGGATTTCCCCGGGCCCAAGGGACAGGCAGTAGCCCGCGACGGGGTGCGGAAGTTCTGCTCCACTGCGGAAATGCTCAGCTGGTGGCTGCAACCGGAGAACCGTATCCTGCAGCTGCGCCTCTACGTCCATGACATGGGTCGCAGCCACTGGGGCCAGCCCGATGACGCGTACCTGGTCGATGCCACCCAGGCCTGGTACGTCACCGGCACCGGGCTGGAAGGCGCCATGGGCGCATCGCTGGCCTCCTTTGCCGAGCGCGAGGCCGCCGAGGCACTGGCCGCCCGACACCAGGGCGCACGGGTAGTAGCCTTCAGCGACATCGACGAGCAGTTCCTGCAGCAGGCCGCAGCTGCGCAGCACGGCGGTATGGGGCATGACATGCACTCCCAGCCGATGGATCCACACAGTCACACCGGCCACTGAGGTCGGTACCGAGGAGTTCAACGAGATGATGGGTATCAGTATCTGGCAACTGGCAATCATTCTGCTGATCGTGGTGCTGCTGTTCGGCACCAAGCGCCTGCGCGGCCTGGGTTCGGATGTCGGCAGCGCCATCAGCGGCTTCCGCAAGGCCGTCAACGAGGGTGACAGCACGCCCGCAGCGCTGGAAAGCGACAAGCTCAAGAGCCAACAGCATTCCTGAACAGGCTTCGCGCCTATCGGGTCGGCAAGTCCGATCGCGGCCCGCGGGCGCACGCCCCGTCGCCTGTTGCCCGGGGTGCAGCGCACCCGCGCTGCGCCTGCACAGCCTCAGGCGGCAGAGACCCCGTCGTCGAGCGGGTGTTCGACATCCCGACGGTGTCAGCGGCACCCATGCCCTTCTCCGTTGTCTGTAAGAGGTAACCCCGTGGCAACCGCTCAAGGGCACGCCTCATGGATTCACCCCGACCGCTCCCCTGGGAGCCCGATCCGCGCTACCGCAAGGCCGTGGCCTACTTCTCGATGGAGTACGCCATCGATCAGGCGTTGAAGATCTACGCCGGCGGGCTGGGCTTTCTGGCCGGCTCGCACATGCGTAGCGCCCACGATCTGCAGCAGAACCTGATTGGCATCGGCATCCTCTGGAAGTACGGTTACTACGACCAGGTACGCCAGGACGATCAGTGCATGCGGGTGCAGTTCATCAGGAAGTACTACCCCTTCCTGCAGCCAACGGATCTGCGTGCCCAGGTCAGCGTCAATGGTCATCCGGTACATATCCGGGTACTGCGTCTGGCGCCGGAGACCTTCGGCACTGCCCCCGTCTATCTGCTGACCACCGATATTCCGGAAAACGACTACCTCGCCCGCACCATCACCCACCGCCTGTATGACACGGAACCGGCAACCCGGGTGGCCCAGAGCATAGTTCTTGGCATCGGCGGTGCCCAGGTGGTTGAACAGCTCGGTGGCGCGGCCATTCACCACCTCAACGAGGCGCATGCGCTGCCCCTGGCCTTCCATCTGCTGGCCAGACTCGGTGATGTGGCTGAGGTCCGCCGACGCGTGGTATTCACTACCCACACCCCGGAGAAGGCGGGCAACGAGGAAAGCGACCCGCAGTTCCTGCACAGCATGGGCTACTTCGCCGGCCTGCCGCTGGAGACCGTCAGGCAGGCTACCGGGACCGATGGCGCCCTGTTCAGCCACACTCTGGCCGCCCTGCGCCTGGCCGCACGGGCCAACGGCGTGTCCCGGTTGCACGCGCAGGTGGCCCGGGATATGTGGAGCGACAATGCCGGGACCTGCCCGATCATCGGCATTACCAATGCCCAGAACGCCCGTTTCTGGCAGGACCCGCAGCTGCGCCAGGCGCTGGACACCGATGACGATGCGGCGCTGGTGGCACGCAAGCAGGCCATGAAGCGGGCGCTGTTCGAGGAGGTGGCCGATCAGACCGGCAAGCTTTTCGACCCACAGACGCTGACCCTGGTATGGGCCCGCCGTTTTGCCGCCTACAAGCGTGCCGACCTGCTGCTGCACGACCTCTATCGCTTCAATCGGCTGCTGGAGCAGCAGGATCGACCGGTTCAGATCATCTGGGCGGGCAAGCCCTTCCCCTTCGATCAGACCGCCGTGGACATGTTCGACCAGCTGGTGCATCTGACCTGGCGCCATCCCCGGATCGCGGTGCTCACCGGCTACGAGATCCGCCTGTCGCGCTTGCTCAAACAGGGTGCGGATATCTGGCTGAACACGCCGCAACGGCTGCGCGAGGCCTCGGGCACCAGTGGCATGACTGCCGCCATGAACGGTGCGGTCAACCTGACCATCTGCGACGGCTGGGTACCGGAGTTCGCCGTGGACGGGCACAACTGTCTGCTGATACCGCCGGCCGATCCGACCGGGGATGTCGAGGCCCAGCGCGCCGAGGACGCCCTGCAGCTGATGGAGTTGCTCGAGAACCGGGCCCTGCCCATGTACTACGATCAACCTGGACGCTGGTTGCAGCTGATGAAACAGGGCATGCGCGATGTACAGCCCCGCTTCGACTCCGACCGGCTGGCACACCAGTACTACGAACTCATGTACAACCCCTGAGGAGAACGACATGGCCACAGGTTGGGCGCAGGACGGTGCCGTTCAGGAACAGATAGAAGACAGCATCCAGGATGCGGTGGACAGGGCACGCAGCCAGTTGCCGGCAGGGCCGAGCCTGACCCACTGCGAGGAATGCGGCGACCCTATTCCGCAGGCCAGACGCGAGGCACTGCCCGGGGTGCGCCTGTGCGTACCCTGCCAGACCGAGCATGATGCCGACCAGCGCCAGTCCGCCGGTTACAACCGCCGCGGCAGCAAGGACAGTCAATTACGTTGAAATACCGGCCCGATACCGGAAGGAGCTTTGCTTGCATACAGCCGTTCCCGAAACCCCTGCCGCGGCGGTCCAGCTGACCGGCTGCGAACCCCTGTTCCTGGTCATGAACAGCCGCTCCGGCAAGCAGGATAGCGAGGCCACACGCCAGGCCATACGGACAGCCTGTGCCGAGGCCGGGCGCCGCTGCGAGCTGCTGGTGATGGAGCGCGGCGCCGACCTGAACAGCGCCGCACGGAAGGCCGTGACCCTGGCCCGTGAACAGGGCGGCATAGTGGTGGCCGTCGGTGGCGACGGCACCCTGAATGCGGTGTGTCAGGCGGTGGTGGGCCAGGGCGTGCCCTTCGGCGTCCTGCCCCAGGGGACCTTCAACTATTTCGGCCGCGCCCATGGCATTTCCCAGGACACCGGCCAGGCGATGCACGACCTGCTCAACGCCCGTCTGGAACACATCAGTCTGGGTCAGATCAACGGACGCTATTTTCTGGTCAATGCCAGTCTCGGCCTCTATCCGCAACTGCTGGAGGACCGCGAGGAGTACAAGCAGCGCTACGGTCGCAGCCGCTGGATCGCCCTGGTCGCCGCCCTGGTCACCCTGGCGCGGGCCCATCGCCAGCTCGACATCACCCTGGAGCATGGCGGCCGCCACGAGCGCCTGCGCACGCCGACCCTGGTGGTCTGCAACAACGCCCTGCAGCTCAAGCACATAGGTGTGGATCCGGCGCTGCCGGACAACCGCGACCATCTGGTGGCCCTGGCCTCCAGACCGGTGGGCACCGGCGCGCTCTACCTGCTGCTGTTGCAGGGCCTGCTCAGCCGCATGGGTGAAGCGGAGAATGTCATCAGCTTCGGTTTCGAAAACCTGACGGTGCGCCCCAACGCCCGGCCGCGGATGGTCAAGGTGGCGGTGGATGGCGAGATACTGCGCATGCGCACGCCCCTGACCTTCCGCATTGCCCCGCATGTGCTGCCGCTGCTCATTCCGCGCAGCGCCCCCACACCGGAGCATCCATGACCCGTCTGCTGCACCTGTCAGATCTGCACTTCGGCACCGAGGATCCCGGAGTGGTTCAGGCCCTGCTGCAACTGGAGCAGCAACTGCGGCCGGATCACTGCCTGCTCAGCGGCGACATCACCCAGCGGGCGCGGCGCGGCCAGTTCGCCGCCGCCCAGGCTTTCGTGCGGCGTCTCGGCGCCCCGGTGATGGCCGTGCCCGGCAATCACGATCTGCCGCTGTTCAATCTGGCGGCACGTCTGTTCAATCCCTACGGCAACTACCGCCAGGCGTTCGGGCAGGATCTGGAGCCCGTGCTGGACACGCCACGGCTGTTGGTGATCGGCGTCAACAGTACTCGGCCAGCGCGACACAAGGACGGTCAGGTGTCCGCCGCCCAGGTGCAGCGGGTGAGCCGGCGCCTGCAACAGGCCGCACCCGGACAGCTGCGCATAGTGATGCTGCACCATCCGGTTCGTGCCATAGAAGAGTCGGACCTGAGCAACTTGCTGATCGGTCGGGAGCGGGCAGTACCGGAGTGGGTGGATGCCGGGGCGGATCTGCTGCTGGGTGGACACATCCACCTGCCCTATCTGGTACCGCTGCAGGGCAGCCAGCCCGAGCGGCGCGGCTGGGCAGTGCAGGCGGGCACGGGACTCTCGACGCGTACCCGCGGCGCCGTGCCCAACTCGGTGAATCTGATCGAATACGACGCCGGCGGGCCGCGGCGCTGCTGCCTGACCCGCTGGGATTATCTGGCGGGTCAGGGCTTCGTGGAGGTCGAGCGCAGCGAGCTGCGCCTGAGCGACCTATAGCTCGGCGTTGTGGTAGACGTTCTGCACGTCATCCAGATCATTGAGCATGTCGAGGAAGCGGTCGAACATGGGTCGATCCTCCTCGCCGATGGCGGTGAAGGTCTGGGGCAGGAACTGGATCTCGTCGACCTCGAACTCCACCTCACCCAGGGCCTCGGTCAGCGCCTGGCGGGCCTTGGCATATTCGGTGTTGGGAGTGAAAACGGTGATCAGGCCATCCTCGTTCTCGATGTCGGTGACATCCACATCAGCCATCATCAGCGCCTCGAGCACGGCTTCCTCGTCGTCGCCCTTGAAGGCCAGGATAGCGCAGTGGTCGAACATGTGGCTGACGCTGCCGGGGGTGCCCATCTTGCACTTGGTCTTGGTGAAACAGTGGCGCACATCGGCAATGGTGCGGTTGGGGTTATCGGTCAGGCACTCGACAATCACGATGCAGTTACCCGGGCCAAAACCCTCATAACGCGCCACCGAGAAATCCTCACCACCGCCGCCCTTGGCCTTGTCGATGGCCTTGTCGATCACGTGGGCCGGCACCTGATCCTTCTTGGCCCGCTCGATCAGGCCACGCAGGGACAGGTTGCCTGCGGGGTCGACACCGCCGGACTTGGCACAGACATAGATTTCCCGTGCGTATTTGCTGTAGAGCTTGGTCTTGGCGTCGGCCGTCTTGGCCATGGATTCCTTGCGGTTCTGATAAGCGCGTCCCATCCGGCGGTCCCGTTTGATTGAAAAGCCGTCATTCTACGTCAGTTGCCCGCTGCGCTGGAGTATTTTCCACTCCCCGCCCAGCGGAAAATCCGGTCTGAACTCCCGCGTCGTTTATCCAGTCAGAACTGATACCCATTCGAGGTGCTGACGATGATGCTGCATTCCCTGACTGACGGCTTCTTCAGGCCGCTCACCACGGTCCTGGCCCTGACCATGATGCTCACCGGCTGCCAATGGCCCGCAGATCCCGAACGTTCCCTGACCGCGGCCCGGGAACGGGGCGCCCTGCGTGTCGGTGTGGTGGCCAACCCACCCTGGGTTGAAGTGCCGGACCCGGCGGCGCCGGTCGGCCTGGAAAGTGAACTGGTGCGCGAGTTCGCCGAGCGTCAGGATCTGGATATCCAATGGCATCATCGCGGGGTCGAGCAGTTGGTGGAGTCCCTGCGTCGACATGAACTGGACCTGCTGATCGGTGGTTTCTCCGCCACCCACCCCTGGCGCGCCGAGGTCGGCCAGACCTTTATCTATTTCAACGAACGCAACCAGCAGGGCACACTGGGTGAACATGTCATCCTCACGGCGCCCGGCGAGAATGCCCTGCTCCTGACGCTGGAGCGTTTCCTGTTCACCCGCCAGGACCCGGAACACTACCTGCCCACGCTGCGAGCCGCCGGCCAGCCATGAGGGTACGTCAGGGTTATCGGCTGCCCGCAGACCGGGAAGCCCTGCTGCACAAGGCGATCCGCCTCGAGTGGATCTCGCTGGGCTTCGTGCTCAGCATAGTGCTGGTGATGTACCTGAGCATGGGTTCTTCCCAGACCATGAAGATGGCCCTGCTCGAGGATCTGCTGGCCCTGGTGCCGCCGGTGGTCTTCCTGCTGGCCATGCGCATGCGCAAGCAGCCTCCGGACGAGCAGCACCCTTACGGCTACAGTCGCGCCATCCTGCTGGCCTTCCTTGCCGCCGCCATGGCCATAGTCCTGTTCGGCCTATTCATGCTGATCGATTCGGCAAGCTCGCTGCTGCGCCAGGAAAGGCCCAGCATCGGCCACTTCCAGCTGTTCGGCGAGGCCTATCCGATCTGGGGTGGCTGGGTGATGATCCTGGCCCTGGTGTACTCCATGATTCCGCCGATCATTCTCGGGCGCATGAAGCTGCCGCTGTCCCGCGAGCTGGACTGGCGTCTGTATGACCTGATCCTCATGCCGGTCGAGAAAATCAACCGTTGAACAGGAGCCCGATCATGTGGAAACCCAACCCCGGTCCCCATCACAACCCGAGCGGCAACTCCACCTTCTGGTGGTGCCGCCCCTTTGCCGCTCAGGATGATCCGCTGTGCCGGATCAACCGCCATCAGCCCCTGCCGGCCTGGCGACGCAAGGCACTGCTCAAGTAGGCATCTGACAGGCACCGGCGTGCTACCATTGCGCGCCGGTGCCGCAACCAAGGCGGCGCCCGTTTCCATGTAACGATACGGACCTGCCCGTGCACGCCCCCACTCTGAGTTTCGATGTTGTCATCATCGGCGCCGGCGCCTCCGGCCTGATGTGCGCCGCCACCGCCGGTCAGCGCGGCCGGCGGGTACTGGTACTGGAAAAGGCCAACAAGCCCGGCAAGAAGATTCTCATGTCCGGTGGCGGGCGCTGCAACTTCACCAACTACCAGGTCGAAGCGGACAACTTCATATCGGCCAACCCGCACTTCTGCAAGGCAGCGCTCAAGCGCTACACCCAGTGGGACTTCATCAGCCTGATCGAACGCCACGCCGTCGAATACGAAGAGCGCCGGCATTCCCAGCTGTTCTGCCGGCATTCGGCACGGGATGTGCTCAACATGCTGCTGGACGAATGTGCCGCTGCCGGCGTGGAGATCCGTACCCATTGCGAACTGCTGCAGGTCAGCGCACTGGATTCGCAGCACCTTCGCTACCGTCTTGAGCTGCGCCAGGGCCAGCAACCGCTGCGCATCGAGTGCCACTCGCTGGTGGTGGCCAGCGGCGCCCTGTCCATTCCCACCCTCGGCGGCAGCGGTATCGGCTACCAGATTGCCGAGCAGTTCGGTCTGTCGGTGACGCCGCGACGCGCCGGATTGGTGCCCTTCATGTTCAGTGACAGCATGAAGGGTCTCTGCGAACGCCTGTCCGGGCTGGCGCTGGAAGTCGAAGCCAGCTGCAACGGCCAGAGCTTCACCGAGAACATGCTGTTCACCCACCGGGGAATAAGTGGTCCGGCCATTCTGCAGATCTCCAGCTACTGGCACCCCGGCGACAGCCTGACCCTGGATCTGCTGCCCGGGATCGACGCTGCCCAGTGGCTGCGGGAAGCCAAGCAGCTGCAGGCCCGCCAGCTGCTCAGGACGGTACTTGCCGAGAAGCTGGGACGAGCCCTGGTCACCGAGCTGCAACAGCTCTGGTGGCCGGAGGCGGCGGACAAACCCCTGGCCGAGTTCAGTGACCGCCAGTTGCTGCACATCGCCGGCCAGCTCAATGGTTGGGTCATCAAGCCTTCGGCCACCGAAGGCTACCGTACCGCCGAGGTGACCCTGGGTGGCGTGGATACCGCCGCCATCAGTTCGCGCACCATGGAAGCCCGTGACTGCCCCGGGCTCTACTTCATCGGCGAAGTGCTGGACGTCACCGGTCACCTGGGCGGGTTCAATTTCCAGTGGGCCTGGTCATCCGGCTACAGTGCCGGACTGGCAGTCTGAGACCGGCTGCGCCAGAGCGCCCCCAGAATCAGCAGTCCCAGCAGGCAGGTCGCCCCATGGATGAAAAGCCGCGGATGACGACTGAAGAAGCTGCCACCGGAGGCCGCATCGAAGGGCACCCGCACCAGCAGCTCGTCCGCATTGAAGGCCTGGCCCTCACCGAGAATCCGCCCATGGGGTGCAGCCACCACCGAGGGGCCATTGTTGATCAGATGGGCCATCGGCAGGCGGTTCTCCACCGCGCGCAGGATCGACATGTTGGCGTGGTGCCGGGGCTGAGTGCTCTCACCGAACCAGTTGTCCTGGGACAGGAACAGCAGCATCTTGCCGGCACCGTCGGCACCTACCGCAGCGGCTACGAAGTCGGCAAAGGCCGCCTCGTAGCAGACCATGGGCATGACCCTCATGCCTGCCGCCGGAAATTCCACATGGGCCTCCCCGGCACCCAGGGGCCGCAGGAACTCGCCGAACACCCGGTCATTGATCGGGCGCAGCCAGGACCATGACCAGGGCGGCGGCAGATACTCGCCGAAGGGCATGCGCAGCATCTTGCGGTATCGGGCCGCCAGCTCACCCTCGGCATCCAGCAGCGCCACCGTGTTGTAGCTGATTCGCTCGCTGCCCTGCCACTGGCGCTCGACATCATGGAAGATCAGCGGCACCCCCCGGCGAGACACCTCCCGGGCATAGGCCTGGCGTACGCTGTAGGTGTCGAAATAGCCCTTGTAACGGGCCTCCGGCCAGGCCACCCACTGGGCGCCCGCCTCGATCAGCCGCCGGGTCGCTTCCATCTCCTGGGGAAACTCCCGGGTGAAGCCAGGCGCCGGAGGGGGAATATCCAGGGTGATGGGGTCATTGGGCTGGACCAGCCCGATGCGCAGCGTTTCCCAGTCATGCATCCGCCGATCCCAGTCCTGCAGACTGATGACGCCGTAGCCGAGCCACAGCAGCAGGGCGATCCAGGCGATGCGGTTGGCCATCGCCGACCGTGGCCCATCCCGGGTCAGCATCCGGTACAGCAGCACCGCGAACAGCGCCATTACCGCGTCCAGGCCGGCGGCGCCGGTCCATTCCACCGCCTGCAGCGCCGGCAGAAACTGCACCTGACCATCGGCAAAGTGGGTCTTGAACAGCATCGGATAGAACGCCATCACCACCACCAGCGACAGCGGGAAGGCCAGCAGCTCCCAGCCACCCAGCCGGCGCACCAGCCAGCGATAGAGCATGCTGGTCAGGCCCAGGGTCAACCCCAGGTAGCTCCAGAACAGCGCCGCCAGCACCAGGCTCAGGCCGGGGTTGACCTGCTTGAGGTTGATCATGAACTGGGCCAGCCAGTAGCTGCCCCCGGCAAAACACAGGGTGCCGGCAACCCAGCCCAGCAGCAGTCCCATGCCCGGGCCGGCCCCCCGCAGGGCATAGAGCAGCGGCACCCAGCCCAGCCATCCGCTCCAGAACAGCTGATTGTTCAGCCAGGGCACACAGAGCATCAGACCGCTGAGTGCGGCCAGCAGCAGACGCAGCAGCAGCGATCGGTACCCAGCCTGCAGTCGGTCGATCAGGGCCGGCTGCGCTGGCAGAGGGGAACTGGTAGGCAGCATGGGTCGGCAATCCGGTACGGGTTCAGCCCCATCCTTGCCCGTCAGGCGGTCGCAGGCAATACCCTGTCCGAGTGAATCGTGACCCCTGCCACAGTAACGCCCAAAGCCGCTATGCTTGGCCTCGTTTCTGACCGTCGAGGAATAACACACCATGCCCCACTGGTTGACCGGAACCCTGACCAGCCTGCTGGTCCTGCTCAATACCCTGATCGGGATCGGCCCGATGATGGTGCTTGCGGTGCTCAAGGTAGTGATTCCCCACCAGGGTTTCCGCCGCTGGAGTTCACGCTGGGTCATGTGGATTGCCGAAACCTGGGCCGAGACCAACAAGGCCATCTTCCGCCTGATGCTGCCGACGGTCTGGGACATCCGCTGCGATACTCCCCTGTACAGCGACCATTCCTACCTGGTGATCAGCAACCATCAGTCCTGGGTGGACATACCGGCACTGGTGCAGTCCTTCAACCGCAAGACGCCCTATTTCAAGTTCTTCCTGAAAAAGGAGCTGATCTGGGCGCCCTTTCTCGGGCTGGCCTTCTGGGCGCTGGATTACCCCTTCATGAAGCGCTACAGCAAGGCGCACCTGGAACGCCATCCCGAGGACCGGGGCAAGGATCTGGAAATCACCCGCCGCGCCTGCGAGAAGTTCCGCCACCTGCCGGTGACCGTGGTCAACTTCCTGGAAGGCACCCGCTTCACCCCGGCCAAGCATGCCGCCCAGCAATCCCCTTACCGCCACCTGCTGCGGCCCAAGTCCGGTGGCATTGCCTTTGTCACCGCCGCGCTGGGCGAGCAAATGCGTTCGCTGCTGGATGTGACCATCGTCTATCCGGAGCAGACGCCGCCGGGCTTCTGGGCCCTGATCAGCGGTCGGGTACCCTATGTGCTGGTGGACATCCGCTCGCAGACGCTGCCGGCCGACCTCTTCCATGGCGATTACAGCGAGGATCCGCAGTTCCGCGAGTACTTCCAGAACTGGGTCAACAGCATCTGGGATGCCAAGGATCAGCGTATCGCCGAACTGCGCGCGGCGCTGGGTACCCGCGGCTGAGCCGGAAGGCTGCCGCGCCGGGGCGACCGGCGCCCGCCCATCGGGCGGGCGCATCTGCTACACTCCCCGCCCCTTCCCTGCAGGTCAATGACGTGAGCCATTCCGACTTTTCCACACTGCCGCTGCCCGCCCCTCTGCTCGACAGCATCCAGCAGCTGGGCTATCAGCAGATGACCCCGATCCAGCGCGCGGCACTGCCGGTCATCCTCGGCGGTGAGGATCTCATTGCCCGGGCACGCACCGGCAGCGGCAAGACCGCCGCCTTCGGCATCGGCCTGCTGGCGCCGCTGAATCCCGCCTTCCTCGGCTGTCAGGCCCTGGTGCTCAGCCCCACCCGGGAGCTGGCCGGGCAGACCGCTGACGCCCTGCGGGCACTGGCCAGGGGCACCGGCAACATCAAGATCCTGACCCTGGCCGGCGGCACCCCCTTCGGTCCACAGGCCGCCTCCCTGGAGCAGGGCGCGCACATCATTGTCGGCACCCCGGGGCGGGTACGCGACCACCTGCAGCGCGGCACGCTGAAGCTGGATCGACTCAACTGTCTGGTACTGGATGAGGCCGACCGCATGCTCGACATGGGGTTCATCGAGGTCATCAGCGAGATCATCGAGTGCACCCCGAGCCGGCGTCAGACCCTGCTGTTCTCCGCCACCTATCCACCGGGGATCGAAGGTCTGGCCGGGCGCTTCATGCGCAACCCGCAGCAGGTGGTGATCGAGGAAACCGAGGTCAGGAACCCCATCAGCCAGCGCTTTTATGAGGTCAGCGCCGAACAGCGTCTGCCGGCGGTGCTGCGCCTGCTGGCGGCCGAACGGCCGCAGCCCTGCATGGTGTTCTGTCAGACCCGCCAGCAGTGCCAGCAACTGCAGCAACTGCTCAATGGCAACCGGGTCAGCGCCCTGGCCCTGCACGGCGATATGGAACAGCGTGAACGGGATCAGGTACTGGCCCTGTTCGCCAACCAGAGCTGCAGCGTGCTGGTGGCCACCGACGTGGCAGCCCGGGGCATCGATATCGAGGGGGTGGCGGCGGTGATCAACGCCGAACTGTCACCGGACCCGGCGGTGCATACCCACCGCATCGGTCGCAGTGGCCGCGCCGGTCAGCCGGGGCTGGCCCTGAGCCTGGTTACCCCGGCTGAACAGGGACGAGCCCGGCGTATCGAGGAAGCCCTGGGTGAGCCGCTGAACTGGGCTTCACTGGACCGGCTGCCGGAGCATCTGGACAAACCCCTGCTGCCGCCCATGCGCACCCTGGCGGTGGCCGGTGGACGCAAGGACAAGGTTCGCCCCGGCGACCTGCTCGGCGCCCTGACCGGAGAGGCGGGACTGCCCGGCGATGCCATCGGCAAGATCAGTATCAGTGATTTCCAGGCGCTGGTAGCGGTGCGCTGGGATCTGGCCCAGACCGCGCTGGAGCGGCTGGAACAGGGGAAGATCAAGGGCCGCCGGTTCAAGGTGCGGTTGCTGTAAGGCGTGGCGCAGCGTAGGTTTTCCAGGCTTCCCTCTGGGAAATCTCGAGCACCAGCTCGATGAGCGGACTGACACGCAGCGCATGCGCTGCCGACCCAACACCGCGCACGCGCTGGTGCTCGTCCCTCCCTGGAGTGCTCGCCGCCACCCCGGGTGGCCGGGATGTAACCCGGCACACCCATCTCAGCCCAGTACGCGCAGGCCGCGCTTGGCCTTGGGGCGGGTCAGTTGGCCGAACAGCCAGCTGCCGATGGCCACCGCCACGCAGAGGGCCAGCCACTGCCATCCACCTGCCGGGGTGGTGAGGCTCGGCAGCGTCAGCGGCAGTGCCGGCAGCAGCTTGTAAGCCGCCCAGATACCCCCTGCCCCGGCCAGCGCGAACAGCAGCCAGCGCCAGGGACGGAAGATCCGCGCCAGCGCTTCGGCAATCGGCAGGGTTATCAGCAGGGTGACGGCCAGTATGGCCGCCAGGATCGGCAGCAGGCCGAGCAGCGCCGGCCAGCCGGCCGCCACGCGCTCGTTCAGGTCAAGGGGTGTCTCGGCCAGGGCGGCGATCTCGATCTGGGCCTGCACCAGGCCGCCCAGAATGGTCGCCACCACAACCGCCAGCAGATAGAAGGCGATGATGCGCAGTATCGCTATGGGTGACATCGTTCAGTCCTTGTCAGGCAGATCCGGCAGGTTGCGCAGGGACTGCTCATAGCCCTCGAGGTCAAAGGGGGCGTCCTGCTCCAGCATCTGGTTGATATGAAAGGCCAGCACCTGAGCCATCAGGTCGAGACTGTCGGCGCGCTCATAACCCACCAGGGTCAGCTTGTTCAGCGTGGCCTGGGCAGCGGCGGGCGAACCGTCGGCCAGCTGGTTCTCGATCGCTTCCAGCAGCTTCTCGTGGGTGAAAGACTCGTCGGCTTCGTTATCGGCTTGGGACATGCTTGGTCTCGTTGGTGTTCTGTTCCGGGTGGCACGGGGCTCCGAGGTTCATCGAGCTGGTGCTCGAGGTTCAAGGCAAGCCCGGGCCGTCCCGGCGGGTGCGTTACGCCGCCAGCAGCGCATGCTGCGGGCTCGGCGAGCAGACGCTCGCCAACCCCGGCTGGAACGCCCTGATCAGTTGACCTTGGGGTCCAGCTCACCGCTTTCGTAACGCTGGTACATGGCTTCCAGACTGATCGGCTTGATCTTGGAAGCATTACCGGCGGTGCCGAAGGCTTCGTACCGGGCGATGCAGATATCGCGCATGGCCTTGACGGTTTCGCTGAAGAACTTGCGCGGGTCGAACTCGCTGGGGTGCTGCGCCATGTAGCGACGGATGGCCCCGGTGGACGCCAGACGCAGGTCGGTATCGATATTGACCTTGCGCACGCCGTACTTGATGCCCTCGACGATCTCCTCGACCGGCACGCCGTAGGTTTCCTTGATGTCGCCGCCATACTCGTTGATGATCGCCAGCCACTCCTGGGGTACCGAGGAGGAGCCGTGCATCACCAGGTGGGTGTTGGGGATGCGCTCATGGATCGCCTTGATGCGGTCGATGGCCAGGATGTCGCCGGTCGGTGGGCGGGTGAACTTGTAGGCGCCGTGGCTGGTGCCGATGGCGATGGCCAACGCGTCCACCTTGGTTTTCTTGACGAAGTCGGCGGCCTCCTCGGGGTCGGTCAGCATCTGGCTGTGATCCAGGGTACCCTCGGCACCGATGCCGTCTTCCTCGCCGGCCTGGCCGGTTTCCAGGCTGCCCAGGCAACCCAGTTCACCCTCTACGGAAACACCACAGGCGTGGGCCATTTCCACGGTGCGACGGGTTACGTCAACGTTGTACTCGTAGCTGGTCGGCGTCTTGCCGTCCTCGCCGAGCGAGCCATCCATCATCACCGAGGAGAAGCCCAGCTGGATCGAGCGCTGGCAGACGGCGGGGCTGGTGCCGTGGTCCTGGTGCATGCACACCGGGATATGCGGAAACTCCTCGATGGCGGCCAGGATGAGGTGGCGCAGGAAGGGTGCACCGGCGTACTTGCGGGCGCCGGCGGAGGCCTGCACGATCACCGGGGAGTCGGTCTTGTCAGCCGCTTCCATGATGGCCCGCATCTGTTCCAGGTTATTGACGTTGAAGGCCGGGACGCCGTAGCCGAACTCGGCGGCGTGGTCCAGCATCTGGCGCATGCTGATCAAAGCCATGGTGATATTCTCCGGTTAACTGTATTCAATTCACTGCCGCGTAGCCTGCCGCAGCAGGCCCGTGGCTGCAAGTGCCCCGCGCGCGGGGCAGGATAACGGTTGCTCAGTTACTGCGCTGTTGCAGTATCTCGACCGCCGGCAGCACCTTGCCCTCGACGAACTCGAGGAAGGCGCCACCGCCGGTGGAAATGTAGGAAATGCGATCGGCCACACCGTACTTGTCGATGGCTGCCAGGGTATCGCCGCCGCCGGCAATGGAGAACGCCGGGCTCTCGGCAATGGCCTCGGCCAGCGCGCGGGTACCTTCGCCGAACTGGTCGAACTCGAACACCCCGACCGGGCCGTTCCACAGGATGGTACCCGAGGACTTGAGCAACTGGGCGAACTGTTCAGCGGTTTTCGGACCGATATCCAGAATCATGTCATCCGCGGCCACATCCTCGACCGCCTTGACCGTGGCCTCGGCGTCCTCGGCAAAGGCCTTGGCCACCACCACATCCACCGGCAGGGGTACGCTGACCTTTTCGGCGATGGCGCGGGCGGTATCCACCAGATCCGCCTCGTACAGGGACTTGCCCACCGGCAGACCGGCCGCAGCAAGGAAGGTATTGGCGATGCCGCCACCGACGATCAGCTGGTCGCACTTCTCGGACAGGGCATTGAGCACATCCAGTTTGGTCGACACCTTGGAGCCGGCAACGATGGCGGCCATCGGCTTGGCCGGCTTGTCCAGCGCCCGGGCCAGGGCCTCCAGCTCGGCTGCCAGCAGCGGGCCGGCGCAGGCGGTGGCGGCGAATTTGGCTACACCGTGGGTGGAGGCCTGGGCACGGTGGGCGGTACCGAAGGCGTCCATGACGAAGACATCACAGAGGCCAGCGTATTTCTGCGCCAGCTCATCGGTGTTCTTCTTCTCGCCGGTGTTGAAGCGCACGTTCTCCAGCAGTACCAGCTCGCCCGGCTGCACCTGCACGCCGCCGAGGTAGTCACGCACCAGCGGGACGTCACGGTCCAGCGCCTTGCTCAGGTACGCGGCGACCGGTGCCAGGCTGTTCTCCTCACTGAACACGCCCTCTTCCGGGCGACCCAGGTGTGAGCAGACCATGACCGCTGCACCCTTTTCCAGCGCCAGGCGGATGGTCGGCAGTGCGGCCAGGATGCGCGCATCGCTGGCGACCTGGCCATTCTTGACCGGGACGTTGAGATCTTCACGAATCAGAACCCGCAACCCGTTCAGGTCGAGTGCCTCCATGGTCAGTACCGGCATGTAGTGCTCCTTGTCCAGAGATTGGAAATTAACTGTTGTTCAGTCGCGGGCCGCCGCACCCTCAAGCTGCTGCAGCCAGTACTGCGCCACATCCAGCATGCGGTTGGCAAAGCCCCATTCGTTATCGAACCACACCAGCAGGTTGACCAGGCGCGGGCCGGCGACCCGGGTCAGACTGCCGTCGATGATCGCGGAATGCGGATCATGGTTGAAATCACAGCTGGCGTGCTGCAGCTCGGTATAGCCCAGCAGGCCGGAATACTCAGACTCTGACGCCTGTTGCAGCAGCCGGTTCACTTCCTCGGCGCTGGTGTCACGACGGGTCTGCAGGGTGATGTCCAGCGCCGAGACGTTGACCGTGGGCACCCGCATGGCCTTGGCCTGCACCCGCCCGACCAGCTCCGGCAGCAGCCGCTCGATGCCCCGGGCCAGCCCGGTGGACACCGGGATCACCGACTGGAAGGCCGAGCGGGTGCGGCGCAGGTCCGCATGGTGGTAGGCGTCGATCACCGGCTGGTCGTTCATCGCCGAGTGGATGGTGGTGATGGACACCTGCTCCAGACCCAGCTCGCGGTTGAGCAGATGCAGCACCGGCACGCTGGCGTTGGTGGTGCAGGAGGCATTGGAGATCAGCCGCGCGCGCGGATTCAGGCTGTGGTGGTTGACGCCGTAGACCAGGGTGGCATCCACCGCCTCGGCGTTGGCCATCGGCTGGGAGAACAGCACACGGGGTACACCGGCTTCGACGAAGCGGGCACCCTCGTCACGGCGGGTGTACTGCCCGGAGCATTCCAGCAGCAGGTCGATATCCAGCGCCGCCCAGTCCACCGCTTCGGGGGTGGACGCACAGAGCACCTTCACGCAGTGGCCGTTGATGTGCAGGCAGTCGCCGTCGACCCGCACCTCACCGGGAAAGCGCCCGTGGGTAGAGTCGAAGCGGGTCAGGTACTCGACGCTGGCCTGATCGGCCAGATCGTTGAGGGCCACTATCTGCATGTCCTGCCCACCCCGCTCATGCAGGGCGCGCAACACACAGCGGCCGATACGGCCGTAGCCATTCAGGGCGATGCGATAGGGCCTGCCGCGCGACATGTTCACTCGTCTTCGAGCAGCTCGTCGGCCACCGCCAGGACATTGTCCAGGGTAAAGCCGAAGGCTTCGAACAGCTCCCCTGCCGGCGCTGACTCACCGTAGGTGTGCATGCCGATGATGCGGCCGTCCAGACCAACGTACTTGTACCAATAGTCGGCGTGGGCCGCCTCGATGGCGATGCGCGCACCCACTTCCAGCGGCAGCACGGCCTGGCGGTACTCGGCGTCCTGCTGGTCGAACACGCTGGTGCAGGGCATGGATACAACGCGCACGCGGCGACCCTGTTCGTTGAGTTTTTCCCAGGCCTGCATCGCCAGGCCGACCTCGGAGCCGGTGGCAATCAGGATCAGCTCGGGCTCGCCGGCGCAGTCCTTGAGGATGTAACCGCCGCGGGCTATGGCCGCCTCGGTTTCATCATCACGCACATGGCACGGCAGGTTCTGGCGGGAGAAGATCAGTGCGCTGGGACCATCCTTGCGCAGCAGTGCCTGCTTCCAGGCCACCGCCGACTCGACGGTATCCGCCGGACGCCAGGTATCCAGATTGGGGGTGGTGCGCAGGCTGGTCAGCTGTTCGACCGGCTGGTGGGTCGGGCCGTCCTCGCCCAGACCGATTGAGTCGTGGGTGAACACATAGATGACCCGCTGCTTCATCAGCGCCGACATGCGCACCGCATTGCGGGCGTACTCCATGAACATCAGGAAGGTGGCGCCATAGGGGATCAGACCGCCGTGCAGGGCGACACCGTTCATGATGGCGGCCATGCCGAACTCGCGCACGCCGTAGTACATGTAGTTGCCGGAGGCATCTTCGGCCACCACCGGCTTGCAGCCGCTCCACAGGGTCAGGTTGGAACCGGCCAGGTCAGCGGAGCCACCGAGCAGCTCGGGCAGCAGCGGACCGAAGAAATTCAGGCAGTTCTGGCTGGCCTTGCGGCTGGCGATGTTCTCGCCCTTCTGCGCTACCTCGCGGATGAAGGCACTGGCCTTCTCCTCGAAGTCCGCCGGCAGCTCACCGGCCATGCGGCGCTTGAACTCGGCAGCCAGCTCGGGGAATTCGGCCTGGTAGGCAGCGAACTTCTCGTTCCACTGCTGCTCGGCACGGGCACCGGCTTCGCGGGCGTCCCACTCGGCGTAGATGTCTTCGGGGATCTCGAAGGGACCATGCTTCCAGCCCAGCGCCTCGCGGGTCAGAGCGATCTCGTCCTCACCCAGGGCTGCGCCGTGGGAGGATTCCTTGCCCTGCTTGTTCGGCGAGCCGAAGCCGATGATGGTCTTGCAGCAGATCAGGGTCGGCCTGTCGCTCTTGCGAGCAGTCTCGATGGCCAGCCTGATCTCGTCGGCATCGTGGCCGTTGACGTTGCGGATCACCTGCCAGCCATAGGACTCGAAGCGCCGGGGGGTATCGTCGGTGAACCAGCCATGCACTTCACCATCGATGGAAATGCCGTTGTCATCATAGAAGGCGGTCAGCTTGCTCAGGCCCAGGGTACCGGCCAGCGAGCAGACTTCATGGGAAATGCCTTCCATCATGCAGCCGTCACCGAGGAACACATAGGTGTCGTGATCGACGATGTTGTGCCCGGGGCGGTTGAACTGGGCGGCCATGATCTTCTCCGCCAGGGCAAAGCCCACGGCGTTGGCGATGCCCTGCCCCAGCGGACCTGTGGTGGTTTCCACACCGGCGGTGTAGCCGTATTCCGGGTGGCCGGGGGTGCGGCTGTGCAGCTGACGGAAGTTCTTCAGATCATCGATGGTCAGGTCATAGCCGGTCAGGTGCAGCAGGGAATAGATCAGCATGGAGCCGTGGCCGTTGGACAGCACGAAACGGTCGCGGTCAGCCCATTGCGGGTTGGCCGGGTTGTGCTTGAGGAAGTCCCTCCAGAGCACTTCGGCGATATCCGCCATGCCCATTGGCGCACCCGGATGACCACTGTTGGCTTTCTGCACCGCATCCATGCTCAGGGCACGAATGGCATTGGCTCGGTCACGACGACTGGGCATGAACAACTCCTGTGATTTTGGCAAGGCTGGGAGGGGCCCAGGACTGGTCCACGCCCCCGGAAAATGAAAGGACGGCATTTTCGCCCAAACTGCTGCAACGGGCAATGAAAACCCGGACCGACCATGGAAAACGCCGGGAATTGTGGACGAGCGGCCCAAATCCGAGATGAATATCAAAATATTTTGATATAGCCGTTGCGAGACCGGTCGCGGCTGACTAGAATCCCCCAGCATGAACAGCACCGCCTCCCTCGCCCTCGTCGCCAGCTCGAGTTCCGAGCAACTGGCTGCCTTTCTCAAGGCGGCGGGGGATCAGCTGCGCCTGGATATCCTGCGGGTACTGCGCAATGACTCCTTCGGCGTGCTGGAACTGGCGCAGATCTTCGACATGCGCCAGTCAGGCATGAGCCACCACCTCAAGGTACTGGCCAGCGCAGGTCTGGTCAGCACCCGTCGTGAAGGCAATTCGATCTTCTACCGGCGCAGCCTGGCCGACGCCAGCCCCTGGCCGGTGCTGCACGAGCAGCTGCTCGGCGAACTTGACGCCCTGCCGCTGGAAGACCGACTGCAGAGCGCCATCGCCCTGGTACACAGTCAGCGCGGCGAGGTGTCGCGGCAGTTCTTCGCCCGTTTTACCGATGGCACCCCGGCGCAGCAGGACCTGATTGCCCACTTCGGCCTGTACCGCGAACCGCTGCTGGACCTGATCGACAGCCTGGCCCTGCCGGACCGGGCGCTGGCCATCGAGGTCGGGCCGGGGGAAGGCGGCTTCCTGCCGGATCTGGCCGGCCGCTTCACCCGGGTGCTGGCCCTGGACAACGCCCCGGCCATGCTGGAGCGCGCCCGCCAGCAGTGCAGCGAGGCCGGTCTGGTCAATGTCGAATGCCTGCTGGCCGATGCCCTGCAGCCCCAGGCCCTGCCCCCGGCGGACGCCGTGGTGTGCAATATGGTGCTGCACCACATGCCGGCGCCAGCGGAGGCGCTCAAGCGCTTCGCCGACCTGCTCAGGCCCGGCGGCAGCCTGATCCTCACCGAGCTGTGCCGACATGATCAGAGCTGGGTTCAGGACACCTGCGGTGACCTGTGGCTGGGCTTCGACCAGAGCGACCTCGCCCGCTGGGCTTCACAGGCGGGATTGAACAGTGGCGTCAGCCTCTATCTGGGACTGCGCAACGGATTTCAGATTCAGCTTCAACAATTTTCCAAGGACCAGAACCATGAGTGAATACAGCATCTTCACGTCCGAATCGGTATCCGAAGGCCATCCGGACAAACTGGCTGATCAGATCTCCGACGCCGTGCTCGACGCCATTCTCGCCGAGGACAAGCTGGCCCGTGTGGCCTGCGAAACCATGGTCAAGACCGGCGTGGCGATCATCGGCGGGGAAATCACCACCAGCGCCTGGGTCGACCTGGAGGATCTGGTACGCAAGGTGATCAAGGATGTCGGCTACACCTCCTCCGAGGTCGGCTACGACGCCGATACCTGTGGCGTGATCAACATCATCGGCAAGCAGTCACCGGATATCGCCCAGGGTGTGGACCGGCAGAAGCCCGAGGATCAGGGCGCAGGGGACCAGGGCCTGATGTTCGGTTATGCCAGCAACGAGACCAGCGTACTGATGCCCGCGCCCATCACCTTCGCCCACCGTCTGGTCGAGCGCCAGGCCGAGGTGCGCAAGAACGGCACGCTGAACTGGCTGCGCCCGGACGCCAAGTCCCAGGTCACCTGCCGCTACGAGAACGGCCAGGTGGTCGGTATCGATGCCATTGTGCTGTCCACCCAGCACAATCCGGAGATCGCCCAGGAAGACCTGCGCGAGGCGGTGATGGAGACCATCATCAAACACGTGATCCCGGCCGAGCTGCTGCATGCCGGCACCCAGTACCACATCAACCCCACCGGCAAGTTCGTCATCGGTGGCCCTGTGGGTGACTGCGGTCTGACCGGACGCAAGATCATCGTCGATACCTACGGCGGCATGGCCCGTCACGGTGGCGGCGCCTTCTCCGGCAAGGACCCGTCCAAGGTCGACCGCAGCGCCGCCTATGCCGGTCGTTACGTGGCCAAGAACATCGTCGCTGCCGGCCTGGCCGATCGCTGCGAGATCCAGGTGTCCTACGCCATCGGCGTGGCCCAGCCGACCTCGGTGTCGATCAACACCTTCGGCACCGGCAAGGTCAGCGACGAGCGCATCGTTCAGCTGGTTCGCGAGCACTTCGACCTGCGGCCCTATGCAATCACCCGCATGCTCGACCTGTTGCACCCGATGTACCAGGCCACCGCGGCCTACGGCCACTTCGGTCGTGACCCCTACGAGATGACCGTGAAGGGCGACACCTTCACCGCCTTCCCCTGGGAACTGACCGACCGCGCCGACGCCCTGCGCGCCGACGCCGGGCTGTAACAGACCGGGGAATCCGGAGCAGGCCGTCCCGGCATACGCGGTGCGGCCCTGCCCTGCAGGGAAGTGGAATCAGCGGCGGAAGCCGTCGTGGCATCCCTTGCAGCCCTGCTGTACCGCTGCCACAGGGGCAGCCACCTGCTCGGGACTGTCGACACCCTCGCGGGTAACGACAAGCAGATCGGCCACGGCCTGGCGGTAATCCGCTATGGCCTGCTGCCAGGCATCCGGCTGCTGCCAGATGTCAGTGAGGGCCGCATTGCGCTGCCTGGAGTCGCCGGGCTCGGGAAAGTAGTCCCAGGGCGCCTCGACCAGTTCGGCCAGGCCCTCGGCGTGTCCGGCCAGGGCCTCGCCATCGAAGGGCACGCGCCCCGACAGCATGCCGCCCATGGGCTCGCTGTGCTGGAGGAATTGTTTGAACACCGCCTGACGCTTGCCCTCAGGCGAATCGGGATCGGCAGGACCGCCGCAACCGACCAGAGCCAGGCCCAGGGCCGCAGGCAGCAATATTCGGGGAAGGGAAACAGACAACGGATTTCTCCCTGACGTACGTGGAATTGATAGTGGGGCCGGAATCGGCCCTCGCAAGCTTACTCTTATTGGAGCTGATTATGAGCGCAGTCATGCAAGCAGATTTTTCCGACTACAAGGTAGCGGACATCACCCTGGCCGATTACGGCCGCCGCGAAATCGTCATCGCCGAATCGGAAATGCCGGCGCTGATGGCGCTGCGTCGCAAGTACAAGGCCGAGCAGCCGCTCAAGGGCGCACGCATCCTCGGCTGCATCCACATGACCATTCAGACCGCGGTGCTGATCGAGACCCTCGTCGAGCTGGGCGCCGAAGTGCGCTGGTCCTCGTGCAACATCTTCTCCACCCAGGACCACGCCGCCGCCGCCATCGCCGCCGCCGGCATTCCGGTATTCGCCTGGAAGGGCGAGACCGAAGAGGAGTACGAATGGTGCATCGAGCAGACCATTCTCAAGGACGGTCAGCCCTGGGACGCCAACATGGTACTGGACGACGGCGGTGACCTGACCCAGATCCTGCACGAGAAGTACCCGCAGGTGCTGGACAGGGTCCACGGCATCACCGAGGAAACCACTACCGGCGTACACCGCCTGCTGGAGATGCTGAAGAAGGGCACCCTGAAGGTACCGGCGATCAACGTCAACGACTCGGTGACCAAGAGCAAGAACGATAACAAGTACGGCTGCCGTCACAGCCTGAACGATGCCATCAAGCGCGCCACCGACCACCTGCTGTCTGGCAAGAAGGCGCTGGTCATCGGTTATGGTGACGTGGGCAAGGGCTCGGCCCAGTCCCTGCGCCAGGAAGGCATGATAGTGCGCGTGGCCGAAGCCGATCCGATCTGCGCCATGCAGGCCTGCATGGACGGTTTCGAGGTCACCTCGCCCTACATCAACGGCGTCAACGACGGCACCGAAGCCAGCGTCAACCGCGAGCTGCTGGGCAACACCGACCTGATCGTCACCACCACCGGCAACATCAACGTGTGCGACGCCAACATGCTCAAGGCGCTGAAGAAGCGCGCCGTGGTGTGCAACATCGGTCACTTCGACAACGAGATCGATACCGCCTTCATGCGTCAGAACTGGGCCTGGGAAGAGGTCAAGCCGCAGGTACACAAGATCCACCGTACCGGCAAGGACGGCTTCGATCCGGCCAACGACGACTACCTGATCCTGCTGGCCGAGGGCCGCCTGGTGAACCTGGGCAATGCCACCGGTCACCCCAGCCGCATCATGGACGGCTCCTTCGCCAACCAGGTGCTGGCCCAGATCCACCTGTTCCGCCAGGGCTATGCCAACCTGGACGCCACCGCCCGCGAGGAGCTGCTGCGCGTGGAAGTGCTGCCCAAGGAGCTGGACGAGGAAGTGGCGCTGGAAATGGTCAAGGGCTTCGGTGGCGTGGTCACCCGTCTGACCCAGCAACAGGCCGACTACATCGGCGTGCCGGTGGAAGGTCCGTTCAAGCCGGACACCTACCGCTACTGATACCCGCCTGGGGGGGGCGCGAGCGCGCCACCCCCAGCGTTTGCCAAGAGACAGGATATGAACAACAGCAACATCCCGGTCAGCTTCGAGTTCTTCCCGACCAAGACCGATGCCGGCCATGAAAAACTGATCGCCGCAGCCCATGTGCTGGCCGAACAGAAGCCCGAGTTCTTCTCGGTTACCTACGGCGCTGGTGGCTCCACCCGCGACCGTACCCAGAACACCGTGCTGCAGCTCGACCAGCAGGTGAAGGTGCCCACCGCGCCACACCTGTCCTGCGTCGGCGACAGCAAGGAAGACCTGCGCCAGCTGCTCAACGAGTACCGTGAAGCGGGCATCCACCGTATCGTCGCCCTGCGTGGCGACCTGCCCTCGGGCATGGGGCGGGCCTCGGGTGAACTGCGTTACGCCAACGAGCTGGTGGAGTTCATCCGCCAGGAAACCGGTGATCACTTCACCATCGAGGTGGCTGCCTATCCCGAATCCCACCCCCAGGCCCGCAATTTCGAAGTGGACCTGGAAAACTTCGTACGCAAGGTGAAGGCCGGCGCCAACAGCGCCATCACCCAGTACTTCTTCAATGCCGACTGCTATTTCCACTTCGTCGACCGGGTTCGCAAGGCCGGTGTGGACGTGCCGATAGTGCCGGGCATCATGCCAATCACCAACTACAGCAGCCTGTCGCGTTTCTCCGACGCCTGCGGCGCCGAGATCCCCCGCTGGATCCGCAAGCAGCTGGAGTCCTATGGCGACGATACAGCCAGCATTGCCGCCTTCGGCACCGAGGTGATCAGCGACATGTGTCAGCGCCTGATCGCCGGTGGTGCACCCAGCCTGCACTTCTACACGCTGAACCAGGCAGAGCCGAGCCTGGCGATCCTGCGCAACCTCTGAGTCAGGTGCGCCGTGCCGGGTTCAGCCCGGCACGGCCGTGGCAATTATCCGTAGCGGCTGCTGTGCCGAACGTACTGATTTTCGTCCCTCCCGGAAGTTCGGCTGGGCCCTCCCAGCGGTTCGGCTGTCGGGAGCGCAGTGACGTTTCGGCAACCGTCTGCGCTATTTTTCTGCGAGATCTGCAGCTTTCTGTTAGACTCGCCGCTCTTCATCTTCATTCCGGCCGCACGGACAGCCCCTGTTCGCAAACGGCCATCACAGGGTTTATCTGAATGTCCTTTGCTTCTCTCGGCCTGTCCGACGCGCTGGTGCGCGCCGTGGCTGCCACTGGTTACACCACCCCCACTCCGGTCCAGACGCAGGCCATCCCGGCCGTGCTGGAAGGTCGTGATCTCATGGTCGCGGCCCAGACCGGCACCGGCAAGACCGCCGGTTTCTCCCTGCCGATTCTCGAGCTGCTGTTCCCCGATGGTCAGCGTCCGTCCGGTTACAAGCGCACTGCCCGTCAGGTTCGTGCACTGGTGCTGACCCCTACCCGCGAGCTGGCGGCCCAGGTGCATGACAACATCCGCTCCTACGCCACCGAGCTGCAGATGCACAGCGCCTGCATTTTCGGCGGCGTGGGTGCCAACCCGCAGATCAAGGCGCTGGCCCCTGGCCTGGATATCCTGGTGGCCTGCCCCGGACGGCTGCTGGACCTGGTTGGCCAGCGCGCCGTGGACCTGTCTGCCGTGGAATACTTCGTTCTGGACGAAGCTGACCGCATGCTGGACATGGGCTTCATTCATGACGTGAAGAAGGTCATCGCCAAGCTGCCGGCCAAGCGCCAGAACCTGCTGTTCT
Organism: Halopseudomonas formosensis; assembly: GCF_900115905.1. Classification (GTDB taxonomy): domain Bacteria; phylum Pseudomonadota; class Gammaproteobacteria; order Pseudomonadales; family Pseudomonadaceae; genus Halopseudomonas; species Halopseudomonas formosensis. The sequence continues at coordinate 139,453 of NZ_FOYD01000006.1, forward strand.
CGGCGACTTTTTCCAGCGAGATCACACAGCTAGCCAACCGCCTGCTGCACAATCCCGCACGGATCGAAGTAACCCCGCCGAACACCACGGTGGAACGCATCGAGCAACGGGTTTTCCGGGTAGAGGCAGGCCACAAGCGGGCCCTGATCGCCCACCTGATCACCATGGGCGCCTGGGAACAGGTACTGGTGTTCACCCGCACCAAGCATGGTGCCAACCGCCTGGCCGAATACCTGTCCAAGCACGGCTTGCCGGCGGCCGCCATTCACGGCAACAAGAGCCAGAGCGCTCGCACCAAGGCACTGGCGGATTTCAAGAGCAACGGCATCCGCGTGCTGGTGGCAACCGATATCGCCGCCCGCGGCCTGGATATCGACCAGCTGCCCCATGTGGTGAACTTCGAGCTGCCCAACGTGGCTGAGGACTATGTGCACCGCATCGGTCGTACCGGCCGCGCCGGACGCAGTGGCGAGGCGGTTTCCCTGGTCAGCCCCGATGAGGAGAAGCTGCTCAAGGCCATCGAGCGACTGACCCGTCAGCGCTTCGAGGAAGGCGATCTGCAGGGCTTCGTGCCCCCGGCGCAGGCGGAACTCAACAGCGACCGCCCCGAGCGTCCGCGTGGCGCCAATACCCCGAGCAGGGGTCGCGGCCAGCCCCGCAGTAACGCCGCTCCGCGGGGTCAGGGTCGTGCTGACAAGCCCCGCCCCGGCAGCAAGCCACGCCGCCCGCAGCAGGCCATGCCGGGTATCGCCGAGCCCGAGGACGCGGTCGCCCGCGAGCGCCGTCTGCAGGCGATGGGCAACCGGGTCGTGCCGGAAACACCGGCCCCCAAACGTAACCGCCCGCGTCGCGAAAAGCCTGCCCTGCTCGGCAGCTGAGTCTCCGTTCGTCAGAAATGAACAGGTCGCAGAACCTGTTCATTTTCTCGCCATCTCCCGCTTCCATCCTCTTTTTTTCATAGCTATCAGCCACGTGGCGTTGTGCCACATAAACCCTACGGAATCCATGGTCCAGAGCGCCTCAAACGGCGCCGTGTAAATTTTGGGCAAGAGGCTATAGTCAACGTTCCACACCAAAAGTTCTCACATACCGACAGGAGGTTCTGATGAGAGGCACCTTAGCCATACTGATGCTGCTCATAGCACTGGACCTTCAAGCGGAGAACCGTCTGGCTCCGCCCCCCGAAGCCGGCCTGTGGCGTTCCGAAAGCCGGTTGATTACCGACAACGAGGGTAGCCTGCGCCGGATGCGTTCCGTTCAGCCGGGTCTCACCTTCTCCCATGTCGATTACCGCATCCTGCACGAGACGGCCAGACGCGTGGCACAACCCAAGATCGAACTGGTCTGCCTCACGCCTTCACAGGCCTCCGAGCTGGGCAGCCATCACAGTCTCCACAACATCCTCCAGCGCAAACTGCCGGAGTGCGACCTGAGCCTGCAGAAGGTCGGCCGCTCCACCGTTCAGGTGCGTGGCGATTGCCAGGACCCCGAACGTTTCAACGGCAAGATGGAAGGCCTGGTCGAGTTTGTCAGCACCCATGAGATTCACGCGTCGTTCCTCGGCCGTGCACCCACCCCCGGCCAGCCAGAGAGTAACTCCCCCTCGGGACTGATCATCCAGCAGCATGAGGTTCACCGCTGGGCATCCCCTGACTGTGGGCAGTACGAACCCCACGACCGCATGGCGTTCTGATCCTCGTCTTATCCCCGCCCTCGTCTAGACTGAAGCTCAGGACAGCGCAAAGGGGGCACCATGTTGAACCACTGCATTCTTGGCTTTGATTATTCGGACAGCTGGGACAGGACCTGCGAACGCCTTCCCCCGATAGTGCAATTGCTCGGCGTGAAGCGACTCACGCTCGTGCATGTCGTGGACACTACCCGGCGCATCAACGTCGAGGACAGCGAAGCGGCCGCCGACAGCCATCTGGCAAAACTGGCGGGCACGCTGTCGACGGAGCTCGGCATCGCCGTCGATCATGAGGTTCGCCGCGGTTTTGCCGCGACCGAGCTCCACGAAGTGGCCCGGCGGCACAAGGCTGACGGCCTGATCATGCTGAATCAGAGCCACTCCGCGGGCCGGGCACTGTTCTACGGCAATACCACCCTGAACCTGGCGCGTCTGACACGCCTGCCGCTGCTGGTGCTGCCCGCTGACGGACCGGCGATCGAGCCGGCCGGCACCCTGTTGCTCGCCACCGACGGCTCGGACCCGGCCCAGGCGGCGCAGCGCATGTTCGAACACTACCTGGTGGACGGTCGCCATGGACTGGTGCTCTGGGTGGAGACCGAGGAGGCGGACAACAGCGCCCTTGTCCAATCGCAGATAGCCGATCTCACCGCCAGGCACGAGCAGGCAGTGGCCCGTCTGGGCAAGGGCTCGGCAGTTCGCGAGATAGTCCGCACCGCAGAGGATGAGCAGGTGGCACTGGTGATCCTGGGCAAGCGCGGCACCACGCCCATTCAGGATCTGATGATCGGCAGTACCGCCGAAGGGGTAGCCCGGGAAAGCCGCCGCCCGGTACTGCTGGTGCCCGCCGGCACCGGCCTCTAGAACGACAACGGCCCCGGGGTTGCCGGGGCCGTTTCGGTACTGCTCAGCGACGCCTCAGAAGAACGCCTGCAGACCGGTCTGGGCACGGCCCAGGATCAGTGCGTGAACGTCGTGGGTACCCTCATAGGTATTGACCACTTCCAGGTTGACCACATGACGGATCACGCCGTACTCGTCGGAGATGCCGTTGCCGCCGAGCATGTCACGGGCAACCCGGGCGATATCGAGCGCCTTGCCGCAGGAGTTGCGCTTCATGATGGAGGTGATCTCCACCGCAGCGGTGCCTTCGTCCTTCATCCGGCCCAGGCGCAGGCAGCCCTGCAGGGCCAGGGTGATCTCGGTCTGCATGTCGGCCAGCTTCTTCTGTACCAGCTGGGTCTGCGCCAGCGGCCGACCGAACTGATGCCGATCCAGGGTGTACTGGCGGGCGGTGTGCCAGCAGAACTCGGCGGCACCCAGGGCACCCCAGGAAATGCCGTAACGGGCGGAGTTCAGGCAGGTGAAGGGACCGCGCAGACCGGTCACGCCCGGCATCAGGTTCTCCTCTGGCACGAACACATCATCCATCACGATCTCGCCGGTGATCGAAGTGCGCAGACCGACCTTGCCCTTGATCGCCGGAGCGCTCAGACCTTCCCAGCCCTTCTCGAGGATGAAGCCGCGGATCACATCGTCCTCGGTCTTGGCCCAGACCACGAACACGTCGGCAATCGGACTGTTGGTGATCCACATCTTGGCGCCCTTGAGGCGATAGCCGCCCTCGACCTTGCGCGCACGGGTGACCATGGAGCCCGGGTCGGAACCGTGGTTGGGCTCGGTCAGGCCGAAGCAGCCGATCCACTCGCCGCTGGCCAGTTTCGGCAGATACTTCTGCTTCTGGGCCTCGGAGCCGAACTCGTTGATCGGCACCATGACCAGCGAGGACTGCACGCTCATCATCGAGCGATAACCGGAATCCACCCGCTCGACCTCACGGGCAATCAGGCCATAGCAGACATAGTTCAGGCCGCTGCCGCCGTACTCGGTGGGAATGGTTGCACCCAGCAGGCCCAGCTCACCCATCTCACGGAAGATGCTGGCATCGGTCTGCTCGTGGCGGAAGGATTCCAGCACGCGCGGCATCAGCTTGTCCTGACAATACTGTGCTGCGGAGTCGCGCACCATGCGCTCTTCTTCGGTGAGTTGCTGGTCCAGCAGCAGCGGGTCTGCCCAGTTGAAGGATGCCTTGTTAGCCATGGGTACTCCGTGAATATCGTGGTGTTGGCGCGGCACAACGCCGCAGAATGGTTTAAAGCCTAGTCCTGCCAAGGCGCACAAGCAAACGCGTTTTTTTCAGCGACCTGTGCTAGATTGGAACTCCGTAAACACACCCTCACTTCGAGAATCCCACCGTGCGCCGCAAGATACCCCCCACCCAGGCCCTGATCTGCTTCGAGTCCGCCGCCCGCCATGAGAGCTTTACCCGGGCCGCCGAGGAACTGGCCCTGACCCAGAGCGCGGTATGCCGGCAGATCGCCAATCTCGAAGGATTCCTTGACGTCGAGCTGTTCCGCCGTACCCGGCGCGGAGTACGGCTGACCGAGGCGGGACTGACCTACCATCGTCGCATTGCCAATCGGCTGGATGCCATGGAGCGCGATACCCTGTCATTGATGGGCAACAAGGGCAGCGCCACCCTGGAGCTGGCCCTGGTACCGACCTTCGGCACCCAATGGCTGCTGCCTCGGCTTGGTCAGTACCTTGTGCAACATCCGCACGTCACGGTCAACATGACCAACCGCACCCGCCCCTTTCTGTTCGCCGACACCGAGTTCGATGCCGCCATCTACTTCGGCGACGGGGAATGGTCGGGTACCGAAGTGCACTTTCTGATGAACGAGTCCCCGGTGCCGGTCTGCAGCCCTGCCCTGATGCAGGGGCTGAGCGAGTTGAGCGCCGAGCAGATCAGCCAGTTGCCGCTGCTGCAGCAGTCCACCAGGCCCTACGCCTGGCGCCAGTGGTTCGAGTCCTGCGACATGCGCATCGAGCATGATCTGAACGGCACGCGCCTGGAGCTGTTCTCCATGCTGGCCCAGGCGGCCATGCATGGCATGGGCGTGGCGCTGATACCGCCTTTCCTGATCCGCAGCGAGCTGCAGAGCGGCCGACTGGTGATCGCCAACAATCACAGCGTCGACAGCCGCAACGCCTATTATCTGGTCATTCCCGAGCGCAAGGCCGAGTCGGCGACCCTGCAGGGGTTCCGTGACTGGGTGATTGCCGAGGCGCAGCAGTATCGCGCAGGCCCCGCCGCAGCAATGCACCAGCAGGCGTAGTACCCAATTTATTCGCACCCGGGGCGGGTGCTCCTACAAGGACAGAGCTAACGAGGATATCGGGACCTGCTGTAGGAGCACCGCCTCGGTGTGAACCGCCACATCCATTCGCACCCGGGGCGGGTGCTCCTGCAAGGACAGAGCTAACGAGGATATCGGGATCTGCTGTAGGAGCACCGCCTCGGTGCGAAAACCGCCAGCCCCATTCGCACCCGGGCCGGGCGGCCTGCGACCTGCCTCAGCCCATTCGAAAGTACACGCAGATCCGCTGCCCGTTGACCTCGTGCACGCGGATATCCATCTCGTAGAGATCGCGCAGCACCTCGTCACGGATGATCTGCTCCGGGGCTCCCTGATACACGGGCCGGCCCCGGCGCATGGCAATGATGTGATCGGAGTAGCAGGAGGCGAAGTTGATGTCGTGCAGAACCACCACCACGGTCTTGCCCTTCTCGTCCGCCGCCCGGCGCAGCAGCTGCATCATGTCCACGGCAAAGCGCATGTCGATGTTGTTCAGCGGTTCGTCGAGCAGCACGTAGTCGGTGTCCTGGCACATGACCATGGCCACATAGGCACGCTGGCGCTGGCCGCCGGACAGTTCATCAATCGGCCTGTCGCGGTATTCGTGCAGCTGCAGATACTCCATGGCCTCATCCACATGGCGCAGGTCCTCGGCGGTGAGGCGGCCGCCCGAGTGCGGAAAGCGACCGAAGGCCACCAGATCCCGCACGCTCAGGCGCAGGCTGGTCTGATTGTCCTGGCGCAGGATCGACAAGCGCCGGGCCAGCACATTGCCCGGTGTACGGGTAACGTCCATGCCATCCACCACTACCGAACCGGCGTTCATGGGTGTCAGGCGGCTGATCATCGACAGCAGCGTCGACTTGCCCGCCCCGTTCGGACCTATGATGGAGGTGAAACCGCCCTTGGGAATGCTCAGGCTGACATCATCCACCACCAGGGTATCGCCGTAGCGCTTGGATACGCCCCGGGTTTCAATCATTGTCTGACTCCACGCAACAACAGCGCTATGAATAACAGGCCGCCGGCCAACTCGATGACCAGTGCCAGCGGCAGGGTTGAGGCCAGCAACTGCTCCAGCAGTACCTGACCACCGACCAGGCAGATGATGCCCGCCAGCACGCTGGCCGGGAGCGTCCACCGATGGCGCTGGGTGCCGGTGATCCAGTAGGCCAGGTTGGCAATCAGCAGGCCGAAGAACAGGGTCGGGCCGACCAGTACCGTAGCCACCGACACCATGATGGCGACCACTGCCATGATGCCCAGCACCACACGGCCATGGGCCACGCCCAGATTCACCGCAATATCCCGGCCCAGCGACAGCACATCCAGATAGCGCCGCCAGCGCAGCAGCAACAGCCCGCCAAGGGTCAGGGCCACGGCGCTGACCGCCAGCAGTTCGGTATTGACCCGGCTGAAACTGGCCTGGCGCACACCGCTGCTGATACCGAACTCGCTCGGGTCCAGCACCCGGGCACCCAGCTCCGACAATTCGCGGAACAGCATGCCGGCCAGCATGCCCAGCAGGATCATCAGGTGCAGGCTGCGCACTGAACCGGAAAACAGCAGGCGAAACAGCAACAACGCCAGCCCCACCATGAGCAGCATCTGCAGCCCGACCCGCAGCGAGCTCGGCCAACCGGCCAGCTCCGCCCCACCGAAGATCAGCAGCACCAGGGTGTTGACCAGTACAAAGAGCACATCAAAGCCCATCAGGGCCGGCGTCAGCAGCCGGCTGTGGGTGATGGTCTGGAACAGCACGGTGGACAGGCCGATGGCGCTGGCTGCCAGCAGCAACGCCAGCAGGCGGCTGCCCCTGTGCTGCAGGATGAAGGCCCAGTCGGTCTGGACGTTGATGGTCATGAAGCCAAGCACGCAGAGCACCGCCGCTATCGCCAGCAGCAGTACCCGCACGGCGGGTTGTCGCCACAGGGTCAGGACCATTGCTTCCTCCCGTGCAGCAGGACCGCGAGAAATACCACGCAGCCGGCAATCGACAGCAGGTTGGATGAGGGCACCTCATAGGGATGGATCAGCAGCCGCCCGAGCAGATCGGCCGCCAGCAGAATGGCCGCCCCCAGCAGCGCAATCATGGGCACCGCCCGCCGCAGGTTGTCGCCGGTCAGCACCCGCACCACATTGGGTGCCACCAGTCCGATGAAGGGGATCACCCCGGCGGTGACCACCACGCTGCCGACGATCATGGCCACCAGCGCCACGCCGATGGCCATCAGCAACCCATAGTTGACGCCGATATTCACCGCAAAATCCCGCCCCATGCCGATCACGGTAAAGCGGTCGGCCAGCAGCATGGCAGCCAGCGTCAGCCCCGCCGCCACCCACAGCAGCTCGTAACGACCGCGCAACACCGCGGAGAAATCGCCGCTGTTCCAGGCACGCAGCGACTGGGACAGATCGAAATGATGGGCGATCAGGCCACTGCCGGCATGCACCACTCCGGCGATGATCAATCCAACCAGCGGCACTATCAGCGCCGAGCGCAGGGGGATGCGCTGCAGTACACCGAGAAACAGCAGAATGCCGCCGGCGGCGAAACCACTGACCAGCAGAAAGCGCGCCCACAAAGGCAGGCCGTCCGGCAGCGCAATGGCCAGCACCAGCATGCCCAGCGCCGCAGCCGCCATGGGGCCCGTGGTGGAGGTATCCACCAGCCGGTTGCGCGCCATCATCTGCAATATGGCGCCGGCCACCGCCAGCGCCGCGCCGGCCAGAATCAGTGCCAGGGTTCGTGGCAGCCGACTGGCGAAGAGGATCTTCGAGACCCGGTCATCCGGGTCGGCGGTCAATACATTGAGCAGGTTCAGCCGGCTGGCGCCGACGTTCAGGCTGCACACCGCCAGAACCAGCACCAGGACCAACAACAGCAACAGCCAGAGGGCGCCAGCGCGAGACGCCCTCGGAGGAGAAAAACGGGAATCAGTCATGCACTCTACCTGCAACAGGAAACCCCATTCCCGACCGGAGCAGGAATGGGGTTTCGCCAGCGTCCTTTGCGGGGTCGATTATCGCGCAGCGGCGGCGGAGAACACCTTGATGAGCTCGTCCACACTGGCCTGCATCACCCCGATGCCGCTGTTGTCCAGCAGGTACCAGCTGGCCGGGTCGAGGTACACGATCTGACCCTTGCTGCCGGCACTGGTCGCCTTAACCAGTTCGTTGTCCATCAGCTCGGCGGCTGCGGTGCCTTCCCGGCCGATGGCCGCATCCCGATCCATGACGAACAGCCAGTCCGGATCGGCCTCCAGCAGAAACTCGAAGGATACCGCCTGACCATGGCGGCCGGCCTTGAGCTCGGCAACCGCCTGTTCGACACCGAAGACATCATGAATGAGGCCGAACCGGGTGCCCTTGCCAAAGGCGGCCATCTTGCCACCGGTGGTGAGAATCAGCAGGCCATCGCCCTGTTTGGCTGTGAGCGCACGCAGCTCGTCCACCGATGCCTTGAGCTGAGCGACCAGCTCAGCCGCCCGCTCCTGCTTGCCGAAGATCTCGCCCAGCAGCAGGGTATTGCGTTCCACGCTGCCCAGCAGGTCGTTGGGATCGGGGGTCAGGTCGATGGTGGTGCCGAAGGCCGAGACTTCCTCGTACTTGCCCTGGGCGCGACGGCCGAGAATGATCAGATCAGGCTGGGCAGTGCGCAGCACTTCCAGATCAGGCTCGAACAGGCTGCCGGCTCGGATAAACTCGCCCTCCCGGTATTGCCTGAGCACTTCCGGCGGATTGCCGGATGGAATACCGGCCACAGTCACCCCCAGCTGTGCCAGCGTATCCAGCGTCGACCAGTCCAGTACTACCGCCTTCTGCGGCTGCACCGGCACCTCGGTCTGGCCGCTGGAGTGACTGATGGTGACGGACTCGGCCTGCACCTGCGCGGCGCCGAACAGCATGGAAACACAGATACCCGATACCGCGGCAAAACGGGAAACAGCTGGCAGCATGATCACCCCTGCTAAGCAATAGTGAGAATAGTTATTGTTTGCAATGCTACCAGAGACCGCTCCGCTGGTGCAATCGGAGAAGCGGGAATTCCTGCATAAAAAAGGCGAGCCGAAGCTCGCCCCTGGTTACTGCCGCAGAGGTTACTTGCGCACACCCTCGATGGTCAGATCCAGATCAACCACCGCAGAGGCCGGACCAAGGTCCATCGATACGTTGTAGTCAGCCAGCTTGATGCTGGTAGTACCGACAAAGCCGGCGCGGTAGCCGCCCCAGGGATCCTCGCCTTCACCAATGAACTGCGCGTCGATCACCACCGGCTTGGTCACACCGTTGAAGGTGAAGTCGCCGGTGACCCTGGCGGTATTCTCGCCAGTCACTTCCACACCGGTGGAGACAAAGGTGGCCTGCGGATGCTTGTCCACATTGAGGAAGTCCGGGCTGCGCAGGTGCTTGTCACGCTCGGCGTGGTTGGAGTCCACGCTGGCGGTGTTGATGGTCACTTCGACCTTGCTCTCTTCGGGCTTGGCGGCGTCCCAGCTGAAGGTGCCGTCAAAGTCATTGAAGCGCCCATGCAGAACGCTGAAGCCCATGTGGCCGGTCTTGAAGTTGATGAAGGCGTGCTGGCCTTCCTTGTCGATCACATAATCGGCGGCCAGCAGCGAACCGGATACTGCCATCAGACTACCCAGTGCAATGCCGGCAACAATCTTCTTCATACAGTTACTCCTGTCTATCAGTCAGATGACGAGGGCGCAGGCCGAGCATCCGGCGCAGCGTGTCGTCACGGTCAAGAAAGTGGTGCTTCAGGGCGCCCAGGGCATGTAACCCTGCCAGCGCCAGTACTGCCATTGCCATCCAGTAATGTATCTGCCCGGCCCGATCAGCCTGGCTCGGCAACCCGGTCAGGGTCGCCGGCACCTCGAACCAGCCGAAGAAGCTGATGCCCTGCCCCTTGGCGGTGGAAATCAGATAGCCGCTGATGAGGATCACGAACAGCATCAGGTATAGCAGAGCATGCACCAGCGCAGCGCTGATCCTCTCCCAGCGCCTGTGATTGGGCAGATGGGCAGGACGCGGCGTGAACAAGCGCCAGAGAATCCGCAGCACCAGTACCGCAAACAGCGCCAGGCCGATACTCTTGTGCCAGAAAGGCGCACTGCGGTAATAGGGGCTGTAGTAACTCAGATCGACCATCCACAAACCCAGGATGGCCAGACCTATAACCGTCACGGCAACCACCCAGTGCAGAACTATGGCCACCAGACCATAACGGGTTGCGGTGTTCTTCCAGTGCATGGCGGATGCTCCCTGTAACCTTTGCCAAGATCATACATCGCCTGGGCGATAGAAAAAGCGCAAATACTGGCTTCAACCGATCTGATAATTCGATATGACCACGGTCGCAAATGGGACAGCGATCCGTGCAGTGGACTTGCCACTGCACCGATCATGTCATGAGACTAGCTGAAAGAAAGGAGTGTGCTCAGCCGGGGAAGAACAGGCGCTTGAGCTCGGTGCCAGGATCCTCGGCGCGCATGAAAGCCTCGCCAACGAGGAAGCTGTAGACGCCGTTGTCCAGCATCAGCTCCACATCGGCCCGGGAGAGGATGCCGCTTTCGGTGACCGCCAGCCGGTCGGCCGGAATCCTTGGCAGCAGCTCCAGCGTGGTATCGAGTGACACGCTGAAGTCATGCAGGTTGCGGTTGTTGACCCCCACCAGCGGGGTGTCCAGTGCCAGCGCGCGCTCCAACTCCGGGGCGTCGTGCACTTCTACCAGCACATCCATGCCCAGCTCCACCGCCGCCGCATTCAGTTCGGCCATCTGGGCATCCTCCAGCGAGGCTACGATCAGCAGAATGCAATCGGCGCCCATGGCCCGGGCTTCCACCACCTGGTAGGGATCGACCAGAAAGTCCTTGCGGATGACCGGCAGCGCACAGGCCGCACGGGCCTGCTGGAGGTACTCCGGGCTGCCCTGAAAGAAGTCGATATCGGTCAGCACCGACAGGCAGGCAGCACCGCCCTGCTCATAGCTGACCGCGATCTGCGCCGGGTTGAAGTCCTCGCGGATCACGCCCTTGCTGGGCGAGGCCTTCTTGATCTCGGCGATCACCGCTGGCTGACGCGCCTGCGCCTGCGCCTGCGCCCGCAGTGCCCGGGCAAAGCCCCGCGGCGCATCGGCTGATGCGGCCTGACGCTGAAGGTCATCCAGGGACACCCTGGCGCGGTTTTCCCGCACTTCCTCATATTTACGGGCAACGATGTTTTCCAGAATGGTAGGCAGGCTCATTTCTGCAGTGCCTCCTCACGGAATACTTCGGTAAAAGCGGCCAGCTCCGCCATTTTCTCCCGGGCCATGCCGGAGTAGAGCGCATCCGAGGCCAGCTCCACACCCTCGCGCAGCGACGAGGCTACATCTGCCGCATAGAGCGCCGCACCGGCGTTGAGGATGATCATGTCCGCGGCCTTTTCACCGTTCTCGGTGGTGCGCTTGCCCAGCGCATCGCGGATCAGGGTCAGGGACTCGGCCGGGCCTTCCACGGTCAGGCCGATCAGACTGCGGCTCTTGATGCCGAGCTCCTCGGGACTGATCTGGTATTCGCTGACCTCACCGTTCTTCAGCTCGGCGATATGGGTCGGGGCGGCGATGCTGATCTCGTCCAGCCCGTCGCGCGAATGCACCACCAGCACATGCTCGCTGCCGAGCCGGCGCAGCACTTCGGCCATGGGTCGGCACAGCGCCTTGTTGAACACGCCGATCACCTGACGCTTGACCCCGGCCGGGTTGGTCATCGGCCCGAGCATGTTGAACAGGGTACGCAGGCCCAGCTCGCGCCGCGGGCCGACGGCGTACTTCATGGCGCCATGGTGCGCCGGGGCGAACATGAATCCCACGCCGACATGCTCGACGCAGCGGGCCACCTGCTCGGGGGTCAGGTTCAGGTTGATGCCGGCGGCTTCCAGCAGGTCGGCGCTGCCACTCTTGCCGGACACCGCGCGGTTGCCGTGCTTGGCCACCTGGCCGCCCGCTGCGGCAACCACAAAGGCTGCAGCTGAGGACACGTTGAAGATGTTGGCGCCATCACCACCGGTGCCACAGGTATCGACCAGATGCTCGCCCTGGATGGATACCCCCGACGCCAGCTCGCGCATGGCCAGCGCCGCACCGGTGATTTCATCCAGGCTTTCGCTTTTCATGCGCAGGGCAACGAGAAAACCGCCAATCTGGGCGTCGGTGCACTGTCCAGTCATGATCTGCCGCATGACGTCCTGCATTTCCTCGGTGGACAGGTCGATGTGATCAACGACCCTGGCCAGTGCTGTGGTGATGTCCATTATGACTCTCCTGATTCGTCAGCTGCGCATTCCGCCCTGCTGTTTTAAGAAGTTGGCCAGTAACTCGTGGCCCTGTTCGCTGAGGATGGATTCGGGGTGGAACTGCACACCCTCGATCATGTACCGGCGATGACGCAGGCCCATGATCTCGTCCATCGAGCCGTCCGCATGCTGCGTCCAGGCGGTGATTTCCAGACAGTCCGGCAGGTTGTCACGGCTTACCACCAGCGAGTGGTAGCGGGTGACGGTGAGGGGATTGGCCAAGCCGGCGAATACTCCCTGATCACTGTGATACACCGGACTGGTCTTGCCGTGCATGGCCTGGCGGGCACGCACCACCTCGCCGCCGAAGGCCTGGCCGATGCTCTGGTGGCCGAGGCAGACGCCCAGGATCGGCAGCCCGCCGGCAAAGTGCTTGAGTACCGGCACCGATACCCCAGCCTCGTTGGGCGTGCAGGGGCCGGGGGAGACGACTATGCGTTCGGGCTGCAGCGCTTCGATCTCGGCCACGCTCAGCTCATCGTTGCGCACCACCTTGATCTCGGCACCCAGCTCGCCGAAGTACTGCACCAGATTCCAGGTGAAGGAATCGTAGTTGTCGATCATCAATAACATGACGTTCCCCTCACTGCATGGTCGTCTCGGCCAGCGCCACCGCACGGAACATGGCGCGGCGCTTGCTGATGGTTTCTTCCCACTCGGTTTCCGGCACGGAGTCGGCGACGATGCCGGCACCGGCCTGCACGTGCAACTCACCGTTCTTGATCACGGCCGTGCGGATGGCGATGGCGGTGTCCATGTTGCCGTTCCAGGCCCAGTAGCCGACCGCGCCACCATAGACGCCGCGTTTGACCGGCTCCAGCTCGTCGATGATTTCCATCGCCCGGATCTTCGGCGCCCCGGACAGGGTGCCCGCCGGAAGAATGGCGCGCAGGGCGTCCATGGCGGTCAGCTCGGGACGCAGCCGGCCCTGCACGTTGGAGACGATATGCATGACGTTGGAATAGCGCTCGATCACCATCTGCTCGGTCACCCGCACCTGGCCGATCTGCGATACACGACCCACATCATTGCGCCCCAGATCGATGAGCATCAGGTGCTCGGCCAGCTCCTTGGCATCGGACAGCAGGTCCTGCTCCAGCGCCAGGTCGGCCTCCTCGGTGGCACCCCGGGGGCGGGTGCCGGCGATGGGACGGACAGTAACCTCGCCATCTTCCACGCGCACCAGCACCTCCGGGGAGCTGCCGACCACATGGAAATCGTCGAGATTGAAGAAGTACAGGTAGGGAGTGGGATTCTGGCTGCGCAGGGCGCGATAGAGGTCGATGGGTGCAGCGCTGAAGTCGATGCTCATGCGCTGGGAGGGCACCACCTGCATGCAGTCGCCGGCGAGGATGTACTCCTTGATGCGCCGCACCGCGTTCTGATAGTCCTCCCGACTGAAGCTGGCGCGGTACTCCGGCTCCCGTTCGGCCACCGCCGTCAGGTTCAGGCCCGGACGCGGAGTGAAGGGCGCAGTCAGTTGCCGCAGCAGCTGCTCCAGCCGCTGGTTGGCCTGGGCAAAGGCGTCATCCGCGCCGGTGTCGGCCAGCACTATCACATGCAGCTTGCCGGCAAGGTTATCGAATACCACCACCTCATCGGAAACCATCAGCAGGATATCCGGGTTGCCCAGTGGATCGGGATTGACCGATCTTGCCAGTCGCGGCTCCACATAGCGCACACAGTCATAACCGAAATAGCCCACCAGACCGCCGTTGAAGCGCGGCAGCCCGGAAATGTCCGGCACCCGGTAACGGGCCTTGAACTGCTCGACGAAGGCCAGCGGATCCTCGCACTCATGCTGCTCGGTGAGGACGCCATCGACCTGGATCCGGGCAGTACGACCCTGCACCTTGAGCACGGTACGGGCCGGCAGGCCGATGATGGAGTAACGCCCCCATTTCTCGCCGCCCTGCACTGATTCGAGCAGGTAGGAATAGGGCGCATCGGCCAGTTTCAGGTAGGTGGACAGGGGGGTGTCCATGTCGGCCAACACTTCGCGCACCACGGGAATGCGGTTGAAACCCTGGGCGGCCAGACGGAGAAATTCGTTTTGATTCATGATCAGCCTCATGGGGCGGGTGAAAGTCACATGCAAACCGGTACCCGCAGCGGTGGCGGGCAAAGCACTGTCAGGAACGCCAACGCCAGCGCGCGAGCGCTTTCAGGATTCCCATCAGTATGCGGTTGCTGACAAACACGGCTGATCCATCTATCGAAGGTGTGTAACGGGACAAGACTATATGAGCGCTGCGAGCGAATCAACCAGCAGGTCGGGGCCCTCTGCCGCCACCGGCCGGCCGTGGTTGTAGCCGTAATCCACCGCCACCACGGTGACACCGGCCGCGCGCGCCGCCAGTACATCGTTGCGCGAATCACCGATAAACAGGCTGCGATCGGGAGCGGCGCCAGCGGCCCGCATCACATGCAGCAGGCCTGCCGGATCCGGCTTTTTCACCGGCAGGGTGTCGCCTCCGATGATCCAGTCGAAATCCCCCAGCCCCTTTTCCTCGAGAATCGGGGCCACAAATTGCCCGGGCTTGTTGGTTATCACTGCCAGTGCCACGCCACGCTCGCGCAACCAGGCCAGGAACGGCATTACCCCGGGGTATACAGCGGTGGCGCTGTGATCACCGGAGTAGGCCTCGAAGAAATCATCCAGCGCTGCCCGGGCCTCAGCCTCACCTACCCCATCATGCGCGAGGCTACCAGCCAGGGCACGGCGCACCAGCACCAGCGCGCCATTGCCGACCCAGTCACGCACCCGCTCGACGCCGGCAGGCGGCCTGCCGCGCAGCGCCAGCATATGGTCTACCGCCGCCGCCAGATCCGGCACCGAATCCACCAGGGTGCCGTCCAGATCGAACATCACCAGTTGCGGCAGCGCCCCGTCGAACAGGCGCATAAGGGCGTTCATGTCAACGCTGGACCTGGGCCAGTTCAGCACGCATCTGGTCAATCACCGCCTTGTAGTCCGGTGCATTGAAGATGGCCGAGCCGGCCACGAAGGTGTCGGCCCCGGCCTCCGCAATCTGGCGGATGTTCTGGGTGTTGACCCCGCCGTCCACTTCCAGACGGATATCACGCCCGCTGGCGTCAATCAGCGCTCGCGCCTCGCGCAGCTTGTCCAGGGTGGTGGGGATGAACTTCTGCCCGCCGAAGCCGGGGTTGACGCTCATCAGCAGGATCATGTCGACCTTGTCCATCACGTACCTGAGCACATCCAGCGGGGTCGCCGGATTGAATACCAGCCCGGCTTTGGCGCCGCCATCGCGGATCAGCTGCAGGGATCGGTCGATATGGTCGCTGGCTTCCGGGTGGAAGGTGATGTAACTGGCCCCCGCCTCCAGAAAGTCGCCGATGATGCGATCCACCGGCCGCACCATCAGATGCACGTCAATTGGCGCCGACACGCCGTATTTGCGCAGGGCACTGCAGACCATGGGACCTATGGTGAGGTTGGGCACGTAATGGTTGTCCATTACATCGAAGTGGACAATGTCAGCACCCGCCGCCAGCACCCGATCCACATCTTCCCCGAGGCGGGCGAAATCGGCGGACAGAATGGACGGGGCAATCGCGTAATCAGGCATGGCAGACCTCAGGGGAGTGATCGGAACCGGGCCATTCTACCATGCCCAGCTCCTCCGGGAGCGACGAGCTCCAGCCCCGGGAGGGACGAACACCGGCTCGTCCGGCTCGTCCGCGGTGTGGCAGGAGGCACACTCAGCGGATACCGTGATACCGACGCAGCCTTTCGTAGGCCTGCTGGATCTGATGCACCCGCTCACTGGCCTCGGCCAGCTTCGCCTCACTGGCACCGGTACCTATCAACTTATCCGGATGATGCCGGCTGAGCTGCCGGCGGTAGGCGCGCTTGATCTGTTCGGGGCTGCTGTCCAGCTCCACTCCCAGCAGCCGCGCCGCTTGCTGCAGACTGCCCGTGGTGCGCGCCGGCGCGGCAGCCCCCGTCTGACGACGCTGATGCCGCTGACGCAGACGCTGCTGCTCGGCCTTGCCCAGGCCCGCGCGTTGCGCCCAGTCATCCAGCAGCAGGCCCGCCCGCCCTACCCGGCCGTGTATCAGAGCCATGCGCCAGCCACCGTCGAGCAGCTCGGCACTGCGCGCCGGCTGCTGACGGAACAGACGCTCGACCGCGCGCTCGACTCGCCGCGCCTGCTGCTTGCCCTGATTGAAGGCACGCATGGCGGCCAGTCGCTGGGATTCGTCCAGACGGTATTGCTGCATCAACTCACGGGCCAGCTGCAGGTGCTGCTGAGTTACCTGGCCATCCGCCTTGGCGATGCGTCCGAGACAGAGGAACAGCACCTGTTCGAAATCGGGCCGCAGCCCAAGACGCTGGAGCAGATCGGACCAGCGCCGCAGCTGCCAGTGACGATCCAGGGCATGCCCGAGGATGCCGCCGAGGATGGCCCCGGACACGCCCGCCACCACAGTGCCCAGCGCTATTCCTCCCAGCGTCAGCGGCCAGAGCATCTCAGGCTTCCCGGGCCAGTTGGTCGACCTGCCGCAGGCGTTCCGGCGTTCCCACGTCTACCCAGCACCCGGTATGCCGCTCACCGCTGACCAGCCCCTGCTCCGCCGCTCGGCGCAACAGCGGCGCCAGCGGCTGCGGCCCCTCACCGAGCCCGTCGAACAGGCTCGGGGACAGGATGGAAATACCGCTGTAGGTCATGGCATCGGCCTGCTCTCCGGCGCCCGGGTTGGCAATGCGCCCGCCCTGCAGCAGGAAGTCGCCGGCGGCCTTGAAGGGCGGGTTGTCCACCAGTACCAGGTGGGCCAGCATGCCGGTCGGCAGCTGCAGTCGGGCAAAATCGAAATCGGTCCAGACGTCCCCGTTTACCAGCACGAAGGGCTGTTCACCCAGCAGGGGCAAGGCACGACGGATGCCGCCGGCGGTTTCCAGGGGCTCGTCTTCGGCAGACCAGCGGATGCGCACGCCAAGGTCGGTACCGTCACCCAGCCGTGCCTCCAGCTGCTCGCCAAGCCAGGCGTGGTTGATGACCAGCTCCCGCAAGCCAGCCCGGGCAAGACGTTCGATGTGCCATTGGATCAGCGGCTTGCCACCCACCGGCAACAGCGGCTTCGGGGTATGCAGGGTCAGGGGACGCATGCGCTCTCCCTTGCCAGCGGCGAGGATCATTGCCTTCATGGATTACAGCCCCAGACTGTCCAGCAGTCGCGTCAGCGGCTGCAGGCGCCCATCGCCGGCACAGGCATCGCGCAGGTACTGAACGAAGCGCGGCGCATCCTCCAGGTAGCGCGGCTTGCCGTCGCGGTAACGGATCCGGGCGAAAATGCCCAGCACCTTGAGATGCCGTTGCACGCCCATGAGCCGCGACTGCCCGTGAAACACTTCGAACTGCTCGGGCAGCGGTACCCCAGCGGCCCGCGCCTGTTCCCAGTAACGACGCAGCCAGCGATCTCGCTCTTGCAGCGGCAGGTGAAAGAAGGCGTCGGCCAGCAGCGAGGTAATGTCATAGCTGGCCGGACCGTAGAGGGCATCCTGAAAGTCCAGCACACCCGGCTCACCAGTGGCAGTCATCAGGTTGCGCGGCATGTAGTCCCGGTGCACGAACACCCGGCTTTCCGCCAGATGCGAATCGAGCAGCGTCCTGCACAGGGCGTCCCAGTCCGCAGCCTGCTCGGCACTCAGCTCGCGCTGCAGGTGGTGAGCGACAAACCAGTCGGGGAACAGCTGCAGCTCGCGCCGCAGTACCGCCTCGTCGTACTCGGGCAACTCCCCCGGACGGCTCGCCAGCTGCCAGCGAATGAGCACGGCAATGGCCCCGGCATACATGCGCTCGAGTTCCGCATCGCTGACCCCAGCCTGGATGCTTTCAAGGTAGGTATGGGTGCCGAGATCCTCGAGCAGCAGGAACCCCTGCGCGGGATCGGCCGCCAGGATCGCCGGCGTATGCACACCTGCTTCGGCCAGCAGAGCGGCGATACGCATGAATGGACGCACATCCTCCTGCGGTGGCGGCGCGTCCATGATGATCAGGCTGTGCTGCCCGTCATGCCAGCGGAAGTAACGCCGGAAGCTGGCATCACTGCTGGCCGGCGACAACTCACCGGAACGCAGCGACCAGCCTGTTGTCTGCTGTGCCTGCAGCAGCGCCTCAGGCAACCAGGTATCCAGCAGACGTCGTCTTGCATCCATCATTCAGCTCCTAGGGACCGCGAAGGTCGATTAGCTCGCACAGGCGACAGTCACGCTGGTACGGCGCTGGCTCTGCTGCCCAACAATGCTTTATTATCCACGATCTCTATAAGTAGAAGCAGCCCATGTTGCATTTACCTCGCAGAGCTCACCGAGTCATCGCGACCTGTACGACCGACTGGAAGCCCGGACAATTATAATGGCCAACCAAAGACCTCCGTTTCGCCCCACATTCTCCCTGTTGCTGGCCAGCGGACTGCTGTTGGCCCAGCCGGCATCCAGTCTGGCTGCCAGCCAGGTCGAGTGCCGCCCAAGCAGTGACGGCCGCGGCTGGGCCTGCAACCCGCTGGAAACCACCAGTCAGCTGCCACCACGCCCCCAGGCACCGGTGGTGCGTGCCAGCGAGCCGGCTCAGCAGCCGGTATCGACCGAACAACCCCGTCAGCCCGCCCCCGCCGAGCAGCGCCGGGTGGTGGACTTCAGCGAACTGGACTGGGTTCCGCGTGATCAGCTGACCGAGGCGCAGCGGGCGGCAATCGCGCCCTTCTGCAGCGGCGACTACATCGAGCCTGATCGCATCGGCCGCGACGACGACACCCCCTTCGATGAGCTGCCTGTCTACGCCAGTGCCGACTCCAGCAGCTTCGAGCAGGACCAGCAGACAGGTACCCTCCAGGGTGACGTGGTGCTGCGCCAGGGCCGGCTGCAGGCACAGTCCAACCAGGCCAGCTTTGACCGTGCCAACAATCTTGTCCGCCTGGAAGGCAACGTCCGTCTGCGCGACCAGGGCGTACTGATTCTCGGCGAAGACGGCCAGATGCACATCGAGACCGGCGAGGCCCGGGTCAACCAGGTACGCTATGTGGTACACGAGGCCAATGCCCGGGGTACCGCCGACAGCCTGCGTCGCCGGGATGATGCAGTGATCGTCATTACCGACGGCTCCTATACCACCTGCGATCCGGGACGCAACACCTGGAGCCTGCACAGTGACGATATCGAGCTGGATCGGGAAAAAGGCTGGGGTGAAGCCAGGCACGTGACTCTCAAGGTCAAGGACGTGCCGGTGTTCTACTCGCCGTATTTCTACTTCCCGCTGGACGACCGGCGCCAGAGCGGCCTGCTGGTGCCCAGCCTGTCCTACAGCAGCAACTCGGGCAGCTCCTATACCCAGCCCTACTACTTCAACCTGGCGCCGAACTACGACGCTACCCTCTATCCGACGCTGATGACCGACCGGGGCCTGCAACTGGAGGGTGAATTCCGCTACCTGACGCCCACCAGCTCCGGCCAGATCGGTGCCTCGGTACTGGATGACCGCGAGGACGAGCGGGAGCTGCAGACCGGATACAAGGACCAGCGCTGGATGTACAGCTGGCAGCACACCAGTGACTTCACTCCGCGCCTGCGCGGCAGTGTCGATTACACCGACATCAGCGATTACTACTACTTCCAGGACCTGGACACCTTCCTGGGCATCAATACCGGCGACTTCCTCGACCAGCGCGGCAGCCTTGCATGGCGTGGCGACAACCACTTCGCCGCCCTCAACGTGCACGCCTACGAACGGGCCACGGTAACCGAGATCACCCCCTACGAGCGGCTGCCGCAACTGCTGCTGGGCGGCACCCTGCCCTATCAGCCGGGCGGCCTGCGTCTGGGCTATGACACCGAGTTCGTCAGCTTCCAGCGCAGCCTGCTGAGCGGTTTCTATACGAACGAAGACGGCGAGCAGGAACGGGAATGGTACGACGCAAGCCTCCGTGGTCTGACCCGCGCCGAGGGCGACCGCCTGCATCTGGAGCCGAGCGTCAGCCTGCCGCTCAATTGGGACTGGGGCTTCATCAAGCCGACCGCCAAGTACGCCTATACGCGCTACGACCTGTCGCTGGACAGCATCGGCCGGAGCAGTCTCGGGCAGCGGAACGGTGTCTTCTACGAAAGCTTTGACAGCAGCCAGGATCGCAGCGTGCCGATCTTCAGTGTCGACAGCGGACTGTACTTCGACCGTCCGACCCAAGTGTTCGGCAAGAGCTACAACCAGACGCTGGAACCACGCCTGTTCTACCTGTACGTGCCGGAGGAAGATCAAAGCAACATTCCGATCTTCGACAGTGGCGAGCCGGCATTCAGCTACGCCTCCCTGTGGCGCGACAACCGCTTCTCCGGCAGAGATCGCATCGGTGATGCCAACCAGATCTCGCTGGGTCTGACCAACCGCTGGATAGACTCCAGGGGCGTCGAGCGGCAGACCTTCAGCATCGGTCAGGCGTACTACTTCCGGGACCGCGAAGTGCAACTGCGCGGCATCGATTATCGCAAGCGGGATGACGCACAATCTTCGCAGTCGCCCATCGCGTTGGCTTATCAGTACCGCCACAACGAAGATTGGCGCTTCAGTTCGACCTTCAACTGGGATGCCGAGCAGAGCGAAACCCGCAGCGGCAGCGCCATGTGGCATTACCAGCCCGCTGACAATCCGCGCAAGATTCTCAACCTGGGCTATATCTACCGCAATGACACCGTGCGCTTTGACCGCGCCACCGGGAACTGGACGACAGACCCTGACTTCGGAAGAGGCACCGCGAATTACATCGCCAACTACTACAAGACCGACCAGCATGACATTTCCTTCATGTGGCCGGTTTCCAACCAGTGGAGCCTGATCGGCCGCTGGCAGCGTGATTATGGTCGCAACCGCACCGTCGAGGCCTTCGGCGGCTTCGAGTACGACAGCTGCTGCTGGAAACTGCGGGTGATCAACCGCTACTGGATCGATTACGATGAAACCAGTCTGAATCCCAGACTCAACGACGAGCCTGACCGTGGCATCTTCCTGCAGGTTGTCTTCAAAGGCCTCGGCAATATTGCCGGTGGCAGCATGGAAACGCTCCTGGAAGACAGCATCACCGGTTACCGAGAGCGAGAATCCAATGCATTTTAAGCTACACGCAAAACTGATCGGCCTGTGCGCCGGTCTGCTGATCAGCACCGGCCTGCAGGCGCAGATGGTCGAGCTGGACCGGGTGGTCGCCATCGTCGACAACGATGTCATCATGGCCAGCCAGGTGGAGGAACGGGTCAACAGCGTCCGCGCCCAGCTCAGTCAGGGCGGCAGCCGCGAGCTGCCACCGACCGAAGAGATCCGCAAGCAGGTAATGGACCGGCTGATCCTGGAAAGCATTCAGCTGCAGATGGGTGAGCGGGCCGGTATCCAGATCGATGATGCCTCTTTGAACCAGACCATGCAGCAACTGGCCGAGCGCAACGGCGTTACCCTCGAGCAGTTCCGTGCTGCGCTGGAGAGGGACGGCATCAGCTACAGGCAGGCCCGGGAGCAGGTTCGCCGGGAAATGATCATCAACCGGGTACGTCAGCGCCGGGTGGCCGAACGCATCCAGGTCAGTGATCAGGAAGTACGCAACTTCCTGAATTCGGAGATGGGGCGTTATCAGACCTCGGCGGACTATCGCCTGGCCATGATAGTACTGCCCGTGTCTGAAACCGCGAGCAACGAGCAGGCACGCCGTCAGGCCGAGATGGCCGAACAGATCCACCGCGAGCTGCAGGAAGGTGCCGACTTCACCCGCCTGGCTGTCAGTCGGTCCGGCGGTGAGCACGCACTGGAGGGCGGCGAGCTGGGCTGGCGCAAGGCGGCGCAGCTGCCCCCCGAGTTTGCCAATGCGGTGGACCGCCTGGAAATCGGCGGCATCACCCCACCGCTGCGCTCGCCGGTGGGTTTCCACATCCTCAAGCTGCTCGACAAGCGCGGTGGGGACAACCTGCTGGTGGATGAATTCAATGTGCGCCATATCCTGATCAAGCCCAGCGAGATCCGCAGCGAGGCCGAAGCCGCGCAACTGATCCAGCGACTCTATGAGCGCATCAGCAACGGCGAATCCTTCGAAACCCTGGCCCGCTCCTTCTCCGAAGACCCGGGCACTGCGCTCAATGGCGGCTCACTGGACTGGATCACCGCCGACGCCATGGTGCCGGAGTTCCGCGATACCATGCTCAGCACCCCGAAGGGCACCGTCTCTGCGCCCTTCCAGAGCCAGTTCGGCTGGCACATCCTGCAGGTGCTGGACCAGCGGGAAGTGGACATGACGGATGAAATGCGCGAGCAACAGGCCCGCAACATGCTGCAGAACCGCAAGTTCGACGAAGAACTGCAGAGCTGGTTGCAGGAGATCCGCGACGAGGCCTACGTTGAGATCAAGAGTTAAGTGAGCGTTCTGTCCATTGCCCTGACCGCCGGCGAACCCGCCGGCATCGGGCCCGATCTGTGCCTGCAGCTGGCCACCGAGCCCTGCGCCCATCAGCGAGTCGTGATCGCCGATCCCGACATGCTGGCCCAGCGAGCCAGCATGCTCGGCCTCGACATTCAGCTGGATCTCTTTGACCCCACGCAGTCCCCACAACCGCAACAGGCCGGCCAGCTGAGCGTGCTGCCGGTGTCCCTGGCCAGCCCCTGCGTCCCTGGCCAGCTTGATCCGGGCAACGCCCGTTACGTCCTCGAAACCCTGCGCTTGGGCGGCCAGGGCTGCCTGGACGGTGACTTTGCCGCCGTGGTGACAGCCCCGGTGCACAAGGGCGTCATCAACGATGCCGGCGTAAGCTTCTCCGGACATACCGAATTCTTCGCCGAGCAGACCGGCACCCCCAAGGTGGTGATGATGCTGGCCTGCCCCGGCCTGCGCGTGGCCCTGGCCACCACCCACCTGCCACTGCGCGCAGTAGCCGATGCCATCACCCACGAGTCCCTCGAACAGGTCATACGCATACTCCACCGGGACCTGCAGACCAAGTTCGGCCTGCCCGCCCCACGCATCCTGGTCTGCGGGCTGAACCCCCATGCCGGCGAGGGTGGCCATCTGGGCCGCGAGGAGCTGGATGTGATCATCCCACTGCTCGAGCGCCTGCGTGGCGAGGGCATGCTGCTGGAAGGCCCCCTGCCGGCGGACACTCTCTTCACGCCCAAGTATCTGGACCATGCCGACGCGGTATTGGCCATGTATCACGACCAGGGCCTGCCGGTGCTCAAGCACAAGGGATTCGGCCAGGCGGTGAACATCACCCTGGGCCTGCCCATCATCCGCACCTCGGTGGATCACGGCACCGCCCTGGATCTGGCCGGCACCGGCCGCGCCGATGTCGGCAGCCTGCGGGTAGCCCTGCATACAGCGATCAGCATGATCGAAGCCCAAGGTAAACCATGAGTGAATTTGCTCCGCACCGGGCGCGCAAGCGCTTCGGTCAGAACTTCCTGCACGACCACGGAGTGATCAACCGCATCCTGCGGGCCATCGCCCCCCGCGAGGGCCAGCGCGTGGTGGAAATCGGCCCGGGCCAGGGCGCCCTGACCCAGGGGCTGGCCGACAGCGGCGCCACCCTTGACGTGGTCGAGCTGGACCACGACCTGCACCCGCTGCTGCTCGCCCGTTTCGGCAACAACCCCCGGTTCACCCTGCACAAGGGCGACGCCCTGAAGTTCGATTTCCGCGCCCTGGCCGAGCCCGGACAGAAGCTGCGAGTGGTGGGCAACCTGCCCTACAACATCTCCACGCCGCTGATGTTCCACCTGCTGAGTCAGGCCGACTGCATCAGTGACATGCACTTCATGCTGCAGAAGGAAGTGGTGCAGCGCCTGGCCGCCGGTGTGGGCATGAACCACTACGGCCGCCTGGGCATCATGGTCCAGTACTGGTGTGCCGTGGAGCATCTGTTCGATGTCGGCCCCGGCGCATTCAATCCGCCACCCAAGGTCGATTCAGCCATCGTCCGACTTACCCCCCATGCTGAGCTGCCTCATCCGGCCGACGACGTGGAGATGCTGGAGATCGTGGTGCGCGAAGCCTTCAACCAGCGCCGCAAGACCCTGCGCAATACGCTCAAGCCGTTGCTGGACGCCGATGCCATCGCCGGAGAGGGTCTGGACCCGACCCTGCGGCCGGAGCAGGTCGATCTGGCCGGTTTCGTGCGACTGGCCAACCGCCTGAGCCGCGAGCGGAGCGCCAGCCATGACTGACGCCCTGGCGAAGAACATCAGCATCCAGGTGCAGGTACGCTATCTCACCGAGCAGTCCAAGCCGGCCGACAACCGCTTCGCCTTCGCCTACACCATCACCATCTGCAACAAGGGTGACAGGACTGTCCAGCTGCTGGATCGGCACTGGATCATCACCGACGGCAACGGCAAGATCCAGGAGGTGCGCGGCGAAGGCGTGGTGGGTGAGCAGCCCCTGATCCAGCCCGGCGCCTGCCACACCTATACCAGTGGCTGTCTGCTGGAGACACCGGTAGGCAGCATGCAGGGCAGCTATGGCATGCAGAGCAGCGATGGCGAGCTGTTCCGCGCACCCATTGCGGTGTTTCGCCTGGCCAAACCCAATGCGCTCCACTGAGGACTGAGGGTATGGCTGTCTATGCAGTCGGTGACATTCAGGGCTGCCTGAAGCCTCTGCAATGCCTGCTGCGCAAGGTCGACTTCAACCCGTCGCGGGATACCCTGTGGGCGGTCGGCGATCTGGTCAACCGCGGACCCGACTCCCTCGAAACGCTGCGGTTTCTCGAAGGTCTCGGCAACGCTTTCATCACTGTGCTGGGCAATCACGACCTGCACCTGCTGGCCTGCGCCCAGAACCCGAAACGGTTGCGCAAATCCGACACCCTGATGCCGATCCTCGACGCCCCGGACAGCGAACTGCTGCTGGACAGCCTGCGCCACCGCCCTCTGGTTCACTTCGACCCCCAGCGCAACATCCTCATGACCCACGCCGGCATTCCGCCGATCTGGAGCGTGGAGCAGACCTGCACCCTGGCCGCGGAAGTCAGTGCCGCGCTGCGGGACGATCAGCGCATTCCCGGTTTTCTGGATGACATGTACGGTAATGAACCGGCGTGCTGGAGCGACGGCCTGGAGGGCACCACCCGGCTCCGGGTGATCACCAACTACCTCACCCGCATGCGTTTCTGCCGTGCCGACGGCACCCTGGATCTCAAGTCCAAGGAAGGTCCCGGAGGGGCGCCCAACGGCTACCAGCCCTGGTTCAAACTGCCTCGCCGCAACCCCGAGGTACAGGTCATCTTCGGTCACTGGGCAGCATTGGAGGGCAAGGTCTCCGAACCCGGTATCCACGCGCTGGATACCGGTTGCGTCTGGGGCAACAGCATGACCCTGATGAATGTCGACACCGGTGAAAAGCTGTGCTGCAAATGCCCGCACTGAGCACTCCCTCGCAGCAGTCCCCCACCAGTCTCGCGTAAATATTTTCCAATCTTCCTGTCGCCCCCGCGCAAACCAACTATCCTGAAGTCAAGGCAATCAGAACAAGCAGAGCCGGTCCGCCGGCTTCCGATAAAGGGGATCACGCCCGGGCGTATCCAGCCCTGGCCGCACTCCCGGGCCTTGACTGACCAGCGGTAACGGGGGATTGCACATGTTGTCCAGATCTTCGCCCTTCGCTGCGTGGCAGGCGGGTTCCTACCCGGAAGCCCCGGATCACATTCCTGGTAACAGCGAGGTCATGCCATGAGCATATTCAGTCACTTCCAGAATCGATTCGAGACCACCCAGCAGGAAGAGATGTCCCTGCAGGAATACCTTGAACTGTGCAAGGCCGACCCCTCGACCTACGCCTCTGCGGCCGAACGATTGCTGATGGCCATTGGCGAGCCGGAACTGATTGATACCTCCCTGGACCCGCGGTTGTCGCGGATCTTTTCCAACAAGGTGATCAAGCGCTATCCCGCCTTCGCCGATTTTCACGGCATGGAGGACGCGGTCGAGCGCATAGTGTCCTTCTTCAAACACGCCGCCCAGGGCCTGGAGGAGCGCAAGCAGATCCTCTACCTGCTCGGGCCGGTAGGCGGCGGAAAATCATCGATCGCCGAGAAGCTCAAGGCGCTGATGCAACAGGTACCCTTCTATGCCATCAAGGATTCGCCGGTGTTCGAGTCACCCCTGGGATTGTTCAACGCCAGCGAGGACGGTCATATCCTGGAGGAGGATTACGGCATCCCCCGCCGCTATCTGAACAGCATCATGTCGCCCTGGGCGGTCAAGCGTCTGCATGAATACAACGGGGACATCAGCCAGTTTCGCGTGGTCAAGTTGTACCCTTCGATCCTCCAGCAGATCGCCATCGCCAAGACCGAACCCGGCGACGAGAACAACCAGGACATCTCCGCGCTGGTCGGCAAGGTGGATATCCGCAAGCTGGAAGAGTTTCCGCAGAACGACCCGGATGCCTACAGCTACTCCGGCGCCCTGTGTCGTGCCAACCAGGGGCTGATGGAGTTCGTCGAGATGTTCAAGGCGCCGATCAAGGTGCTGCACCCGCTGCTGACTGCCACCCAGGAGGGCAACTACAACAGTACCGAAGGTCTCGGTGCCCTGCCCTTCAACGGCGTGGTGCTGGCCCACTCCAACGAATCGGAGTGGCACAGCTTCCGCAACAACAAGAACAACGAAGCCTTCATCGACCGTATCTACATCGTCAAGGTCCCGTACTGCCTGCGGGTCAGCGATGAGATCAAGATCTACCAGAAGCTGCTGGCCAACAGTTCCCTGGCCAGTGCCCACTGCGCCCCGGACACCCTGAAGATGCTGGCCCAGTTCAGCGTGCTGTCGCGCCTGAAGGAGCCGGAAAACTCGAACGTCTACTCCAAGATGCGCATCTACGACGGTGAGAACCTCAAGGACACCGACCCCAGGGCCAAGTCGATCCAGGAATACCGCGATGCCGCCGGTGTGGACGAGGGCATGAGCGGTCTGTCGACCCGTTTCGCGTTCAAGATCCTGTCCAAGGTGTTCAACTACGACAATACCGAGGTAGCCGCCAACCCGGTGCACCTGCTCTACGTGCTCGAGCAGCAGATCGAACAGGAACAGTTCCCGACCGAGACCAGCGAGCGCTACCTGCGCTTCCTCAAGGAGTACCTGGCGCCGCGCTACGTGGAATTCATCGGCAAGGAGATCCAGACCGCCTATCTGGAGTCCTACAGCGAGTACGGCCAGAACATCTTCGACCGCTACGTGCTCTATGCCGACTTCTGGATCCAGGACCAGGAATACCGGGACCCGGACACCGGGGAAATCCTCGATCGCAGCGCCCTCAACGAGGAGCTGGAGAAGATCGAGAAGCCGGCCGGCATCAGCAACCCCAAGGATTTCCGCAACGAGATCGTCAACTTCGTGCTGCGCGCCCGGGCGCACAACAACGGCAAGAACCCGAGCTGGCTGTCCTACGAGAAGCTGCGTGTGGTGATCGAGAAGAAGATGTTCTCCAACACCGAGGACCTGCTGCCGGTCATCAGCTTCAACGCCAAGGCCTCGACCGAGGACCAGAAGAAGCACAACGATTTCGTCACCCGAATGGTGGAGCGGGGCTACACCGAGAAACAGGTGCGACTGCTGTCGGAATGGTACCTGCGCGTCCGCAAGGCCCAATAAATGCAGCGGCAAGCTTGCAGCTTCAAGCGGCAGGTTGACCGCAGGTGTCTATAGGCATCGCGCACAAATGAAGCAGCACGGCCAGCTTCAAGCTTGCAACCAGTGGCTTGCAGCTGGCCCTGGAGGGGCCATGAGTTATGTAATCGACCGTCGACTTAACGGGAAGAACAAGAGCACGGTCAACCGCCAGCGCTTCCTGCGTCGCTACAAGGCGCACATCAAGAAAGCCGTGGAAGAGGCGGTCGGCCGGCGCTCCATTACCGACATCGAGCATGGAGAGCAGATCAGCATACCGGCGCGGGATATAGACGAGCCGATCTTCCACCATGGTCCCGGGGGGCGCCAGACCCGGGTCTTTCCCGGCAACAGGGACTTCGCCGCCGGCGACCGCATTCCCCGGCCGGAAGGGGGTGGCGGAGGAGCCGGTGGCGGCAGCGAAGCTGGCAACACCGGTGAAGGGGAGGATGATTTTGTCTTCCAGATAACCCAGGAAGAGTTTCTCGACTTCATGTTCGAGGATCTGGCCCTGCCCAATCTGATCAAGCGCCACCTGACCGGCACCGACAACTTCCGCACGGTGCGCGCCGGCTTCAGCCAGCAGGGCAACCCCTCGCGCATCAACGTGGTGCGCTCGATGCGCGCTGCCCACGCCCGCCGTATCGCCCTGTCCGGCGCAAGCCGGGCGCGGCTGCGCGAAGCCCAGCGCGAACTGGAGATGCTGCGCCGTGAGCAGCCGGACAATCTCATCGACATCCAGGCGCTGGAAAAGGAGATCGAGCAACTGCGGGCGCGCATCGACCGGGTCCCCTTCCTCGACACCTTCGACCTGCGCTATAACCTGCTGGTCAAGCAGCCGGACCCCAGCTCCCGGGCCGTGATGTTCTGCCTGATGGACGTCTCCGGGTCCATGACCCAGGCCACCAAGGACATCGCCAAGCGCTTCTACATCCTGCTCTACCTGTTTCTGCAGCGTAACTACGAGCGCATCGAGGTGGTGTTCATCCGCCACCACACCAGCGCCAGGGAAGTCGATGAAGAGGAATTCTTCTACTCGAGGGAAACAGGCGGCACCATAGTCTCCAGCGCCCTGCGCCTGATGCAGCAGATCATCACCGACCGCTACTCGCCCAACGAATGGAACATCTACTGTGCCCAGGCCTCGGACGGCGACAACTGGAACGACGACTCGCCCATCTGCCGGGAGCTGCTGGCCCGCCAGCTGATGCCGGCCATGCAGTACTACTGCTACGTGGAAATCACCCCGCGGGAGCACCAGGCACTCTGGTACGAATACGAAAAGGTCGCAGAGCTGTTCCCCGACAGTTTCGCCCAGCAACAGATAGTGGATGCCGGTGACATCTACCCGGTCTTCCGCAAACTGTTCCAGAAGAGGATGGTCACATGAGCCGTCAGCCCATTTCCACCGGATCGGAATGGACCTTCGACCTGATCCGCGAGTATGACCGGGAAATCGGCCGCATTGCCCATGAGGTCTACGGTCTGGACACCTACCCGAACCAGATCGAGGTCATCACCGCCGAACAGATGATGGACGCCTATGCCTCGGTGGGCATGCCCCTGGGCTATCACCACTGGTCCTACGGCAAGCACTTCCTGCACACGGAAAAGCACTACAAGCGCGGCCAGATGGGTCTGGCTTACGAGATTGTGATCAACTCCGATCCGTGCATCGCCTACCTGATGGAAGAGAACACCATGACCATGCAGGCGCTGGTGATCGCGCATGCCTGCTATGGCCACAACTCCTTCTTCAAGGGCAACTACCTGTTCCGCAGCTGGACCGACGCCGGCTCCATCATCGACTACCTGGTATTCGCGCGGCAGTACATCACCCAGTGCGAGGAGCGCTACGGCATCGATGCGGTGGAAGACCTGCTCGACTCCTGTCATGCCCTGATGAACTACGGTGTGGATCGTTACAAGCGCCCGGCACCGGTGTCCGCCGAGGAGGAACGGCGCCGCCAGCGCGAGCGCGAAGAATACCTGCAGCGTCAGGTCAATGATCTGTGGCGGACCATACCGGTTAACCCGGAAAGCCATGAGCGGCGCCAGCAGGAGGCACGCTTCCCCGCCGAACCACAGGAGAACCTACTGTACTTCATCGAGAAGAATGCGCCGCTGCTGGAACCCTGGCAGCGCGAAGTGGTGCGCATCGTGCGCAAGATCGCGCAGTACTTCTATCCCCAGCGCCAGACCCAGGTGATGAACGAGGGCTGGGCCACCTTCTGGCACTACACCCTGCTCAATCATCTGTACGACGAGGGCAAGGTCACCGACGGTTTCATGATGGAGTTCCTGCAGTCCCACACCAGCGTCATCTACCAGCCACCGTTCGACAGCGACTGGTTCAGCGGCATCAACCCCTATGCCCTGGGTTTTGCCATGATGCAGGACATCCGCCGCATGTGCGAAAACCCCACCGAGGAGGACCGCCGGTGGTTCCCCGACATCGCCGGCAGCGACTGGCTGGAAACCCTCAAGTTCGCCATGCGCACCTTCAAGGATGAGAGTTTCATACTGCAGTACCTGTCCCCGCGGGTGATTCGCGAGCTGAAACTGTTTGCCATAGTCGACGATGAACAGAACGACTTTCTGGAAGTCGCCGCCATCCACGACGATTCCGGCTATCGCCGGGTGCGCGAGCTGCTGGCGGCCCAGTACAATCTCGGCAACAACGAGCCCAATATCCAGGTCTGGGAAGTGGATCGCCGCGGTGACCGCTCACTGACCCTGCGTCACCAGCGCCATGAGGGCAAACCGCTGGGCAAGACCACCGAGCGCATGCTCAAGCACCTGCACCGGCTGTGGGGCTTCGATGTCCATCTGCAGAGCTGGGACGGCGATGCGCTCAAGGAAGAACAGCACATGCCACCCCGACCCAGCGAAACCGAGGAAAGCATCCCCCGCTTCGACATGAACATACCGCCGATCTGACCTCCCCTGGGAAGGACGAGCACCAGCTCGTCCACCGGCACTGTCAGCCACCCCTTCATCGAGTCCGATCGCGGCCCGTGGTGCTCGACGCTCCCAGCAGGTCGCCTCTTCCAGGGAGTGCCGGGTTCCATCCCGGCAATTGGGGGTTGCATGCCCCCTTGCAGCACCACCCCACCCCGCCCTAAGCTTCGCCCATGAAAACAGACTTCAAGACCTATCTGGTCGGCGGCGCCGTCCGCGATCAGTTGCTGGGCGTGCCTTGGCATGAACGCGACTGGGTAGTGGTCGGCGCCACGCCGGACCAGCTGCTGGAGGCCGGCTTCCGCCCGGTCGGGCAGGACTTCCCGGTATTCCTGCACCCGGACACCGGCGAGGAATACGCGCTGGCCCGAACCGAGCGCAAGAGTGGTCACGGCTACGGCGGCTTCACCTTCCACGCCGATCCCTCGGTCACCCTGGAGGAGGACCTGCAGCGCCGCGACCTGACCATCAACGCCATGGCCATGGATGACGCGGGTCAGGTCATCGATCCCTATGGGGGGCAGCAGGACCTGCAGGCCCGCCTGCTGCGTCATGTCTCGCCGGCCTTTGCAGAAGATCCGCTGCGGGTACTGCGCGTCGCCCGCTTTGCCGCCCGCTATGCACCGCTGGGTTTTCGTGTCGCGCCGGACACCCTGGCGCTGATGCGGGAGCTGGCCGAGTCCGGGGAACTGCAGCACCTGACCGCCGAGCGCAGCTGGAAGGAGATCAGCCGGGCGCTGATGGAACCGCGCCCTGATGTGTTCATACGGGTGCTGCGCGCCTGCGGCGCACTGGCCGAACTGCTGCCCGAGGTGGATGGACTGTTTGGCGTCCCCCAGCCGGAGGCCCACCATCCGGAAGTGGATACCGGCGAGCACCTGCTGCTGGTGCTGCAGCAGGCAGCGAGGATGCAGTTACCGCTGCCGGCACGCTGGGCCTGCCTGCTGCATGACCTGGGCAAGGGCCGTACCCCGGAGCGCTTCTGGCCGAAACACCATGGTCACGAAAAATCCGGCCTGGCTGCGGTCAAGGCCGTAAACCAGCGCTGCAAGGCCCCCCGGGAATGTCAGGAGCTGGCACTGCTGACCTGCGAGTACCACACCCACTGCCACCGCGCCCTGGAACTCAAGCCGGCCACCCTGCTGAAGCTGTTCAAGGCCTTCGATATCTACCGTCGCCCGGAACGCTTCGACCTCTTTCTCGGTGCCTGCGAAGCCGACGCACGCGGGCGGGCCGGATTGGAAGAACGCGACTATCCGCAGGCCGACTACCTGCGCGGCGCCGCCAACGCCGCCCGCTCAGCGGAGGTAAAGATATTGCTGGAGCAGGGATTCAAAGGTGCCGCACTGGGCGCGGAAATGGAGAAGCTGCGACTGCAGCGGATAACCGAGTACTGCCGGGAACGTCGAGCACCAGCTCGATGAAGGGGTGCTGGCAGCCCCGGTGGACGAGCTGGTGCTCGCCAACCCGGCAATGCGGGGTGTAGCGCACCCGCGCTACGCCTGCTTAAAACACACTGAAACAGACCTCAGGCCGCACCACTGCCCGGCGCAGGACTGCTCTGGGCAGGATACTGACGCAGCAGCAATGACGGCGTCAGTGGTTGACCGTGCCAGTCGAAGGCGACCGGCCACACCTTCTGCTGCCCCCGCCAGCCCTGCCACAGGGCGGCACAGCTGGTGTCCGTACCCGGCAGCACCAGCTCAGGCGCCAGCAGGGTCAGCGGCCAGAGCACAAAGGCGTTGTGGTTGATCTCGGGACGGGGCAGTTGCACTCCACCATGACAGCCGCTCAGCTCGCCGTACAACAGGATGTCGATATCCAGGGTGATGCGCCCGGGCACCTTCTGTTCGCGCCGACCGCAGGCGGCCTCGATGGCCTTGAGCGCCGCATTCAGATCCGCCAAAGGCAGCGGCGTGTCCGCCGCCACCACCAGGTTGTAGAACCGCGCCCCGAGAATGCCCACCGCATCGCTCTCGAACACCGGCGACAGTTGCAGCGGACCGAGCAGCTGCTGCAGTGCATCCAGCCCGCGATGCAGATGATGCTCGCGGCGGGTATTGGTGCCGACCCCCAGATAGATCCGGGTCATGCGCGGGAGCGTCCCCGTTCGATGATGACACCCACACCACGCCGCGCCTCCGGCACCGCGCCGGGCTTGGTGATGACCAGACGCAGCCCGGGAACGGAGAATTCCTCCATGATCAGGGTGGCGAGACGGTCGGCCAGGGTTTCCACCAGCTCGAAGCTGCTGGCACTGACATAGTCCAGCACCCGCTGACTGACCGCGGCGTAGTCCAGCGCCAGGGTCAGATCATCGTCAGCCGCCGCCGGCCGGATATCCCAGTCCATCTCCAGGTCGAGCACCAGGCGCTGACGGATGGTCCGTTCCCAGTCATAGGCGCCTATCACCGCCTGCACTTCCAGTCCTCTGATGAAAACCTGATCCACTGTCTGCTCCCGTGTCGTCTACAATGGCCTTTCAATCATTCGGCCAGGCGTACCATGACCGTCGAATTCTTCCTGCTGCTGTGCGCTGCCTACTTGCTGGGCTCGGTGTCCTTTGCCGTGCTGCTGGCCCGTCTGCGCCATCAGCCGGATCCGCGCAGCTTCGGCTCACGCAACCCCGGCGCCAGCAACATGCTGCGCCTCGGCCACCGACGCCTGGCCCTGGCAACCCTGATCGGGGACATGGGCAAGGGCGCTGTGGCTGTGTGGCTGGCCTCCCAGATGGGACTGATACCGGTACAACAGGCCTGGGTGGGACTGCTGGCGGTGATCGGTCACATACTGCCCCTGTATCACCGCTTCCATGGGGGCAAGGGCGTGGCTACGGCGGCAGGCGTGCTGCTGGTGCTTTCCTGGCCCGCGGCGCTGATCGCCGGACTGGTCTGGCTGGCCATCTTCACCATCCGCTCCATCGCCTCGCTGGCCTCACTGGCCGCCTGTGTCGCGCTGGTACCCTGGATGGCCTGGCACAGCCCGGAACTGCAGATCCCGGTCAGCCTCATGGTGCTCATCATTCTCCTGCGCCACCGACTGAACATAGGCCGTCTGCTGGCCGGCAACGAGAACCGCTTCCGGTTCTGATCAACTGACGATAGCCGGCAACTCCTCAAGCGGCCAGCGCGCCCGCGGTGACAGGCCGCCCTCGTCCTGCTGGCCGGCCATCAGGCGCCGGCAGCCTGCATAGGCAATCATGGCACCGTTATCGGTACAGAACTGCGGGCGGGCATAGAACAGTTCGCCATTCAGACCGGCGGCCATCTTTTCCAGTGACTGGCGCAACCGGCGATTGGCGCTCACCCCACCGGCAATCACCAGACGCTTGAGGCCGGTCGCCTTGAGCGCCCGCCGGCACTTGATGGTCAGGGTCTCCACCACCGCCTGCTCGAAGGCCAGGGCAATATCGGCGCGGGTCTGCTCACTGTCGTCACCCTCGGCGACACAGGCCTGCCAGGTGTTCAGGGTAAAGGTCTTGAGCCCGCTGAAACTGAAGTCCAGACCGGGACGGTCGGTCATCGGACGGGGAAACAGGAAGCGCCCCGGGGTGCCCTGCTCGGCCAGGCGCGCAATCTCCGGGCCACCGGGGTAGCGCAGCCCCATGAGCTTGGCGGTTTTGTCGAAGGCTTCGCCGGCGGCGTCATCCAGGGATTCGCCCAGCAGCCGGTATTCGCCGATCCCGGTTACTTCCACCAGCTGGGTATGGCCCCCGGAGACCAGCAGCGCGACGAAGGGAAACGCCGGGGGACGTTCCTCCAGCATGGGCGCCAGCAGATGACCTTCCATATGATGCACGCCCAGCGCCGGCACGCCCCAGGCAAAGGACAGCGCCCGGGCAAAGGCGCCCCCCACCAGCAGCGCCCCCACCAGCCCGGGGCCGGCGGTATAGGCAACCCCGTCGACCTCGCCATGGGGCACCCCGGCACGCTCGAAAACCTCGCGTACCAGCGGTATCATGCGCTTGACGTGATCGCGGGAAGCCAGCTCAGGCACCACGCCCCCATAGATGCGGTGCAGGTCGATCTGGCTGAACAGGGCGTCGGCCAGCAGACCGCGTTCGCTGTCATAGAGGGCAACGCCGGTTTCATCGCAGGAGGTTTCAATACCCAGAACGCGCATGGCGGGACAGGCCTCGGCTGAAAAATAGCCGTGCATGATAATCCCAAAGCCAGCCTCACTCAAACAACCCGACGCCCTCCGGCAGCCATGGGCAACCTATCTGCTGCGCTTCAGACAAGGGGCGAACCGAGTAGGCACGCACATCGTCACGACGTTCATCTATCACGTCCTGCAAATCGCCGAGCAGTACTGCCAGATCATTATGATCTCCCTGCAGGTAATAGGTCCCCCGCCCTATAAGTCCAGAAGAACTTGTCTTAATCCCCTTTGAGCGGGGATCGTACTTCAACCAAGGAAGTGATGAAGGAACTAAACTATCAAATGTCAGATACTGCCACAGGCTTTGCAGGGCTCAAATCCGATGCTTTGCAATACCGTCTGCTGTAATTCCAGGTCCGGATTGAAGCGAATCCTGAAGTATTCCTTCAGCTCCCTCTTCAGTTCTGACTTTTCTTTATCCCAGGCAAGCACAAAATCACGTTCCGCAGCCTGCCCCAGGGATAATTTACCCGTCCTCACCACATGACTACGCAAGCCATAGGCTTTAACCAGATCTGGGCGCTGGGAGCGCATGATCCTCATGCCCTCGATTCTGGTCGAGATGCGCTCACGGATATCATCCAGCTGGACGTTGTCATGACTCGTCACTCCACTGTTACTTGCCTTCATCTCGCCAATATGTGGCCGGTTTTTTAACAGAAAACTGGCTTCCATTTTCGTGATGAAACGCTCCGGGCTCTCATGGCACCGGGTACTGAAGCCCCGTTCCTATGCATTGCTGGAATCGCTGTTTCTATTCAACGGTAGCGCTGCCGAACTCGAAGCGTTACGCAACGCCCTGTGGAAAGAGATCAAGCCTGGCACGGATGACCTGCTGATATACCGCTTGCGCACGGACCAGCCCATTCGTCGCTGGGGCACAGGATGCCTGCCGGCCGGCTTGTACAACTTCAGCCTGCCCCCCATTATCGAACATCGAGACTCAAGGGCCTGGCTGCCCTGATCTTCATCACCAGCCCGGTACAACCTCACATCCCAACCCAGAACTGGAAATCCTACCCCCTTTGAGCGGGGCTCATGTCCGGACTTCGTGGAAGATCCGACCGGTCGCCGCTCCGGCGTCTTAATCCCCTTTGAGCGGGGCTCATGTCCGGAC
>NZ_FOYD01000006.1:175657-177112 GCF_900115905.1 Halopseudomonas formosensis
CGTCTTAATCCCCTTTGAGCGGGGCTCATGTCCGGACTCTACAGCAAAATTTTCCTTTCGGGAATCAAAGGCTTGCGCAAGACAAAAAGCCAACCATTGTACCGAGGAAGAGTTGTCTAAAATTTGACCAGTCATGGGCTGCCATCCTGGCTCGAACCAGTTTGCGTCGGCATATAAATGTAACTGATCCGGTCGCGGTCGGAATCCTTGCGATCTATATAGAGTGTCTGCATACCCCGCTCCTCCAACAGCCGACGAATTTTCAGCCCAGATAGGTGTACAGCTCATCCGCCGGTTTTACGGCGATGCCCAGCGTGGAAACCGGATCACGTCCGGTCAGCCGGATGACCAGCAGCGCATCCATCTCCAGATCCATGCACTGTTCGACACGTGCAACCAGCTCATCCCGCTCAGCCCTGGTCAGATAACACTCAAAGGCAGACTTCTGCCCCCCGCTGGCAAAGTCCTTGAGCACCCGATGGGTGTGCCGCAGCCGCCGTGGATCACGCACATCGTAGGCCACCAGATAAAGCTGCCTGGTACTCATGAACTACTCCCCCTGCTGATCAGCCAGTTGCAGCACCGCCTCATCACTGACAGGGCGGAAAACAAAGTACTCGACCAGGTGCGCGTCCAGCTCGGTCAATTGCTCGGCAGTCAACTCGACGCCACGCAGATGCGCAGGCAGGTCAATCTGCAGATGCAGATAACGAGCACCCCGGCGGCATACCTCCGCCACCAGATGGATCGGCAGGGTACCGATGACGGTATCCTCCGGACCGAGAGCATCCAGACTACTCAGATGCCTGATCAGCATGGCCGGGCGCGGTGCATTGGCCCTGAGCCAATCCAGAGCGCCCGGATGACGAGAAATGTAATAGTTCATGGAAGCCTCAGCCGCGCTTGAGACAAATGACGGCGCCCAGCACCAACGCTCCGCCCAGGATGCAACCCAGCAAGGCCCCTTTGGCAAAACCGGACTCATGGCCACGCTGATATCCCTTGGACTCACCCGCCGTATAGCCCTTGAAGTCCTCACTGCGGGAGTCGGAGAAGATGTAGTCTCTGAACTCTGGCTCCAGTTCAGGTTTTTCCAGCATCCGCTCCAGCACGGCACGGGCAGCCTCAACCGTCATGTCATTGAGCACAGCAAACAGCTCCAGCTCGACATCAGAGCCCAGTATTTTCTCGACCTGCCCATAAGTGGTGTTCTGCATGACACACTCCGTATACCGTCTGCTGCGAAGTTGGTGTCATTGTGCTTGATATCCAGCGAAGCCCCGGTGTTGGCAAGCTTGCGAGGAAACGGTCGAGCGCCCGATATCAATATCCGCACCTACCAGCCAGAACCGCTGGTGATCCTTTGAACGGGGCTCATGTTTCAACTTGGGAATACGAGCAGACCAAGCGCCAAGAGCGGTCTTAATCCCCTTTGAACGGGGCTCATGTTTCAAC
>NZ_FOYD01000008.1 GCF_900115905.1 Halopseudomonas formosensis
GATGGTAGTGTGGGGCTTCCCCATGTGAGAGTAGGTCATCGTCAAGCACCAAATAGAAAACCCCGATCTGGAAACAGGTCGGGGTTTTTTCTTTGTCGATTCGACGCGTGCGGCTTATGTTTTATCGTTTTAGATGCTAAGCAAAACGGTATAAGGTAGATATTGTTATAAGAAGGTGCCTTCGTTATGCTCTTCCTTCAGTTGAATCATGCTGTTGCCAGCACTTGGAGGAATATTTATGACAAGTCGTCTTTCCCTGTTCAAGCGAGCCAGCCGCTGGGGTGGAGCCCTGATGCTGAGTGCTGGTCTGTCGATGGGGCAAGCCCAGGCGGCTGATCAGGAGCTGCTCAATTCCTCCTATGATATTGCCCGTGAGCTGTTCTCTGCCTACAACGAACTGTTCGTGGAGAACTGGAAAGAACAGACCGGCAAGAGCGTGGAGATCAAGCAGTCCCATGCTGGCTCCTCCCGTCAGGCTCAGGCCATCATTCAGGGCCTGCGGGCCGATGTGGTGACCTACAACCAGGTGACCGACGTGGACATCCTCCACGAGCGCGGCAACCTGATCCCGGAAGACTGGCGTGACCGTCTGCCCAATGCCAGCTCGCCCTACTATTCGACCATGGCATTCCTGGTGCGCAAGGGTAACCCGAAAAACATCCAGAACTGGGACGACCTGGCACGTGATGACGTGAGCTCGGTACTGCCCAACCCCAAGACCTCGGGTAATGGCCGTTACAGCTACCTGGCAGCCCTGGCCTACGCTCAGAAGGCCTTTGGCGAGGATAAGGCTGCCATCGACAACTACCTGCGTACCTTCCTCGGCAACGTGGCTGTATTCGACACCGGCGGTCGCGGTGCCACCACCACCTTCATCGAGCGCGGTATCGGTGATGTATTGCTGACCTTCGAATCCGAGGTCAACAACATTGCCGCCGAGAACCCGGACTATGAGGTAGTGGTACCCAAGATCAGCTTCCTGGCTGAATTCCCGGTTACCTGGGTGGATCGCAGCGTCAAGCACAACGGTACCGAGGAGCTGGCCAAGGCCTACCTTGAAGGTCTGTACACCGAGGAGGCCCAGCGTCTGATCGCCGGCTTCTACTACCGGGTGCATGATGAGAAGGTCAAGACCGAGTTTGCTGACCGTTTCCCGGAGCTGGAACTGGTGTCCGTCGAGCAGATCGGTGGCAGCTGGGAGAACGTGATGAAGGAACATTTCGCCAGCGGTGGTAAACTTGACCAACTCCAACGTCGGTAATTAGCCTTCCTCAGATGAATCGATCTTTATCCGGCCTGTTGCCAGGCCGTTCCAGCCAACCCGGCAAGCGTGTCTTGCCGGGTTTTGCTTTGAGCCTCGGTATTTCGCTGTTCTTCATCAGTGTGGTACTCATCCTGCCGGTCACCGGCCTTATCGCTCATACAGCGGGGATGGGTTGGGACCAGTACTGGGCCGTCATCACCGACGAGCGGGTGGTCGCTTCCTACAAGGTCACCCTGTGGACCGCCGCGCTGGCCTCGGTGATCAATGCCCTGGTGGGGCTGCTGCTGGCATGGGTGCTGGTGCGCTACGAGTTTCCCGGCAAGCGCATCATGGACGCGCTGGTAGACCTGCCCTTCGCGCTGCCCACGGCGGTGGCCGGCATCACACTGGCCGCGCTCTTTGCTCAGGATGGCTGGTATGGCCAGTACTTTGATCTGCTTGGTATCAAGGTATCCTTTACGCCGCTGGGTATCATCGTGGCCATGTCCTTCACCAGCCTGCCATTCGTGGTGCGCACGGTGCAGCCGGTGCTCGAGGATCAGGCCCCGGAGGACGAGGAGGCGGCCGTCAGCCTGGGTGCATCCGATTGGACGGTATTCCGGCGCATCCTCTTTCCTGCTATCTGGCCGGCGCTGCTGACCGGCATCGGCCTGTCCTTTTGCCGGAGCCTGGGTGAATTCGGCGCGATCATCTTCATTGCCGGGAACATGCCCTACGTCAGCGAAATCACCAGCCTGATGATCTTCGTGCGGCTGCAGGAGTTCGACCATGCCGCGGCCAGCGCCATTGCCTCCGTGGTGCTGATGGCGTCGCTGTTGCTGCTGCTGGCGATCAACCTCTGGCAGGCGCGTTATCTGCGCCGGTTGCACGGGAGATAATCATGCAGCAACGTCGAACAATGCGTGCCGGCGATCAGCCGCTGGTGAAATGGACGCTGATCGGTCTGGCCATCATCACTACGCTGCTGATGCTGGTAATTCCGCTGGTGCTGATTTTTGATATGGCGTTTTCCGCCGGTGCCGGCAACTACTGGGACAATCTGACCAACCAGTACACCCGACATGCCATCGGCCTGACGCTGCTGGTGGCAGCGCTCACGGTGCCGATCAATCTGGTGTTCGGGGTGTTCCTCGCCTGGCTGGTAACCCGCTTCGAGTTTCCCGGGCGCAAGGCGCTGATCACGCTGATCGACATTCCCTTTGCCGTCTCGCCCGTTGTGGCCGGATTGCTCTATCTGCTGCTGTACGGCAGCAACGGCTGGATCGGCAGTTGGTTGATGGACAACGAGGTGCAGCTGATGTTTGCCTGGCCGGGCATCGTCATGGTCACGGTATTTGTTACCTGCCCCTTCGTGGCGCGGGAGCTTATCCCGCTGATGCAGCAGCAGGGCCGCGAGGAGGAAGAGGCCGGGGTGGTACTGGGTGCCACCGGCTGGCAGCTGTTCCGGCGTATCACCCTGCCCAACATCCAGTGGGCACTTCTATACGGCGTGGTGCTGACCAATGCGCGTGCGGTCGGTGAGTTCGGTGCGGTCTCGGTGGTGTCGGGCAATATCCGCGGTGAGACCAATACCCTGTCGCTGCACATCGAGCTGCTGTACCAGGATTACAACGTGGTGGGTTCCTTTGCCGCCGCCTCTCTGCTGGCCGGCATTGCCCTGATCACCATTGTCGTCAAGAGTTTTGTGGAGTGGCGCCAGGCCCGACAGCGTGCCCCCCTGGCTGAATTATCGGATGGTCGCTGATGAGTATTTCCATTGAAGGTATCACCAAGAACTTCGGTTCCTTTCAGGCGCTGAAGAACATCTCCCTCGAGATCCCGGATGGCCAGCTGGTGGGGTTGCTCGGGCCCTCAGGCTCAGGCAAGACGACCTTGCTGCGCATCATCGCCGGGCTCGAATCGGCTGATGAGGGGCGCATTCTGTTCCATGGCGAGGATGTCACCCGGCTGCACGTGCGCGAGCGGCGCGTTGGTTTCGTATTTCAGCATTACGCCCTGTTCCGCCACATGACGGTTGCGCAGAACGTGGCTTTCGGGCTGGATGTTCTGCCATCCCGCGAACGGCCGCCGGCCGCCGAAATACACAAGCGCGTGCAGATGCTGCTGGAAATGGTTCAGCTCGGACATCTGGCCGACCGGTACCCGGCGCAGCTGTCGGGCGGACAGAAGCAGCGTATTGCCCTGGCTCGGGCGCTGTCCATGAAGCCGCAGATACTGCTGCTGGACGAGCCTTTCGGCGCGCTGGACGCCAAGGTGCGCAAGGATCTGCGCCGCTGGCTGCGTACCCTGCATGAGGAATTCCATTTCACCAGCGTGTTCGTGACCCATGATCAGGAGGAGGCACTGGAGCTCTCCGATCAGGTCGCGGTCATGAGTGCGGGCAAGATCGAGCAGGTGGACACCCCGCAGAAACTGTATGCCCAACCTTCCAGTCGCTTCGTGTTCGACTTTCTGGGTCAGGTCAACGTATTCCGCGGCGAAAGATCGGACAGCACGTTGCGCCAGGGGGATGCCTGGGTTCGCTTGCCGGACGCAGCCGGCGCCACCAGCCTGCAGCTGTACATGCGCTCCCACGAGGTGCGATTGCAGACGACTCCCGCCGCACACGCCCATCTTCCGCTGCGCATCGAATCGGTCAGTCTGGTCGGCGCAGAGGTTCGGCTGGAGCTGTCCCCGGTTGGCTGGTCCAGTGAAGAACCCTGGGAGGTGGGCATCACCCACGCCCAGTTCAATACCTGGCAGCCCCAGCGTGGCGACCAATGCTTCGCTGTGCCGCAGGTCGCCCACCTTATCGAGGTCGATGCCCATACACCCCATACCCTTCGCTGGGAAGCGGGGGAGATGGACGACCCCGCCGCGATGATATGAACCAGTCGTGATATTGGAATGTCATCGGGATGACATTATTTTTTCCGGTGCTACCATGGCAGGGCGCTCTTTTTCGGTGCGTTGCAAGGGGGCTGTCATGGGGACGGCCACAAAGGAGTTTTTGGAGCAAATGCATGATGCGTAAATCTTTGTTGGCGGTACTGGTTTCCGGGTTGATGGTGACGGGAGTACAGGCGGCGGATAATCAGGTCAACGGTTATCTGTTTGGTAATATCGGTCAGGCTGAAGCTGATAAACCGGGATTTATAAAAGATCTCGATGCTGAAGCAGCAGCCTTCGCTGACGACTTTGGCTTTGGGTTCCGATCATCCTGGGATGACAAGGATACTGCCTTCAAGATCGGTGCCGGTATTCAGTTAAATCAGCATATCGCGGTCGAGTTTCAATATATCGACCTTGGGACTCCTGAGTACAAGGCTTCCATCACCGACGGGGTTGATACCATGAGCCTGAAAATGACGGGTAAAACCGATGGCTACGGCATGAACCTGGTTGGCTCGCTGCCTTTTGATCGCTTCAAGCTTTTCGGCAAGGTGGGTTATCACAAGTTGGAAACTGAAGCTTCTCTGAAAGTTACTGATGGCGGTTTTTCAATGAAGGAAAGTGACTCCGAGAAGGAATGGGTCACTTCGTACGGCATAGGTGCTTCCTACGCATTTACTCCCCAGGTTGAGCTGGCGGCCGAGATTGAGCGCTATCAGGACGTGGCTGACGAATACGATGTAGACTTCGCCTCCATCGGCCTGCGCTACAACTTCTGATGTCCAGCAGCCCGGGTGCGCGCCCGGGCTGTCTTATCATCCGGCCCCCGGCTACCGCGCTGGCGGTCGAAATTCCCCCAATACGTTCCCCCTTTGCTCTATAATCGCGCGTTTGCGTAATGCCCGGCCCCTGCGCCGGACCGATTGAGGGCCAATCATCGTGATCAAGACGCCGTATTACCTGATCGACAAGAGCAAGCTGCTGCGCAACATGGAGAAAATCGCCTATCTGCGCGAGCACTCCGGGGCCAGGGCGCTGCTCGCTCTCAAATGCTTTGCCACCTGGTCGGTGTTTGATCTGATGAGCCGGTACATGGACGGCACCACCTCGTCCTCCCTGTACGAGGTCAAGCTGGGCAAGCGCAAGTTCGGCGGGGAAACCCATGCCTACAGCGTCGCCTATGCCGACGATGAGATAGAAGAAGTGCTGGCTCACTCGGACAAGATCATCTTCAACTCCATCGGTCAGCTGCAGCGCTTTGCGGACGCCTCTGCCAACCATGTGCGTGGCCTGCGCCTCAATCCCCAGGTCAGCAGTTCCGACTGGCTGATTGCCGACCCGGCACGACCGTTCAGCCGTCTGGGCGAGTGGGATGCTGACAAGGTCGAACAGGTGATGCCTCTGATCTCCGGCTTCATGATCCACAACAACTGCGAGAACAGTGATTTCGACCTGTTCGACAGCATGCTGCAGAAGATCGAGGAGCGCTTCGGCTCGCTGCTGGAGCGAGTCGAGTGGGTGAGTCTGGGTGGTGGTATCCACTTCACCGGCGAAGGCTATCCGCTGGATCGCCTCTGTGTCCGTCTCAAGGCCTTTGCCGAGAGATACGGTGTACAGGTCTATCTGGAGCCGGGTGAAGCGGCGATCACCAACAGCACCTCGCTGGAAGTGACGGTGCTGGATACGCTGTACAACGGCAAACAGCTGGCAATTGTCGACAGCTCCATCGAGGCTCACATGCTGGACCTGCTGATCTATCGCGAGTCGGCGAAGATGGCCCCCTGCGATGGTCCCCATGAATACATGGTGTGCGGCAAGTCCTGCCTGGCCGGGGATATCTTCGGCGAGTTTCGGTTTGACCAGGAACTGCAAGTGGGTGACCGTCTGTCATTCATTGATGCAGCTGGTTACACCATGGTCAAGAAGAACTGGTTCAACGGTGTGAAGATGCCATCCATTGCCGTACGCCACCTCAACGGAGAAGTTGAGCTGGTACGCGAGTTTGGCTACGACGACTTTGAAAGCGGCCTCTCCTGAGGTCATGGTCCCCAAGCCCAAGGAGGCGTATAGAGGAAAAGTAATGAAAAGAAACGTTCTGATTATTGGTGCCGGAGGGGTTGCCCAGGTGGTGGCGCACAAGTGCGCTCAGCACAACGACATACTGGGTAACATCCACATCGCCTCACGTACTGTCGAGAAGTGTCAGAAGATCGTCGACAGCGTACGGGAAAAGGGCAGCCTGAAAACTGCTGGTGAATTGCAGGCTCATGCCCTGGACGCGCTGGATATCGAAGCGACCAAGGCCCTGATCGCCGAGACACAGTCGCAGCTGGTCATCAACGTCGGATCGCCTTTCATTAACATGTCGGTCTTGCAGGCCTGTATCGAGACCGGCGCGGCCTACCTCGATACTGCCATCCACGAGGACCCGGACAAGATCTGCGAAACCCCGCCGTGGTACGCCAACTACGAGTGGAAGCGCCGGGAGCTCTGCGAAGAGAACAAGGTGACGGCCATTCTCGGTGTGGGCTTCGACCCGGGCGTGGTCAACGCCTATGCGGCGTTGGGCATGGAATATTTCGACAGCGTCAGTGATATCGACATCATCGACATCAACGCCGGTGATCATGGGCACTATTTTGCTACCAACTTCGACCCGGAGATCAATTTCCGCGAATTTACCGGTCGTGTCTGGAGCTGGCAGAACCGCCAGTGGGTGCAGAACAAGATGTTCGAGATCAAGCGCACCGATGATCTGCCGGTGGTGGGCAAGCGTACCAGCTACATGACAGGTCACGACGAGCTGCACTCGCTGTCCAAGAACCTGGATGTACCCAACATCCGCTTCTGGATGGGCTTCGGCGACCACTACATCAACGTCTTCACCGTGCTCAACAGCCTGGGG
Organism: Halopseudomonas formosensis; assembly: GCF_900115905.1. Classification (GTDB taxonomy): domain Bacteria; phylum Pseudomonadota; class Gammaproteobacteria; order Pseudomonadales; family Pseudomonadaceae; genus Halopseudomonas; species Halopseudomonas formosensis. The sequence goes on from NZ_FOYD01000008.1 coordinate 7,041, forward strand.
CTGCTTTCCGAGCAGCCGGTGACCACCGCTGAAGGTCTGGAAGTGGTGCCGCTGAAAGTGGTCAAGGCCGTGCTGCCCGATCCGGCCTCGCTGGCCCCGAACTATACCGGCAAGACCTGCATCGGTGACATTCTCAAGGGCAAGAAGGACGGCAAGGACAAGGAAATCTTCATCTACAACGTGGCCGACCACAAGGAAGCCTACGAGGAAGTGGGCAGCCAGGGTATTTCCTACACCGCCGGGGTTCCGCCGGTGGCTGCGGCCATCCTCATCGCCCAGGGCGTATGGGATGTGCAGAAGATGGTCAACGTCGAAGAGCTGGACTGCAAGCCCTTCATCAATCTGCTCAACGACATCGGTCTGCCGACCCGCATCAAGGACGAGGAGGGCGATCGCCCGCTGAGCTACTGAGCCCTGGCGCTCGTGTAACCTGAACAATCCCCGGCCTCGGCCGGGGATTGTCGTTTATGACTGTCAGTCCAGTCCCTGGGTTTCTGGCGTACATCCAGCAGATTGCCGTCAGCATCCGAGGCTCAGCCCAACCCGCGGATGTGCGGAAAAAACGGAGCAGGGGGATGGTCGGATTATTCACCGGCGGCCTGATGGGGTAATATCGACGACTTTCCGGGCAGGTAGCTGTCGCAACAAGGTTCTTTCACATGACGTCCCTATCCGTGGCGCCGACGCTGTCCGAGCGTCTGGCTGGTATTGCTGAGGTCGAGTGCGTGATTCCCGACATGAACGGAATTCCGCGCGGCAAGCTGGTCAACGCCCAGCCCTATCTGCAGGGACGGCGGGTCCAGATGGCCCACGGCGTACTGGTGCAGTGTCTGACCGGGGAGTACCCGGAGCCGCGCTACTACGGATACGATGACAGCGACTTCATCCTGCACAGCATTCCGGAGCAGGTGCATGTGACCCCCTGGACCGCCCAGCCCCGCGCCCTGGCGCTGTGCGAAGCATTGGAAATGGATGGAACGCCCTCGCGCCTGTCTTCCCGCAGCATGCTGCAGCGGGTGGTCGAGCGTTATCGGAGCCGTGGCTGGTTCCCCAAGGTGGCTACCGAAATCGAGTTCTACCTGTTCGAGCACAATCCCGATGTGCAGCAGGCGTTCCAGGCGCCGGTAGGACTGGATGGTCGTCGGGAGGTGGGCAATCAGGCCTTTGCTGCGGGTTCGGCGCATGCACTGCAGCCTTTCTTCACCGAGTTGAAGGAGGGTATGGCCGCGCTGGGCATTCCCTGTGAGGCGGTGATGCACGAGATGGGGTTGAGCCAGTACGAGGTCAATTTCATCCATGACGACCCGCTGCTGATTGCCGATCAGACCTTCCTGTTCAAGTTCATGCTCCATGAAATTGCCCTCAAACATGGACTGATTGCGGTCTGCATGGCCAAGCCGCTGTCGAAGATGCCAGGCTCTTCCATGCATATCCATCAGAGTGTGGTCGATGGGCAGGGACAGAACATCTTTACCAATCCCGATACCGGAGAGGCCAGCGAGCTGTTCGCGCATTACCTGGGCGGCCTGCAGGCCGGGCTCGGCGATCTGATCCTGCTGATGGCGCCCAACGTCAACTCTTATCAGCGTTACTGCCATGTCTATGCTTCGCCAAACAACCTGTGCTGGTCCCAGGACAACCGGCGTACCGGTCTGCGGGTGCCTTCCAGCGACCCTGCTGCCCGGCGGGTGGAGAATCGCGTACCCGGGGCCGATGCCAACCCCTACCTGGCGATTGCCGCCACCCTGTCCGCCGGACTGCACGGCATAGAGCGCCAGCTGCATCCCGATCTGCCTGCCCAGGGTGATTTCGAGGTCCCGGACGATCTGCGCCTGAGCTGCACCCTGCATCGGGCCATCCGCCGTCTGCAGGTCAGTGAAGTGGCCCGGGATTTCTTCACCCCCGAATTCATTGACGGCTACCTGGCCTGCAAGCAACTGGAGCTGGAGAGCTTTCTGGACGAGATCAGTCCGTGGGAGCGGCGATATCTGAGCCAGGTGTAGCTTTCAGGGGCAATGCCCCCACGACACACAATGTCGCAGGTTGCTGGTAGGCTGTGGAAAGCGCCCTGTCCATGGACTGAATCAACGGAGCCTCCATGTCACACACCCCGGATCTGACTCCCGGTCTGATGATCATCCACGGCAATCGCCTGGAAAGCCTGCGTGAGCTGGTCGTCGACTGGCTGCGCGCCCACCCGCTGGGGCCGCTGGAGAACGAGGTGATGCTGGTGCAGAGCAACGGCATCGCCCAGTGGCTGCAGATGGCGCTGGCGGCGGATCCGGAGCAGGGTGGCTGCGGCATTGCCGCGGCTCTGGATGTGCAGCTGCCGGCGCGTTTTCTCTGGGATGCCTACCGCAACGTGCTCGGTCGGGAAGCCGTGCCCGAGATGTCCCCGCTGGACAAGGAACCGCTGACCTGGCGTCTGATGCGGCTGCTGCCGGGCCTGCTGTCGCAGCCATCATTTGCTCCGCTGCAGCGGTTCCTCGCCGATGATGCGGATTGTCGCAAGCGCTATCAGCTGGCCCAGCGTCTGGCGGATCTTTTCGACCAGTATCAGGTGTACCGGGCCGACTGGCTGAACGACTGGGCTCAGGGGCAGGATCGCATAGGTCTGGCCAGGGAGGGCCTGCTGCCGCTGGAGGCGGAGTCCTGCTGGCAGCCTGCGCTCTGGCGGGCGGTGCTGGCGGATGTCGGTGCCGAGCGCCTGAGTGACAGCCGCGCCGGTATCCATCCGCGATTTGTCGAGCAGATGCTCGGCGCTGATCAACGTCCGGCGGGATTGCCCCGGCGGGTAGTGGTCTTCGGTATCTCCTCCCTGCCGGCCCAGACACTGGAGGCGCTGGCCGTCATGGGGCGTTTCAGTCAGGTACTGCTGGCGGTGCTCAACCCCTGCCAGTACCACTGGGGCGATATCGTTGCCGACCAGGACCTGCTGCGGCATCAGTATCGCCGCCAGCAGCGGCGCCCGGGGGTGCCGCTCGAGCTGGATGAGGCCTTGTTGCATCAGCATGCCCATCCGCTGCTGGCGGCCTGGGGCAAGCAGGGGCGTGACTATATCAACCTGCTTGACCAGCATGACGAGCGCGCCAGCTACGAAGCGCGGTTCGCGGCCATCAACGGCGGCCGGGTGGATCTGTTCGAGCCGCCCCCAGGTGACAGCCTGCTGCAGCAGCTGCAGCAGGACATCCTCGAATTGCGTCCCCTGGCCGAGACCCGGGAACGCTGGCCGCCGGTGTCGGCGGATGATGGCTCACTGCGTTTCCAGGTGGCCCACAGCGCCCAGCGGGAGGTGGAGATTCTGCACAACCAGCTGCTGGACGCCTTCGCCCGGGACCCGCAGCTGCGACCCAGGGATGTGATCGTCATGGTGCCGGACGTGAATACCTACGCGCCCCACGTGCAGGCGGTGTTCGGCCAGTACCCGACCGACGATCGCCGGCATATCCCCTTTACCCTCGCCGATCAGGGCCAGCGTGGTCGCGAGCCCGTGCTGATCGCCCTGGAGCACCTGCTGCGGCTGCCGGACAGCCGCCTCAGCGTGAGCGAGGTGCTGGACCTGCTGGATGTGCCGGCCGTGCGGCATCGACTGCAGCTCACCGAAGCCGACCTGCCGGTGCTGCAGCGCTGGATTCGTGGGGCCGGCGTGCGCTGGGGCCTGGACCAGCAGCGGCGGGCCGCCCGGGGGTTGCCGGCCGGGCTGGAAGCCAACAGCTGGCGCTTCGGCTTGCGGCGCATGCTGCTGGGCTATGTCAGCGGGGATGCTCCCGCCTGGCAGGGCGTGGAGCCCTATGACGAGGTCGGTGGGCTGGACGCGGCACTGGTCGGCCCGCTGGCGCAGCTGCTCGAGCGGCTGGATCGGCATGAACAGGTGCTGGGCGAGTCCCTGTCGCCGGCTCTGTGGGCCGAGCGCCTGCTGCGCCTGCTCGAGGACTTCTTCCTGGCCGAGAGCGAGCGGGACCAGTTGCTGCTGGCGCAGCTGCAGGAAGCGCTGGAGCACTGGCTCGAGCTCTGTGACTCGGTCGGGCTGGATGAGCCGCTGCCGCTGAACGTGGTGGCCGAAGCCTGGCTCTCGGCGGTCGGGCAGCCCTCGCTGAGTCAGCGCTTTCTGGCGGGGGCGGTCAACATCTGCACGCTGATGCCGATGCGCGCCATTCCCTTCCGCCATGTCTATCTGCTGGGCATGAATGACAGCGATTACCCGCGCGCCCAGCCGCCGCTGGATTTCGATCTGATGGCCCGCGACTATCGCCCCGGTGACCGCTCCCGGCGCGAGGATGACCGCTATCTGCTGCTGGAAGCACTGCTGTCGGCACGGGATGTACTGAGCATCAGCTGGGTCGGTCGCAGCATCCGCGACAACACCGAGCGTCCGCCCTCGGTGCTGGTCGGGCAGCTGCGCGATCATCTGGCGGCCGGCTGGCAGCTGGACGGCGGCGGCGACCTGCTGGCCGCGCTGACTACCGAACACCCCCTGCAACCCTTCAGTCGGCGCTACTTCGAGGGGCGCAGTGATCTGTTCAGCTATGCGGGTGAGTGGCGCCTGCTGCATCGGGCCGAGGCGGGTGAAGAGCAGGCGGATGTGCCGCTGGAGGAGTTGCTGCCGGACGCGCCCCTGGATGCCAGCCTGCTGCAGCGGTTTCTGCGCAATCCGGTGGAGCAGTTCTTCGCCTGGCGGTTGAAGGCCTTCCTGCGTGAGGAGCAAGACAGCATAGAGGACGACGAGCCCTTCGCCCTGGATGGGCTGGAAAGGTATCAGCTCAGCCAGTGGCTGCTCCAACAGGCTCTGGTTGACGGAGGGGCGACCTGGGAGCAGCAGCTGTCGCAGGCTGCCGCCCGCCTGCAGGCGCGGGGGCAACTGCCGCTGGCCGGCTTCGGCAGCCTGGCGCAGCAGGAGATTATCGGCCCGCTGCGCAAGCAGCTGGAGCGCTACAGCCTGCAGCGGCAGCAATGGGATCAGCCGCTGGAGCAGCCCCTGACACTGGCCTGTTCGGACGCTGTCATCCAGCTGACCGGTGCGCTGGGCCAGGTGCGCAGCTCATCCAGCCGTGACGGCCTGACCCGCCTGGTATTGACGCCCGGCAAGCTGCTGGATGCAAAGGGCAAGCTGCGCTGGTCGCGATTGATGGCTGACTGGTGCCTGCATGTGCTGGCGGCGGCCAGCGGTCATACGGTGCGCAGCTGTCTGGTGGGCGCCAATGGCACCGTCGAGATGGCACCGCTGGACCCGCAGCGGGCCGAAGAAATTGTCGTCGCCTGGCTGTCGGCCTGGCGCGAGGGTATGCGCCGGCCTCTGCCGGTTGCTCTGGAGACGGCATTCGCCTACCTCTGCGCCAGGGAAGATCAGGCCGAGCAGCGGGCCCGGGAGTGCTATCAGGGCTCGGGCTATTCCGTGGCCGAGGTGCAACGCAGCCCGGCGCTGCAGCGCACCCATGCCGACTTTGCCAGCCTCTGGGCAACCGGGGAGTTCGAGCACTGGGCGCGGCAGCTGTATCAACCGCTGGTTCAGGCCGGCCAGGACCGACTGCTTGAGTACAGCATGAGCGTGGAGGAGTCGGCATGAGCATGGAGCGACCACTGGCCCTGCGCTGTCCGCTGCGTGGCAGTCGCCTGATCGAAGCCAGCGCCGGCACCGGCAAGACCTTCACCATTTCCGCCCTCTATCTGCGCCTGGTCATCGGCCACGGTGGTGTGGACGGCTTCGTGCGGCCGCTGCTGCCCCCGGAAATTCTGGTAGTGACCTTCACCGACGCGGCTACCCAGGAGCTGCGTGACCGCATCCGCGCCCGTCTGGTCCAGGCGGCCAAGGCCTTCCGTGGCGAGCTGGAGGACCCAGACCCGATACTCTCGGGCCTGCTGCAGGACATGGATCCCGAGCAGCACGCCGCCTGCGCGCATCGACTGGAAATAGCCGGGCAATGGATGGATCAGGCGGCTGTCTCCACCATTCACAGCTGGTGCCAGCGCATGCTGCGCGAGCACGCCTTCGACAGCGGCAGCCTGTTCGAGCAGACGCTGGAGACTGATCAGAGCGAACTGCTGGCCGAGGTCGTGCGCGATTACTGGCGTACCCACTGCTACCCGTTGCAGGGCAGCGCGCTGGACTGGATCAACAGCCACTGGGGCCATCCGGACGAGCTGGCGCGGCGGGTGAGGGTATGGCTGGATACGGCGGGCAGTCCGGTCGAGCAGGACCTGCAGGCGCTGCTGGCCAGCCGTCTCGAACAGGCGCAGGAGCAGCTGGCGCAGATCCGCGAGCCCTGGGCCGATTGGCTGGACGAGCTGCAGACCTTTCTGGCCCAGGCCTGCGAGGCCGGCAGCTTCAATGGCAACAAGCTCAAGCCGACCATCTACGAGCCCCGTATCCAGCAGCTGCGGGCCTGGTGCGAAGGCCGTGGCACTCTGGATTTCAAGAAGGGCGAGCAGTTCAAGCGCTTTACCCACGAAGGGCTGCAGGATGCCTGCCGCAAGGGCGTCCAGCTGGAGCTGCCGGCGGGCGTCTGTGCTGCTCTGGACGCCATGGCTACCCTCGAACAGCGGCTGGCGCAGCTGCCGGATCCCGCGCAGGATGCGCTGGAGCATGCCGCCTGGTGGATCGGCCGCCGGCTGGAGCAGGAAAAACAGCGGCGTGCGCAGATGGGCTTCGACGACATGCTCAGCCGGCTGGATACCGCATTGCAGGGTGCCAACGGGCCGCGTCTGGCCGAGGTGATCCGTCAGCAGTTTCCGGTGGCCATGATCGACGAGTTCCAGGATACCGATCCGCTGCAGTACCGTATCTTCGACAGCATCTATCGGGTAGGACTCAACGATCCGGACAGCGCCCTGCTGCTGATCGGTGATCCCAAGCAGGCCATCTATTCCTTCCGCGGGGCCGACATCCATACCTATCTGCGCGCCCGCGATGCCACCCATGACCGGCACGAGAACCTGGATACCAACTTCCGCTCCAGCCAGCAGATGGTCAGCGCGGTGAACGGGGTGTTCAGACTGGCCGAGGAGCAATGGTCCGAGGGCGCCTTCCGTTTCCGCGACGGGCACGGCAATCCGCTGCCCTTTCTGCCGGTCCATGCCCGGGGGCGCCGGGAGATCTGGACCTGCGAGGGCCGTCCCGGCGCGGCCCTGACCGTGTGGCACCGCTCCGGTGAGCGGATATCGTCCGAAGATTACCGTCAGGACATGGCCCAGCGCTGCGCCAGTGTCATGGTCGCGCTGCTGCGCGGCGGCCAGGCCGGGCATACCGGCTTCATGGATGCGGAACAGCGGCTGGTGCCGGTACGTCCGGCGGACATGGCCGTGCTGGTGCGCACCGGCCGCGAGGCACAGATCATCCGCCAGGCTCTGGCGGAACGGGGGGTACGCAGCGTCTACCTGTCGGACAAGGACTCGGTACTGGCCACCCAGGAGGCGGCGGATGTGCTGCGCTGGCTGCGTGCCTGCGCCGAGCCGGGCAATGACCGACTGCTGCGCGCCGCCCTGGCCAGCGCAACCCTGGCGCTGAGCTGGACCGAGCTGGAACAGCTGAACCAGGACGAACGCCGCTGGGAGCGCTGGGTGGAGCAGTTCCGCGAGTATCGCCAGTGCTGGATGCGCCAGGGCGTACTGCCCATGCTGCACCGGCTGCTGCACGAGTTCCGCCTGCCGGCCAGGCTGGTGCAGCGCGGTGATGGGGAAAGGCGGTTGACCAACCTGCTGCATCTGGCCGAGCTGCTGCAGCAGGCTGCCCGCGAGCTGGACGGCGAGCAGGCGCTGATCCGCTACCTGAGCGAGGCCATCCAGCGGGCGCTGGATGGCGCCGGGGGCGATGAACAGATACTGCGCCTGGAAAGCGACGCGGATCTGGTCAAGGTGGTGACCATTCACAAGTCCAAGGGCCTGGAATACCCGCTGGTATTCCTGCCCTTCATCGCCGGCAGCCGACCCGTGCGTGCCGGTGAACCGGTGCGCCTGCAGCAGGGCGGGCGGCCCCGCTGGGTGCTGGAGCCTGACAGCGAGCAACTGCAGCAGGCGGACCGGGAACGCATGGGCGAGGATCTGCGACTGCTCTATGTGGCCCTGACCCGAGCCCAGCATGCCTGCTGGCTGGGGCTGGCCGATCTGCGCCGGGGCCAGGCCAGGGATTCGGTGCTGCATGAAAGTGCCATCGCCTGGTTGCTCGGCGGAGGCGAGCAACTGCAGGAGCCGGAAGGCCTGGCGCGCTGGCTGGCCGCCTGGCAGCAGATTGACGGCATCAATGTGGTAGCCGCCCCCGAGCCGGATGATCAGCACTATCAGCCCGTGCAGGCCGAACAGGTTGAGCTGCATGAGCGTACACCGGCCCACGCTCCCTTCGAGCACTGGTGGATCAGCTCCTACAGCGCCTTGGCCATAGGTGGAGAAACCCCGGACTCGCCCCTGTCCGCGCAGATGGGCGACGACGAGCGCCGGGCGCAGTTTTTGCCGCTGCGGGCGGGGGAGACGCCGAGCATTCACCGCTTCCCCCGGGGCCCGCAGCCGGGCACCTTCCTCCACGGGCTGCTCGAGCTGGCGGGGGCCGAGGGCTTCGAGCGCTTCGCCGATCCCCAGCTGTGCCGGGAGCGGCTGCGACCACGTTGCCAGAGGCGCGGCTGGGGTGACTGGAGCGAGTGTCTGGCGGATTGGCTGAGTGCACTGATTGCCCGTCCCGGACTGGTGCCCGGCACCGCGCTGGCGCTGGCTGATCTGCGGCCGGGGCAATATCAGGTGGAGATGGAATTTCTGTTCAGTGCCCGGCGGGTGAAGGTGCAGCAGGTGGATGAGCTGGTGTGCAGTGCGACCCTGGCAGGACAACCCCGGGCCGCGCTGGTCGCGGATCGGCTCAACGGCCTGTTCAAGGGCTTCATCGATCTGGTGTTCGAGCACGAAGGGCGCTATTACGTGGTCGACTACAAATCCAACTGGCTGGGGGCCGACGCGACGGCCTATACCCAGGACGCCATGACCGCCGCGGTGCTCGAACACCGCTATGACCTGCAGTACGTGTTCTACCTGCTGGCGCTGCACCGCCAGTTGCGCGCCAGACTGCCGGACTACGACTATGACCGCCATGTCGGCGGCGCGCTCTACTGGTTCATCCGCGGCAGCGGCGGGCAAGGCACCGGGCTGTGGCACGATCGTCCACCCAGGGCGCTGATCGAGGCGCTGGACCGGCTGTTCACCGGCCAGGCGCAGGTGGAGGTGCAATCATGACGCGCAGTGATCTGCCGGCCGGGCAGCAACTGGATCTGCTCGATGCCGTGGCCGCCGAGCCGCCGCAGTTGACTCTGGATCAGCTGCTGCATCAGCTGCAGCAGTGGGTCGAGGTGGGCTGGCTGCGGGCGCTGGATCGAGCGCTGGTACTCTTTCTGCTGGACAGCCAGCCGGATACCCATCCGCTGGTGCTGCTGGCCGCAGCCCTGACCAGCCATCAGCTGGGCCATGGGCACGTCTGCCTGGACCTGGCCGCCACCCTGGACAGCCCCGACCTGAGCCTGTCACTGCCCCCGGAGGGCCAGCAGGCCGGGCGGGACGTCCTGCTGCCCTCGGACCTGCTGCAAGGCGTCGAGGCCGACCACTGGTGCCGACAGCTGGCCGCAAGCCCGCTGGTCGATGCGCAGGCCGCCGAGCAGGGCGAGCGGCCGCTGGTATTGCAGGGGCGGCGCCTGTACCTGCGTCGCTACTGGCGCTATGAACGCCAGGTGGCGAGCATTCTGCGTCAACGTCTGGCGACCAGACTGCCGCTGCCCCAGGGTCTGCCGGAACAGCTGCAGCGCCTGTTTGCCGACAGCACCCAGCAGCCGGACTGGCAGCGCCTGGCCTGTGCCCTGGCCGCCCGAGGTGCGTTCAGCATCATCACCGGTGGCCCGGGTACCGGCAAGACCACCACGGTAGTACGTCTGCTGGCGCTGCTGCAGGCGCCGGCGGTGGCTGCCGGGCAACCGCTGCGTATCCATCTGGCGGCTCCCACCGGCAAGGCGGCAGCGCGGCTGACCGAGTCCATCGGGCGGCAGGTCGGTGATCTGCAGGTGGACGAGGCAGTGCGTGCGCAGATCCCCCGCCAGGTCACCACGCTGCACCGGCTGCTCGGCAGCCTGCCGGATACCCGCCATTTCCGCCACCATGCGGGCAATCCCCTGTTGCTGGATGTGCTGGTGGTGGACGAGGCCTCGATGATCGACCTGGAGATGATGGCCTGTCTGCTTGACGCGCTGCCGCCCCGGGCGCGGTTGATACTGCTCGGGGACAAGGATCAGCTGGCCTCGGTGGAAGCCGGGGCCGTGCTCGGTGATCTGTGCCGTGATGCCGAAGCGGGCTGCTACAGCCCGAACACCCTCCAGTGGCTGGAGCAGGTCAGCGGCCAGTCGCTGGCCGGGGCCGGCCTGCAGGAAGGCGATGAGCAGCGCCAGCCTCTGGCCCAGCAGACGGTGATGCTGCGCTACTCCCACAGGTTCGGCGCCGGCAGCGGTATCGGCCGGCTGGCCCGGGCAGTAAACCGGCTGGACCCGCAGCAGGCCCGAGCGGTGCTGGCGGACTCCGGGTTTGCCGATGTGGGTTCGCGTCTGGTGCAGGGGCAGGGTGATGCTGGCTGGGCCGATCTGATACTGGGGGAAGGGCGTCAGCCCGGCTATACGGCCTATCTGCAGGAGCTGCGCCAGCGCCCGGCAGACTCCCTCGAGGCGACGGACCCTGAATGGGAGTGCTGGGCACAGCGGGTGCTGGCGGCTTTCGATCGGTTCCAGGTGCTCTGCGCGGTGCGCAAGGGTCCCTGGGGCGTGGAGCAGCTCAACCAACAGATCGCTGCCTTGCTGCACCGGCGCGGCTGGCTGCCCGAGCCGGTGGGCTGGTACGAGGGGCGCCCGGTGCTGGTCACCCGCAACGACTATTCCCTCGGCCTGATGAATGGGGACATCGGGATCGCCCTGAGGATCAGGGAGCCGGCGCTGCAGCCGGGGGAGCGCGAGCGCATGGTGCTGCGGGTGGCCTTTCCCCGTACCGATGGCTCCGGCGGAGTGCGCTTCGTGCTGCCCAGCCGTCTGACCGCCGTGGAGTCGGTATTCGCCATGACGGTGCACAAGTCCCAGGGCTCGGAGTTCGCCCACGCGCTGCTGGTGCTGCCGGACAGCCGCAGCCCGCTGCTGACCAAGGAGCTGGTCTACACCGCCATCACCCGGGCCAGCGGGCACTTCACACTGGTGGAAACCCGCAGCGGCATCTTCGAGGCGGCGGTGACCCAGCCAGTGCAGCGTATCAGTGGTCTGGCGCTGGAGTGGGGCTGACTTGCCGGCGACTTTTCATGATAGACTCGACGGGCTCCTGCAGGTCTGCCGGAGCCCGTGTGACCGGTGACGCCTCACCTCTGACGTCATCCCTGTGCCGATCCCCGCTGCCCCGATGTCACTGAACTCGGAGGCAGACAGAGGGTCAGTTATCAGGGTAGCCTGCCTGGCTGCCGCAAGTGGATCACCGCTGTTCACGGTGCCCTGTTTTCTGAATACATCACTGCCTGCTCAAGCTTGATCGCCGCCTGCCACTGCCTGTGGCCTCCTGTGGCCATGATCGCGCCGCGCCTCCCTGTGCGCCGCAGGCACGTATCCATTCTTTGAAGGTTAAGCATGACCAAGATCAATGCGTTCCGGGAAATCGAGCGCAAGCTGGCCGACAGCCTGGCGCAGCTTGAGGCGACCAAGAAAACCGAGCGTCAGCGCGAGACCCGGGAATTTGCCGACGAACTCAAGACCCTGATGAAGGAATACCGCATGTCCGCAGCGGATGTGCTGAATATTCTCAACGCTACTCCCGAAACACCCTGAGCCGCGCCCGCTGACAGGGGGGGCGCCGCATCAGCGGCGCTCCAGTTCCGTCCTGAGTTGCCGAGCCGCAGCCACCATGTTGGCCAGTGCCTCGCGGGTTTCCGGCCAGGCGCGGGTTTTCAGGCCGCAGTCCGGGTTGACCCACAGCTGCTCGGCGGGAATCCGCTGCGCTGCCTTGCGCAGCAGGCTGACCATCTGTTCCGTGCTCGGTACGCGGGGCGAGTGGATGTCATACACGCCCGGGCCGATCTCATTCGGATAGGCGAAGCGCTCGAAGGCGGCCAGCAGTTCCATGTCCGAACGTGACGTCTCTATGGTGATGACGTCGGCATCCATCGCCGCTATCGATTCGATGACGTCGTTGAACTCGCTGTAGCACATGTGAGTGTGGATCTGCGTCTCGTCCCGCACCCCGCTGGCGCTCAGGCGGAAGGCCTCGGTGGCCCAGTCCAGATAGACCGGCCATCTGGCGCGTCGCAGCGGCAGACCTTCGCGAAACGCGGCCTCATCGATCTGGATGATCCTGATCCCGGCTGCCTCCAGATCCAGCACTTCATCGCGAATGGCCAGGGCCAGTTGCCGGGCCTGTACCTCCGGACTGACGTCTTCCCGCGGGAAGGACCACATCAGCATGGTTACCGGGCCGGTGAGCATGCCCTTCATCACCCGTCGGGTCTGGCTCTGGGCATAGCTTATCCAGTCCACCGTCATGGGCCGGGGACGGTTCAGGTCGCCGACAATGATGGCCGGCTTGACGCAGCGCGAGCCGTAGCTCTGTACCCAGCCGAAGCGGGTAAAGGCGTAGCCCTCCAGCTGTTCTGCAAAATACTCGACCATATCGTTGCGCTCGGCCTCCCCGTGTACCAGGACATCCAGTCCCAACTCTTCCTGGAGGCGGATGGCGTGGCGTATCTCGCTGCGCATGGCTTCGGTGTACTCGGTAGCGCCGAGCCTGCCTTGCCTGAATGCCAGACGGGCCTGGCGGATGGCCGGTGTCTGCGGGAAGGAACCTATGGTGGTGGTCGGGAAGGGCGGCAGTTGCAGATGGGCACGCTGGCGCCGGATCCGTTCGGCGAAAGGCGCGGTGCGCTGACTGTCAGCGCGGCTCACGGCGGCCAGGCGTTGCTGCACCTCAGGTCTGTGGATACGAGGCGAGGCTGCGCGGCCGGCCTGCACTGCGCGACTGCGCGCCAGCGCTGCCTGCACGGCCGGCGCCTCGGGATTGCGGGTCGCCTGGGCCAGGATAGCTACCTCCTCGCACTTCTGCACGGCGAATGCCAGCCAGCTCCTCAGCTCGTCATCGAGCTGGTCCTCCCGGGTCAGGTCCACCGGGCTGTGCAGCAGCGAACAGGATGGCGCAACCCAGAGCCGATCACCCAACCGCTCGTGGGCATGGTGCAGCACCGCCAGAGCCTTGTCCAGGTCGCAGCGCCAGACATTGCGGCCGTTGACCAGCCCCAGCGACAGCACCTTGTAGGTCGGCAGCCGGTCGAGGATGGCGGGGTACTGTTCGGGCGCCCGTACCAGGTCGATATGCAGACCGTCCACCGGCAGCCCGGCGGCCAGCCCCAGATTGTCCTCCAGCCCGCCGAAATAGGTGGCGACCAGCTTCTTCAGCGGCTCCTTCTGCAGCAGGTTGTAGGCCCGTTCGAAGGCATTGCGCCACGCCAGCGGCAGATCCAGCACCAGTACCGGCTCGTCTATCTGTACCCACTCCACGCCCTGCTGCGCCAGGCGCTGGAATATCTCGCCGTACAGCGGCAGCAGCGACTCGAGCAGGTCCAGCCGGTCGAAGTCGCTCCCCTTGACCTTGCCCAGCCACAGGTAGGTCAGCGGACCGAGTACCACCGGCTTGACCCTGTGCCCGAGGGCCAGGGCTTCCTCCACCTCCTCGAACAGCTGGTCCCAGCCGAGGGCGAACTGCTGATCAGCGGTGAATTCGGGTACCAGATAGTGGTAGTTGGTGTCGAACCACTTGGTCATCTCCTGCGCATGGCCACAGCAGCTGTCGGTAGCGCCGCGGGCCATGGCAAACAGCGTGTGCAGATCGGCTCGGGCCCCGTCCGCGGGACGGAAGCGCTCGGGTATCACACCGAACATCAGCGAGTGGGTCAGTACCTGGTCGTACCAGGCGAAGTCACCGACCGGCAGCAGTTCGATGCCGGCGTCCTTCTGCAGCTGCCAGTGTTCTGCGCGCAGGCGGCGACCAGTCTCGCGCAGTTGCGCTTCGGTCAGGGTGCCTTGCCAGAACCCCTCCAGTGCTTTCTTCAGTTGTCTGTCACGGCCGATCCGGGGGAAGCCGAGGGAATGGGCGAGGGTCATGGTTCTCTCCGTTGAAAAAGTCGGAGAGCATTGTGCGCAGGGGTTGATGGTGAAACAAACTCATTCCATTTGTGTTCGTCTCAAGAATAATTCAAGTTTGAGCTGCGCTGGGCGCAGTTCCGGGACCTTTTCCGGGACCATCCGGGAAGTTGCGTTACCATAGCTGGCGCACAGGCTTCGCCGTCAGCAGCTACAGTAATAGGTGAGCACGGCAAGCAGAACGTTTTACAAGGAGTACGTCATGGCAATCCAGCCTCCGAAAGATCTTCCATCCGAGCCGACCAATGACGACGGCATTCCTGCACCGACCGGGGAGGCCAACCTGATCGATACCGACTATGTGATCGGCCAGGACAACTTCTCCGGGCAGATCACCCTGAGTCTGGACATCCACAGCAAGGTCTTCCTGATTTCCGGCGGCAGCATATTGCTGTTCGTGCTGCTGACCCTGGCACTGCAGGAGCAGGCCTCGGAGGTCTTCACCGGCCTGCGCGGCTGGTTGACCAGCAATCTGGCCTGGTTCTTCATCAGTGCCGCCAACATCTTCGTACTGCTGTGCCTGGCGCTGGTTGTTTCGCCGCTGGGCAAGGTGCGGATCGGCGGCAGGGAAGCGGTACCGGATTACACCTACATGGGCTGGTTCGCCATGCTGTTTGCCGCCGGCATGGGGATCGGCCTGATGTTCTACGGGGTAGCCGAACCCCTGGGGCATTTCAATGCCGCCTTCGAGGGTGTGACCCTGGGCGCCTCCGGAGAGCGCACCGACTGGGCGCCACTCGGCGGTGCCGAAGGGGATGCCCGCGAGGCCTTCAGGCTGGGCATGGCGGCGACCATCTTCCACTGGGGGCTTCACCCCTGGGCCATCTACGCTATCGTTGCCCTGTCACTGGCGATCTTCGCCTACAACAAGGGGCTGCCGCTGAGCGTACGCTCGATCTTCTATCCGTTGCTGGGCGAGCGGGTCTGGGGCTGGCCGGGGCATGTGATCGATATTCTCGCGGTGTTCGCCACCATGTTCGGTCTGGTCACCTCCCTGGGCCTGGGTGCCCAGCAGGCAGGGGCAGGGATGAACCTGCTGTTCGGCATACCCACCGGCAACCTGACCATGGTGCTGCTGATCATCGCCATCACTGCCGTGGCGCTCTGGTCGGTAGTGTCCGGGGTGGACAAGGGTGTGCAGCAGTTGTCCAAGATCAACATCGGCCTGGCGTTCCTGCTGCTGCTGTTCGTCATCATCTGCGGGCCGACGCTGGGCATCCTCAAGGGCTTCTTCAGCAACCTGGGCTCCTATGCCAGCTACCTGCCGGCGCTGGCCAACCCCATCGGCCGGGAGGATGCCAACTTCAGTCAGGGATGGACCGCCTTCTACTGGGCCTGGTGGATCAGCTGGTCGCCCTTTGTCGGCATGTTCATCGCCCGCATCAGCCGTGGCCGCACGGTGCGTGAGTTCCTGATCGCGGTGACCCTGGTGCCTTCGCTGGTATCCGTGCTGTGGATGACAGCCTTCGGCGGCACCGCCATTGATCAGCTGCTGAGCGACAACTTCACCGGGGTGCGGGATGCGGCACTGGAGCTGCAACTCTTTACCATGCTCGGTCAGCTGCCGCTGTCGGCCATTACCTCCTTCATCGGTGTGGTGCTGGTCATCATGTTCTTCATCACCTCCTCCGACTCGGGATCGCTGGTGATCGACGCCATCACCGCCGGCGGCAAGATCAACGCGCCGGTCGGTCAGCGGGTGTTCTGGGCCATTCTCGAAGGGGTGCTGGCCATTGCCCTGCTGCTCGGCGGTGGCCTGGTGGCCCTGCAGGCCATGGCGGTATCCACCGGCCTGCCCTTTACCCTGGTACTGCTGGCCGGCTGCGTGGCCATCATCAAGGGACTGATGAGCGAACCGCGCTAGACGCCCCGTGGCGGCTTCAGCAACAGAAGTCGCCCAGCCGATGCGTCGGTGAGAAGTGGGTGGCCACCTGGGCCTGGAAGAGTTCGGCGGTCGCCAGGGCATCGGTCAGGGCGTGGTGCGCCTGATACAGCGGCAGGCCATAGCGTTCGCGGCTGTCAGCCAGGCGAATGGATAAAGGCTGTTTGCCGGCGAGCCGCTGCCACCAGCCCAGCCGCCGGCGCGGGTGCAGGTTCGCCTCGATCTGCATGGTGTCGATCATCGGAAATTGCAGCCCCTCGCCCAGCGCCCTGGTAGTGGCCCGATCCAGGAAGGGCCGCTCGATATTGCGAAAGTGCACCACGGCGATGCGCCCGGCAAGCTGTTCCAGCAACGCCTGCAGAATGTCCTCGAAGCGCGGCGCGCGCTGGATATCGGCATGGGTGATCTGGTGAAAGGTGACCGACTCTGCGGTCAGATCCCCCTGCGGCCGTACCAGTTGGTACCAGGCCTGATGGCTGCGTATCCGCTCCAGAGTGAAGGGGATCAGCCCAATGCTGACAATGGCATGCTGGCTGGGATCCAGGCCCGTGGTCTCGATATCCAGCGCGGCGAACTCCAGCTCGGCCAGGGGGGTGTCGGCACCCGGCCAGTCGGCACGGTAGAAGTCGCGCAGCAGCGGGTGCCGTGCCGTCTCCGCGCGGCTGGCCAGATACTGCGGCCAGTCCGTCGGTCGCCGTAAGGCCGGACGGTTCATGAGGGCCGTCCCGGCGCGGTGAGCGGATAGCGGAAGCGCAGGAATTTCTGGGCATGGCTCAGGACCTGAAAGGCGTCCTTGAGGCCGTGACGCTCGGCCGCGGAGACATTCTCCGGTTCGATATAGTTGTTGGGTTCGCGGCCTTCCTGGATATCCAGCGCCTGATGACGTATGCGCGCCAGTGACAGGAACTCCAGCGCATAGCGCAGGCGCTCCACCTGCTCCCGGGGCATCAGACGGGTCTGGGCAATATCATCCAGTCGATCGTGGGAGTTCTGCGCAGTGGAACCAATGGCCAGTGCGTGTACCCGGATCAGATCAGTCAGCGGCGCCGTTCCCCGGCCCTTGAGGTTGATGATGTTGCGCTGTTTGCCATCCTGTTCCATGACAAAGGTGCGAAATATCCCCAGCGGCGGGGTGCGGTTCAGGGAATTGCGCGCCATCAGCGCGAGGAAGTTCGGATTGCGGCTGGCCTTGTGGGCGATCAGTTCGCGCAGTTGCTCCACATGATCAGCCTGGCCGCTGACCGAGTCGAGGTCAAAGAAGATATTGCTGTTGAGCAGGGCCTTGGGGTTGGGTCTTTCGATCCATTCGCTGAAATAGCGCTTCCAGACCGCCAGCGGCTGGCGCCACTTCGGGTTGGTGGCCATGATCTCGCCCTTGCAGTAGCTGTAGCCGCAGGCGGCCAGCCCATCGCTGACAAAGGTCGCAAGCCGCAGAAAATAGTCGTCATGCTCAGCCGGCTCAAAGCGGTCGTCCAGCACCAGCGCATTATCCTGGTCGGTAACAATCAACTGCTCGTCACGGGCCATGGAGCCCAGCACCATGAAACTGTAGGGCACTGGCGGCGGTCCCAGCTCCTTCTCTGCCAGATCGATCAGGCGCTGGATGAAGCTGCGTCCGATACTCGACAGGGCGCTGCCGATCATCCGGGCGGTGGCTTCGTCCTCGACCATGCGCACAAAGGTGGCCCGTACATCCGGCAGCAGCTCCTGCAGCTCACTGACCGACTGGCGATTGAAGATGTCGTTGACCAGATACAGGCTGTTCTGGGACTGATAGCGGATCACATCGGCCAGATTGATCAGCCCCACCGGCCGGCGGCGGCTGAGGATAGGCAGATGGTGAATGTTGTGCCGCAACATGCAGAGGATGGCGTCCAGTACCGAGGCATTGGCCTGCAGGGTAATCGGCTCGGGGGTCATGATGCTGTGCAGGGGAGTTTCCGGCGGCAAGGCGGCGGACACCACCCGGGTGCGGAAGTCGCGGTCGGTAATGATGCCCGCCACGCGCTGCAGTTCCGGTTGCTGTGGATCCGGCTCGGTAATCAGCAGCGCCGAGACGCTCTGCTCGGTCATCACTGCAGCGGCGCGGTGAATGCTGCACTGGGCATCCAGCATCACCGGTGGCCGGCTGATCAGCCTGTTCACCCGCACCTTGCTCAGTTCACTGGCCCGGCCCTGGGACTGTACCGCTGAACGCAGTCGCCCGGCACCCTCGGTATCGACAAAGTCGGCGAAACTGTCGTACTCATCGGACAAGCGGAAGAACAGCTCGCCGGGGATGAAGTAGATCAGACTGTCTTCCAGTGCCCTGGCGGGGAAGCGTACCCGACGGTTACGGCGCAGGCCTGCCTGGCCGAAGATGTCACCTTCCCCGAGACGGTTGAACAGCTCGCCGTTGGGTCGGTAGATCTCCACCGCGCCACTGCGGATATAGTGCAGCTCGTTGAGGGGAGCGTCCTTGTCCAGAATGGGGGAGCCTGCCTTGAAGTAGCGCACCTGGGTCTGGCGGGCAATATCGTCCAAAGTTTCTTCAGGCAGCTCGTCAAAGGGCGCGAAACGGCTGAGGTGGTCGCGGATCTCGATCAGTTCGACTTGCATGGGCATCTTCCGGCCAGAACATTGGCATCAGTGTAATGCCTCTGCGCAGGGAATGCCCGAGGGCGGCCCTGTCGCCTGGCGGCGACAGGGCCGGGAGGATCAGCTGTCGAAGCCGGGGCTGTCCCGTTGTGCCTTGCGCAGCAGCGCCGGCCAGGCCAGATTGGCCCCTGCGCCCTTGGTGACCTGACGCATGCTTTCGATGGCTCCGTCCAGAATGCTCTGGGGAATCGGGATCAACTCGCTGCCGCCGGCCTGGGCGTTGATCTGGATCTCGCAGCAGCGCTGCAGGGTGTGCATCCCCAGGAAGGCCTCGGCGACGTCGCGGCCGACGGTCATCAGCCCGTGGTTGCGCAGCACCATGTTCTTGGCCCTGCCCAGATGCTGCTGCAGACGCGCCTTCTCGTCCTCGCGCAGGGCAACGCCCTCGTAGTCGTGGTAGGCCAGACTGCTGAGTACGAACAGCGCCTGCTGGGAAATCGGCAGTATGCCGTTCTTCTGCGCCGAGACGCCGACGCCTGCCGCCGTATGGGTATGCAGGACGCAGCCCGCATCGTGACGTACCTCATGCACGGCGCTGTGGATGGTGAACCCGGCCGGGTTGATCTCGTAGGGCGAGTCCATCACCTTGTTGCCCTGCAGGTCGATCTTCACCAGATTGGAGGCGGTGATCTCCTCGAACATCAGCCCGTAGGGATTGATCAGGAAATGCTCGGTACCGGGAATCTTGGCCGAGATGTGGGTGAAGATCACGTCATCCCACCCGTTGAGCGCGACCAGACGGTAACAGGCGGCCAGATCTACCCGGGTCTGCCACTCTTCGGCGCTGACCTGATTGCGGACGTCCAGCACCGGTTGTTTCTGCACTGCATTCATTGGCTGTTCCCTCGTGATGATAGGTCATCAGGCCGGCATCTCGCCGGCCTGACATTCATCGCAGTGTAGATGAGGTCATCGCCTGCGACTGTCACGCAGATGACAGTGACTGCCGCTGTCAGGACCGGGGGGTGAGTTTTAGCAGGGCGCCGTTGCCACCACGCATGCCATCCTCCAGCAGCCACAGAGCGCCATCCGGGCCCTGTTCCACCTCGCGGATACGCCTTTGCATGTCATAACGCCCCGCTTCCCGGGCGGACTCTTCTTCCAGCGCCACCCGCACCAGCGACCGGGAGGACAGGCCGCCGATGAAGGCGTTGCCCTGCCAGTCGGGGAAGAGTTCGCCGTCATAGATGACCAGCCCGGCGGGGGAAATCACCGGGGTCCAGGTGATCAGCGGCGCCCTGAATTCGGGGCGGGTGTCGTGGTCGGGGATGGGGGTGCCGTCGTAGTGCTCGCCGTTGGAGACCAACGGGTAGCCGTAGTTCTCGCCCTTGATGATCAGGTTCAGCTCGTCCCCGCCCTTGGGACCCATCTCGTGGGCCCAGAGACGACCCCGGGTATCAAAGGCCATGCCGAGGATATTGCGGTGACCGAGGCTCCAGATCTGGGCCGCCACCTCACCCTGATCAACAAAGGGGTTGTCCTCAGGCAGGCTGCCGTCGTCATTCAGACGGATGATCTTGCCCAGGTTGCTGTTCATATCCTGTGCCGGATCGAACTCCTGGCGCTCGCTGGAGCTGATCCACAGCTTGCCCGCATCGTCGAACAGCAGTCGGTAGCCGAAATGACCGCCACCTCTCATCTTGGGTACCTGACGCCAGATCACCTGCAGGTCCTCGAGGGCGCCGCCCCCGTCGTCATCCAGCACCAGGCGGGCACGGGCCACAGCGGCCCCACGGCCGCTGTCGTCGGCTTCCACATAGCTCAGATAGATCATCTGATTGCTGGCAAAATCCGGATGCAGTATCACATCACCCAAACCGCCCTGACTGACCAGTTCAACCTCGGGTACGCCGCTGATGCTGCCGGTGCTGTTGTCGGTCAGGTCGTGCAGACGCAGGGCGCCGGCCATCTCCGTCACCAGCAGGCGCCCGTCAGGCAGGAAGGTCATGGCCCAGGGCGCATCAAAGCGGGTTATCTCGGCTACCTCGAAGGGCAGATCCGCTGTTCCCGGGTTGGCCGTGGGCTCGCCAGCCTCGGCCAGGCGGGCGGCAGTCTCCTCGGCTTGCTCGGCGACAGCCGCTTCATCCTGACGGTCGGTCGGGCCCGCCGATTCACTGGCGGCCGTAGTGGTGCTGGCCTGGTCCGGTGTGTCGCTGGCCTTGTCGCAGGCGGACAGCAGCCCGAGCATGGCCAGGAAAAGCAGGGAATGGCGAAAACGGGGCATGGTCGCTCCTGTTCTGATCTTGAAGGGGTCGGCTGTTTGAACCTGTATGCCGGCAGAGGTTTCGCACTCTCCATGATAGCCAATGCCGTGCAGCATGTTTGGCCTCCAGCCGGCTACACTAACTGCAATTGACCACATGGCGGGAGCAGGGCATGGACTGGCGAGGCAGACGGCAGAGCAGCAATATCGAAGATCGGCGTGGGCAGCCCTTGAGTGCTGGCGCTGGCGGCGGCGGACTGATCCTGCTTCTGTTGCGCATCCTGCCCTGGTTACTGCGCACCCGCCTGGGTCGGATCGTGCTGGCGGTGGGTGTGGTGGTCTTCTTCGGCGCCAGAATGCTGGGCATAGATCTGCTGCAGCTGGGCGGCCCTGTTCCCCAGCAGACCGCCAGCTTCTCCGCCGAGGAGCAGCAGCTGGCGGAATTCGTCTCCGTGGTGCTGGCGGACACCGAGCAGACCTGGCAGCGCATCCTGGCCGAGCAGGGCCAGCGGTACGAGGAGCCGGTGCTGGTGCTGTTCAGCCAGCGGGTGGCCTCGGCCTGCGGCACCGCCAGCTCGGCGGTAGGTCCCTTCTACTGCCCCGCCGATCGCAAGGTGTACCTCGATCTGAGCTTCTTCCACGATCTGGATCGCCAGCTGGGTGCCCCCGGGGACTTTGCCCAGGCCTATGTCGTCGCCCATGAGGTTGGGCATCACCTGCAGACACTGCTCGGCATCTCGCAGCAGGTGCGTGATGCCGGGCGCGGCAAGTCCGCCGCTGTGGTCAACGCCCTGTCGGTGCGTCAGGAGCTGCAGGCCGACTGCCTTGCCGGGGTGTGGGGCCATTCCGCCCACCGCTTCAGCGGCATGCTCGAACCCGGTGATCTGGAAGAGGCCCTGCAGGCGGCCGCCGCCATCGGCGATGACCGGCTGCAGAAACGCAGCGGCGGCGACGTGGTGCCGGACAGCTTCACCCATGGCACCTCTGCGCAGCGGGTGACCTGGTTCAAGCGCGGCTTCGACAGCGGCGACATGCGTCAGTGCGATACCTTCTCGGGGCAGATCTGACCCTCGGGTTCTGGCGGTGGCATCTTTACCGGGGTGGCGGTACTGTCAGGGCATACCCTGCGGAGGATAAGAACAATGTCAGTCGAAGCGCAGTTCCGTACGCATGAAGTCCATAACCAGCCTGAGCCCATGCCCGGCTACAACCTCTGGCGCAGTGATCTGCCATTGCAACAGGCAATTGCCCGGCACGGTGCCGAGTGGGCGGCGGACAACCTGGATGCCATGGGCCAGCAGGTCGGGCATGAGCTGATGGAGGCCGGCGAACTGGCCAACCGGCACAGGCCCGAGCTGCACAGTTTCGACCGTTATGGTCGGCGCATCGATGAAGTCGAGTTTCACCCGGCCTATCACCAGTTGATGGCCGCGGCCATGGCCAACCAGATGCACAGCTTCGCCTGGAACAACGCCGAGCGTCCCGGAGCCCACGTGGCCCGGGCCGGACTGATGTATCTCTACGGCCAGGCGGATGCCGGCACCTGCTGCCCGCTGACCATGACCTACGCCTCCATTCCCGCGTTGCGCCACAGCCCTGAACTGGCCGCACAGTGGGTCCCGCGTCTGCTGTCCTCCGACTATGATCCGCGCACCCTGCCTGCCGAGCAGAAGCGTGCTTGCACCATTGGCATGGGCATGACGGAAAAGCAGGGGGGCTCTGACGTGCGCAGCAATACCACCCAGGCACTGCAGCAGCCCGACGGCAGCTACCGGCTGATCGGCCACAAATTCTTCTTCTCCGCCCCCATGTGCGACGCCCATCTGGTGCTGGCGCAGACCGGGCAGGGCATCGGCTGCTTCCTGCTGCCCCGGGTACTGCCCGATGGCAGCCTGAACGCGGTGCGGATCCAGCGCCTCAAGGACAAGCTGGGCGACTGGAGCAACGCCTCCTCCGAAGTGGAGTTTCTCGGCGCTACCGCCTGGCTGGTAGGGCAGGAAGGGCGGGGCGTGGCCACCATTCTGGAAATGGTGGCGCTGACCCGACTGGACTGCATGATAGGCTCGGCGAGCATGATGCGGCAGGCGCTTACCCAGGCGTTGAACCATGTGCGCCAGCGCGCGGCCTTCGGCCGCCTGCTGATCGACCAGCCGCTGATGCGTAACGTGCTGGCCGATCTGGCGCTGGAGAACGAGGCTGCGGTGGCACTGACCATGCGCGTTGCCGCAGCGGTGGATGCCTCGCCGCGGGACGAGCAGGAAGCCGCCTTTGCGCGCATCACCACCGCCATCGGCAAGTATCTGATCTGCAAGCGCGGCCCGCTGGTGGCCAACGAGGCGCAGGAATGCCTCGGCGGTCTGGGCTATGTGGAGGAAAATATCCTGCCGCGCCTGTACCGCCAGGCGCCGCTGAACTCCATCTGGGAAGGCAGCGGGAACGTGCAGTGCCTGGACGTGCTGCGTGCCCTGCGCCGGGAGCCGGAGACCCTGGATGCCCTGTTTGCCGAACTGACCGCAGCCAGAGGCTTGAACAGCGATTATGACCGCCAGCTTGACTGGCTGGCGCAGGGCTTTGCTGATCCGAACGAGTTGGAAATGCGTTCCCGGTTGCTGGTCGAGCGCACCGGCATGGCCCTTCAGGCCTCCCTGCTGCTGCGCTCGAACCAGCCCGAGATTGGTGACGCATTCTGCCGCGCCCGACTGGGCGCCGAGCGCGGCTTTGCGCTGGGCTGTCTGCAGCCCGGAGATCCGGTGGATCTGCTGATAGGCAGGGCCATGCCGCAGTGGGGCGGCTGATTGGGGAGAGCGGAACACAAAAAAAACCTACCGCGAACGGATGGGATTTGTGTGTTTGGTGGTGGGGCGGCAGCCCGCGCCAAACGACCGTTGAAAGTACGCGATACCGGCGTTCCGGCAAGTTGATAAGTCCTGCTGGCTGCTGCGAAAAGCGGGGGTTGACAGGCCAGAGGCAGCGGACGATCAAGCGGTTTTTCCCGTGGATCGGTCACCGATATGGCCGTTCAAATTCGTATGCTTCTCTGGTCCGGTTCGATTCCGGAATCGGGAATTGAACCCGCGTCCGTCCCCCCGACCAAGAGCACACCCATTCACACCCATTCCGGGGTAAGGCAGCCCGGGGTGCGGGGAATCGCACCTTCTATCGCCGCATTATATGCGGTGAATAACTTGCGCATGCGGAGAATGAAGCCCATAATCTCCGCATGAACAGCGGCGATTACAAGTACATCTGGCAGGCCAGTGACTGGCCGGACTGGCGCTTCGACCTGGCGGCGCTCGCTGGCCCTATGGCGGATGTGAGTCGTGCTCAAGGGCTCTTGCTGGGGCGTCTGGCCGACGTGGGCATGGCGCTGCGCGATCAGGCCAGCCTGGCGGCGCTCACCGAAGACGTGGTCAAGACCAGCGAAATCGAGGGCGAGCAGCTCAACGTCGAGTCCGTGCGCTCAAGCATCGCTCGCCGGCTGGGCGTCGACATCGGGGCGTTGGCTCCAGTCGATCGTCATGTCGAAGGCGTGGTGGAGATGGTGCTCGACGCCACGGTCAACTGCGCGGCGCCGGTGACCCGCGAGCGGTTGTTCGGCTGGCACGCGGCGCTCTTTCCCACTGGTTACTCCGGCCTCTCCAGGATCAAGGTCGGCAGTTGGCGCGACGACGCCAGTGGCCCCATGCAGGTGGTCTCCGGCCCCATCGGTCGCCAGCGCGTGCATTTCGAGACGCCGCCCGCCGATCGACTGGAGACCGAGACAGGTCGTTTCCTCGAATGGGTCAATGCGGACTCGGGTGAGCCACCGCTCGTCAAGGCGGGGCTTGCCCATCTGTGGTTCGTGACCTTGCACCCGTTCGACGACGGCAACGGCCGTATCGCCCGGGCCATCGGCGACCTGCTGTTGGCGCGCGCCGACGGCAGCCCGCAGCGCTTCTACAGCCTGTCGGCGCAGATCCAGCGGGAGCGCAAGGCCTACTACGATATTCTGGAGCGCACCCAGAAGCGGTCCATGGACGTCACCGAGTGGCTGGCCTGGTTCCTCGATACCCTGCATCGCGCCGTCGATCAGGCGCAGCACACCCTTGATGCCGTGCTGACCAAGGCACGCTTCTGGCAGCACTGGGCAGCCACACCTTTGAACGAGCGACAGGTGAAATTGCTCAACCGGCTACTCGATGGCTTTGAAGGCAAGCTTACCAGCAGCAAGTGGGCGGCGATCGCCAAGTGCTCGCCAGACACGGCGCTGCGCGACATCAACGACCTGCTCGCGCGCGGCGTGCTGCGGAAATCGGATGCAGGCGGGCGCAGCACCAGCTACGAGCTGAACGATCTCCCGTAGTAACCGCGCGTCTTCTGAATTGACTTGGCTGGCGGACCGAACAGCGCCTTCATGGACTCCTGCCAACTCATGCGGAAGGAGACCAAGATGGACGTCGTTCACCTCAATCAAAAACAACTGGCCGCCCGCTGGAGTATCAGCGAAGCCACCCTCGAACGCTGGCGTAGCGTGGGAATTGGGCCGAAACTCCTGGAACTCTGTGGTCGGGTGATGGCACCCCGCACCAAACTGCTATTTGAAAGTACGCAATCGAAGCGCTGCGGGCTGCCGCGAACCAGTGCGAACTCCATCGAAAAGCCTGCTGGATTGTAGACCTGCAAGCAGGTTTTTCAGCCATGCTGGTCGCCGGGAGCGGGCGTCAAACTCGTCTGCGATTGGAGGTCGGTTCAATTCCCAAACCCGGAATCGAACCCGCGTCCGCATGGTGGTTCAAACGGAGGGCTCGGCGACTGCGTCATTGTCGGCGGCGGGGTCGGTGAGCCTCCGAATCGTCAGGGCACAGCGTTGCTCAATCAAAGTATTGATTTGCTCAACCACGGCATTGCCAGCAAAACGGTGTCCGGGGTCAGACTGGAGCTTGCGCGCCGTCGCCGGCAGTAACTTTGCCAACTCCAGAATGCGCCGTTTGGCCTGCGCCTTGGTAAACCCTACGCCTTCTGCAAACTGCCCCCAATGCCGCGCCTGGACTTCGCTGAATTTGTACTTGCTGCCGATTTTCATCGCCATCTTCTGCGTCAGGGTTGGATACACCGCCGTCGAGAGCGTGTCGTAAAACGGTGCCAGAACGGGTGTCTTGCCTGAGTACAGCAGAGAGAAATTCTTGGCGTGCGCATCATGGTTACCGATCAGCGCATTGAAGATCACGTAATCGAGCAGTCGCAGGACTTGCGGCGCACTGGGACGCGTCGCACTGCGCACCAGATCAAAACACTGCACCAGATCCGGGCCACCTTCATTCTGGTATTTCATTTCCGGCACCACGCCCAGTGCCTGGCAAAAGTCCTCTTGATGAAGACGTTGCCGCTGCCCCTGGGCATCGATCAGTCGGTCGTAGCGCTCAACCAGTAGAAAGGAGCGATCCAATACCTGGTGAATTTTTGACTTTGCCGGTTTGAGCTGCATGGCCTCAGCCAGTGCCATGCAAAATCCTTCGTTGATCACGCTGTCTTTAACAGCGTGGATGGCCGGTTTCAGGATGTGCGAGCTAGGCGTGCCGTTGAGGGGCAGCCCGATGCGCGCACCATCGAAAACCACTGGCAACTTGTCTTGGGCGCCAGCCAAGGACAGCCGCAAGCCGTCTTTGCCTGCCAGCATAGGTCGATGCGGCAATTCATCCAGGATGGCAACGACTTCGTCGTCGCTCAGCCATTGAACGTCATCGCTGCGTGTTGGCACAGGCAAAGCCTGGCCGGGCTCGAGGAAGGTCACGGCCCCGGCGCATTCGCCGCCGATGTGGTCCAGCAGCGCAAAGTCGTTTTGGCCAGACACCTGGAACTGCTGCGCAATCAGGCGGCGCATTTGCCCTTCAGGTAGAAGACCCGCAAAGAAGGGACGCGTTTTGCGATCGTCGAACGGCTCTGCTTGCAGGGGGAGTGAGGCGGACAAGGCAACGGCGTCTTTGTGTGACAGCCAACCGGGGGCGTAGCAAAAATTTAGCCGCCCATCGACCAGCGCCAGCGTGCCGACACGATCTGCGAATAGCCAGACTTCCAGCTCATGCGCCATGGTCGCCACCCTCACGTTGATCATTGGTCACAGATGATGGCAACCCGCTCAACTGGACTTCTCCACCCAATGCATCAATGACCCGCAGTACGTTTTCCAGTCTTAAGGTGGGCTTGCCTGCTTCAAGGTCGACAATGAAGCGCACACCCACCCCAGCCGCCAGCGCCAACTGGGGCTGGGTCAGCCCGAGCTGCTTGCGAGCGGCACGCAGTGCACGCCCTAGTTGTTGAGGAGATCGAATGGATGTCATGGTTGCTCAGTTTCCCGTTCGGGAAATTATCGGGCACAACCGGACTAAGTGCAAGAGATATTTCCCGATCGGGAATGTTCGGTGTGCTTAGGGCATGATTCGGGCCTTTGCTTCCCGATCGGGAAATAATGAACCGCTCTCAATTCCAAATTGACACCCATTTACACCCAATGTGGCGCGGTTTTCAAAACTGCGCCACGAATTCCTCTTTGCGGCGAATGGGGGCTGCGCCACATATCGCTTGGCTCACGCGCGGAACAGCGCCTTCATGGACTCCTGCCAACTCATTCGGAAGGAGACCAAAATGGAAGTCGTTCACCTCAATCAGAAACAACTGGCCGCGCGCTGGCATCTCAGCGAGGCCTGCCTTGAGCGCTGGCGCAGCGAAGGCATCGGGCCGAAATTCATGAAGCTGAAGGGGCGCGTGCTGTACAGGCAGGTCGACATCGAAGCCTACGAGGAGTCGTGCCTGGCGACGTCGACCAAGACCTCAACGGCTCAAGCCAGTGCTGGCTGATGTGTTCGGTTTTGTCGGCAGTTATTGATAAGTGCCGACGTTTTGCAACATGAAGGGGCTCTCGACGGCCGTAATGGGCCGCATTGAAAGTCTGCAGTCCACAAGCTCGGACTGATCAAGCGGGTTGTTCAAAATCAACAGCTTACCGTCAGGCCGTGCGGACTATTTCGAACTCCTGCGGGCTGCTGCGAACTCCATCGAAAAGCCTGCTGGATTGTAGACCTGCACACAGGTTTTCCAACCTTGGTTGTCACCGGAAACGGACATCAAAGCCATCTGCTTTCCAGCGCCAGTTAAATTCCCAAACATGGAATCGAACCCGCGTCCGCATGACGGTTCAGACCGAGGTTTCGTCGGCTGCGTCATTGTCGGCGGTGAAGTGATTACATTCATAGCCATACGCATTGCGGCGTTGCCGATGTCATTCCAGAACCTGTAAAAGCTGTTCCCGGATTTCCTTTGCCGTCCCTCCCAAATCAACGGTGGCAAATCGAATCTCATGGTTCTGGATCACGACCGCCTCGTTAACCATATCGCCCACCGAAGGATGAAGGAGCAGACCCGAGGCGTTTTCAGCGAGAAGATCACCATTACCCTCCTGGGACCTCAAATAGGCGTAGA
The DNA here is from genome assembly GCF_900115905.1 of Halopseudomonas formosensis. Taxonomy (GTDB): domain Bacteria; phylum Pseudomonadota; class Gammaproteobacteria; order Pseudomonadales; family Pseudomonadaceae; genus Halopseudomonas; species Halopseudomonas formosensis. The sequence continues at coordinate 35,386 of NZ_FOYD01000008.1, forward strand.
TCTGATAGATGTATCCGCTGCGCAGTGTTTCTTCTCGATACCAGCCTCGTGTCACAACGGAGTTGAACTTCGTGTCAATGACGATACGGCGTCCCGCGTCCGAGTGGTCGAGGATGATGTCGGTTCGCATCGAGGGTAGTATTTTGTCTATACCCAGACTCTTGCTTTCAATCTGCCAGCCGATTGTTTTCCCGGCATCGACGCGCCATCCGTTTTTTGAAAGCACGACATCATAGAAACCGGCGATTCCTTTCTCGTAGAGCTTCCGAATCCAGGTAATTTCTCTATCCGGCAAAGACAATTGCTTTGCGCCTGCGGCCTCTGTAGGCAGGGCGAGATTGAAGGCCAAATGAGCCGCAGCAACCATAGGCTGATCATCTGCATCGTGCCTCCCGAAGCGGTCGATGGAGACCTCGCCACGATTCGGACGTTCCCCGGTTACGCCCATGCGTCTCAAGCTTGCCGCCAACGACCGACATCGGTGTGCCAGCGTCCCCTGGGGAACGATTTTGGAAATTTCCTCCAGGGCCGTTCGTACATAGCGGTTTCGGGCTGTATCAATGGTCAACTCATGGAATCGGCAAGCAACTTTTCCACGATCAAGTAATCGATGCCTCTCCGTGTTCAGTAGGTCGATGCGGCCGCGCACACGGCCAAGAACAGCCTCACGCGATTGGTAGCCATAACTCAAGTTGCGCTGGATACGACGCTCGACGCGGCGGCAAAGCATTTCTGCGACTAGATTTGGGATGTCATCAGGGTTGTCCTCTACGGCGACCTTTGCCTTTTCGAGATCCCTGAACAAATCGGAAGCATACAGCATGAGCAGCCAAAGGTTGCGCACCGGGATGCGGCCGATACGGCCAATCCCTTCATGAGCGTCTGAAATCAAGTTGGCTGCGGCAAGTGTCACGATCAGAATCCTTCCAGCATGCGTTCTCTCGCCTTCTGGGATTTCTCGAGCGCATCGAACCAGTATTCATCGAGCAGCGGACCGATCTCGGTATCGACCACCTGACGGAACCATTCCCTGGCATCACTGATGGGAATGCCGAACGGAGGTGTGACATAGCTGTGTCCCACGCGAAACTGAGGCCCGAGACCGGCGTCGGCTGAAATCTCGCTGTTCAGGGCAATGAGACGCTTCTCGATTTCAACAAGGATTTCCGAATCAATGCCGCACTGGGACTGAACCCAATCGTGCCAGGGCTTGCCGAGCGTGGGCTCCAAATCGATGAAGGCAAAGCGGCGACGCAACGCCAGATCGACCAGAGCGAGGGAGCGGTCGGCAATATTCATCGTGCCGATGACATAGAGGTTGTCCGGGATGAAAACACGCTCTCCATCTGACCGTTTGTAGGAGAGCTCCAGAGCCTCGTTTGGCGTTCTCTTGTCGACCTCGAGGAGCGTCAGCATTTCGCCGAAAATCTGTGCGGGATTTCCACGATTGATCTCTTCAATGACAACGACATGCCTTGACGTTGGATCTTTCGCGGCGGCCTTCATCATCTCCACAAAAGGCCCATCAACCAGCGTGAGTTTGCCGTCTCCCACCGGCCGCCAGCCGCGAATAAAATCCTCGTAGGAAAGGTTCGGATGAAACTGCACCGCTCGGACCTTGCTGTCGTCGCGCTGCCCCATCAAAGCGAAAGCCAATCTCTTGGCCAGCCAAGTCTTTCCGGTGCCCGGCGGACCTTGGAGGATCAGGTTTTTCTTGGTCCGAAGGCGCTCGAGAATCTTTTCGAGTTTTCCCCGGGCGATGAAACATCCATCCGTAAGGATGTCATCGACGGAGTACGGTTCGATGGGTGCGTCCGTGACCTCCGCCTCGGGTGTGGCATCCGCTTCGTCATCCTGCGCATCAGGGTCTGTGGCATTCGGGTGAGCAGATGTCCCACTATCCTTGAAAAGCCAGGCGGCAAGCGACAGCTCCGGGAATGAGTGGACGGGATAAGCATCCTCCTGAAAACGAGCCTCAAGGGTGTCCAGCACCGCCAGATAATCAGTGGCGTTGCAGCGGCCCTTGGGACCGTTCATACCAATCTGAATGTTGAGCTTCTTGCTGATGTAACGCTGGGACTGACCATCAAGGGTCGGGAAATTCCAGGGACGAATCCAGTACAGTCCCATGGTAAGGTTCCATCCCACACCATAGCGCTGCGTCGCGTTGTCGTAGGCTGAGACAAATGCCGACCGCGCCTCCGCGTCATCCGATTCCGCAAAAGCAATTGCCTGGGCGAAGGTCTCCCAGAGGATGTCAATGTCGTCTGGTTGGCGTTTGTTGTCGAACCCGAAAAACCATGACTTCTGGTTGTTGAGAATAGGAATCCCCTCAAAGGAATCCGGAACCGGCTCAGATACTCCAAGCAGGCTGGCAAGCTCGCTTGCAATAGCTTTGCGATTTGCATCGGTGATCCCCCTGTTGAATATGCCCATGGCCGTAAATGGGCAGATGTCCTTCAGGGGACCAGAGGAACCATCCGCGAATTGATCCTGCAGGTTGGAGAGGCCATCCACCTTCGAGGCAATAACGTGGATTCCGGCAATCAACTCATCCCGCCTATTCCGAAAGGTAAGGAGCTTGTCTGCTACCGCTTCGTAAAAGCGAGTCCAATTGAAACGGCGCTTGTCGACAGCACTATCACCGAAGCGTTCACGCCAGTAAGGAGCATTGCGGAACCGGTTGATGTCTTGTGCCTTTTCCTCGAAAGTGAATCCGATCAATGCATCTGTGGTCCAGTCCCCAGGTAAGACCCGCCAGACCGTGCTTCGATTGGTGTAGAAGTACCACTCACGCGGAGGATCGAAAGGTGTCCAATCAACCTTCAAGGTGCGGCCGTCGCCGAGGTTCTCTTTTACCGTGCCAATGGCTTTGATCGCCATGACGGAAACGGTTTGGCCTCGGTTATCAAAGGGGAGATCGTGCTTTCGCGTATAGGACGACTTGATCGCAATGCGATCCCCAACCTGGATGGACTTTACTGCGTCGAGGTATTTGTCCTGATACCCATTCTCCCAGATGCCTTCCTGTAAAAAACGGGGGGTCTGGTCATCAGTTCCGCCGTATGTGGCTCCGACAAACCAACAGGCTCGGGCTCCGGCTCCTTCAGGTTTTGAACTCATATCCAGGTCTCCATAATTATTTTCCTTCCCCGGTTAACAGAGCGTCCTCATCGATCTCGAACAGATCCGGTGTGGAGCGATGGACGCCGATGCCGTGTTCCATCAACAGCATCACGAGTTGCTCCCCGTTCATCAGGGCGATGGGAGTCTTGTCGGGCTGAGCTGCTTCCTTGATGGCTCCGGCACTGACTCTTCTGTCGTCATCAGGCACAGAATTGAATTTTCCTCAGACAGTCCTCCGGAAAACAGGTCGCACCAGATCCTGATGGTTTTCCAAAGGTCAGTGCTCGCATTGGTGAGACTGGCCTTCCGGGCAATGTGATGTTTAACCTGGATGACTTCGGTGGGGCTGCCGTCCTTTTCGAACACAACGTCGTCGAGAGTCTCGATTGCAACAGCGATATCCGGGTCAGACTTCAAACGTTTTAGAGATTCCAACAAGGCAAGACGGCACTGGTAGATATACCCGAGCAGAGATGCTGCCGCCGAATATTGTGATCTGTCTTGCATGTCAGCCTCCATTTTCCCTACAGCTTGAAGCTCTTCGAGAGAACCTTGCCTTCGATGGAAAATTTCAGTTCGCCATCTTCCTCAATGAACGCAACCGATTTGCCAGCATATCTCCGGTAAAGCTGGAATGTTCGTCCCTTGTAGGTGACGCTGCCATCATCCTCTACAAGGACGCTATCGCCCGGTGGCGGCGTGGAAGCAGGACTCGTCACCGGGCGTGTGTCGTTGAACGAAGGACCTTGGCTCGCACTCTTCTTTTCAGCGAGCAAGGTCATCAGGCCGCTGGGTTCGTGGCCTTTGCCAGCCTTGGGGCTGGGAGCCGCTTCTGCATACTCGGCAAGCTGCCTTTGGGCTTCCTGGAGGCGGCGATTGAATCCATCCGGGTCACGCAGGATGGATATCCAAAGGCGTGCTTTCTCGGAGTTGATGTCGTGATCGAGAATCTTTTCGAGCAGGTTGCAGGCTTGCCCGATAGCGTCCTTGGCATCGTTCCAAAGCGATTGGATTTCTTCCTGCTCGTCGGACTTGATGGTCTCCTCGAAGTCCTCGAAGTCCTCGGAGGCAATGTCTGTATTCAGTGAGCCTTCATAGGGAGCCAACCCCTTGGCTTTATAGCGGCGAAGCTGCTCCGGACTCATCGTGCAGTGATAGGTCAGCAGCCAGCGTTCCTTGATGAAATGGACATCACCTTCCTTGTTCAGGAGCATGAACTCGCCTGTCTTGGGTCGTGCGAGCTTCTTTGCCAAGTCGGAAGGCGAAAATTCTGCGTCGGTTAAGCCCTCGCGAATTTTATCGCGATCTCGTTTTGTCTGCAGTTTGCCGACGATCCAAGTAGCACAATTCGAAAGCCCCTTATAGTCAATATCTCCAGGGTTTTGTGTTGCCAGGATACAACCGACACCAAAGGCACGTCCTTGCTTGACCAGTATATTCAGTGCAGGTTTGCAAGTAGATGTATAAGGGTGAGTCGGATAGAAAGCTGTCTTTCCACCACCACCGCCGATCTCATCCAGGAAGAACAAAAGACGCGGCTTGTTTCCACCGGGAGCGCTACCTTGCTTACGCATCCACGCGTTAATTGCAAAGGCAATCTGGGCAACAACAAAGCTCTGATCTTCAAAGTCCGTGATGTGAGCGAGGCTGATAACGCTGATCTGCGTCTTACCGTCAACGCGGTTGGCTCCCACCAGCTTCTCAATGCTCATCTCCTCGCCCCGGACCCAGTTAGCGGCCGCGCCGACGAGCTGCCCGTTTACCGCCTGTGCAAGCTTTTGACGTCGTTTCTCGGGGATATGGTCATCGATTGCCAGCACGCCAATGGTGGCGAAGGGAGGTTCCAAAATCATAGAGACCAATTGCCCAAGACCTGCCTCGCCAGTCAGATCAACCCCCGTGCGCCAGGCGTGCTCGATAAGAGCGGTAACAAAATCCGTTTCCCGGTCCCGCTGTCCCGAGGGAATCACCCGGCGTACCAGTGCTTCCGCCATGCTGGTCACCATAACCGAAGCCGTATCCGGGTCCTCGTCAAATAACTTATTGATGTCCGGCGGCGGGGAAGAAATGAGCGGAATGGATACCCGACGGCCGAGCTCGCTGCGGGGAGTGAAAATTTCAACGGCGACCTGGTTGGCAAACTCCCGCACGTTGGTTTCGGCAAGCCCCCAATCCCATAGCCTTTTCCGGAAGGTGTTGGCTTCTGCCAGGGCGGCGCGGCCAAGCGTTGATTTGTCTTCCACCTCGACCCATGGCGCAACAGCCTGGGCTGTCAGTTCTCCGAAAGCAAGCGCCAAGGAAGACAAATCACCCTTGAGATCCACGATAATCGAGGGAACCCCCTTAAGGGCTGCTTCCTCAATGATGGCTTTGCCCATTACCGTTTTACCGGAGCCTGAGCCGCCACAAATAAAGGTGTGAGTAATCAGATCACTCAGCTTGTGGCGGTACAGCTCTCCCGGCATCCCATTGAGATCGAGATGTTTTCCTATGTAAAGATCAGCCATTATCTTTACCTGTTTCTACGGCATTAAGGTTCATGTCCTTAAAGTCATTTGCTCGCTGCAAAAATCCTAAGACGTTAGCAACCTCAGATAGACGTCTTACTTCAGCAACTAGCGCCTTTATGCTATTCACTCGTGAAAGGTACAACAAACGACCATCCACTGAATCAATTACTGGTATTTGTATTTGTCCAAAGTCATCCTCATGAATCCTGTTGCGGCTTTGCTTACTTGAGCCAGTGCAAAGCTTGTTGATATCAGACCATATTGAAGGAGTCTGCAGGATGCTCCCTATATAATCAGTACCAATCTCCGTAGCGGCTGTATACATAGGGAATTCATTTGACGCTACTGCTTCGTGACAATCTGAATCTATTACGGCAATTGATCCTTTCCACGCAAAGAGGCGACTGACAATTAAATCACTAAGCTCTGCTTTGAATAGTTTTCCTGCCTTTATTGACCTCCCGCTTTTTATGTCTTTTATGTATGCACCTTCGCCATACCATTTCACTCCGATCAGTCTGTATTCCAAATTGTCATCAACAATTATGGGCCGGGACACTGATGTTAGCAGACGATTTAATGGCTCCAGAGCGATCCCGGAAGAGTAGTCCAGTACAATGCTTTCCATTTCCTGGTAGGCCTTAGCAATACTAGATGAAAGTGTCCTTATTTCTTCTAATGCTGTGTCAAGGCTGGAATTCACAAGTGAAAGGGACTTGATATGATCATTAGAAAGGACATCAAAAGCATCGCCTTTCCAAAACGCATCAACATCAAGTCTTGATGTAAGGTCAGTGGATGAAGGAGATATCAAGAAACCGGTTCGGTTTGAGCCGGATAAGCTTTTCTCCTTTTTAAACAGCCGGTATCGATCAACAATCTGGGGAAGTTCTGAGCCATCACATGGCTCCCCGTTTGGTTTCCGCCCGACATTGCTAGCCTTAGCCATGAAAGTCTTTTCTTGAATATCTCCCGGCTTTTTCTTTCGAAGAACTACTATCGAAGTCGGAATCTGTGCCGCCGTTGACATAAAGGTTTCAATTGGCAGAGAAATTACAGCGTCGATCAATGCGTTTTCTCGTATGTATTCCCTCACGGCAGCGCCGGTCTTTGTCGAGAGAATCCCATCTGGCAGTATAATTAATAACTTCCCACCCGGCTTAAGAACTCGGAGATAGTGTTCAATGAACAGGACCTCGCTGTCCTGGCTGTTTTTCGGCCGTTTTTCCGGTGGGCGGCCCTTGGACTTGAAGACCTTGACCTCATGTCCGAACTGATAGTCCAGCAGGATGCCCTGGGTCTTGACGGACTTGCCGAATGGCGGGTTAGTCAGTATGAGATCGATGCTGTCCGGTCCTATGCAGTGTTTTTTCTTGCCATCGCCGAAGTCGACCTCGTATTCAATTAACGGCTTCAAGCCGCCGTACTCCTCGTTGTAGAGGTAGTTCTGGTGAAGCCACTGAGCGTTCTGCGCGTTGACGGCATGAACGATCATGTTCAGTTTTCCAAGGCGAGCCGCTTTCTCTTCAATCTCGCACGCGAAAAAGGTTTCCTGGCCGAGGCGCTTTAGGAGTTGATCTTTCTTGCGTGGCTCCATGCCGTTGGAGAGTGCGTGCTTGTACACGTCCTCGTAAGTGGCGATCAGAAAACCACCTGACCCTGCGCATGCATCGAGAAAGCGCTCGCTTTTTTCGATGTCCAAGGCCGGACCGTCTGGATTGTCCCGGGCAAGGTCCAGCATAAAGGCGACGATTTCTCGTGGTGTAAAGAACTGACCGAGGTCTTTACCCTTGAAGGTATCAGACAGCATGATTTCGAAGGCACGACCAAGCACATCGCCTTGGGTGTCTTTCAGGTTGATCCCTTCAAGACGTGCAATGACCCTTTCAATGGTGGCCGCCTTGCTGAGCACTCGCTCATTCTCGTCAGTAAAGACTTCGGGGTGGTGTCCCTTCAGGTCATCGAACAGGTTGTTGATGAAGTTCTGTGCAGCCTTGTCGCCCATGTGTTTGTTTTGCTCGCAATACGACTTCAGCTTGGCGGTGGTAAAGCTTCCGCTGGGTTTTGCGTCTTCATTGAGCTTGATAAACAGGAAGCGCGTGAACTCGTCGAATATCCAGTCGTTGCGCTTGTTCTCGATATCCCAGATGTCCTGCCAGCAGCCTTTCATGAGCTGCACAAAGCGGGAGAGGCTGTTTTCCGTATGGAGGGTTTTCTGCGCCCACTGCTGCAGGCCCTTGACTACGTCTGGTTTGAGTTCACGTACCATGTCCTCCGCATCGCGAACATCGTCCCAGTCCTGCATCTCGTCATGAATCTCATTGCCTTTTTCGACGAGATAGATGCGTAAATGGCCTGCCACCTCGATGACGCAATAGGCTGCCGGACCATTGGGCATAAGAATGCTAAGCGCTTTGTACCGGTTAGCCTCGGATTCACTTAGCGTTGCCGAGCCTTCATGCTTGAAGGCGGCATAGCAATTGCCGACGCTGGTTGACACCAGAAACGCGGCTTTCTCGTCCAGCCCTTCAACCGTTGTGGCAACGCCAGAACCATCACCGTCATTGATCTGGTGAGCTTTAAAGCCAAGATCTGATATTAGAAACTCTTTGAAATTTTCTAAAGTTGCCATGCAATGATTAACCTTTTGAAATATATACTGCGACAGGAACTACCGTTTCCTCTGGTGTAAGGCCTCCATGGTCATTGCCCTGAACGTTGTATGGGTTATTGGTTGCCACTCGACCCGGGCCTGGCCACCCATAACTGTCATGATCGATAAGCAGCTCAACGGTATCGATATTGCTGGGCAGTCCAACATCAGATGAAGCCACTCTTTTGACAGAGTCCGGACCGTCACGGGAAACACTCGAAGTCATATATTCAAGGCAGCGATTGTGAATTATCACCTCTCTACCTGGATTTTTCGGTTTGAGGTCGTCAATCACATATTGTTTGTTGTACCAGGTAAAGCCGTGATCGGCGGTAATCACTACCGCCGTCTTTTCCTGAGCAGCAATACGTCGCAAATGAGGCAAAGCAACCTCTTTGACGTAGGCGAGCATAATTTCTTGCAGGCTGGTCATGCCTTTCTGAAGCAGCCGATCCTGCAAATTGAAGACTATTGATTTAAAGCGAAGTGGCGACTCGATTAGCTGTCTTACCTTTTTGTTTAAAGTATCCGGGTTTGCGTCTTTTTCGTTGTAACAGACATAACCTTTGTTTTTGTCCCACCAAGAAGTTGGATTTAAGCCCATATTGGTGAGTGCCTTTTCAGCCAAATCAGGCTCACTGCGGCCGTTAGGCCATGTGCGGAATTCAAACGGGGCAGCGCCAGCAAAAATGGCTTGTCGGCAATATTCGGTAATGCTGGGCAGATAAGTGCAGGCGCGGAACTCAGGCCCCAGCGACTGGTAAGGGCGAAACAGCTCGCGCCCCGGCATCATCAGGAAGCGGTCACGCAGCAACGTCCAGTTGGCCACGCTCATTCCATCAAAGACCAGCAGATAAACCTGCTTGATCTCCGAATCCTGCAGCAATGGCTTAACCGCAGACTCCATGACATCGCTGTTCAGCCACGGCCTGCAGGTTCCTGCCGCGAACTTGCGCTCGTTCAGCCACTTCGGCAGGCCACGGTTCGGCTGTACATAGAAATCCGCCCAAGCGATGCGAATGGAATCGCAGGCCTTTTTCGCCCGCTGAGTGATACGAAAGACATTGACCTTTTCCGGCAATTGGTTAGATCGCCGTTCCGCCTCCAGCGCCATTGTGGAGAGCGGCAGATACACTGAATCCACCAGCGCCAGCCAGGCCTTCCAATCCAGGCTGGCGAGATTCTTCACCGCCGCCTCGGCCTTGTCCGTAAGCCGGTGAATCGTGACCATCGCTTCCAACAGCGACACGTGGTCCTCGTACTGCTCGCGAGCCTGATGTCGGCGCAGGGCTTCCAGGAGTTCTTCCCATTCCAGGGCATCCGGTGTTTCCAACGCATCGGTCAGTTTGCAGGGAGCCTTTTCAAGCGGAAGCGTATCGGCCCGTTCTCCGTTGACCACCACATCGAGCAACGCGTGCAGGGTGACCGCCAGCCCCTGGGCAAGGATGCCACCGTCGGCCTCCAGAACCTGGATGAGCTGATTCAGCAGGCGCTCCGAGCCTTTGCCGCCAACGCCCTTGACCACTGTCGCAAGGGACTCGGTGACGGCACTGGGGTGCTTCGGAAAGACTTCGTGCTGCAAGTAATGCAGCGCCTGTTTGCAGGGCGCATCGTCTTTGAGGGTGATGCGGCGGCCCCATTCGGCAAGACCATGCAGGCTTTGCCCGTCCTTGAGCACGTCAACAAATAGGTCGCCCAGTTCGCTGCCATCGAGGAAGGTACGCATCCGGTCCGGCGAGAGCATCTTCCAGCCATCCAGAATGGAGGCGAGCAGGCAGATTGGCAGCACCGGCGGCGGGTCGTTTTCCAGCACGGCGGCTTCGACCAGAGCGAAACGCGGCCCATCGAGCCAGGTGCGAACCACGTCCAGAAACTCCTGTTCCAGCGCCCGGCGTTCATCCGCATCGACCGAGCTCAGCACCTCGCGTACCCGTGCCAGCGCATTCTCGTACCAAAGCTTGTCGAGAATCCGATCCGGCTCCCAGCCTGCAGATAACACGCTGGGATCGTTCAGCAGCGAGGCGAGCACCACGCGCTCCAGACTGTAAGCGCCGAGCTGCGGCAGGTACGGGGCCAGGTTCCAGAATGCGGGGATGGGAAGCCGGTCAAGCAAGGCCCGGGGATTCTGCACGCCAAGCGCCTTGGCTATGTCGCAACCTGTTACGGTGCGGGGCGACACGCTGGAGCGGGCCTGCAAGTCCGGCAGATGATCCGGCTGAAGCTGCTGGCGCGAAATGATGATACGAGCGGGTGGATTCGGTTGCTGACGCTCGGGTTCGGTATGGCGGCGCAATCCAAACTCATTGGCGCAGACATGGACGGGAATCGCTTGGCCATCGACCAGCAGTTCGGCGGGAGCTTCGGCAAAATAGCCGCGAACGTCATTCACCAGCAGATAGGGCAACTTCTGCTTTTCACGGCTGCGCCACATGCCAGCCAGGGCTTGTTCCATGGCATTCATAGGCTATTCCACCTTCCAAGGCTGTTCTTCTTCCGAATCGTTCTTTTTCAGCAGCTCACCCAGTGCGCCCTGCACATACTGCTCGAATTCGCGCCGCCCGCCCTTGAAGAAGCCAAGTAGTCGCGGCTTGAGCTGATCCAGCAATTCGTCGACATTCACTTTCACCGCTTCCGCCTCGGCCAGGGCGTCCGCCAGGTGTTGGCGCATGGCGGCGTCTTGCAGTGCATCGAGAGCGCTTTGCTCTGCGGGATCGCTGAGCAACCCCAGCAAAGGATTAGCGGCGGGCGTGTCACTGACGTAATCCCGGAGCTCGGCTTCGCAGCCTTGCACATGATCTAGGTATTCCTTGATGCCGCGCTCGACCAACCCTAGGAAATGGTCAGACTTGAGTTCCAGACGCTTGCCTGGTTTGTAGCCACAGGCGGAACACACCCAGCCGTGGGACAGGTCGCTCTTCACGTCATCCAGGCTCTGTTCGCAAACCTGCTGCACACCAACCTGAGTCAGCAGATCGGTCAGTTGGGCTTCGATAAAGGTCGGGCTGAAATGGGCGCTAAGCCCTTCCACCCGTGAGAGGTCCTTCAGCACCTGATAGCTTGGGCTGCCGAGCACGGCATCACGGAGGGTTTTCAGATCTTTGTGCAGGCCCGCGTGTTCACTCAGGTACTGGTTGAGATAGAGCTCGTGCAGATCCTTCCATTCGGCGGTAATACGGCTCATTTCACCGGACGCGCCAGCGGATTTGACGTAGGTCTCGATGCTGTCGAGTAGCTCCTGGCATGGCTTTTCAATGGTGGGCGGGGCGCCCAGTGCTTTGAATTCGCGCAGTTTGCCGGTAAGACTCGCCAGCTCGGAAATGCGATCCAGGAAATCGCGGGCTTCCCGCACGCGGTGGGCGAATTCCTCGACACAGGTGTAACGGTTGGCCGCCTCGATATCGTCGTCCTCGGCAAGCCCCAGCATGTCGCGCAGGGCACCACGCACCGAGGCATAACAGGCAACCCGGCTTTCTCTACCATCCTCGGGCAGCGCAAAGATGTCGGCCCATTCGGAAATGGGGTCGGGAACCGAGGCTCCGGGCCAGGTTTGCAATGCCTGTTCGGCCTGGCGGAACTCGTGCCGGGCACGGGTTTCCGTCTCTTTCAAGAGGTCAAGAAGGCGCTCGGCGGCTGCCGGGCTGTAACCGGTGCCTTCTTTCCAAAGGCCAAGGGCGTGAAGCGACTCGGTCAGGTCGTGCCACAGGGTTTCATCCGGACGCGTCCCGGGACGGAGTTCATCCAGCTCCTGGAGCCAGTCAACCGGGCTGCCAATGGTGCGATCATCCTGAGAGACCGTCTTGCCGTGAATGGTGAAGCCGCTGATCTCCCCGGTGCTGATGAGCAGCGTGATCAGGATATCCACCCAGGTGTCGGTCAATCCCAGGTCCGTGGTTTTCAGCCGTTTGCGGGTTTCCGCGATGCTGGTGGCAGGCGGGTTGGCCTTGCGGATATTGTCCCGAATCCGCTCCTTCGCCTTTTTGAAGGCTTCCACGCTGCTGGCGGCCAGTGTGACCGAGACCTCCCCGGGCACACCGGTGTTGAGCAAACCAAGCGGCGCAAGGTGCTTTTCAAGATCGGCCTTGGCAGTCCCATCCCCGTCGGTCACGCGGCCTTTCCAGATGGCTTCGAGGATGCGTTTGCGCATCTGATTGCTCAAGTCCGCGCTGAAGGAATAGGCCTCCCGGAAATCCGGGTGGAAGTGGAAGACCTTGGCTAAAGCCTTGGTGGCGACCTTTTCCAGGAGCCGTTCCAGAGAGCGTTCACTCTGCGGAATGCTGTGGTAGAGGGAAAGCAGTTCTGCGGGCTCGCAGAGGATTTCCCAGGCTTGGTCCTTGGTATTCCACTGGCGGATTTCGCCGTTCACAAAGGATTCGAGCAAAATCTCCGTGGCCTTGCGGGCAGGCTGGGCCGATTTGGTTCCGGCGGGAAGGTCAATCCATTCGCCCAGCAGCTCCAGCTTGCGACGGACGGATTGCGAAGCACCGCCCGCGTTAACCTGGGACTGGTAGTCGCCAAAGAGTTTGACCAAAGCCATGCTACGTTTGAGCTCATCGATATCCTGGGCTGGCAATGTGGCCGGTAGCCATACGAGGGTCCGTCCGTTGCCATGACGGACTGCGTCCATCTCGACATCGAGCGGCGAGGCTGACGGGTAGAGTACGGCCAGGTGCAACGCCTTAGTGGCGGGCACGTCCTTAACAAAGCCGATGACTGCATGGTCGTTGGTGAGCGCCGTCACCGGTTCAAGCCGATAGTCCAGGGAGCGGCGGGTTCGCTGCCAATCCACATCCACCTGGGTCGAGAAACCATGCTGTGGCGGCACAGTGCCGCCCAGCGGACTGCCCGGGAAGCGGAGGAACAGTTCAAGATGGGAGCGGTAGGCGCTCTCAAGCTGAATATCCGGTGCGAACCCATTCTTGACCCGCTCGACTTCAACCAACAGCTCTTCGCGTTCGCCCCCGTCACCTTCAACCGAGAGAAAAAAGCTCAGATTATCCCCGCTGCCTTTCTGACGTAGGGGCGGAAATGTTTGGGCAATCTTTTCCAGGATTCGGGCCGTTTCCTGGTCGCTTCCAGCGGGGTCACTTTCCTTGCCGGGCCATCTCAGCAAGAGCGCGTCATTCAGCTTCGAAACGGTGAGTTCTTCCTTGACCATGGAGAGGACGATCAATGCTTTGATCAGGCGCTCGCTCGCTACCTTGGCGGCCGCCTGATCGGCGTCCGACCAGCGTTTGTAGGGCACGCGGGATAGGACCTCGTCCCTGGCCGTGCTGCAGAAGCGCTCAAACATCCCGTAATACTTGGCCATCTCAGGATCGTCCTGGATGATCTTGTTACGCAGGTCCTCGTAGTCGAACACATCGTCGAGCACCGCGATTCGTTTCCAGTCGCTGGTATCCTGCAGGCGTCTTTCAATGAATTCCTGGACAAATCCCAGTGCGCCACGGGATCTGCCGCCCCGGTTGGTGATCGCGGTGAGGCAGTACAGCCCGAAGGGATGCATCGGATAAACGTCGGCAAAGTGTTTTGCCTCGTCGGTGATGGGTTCGCGTTCGCGGAAGTACCGTTTCAGGAAGTCAGTAAAGGCTCCCCGGAAATGCGGCTGAATTTCAGCCTTGAAGGCATCGGCGAGCTTGTGAACGCATTTGGAGTTTTCACGAAACAGCCGGTGATTGTAGATGCGATGAAATTGCGTGACCGGGATGTTGATGGACTGGAAGCGGCCGGATTGTCCGGAAAGCTTGCCCATCAGCTCTGTATCGTAATTGCGCCCGGCTTGGCGAGCGATGGCCTGAATTTCCTCTTGGACCGCGCCAAAAATCCAGAACGGTTGATCCCCGGCCAGTCCAGCTTCGGCCAGTTGTCCAAGGAAAGCAGTGCCCCGGTTGAAGTGTTCGTCGCTCTGGATCAGGTGAAGATACAACTCGTCAATAAAGACCAGGACGCCTTCATAGCCGCGTTCTTTGGCGATCTCGACCAGCTTCTTGACCTTTTCTGTGACCGTGGTGCGGTCCTGGACGAGTTGAATGTTCAGGGCGGCAACAGCCTGCTCAATGATGGTCTTCTGATATTCCTTGTCATAGGAGCGAAGCTGATCGACGGAGAGACTCCGGTTGTCACGAATCCAGTTCTCGACATCGCTGCGGGTACCGCTGGCGGTGTGATTGAAAAAGGTATCCAGATAGGCGTCGGTGTTGGACAGAGTCGCCGTTACTGGCGGCGAGAGGTGGCGCAAGTGGTCAGTAACCGAGTTCCAGAAAGCCTGCTCGAGGGTCTCGTCAGGCACTTCAATGGCGGTAAAGTTGATCGTGAGAAATTTTCGTGGTGCGAGCGCATCCATGCCCCATTCAGGCTTGGTATCGAGGAGCTGTTTGCGCAGCGTCGGTTCGGTCAGAATGGCGGAAAGCCATGCCATGAAGATGGTCTTACCGGAACCGTATAGACCGGTGATGAAGAAGCCGCGACCTTGCTTACGGTGAATTCGGTCCAGGATAATTCGGGCCGACTCCTCAACCTCGGGCAGCATGACGAAGCTTTCGAAAATCCGCGTCCTGCTGGCCGAATCGTGAGTCGACTCGTTGAAGTTTTCCACCCAGCTACTGACGGGCGTGAAATCAAACATATCCTTCATGAGTGGCATATCAGGCCTCCAGCTCCACAATTGGTTGATCTCCGCGAGTTAGGGTGTACCGCCCGCAGCGGCAAAGCTGACCAGCCATTCGTCCTGTCAGCACCAGTAAAATTCTTCTTTTTCCCACGGCATCGTTGTACCAAGTGGTCATGGGGTCCATGCCGAGCGCGAAAACCAGTTCCAGGTGATCGAGGATGGTCAGTCCCTCTGGTAATAGCTGTTCGGCTACAAGGTCGTGTACCGCCTTCCGAAGTCTGTTTCCGTAGCGTTTAAGATCCGCCGGGACGGTCGTAGCATTGAAATCGAACACCTCGGCAAACATGGGATCTTTAGCCAGAAGGTCGAGAACGATGTCATTCACGCTCACATATCGGACCTGCCCAAAATCGCCCAGCGATGCCATGTGTTCCGCAAGCCATGTTTTTCCGGAACCTTGACGGCCAATCAGGCAGCAAAGAGTCCGTCCGCCAACGTGGCTTTCGCCGACCAATCCTATAAGCTCATTGAGCGCCTTGGCCTGAGCTGGAGTCGTTTTGTTATCTCCAGGCATCGACATACTCCTCCAGCGATTGATGAATCAGTTGAACTTGGTCCGTGCTTCCGTGCCGGTGATATTCACAATGTCCCTTGGTTGCGAGTTTGTTGACCCCGGCAATCAGCAAGGCGCGGTTGCACATGAAGATGGGAGCTATGGTCCCTTCGTTGATGACTGTGGCTGTCGATGGTGCCCGCCAACCGTTTTTTGATGCGTCGTGATAGAGCGCGTAGCCCAAAACGGCCTCGGTTGGGCAGTAAGTGGTCACCGAGTAATTGGATTTCGAAAGCTTCAGGCGTCCAGCCTTAACGAGGATCGACCGCACTCGATCTCGAGTTGACTGAGGCATGCGCTCGTATTTGCGTTCCAGGAGCTGGTCAAGGTGGTAGCGAGAGAAAACGGCCTCGCCGGTATTCAGGAAGCTGTCTGTAACCAAAAGTGAAAGGGTTTCAAAAAGAATCGGAGTAGTAATGCATAGCTGGAAAAACACCAGATCCTGAACCGCTTCATCATTGCTGCGAATCTTTCGAAACATCTTCAGGAATGAAGTGTTTTTGATCGAGTTGTTCTCGATTTCCAGGAAGCGATATTTCATGTGTTGCCACAGCTTTTCCTTGTTGGACTCGGACTTCTGAGGCCAACGTTGGATACAGGAGTCACGCACAGCTTGCGCGTCATTGCTCTCCAATGCGGCGTCGAGCAGCATGAGAGTCTCTTCCAGAAGCAATCCGTATCCGATAGTTGAAAACTGCTTATCCATTGAAATTGCCGCCTGTCATTTAGTCCTCATTGTTTTTGTTTTTGTCTGCTGCAGCACCGCCAGCCTCGACCCAAGCATCGACCTGTTCTTTTTTAAACTTCCAGAGTCGGCCTACTCGATGAGCGGGCATGCCGTGCTTGTCTATCCAGCGGTACACGGTGTCACTGCTGACACCGAGATACTTGCCTATCTCGTCTACTGATAACCAACGGTTTTCCATCTCGGCCATTTCTCTAGCTCCTCATGGGCGATTGGGTTAATAGCCACGCCAGAGGCGACAAAAGGGATGCGGGCACAGCTTCCCCAACTTAAAACATCCTCTAATATATTTAGGCAGGGGCCGATTGTCAAATGGTTTTACCGGCATAAGACCGCAAAAGGCGACTCAAGGAGATATCCATTGACCCTCTGTCACTCTTTCCCCGTAAGCAGGGCATGGCATCCAATAGGTCCAAGCTGGAATCGAGGTGCGCCCGCGTAGCACCGCCACCATCACCCGCTGGTACATGCTGTGTCCGCCGGGCCGAAATCCTTCCAGCCGGTCGATGGGCGGCAGGTCACGTAGCGGGTAGATGAAGGTCACCAATTCACCATGGGTCAGATCCCAGTCGCCGGTCGGGCGGCCGAAGCTTGGTGTGCCGATATCCTCCTGCCTGCGGGCGTCGGCCAGTGGATCCGCGGTGCCCTGAGACAGGATCAGCCCTTCCGGCATTTCGAGCGCCGGGAACCCTGCGTGGAGATGGTAGAGCCTGCCCCAGACCACGGCCGGTTCGACGCTGCGAGCCTGGGCGCAGAAGCGTTGATGGTTCCAGTAGCCCCGTTTCAGGGTGCCGTAGACGAAGAGTCGGAGGATGGTCTCGGGACTGTATTCCGGGTTTGTGTTGACTCGGGCCGTCCCTGGTCCTCGCCCTGCGGGCGCACTTTCAGTGCGTCCAAATCCGCTGTCCTGCGGATTTGTCAGCTTCGCGGTGTCTCCAATGTTCATGCATTCACTCTTTCGGGCAGTATCCCTTTGCGCTCCTGGGATATGAAGCGGAATTCGCTGTTTTCGATAGCCCGCACATCCTCGTGGCGGATGGTGAGCATGGTCATGGGCGGCACTTCCAGCTCGCGCCAACGGGCTGACAACGCTCATAGCCGAGCTGGCCGGTCTGGCATGCGAAGTGACTGAACGGAGGGCAAACCGATGAAAATGAAGCCGACCATTACCGTAGCCGACAACGGCAACCTGCAGATCCACATCCCGATGCTGATCCGGCGCATGCGCGACCGCAAGACGGTGATCGCTCCCCAGGCACTGGATGGAGATATCCCCGGGGCGCAGGAGCCGGTACAGTCAGCCGTCCTCCAGGCACTGGCAAGGGCCTTTTCCTGGGCCGACATCCTCGAATCCGGCCAGATCAAGTCAATCAGCAAGCTTGCCCGTACCCTCGACGTCGATGGCTCGTATGTGGCCCGCATCCTCAAGCTGGCGACCCTGGCCCCCGACATCGTCGAAGCCCTGATCAACGGCGAGGAACCCAACGGACTCTCGCTGGCCAAGCTGACCCAGACCTTTCCCGAGGACTGGGCCGAGCAGCGCCGCCAGTTCGGCTTCGCCACCGACTGACGACCGGACCGGAGACCACCCCAGAGAGCCGACCATCAGAGTCGGCTTTTCTACTTTGGGGGTCTGGAAACTGGAGTTGACCACGCTTCTTTTCACGGCCGATGCAGGCGAGTTCGAAAAAACGTCCGGTTGCGGCGTCAAGCGATGACCTAAGACAGCCGCTAAAAACGGCAACGAGCCGCAAACCCATATCAATCAAGGATGTAGCTTTTCGGACGAGCTTCGGACTTGGTCCGGAGAAAACAGAGAATCAGGGGCCAAACAGAGAAAGAAAGGCTGGAAGATGAGGAGAATCGATGGTGCGGAGAGGTGCCTTGGAAAGATGTGAAACGGGCGCAAACCCTTTAGAAACAAGGGAAAAAAGAAAACCCGTCACCCCGGAGAATGACCCCAGAGAGACGGGTTTGTCTTTTCTAAATGGTGGAGCCGGGGTCCTCTGAACAGGACTCCTAACATATTGATTTAAAAGTGAAGATGTCGGTTCAATTTTGTTTTGGTGTACTTTTTGGTGAGCTAAGTCAGTTAAGGTCATCTACCGGTTGTATCCGCATCATCCGACTAAGGTCGTTTTCTCTGGCGCACCGGGCAGTACGGGACGGTAAGCTCGCTCTCGTATTTCGGCTCTTTAGCCTTGGGGAGCGCTTCACTTACAAAGGCCTGAGAAAACGATCTGCGCTTAGGGGCGCGAGCCGGTTCATCGCACCTTTGTAGCTAACAGTGCGACCCCGGCTGGCAGTGTATTACGCAGCACGAAGCAGATCAGCCTCGTCAAGGTGTTATTAGCAGATCCTTGGTGTCTTAAATAGCTGAAAATTGATGTCTTCAGTCGCATCGGCTATATAGCCCACCTTTGTATCGATGACAAGAAGAGTGGAATAGGATGAATCCTTATTAAGCTCGTCGCTAAGCTTTCTTATTCATTAAAGGTAGTCCGGATTCAAGGTTGGTCATCAAGATTGAAGAAGTATATATAATCCGCTTCTCCGCTCGGGGTGTTGCTGTCGTTATTCGTATTGTTTTGGGGGTTGCTTTCTGGCTGCAGGTTAATTAGCTTGCTCCAAGCTGAATCAAAGAGTGTGTGATATAGACTTATTGCTGGTTCAAATGGTTTCATATTTTTTTTTGATTCTTCCAATAATTCTTTAAATTTGACTTCTATGTCGTCTTTTTTTTCGGCCAGAGGAACATGTTGGCTTGCTGGGCTCTGCTCGTGCAGTTGATGAATTGCCAGGCGTGTTAATGCAAACGAAAGTTCTTTTTTCAATAAATTATTGATCTGGATGTTGGCTTCCAACTCCTCCCGTATGTTCCCTTGCTTTTTGATTTCGTTTTCTCGTGATGTAAGCTCTTTTTCTTTGGTTATCAGAAATTCGAGAGTATCTGTTCTAGATCTGGCCATTCGGTTAGATATTTTATTCAAGTCTTTTATTGCCGTGTTTGAAAGCACAATGCTGTACGCTTTCTTTCCTGTTCTTCGCTCTCTTATTTTGCGCTGTCTGAAAGCGTTCTTTAGCTTAATATTAAGTTCTCTGTTTTCTGCAGTGTCGGGAACTGGCATTGATATTATTGGTGATTCTATTCCTAGCTTTAATCCTTTGTCCGATAGGTATTTAAGGGCCCATTCCTGATCTTTTTCCGAAAGCTTATGGATCCATTTGAATAAAGCTTTGTATTTAACGAAGTTTTTCACCAAGCCCGCCTATGAATTGTAGTAAGTTTCCCGTTACATTGTAACGTTACCTGTCGCGTTATTAGGTAACGTTACATGTTTCGTTACTCGTAACACGGCCTCCCTGTTTATCGCATTTTATGCAGGCATTATCAAGCATTGGGCGGGCGCTTTTTTGGTAGTTCAGTGCTGGTTACCAGGGCGCCTTCGGCTATCTCACACTCGGGGCAGAAAGCCTCGGAAAAATATACCCATGTCCCGAATCCTCTGAACCAATACCAGAGGTCGTCTTCATGCGAATAATTCGTCTTAAAGAGGTAATGCATAAAACCGGGCTTGCACGTTCCACTGTATACAAATACATGGCTGAGAAACGCTTTCCGGTTTCTGTTCAGTTAGGGGAAGGCAGCGTGGGATGGGTTGAAAGTGAGGTAGACGATTGGATTGAAATGTTGATTTCCAAAAGAGGATGAGTCTGTCAGTTTTATATTTGTTGATTATTTTTCAGGAGTGAAATATTGATCTTTTTTCTCGTGCGGCTCAGTAGTTGCTGGCGCAATTATGAAGTGTGTTCTTCGGTGTGGGTAATATGCTTTATGGGTAATCAAATAGTGGTATTTAAAGTATGGGTGATGCATGGTTGATTCATTGGTGAATAGAAATCTGACTGTTGCTAATGTTGATAGTTTTTATGGTCTTCCAGTAATGGTTGATAAAGGACCATTCATTTTGGAGTATCTCGAAAGACTTCGGTGGGTGATTAACTCAGCATTGGCTGATTATTCAAGAGTTCTAGCATTCAGAGTAGATCTTCGTATTCCCACTAGGCTGGGGCTTGCTGATGACTTTAATACTAATAAAGTTATCAGTCGTTTCTTCGAGTCATTTAAGGCAAAGATAGAAAGTGACCGGCATAGAGCAAGGGTTGCTGCAACTTATGCGCATGACACAAAAGTCAGATACTTTTGGGTTAGAGAGGTGTCTACCGGAAACGTTCAGCACTATCATGTTTTAATTTTGCTCAACATGGATGCCTATTATACTGTTGGTCGCCTTGGATCTGATAG
The DNA here is from genome assembly GCF_900115905.1 of Halopseudomonas formosensis. Lineage (GTDB taxonomy): Bacteria > Pseudomonadota > Gammaproteobacteria > Pseudomonadales > Pseudomonadaceae > Halopseudomonas > Halopseudomonas formosensis. Next base: position 55,946 of record NZ_FOYD01000008.1, read on the forward strand.
GGTTAATATGGTCAGGCGTTTGGATGAGGCGTGGGCAAGCGCGTTGGGGCTGGAACTTCATGATGTGTCGGGCTTGGTAGAGTTTCCTGCAAATGCGACATGGCGCCTTAGGAGCAATGCGGACGATTTTACTAGGACTTTATCAAGCTTGTTTCATAGAGCCAGTTATCTCTGCAAGTCAGCTACTAAGCACTATGGGCAGCAGCATCATGGCATGGGGGGAAGTAGGAAATAATAGCGGAATGAGATAGCACTGGATAGCTTGAGTAGCCTGGTTTGTTCAACAGCCGGACTTGTTCTATCGTGCCAGCTGTCCTTGCAAGGCCGCTACCAGGTCTTATGGTGATGGGCGCTGGCGTTCGCGGCTAGCTGAGGCTAAGGGCGTATTCCAATGATGCTGACGCTCATTTCCAGCAATTGTGGCCCACCTGCGCCGTCTTGGAGTTGCTCCAACAAGAATGATGGTCGCGCGCGGTGCTGGTTTCACGCTCTCCCAGTCATAGTCTGAAATTGCGCAGGCACTATATGTAGCGCTTGAAAGGCAGGGTTAACCCGGTATGTGGTGTCTTGCGCTTGACTTCTTTGAAATGACTGTCTATAAATCCAGCCATGGGTAAAAAACGCCCATAAAAAAGCTCCGATCCCTCTTTGAGAGGCCGGAGCTACATGGTCTCTCTGGCGTCGGGCCGCAAAACCAAGGCCAGAGGACTAACCCCAACGACTGCTAGGCAGAAGCTGGGCTTGGGACTATATCGTGGCAATCGCAGCTTACGCAAGCGTATTGCATCGGTTTGATCTGTCTCTCGGCCAGTCGCTGCTAGCTGTCTTGATAGTCGAGGTAACTCATGGCTGCGAAGAAAAGCGGTAACTCCAAGCGAACCATACACCGGAGCTCTATTACTGGACGGTTCGTTACCGAGAAAACGGTGCGGAGAAACCCGCGCACAACTCAAACCGAGAAACGTTGAGGTATCCCTATGTTGAAACAGTATTTTGTTAACACCCTCGCTCAGCCCAATGGTGATCACGAAGTCCATCGGGAGGGTTGCTCATGGATGCCATTGTCACGGCAGTCAGTTGGCTACCACGCCAACTGCTACCCTGCAGTTCAGGCGGCAAGAATGTACTACTCCCGGGCTGACGGATGCGCACACTGCAGTCCTCAATGTCATACCCGCTGATCCTCTTATAGCCGGGTACTAGGAGGCAGGCCACATGTGTGGCCTGTTATTCATTCTTTTCGTTGCTCCTCAAGGTAAGTGTGGCGAGCTATAGAACCAGATCAGCCTCGCTGTTATCATCATTTTTAGCATGACTTTCCTGGCGATGTAGACAAGGACTTTGCTGAATACCGATGATGCCCCCACAGGAAGCTTCACCCAACCAGCGCGAACGCCTGTGGCAGATCGATTTTCTGGCCCGTTTCCGTGGGCAGGTCACCCGGCAGGATCTGGTACAGCGCTTCGCCATTGCATTATCCAACGCCACTCGTGACTTCACGCTGTACCGTCAGCTGGCACCTCAGAACCTGGATTACGATCACAGCGATAAGGTTTATCGGCGAGCAGCGAGTTTCAAGCCGCTGTTTGCTTACGACAGGGAACACACCCTGCAAACCCTCAGCCTGGGGCAGGGGGTTGGGCTGGAGCCATGCACCCAGACGATACTGGTTGATAACGCCACTGCGCTTAATCAGCCGGATCTGGATATCCTGGCTGCGGTGTCCCGCGCCATATATGGCGGACAGGCTCTGTGCATCAGCTACGTCTCGATCAGCAGCGGTGAGACCCGTCGAGAGATCGTTCCGCACAGCCTGGTCAACACTGGCTTGCGCTGGCATGTGCGTGCTTATTGCCGTACCCATGGGCAGTTCAGGGATTTTGTACTGACGCGGATTACCGCTATTCATACCACAGCTACCCCGATGGATAGGCAAACCGAATCCATTGACCGGGATCAGGACTGGCAACGCTTGGTGAAGCTGGAACTTGTTCCTCACCCCAGAGCGGCTTACGCTCGAGCGATAGAGCTCGATTACAGCCTGCAACCTGGCCAATCACTGCAGCTTACCGCCAGAGCAGCCACCGCTGCCTACTTGTTGCGGCGTTGGGGTGTGGATTGCAGTCTGGATGCACACCTCAACCCGGATGAGTACCAGCTGGCCCTGCGCGATCCCCAGGGTGTTGCGAAGCAAGCGAATCTAGCAATTGCCCCCGGCTTTACCCTGGAGAATGATCGTTAATGAGCAGCACCGCTACACAGCAGAAACTGGGCTTCAAGTTCGGCCGCAACGGTGTGCATTCCAGCCGCACCATGATGTTGGCCGAGATCAGTGAGCTGTTCCATGGCCGTCCCGCAAGCGCAACTGCTGCCCAGTACAAAGAAGACATCGAGGTCTTCAACGTGCTGCACAAGCCTACCGAGAAGTCCCGACAGCTGACCTGGCGACACCTGGTGGACCTTTATGGGATGGATACCGACATTCCGTTATTCAGAGTTTTTCGCCGCCTGTGGGACAGCGATGAGTCCGCTCGAACCTTATTGGCCTGCCAGTACCTATACCACCCAAAGCACCAGCAGACTAACTTCGACACGGACGTTACGCCTCTGCACCCTGGTTCGCTACAAGGATTCGACTGCATGGACCAGAACGGCGATGGCTATTTGACGATTAAGGAACTCAGCCGCCGGAATGATTGCGTTGAAGATGCCAGCGATAGAGGCCTGGACTCTTCAACCCGAACAACGCTGATCCTCGATCACCTGGATGCCGACCGGGACCTGAAGGTGAGCAAACGGGAGTTCAGCATCTGGAATGAAATGCAGAAACAGTAAAACTGATCACCCCCGGTTGCCGATCTCAATCATGAACTCGGTGCCCCGGTCATCTGACTGTGTAACCTGGAGCCCCCAGCCGAGCCGTTCACAGACCAACCGTACAATGAGCAAACCGAAGGTTGTATTGTTGAGTTGGTCTGCTCTGGGCAAGCCGCCGCCGGTTGCACGCGAGACCCTCAGGTTTTTTACCACTGCGTCAGGAAGACCTGAACCAAAATCCTTTACCAGAATTCCGTTCGACAGCATATGAACCTCAACAGGTGACCTGGTATGGCGCAGAGCATTCTGCAACAGGTTGCGCATTAGCATACGCACCAATACGGGATAGGTTCTGACTCTCACATCAGGATTATCTTCAAATAGCGTAATGCGCCCAGCCTGGTCGGGATGCCCATGCTCCAGATCGTCAATAGTGGTCCGGACGATCTCACTCACCTTAACCATCCTGGAGCCTTCGCTCGAAGCCTCGCTGCGGGCAAGCTCCAGCAGAACATCAATGTCGTCGCGCATGGTCTGCATGGCCCTGCGCAGGCGGGCCAGGGTCTTCTGATCACCTTCCGACAGGTTTTGGCGTTGCTCCAGCACATTGAGTGCGCCATTCATCACCGCCAGGGGCGTACGCAGTTCATGACTGGCCAGCTTTACAAAGGATTTCTCTCTCTCAATGTGGTGCTCAAGCTCTGAGAGAAAGCGGTTGAAAGCCTCGGCGATGTCGCAAAATTCCTGATCGCGATAACTCGTGTTGATTCGCGGCACCGACGTTCCAGGTACCGCACCCAGCACCTCACGGGTCAAGTTTCTGAACGGACGCACCAGATAGCGGGCACTCCCACGAGCAATAAAATAGCCGATCAGGAGCATACCAGCCGCCACGCTGATCAGGATCAGCTGAACCAGGAACTCACGATTCTCCATGATGGTAATATCCTGGGCCAGGAAGAGTTTTCCATTGGGTTCCTCAAGTCGTTCCCCGACAATAAGCAGCGTCGTCTCGCCGACTTCGATTTCCCGGGAAAATGGCAGGATGCGTGCTTGGAAATACGTCGGCAGCACTGCCTCAGTCTCTCCCTCAGGCAGGAATACTGCTTCCAGCCTTGCCGTTTTTACAGGCTGGAATTCATCGTTGCGAAGCCGCTCCTTGAAATACTCAGCGTCCGCTTTCAGTTCAAGATCCAGGATGGTGTCTTCTACATCATCGACAAACTGCTCAACAATGAATATGGACACCGCCGCAGTGGCGGCAATAAGGAGAAACAGGGTTCGGGTGAGCCTGGCCGTCAACGAGGACTTCATGATGTCGTCCGGTCGCCATCTTCGGGAGACTCCAGACGATACCCCCGCCCATGAACCGTTTTCACCAATCCGTTGCCAAGGTCTGCCGCCAACGCTTTTCGAAGCGTGTAGATATGGGTACGCAGACTGTTTCCCTCGGCATCCCCGTAGCGGGCACCCCCCCATAAGGCATCGCTGAGCGCGGTATGACTGAGAAAATTCGGGTAAGCTCGTATCAGCAATTCGAATAACCGGGACGACGTGCCGGAAAGCGTGGTTTTCATTCCACGCAGTTCGACTTCCAGGGTGCCAGGGTTGAACCGGATCTCCCCAGCCTGCAGAACCGGCTTCATCGGTGAATGGCGCCGGTGAAGCGCCTCGATTCTCAACTGGAGTTCCCGCAATTCAAACGGTTTTACGAGATAATCGTCCGCACCGCACTCAAAGCCTTTTTCCTTGTCGTTGAGCGCACTGAGGGAGGTCATCAGAATGATGGGGGTCTGACACTGCAGGTCCTGTCGGATACGACGGCAAACATCGAAGCCATTCACGCCCGGCAGCATCAGGTCGAGTACGATAACGTCGTAGCTCTCAGTGGCCAGTAAGTGTAAGGCAGTCAGACCGTCAGCCGCGAAATCAAGCGAATAGCGTTCCTCACCCAGGAACTCGAAAAGATTCTCCGCAAGGTCCACCTGATCTTCCACGACCAGTAGCCTTAGAGGCGGCCTGTTAGCTGTCATTCAATAGGGCTCCATCAGCATTCGACGCCGATTGCAGATTTCGAACAGGGGTCTCTATAGCGAGTAACTGGTAGCGGCGGTTCCTGAGCACCTTGTCAGCTGACGGCGATAGCGCCGCGATTTCCCGGTCCGACCAGTCTTCGGGAACAGCCACATAGAATCGTCGTACTCCATCGCGCTGCCGCAGTTCCTTCCAATCGTCCTCCGAAATTTCCATAGCTGTTCCACGCGAGTAATATCTGGCCGAGAATGGCAGATCATCCAGGTAGAGCAATGGACTGTCGCCAGGCTTTCTGACCTGCAGGTAATAGCTTACCAGTTCTTTTTCCGTCTTGAACGGTATCAGGCCTGCCGTAGTCAGCCCCACGAAAACAGTCAGCAGCACGGGCACCAATCCCACCAACAGCGGCCTCATTCCGAAAAGTCTTACGGAATCCATGTCTGAAATCCAACGACCGATCAGCATGGCTGTAAATGGCAAGGATGGCAGCACATAGGTCCAGAGCGTGTTACCCGCGGCGGTAAAAAACAGCATGGGCGCCAGCGCACTGACAAAAAGAAAGCAGGAGCCAGGATGTGACAGCGGCAACCGAATGCGACCTGTCCCTCGACCAGCAAACCAGCTGGCAATCACGCCCACCAGTGCAACAAGTCCCCAGGGGAACGATGCCCACAACCAGAACAACCAGATCATACCTTTGGGCTGATCGTGAGCACTGCCGTACAGATCGCCGGTCCATCCGGGATCCAGGAAGCGGCGAATATGCTCCCCTACGATAAAATAATCCAGAAACCCGGGTGTCTTGAGTTCAGCCAGCAGATACCAGGGGCCAACCAGAAACACCGTCAGTAAAGCCCCCCTCCACCACGGAAATTTTCGCAGGCTGGCAACCTCGTGTTTGAAAAGGAGTAACCACAAAACGACTGGAATACCGACCAGTACGACTGCCAGCGGGCCCTTGGACAGTAGCCCGATCACCAGTCCGATGAAGAAAAGCCAGCGCCAGGGGCCGTCCTCTCCCGACATCACCAGACAGAAGCTGACCAGTGTCAGCGTCGTGCCCAGGGCCAGGAACGAATCGGTCATCACGGCACCGGCACTGATGTAAGTCAGCGCCATGGTGGCGAACACCAGGCTACTCCATAGTGCCGCATGGACATTCCAGAGCTGCTTCGCCAGCCGCCAGACCAGCCAGACCATCGCCAACGTTGCCAGCCAGGACGGCAGGCGCAATGAAAACTCCGAGAGGCCGAACACCTTGATGGCCAACGCCTGGGCCCAGAAAGACAACGGTGGTTTGCCCCAGAAAGGCACACCCGGCTCAAACCAGGGGGTGATCCAGTCACCGGTTTCGGCCATCAGGCGGGCAATTTCCGCGTAGCGAGGTTCGGTGGTATCGGCAAAAGGAAGCAGCGCCATGCCGATTAGGCGGCTGACCAGTACCGCTGCCAACGCCAGGAACCAGATGTTAAATCGCTTTGACATGACTCGCCTCCGCCAGCCGCGTATTTAACGGCTGACTGACACCAACCGGACTTTCCAGCACCTCCTCGGCCAGGTAGACCGGTCGCTGCTTCGTTTCCAGATAGGTTTTGCCCACATACTCCCCGACAATACCGATGCTCAGTAGCTGGATGCCACCGAGAAAGCTGATGATGGCAACCAGTGACGGATAGCCGCTGGTTGCATCGCCGAGCATCATGGCCTTGATCACGATCCAGAGCCCAAACAGGGCTCCAACACTCGCGGCAAACAACCCGATGACGGTCGCCCAGCGCAATGGTGAGACGGAAAATGAGGTCAGGCCCTCCAGAGCCAGACCAACCAGTCCGGGGTAATCCCACTTCGTTTCTCCGGCAGCCCGGGGTTCCCGGTCATACTGGATGACACGGGTCGGCAGGCCGATCCAGGCAAACAGTCCTTTCATGTACCGGTTACGTTCGTTCAGAGTCAGTATCGCGTCTACGGCCTTACGGCTCATCAACCGGAAATCGCCGGTATCCACAGGAATATCGGTCCGGCTGGTCCGGTTCAGCAACCGGTAAAAGAGGTGCGCGCTCCAGCGTTTGAACGCGGTTTCCCCAGCTCTGGAACGACGCTGCATCAACACAACGTCTGCCCCGGACTGCCAGGATTCGATCATGGCGGGGATCTGCTCAGGCGGATCCTGCAGGTCCGCATCCAGAACGATCACCGCGTCGCCCCTGGCATGCTCCAGCCCTGCCGTTACCGCCGCCTCCTTGCCGAAATTCCGACTCAGTTTGACCAGGCGGAGGCCAGGCGTTCGCTTTATCTCATTACGAATATAAACCGCGCTGCCATCCTCACTGCCATCGTCCACGAACACAATTTCGTGACGCAGGTTGACCGCGGCAAGCACGGGCAGTACCCGGTCAAAAAACAGCGGCAGCATGACTCGCTCGTTATACACAGGTACCACCAGGGAGATAAGGCGGTCATCTGGCGGCTCGAGATGGAAATCAAGGGATTTGTTCATAAAACACCAGCCTCTTGTAGACGATGTAATTCAGAGCAGCTACGAGACCCGTCGTGACAAGCTGTGAGAGCGTGACCGGCAAGGTCAGAATTTGATGTAGCAGGAAGAAAAAAGCGAGATTGCAGAGCCAGGCACAAATACAGGACACCAGGTAGCGCCAGGCGGTCAGGCGGTGAGGGCCGGCATTGCGGAATGCCAGACGACGCTGGAGTCCATAATTCATAACTGCACCGGACAGGCTTCCGCTTGCGGTGGCCAGCGTGGCGTCAAGCCCTGCACCGGTCAGAGCCGCCATGACAAACCAGTGGAATAGTGTGGCAAGGCCTCCGGCAGTAATGAATCCTTGCAACTGAACGGTTAAAAGTTTGCTCATAGGGGAAACAGACACAATGACAACCGGCAGCTCCGGCCTGACCTGATGAATCGATAGATTAGCCACTCCGGTGTCATGGCTTTGTCGGCGTTTTATCAGGAAAATGTCAAAGCAGTGGATGTATCAGAGGGGTTCGATCTGACTGTTGCAGTGTCTTATGCAATGCTTGGTCAAGATCCCGCTTCACCAGGCATAGTGCGATTGCTCTGGGCACTGCTCACCGGGATAGCTATCTTTTACCTAGTCATGCAAACATGAAGCACCCCTACAGGCTTGAATCATTTACTACTCAAGCTCCGGAACATTGGTAAAACTGATCATCAACCGTCGACTCAGTGAAGATGATGGGATCCCCGCGATGAAACATAAGGAACAGCACAAAACCCACCGGACAGGTTGGCTCCGAGCCGCCGTACTCGGTGCAAACGACGGCATTGTCTCCACCGCGAGCCTTGTTCTTGGCGTTGCTGCCACGGGCGCGAGCGCCGAAAGCATCCTGGTCGCCGGTGTCGCGGGGCTCGTCGCCGGTGCCATGTCCATGGCCGCCGGAGAGTATGTCTCGGTCAGCTCTCAGGCCGACACCGAACGCGCTGATTTAAGGCGAGAACAAGCGGAGTTGGAGAACAGCCCGGAGTCTGAACAGGCAGAGTTGACGGCGATATACATCAAGCGCGGGCTGGATGCGGAGCTGGCCTCTACAGTTGCCAGCCAGTTGATGGAACATGATGCGCTTGGCGCACATGCACGGGACGAGTTGGGCATTTCTGAGGCCCTGGCTGCACGCCCTGTGCATGCAGCTTTGGCATCAGCTGGCACCTTTGCCGTGGGCGCCGCCCTGCCCTTGCTGATGGTTCTGATCGTTCCGGCGTCTCTGGTTATGTCGGCGGTCTCAGTCAGTTCACTAATATTTCTGGCGTTACTGGGTTCGTTATCAGCGCAGGCCGGCGGTGCCCCGGCATTTCTGGCCGCCCGACGCGTCACCTTCTGGGGCGCATTGGCCATGGCGCTCACAGCTGGAGTAGGGACGCTCTTCGGGGTAGTTGCTGGTTGAAGAGAAAGGGGCCCTTCAGTAAACATCTTCCAGATATCGACCATCCGCTCTGAGCGCTTCCACATCGGTTGCCAGAGGCTTCAGAATCTCATCAATGACCTGCTTTACCCCTGCGGCCATATCCTTGCCACCGCACACCAGAATCTGGGCACCGGCATTCACCATCTGGCGCACCGCCGACTCATCCTGTTTGAGCTTATCCTGAACATAAGCCCGTTCGTCCGACCGGGAAAATACCGTATTCAGCGCCGTCAGCCGATGGTCATCCAGATAACGACCCAGTTCCGGCTGGTAGAGAAAATCCGATTGTGAACTACGCCCGCCCCAATACAGGTACATGGGATTGCGACTGGCATTCTTCCTGATAAAACCGGCCAGTGGCCCAATGCCGGCACCGGCACCAATCAATATCACCGGGTTGCTACCGGTGGCGGGTCGGAAGCCCGGGTTATGGCGAATGAAGGTGCTGATTCGATTGCCTGGTTTCAACTCATACAAATAGCCGGAGCAAAGCCCTCGAGGTTGCTTGCGCACGCATATCTCCACAACACCGTCCGTGGCAGAGGAGGCCAATGAGTAAAACCGCGGAGCCTGCCTGTTCGGGGGCACAACGCCGAGCAGGTCACCGGCTTCAAATGAAGGTGTCTTACGGTAGCCGGGGACATACATCATTATTAACAGCGGGTTAGCTGAGTAGTGGAAGGTTTATGCTTCAAAATATGGAAAAGTTATGGGACTGCTTGGCGCGTGTGGCTCCAGAGGTATGTGCAAAAGCCTTAGTGAAGCGTTTCGGCAATTTGATTTGCGGGCAAGGCAAAGGTGGGTGAATGAGCTACGCAGCCATACCGTGGGGAGAGCGTGACGGGCGAATGTACCTCGCTCATGAGGTTGAAAATGGCAAGAAATGCGGTTGTCGTTGCCCGGCTTGCCGTCACCCTCTTGTAGCCGCCAATAAGGGACGTAAGCAAATTCCTCACTTTCGGCATGCTGCGGCCCAAAGCTGCGAGTATGGAAGATCAGAGGGCATCAGGCGGGCGGCTGTCCAGTTGATAGCTGAGCGCAAGGCATTATTGCTGCCTGGTTATCAAGCAGAGCTCCGTCAGGCTGCCAAAAGCGGTGTTGTTTGTAGCGAGCAGATTGAATTTGACGCATCGCTTATAGATGCTGATTCGGTAGAGCGGTTTGTCGACCTGGGCGGGGTGCGAGCTCACGCTTTGGTTACTGTGCAGGGGAGGCAGTTGGCGGTCAGGATCAAGTGCTCCGCTCGCAATGAGCATAGGCGCTGGCAGTATATGAAAGAATTTAACCTTGCCAGTATGCAGATTGACCTGCATCGGCTGACGGATGAACAGATCAACGACAAAGCGCTCTTCGAGTGGGCTGTATTGGCCGATCCGGATAATCGGCGCTGGATTCGTTCATTGCGTGCGGAGCAGCTTGAAGCGCACTGCTTGAAGCAACTGCAAAACCAGGTAGAGCTCCTGAACCAGCAATGGGAGATCGAGCTGCTGGCCAAGTTGGAAGCGGCAGAGGCACAAAAAAAGAAGGATGCTGAAGAACGGCGTAAGCGCCAAGCTGCTGAAGCAGAACATCGGGCCTTGCAGTACCAAGAAGCTATGAAGCGATCTCACTGTCAGCAAGCTGAAGAGTCGGCGGCGCTGGATGAGCGCAAAATGATGATCGTTGCGACCATGTTCCAGGCAGTGCGCGAATGGGATGGCAAGGCTCTTGAATGCATGGCATGCCGCTTGATGAATAATCCAGAAGCTGTGTTTTGCCGCTACTGTGAAGTTGAGAACAGCCTGCTCAGCTCGCGATCGTTTCCGCAGGATCTTGAGAAAAGCATTCACAACAGGATGCGCTCGTCTGCAGCGCCGCATAACTCCCTGAGGAACGTACCGAGGTTGACGTTGGTTCCGGAAGTGCCTAAAGCCGATCCAGCTCGAGCAGGGGAAAAGACTGCTGCCAATCCGGAAGGTGAATCGTAAAGGTCCTGGAGCGAGCCATCGGGGCTGAGGGGCTGGAGCCACTGGATCCTATCTGATTCAATGATGACAAGCGTGAGATGGTGGAACTCTATCTGAGGACAGAGGCAAGCGTCTTCTTGCCGGCCCTTGAAAGAACATCCAGGCTGATTGATGGTTTTGAATCACCATTTGGGCTTGAGTCGCTGTCTACTGTGAACTGGTTGCTGGTGGAAGAGCAGGTAACACCTGAGCCGCAGGCGTTGCAAGAGGGTGTGAGTCAGTGGCCAGCCCCGGTGAGAGCTGGGCGCAACGTAAGCTGAAGCTGTTTGATCTGGCTACCCTGGAGCTGGCGCTTAATCGGCTTCAGAAGACGCCGCTGCATGCGGCTGTCTGAGTTGGCCGTCGGTCGAGCTTAATCGCGAAAACAAAAATAACCTATGCCCCTTTCAAACAGCTTTTGACTGTTTGAAAGGGGGAGGGCGTCAGGTGGTCAGTGGCTCGGTGGTTGGCAGTCGGCTTAAGATCCAGCAAGCCAATAAAAAAGCTACCAAAAATGGCGGGAATTTTGCCATTGCTGTCAGAGTGGCGATAATTGCACCGCTTCCTGCCAAGGCGCCAATCAACGCCAGCGCTGCGCCAAAAATCTTGATTGTTTTCATATGGAATCCTCATGTTATTTGAGCTACGAACTCTTCTTAATCAATAGAAGTAAAATTCAGTATGGCGGCAGTACCGTCGATCCTTCATGGCTCGGCAGCAGTTTTCCATTTTGCAGGGTGGTGTACGCCAATCAGAGGTTGGCTGATAGGAGGTGATACGAGGTAGGCGAGGGAGGGGCTCGTATCAGATTAAAAAAATGAGACCAGAAGCGAGGATAGATCCGCACTTATTGGTCCCATTGTTCGTTGGGCTATACGTTTCTGCAAGCCATTCCCGCGCGTACTGTTTTGTCCAGAATCTGTGGGGTTAACGCGCCGCCTCGGTTCATCTGGATCATTTCCTGCTCAGTTAAAGAATCCACCATTTTATCGAACATGCAGCGGCACACCTTTTTCGATGCCCCGCCTTGAACGCAACCTGCCAGGAACTCACCGCGAACCTTGTCTTCTTCGCTGGAGCACCCTGCTAACAATATGCCGATGAATAACGCAGCAACCAATTTGAATCGCATAGAACCCTTCCCTTATTGGTTAACCAAGCACCAGTGAGATGCCAAGCAGTGTGCCCACGACCAAGCCAATCAGTTGTGGCCCCAGAATCCAGAACAGTTTGGCAAACACAAGACCTGAAAAGCCTTGGGTGAAAACCGCATCTGGCCGTGCGAAGCGGCAAATGGCGTCGCCTATCATTGCGCCAATGAAGCCGAGAATACTGCCGACAACGAACGCAAAGAATTTGGCCATGAAGCCAGCGCGCAGCACCATGCCGGAATCATTGAACGTGATCATGAATATGGCAGCTGCAACAGAGGCGATGCCCCAGATCACGACTGTGCCGTTGATCGGGGACTCATTATTGTCGTAGTCATCCTGATCTTCCTGGTTCTTCATGTTCTTATATTCCATACCGTACTCCTTAAAAAACCGCTGACTGTTGGTTTGACGGCCCGCTTACCAAGCTGAAGTGCAGCTATTCTCCGGGTGGTTCAACGGAAGAACGACTTTGCTGATATTCTTTGTTGGTAGAGCGGCGGTTTTCCCATCTACCTTGATCTGCAGCTCTCGTGCCTTAATGAATGCCCCCCAGAAGTGCTCAAAATTTGCGGCGCAAACCCTGCAATCAGTGAAAAATGGATTGTCGTAGACCTCGCCGTCCACAATGACTGTGAACCCAGGCTGATCTTCTGAGTTTTTAGTGTTTCCGTTGACTGTCGCGTATGCCTTGACGTGCTCGTACTCGTCATCCGGGCAGGAGATGTACAGCTCATTCCCACGACCATCATTGACGGAGTACTCCGTGATACCCATGCCCCATCCAGACACCCACTCGGGGGAGTTGGCAAGCACGGAGCCGGCAGATAGAAGCCCGGCTACTGTCAGAGCGATAGCAGTTTTCTTCATGATGCTTTCCTGTTTAGCATGACAGGCCATGCGGCCTTGAGAACAAAGGGAGAGAGGATGCCGGGAGCTGTCCTCTCGGCTCAGGGGGGGGCGATTCCATTCGTTTGTATCCAACTGATCCTGAAAAATAATGTCAAGGTGATGCCGTTCGACTCTATAAGTCGAATTACGCCTTTTTAAGCCCTTCATGTCAACCGGTTGGTATTCAACTATCTAGGTTGAATTGGAGGGGGTATGACGAAAGAGCATCACAAGGGTCTGGCAGAGCACATCGGCAAAGCTATTGCCTCACGCCGCATCAAAGCCGGACTCACGCAGGAACAGGTAGCTGAAAAGTTGGGTGTCGGCTACGAAGCAGTATCGCGGCTGGAACGGGGCGTTGCGACGGTTACGGTTGTCAGATTGTTTGAGCTGGCGGAGATATTTGGTTGCGAGACGGCGGAGCTGCTAACGGTCAGCAGTATGAAAGTGGATGATCAAGCGCGTCATTTGAGCAAGCTTTTGGGCACGCTGAAGCCGTCTGACCGCCAGCTGCTGATGGACATCATGCAGCAGCTGGGTGCCCGTATGGCCAATGATGGCTGAGTCCCATTTCACTCTTCCATGTCGGGGAGAAACAACAGCCCGCATGTCAGGCAAAGCGACTCAAAAGAACCCAGCCAGCTTCTGTTGATACTGTTTGCCAGCCGCTTCCCCTGTGCTTGGCCTGCTTCAAGCCCGGTCAGAGCCGCAGGTAGCGCATCGAGCAGAGTATTCAGTCCGGACCACACCTGGTCGTCGAGCTGTTTACCGAGGATGTACTGGTGGTACTTGCGTAATGCACTATCCAATGCTGCCAGGGTGATAGCGCTTTTCTCTATTCCAGCGCTGTCCAGTAACGTGTTTTGCTCGCAGGCTGAGCATTTCTTGGTCATCGAGTTGCCTCCATTTCACTGGGTTAGATAACGAGGGTCAGATCAGCCCCCGCTCTGCAAAGCTCACTATTTCAAGTCCGCCAACCACCAGGTGATCCAGCAGCCGGACATCAATGGTGTTGAGCGCGTCACGCAATCGAGTGGTCAGTGCAATATCAGCCCGGCTGGGCTCGGGGTTTCCGCTGGGGTGGTTGTGAGCGATGATCACCGCAGCGGCGTTCGCCTTAAGAACCGTCTTTATCACCTCCCGGGGATAGACGCTGGCGCTGTCGATGGTGCCGTAGAACAGCTTTTCGAAGCCCAGCACCCCATGCTGGCTATCCAGCAGGATTATCGCGAATACCTCGCGTTCCTCCGTTGCCAGCTGGGCTTGAAGGTAGCCCCTGACCATCGAGGGGTTGGTCAGATAGTTACTGCGTTTGAAGCGTGCTTCGAGGATGGATTGCGCCCACTCCAATACGTCCAGTTCGGATAGGTTAGGGACAGCGGTGTAGGATTTGGTCTGGCTCATGATCTCGTTCCTGGCGTCGTCTCGGCTGCTGGTGTGTCCTGTTGCTGCATGTGATGGCTGCGCTCCAGAATTAGCTCGTGCAGGGTGGGGGTGCTGTTGTGGCGTGAACGGGGTGTGGGACTCGACTGGGTGGTACGGTTGCTGCTTTCCGGATAAAACTCCTCCAGTACTTGATGGGCTTCATCTTCACTGTCTTCAAAGGCTCCGTTGGTTAAACCCAGCTGCGCTGCCGCATCCAGCGCTTGTTGATCAAACCCCGTCTCTCGCCGGGCCTGATCCAGTTGCCGCGCTTGTTGCAGCGCTTCTTCCAGGCTGATGCCGGCTCGTAGCGTCAGGTCGACGTAGAAGATCGGGGTGCCATGGCTCTGGCGGGTGGACTTGCCGCGCAGACGCAGTTCCAGTGGCAGACACGCCAACCGGTCACCGGATAGTGCCTGCAGGTAGCTGAGCCGAGCTGTGAGGGTGCGGATGCTGTTGTATCCCGTGGTTCTGAATACAAAGCTACCCAGCGGGTCCTCCTCGCTGAGCCCCACATTCAGCCGTCCGTAAGGCTTGCAGTGGCCTCCCTGAGCCAGGGGGCATCCATCGGGTGAGGGGCAAGGCAGTGACTGAATCCCCTCTGCGGTTGAGCGCTTGCACGTATCGCCGTTGCCGACGCATAACGGACGTCCGCTGTTACGATCAAACAGGCTGTATTCAGCGCGGAAGTTCAGTTCAGGATCGTTGAATAGCAGGCGCACCGGGATGCTGCGTAGCTTGCCGCCCTGTTCCTTACGTAGCTGCTCATCCAACGGGTGGGGTAGCCAGCCGTCTCGGGTTTGTACCTGAGAGGTGATGGTGAACTGGTCGTCCTTCTCCGGCAGACGCTTGCCGTTCTTTTCGACGACCCTGCCGATGGATATACGCCCCAGAACAGGTGGGGTTATGGCCAGACCTTTGATCATGGAATACTCCTTTAAAGGCACACCAAAAAGCCGACGGCAGGCGCGGTCGGCTTATGGCGTTGTGAACATGCTTGGGTCGGTCAGCTGACCAGAAAGCGGCGGCTCCCTGGCTTGCCGACCTGGTAACGGGATTTCAACTCGGGGTGGTCATTGAACAGGGCAGCGGTATCGACGCCCAGGGAATCCCTGGACTTCTTCCAGCTAACGCTGCCATCGGCAAAGATGGCCTTGCTGGCTGAGCCTATAGCCTGCTGCAGTGTTTGCTTGAGCGCAGCCTCGCGCTGATTGAGCTCCGCCAAGGTGTGACGTACCTGCTTGAGATTGAAGAAGGCTTCGCTCAGTACCTGATCCTGAGTGAAGTCCAGCTCCTCGCCATCGTCTTGGGGATACAGCAGGCGCAAAGCCCGCTCAGCTGAATCGGAGCCGTCGGCCGGTGGAGGCGTGTCAGTCTCAACGTAATGCCAGAACTGGCGCTCCAGCTCGATCAGGTGTTTGATCAGCAGCTCATCCCGCTCGATGCGGTACACCTCTAGCTGTTGCCCACCCAACAGGACCGCCACATCGGCTGCCTGCTTACCGGTCACCGCCAGTTGATGCATTACCTGCACCTCAACGTATTTGGGCACGCCCTCACGCCAGAGCTTGGCCCCGTTGAGGCCAGCGGTTTTGCATTCCAGTATCTGCACATCCGGGCTGCCTATTACCTCCCGGTCGATGTTGGCGAGCATCCAAGGATGCTCAGGATGCTGAAGCACAGCGTTGACCTTGCGTACTTTGTTGCCGGAGCGTCTTTGGTACTGAGAGGCTACAATCGGCTCCAGCACCACGCCCCAGAACACGGGAGCGGTGTCATCATCCGGGTTCGGCTTGGCCAGGTGCTGATCCCGGTTGGTTTTCTCCAGCCAAAGCTCCAACTGAGATTTATAGGGATTGAGACCAATGGCCGCTGATGAATCAGAACTGCCGATACCCCGTTTGCGGACATCCAGCCATTCATCGCGACTCAGCTTTTTAGTGTTGACCAGACGCAATAGGCCTCGGCTTGTCTTTTGGGTTGTTGGCTGTGGTAATGATTGGGTAGTGCTCATAAAACCTCCAGACGCAAAAAAGCCCCGGTCAGCGCTTGCTGGCCGGGGCTTATGTCGTCGAATGGTAAATTAGTTCTAAAGATGAGGTGGAAGCGGACTCAGGCTACCAGTTCAAGCGCGTGATCCAGTGCTTTCTGCTTGAGATTGGCACCCTGGCCGAACCAGGCTGAATCCAGACGGTGATCCACGCTACGGGCACGCTTCTCGTGATCCACGTATTCAGTAATAGCGCACAGGAGACCCCATGCGGTGTCCTGGGCAGACTCCAGGGTTGACCCGCGTCCTTTGCCGGAATAGAGGTCCTGTACCTTCTGCAGGGCCCTGTGTTGAGTCAACTCACGTCGATCCTCCACATCTTTCTCGGCATCACAGATGACCCGCAGGAAGTAGCCCAGTGCTTCGCCCGTGTTTACCCGGCGACTGGATAAAGTCTTCATTCGGTACATGAACTCATCCCACTGAGACACGGAGATACCCAATTGCTGTTTCACTGCCTGCGGGTTGAACTCCGTGCTGTGGGGGACACGAATGGACTGGGCTGCACCATTCACTGCTATGGCGAGGGTGTTATTGCAAACCACACGTACCGTTGTTGGTGTGGCAACCGTAGCCAGACTGCCATCGCAGGATGTAGCCAGCAGTAGGTAGCCGTTGACTTGGTCGTTGCCCTTAAGTACCGATGCCTGTCCGGTACGGGCCAGAGCCCAGAACTTGCGACCACCTTTGAGCACACCGGCTGTTTCTAGCTCGAAGCCTGCGTACTCGGTCAGATCTCGATAAAACTCCAGGACATCCCAGGGCTGAACTACTTTATAGCGCTCCGAAACCACGGAGAGGGGTGCCTTAGTGTCTGATCGATACAGTACCTTCTTCTCGGGGAAAGCGTGAATGCCGCCCAGATGTGATGCTGAATTGCTTACGAAGCGCACTGGGGATTGCTCGATATGCCAGTTCATTCCAGCTTCCTGCTGCCAGACCTCCAGCGGCTGGTGAGGGGATAATTGATTACCTAGACCATGCCAGGGGGTAGTGCCTACATAGGCCATGTTTTCAATTTCGTGTGCCATGGGTTTCTCCATGAAGGTATCAGGACCTCCGGCTGCAAATGCAGACGGTAAATTCGGAGGGGGCTTAGATAGAGCAGGGGGTGAAGTGGCAACGGCAGTCTTCGCAGCGGACGCTATGAAGTAACTGATCATCGACCAAGGAGCCAAGACGTAGCCCAAGCACGCAGCCTCCCAGGGCACCGCTGATAGCACCTAACACTGCGCCGGCGCTGGCTCCGGCGGGGCCGGCGATGAGCCCAGCGGTCATGCCGATACGTGCGCCAGAAGCGGCACCTGTCACCGTAGCGGTAGCGGCCCCGCTGATAGCGCCGGTTACGGTACCAACGACACCACCGACCCGCCGGCCGTAGTTACAGTGGGTGATGTGCTGCGAGCTGCAGCGAGGACAAATCAAATCCATAGGTACTCCTCGAGAAGTGGGCCAGCCGGGTGGGCTAGCTGGGTATGCTCAGGAGGGTGATATAGATCTGAAATGTTTTTGATTAAGGATTGGTCGGGAACCTGATTAACCTGCCGCCCTTAAATGGTGGCTCCCGCAGAGATGGAAGGAGCTGTGTCCGGACAAGAACAGCAGCTCAGCTGGGCGTGTAGTAGATGGCGTCCAGGAGCGCTGCGCGCCCCAGCCAGATTTCGGCCTCAGCCACATTTCTCGGCTGCGGATGCCTCCACCACGCATCGCCGTGCATCGGTTCGATGATACGCTGCCAGTAGTTCTCCAGGTTCGTTGTGCTCGGACTGACACCGAAGTTCTCGCACAAGTCCTTGCGATTTGCCGAATCGATGCAGACGAACGTGTCAGCCCTCTTCATCGCCAAGAGTCTTGTCGCGGTCGGCAGTCCGCCGACTCGCCCGTTCGGGTCGAAGGCTGCTATGAACGCTTTGCAGTAGCGGTCGTAGTCGTCCTGTGTGACCGCGCCCATCAAAGGGATGAAATCGAGGGCGTCAGAGAGGCCAGTGGGTGATTCGATGATCAGGTTCGAAAATGTCCCACTTGCACCCATGCTCCCGAAAAGCCCGTAGTCCACGCCAGGCTGCTGCGACTTCTTGCGCCCGAGAGTGCCGGCGACCAGCTTGCGGTCATCCAAGCCCCACTTCGCGTAGGGTATGCCGGTCGTGAAAAGGGCGCGCGCTTTATTCAAGACTTCCAAACGTTCCTCGAACAGGTGCGCAGACGGGTGTGATGAGCTTCGGACCTGCACGAGGTAGTCCGTCCAGCTCATGTCATGTGGCGCGCGCTTGCTATTCGGTTTTGAAGGTGGCCGAACATCAGCGAACCTGGCCAACTCTTCTCGTGCTGCCGCCTTAGCGGCGTACTGGTGGCGGTATCGATAGAGAAACTCGTGCGAGATGTCTTCCGCTCCTTGCCACGCGTCTGCGACGAAGTGACTGAGCTCTGCCAGCGCCGTATCGTCAGAAGAACCATCCAGCAGAACACTTGCCTCGATATTGCGGTTCATCGCGGCCTTGGTGAGATTTGGACTGCCGATTACACAGCGAATGCGTCTCCCGTTGCGAAATAAGTAGACCTTCGGGTGGAACAGGTCGCCAGTGGGGGGAACGACGGCTGCTGCCGCTAGACTTGCAGCCCGATCAAGAACCTCGGGCTGCGTTTGGAACATGTGAGTGCCGACGACAAAATGCTCGAACTTCGAGCTGTTTTTCATCGCGGCATCGAAGACCGCATTCTCGGTCGCCCAGGCCACTGCCCATTGCATCGACTCGCAGCTCTCGACCAGCGCTATAAGAGTTGTCTGCGTCTGCGAAGCGGATAAGAATTTCACATCCATTCCTGTGTCTCCTCGTGTTTCTGTTGGGCTGAGCCTGGCGGGCTGCTGGGCACGCAGGACAGGCGAACTGCTCGCGCAGCCACCGGCAGGTACAGCCACCCCTGGCTCATGGGCTTTCCGGTCGCGCTGAGCAGCGCATGACCATAGGACTCGATCTGTGGGCCATGCTTGGCCGCCAAGTCCTCATCTCTAGCGGCTCCGCCGGGGTTCGACTTGTGGTCCAGCAAAACCCAGCCGTTTGGCTCTTCCACCAGCAGGTCGATGCGACCACGGATTCGAGTGCCGTTCGGGCCATTCGCTTCGATGGGCGCCTCGAGGTGGACGGGACAGCCAGGCCAGCGCTTGGCTATCCAGGCCAGGAACGCTTCGACTTGGGCGCAGACGGCATCCTTGTCTATAGAGTCAGCTACCGCCCAGGTCTTCAGGATGCGTTCTACGTCTGGCGCTGGGACGCTGCCAAGGACCGCGGCGCGTGCAATGCACAGATGGAGCGCCGAGCCCAGCGCCGTCATGTCAGGCTTGCCTGCCAAGCTTAGCCTGACGCCTACGGCGTCGGTCTCGACAACCTTGAATATGCCACCTGAGGCAGAGCTTGGTCGATGCCACAACGGCTTAGCCTGCGCGCGCGAGCGAGGGGTGAACCAGTGGCAGTCCTCAGAAGCTTTGGCAGGTGGCTCTACTGCGCAGTCGTCTTTGCTCCAGGACCTTGTCTGTCTGGAGAGCTGCCGATTGCCTGTAAGCGCCACTGCTCCGGAGTCGCCGAATAACAGTGCGTCTGCGCTTTGAATCTCGCCAACCCAGGCACGCCCGGGCCCCCGAAGGCGAACAAACGACACTGCGATATTCATATCACGTGCGCGGGTCAGGCCGACATAAAGCAGACGCTTGTTTTCCGCCAGGGCTTCGTCCTGCATAGATTGACCAGTCACGCTGGCCTCGGCGTTGAGGGCAGCCTGGGGCTTGGACCGTCTGCCCCAAGTCTTCAACCAGCAGTGGACGAAGCGGTTGGCAAGTGGCTGCTGCGGGTCGAAGCTTCCAACAGTCCTGGCGCGAACGCCCCAAAGTGAACTGCGTGCCGTCGCATCGAGGCTTGTCAGTACGACGACTGGCCACTCCAGGCCCTTGGCACCGTGATAGGTGAGAACCGAGACGGCGTTGTCTGCTGACGTGGCCCGGTTATCGTCTTCTGTGCTGGCGAGCTCGTCCAGCCAACGAAGCATGCCGCAATCCTGCGGAGCTCCGACCAACCGGACGGTGGTCTGGCTCTGACAGGCGACAAGGCGCTGCTTTTCCACCCCTCCGGCAATGCCTTTCTGATGTATTCGCGCCGAGGGCGCAGTCTGGTCGCGCTGTTTGACCCGATAGGTCCACCTCTGCAGCGCGCCGAACTGATCTGGCAGTTCCGCGATCTGTGCGATCTGCATCATGCCCGTCCGGTGTTCTATCAGGTGTCCGGGGAAAACCTGCCGCTGTACATGGATATCGGCCTGATCGCCCTCAAGCTTGGCGAAGAGGCGCTGATTGACTTGACGACGTTCGACCTTGCCGACAGGAACAAGGCTATGCGGGAACTGCGCTACATCCTCAACCGCTGCCAACGTGATGGATTGAGCCTGGAAATCCACGCCGCTGGCCAGGCGCCGCTGAGTGAGCTGCAGCCTGTTTCCGATGCCTGGCTCCAGAGCAAGCGAGTACGTGAGAAAGGTTTTTCCCTAGGCCGGTTCGACCCGAACTACCTGCGCTTCTTTCCCATCGCCGTGGTGCGCCTGCAGGGCCGGGCAGTGGCGTTCGCCAATCTGCTGGAAACCCATAGCCTGAAACTGGCCAGCCTTGATCTGATGCGTGCGCATCCCGAGGCGCCGAAACGCACCATGGAATTCCTCATTCTGAGCCTGATCCTGCACTACCAGGCTCAGGGTTACGCGCGCTTCAGTCTAGGTATGGTACCGTTGGCCGGCTTGCAGCTGCGTCGAGGTGCGCCACTGACTCAGCTGCTTGGCTCGCTGGTGTTCCGCACTGGCGAGCAGTTCTATAATTTCCAGGGATTGCGCCATTTCAAGGAGCAGTTTCAGCCGAAGTGGGAAGCCCGCTACCTCGCCGTACCGGCGGGGCTCGATCCGCTGCTGGCCCTGGCCGACACCGCGGCGCTGATCGCCGGCGGCCTGCCGAACCTGGTGAAGCACTGATGCGGTCCTGCGCCATGTCCCTTCAGCGACAGAGCTTTTCGCCCGCCGTCCGCTGCAGTGCTTGCTGGTAAGCCTGGCGCAGGCGCTCGAGGTCAGCCTCCGGCATGCTCCCCCGATGTCGACTGAACTGCCCCAGGTCATGGCGAGAGGCATCTCTGGCGCGCAGACGTTGGCGGCTTTTCTCCAGGTCAAGCACGGCGATTTCGAGTTCCGTCAGGCCGCTTTCGCTGACTTTCTCCTTGACGAAGATATGCTTGGCATAACAGCAACCATGCTGCCACCTTGCCAGATGCAGGCGCGCCAGAGTGGCTGCCAGTTGGTGCAGTAGATTGGTGACCAGCTCGGGGTTGTGTTGTTTCGTGTACCACTGATCCAGGCTGATGAAACCGTCCAGTGCTTCCGTGACCAACAGTCCCTGCCAGTCCCCGAGGTGTCGCCGTGCAGAGCAATAAACAAGATTGGGCGTCCTGATGCCAAGACGTGCAAAGGCACGATAGGCCTGCAGTTCGCGCAGGACTGTCGGACGGCCGAAAGGATGCACCAGGCTACGGTAGATATGGCCGGTTTGACGCTTGCAGTAAAGCGGCGGGCAATTCGGGTCTCGTGACTTCAGCAGCTGTACACCGCTTTCTCCGCCACGGCGCTGATTGGCTGGTTCAACCCAGGGGCCTGAGCGATTCCACCAGTGATCGAACTCGGTTGTGCTTAGATGTCTCGTTTCGGTTCTTGGCTGGACGTTCACAGCTCAGCCCTCCTTGCGCAGCACATAGGTGCGCCACATGGCGTAGCCGGGGAGAAAGTCCAGATGGGCTTCAATATGGAAACCAGCCTGGCGGAACTCATTTTCGATAACCGATCTGGCGACCACAAAACGGTTCTGGTTCTGAGAAGCCCGCCCCCGAGCCGCCCGTCTCTGCTCAAGACGGCGCCGTTTCCAGGCCTTGTAGTTGCCATCCACCCACAGTGACAGAATGACGCTGTCGCGGCTGACCCGATGGAACTCCCGCAGGATGGCCAGGCGATGTTCGGATGATTCGATATGGTGCAGCAGGCGGATGCAGAAAATACAATCCACTGCGTTCACCCCCAGATCGATCGCAAAAGCCGAAGACTGAAAGGTACTGACCCGCGCCACAACATCCTCCGGCTGCGCCGCGCGCGCGATGCGGATCATATCGGCGGAGTTGTCGGCAGCAAGGATCACCCGACCGGGTTGCTCGCAGAGCAGCGGCCAGAAGCGCCCGGCGCCGCAGGGCATGTCGAGTACCAGGCTGGGATCGCCAGCGAGCTTCAGTGCGCGGCGTGACAGCTGCGTATCGCGCCAGTGTGACAGCCGTCTGGCCAGGCCAGCCTGGTGTTTGAGCAGATACTGCTGGGCGTGATCATGATCGTATTTGCGGGAGAACTCGAGTTCGATGGGACGCTGTTCAGACATGGCGAAGCTTCCATATGAAGGTACGCTTGCCACGTTAGAGGAGCTGACATCAAGGCTCCGTCAAAAAGATGTGAAAGAATCGTCAAACCGCGTGTTTCAGCATCACCTTGAAGCAGGTGCCGCCCTCCGGCAGGTTCGATACCGAGATCGTCCAGGCCTGCCTGGTGCAAATGCGTTTTACCAGCGAAAGCCCCAGTCCCAGTCCCTCACCGCGCACTCGGGTACCACGAAAAAAGGGCTGAAAAATCTGCTCCTGCTGCTCGATTGGAATACCGCTGCCGCTGTCTTCTACGCGAAACCCGTGCGCGCCGATGACCAGTCGGACAAAGCCGTGCTCGGTGTAATGCAATGCGTTACGCAACAGGTTGCCCACTACGGTGCTGAGAAAGACGGGATTATAGAGATCGTCATCCTCACCTTCCCGAATATACTGGAAATCCAGATGCTTCTCTTTGAACTGTGGGGCCCAGCGTTCTACCTGTTCGCTGGTCACGGCGGCCAGGCTGCTGCCGGCGACAGAAGCGGACTCGTTGGATGGGTCTCTGGCTAGTTGCAGAAAGGTTTGCACCAATACGCGCATCTCCTCGCTGGCTCGACCGATACGTTCAAGCTGCGCACGTTCTCGTCGTCCCAGATCCGCCTCGGCCAGCAGTTCGCAGGAGCTGGCTATGATCATCAGCGGGGTGCGCAGCTCATGACTGACATCGCTGGTGAACAGGCGCTCACGTTCCAGCGACTGACGCACCTGACCCAGCGTACTGTCAAAGGCCGCTGCCAATTTGCCAACTTCATCATCGGGGTACTCAGGTGCAAGTGGCGGGGCCAGTGGGTGCAGCTGATCACGATGGCGCACTTGCTGAGCCAGGCGGCTGAGCGGTGCCATGACCTTGTCCGCCATGAGTAGGCCGATTATCCAGGCGCACACCACACTCAGCAGAAACCCTGCCAACACGATGTCAAACAAGGCCTGTTCGCGAGCCTCGAACTCGTGTTGTTCCTGGATCAGCATGTAGGTCTGGCCATTCACTTTCTGGACATAGGCGTAAAACGCCTCGTCACCCTCAACGATCTCGGAAAAACCTTCCTCCAGATCGGCATATTGTGCCGGTATGGCGTACTGCGGCAAGCGGGAGGCAAAGAAGTGAGTGCGGGCATCAAGGCGCGGCGGTCGATCCTGGCCGATGTCTTCCTGCAGCACGGTAGTGAGCTCGTGCTGCAAGGTATCAGAAACCAGGTGTTCCTCGACAAAATGCACAACCGCAACGACACCGATGGAAAAGGCCCCACTGACGATAACGCTCATCAGCACGAAGGCCAGCAGGATGCGCCGTGCAAAAGGATGTTTAGACGTCATCGGACTCCTCCGCCAGTCGATAGCCTATTCCGTGCTGGGTATGCAGCAGCTCTGAAGCAAAGGGCTTGTCGATAACCTGACGAAGCTGGTGAATATGGCTGCGCAAGCTGTCGCTGTCGGGACAGTCTTCTCCCCAGAGCGCCTCCTCCAATACCTCGCGGCGCACGACGGCGGGACTTTTCTGCATCAGCACCGCCAGCAGTTTCAATCCTGTCGGGTTCAACCTGAGCGGTTGATTGGCTCTGGTGACATGCAATGTGTCCAGATCGTATAGCAGGTCCGCGACTTTCAGCTGGCGCTTCCGAGCTCCCCGGGCACGACGCAGAATCGCCTCGATACGCGCCACTAATTCAGCCAGAGCGAAAGGCTTGATCAGGTAGTCGTCAGCACCGACGTTCAAACCCTGCAGCCGGTCATCCAGTGCATCACGGGCCGTAAGCATCAGAATCGGCACCTCGTTCTGGCCATCCTCACGCAAACGCTTGCACACCTGATACCCGTTTATGCCCGGCAGCATGATATCCAGCACTATCAAATCATAGTGACCGCTACTGGCCAGGTGCAAACCGCTTAATCCATCCTGTGCACAGTCGACAGTGAACCCCCTGAGTTGCAGGTAGTCGAGCACATTGGCCAGTATGTCGCGGTTATCTTCGATCACCAGAATACGCATTGACTGGCTTTCCCTCTGAGTCTGACGTTCTTACGACACCGTTGCGGCGGGCGCCTCATGGCAGTGGATGCAAAGCTGTCAGGAATCATACGATGCATCCGCTGCATTATGCGCAATTTCATTATCTGGGACAGCTGCCTGCTCAGGCGCGGCATGAGCCGCCGCACAGGCCGGGCCTGAAGTCGCTAGATGACAGTGTTATGAAAATCAAACACGACTTCAAAACCATCGGTCCGGCCGCTTGCCGGTGAGCAGATCTGCAGTGTGGCGCCGGCGCCTGCGGCAATCCGGTCGACGATGGCCAGTCCCAGGCCGGAGCCCGGCACATCGCTGGTCGCTCTGACAAATCGGCTGCGAAGTCGGGGCAGTGCCTCGGTGGGAACCACAGGGCCGGCATTGATGACCCGCAGGATGCCTTCCGGGGCCAGGCGGACGCTCACCGGTTGTTCAGCCGCACCGTGTTTCAGCGCGTTGTCGATCAGGTTGCGCAGCAGAATGGCGAAGGCGTCCGGGTCAAGGGTGGAGGAAAGTATACCGCCCTCCGGCAGATCCAGCTGGATGGGTACTCGGGCATTACGCCGTAACTCGTCCACTACCAACACCAGTACGGGGACCAGATCCTGCGGCTGGTCGGACAACAGCCGGCCGCCTTCGGCTTTTGCCAGTTGCATCAGGCTTTCCGATAGTCGGGACAAGCTCCGCAACGTGGCCTCAATCTGCCTGGCCTTGTCCAGCTGCGGCCCGGTCGGCAGTTCCTGTTCCAGCCGCTGCACCTGTGCCAGGGCTGTCGCCAGTGGAGTACGCAGTTCGTGGGCGCTGTTGGCAGTAAAGCTCTGCTCTGCCTCCAGTGTCCGTCGCAATCGCTCCAGCAACTGATTCACGGCGACGGCAATAGGTTCAATTTCCGTAGGCAGGTGTTCCGCTCTAACTGCAGACAGGTCTCCCGCGCCCTTTGCCGTAATGGCCTTGCGGTAATCACGTACGCGGCGCAGGCTGTTGCGGACCAGCCACCAGGTACCTGCCAGACTGAGCGGAATCAGCAGGGTCAGGGGCCACAACAAAGCACCGATCACTTCCAGCGCGGCCTTCCGGCGGTGGGCCAGAGGTTCGGCGACCTGTATCCAGAACGTCTCTCTGACTGCTGCTGCGCCGTAGATCCGGTGTGTCGGGGTCGAGACAAAACCTGTGTGAGGCTGGGTGCCAAACACCTGGCGATCGGCACTGTGGGAGTGCAGCAGGGTGTTACCAGCGGCATCCTGCACAAGATAGGTCAGGTGCTCGTCATGGGCTGCCAGCGGGAGAATTCGCTGGGGCGTCGTTGCAGCGTCCCGGTTGATGACCTCGACCACCGCCAGGGGCAGGATGCGCTGAGCGGTTTCCTCCAGAGCACTGTCAAAGACTTTGTTAAGCTCATATCGAACCACCAGTCCGGAGACAGCTACCGCGACCAGCCAGAGTAGCGTCACGCCGAGGGTCAACCCCAGCCCCAGGCGTCTTTGCAGACTGTGTTCAGACCTCATGGCGCGGCGCTGTCAGGGGGCTGCAGCCGGTAGCCCATGCCACGCACGGTTTCGATGGTATCGCGTCCCAGTTTCTTGCGCAGCCGGCTGACGTAGACCTCGATGGTATTGCTTTCAATCTCTTCACCGAATGCATAGAGGTGATCTTCGAGCTGGGACTTGGACAGCAGTATGCCGGGCTTCTGCATGAAGGCCTCGAATAGCGCCCACTCCCGTGCAGTCAGACCGGCCGGTTCGCCATTGCAGTGAACCGAATGCGCAGACAGATCGACTTCCAGGCAGCCGATCCGCACCCGCGGATTGGGGTTGCCGCGATACCGGCGTGCAACTGCTGCGACCCGGGCAGACAGCTCCGACAGATCGAACGGCTTGACCAGATAGTCATCGGCACCGGCGTTCAAGCCCGCTATGCGATCGGAAATCTGGTCCCGTGCGGTGAGAATGATGACCGGGGTGTTGTTTCCTGCCGTGCGCAGCTGTTTCAGCAGGTCAAGGCCCCGGCCATCGGGCAGCATCAGGTCGAGCAGAATGAGGTCGTAGCTCGTGCTCCGGGTCGCGGCCTGAGCCTGGGCCAGCCGTTGTATCCAGTCCACCGCATGGCCATCACCGGCGATCTGGTCGCGTACCGCTTCTCCCAGGCCGGCTGTGTCTTCAATCAACAGTATTCGCATCCTCTGCCCTTTATTCGGTGATCAGAAAGGAGTCTACCGGCTGTTCCTGACGGCCTGCTGAAAGCCGTGGCTGTTGAGTGCCTCGTCGATGCCGCGTTATCTGCAGCATAGTCCGTAGCCCGAGGAGCTCCCGAGTTCGCGCCTGCGCCCATCAATCATCTTCAGGTTGCTGTCAGTCTGCAGGTATAGCCTGAAGGCCTGACAGTACAGGGGGTACCGAATGAAAAGTAAAGCAACAGGCATCACACTGGTGGCTTTTATCGCCGCTGTGGTTTTCTCCTGGGGCGCCAGCCTGCCCGTTGAGCTGGGGCTGGGGCTATCCACACGATGGGATGTGTATGAGCAAAGCCTGTATCTGACCGGGGTGTTGTCCATAGCCCTGATGTCACTGACGATGGTGCTGGCCACTCGCCCGGTCTGGCTGGAGCCGCTGCTTGGCGGGCTTGATCGTATTTATCAGTTGCACAAGTGGGCCGGTATCCTCGCTGTGTCCTTTGGGGTGGCGCATTGGCTGGTTGAAATGGGAGATGACTGGATCAAGGATCTCTTCGGGCGTGGTGCCCGGCTGGCCGGGGCCGATGCATCCGGTATGCTGGACAGTATCCGGGATGCAGCCGAAGACCTCGGTGAGTGGGGTATCTATCTGGCTATCGGCATGCTGCTGCTCAGCCTCTGGCGGGCGTTTCCCTACAAGTTCTGGCGTTATCTGCACCGTGGCATGCCGGCACTCTATCTGCTGCTGGTCTTCCATGCCGCCTGGCTGTTGCCGGTGCAGTGGTGGACGCAGCCCGTCGGTCTGCTGCTGGCGCCGTTACTGCTGGCAGGCAGCCTCGCCAGTCTACACTCCATGGTTGGCAGAGTCGGGCATTGCCGCAAGACGCGTGGCCGTGTTGTCTCGGTTCGGGCCCACGCGGCGGGTATCACCGAAGTCGTGTGCCAGCTTGACGCTGACTGGCAGGGCCATCGCCCGGGCCAGTTTGCCCTCGTGAGCTTCGAGCGGCTGGAAGGTGCCCATCCGTTCACGATTGCCAGCGCAGATCAGGGGGATGCTCGTGTCACCTTCCAGATCAAGGCCCTGGGGGACTATACCCGTGATCTGGCCAGCAGACTGAATGTTGGTCAGCCGGTGCTGATCGAGGGGCCTTATGGCTGTTTCGACTATAACCGGAGCAAGCCCGGTGCACGGCAGATCTGGGTCGCAGCCGGGGTAGGGGTGACACCGTTTCTGGCCTGGTTGGAAGAATGCCAGAATGACCCGGCCCGGGCACCGGCTGCGGACCTGCATTATTGTACCCGCGACGCGGCAAGTGACCCGCTGGCAGCGCGCCTGGGTGAACTCTGTGCGACGCTGCCGAGCATCCGGCTGCGGATTCACGACAGCCGCCGGGGTGAGAGACTGACCGCCGACCAGCTGGCGCCTGCCTCGTTGACCCGGCGCGGTGTCGACCTGTGGTTCTGTGGACCGGTCGGGCTTGCCCGGTCGTTGCGCGAGGGTATGCGGAAGGGCACGGGAGCGCGGCTGCGCTTTCATCAGGAGGCCTTCCAGATGCGTTGAGAGCCCTTGCGTGGCGGTATGTTTCAGGCTGGCATCAGCCAGCTGCATTCAGCTGGCTGTCAGTAAGACGCAGTAGAGTTCAGCAGATCCAGACAGGAGATCCATCATGAAGAAAGTTCTGACCATCAGCCTGGCATCATTGCTGCTGGCGGGTCACGCCCTGGCCGACAGCGACTGCAACGAGCCGGTCGCCGAGTGGCAGCCACGGGAGGCGCTGCAGCAAATGATCGAGAGCAAGGGTTGGCAGGTGAGGCGGATCAAGGTTGATGACGGCTGCTATGAGGTCAAGGGCACCGACCGCAATGGAAACCGCTTTGAGGCCAAGTACGCACCGGCATCACTGAAGATCCGCGAACTGGAGATCAGATTCGATGGTGACGGGGATGCCTCCGATTATCTGGACCGGCAGGCCGACTCTGTACCGCCTGCCGCCACCATTGAGTAAGCAGGAGGTAGGCCATGAACCGCAAACTGATTACCTTATCTCTCGTTCTCAGCCTGGGCCTGCCGACGCTGGCCCAGGCCCGGCCGGTCACCTTCAGCACGACGCTGAGCGATTACGGTGGAGACGGCGCCTATGTGGTGCTCTATCTGACCGATGCCCAGGGGCAGTATCAGCAGACACTCTGGGTCGCCGGAAAGAAAGCCAAGTATTACAAACACCTGCGGGACTGGGCCCGGGGCAGTGGTCTGCGATCGGCTGAATACGATGGCATGACCGGTGCCAGCGTTACCAGCGGACGCACCCTGGAAGTGACCCTGGAACTGGCCGATGGGCTGATCGACTCCGGTGTACAGGTGCGCATCGATACCGCCGTGGAGGATATGCGGGAGAACCGTTCCGAGGTGGTGGTGCCGCTCACCACCGAGGGAGCGGGTCAGGTCACTGCCGGCAAGGGCTATGTGCAGTCGTTCACTTACACGTTCTGAATCCGGCGGTGAAGCAGCCCATCCCGTCCGGAGCAACCGCCAGGAGTCCTTATCATGCTACGCCAGCTCCACTCATTGACCGGCCTGATCGCAGCACTGCTGGTTACCGTGCTGGCGGTAACCGGCGCCATTCTTGCCATCAGCCCGATACAGGAGCGTCTGCAGGCGCGCGTGCCTGCAGACGGCCAGCTGAGTGTAGCGGACCTGGCCGCGCGGGTGGCGGTCGAGTATCCGGGTGCCGAGCAGATCCAGCGCACGGCGTCCGGCTTGGTCATCGTCTATTTTTCCGATGCTGAGCGTGCTGGCGCGGAGCTGATCGATCCGCAGACCGGGAAGGCCCTGGCACCCTATGAAAACCCGTCCTTCACCCGCTGGATGAAAAAACTGCACCGCTCGCTACTGTTCGATACATCGGGTCGGGTGGTGGTCGGGCTGGGAGCGGCAGGCATGCTGTTGCTGAGCCTGACCGGCGTATGGTTGCTGGCTGCGCGACAGGGCGGCTGGCGCAGGATTCTCGGCCCGGTGCGTGGCACGACCGGCCAGCGCCTGCATGGTGTGTTCGGGCGCTTTGCCTTGCTCGGGCTGATGTTGTCCGCCAGCACCGGGGTGTATCTCTCGGCGACCACCTTCGCCTTGTTGCCGGAGCCCCGGGAGGCGGAGGCGCCGCTGGTCGCAGAGGTCGCCGCTGCCATACCGAAGCCGATCCAGTCCCTTGCGGCCCTGCAGTCGACCGACCTGAATGATCTGCGTGAACTGGTCTATCCCCGCCGCGGCGACTCCAGTGACAGCTTCTACCTGCGCAGCCGTGACGGCGCAGGCCTGGTCAGCCCCTCAACCGGTGCTTTCCTTTCCTATCAGACCAATGACACCCGTTGGCGGCTGCATGAGTTCATCTATCAACTGCACACCGGTGACGGACTCTGGTGGCTGGGGCTGCTGCTGGGACTGTCGGCACTGGCTGTGCCGGTATTGGCAGTGACCGGGGCCTGGATCTGGTGGGCCCGACGCCGGGCGCTGCCGAAGCTCGCCAACAACAGCCGTGCCGGAGTGGCGGATACCGTCATTCTGGTTGGCACCGAGTCCAACAGCACCTGGGGTTTTGCCGCCACCTTGCATGACGCCCTGGTCCAGGCCGGCCATAAGGTCCTCACCACTGCGATGAACCAACTGGCGCCGGAATATCCGGTCGCCGAACGGATACTGGTGCTGACCTCCACCTACGGCGATGCGGATGCGCCTGCCTCGGCCAGACGACCGAGAAACGAGAACGCATCAAGGCTCTGGAACGCGAGAACCGGGAACTGCGCAAAGCGAACGAGATTCTGCGCCTGGCCAGTGCGTATTTTGCCCAGGCGGAGTTCGACCGCCGCAACAAACCCTGAACGCCTTCGTTGACGAGTACCGTGACCGCTACGGAGTCGAGTCGATCTGTCGGGTAATCCAGATCGCTCCGTCCGGTTATTACGTGCATGCAGCCAAAGCCCGTCAACCCGAACTGCGAAGCGCTCGTGCCAAGCAGGACGAGCTGTTGAGCGATGAAATCCAACGCGTCTGGGATGACAATATGCAGTGCTATGGCGTCGTGAAAGTCTGGAAGCAACTCAAGCGTGAGGGCATTGATATTGCTCGCTGCACGGTACAGCGGCTGATGCGTCAACTGGGCCTGCAGGGCGTTCGTCGCGGTCATGTGATCCGCACCACCATCCCGAATGAGAACGCGATTTGTCCGCTGGATAGGGTCCAACGCCAGTTCCATGCGGATCGACCCAATCAGCTATGGGTGTCCGACTTTACTTATGTTTCAACGTGGCAAGGCTGGCTCTACGTCGCCTTCGTGGTCGATGTATTTGCCCGGCGTATCGTTGGCTGGCGGGTGAGCAACAGCATGCGAACAGACTTCGTTCTGGATGCCCTGGAGCAAGCGCTGCACGCTCGACAGCCGAGCCGCATGGACGGCCTGATACACCATAGCGACAGGGGTAGCCAATACGTCTCCATCCGATACACCGAGCGTCTCGCTGAGGCCGGCATAGAGCCCTCTGTAGGCAGCAAAGGCGATAGCTATGACAACGCTTTGGCTGAAACCATCAACGGGTTATACAAAGCGGAGCTGATCTATCGGCAGTCCTGGCGTAGTCGCGAAGCCGTGGAAATCGCCACTTTGAAATGGGTTCACTGGTACAACCACCAGCGGTTGCTGAGCTCGATTGGGTATATACCCCCGGCAGAAGCTGAGGCAAACTTCTACCAGCAACAATCCGGTCAGACCATGGCGGCCTGACTTAAACGAAATGGCCTCCATAAAACCCGGTACGATTCAGATTTTTAATGGAGGGCGGCGACATCTAAAGCCCCCTATCCCAGTAAAAACGTCAGAACGTGAGCATCGTAGGTGCATCCACGGGCCGCTTCTGGCCGAGAGCGGCCAGTCATTATCTAATCGAAACCACCTTTCTGCCTTGTGCCTCGCTAACAGCTGCCACGGAGAGGCTGCCAGTTGCTGCCTGCTGGATATGCCTGCTCCACCATTCCATCATAGGGCGCCTGCGTTCAATGTAGTCAGCGCGGTTGTAGGCGCTGCGGACCTCGTCTTTGTCGACGTGGGCAAGTGCCACCTCTATCAGCTCAGGGTCAAAGCCTTGTTCGTTTAAGGTGGTGCTGGCTAACGAACGCATTCCGTGGCTAACCAAACGACCGCCAAACCCCATGCGTTTCAGGGCCATATTGGCGGTTTGGCTGTTGCAATGGTCGCGTGGGTTGCGGTCGGCGGGGAATACATATTCGCGGTGCCCGCTGTATGGCTTGAGTGCCTCAAGGATGGCCAGAGCCTGTAGTGATAAAGGGATGGTGTGCGGGCGACGTTTTTTCATCCGTTCTGCAGGAATGGTCCAAATCTTCTTTTCCAGATCAATATCTGACCAACGTGTTGTGGCAGCTTCTACTGGTCGAGTCATGGTGTGCAGTTGCCATTCGATCAGAGCGCGAGTGGTTCGCTTGATGCTGGCATTTGCTAAGGCGACCATCAATTCAGGAAGCTCATCTGGGCGCAAGCTCGCCATATTCTGCTTTTTCGGCTTCTTGAAGACAGCACGAATACCGCTGAGAGGGTTGGCATGAATCAAACCAGAGTTGACTGCATAGGTCATGATCTCATTCAGCCGCTGGGATACGCGCTTGACCGTCTCCAGGCTGCCCTTGGTTTCCAGGGGGCGTAGCAGGTCAATTACCTTAGGAGCAGTGATCTTGGAGATTGGAGTCTGGCCAATATCCGGGAATACATGCAGGGTCAGGGAGCGCCAGATATCCTCGGCGTAAGCAGTGGTGACGTTCTCTTTTTTCAGATCAAACCAAGCTTCAGCTACTTTTTTGAGGGTGTGTTCAGCTGCTGCGCGCTGCTGATAGCGTTCGGCTTCTCGGTGTTCTTTCGGGTCCTTACCAATAGCGATAAGTTCTCGGGCTTCGATCGCCATCCGTCTGGCTTGGGCAAGAGAAATCTCGGGGTAAGGACCAAAGCCCATGGTGACGCGCTTCTTTGTAATGGGGTGTGTATAGAGAAGAAGCCAGAGCTTGGAGCCATTGATTCTTATACGCATTTGCAGTCCATTACCATCTCCTAGAGCGTAGTCCTTCTCTTTGGGTATAGCCTGCTTGATCTTTGTCTCTGTGAGTCGGGTTACGCGAGGGGGCATGTAGGGTCTCCAGGCACATTTGATGTGCACCAAGGAATACCATCATTCGTCGTGGTGTACAATGTGGTGCACATAAACGCGTGGCTGCAGGTGGACGCCTACGGACACCAGTAGAGCTGAAAGCCCCGTATTTACTGGATTTCAGACACAAAAAAGGACGTCCGTGGACGCCCTTAGATGTGTATTTGGTGGAGCCGGGGGGATTTGAACCCCCGTCCGCCAGTCCGCCACTATCGGTTCTACATGCTTAGCCATCTCTATTTAGTTAACTCGTCGCGGCCCGAGTGGCAGGGCGCTAGGAGCGAGCTGTATGAGTTTTAGCCGTTACGTCTACAGCGAACTTGGCGGCGATCCTGTTCTATATGACAGCCAGATCTTCGGGTTTACAGGCATCCCCTAGAGGCTGCTAGCCGACTTAAGCGGCTAGGGCGTAGTTGTCGTCGTTGGCAACTATTAGTTTGCAACAGTGGATTTACGAGTTCTGTTACCAACTCGGCATGCCCCTCAAGCTTTGTAACCGTCGTCGAATCCTGATCGGCCCCAAAACCCTTGGTACTTGTGTTACTCGATGAATCAGACGCCATTCTACGGGAAAGGTTCCCCGACGTACAGCGGCGGCGCTCAGCGGTTGGCTTCGCGTACCAGTCGCTGCTTCTCGCGATCCCAGTCCCTGTCCTTCTCGCTGGCGCGCTTGTCGTAGTCCTTCTTGCCCTTGACCAGGGCAATCTCGCACTTGACCAGATGTTTTTTCCAGTAGAGCGCCAGGGGGACGCAACTGTAGCCCTTCTGCTCGACCCCGGCGATGATCTTTTCCAGCTCCTTGGCGTGCAGCAGCAGCTTGCGGGTGCGCGTAGGGTCGGCAATGACGTGGGTGCTGGCGGTCTGCAGGGGGGTGATGTGGGCGCCGAACAGGTAGGCTTCGCCATCCTTGAGCAGGATGTAGCTGTCCACCAGCTGTGCCTTGCCGGCGCGCAGGCTCTTCACTTCCCAGCCGGCCAGGGCGATGCCCGCCTCGAAGCGCTGTTCGATGAAGTACTCGTGTTTGGCCCTTTTGTTAAGGGCTATGGTGCCGCCGTTGGGCTGGGATTTCTTTTGTTTGCTCATGGGCGGGTATTATAGGGACTGGCGCGTTCTTCGGCTATCACGTTGAAGTGGGGACGGCAGCGGTTGGAGTCGTCCTTCGTGCCGGGTCGCCGGGCAGGTGGTGAGGAATTGCCCCTGCACCCTGTGGTCTATTCGCTGGTAGGCTATGTTCTGCCCAAGCATATTTCTGAGCAACTAAGTGATCATTTATGACGCATATCAAGCGTTCGGCTCTGTTGCCATTTCCAGCAGAGCGTCTGTATGACCTGGTGAACCGGGTCGAGCATTACCCCGAATTCCTCCCCTGGTGCAGCAAGGCGGAAGTTCTCAGCGAGAGTGACGAGCAGATGCGTGCCCGGCTGACCGTGGGCAAGGCGGGGATCCATCAGAGCTTCACCACCCGTAACGATCTGGTGCCGGGCAAGCGTATCGACATGCACCTGGAGGACGGTCCCTTCAGTGAGCTGCACGGGGTCTGGGAGTTTCAGGCGCTCAACGAGCAGGCCTGCAAGATCACCCTGGATCTGCAGTTCAACTACTCCGGCACGCTGGTAAAGGCGACGCTGGGTCCGCTGTTCAACCATGCCGCCAATACCATGGTCGAGGCGTTCTCCAAGCGGGCGCACGAACTCTATGGTTGATAAGGGCATCAGTGTCGAGGTGGCCTATGCGCTGCCGGACAAGCAGAAGGTCATAAGGCTGACGGTTCCGGCGGGCACCACCATGCTGCAGGCGGCACAGCTGTCACGTATCGCCGAGCACTTTCCGGGGCTGGATGTGGAGCACAGCGCCATGGGCATCTTCGGCAAGGTGGTGGCGGCGCCGGCCGAGCGGGTGCTTGAGGATGGCGAGCGGGTGGAGATCTACCGACCGCTGATTGCCGACCCGAAGGAGGTGCGCAAGCAGCGCGCCGCGCGGGCCAGGGAAGGACTCAAAAGCGAGTGAGCAGGGGAGCGGGGCCAGCCGCCGCTCCCCTGGATATCATTCGCCGGTGCCGAGCGGGGCGCCGAGGTCGATCGGGTAGCTGCGGGCTGCCGGTTCGATGTCCTGTGTCGCGGGATCGGTGGTGTTGCCCATGATGGCCTCGTCGCGGCTGGTGCCGGGGACAAAGTCGCCGGCCAGACCGACCAGACGATCATTCTCGAACATCAGGCTGATACGTTCCTGCTCGCGGGGGTTATGCCCCGACTGCATGCTGTACAGGTAATCCCAGCGGTTCGGTTCGAAGGTGTCCTGGATGAGCGGGGTGCCCATGATGAAGCGCACCTGGCGGGTGGTCATGCCGGGGCGCAACTGGTCCACCATTTCCTGGGTAACGACGTTGCCCTGTTGAATGTCGATCTTGTACACGCCGGGGAATCCGCAACCGGAAAGGCTGGCGCTGGCGGCACAAAATACCAGGATACAAAGGGCACGGTTCAGACTATTTGGCATCGCGTGGTAACATCCACTATCGAAAGTTTGCTGAATGGCCCTGAATCATACCCGACAGATCCAGCGCTGCGAAGCATTGTGGAGAGAAACTGAACCATGGTTGAAAATCACGAACTGCGTAAGGCCGGCCTCAAGGTCACGCTGCCGCGAGTCAAGATTCTGCAGATGCTGGCCAACGACGATGACCGGCACATGAGTGCGGAGGATGTCTACAAGGCGCTGATGGAGGCGGGGGAGGACGTGGGTCTGGCAACCGTTTACCGGGTGCTGACCCAGTTTGAATCCGCAGGTCTGGTGGTGCGCCACAACTTCGATGGCGGGCATGCCGTTTTCGAACTGGCCGATGGCGAGCACCACGATCACATGGTCTGTGTGGATACCGGCGAGGTGATCGAGTTCTTCGATCCCGAAATCGAGCGGCGCCAGGAACAGATCGTGCGCGAGCACGGCTACGAGCTGGTCGACCACAATCTGGTGCTCTATGTGAAGAAACGGGATATCTGATCCCTTCCTGCCGATCGGTCGGGGCTGTCGTCAGGCCCGACCGGTTCTCGGAGCAGCCAGTTCGGCCGCTTCCTCTTCCTACCGCGCCAGCTGCCGGCGGGCGTGGGCCAGCGACTCCTCCGTCAGATCCACTCCGCCCAGCATGCGGGCCACTTCCTGAACCCTGTCCTCCCCCTCCAGCCTGTCTATGCAGGTGCGGGTCGAATCCCGTCGCTGCTCCTTGCGCACGAACAGGTGCTGATGCCCCTGGGCGGCGACCTGCGGCAGGTGGGTGACGGTCAGAACCTGGCCACGCTCGCCGAGATGACGGAGCAGTTTGCCGACGATCTCGGCAGTCGGGCCGCCAATGCCTACATCCACTTCATCGAACACCAGGGTCGGTACCCGGGAGGTCTGGGCGGTGATCACCTGGATGCCCAGGCTGATGCGTGACAGCTCGCCACCTGAGGCCACCTTGGCCAGCGGCTTGGCCGGCTGACCCGGGTTGGCGCTGACCAGAAATTCGACGTTCTCCAGTCCCTGCAGGGGGTACTGGGCGCTGGTGAGTGGACGCAGTTCGACCTGTACCTGGCCGCCCGGCATGCCCAGCTGCTGGATCTCGCCGGTCACCGCCTTGGCCAGTTTCTGCGCGGCCTTATGGCGGATCGCGGACAGCTTCGCGGCCAGTTGCTGATAGTGCTCGCGGTAGGCGGCCAGCTCCTCGGTCAGGCGGTCCTTGTCCGCATCGCTCTGCTGGATGCCTTCCAGCTCGTCGATCAGGCGTTGCTGCAGGGCCGGCAGCTCCTGGGGCGGAATCCGATGCTTGCGCGCCAGGTCGTGGATCACCCCCAGACGCTCTTCAACCTGTTGCTGGCGTTCGGGGTCCGCCTCGAAATGATCGAGGTAGCGACTGAGTTCTCCGACGGCTTCCTCGATCTGGATCTGGGCGCCGGTGAGCAGGTCGTGGGCCTCGCCCAGGCTGCGGCCATGGTGGTGCAGGCCGTTGAGGCGGTTGAGGCAGGCGCTGAGCGCCTGCAGCACGCTGCCGCTGTCGCTTTCACTGCAGATATTGATGATCTGCTGGCAGGACTGCATTATCTGCTCGGCGTTGGCCAGCTGCCGTTGTTCGCTTTCCAGCTGCTCCAGTTCGCCGTCCTGCAGACTCAGGTTATCCAACTCCTCCAGCTGGTAACTGAGCAGTTGCTGGCGGGCATTCTGCTCCTCGCTGATGTTGCTGGCCTGTTCGAGGGCCTGTTCGGTCTGCCGGCAGCGCTGGGCAGCCAGCTGCACCTGCCGCGCCAGCTCGCTGGCGCCGGCATAGTCGTCCAGCAACCGGCGGTGGGTGTCGGTCTTGAGCAGGGACTGATGTTCGTGCTGGCTGTGGATGTCGATGAGCATCTCGCCCAGCGCCTTGAGGTCCTGTTGCGGACAGGGGCTGCCGTTGATGTAGCCCCGGGAGCGGCCTTCGGCGGTGACTACTCGGCGCAGTATCACCTGATGCTCGTCACTGGCCAGGTCGCGCTGCTCGAGCCACTGTTGCGCTTCCGGAATGTCGCTGATGTCGAAGGTGGCGAGGATGTCTGCCTTGTCCGCACCGGGTCGCACCGCGCCACTGTCGGCGCGGTCGCCGAGGGTCAGGGCCAGGGCGTCCAGCATGATGGATTTGCCCGCACCGGTTTCGCCGGTGATCACGGTCATGCCGCGATCGAGCTCCAGTTCCAGATGATCGACGATTGCGTAGTTATTCACCGCCAGGTGCAGCAGCATGGAGTCATCTCCGCAGGCTTGTTGTTCTGGTTGTTTATACAGTAGTCGTGGTTTGTTGTTCAACCCCCTTGAACATCCCTCCGGCAGCCCCATATAGAGGTCATGCGCGTGGCCTGAGGGCCTCGTCACCCATTTGCTGACAGGAGGAGACATGGTGGACGAACAGAAACAGGAGCTGCAGGGCGAGGAGATCGGAACCGAGCAGCAGGAAGCCGCGACTCCGGCCGGGGATGACCCCGCTGCCCGTATCGCCGAACTCGAGGAGCAGCTGGCTGCCGCCCAGGACCAGGCGCTGCGTGCCGTTGCCGACGCGCAGAACGCCCGCCGCCGGGCGGAGCAGGAAATCGCCAAGGCGCACAAGTTTGCCCTGGAGCGGTTTTCCATGGATCTGCTGGCGGTGGTTGACAGCCTGGAGCGCGGTCTGGAGCTGTCCAGTAACGAGGATCCGGCCATCCGGCCCATGCGTGAAGGCATGGAGCTGACCCTGAAACTGTTCACCGACACTCTGGCGCGGCATCAGGTAGTGGCTGTGAATCCGGAGGGTGAGCCCTTCAACCCCGAGCTGCATCAGGCGATGGCGATGGAGGCCAGCGACAAGGTCGAGCCCAATACCGTGCTCAAGGTGTTCCAGAAGGGTTACACCCTGAATGAGCGCTTGCTGCGCCCGGCCATGGTGGTCGTAAGCAAGGCCGGGTCTGACCAGACTGGCGGAACAATTGACGAACAGGCGTGAAGTTGTACTTGAAATAGCATTTTCCGGCCTTATCTAGAGTTCAGAACAGATTGAACAGCGCCGCCGGGTACGTGCGGCCAGCATATTCGGAGACATAAACACATGGGTAAGATCATCGGTATCGACCTGGGGACCACCAACTCCTGCGTCGCTGTCATGGAGAACGGTGCCGCCAAGGTCATCGAGAACGCCGAAGGCGGGCGCACCACTCCGTCCATCGTCGCCTACACCAGCGACGGCGAGACCCTGGTCGGCCAGTCCGCCAAGCGTCAGTCGGTTACCAATCCGCACAACACCCTCTATGCGGTGAAGCGCCTGATCGGTCGCCGCTTCGATGAGGACGTGGTGCAGAAGGACATCAAACTGGTGCCCTACAAGATCGTCAAGGCCGACAACGGCGATGCCTGGGTCGAAGCCAAGGGCGAGAAGATGGCGCCGCCGCAGATTTCCGCGGAAGTGCTGAAAAAGATGAAGAAGACCGCCGAGGACTACCTGGGCGAGCCTGTGACCGAAGCGGTCATCACCGTTCCGGCCTACTTCAACGACAGCCAGCGCCAGGCGACCAAGGACGCCGGGCGTATCGCCGGTCTGGACGTCAAGCGCATCATCAACGAGCCCACAGCCGCGGCGCTGGCCTACGGCATGGACAAGGCCCGTGGTGACTCCACCGTGGTGGTCTACGACCTGGGTGGTGGTACCTTCGACGTGTCCATCATCGAGATTGCCGAAGTGGATGGCGAGCACCAGTTCGAGGTGCTGGCGACCAACGGTGACACCTTCCTCGGTGGTGAAGACTTCGACATGCGTCTGATCGACTATCTGGCAGACGAGTTCAAGAAGGAAAACGGCGTTGACCTGCACAACGATCCGCTGGCGCTGCAGCGTCTGAAGGAAGCGGCCGAGAAAGCCAAGATCGAGCTGTCCTCCAGCCAGCAGACCGATGTCAACCTGCCGTACATCACTGCTGACGCCTCGGGTCCCAAGCACCTGCAGGTCAAGGTAACCCGTGCCAAGCTGGAGTCGCTGGTCGAGGATCTGGTCAAGCGCAGTATCGAGCCCTGCCGCATCGCCATGCAGGATGCCGGTCTGGACGCCTCGGAAATCAACGAGGTGATCCTGGTCGGTGGTCAGACCCGCATGCCGCTGGTGCAGAAGACCGTTGCCGAATTCTTCGGCAAGGAGCCGCGCAAGGACGTCAACCCGGATGAAGCGGTAGCCGTTGGCGCTGCCATTCAGGGCGCGGTACTGGCCGGTGACGTGAAGGACGTGCTGCTGCTGGACGTGACCCCGCTGTCGCTGGGTATCGAGACCATGGGCGGTGTGATGACCACCCTGATCGAGAAGAACACCACCATTCCGACCAAGAAGTCGCAGGTGTTCTCCACCGCGGACGACAACCAGACTGCCGTGACCATTCACGTGCTGCAGGGCGAGCGCAAGCAGGCCACGCAGAACAAGTCGCTGGGTCGCTTCGACCTTGCCGACATTCCGCCGGCGCCGCGCGGTGTGCCGCAGATCGAGGTCAGCTTCGACATCGATGCCAACGGTATCCTCAACGTGTCCGCCAAGGACAAGGCCACCGGCAAGCAGCAGTCGATCGTCATCAAGGCCAACTCCGGTCTGTCGGATGAAGAAATCGAGAAGATGGTGCGTGATGCCGAGGCCAACGCCGAGGAGGACCGCAAGTTCGAGGAGCTGGTGACCGTGCGCAACCAGGGCGATCAGCTGGTGCATGCCACCCGCAAGACCCTGTCCGAAGCCGGCGACAAGGCCACCGAGGAGCAGAAGGCCGCAATCGAGAAGGCGCTTGCCGATCTGGAAGAAGCGGTCAAGGGTGATGACAAGGCAGAGATCGAAGCCAAGATCAATGCGCTGTCCGAAGCCTCTGCCCCGGTTGTGCAGAAGATGTATGAGGAGCAGGCAGCCCAGGGCGATGCCCAGGCCAATGCCGGCGAGAGCAAGGCTGACGCAGATGATGTGGTCGATGCCGAGTTCGAAGAAGTCAAGGACAACAAGTAGTCCTTGGGTGCACCGGGCCTGCCTCAGGGTGGGCCCGTGCACAGCGCGGCAGGGCAACGCGGGAGCTTATCCCGCGTTGCTGTTTGTGCCGTAGGATATTCCAAAGGAAACAGGACATATGGCCAAGCGTGACTATTACGAAGTGCTGGGCGTGGAGCGCGGCGCCAGTGAAGCCGAGCTGAAAAAAGCCTATCGCCGGTTGGCAATGAAATATCACCCGGATCGCAATCCGGATGACAAGGAAGCGGAAGAGAAATTCAAGGAAGCCAACGAGGCTTACGAGATTCTGACCGACGCCAACAAGCGGGCGGCCTACGACCAGTACGGTCATGCCGGCGTGGATCCGAACATGGGCGCCGGTGCCGGCGGTTTCGGCGGCGGCAATTTCTCCGATATCTTCGGCGACGTGTTCGGCGATATCTTCGGGGGCGGCGGTCGCGGCCGTTCCTCGGTGCAGCGCGGCAGCGATCTGCGCTATACCCTGGAGCTGGATCTGGAAGAGGCTGTGCGCGGTACCACCGTGACCATCAAGGTGCCGACCCTGGTGGGCTGCAAGACCTGTGACGGCAGCGGTGCCAAGAAGGGTACCAAGCCGACCACCTGTACCACCTGTGGCGGTCATGGTCAGGTGCGCATGCAGCAGGGCTTCTTCGCTGTGCAGCAGACCTGTCCGCGGTGTCATGGTACCGGGCAGATGATCAGTGACCCCTGCCGCGACTGCCATGGCCAGGGCCGTGTGGAAGAAACCAAGACCCTGTCGGTCAAGGTGCCGCCGGGCGTGGATAATGGTGACCGCATCCGTCTGGCCGGGGAGGGCGAGGCCGGGGTCAACGGTGGACCCACCGGCGACCTCTATGTGGTGGTGTCGGTACGCGAACACCGGATCTTCCAGCGCGATGGCAAGAACCTCTATTGCGAGGTGCCGATCAACTTTGTCGAAGCGGCCCTGGGTGGCGAGCTTGAGGTGCCGACTCTGGACGGCCGGGTCAAGCTGAAGATTCCCGAGGGAACCCAGACCGGCAAGCTGTTCCGCCTGCGTGGCAAGGGCGTGGTGCCGGTGCGTGGTGGTGCCCCCGGCGACCTGCTGTGCCGTGTGGTGCTGGAAACCCCGGTTAATCTGACCAAGCGGCAGCGCGAGTTGCTCAGCGAATTGCGTGATACCCTGCAGGCTGAGGGCAGCAATCAGACGCCGCGGGCCAAGAGCTGGTTCGAGGGCGTGAAAAATTTCTTTGAAGACATGAAGTTCTGACCGGGGAAAGCATGAGAAGAATAGCGGTAATCGGCGCAGCCGGACGCATGGGCAAGACCCTGATCGAGGCCATAGGTCAGGCTGAGGGGGCGCGTCTGACGGCCGCCATCGAGCGCCCGGAGAGCAGCCTGCTCGGTGCTGATGCCGGCGAGCTGGCCGGTGTCGGTCGGCTGGGCGTGGCCATCGTCGGGGATCTGGCGCAGGTACTCGACGACTTCGATGTGCTGATCGATTTCACCCATCCGACCAGTACTCTGGTCAACCTGGAAATCTGCCGCACCGCCGGCAAGGCCATGGTCATCGGTACCACCGGCTTTTCCGAGGAGGAAAAGCAGTTGATCAGCCGGGCGGCCGAGCAGGTCCCGGTGGTCTTTGCGCCGAACTTCAGCGTCGGCGTCAATCTGACGCTCAAGCTGCTGGACATGGCCGCCCGGGTCATGGGCGATGATGCGGATATCGAGATCATCGAAGCGCACCACAGGCACAAGGTGGATGCCCCCTCCGGTACCGCGCTGCGCATGGGTGAGGTAGTGGCCCAGGCGCTGGGGCGGGATCTGCAGAAGGTTGCGGTGTACGGCCGCGAAGGCCAGACCGGCGCCCGTGATCGGCAGACCATCGGTTTCGCCACCGTGCGCGCCGGGGATGTGGTGGGTGATCACACGGTGCTGTTTGCCACCGAGGGTGAGCGCGTGGAGATCACCCACAAGGCCTCCAGTCGCATGACCTTTGCCAAGGGCGCGGTGCGTTCGGCCATCTGGCTGGCGGCCCATGACCGGGGGCTGTTCGACATGCAGGATGTACTCTCGCTGCGTGATTGAGATTTGCGGTACAAAAAAAGCCCGGTCAGGTGGTCTGACCGGGCTTTTTTGTTGCTGAATGGCGCTCAGCTCTGGCGCAGCTGATCGCGCGCCATCTGATCCAGGGTTTTGGTGTTGCGCAGCAGATAGAAGGCGGCGATGGTGGGCACCCAGTTGTCGTGGTGATTGATCAGTCGCGGCTGAATGAAGCTGTACTGCTTTTCCAGATCCTGCAGCGTCGGGTTCAGGTCCGGCAGCAGCTCGCGAAGGGTTGCCGCCCGTGCGGTGATGCGTGCATCTATGGTGTTGAAGATGCCTTCGCTGGTCTCCATGAAGTACACGCCGATCGAGCTGAACATGTTGTTCTGGTACAAAAGCAGGATCTGATTGGTCTCCAGGCTCTGCTGGTGCAGCGCGAGCAGACGCTCATCGGCTCCTTCGGCGGCGCTGGCATAGCGTGCGGCGATGGCCTTGTCCATCTCCGCGTGGGCCATCATGGTGCGGTTGACCGTGGCCAGATGATAGTGCGCCTCTTCCTCGGTCTGGTTCTCGATCTCGCGGATCAGGCTGACGAACTGGTTGTAGGGCACGCGGATGTCGCTGGGGTTGTCCAGCTGGCGCAGCAGTTTCTCCATATTGAGCAGGGCTTCGTTGTAGGCTTCCCGGTTGCCCGGTTCGCGTACCCGCTCGTAGAGGTTGTTGTCGATCAGCAGATAGGTGGCCGCGCGGTAGCCTTCACTGCGCAGCTCGTGAAGACTCTGAGCCAGCTGTGCATCGGCCTGGGACTGGGCAGCAAGTCCGAGGAACAGCAGGAACAATACATACTTCAGATAGGTTTTCATGGTTGAAGTCCCTGTTCTTGTTGTTGAACCTTGTGTCGAGCCGCCCGGCCAGCAACGGGGTGCTGGTGCGCCTGCACAGGTTTCGTGATCCAGATGCAGTTTTAACACGTCCGCCGGGATTATGAAACAGAACGGCAGAACGTCTTGGTCGTGTGGATGTAAGGGGATAACCGGTGTGGATATTTATTGGTCAAGCCGGTAAAATGTCGGGCTAATCTGTCTATCTCAGCGCGTATCTGACAATGCCTTTGCAGTGGGGTGAAGTGGAAATCACATCATTCCCGCTTTTGTGCAGCCCGCGTTCGGCAAAAACGTGTCAGTCTTTCGGAGGTTTTCTTGTCCAAGCCCGCCATTCTTGCTCTCGCCGACGGCAGCATCTTCCGTGGTGAAGCCATCGGCGCCGACGGCCACAGCGTCGGCGAGGTCGTATTCAATACGGCCATGACCGGATACCAGGAGATCCTCACCGATCCATCATACGCGCGTCAAATGGTCACGCTGACCTACCCGCATATCGGCAATACCGGTACCACCCCGCTGGATGCCGAATCCGACCGGGTCTGGGCTGCCGGTCTGATCATCCGGGATCTGCCGCTGATCGCCAGCAACTGGCGCAGCCGTCAGCCGCTGGGCGAGTACCTGAAGGAAAACGGCACTGTCGCCATTGCCGGTGTCGATACCCGTCGCCTGACCCGCATTCTGCGGGAAAAAGGGGCGCAGAATGGCTGCATCATGGCAGGTGAGGATGCAACCGAAGAGAAGGCGCTGGAGCTGGCCAGGGGGTTTGCCGGCATCAAGGGTATGGACCTGGCCAAGGAAGTCACTACCACCAGCGTCTACGAGTGGCGGCAGAGCACCTGGGATCTGGCTACCGACAGCTACCCCGAGATAGACGCAGCGCAGCTGCCCTACCATGTGGTGGTCTATGATTACGGCGTCAAGCACAACATTCTGCGCATGCTGGTAGCGCGCGGTTGCCGCCTGACCGTGGTGCCCGCCCAGACGTCCGCTGCCGATGTGCTGGCGCTCAATCCCGATGGCGTACTGCTGTCCAATGGCCCGGGAGACCCGGAGCCCTGCGACTACGCCATCCGCGCCATCCGCGAGCTGCTGGAGACCGATACCCCGATCCTGGGCATCTGTCTGGGTCACCAGCTGCTGGCCCTGGCCTCGGGCGCGCGCACGGTCAAGATGCCCAGCGGGCACCACGGTGCCAACCACCCGGTACAGAATCTGAAGACCGGTGAGGTCATGATCACCAGCCAGAACCACGGGTTCGCAGTGGACGAGAGCGCCCTGCCGGCCAACGTGCGGGCAACCTACAAATCACTGTTTGACGGCACCCTGCAGGGTATCGAGCG
Source organism: Halopseudomonas formosensis (assembly GCF_900115905.1). Taxonomy (GTDB): domain Bacteria; phylum Pseudomonadota; class Gammaproteobacteria; order Pseudomonadales; family Pseudomonadaceae; genus Halopseudomonas; species Halopseudomonas formosensis. The sequence goes on from NZ_FOYD01000008.1 coordinate 100,837, forward strand.
CACCGACAAGGAAGCCTTCAGCTTCCAGGGTCACCCCGAGGCCAGCCCCGGCCCGGGTGACGTGGCTCCGCTGTTCGAGCGTTTCATTGCAGCCATGGCCAAGCGCGCCTGAGTCGCCGGCACACCCAAGGATTAATAGCACACATGCCAAAACGTACTGACATCAAGAGTATTCTGATCCTCGGCGCCGGGCCCATCGTCATCGGCCAGGCCTGCGAGTTCGACTATTCCGGCGCCCAGGCCTGCAAGGCGCTGCGCGAAGAGGGTTTCCGGGTCATCCTGGTGAACTCCAACCCGGCCACCATCATGACCGACCCGGCCATGGCCGACGCCACCTATATCGAGCCGATCAAGTGGCAGACCGTGGCGCGGATCATCGAGAAGGAGCGTCCCGACGCCCTGCTGCCGACCATGGGCGGCCAGACCGCACTGAACTGTGCGCTGGATCTGGAAAAGCACGGGGTGCTGGAAAAGTTCGGCGTCGAGATGATCGGAGCCAACGCCGACACCATCGACAAGGCCGAGGACCGTTCGCGCTTCGACCAGGCCATGCGTGCCATCGGTCTGGAATGCCCGCGTTCGGGTATCGCCCACAACATGGACGAAGCCTACGGCGTGCTGGACAAGGTCGGCTTCCCCTGCATCATCCGTCCCTCCTTCACCATGGGCGGCACTGGCGGCGGTATCGCCTATAACCGTGAGGAATTCGAGGAAATCTGCACCCGCGGTCTGGATCTGTCGCCGACCAAGGAGCTGCTGATCGACGAGTCGCTGATCGGCTGGAAGGAATACGAGATGGAGGTGGTCCGCGACAAGAAGGACAACTGCATCATCGTCTGCTCCATCGAGAACTTCGACCCGATGGGCGTGCATACCGGTGACTCCATCACCGTGGCTCCGGCCCAGACCCTGACCGACAAGGAATACCAGATCATGCGCAACGCCTCCCTGGCGGTACTGCGCGAGATCGGTGTGGAAACCGGTGGTTCCAACGTCCAGTTCGGCATCAATCCGGTCGACGGCCGCATGGTGGTCATCGAGATGAACCCGCGCGTGTCGCGCTCCTCGGCGCTGGCCTCCAAGGCCACCGGCTTCCCGATTGCCAAGATCGCTGCCAAGCTGGCCGTGGGTTACACCCTGGACGAGCTGAGCAACGACATCACCGGCGGCCGTACTCCGGCCTCGTTCGAGCCGTCGATCGACTACGTGGTCACCAAGGTACCGCGTTTTGCCTTCGAGAAGTTCCCCAATGCCGACGCCCGCCTGACCACCCAGATGAAGTCCGTGGGTGAAGTCATGGCCATCGGCCGCACCTTCCAGGAGTCCATGCAGAAGGCCCTGCGCGGGCTGGAAGTGGGTTCCTGCGGCTTCGATCCGCAGCTGGATCTGGGCGCCGCTGACGCCGCGACCATCCTGACCCGCGAGCTGACCGTGCCGGGTGCCGAGCGTATCTGGTACATCGGTGATGCCTTCCGTGCCGGCATGAGTGTCGAGCGCATCTTCGAGCTGACCAAGATCGATCCCTGGTTCCTGGTGCAGATCGAGGATCTCATCAAGGAAGAGCAGCACCTGAGTCAGCTGGGGCTGGCCGACGTGGATCGCGACCTGATGTTCCGCCTCAAGCGCAAGGGCTTCTCCGATACCCGTCTGGCACAGCTGCTGGGCGTGAGCGAGAAGAACCTGCGTTCGCAGCGCCACAAGCTGGGTGTGTTCCCGACCTACAAGCGGGTGGATACCTGTGCCGCCGAGTTCGCCACCGATACCGCCTACATGTACTCCACCTATGAGGAAGAGTGCGAGGCCGATCCGACCAGCCGTGACAAGATCATGGTACTCGGCGGCGGCCCGAACCGTATCGGCCAGGGTATCGAGTTCGACTACTGCTGCGTGCACGCGGCGCTGGCCATGCGCGAAGACGGTTACGAGACCATCATGGTCAACTGCAACCCGGAAACCGTTTCCACCGACTATGACACCTCCGATCGTCTGTACTTCGAGCCGGTGACCCTGGAGGACGTGCTGGAGATAGTGCGGGTCGAGCAGCCCAAGGGCGTGATCGTGCAGTATGGCGGTCAGACCCCGCTGAAGCTGGCCCGCGCCCTGGAAGAGGCCGGCGTGCCGATCATCGGCACCAGCCCCGAGGCCATCGACCGTGCCGAGGACCGTGAGCGCTTCCAGCAGATGGTCGAGCGTCTGAAACTGCGTCAGCCGCCGAACGCTACCGTGCGCAGCGAAGACGAGGCCATCAGCGCCGCAGCGAAGATCGGCTACCCGCTGGTGGTGCGTCCCTCCTATGTGCTGGGTGGTCGCGCGATGGAAATCGTCTACCAGGAAGAGGAGCTCAAGCGCTACCTGCGTGATGCGGTGAAAGTGTCCAACGACAGCCCGGTGCTGCTGGATCACTTCCTCAACTGCGCCATCGAGATCGATGTGGATGCGGTGTCCGACGGTACCGATGTGGTCATCGGCGCCATCATGCAGCATATCGAACAGGCTGGCGTGCACTCCGGCGACTCCGCCTGTTCGCTGCCGCCGTATTCGCTGTCCCCGGAGATCCAGGACCAGATGCGCGATCAGGTCAAGCGCATGGCGCTGGAACTGGGCGTGGTCGGTCTGATGAACGTGCAGCTGGCACTGCAGGGTGACACCATCTACGTCATCGAGGTGAATCCACGCGCCTCGCGTACCGTGCCCTTCGTGTCCAAGTGCATCGGCCAGTCCCTGGCGCAGATCGCTGCCCGCGTCATGGCTGGCAAGACCCTCAAGGAGCTGGGCTTCACCCAGGAGATCATCCCGAACTTCTACAGCGTCAAGGAAGCGGTGTTCCCCTTCGCCAAGTTCCCGGGTGTCGACCCGATTCTCGGGCCGGAAATGAAGTCCACCGGTGAGGTCATGGGTATCGGCGACTGCTTTGCCGAGGCCTTTGCCAAGTCCCAGCTTGGCGCCAGCGAAGTGCTGCCGACCTCCGGCACCGTGTTCATCAGCGTGCGCGAGGACGACAAGCCCTTCGTCGCCGACATGGCCCGCGAGCTGGTTGATCTGGGCTTCGAGATCGTCGCCACCGCCGGAACTGCCCAGGTCATCGAGGCCGCCGGTCTGCCGGTACGTCGGGTGAACAAGGTCACCGAAGGTCGTCCGCACATCGTCGACATGATCAAGAACGACGAGATCCGTCTGGTGATCAACACCACCGAAGGTCGTCAGTCGATCGCGGACTCCTATTCCATTCGCCGCAATGCGCTGCAGCACAAGGTGTACTCCACCACGACCCTGGCCGGTGGTCAGGCTGTCTGCATGGCACTGAAATTCGGACCCGAGCGGGCGGTGCGCCGTCTGCAGGATCTGCACGAGAGATTGTAAGCATGAAGTATCCCATGACCATTCAGGGCGCCCGCGCCCTCGAGGAAGAGCTCAAGCACCTCAAGACGGTGATGCGTCCGCAGATCACCGCCGCCATTGCCGAGGCGCGAGAGCTGGGAGACCTGAAGGAGAACGCCGAGTATCATGCCGCCCGCGAGCAGCAGGGCATGGTGGAAGCACGCATCAGTGATATCGAGGGTCGTCTGTCGGCGGCCCAGGTGATCGATGTGACCACCATTCCCTATACCGGCAGGGTCATCTTCGGCACCACGGTCACCATCGCCAACGTCGAAACCGATGAGGAAGTGACCTATCGGATCGTCGGCGAGGACGAGGCCGAGATCAAGGAAGGCAAGATCTCGGTCACCTCGCCCATTGCCCGGGCGATGATCGGCAAGGAAGAGGGTGAGATCGTGGTGGTCCGTACCCCCAGTGGTGTCGTGGAGTACGAGATCGTCGAGGTCCAGCATCTGTGATGCCGGACGCTGCCTTGCCGGCCATGCGCAGTGGCAGGGTGGCCTGGCAACTGGCCCAGACCCTGTGGGTAGGCGGTGTCTGGATGCTGCATTTCGTTCTGCTGCCGGCGCTGGAGAAGTTCGGTCTGGCGCCGCTGCTGGTGCAGGAGATCGCCGGCTTCATGCGTCCGCTGGTGGTCGGCTTTGCCGTCGCCTGTGTGCTGCTGCAGTGTCTGCTGGCCTGGGTGGTGTTGCGCCGCCCGGTATGGCGGGATCTGCGCGGGCAGATGCTGTTGCTGGTGCTGGTCGCGGCGGCTGGCTTCTTTCTGGTGGTGCCGCTGCCGCGGGGTGATTACTGGCAGCTGTTCAGCTATCTGGTCATTGCCTTTGCCGGGCTGGTGCTGATCCTTCAGCCCCGGCCGGACGAGGAAGTGCCGCGCCGGGGCGAGGCTGCTCAGAAGTCCTTGTAGCGCACCAGATTGGACAGGTTGGGGTTGGGGGTCTTGCTGCGGCGCAGCAGTATCACCATCTTGCCGATAACCTGTACCAGCTCGGCACCGGTGGCCTGGCAGATCTCGTTGACCAGCAGCTGCTTGGTCTCGCGATCGCCGACCGTGACCCGGATCTTGATCAGTTCGTGATCGTTCAGAGCGCGGTCCAGCTCAGCCAGAACGCCCTCGGTAGTACCCTGTTCACTGACAATGACCACCGGCTTGAGGTGGTGACCGATGCGTTTGAAGGCCTTCTTCTGTTCAGAGCTGAGCGCCATAATAATCCGATGATTCCCGTTGATGAGTGTCAGTAGTCAAAGGGGCTTAGTATAACCGGCGGCGCTGGACGCTGCATGAGGTATTCCGTGGCAAGATCAAAGACCAGCAAGGGTTGGCTGAAGGAACATTTTGACGATCCCTATGTGAAGAAGGCCCAGAAGGACGGCTACCGCTCCCGCGCCAGCTACAAGCTGCTGGAAATCCAGGAGAAGGACCGCCTGCTGCGTCCCGGCATGACGGTGGTCGACCTGGGCGCCGCCCCCGGAGGCTGGTGCCAGGTGGCCAGCCGCCTGATCGGCGAGAAGGGCCGTATCATCGCATCCGACATACTGCCGATGGACGGCATAGCGGATGTCACCTTCATCCAGGGCGATTTCACCGAGGATGAGGTGTTCGAGCAGATCCTCGCCGCGATCGGCGGTCAGCCGGTTGACCTTGTTATTTCCGATATGGCCCCCAACATGAGTGGTACACCGGCTGTGGATCAGCCGCGTGCCATGTATCTGTGCGAGCTGGCACTGGACATGGCGGCCAGGGTATTGCGCCCGGGTGGCGACTTCCTGATCAAGGTCTTTCACGGTGAAGGCTTCGATGATTACTACCGGGATTTGCGCACACGCTTCGACAAGGTGCTTACCCGCAAACCGGGCGCGTCCCGGGACCGGTCGCGGGAAACCTATCTTCTGGGGCGCGGCTTCAAGGGCGAATGACTCTCAGGATGACACAGGGCGTTACACTGCTGAAACTGCCGCCATGGTGGAATCTGGTGTAATGTAAACAGGTCGGATAAACAGACGAAATACAGCCATGCCCCGACCATCATGCGGGGCAAGAGGATAGCGATTTGAACGACATGGCGAAAAACCTCATCCTGTGGTTGATCATTGCCGCGGTGCTGGTGACCGTGATGAACAACTTCAGCACCACCGCCGAGCCCCGCACGATGAACTACACCGAGTTCCTCGAACTGGTGAACGATCGCCAGGTCGAGCGGGTGACCGTCGACGGTTTCGTGATCACCGGCAAGCGCCGTGACGGGGAGACCTTCAAGACCGTCCGGCCGGCCATTCAGGACAACGGCCTGATCGGCGATCTGCTGGACAACAACGTGGTCATCGAGGGCAAGCAACCCGAGCGTCAGAGCATCTGGACCCAGCTGCTGATTGCCAGTTTCCCGATCCTGATCATCATTGCCATCTTCATGTTCTTCATGCGCCAGATGCAGGGCGGGGCAGGTGGCCGTGGTGGGCCGATGAGCTTCGGCAAGAGCAAGGCGCGGATGCTGTCCGAAGACCAGGTCAAGACCACCTTCGCTGATGTCGCCGGCTGCGACGAGGCCAAGGAAGAAGTCGCCGAGCTGGTGGAGTTCCTGCGTGACCCGGGCAAGTTCCAGCGTCTGGGCGGCCACATACCCCGTGGCGTATTGATGGTCGGCCAGCCGGGTACCGGCAAGACCCTTCTGGCCAAGGCGGTTGCCGGCGAAGCCAAGGTGCCCTTCTTTACCATTTCCGGCTCCGATTTCGTCGAGATGTTCGTCGGTGTCGGTGCCAGCCGCGTGCGTGACATGTTCGAGCAGGCCAAGAAGCATGCGCCCTGCATCATCTTCATCGACGAGATCGATGCCGTCGGCCGCCATCGTGGTGCCGGCCTCGGCGGCGGTCACGACGAGCGCGAGCAGACCCTCAACCAGTTGCTGGTGGAAATGGACGGTTTCGAGGCCAACGACGGCATCATCGTCATCGCTGCCACCAACCGCCCGGACGTGCTTGACCCGGCGCTGCTGCGCCCCGGCCGCTTCGACCGTCAGGTAGTGGTGGGGCTGCCGGATATCCGTGGTCGCGAACAGATTCTCAAGGTGCACATGCGCAAGGTGCCGCTGGGTGACGATGTGGTGCCCTCGGCGATTGCCCGCGGGACCCCGGGGTTCTCCGGTGCCGATCTGGCCAACCTGGTCAACGAGGCGTCCCTGTTTGCTGCCCGCGCCAACAAGCGGGTGGTGGAAATGGCCGAATTCGAGCTGGCCAAGGACAAGATCATGATGGGTGCCGAGCGCAAATCCATGGTCATGTCCGAGAAAGAAAAGCTCAATACCGCCTACCACGAGGCCGGTCACGCCATTGTCGGTCGTCTGGTGCCCGAGCACGACCCGGTCTACAAGGTGTCCATCATTCCCCGTGGGCGCGCCCTGGGTGTGACCATGTTCCTGCCGGAAGAAGACCGTTACAGCCTGTCCAAGCGCGCACTGATGAGTCAGATCTGCTCGCTGTTCGGCGGCCGTATCGCCGAGGAAATGACCCTGGGCTTCGACGGAGTCACCACCGGCGCCTCCAACGACATCATGCGTGCCACCCAGCTGGCCCGCAACATGGTCACCAAGTGGGGTCTGTCGGAGAAGCTCGGTCCGCTGATGTACGCCGAGGAGGAAGGTGAGGTATTTTTGGGTCGCAGTCAGGGTGCCCAGGCGACCAACGTCTCCGCCGAGACGGCACGCATGATCGACGAGGAAGTGCGGCGCATCATCGATGATTGCTACAGCACCGCCAAGCGCCTGCTTGAAGAGAACCGTGACAAGCTCGATGCCATGGCCCAGGCCCTGATGAAATACGAGACCATCGATCTGGAGCAGATCAACGACATCATGGCCGGCAAGCCGGTGCGTGATCCCAAGGGCTGGAGCGACGATGACCGTCGTGGTCCCGGGGCGGCGGCACCGACCACGGATGACAATCTCGACGCCAAAGATGAGCCCCGTGATGACGGGCTTATCGGTGGTCCGGCCGGCGAACACTGAGACAGGCATGAGCGAAACACGCACTAACTCCCGGTTGCCCTGCGGCGACCGGGAGCTCGACCTTTCCCGTACCCATGTCATGGGTATTCTCAACATGACCCCCGACTCCTTCTCCGACGGTGGCCGCTACAACCGCATGGACGCCGCGCTGCAGCGGGTGGAGCAGATGCTGGCTGCCGGTGCCACGCTGATCGATGTGGGCGGCGAGTCCACCCGTCCCGGCGCTGCCCTGGTCGGCGTGCAGGAGGAGGTGGATCGGGTGGTGCCCATGGTGGAGGCCATCCGCGCCCGCTTTGACACCGTGGTATCGGTGGATACCAGTACGCCCGAGGTCATCCGCGGCTCGGCGGCGGTGGGTGCCGGTCTGATCAACGATATCCGGGCTCTGCAGCGCCCCGGTGCGATGGATGCAGCGGTGGATACCGGCCTGGCAGTGTGCCTCATGCACATGCAGGGCGAGCCGCAGACCATGCAGCAGGCGCCGGAGTATGCCTCGGTGCTGGAGGCGGTGAACTCCTTCCTCGAACAGCGTGTCCAAGCCTGCCTCGACGCGGGGATCCCCCGTGATCGCCTGGTACTGGATCCCGGATTCGGTTTCGGCAAGACACTGCAGCACAATCTCGAACTGTTCGATGCCATGCCGCAGGTTCGCCCGCTGGACCTGCCCCTGCTGGTCGGCGTGTCGCGCAAGAGCATGATAGGTCAGGCACTGGATCGCCCGGTTGATCAGCGCCTGGCCGGCGGGCTGGCATTGGCGACGTTGGCGGTGGTCAAGGGAGCGCGTATTATCCGCGTCCATGACGTCGCGGAAACGGTCGACGCGGTACGCATGACTGAGGCGGTGCTGGCAGCCGGACGGAGCTGAGTCGGGTATCGGGCACCCACACGCTATTCTGAGCAGGATACTCAACAATGGAAAAACGCTACTTCGGCACCGATGGCATCCGCGGGCTGGTCGGAACCCACCCCATCACCCCCGAGTTCATGCTCAAGCTGGGCTGGGCGGCTGGCACCGCCTTCCGCAACAATGGCCACTGTCGCGTGGTGATCGGCAAGGACACCCGCATTTCCGGCTACATGTTCGAATCTGCCCTCGAGGCCGGCCTGTCTGCCGCCGGGGCCCAGGTGCAGCTGCTCGGTCCCATGCCTACCCCGGCCATCGCCTATCTCACCCGCACCTTCCAGGCCGATGCCGGCATCGTCATCAGCGCGTCGCACAATCCCTATTACGATAACGGCATCAAGTTCTTCTCCGCCGAGGGTACCAAGTTGCCCGATCAGCTCGAGTTCGAGATCGAGCGGCTGGTTGATGCGCCCATGCAGGTGGTCGAGGCCAGCCAGCTGGGCAAGGTGGCGCGTCAGGAGGATGCCTCGGGGCGTTACATCGAGTTCTGCAAGAGCAGTGTGCCGACCAGTACCAGCTTCAAGGGGCTGAAGATCGTTCTGGATTGCGCCCACGGTGCCACCTACAAGGTGGCGCCGGCGGTGTTCCGCGAGCTGGGCGCCAGTGTCAGCGTGATCGGAGCCACCCCCGATGGACTGAACATCAATGACGGCGTCGGCTCGACTCATCTTGCCGCGCTCAGCCGGGCGGTGGTGGAGCAGGGCGCCGATCTGGGTATCGCCTTTGATGGTGACGGCGACCGGGTCATGATGGTCGATGCCGCCGGCAATGAGGTGGATGGCGATCAGCTGCTCTACATCATGACCCTGGATCTGTACGAGCGCGGCGTGCTCGAAGGCGGCGTCGCCGGCACCCTGATGACCAATCTGGGTCTGGAGCTGGCCCTGCGCGAGCGGGACATTCCCTTCGTGCGGGCCAAGGTCGGCGACCGTTATGTGATGGCCGAGCTCTATAAGCGTGGCTGGTATCTGGGTGGGGAGTCCTCGGGGCACCTGGTGTGCCTGAAGCACACTACTACCGGTGACGGCATCATCGCCGCACTGCAGGTGCTGCGCGCCCTGCGCATGTCCGGCAAGAGCCTGGCCGAGGCCTGCAGCGGCATGAACAAGTGCCCGCAGAAGCTCATCAATGTGCGCTACCAGAGCAATGGCGGCTCGCCGCTGGATGCGCCAGAGCTGCGGGAAGCCGTCGCGGCTACCGAGGCGCGACTGGCAGACACCGGGCGGGTATTGCTGCGTCTGTCGGGCACCGAGCCGGTGATCCGGGTCATGGTCGAGGGGCAGAATGCCGCCCAGGTGAACCAGGAAGCCGAAGCGCTGGCGGCTGTGGTCAGGAAAATGTTCGCCGCAGACTGAAATCGCGGTTGTCTACGGGTGGCATTCTGGTTAACATTGGCGCCCGCTTGAGCAGAGAGGTTAGGCATGCGTCGTCCGCTGGTCGCCGGAAACTGGAAAATGCACGGTACCCGGCACTCCGTAGCTGAGTTGCTTGCGGGGCTCAACGCCCAGCAGTGGCCCGAGCAGGTCGACCTGCTGATTGCCCCGCCGGCGCTGTTCATTCAGCAATGCCGTGAAGCACTGGGCAGTTCGCCGCTGCAGCTGGCTGGCCAGGATTGTGCCTGGCAGGCCGAGCAGGGCGCGCTGACCGGTGAGATTTCTCCGGCGCAGCTGCGTGATGCCGGTTGCCAGTATGTGCTGGTCGGCCATTCCGAGCGCCGCAGCCTGCTGGGAGAGAGCGACGAGCTGGTCTGTCGCAAGTTTGCCGCCGCGCTGGCCTCCGGGCTGCGACCGATACTCTGTGTCGGCGAGACCCGCGAGCAGCGGGATGCCGACGAGACGGCGGATGTGGTCGGGCGGCAGCTGCAGGTGGTGTTGGACCGCTTCGGTGTCGGTGGCCTGGCCCAGGGTGTGATTGCCTACGAGCCGGTCTGGGCGATAGGTACGGGTCTGACCGCCAGTCCGGAGCAGGCGCAGGAAGTGCATGCGATGATTCGCGCACGCCTGGCGCTGCTGGATGACGAGCAGGCTCAGCAGGTACAGATTGTCTATGGCGGCAGTGTCAAGGCGGATAATGCCCAGGCCTTGTTCAGCATGCCGGATATCGACGGAGGGCTCGTGGGTGGAGCCTCTCTCAATGCAGATGAATTTGGCGCGATAGCACGTGCCGCGGGACAAGTTTAATGATTGAAACCCTTGTTGTGATCGTACATCTTCTGGTTGCCATCGCCCTGGTCGGCTTGATTCTGATCCAGCAGGGCAAGGGCGCGGAGACCGGTGCATCCTTTGGCGCTGGTGCTTCCGGTACGGTTTTCGGCAGCCAGGGTTCGGCGACTTTTCTGAGCCGCTTGACAGCTGCGCTGGCCACTGTATTCTTTCTGACCTCGCTGGGTCTGGCCTATTACGCCAGCTACAAGGCGGGCGAGATCCGTGATGCGGGTTTGCCGGTACCGGCGCTGCAGAGTCAGCCGGTCGCGCCGATCAGCGAAGATGTACCTGTTCTCGAAGAGCAGGCTCCTCAGGCTCCCGTCCAGGACGATGTTCCGGTACTGGACTGAGCCAACAGTTTTGCGGAAGTGGTGGAATTGGTAGACACGCTATCTTGAGGGGGTAGTGCCTTAGGGTGTATGGGTTCGAGTCCCATCTTCCGCACCAATCAGACAGGGCCTGCAGCAACGCAGGCCCTGTTCTTTTCCGGCAGAAGGGCGTCCGGTTGTCATATGCAGCCGTCGGGCGTATAATTTCTGCCTCGGATTCGCCGCGGGGTGGAGCAGTCTGGTAGCTCGTCGGGCTCATAACCCGAAGGTCGTAGGTTCAAATCCTGCCCCCGCAACCAGTTAAAGCCCCTTCAGAGGGGCTTTTTGTTAACTCCGGATTTCATCCCTGGATGAAGTGGCCGGAACCAGGATGGGCTTTCAGGCCCATTTTTTATTCGTGAAGAAAGGCGGTTGAATTTGTCCGGCAAGCTTACCGAGTTGGAGAACATGCTGATCCCGGTGGTCGAGGCTCTGGGCTATCGTTGCTGGGGGATCGAATTTCTCTCGCAGGGGCGTCACAGCCTGCTGCGGGTATATATTGATCACCCTGACGGTGTCAGTGTGGAAGACTGCGCGACCGTGAGTCGCCAGGCCAGCGCGGTGCTGGACGTGGAAGATCCCATCAGTGGCGACTATACCCTGGAGGTATCCTCTCCCGGGATGGACCGCCCGCTGTTCACCCTGGAGCAGTATGCTGCCTATGCAGGCGAACAGGCGAAGATCCGCTTGCGGGTGCCCTATGACGGGCGCCGCAATTTTCAGGGTGTCATCCGCGGGGTGGAAGGCGATGATGTGGTTCTTCAGGTAGAAGATCATGAATACCTGTTGCCCCTGGACAGTATTGACAAGGGCCATATCGTTCCGCGGTTTTGAGCATATTTCGGGCTCCAGTGGCCCCAATGGATGGCGTTAGGCGAGGCATACGATGAGCAAAGAAGTGCTACTGGTTGTGGAATCCGTTTCCAATGAGAAGGGCGTGCCGCCCGGAGTCATATTCGAGGCTCTGGAGCTGGCATTGGCCACGGCTACGAAGAAGCGCTACGAAGAGGAAGTGGATATCCGCGTAGCGATCAATCGGCAGACCGGCAACCATGATACCTACCGCCGCTGGACCGTGGTCGCTGACGAGGACTTCGAAGAGCCCGGCATGCAGCTGACCCTGGATCAGGCCCAGGAGCGCGATCCGGCCCTGCAGATCGGTGATGTGGTCGAGGAAAAGATCGAGTCCGAAGAGTTCGGCCGCATCGCCGCGCAGATCGCCAAGCAGGTAATAGTGCAGAAAGTGCGCGAAGCTGAACGGGCGCAGGTGGTCGATGCCTATCGTGATCGCCTCGGCGAGATCATCAGCGGTACCGTGAAGAAAGTCACCCGTGACAGCGTGATCGTCGATCTGGGCAACAATGCCGAAGCGGTGCTGCCGCGCGAGGAGATGATCCCGCGCGAGACTTTCCGTACCGGCACCCGCATTCGCGCGCTGCTCAAGGAAATCCGTGTCGAGAACCGCGGTCCTCAGCTGGTGCTGTCCCGCGCCTGTCCGGAGATGATCATCGAGCTGTTCCGTATCGAAGTGCCGGAGATCTCCGAGGAGCTGATCGAGGTCATGGGTGCTGCCCGCGACCCGGGTTCGCGGGCCAAGATCGCCGTACGCTCCAAGGACAAGCGCATTGATCCCCAGGGCGCCTGCATCGGCATGCGCGGCTCGCGGGTTCAGGCTGTTTCCGGCGAGCTGGGCGGTGAGCGCGTGGACATAGTGCTGTGGGACGAGAACCTGGCGCAGTTCGTCATCAACGCGATGGCGCCGGCCGAGGTCGCCTCGATCATCCTCGACGAGGATACCCGCACCATCGATATCGCCGTGGCCGAGGACAACCTCGCCCAGGCCATCGGCCGCAGTGGTCAGAACGTGCGACTGGCCAGCCAGCTGACCGGCTGGACCCTGAACGTGATGACGGAAGAGGATATCCGCGCCAAGCAGGAAGCCGAGACCGGCGATGTCCTGCGCAGCTTCATCGAGGAGCTGGACGTGGATGAGGAGTTGGCACAGATTCTGGTTGACGAAGGCTTCACTTCCCTCGAGGAGATCGCCTACGTACCCATGGAAGAAATGCTCGAAATTGACGGCTTTGACGAGGATATCGTCAACGAGCTGCGCTCACGGGCCAAGGACTGTCTGTTGACCAGGGCCATCGCCAACGAGGAGAAACTTGAGGAAGTCCAGCCCGCTGACGACCTGCTGAACATGGAAGGCATGGATCGCGCTCTGGCATTCCAGCTGGCGGCTCAGGGCATCCTGACCATGGAAGACCTTGCCGAGCAGTCGGTGGATGACCTGCTGGATATAGATGGAATCGATGAAGCCCGCGCCGCAGCTCTGATCATGGCCGCGCGGGCGCCCTGGTTTGAATAACCGGTCGGCTGGCAGCAACACCCGGCGGTAACGCCCGGCCCCCGACTGAGGAGAAAGTGAATGGCGGAAGTGACGGTCAAAGAGTTGGCTCAGGTAACAGGTACTCCGGTTGAGCGCCTGTTACAGCAGATGCAGGAAGCAGGGTTGCCGCACACAGGTGCCGAGCAGACTGTTTCCGATGAGGAGAAGCAGCGCCTGCTGGCGCACCTGAAGAATGCCCACGGCGAAGGCGGCAACGAGCCGAAGAAGATTACCCTCAAGCGCAAGACGGTCAGCACCCTGAAGGTCGCCGGCAGCAAGACGGTGAATGTGGAAGTGCGCAAGAAGCGCACCTACGTCAAGCGTGACGAGGTGGATCTGGAAGCCGAGCGCCAGCGCGAGCTCGAGGAACTGCGTGCGGCCGAGGAGGCCCGTCAGGCCGCTGCCGAAGCCCGTCGCAAGGCTGAGGAAGAGGAAGCACGCAAGGCCGAGGAAGCCGCGCGCGCTGCGGCCGAGCAGGCTGCACAGGCGGCACAGGCCGAAGCCAGGGCGGAAGAACAGGCCACCGCCGCAGAGCCGGCGGCAGCGCCTGCTGCTGCGGCCCCGGTTGCCGCAGAAGAAGCTCCGGCCCCGGCCCCTGCTCCCGGTGCTGCTCCGCGCAAGAAGGAAGAGCAGCGCCGTCGGGACCGTGTCGAGGAAGACGAGCGCAGTCGCAAGCGTGCCGGTGGCCCCAGCAAGGGCCGCATCGCTCCCCGTTCCGCCGATGACGATGAGGGCCTGGCCCGCCGTCGCGGTGGTGGTGGCAAGCTCAAGGCACAGAAGAAACGCAATCAGCACGGCTTCGAGAAGCCGACAGGGCCTATAGTGCGAGAAGTAGTGATCGGTGAAACCATCACCGTGGCCGAATTGGCCCAGAAGATGTCGGTCAAGGCGGCCGAGGTCATCAAGTACATGTTCAAGAACGGCACCATGGTGACCATCAACCAGGTGCTGGATCAGGACACCGCGTCCATCATCGCAGAAGACATGGGTCACCAGGTCAAGCAGGTCAAGGAAAGCGATCTGGAAGACCGTCTGGCCGAGGCCATGCAGTACGAGGGCGAGGAAGTCACCCGCGCCCCCGTGGTTACCGTCATGGGTCACGTTGACCATGGCAAGACCTCGCTGCTCGACTACATCCGCCGTACCCGCGTGGCCTCCGGCGAAGCCGGTGGCATTACCCAGCACATCGGTGCCTACCACGTGGAAACCGACCGCGGCATGGTCACCTTCCTCGATACCCCCGGTCACGCGGCCTTTACTGCGATGCGTGCCCGCGGTGCCAAGTCCACCGACATCGTGATCCTGGTGGTGGCCGCCGATGACGGCGTGATGCCGCAGACCGAGGAAGCGGTACAGCACGCCAAGGCTGCCGGCGTACCCCTGGTGGTGGCGGTAAACAAGATCGACAAGGAGCAGGCCGATCCGGATCGCATCAAGAACGATCTGGCTGCCCTCGACGTCATCCCGGAAGAGTGGGGCGGCGACACCATGTTCGTCCACGTGTCGGCCAAGGTCGGGACAGGTATCGACGAGCTGCTGGAGGCGGTACTGCTGCAGGCCGAGGTACTGGAACTCAAGGCCCAGCCCGATGCCCCGGCACGTGGCGTGGTCATCGAATCCCGTCTGGACAAGGGCCGTGGCCCGATCGCCACCGTGCTGGTACAGAACGGCACGCTGCGCCAGGGTGACGTGGTACTGGCCGGCGTCAACCATGGCAAGGTGCGCGCCATGCTCGACGAGAACGGTAACAACATCCGTGAAGCCGGCCCCTCCATTCCGGTGGCTATCCTCGGTCTGGACGGTACACCCGATGCCGGTGACGAGATGACCGTGGTGGCCGACGAGAAGAAGGCGCGGGAAGTGGCGCTGTTCCGTCAGGGCAAGTTCCGCGAGATCAAGCTGGCCCGTCAGCAGTCGGCCAAGCTGGAGAACATGTTCGAGAACATGGGCCAGGGCGAGAAGAAAACCCTCAACCTGGTGATCAAGACCGACGTGCGCGGTACGCTCGAAGCCCTGCAGGGCTCGCTCAGCGAGCTGGGCAACGACGAAGTGCAGGTCAAGATCATTTCCGGGGGCGTGGGTGGTATCACCGAGACCGACGCCAACCTGGCACTGGCGTCCAACGCCGTGATTTTCGGCTTCAACGTGCGGGCCGATGCATCGGCGCGCAAGGTGATCGAGAGCGAAGGTCTGGATCTGCGCTACTACAGCGTGATCTACGAGATCATCGAGGACGTGAAGAAGGCCCTGTCCGGCATGCTCGGCAGTGACGTACGCGAACAGATCCTCGGTGTGGCCGAGGTGCGTGACGTGTTCCGTTCGCCCAAGTTCGGTGCCGTGGCCGGCTGCATGGTCATCGAAGGTACCGTATACCGCAACCGTCCGATCCGCGTACTGCGCGAGGACGTGGTCATCTACGAAGGCGAGCTGGAATCCCTGCGCCGCTTCAAGGACGACGTCGGTGAAGTGCGTAACGGCATGGAGTGCGGTATCGGCGTGAAGAACTACAATGACGTGCGCATCGGCGACCGTATCGAGGTCTTCGAGCGGGTTCAGGTGGCACGTACACTGTAAGCTGGCGACAGGCACACAGGCTGAACGCGACAGGCGGTCCGGAAGGGCCGCTTGTCGTCTGTCGGTCCCGTACAGGGCTGTCCGCAGCCGATAATTGGTTTGCAGCTTGCCGCTGAAGGCTTGCAGCTAGAGGTTCAGATATATGGCCAGAGATTACAGCCGTACCCAGCGCGTGGCCGATCAGATGCAACGCGAACTGGCGTTGCTGATCCAGCGCGAAGTGCGCGATCCCCGGGTGGGCATGATCACAGTCACCGCGACCGAGGTCAGTCGTGACCTGGCGCACGCCAAGGTGTTCATTACCCTCATGGGTGATGCCGGCGCCGAGGATATTGCCGAGAATCTGGAGGCGCTCAAGGATGCTTCGGGTTTCCTGCGAGTGCAGCTCGGGCGGGTGATGAAACTGCGCACCATTCCGCAGTTGCATTTCTTCTACGACGAGAGCGTGCGCCGCGGTGTGCATCTGTCGTCGCTGATCGAGCGGGCGGTGGCCGAGGATCGCCGCCATGCCAGGGATGATGAGGAATAGCGGTGTCGGCTCCACGCAGCAAACGCCGTGATATCGACGGCATCCTGATTTTCGACAAGCCGCTGGGCATGAGCTCCAATGCGGCCCTGCAGAAGGTGCGCTGGTTGTTCAATGCCAGCAAGGGAGGGCACACCGGCAGTCTCGACCCGCTGGCCAGTGGCGTCCTGCCGCTGTGTCTGGGAGAGGCCACCAAGTTCTCCCAGTACCTGCTGGATGCGGACAAGACCTATGTCACCGAGGCGCGTCTGGGCATGACCACCAGCACCGGTGACGCCGAGGGCGAGGTGCTGGAGATGCGTCCCTGTCAGGTCTCCCTGGCCGATGTGGAGGCGGTGCTGCCACGCTTCACGGGTGATATCGAGCAGGTCCCGCCGATGTATTCGGCGCTCAAGCATGATGGACAGCCGCTGTACAAGCTGGCCAGAGCAGGGGAAACAGTGGAGCGCAAGCCGCGATCTGTTACCATACGCCGATTGACCCTGCTGGGACTGGAAGGGGATCGCCTGCGTCTGGAAGTGCAGTGCAGCAAGGGCACCTATATCCGTACCCTGGTCGAGGATATCGGCGCGGCACTGGGTTGTGGCGCCCATGTCGCCGCCCTGCGTCGCAGTCAGGCCGGGCCCTTCGATCTGAGTCAGGCGGTGACCCTCGAACAGCTCGAGGCACTGCATGCCGAGGGTGGCGCCACCGCGCTGGACCATCTGCTGCTGCCCTCCGACAGCGGACTGCTGGACTGGCCGGAGGTCAATCTGACCGAGCAGACCGCCTATTATCTCAATCACGGGCAGGCGGTGCGGGTGCCGGGAACCCCGGCTTTCGGCATGGTGCGGTTGCGTGACCACAACGGCCGCTTTATCGGCATCGGCGAAATGACCGATGACGCCCGGGTAGCGCCCCGGCGGTTGATGCGCTTCAATGGTTGAACATCGCAGGTGCCCGGCACCTGCAGGAAGTTGACCCGAGTGGGTCGCAACGAGGGTGGCTGTCAACAGGCACGGTCATTACTCGATTCAAAACACGGGACATTGTCCCGGCCTGTTACCTCAGAGGAAAGCTGTCATGGCACTGAGCGTTGAAGAAAAAGCTGCAATCGTTTCCCAGTATGCGCGTGGAGAAGGCGACACCGGTTCTCCTGAAGTCCAGGTAGCTCTGTTGACTGCAAACATCAACAAGCTGCAGGAGCACTTCAAGGACAACAAGAAGGATCACCACTCCCGTCGCGGTCTGATCCGCATGGTTAACCAGCGTCGCAAGCTGCTGGACTACCTGAAAACCAAGGATCTGGGCCGTTACAGCAGCCTGATCAGCAGCCTGGGTCTGCGTCGATAAGACCAGCCCCGTTTGGACATGGCCGGGTCCGACCCCCGGCCGTGCCCAGAGTTTCCCGAAGGGCAAATACAGTAAATAAAGAGAGAGAAGACACCGTGAAACCGGTCATCAAACAATTCAAGTTGGGCAATAACACCGTGACCCTGGAGACCGGCCGCATCGCGCGCCAGGCCTCGGGTGCGGTTCTGGTCAGTATCGATGACGCCGTCAGCGTACTGGTAACCGTGGTCGGTGCCAAGAATGCCGAGGCCGGTCGTGACTTCTTTCCGCTGTCGGTGCACTACATCGAGAAGACCTACGCGGCAGGCCGTATTCCCGGTGGCTTCTTCAAGCGTGAAGGGCGTCCCACCGAGAAGGAAACCCTGACCTCCCGCCTGATCGACCGTCCGATCCGTCCGCTGTTCGCCGAAGGCTTCATGAATGAGGTGCAGGTGATCTGTACCGTGGTCTCCACCGACAAGACCACCGATCCGGACATCGCTGCCATGCTGGGCACCTCCGCTGCACTGGCCATCTCCGGCATTCCCTTCGACGGCCCGATCGCCGGCGCCCGCGTCGGTTTCGACGACGTGCAGGGTTATGTGCTGAACCCGACCTACGAGCAGCTGAAGACCTCCCGCCTGGACATGGTGGTAGCAGGTACCGAGGACGCCGTGCTGATGGTCGAATCCGAGGCCCAGGAGCTGACCGAGGACCAGATGCTGGGTGCGGTACTCTTCGCCCACATGGAATTCCAGCCGGCCATCCAGGCCATCAAGGAACTGGCTGCCGAAGCCGGCAAGCCGGCATGGGACTGGCAGCCGGCGCCGGAGAATACCGCGCTGCTGGACGCGATCAAGGCCCAGTTCGGTGCCGCCATCGCCGAAGCCTACACCATCACCCACAAGCAGTCGCGCTACAACCGTCTGGACGAGCTGCGTGATGCCGCCATCGCCGCCCTGGCTGGTGAAGAAGAGGGCAAGCCCTCCGCCGGCGCCGTGAAGGACGCCTTCGGCGAGATCGAATACCGCACCGTGCGCCAGAGCATCGTCGACGGCAAGCCGCGTATCGACGGCCGCGACACCCGTACCGTGCGCCCGCTGAACATCGAAGTCGGTGTGCTGGCCCGTACCCACGGTTCCGCCCTGTTCACCCGTGGCGAAACCCAGGCCCTGGTGGTGACTACTCTGGGTACCGCCCGGGACGCGCAGCTGCTCGATACCCTGGAAGGCGAGAAGAAGGACGCCTTCATGTTCCACTACAATTTCCCTCCCTATTCGGTAGGCGAGTGTGGACGCATGGGTGGTACCGGTCGCCGTGAAATCGGCCACGGTCGCCTGGCCCGTCGCGGCATCCAGGCCGTGATGCCCGACATGGACCAGTTCCCCTACAGCATCCGCGTGGTGTCCGAGATCACCGAGTCCAACGGCTCCAGCTCCATGGCGTCGGTCTGCGGCGCCTCCCTGGCGCTGATGGATGCCGGTGTGCCGCTGAAGGCGCCGGTAGCGGGTATCGCCATGGGGCTGGTCAAGGAAGGTGACAAGTTCGCCGTACTGACCGACATCCTGGGTGACGAGGACCACCTCGGTGATATGGACTTCAAGGTCGCCGGCACCGAGAAGGGTGTTACCGCCCTGCAGATGGACATCAAGATCAAGGGCATCACCGAGGAGATCATGGAGCAGGCTCTGCACCAGGCCCACGAAGCCCGCCTGCACATCCTCAAGCAGATGAACGAAGTGCTGCCGGAGTCGCGCAAGGAGCTCTCCGCCAACGCACCGACCATGATCAGCATGAAGATCGACTCGGACAAGATCCGTGACGTGATCGGCAAGGGTGGCGCAACCATCCGCGGTATCTGCGAAGAGACCGGCGCCTCCATCGACATCACCGATGACGGCACCGTGAAGATCTTTGCTGCCAGCAAGGATGCCGCCAATGCCGCCAAGGCCCGTGTCGACGCCATCACCGCCGAAGCGGAAATCGGCAAGGTCTACACCGGCAAGGTCGAGCGCATCGTCGATTTCGGTGCCTTCGTCAGCATCCTGCCCGGCAAGGACGGTCTGGTACACATTTCCCAGATCGCCAACCAGCGCATCGAGAAGGTTACCGACGTGCTGCAGGAAGGTCAGGAAGTGAAGGTGCTGGTACTGGACGTGGACAACCGCGGTCGTATCAAGCTGTCCATGAAGGACGTGGAAGCGGCCGAAAACAGCGGCGTCTGATATCCGCAGCTGCAGCCAGCCAACAAAAAACCCGGTGCCGCAAGGCCCCGGGTTTTTTATGCCTGGATCTCAGCCCGGTCCGGGCTCGTCCTTCGGGTCCGACGCCAATGGCCGTTCCACAGTGGTCTCCGGCTCCAGCGGCTGCGCCGGGTCGCCGTCCCAGGGCTTGCCGTCCAGCGGCTTGCGGCGGGCCAGCTCGGCCTCGTCGAGACCCTTGCCGGCGCCGATGCGGTTGGCCGGTACTTCCTCCAGTTCGGTGTCGGCAGCCGGTTCGACGGGGCCCCGCTCCTGGGGCGAGCGAGCGCCGTCATCAGGCATCAGTGTCTCTGGCGCCGCGTCATCTGCGGTAGGCCCGTGGCCCGGAATGGCGGCTTCGGTCAGGCCGGCTTCGGCACTCCTGTCCCCGGCTTCATGTCGGGAAGGCACCTCGCCAATGGGGCCCATGGGGCTGTCAGTGGGGGCGTCCCGGTAGTCCTGTTCAACCTGCCGGCGGGCACTCTCGGTGAGGAATTGCTCATCCGGTTCATGGCGATCTCTGTTCATCTTCACCTCCGCATCCAGTTACTTCGGTTGACGTCGATGCGATGCAAAGATTCAGATTTTCGCCTCAGATGCGCCGGACCACCGCATGGGGATCGAAGTCATACCAGTGACCGTCGCGCAGGTCGCCGGTGGTGTGTTCCAGATCCAGGGCGCCGTACCGGCGCAGCACCGCCACGGCCGATTCCCGGGTATCGCCATCCACCCGTACCGCAACCAGCACCCCGGGTTCGCGCTCGGTGACCTCCGGCTGCTGCGTGGAGGGCTGGCCGGTCTGTTCGTCCACGTCCGACTCCTCGTCGGTACTGCTGACCGCCCCGACCAGGGAGCCGGTGTAGGCGCCCACGCCGGCGCCAATGGCGACACCGACCGGACCTATGATCGGCGCCGTGGCCGCGCCGGCAATGGCGCCGACAGTGGCACCGATCGCACCACCGCGGGCTGCTCCACCGCCGGCATGGCGGGCGCCCGCCGAGCTTTCATCATCTCCCCCTATGGGGTAGAGATCATGCTGTCCATGGGGATTGAGATAGAAGGCGGCCAGCGCATCCGCTGCAAAGCCGGCCTGACGCAGGGCAGCCAGAGCCTCATCGGCCCTGTCCTGCAGTTCGAATCGTCCCGCTATGATGTCATGCATGGGCATCGCCTTGGCAGAGAAGGGTAGTCTGGGCAGCATAGCAACGGAATTTTCGGCAAACCAAGCGGCAGCCTGGCTCGGGCTTGCCCGCCGCCCCGGTGTGCGGCAGCATCGACTCAACGAAAACGGGAGGACAGAGCGTGCAGCGTCTTTTTGTCGGCCTTGAATTACCCCAGTCCGTAGCCGAACAGCTTGGCCGGGTACGGGTGGAGTATCCCACGGCGCGCTGGCATCCGGCGCAGGCGCTGCACCTGACCCTGTGCTTTATCGGTGAGGTGGATGCGCAGACCGCCACCGCCATGGCCGGGGCATTGCACGACCTGCCCGATCCGGAGCTGAAGCTGACCATCCGCGGTGTGGGCTATTTCGGCACCCCGGAGCGGCCCCGAGTGCTGTGGGCAGGGGTGACCGCCGAGGCCGCGCTGATGCAGTTGCAGGAGGAGGTGGAGCAGCGTCTGGTACCTGTGGGGCTGGTGCCGGATACCCGTGCCTATCGGCCGCATATCACCCTGGCCAGGGTCCGGCAGGGCGGCGAGCCGTTACGGGCGTTTCTTGAAGGTCACGCGGATCTGGCGTTGCCCCCCTTCGCGGTGGACCACCTGAGTCTGTATGTCAGCCGTGGGGGAGAGGGTGGCGTACGCTATGAGGTGATCGAGCGCTTCAGCTGGCTGAAGCGCTGATCAAGCGCTGGGTCAGTCGCGGGCCAGTGCCAGCGCGACGCCCTGGCCGCCGCCGATGCAGAGGGTTGCCAGACCCTTGCGGGCGTTGCGGCGCTGCATTTCGTGCAGCAGGGTCACCAGAATCCGGCAGCCGGAGCCCCCGATCGGGTGGCCCAGAGCGATGGCGCCGCCATTGACGTTGACCTTGTCCAGATCCCAGCGCAGTTCACTGGCCACCGCCAGCGCCTGGGCGGCAAAGGCCTCGTTGGCCTCGACCAGATCCAGCTCATCAACCTTCCAGCCGGCCTTGCTCAGGCAGCGCTGGGTAGCACTGACCGGGCCTATGCCCATGATCGCCGGATCGACACCGGAACTGGCGCCGGCGGCGATACGGGCGAGTACCGGCAGACCCAGCTCAGCCGCCGTTTCGGCACTCATCAGCATGACCGCAGCGGCGCCGTCGTTGAGACTGGAGGCGTTGCCCGCGGTGACGGTGCCGTCGTTGCGGAACGCCGGCCGCAGCTTGCCCAGCGACTCCAGGGTGGTACTGGCGCGGGGCTGTTCGTCCTGGTCGATGCGCAGCGGTTCACCCTTGCGCTGGGGTACCTCCACCGGGGTGATCTCGTCGGCAAATCGGCCGGCCTGCTGCGCGGCGACTGCCTTCTGCTGGGAGGCCAGGGCAAAGGCATCCTGCTGCTGGCGACTGATCTCGTAGCGCTCCGCCAGGTTCTCGGCGGTGATGCCCATGTGGTACTGGTTGAAGGCGTCCCAGAGGCCGTCATGGATCATGCTGTCTACCAGCTGGCCGTTACCCATGCGCTGACCGGTGCGCGAGCTGGGCAGCAGATGCGGGGACAGGCTCATGGACTCCTGGCCGCCGGCAATCATGATCCGCGCGTCGCCGCAGCGGATCGCCTGGGCAGCCATCTGCACCGCCTTGAGGCCCGAGCCGCAGACCTTGTTGATGGTCAGTGCCGGTACGCTGTGGGGCAGGCCGCCATGCACCGCGGCCTGCCGGGCCGGGTTCTGGCCACAGCCGGCGGTCAGCACCTGGCCCATGATGACCTCATCCACGCTGCCCGGCTCCACACCGGTCTGCTCCAGCAGGGCGCGGATAACGGTCGCACCCAGCTGGTGTGCCGGAACACTGGCAAACTGGCCACCGAAACTGCCAATGGCAGTTCGGGTGGCGGCGACGATCACGACCTCTTGCATGGCGAACTTCCTCGAAGCAATCTGACGAAGCGGCAAGAATAGAGGCCACGCCCGGGTTGGACAACCATATTTACTCAGCTGCCCCTGTTGAGACGGTTCTCGATCAGGCTGTCGACCACCGAGGGATCGGCCAGGGTGGAGGTGTCACCGAGATTGTCCAGCTCGTCGCAGGCAATCTTGCGCAGGATGCGGCGCATGATCTTGCCGGAGCGGGTCTTCGGCAGTCCGCTGGTAACCTGAATGTAGTCCGGCCGGGCGAAGGCACCCACCTGCTCGCTGACCGCCACCTTGAGCTGGGCGAGAATATCCTCGGTCAGGGTGACGCCCTGCATCGGCATGACATAGGCGTAGATGGCCTGGCCCTTGATATCGTGCGGACAGCCGACCACGGCGGCCTCGGCTACCCAGTCGTTGAGGACCAGGGCGCTTTCCACTTCCGCAGTACCGATGCGGTGGCCCGAGATGTTCAACACGTCATCAACCCGACCGGTGATCCAGTAGTCGCCATCGGCATCCCGACGCGCACCGTCCCCGGTGAAATAGACGCCCTTGTAGGTACTGAAGTAGGTTTCCACCAGGCGCTGGTGGTCACCGTACACGGTACGGATCTGGCTCGGCCAGGATTGCTTGATCACCAGGTTGCCATCGGCGGGACCTTCGAGTTCGTTGCCATCGTTGTCTACCAGTGCCGGGACCACACCGAACAGCGGGCGCATGGCGGCGCCGGGCTTGAGGTCGCAGGCGCCGGGCAGCGGGGCGATCAGGATGGAGCCGGTCTCGGTCTGCCACCAGGTATCGACAATCGGGCAGCGACGCTGGCCAACGACCTGGTAGTACCATTCCCATACCTCGGGGTTGATCGGCTCGCCGACACTGCCGAGCAGGCGCAGGGACTGGCGCGAAGAATTCTTGAGCGGCTCTTCGCCCAGTGCCATCAGGGCGCGGATGGCGGTGGGCGCGGTGTAGAAGACATTGACCTTGTGCTTGTCGATCACCTGCCAGCAACGGGAGGCGTCCGGGTAGGTCGGCACGCCCTCGAACATCAGGGTGGTGGCGCCATTGCACAGCGGGCCGTAGACGATGTAGGAGTGGCCGGTGACCCAGCCCACGTCAGCGGTGCACCAGTAGACCTCGCCCTCCTGGTAGTCGAAAACGTAATGATGGGTCAGTGCCGTGCTGACCAGGTAGCCGCCGGTGGTGTGCAGCACGCCCTTGGGCTTGCCGGTGGAACCCGAGGTATAGAGGATGAACAGGGGGTCTTCGCTGTCCATCGGTTCGGGGGCGCAGTCTGCGCTGACCTGGGCGCAGGCTTCGTGATACCAGATATCCCGCTGCTCGACCCAGCCGATGTCGGCGCCGGTACGTCTGACCACCAGCACACTGTGCACATCCGGACAGCTGGCCAGCGCCTTGTCGACGTTCTGCTTCAGCGGCACCCGCCGTCCGCCCCGTACGCCCTCGTCGGCGGTGATCACCAGTTCGCACTCGGCGTTGAGGATACGGTCACGCAGCGCGTCGGGGGAGAACCCGCCGAACACCACCGAGTGGATGGCGCCAATGCGGCTGCAGGCGAGCATGGCGAAGGCCGCTTCGGGGATCATGGGCATGTAGATGCACACCCGGTCGCCCTTGCTGACGCCGCGTTGCTTGAGCACGTTGGCCAGACGGCAGACTTCCTCGTGCAGCTGACGGTAGGTGATGTGGCGTGAGTCGGCGGGGTCGTCGCCCTCCCAGATGATGGCGGTCTGGTTGGCGCGTTTCTTCAGGTGGCGATCAATGCAGTTGACGCTCACGTTGAGCTTGGCGTCGATGAACCAGGCGGCTTCGCCCGTTTCCATGTTGCTTTCGTGAACCTTGCTCCAGGGCTGCATCCATTCCACAAAGCGGTTGGCCTGCTCAGCCCAGAACATATCCGGTTGCTCGATGGACTGACGGTACATGCGCTCGTAACCGTCACGATCCAGATGGGTTCTGTAGAGCGGATTCTCGGATACCTTGTGGTTCTGAATCTTGTACATGGATCTTCCTCGATATTGTTATTGTCGCGCTCGGCGGCCTGAGGTTATACAGCGCAAGCGCTGTGCACATCCCAAGATTTGACTAGAAGCGGGTGCAATACAACCCTGCTTTGGTCGGATACGACGGGGTACTGCTGATGGATCGACCGGTTGCTGCCAACCGGTCGCCACCGGATTCAGCCCAGCGTGCAGCGCAGGTTGTCGATCAGGCGGGTGCGGCCGAGGAAGGCTGCCACAAGAATGGTGATGTCGCGGCTGTGTTCATCCGCCGGTTGCAGGGTAGTGGTGTCGCGCAGCTCCAGATAATCGGGACGGAAGCCGGCCCGCTGCAGCTGCTGACGGGCCTCTTCAAGCAGTGTGTCGAAGTCCCGGCGCCCGGCCAGCAGCTGGCCGGCCAGCTGCTGCAGCGTCTGGTACAGCTGCGGCGCGACGCGGCGCTCGTTCTCGTCCAGATAGCCATTGCGCGAGGACAGCGCCAGACCATCGGCGGCGCGGACGATGGGCGCGCCCATGATCTGGACCGGCAGGCACAGATCCAGTGCCATCTTGCGGATCACCGCCAGCTGCTGGAAGTCCTTCTCGCCGAACACGGCCACGTCCGGCTGAACCATGTTCAGCAGCTTGGTCACCACAGTGGCCACCCCGTCGAAATGCCCCGGACGACTGGCGCCGCACAGACCGTCGGATACCACCGGCACGCTGACCAGGGTATGGCCTTGCATGCCTTCGGGGTACATCTCGTTGACGCTGGGGGCGAATACCGTATGGGCTCCGGCATCCAGCAGGCGACGCTGATCCTCGGCGAGGGTGCGCGGGTAGCTGTCCAGATCCTCGTTCGGCCCGAACTGCAGCGGATTGACGAAGATACTGACCACCACATGGTCGGTGCGCTGCAGGGCCATTTCCACCAGGGCAATATGGCCCTCATGCAGGTTGCCCATAGTGGGTACCAGCCCGATGCGCTTGCCTTCCTGACGCGCCCGCGCCAGGGCTGCCCGCAACTGCGCGACCGTATGTACTGTATTCATGCTTTCAGAACTCGTGTTCGGCGGAGGGGAACTCGACTGCCTTGACCGCCCTGACATAGGCGGCGATGGCCGAAGGGATATCAGCCTGGCCAGCCATGAAATTCTTCACGAAACGGGGCAGGCGACCGGTAATCGACAGGCCGAGCATGTCGTGCACCACCAGAACCTGGCCATCGGTGCCGCTGCCGGCACCGATACCGATAACCGGAATATTCACCGCCTCGGTAATGGTACGCGCCAGCTCACTGGGTACGCATTCCAGCAGCAGCAGGGCTGCGCCGGCGGCCTCCAGTGCACGGGCGTCCTCCAGCATGGCGCGGGCCTGGTCTTCCTCGCGGCCCTGGACCTTGTAGCCGCCCAGTACGTTGACCGTCTGCGGAGTCAGTCCCATGTGCGCGCACACCGGAATGCCGTTACGCGTCAGGGTGGTAATGATGTCGGCCAGCCAGCGGCCGCCTTCCAGCTTGACCACATGGGCGCCGGCCTGCATCAGCCGGGCACTGTTGCCCAGTGCCTGCTCGAGGGTGGCGTAGGACATGAAGGGCAGGTCCGCCATGATCAGGGAGCCGCGGTTGCCCCGGCTCACGGCCGCCGTGTGATAGGCCATGTCCTCCACCGTCACCGGCAGTGTGCTGTCATGGCCCTGCAGTACCATTCCCAGGGAGTCACCGATCAGCAATACCTCGACCCCGGCCGTGCTTTCCAGATGGGCGAAGGTGGCATCGTAGGCAGTCAGACAGGTGAACTTCTCCCCGGACTGCTTGAGCTTGTTGAGGGTGGTCAGGGTAATGTCAGACATGGCAGATTCCAGTAATTCGGCCTTCTACAGGCAACATGGCTGTGATCGCCAGACAGGCGTGCTGACTGACGTTCCGGCTGCCGGGGCCCCTTGCGGCCTCGACAGTATAGTCTTCCTGACTTGAACAATGGTGCTCCACAATCATGATTCAGGCCCGGCCGGCGGTTCCGCAAAGGCGTTCCAGACCGGTATCGGGACAGTGCTGCAGCAGGGACTGCAACGGTGTTCCGTCGGGCATGATCAGATCCGCCGTCAATTCTGCCAGCGGATAAAGGACAAAGGAACGGGCGTGCATATGATAATGCGGGACCTGCAATCGGGAGGTGTCGATCTGCCTGTCCCCGTACAGCAGGATGTCCAGATCGAGCACGCGCGGGCCCCAGCGTTCGGCCTTGCGTACCCGGCCGGCCTGCAGCTCGATATCCTGCAGCGCATCCAGCAGGGATTCGGGCTCCAGCTCGGTCTCCAGCAGCGCCACCGCATTGATGAAGGCAGGCTGGTCCTGCGGCCCCAGCGGGGCACTGCGGTACAGCGAGGAATGGTCCAGCAGTCGGGTCTGCGGCAGGGCGGCCAAGGCCGTCAGCGCGCGGGTGACCTGAGCCACCGGGTCAGCCTGATTGCTGCCCAGGGCAATATAGCAATGGGGCATCAGGAGGCCGCTCCACTCCGTGGTTTGCGTTTGCGCGGCGCTCTGGAGCGCTTGCGCGGTGCATCACCGGCGCTGAGTTGCTGGATCATGCGCCGACGGTGTTCCGGGGAGGCATCCTGATACTCGGTCCACCACTGGCCCAAACCATGGGTCTGCTCGCCGGCGGCCTCGCGCAGCAGCAGGAAATCATAGGCGGCGCGGAAGCGCGGATGTTCGAGCAACTGGTCGGCGCGACGGCCCTGGCGCCGTTCCAGACGCGGTTGCAGGTCCCAGATCTCGCGCAGCGGTACGCTGAAACGCTTGGGAATGGCGGTGTGGCGGCACTGTTCGATCAGCACGTCGTGCGCGGCCTGTTGCTGGGCGGGGATCAGCGCAATGCCCTGGTTTTCCAGTTCCCGGGTGCGTTGAGGCAAAGCCGGCCACAACAGCGCGGCAAACAGGAACGCCGGAGTAACCGGACGCCCCTCGTTGATACGCTGGTCGGTATTGCGCAGGGCCTGGCGTATCAGCTTCAGGGTGTACTCCGGCTGCTCGTCGATGGCCTCGTCGGTATCCGGGAACAGGGGGGCGAACAGGTCATATTCCAGCAGCAGATCGAAGGTGCGTTCGCCCTTGCCGCCGAGGAACAGCTTGAGCACTTCGTCGAACAGGCGGGCCGCCGGAATGTCATACAGCAGCTCCGCCAGCTCGGCGATGGGAGCGGCGGTGTGGGGCTCTATTTCGAAGTCCAGCTTGGCAGCGAAGCGTACCGCCCGCAGCATGCGCACCGGATCTTCCTGGTAGCGCTGAACCGGGTTGCCGATCAGCCGCACCCGCTGGTTGCGGATGTCCTGTACGCCATTCACATAGTCATGGATGGTGCCGCGGGTGACGTCGTAGTACAGGGCGTTGATGGTGAAGTCGCGGCGCTGGGCATCATCCTCGAGGCTGCCATAGACGTTATCGCGCAGCAGGCGCCCGGACTCGCTCTGCAGTGACTGGTCGCGGCCTGCATCCTGATCCTCGGAATGCCCGGCGCGGAAGGTGGCCACCTCGATGATCTCGCGACCGAAGAATACATGGGCCAGCTTGAAGCGCCGACCGATCAGCCGGCTGTTGCGGAAAGTGGCGCGAACCTGTTCCGGGGTGGCACTGGTTGCCACGTCGTAATCCTTCGGGTCCAGGTCCAGCAGCAGGTCGCGTACACAGCCGCCGACTACGAAGGCCTGGTAGCCGGCCTGCTGCAGCCGTTCCACCACGGTGACCGCGTTGCGGCTGATCTGGTTGCGCTTGAGGGAGTGCTGGCTGGCCGGGATAACGGCAGGCGTAGTACGCCTGTGGGCGGGCCGCCCGAAGGGAGAGGGTAGTCTTTTCAGTAACTTGCGAATCATATGAGTGGGTAGTCCACCGGCGTTTCCAGCCCGGGCCTCCAGCCTTCGGGTATGACGGTCAGGGCGCAGGGTTTGTTTGCTCAGGCGCATCTACTTGCGCAAATGCCGCGTCGCTGGGGCCGCGAGGTGCCGGGGCCGCAAAAGAGCTGACGTTAACATGCATGTCGGTCGCGGGCAAAGCATCGCGGGGCTGCATGTTCGGATTCAAGTAGTGTGTCTGAATGACAGGATGGACATTCTAGCGCGAATACGGCGCGAAGAGTAACAAATGGCAGGAAATCGAAGCGGGAAGGGATTGCGGGAGGAAAGCTCAAGGGGAGTTTTCACTCCCCCTAATGGTTTCTTGTTATTGTTTTCTGAGCTGTTTCTTGTTCTTTTTGGCTGGGCGACAGTGCCACCCTGTGAACCCATCCCGGGTTGCCTAAAGCAAGCGGATTGCTTTGGATGCGCAGGAACAGCTCTGGTCAATCTGACATCGGTCCGGTGGGTTGCTCTGGCAACTTTTATTCTTCTCGGTCCAATCGAACATTATGTTCGCCGGCTGGAGGTTTCCCATTCTCCAAAAAAATCAGTTTGCTGCACTCGCACGTTTTGTTCTTGTTATGTGTGGAGCTGAATCTTGTTCTTGTTATGGGGTACTGCCTGGTTTTTATTTTTGTTCTGCCAATAACAAAGCACTTGCCGTGCCAGTTTTTGAAATGCCTTTAAAATCAGTGGCTTGCGATTATATGTGGGGCTGGTGGGCGGAACGCGAGGAGGGAAGTGTTACCGTTCGCCCCGTGAAAGTGTTACCGGGTGTGGGGCGAAGGTAACAGTTTGTGCGGTAACACTCGGGGTAACAGGGCGGCGGGCTCAGCTGGTGGTCTTCTTGCGTGGAATGCCCAGGCGTTGACGGCGCTCCCAGAGACATTTGCGGCTGATGCCCAGCTTGTTGGCCAGCTCGGTTTCGGTCATGTGCTCCTGGTGTTCCAGCACGAAATGCTGGAAGTAGTCTTCCAGTGAGAGGTTTTCCGCCGGCTCGGTACTGCTGGTCTCCGGCCCGCGCATGGATTCCAGCGCGGTGGCGGCGTAGGAGCTGCGTTCCTGGCCGATGTCGGGTTCGATGCCCAGCAGGTCCGGGGTGATCTCATCTTCGTCACAGAGGATGGCCGCACGCTCGACCGCATTTTCCAGCTCCCGCACGTTGCCCGGCCAGCGATAGCGACGGATGGCCTCGGCGGCTTCCGGGCTGAAGTGCAGGGACGGCAGATTCATGCCGGCCCCGATTCGGGCGAGCAGAGCCTGGGCAATCAGCATGACGTCGTCGCCACGTTCGCGCAGCGGCGGCAGCTGCAGCTCGATCACGTTGAGGCGGTAGTAGAGGTCCTCGCGGAACAGGCCCTGGTGCGCCAGTGCCTTGAGGTCCCTGTGGGTGGCGGCCACCAGCCGCACATCGACCTTCTGCGACTGGACCGAGCCGACGCGGCGGATCTCGCTTTCCTGCAGTACCCGCAGCAGCCTGGCCTGGGCCTCCAGGGGCAGCTCGCCGATCTCGTCGAGGAACAGGGTACCGCCGTTGGCGGCTTCCACCAGGCCGGTACGGCCGGCGACCGCGCCGGTAAAGGCGCCCTTTTCGTGTCCGAACAGCTCGGATTCGATAAGGGTTTCCGGAATCGCCGCACAGTTCACCGAGATCATCGGCGCATGGGCCCGGGGGGAGTTCTCGTGCAGGGCGCGGGCGACCAGTTCCTTGCCGGTGCCGGATTCGCCGCGGATCAGTACCGTGGACATGGTCGGCGCCACCTTGCGGATGCGCTTGAACAGGGTCTGCATGGCCGGGCTGGCGCCGATGATGCCCATGTCCTGTGGGCCCTCTGCGGCGACGGGGGCTTCACGCTCGGTCTGCTCGGGTTGACGGTTGGTTTCGATGATGCGGGCCACTGCCTGCAGCATCTCGTCATGGTCGAAGGGCTTGGCGATGTAATCCACCGCGCCCAGCTTCATCGAATCCACCGCCGAGCGCAGGCTGGCATAACTGGTCATGATGAGTACCGGCGTGCTGGCGGCCAGGCGGATCAGCTCGGTACCGGGCTCGCCCGGCAGACGCAGGTCACTGATGATCAGATCGAAGTCATCCAGGTCGTAGCTCTCTACGGCCTCATGCACGGCACCCGCCTCGCTGACCTGGTAGTGGTGGCGCTCCAGCAACCGCCGTAAAGCGGAACGGATGATGGGTTCGTCTTCAACAACCAGAATATGCGACATATCTACCTCTTGCGATTGCTTCCGCGGGTCAGGGCTGCGACGAGCTGCCGGGTATGTTGCGGCGCCCGTCAGTCAGCATTGTCCGGCGCGGAAGAACCGGAACTAAAGACGCCGTGGCGGGGCAGGGTGATGGTGAACCTGGTCCCCCGCCGCGTGGCGTCATCGATTGGGCTGTCTACAGTGATTTGACCATAATGCTCCTCGACTATCGAGTACACCAGGGCCAGTCCCAGCCCGGTGCCCTTGCCGGGCGCCTTGGTGGTGAAGAACGGTTCGAACAGACGATCCTTGAGTGTCTGATCAATGCCGCTGCCCTGATCTTCCACTATCCACAGTATCTGATGTTCGTCCTGAATGGTCCGGATGGTGACCTGGTCACCATCGTTGCTGGCATCCCGGGCGTTGCCCAGCAGATTGATCATTACTTGGGCCAGGCGCTGGCTGTCGCCAGCCACGCGGTGGGACGCGTCGCACAGGTTAACATACTTCACGTCCGGGCCCCTGCGGCTGAGCGACAACAGGTGGATGGCCTCGTTGGTGCATGCCTCGAGGTCGACCGCGTCTTCGGCGTTGTAGTGGCGGCTGCCGACATGGGCGAAGTTGACCAGCGACTGCACGATGCGTGACACCCGTCGGGTCTGGTCGAGAATCTGCTCGGCGGCTTCGTGGATTTCCGGCTGCTCGGACTCCTCGCGCAGGTTCTGTGCCAGGCAGGCGATGCCGGTGATGGGGTTGCCGATCTCGTGGGCCACGCCGGCGGCCAGGCGACCGATGGAGGCCAGGCGTTCCGAGTGCACCAGCTCCTCTTCCAGCAGCTGGGTTTCGGTCTGATCCTCGATCAGCAACACCAGGCCGCCACGGGCATTGCCCGGTTCGTCGATGGCGGCCTTGTGCAGGCTGAGCCAGTGGGTATTGCCGTCGATGATCAGTTTCTGCTTGTAAAGGTGGGCCGATTCATCGGCGACGAACTGCAGCAGCAGCTGGTTCCAGGGCGCGGGCAGGCTTTCCAGGCGGGAGCCGACCACGCCGTCCGCCTCGACCCCGGTCAGCGCCTGCAGGGCCCGGTTCCACATCAGGATCTCGTTGTCCTCGGCCAGGGAACAGACGCCCATCGGCAGGTCCTGCAGGGTCTGGCGGTGATAGCGGCGCAGCGCATCCAGCTCGGCGGCCAGACCGGTAAGGCGCGAATGATAGTCCTCCAGCCGGTTCTCGATGAAGTGGATGTCCTCGGTGACGTAGCCCCGGGTGATCTTGAACGGCAGGAAGGTTTCGATCATGTCCTGGGCTACCGCCGGACCCATCAACCCCGAGAGGTTGGCCTCCAGGCGGTCGCGCAGGCGGCGCAGGGCGTAGGGGCGGCGCTCATCCAGCGGCAGCTTGAGGTCGCGCAGGGCCTGCTCCACTTCCTGCTGTGCTGCCCGGTTGCCCAGGGGCTTGGCCAGCTGCTGGGCAAACTCCTGGGGCGAGCTGGCCACCAGTTCCATGCGCTGGGGGCGGCGCACGTTGTCCACCAGACAGGCTTCGGCAGCACTGACCTCCTCGGCGGAGCGCTGGGTGAACAGCGAAACCAGGGTGAACACCATGATATTGGTCGCCAGCGAGGCGATGGCAGCGATATGCCAGGATTCCTCGTCGAAGGTCAGCTGCACCTGCAACACCTGCAGCATATCGATGCCGGTGAACAGGGGCAGCAGCAGGGTTACGGCCCACACCAGCATGCCGGCTACCAGGCCGCCGATGAACCCCCGATGGTTGGCCTGGGGCCAGTAGAGCACCGACAGCGCCCCCGGCAGGAACTGCACGGTGGCGACAAAGGAAGTGATGCCCAGGTTGGACAGGTGCTGGTCGGTGCCCAGCAGCCGGTAGAAGGCATAGCTGGCCATGATGATGGCGGCAATCAGGCCGCGCCGGGTCCACAGCAGCCAGCGGTAGATGTTGTTGTCCGCGCTGGGCTGGTACACCGGCAGAACCATGTGGTTGAGCACCATGCCCGACAGCGCCAGGGTGACCACTATGATCAGACCGCTGGCGGCCGATATGCCACCGATGAAGGCTACCAGGGTCAGCCAGTTCGCGCCCGACGACACGCCCAGGGCCAGGGTGAAGTATTCGGCGTTGGTCGGCACGTTCAGATACAGGCCGGCCCAGAGGATCGGCGGGACTGCCAGGCTCATCAGCAGCAGGAACAGCGGCAGTCCCCAGCTGGCGGTACTCAGTGCCCGCGGGTTGAGATTCTCGGTGAAGGCCATGTGATACATGTGCGGCATGACGATGGCGGCGGCGAAGAACACCAGCAGCAGGGTGCGCCAGGGACCTTCCTGCAACGGGCTGTGCAGGGTCTTCAGTGCTTCCTGGTTGTGGCTCAGCCACAGCTCCAGCCCGGCGGGGCCTTCGAAGACCACGAACAGTGCGTACAGCCCGACTGCCGACAGGCAAACCAGCTTGACCACGGACTCGAAGGCGATGGCGAACACCAGCCCCTCGTGCTTTTCCCGGGCCGAAATATGGCGGGCGCCGAACAGGATGGCGAACAGCACGATCAGCAGGCAGAAGCCGAAGGCCACCGGATGCTGACCCGGCTCCAGGGTGAGTATCTGCACCGAATCGGTCACCGCCTGGATCTGCAGCGCCAGCAGCGGCAGCATGCTCAGCAGCATGAACAGGGTCGTCAGGGTGCCGGCCCAGGTGCTGCGGAAGCGGAAGGCGAACAGGTCTGCCAGGGACGACAGCTGGTAGGTGCGGGTGATGCGCAGTATCGGGTTGAGCAGCACCGGCGCCAGCAGGAAGGCGCCGCAGACGCCAAGGTAGTACGTCAGGAATCCGTAACCGTACTGATAGGCCAGACCGACAGTGCCATAGAAGGCCCAGGCGCTGGCATAGACGCCAATCGACAGGGTGTAGATGGCCGGGTGACGCACCAGTGAACGCGGCAGAATGCCCCGCTCGGTGGCCCAGGCCACGCTGAAAAGCAGGACGAGGTAGAGAACGCTGAGCAGTATCAGCAGGCTGAGTTCAAAGCTCATCGGTGTCCCTTGGGCTCTGCAGCAGCATGCCGGCAATGATCAGGATCAGCCAGAGTACATAGGGACGGTACCAGGCACCCATGGGCTCTATCCACCAGTCCATGATGGCCGGTGAGAACAGGTAGATGCCGATGACCAGCAGCAGCACCAGTCGGTAGATATACATGGGAGTTGTCCTCGAACGCTGCACCGATGGTAATCAGGCCGGCTGGGCTTGTCACCCCTGCAGGGTGGTCGGGTCGAGGATCTGCCTGGTGGCGGGCAGGCTGTCCGGACACCAGTGCTCGACTGCCCAGGCCAGCTGCTCGTCCACCGGGGCGCGGCGCAGCTCGTCAGGAACCGCGGGCAGCAGAAGGCGCAGTGCCCGGAACAGCGTCTCGGCGGCCTGGTCGGCCTCCAGGGGCGTGGAACCCAGGCGTTTGCTGAGCTTTTCGCCATCACGGCGCATGATCAGCGGCACGTGCAGATAGCGCGGAGCGGGCTGCTGCAGCAGATGATAGAGCCACAGCTGGCGTGGCGTGGAGTCCAGGAGGTCGGCTCCGCGAACGATGTCGGTCACCCCTTGGGCGATATCGTCCATGACTACTGCCAGCTGGTAGGCGATAATGCCGTCGCGGCGGCGGATGATGAAGTCGCCGCAGCTGCTCTTCAGCGACTGACTGACCTGGCCCTGCAGGCGATCGACGAAACTCAGGGGGCGGTCATCCACCCTGATGCGCACGGCGTGGTCCGGGGCAAAGCGGAGCCGGCGCGTACGGCAGGTACCGGGGTAGACGCCATCATGGGCGATGATCTCCCGGCGCGGGCAATTGCAGTAATAGGCCAGATCGCTGTCGAGCCATTGCTCGATGGTGTGCTGGTAGTAATCCAGCCGCTCGCTCTGGTAGAGGACCTCGCCATCCCAGTGCAGGCCATAGCTGTGCAGCGTGTGAAGTATGTGCGCAGCGGCCCCGGGGAGGTTGCGGGGGGTATCCAGATCTTCCATGCGCACCAGCCAGGTGCCACCCTGATGACGGGCATCCAGATAACTGGCGACGGCAGCGAGCAGCGAGCC
Source organism: Halopseudomonas formosensis (assembly GCF_900115905.1). Classification (GTDB taxonomy): domain Bacteria; phylum Pseudomonadota; class Gammaproteobacteria; order Pseudomonadales; family Pseudomonadaceae; genus Halopseudomonas; species Halopseudomonas formosensis. Next base: position 135,950 of record NZ_FOYD01000008.1, read on the forward strand.
GAAATGCAGAAAGCCACTGGGGGTGGGAGCGAAGCGGCCTATGTAACCGGAGGCAGGCATGGGGCGGATTCAGTGGCAGACAGCGCAGAAGCGGGCTGCCTGCCAGGTGACAGGCGCGGGAATCAACCGCCGATCTGCTTTTCCTTGATCTCGGCCAGGGTCTTGCAGTCGATGCACAGGGTGGCCGTGGGGCGGGCTTCCAGACGGCGGATACCGATTTCCACGCCGCAGGAGTCGCAGTAGCCGTAGTCGTCATCCTCGATGCGCTGCAGCGTCTGATCGATCTTCTTGATCAGCTTGCGCTCGCGGTCACGGGTGCGCAGCTCGAGGCTGAACTCTTCTTCCTGGCTGGCGCGGTCCGCCGGATCGGGGAAGTTGGCGGCCTCGTCCTGCATGTAGGACACAGTGCGGTCAACTTCTTCCATCAGTTCGCGCTTCCAGCTGTTCAGGATGTCAGCGAAATGGGCGAGCTGACGCTCGTTCATGTACTCCTCGCCTTTCTCTTCCTTGTAGGGAACAAAGCCGCGAATCAACAATGCGTTTTTTTCTTTGGTATTGCTGGGCATAGACAGCCTCACTCTTAGCTCAATCATCCTGTGCCAGGTCGTAAACCTTGTGCGGACCGGCGGGGGTGCGGCCTGTGGCCTGCAAGCGGGCAAAGCTACCAGAACGTGAACGACCGCGCTACTTTTTGCCGATGCTCGCCCGGGCTGCACGATTTCAGCATAGCCCGAAAGACCATGCTCGTGGGGATTCGACCGCTTCGGATCGCCGGCGTTCGCGCGGCGGAACATTATCTGTGCAACCACGGTATCATGGACGCTTTTGTCGCCCTGCGGGGCAGAGGTAGAGCATGGTTGAACGGCGCTGGGCACGGCGGATCGGTGAAATAGAACCCTTTCATGTCATGGCCGTGCTGGACAGGGCCAAGGCGCTGCAGGCGGCTGGCCACGATGTCATTCACATGGAGATCGGGGAGCCGGATTTCGGTACCCCCGAGCCCATCATGCGAGCGGCCCAGGCAGCTTTGAATGCCGGGCATACCAGCTACACCCCGACACTGGGGCTGCCGGAGCTGCGCGAGGCCATCGCCGGCTTCTATCAGCGACGTTACGGGGTGGACCTGGACCCGCAGCGGGTGATCATCACCCCGGGCGGCTCCGGTGCGCTGCTGCTGGTCAGCGCGTTGCTGGTGGATGCCGGTAGCAAGGTACTGATGGCGGACCCCGCCTACCCCTGCAACCGCCACTTCATGCGCCTGGTCGAGGGAGCGGCGAAGCTTATCCCCACCGGGCCGGAGAGTGCCTATCAGCTGACCCCGGAACTGATCGAGCAGCACTGGGACGCGGACAGCGTCGCGGTGCTCAGCGCGTCGCCGGCCAACCCTTCGGGCAGCGTGCTGAGTCGCGCACAGTTGCAGGGGCTGGCGCAGGTCACGGCCGGTCTGGGCGGCGAGCTGATCGTCGACGAGATCTACCATGGTCTGACCTATGGTTGTGATGCCGCCAGCGTGCTGGAGGTGGCACCGGATGCCTGGGTGCTGAACAGCTTCTCCAAGTACTTCGGCATGACCGGCTGGCGCCTGGGCTGGCTGATTGCACCCCTGGATGCGGTGCCGGAGCTGGAGAAGCTGGCGCAGAACTACTACATCTGCGCGCCCCATCTGGCCCAGCAGGCGGCACTGGCCGCCTTCAGCGAGGATACTCTGGCCATCTGCGAGCAGCGGCGCGAAGCCTTCCATCGGCGCCGGGACTTCCTGCTGCCGGCGCTGCGGGAGCTGGGGTTCGTCATTCCGCATACACCCGAAGGCGCCTTCTATCTGTATGCCGATGTCAGCGGCTTCGGTGGCGACAGCCAGCGCCTGTGCCAGCATCTGATCGAAACCGAGCATCTGGCCATCACCCCCGGCCTGGACTTCGGCCATCATCGAGCGGCCGAACATGTCCGCCTGGCGTATACCGCCGATGTACCGCGGCTGGAGCAGGCCGTTGAGCGTCTGCAGCGGGGGCTGCGGAGCTGGCGCCGATGCTGATTCCCTTTGCCCGGGAGCTTCAGGAAGCGACCCTGCTGCGCCGTTACAAGCGCTTTCTGGCGGATGTACGGCTTGCCGATGGCCACGAGCTGACCCTGCACTGTCCCAATACCGGTTCCATGCTCAACTGCGCCGAGCCCGGCAGCCGGGTGTGGGTGGACCTGCATCAACGGCCGGGGCGCAAGCTGCCGGGCACCTGGGAGCTGGTGGAAACCGCGCCGGGGGAGCTGGCCTGCGTGCACAGTGCCCGGGCCAATGCGGTGGTGGCCGCCGGGCTGGAGGCCGGGCTGATCACGCCGCTGGCTGGTATTCAGGGTGTGCGTCGGGAAGTCACCCTGGCCGCCGGCGGCAGCCGGTTCGATTTCCTGCTCGGCGAGGGAGAGGACAGTTGGGTGGTTGAGGTCAAGAGCGTGACGCTCGCGCTGGGTGGAGGGCAGGGCGCCTTCCCCGATGCCGTGAGCCTGCGGGGGCAGAAACATCTGCGCGAGCTGATCGGTCTGGCCTGGTCCGGGCAGCGCAGCTGTCTGCTGTTCTGCGTGATGCACAGTGGCATACGGCGGGTGCGTCCGGCGGACGAGATCGATCCCGTATATGGTGAACTGCTGCGTCAGGCGCGGGCAGCGGGGGTGCTGGTGCTGGCCTGGTCAGTACTGCCGACGCCTTCCGGTCTGCAGCTGGCTGGCGAGCTGGCGGTGGACTGTCAGCCCTGAGGAAGGGCTGACAGCCACAACTGGCCATCGGCGAGACGGCAGGGGATGGGAGTGAGGCTGGCGCCGCTGCAGGGGCCGGCGACGCACTCCCCGGATTCGGGCAGGAAGAGGGCGCCATGGCTGGCGCACTGGATCAGGCGGCCACTTCGATCAAGGAACTGGTCGGGCACCCACTCCAGCGGGATGCCGCGGTGCGGACAGCTATTGCGGTAGACGTAGACCTGCTGGCCCTGGCGCACCGCGAACAGACGCTGGCCCCGGACCTCGAAACCCTTGCTGCCGGGGTCTTCCAGCTCGTCCAGACGGCACAGGGCAATGGCATTACTCACGGGTTTCACCGATCAGCAGGGCCGGGCTGTAGCGCAGGGTGTCGAGGATGCCGCTGGCCAGCTGCTCGGCGCGCTCGGCCAGGGAATAGTCCTCCGGACGCAGCAGCCAGGTGTCCAGTATGCCGATCACCTGCGCCTGGATGCAGGCGGCGGCCATGGGCACATCCAGGCGTTCGGGCAGCTGTCCGCGGGCAATGGCATTGCGCAGTGAACCTTGCAGCTTGATCAGGGACTGGCGTCGCAGTTCGCGCATGTGTTCACGCAGATCACACATGCGGTCGGTATACTCGCACTTGTGGAAGACGATCTCGTTGATGCGGCGGGTCGTCGGGTCCAGTTCGTTCTGGCGGAATATCTCGGTGAGCAGGACCTGCAGTTTGCCCAGGGGATCCTCCTCGTCCGCGTCCCGAGTGGCCTCATCCAGATGCTGGATGGGCATGCGGGCCCGCAGCAACAGGGCGTCAAACAGTTCATCCTTGTTCTCGAAGTGCCAGTAGATGGCGCCCCGTGTCACCCCCGCCCGTTTGGCGATATCCGCCAGCGAGGTATGTGCCACCCCCTTGCGGGAAAAGCACAGCTCCGCCGCGTCTATGATCTGCGCGCGGGTTTCCAGGGCTTCCTGTTTGGTGCGTCTTGCCATTGGGTTCTCTAGTACTGCTGGCCGGGAAGGCTGCAACGGGAGGGAAAGTGTGTGATAAATGTTAACCAATGTGAAAACAACTTACAAACATTCGTGAATGTAAGTATCATTCCCAACCTGCCATAAGAACTCTTATTACACATCTGTATTGCGTTGATCGTAATGCCCGAAGAGGTGCCTCGCCCATGCCACTCAAGCCAGCCCGTGCTGCCCTGATACCCCTGTTTGCCGCCATGGCACTGCTTGCTGCCTGCGACAAGCCGCAGGAGTCAACCGAAGCTTCCGCTGCCGCGCCCCAGGTCGGCGTGGTCACCGTCGAGGCGCAGCATTTCGTGATGACCACCGAGCTGCCGGGGCGTACCCGAGCCTATCGCGTTGCGGAAGTGCGTCCGCAGGTGAGCGGCATCATCCAGAAGCGTCTGTTCGAGGAAGGCAGCGAAGTGAAGGCGGGGCAGCAGTTGTATCAGATCGACGACGCCGTCTACGCGGCCGCGCTGCAGAGTGCCGAGGCCAGTCGCCTGTCGGCCGGAACCCTGGCTGACCGCTACGAGGTACTGGTGAAGGACCGGGCCGTCAGTCAGCAGGCCTATGACGAGGCCCGTGCGGCGAAGCTGCAGGCCGAGGCGGCACTGGAGCGAGCACGCATCGATCTGCGCTACACCCGTGTATCCGCGCCGATCTCCGGACAGATCGGACGTTCTGCCGTTACCGAGGGCGCCCTGGTCAGCAACGGTCAGGCCCAGGCGCTGGCGACCATCCAGCAGCTCGATCCCATTTATGTGGATGTGACCCAGCCCGCCCGGGAACTGCTGGCGCTGCGCCGAGCCCTGGACAGCGGTCGGCTGCAGAAGGCCGGCGACAATGCTGCCCGGGCAGTCCTGCGGCTGGAAGATGGTTCCGAATACGAGCATGAGGGCAAGCTGGAGTTTTCCGAGGTCAGCGTTGATGAGGGCACCGGCTCGGTGACCCTGCGGGCGGTGTTCCCCAACCCGGACCGCATCCTGCTGCCGGGCATGTTTGTCCACGCCCAGCTGGTTGCCGGTGCGCGCAGCGACGCCATTCTGGTGCCGCAGCAGGGGGTTACCCGCAACCCCCGCGGCCAGGCAGTGGCAATGGTGGTCAACGATCAGAACCAGGTCGAGCAACGCATCATCCAGACTGATCGCACCGTCGGCAATCGCTGGCTGGTCAGCGACGGGCTCAAGGTCGGTGATCGTCTGATCACCGAGGGACTGCATATCGTCCAGCCGGGCATGCAGGTTGAGCCGGTACCGGCCGTCAACGTGGATGACGCTACCGGAACCGCCGCCACATCCGGACAGGAAGGGTAATCTCCATGCCTCATTATTTTATCGATCGCCCGATCTTTGCCTGGGTGCTGGCGATCCTGGTGATGCTGATGGGAGGACTGGCTATCCTGGGACTGCCGGTCAACCAGTACCCCAGCATCGCGCCACCGGCGGTCAATATCGCCGTCAACTACCCCGGCGCCTCGGCGAAGACAGTGCAGGACACCGTGGCTCAGGTCATCGAGCAGCAGATGAACGGCATCGATGGCCTGCGCTACATGAAGTCCGAAAGCGGCTCCGATGGCAGCATGCGCATCACCGTTACCTTCGATCAGGGGGTGGATCCGGACATCGCCCAGGTTCAGGTGCAGAACAAGCTGCAGCTGGCCACCCCCATGCTGCCGCAGGAAGTGCAGCAGCAGGGTATCCGTGTGACCAAGGCCTCCTCCAACTTCCTGATGGTCGTCGGTCTGATTTCCACCGATGGGCGCATGGGTAACGAGGACCTCTCGGACTTCATCATCTCCACCCTGCAGGACCCCATCTCACGGACCTCCGGGGTGGGTGACTTCCAGGTGTTCGGTTCGGCCTATTCGATGCGTATCTGGCTGGATCCGGCGAAACTCAATCGCTATCAGCTGACGCCGGTGGATATCCGCAATGCCATCGCCAGTCAGAACGTGCAGGTGTCAGGCGGCCAGCTCGGTGGTGCCCCTGCGGTACCCGGTCAGCAACTCAACGCCACCATCATCGGCAAGACTCGCTTCGAGACGCCCGAGCAGTTCCGCGACATCCTGCTGAAGGTCGACAGCGACGGCTCCCAGGTGCGCCTGGGAGATGTAGCCCGGGTCGAGCTGGGCGCCCAGAACTCTGCGTTCCGCGCCCTGTACAATGGCCAGCCGGCCACCGGTATGGCAATTCAGCTGGCGACGGGTGCCAACGCACTGGAAACCACCAAGGCAGTCAAGCAGACCATTGCCGATCTGCAGCCCTTCTTCCCCGAGGGTGTGGAAGTGGTCTATCCGTTCGAGACGGCGCCGGTGGTATCCGAGTCGATCTCGGGGGTGGTGCATACCCTGATGGAAGCCATCGTGCTGGTGTTCCTGGTCATGTACCTGTTCCTGCAGAACTTCCGCGCCACCCTGATCCCGACCCTGGCGGTGCCGGTGGTGCTGCTGGGGACCTTCGGCGTGCTGGCGGCTTTCGGCTTCAGCATCAACATCCTGACCATGTTTGCCATGGTGCTGGCGATCGGCTTGCTGGTGGATGACGCCATCGTGGTGGTGGAGAACGTCGAGCGGGTGATGGCCGAAGAGGGACTGTCGCCGGTGGAAGCGACCCGCAAGTCCATGAGTCAGATCCAGGGCGCGCTGATTGGTATCGGTCTGGTGCTGTCCGCGGTATTCGTGCCCATGGCCTTCTTCGGCGGTTCGACCGGGGTAATCTACCGTCAGTTCGCCATTACCATCGCCTCGGCAATGACGCTGTCGGTACTGGTCGCGCTGATCTTCACCCCGGCGCTGTGTGCCACCATCCTCAAACCCATTCCCAAGGGCCATGCCCACGAAAAGCGCGGCTTCTTCGGCTGGTTCAACCGTACCTTCGAGCGGGGGGTCGACCGCTACAAGCATGGCGTAGCCGCCGTACTGCGGCGCAAGGCGCCCTATCTGCTGCTGTACGCGGTCATCGTCGGCGGCATGGTGGTGCTGTTCGGCAAGCTGCCCGCCTCCTTCCTGCCGGATGAGGACCAGGGCGTGATGTTCGTTCAGGTGCTGGGCCCGGCGGGCTCGACCATGGAGCGGACCCAGAAGACCGTCGACGCGATGCGCGAGAAGCTGCTGACCGAAGAGGGCGACATCGTGCAGTCGGTGTTCACTGTTACCGGTTTCAGCTTCGCCGGTCGCGGGCAGAATGCGGCCATCGCCTTCGTTGGTCTCAAGCCCTGGGACGAGCGCAGCAAGGACGGCATGAGCGTGTTCGACCTGGTGGCGCGTTCCGAGGAGCATTTCGCCGGCTTCCGTGATGCGCAGGTCATGGCGTTCGCGCCGCCGGCGGTGATGTCCTTGGGCAACGCCACCGGCTTCAACTTCTTCCTCCAGGACAATGCCGGCGTCGGCCACGAAGTGCTCATGCAGGCGCGCAACCAGCTGCTCGGGCTGGCCGCGCAGAGCGAGGTGCTGACCGCGGTACGTCCCAACGGCCTGAACGACGAGCCGCAGTACCGACTCATCATCGATGACGAGAAGGCCCGCGTGCTGGGCGTCTCCCTGAGTGACATCAACGCGACCCAGTCCATCGCCTGGGGCTCGAGCTATGTCAATGACTTCATCGACCGCGGCCGGGTCAAGCGGGTGTACCTGCAGGGCGAGGCCGAATCGCGGATGAATCCGGAGGATATCGACAAGTGGTTCGTGCGCAACGACCGGGGCGAGATGGTGCCCTTCAGCGCCTTTGCCACCGGTGAATGGATCTACGGCCCGCCGAAACTGGCACGCTATAACGGCGTACTGGCCATGGAAATCCAGGGTGAGGCGGCACCGGGTTACAGTACCGGCGAGGCCATGGCCGAGATCGAGCGGCTGGCCCAGCAGTTGCCGCCGGGGGTTGGCGTGGACTGGACCGGTCTGTCCTACGAGGAACGCCTGTCCGGTGACCAGGCGCCGGCGTTGTACGCCCTGTCGCTGCTGGTGGTCTTCCTCTGTCTGGCAGCGCTGTACGAGAGCTGGTCGATTCCCTTCGCGGTGATGCTGGTGGTGCCCCTCGGGGTTATCGGTGCGCTGCTGGCGACCATGGGGCGCGGCCTGGATAACGACGTGTTCTTCCAGGTAGGCCTGCTGACGACCATCGGTCTGACGGCGAAGAACGCGATCCTCATCGTCGAGTTTGCCAAGGACCTGCATGAGCAGGGCATGTCCCGGGTCGACGCTGCGGTGGAGGCTTGCCGCATGCGCCTGCGTCCGATCATCATGACCTCGCTGGCCTTCACTCTGGGCGTGGTGCCCCTGGCCATCACCAGCGGCGCCGGCGCCGGCAGCTCCCATGCCATCGGCACCGGGGTGATCGGCGGCATGCTGACGGCTACCGTGCTGGTCATATTCTGGGTTCCGCTGTTCTACGTTCTGGTGTCCTCGCTGTTCTCGCGCCGGGATGCCCACAACACCGAGGAGAAGGCACAGTGAAGCGTTCCCTGATCTGTCTGGCTGTGCTGGGTGCGCTCAGTGGCTGTTCCATGATTCCCGAATATCAGCGACCGGCGATGCCGGTGGCCGATGTCTGGCCCGCGGGTGAAGCCTACGGTGAGCGCAACTCGCAGACCGAATCGATGGACCTGGGCTGGCGCGAGTTCTTCCTGGATCCGGCGCTGCGCAAGCTGATCGAGGTGGCCCTGGAAAACAACCGCGACCTGCGCATAGCCGCGCTCAATGTGGAAGCCTACCGGGCGCTCTACGGTATCCAGCAGTCGGCGCTGTGGCCCTCGGCCTCGGCCGATGCCAGCGGTACCCGCAGTCGCACCCCGGAGACCCTCAGCCCGACCGGCCAGGCCAGTACCGGCGGTCAGTACTTCGCTACCCTGGGCGTGGCGTGGGAGCTGGACCTGTTCGGCCGTCTGGATGCGCTTAGCGAGCAGGCACTGCAGGAGTTCCTGGCCAGCGAAGCGGCTCGGCGCAGCGTGCAGGTCAGTCTGATTGCCGGGGTGGCCAACAGCTACTTCAACTGGCAGGCCAACCGCGAACTGCTCGATGTGACCAGTCGCACCCTGCAGGCCTACGAGGAAAGCCTGGCGCTGGTGCAGCGCAGCTACGACGTCGGCGTCGCCTCTACCCTGGAACTGACCCAGGCCCGTACCGCGGTGGAAACCGCCCGGGCGGCGCTGGCCCAGTACCGCCGGCAGGTCGCCCAGGATCGCAACGCCCTGACCCAGCTGCTGGGCCAGAACGTGGCGCTGGATGAGCTGGCCGGCGGCCGGCTGGATATGGACCTGCTGGCCGAACTGCCGGCGGGGCTGCCCTCGGAGCTGCTGTTCAAGCGCCCGGACATCATCGCTGCCGAGCACCAGTTGCTCGGCGCCAACGCCAGCATAGGTGCGGCCCGCGCCGCCTTCTTCCCGAGCATCGGTCTGACTGGCGCGGCGGGCTCCGCCAGCACCCAGCTGTCCGACCTGTTCGGCAGTGGCTCGGGCTACTGGAGCTTCACGCCGAGCATCAGCGTGCCGATCTTCACCGCCGGGCGCCTGAAGGCCAACCTGGACTACGCCGAGATCTCCCGGGATATCCGCGTGGCGCAGTACGAACAGGCGATCCAGGATGCCTTCCGTGATGTGGCCGATGGTCTGGCCGCCCACGAAACCTATGCCGAACAGGTGCAGGCCCAGCGCAACCTGCTGCAGGTGAGCGAGGAGTACTATGCCGTTGCCGAACGCCGCTATCGCACCGGCGTGGACAGTCACCTGACGCTGCTCGACGCCCAGCGTCAGCTGCTGTCTGCGCAGCAGCAGTGGGTCAATGACCGGCGCAATCAGCTGATCAGCGAAGTGAACCTGTACAAGGCGCTGGGTGGCGGTTGGCAGGTACATGACGCAGCGGCCGCTTCGGCTGAGCCTGAGGCCTGAAGCAGTAGCGGTTCGCCTCCAGTACGACCTGGCGGAGGACCAGCCACGAGCTTGCTGGTCAAACGGATTCCGATAAAAAAATGGCCCGCTCAGAGAGCGGGCCCAAATCCGTGATTAGCCTGATGAGGAGATAACCGTCCGTCTTGCGACTTTCCGTTACCCAAGCCATCTCTCGATGACTTGCTGCTAATAATAATGTTTCTCATTTGCATGTCAAGAACATTATTCAGATTCAGTGGGCGACCAGTTGCTTGTAGTGGGTCAGCTCCCGGTTCATCAGGTCGATGCGGCGTGCCATGCTCTCGATCAGGCTGTGGGCAATGCGGGGATTGCTTTGCATCAGGGCCAGGAACTGCTCCTTGGGAATCATCATCACCGTGGTCGGCGTGCTGGCGATAACGGTGGCCGAACGCTTCTCTCGGGTGAAAAGCGCCATGGCGCCGAAGATCTCGTCACGTTGTACATCCCCTACCTTGATGCCGCCCACGAAGGCTTCGGCGTGTCCTTCGGTAATGATGAACACATGATCAGCCTCGTCCCCCTCGCGGATCAGCTCGGCGCCGGCGGGGAAGTGCTGGAAGCCGGTGACCGGACGGACTTCGGCCGGCTTGCTGCGCGCCAGGGCATCTGACATCAGGGCCGCCTGACCCAGAATATACTGGGTGAACAGCTCCTGACGCCGGTTGCTGGCATGGATATGACGGAACAGCGACTCGCGGTCATAGGGCACCAGCACCAGCGGCTCCTCGCTGCGATAGGTACAGGGCGCCGCATTGAGCCCCTGGCGCAGGCCGATCAGGTCCCCTTCCTGTATGTAGAACAGGGGCTTGCCATCGATCAGCGCGTGCAGCAGACCGCTGCGCAGCAGGTATAGATTGCGATTGCTGATGACCTGATAGAGGTCTTCCACTGCGTCCAGTGCCATGGGCTCGGCGCAGGGCTCCAGTCCATCGAGCAGCTGCGTGGGAATGCCCTGCAGTGTGCTGATCAGCTTGGCTGCATAGGGTGGTTGGTCGCCGATGAGATACATAACGAGTTCCTTAATCCTGATCCTTGGCTAGCGATACCATACTGCAAATGTTTCCGCTTCCGCCAACGCAAAAGCGCGCAGGCGTTGGCAAAAACCGAACATGAAGTGCCCCTGCCCGGTCAGGGCTCTTGTCGCTGCTCGAGTTCGTCCAGCAGCTGCTGCTTGTATTCGGGGTCCAGCCGGTTCCAGTGCACATCCTGAAGGGCGCCGGCGATGGCGAACAGCAGGGTGCGCGAGGCGCGGAACCCGCGGGCACGAACCGCGCAGTAGGCTGCCACGGGCCCGCGGCGGCGCAGCTCTGCGGCGTCATGGATGCCGGTGGCGCGCAGCCACTGGACCGAGGTCTTGCCCAGATTGCGCAGCGTGATGAGATCAGTGTCGGTCATGTGCGCCTCCCTGCAACGACAGGAGTGACATGCGTGGATATGCGGACGGGCCGACCGCAGCGGTCGGACGGCGTTGAAGTCTTGGCATGGTCGGGCTTCTTCTTTTTATAGGTTCCCGATAGCCAGTCTAGTTGGGGGTGGCCGGTCCGTACAGCCGGCCGCCGGCGTCAGAGCTGGTGACGCAGCCGTTCTGTGAGCTGGTCGATACTGTCGGGCCTGTCGGTGGCCACGGTCAGGGTAATCTGGCGCTCCTCCTCACTCAGGGGCTCGAGCTGCTGCAGCTGCTGATGCACCACGTGGATATCCGCATCGGAGGGGTCGGCGCCCTTGCGCTGGCGCTCGTTGAGCCAGATCTCGATGGTGTCCAGCGGAGCAGTGCAATGCAGAATGATGCAGGGAACGCCCTGATCTTCAATGGCCTGGCGTGACAGCTGGCGCTGGTGACGGCGCAGGTGAGTGGCATCGATGATCACGGGGTAGCCGGCGGCCAGAACCTGCCCGGCCAGCTGGGCCAGGCGGGCGTAGGTCTGCTCGCTCATCTGCGCGCCGTAGAGCGTGGTCTGCTCGCCACTGGTGCTGGCCTGACGGAACAGGCGCTTGCGCTCGACATCCGAGCGTATGCGAATCATCCCGAAACGGGCGACCAGCTCCGCACCTATGCTGCTCTTGCCGGAGCCGGATACCCCGTGGGTAAGCACGCCGAAGCGGGTAGGGATGCCGGTGTAGCTTTCGGCCAGGGCAATGTAGCTCTGGTAGCGCGCCAGTATCTGCTCGCGCTCCTGGGCGCTGGTGTCGGGGCCCAGATTGAGCAGCGCGACCTTGGCACGGACCATGGCCCGGTAGGCCTTGTAGTAGTCGAGCACCATCAGGCCGGCATAATCGCCGGTGCTCTCGAGCCAGGCATTGACGAAGCGTTGGGAGAGATCCTTCAGGCCGCGGTCTTCCAGGTCCATGGCCATGAAGGCGACATCGGCCATGATATCGGTCCAGCGGAAAGCGTCATTGAACTCTATGCAGTCGAACAGGGTCACTTGTCCGTCGATCAGGGTGACGTTGTCGAGATAGATATCGCCGTGACATTCGCGGATCAGTCCGTCGGCTTTCCGCTGCTTCAGTTGGGGAATCAGCCGTTGGAAGGTAGTATGCGCCCAGTGCTCGAGCTGTTCGAGCTGCTGCAGGTCATCCGCATCGCTGAGCATGGCCCGGATCTGTTCGAAGTTCTGTGCCACGGGAGCGTGCACCTGCTCCGGTTCACCCCAGGGCGTGCCCGCTGCAGCCACATCAATGCGCTGATGAAAGGTGGCCAGCGTGGCGGCCAGGTCGTCGATATGCTGGCTGGTGAGACCGCCGGCGCGCTGCAGGTTGCTGAGCAGGTCCTGCTGGCGGAACTGCCGGGTCTTGACCATGTATTCGATAATCGGGCCGTCGCCGTCAAGACGGGGCTGATCTTCGCTGCCGCGGATGGCGATCACGTCGAGATAGAGGTCCGGCGCCAGCCGCCGATTCAGGCGCAGCTCCTCGGCACAGTAATGGGCCCGCTGGTCCAGAGTGGAAAAGTCGAGAAAGCCGAAGTTGACCGGTTTCTTGATCTTGTAAACGAATTCGCCGGTCAGCAGAACCCAGGAGATATGGGTTTCCATCAGCGTGAAACCGCTGACAGGATGATCGTACAGCGCTGGGTTTTGCAGCGCATTCAGCAGTGTCTGGCTCACATCGGATCCTGTAGTGTACGGGCAATCCGGGCATTATGAAGGCTGGCCGCGGCAAGGCCAACCGTTGTTGCGCCCATCCTAGACTGGGCGTTGTTTCCCGAGAAATGGGGTAGACAGGGAATTATGGGTAGAAAACGCAGTAAAAGGCCGGCCCGCAAGGTCGGATTCTGGCGGCGCTGGTCGGGCCTGCTGTGGAAGCTGGCACTGGTGGGTGTTGTGGCGCTGGCGGGGCTTGTCATCTATCTGGATGCGGTCATCCAGGAGAAGTTCTCAGGCAAGCGCTGGGCGGTGCCGGCCAAGGTATTTGCACGGCCGCTGGAGCTCTATGCGGGCCAGCAGCTGACCCGTGACGATTTCGTTACGGAGCTGACCGCGCTGGGCTATCGGCGGGTCAACGCCGTCGCCCAGCCTGGACAGATGTCGATCGGCAGCGGCCGGGTGGATGTATATACCCGGGGCTTCCAGTCATTCGAGGGATCCGAACCGGCGCAGCGCATCAGCGTACGCTTCGATGGCAAGCAGATCGCGGGACTGTCGGGCAACGGCGACGTGGTCATGGCTCGGATCGAGCCGTTGATGATCGGTGGCATCTACCCGGCCCATAACGAGGACCGCATCCTGGTTCGCCTGGACCAGGCGCCGCCCTACCTGATCGAAGCGCTGGTGGCGGTGGAGGATCGCGAGTACTTCCAGCATTTCGGTGTCTCGCCCAAGGGCATCGCCCGGGCTGCCTGGGTCAACCTGACCGCCGGTGGGGTGGTGCAGGGCGGCAGTACCCTGACCCAGCAGCTGGTGAAGAACTTCTTCCTGACCAACGAGCGCAGCCTGATCCGCAAGGGTAACGAGGCGATCATGGCTGTGCTTCTGGAGGTGCATTATTCCAAGGAGGAGATCCTCGAAGCCTATCTCAACGAGGTATTCCTCGGTCAGGACGGACGTCGCGCGGTGCACGGCTTCGGCTTGGCCAGTCAGTACTATTTCGCCCAGCCGCTGCACGAGCTGCAGCTGCACCAGGTGGCGCTGCTGGTCGGCATGGTCAAGGGACCCTCGCTGTACAACCCGCGGCGCCAGCCGGAGCGGGCCAAGAAGCGTCGTGATCTGGTCCTCCAGATGCTCGAAGAGCAGGGCGTGATCACCGCCGAGCAGTCGGCCGCTGCCATCGCGCAACCCCTGGACGTCACCGTGCGCGGCAGTCTGGCGGACAGCAGCTATCCGGCCTTCATGGATCTGGTCAAGCGGCAGCTGCGCGAGGACTACAAGGACGAAGACCTGACCAGTGAGGGGCTGCGCATCTTCACCAGTTTCGATCCGCTGCTGCAGATGAAGGCGGAGAAGGCCATTGCCGATTCGCTGAAAGGGCTGGGTGACCGCGCCAACGAGATGGAGGCTGCCATGGTCGTTACCGGCGCCCAGACCGGGGAGATCCTGGCGCTGGTCGGCGGTCGCAACCCGCGCTTCTCCGGCTTCAACCGGGCGCTGGATGCCTCGCGGCCGATCGGTTCGCTGGTCAAGCCGGCGGTGTATCTGACGGCTCTGGAGCAGCCGCAGCGCTATTCGCTGATCACCCCGGTGGAGGATGCGCCCATTACCCTGGATGCCGAACCCGGCAAGACCTGGTCGCCGCAGAACTACAGTCGTCAGAGCTACGGCATAGTGCCGCTGCACCAGGCGCTGGCGCAGTCCTACAACCAGGCCACGGTGCGAGTGGGCGTGGATGTGGGCGTCGACCGGGTGCTCAACACCATCGAACGCATGGGCGTACGCCATGGCTGGCCGGCCTATCCGGCCATGCTGCTGGGCTCGGGGGCAATGACGCCGCTGCAGGTGACCGACATGTACCAGACCATGGCCAATGGTGGTTTCAATACACCCCTGCGGGCGATCCGCAACGTGTTGACCGCTGACGGCGAGCAGCTGCGGCGCTATCCGTTCGAGGTCGAACAGCGTTTCGATTCGGCGACCATCTTCCTCATGCAGGAAGCCCTGAGTCGGGTAATGACAGACGGTACCGGGCGCTCGGCCTATAATCAGATTCCGTCCAGCATCCGCCTGGCGGGCAAGACGGGCACTACCAATGACCTGCGTGACAGCTGGTTTGCCGGCTTCTCGGATGATCTGGTGGCTGTAGCCTGGCTTGGTCGGGACGACAACGGCCAGACGCGACTGACCGGCGCCACCGGTGCGCTGCGGGTGTGGACGGCGTTCATGGCCCAGGCCAATCCGCGCAGTCTGTCCAACGCGCCACCCGAGGGCGTGGTCTATGCCTGGGTCAACCGGCTGACCGGGGAAGGCAGCGATCCGAGCTGCCCGGATACGGTGCAGGTGCCCTTCCGCGCCGGCTATGAGCCGCTGCCGGGGCCCGGGTGCCAGCCGTTGATCGATACGGCACCGGTACATGAGGGAGCTGGACGGGTAATGGATGTCATCCGTGGATGGCTGCAATGAACATGAGGAATGAGGCTATGGGTTTCAAGCAAGTTGGTCTGCTGTACGGCTGTGTGATGCTGGTGGCCGGTTGTGCCGGCACCGGTGGTTATGCGCCGGTGGTGGACTCCGGGCGGCCGGTCTCCAATGAGGATATGCAGACGGGGGCGGGAATGCGTGGTCAGGGCCAGCCCGCCATAGTCCAGCCCAGTCCGCAGCAGGACGACGGCGGTGTGATCGTCATGGTGCCGGACGGCATGGGGGGTTCCAGCGCCGTGCAATCCTACCCCCTCGACAGCTCGCCGGTCAGCAGTCAGCCCCAGGGCAGTCAGTCGGCACCGAGCAGCGGGTCATCCGGCGGAGCTCTGCAGGATGACGAGAATCTTTCCGGCCCGGTGCTGGCATTGCTGACCTCGGCACGGCAGCAGGAAACCAGTGGCGATCTGGGTAGCGCCTCGGCCAGCCTCGAACGCGCCCTGCGCATCGCTCCTCGCGAGCCGCAGGTGCTCTACCGTCTGGCACAGGTGCGGCTTGAGCAGGGCGATGCGGCGCAGGCCGAGCAGCTGGCCCGTCGTGGCCTGTCCTATGCTGCTGGTCGGCCGACCCTGCAAGCCGGCCTCTGGGAGCTGGTGGCCCAGGCCCGCGAGCGTCAGGGTGATGCAGCCGGTGCCGCCGAAGCCCGGCAGCGCGCGCGGGTCGCGCTCTGATGCAGGCCTGGCATGAGCTGGCGGACGAGCTTCTGCTGCTGCAGCGAGAACTGCAGCAGCTCGGGCTCTGGTCGCTGCAGGCGCCGAGCGCAGCTGCGCTGGCCAGCCGTGAACCTTTCTGTGTTGATACCCTGGCCTTCGAGCAGTGGCTGCAGTGGGTCTTCATTCCCCGCATGGCGCAGATCGTGGAGCAGGGGCAGGGCATGCCCGGTGGTTGCAGCATTCAGCCGATGGGTGAAGAGGCCTTCGCCCATCTCGGCCGCCAGGCCGGTGATCTGCTGCTGATCCTCGGCCGTATCGACAGGGTTGTGACGCGGCTGGCCGTTCAGCCCTGATCCTTGCAGTGCTGCTCCAGGTTCGCCTGGGTGTCGGCGATCAGTCGCTGGCGTTCATCCTCCCCGATCCGCTCCACCTCACCGTCGGCATTGGTGCGTCTGAGCCTGGGGTTGTCCTGCAGGGTCTTAAGGTCCGTCCGCAGCTGCTGGCAATAGGTACGCAGCTGTTCGGCCCGGGCCTGTTCCTGCTGCCGTTGCTGGGCCTGTGCCTCTGTCTGGGCGGGGTCAACCGTTGCTGGCGCAGCCGGTTCGCGCAGCTCACCGCCGATCGGGGCGGGGGCGCGGATATCCCGCTGCTGGTAGGGGGTATTGGCCGGCGGCAGCTGGCTGAACTGCACTCTCCCTTGTGCATCCGTCCACTGGTAGATCTGCTGGCCCGCGGCGCTGGTGCAGAACAGCGCCAGAGCCATGAGTGTCATCGACTTTCGCATGTGTTCCCATCCCTGTATTGAGCATCGAAGTAAGGCTACTATAGCCAATTGCCGAAACCGGGGTATATGGCAATGTCCGGGTCGTGCAGGAAGCTGCGGCTTTCGTCTCAAGTTGACTTGACTTGACGGTCTCGAATGTAAACAATTCGAGGTTCTCATGAGCATGCTGTGATCGGGGCCTACTCGGCCGCCGGGGCAGTCTGCTTTGTTGCTCAATCCGGGAGGCGACGATCCTCATGCTCCCGGCCTGGCCCCGTACGCGTTACCTCGCGCTGGGTGAGACGCTCCCGCTACCTGCGGTCGGGCAGTCTCCATTGCACGCAGTCAAGCTGTTGCATGACAACCACCGTTGCCAATGCACTGCCGAGCAGTAAACAGGTATCCTGCCGCTCGCCCGTGGGTGAACGGTATGCTAGAGGTGATTCAAAAGTGGAACTTTTATCCGGCGCTGAGATGGTCGTCCGCTCCTTGCGTGACGAAGGTGTTAAGTTTATTTACGGGTACCCCGGCGGTGCCCTGCTGCACGTGTATGACGCGATTTTCCGTCAGGACGACGTGACCCACGTTCTGGTGCGCCATGAGCAGGCGGCGGCCCACATGGCCGACGGCTATGCCCGGGCCACCGGCAAGCCGGGCGTGGTGCTGGTGACTTCGGGTCCCGGCGCAACCAATACCATTACCGGTATCGCTACCGCGTACATGGACTCCATCCCCATGGTGATCATTTCCGGACAGGTGGCCAGTCACCTGGTCGGTACCGATGCGTTCCAGGAAACCGACATGGTCGGTATTTCCCGCCCGATCGTGAAGCACAGCTTCATCGTCAAGGATCCGCGCGAGATTCCGGAGATCATCAAGAAGGCCTTCTATCTGGCACAGACCGGTCGTCCCGGCCCTGTGGTCATCGATATTCCCAAGGACATGACCAATCCGGCGGAGAAGTTCGAGTACAGCTACCCGAAGAAGGTCAAGCTGCGCTCCTACAATCCGGCCGTGCGCGGCCATTCCGGACAGATCCGCAAGGCCCTGGACCTGCTGGTCGAGGCGCGCCGCCCGATCGTCTACTCCGGTGGTGGTGTGATCATGGGTGGTGCTGCTCGTCAGCTTACCGACCTGTGCAAGGAGCTGGGCGTACCGGTCACCAATACCCTGATGGGTCTGGGCGGCTTTCCCGGCACCGATCGCCAGTTCCTCGGCATGCTCGGCATGCACGGCAGCTATACCGCGAACGTCGCCATGCACCATGCGGATGTGGTGATGTGTGTCGGTGCGCGCTTCGATGACCGGGTAATCAACGGTGCATCCAAGTTCTGCCCGAACGCCAAGATCATCCATATCGACATCGACCCGGCCTCGATCTCCAAGACCATCAAGGCAGACATTCCGATCGTCGGTCCGGTCGACAGCGTCCTCAACGAGATGCTGGCCATGACCCGTGAGCACAAGCTCAAGCCCAAGGCCGAGGTGCTGGCTGCCTGGTGGAAGCAGATCGATGAGTGGCGCGGTGACGGCAAGCTGTTCCCCTATGACCAGGGTGATGGCAGTGTCATCAAGCCGCAGACCGTGATCGAAACCCTGTGGGACGTGACCCGGGGCGATGCCTATGTCACCTCCGACGTGGGTCAGCACCAGATGTTCGCGGCCCAGTACTATCCGTTCGACAAGCCCAATCGCTGGATCAACTCCGGTGGCCTGGGCACCATGGGCTTCGGTCTGCCGGCGGCCATGGGCATCCAGCTGCATCATCCGGACGCCGCCGTGGCCTGTGTCACCGGCGAGGGCAGTATCCAGATGAACATCCAGGAGCTGTCGACCTGCCTGCAGTATGACCTGCCGGTGAAGATCATCACCCTGAACAACCAGGCCCTGGGCATGGTTCGCCAGTGGCAGGACATGCAGTACAACAGCCGTTACTCGCATTCGTACATGGAGTCGCTGCCCGACTTCATCAAGCTGACCGAGGCCTATGGCCACGTCGGCATGCGCGTGGAGAAGCTGGAAGACCTGAAGCCGGCGATGGAAGAGGCCTTTGCCCAGACCAAGCGACTGGTATTCATGGATATCCGCGTGGACAACACCGAGCACGTCTACCCGATGCAGATTGCCGGCGGATCAATGCGTGACATGTGGCTGAGCAAGACGGAGCGTACCTGATCATGAGACACATCATTTCCGTACTGCTGGAGAACGAGCCCGGTGCGCTGTCCCGTGTGGTCGGTCTGTTTTCCCAGCGCAACTACAACATCGAATCCCTCACCGTGGCTGCCACCGAGGACCCGACCCTGTCGCGTCTGACGCTGACCACCATCGGCCAGGAAGAGGTCATCGAGCAGATCACCAAGAACCTCAACAAGCTGATCGAGGTGGTGAAGCTGGTCAATCTGTCTGAAGGCGCGCACATCGAGCGCGAACTGATGCTGGTCAAGATCAAGGCCACCGGCGCCCAGCGCGCCGAGGTCAAGCGCACGACCGACATCTTCCGCGGCCAGATTGTGGATGTCACCAGCAGTGTGTATACGGTCCAGCTTACAGGGACGTCTGATAAACTGGACAGCTTCATCGAAGCGGTTGGTCCGGCGTCGGTCCTGGAAGTCGTGCGCACCGGTGTATCCGGCATTGCGCGCGGTGAAAAGGTTCTGAGCATCTGAACAAATGAGAGCGGCCGTACAACGGCCGCATAGCAAGGGGATTTACATGCAAGTTTATTACGACAAAGACTGTGATCTGAGCATCATCCAGAGCAAGAAAGTGGCCATCATCGGCTACGGCTCCCAGGGTCACGCCCACGCCTGCAACCTGAAGGATTCCGGTGTCGACGTGACCGTGGGCCTGCGCCCGGGTTCCTCCTCCATCGCCAAGGCTGAAGCCCATGGTCTGAAGGTCACCGACGTGCCCGCCGCTGTGGCTGCCGCCGACGTGGTCATGATCCTGACTCCTGACGAGTTCCAGGCTCAGCTGTACAAGCAGGAGATCGAGCCGAACCTGAAGCAGGGTGCCACCCTGGCCTTCGCCCACGGTTTTGCCATCCACTACAACCAGATCGTGCCGCGCAAGGATCTGGACGTGATCATGGTTGCTCCCAAGGCACCCGGCCACACCGTGCGTTCCGAGTTCGTCAAGGGCGGCGGTATTCCCGATCTGATCGCCATTTACCAGGACGCTTCCGGTAACGCCAAGAACGTTGCCCTGTCCTACGCCAGCGGCGTTGGCGGCGGCCGTACCGGCATCATCGAAACCACCTTCAAGGACGAGACCGAAACCGACCTGTTCGGTGAGCAGGCTGTTCTCTGTGGTGGCGCGGTGGAGCTGGTCAAGGCCGGTTTCGAAGTACTGACCGAAGCCGGCTACGCGCCGGAAATGGCCTACTTCGAGTGTCTGCACGAGCTGAAGCTGATCGTCGACCTGATGTACGAGGGCGGCATCGCCAACATGAACTACTCCATCTCCAACAATGCGGAGTACGGTGAGTACGTGACCGGCCCCGAGGTGATCAACGACGAGTCCCGTGCTGCCATGCGCAACGCTCTGAAGCGCATCCAGTCCGGCGAATACGCCAAGATGTTCATCGCCGAAGGCTCCCTGGGCTACCCGTCCATGACCGCTGCCCGTCGCAACAACGCTGCTCACCCGATCGAGCAGGTTGGTGAGAAGCTGCGCGCCATGATGCCCTGGATTGCATCCAACAAGATCGTGGACAAGACCAAGAACTGATTCCGGTTCGGGGTAGGAAAAACGCGGCTTCGGCCGCGTTTTTTTATGGCCCAAGCCCATGAGGGCTGGCTATCCGGCGGCCAAGTTTGCGACACTGCATGCTCAGTTTGCATGTTCAAGGTTCCAAACATGAAAGACGATCTGCAACAGGACAACGGTTTCGAGGCTGAAGGTCCCCACACGCTGCTCCCCATTGACGAGCATATCGAGGAGGTGCCCGGCCCAGATGGCAAGAAGGTGCGCCACCGCGGCATCTACCTGCTGCCCAACCTGTTCACCACCGCTGCACTGTTCTCCGGCTTCTACGCCATTGTCAGTGCCATGAATGGCAACTTCTCCCATGCGGCCATCGCCATTTTCGTGGCCATGGTGCTGGACGGTCTGGACGGTCGCGTCGCGCGGCTGACCAATACCCAGAGTGCCTTCGGCGCCGAATACGATTCGCTGTCGGACATGGTCGCCTTCGGTGTGGCGCCGGCGCTGGTCGCCTTTACCTGGGCGCTGGATGGCATGGGCAAGGTCGGCTGGATCTTCGCGTTCATCTACGTGGCGGGGGCGGCCCTGCGCCTGGCCCGTTTCAATACCCATATAGGGTCGGCCGACAAACGCTACTTCACGGGGTTGGCCAGCCCATCCGCCGCCGGCCTGGTCGCGGGTATGGTGTGGTCGCTCAGCGATTTCGGTATCGAAGGGCAGGACATCGCCTGGCTCGTGGGCATTCTCACCGCTCTGGGCGGTCTGTTGATGGTCAGTAACGTGCGCTATTACAGTTTCAAGGATCTGGATATGCGCGGGCGCGTGCCTTTCTTCGTGATCCTGCTGGTGGTGCTGATCTTTGCGGTGATCTCCACCGACCCGTCGCGCATCCTGTGGCTGATCTTCATCGCCTATAGTGTCTCCGGCCCGGTTCAGGCGCTGTGGCGCTGGCGGGGCAAACGGCGTCGGAAAGACGAGATCGAGCCGGCTGAATAAAAGGGCTTGACGAGGCGGCGAATGGGTCTATAATTCGCCACCTTATCGCCGCGGCGGCCGGTTCAACCCCGCCCCGAGGCAGTGAAAAAGGTTTTACGGAAGGCGTTGACAAGGGGTTCTGATCCTGTAGAATGCGCCTCCCTGACACGGCAAGCGAACAGCTTCCGGGTCGATCGCCAGGCGGTTTCGAGGCAACAGAATAGAAACAAAAACGCTTGACAGATCAGAAGGTTGGCGTAGAATGCGCGGCCTTGGTTGAACGAAGTGGCAACCGAATCGCTCTTTAACAAATTGGAATCAAGTAATTCGTGTGGGTGCTTGTGAGTAGCTGGATGATCGCAAGATTATCAGCCTTGCAAGTAACTCGTGAATTCATGAGTTTATTAAAGGCTGAGCCAAGTTTAGGGTTTTCTCAAAACCCGATCAGTATTTAACTGAAGAGTTTGATCATGGCTCAGATTGAACGCTGGCGGCAGGCCTAACACATGCAAGTCGAGCGGAGGAAGGGAGCTTGCTCCTGGAATCAGCGGCGGACGGGTGAGTAATGCCTGGGAATCTGCCTGGTAGTGGGGGATAACGTCTCGAA
>NZ_FOYD01000007.1:0-28501 GCF_900115905.1 Halopseudomonas formosensis
GGAAGCCTATGGCGAGGCCATGCTGGAGCTCAAGTTCCGAAAAAAGTTGCAGCGCCATCTCGACTCGACCGACGATTGATCGATCAGGTCATGGAACAGGAGTTCATCCGTCCCCACACCCCGCAGCAGAACGGGATGGTTGAGCGATTGATCCGAACTGTGAAAGAGCAGTGTCTCTGGCTTCATAACTTCCAGACACTGGATGAAGCCAGGCAAACCTTGAGGGCGTGGTTCAAGTACTACAACGAGCAGCGCCCTCATCAGGCACTGGGGATGAAAACACCCAGTACGATTTACCAACAATTAGCGGCTTGAGTGTGCAAATTCCCCTGGGTCATTACACAGGTGCAGAATATCGAGTGAAGGTTGCGCGGCAAGAATTAGGTCGACCAAGACACAGCCTGCTTGGAGGATGAATTTCCCTCGGCCAAGCGCGATGTCATCGCCCGGGTACTGGATTATTCTTCTGAGCCGTACAGAATATGTAGGGATGAGTTACCGATTGCGGAATCGTGGACGCCTTGCGGCTCTATGGTCGAGCTGTGGTCGCCCTTCCCAGGTCCGAACCGTCATAACGACCTTGACATGCTCAAGACTAGAGAGTCCTAGTAAACGCTATAGAGAATTTCGGTTTTCCAGTTGCTCTTGGCCACTACCAAACAGCCATAACCATTCAGCTCGGAGCGTTGAATTATTTCTTTGGCTCCGCCCAATGCATGTTTTAGCCAACCTCGTGAGAGGGACCTGCCTCCTGAGACCAGATTACTTACCAGGTCTTTGATATTCCCGTTACAGTCAATATTGGCTTCTATCATTCGCTCCACTGCGTAAACGGTCCGACTATTGAAGGCTGATTTTCGAGCGGCAATGGAAGGGTCATTTCCAACGAAAAGCACAATCAAACTCAGAAGGTCATTTTTTTGTTGCTCACTCAACATGATCTGCCTCCAGGAAACTCAGGATGCTGTTTATGCTGAAGCCTTCTGTCTTCAGCACGAGAATATGTTCGTTTTGTGCGTGATGAGTGACGAAGAAAAGGCAGGAAGGATAATCACAGGCGGAGTAGAGCATGCCATTTCTGTATGGCTTTTCCGCAATTGCCGCATCCTGCGAAACACCAAATGCGCGCAGAGAAAACAACCTTTGCAAATCGGCGGGCAACTCGTCGGTAGCATCAAGCCCAAGCACATATCGCGGATAAAGCGCCAGATCAAAGCCCTCCGGCACCCCATCCTCCTCACCGCTGGTAACCCAGCCACCCAATCTCAAAGAGTCTGAAAACCTTATGGCAGGCCCGACGCCGGCGAAAATCTTCGCTCCCGCCAGGTCCGCAGTTGGAATCGTAAGCTGGTAATAGGGACTGTAATCGATAGTCGTTAAATGTCCGGCGCTGTCAGATGCGCTGTGCGCATTTACCGCTAGCAGCGCCGTCAGCGCTCCAATGATGAGAGTTTTAAACATGGCGACCCCTTGAATCAGTTTCGAAAAGCGTATTGAAACGCTGGCTAGATTCAAGAAACTCGGGGCGAAGCTGCTAACCCGATCACGAACAGGCCTATCTAACACTGCGTCTCGCTTACGACGAACCCACCATCTGCAACCCCACCACCGTCAGCACCAGGGTGGTGAGAAAGAACAGTCACCTGCACCACCGCCTGACGGAAACCGCCGCCACTGGTATCATCTGCGCTCACGCAACCCTCTGAAGAAGTCATCTTGCAGCCACTTCCCTCGCGCCTGAGCCTGTTTCGCCAGCCGGGCTTCATGCCCTTTGTCATTGCCCGCCTGCTGGCGGTGTTCGCCATGCAGATCCAGGCCATAGTGGTGGCCTGGCAGGTCTACGAGATCACCGGCGAGCCGCTGTCGCTGGCCTGGGTCGGGCTGGCGCAGTTCGTGCCCATGCTGTTGCTGCTGATGCCGGCGGGGGATCTGATCGACCGCTACAACCGCAAGCTGATTCTCGGCCTGTCCTGGATCGGCGCCGCCGCCTGCAGCGCCATACTGCTCTGGCTGACCCTGCGCGACGAGCATGATCCGGCCTGGTTCTACGGCGCACTGGTGCTCTATGGTTGCTCCCGGGCCTTCATCGGGCCGGCGCTGCAGAGCCTGCTGCCGCAGATAGTGCCGCGCGACCAGCTGGCCCAGGCGATCGCTACCAACAGCACCATCATGCGTACCGCCACCATTCTCGGCCCGGTGATGGGCGGCGTGTTCTACGCCATCGGCGGGGGCGAGCTGACCTACGCGTTGTGCATGGTCTGCTTCGCCGGCGGGCTGGCGCTGCTGAGCCGGGTACCGGTACTCTATGCCGACCGGGTGCAACTGACCGAGACCTCGGGCTGGAAGCGCTTCACCGCCGGCCTGCATTTCATCCGTACCCGGCCGATCATCCTCGGCACCATCTCGCTGGATCTGTTCGCCGTGCTGCTCGGCGGTGTGATCGCCTTGCTGCCGATTTATGCCAGCGACGTTTTGCATGTGGGCCCGGAGGGGCTGGGTCTGCTGCGCAGCGCCATGGCCATGGGTGAAATCTGCGTGGGGCTGTATCTCAGCGCCAGGCCATTCAATCGCAACGTCGGCCGCACCATGTTCATAGCGGTGGCCATCTTCGGCCTGGCCAACCTGGTATTCGCCCTGTCGACGCTGTTCTGGCTGTCGTTCGCCATGCTGCTGCTGGCCGGGGCGGCGGACATGGTCAGCGTCTACATCCGCTCCACCCTGATCCAGTTCTCCACCCCGGATGCCATGCGTGGCCGGGTCAACGCGGTGAACATGCTGTTCATCGGCTCGTCGAACGAGCTGGGACACTTCCGTGCCGGCACCAGCGCCGCCTGGTTCGGTGCCGTGCCGGCGGCGCTGATCGGCGCCCTCTGCACCCTCGGCGTGGTCGCCGGCTGGGCTGCGGCCTTCCGCAGCCTGCGCCAGGTCGATCGCTTCGAGGATGCCGCTGCGGCCACCGAGCAGGACACCGCCGGTCGCAGTCAATGACCTCGGCGGCGATAGGTCTTATACTTCGCGCCAGACAGAACCAATCAGGAATCAACATGACCCAGGCCCCTGGCACCCTCTACATCGTTTCCGCCCCGTCCGGTGCAGGCAAGACCACGCTGGTGAAGGCGCTGATCGATGAGATCGATACCCTGCGCGTGTCGGTCTCCCACACCACCCGGCCCATGCGCCCGGGGGAGATCGACGGGGTCAACTATCACTTCACCAGCCGCGAGCAGTTCATCAAGCAGGTCGGCGAGGGTGACTTCCTGGAACACGCCGAGGTCTTCGGCAACCTCTATGGTACGTCCCAGACCACCGTCGAACAGACCCTGGCTGCCGGTCATGACCTGATCCTGGAGATCGACTGGCAGGGCGCCCAGCAGGTGCGCCGGGCGCTGCCCCAGGCACGCTCCATCTTCATTCTGCCGCCCAGCCGCGAAGCCCTGCTGCAGAGGCTGAGCAACCGGGGTCAGGATTCGGAGGAAGTGATCGCCGCGCGCATGGCGCAGGCCACCGCGGAAATGAGTCATTACGTGGAATACGACTATATTGTCATCAACGATGACTTCCAGCAGGCGCTGGATGAGCTCAAGGCAATACTGCTGGGCAACCGCCTGACCCTGGCCCGCCAGCAGGCACTGCATCACCGGCTGCTGAGCGCACTGTTGTCAGAATGATGGCCTAGCCCGTAAAATATCCGGTCCTGCGTAATATTTTCGCGCATCCCCGATCACCCATCTGCCGTTTCGGAGTAACACCATGGCCCGCGTCACCGTTGAAGACTGCCTGGAAAATGTAGACAACCGCTTCGAGCTGGTCATGCTGGCGACCAAGCGTGCCCGCCAGATCGCCACTGGCGGCAAGGAACCCAAGGTAGCCTGGGAAAATGACAAGCCGACCGTCGTTGCCCTGCGCGAGATCGCCGAGGGTCTGATTTCCGACGAGATCATGGCCGAGGAAGCCCTCCACGACCAGCAGGAACCCCTGTATTCGCTGGAATCCGAACTGCCGGAGTAACGCTATACGATGGCCGTGCAATCTGCATCTCATCGCCCGCCCGTCAGGCTGCAGGAGGGTTGCATGTCCGGAATTGAAGTACTCGCCGACCGGCTCGAGAGCTATCTCGAGCCCGAGCAGATCAATCAGGTGCGCCGCGCCTACTTCTATGCCGAGCAGGCCCACGACGGGCAGACCCGGCGCAGCGGCGAACCCTACGTCACCCACCCGCTCGCGGTAGCGGGCATCCTCGCCGACATGCGCCTGGACCATCAGAGCCTGATGGCTGCCATGCTGCACGACGTGATCGAGGACACCGGCATCCCCAAGGAAGCATTGGCCGCGCAGTTCGGCGAGACCGTCGCGGATCTGGTTGACGGGGTCAGCAAGCTGACCCAGATGAAGTTCGAGAGCAAGGCAGAGGCTCAGGCCGAGAACTTCCAGAAGATGGCCCTGGCCATGGCCCAGGACATCAGGGTAATCCTGGTCAAGCTCGCCGACCGTCTGCACAACATGCGCACCCTGGGGGCGCTCAGGCCGGAAAAGAGCCGCCGCATTTCCCGCGAAACCCTCGAGATCTATGCACCCATCGCCAATCGCCTGGGCATGCACAGCCTGAGTACCGAGTTCGAGGATCTGGGCTTCAAGGCCATGTACCCCATGCGCTCGCGCATGATCGCCCAGGCCGTGCGTGACGCCCGCGGCAACCGCAAGGAGTTGCTCAACCAGATTCTCGAGTCGCTGCAGGCCTGTCTGGAGCGCGCGGGTCTGCCGGGCACGGTAGTGGGTCGGGAAAAGCACCTGTACAGCATCTACGAGAAGATGCGCGAGAAGCGCCGGGCATTCAACGAGATCATGGATGTCTACGCCTTCCGCATCATCGTCGACAAGGTCGACACCTGCTACCGCGTGCTGGGTGCGGTCCATGGTCTGTACAAGCCCTTCCCGGGCCGCTTCAAGGACTACATCGCCATTCCCAAAGCCAACGGCTACCAGTCCCTGCACACCACCCTGTTCGGTCTGCACGGGGTGCCGATCGAGATCCAGATCCGCACCGAGGAAATGGAGGAGATGGCCAATAACGGCATTGCCGCCCATTGGCTGTACAAGTCCAAGGACGACGTGCTCAACGGTCAGCATGCCCGCACCCGGCAGTGGCTCAAGGGCGTGCTCGAGCTGCAACAGTCCGCCGGCAGCTCGCTGGAGTTCATCGAGAACGTCAAGATCGATCTGTTCCCGGACGAGGTCTACGTGTTCACGCCCAAGGGCCGCATCATGGAGCTGCCCAAGGGCTCGACGCCGGTGGACTTCGCCTATGCGGTGCACACCGATGTCGGCAACAGCTGCATCGCCTGCCGCATCAACCGCCGCCTGGCCCCGCTGTCCGAACCTCTGGAGAGCGGCCAGACCGTGGAAATCATCACTGCGCCCGGCGCCCGGCCGAACCCGGCCTGGCTGAGCTTTGTCACCACCGGCAAGGCACGCAGCAATATCCGCCATGCGCTCAAGCACCAGCGCCAGTCCGAGGCCATTGCCCTGGGCGAACGGCTACTGGAGAAGGTTCTGGTCAGCTTCGAGACCAGCCTCGAGCAGATACCCGAGCAACGTATACAGCGCGTGTTGCGCGACTACGACATGGCAACCCTGGAAGACCTGCTGGCGGACATCGGCCTGGGCAACCGCATGGCCTATGTCACCGCCCGTCGCCTGCTGAGCAACGATGCACCGGCCGAGGTGGAAGCCTCGGTGAGAAGCGAGGCGACGGCCCAGCAACCGAGCAGCGAAGAAGCGCCACTGGCAATCCGTGGCACCGAAGGAATGGTGGTCAGTTTTGCACGCTGCTGCAACCCGATTCCCGGCGACCCCATCGTCGGCTTCATCACCAGCGGCAAGGGCATGGTCATCCACCAGGAGACCTGCAGCAACCTGGCCGAACATCGGGGTAACAGCGAGAAGATCCTGCATCTGACCTGGGACAAGAACGTCAGTGGCGAATTCACTGTGGAACTGCGGGTCGAATTGGAACATCAGCGCGGCATCATCGCCCAGCTGGCGACCAGTATCACCGTCGCCGACGCCAGCATCGACAAGATCAGCGTTGACGAACGCGACGGCAAGATCAGCGTGGTGCAGCTGGCGCTGCGCGTACGCGGTCGACTGCATCTTTCGCAACTGATCAAGCGTATCCGCGCCCTGCAGGGGGTAGTGCGGATCACCCGCTTGAAGAACTGAACCCAATGGAGACCTTCATGAACAAGCAAGTCATCACCAGTGAACACGCCCCGGCCGCGATCGGTACCTACTCGCAGGCCATCAAGGTGGGTAACACTGTGTACCTGTCCGGCCAGATCCCGCTGGATCCCCAGACCATGGAAGTGGTCGAGGGCTTTGAAGCCCAGGTATGCCGCGTGTTCGACAATCTGGCCCTGGTGGCCGAAGCCGCTGGTGGCAAGCTGCAGGACATCGTCAAGCTGAACATCTTCCTCACCGACCTGAACAACTTCGCCAAGGTCAACGAGATCATGGGACGCTACTTCGAACAGCCCTATCCCGCCCGCGCCGCCATCGGCGTGGCCGCGCTGCCCAAGGGCGTGCCGGTCGAAATGGACGGCATTCTGGTCCTCGGCTGAGACCAGGGGGCGGGCTCTGCCCGCCCTCCTGCGCCGCCCCGCGCGGCGCTTCCCTTCCGCTTCCTAGCCCAGCATGCTCGAATAGCCTTCCCGGTAACTCGGATACTGCGGTACCCAGCCGGACTCCCGTGCCAGTGCATTGCTGCAGCGCTTGCTGCCGACCCGATTGGCCGTCACCCCCTCATCCAGCAGCGCCACCCCCAATCGCTCCGCCAGCCACTGCGCCACCTCATGCAGCGGCGCCGGCTCGTCATCCACGCCCAGATAACAGGGCGCCAGCAGCTCGCGCTTGTCCGCCTGCAGCAGCAGATGGGCCAGCAGCCCGGCAGCATCATCGCGGTGGATGCGGTTGGTGTACTGCACCGGCTCGGCCGGCACATGCAGACCATTGCGCACCTGCTCGATCAGCCGCGTGCGACCCGGTCCGTAGATACCGCCAAGGCGTACTACCGATGCCGGGATACCGCTGCGCAGCGCCACATCCTCGGCCTCGATCAGCACCGGCGCAGTGGGTGTATCCGCCAGTGCGGCGCTGTTTTCGGTCACCCATTCGCCGGCACTCTGGCCATAGACGGCGGTACTGGATACCTGCAGCAGGTGGCGCGGCGGCTGGCGGCTGTTCCTGAGCCAGCCCAGCACATGCTGCAGGCCTTCGACGTACAGGCGGCGGTACAGGTCCGCATCGCGGCGCCCGGCAGCGGGGCAGTAGACCAGATAGTCCACCCCGGCCGGCCAGTCGGCCGGGCGCTGGGCGTCGGTCAGATCCGCGGCGATGCGGCCGAAGCCTTCCGGCAGCACCGAAGGATCCCGGCGCAGGCCACTGACCTGCCAGCCCTGCTCCAGCATGCGCTGTCCCAGGACCACGCCCAGGTCCCCACAACCTGCAATAACCAGATGTTTCATCCTGATTGTTTTCCTCTATCAAGCAACCCGTTATGCTTGGTGAAAAATTTCAAGCGAGCAGTATACGACATGACCCTGACCGAACTCCGTTACATAGTGACCCTCGCCCAGGAACAGCATTTCGGCCACGCTGCCGAGCGCTGCCATGTATCCCAGCCCACCCTCAGCGTCGGCGTGAAGAAGCTGGAGGAGGAACTGGGGGTGTTGCTGTTCGAGCGCACCAAGAGCGCAGTGCGGGTGACCCCGATCGGCGAGAAGATCGTGGCCCAGGCCCAACGGGTGCTGGAGGAGGCCATGACCATCCGCGAACTGGCCAGTGCCGGCAAGGACCAGTTGTCCGCACCGCTCAAGGTGGGCGCCATCTACACCATAGGGCCTTACCTGTTCCCGCACCTGATTCCCCAGCTGCACCGGGTCGCGCCGCAGATGCCGCTGTACATCGAGGAAGACTACACCCACAACCTGCGCGACAAACTGCGCAACGGGGAACTGGACGCCATCATAGTCGCGCTGCCGTTCAACGAGCCGGACATCCTCACCAAGCCGCTGTATGACGAGCCCTTCAGCCTGCTGATTCCCGCTGATCACCCCTGGGCATCGCGCAGCCATGTCAGCCTCGACGATCTGGATGACAATCCTCTGCTGCTGCTCGGCGAAGGCCACTGCTTCCGGGAACAGGTACTGGAAGCCTGCCCCACCACCCGGCGCAATGACGACCAGAGCAAGCACACCACCATCGAATCCAGCTCCCTGGAAACCATCCGTCACATGGTGGCCTCGGGCATGGGTATGACCGTGTTGCCGATGTCTGCAACGGATGACCGCTATTACAGCTCCGATCTGCTGCTGACCAAGCCGTTCAAGGCACCGGTGCCCTTCCGTACAGTGGCCCTCGCCTGGCGCGCCAGCTTCCCCCGGCCCAAGGCGGTGGACCTGCTCAGCGACTCGATCCGCCTGTGCTCGATCGGAACGCCTGCGACCAAGGGCTGAGACAATGCAGGCGAGCGCCGGACACACGTCACTGACGGTGCTCAAGGGCATCGGCCCGGCACTGGAAGAGAAGCTCAACCGTCTGGGTCTGCGCAGCGTGGAAGATGTCCTCTTCCATCTGCCGCTGCGCTACCAGGACCGCACCCGCGTCACCCCCATAGGCGCCCTGCGCCCCGGCCTGGACGCTGTGATCGAGGGCGTGGTGGTCGCCGCGGATGTGGTCATGGGGCGCCGGCGCAGCCTGCTGTGCCGCATTCAGGACGGCAGCGGCACCCTGAGCCTGCGTTTCTACTACTTCAGCGCCGCGCTCAAGGCCAGCCTGCAACGGGGCAGTCGCTGGCGTTGCTATGGCGAGGTGCGACCGGGCGCCTCGGGGCTGGAGATCTACCACCCGGAACTGCAGAGTCTGGACAAGCCGCAGACCGCGCCGGTGGACACCACCCTGACGCCCATCTATCCGGCCACCGAGGGCCTGTCGCAGCAGCGACTGCGGGCGCTGAGCGAAGGGGCCCTGGGCTGGCTGGCCCAGGGCAACAGCCTGCAGGAGCTGCTGCCCGAGGATCTGGTGGCCCGGTACCGCATGCCGCCGCTGCGCGAGGCCATTCGCATCCTACACCGTCCGCCGCCGGATGTGGACCTGCAGGCCCTGGAGGAAGGCCGGCACTGGGCCCAGCATCGGCTGGCCTTCGAGGAGCTGCTTGCCCACCAGCTGACCATGCGCCGCCTGCGTGCCGAGGTACGCACGCACCGGGCACCGGTAATGCAGGCCAGCGGCGAGCTGGCCCGGGCCTATATCGAGCAGCTGGGATTCCCCCTGACCGGCGCCCAGCAGCGTGTGGCCGAAGAGATCCGTGCCGATCTGCAGCAGGCCAGCCCCATGCTGCGCCTGGTCCAAGGTGATGTGGGTGCCGGCAAGACAGTGGTCGCTGCCCTGGCTGCGCTGCAGGCACTGGAAGCCGGCTGGCAGGTAGCCCTCATGGCTCCCACCGAGATCCTCGCCGAGCAGCATTTCAACAACTTTCAGCGCTGGTTCGCGCCGCTGGGCATCTCTGTGGCCTGGATGGCCGGCAAGCTCAAGGGCAAGGCCCGGGCCAACCAGTTGCAGATGATTGCCACCGGCGAAGCGGCCATGGTGGTCGGGACCCATGCCCTGTTCCAGGACGAGGTGCAGTTCCACAATCTGGGCCTGGCGATCATCGACGAGCAGCACCGCTTCGGTGTGCAGCAGCGGCTGGCCCTGCGCGACAAGGGCGCCGCCGGACGCTTCTCCCCCCACCAGCTGATCATGACCGCCACGCCCATTCCGCGGACCCTGGCGATGAGCGCCTACGCCGATCTGGACACATCGATCCTCGACGAGCTGCCCCCGGGCCGTACGCCGATCAACACGGTACTGGTCTCCGACAGCCGCCGGGAAGAAGTCATCGCGCGGGTACGCGCCGGCTGCAAGGAGGGTCGTCAGGCCTACTGGGTGTGTACCCTCATCGAGGAATCCGAGCAGCTGCAGGCCCAGGCGGCGGAGGTCACCTGGCAGAACCTCTGCGAGCACCTGCCGGAACTGTCCATCGGCCTGATTCACGGCCGCATGAAGGCCGCCGAGAAGGCGGAGATCATGCAGGCCTTCAAGGAAGGCGATCTGCACCTGCTGGTGGCCACCACGGTGATCGAGGTGGGGGTGGACGTACCCAACGCCAGCCTGATGATCATCGAGAACCCCGAGCGCCTGGGCCTGGCCCAGCTGCACCAGCTGCGCGGCCGGGTCGGCCGGGGCAGCACCGCCAGTCACTGCGTGTTGCTGTATCAGGCCCCCCTGTCGGCACTGGGCCGGGAGCGCCTGGGTATCATGCGCGAAAGCTCGGACGGCTTCGTGATTGCCGAGAAGGATCTGGAACTGCGCGGCCCCGGTGAGGTGCTGGGCACCCGTCAGACCGGGCTGGTGCAGTTCCGCGTCGCCGATCTGGTCCGCGATGCCGATCTGCTGCCGCTGGTGCAGCAGGCTGCCGCCGATATCGGCGAGCGCCACCCACAGCGGGCAGCCGCCATCATCGACCGCTGGCTCGCCCATGGACAACAGTTTGCCCAGGTATGAACCGGCGTCATTGCCGCATGCTAAGATCGACCCAGCCCCATTCGGAGAAGGACGCACGATGATAGCCCACGCCACCCTGCCGGACCTGCTGGAAAAACAGCTGCAGCGCCAGGCCATTGCCTATCAGCTGCGCCCACTTCATGAAGCCGGTGCTGCCGGCCAGTGCATAGAGGCCTGCCTGCTCTCCGACAGCCAGGGCGCCCTGCTCACCCTGATTCCCTCCGATCATCTGCTGGATCTGCGCCGACTGAGCGAGCTCAGCGACCGTCCCCTGCAGCCGGTACGTGACAAGCAGCTGCAGCAGATCCTGACGCAGTACCAGCTCACCTACCTCCCCGGGCTGCCCATGCTGGTGGATGCGCCCTGCATGATCGAGCAGAGCCTGCTGAATCAACCCAGGGTGTGGCTGCCCGCCGGATTGTCCGGCTGGTGTCTGGAGCTGGACAATCAGGCCCTGCGGGCCCTGGCGGCCTCGGCAACGGCCGCCTCCTTCGCCGTACCCCTGAACAGCATCCATTGCAGCGCCGAGGATCCGGAGCAGGACAGCGAAGATATCAACACGGCGGTGAAGAACTTCACCGCCCTGCGCATGCGTCAGCGGCTCGAGGAAACCATAGAAGTGCCACCGCTGCCGAGCACCGCACAGCGGATCATGGCATTGCGGGTGAAACCCGACATCACCGTGCAGCAGCTGACCGACGTGGTCGAGACCGACCCCAGCCTGGCCGCCCAGGTGGTCAGCTGGGCCTCTTCGTCTTACTACGCCGCCCCCGGCAGGATACGCTCGGTGGAGGACGCCATCGTCCGGGTCCTGGGGTTCGATCTGGTACTCAACCTGTCCATAGGACTGGCGCTGGGCAAGACCTTCAGCGTGCCCAAGGATGCCCCGGAACGTACCACCCCGTACTGGGAGCAGGCCATCTACACCGCGGCGGTGATCGAAGGTCTGGCCCGCCTGGTACCGCGGGAGCGCCGCCCCGAACTGGGCCTGAGCTATCTGGCCGGGCTGCTGCACAACTTCGGCTACCTGTTGCTGGCCTATATCTTCCCGCCGCATTTCCAGCTCATCTGCCGACATATGGAGGCCAACCCCCACGTGCCGGCCTGGCTGGTGGATCAGCATCTGCTCGGGGTCAATCGGGATCAGATCGGCAGCTGGCTGATGCGCTACTGGGACATGCCGCTGGAGATATGCACTGCCATCCGCCACCAGCATGATCCGCACTATGACGGTGAGCACCATGAGTACGCCAATCTGGTCTATCTGAGCCTGGCCCTGCTGCGTGACAGGGAGCTGGGCAGCGGGCCGGTGATGGACAAGCCGCAGGCATTATTCGACCGCCTCGGACTCACACCGGAGCAGGCGGAACGTGCGGTAGACAAGGTACTGGACGCGCGGGACGCATTGCGCAAACTGGTCAACGAATTCCGGCTCGGCTCGGAACGCAAGGTCTGAACGCCGGGGGCGCTGAGCCCCCGGCCTGTCGATCAGTTAACCGAGTCTTTCAGCCCCTTGCCGGGTTTGAAGGCGACGGTATTGCTCGCCTTGATCTTGACCGGCTCGCCGGTCTGCGGGTTCTTGCCGGTACGGGCGCCACGGTGACGCTGCATGAAGGTGCCGAATCCGACAAGGGTAACGGTATCCTTGCGGCTCAGTGCCTGAGTGATTTCATCGAGAATCGCGTTCAGCGCGCGGTTAGCCTGCTCCTTGCTCAGGTCAGCCTTTTCGGCAATTGCCGCTGCGAGTTCCGGTTTACGCATATAAAGCCTCACTATGTGTTGTTTTTGTTTTACGCTGCCTCCGCAGCACTGCTAAACCCAGCCTGCCGTACCTGGCTTGCGGCTGTCGAGTTCGCACAGCATCGCACGACTCGCTCACCGGCGCCAGCCAAAACCCGGCTGACAACTGCTGTTTATCGCCTATTTCGCTCGAAAAGCCAAGAATGTCTCAACCCGAATCGTGGCTGATGAGTTCGAAATCCTCCTTTCCCACCCCGCAATCGGGACATTGCCAGTCCTCGGGAACATCCTCCCAGCGGGTTCCGGGCGCGATCCCATCCTCGGGCCAACCTTCGGCCTCATCATAGATGAAGCCACAGACAATGCATTGCCACCTGCTCATGAGTCGCCTTTCCTCAAGTATCCACTCACAGGGTAACCCCGCGAGGGCGACTCCGCCACCCGGCACGGTGAGCGTCTGCGCCCGCAATCGTGCTACCCTCTGCGTTCGATCACCACACCATTTGCAGAGTTTGTTCATGTTTCCCGATTGGCACCCGGCACCGACCCACCCACGCAGACCGGACGGCCTGCTGTTCGACTGGTTGTGCGATGAGGGCTCCCTGACCCGTCGGCTGATGGCCGCGGGGCAGGACGATTTCCGGGTCGAGGTTCTGCTGCAGGAACACCAGCCGGCACGCCCGGACGAGGCCGCAGCACTGGGCCTGGACGCTGGCCAGCCATTGTGGGTACGCGAGGTACTGCTGCACACGGCGGGTGCACCTCGGGTGTTCGCTCGCACGGTCGCCGATCTGCAGGCATTCAATGCCGCCGGGGTACACCTGGAGAACCTCGGCAGTCGCAGTCTCGGTCAGCTGCTGTTCAGCGACCCGCGCATCCAGCGTGAGCCGATCGAGATCAGCCTTTACCCCGCCGCCTGGCTGCCCGCGCCCCGGCGCACCGAAGGCTGCTGGGCCCGGCGCTCGCGGTTTCGCAGCGAACGTCTGCAATTGCTGGTGTGTGAAGTCTTTCTTCCCGGCTGGCCGCGCCCGGCCTGATCAATCACCCCGTTTCCTGGAGACCATTGTGACCGGCCTGCTGATCAAACCCCTGACCCGCCTCCACCCGCGGGCCATCGACTTCATCCAACTGATGCGTCTGGACCGCCCGATCGGCATCTATCTGCTGCTCTGGCCCACACTGTGCGCTCTCTGGCTGGCCGCCGACGGTTTCCCCGACCCGGTGCTGCTGGCGGTATTCGTGGCGGGCGTGGTGCTGATGCGTTCGGCCGGCTGCGCCATCAACGATTTCGCCGACCGCAAGGTCGACGGCCATGTCAGTCGTACCCGCAACCGCCCCCTGGCCACCGGCCGGGTTACCGCCCGCGAGACCCTGATCACCTTCGCCATCCTGGTTGCCCTCAGCGCCTCGCTGCTGCTGCTGACCAACCTGCTGACCTTCAAGCTGTCCCTGGTCGCGGTCGCCCTGGCTACCGTCTATCCGTTCTGCAAGCGCTTCACCTTCTACCCCCAGGTGGTGCTTGGAGCCGCCTATTCCATGGCCATTCCCATGGCCTTCGCCGCCCAGTCCGGCGAGCTGCCGATGGCGCTGTGGATACTCTACATCGCCAACCTGCTGTGGACCGTGGCCTACGACACCGAATACGCCATGTGCGACCGTCCGGACGACCTGCTGATCGGGGTCAAGTCCACCGCCATCCTGTTCGGTGAGGCGGACCGGCTGATGGTCGGCCTGCTGCAGGGGCTGACCCTGCTGTGCCTGCTGCTGGTGGGCAGCCGCTTTTCCCTGGGGCTCTACTATTATCTGGGCATGCTGGCGATGCTGCTGAGCTTTGTCTGGCAGCACTGGCTGATCCGCGAGCGCGAGCCCCAGGCCTGCCTGGCCGCCTTCCTGTCCAATCACTGGAGCGGCATGCTGCTGTTCGCCGGTCTGGCGCTGCATTTCCATCTGGGCTGAAGGGCCCGGCGGGGCGGAGTCATACAACTGCAATAAAAGTGTTATCTAATCGGTAGGTCAGACATGCAACTGGATGGAGCACCATGGCAGACAAGACCATACTGATAGTTGACGACGAAGCCCCGATCCGGGAGATGATTGCCGTTGCGCTGGAGATGGCCGGATACCACTGCCTGGAAGCGGAAAACACCCAGCAGGCCCACGCCGCCATCATCGACTCGCGTCCCGATCTCATCCTGCTGGACTGGATGCTTCCGGGCACCAGCGGCATCGAGCTGGCGCGGCGCCTGAAACGTGACGAGCTGACCAGCGACATCCCCATCATCATGCTCACCGCCAAGGGCGAGGAGGACAACAAGGTCCAGGGACTGGAAGTCGGCGCTGATGACTACATTACCAAGCCCTTCTCCCCCCGGGAGCTGGTCGCCCGCCTGAAGGCCGTGCTGCGCCGTGCCGGCGCCCTGGACGATGAAACACCCATCGAGGTCGGTGGTCTGTGCCTGGATCCGGTCAGCCATCGGGTAACCATCGACGGCACTCCTGCGGAGATCGGCCCCACCGAGTACCGCCTGCTGCAGTTCTTCATGACCCACCAGGAGCGCGCATACACCCGCAGTCAGCTGCTGGACCAGGTCTGGGGCGGCAACGTCTATGTCGAGGAGCGTACCGTTGATGTGCATATCCGCCGCCTGCGCAAAGCACTGGGCAGCCCCTACGATGGCCTGGTGCAGACGGTCCGAGGCACCGGCTACCGCTTTTCCACCAAGGTCTGATTCTCCAGCCGTGCAGGCTCACCCGGGAAAAGGAATGCACAGGTGAAAACGAACTGGCTCATTTCGATCACAGGCGGCCTGCTCTGGGTGCTGGTACCTTGTCTGATCGCTGGCCTGATCCTGGGCCAGCCGGCCTGGGCCTT
Source organism: Halopseudomonas formosensis (assembly GCF_900115905.1). Taxonomy (GTDB): domain Bacteria; phylum Pseudomonadota; class Gammaproteobacteria; order Pseudomonadales; family Pseudomonadaceae; genus Halopseudomonas; species Halopseudomonas formosensis. The sequence goes on from NZ_FOYD01000007.1 coordinate 15,212, forward strand.
GGTCACGGGCCTGGCCCTGTACCTGGCCTACACCCTGTGGCAGGCCCGGCGTCTGCAGTCCTGGCTGAATGAGTCATCCGGGGAACCGCCACCGGAGGCCAGGGGCGCCTGGGGCCTTGTGTTCGACGAAGTCTACCGCATGCAGCGCCGTGATCAACGCGCCCGGGCTCGCCTTGAGGCCATCATAGCGCGCATTCAGGCCTCCACCGCAGCCCTGCGCGACGGGGTGGTGATGCTCGATCAGGAAGGTCATCTGACCTGGTGGAACCATGCCGCAGAGCAGCTGTTGGGGCTGCGCGCGCCTGACAGCGGCCAGCATGTGCACAACCTGCTGCGCGATCCGCGCTTTGTCGAATATTTCGAGCAGACCGATTACCGCGAGCCGCTGAACATCCAGTCTCCGCTGAGCATCACGACCTGGCTGCAGTACGACATCACCCGCTATGGTGATGGCGAACGCCTGATCCTGGTCCGCGACATCACCCGACTGCATAACCTGGAGCAGATGCGCAAGGACTTCGTGGCCAACGTCTCCCACGAACTGCGCACCCCCCTGACGGTGCTGGTAGGTTATCTGGAAACCATGCTCGACAATGCCGCAGAACCGCAGTCCCGCTGGATACGGCCCTTGCAGCAGATGCAGCATCAGGCCAGCCGCATGCAGAGTCTGCTCAATGACCTGCTGATGCTGTCCCGCCTGGAAACCTCCGATGTGCGGATCGAGGAGAGGCCGGTCGCTATCGACCGCATGCTGACCGAGATCCGCAAGGACGCCCTGGCCCTGTCCGGCGAGCGCCGGCATGAGATCACCCTGGAGATTACCAGCCCGGCGACACTCAAGGGGCTCGAGACGGAGCTGCGCAGCGCCATCTCCAATCTGGTCTACAACGCGGTGAAGTACACCCAGGACGGGGGCCGCATTCACATCAGCTGGTCACGGGACGACCAGGGTGCGCGCCTGAGCGTAGCGGACAACGGGCCGGGCATTCCCAGGGAACATCTGCACCGGCTGACCGAACGCTTCTATCGGGTGGATTCCAGCCGCAACAGCACCACCGGCGGCACCGGTCTGGGACTGGCCATCGTCAAGCATGTGATGATGCGACATCAGGGCTCGCTGCAGATCAGCAGCTCCCCCGGCCAGGGCAGTACCTTTACCTGCGTGTTTCCACCGGAGCGCCTGCTGGATCCATCCTGATCACCCCGCCGCAGCGATCAGCAGCGACAGGCTTTCCAGCTTGGCGGGGTCCTGATCGACGAAACGTATGGTCACCAGCACCCACTCGCTTTCCAGCCGATCCTCCAGCGCCGACAGGGCGTGCAGGTAGCCATTGATGCGCACCACAGCATCCTCGTCACCCTGCTCCATATCCAGCACCGCGCTCTCGAACAGGGAAGGCAGCCGCTCGTTGCGTCGCACCAGCAACTGCGCATCACGCAGGCTCAGGCGGCGGATGACGCAGGGCAGCTGCACCTCGGCCAGGCGCAGCTGAGCCCGTACCGGGGAGCGCAGCTGCACTTCCCGATGATCTTCCTGCGCACCGGCGCCGGGGCGTGCCGTGGTGGCGGGGGCTGAGGACTGGCGGGAGCCAAGCAGGGCACTCACGGATTCCTGGGCATGCCCGACGCTGGTCTGCACCGGGCGACTGCGCAGCAGCTCCAGCTTGCCGACCCTGTGCAGCGCCTTGCTCACCTTGGAAATCAGTTGTTCATTGCTGAAGGGCTTGCCTACGTAGTCACTGACACCGGCCTGAATGGCCTGAACCACGTTGTCCCGGTCACCACGGCTGGTGACCATGATGAAGGGTGTCTTCTGCTGACCCGGCTGGCCGCGGAACCACTCGAGCAGTTCCAGCCCGCTCATTTCGGGCATTTCCCAATCGCACAGGATCAGGTCGAAGGATGTGCGGGCGAGCAACTGCCGCGCCTTGCTGCCATTCACCGCCTCCTCGATCTGCAGACCGGGAAAGTGACTGCGCAGGGCCTTCTTGATCAGATCCCGGATGAAGGGCGCATCATCCACCACCAGCGCCGACACTTTAGCCATGAAGCTTCTCTCAATCAGTTACCGGCCAAGCTTAGCGCAGACTGATGTCGGAAACCCAGCACCGGCGCGCCGGATAATGCCTGGAAAGGGGAGCGGAGGTGATGCCTGGCATCACCTCCCTGGTGATTACAGCTTGCCGGTCAGGGCGTTGAGGAACAGCTGGCGATACTCGCCGGCGTCGAGCTGGCGGGCGTTGGTGCGGGAGGTCACATCCTTCACCGACATCTCGCCGATCAGGTCGGCACGACTGTCATCCACACCGATCTCGGCCAGAGTGTGCGGCAACTCCAGCTCCGCACGCAGATCCAGCACCCAGTCCAGCAGGCCGTTGAAGTCCGTGTGCGGCAGCCCCAGATAACGGGCAGCACGGGCCGTCTCCGCCTCGATGGCCGGACGATTCATCTGCAGGACATAGGGCATCACGATGGCATTGAGCAGGCCGTGGTGAGAGTCATACAGAGCCCCGACGCTATGGGAAACGGCATGGATGGCCCCCAGTCCGCGCTGGAACGCGGTGGCGCCCATGCTCGAGGCAACCAGCATCTGCAGGCGTGCGTCGATATCCTGGCCGTTGCGCACCGCTCGCGGCAGATACTCCCTGACCAGACGCATGCCCTCCAGCGCAATGCCCTCGGCCATCGGATGGTAGGTGGGGGCCAGGAAGGCTTCCAGGTTGTGCGCCAGCGCATCCATACCGGTGGCCGCGGTCAGCTTCGGCGGCAGCCCCAGGGTCAGCTCGGGATCCAGGATCACGGTGGCAGGCAGCATCCGCGGATGGAAGATGATGCGCTTGGTGTGATTTTCCTCGTCGGTGATCACCGCAGCATTACCCACCTCAGAGCCGGTACCGGCGGTGGTGGGAACGGCCACCACAGGCAGCATGCGCGACGCATCCACATTGGCCGGGTTGCGGGCTTCCCAGAGGGAGATTTCCTGGTGGGCCACCAGGGCGACGGTCTTGGCCGCATCGATGGCCGAGCCGCCGCCGAAGGCGATGACCCCGTCATGGTTGCCGGCCTTCAGCGCAGCCACACCATCCAGAACGTTGGTGCCGGTGGGGTTGCCCTTCACCGCACTGAACAGCCCGACCTGCAGACCGGCGTCCCGGCAGACCTGCAGTGCCTGCTCCACGATCGGCAACGAAGCCAGGCCCGGATCGGTGATCAGCAGGGGAGCCTGCATGCCCAGCTGCCTGCAGCACTTGCCCAGCTCCTGCAGACGGCCCGCGCCTACACGTACGTTGGTGGGATAGCTCCAATTGTTGTTGTAGGATGCGATTTCCATGTAGTCTCCATTACTCGGGTAGGGGTCGGTGGTCATTCAGATTGCCACAGCGACCTGCTCGGGACATATTCTATTTATGTATCGCGACATACTCAAATAACAAAGTTCAATTCCACATTCTTGTTGTGGGCTCATTTGCCACTTGAATAAATGGCCCGCGTGAGCCATTTTGTGATCATACCTGCAGCGAAGAGTTTTTCGTGACAAGCAGGATCTGCTCTTCCGATTAGCCTTTCGAGGATACACCATGAAACTCTACCTGTTGCCGCTGGTCGCCGTTGCCGCGCTGACTGCAGCTCACACTGCCAACGCTGACGAAGCCCTGTTCAAGAGCAAGCCCTGCATTGCCTGTCACGCCATCGACACCAAACTGGTCGGTCCGGCACTGAAGGAAGTCGCGGCCAAGTACGCCGATCAGGAAGGTGCCGCCGAGCTGCTGGCCGGTCACATCAAGAACGGTTCCACCGGTGTTTGGGGCCCGATCCCCATGCCGCCGAACGCGGTAACCGACGAAGAGGCCACCCAGCTGGCCGAGTGGATCCTGACTCTCAAGTAAGCGTCGGTATCCTCCGAAAAGCACCCCGCGGGCCCTGTGGTCGCGGGGTGTTTTCGTTTCCGGCTCCAGGTTTTACGCTGCGCAGCTTGTTGCCCAGCCGCTGTGGATAACCCTGTGGACAAGGCCGCCTGCCCCCGATGCCGCCTGATCAGGATCCGTCTGCGCCATATCCTGCCAGCGCTGCGCAGGAAGTTGCACACTGCCCCGTTGACCCGTTCACGGTTTCTCCGAACCTGAGCTGCACCGGCCCCGGAAAAAATCGCAAGCCCTTGTTTCGTATGGAAATCTCCTGGCGTGGCACAGCTATTGCTCCTTTCCGGTTCACGGGAGCGCTGAGCCGCTCCCATCAACCGTCAAGGAGAGCACCATGCCAACACCCGCGTACATGACCATCGAAGGCACCAAACAGGGCCTGATCACCGCCGGCACCTTTACCGAAGACTCGGTGGGCAACATCTTCCAGGAAGGTCACGAAGACCAGATCCTGGTGCAGGCCTTTGATCACCAGGTCATCATCCCCCGCGACCCCCAGTCCGGCCAGCCCACCGGTCAGCGCGTCCACAAGCCGCTGATGATCACCAAGGTCTTCGATAAGTCCTCCCCGCTGCTGTTCAATGCCCTGACCTCCGGCGAGCGGCTGAACAAGTGCCGTCTGGAGTGGTACCGCACCTCCGCCACCGGCACCCAGGAGCACTACTTCACCATCGAGCTGGAAGACGCCATCATCGTCGACGTGCAGTCGCGCATGCCCAACTGCCAGGACCCGTCACTGTCCCATTTCACCCACCTGGAAGACGTGTACTTCACCTACCGCAAGATCATCTGGACCCATGAAGTGTCCGGGACCTCCGGTTCCGACGACTGGCGCACACCGATTTCCGCGTAAGTCCCGTAACAAAAAGAAACCCCGGTCGGGCTTACCCGACCGGGGTTTTCTTTGCCCGCCTCCCGGCGAGTCTGGGGGACTGATGGGAGGCCTCAGCTCCGCCCCGACCTGCCGACCTCCTCGGCCATGCGCTTGAGGCTCAGGTGGCGCACGTTGGTACCTTCCACCATATGGATGACATGCTCGGCGACGTTGCGGGCGTGGTCGCCGACCCGTTCCAGTGAGCGCAGTACCCAGAGGATGTTCAGCACCCGGCTGATCGAGCGCGGATCTTCCATCATGTAGGTGACCATCTCGCGCATCGCTGTCTTGTACTCGCGGTCGACGATCTTGTCTTCCTGGGCCACCTCCAGCGCCTGTCGGCTGTCGTAACGAGCGAAGGAGTCCAGTGACTGCTGCACCATCTTGTGCACGTGGTAGCCGATGTGGCGGCACTCCACATAGCCGCGGGGCGCCTGGCCTTCCTCGATCAGCTGCAGGGCGCGACGAGCAATCTTGGAAGCCTCATCGCCGATGCGCTCCAGATCGACGATGATCTTGCTGATGTTGACCACCAGGCGCAGGTCGCTGGCGGCAGGCTGGCGGCGCGCGAGGATGCGCATGCATTCCTCGTCGATCTGCCGCTCCATGGCGTTGGTGGCGTTGTCGTTCTCGCGCACCTTTTCCGCCAGCTTGCCGTCCGCCTCGATCAGCGCGGTGACCGCATCGTAGACCTGCTTTTCCACCAGGCCGCCCATCTCCAGCAGGCGCGTGCGCAGGGATTCCAGCTCGTCGTTGAACTGCTGGGAAATATGCTGGCTGAATCCGTCGTTTTCTCTCGTCATTGTCTTGCCCCCAGAGGATTAACCGTAACGCCCGGTGATGTAGTCTTCGGTCTGCTTCCTGCCCGGATTGGTGAACAGCGTATTGGTATCACCGAACTCGATCAGTTCGCCCATGTACATGAAGGCGGTGTAATCGGATACCCGCGCTGCCTGCTGCATGTTGTGGGTAACGATGACGATGGTGTACTCGTCCTTCAGGTCGTTGATCAGCTCTTCGATCTTCAGGGTGGAGATCGGGTCCAGCGCCGAGGCCGGCTCGTCGAGCAGCAGTACCTGCGGCTGGATGGCGATGGCCCGGGCGATCACCAGTCGCTGCTGCTGACCACCGGACATGCCGAAGGCGTTGTCATGCAGGCGGTCCTTGACCTCATCCCACAGCGCAGCGGAACGCAGCGACTGCTCGACCACCTCGTCCAGCACCCGCTTGGAGCGCACGCCCTGCAGGCGCAGGCCGTAGGCAACGTTCTCGTAGATGGTCTTGGGGAAGGGGTTGGGCTTCTGGAATACCATGCCCACGTTGCGCCGCAGCTCGGCCACATCCACATCCCGGTCATAGATGTTCTTGCCGCCGATCAGCACTTCCCCGGTGATGCGGCAGATGTCCACCAGATCGTTCATCCGGTTGAAGCAGCGCAGCAGGGTGGACTTGCCACAGCCCGACGGGCCGATGAAGGCGGTGACCTTGCGCTCGGGAATGACCATGTCGATACCCTTGAGGGCCTGGTCGTTGCCGTAATACAGTTTGAGGTCGTTGACCTGGATCTTGATGGTCTCGTTTTCCATGGACAGCCTGTCTCCGGTCTGCGGCAATGCCGTGGTGGCGGAAACAGTCATCTTATCCGTTTGCGGAAGGCTGGTTTGCATATTCATAGTCGACTCAGTGTTCATTGGGTGTCCCCGTATCCGGTAGTGGTGGCTGTCAGGTGCTGGACTTGTAGCGCTTCTGCAGCCTGTTGCGCAGCAGGATGGCGAACAGGTTGAGCACCACCACGATCAGCAGCAGCAGTAACGCGGTGCCGTACTGCAGGTGACGGGTTTCTTCGATGTTGGTCCCCGAGGTCGCCAGGACGTAGATGTGGTAGGGCATTGCCATGACCTCATCGAAGATCGAGGTCGGCAGCTTGGCGGTGGAGAACACCGCGGCGGTGAACATGATAGGCGCCGTCTCGCCGGCGGCACGGCTGATGCCCAGGATCAGGCCGGTGAGCATGCTCGGCAGCGCCGGCGGCAGCACCACCCGGTAGATGGTCTGCCAGCGGGTAGCCCCCAGCGCCAGGGAAGCCAGGCGCATGTTCCTGGGTACCGCACGCAAGGCTTCCTCGGCAGAGCCGATCACCAGCGGCAGGATGAAAGCCGCCAGGGTCAGGGAGCCTGCAATGATACTGACACCCAGCTTCATTATGATCACGAAGAAGGCCAGACCGAACAGGCCGTAGACCACCGAAGGTACACCGGCCAGGTTCACCACCCCCTGGCGGATCATGCGTACCCAGAAGCCATCCCTGGCGAACTCGTTGAGATAGATGGCCGTGCCCACACCGATCGGGAAGGCCACCAGAATGGCGCCCAGACTCAGGTACAGGGTACCGAGAATGGTCGGCAGGATGCCGCCCTCGGTCATGGCGTTGCGCGGCATCTCACTGAGAAACTCCCAGTTGATGGCCGAGATGCCGTTGACCGCGATGAACAGCAGAAAGCCCACCAGCGCCAGCAGATTGAGGGTGGCCGTCGCCCAGAGAATGCCGAAGGCAACCTTCTGGATATTGCGACGGCGACGATTGCGGTTTTCCGAACCCAGCATCAGATGGCCTCCCCGACACGGCGATACTTGTTGGCGAAGTAGGACGCCAGCAGGTTGAACAGGAAGGTGGTCACGAACAGCACAAGACCGATGGCAAACAGCGCGTGGTAGTGATCGCTGCGGAAGGCGGCGTTGCCCATTTCAGCGGCGATGTTGGCCGGCATCGGACGGACCGGATCGAACAGCGAATGGGGAATCATGGCGGCGCCGCCGGCCACCATCAGCACCACCATGGTTTCGCCGATGACCCGGGCGATGCCCAGTACCACCGCCGTGGCGATGCCCGTGATGGAAGCGGGAAAGACCACCCCGCAGATGGTTTCCCAATGGGTCGCACCCAGTGCCAGCGCACCGTCCTTCATGGATTTGGGGACGCTGTAGATGGCGTCCTCGGCAATACTGGCAATGGTCGGTACCGCCATCAGCGCCAGCAGTATCCCCGCGTTGAATACGTTGAGGCCGGTATCCAGGTTGAATACGTTCTGCAGCAGCGGCGCAATCACCACCATGCCGACAAAACCGATCACCACGGTCGGCAGACCTTCGATCAGCTCGATCACCGGCTTGAGGATGCCACGCATGCGCGGCGAGGCGATCTCGGCCAGGTAGAAGGCGGTGCCCACGCCCAGCGGCACGGCGATCAGGGTGGACACCAGCACCACGCTGGCGCTGCCGACAATCATGGGGAAGATGCCGTAGTCCGGCGGATCGTAGGTAGGGTACCAGGCCGAGCCGAACAGGAAGTCCGTGACTGAGATCTTGTCGAAGATCGGCAGGCCTTCCATGACCAGAAACACGAGGATCAGGCCGAGGATGATCACCCCAGTGGCGCTCACCAGCAGGAAGAACAGGTGCACCAGCAGATCCATGGTGCGGCTGCTGATCAATGGCTTCTTCGCGGCCTGGAAAGAGGATATCGATGATGTTGACATGTTTTCTCTCGGTTTGAGGGCTCGGATGTAATCTCAGCCAGGCAGAACGCCAGGCTAGGCCTGGCGTCTGTACAACCCTTGCTGGAGCAGAGCGTCTTGAGCTCCGGCCGCCACTCAGTACAGCGGTACGTAACCGGTGGACTCAACCGCCTTCTGACCTTTCTCGGGGTGCAGAACGTACTGGATGAACTTCAGGGTTTCGCCCTGCGGCCAGTTGTTGGTGAATACCCACAGGGTACGGGCTACCGGCCAGCTGCCGTCACGCACGGTGTCGTGACTCGGCTCGACGCCGTCCAGCTTCAGCGGCTGCAGCTTGTCATTCAGGTAACCGATACCGACATAGCCGATGGCGTTGCGGTTGCTGGTAACCGCCTGCACTATGGCACCGTTGGACGGCAGCAGCTGGGTGGTGGGGCTGACACGGTCACCCTTGAGCACGGTATCGACCCAGACGCCATAGGTACCGGAGGAAGAGTCACGGGAGATGGAAACGATGCGCTTGTCTTCGCCGCCCACTTCCTTCCAGTTGGTGATGCTGCCGTTATAGATGCCGCGCAGCTGCTCGGAGGTCAGCTCCTTGACCGGGTTGTCGGGGTGGACCACCGGCACGATACCGTCGGAGGCCACGGCGAAGGGCACGATGTAAACGCCATTCTCATGGGCCTGCTTGACTTCGCTGTCCTTGATCCAGCGCGAGGACATGCCGATGTCAGCCATGCCGTCGATGACCGCACGGATACCGTTACCGGAGCCGGTGCCGGCTACCGAGAAAGTGGTCTCGGGGTTGTCATTGGTGTAGGCCTCGGTCGCCGCCTGCATGATCGGCAGCACAGTGGTGGAACCGTTGACGCTGAGTTGGCCGGCAAACACCGGGGACGCCAGCAGGGCACATCCGGAAATGGCAACCGCGGCGAGTTTCTTCAAACCTTTCATTCCAGTCTCCTTAGACATAGCGTGAACTACCTTTGGTCAGCAGTACTATCCGACTCTCCCTGAGGTCGTCGCCAGAAGTCCGCTTGCACAACTCCTTCCCAGGACAGGCGTCATTATGTCCACGCTTTGTTGCAGGAATGTTTCAGTGAAATAAAACCGGCCGGTGGCTGGCATGGCGATAGTCAGCCATTCCTTGCAGCTGCCCCCCCGGGGCCGTAATATTGCGGTCTACAGCAGGGCAGGCCGTCCGCGGCGGGCCCCAGAACAACTACAACGACATCCAGAGTAGTTCATGCAAGACCTTGATCAAGATCCCGTTCCACAGGGCGAGCTGGCGCTGAAAGTCACCGCTCTGCCCCGCGACTGCAACAGTTTCGGCGACATCTACGGCGGCTGGCTGGTCGGTCAGATGGACATCGCCGGCACCAGCACCGCGGCGCGCATCGCCCGGGGCCGAGTGGCCACCGTCGCCATCGACCGCATGGGCTTCATGGTACCGGTACCGGTGGGCGCCCAGCTCGCCTTCCACTGCCAGGTGCAGGATATCGGCCGCAGCTCCATCACCATCAAGGTGGAAGTCTGGAGCGACAACTACAGCTACAACGAAAGCCGCAAGGTGACCGAAGCCACCTTCGTCTTCGTTGCCATTGATGATCGGGGCCGGACCCGGGTCATTCCGAGCTGAATGCCCCGGCGGCGCTCAGACGCCGCCGAGGTCGGGATTGGCGAGCAGCTGCTCGCCGGAAAATCCCTCGTCCTGCCGCTTCAGTCCTTCGGATAATCCGCGTAGGAATGCTTCAGGGTGGCGTGGTTGAGCAGCATTTCCGCCTTCAGCTGGCTGCCGTCGGCCGAGTAGATGCGCGAACGCACCCAGTAGGACTCGGTGCGCTTGCTCTCGGACAGCGCCACCACTTCCCGCCTGATCAGATAGTCTTCGCCCACGAACAGCGGACCGTCGACCATGCGGATCTCCTGGTCGGCAAACAGGCCGATGACCGGCTGTTTGACCGGAAACGCCGCCAGCTTGCTGCTGTATTCCGCCAGCACACTGACCATTTCCAGCGGAATGATGGCCCGGCCCCAGGGCGAGCTGTCGGCGTGGGAGTACCAGGGTGAGTTCTCGGTGATGCGTTCCAGCTTCTGGTTCAGCGAGAAGGGATAGAGATCCCCCATGTGCTGGTCGGCATCCATGCGCACCCGCTCTTCCCGGGCACCCTGCATGCCCACCTGCAGGTCGGCCAGGATCACCAGCCGCTCCGGCGGGCGCAGTCGGGCCATGCGCTCATCCAGCAGCGACGGACCATCATCCGGGCCGAGGCTGGCGCTGGCTTCCAGCACGGGCGTGCCATCGGCCTTTTCCGCCCAGCAGCGTACCCGGGTCGCCCCCGGTGCCGGGCGCTCGACAAAGGCACGCACCTGCTCGCCCTCGAACACCATGTTCTGGAAGTGCGCGGAGAAGCAGCCACGCTCGAACCAGTCCCGGCCCCAGATCTCCGCCAGCAGCGGAACGAACTGGCTGAAGTGCGTAGGACCTTCGATCGGGCCGGCACGGAACCCCAGCTTTTCCGCCATGTTGTCATCGTGGATGGAGGTATGGCCGCTGTATTGCTGATCGGCCAGCATCTGTTTCGGTTCGCGCAGCGGGCCGCACAGGTAAAGAGGCGTATCAAAGCTCATGTGCTGTCCCCTCAGCCATTGACCAGGCCAGTCAGACGCTGACGGATGATGCCTTGCGCCTCGGCCATGATGCGGTCGATGAGTTCCTGCACCGTGGGAATGTCATTGATCAGGCCGGCAACCATGCCGCAGGACCAGGCACCGGCGTCCATTTCGCCGGTCTTCATGATGCGCGGGTAGACCCCGGCCACTTCCTCGACGATATCCTCGAACTTGAGGTTGGCGCCCAGACGTCTTTCCTTTTCCAACAGGCGCTCGACAGCGGCGTTGTTCATTACCCGCTCGGTATTGCGCAGCGGACGCATGACCAGCCGGGTATCCAGTTCGCTGGCCGCCACTATCGCCTGCTTGACGTTGTCATGCACTGGCGCTTCCCGGGTAGCAATGAAGCGCGTGCCCATGTTCATGCCCTCGGCACCCAGCGCCAGCGCCGCCACCAGCGAGCGGCCATCGGCCATGCCACCGGAGGCGACAAAGGGGATGCTCAGCTCCTCCGCCGCCCGAGGCAGCAGAATGAAGTTGGGCACATCATCTTCGCCCGGGTGACCGCCACACTCGAAGCCGTCCACACTCACCGCATCACAGCCGATGGCCTCGGCCTTGAGCGCATGGCGCACGGCGGTGCACTTGTGGATGACCTTGATGCCATGCTCCTTGAGGATCGGCAGCCATTTCTGCGGGTTGTTGCCGGCGGTTTCCACGGCCTTGACGCCACCCTTGATGATGGCCTCGATATAGCCCGGGTAGTCCGGCTGCTTGACCGAGGGCAGGAAGGTCAGGTTGACGCCGAAGGGCTTGTCGGTCATCTCGCGGCAGCGGCGGATTTCCTCGGCCAGCGCCGCCGGGGTGGGCTGGGTCAGGGCAGTGATCATGCCCAGGCCGCCGGCATTGGCCACGGCGGAGGCCAGCTCGGCATAGCCTACATGGTGCATGCCACCCTGGATGATCGGATGTTCGATACCAAAGAGTTCGGTGATTCTTGTTTTCATGCTCTACCTGCTGAATGAAGTGAAGCGCACGCACAGCGTGTCCATCGATGGGACTGAGTGTAGGCGGGGTGACGGAACGTGGGCAAACCCCAAGTTGACGGGGTATTCAGCAGGTTTATGGGGAGCTGGCACCGGCCACCCGGGGGGCGGCCAGGGCAGTGTTTCCAGCGCTTATCTCTCCGCAGCGTCTTCCAGCGCTTCACCGCCGCGCTGAATATCCCTTCCTGCGCCTTCCATGGTGTTACAACCAGCCATGAAGAGCACCATCATTCCAAGCAGGACCGATTTCATCGTGAGACTCATAATGAACTCCAGTGTCAGTTGAGTACTAATCACGCGATGTGGCGCGTGGGTACGGCTGTATGAAGCGCAGCCAGAATTATTGACAGCGAAGGGGCAACGCAGGTTCACATGAGGTTTGGACGAGTCCGCGGGGAGCGTGCGGAATGGGCCCGGGTAGAGCGTCGCTGCCCGGGCCGGAGCAGGTTACATACGCTGGTTCAGACCCATGTCCCAGAAGTCGATTTCCAGGCGGGTGGCGTCGCGGAAGATGCGCACCAGCTGTTCGAAGCGGCGCGGGGAAATCTCCGCCAGCTCGCGGTTGAGCCAGGCTTCCTCGGCGGCGGCGGCCTGCTGGAACTCGGCCCCCTCGTACATGCAGATCCAGTGATCATAGGGGTTGGCCTCGCCGCGTACCGTTTCTGGCCGCTCGCTCAGCCACTTGCCGATCTGGGCGTAGCCGACCAGACAGGGGGCCAGCGCCACATGCAGGTCGAGCAGGTCACCGCGGTTGCCGGTGTCCAGCACGTAACGGGTGTAGGCCATGGTTGCCCGGGCCTCGGGCAGCGCCTGCAGCTCCGCTTCGGAGATGCCCCACTGGCGGCAGTAGTCGATATGCAGACCCAACTCCAGGCCAATGATGGCCTCCAGCCCGGCCTTGGCCTGACGCAGGTCGTCCAGGGTCGGGCTCTTGTAGGCAGCCAGGGCGTAGGCACGGCCGAACTGGATCAGGAACAGGTAGTCCTGTTTCAGATAGTGGCGGAAGGCGTCCCCGGCCAGGGTGCCGTTGCCCAGCTGCTGAACGAAGTCATGCCTGATGTAGGCGTCCCACTCGCTTTGGCAGGCGCGCTGAAGATCATCAAAGGTAAAAGCCATGGACGTATCTCACTGATAGAAATGGAATTTTCCGGACGATACGATAGCCGCCGGGGCAGATAAAGCAAACCCGTGAGTGTCTGCAGGAGCGTCGCCCCCGGCGCGATTGAACCTTCCGGCCACTCCGAGCGGCCGGCGCTATTCGCCCCCGGGGCGGGGGCTCCCACAATACTCGGTGTGATAACCAAACCACCCGGCTGGCCCCA
>NZ_FOYD01000007.1:28820-170099 GCF_900115905.1 Halopseudomonas formosensis
TCGGTGTGATAACCAAACCACCCGGCTGGCCCCACCCCCTGTAGGAGCGTCGCCCCCGGCGCGATTGAACCTTCCGGCTACTCCGAGCTGCCGGCAGTATTCGCCCCCGGGGCGGGGGCTCCCACACTATTCCGAGCGATGACCGAACCAGGCTCAGACCACTCAGCGCTCGGGTACCGCCTCTGCCACCTCGGTTTCCGGGCCGCGGGCGTAACGCTCGGCCAGCACCGCACAGACCATCAGCTGGATCTGGTGGAACACCATCAGCGGCAGGATCATCGCCCCCATGCTGCCCCCGGCAAACAGCACCTGGGCCATGGGCACACCGGTCGCCAGGCTCTTCTTCGAGCCGGCGAAAAGGATGGTGATGCGGTCCTCGGTATTGAAACCCAGCCGCCGCGCCAGCTGCTCCACCAGTACCAGCACCACGGCCAGCAGGATGCAGCACGCCAGGATCAGCCCACCCAGCTGCAGCAGCGGAATGGTCTGCCACAGGCCTTCGACTACCGCCGCACTGAAGGCACCGAATACCACCAGCAGAATCGAGCCCTGATCCACATTCTTCAGCCAGTTCTTGTTATCGGCCACCCAGCCACCGATCCAGCGCCGGGCAATCTGGCCGGCAATGAAAGGCAGCAGCAACTGCACGGTGATCTTGCCGATGGCGTCCAGGGTATCGCCGCTGCCCGCATCGGCCCCCAGCAACAGCATCACCAGCAGCGGCGTGACGAAGATACCCAGCAGGCTCGAGGTGGCAGCGCTGCACACCGCAGCGGCGACATTACCCCGGGCCAGTGAGGTGAAGGCGATTGCGGACTGCACCGTAGCCGGCAGGGCGCAGAGAAACAGCATGCCCAGATACAGCTCGTGCCCCATCAGCGGCGCGAGAATCGGCTTGAGCAGCAGCCCCAGTACCGGAAACAGGATGAAGGTGCAGGAAAACACCAGCAGATGCAGTCGCCAGTGGGTCGCCCCGGCCCAGATCGCCTCCCGGGACAGCTTGGCCCCGTGCATGAAGAACAGCAGACCGATGGCCAGGTTGGTGATCCAGCCGAAGACCACCGCCGTCTGGCCCTGCACCGGCAGCACACTGGCAGTGGCCATGGCGCCAACCAGGCACAGCGTGAAGTTGTCGGGCAGGAAACGGGGTCTGGCCATGCGGACTCTCTCCGGATTGCAGCGTTAGCGGAAACCGGAGAGTCTACTGGGATGTGCCGCGCCTGACCAATCGGCGGCAACCAGATGAAAAGCGAAGGCCGGGGGAACCGGCCTTCGCATGCTCAGGGCTTGATGGCGATCTTGAGCACGCCGTCACGCTGGTGGGCGAACAGGTCGTAGGCCGCGACTATGTCATCCAATGCATACTCGTGGGTGACCAGTACGCCCAGATCCAGCCGGTTCGACGCCACCACGTTCATCAGCCGGCGCATGCGTTCCTTGCCACCCGGGCACAGTGCGGTATTGATCCTGTGGTCGCCCAGACCGGCGGCGAAGGCATCCAGCGGCAGCACCAGATCCTCGGAGTAGACCCCCAGGCTGGACAGGGTGCCACCGGGCTTGAGCACCTTGAGTGCCTGGGCGAAGGTCATCTGGGTGCCCAGCGCTTCGATCGAGGCATCGGCGCCGCGGCCTCCGGTCAGCCGCATGACCTCGTCCACCACATCACAGTTGCGGAAGTTCAGCGTGACATCGGCGCCCATCTGCCGGGCGATATCCAGCCGGTGGTCGTTGCCGTCCACGGCAATGATGGTGGTTGCCCCGAGCAACCGGGCACCGGCGGTGGCGCACAGGCCAATCGGCCCCTGGGCGAAGACCACCACGGTATCGCCGATGCGGATATTGGCATTCTCCGCACCCTTGAATCCGGTGGACATGATGTCCGGGCACATCAGCACCTGCTCGTCGGTCAGACCATCGGGAATCGGCGCCAGGTTGGCCTCGGCATCGGGCACCAGCACATACTCGGCCTGGGTGCCGTCGATCAGGTTGCCGAAGCGCCAGCCGGCGGTGGCCTTGTAGCCGTGGCAACCGCAGCGGCCATCGGCGGTCAGATAGCTGCCATCCTGGGACGGTACTCCGTCCTGGGCCGCGTAGGAGTTGAAGTTCGGGCAGATGGCCCCGGCAATTACGCGCTGCCCTTCGCGATAACCCTTGACCGCGCTGCCCAGCTTCTCGATCACCCCCACCGGCTCGTGGCCCACGGTCAACCCCGGGGCAACCGGGTATTCGCCCTTGAGGATATGCACATCGGTGCCGCAGATGGTCGTGGTGGTAATGCGGATCAGGGCATCATTGGGCCCGACATCGGGGATGGGCTTGTCCGCCAGCTCGATACGTCCGGGCTCGACAAACACTGCCGCCCTCATCATCTCAGCCATGGAACACCTCCTGACAGGAAACAGGGAACAGCCTTCTGCAGAGAAGCAGAATCCTCTCCACTGTACTCCCCGCCCGCAGCGGGGTACTGATCAGGATCAATAACGGACGACCGATCAGGGCCGCCCATCGCCACCGGTCAGAGTGCCTGCAACTTGGCGTAGGCCACCATCAGCCACTTGCTGCCTTCATCGTCGAAGTTGACCTGGATGCGCGCCTGGGCGCCGTGGCCTTCGTAGTTGAGCACCACCCCTTCACCGAACAGCGAGTGCACCACCCGCTGGCCGAGGGCGAAGCCGGTGCTCTCGGTGGCTTCCTGGCTGAACATGGCGCCCTTGCCCCGGCCGGGGCCGAAGGGACGGCTGACCTGGTTGCCCAGACGCACTTCGCGGATCAGCTCTGAGGGAATCTCGCGGACGAAGCGCGACAGCTTGTTGAAGGTCTCGCTGCCGTACAGCCGGCGGGTTTCCGCCCAGGTGATGACCAGCTGCTGCATGGCCCGGGTGATGCCGACATAGGCCAGCCGGCGCTCCTCCTCCAGCCGGCCCGGCTCCTCCAGACTCATCTTGTGCGGGAACAGGCCTTCTTCCATGCCGCTGAGGAACACCAGCGGGAATTCCAGCCCCTTGGCGCTGTGCAAGGTCATCAGCTGCACGCTGTCCTCGAAGCGGTCGGCCTGGGTTTCCCCGGCCTCCAGCGAGGCATGGGCGAGGAAGGCCAGCAGCACGTCGCCCTCCTCCTCGAACTCGACCATCTCGTTCTCGAAGGCGCGGGCGGCGGACACCAGCTCCTCGAGGTTTTCCACCCGACCCTGGGCCTTCTCGCCCTTTTCGTTGCGGTGGAATTCCAGCAGTCCGCTGTGCTCGATTACCTGCTGGGCCATGCTGTACAGCGGCACGCCCTCGACCCGCTCAGCCAGCTCCTCGATCATCTGCATGAAGCCCTGTACCGCATTGGCGGCGCGGCCCGGCAGCCCCTTGTGGTCGATCAGGTCGCAGGCCGCCTGCCACATGGACACATCCTGTTCCCGGGCGTGCTGGCGCAGGATCTCCACGGTGCGCTCGCCGATGCCCCGTGCCGGCACGTTGATGATGCGCTCCAGCGCCCCGTCATCGCCGCGGCTGGCGATCAGACGCATGTAGGCCATGGCGTTCTTGATCTCGGCGCGCTCGAAGAAGCGCTGGCCGCCGTAGATACGATAGGGAATGGCCGCGCGCAGCAGCGCCTCCTCCAGCACCCGGGACTGGGCGTTGGAACGGTACAGGATGGCGATCTCGCTGCGCGCCAGCCCCTGACCTATCGCCTCGCTGATGCGGTCGGTGATGTAGCGCGCCTCGTCCTGCTCGTTGAAACCGGCGTACAGGGCAATCGGCTCGCCCTCGTCACCCTCGGTCCACAGCTCCTTGCCCATGCGCCCGGCGTTGTTGGTGATCAGCGCGTTGGCCGCCTTGAGGATGGTCGCGGTGGAGCGGTAATTCTGCTCCAGGCGGATCAACTCGGCGTTCGGGTAGTCCTGATGGAACTGCTGGATGTTCTCGATCCGCGCGCCGCGCCAGCCGTAGATGGACTGGTCGTCATCACCCACCACCATCAGGCTGGGATTGCTGCCGGCGATCAGGCGCAGCCAGGCGTACTGCACGGCGTTGGTGTCCTGGAACTCGTCCACCAGCAGATGCCGGAAGCGCGCCTGATACTGCTCGCGCAGCGAAGGGTTGTCGCGCCACAGCTCCAGCGAACGCAGCAGCAGCTCGGCGAAATCGATCACCCCGGTGCGGGCGCAGGCCTGTTCGTAGGCACTGTAGATGCGCAGCATGGTGGTCAGGTAGAGGTCACCGGCGGGCTGGATGTGCTGCGGACGCAGGCCCTCGTCCTTCTGCCCGTTGATCCACCACTGGGCCTGGCGCGGCGCCCACTGGTTCTCGTCCAGCCCCAGCTCGCGGATCACCCGCTTGACCAGCCGCAGCTGATCGTCACTGTCGAGAATCTGGAACTGCTCGACCAGCCCGGCCTCGCGCCAGTGGGCGCGCAACAGCCGGTGGGCCAGGCCGTGGAAGGTGCCCACCCACATGCCCCGGGGCGAGATGCCGAGCAACTGCTCGATGCGCTCGCGCATCTCGGCCGCGGCCTTGTTGGTGAAGGTGACCGAGAGGATGCTCCAGGGCGAGGCCTTCTCGACCTCCACCAGCCAGGCGATGCGGTGCACCAGTACCCGGGTCTTGCCGGAGCCGGCCCCGGCCAGCACCAGCTGTTGGCCCGGAGCGGCGGTAACCGCCTGGCGCTGGGCATCATTGAGGGAGTTGAGCAGATGTGAAATGTCCATTGGCGGGATTCTACGCCAGTAGCGGGGGAGGTTCGAGGGTCAACCGGCGTTGCCGGGAGAGCCCTCCTCCTACTCCCCACGATACGACAAAGAAACACCGAGCATCCGTTGAGAGAAACGGGAGGTCGGGCATTTGCCCGACCATCCTCGGACTAGTCTATGATGACGCCCTGCTCTACCCACAGGGTCGCTCCTCCCCCCTCGTAGACATTAAAGGTTTTACCCTCCTCTGTTTCCTCCCCTGTATGAGTCCACGCACTCGGATCATCGAGGCTCACCGCGTCCTCTGAATCGCCGAAGATCTTCAGAGTATCGCGGTCGTCGGTCATGGCGAGCACATCCTCGACCTTCAGTCCTTCGATACGGTTTTCTCCCTCGATACTCAGGTCAATCATCTCGATATTGCGCAGGTGGGCTGCCAGGTCAGAACCCTCCAGGCTCTCGCCAAAACGCAGCTGGACGGTATCGTCACCGCCACGCCCGTTAAGGATTCCCTGGCCGGTCCAGAGCAGTTCATCAGCGCCCGAGGTACCGAACTGGGCAGTGATATTGGTGGAGACTGGTGCTCCGGCCCAGACATCATCAGTGCCATGCGTCCAATCCGATGGTTCGACGCCGGCAACAGGCTGGCCTGTGCTTTCATCATACTCCTCGGTCCGCGCACGCACCTGCAGGTTGTTGATATCACCCGCTGCCTGGACGAAGCCCAACTGGTCGAGTTCATCCTGGGTCAGGCCAGTGATGGTGTAGACATCGTTCACCTCATCGTAAGTGACCCGGTCCATGATCAGGTTTCCACCGATATAGATGGCGGCGTGCTCACCCAGCCCTTTGAGCTCAACCGTTGCCCGCTCTACCGACTCATCCGTGGTGCCGGCCTGGCGCAGGTCCTCGAAGCGGGCATTGAGGTTGAGACCGATGATCTCCCCTTCCCTGCCGAAGCTGGGCGTCGGGTTGATGGCAAGCCCATTGGCCACCGGGTTCACCTCCAGGTTGAAGGTACGGGTATCCGTCGCACGGTCGGAGCGACTGCCTTCACCACTGATGACCGTCAACTCCAGATCCTCAAGGGTACCATTCCAGTTCTTCGGCGGCAGGATGGCAATGTACGGCGGCAGGTTGCCATCGGCGCCCGGCTCCAGCACCCAGGTATTGGTTCCCGAGCCACCGGCGTTATTGGCCATCTCCACCTGAATTGCCGAAGCGGCATCCTCACCCACGAAGACCAGGAAGTCATTGGGCAGGTTCTTCAGCAGGATGGCAGTGATACTTTCCGAACCATCATCATCCACCAGCCCGTTGCCCGTGATATTCAACCGGATGGCATGCTCCTTATCCGCTGCTACTGGCGCTTCATCCCCGCTACTGGTGTTGACGTCGAAGTCATAGCCATTGTTGATCGGGTTGACATCACCCTGCTGGGATACCGTGGTCTCAAGCAAGCCGGCAGCCCCGTTTTCCTGCCCGGTGACACTGGCCTCCAGGCTGATACTGCCACTGACGTAAGGACCGGATGGCCGATAAGTCAGGTTGATGGGAGTACCGGGTGTCACATTCTCGATAATGTAACGTCCGTCGGGAGCCGGAATCAGTGGATTGCCGGATGCATCCAGCAACATACCGCCACCGGCACTCATCCCCGACTCGTCCAGCTCCAGGTACAGGTTGCCGTCGATCAGTTCCCAGTCGGGATCATCCGACGGGTTGCTGACATTGATGCTGATGGCCAGGTCATTACCCTCATCCACCGCTGGCATATCAATACTGATGGCAGCGTGATCGGTGACCGGTATCACCGTCTGATCAACCGCCAACTCTGCCTGGGCCAGGCCACCTGTGGGCGTATGGGTTGTCAGTCTGGCGTTATATTCAAATGGCCCTTTATTGCTGTTCCAGTCCAATGGTGGGGTCACCGTTATGCTACTCAGCAGAGACTGCAGTTCAGCGTCGCCCCCTTGCCCGGACACACTCCACACCTCCTCGCCATTAACCATGGTGCGGGTCATGCCGGTCACCTGGGTACCTGGCGGCAGGTCAGTCAAGGTGATGGTGAAGCCACTGTTGGTAACGCCAGTCGCATCGATTTTGGCATCAATGGCCTGGCCAAGATTAAAGGCGACATCCTCGGTCGGCTCGAAAGAGGTCTGCTCCCAGCGCTCGATAATGGCGGGGGCATCTGGACCACCCCCGGCGAAGTTGGTGGTCAGCCCCACCTCCGTACTGGCACGGGACTCCGCACCGTTACCGGCATCCTCGGTCACCACGGTGACCCTGATCTGGTGATCGTTCAGCTCACCAGCCCGACCATACACCTGCAGCGCGATACTGGTCGTCAACAAGCCGGTAAAGCTGCCGCCAGAGGGTATCAGCACCCAGGTGCCATCACCGACAAAATCGACATCGTAGTCGGCCGTCCCCACGACCACCACGCCTTCCGGCACGTGTTCCAGGATGATGCGGGTCAGTTGCTCACTGCCGTCATAGTCAGCGCCGGTATTGCCGATCTCCAGCGTAATACCGGTATTGCCCGGACTGTCCAGGCTGATATCAGCAGGATCCACCAACGTCACCTGGTCGGTTATCGGGTTGACAGTCACTTCATAGGTGCCATCGAAGCCCTCACTGACATCGCTGACTGAACTGTCGAGGGCCGGGTCCCTGATCACATAGTGCACGCCAAAGCTGGCGTCACCATGCCAGTTCTCCCTGCCCTGGGCGTAGACATGGTCGATGGCCACGCCGGTCAGCTTGTACCAGCCATTGTCCAGCACAACGCTCGTGTTACCTGCATCCGCCGCCGCAGCGGCAAGGGATGGCCCATTCTGGCCATAGGTCAGGTTCAGATCACCCAGGGCAGCAAGGGCAGCAAGGTCAGCGGCACTGATCCATACTTCTTCCAACACCTCATCGTTATCACCATTGCGGTGCTGGATGCTGAAGTCCAGCCGAGTGCTGACATCCTCATCGATGCTGGCTTCCAGGTTGATGGTCGCCTCCGGCGAGGGGCTGACCCGCAGTTCCACGCTGTGCTGTTCGGTCAGCGAGTGGTTGTCATCCTCCGTGGTGACCGAGTAGAAGTCGAAGGTCTGGCTACCATTGAAGTTGGGCGGCGTTACCAGCTTGGCGCCAGCCAGCTGCGCCTTGGTCAGCGACCATTCGCGGGCGGTACCGCTGCCACCCATAAAGGTGGCACCCTCGATGCTGAAGCCATCCGGCAGGCCGCTGATCTTGAAGGTCAGGGTCTCGGAGCCGTCATTATCCTTCAGCTCCGCATTGACGATCAGAGCGCTCAGCATGACCCCGCCCGCCGCATCCACATCCGCCTCGGTGAAGGGATCAACACCCGTTATCGGGTCGTCATAATCAATCAGATCAATGATCGCTTCGTCCGCAATCCCCTTGGGTGCGACTGTGATGGTCAGGGGATAATCACTGGAAACATCCCTGTGGGTGATGGGATCCGGCGTACCACCCGGATTGGGGATATGCAGTTCGTCCACCGAGCGAATAGCTATATCCAGGTCGAAAGGCTCGTTGGAATCCTGCGGCGCCCGGATCTCCATTGCAGCGCCCTTGGACGGATCGAAGTCTGTGAACTCGACTTTCCAGGTACCATCCCCATTGTCGGTAATGCTGATGTTCGGCCATGCCGAGGTATCCGCATCGGACGTCAGCTCCACACCGTCATACCAGAGGGTTGCTCCATCTGGAATGCCGTCGATATCCACCTCGAAGCTCTCCGACGGGTCGGATGACTTCGGGCGAATAGACAGCGGCATGCGCTCATCCTCATCGCCCTCTACCCGCGCCGTGACGGTGGCGGTGACGGTATCGGCCTTGGGTGCAATCAGGATATTGGTCAGGGTCGCGTCACCGCTGACCTGCACATCAGCACGGCTTTCATCGCCGGGATAGTCTTCGTCGTAGTCCACGGTTTTGGCCTGGACCTTGATCTCGAACATACCGGAGAAGTGCGGTGCTGCCTTGAACTCCAGGGTGTTCAGATACTCGATGGGTACTTCAATCGGGTCGCCGCCAAACACTTCGCTGAACTGACGGGCACCATCTGGGCCAACCACCGGTCCCCATTGAAATTCCGAACCAGTAGCATCGGCCTGACTGCCATCGCCCGCGATCAGGTTTGGAGTCAGCAGGGCGAAGGTTTGCTCGCTGCCACTACCGGCTGTACCGCCATTCTCCACACCTCGGCCATCTTCGTTGCTCCAGCCATCCTTCAGGTTGAAGCCAGCCTCCTGGCCCAGCATGAACCACTCATCCTCCTCGCCAGGCGTGGTGTAGTCACGGCCCGGGGTCATGGTCAGGTCAGGGTTGTTATTACCATCGGTATCCCGATCAGGATTGCCAATATTCTCGACTCGCTCCCCTTTGGGCGTTACCTCTACCTTGATGGTCAGATCACGCCAGTCCGAATGCGGTACCGAGTTACCACCAACAGTATTGGTATCCGTGCTGGTGACCCGGACGACGATATCCTCATCCTTGCTGCTGTGAGCAGGCGGCAAGACAGTGAAATCACCCAACACCTCCTTCAGGTCTGTGCCGTTCAGAGAACTGATGATGTAGGGGTCAACCGTTGTACCGGAGCCTGTCATCGCCCAGCCAGTGCCCTCGCCCGCAGGCTTGTCAACCAGCACCCAGCCATCGGGCAGGCTGAACTCAACCTCGGTGATGATTTCATTACCAGTGCCGGTATCGGTAACGCGAACATGCTTCAGGAAGGCCACCGCCGTATCTTCTTCGGTGGTGACATCATCGGCTGCCACGTCACCACCCTGTGGATTGATACGCAGATTAAGGTAAACCGAATCCGAAATCTGGGTTCCTAGCGGGTTCGGACCGTCGCTGTCCCTATCCTGCGCGTACAGGGTGACCCGGACACCGTCAAGATCACCGCTGAAGTCCGCCGGCGGCTGGATCACAATGTCCGGCAGGCTGGGTGATGCGCCGTTGTAGTCATTGGGAATATCAACCCGCACCGACTGGCCGACACTGGTGATTTCCGTACCGTTAACGGTCGAACCCACCGGCAACCCCGATACCTCGAACCAACGCTGCTCGCTGCCATCGGTATCAGCACCACTATTGCCATCCCCCGTCTCATCAAGCGTGATCTGCAGATAGTCCTTCAGGTTGATGGAGCCATCTTCATCGAAAGCGGGCAGCGTCACTGCGTTAGCTGTCGAATCCGCATCCACATAGTTGTCATCGCCATTGTGGATTGTCAGGTCGATGCCGTCGGTCACGGCCTGGACATTGACGGTCACGCTGACGGTGGATTCGGCACCATCGATCGGGTCGCCATTCACGTCCGTAGTCAATGGATTACCCGACTCGTCCACCTCATAGCTGATCACGCTGACGTCAACAGTGAAGTTCGCACTGCTTTCAGCCGGAGGCAGTACCTTCAGCGCCTCGTATTGCGCAGTGGTGAGCGTCAATGTGCCGGTAGCACCATTGAAGTGCGGGCCATCTACATTGTCGCTGATGACAATGGTGACCGAGCCAGTACCATCAAAGGTATGCAGGGGGCTATCGCTAACAGTGCCGTCCAGCAATTGCGCACCCGCCGGGAAGCCGCTGAGCGTAATTGGCCCCAGGCGCTCAGGGTTGTCGCCCGCCGTACCAGAACCGTTCTGGTCGTCATCGTCAGTCGTCTTCGGTGCATTCAGACCCAGCGCGATCGCCTCGTCCTCATTCGTGGTTACCGAGCTAGTATCCACGGTCAGCTCCGGCGCATCCGCCACCGGAATGACATTGACGGTAACCTCGATGGTCTGTGAAGTACCATCATCTTCGGTCACGGTGACGTAGAACTTGTCCGGGCTGCCGTGGTTGCTGTAGTCCGGGTTGGGCGTATAGGTAATGCGACCATCCTCATGGACGGTGACGGTACCGTGGTCAACATCGTAGTCCAGGTCATTGCCATTGAGCGTGCCAGAAAGCGCCGGGCCACCAGCCGTCATACTGATGGTGGTGTTGTCCTGGGTCGCA
Organism: Halopseudomonas formosensis; assembly: GCF_900115905.1. Classification (GTDB taxonomy): domain Bacteria; phylum Pseudomonadota; class Gammaproteobacteria; order Pseudomonadales; family Pseudomonadaceae; genus Halopseudomonas; species Halopseudomonas formosensis. Next base: position 39,529 of record NZ_FOYD01000007.1, read on the forward strand.
TCCGCCGAGGTAGTGAATGGTCCGTTGGCGTCATCTTCATCTACATCGATGGTGATCTTGGTACGCGGCTCGTCATCCTTCACATCCACCCGGAAGGTGCCATTGGCGCGATCACCATCACCGTCCACTGCCTCATAGCTGAAGGTCAGCTCATGGTCCTGGGTGTGACTCCTGTGCAGCAGCGCACCTTTCAGTTCGAAGTGATAGCTGGCCTGGCCGCTGGCATTGACCGTCAGGGTGACGGTAAATATCTCCTGCCCGCCACGGGTTCCGCTCAGCACGTCGGTACCGGTACCAGTAATGGTGATATCGGTGTTACCGCTGGCATCCAGCCAGTTGCGCAGTGCCACCTGATCTTCGGAGAACACCAATGAACCCTGTCCGTCGGAGCCGAAGTCGACATCCAGATCAGCCCCGGTCTCAGTGGACAGGCCAGCGGTTCCATCGCCACTTCCGGTGGTCAGATAGGCTTCGTCCACGACCCCAGGCGCCGGTGCCGCACCGATGGTCGGCCCATCGTCCCTGAAGCTGAAGCGTCCGCCGATATCCACCGAGGCGGAGTCGGTATCGCCGTCGCCATCGGTGGCAGTGGCGGTCAGTTTCAGGCTGCCAGCGGGCAGGGTGAGAACATCGTCATGGTTGTTCGGATCGCTGTGCTTCAGAGGTCTGTTCTGCGTCAGGGTGACCTCTCCGTTGGCATCGACCGAGATGGTGAAGGCCGCCGGACCACTATCATCACCTACATGGCCCGTTACGGTCAGACCATCAGGCGATGCAACCAGAACAATCGGGTCTCCCGTTTCGGTATCCAGCAGACCAGTTGCGGCGGTATCCACCTCCAGGGTGTAGACCAGGCCATCACCGTTATCACCGTCCGCACCGAAGTGATGGGTGAAGGCACCGGAGAAGTCAGCCGAAGCTGAGTCGCCCAGTGTGGTTTCATCCACCTGCACCTCGCCCAGTGCGTTACCGGTCAGGGTGACGCTGGGCACGTCGTCGATGATGGTGATGGTGACGGTGTTGATGACCGTATTGCCGTACTGATCCCTGGCCGTATAGGTGAAGGTATCGGTTTCCTCGACACCGGCAACATCCTCGGTACGGGAGGTCAGCTCATAGCTGTAGCTGCCATCAGCATTGATGGTCAGGGTGCCAATACCGCTTGATTGATTACCTACACTGCTCGGGTCCACAGTCCAGCCATCAGCCAGATTCAGGCTGCCACCGGTGGTTTCCTTGTCCGAGGAGGCATCGGAACCAGCGGGCAGGCCAGCTTCATCAACGGTACCGGTAGTATCACGTGAGATGCCGGTTACGTCGCTGATATTGATGGTCAGGGTAGCCGTGGTCTCATCCCCATCGGCGTCGCGGACGGTGTAGGTGAACACGTCCTGCTCGTCGCCGGTTACCGCATTGGCGCGGGACTCATAGGTGTAGCTACCATCCGGCGCGATAGTCAGAGTGCCGTATTCACCCTGAATCACCAAGACACCGCCTACGGTGCTAGCGGTATTACTCGGCTGGTTATTGCTGGTAACGTCCACCACCGCATTGCCGCTGTCATGCCAGCCGTCCGCGCCGGCAGCGTCATTTTCCAGCACGCCGTTGGCGGCATCCACGGTCAAGGTAGCGCCTTCAGTTACGGTGGCTTGGTCAGGTGCAGCAGTCGGTGTGTCATCGACGATATTGATGACCAGATTACCCGAGGGTGCCGCATCACCATCCTGATCGGTGATTTCCACCGGGAAACTGGCCGAGGTGTTATCCCCGGATGTGGTTTCTTCCAGGGTATAGCTGTAATGGATGGTGCCCTTGCCGGTAACCGGGTCGTACTCGTAGCGGGCGGTCAGGCTGCCTGCGGGGCCGGTGGTGGAGAAGGTCTGGTCGATCTCGGTCAGGGTATGCCCACCCAGGCTGACCGTGCCAAGCCCATCCGCCGAGTTGAATTCGATGCTGCCACTGGTGGTGGCGCGATCGGGAATATTGTCCGAACCATCGGGCAGGCCGGATTCGTGCACGGTGGTAGTCGCACCGCCTGCGGAAGGAATAGTGACCGTCGGCGCGCTGTCAGCGATGCTGATGGTCAGGCTTGCACTGCTGGTGTCGCCGTCACCGTCGGTGATGGTGTACTCGAATACATCCTCCACGCCACCCTCGGTGCCGGGGTTGCGCTGATAGCTGTAGCTGCCGTCGGAATGGATGGTCAGCTTGCCGTAGGCGCCATCGATAACCAGGTTGCCGGTGCCCGGTACTGACGTCACACTGGCGTCGTCTGCATGCTGGATACCGGTGACCCTGGCACCATCGGCGCCCTTGGCATCGTTGTCGAGCACGTTGCCATCCTGCACCAGTTCGAAGGTGCCTGCTGCGACATCAGCAGTGTCATCCGCTGCAGTGGGTACATCATCCACTACCTGGATGGTCAGGGTGCCGTCGACGGTTTCGTTACCCGCATCGGTGACGCTCAGCGGGATATTCAGCAGGACGTCATCATTACCCTGGGTACTGTGAGTACGCTCACCGGTCAGGGTGTAGGTGTATTGCAGGGTGCCGGAGGTCGGCACGCCACCGACGGAAGTTCCGGGCGTAAAGCCGGTCAGCACCAGGGTGCCGCCTTCGACCGCGATGGCTGCCGATGGGCTGCCCGCGCTCAGCGCCTGCAGCTCGGCCAGGGTGAAGCTCTGGCCGCCAATGGTAATGCTGCCCAGGCCATCGCCGGCGCTGATCTGGATGGTGCCATCGACGATATTGCTGCCATCGCCCGCTGTGGAACCTCCCGCCAGGCCGCTCTCATTGACCGTGTTATGGCCGTCGATAGCGCCATTGCCGTTGTCATCCTCCGGCACGATACTCGGGCTGGCATCGGTGCGACCATTGATGGTGATGGTCAACCTGGCTGTATCGCTGTCACCGTCCGTGTCGGTCAGGGTGTAGGTGAACTCCTCAGTCAGCGTCTCGCCATCCTTGAGCTTGTTGACCTCCGCATTGTCATTGTTCAGTACATACTCATATTCACCATTCGGTTGGATGGTCAGGGTACCGTATTCGCCTTCGATCACCAGGTCACCATCAGCATTGGTGGTGGCGGTGCTGGTCGCGTCGTTGTCGCTGACAATGGCGGTGACCGTGGCGCCGTCGGCGCCCTCGGTATCGGCCACATCGCCAGTCATGCTGCCTGCGATGACATTGCCGCTGACGGACGTCTCATCTTCGTCGATGGCGTTGGCATCGTCACGGGCCACCGGGGCGTCGTCGATGATGCGGATCACCAGATCCTGGCTGTCGCTATCGGTATCCCGATCATTGACGGTGATGCGGATAGTGTCGTCGGTATGGACGCCATTGCCACCGGTGTTATCCGGGGCGCTGGTCAGGGTGTATTCATAGTCGATGGTAATGCTGCCATCGGCATTCAGGGTGTAACCGTTGAGGAGCAGCTCACCGTATTCGGTAGTGATGGACTGATTGTTGTTGAGCAGGTCTTCGACCTCGGCCTTGCTCAGGGTCAGACTGTTGCCCGCCACCTCGATGGTGATGGCGGCGGTGTCATCCAGGCCGTCCAGCGCGCTCAGAGTGAAGCTGGATACAACTCGGGTGTCATCCGCATTGGTCGCAGAGCCACCAGCCAGACCGCTTTCGAACACCACATGATCATTCACGTTGCCCCGCGCCGGGTCATTCGGGTCGGCCGGATCGTTGACTGTCGGGTAGTTGGGGTCAGCCGGATCGTTCGGGTCAGGTACGGTGACCGTGACGCCGTCATTGCTGCCGTTGACAGTGATGGTCAGGGTCGCAGTGGACTGGTCGCCATCGGCATCGGTGATGGTGTAGGTGAATACATCGGTCAGCGGCGCATCATCCGGGTGCAGGCCCTGTACCGCCAGGTTGCTGTTGTCCAGCTCGTAGCTGTAGCTGCCATCGGCATTCAGCACCAGGGTGCCGTAGTCACCGATGATATTGCCGGCCACCCCTCCATCGGCCACGTGGCCGCCCCCAGTCTGATCGCCAGCGGTGACGCCGGTTACCCTGGCACCGTCGGCACCCTGGGTATCAGCCACATCACCCGTCGAGCCGTTGGCGATGACGTTGCCGGTCACCGGAACGGCGGTATCTTCATCAATGCCGTTGGCATCGTTGCGGGCCACCGGAGCATCGTCGATGATCCGGATCACCAGATCCTTGCTGTCAGTATCAGACGGATGATGGGCATCGCTATCCCGGACGGCGATATTGATTCTGTCGTCAACATGATCGCCCCCGACCTCCGGCGCACGCTCCAGCGTATATTCATAGTCGATGCTGATGGTGCCATCGGCGTTCAGGGTGTGGCCGTTGAGTACCAGCTTGCCGTACTGGGTATCCACGGTCTGGTTGTTGCTGCCCAGCTGTTCGATCTGTTTTTTGCCCAGGTTCAGGGTGCGGCTTTCACCATTGATATTGGTGTAGGTCAGCACCAGCCCCTGACTGCCGTGCAGGCCGTCCGGTGCGTTGATGGTGAAGCTGGATTCGACCTTGAGGTCGGCTTGGTTTGAGCTCTGGTCCGAGCCGCCGGGCAGGGCGCTCTCGAATACCACATGGTCGTTGGCATTGCCCCGCGCCGGATCATTCGGGTCGGTCGGGTCATTGACTGCCGGGTAGCCGGGGTCGTTCGGATCGTTCGGATCGGGTATGTTTTCCAGCTCCACCGGATCATTCACCGGCGCAACGGTAATGCTCAGCCGAGCCTCGTCCTCACCACCCTCTCCATCACTGATGGTGTAGTGGATATCGGGTACGCTGCCGTTCCAGTCAGGTACCGGGGTGAAGCTGTAGTCACCGTTTTCGTTCAGGGTGATCTCGCCAATGAGATTGCCATCGGCATCCTCAACGGAGACAGGAGTACCATCGGCCGGGTATACGGTAGGGTCATTGCCGATGGTGAAGCTGGTGACCGTCAGATCGTCACCATCCGGATCGCTATCGCTACCATCGACCCCCGGATCGTTGCCTGCCCCGGTCAGCACGTTACCCGTGGCGACCGTATCCTCATCAATGGTCTGGCGGTCATCCCTGGCTTCCGGCTCGGGGTTGGTCACTGTCCAGTCAAAGTCGATGGTGGTCTGGTTACCGACCTTGTCGGTGATGGTAACAGTGACCTTGTATATGCCGTCGTCATCCGGGCCGCCCTGGCTGGCGGAGCGATCGATAGTGCCGGTGATGATGCCGGTATCGGGGTCGAAGCTGAGCCCCGGCGGCAGGCCGGTGACATCGTAGGTCAGATCCTTGCCGTCGACGTTATCTTCAAAGTAGCTACCAAGGTCGAGGCTGATCGACTCCGCGTCCTCGCTGTCCTGGGGAGGCAGGGTGGTTACTTCATCGGGCGGCAGATTATCCACCGGCTTGTCATCCCGGTCCTGGCCGGTATAGCCCCTGGGTGTGGTGACAGTTGCCTCGACGGTGACGTTGCGGTCACCCGGTACCACCGGCACTTCAACGGTGACGCCATTGTCCAGGTCATTCTGGGTAACGGGACGGTCGAGCAGGATATTGCCCTTGCCGTCCTTGATGACCAGCCGATCCCCAACCCGTACCTTGTCATCCAGGGTCACCTCGGCGGGTACTGTGCCATCCGTGCCGATTTCAGCTTCGCTGTAGATACCATCCGGGCCGGCACCCTGCAATTCGACGGTAAGGCCGGGATGGCGTGCCGCTGGTGCGTCTTCATACCGCTCGTCACCACCACGATGCTCACGCCACTCGTCCAGATCATAGACCCGCTCGGGCAGGCTCATGCCCAGCGGGCGCAGGACTTCCTGGATGCGCGCGATGGTCAGCGGGGTGATGCCGTCGGCTTCGATGATTTCGTTGATGCGTACCAGCTGGACGAACTTGTGTCCTTCCGGCTCGACGTCCGCCTGCGCAGGTTGAGCCTGAGGCTGCTGGCGACCCTCGGCCGCCGGGCGCGGTGCGGAGGGTGGCAGCTCGGCCTGGGCGAACTCGATCGCCTCACCAATGTTCTGTTGCTGCTCACCAAGGAAGGTCAGCATCTGGTTGTTGTCGAAATCGAGATCGACCCGGGCACCCGGTTCGGTCACCAGCATCTCATCGCCACGCAGGCGATCACCCTCCTTGAGTTTACGGCGCTGACCGTCAGCGGTCACAGCCCAGGCACGGCCAGTCAGGGTTACTACGGTTGCCAGAGTATTCATAACGACCTCGATCACGATATCAAGACGGCAGTCGCCGCCACCAATAGTTTCAGCGCTCGCTCAAGGCGTTGGCCTTGGCGCGCAACAAGGGTTTGAGCAGATACGACAGAATGCTTTTCTTGCCGGTCATGATGTCCAGCTGTGCGGTCATGCCGGGGATCACCGACAGGCGTTCGATAAAGTCGCCGTCGGTGGTCATGGCCCGCACCAGGTAATAGGTGTTGTCGCGCTCGTCGGTAATGGTGTCGGCGCTGATGTGCTGCAGGGTCGCGGAGACCCCGCCATAGATGGAAAAGTCGTAGGCGTGCAGCTTGATAGTCGCTGGCAACCCCGGCCGCAGGAAGGCGATGTCCTTGGGTGCGATCTTCGCCTCCACCAGCAGGCGGTCGTCGGCGGGGACGATCTCGACCACCGCCGAGCCCGGCTGCACCACGCCACCGATGGTGTTGTACAGCAGCCGCTGCACGGTACCGTTGACCGGGGAGCGGATCTCCGCGTGCTTCACCCGGTCGGCCAGGCCATCGACGTTCTGGCTGAGGCTGTTGAGTTCGGCGTTGGCCTGACTCAGCTCGGCACGCCACTGGTTGCGCATGCTCAGATCTACCTCTGCCATGCGCGCCTCGGCTTCCTGAATCCCGGCTTCGGCCTGGCGGACGCGGGCTGCGGCGGAGCGCCGTTCGCCATCGGCGGCGGCCTGGTCACGCTCAAGACGCAGGATATCAATTTCCGATACGGCGCCGGAGGCCAGCAGCGGACGGGTCACGTTCAGCTCCTGGCTGGACATGCGGTAGGCTTGCTCGGCGGCACGCAGACGCGCGCGGGCCTCGTCCAGTTCCTGGTGGCGCTGGGCATGCTGCTCACGGGCCACCGACAGGCGCTGCTCCAGCTCACCAATGCTGGCATAGTAGTAGTTCTCTTCCTGGGTAAGCACTTGCTGCTGGGCGGCATTCAGGCTGTCGTCGGGAATCACGCCGTAGGGCTGGTCGTTGATCAGCGCGCGCAGCCGGGCGACCTTGGCGCGCAGAGCGAAGGCGCGCATGCTGCCCTCCTGGAAGCTGGCGACGAAGCGGGTTGGATCGATACGCACCAGCACCTCGCCCTGGGCGACCTGCTCGCCTTCGCGGATCAGCACCTCCTGCACCACACCGCCATCCACCGACTGCACTATCTGCAGCTGTTGCGAGGGAATCACCTTGCCTTCGCCACGGGTGACCTCATCAACCTCGGCCAGCGCCGCCCAGACCAGCAATATCAGGCAGACCGCGACAATCACGTACAGCAGGCTACGGGCGCGCAACACCTGCTGCTGCTCGATGGCCTGCTCGGCATCCTGCTGCCAGTCGCGGGACTGCCGGCGGAAGGCGGCGAACAGCGGTGCGAACAGCCGGTCGACACCGCGCTCGCCCACCGCACCGAGCCGGCTCAGCCGCTCGACCTGCTCGAAGCCGTGCTGCTCGGCGAGCTTGCCCTGGTCCTGCTGCTGGCGCTCGGTCATGGCGCGGCCCTCGCGATGCTGCCCTGCTCCAGTGCCTGCAGCACCTTGTGTTTCGGGCCATCGGCGATGATCTGCCCGGCGTCCATGACGATCAGCCGGTCGACCAGCTCCAGCAGGCTGACACGATGGGTGACCAGCAGCAGGGTACGGCCCTGGCTGAACTGCATCAGCGCCTTGCGCACGTGGTTTTCCAGCGCGCTGTCCATGGCGCTGGTCGGCTCGTCGAACAGCAGCATGCTGCTGTCGGCCATCACCGCCCGGGCCACCGCCAGCGCCTGGCGCTGGCCGCCGGACAGCCGGCTGCCGCGCTCGCCCACCGGCATCGACAGGCCATCAGCGTGGTTGCCGACCAGCGCCTTGAGCCCGGCGATATTGATCGCCTGCTGCAACTGCTCACTGCTCGGCTGCTGCAGGCCCAGGGTGATGTTGTCGTACACGCTGCCGCTGAGCAGCTGCACGTCCTGGGGGATGTAGCCAATGCTGCGGCGCAGCTCGGCGGGGTCGATCTGCTGCAGATGCACGCCATCGACCAGCACCTGGCCGGAGGTGGGCTGATACAGGCCGAGGATGAGTTTCTCCAGGGTGGTCTTGCCCGAGCCGTTGCAACCGAGGATGCCGACCCGCTCGCCGGCGCGGATATGCAGGGAGACCCCGCTGAGCGCGTTGCGCTGCTCACCCGGGTAGGCGAAGCAGACGTTGCGCAGCTCGATCTCGCCGCGCAGCCGCGGCCGGCTGATGAGCTGGCGACCGGGCTTGCGTTCCTGCTCGTTGGCCATCAGCTGCTCCACCGACTCCAGTGCGGTGGCCGCCTGGTAGTACTGAGTCAACAGCGAGGCGGTCTGCGAGATCGGCGCCATCGCCCGGGACGACAGCATGTAGGCGGCAATCAGGGCGCCCTGGCTGATCTGCCCGTCAATCACCAGGTACACACCGACGATGATCATGCTTACCGCCACCAGTTGCTGGACCCAGGAAGCCAGCGCACCGACCGACATGCCCAGCAGGCGCTGCTTGCCGGCGCAACCGGAGAGAAAGCGCGTGGCCTGCTCCCAGCTGCTCTGCATGCGGCTGGTGGCATTGAAGCTCTTCAGGGTTTCCAGGCTGCCCAGGCTTTCGATCAGCCCCGAATTACGCTGGGCGCTGGCCTGGTTCATGGTCTCACTCAGGTGGCGCATGCGCGCCTGCACCGACAGCGCGTAGACCACAATCAGCGCCGCACCGACCAGCACCGGAATCACCATCGGCCAGGCGATCAGCAGGATGATCAGTGCGAACAGCAGGAAGAAGGGCAGATCGATCAGCGCGGTGACCGTCATCGAGCCGATGAACGAGCGCACCGACTCGAAGGACTGCACGTTGGCGGCGAAGGAGCCGACCGAGGCCGGGCGATGCTCCAGGCGCATGCCGAGGATGCGCTGCATGATCCGCGCCGATAGCTTGATATCGGCACGGCTGGCGGCCAGTTCGACGAACCAGCTGCGCAACAGGCGCAGCAGCAGGTCGGCACAGACGATGATCGCCGCGCCCAGCGCCAGCACCCACAGGGTATCGGTAGCCTGGTTGGGCACCACCCGGTCATACACGTTCATCACGAACAGCGGCATGGCCAGGGCGAACAGGTTGATGAACAGCGCCGCCAGCAGCACATCGCGGTAGACCGGGCGGTTGGTACGGATCACGCTCCAGAACCAGTGTCCGCGGGTATCGTCCTCGACATCGGTGATGGTGTCGCCGTTCTCGGCGCGGAAAGCCGGACGGCAGTAGATCAGCAGCCCACTGTAGCTGGTATTGAACTCCTCCAGGGTCAGTTGCTGAGGCTGCATGCCCAGCTCAGGCCACAGCACTTCAACCTGACTGCCCCTGGTATCCAGCTGGCGTAGAATGCAGGCGCGATTGTCCTTGAGCAGCACCACGCAGGGCAGCAAAAGCTGGTTCAGGCGCGCCAGCGGCTGTCGCGCGACGCTGGCTACAAGGCCAACGCGCTGCGCCGCTTCGGCAAAGAGTGAAGGCGACAGGCGGCCGTCCACCAGCGCGAGGCCATCAACGATGGCATCCCTGCTGGTGGTCACTCCATGCCTGCTGGCCAGCCATGACAGGCAGGTGGCCAGCGCGTCGTCAGGTAATGTGTCCATGCTCACCCTATCGCCGCGAGACGCGGCCCTCATCAAAAACGGGGTGTCGAGCACCCGCTTGACGACGGCCCTGTGCGGTGCTGCAGGCGTAGCGCAGGCGCGCTACACCCCGTTTTGCTGCACGACAGCCCGCCGCTGCAGACGGGACCCGTTCAGAGGACCAGCTGCTTATTCGGCGCGATTGATATGCAGCTCGACCCGGCGATTTTCTGCCCGGCCTTCAGCAGTGTTGTTGCTGGCCACAGGGCGATCGGCACCAGCGCCGGCCACCGTGATCATCGTCCGCTCGACGCCCTGCTGGATCAGGAACTCGCGCACCGATACCGCCCGCGCCAGCGACAACTCGCGGTTCAGGCTGGCCGAGCCCGTACTGTCGGTATGCCCAACGATGGTGATCGAGCGTAGCTCGCCCTGCTCCTGTACGCGCTGCAGCAGGTTCTGCAGGCGGGCTTCGGTGCCCGGACGGATCGCCGCGCTGCCGACATCGAACAGGACGTCACCACTCAGGTTGACCACCTGCTGGGCACGTTGGGGCTGCAGGTACTGGTCGATATCCAGCACACCACCGGCAACCACTTCGCAGTAGCGGCTGGCCGCGTCATGGGCCGGGGTGGCGCGCAGATCTTCCAGCGGCGGGATGGCGTCGCTGGACAGCGACAGGGTATTCATCAGCTCGCCCATGCTGTGCAGGGTATACAGCCGGGCGATCTGCAGGTCGTACCGGCCGTTGGTATAAGCGCGCTCGGCCTGGAAGGCTTCGTTCTCGGAGTCGAGTACGTCGAGCAGCGAGCGACGGCCGATATCGAACTGTTCGCGGTAGGCGACCAGTACCGCGGCGGAAGCGGTGCGATGCCGCTCCAGCGAAGCCAGGCGGCCCTGCAGGTTGAGCACATCGCCAAACGCGATAGTCGCCGTCTGGCGCAGGTCGACGCAGGTCTTGTCTCGCAGGCTTTCGGCCTGACTGATGCGCTGCCAGGCAGCGCGCTCGGCGGCGCGGTCGCTACCACCGCGGTACAGATTGTAGCGAGCGCGCAGCTCGATGATACTCTCGTCTCCGTAGGAGCTGGGGTCAGTGCGGTTGTCGAAGCTGTTGTTGTTCTTGTAGGTACCGTGGCGCATGCCCAATTCAAGCGTCGGGTAACGGTTGGCCTTGGTTTCGCGCAGCGCCGCCTGGGCCACCTCAGTGTTCTCGAAGGCGGCATACAGCGCCGGGTTGTTAGCGTAGACGTTTCTCAGCACCTGGCCGAGCTCCGCTGGTATCCGCGCCGCTGGAACCTCATAGGGCTGCAGTTGCTCGGCTGGCAGCTGGCCGACCAGGCGCTGGTAGCGAGCGGTCACACTCTGCAGGTTGGCCACTTCGGTCATCAGGTTGGAGCGCGCCAGTGACAGGCGGCCCTCAATCTGCTGCAGGTCGGCGCGGTTGCTGACGCCACGCTCGGCGCGCTGGCCGACATGCTCATAGACACGCTGGTGGTTGGCCAGGTTGTCCTGCGCCAGCTTCACCAGCTCGCGGTGACGTTGCACGCTGAGATAGGCCTCACTGGCCTCAAGGGCCTTGGTCTCGGCTTCATCGAGCAGCTCGTAGTAACGCACACGGCTGGTGTGGTCCGCCTTGGCCAAGGCGTTGCGCACACGGAAGCCGTCGAACAGCATCTGAGTCAGCGAGATTTCTGCGTAATTGCGGGAATAGTCACTGCGGTTGTCGAACTGCCGGTTGGCCTGACCTACAGAGGCGCTCAGGTCGATGCTCGGCAGGTAGCCTCCGAACACTTCCCGGCGATCCTCGGTCGAGGCATGGAAGGCATCCAGGTGTGCGCGCAGCTCGGGGTTGGTATCCAGCGTGGTCTGGACCACGGACAGCAGATCGGTACTCTGCTCCGCAGCCGGAGCCATCATGGGGGCTATCCCGAGGCAAACTGCAAGTGCCAGACGGACGAAGGGAGCTTCCTTATGCATGCTTTCCTCTCAATTGACTCGAGTTACGTGTTCTGTCACCGATGACCCGGCAGCCGGGCGGCCGCTGAAACCGGTATTGGAGCAAAAAGAGTGCACCGCCACTTTTGGCGGAGCGGATAATGTCTTTGCGCGAGGGCCCGAAACCCTGTGCCCACTGCGGTGTTACGGATCATGGCCGTCAAGCGCCCCCCCACTGCTTCATCTCGCGGATCTGTTTGCGAAAGACACTTGGCGTCATCCCCGTACGCTCGCGGAAAGACGTGGCAAAATTGGCCGCGCTGCGAAAGCCGATCAGATCGGCGATGTCCTGGATGGTTGCGTTACTGCTGGCCAGCAGCTCCTGGCTCTTGCGCAGGCGCTGCTCGCGGATATAGGCATATACCGTCACACCCAGATAGCGACGGAAGATGGTCGTCAACCGTTTGCCATGGGTGCCGACCAGCCGCGCTATTTCCCTCAGCGGCGGCGGGGCGTCCAGTTGCTGGTCGATCAGACGCATGGCAGCACGCAGGGTGATTTCATCGGCGTCCTGCGGGAGTTGCTGGTCAGGCGGGTCCCGCTGTTCGGTACGCTGCACGCCCCGAGCCAGATGGATACAGATGCGAGCCATGACTTCTTCCGGGACGAAAGGCTGGGTAACGTAGTCGACAGCACCCAGAGCGAAACCCTGCAGACGATCTTCAACCGTCGAGACCGTGCTGAGAAAAATGATGGGGATATGCCGCGCGGCGGGGGTTTCGCGCAATAGCCGGCATAGCGTCAGGCCATCCATCTTCGGCATCTGCACATTGAGCAGAATCAGATCGGGAGGCAGCGCCTGTGCACGCTGCAATCCCTGCTGAGATGTGGTCGCCATGGATATCCGTACCCCGGCGGACTGCATCTGGCTCAACAACACACGCAGTTCTTCCGGTCGGGGATGTATCAGCAAGATATGGGATTCTTTTAGAGTCCTGGTACCGCCCATCGACCCGTCCCCAAATCAATCAACCGATCTGAAATTGACACGTCTCGATAGCCAGACATGCCGGCCGTCGCAATTTTTCCACAAGAAGCTGGCAGGAACCTTTGGTAGAGAGCCTCATTCTTTTGGCTGAGGGCACAACCCTGCTACAGCGAGACGGGAATCACTGCTGCTCGCTCTGGACTCGCTTACGAAAGGCAGTAGGCGTCATACCGGTTTTCTCGCGAAAAGCAGTAGCGAAGTTGGCGGGACTGCGAAAACCGACCAGTTCGGCGATATCCTGGATGCTCAGATGACTGCCGGCCAAAAGCTGCTGGCTCTTGCGCAAACGCTCCTCACGCAGGAAGCCGAACACGGTGATACCCAGTTACCGCCGGAAGATGGCGGACAGCTTCTTGTCATGCGTGCCAACCTGCCGGGCGATGTCTGACAATGTCGGCGGCGCATCCAGTTGCTGGGCAATCAGTCGCATGGCGGCATGCAGGATGACCTGATCAGGGTCTCGCACCGCCTCCCCGTAGTCGACATTGACCTCGGCCGGGCTATCCCGCCGCGCCAGTTGTACATGGATCCGGATGCGCGCCAGCACCTCCTCCGGGGCGAACGGCTTGACGACATAGTCCACGCCGCCCAGGGTCAAGCCCTGCAGGCGCTGCTCGACGGCCACGGCCGACGTGAGGAAGATGATTGGGATCTGCCTGGTCTGCGGCGCCTCCTGCAGCAGGCGGCATACGGCGAAGCCATCCATCTGCGCCATGTGCACATCCAGCAGGATCAGATCCGGGCGCAATGCCTGGGCCCGTTGCAGCGCCTGCCGCGGCTCGGTCAGCAGGGACAGCCGCATGCCAGCCGAACGAATCAGACCCGACAGCGGCCGAAGCGTTTCCGGACAGTCATCGATGATCAGGACATGGATACCCTGGGGAGGCACTGTATGGCTCATGGCTGCAACCTGTCCTTGTACCCCTGCCGAGGATGGCGGGCATCCCGGCCCGGCTCGCCACACGCTGGTGCCGGGACAGGCGTCTGGTTCAGAGTACTGTCAATCAAGCGTAACAGTCTATCGGTCCGGGCCGGCTTCAGTATCGAGGCATCGAATGCCAGATGGCGATATTCATCCGGTGGCCTTGGCGGCGAAGCCGAATGCAGAATGACCGGCAGCTCAGGTCGGTGCTGCCTGATCCAGTCCAGCAGCACCCAGCCACTGGACAGCGGCATGTACTGGTCACAGAGCACCAGGTCGGGGGACTCCCCGGCCAGCCAATCCAACGCCTGGTCGACATCGGCACAGGCCTGCACCTCATAATCGTAGCCACACAGCAACTCATGGATCAGCTCCCGGCTGAGGTCAGCATCGTCCACCACCAGAATGCACTTACCCTCTCCATTCACGCTGAGCAGATGACTTTCCTGCATGACCGTGTCCAGCTCCTGCTCCGCCGCCAGCTCCAGCTGAAGGGTGAAGCTGAAGCGGCTGCCACCACCGGCCGGACAGGCGATGTGCAAACGGCTATCCATCCGCTCCAGCATCTGCCGGACGATATACAGACCCAGCCCGACACCCTCGTGCCGCGCCGCGTTGCTGGCACGCTGGAAGGGCTCAGTCAACTGCGCCATTTCCGCCGGAGGAATGCCGATACCGCTGTCCTGCACACTGAAATCGAGCAGTACCCACCCGTCTTCGCTCTGGACGCCCCGACTGACGCGGAGCGTGATGGTACCGTTGAGGGTGAACTTCCCGGCATTGGCCAGCAGGTTGACCAGTATCTGGCGCAACCGCCGGAAGTCGGCATTGACCAGCAACGGCAGGTCGTCGGCCAGCAGGCAAGTAAAATGATTGTGGTTGCGCTGGGCGAGAAAGTGACCGATCTCCTCGATCTCCCGCAGGAAGCCGAACAGGTAACCCGGTGCCATCAGCAACTCCATCTGCTGCAGCTCGCTGCGGGAAAACTCCAGCAGCTCGTCGATCAGCTCCAGCTGCAGCCTCGCGTGCTGTTCGATATACCGGGCATGTTCCTGTTCGGCACCCTGTATCCGTCTGGCGCTGTCGAGGATGCCCTGCATCGGGGTGCGCAGGTCGTGGCTGATGCGCGCCAGCAGGTGGTTCTGCGCCGACAGGGCGTCACGCAGCTGGCTGGTGCGCACGGTGACAGTGTGTTCGAGCCGCTCCCTTTCAGTCTGCTTCAACTGGTCGATATCCAGCAGCGCGCGCTTTTCCCGCTGACGCCCCCACTGCACTTGACTGATCAGGGTGTACATCAGCAAGAGTGCATTTGGCAACACGGACATCGAATACCAGCTGAACTCGTAAGTCGACATCTGCCACAGCTGCAACACGAAGCCCCCCTGTATTATTATCTGCAGTGCCAGCAGAGAGGGGAACAGGTAGCAGAACCAGTTATAGCCCAGCCGAAGGTGGTGCCCGTACCAGGTCACCAGCAGCATGAGCAAGGCCGATACACCACTGACCGCCCAGCTCAGGGTATTGTCCAGCCACACCCCGCCCAGCCCAACCTGTCCCAGTCCGTACAACACCAGCAGGGCCTGCCAGCCACTGAGCAGATGACCACACCAACGCGGAAACCGGCGCACCTGCAACAACAGGCGAAGATAGCCGACCACCGCCACGCCCATGGCGGCGCGCAGCAGGATGATCAGATTACTGTCCAGCCGCGGCGCATCCGGCCACAGATGGACAAAGCCATAACCAGCACGCAAGGCGACGTACAATACATACAGCATGACTACCAGAGCGTGGGCAATCAGCAGCGGCCAGCGATAGATTGAGCCTACCACCAGGCACAGCAGCACCAGCAGCCCGGCGATACCGAACACCATACCGTCGGCAGTGCTCTCGGCCATGCGGATGCGCGACAGGCCCTCGTGCGACAGCACCATCGGCTGCATGGCCAGTGGCGGCGAATTGCTCATGCGCAGGACGAAGGTGCGGGACTGCCCTGCCGGCAACTGCAGCTCGAAGGCCGGCAGGCGCAGTGGCGAATCCCAGCTCTGCAATGGCCAGTCGGCGCCCGCCACACGCTGCTGCCATTGCTCCTCGTGCTTCTGGAACAGCCGCATATCACGGGCCCGGGGCGCACCGGGAAACAGCCACATGCGACAATTCTCAGAGCCCGTGTTGACCACATCGAAGCGCAGCCATAACGCCGCGCTGGCCAGGTTCGGACGCAGGTGCGGCAGCTCCATCGAATCCAGCTCCACGGTGTTGAGAACGCCATCCAGCGTCTGCTCACCGTAGACATCTTCGTACACCTGCAGCCAGGGCTGCAGGTCTATACGCTCGCTATCGCAAGACGCCAGCTGCAATGCCTTGGCCTGGGCCAACGCAGGCAGCCAGAGCAGGACGAGCCACACAAGGGCAAGGGGTAACGGCACGGGCATATAAAATCACGACAAGAAGACATGCTGGCGGAAGTCATGCTGATGATACCCGCAAAATCGCTGTATCGGGGCTGCTCCCGCCAGCGATCGGGGGATGTGCCGGGGCGCATCTCTGGTGTATGGTTTGCAGCTGGAACACCACCACATCATGGAAGAGTAATGACAACCCGGGACGCCCCGCCCTTTTGCAGGTTGATGCCAGCATGAGCTACAGCGAGCGACGCATTACCGCTGCGGCAGCTGATCAGCGCCTGCACCAGATAGACCTGCTGTTTCTCTATTCTCGACTATCCCAGTGGTTGGTGTTGCTGGCGGCGGTGGTAATAGCGGTGCTGACCTGGGAGCATACTTCCCACTCCTTGGTGTTGAGCTGGCTGGCGGCTATCTTTGGCCTGGCCCTGCTGCGGGTGCGTATCGCCCACGCCTATCAACGCAGTTCGGTGGAACAACGTCTGCGTCCTTACTGGGTCGCCCTGCTCTACACCGGCAATTTCTTTTCCGGGTTGGCGCTGGGTCTGATTCATGTATTGCTGGTCCCGGCAGACAGCTTTGCTGTGCAGGCCAGCACCTATGCCGTGGCTGGGGGGGTGATGATCTGCGTCAGCATCATTCACGCACATCGCTTCAGCGCCTTCCTCAGTGTGGCCCTGCCCGGCTGGTTGCTGCCATCGCTGTTCCTGCTGCTGCAGAAGGACGCCAGCAGTCCCTACTGGGGACTCATGGGGATCACCCTGTTCGGTTGCATCCTGCTGGCGGCGGCCTACCTCAATCATTCGGCGAACCGGGCCCTGCAGAGCAACCTGCGCAACCAGGCGCTGCTGTTCCGGCTGGACGAGGCCCGTCAGCAGGCGGAGGCGCTGAACCTACAGCTGACCGGCGAGATCCAGCGCCGCCGGCAGGCGGAGCAGGAGCTGCGCAACAGCCACGATGCCCTGGAGCACCGGGTGGCACAGCGCACCACCGAACTGCAGCAGACCCAGGCCCGCCTGAGCATGGCGCTGGAGGCCAGTGCCCTGGGGCTGTGGGACTGGGATCTGCGGACCGATATCGTCTACCACTCCCACCTCGAGGAGATCTTCGGCCTCGAGCAGAGCCAGGTCACCATGCTCGGCGACCTCAGACCCAGGGTGCATCCGGATGATCTGGGCCGGGTGCGCGAGGCGTTGATCCGTCACTTCAAGGACGGCACGCCCTATTGCATTGAATACCGGGTCCGCCATCAGCAGGGCCACTGGGTCTGGGTGGAGGACAACGGGCGCGCCGTGGACCGGGACATCAACGGCCGGGCCCAGCGCATGATAGGCACCCGGCGCGACATAACCGCCCGGCGCCAGCGCCATGACCTGGACCGGCTCGCCGCGACCGTATTCGAAGCCACTTCCGATGGCATCTTCATCCTCGACCCGACCTTACGGGTGCTGGCGGTCAACCAGGCCTTCAGCGTCATCACCGGCTACGCCGCCAGAGACATACTCGAGCAGCCGCTGTTCAGCCTGAGCAGCGATCCGGAAACCCTGGACACCTATGCCCGCATGCGCGCCGCGCTGCGCAACCAGGACCGCTGGGAGGGCGAAGTGATAGAGCAGCGCCGCAGCGGTGAACGCTATCCCCAGTGGCTGCAGCTGACCGTGGTACGCAACGAGCTGAACGAGATCACCCACTACGTCGGGTTCTTTGCCGACCAGACCATTCGGCGCAAGACCGAGGAACAGCTGCGCTACCTGTCCGATCATGATCCCCTGACCCAGCTGGCAAACCGCAGTCTGTTCACCCACAGTCTGGAAGAGGCAACCGCCGCCGCCCGAGCCCAGGGCCAGCACCTGACCCTGTTGCATATCGACCTGGACCGCTTCAAGTACATCAACGATACCCTGGGGCATATCCAGGCCGATGCCCTGCTGTGCGAGGTCGCCGACCGCCTCCGCAGCCTGCTGCCCGACGCCTTTATCCTGGCCCGCCTGTCCGCCGACGAGTTTGTGGTGGTCGAGCAGAACCTGTCCCAGCTGCAGACCAGGGCGCTGGCCGAAAAGCTGCTGCAGATACTGGCCGAACCCATCGTCCTCGGCGACAACGAACTCATCGTCTCGGCCTCCATCGGCATCAGCCTGTTCCCGGACAATGCCCGCAACAGCCTGCAGCTGATCAACAGGGCCAACCAGGCCATGCAGCATGCCAAGCGCATGGGCGGCAACTGCTTCAAGTTCTATTCCGCCGATCTGCCCAGTCCCAAGGCTGATCGTCTGCAGCTGGAGAACGAGCTGCGCAAGGCCATCACGGAGGAGCAGCTGCAGGTCCATTACCAGCCCAAACTGCACCTGAGCTCCAATCTGATCACCAGTGTCGAGGCCCTGGCCCGCTGGAAACATCCGACCCGGGGCATGCTGCCGCCCGCCGAATTCATCCCCATCGCCGAGGAAACCGGCCTGATACTGCAGCTGGGCAATCTGGTGCTGCGCCAGGCCTGCTCCCAGGCCAGCCAGTGGCTGCACGCGGGCCCCACGCCGATACGGGTGGCGGTGAACATGTCGGTGCAGCAGCTGCGCCAGCCGCGGTTCGCCGCCGAGGTGGCGGAAATACTGCGCGAGGCAGATCTGCCCGCCCATCTGCTGGAGCTGGAGCTGACCGAGAGCATGCTGCTCGAACAGAGCAGCGCGGTGGCCAACAACCTCAACGCTCTCGAGGAACAGGGGGTCAAGCTGTCGGTGGACGATTTCGGCACCGGCTATTCATCCCTGGCCTACCTCAAGCATTTCCCGATTCACAGCCTGAAGATCGACCGCGCTTTCATCAGCGAGCTGGATGAGCATTCCCGGGACTCGGCCATAGTGCGCGCTATCATCGCCATGGCGCACAGCATGAACCTGCAGGTGGTGGCCGAAGGGGTGGAGCAGGACAGCCAGCTGGCGTTCCTGCGTAATCAGGGCTGTGATGAGGTGCAGGGCTATCTGATCAGCAAACCGGTGCCGGCTCAGGTGCTGACCCAACTGCTGCAGCGCCGCCACGGAACCGGCAAGGCCGACCTTTCCTCGAGCGCCCGCTAGGGCGCGGGATCAGTCGCCGCGCTCATCAAACCAGGCGTGTCCGGCCCGCTCCAGCAGACTGTCGGCAGCCTCCGGCCCCCAGCTGCCTGCGGCGTAGCGTTTGGGCGAGCGGTACACCTCTTGCCAACCACCAATGATGGGGTCGACCCAGCGCCAGGCCGCCTCGATCTCGTCACGTCGCATGAAAAGTGTTGCATCGCCCTCGATTACATCCAGCAGCAAACGTTCGTAGGCATCCCAGCGGCGGCGCTTGAAGGCCTCGTCGAAATGCAGATCCAGCTCCACCTCCTGCAGCGCCATGCCGCGCCCCGGCGACTTGGCCATCAGTGACAGACTGATGCTCTCGTCCGGCTGCAGGCGGATGACCAGGCGGTTGCCCTCCGGCGTGGTGCCGGGGAACAGCCGGTGGGGTACCGACTTGAACTGGATGACGATCTCCGACTTGCGCTGGGCCAGGGACTTGCCGGTGCGCAGGTAGAAAGGCACGCCGGCCCAGCGCCAGTTGTCGATCTCGGCGCGCAGCGCGACATAGGTTTCGGTATTGCTGTCGTGATCGACACTCTTCTCGAAGTAGTAGGCGGGCAAGGTCTCGCCGGCGCGCCGGCCTCTGGAATACTGCCCGCGCACGGTCTGATCCTGCACATCCATGCCGGTGATCGGCCGCAGCGCCTCGAGTATCTTGAGCTTCTCGTTACGCACCGCCTCCGGCTCGAAATGCACCGGCGCCTCCATGGCCACCAGACACAGCAGCTGCAGCAGATGGTTCTGCACCATGTCGCGCATGGCGCCGGCCTGATCGTAGTAGGCGCCGCGGTTTTCCACGCCCACGGTCTCCAGTACGCTGATCTGTACATGATCAATGTGGCCGTTGCGCCACAGCGGCTCGAACAGGGCATTGCCGAAGCGCAGGGCCAGCAGGTTCTGCACCGCTTCCTTGCCGAGAAAATGATCGATGCGGAACACCCGGGACTCGTCGAACACGCTGCCGATCTGATCATTGACCCGCCGGGCGGTGGCCAGACTTTCGCCCAGGGGCTTCTCCAGCACTATGCGCGCCTGATCATCGACCAGACCGGCGCCGTGCAGATGCAGCGCCGTGGGGGCGAACAGATCGGGCAGCGTGGCCAGATAGAAGACCCTGACCCGCCCCGGGCTGTCGCCCAGATGGCGCGCCAATCTGGCAAATTCCAGCCGCTGACTGATGTCCAGGGGCATGTAGTCCAGACGTGCGGAGAAACTTCCCCAGCTGTCCTCGCTGAAGTCGGCGCTGGCCACATGCTGGCTGACATGCCGGCGCACCAGCCTGCGATAGGCCTCGGGTTCATGCCGCGCCCGGGCCAGGGCGAGAATGCGGGTCTGCGGATGCAGATGACGATCCCGATGCAGGTAATACAGGGCTGGCAGCAGCTTGCGCATGGCCAGATCGCCGGTGCCACCGAAAACCACGATATCGCAGGCATTGCCCCAACGCGCAGTCACTGGAGTCCTCCTCGGAAAAGCGGAGGGGCGTTTTTTGTAGTATAACTACAAGACATAAGCACGCCCCGATCCGCAGACTAACATGAAGCCACCGTGAATTTGCTCCAACATATTGCAGGCAATCGCGACTCCCTCCGCAAGTCGGAGCTGAAGGTTGCCGACCACGTTCTCAACCATGCCGCCCAGGTGATGCATTCATCCATGGCCGACCTGGCGCGGGAAGTGGGCGTCAGCGAGCCGACCATTGTGCGCTTCTGCCGGGCCATCGGCTGCAGCGGTTTCCAGGATCTCAAGCTCAAGCTGGCCCAGAGTCTGGCCGCCGGCGCCAGTTTCGGTCAGTTTTCGATCAGCGAGGACGACAGTATCGAGGAGCTGTCGCACAAGATCTTCGATACCACCCTGGCGACCCTGATGGATGTGCGTGAAAGCCTGGATGCCGATGCCATGGAGCAGGCGATCCTGGCCATGGCCGAGGCACGGCGTGTGGAGTTCTACGGTTTCGGTGCCTCCGGCGCCGTGGCCAGTGATGCCCAGCACAAGTTCTTCCGTCTGCAGGTCTCCACCGCTGCCTATTCCGACCCGCACATGCAGGCCATGTCGGCGGTGACCCTCGGCCCCTATGATGTGGCGGTGGCCATCTCCCAGACCGGCCGAACCAAGGACCTGCTGCATTCCGCCTCGCTGGTGGTGGAAACCGGTGCGACCCTGATCAGCCTGTGCCCGAGCAACACCCCGCTGGCGGAGCTGGGGCGCATTCATATCCCCATCGATGTTATCGAGGACACCGACATCTACACCCCGTTGTCCTCGCGTATCGCCCATCTGGTGGTGATCGATGTACTGGCCATGGGCATGGCCATGCGCCGCGGGCCCGAGCTGGTGAACCACCTGAAGAACGTCAAGCGGAGCCTGCGCGGATTACGGTTGTCAAACAAGGCTGGACAACGCCAGAACGACAATCAGGATTGATCCATGCATGACGTCGAGCGTGGCCCCGCTCCTGCCGAGCGGTCAGCCGTCCCGCTTGCCCGCGATCCGGGCCAGTCCCTGCGCTTCGCCGACCACTGGGTGCCGCCGACACCGGTCTCGGGCATCAACGTGCAATGCCGCCTGCGGCATTTCGCCATTGTCAGTTATGCGGTGGACCCGGAACCCCTGCGCGGCCTGATACCGCCACGCTTTCGCCTGGATACGGTACGTATCGACGGTCGCGATCAGGCGCTGGTCTCGGCAGTCCCTTTCCTCAATGTGGATTTCGGACTCGCTGCCTATCCGTCACCGACGCTGGAGATGGCCCAGGTGGACTACCGGGCCTATGTCATCGACCAGCACAGCGGCGAGCGCGCGGTCTGGTTTCTCGGCACCACCCTGGACTCCTGGACGCTGCCGCTGCCGCGCTACCTCTGGCAGCAGCCCTGGCACCCGGCACGCACCCGGTTCGACTGTGAACTCGAGCCCGGCGGCCAGTTCTACCGCCACTATCGCATGCATTCCGCCTCGGCCTGGGGCAGCGCCGAGCTGAGCCTGCGCCAACCGGTACAGCAGGCGCCGACCTATCCCGGCTTCGCCGACGAGGAGACCGCGCTGTTCTGCCTGACCCACCCGCTGGTAGGCTTCTATCACCGCCTGCGCGACCGCCGTCTCGGAGCCTACCGGGTCTGGCATGACCGCCTGGCAGTGCAGCCGGCGGAGCTGCTGAGCGCCCGATTCGCGCTGTTCGACCGCCTGGGACTGGTAAACTACGCCCGGCAGCAGTTCCCGCACAGCGTCCTGGTGCAGCCGATCAACGACTTTACCGTCTACCTGCCACCGACACGCCTCGAGTAAGGAGTCACCCCATGCCCGTTGCCATGGCCCGACACATTCTGGTCAAGACCGAGGATGAAGCGCTGGCGCTGAAGAAGCGTATCGCCGCCGGCGAAGCCTTTGATGTACTGGCCAGAAAGCACTCAACCTGCCCGTCAAAGAAGCGCGGCGGCGATCTGGGCGAGGTACGCCCGGGGCAGATGGTCCGGGCGATCGACCAGATCATCTTCAAGAAACCGCTGAAGGTGGTCCACGGCCCGGTCAAGACGCAGTTCGGCTGGCATCTGGTGCAGGTGTTCTACCGGGACTGACGCCGCCCACGGTCGGCAGCGTCAGATCAGGTCCCCGGACGGAGCCTCAGATAACGCCGCAGGCCAGACGCGCGCCACCGCCGCCGAGTGGTTCGGGGTGGTCGGCATGGTTGTCACCGCCGGCGTGGATCATCAGCGCGCGGCCGCTGATCTGATCAAGCTTGCTCAGACGCGGGGCCAGCACCGGGTAGTCCGCCACACCCTCGCCATTCACATACAGCGCAGGCAGATCGCCCAGATGACCATCACCCCAGGGGCCAGCATGCTCACCCGTCCCCTGGGGATCGAAATGACCGCCGGCGGCCTGGGCGGGGACCCTTTCGCCGTCCTTCTCCGCCGGGTCGCAGCTGCCGTTCTCATGCACGTGGAAACCGTGCAGGCCCGGTTCCAGGGACTTCAGTGCCGGGGTAAACAGCAGTCCATACCGGGTTTCGCTGATCTCGATATGGCCGATTTCCTGCTGCTGCCCCTGGGCATCCACCAGGTGAATGGTCACCTGCTGCGAAGCAGCCTGGGCGCCAATCGCCGCCAGACTCAGAGCGCCGGCGAGCAGCAGTCTTGTAGGCGTGTTCATGTGGCTCTCCTCTGATGGGAATGGTCGGATATCCACATCATCGGACAGACACCAGGCCGGCTTGTTCAGGCTTTCAGCCGTGCCGGGCCGGGCGACGGAACAGGCGGCTCCCCAGACCGACCACCGCAAAGATCAGCGCCCCGGCGAGGATGCCGACCCCGGCGGACATCACCGTGGGCAGCAGGCCGCCGAGGACCGAGCCGATCCAGGGGAGTTCCAGACTGTGTTCGGCGGTGTTCTCGATCCAGTGGCCGAGGGCGTGGAAGCCGTGGGTGAGAATGCCGCCGCCCACCATGAACATCGCCGCAGTACCCACCACCGACAGGGTCTTCATCAGCCAGGGCGCCAGCCACAGCAGGGCACCACCGAGCTTCTGCGAAAGGCCGCTGCCACGCTGACACAGGGCCAGCCCGGCGTCGTCGAGCTTGACAATGCCCGCTACCAGTCCATAGACACCAACAGTGACGGCCAGGGCAATTGTCGACAGCACCAGTACCTGGGTGGTGAAGGTGGCGGCGGCGACCGTACCCAGGGTAATGGCGACGATCTCCGCCGAGAGGATGAAATCGGTACGCACGGCGCCGCTGATCTTGTCCTTCTCGAAGGCCACCAGATCCACCTTGGGGTCGCTCAGCGCCTGCAGCTTCTCTGCATGCCGTTCACTGTCGTCATGCAGGAAGCGGTGCGCCAGCTTCTCGAAACCCTCGTAACAGAGAAAGGCGCCACCCAGCATCAGCAGTGGCGTTATCAACCAGGGAATGAAGGCGCTGATCAGCAGGGCCCCCGGGACCAGAATCACCTTGTTGCGCAGCGACCCCTTGGCCACCGCCCAGACCACCGGCAGCTCCCGCTCGGCGCGAACGCCGGTGACCTGCTGGGCATTCAGCGCCAGGTCATCTCCCAGCACCCCGGCGGTCTTCTTCGCCGCCACCTTGCTCATCAGGGATACGTCGTCGAGCAGGGTGGCAATATCGTCAAGCAGGGCCAGCAGACTGGAAGCCAAGGGGGACACCTCATCGTATCGGGATACCCTGCATTATTGTCGCCGGCAGGGGTTTCAGCCAATCATTGATCAGAACGCACTGCGCCCCCGAAGTGGGGGCGCAGTAATGGTGCCGGCAGTAATGGTGCCGACGGGGTTACAGCATGCGCCGCAGCACGCCGTCCTTCTTCACCAGCTGATGCAGCAGGGCCATGCCGACGTGGCCCACCACCAGGATAAGCAGGGTCCAGGCAATCAGCGAATGGACGCTGCCCAGGGTTGCCATCCATTCGATGTCGGTGGCCCCACGGGCCACCAGCTGCTTGCCGAACGGGGACCAGCCGTAGCCATTGCCAATCATGATCATCAGCCCGGTGATCGGCAGCAGCATGCACAGGTAAAGCAACCCGTGGCCGGCCTTGACCAGCAGAGCGGTCGCCGGATCCTGCTCGGGTCGGTTTTTCCTCTGCCCGACGGCCCAGAGAATGCGCAGTACTATCAATACCAGCAGCAGCGAGCCGATGGAGATGTGCCAGGGCACCAGTGTCTGGCCGACCCAGTGCTCACCGTCGTTGATGCGGTCGAAGAACTTGAGGAACTGCCAGACGATCAGCAGCCCCATGCCCCAGTGGAAGAACCGGGTTAAAGCGCCATAGCGCTCCTTCGAATCATTCATGTCCTGCTCCTAGTCATCACTTCAAAGTCCGCTGCCGGAGTATATCCGCACAGGTCATCGGATATATATGGCGACTCAATCAAAACGGAACGCGGAAATGGTGGTCTGCATCACCCGTTCCGAATAGATCTTCTGCCCCGGCGCCGCGCCCCCCGCTCCGGCAGCCACCAGCAGCGGAATCAGGTGTTCCTCATGACCCCGGGGGTGACACTGGTAGGCCTGGGGCGCGGCGGCCCAGTCGGTGAGCAATCGCTCGCGCTCGGCCGCCGGGCTCTGCACCGCACGGGTCAGCCAGTCATCGAACTCGTCGGACACCGGCCCGAAGCGGGCATCGCCATAGGCCCGCATGTTATGGAAGCTCATGCCGCTGCCGATGATCAGGATATTGCGCTCGCGCAGCGTCTCCAGCGCGCGGCCCACAGCCAGATGCGTCGCCGGATCCAGATCGCTGCGCAGGGACAGCTGCAGCACCGGAATGTCCGCTTCGGGAAACACCAGCTTGAGCGGGATGAACATGCCATGGTCGTAGCCACGCTCGGGATCCACCTGCGCCGGCAGCTGTGCCGCATTCAGCAGCTCTGCCAGCTCGCCGGCCAGGGCCGGCGCACCCGGTGCCGGATAGGTCAGCTCATAGGTAGGCTGAGGAAAGCCGTAATAGTCATAGATAAGTTCCGGCCGGGGATGGCCGGTCAGCCGGAACTGCGGTTCGAGCCAGTGCGCCGAGACCATCACGATGGCACTCGGACGCTGGGGCAGGGTGCTGGCCAGGCCCCGCAGAAAACGCCCCATGCCGGCCCAGGTATCCGCCGGGTTCCAGTCCATGAAGAAACAGGGACCGCCGCCATGGGGAATGAACAGCGTCGGCTGACGCGTATCTTGTTGACCGTGCATGGATATACCCTCCAACTCTGTAGGCCGCCAGTATGGCTGCCCACCATGGGCATGAGAACAGGCTAATATGATCTGACACTTATGACTGATAGTAGGAAATGGGATGGATCGTGTTACCAGCATGCGGGTTTTCGTACGTGCCGCCAGCACCGGCAGCCTGTCTGCTGCGGCGCGCCATCTGGGCATGTCCCCGGCCATGGCAACCAAGCATGTGAATGCACTGGAAGCCCGGCTGGGGGTCAAGCTGTTTCACCGCACCACAAGGCGCCTGAGCCTGACCGAGGCGGGCAGCAATTATCTGGACGCCTGCCAGCGCATCCTGCCGGAGATTGACGAGGCGGAAGCCGCCGCAGCCTCCCAGCGCGTCAAGGCCAGCGGCCTGCTGCGCATGAACGTGCCGCTGTCCTTCGGTACGCGTTTTATTGCCCCGCTGCTGCACGGCTTCAGTCAGCAGCACCCGGAGGTCAGGGTGGAACTGGGCCTGAGCGATGCACTGCTGGACCTGATCGATGGCAACTGGGACCTGGCCATCCGCATCGGCCGGCTGGCCGACAGTCCGCTGCAGACCAGACAGCTCGGCGACAGCTGCATGAAGGTCTGCGCCGCCCCGGCCTATCTGGACAGGCGTGGCGTGCCGCGCACCGTGGCGGACCTGGCCCAGCACAACTGTCTGAGCTATACCCTGTCGGCCATGCAGAGCAGCAGTCACTGGGCATTCGGAGTCGAAGGAGAGCTGCGCGTCGCCGTCAGCGGGGATCTGCTGGCCAACAATGGCGATGCCCTGCTGGCGGCGGCCGTCGCCGGTCAGGGCATCATCTACCAGCCGGATTTCATCGTCAGTGAGGCGCTGCAACGGGGTGAGCTGCTGGAGCTGACGCTGGACAAACCGGTGGTCGAGCTGGGCGGCATCCATGTGCTCTACCCACCGGATCGCCGACCTCCGGCCAAGGTGCGGGTGATGATCGACTATCTGGCCCAGGTGTTCGAGCACGCGCCGTCGTGAAAGGGGGGATGCCGTAGCGCAGGGGCGCCATAGGTATAACCCCCATTGATCAAAATACAAGCAGCTCCGGCTATTCCTGTGAGGCCGCAGCCTTTACAATGCGCCGCCGTCCTTCCAGGCGGTTCACTCCATTTCTACCTCAGGTACCTGTCTTGATCTCCACCGCCAACATCACCATGCAGTTCGGCGCACGCCCGCTGTTCGAGAACGTCTCCGTCAAATTCGGTAACGGCAACCGTTACGGCCTGATCGGCGCCAACGGCTGCGGCAAGTCGACCTTCATGAAGATCCTCGGTGGCGAGCTGGAACCCTCCGCCGGTCAGGTGATGCTCGAGCCCAACACCCGGCTGGGCAAGCTGCGTCAGGATCAGTTCGCCTATGAAGACTTCAGTGTGATCGATACCGTGATCATGGGCCATGCCGAGCTGTGGCAGGTCAAGGCCGAGCGCGACCGCATCTACTCGCTGGCGCAGATGAGCGAGGAAGACGGCATGGCGGTGGCCGAGCTGGAGGTGCAATTTGCCGAGATGGACGGCTATACCGCGGAATCCCGCGCCGGTGAGCTGCTGCTCGGGCTGGGGATCCCGCTGGAGCAGCACTTCGGACCGATGAGCGAGGTGGCACCGGGCTGGAAACTGCGGGTGCTGCTGGCCCAGGCGCTGTTTTCCGATCCGGATGTACTGCTGCTCGACGAGCCCACCAACCACCTGGACATCCACACCATCCGCTGGCTGGAAGGGGTGCTACGCGAGCGCAGCAGCACCATGATCATCATTTCCCACGACCGCCATTTCCTCAACAGCGTCTGCACCCATATGGCGGATCTGGATTACGGCGAGCTGCGTCTGTTCCCCGGCAACTACGACGAGTACATGACCGCCGCCACCCAGGCCCGGGAACGTCTGCTGTCGGACAACGCCAAGAAGAAGGCGCAGATCGCCGAGCTGCAGCAGTTCGTCAGCCGCTTCTCGGCCAATGCCTCCAAGGCCAAGCAGGCCACCAGCCGGGCGCGGCAGATCGACAAGATCCAGCTCGAGGAGGTCAAGCCCTCCAGCCGGGTCAGCCCCTTCATCCGCTTCGAGCAGCACAAGAAGCTGCATCGCCAGGCGGTGACCCTGGAGCAGGTCAGTCAGGGTTATGACGGCCAGGTGCTGTTCAGGAATCTCAGCCTGCAGATCGAGGCCGGCGAGCGCGTGGCCATCATCGGCCCCAACGGGCTCGGCAAGACCACCCTGCTGCGCACCCTGGTCGGCGAAATGGCGCCCATGGCCGGCGAGGTCAAGTGGGCGGAAAGCGCCGATATCGGCTATTTCGCCCAGGACCATGCCGACGACTTCCGGGACGACTGCAGCCTGTTCGACTGGATGGCCCAGTGGACCCAGGGCGGGGAACAGCTGGTGCGCGGCACCCTCGGCCGCATGCTGTTCTCCAACGACGAGATCCAGAAGTCGGTGAAGGTGATTTCCGGGGGTGAGCAGGGGCGGATGCTGTTCGGCAAGCTGATCCTGCGCCGCGCCAACGTGATGGTCATGGACGAGCCGACCAACCACCTGGACATGGAGTCCATCGAGGCTCTGAACCTGGCGCTGGAGAACTATCCCGGCACCCTGATCTTCGTCAGCCATGACCGGGAGTTTGTCAGTTCCCTGGCCACCCGCATCATCGAACTGTCGGCCGACGGGGTGACCGATTTCAGCGGCAGTTACGACGACTACCTGCGCAGCCTGGGCGTACCGGCCTGATCAGCCGAGCACGGGCGTCAGCCAGTGCCAGAGAAAGCGCCCGTCCAGCACCAGTCGGTCCAGCCAGATCAGCTGGTGCAGGCCGATGATGGCCCACAGGGTCACCAGGTAGCTGGTCTTGCGGGTCTTGTGCCGGAACAGCTGCTGGGCGATCAGGGTACCCGGCCAGCCGCCCAGCAGTTCCACGCCATGCAGGGTCTTCTCCGGCGTACGCCAGCGACCCTTCTGCGCGCTGTGCTTGTCCGACCAGAACAGCAGCAGGCTGGTGACGCTGGCCAGCAGATAGGCGGCCAGTACCCAGACCACCCCTTCCCTGAGCAAACTCCAGCTGCCCACCAGGGGCAGGGTCAGCAATACCGCCAGTACCGATAACTTGAAACGCACGGCAAGAATGGCCGGCGGCCGCCGGGACTGGCGTTGACCACGCACAGCGGCCGCCGGCTCCTGCCGCCGTTGCTCACGGGGTTTTCGCCGTATCGCCGGCCGATCCACCGCCAGCCCCACAGCGCGCATATGCTCGGCGCGGGGACGGCCATCGGCATCCCGCCCGGCAACAAAGAGGACACGCTCGCCCTGCGCCGGGCGCTGCGCACCCCGGACCGCGGAGATATGCACGAACACGCGGCTGCCGCCATCATCGGGCTGGATGAAGCCAAAGCCCCTGTCATCGTTCCAGCTCTGCAGCACACCGGGCTGTTCCATCAGACCTCTCCGGGATCAGTAGAAAGATCCCGGTATTGTGCGGCAATCGACGATCGGGAGATAGTCGCAGCGCCTGCTGAATGCCAGCAAGGCTGCCTGTCAGTTGAGCAGGGTGCTGGTCGTCTCGACGAACACCTGGCCCTTCTCCCTGACCACCTCGGGCTTGTTGGTTTCCGAGGCGATATGGACCTCTTCCAGCACCTCGGCGGTCTGCTCGAGATCAGCCTGGATCTTGTGCAGGGCGTTTTCCAGCGTGTAGGTCAGCATGTGAACTTCATGCAGTTCCATCGCACCCAGCTCCTCCTTGTCCAGCAGAGCCTGGAGCTTCTCGCTGTATTCACCCAGATTGGTAACGGCCTGCTGCAGGGTCTCGGCCGGCTCACCCTTGGCGTGGGCGGGGCGATCACTGTCTGCCCAGCTGGCCGCGCTCAGACCTATCGCGATGATTCCGACAAACAGACGCATTCTTTGCTGCATGGGGATTCTCCCTGGTAGTGCCCGACATGGGCGAGGTACAGAAAATACTACCATTGATAATCATTCGCAATTGTTAATACATCTGAATGCGGCTTTTACACCGCTAGGGTGCGTGAAGGTTCAGCGGGAGGCCAACCGCCACAGACGGGCAATGTCCTCGGATCGGGCACTGAGCAGCTGCTCCGCATTGCTCATTGCCTGCTGCAGACTGAGGGGGCCGGGTGCCAGACTGAAGGCCGCCTGGATACCAGCGTCATACAGCTGCTGATAGCCCTCGCCCAGGCTGCCCGCCAGGGCAATGACCGGGACGCCGGCGGCGGCGGCGATTCGCGCGACGCCCACCGGGGTCTTGCCATGCAGGCTCTGGCCGTCCAGCCGGCCCTCCCCGGTAATCACCAGATCAGCACCACGCACCGCCTGCTCCAGCCCGGACAGCTCGGCTACCATTTCGATACCGGGGCGGAAGGCCGCGCCGAGGACGGCACGCAGGGCAAAGCCCAGACCGCCGGCGGCGCCCACGCCGGGCACATCGCGCTCGTCGCGCCCCAGCGTCTGCGCCATGATATCGGCGTAATGCGCCAGCGACCGGTCCAGCTCGGCGACCTGCTCCGGGGTTGCGCCCTTCTGCGGGCCGAATACATGGGAGGCGCCGCGGGGACCGCACAGGGGATTGTCCACGTCCGCGGCGACCAGAATCTCGACCCCGGCCAGTCGGGGATCCAGCCCCTGGAGATCGATCCGGGTCAGCTGCTGCAGGGCAGCGCCGCCGCGTTCCAGGGGACGCCCCCGGGCGTCCAGCAGCCGTGCCCCCAGCGCCTCCAGCAGCCCCGCACCGCCGTCGTTGGTGGCACTGCCGCCGATCCCCAGAATGATCCGCCGGGCACCGGCATCCAGCGCCGCCAGTACCAGCTCGCCGGTGCCGAAGGTGGTGGTCATCAGGGGATTGCGCTGCGGCGGGGCGACCCAGTGCAGGCCGCTGGCTGCGGCCATCTCGATCACTGCCTGGCCGTTGCCCAGCCAGCCCCAGTGCGCCAGTACCGGCTCACCCAGGGGACCGCATACCGGTTGTTCCCGGCGCTCGCCCCCGGTAGCGGCAAGCAGGGCATCGACCGTCCCCTCACCCCCATCGGCCATGGGACACAGATGCAGCAGGGCATCGGGGAAGACCCGCCGCCAGCCCGTGGCTATGGCCGCCGCCACCGCTTCGGCGGGCAGACTTTCCTTGAACGAATCCGGGGCAATGACCAGTTTCATCACAGCAGCACCAGACTGAGCAGCCACACGGTAA
The DNA here is from genome assembly GCF_900115905.1 of Halopseudomonas formosensis. Classification (GTDB taxonomy): domain Bacteria; phylum Pseudomonadota; class Gammaproteobacteria; order Pseudomonadales; family Pseudomonadaceae; genus Halopseudomonas; species Halopseudomonas formosensis. The sequence continues at coordinate 70,635 of NZ_FOYD01000007.1, forward strand.
TGATACCCACCACACCCTGGATCAGGGTCGCCATGGTCTGCGCCTGATAGGCGGTAGCCACCTTCATCCGACTGAACTGGGTGACCACCCAGAAGAAACTGTCATTGGCATGGGATACCGTCATGCCACCGGCACCGATGGCCATGACGGTGAGTACCCGGCCCATCTCGCTGTCCAGACCGAGCTGGCCGAGCATGGGCGCCACCAGCGCCGAGGTGGTCACCAGAGCGACGGTAGTGGACCCCTGGGCGGTCTTCAGCGCGGCGGCAACGACAAAGGGCATGAACAGACCTATGCCCAGCGCGGACAGGGTCTGGCCAAGATAATCGCCCAGCGGGGTGGCGGTCAGCACGGCGCCGAAAGCGCCGCCGGCACCGGTGATCAGCAGGATGGGCGCCGAGGCGACGATGCCCTCGGCTACCCGGTCATGGAACTCCTGACGCTTGTCATCGGACTTGAGCAGAGTGCAGGCCAGCGCCAGACCGACTGCCAGGGCGAAGATCGGCTGGCCGAGGAAAGCGATGACCGAATACAGGGCCCCCTCGCCCAGCGGCCGACCCGGAAGGGCGGCGATGGTACCCAGGCAGATCAGCAGGATGGGCACGAAGATGGGGGCGAAGGCGCGCAACGGGCTGGGCAGCTCCCCATAGCTGTCGCGCATGGCCTGATAGCTGTCGCTGTCCATGATCGGCGCACCGTCATCCTCCAGCTCGATATCCTTGCCGATGAAACGGTTGGCCCAGAGCATGCCGGCCATGGCGGTGATGAAGGCCACGACCAGGCCGACGAGTATGACCAGGCCCAGACTGGACTCCAGCCCGAGGTTGCCGGCGGCGGCGATGGGCCCCGGAGTCGGCGGCACAAAGGTATGGGTGGCATACAGCCCCGTCGCCAGGGCCACGCTCATGGCTACCACCGAGACCTTCATGCGGGCCGCCAGGGCGTTCTTCAGCGAGTTGAGAATGACATAACCGGAGTCGCAGAACACCGGAATGGAAACCAGATAGCCGATGATGGAAATGGTCAGCGTGGGAAAGCGCTCACCGAGCAGGCGGATGACGCTCTCGGCCATGGTGATGGCCGCGCCGCTGCGCTCGAGTATCACCCCGATGATGGTACCCAGGGCGATGACAATTCCGATGCCGCCGAGGATGCCGCCAAATCCGCGGGTGATGTGTCCGCCGATTTCCAGCAGCGGCAGCTGATAGGCGAGTCCGGCCAGCAGGGCGGCGCCGAGCAGGGCCAGGAACGGATGCAGTTTGAGCTTCGTCGTTACCAGCACGATGAAGACGATCAGGGCGGCCAGAATCAGAACCAGAGCCATTATGGTGTTTCCTGTATGAATGGTTGCAGGACCCAGCGGTGCTGGAAGTCTGCCTTTATTCAAGCACAGCTGCGGCTATCGCGGAAAACTCCCTAACCGAAGGGCGCTGCCAGTTGCTTGATCAGCGCCCGCTCCTCGCGCAGGAAGGCAAGGAAGGCCTCTGCCACCGGACTCAGGCGCTTGCCCCGGGCATGTACCGCGCACCAGCTGCGGAACAGCGGCAGGTCGCTGAAATCCAGCTGCACCAGCTGACCGGAACGCAGCCAGGCCGAGGCGCTGTGCGCAGCCACCAGCCCGATGCCCAGCCCGGCAATGGCCGCCTGTACCACCGTCTCGCCGGAACCCATCTCCATGACCTGCTGCAGATGCACGCGCTTCTGCTGGAAGAACTCGTCACAGGCCTTGCGCACCCCCGAGCCCGCTTCGCGCAGCAGTACCGTCTGGGACTCCAGTTCGGCGAGTTTCAGTTGCCGGCGCCCGACCAGCGGATGATCCGGTGCGGCCACGGCGATCACGGGATTGTTGAGAAAGGGAAAGAAGTCCAGGGCCCGGTCCGCCGGCACCATCTCCATCAGCACCAGGTCGTCCAGGTTGTCGCGCAGCCGGCGTATCACCTCGGCGCGGGTACTGACCTCCAGCCGGAAGCTCACCTGGGGATGGCGCTGGCGAAAGGCCGCGAGCAGGTGCGGGGTCAGATACTGGATGCTGCTGGCTACCGCCAGGCGCAGCTCACCATGCAAGGTGCCCTGCAGGGCCTCGAGCTGCATATCGAGGATATCCAGCCGGTTGAACATATCCGTGCTGGCCGCCAGCAGCAGATTCGCCGCCTCGGTCAGGTACAGCTTGCGGCCGACATACTCGAACAGCGGCTGGCCCACCAGCTCTTCCAGCTGGCGCATCTGCAGACTGACCGCCGGCTGGGTCAGCGCCATTGTCTCTGCCGTCCGGCTGTACGACAGGTTACCGCACAGAGTACGGAAAACCTGCAGCTGGCGCAGGGTAATTCGCTGCAGTTCCTTGCGCATGCAGGTCAGTTGCCCTCACATTGATGAAAGATGCTTTTAGTATTAGTTAATACTTATGCCAAATCCAATAATTATTCATTTTTCAGTCTTGCGGTTCCGGCCTACTGTTGAATCACCCCCGATCACCAACAGAGGAAAGGGACGTGATCAAGAAAATCCTGATTGCCAACCGTGGCGAGATTGCCGTACGCATTGTCCGCGCCTGCGCGGAAATGGGCATTCGCTCGGTGGCCATCTATTCGGACGCCGACCGCTACGCCCTGCACGTCAAAAGGGCAGACGAATCCTATAACGTCGGCAGCGACCCGCTGGCGGGCTATCTGAACGCTCGCCAACTGGTGAACCTGGCAGTGGAGACCGGCTGCGATGCCCTGCACCCGGGCTATGGCTTCCTGTCGGAGAACCCCGAACTGGCACGCATCTGTGCCGAGCGCGGTATCCGCTTCATCGGCCCTTCGGCGGATGTGATCGCACGCATGGGCGACAAGACCGAAGCCCGCCGGGCGATGATCGCAGCGGGGGTACCGGTGACCCCCGGTTCCGCGGGCAATCTGGACAGTCTGGAAGCTGCCCTGGAGGAAGCCGATCGGGTCGGCTATCCGGTGATGCTCAAGGCCACCTCCGGTGGTGGCGGTCGCGGTATCCGCCGCTGCAACAACTCGGAAGAGCTGCAACAGGCCTGGCCCCGGGTGATTTCCGAGGCAACCAAGGCCTTCGGCAGCGCCGATGTGTTCCTCGAGAAATGCATCGTCAATCCCAAGCACATCGAGGCCCAGGTGCTGGCTGACAGCTTCGGCAACACCGTGCACCTGTTCGAGCGCGATTGCTCGATCCAGCGCCGCAACCAGAAGCTCATCGAGATCGCCCCCAGCCCGCAGCTGACGCCGGAACAGCGCGCCTACATCGGCGATCTGGCGGTGCGCGCGGCCCAGGCAGTGGGTTACGAGAATGCCGGTACCGTGGAGTTTCTGCTGGCGGACAACGAAGTCTACTTCATGGAGATGAATACCCGGGTCCAGGTAGAGCACACCATTACCGAGCAGATCACCGGTATCGACATCGTCCGCGAACAGATCCGTATCGCCTCGGGCCTGCCGTTGTCCATGAAACAGGAAGACATCGAGCACCGCGGCTTCGCCATCCAGTTCCGGATCAACGCCGAGGATCCGAAGAACGGCTTCCTGCCGTCCTTCGGCAAGATCACCCGGTATTACGCTCCCGGCGGCCCCGGTGTGCGGGTGGATACGGCGATCTATACCGGCTACACCATTCCGCCCTACTACGACTCCATGTGCCTGAAGCTGATCGTCTGGGCGAGCAACTGGGAAGACGCACTGGATCGCGGGTACCGCGCGCTGGACGACATGCATCTGCACGGGGTCAAGACTACCGAGCTGTATTACCAGGAAATCCTCAGGAACCCGGATTTCCGCAGTGGCGTGTTCGACACCAGCTTTGTCGATACCCACCCCGAGCTGATCGACTACTCGGTCAAGAACAAGCCCGAAGCGCTGGCCCTGGCCATTGCCGGCGCCATTGCCGCCTACGCCGGTCTTTGATTTCGAGCCGCGAGCCCTACGCTTGCCGCTGATGAGGAATGCACCATGAGCAAGAAACGCATCAACGTAACCGACACCATCCTGCGCGACGCCCACCAGTCCCTGCTGGCGACCCGCATGCGCACCGAAGACATGCTACCGATCTGCCCCAAGCTGGACCAGGTCGGCTACTGGTCACTGGAAGTCTGGGGTGGCGCCACCTTTGACGCCTGCGTGCGCTTCCTCAAGGAAGATCCCTGGGAGCGTCTGCGCCAGCTGCGCGCCGCGCTGCCCAATACCCGCCTGCAGATGCTGCTGCGCGGCCAGAACCTGCTCGGCTACCGCCATTACAGTGATGACGTGGTGCGCGCCTTCGTCGCCAAGGCGGCGGTCAACGGCATCGACGTGTTCCGCATCTTCGACGCGATGAACGACGTACGCAACCTGCGCACCGCCATCGCGGCGGTCAAGGCGGCCGGCAAGCATGCCCAGGGCACCATCTGCTACACCACCAGCCCGGTGCACACCGTGGAGCTGTTCGTCGAGCAGGCCAAGGCCCTGGAAGCCATGGGCGTCGATTCGCTGGCCATCAAGGACATGGCCGGCCTGCTCACCCCCTTCGCCACCGGCGAACTGGTCGCCGCGCTCAAGGCCGCCACCAGCCTGCCGGTATTCATTCACTCCCATGACACCGCCGGTCTGGCCGCCATGTGCCAGCTCAAGGCCATCGAATGCGGCGCCGACAACATCGACACCGCCATCGGTTCCATGGCCTGGGGTACCAGTCACCCCGGTACCGAATCCATGGTCGCCGCGCTCAAGGGCACGCCCTACGACACGGGTCTGGACCTGGAGCTGATTCAGGAAATCAGCATGTACTTCATGGAAGTGCGCAAGAAATACCACCAGTTCGAGAGCCCCTTCACCGGCGTGGATACCCGGGTGCAGATCAACCAGGTACCGGGCGGGATGATGTCCAACCTGGCCAACCAGTTGAAGGAACAGGGTGCGCTGAACCGCATCAACGAGGTGTTCGACGAGATCCCGCGGGTACGCGCCGACCTCGGCTACCCGCCGCTGGTCACTCCGACGTCACAGATCGTCGGCACCCAGGCCGTATTCAATGTGCTGGCCGGCGAGCGTTACAAGACCATTACCAACGAGGTGAAGCTGTATCTGCAGGGGCGCTACGGCCAGGCGCCGGGCACCATCAACCCCGAAGTACAGGTCCGCGCCATCGGTGATGAGGAAGTGATCGACGTGCGCCCGGCGGACCTGCTCAAGCCGGAGATGGATCGCCTGCGCGGTGAGATCGGCAATCTGGCCAAGAGCGAGGAAGATGTACTGACCTACGCCATGTTCCCGGATATCGGCCGCAAGTTCCTCGAGGAGCGTGCCGCCGGCACCCTGCAACCGGAGGTGCTGCTGCCGATCCCCACCGGCGACGAGCGCCCGGCCAAGGCGGAGGGCGTGGCCACCGAGTTCATGATCGATGTGCATGGCGAGAGCTACCGCATCGACATCACCGGGGTCGGCGTCAAGGGCGATGGCACCCGGCATTTCTACCTGAGCATCGATGGCATGCCGGAAGAAGTGGCCCTGACCGAGCTCAACCAGTTCGTCGGCGGTGCCGGCAAGGCGCGCGAGCGCGCCAGCAAGCCCGGACATGTGACTACCAGCATGCCCGGGAACATCGTAGATGTGCTGGTCGCCGAGGGCGACAAGGTCAAGGCCGGTCAGGCCGTGCTGGTAAGTGAGGCGATGAAGATGGAAAGCGAGATCCAGGCTGCCATCGATGGTACCGTCAAGGCCGTGCATGTGGCCAAGGGCGATCGCGTCAACCCGGGCGAAATCCTGATCGAGATCGAGGGCTGAGCCTATTGCGGGGAGCCCGGCTCCCCGCCAACCGCAGACAGAGAGCGAGCATATGCCATACAGAAAACTGAAGGGCGCCGACGACGCCATCTCCCAGATCGTTGATGGCTACATGCATTTCCATGAGGTGGTCTATCCCGACCAGCAGGAGCTGTTCCACAAGCTGGCCTTCGAGCAGACCCCAAAAGCGATGTTCATCACCTGTGCCGATTCCCGCGTGGTACCGGAACTCATCACCCAGAGCTCGCCGGGTGATCTGTTCGTTACCCGCAACGTGGGTAACGTGGTACCGCCCTATGGCCAGATGCTCGGTGGTGTCTCCACCGCCATCGAATATGCGGTGGTGGCGCTGGGGGTCAAGCACATCATCATCTGCGGGCACTCCGACTGCGGCGCGATGAAGGCGGTACTCAACCCCGAGCAGCTGCGCAACATGCCGACGGTACGGGCCTGGCTGCAGCACTCGGAGGTGGCCAAGATAGTGGTGCAGGAGAACTGCTGCGACAAGCATGGCGACACCCTAGGCGTGCTGACCGAGGAGAACGTCGTCGCCCAGCTCGGTCACCTGGCCACCCACCCGTCGGTAGCATCACGCCTGGCCCGGGGCGAGCTGTTCATCCACGGCTGGGTCTACGACATCGAGACCAGCCAGATCCGCGCCTACGACATGGAAACCGGGGAGTTCCGCCGCATCGGAGACGGCCCCCTGCCGATGGCCAGCCCGAAGCCCCGTTATTGACAGTCCATCGGCTGCAGGCTGGTTCAGCCGGCGGTTTGCGTTATAATCGCCGGTTTCCGGCCATTGGCCTGCATTTCACTTCGAGCCACGCCCTGCCGCGTGGCTCTTTATTTTCAGTCATCAAGAGGCACGAAAATGACCGCACTGGTTGGCGTGATCATGGGCTCGAAGTCCGATTGGTCCACCATGAGCCATACGGCTGACATGCTGGAACAGCTGGGCATTCCCCATGAGGTGAAGGTAGTCTCCGCCCACCGCACCCCCGATCTGCTGTTCGACTATGCCGCCTCGGCAGCCGACCGTGGTATCGAGGTGATCATTGCCGGCGCCGGTGGTGCTGCGCACCTGCCGGGCATGTGCGCGGCCAAGACTCACCTGCCGGTGCTCGGCGTGCCGGTGCAGTCCTCGATGCTCTCCGGCGTCGACTCGCTGCTGTCGATAGTGCAGATGCCCGCCGGGGTTCCGGTCGCTACCCTGGCCATCGGCAAGGCCGGTGCGGTGAATGCCGCGCTGCTGGCCGCCAGCATCCTCGGCGCCCGCCATCCGCAGTTCCATCAGGCGCTGAAGGAGTTCCGCGCCACCCAGACCGATACCGTGCTGGATAACCCGGACCCCCGTCAGGCTTGAGGAGATCACCATGAAGATCGGCATCATAGGCGCAGGCCAACTCGGACGCATGCTGGCTCTGGCCGGCACCCCGCTGGGCCAGGATTTCGTCTTTCTGGATCCGGCGACTGACGCCTGCGCCGCCGCTCTGGGCGAGCATCTGTGCGCCGGTTATGACGACCGCGAACAGCTCCGGCGCCTGGCCGAGGATGTCGATGTGGTGACCTTCGAGTTCGAGAACGTGCCCGCCGAGACCGTGGATTTTCTCGCCCAGTACGTTCCCGTCTATCCCAACGCCGAGTCCCTGCGCATCGCCCGGGATCGCTGGTTCGAGAAATCCATGTTCCAGGAGCTGGATATCCCCACCCCGGCCTTCGCCGATGTGCTGTCCCAGGCCGAGCTGGAGTCCGCGGTGCAGCTGATCGGCCTGCCGGCTGTGCTCAAGACCCGCACCATGGGTTATGACGGCAAGGGGCAGAAGGTGCTGCGCCAGCCCCAGGATGTGGCCGACGCCTTTGCCGAACTGGGTTGCGTACCCTGCATTCTCGAAGGCTTCGTCCCCTTCACCGGGGAAGTCTCGCTGATCGCGGTACGCGGTCGCGACGGCGATACCCGTTTCTATCCGCTGGTGCACAACACCCACAAGGACGGCATCCTGCGCCTGTCGGTGGCCAGCAACGCGCATCCGCTGCAGGCCCAGGCCGAGAACTACGCCCTGCGGGTGCTGGACAAGCTCAACTACGTTGGCGTGCTGGCCTTCGAGTTCTTCGAGATCGATGGCGGCCTGAAGGCCAACGAGATAGCGCCGCGGGTGCACAACTCCGGTCACTGGACCATCGAAGGGGCCGAGTGCAGCCAGTTCGAGAACCACCTGCGCGCCATTGCCGGGCTGCCGCTGGGCTCCACCGCCAAGGTCGGCCAGAGCGCCATGATCAACTTCATCGGCGAGGTGCCGGCCATCAGCAAGCTGGCCGCCATCGCCGACTGCCACCCCCATCACTACGGCAAGGCCTTCAAGCCCGGACGCAAGGTCGGTCACGCCACCGTGCGCTGCGCCGACAGTGCCAGCCTGCAGAGCCGGATCGCTGAAGTTCAGGCACTGACCGACTGAGGCCAGCCGATGACTCGGGAGACGACCATGCTGCGCCTGCTGTCCGTTCTGCTCCTGAGTCTCGGGCTGGCCCTGCCGGCCGTCGCCGCCCAGGTGGTGGACTGGTTGGACCTGCTGCCCGAGGAAGACTACCAGGCCATGCTCGACATGCCCGAGATCGGCCACGACTGGGGCGAGGAGGCACCGGGGGACTTCACCAGCAATCTGCGCAATCAGGACCGGGACCTGCCCGAGGTGATGTACTCCACCCGCGTGGTCGAGGCGATGCACGACCGGGCCATCCAGATCGGCGGTTATCCGGTACCCCTGGATACCGATGCCCGGGGCCGCTATACCAGCTTCTTCCTGGTGCCCTGGCCGGGCGCCTGCATCCATGTTCCGCCACCACCGCCGAACCAGATCATCCTGGTGGATTACCCCGCCGGCTTCGCCATCGAGGACATCTACGAACCGCTCTGGCTGACCGGGCAGTTGAGGGTGGAACAGACCAGCAATGCCCTGGCCGACGCCAGCTACCGCCTGCGTGCCGATGAGGTACGTCCCTACCAGGGCGAGTGATGCCAATAGCGCTCGCCCACACGGGTGAGCGCTGTATTTCGGGGGTTCCGGTAAGCTCGTTGCCATATTCATTCATGCAAGGGAGGCATGATGGCGGGCTATTTCGGATTGGGACTGGTACTCTTGGGCCTGGGTATCGGCCAATACTGGCTGCAGGTACGCCCGGTGCCCTCTCCGCCGCAGATAACCATGGCTGCAGACATCTATCCGGTCGGCGAAGGCTGGATCCTGCATCGCCGGGTTTCCGAGCCGCGGGCAACCGTCGTCGTCATGCACGGCCTGCTGGAAAACCCGCTGTACTTCACCCGCTACTATGAAGATCCCGAGCTGGAACTGATCATGATCGGGGCCACCGGCTATCAGTTGCCCGTGACCTCCGCCGACCGTCCGGAGGCTCCCTGGGATCTCCCGCCCGCCGGTACCCCAGGTACCATCGCCGCCGATGCCCAGCTGCTCAACCTGGCCCTGGAACATCTGCCCGGCACCCGAAACGTCCGGGTCCACGGGCATTCCCGTGGCGGCGCGGTGATCCTCCAGGCCGCCAGTGAACGACCGGATCTCTTCAGTCAGGTGGAGGTCATTCTCGAGGCCCCGGTACTGCCCCAGGGGCAGCCCTATCGGCCATCCTCCGCCATCAGTCGCCTGTTGCTGCCATCCCTGCACCTGCTGTGGCAGCGACGCCCGGACATGCTGCTTGAGCAACCCATCTGGGGGCCGCTGGACGACCCGGACAAGCGCGAATTGATCCGGGCCATGCCGTTCAACCCGCGCAGCAGCGCCCTGCTGCTGACCAATGTCCGGGATCTGCTGGGGTGGATGGACAGCAGCAGTACGGAGATCTACCGTCACGTGCAACGGGGTGCCATACTGGTGCCCGGCCGGGACAGGGTGCTGAACAGCGCCGCGATGCTCGACAGCGCCCATCAGGCCGAGAACCTGCAGATAGTCGAAGTGCCCGAGGGCAGCCATTTCGTTCTGCTGGATAATCCCGAGTCGATACCGCCGTTACGGAACCCTTGATGTCCTACAGCTTCGAACCCATTGGCGTTGTCCGTTCCTGTTTTGCCGAGAAGTTCGCCATTCCCCGCCAGCCCCGGCTGGCGCCGGCCGCCACCGGCGTGCTGGAGCTGTTTCCCCCCTATGACCGCCCGGAGGCCATCGCCGGGCTGGAACAGGTAAGCCATCTCTGGCTGCTGTTCGTGTTCCATGCCGCCGCCAGTGGCCCGGAGCACATCCGGGTGCGGCCACCGCGTCTGGGCGGGAACCAGCGCATCGGCGTCTTTGCCAGCCGCGCCACTCACCGACCCAATCCCCTGGGCCAGTCGGTGGTGCGCCTGGACGGAATAGAAGCCGGACGCCTGCATGTATCGGGTATCGACCTGCTCGACGGCACACCGCTGCTGGATATCAAGCCCTATGTCCCCTATGCAGACAGCGTCTGCGAGGCGACCAACGACCTCGCCCCGGCCCCGCCTGTATTACTGCCGGTCAGCTGGTCCAGCGCGGCCCTGGACCAGGCACGCATGCATGCCGGGCGCCTGCAGCAACCGGTATTGGAGCTGATCGATCAGTGCTTGGCGCAGGACCCCAAACCGGCCTACCAGCAACCGGATGCCAGTCGCGAATATGCCGCCCGGTTCTGGGACATCGACGTGCGCTGGCACTATCCGGAGCCGGACCGCATCCACGTACTGTCGGTGACCCGTCATGGTGATTGATCTGGGACATGTCGCCCTGATGCTGCTGGTCGCGGCCATCGGGGCCTGGATCTGGCGCGGCATGGGGTTGCATGACCAGGCACTGTCGATCGCCCGACGGCACTGCCGGCAGGCCGGCGTGCAGCTGCTGGATGAGAGTGTGGCCCTGACCCGTCTGCGCCCTGCCCGGGGCCGCTGGGGCCGGCCGGGCCTGCGGCGACGCTATGCCTTCGAATTCACCGTCACCGGCGAGCGTCGCTACGCCGGCTTTGTCGAGATGCAGGGTCGGCATCTGTTCCGCGTCGAGCTGGCTCCCCACCCCTTTCCCGGGGGCAAGGATGACGAGACGGCGTTTCCCCCGCGGCTCGGGTGAACACCGCTTCGTTTCACGTGGAACACCTTGCCTCGGCCTCAGGCGGGCATTAAGGTAGGTCAACCCCTGTCGGAACGTGAATCATGCGTCTTGCCTCCCTCCTGCTGCTTGCCTGCCTGAGCATGGACGTGCTCGCCGAAGCCTGCCTGATCGAGTCCAGTGATGACCAGCTGCCGGTACGCATGTGCCAGCAGAACATCAGCATTCCCGCCAATCTGTTCCGTGACAGCTTCTGCCAGCCGCAGATTCCGGACCGCAGCTTCGAGGTAAGTTTCGTCGAGCGCTGCCCCGAGGGCGCCTACGGTATCTGCGACAGTGCCCGCAGCGAGGGCGTGGCCTACCGGCAATCGATCCACTACTACAGCGAGCCGGACGACCGGCCCCTGCTGCAGACCTGGTGCGAGCAGTTCAATGACGGCCAGTGGCGCACGCCCGATTCAGAATGAGGGGGCCGGCGTGCGTTCGCGCCCGCCCAGGTCCAGCACATCCCCCACCTGCAGACCCAGTCGATCCGCTGTCCCGGCGGGCAGTTCGATGACGAAGCGCAGGGGGTGTTGCTCCTGGTAGATCTCGCAAGGCAGCTCCTCGCAGGGGGGCACCGAGTGGAAGATCCGCTGGATGGCGGCCTGCCCGTCGACAAACAGCAGATCCAGGGAGATGCGCATGTTGCGCATCCAGATCGCAGGGGTGGCACCGGAAGGAAAGTCGAACAGCATGCCGCTTCCGGCAGGCAGCGCTTCGCGCTCCATGAGCCCCTGGCGCCGGCTGTCCGGGTCAGCGGCCAGTTCCAGCCGGAACAGCTCGTCCCCGATCCGGGCCTGGATCAGCTCCTGCGCTGCCAGCGGCAGAGCGGTCAGACAGCAGAACAACCCGGGGATGAACCGTCGCAGTAAGGTCACGCCTTCTCCTTGAGCATGTTCCGGTGACGAAGAATATCAGATGGCCTGCATCCGCCAGGGCGGTTCACCGGTAGATGTCATCCCGGGTCCAGGGCACATGGTGGCTGCCATCGGCGTGGGGTTTGACCGCCAGTATCTGGTGAATGTTCATCCAGTTGCGGCGGAACCCGTAGGCGCAGCCGGCCAGATAGATGCGCCAGATCCGCAGTGCCTTGTCCGACACCAGCTCGGCCGCCTCCTCCAGCCGCTGCTCGAGATTGCGGCTCCAGTGCTCCAGGGTCCTGGCATAGTGCAGCCGCAGCCCCTCCACGTCCAGCACCTCCAGTCCCTGCTCGCTCATGCTGGCAATCGCCATGGACAGGTGCGGCAGCTCCCCGTGGGGGAACACGTAGCGCCCGATGAACTTGCCTGCCCCCTGCCCGACCTGGCGTCCGTCCACATGCTTGGCGGTGATGCCATGGTTCATCACCAGTCCGCCGGGTTTGACCTGCTCGTGCAGGATGGCGAAGTAGCGGTCCAGATTGCGGTGGCCGACATGCTCGAACATGCCGACACTGACGATCTTGTCGAAATTCTCGCGGCCCGGCAGATCGCGATAGTCCAGCAGCTCCAGTCGGACCCTGTCCTCCAGCCCGGCCTCGGCCGTGCGTCGATTGGCCAGCTCGAGCTGCGCCTTGCTCAGGGTAATGCCATGGACCTCGACATCATAGAAACGGGCCGCGTGGCGGGCCAGTCCGCCCCAGCCACACCCCACATCCAGCAATCGCTCGCCGGGTTTGAGCCGCAGCTTGCGGCACAGGTGATCGAGTTTCTGGGTCTGGGCGGTGGCCAGACTGTCCTCGGGATTGCGGAAGTAGCCACAGGAATACACCATCTGCGGATCCAGCCACAGGGCGTAGAAGTCGTTGGACAGGTCATAGTGATAGGAAATGGCTTCGGCATCCATCTGCCGATCATGCTCGGTGCGTTCCACCGGCGGACTGGCCAGTTCGCCGAGCAGCCCCTTGCTCAGCCGATCCGCGACCTCGATGACATCCATGATGTCGCCCTGGATATCCATGCGCTGGCTGACGTAGGCGTCGCCCAACTTGTCGAGGGTAGGGGCCTGCATGTCACCGAGCAGGTTCGGATCATTGATGAGCAGGGTAACCCGGGGATCCTCGGTGAGATCGAGAGTCGGTCCCCCCTTCACCACCACCCGCAGAGGCAGCTGCAGTCCAGCCAAGGTTTCGGAAAATTGCGCGAACATCCACCCATCTCCTGTATCCAGTGATGAAAGACTCAGATCACTATAGGACAGATGGGTGGAGTCTGCCGCCGCCGGCGGTTCAGTCCTTAGGCTGCTTGACCGGGCGCTTCCAGCCTTCCACATTGCGCTGACGGGCGCGGCCGACGCCGAGAGTGGCCTCGGGCACATCCTGAGTGATGGTCGAACCGGCGGCGGTGGTTGCCATGCGGCCCACCGAGACGGGTGCCACCAGCGCGGTGTTGGAGCCGATGAAGGCACCGTCACCGATCCGGGTGACGAACTTGTTCACCCCGTCGTAGTTGCAGGTAATGGTGCCGGCACCGATATTGGCGCCCTCACCGACCTCGGCATCGCCGACATAGGACAGGTGATTGATCTTGGAGCCGGCACCGACCACCGTCTTCTTGGTCTCGACGAAGTTGCCGACCTTGGCCTTGCGCTGAAGTACGGTACCGGGGCGCAGCCGCGCGTAGGGCCCGACGTCACAGTTCTCGCCGACCTCGGCGCCCTCCAGGTGACTGAAGGCCTTGATCACGCTGCCGGCCTTGATCACCGAATCGCGGATCACGCAGTGGGCTTCAATGGTGACATCGTCCTCGATCACCACCCGGCCTTCGAGCACCACGTTGACGTCGATGCGGATATCACGGCCTATGCTGACTTCACCGCGTACGTCCAGTCGCGCCGGATCCGCCAGGGAGGCGCCCTGGACCATCAGCCGCTCGGCTTCACGGGCCTGCCAGGCACGCTCGAGCACCGACAGCTGCTGGCGGTTGTTGGCGCCCATGACCTCCAGCTCATCGCTGGCCTGCACCACGCTGACCTCTACCGCCTGGCTGACCGCCAGCTCGACCACATCGGTGAGGTAGTACTCGCTCTGGGCGTTGTTGTTCGACAGCCCGGTCAGCCATGCCTGGATGCGGCTGCCCGGCAGCAGCATGATGCCGGTATTGCCCTCGCGGATCTGCAGCTGTTGCGGACTGGCATCCTTCTGTTCGACGATGGCCTGCACCTGCCCCTCGGCGTTGCGCAGGATGCGCCCGTAGCCGGTGGGATCGCCCAGCAGCACGGTGAGCATGCCGAGGCTGTCCACCGGAGTCTGCTCGATCAACGACTTGAGGGTGTTCACGGTCAGCAGCGGCACATCACCATAGAGCACCAGCACCTGATCGGCGCCATTGATGTGCGGCAGGGCCTGGGCCACCGCATGGCCGGTGCCCAGCTGCTCGCTCTGCAGTACCCAGTTCAGATCCACCGCGTCCAGCGTCTCCCGCACCTTCTCCGCACCATGGCCGATGACCACATGGATGCCCGCCGGAGCCAGCGCCCGCGCACTGTCGATCACATGCTCGAGCATCGGCTTGCCTGCCACCGGGTGCAGTACCTTGGGGAGTGCCGAACGCATGCGGGTGCCCTGACCGGCGGCGAGAATGACAACGTGCAGATTCATGAACGGGATCCTGGAAATTATCGTGGAGGGGGATGATAGAAGTTCACCAGCCGGGGCTGCAAGCCTGGCTTGGGGGAGGGTAGAAGTGCAAACAAAAAAGGCAGCCGGAGCTGCCTTTTCTGCGGTTTACCGGTTGTTGATCGCCGGACCACCGTACTTCTTGCGCAGTTCCTGCACTGTCCGCAGCTGGGCTGCAGCCTCGGCAAGACGAGCGGAGGCGGAACCGTAGTCGAACTCGGAACCCTTCTCGTTGAGGGCCTTTTCCGCGGCCTTCTTCGCTTCTTCTGCAGCTGCTTCGTCGATGTCACCGGCACGGATAGCCGTGTCGGCAAGCACCTTGACCATGCTCGGCTGAACTTCCAGGAAGCCACCGGAGATGTAGAACACCTCTTCGGACTTGTCCTGCTTGATCACCCGAACCGGGCCCGGCTTGAGATCGGTCAGCAGCGGGGTGTGACCGGGCAGGATACCCAGATCACCCATGTTGCCGTGTGCCACGACCATCTCGACCAGGCCGGAAAACAGCTCTTCTTCCGCGCTTACGATATCGCAATGCACTGTCATAGCCATTCAAGTTGCCTCGGTTCTGCGCCCGCTTGCGCGGGCGCGGCCCATTACATGTTCTTCGCTTTCTCGACCGCTTCGTCGATGGTGCCAACCATGTAGAAAGCCTGCTCCGGCAGGTGATCGTAATCACCATTGAGGATGCCCTGGAAGCCACGGATGGTTTCCTTCAGGGGCACGTACTTGCCGGGCGCACCGGTGAAGACCTCGGCCACGTGGAAGGGCTGCGACAGGAAGCGCTGGATCTTACGAGCGCGGGCTACCAGTTGCTTGTCTTCCTCGGACAGCTCGTCCATACCCAGGATGGCGATGATGTCCTTCAGCTCCTTGTAGCGCTGCAGAACGTACTGAACGCCGCGGGTCACTTCGTAGTGCTCCTGACCGATCACCAGCGGATCCAGCGAACGGCTGGTGGAGTCCAACGGATCCACCGCCGGGTAGATACCCAGGGAGGCGATGTCACGGCTCAGTACCACGGTCGCGTCAAGGTGAGCGAAGGTGGTGGCCGGAGACGGGTCAGTCAGGTCGTCCGCAGGTACGTATACGGCCTGGATGGAGGTGATGGAACCGGTCTTGGTGGAGGTGATACGCTCCTGCAGAACACCCATCTCCTCGGCCAGAGTCGGCTGATAACCTACGGCCGACGGCATACGACCCAGCAGCGCGGATACTTCGGTACCGGCCAGGGTGTAACGGTAGATGTTGTCGATGAACAGCAGTACGTCCTTGCCTTCCTCACGGAATTTCTCGGCCATGGTCAGACCGGTCAGGGCCACGCGCAGACGGTTACCCGGCGGCTCGTTCATCTGGCCGTAGACCATCGCTACCTTGTCCAGAACGTTGGAGTCCTTCATCTCGTGGTAGAAGTCGTTACCTTCACGGGTACGCTCACCCACACCGGCGAACACGGACAGACCGCTGTGCGCCTTGGCGATGTTGTTGATCAGCTCCATCATGTTCACGGTCTTGCCCACACCGGCACCACCGAACAGACCGACCTTGCCACCCTTGGCGAAGGGGCAGATCAGGTCGATGACCTTGATACCGGTTTCCAGCAGATCGGTACCACCGGCCTGCTCGGCATAGCTGGGCGCCGCGCGGTGGATGCCCCACTGCTCGTCGCACTGAACCGGGCCGGCTTCGTCGATCGGCTCGCCCAGTACGTTCATGATGCGGCCCAGGGTGCCTGCACCAACCGGTACGGAAATGGCCTTGCCGGTGTTGGTCACGTCCAGGCCACGCTTGAGGCCTTCGGTGCTACCCATGGCGATGGAACGGACGATGCCGTCACCCAGCTGCTGCTGGACTTCCAGGGTGGTTGCTGCGCCGACGACTTTCAGCGCGTCATAGACGTTCGGCACCTGATCGCGCGGGAATTCCACGTCGATGACGGCACCGATGATTTGAACGATACGTCCGCTACTCATTGTTGGTTCCTCTAAGTGGTATGAAACCGTTTCGTCTTGCCGGTCCTGTCTGCCCTGGCCGGGTCAGACCGCCGCGGCGCCGCCGACGATTTCCGAAATTTCCTGGGTGATCGCTGCCTGACGAGCCTTGTTGTAGATAAGCTGCAGACTGTCGATGATGTCGCCCGCGTTGTCGGTGGCGTTTTTCATCGCGATCATCCGGGCTGCCTGTTCGCTGGCACTGTTCTCGACCACGGCCTGGTAGACCTGGGACTCGATATAGCGCTTCAGCAGACCGTCCAGCAGCAGCTGGGCATCCGGCTCGTATACATAGTCCCAGCGCTCCTGCAGCTCATCGGTATCCGAGGCCACCAGAGGAATCAGTTGCTCTACCCGGGGCTTCTGCACCATGGTATTGACGAACTCGTTGGACACCAGATACAGACGGTCGATGCGGCCCTCGTTGTAGCCGTCAAGCATGACCTTGACGCTACCGATGAGGTCGTTCAGCGAGGGTTCCTCACCCAGACCGCTGATCGCCGCGACGACGTTGCCACCGTAGCTGCGGAAGAACTGGGCACCCTTGGTACCGATCACGCACAGTTCGGTTTCGACGTTACGGTCACGCCACTCCTTCATGTTTGTTACCAGTGCCTTGAACAGGTTGGTGTTCAAGCCACCGCAAAGACCACGATCCGTGCTGACCACGATATAACCAACCCGCTTGACTTCACGCTCCTGCATGAAGGGGTGGCGATATTCGGGGTTGGCATTGGCCAGATGGCCAATGACCTGACGAATCCGCTCAGCGTAGGGGCGGCTGGTCGCCATGCGCTGCTGTGCCTTGCGCATCTTGCTGACCGCCACCTTTTCCATGGCGCTGGTGATCTTCTGAGTACTCTTGATACTCGAAATTTTACCGCGAATCTCTTTTGCGCCTGCCATGTCACACCTTTCAGGTTAGCCCGTGGCCGTATCGCACGAAGCGGGATGAAGCCTTGCCCCATCCCGCCCTCGGCTTACCAGCTTTGGGTCGCCTTGAAGTTTTCGATGCCAGACTTGATACCGGCTTCGATCTCGTCGTTGTAGTCGCCTTTCTCGTTGATCTTGGCGAGCAGATCGGCCTTCTCGCGCTTGAACCAGGCCAGCAGGGCGGTCTCGAAAGCACCTACCTTGTTGATCTCGATGTCGGCGAGGAAACCTTTCTCGGCGGCGTACAGGCTGATGGCCATTTCCGCAACGGACATGGGCGCATACTGCTTCTGCTTCATCAGCTCGGTCACGCGCTGACCATGCTCCAGCTGCTTGCGGGTCGCTTCGTCCAGGTCAGAGGCGAACTGGGCGAAGGCCGCCAGTTCACGGTACTGAGCCAGAGCGGTACGGATACCACCGGACAGCTTCTTGATGATCTTGGTCTGGGCCGCACCACCTACACGGGATACCGACACACCGGCGTTGACCGCAGGGCGGATACCGGAGTTGAACAGGTCGGACTCCAGGAAGATCTGACCGTCGGTGATGGAGATCACGTTGGTCGGTACGAAGGCGGATACGTCACCGGCCTGGGTTTCGATGATCGGCAGCGCGGTCAGGGAACCGGTCTTGCCCTTCACTTCACCCTTGGTGAACTGCTCGACGTACTCCTCGGAAACGCGGGAAGCGCGCTCCAGCAGACGGCTGTGCAGGTAGAACACGTCACCGGGGTAGGCTTCACGTCCCGGCGGACGACGCAGCAGCAGGGAGATCTGGCGGTAGGCCACAGCCTGCTTGGACAGGTCGTCGAACACGATCAGGGCGTCTTCACCGCGGTCGCGGAAGTATTCACCCATGGTGCAACCGGAGTAGGGTGCCAGGAACTGCAGGGCAGCCGACTCGGAAGCGGACGCGGCAACGATGATAGTGTTGGCCAGGGCGCCGTGCTCTTCGAGCTTGCGCACCACGTTGGCGATGGTGGACTGCTTCTGACCGACGGCAACGTAGACGCAGCGGATGCCGCTGTCCTTCTGGTTGATGATGGCGTCGATGGCCATGGCGGTCTTGCCGATCTGACGGTCACCGATGATCAGCTCACGCTGGCCACGGCCGATCGGAATCATCGAGTCGACTGCCTTGTAACCGGTCTGTACCGGCTGGTCTACCGACTTACGCCAGATCACGCCGGGCGCAACCTTCTCAACGGCGTCGGTCAGTTTGGCCTCGATCGGGCCCTTGCCATCAATCGGATTACCCAGGGCGTCAACCACGCGGCCCAGCAGCTCCGGACCAACCGGAACTTCCAGGATGCGGCCGGTGCACTTGGCTTCCATACCTTCGGCCAGGGTCAGGTAGTTACCCAGGATAACGGCACCGACGGAGTCCTGCTCCAGGTTCAGTGCCATACCGTAGACACCACCCGGGAACTCGATCATTTCGCCGTACATTACGTCTGCCAGACCGTGAATGCGCACGATACCGTCGGAAACGCTGACGATGGTGCCGACATTCCGGGCCTGGGTGTTCACATCGAGCTTCTCGATGCGCTGCTTGATAATTTCGCTAATTTCGGAAGGATTCAATTGCTGCATGCCATGTCCCTCAAATCAGGATTTCAACGCCTCGGCCAGCTTGGCAAGCTTGCCGCGGACCGAACCGTCGATGACCAGGTCACCCGCACGAATCAACACACCGCCGATAAGGGACGGATTGATGGTCACATGAGGAGTTACTGTGCGGTCTAACCGCTTGGATAAAGCGGTTGCCAGCGTTTTCTGTTGATCGTCAGTCAGCTCGAAGGCGGACTCCACCTCGACTGAGATACTGCGATCGTGTTCCGCCTTGTACTGCTCAAAGAGCTCGGCGATGTCCGGGATCAGGAGCAGACGGTCGTTATCGGCCAGGGTACGGATGAAGTTTCCGAACTCCGGAGTAACGCTGCCTTCGCATACCATGAGCAGATCATCGGCCTTGCGTTCCCGAGTCAGGGACGGGTCACGCATTCTCTCGACAAAAACCGGATCGGCGGCTACGGCGGCTGTCAGAGCCAGCATGCCCGACCAGGCATCCAGCGCAGCAGCAGAAGTAGCAAACTCGAAAGCCGCTTTTGCATAAGGCCGAGCCAGCGTAGTGATAGTAGCCATGCTCGCCTCGCTTAGAGTTGTGAGGCCAGTTTGTTGACCAGCTCACTGTGGGCCGCAGAGTCCACTTCGGACTCCAGGATCTGTTCGGCACCCTTGACGGCCAGCGCGGCAACCTGGGCGCGCAGCTGATCCTTGGCGCGGTTCATTTCCTGTTCGATTTCAGCCTTGGCAGCTGCAATCAGACGTTCACCTTCGGAACGTGCCTGCTCTTTGGCTTCCTCGATGATGAGGTTGGCACTCTTGTTGGCCTGCTCGAGGATCTGAGCAGCCTGTTCCTTGGTCTCACGCAGGGTCTGGGTAGCTTTTTCCTGAGCCAGGCTCAGGTCACGCTGGGCGCGGCCAGCCGCATCCAGGCCTTCGGCGATTTTTTTCTGGCGTTCCTGCATGGCGCGGGTTACCGGCGGCCATACGAACTTCATGGTAAACCAGATAAAAATAGCGAAGGCAATCGTTTGACCAAACAGCGTCAGATTAATATTCACAGCGATTTACCTCGTGCTATTTCGTTGAGTCCTGGAGGACAAGATCGACACGGCAGGACCATTGTCCTGCCGTTCATCGTTACCAGTCAGGAATTAACCGGCAACGCCAGGTGCTACAACGAAGATCAGGTACATCGCGATACCAACGCCGATCATCGGCACGGCGTCGAGCAGACCGGCCATCAGGAAGGTCTTGGTTTGCAGTTGCGGAGCCAGCTCAGGCTGACGGGCAGTGGATTCCAGCAGCTTGCCGCCCAGGATGGCGAAGCCGATACCGGTACCCAGAGCGCCCAGACCGATCATGATAGAGGCTGCGATGATAACGAGTTCCATAATTACTCCTAGAGATCAAAGGTTGTAGTTCAAGTTGGTTGAACAAGGGCTCGCGGCTGCTTAATGATTGTCCTCATGGGCAGCACTCAAATACACCACAGTCAGCACCATGAAGATGAAGGCCTGCAGCGGAATTACCAGAATATGGAAGATTGCCCAGGGCACATTGAGTACCCATTGCACGTAGAAGGGCAGCAGTGCAATCAGGATGAACACCACTTCGCCGGCATACATGTTACCGAACAGACGCAGCGCCAGACTCAGCGGCTTGGTCAGCAGACCCAGCACTTCCAGGAACAGGTTGAACGGAATCAGCGCCCAGTGGTTGAACGGAGTCAGGGTCAGCTCGCGGGTGAAGCCGCCCACACCCTTGATCTTGATGCTGTAGTAGATGATGAGTGCGAACACCGCGATCGACATGCCGAAGGTGGCATTGGGATCAGTGGTGGGCACTATCTTGAAGTAGTCCAGACCCAGCGCCATGCCGATGCCCGGGATGTAGTCCACCGGGATCCACTTCAGCGAGTTCATCAGGAAGATCCAGACGAAGATGGTCAGGGCCAGGGGTGCAATCAGCGGATTGCGACCATGGAAGGTGTCCTTGACGATACCCTGGACGAATTCGACGACGATCTCGACAAAATTCTGCAGACCGCTGGGGGTATCGACGGTGGCGCGCTTGGCAACGAAGCGGAACAGCCCGAGGAAGATCAGTCCCATGAAGATCGACCAGCCCAGGGTGTCCACATGAACCGCCATGAAGCCCATGTCGGCTGCCTCGGAACTGGTACGGGCCAGTGTCCAGGTCGCCTCTTCGACGATGCTGCCGTCGGCACGTTGATAACCTGCCGGCAGTTTACCGAAGGTCAGGTTCTGCAAGTGGTGCTGAATGTATTCAGCGGATGTAGTTGCCATATTTGCCTCAGACCTAATGCTTTGGAAAGCCCCTGACGATCAGCAGTGCGCTGGCCCCTGTTGCCAGCACCGCCAGGTAACTGCCGAACACGGCAGCCACGTTGAGCGGTTCCACTGCAAGCCATACCGTAATGAACAGTACAGCCGTCAATATCAGTTTGCCTGCCTCGCCGGAGTAAAACTCCCCGACGATGGCGCGGGCCGAACGGGCTCCGCTGTAACGGAACACCCGGAAGGCGAAATAGCTGTTGGGGATGAGCGCCACAAGTCCTCCCAACAAACCCGAGTAGCCTGCTACCAAGCCCTGGAAAAGCCACAGGACGAGCGCTACCCCAAGTGTCACTACCAGTTGCAACATCAAGACCGGGAACGCGGGAGTTCGGTGAAAGGGAGCCTTGTTGGGCGTCTTTACGACCATGCTGCCCCTCATCATTGCGACCTGCTCAACCGCGCACTCTGTGCAACAGACTGATGCATTTTGCCCAGCCAAAATAGCGCGAGGAGTATAGGTGCATTACGTAGTCGATTCAACTACAGCTGTTGATTTACGTGGTGCGCTGCAATGTCGCAGTTGTTACTTGATGTGCATGAGCACGCCGTCAAGTTCGTCCAGCGAGTTGTAGCTGATCACCAGTTTGCCCTTGCCTTTGGCACCGTGCTGGATCTTCACTTCGGCGCCGATGCGCTCGGCCAGATCCTGCTGCAGGCGCTCGATGTCCGGATTGCTGCGCGCAGGACCCGATTCACGGCGCGGGTTCAGCCACTGGCGCACCAGTGCTTCGGTCTGCCGCACGGTCAGGCCGCGGGCCACCACCTGGCGCGCTGCCTCACTCTGCTGTTCGGTGGGCAGGCCGAGCAGGGCACGGGCATGGCCCATCTCGATATCGCCGCGCTCGAGCATGACCTTGACGTCGTCGGCCAGGGACATCAGCCGCAGCAGGTTGGTGATGGTGACGCGGGATTTGCCCACCGCATCGGCTACCTGCTGCTGGGTCAGTTCGAATTCCTGCTGCAGGCGTTGCAGCGCCAGGGCCTCTTCGATGGGGTTGAGGTCCTCGCGCTGGATATTCTCGATCAGCGCCATGGCGATCGCGGCTTCGTCGGGCACTTCCCGGATCACGGCCGGGATGCGGTCCAGCCCGGCCTGCTGGGAGGCACGCCAGCGTCGCTCGCCGGCAATGATTTCATAACGATCATCGGCAATGGGTCGGACCACGATCGGCTGCATCACGCCCTGGGCCTTGATCGAGCTGGCCAGCTCCTCCAGCGCCTGGGGATCCATGTCCCGCCGGGGCTGATATTTGCCACGCTGGATCAGATCAACCGGAAGCTCACGCAGTTGTTGATCCTGAGCGCCGTCGTTGGAAGTCGCGTTGACGCCGGTCTGCCCCAAGAGTGCATCCAGCCCCCGTCCCAAGCCGCGTTTCTTGACCGCCATGCCTGTGCTGTCCTTTACCAAAAGAGTGGATTGTTCAACCGGCCGCCTCACTGGCTGCCTTGCGCGTGCGCCGTACCAGCTCCCCGGCCAGAGCCAGATAGGCCACGGCACCGCGGGACTGCTTGTCGTAGGCCAGCACCGGCAGCCCGTAGCTGGGTGCCTCGGCCAGACGCACGTTGCGCGGGATGACCGTCTGGTACAGTCGGTCCCCGAAATGCTCGCTCAGCTGCTCGGACACTTCCCGGGTCAGGCTGTTGCGCGGATCATACATGGTCCGCAGCAGCCCCTCGATCTTCAGGTTCGGATTGAGCACCGAGCCGATGCGCTGGATGGTGGTGACCAGCGCCGAAAGTCCTTCCAGCGCGTAGTACTCGCACTGCATGGGAATGATCACCCCGTCGGCGGCCACCAGGCCATTGACGGTGAGCATGTTGAGTGACGGCGGGCAGTCGATGAGGATGAAGTCGTAATTCTCGCGGACCCCGGCCAGGGCATAGCGCAGCCGACTCTCCTTCATCTTCATCTCCAGCAGCTCGACCTCGGCTGCAGTGAGATCGGCATTGGCCGGCAGCAGCGCATAACCGCCGGCTTCGCTGGTCTGCAGCGCATCGGCCAGGGTGCAGCGGTCGGTCAGTACGTCATAGACCGAGCGTTCCAGCTGGGACTTGTCCACACCGCTGCCCATGGTCGCATTGCCCTGGGGATCCAGATCGATGAGCAGCACCTTGCGCTTGGTTGCCGCCAGCGAGGCGGCCAGATTCACCGTGGTGGTCGTCTTGCCGACGCCGCCCTTCTGGTTGGCAATAGCCAGTACCTTGCCCACAGGAATCTCCTCTCGGTTTACCTTACGCCGTCCGTTGCAGAACCAGCAGATGCCGGCTGGCATCACTGCCCGGTACCGACAACTCGATACTGCGCTGCACACGGAAATCGTCGGCCAGCGCCTGCAGTTCATCCTGCGGATACAGCCCCTTCATCGCCAGCCACCGGGTCTGCGGTGTGCTCAGATGCCGGGTCAGTTCGGTGAAGTCGGCCAACGAGCTGAATGCTCGGGACACTATACCGTCAAAAGGCCGATCTGGGGAAAAGGCTTCCACCCGGCTGTTGACCACCTGCATGTTGTCCAGACCCAGCTCCAGCCTGACCTGGGTGAGGAAGCGGGTCTTCTTGCCATTGCTGTCGAGCAGGGTGAAATCGCTGTCCGGCAGCATGATCGCCAGTATCACCCCGGGCATGCCGCCGCCGCTGCCCACGTCCAGCCAGCGCCCCTGCTCTACATGGGGCAACACGCTGAGACTGTCGAGCAGGTGGCGACTGACCATCTCGTTGGGATCACGCACTGCCGTCAGGTTGTATGCCTTGTTCCATTTGTTCAGCAGCGCCATGTAGGCCAGCAGCTGCTCGGCCTGGTGCTCACTCAGGGCAATGCCCATCTGCTCAGCGCCGCGCGACAGCTGCCGTGCGTGATCGACCATCAACCTCAAGCCTCCCGGGACAATTTGCCATCATTGAGCGCATTGCGCTTCTTCAGATGGATGAGCAACAGACTGATAGCGGCTGGGGTAACGCCGGGCACCCGTGATGCCTGACCCAGGGTCTGGGGACGGATACTGGCCAGTTTCTGGCTGATTTCCTTGGACAGGCCATTGAGCGCGGCGTAATCCAGATCCTCCGGCAGGCGGGTTTCCTCGTGCTGACGCAGCCGGGCGATCTCATCCTGCTGACGCTCGATGTAACCGGCGTACTGGGTCTGGATCTCCACCTGTTCGGCGGCATCGGCGGGAATATCCACGCTGCCGGTCAACTCGGTCAGGGTGCGGTAATCCACCTCCGGGCGGCGCAGCAGATCCAGCAGGCTGTACTCACGGGTCAGCGGGGTGTTGAAGCGTTCGGCAAAGGCCTGGCTGACCTCGCTGCCGGGCTGCACCCAGGTACTTGCCAGCCGCTGGGTTTCAGCGGCTATGGCTTCGCGCTTGGCATTGAACACCGCCCAGCGCTCATCATCCACCAGGCCGAGTTCGCGCCCCTTTTCGGTCAGACGCAGGTCGGCATTGTCCTCGCGCAGGACCAGACGGTACTCGGCGCGGGAGGTGAACATGCGGTAAGGCTCGCGGGTGCCCATGGTAATCAGGTCGTCCACCAGTACCCCGATGTAGGCCTCATCCCGGCACGGGCACCAGCTTTCCAGATCCCGGGCGCGGCGTGCTGCGTTCAGTCCGGCCAGCAGTCCCTGGGCTGCGGCCTCCTCATAGCCCGTGGTGCCGTTGATCTGCCCGGCGAAGAACAGCCCGCCGATGACCTTGGTTTCCAGCGAATACTTCAGGTCCTGGGGGTTGAAGTAGTCATATTCGATGGCATAGCCCGGGCGCAGGATATGGGCGTTTTCCATACCGCGGATCGAGCGCACCAGCTCCAGCTGCACATCGAAGGGCAGCGAGGTGGATATGCCGTTGGGGTACAGCTCGTGGGTGGTCAGACCCTCCGGCTCGATGAAGACCTGGTGCGAATCCTTGTCGGCGAAACGGTGGATCTTGTCCTCGATCGACGGACAGTAACGCGGACCCACACCCTCGATCACCCCGGTGTACATCGGCGAGCGATCCAGGTTGTTGCGGATGATGTCGTGGGTGCGCTCGTTGGTATGGGTGATCCAGCAGTTGACCTGCTCGGGATGCTCCTCGACGCTGCCGAGGAAGGACATCACCGGAATCGGCGTATCGCCCGGCTGGGGAGTCATCTTCGAGAAGTCCACGGTGCGACCGTCGATCCGCGGTGGGGTGCCGGTCTTCAGCCGGTCCACCCGCAGGGGCAGTTCACGCAGGCGACGGGCCAGTGCGATGGCCGGTGGATCACCGGCGCGGCCACCGGAGTAGTTGTCCAGTCCGATATGGATCTGGCCACCGAGGAAGGTGCCTGTGGTCAGTACCACGTTATCGGCCAGAAACCGCAGGCCCATCTGGGTAACCACACCGCGGACCTGGTCCTGTTCGACAATCAGATCGTCGCAGGCTTGCTGGAATATCCACAGATTCGGCTGGTTTTCCAGCATGTAGCGGATGGCGGCCTTGTACAGCACCCGGTCAGCCTGGGCGCGGGTGGCTCGCACCGCAGGCCCCTTGCGGCTGTTGAGCACGCGGAACTGGATGCCGGCACGGTCGGTAGCGCGGGCCATGGCGCCGCCCAGGGCGTCCACTTCCTTGACCAGATGGCTCTTGCCGATGCCGCCGATGGCCGGGTTGCAGCTCATCTGCCCCAGGGTCTCGACATTATGGCTGAGCAGCAGGGTTCGGACCCCCATGCGGGCAGCCGCCAATGCGGCCTCGGTACCCGCATGGCCGCCACCTACCACAATCACGTCAAAACGATCCGGAAAATCCAACACGCACCTCGTTGTCCGGACGCTGGCCGGACGATCGGGAAAAGGGGCTGATTATAGGCGCAGAGCGAAAAAATTGCAGCAGCCGCTGACCATTTTTTGACCAGCCCACCCAGGACCCGGAATCCGGCCTGTTAATAGAAATAGAAAGAACAGAGATTTAAAAAGATAGATACTGATGTTGTATATGGTCAGCCACTTTTCTGTGGATAAACCTGAAAACCCCAGATAATACAGTCGGTTGCCAAAAGCATAACCCTGTGTTCTGCCTGCGCACAGGCCGTGTGGATACCCCGGCGCATGCTGTGCATAACCAGCCGGCTTATCCACAGCGGATTTCTCCACAGTCTTCTGCCTCCGGTTATGGTCAGGGTTGAGGGGCGTTTGTCCACAGGGCTCAGGGAGGTCGAAAAAGGACACTGGGGCATCCAAGGCCGGCGCGAAGAAGCCGGTATCAACTGCCGATCTGGCTCTTGAATTGTCGGGGGGTAACACCGAACCAGGCCTTGAAGGCTCGATGGAAGGTACTGACATCGGCATAACCGAGGGCTTCGGCTATGTGGGCGATGGGCAGGTTTCTTGCCACCAGCAGCTCCAGTGCCCTCTCCTTGAGCAGGCCTTCCTTGAGTTTGCGAAAGCTGGTGCCCTGATCATCGAGATGGCGTTGCAGGGTACGCCGGGTCACCCCCACCGCTGCGGCGACGGTATCTATGTCCGTCTGCACCAGCTGCTCGCCGTCCATATGGTGCTTGATCTGATCGAGAAATCCCTGGCCTGCATTCTGCGCACGCAGCAGACCTTCGGCGTATCCCAGCGTCAGTTGATACAGATGCTCGTCGCGCCCGGCTATAGGCTCGTCCATGCCTTCGCACGCCAATTCCAGGATGTAGAGTTCGCCAGCGGCCTGTACCGGGCATTGCAGCAAAGCGGATATCCCCTCGGCATCAAGACCCGCCGGCAGGCAAAGTGAAGCCCGGATCCTGCGCGACGAGATCGAACCCAGGGTCTTCAGAGCGGCAGTGATAACGGAAAGCGAATGTTGCGGGTGCACCGCCACGGAGGACCGAGCCGGGACGTAGGTGCACAGCAGGCTGTTGCTGCTGTTGATATCGTTGACCCGAAAGAGGCCATTCTGACTGATCAGCATCTGATATCGCACCAGCAGCTCCACCGCCGTGCGTATCGACGGGCTGTGCAGCAGCAGGGGGAACAGCAGCCCGGTAGAGCGGGGACTCAGACGCAGGCCTACCTCCACACCGAGATTGCTGAAGTCGGACGTGGCGACGGCCCGGTGCCACAGGGTGCGGGCTTCCACCAGATCAACCTGCTGTCCGGGGGCCAGGCGCCCCTGTTCTATGCTCTTTATCCCTCGACACAGGGCCGCCACATCCAGCCCCAGAGCGGAGAAGGTTTGAAGCAGGCCGTTGACCCACAGGTTGTTGATCTGCCGATGGTCCATGGTGATGCCCATTCGATTGGCATAAAGCACATTCCGTGATTCAGGCAGTGTGGCACATAATGCACACTTGTTGCGTCAACTCCCAATGAGCGGCTGCGCTTCATCCCATATGATCAGGGCGAGCGAGTCATCAGCTGTGTCTTCGAGCCGTTTCCATCGCCAGTTTCGAGCGGGAGTACAAGAAATGACCTTTACCATAACACCCAGTCAGGGCGCCTGCGGCGCCACCATATCCGGCCTGGATCTGTCCCGGGAGCTGGACCCGAGCGTGATCAGGGATATTCGAGAGGCCTGGCTGAGGCACCATGTGCTCGCCTTTCCCGACCAGAATATGGATGACGAGGACCTCGAACGCTTCAGCCTGTACTTCGGCTCCTTCGCCGGTGATCCCTACATCGCGCCGCTGGACGACCGCCCCAATGTCATCGAGATCCGTCGAACGGCGGATGAAACCACCCCCATCTTTGCCGATGCGTGGCACACCGACTGGAGCTTCGGCAAGAACCCGCCGGCGGCCACCATACTGCATGGCATTGTCATACCGCCCCATGGCGGCAATACCGACTTCGTCAACCAGCATGCGGCGTTGAAGGCAATGCCCGCGGAGCTGCGCGAACGCATCGAGGGCAAGCAGGCCATCCACTCGGCGCGCCTGGCCTATGCGCCGACCGGTATGTATGGAGAAAAGGAGAAGGCCAGCGGCAAGCAACGCGGCTTCAGGATCCATACCTCCGAATCCGCCTACGATACCCAGCTGCACCCGCTTATCCGCAGGCATCCGGAGACCGGCGAGGAATGCCTGTTCGGTTGCCTCGGTTACATCATAGGTATAGACGGAATGGAGGAGTCCGAGGCCGAACAGCTGTTGCTGGAACTCTATCTCTGGCAGACCCGGCCTGAGTTCCAGTACAGCCATCAATGGCAACCCGGGATGGTGGTCATGTGGGACAACCGCTCCGTGCTGCACAAGGCCAACGGCGGTTATGAAGGTTACGAGCGCAAGCTCCATCGTACAGTGGTGGCCTGACCATGGACGACGCATTCATGACGGAACTGGCTCAGGCCATGGCCACGCACTCGCCGTTGCCGCGCTTTCCATCCGGCATCACGGTGGAGCAGGCCTACGCCGGGCAACCTGCGGTGAGTCGGAAGGTGGGACCCACCGCAGGCTACAAGGCAGGCATCACCAACGAACTCATACAACGCAAACTGGGGCTGGATCAGCCCCTGCTCGGGCATCTTTACCGCAGCGGAGAACAACCGGGCGGTGCCGTGCTTGCTCACCGGCCGCACGCGGCCATCGAATGCGAACTGGGGATCATCGTGGATGCACAGGGGCAGCCATGCTGGATTGTTCCGGCATTGGAATTTGTGCATCTGCGCTTTACCGCGCCAGAGGATGTGTCGGCAGCCAACCTGGTGCTGTGCAATCTCGGCGCTGACCAGTTCATGCTCGGTCAACCCCAGCCCTGGCTGTCCGGATTGGAAGCGCTGATGGAAAGCAGCACAATTCGGCTGTTTCGGGATAACCAGCTGATTCAACAGGCCTGCGCCCTGTCCTCGATGAATGGACCAGAGGAGGCGGGGGAGTGGATGCTTGACCAGATACAGAACCATCAGTGGCCGGTTACCGAGGGCACATTACTGATGACCGGCACCTGCGGTGATGCCATACCCTTTCAACCGGGCAGCTATCGGGCTGATTACGGGCCGCTCGGTCAGATCGAATTCAGTATTGCCCCTGTGTGACCGTGCCGGGCACGGTCACTTGCCGATACAGAAGCTGGAGAAAATCCGCCCCAGCAGATCATCCGGGCTGAATTCCCCGGTTATTTCCCCCAGGGCTTGTTGCGCCATGCGCAGGTCCTCGGCCAGCAGCTCGCCGGCGCCGAGCAGGGTCAGTTGCTGCTGACCATGATCCAGATAGTCGGCGGCCTGTTGCAGTGCTTCCAGGTGCCGGCGCCGGGCGCTGAACAGACTTTCGGCGGTCTGTTCGAAGCCCATGCAGGTCTTCAGGTGCTCCCGCAGCAGCTCCACCCCCTCGCCGCTGCGGGCACTGAGCCGCAGGACAACGCTGCCATCCTCGGCCTGTTGCATGCCCACGGCTTCGCCGCTGATGTCCACCTTGTTGTAGATCAGGGTGATCTTTGCCGGGTCCGGGTGCTGATCCAGAAACTCCGGCCACAGGCTGTCGGGGTGGCGTGCCTCCGGCTGGCTGGCGTCCACCACCAGCAGAATGCGGTCGGCGTCGGCGATGGCGGCCATGGCCCGCTCGACACCGATGCGTTCAACCACATCGTCGGTATCGCGCAGGCCGGCGGTGTCGATGATATGCAGGGGCATGCCATCGATGTGGATATGTTCGCGCAGGATATCCCGGGTGGTGCCGGCAATATCGGTGACGATGGCGCTGTCCCTGCCGGCCAGGGCATTGAGCAGGCTGGATTTGCCGGCATTGGGCCGGCCGGCGAT
Source organism: Halopseudomonas formosensis (assembly GCF_900115905.1). Classification (GTDB taxonomy): domain Bacteria; phylum Pseudomonadota; class Gammaproteobacteria; order Pseudomonadales; family Pseudomonadaceae; genus Halopseudomonas; species Halopseudomonas formosensis. The sequence continues at coordinate 100,640 of NZ_FOYD01000007.1, forward strand.
CACCACAGTCATGCCATCGCGCAGCAACGCGCCCTGACCGGCTTCACGCTGGACCTGACGCAGATCTTCCTGCACCTGCTGCAGCTGGGAAAGGACATGGCCGTCTGCGAGAAAATCGATTTCCTCCTCCGGAAAGTCGATTGCCGCCTCGACGTAAATGCGCAGCTGGATCAGGGCTTCGGTGAGCGCCTGTACCCGCTGCGAGAAGGCTCCCTGCAGGGACTGCACCGCGTTGCGGGCCGCCTGTTCCGAGCTGGCCTCGATCAGGTCGGCGATGGCCTCGGCCTGGGCCAGATCGAGCTTGTCATTGAGAAAGGCGCGCTCGCTGAACTCGCCGGGCCGGGCCAGGCGCACGCCGGAGTCCAGGCAGGCCTTGAGCAGCATGTCCATCACCACCGGGCCGCCATGGCCATGCAGTTCCAGCACATCCTCGCCGGTAAAGGAATGCGGGCCGGGGAAGTACAGGGTCAGGCCCTGATCCAGCACCTGCCCGGCGGCAGTGAAGGCACCGTAATGGGCGTGGCGCGGCCGCGGCGTGATGCCGCTGATGCGTTGGGCCACCTGCAGGGCAGCCGGGCCGGACACCCGGACGATGCCGACCCCACCCTGGCCCGGGGGCGTGGCGATGGCGGCGATGGTATCGGCGTGATATGGGCGGCTCATTGAGGGCTCCTGTGGATCAAACCTGGTCCGCACTGCGGGCGGTCGCGCCGGGCTCGGCGCGCGTACAGCAAAACGCCCCGAAATCGGGGCGTTTGCGTGGATGCCGGCTGGGCGATCAGTCTTTTGCCGCGGCGCCTTCGATCTGCCGGGTAATGTACCACTGTTGCGCGATCGACAGGATGTTGTTGACCACCCAGTACAGCACCAGACCGGCCGGGAACCACAGGAAGAAGAAGGTGAAGATCACCGGCAGCATCTTCATCACCTTGGCCTGCATCGGGTCCGGCGGGGTCGGGTTGAGCAGCTGCTGGATATACATGCTGATGCCCATCAGGATCGGCAGGATGAACAGCGGATCCTTCAGCGACAGGTCGGTGATCCAGCCGATCCACGGAGCCTGACGCATCTCGACGCTTTCCATCAGGGTCCAGTACAGCGCGATGAACACCGGCATCTGCACCAGGATCGGCAGGCAGCCACCCAGCGGATTGATCTTCTCCTTCTTGTACAGCTCCATCATGCCCTGGGACAGCTTCTGGCGATCGTCGCCATACTGTTCGCGCAGCGCCTGCATCTTGGGTGCGACGCGGCGCATGTTGGCCATGGACCGATAGCTGGTCGCCGACAGGGGGAAGAAGGCCAGCTTGATCAGGATGGTCAGCAGGATGATGCTCCAGCCCCAGTTGCCGACCAGACCATGAATCAGGCTCAGAATCCAGAACAGCGGCTGGGCGATGAACCACAGGAAGCCGTAGTCGACGGTCAGGTGCAGGCCGGGGGAGATTTCCTTCAGGCGATCCTGAATCTTGGGACCGGCGTAGAACTGGGCACCGATCTCCGCCTGCTCACCGGCGGACACGTTCACCGAGGGGCTGACGAAACCGACCAGGTAGTTGCCCTGGCTGTCCTTGCGGGTCTGATAGACGTGCTGGCCATCGGCGGCGGGCACCCAGGCGCTGACGAAGTAGTGCTGCAGCCAGGCGGCCCAGCCACCGGTCACTGTCTCGCGTAGGTTGCCCTTGTCCATGTCCTTGAGCTTGAGCTTCTCGTAGGAACCATCGGCGCTCCAGTAGGCGGCGCCGAGGAAGGTGGCCATGCCGGTAGCGGTGGAGCTCGACGGATCGCCACTGCCATCACGCTTGATCTGACCGTAGAGACCGCCGTTCCAGGTCTCGCCGCTCTGGTTGTCGATCAGGTAGTCGACCTTGATCAGATAATCGCCACGGGTGAAGGTGAAACGCTTGGTGTAGTTGACGCCGTTCTCGCTGAAGCGCAGATCGACGGCGAGGTTGTCCTCCCCCTCGGCCAGCTGGTAGCTGGTCTGTTCTGCCTGGTACAGCGGACGACCGTTGGCCCGGGCATCCGGCCCGTTGCGACCGGCCAGACCACTCTGGGCAATGTAGGTGCGCTGGCTACTGTTCTCGAGCAGCTGGAAGGGAACATCCGGACGCTGCTGGTGCACCGGGTACTCCGGCAGCGCCAGGGAGACGATATCACCACCGCGCGGATCTATGGTCAGGCGCAGGGTGTCGGTCTCGATGCTGATCAGACCACTTGCGGTCGAGGCTGTGGTGGTCGGTTGCAGAGCCGGAATATCCGAGCCGTCCGCCTCGACTGCCAGGGGAACATCACCATTGTCGGTCACCGCATCGGCCGGGGTACCGGGCAGGGCAGGAACGTCCGCTGTCTGGGCCTGCGGGCTGCTGCCGTTGACTGCCGCTTCGGCGACCGGGTCAACATAATCCTTGTTCCACTGCAGGATCATCAGATAGGTGATCACAGCCAGCGCAGCGATGAGGATGTTTCTTTGCATGTTCATGGTTATTCAGCCATCTGAGACGAACAGTTGTTCTTGAGTGGTACAGGATCATAGCCACCCGGGTTCCAGGGATGACAACGGGACAGGCGCCGTGCACTGAGCAGACTACCCTTGAGCAAGCCATGTTCTTCGATGGCTTCCTGGGCATAGCAGGAACAGGATGGGTAGAAACGACAATGACTGGCCATCAGCGGACTGATAGCGTAACGGTAAACCTTGATCAGTCCTAACGCGAGATTACGCATTGGATGACGGGCGTCCGGAATTGCTGGAGCGGTGGTATTTGTCAGCGGCCTTGTTCAGCCGGCGCCACATGTCCCGGAACAGGACATGCAGCGCTGCATTGTCAAGCTCGCCCAGACCCTTGCGGGCCAGGACGACGATATCCAGATTGTCCAGTTCGGCACGGTGGTGTCTGAAGGACTCGCGGGCAATGCGTTTTACCTTGTTGCGGTCAACGGCCCGCCGGACATTCTTCTTGGCAATGACCAGTCCCAATCGCGGATGATCCAGGCTGTTGTGCCTGGCCAGCAGCAGGATATGGGAACCAGAGGCCTTGCAGGTGGCTCCATCGAATACGCTCTTGAACTGCGCGGGCGTCAACAGCCGGTGTTCAGGAGTGAACCCGAGATTCACCTGCAAATCCGGTCTTAGGCTGACAGCTTGTGACGGCCCTTGGCGCGACGACGAGCCAGAACTGCACGACCGTTCTTGGTAGCCATACGAGCACGGAAACCGTGGTTGCGCTTACGCTTCAAAACGCTGGGTTGGAAAGTTCTTTTCATCTTCAGATACCTGAGTAATTCACAAAAGAGCAGTGAAGCCCTTTCAAGGGATCGGAGATTCTAGAGAAGAAGCCTGCTCAGGTCAATTTGATTTCCAAGGGGGATGAGTAAATTAGGAATAAAGAAAGACAGATCTTTAAAAGACTATGGATGTTGATGTATATAGGCAGGCGTTTTTCTGTGGATAACCGCGGCCAGGGTGCGCCGTTGCTGGCTGATCGGGGAAGGACAAGCCGGTGGGTACTCTGTTCACATCACCCGTCCGTGGTTGTGTCGGGCTTGTGGATAAGCGGGCATGATATCCACAGCCGGATTTATCCTCAGACAAACCGCCGACCTGCCAACAGGGTCATACAGGGATTGTCCACAGATTTCAGGAAGCCGCGCGGCTCAAGGGCCGGGAGCTTTCAGGCGACTTTTTTCACGCGCGTTCAGGCGGGTGTTCCGGTATCGGGAACCCGGTCTGCAGATGCTCGGGCGTGTGGATAAGTGAGGGCCGAAAGGCTAGAATGCAGGATGCTCGCAGGCCCGTCAGGCTGGCCGTCCTGCACCATCTTTCACCAAGCTGAACCGGGCCCTCGCGACCCGGAGTCGGGGGAAATTAGTGTCTGTTGTACTCTGGCAGCAATGCATGGAATTCTTGCGCGATGAGCTTCCTTCCCAGCAGTTCAATACCTGGATTCGTCCACTGCAGGTAGAAGGCGACCATGCGGAACTGCGCTTGTACGCTCCGAACCGCTTCGTGCTGGATTGGGTGAATGACAAGTACCTCAATCGCATTCAGGAACTGCTGGATGATCTGTCCCAGGGACAGGCGCCTTTCGTGTCCCTGGTGATCGGTAGCCGGCGCAGCACCCCTGCTCCGGCCCCGAGCCCGGTGACTGCACCGGTGGCTGCGCCTGCCGTGGGCGGGGACACTGCCCCTGCGGCACCGGCTCCGGTGGTGTCCCAGGGGCATGGCTTCCAGCCGGACGCGGCCAATCAGGGCAACGCCGAGGACGAACCGCAGCCGCCGCAGCGCGCCGATCAGGGCAGTACTCTGATCAAGCACACCAGCTACCTCAATCGCAGCTTCACCTTCGAGAATTTCGTCGAAGGCAAATCCAACCAGCTGGCCCGCGCTGCGGCCTGGCAGGTGGCCGACAACCCGCGGCACGGTTACAACCCGCTGTTCCTCTATGGTGGCGTGGGTCTGGGCAAGACTCACCTCATGCATGCGGTGGGTAATCATCTGCTGAAGAAGAACCCGGCGGCCAAGATCGTCTATCTGCATTCCGAGCGCTTCGTGGCCGACATGGTCAAGGCGCTGCAGATGAACGCCATCAACGACTTCAAGCGCTACTACCGCTCGGTGGATGCACTGCTGATCGATGATATCCAGTTCTTTGCCAAGAAAGAGCGGTCACAGGAAGAATTCTTCCATACTTTCAATGCCTTACTTGAAGGCGGCCAGCAGGTCATCCTCACCAGTGACCGTTATCCGAAGGAAATCGACGGCCTTGAAGAGCGCCTCAAGTCCCGTTTTGGCTGGGGGTTGACCGTGGCGGTCGAGCCGCCCGAGCTGGAAACCCGGGTAGCCATTCTGATGAAGAAGGCCGAGCAGTCGCGTATCGACCTTCCCCACGACGCTGCCTTCTTCATTGCCCAGCGCATCCGCTCCAACGTCCGCGAACTCGAAGGTGCTCTGAAAAGGGTGATCGCCAGCGCCCACTTCATGGGCCGGGATATCACCATCGAGCTGATCCGCGAGTCACTCAAGGACCTGCTGGCACTGCAGGACAAGCTGGTCAGCATCGACAACATCCAGCGCACCGTGGCCGAGTACTACAAGATCAAGGTGGCGGATATCCTGTCCAAGCGCCGCTCGCGCTCGGTGGCCAGACCCCGTCAGGTTGCCATGGCGCTGTCCAAGGAACTGACCAACCACAGCCTGCCGGAGATCGGTGACGCCTTTGGCGGACGGGATCACACAACTGTGCTGCATGCCACACGAAAGATCGCAGAATTGCGTGAAACTGATGCGGATATCCGCGAAGATTACAAGAACCTGCTACGGACACTGACCACCTGAGTGTGTGCCAAGCAAATTGCCAACCTGCACGAGGTCGAAGGAAGACAATGCAATTTACCATCCAGCGCGAAGCCCTGTTGAAGCCCCTGCAACTGGTGGCGGGTGTCGTCGAACGCCGGCAGACCCTGCCGGTTCTTTCCAATGTCCTCCTGGTGGTCGATGGAAATACGCTGTCGTTGACCGGTACGGATCTGGAAGTGGAACTGATCGGCCGGATCACCCTGGAAGAACCTGCCGAAGCGGGCGAGATCACAGTGCCGGCGCGCAAGCTGATGGACATCTGCAAGTCGTTGCCGGATGAGGCCAGCATCAACTTCCGCATCGAAGAAGGCAAGGCGGTGGTCAAGGCCGGGCGCAGCCGCTTCACCCTGGCGACCCTGCCGGCGGCGGATTTCCCGAACGTGGAAGACAGTGCCGGCTCCATGAGTTTTGCTGTCAGCCAGAACAAGCTGCGCCGTCTGATCGAGCGTACCGGTTTTGCCATGGCTCAACAGGACGTGCGCTACTACCTCAATGGCATGCTGCTGGAAATCAACGCCGGTCAGCTGCGTGCGGTCGCTACCGACGGTCATCGCATGGCCATGTGCACCGTGGACGCCAATATCGACTATCAGGAAAAGTACCAGCTTATCGTGCCGCGCAAGGGCATTCTGGAACTGGCCCGCCTGCTTGCGGAAGCGGATGATCTGATCAATATCGTGCTGGGCAGCCATCATATCCGCGCGACCACCGGTGACTTCACCTTCACCTCCAAGCTGGTTGATGGCAAGTTCCCCGACTACGAACGGGTTCTGCCCCGTGGTGGTGACAAGGTGGTCATCGCCGATCGCCATTCCCTGCGCAATGCCTTCAGCCGTACCGCTATTCTGTCCAATGAGAAGTACCGTGGCATTCGTCTGATGCTCAGCGACTCGCTGCTGAAGATCCAGGCCAACAACCCGGAACAGGAAGAGGCGGAAGAGGATGCAGTGGTGGATTACTCCGGCAGCCCGTTGGAAATCGGATTCAACGTCAGTTATCTGCTGGACGTGATGAACGTATTGAGTGAAGAGCAGGTGCGCATCACCCTCTCCGATGCCAACAGCAGTGCCCTGGTTCAGGAAGCCGAGTCGGACGATTCCCTCTACGTCGTCATGCCCATGCGTCTCTGAGCGCCATGCCGCTCAAGCGTCTCTCAGTCACCGGCGTGCGCAATCTGCAGCCGGTGACATTACACCCCTCTCCCCGCATCAATCTCATCCATGGCGCCAATGGCAGCGGCAAGACCAGCCTGCTGGAAGCCATTCACCTGCTTGGTCTGGCCCGTTCCTTCCGCAGCACCCGCCTGCAACCGGTCATACGTTACGGCGAACAGGCCTGCACCGTCTTCGGTGAAATCGCGCAGCGCAGTGGGGTAACCAATTCCGTTGGGATTACGCGCAGCAAGGAACCCGATTACCAGATCCGTATGGATGGGCAGAAGGTGCGCAGCCTTGCGGAACTGGCTGCGGCCCTGCCCTTGCAGTTGATCAACCCGGACAGCTTCCGGTTGCTGGAAGGAGCGCCGAAACAGCGTCGACAATACCTGGATTGGGGTGTGTTCCACGTGGAACATCAGTTTCTCCCGGCATGGCAACGCTTGCAAAAAAGCCTCAAGCAGCGTAACAGCCTGCTCCGACGTGGTAGAATACAACGTTCCATGCTGCAGCCCTGGGAGATAGAGCTGGTGGCAGCGGGGGAGCAGCTGGATGCTTTCCGGCAGGCTTACCTGCAGCAGCTCAAGCCCGTGTTCGAGGATATCCTCGCCCAGCTGGTGCCGTTGGAGGACCTCACCCTCAGCTATTACCGCGGCTGGGATCGGGAGAAGCCACTGGCGCAGGTGCTGGATGAGCAGTTCGAGCGCGACACCCAGCTTGGCTATACCCAGGCCGGGGCCCAGCGGGCTGATCTGAGGTTGCGTTACCGCGGTATGAATGCGGTGGATGTGCTGTCCCGGGGGCAGCAGAAGTTGGTTGTCTGCGCGCTGAAGATTGCTCAGGGTTATCTGATGAAGCAACACGGCGCGCAGCAGGATTGTGTTTTTCTGGTGGACGATCTGCCGTCAGAGCTGGACGAACACCACCGCAGGGCGCTGTGCTCGCTGCTGGAAAACCTGGAGTGCCAGGTTTTTATCAGTTGTGTTGAACTGGCTACCCTGCGGGAATGTTGGAAAACCGATACACCCGTGTCGATGTTCCACGTGGAACATGGGCATATTGTGCAGACCGAAGATGTCTGGGAGTGATTACAGAATGACCGAACAAAAAGCTTACGATTCATCAAGTATCAAGGTTCTCAAGGGCCTTGATGCGGTGCGTAAACGCCCCGGCATGTATATCGGCGACACCGACGACGGAACCGGCCTGCACCATATGGTGTTCGAAGTGGTGGACAACTCCATCGACGAAGCCCTGGCGGGGCATTGTACTGATATCAGCATCACCATTCATACCGATGAATCCATTACCGTCCAGGACAACGGCCGGGGTATCCCCACCGATATTCACGAGGAAGGGGTGTCGGCAGCGGAAGTGATCATGACCGTCCTTCATGCGGGCGGCAAGTTCGACGACAACAGCTACAAGGTATCCGGCGGCCTGCACGGCGTGGGGGTTTCCGTGGTCAACGCCCTCTCTGAGGAGCTGGTAATGACCATTCGCCGGGGCGGCAAGGTGTGGGAGCAGACCTATCACCACGGCGTCCCACAGGCCCCTCTGGCGCCGATCGGGGACACGGATACCACAGGCACCCAGATCCATTTCAAACCTTCCGCCGAGACCTTCACCAACGTCACCTTCAGCTGGGATATTCTGGCCAAGCGACTGCGCGAGCTGTCGTTCCTCAACTCGGGAGTGGGCATCCATCTGGTCGATGAGCGCACCGGCAAGCGTGAGCTGTTCCGTTACGAAGGCGGGCTGAGTGCCTTTGTTGAATACCTGAACCAGAACAAGACCACCATCAACTCGGTGTTCCACTTCAACGTTCAGCGCGATGACGGGATCGGCGTGGAAGTGGCCATGCAGTGGAACGACAGCTTCAACGAGAACCTGCTGTGTTTCACCAACAACATTCCCCAGCGCGACGGCGGTACCCACCTGGCGGGCTTCCGCAGCGCCCTCACCCGCTCGCTCAACAGCTATATCGAGCAGGAAGGTCTGTTGAAGAAGTTCAAGGTCAGCACCTCCGGTGACGATGCCCGTGAAGGTCTGACCGCGATCATTTCGGTCAAGGTGCCCGATCCCAAGTTCTCCTCCCAGACCAAGGACAAGCTGGTTTCTTCGGAAGTGAAGACCGCGGTCGAGCAGGAAATGAACAAGTTTTTCGCCGATTATCTGCTGGAGAAGCCCAACGAGGCCAAGGCCGTGGTCGGCAAGATGATCGATGCCGCCCGCGCCCGTGAGGCCGCCCGCAAGGCCCGGGAAATGACCCGGCGCAAGGGCGCTCTGGATATTGCCGGTCTCCCCGGCAAACTGGCCGACTGCCAGGAAAAGGACCCGGCGCTGTCCGAACTCTACATTGTGGAAGGTGACTCCGCGGGCGGCTCTGCCAAGCAGGGACGTAACCGCAAGACCCAGGCTATCCTGCCGCTCAAGGGCAAGATCCTCAACGTGGAAAAGGCGCGTTTCGACCGCATGCTCTCCTCCCAGGAAGTGGGCACCCTGATCACCGCTCTGGGCTGCGGCATTGGCCGGGAAGAGTTCAATATCGAGAAGCTGCGCTACCACAACATCATCATCATGACCGATGCTGACGTCGACGGTGCGCACATCCGGACCCTGCTGCTGACCTTCTTCTTCCGGCAGATGCCTGAACTGATCGAAAAGGGCTACATCTACATTGCCCAGCCGCCGCTGTACAAGATCAAGAAGGGCAAGCAGGAACAGTACCTCAAGGATGACGAGGCACTGGAGGATTACCTCACCCAGTCCGCGCTGGAGGATTCCTACCTGTACGTCAACGAGCATGCCCCGGGCATCACCGGTGAAGGGCTTGAGCGTCTGGTCAACGAATACCGCAGCGTGATGAAGATCCTCAAGCGCCTCGGCCGTCTCTATCCCCAGGAGCTGATGGAGCAGCTGATATACCTGCCGCGCCTCTCCAAGGAGCATCTCGCGGACAAGGAGTTCATGGATAACTGGTTGATTTCATTCGAAAAACTGGTCAAGGAAGAGGAGCGTTCCGGTCAGGAGTACCTGGTCAGCCTGCGTGAGGACAAGGAGCGTCAGCTGTGGCTGCCCGAGGTGGAAAGCATCAGCCACGGCCAGACCAGCTATATCACCTTCAACCGCGATCTGTTCGCCAGTAACGACTATCGTTCCATCGCTGACCTCGGTGAAAAGCTGCAGACCCTGCTCGAGGAAGGCGCCTACATCCAGCGTGGCGAGAAGAAGAAGCCCATCCGCTACTTCAAGGAAGCCATCGAATGGATGATGAACGAAACAGCTCGTCGTCATACCATCCAGCGCTACAAGGGGCTGGGTGAGATGAACGCCGACCAGCTGTGGGAAACCACCATGGATCCGGAAAACCGCCGCATGTTGCAGGTCACCATCGACGACGCCATCGCCGCCGACCAGATCTTCAACACCCTGATGGGCGACCACGTGGAACCCCGCCGCGAGTTCATCGAGCAGAACGCCCTGGCAGTATCCAATCTCGATGTTTGATGCGTAGCTACGGGGCTCCAGCCAGGAGGGGCCCTCAGAAACAAGGAAGAAGGCCCGACAGGTGACTGCCGGGCCTTCTGTGCGCCAGGGGGAGGGCCGCTGCGCTTGGCTACCTCCATCTCACTTACCCGGAGCCTTGCCATGAAGCTGGTCTGCATCTCGGATACCCACAGCCTGCACCGGGAAATCCCTCATATCCCGGACGGAGACGTGCTGATCCACGCCGGTGACAGCCTCGGTCAGGGCACGCTGGAAAATATCGAAGAGCTCAATGTCTGGCTGGGTTCCCTGCCCCACAGGCACAAGATTGTCATCGCGGGTAATCACGACTGGGCCTTTCAGGATGAGCCCGAGCAGGCCCGCGCCCTGTTGACCCACGCCATCTATCTGCAGGACAGCGGGGTCGAGATTGAGGGTATGCGTTTCTGGGGCTCGCCCTGGACACCGACATTCATGCACTGGGCGTTCATGCTGGACAGGGGGAAGCCCCTGAGCGATGCCTGGGGGCTGATTCCGGATAACACCGATGTGCTGATCACCCACGGCCCGCCGCAGGGGGTTGGCGACACCAGTTGTATCGGTGGAAGCAATGTCGGTTGCCGGGATCTGCTGGATCGAATCGATGAGCTGCGCCTGAAAGCCCATATCTTCGGGCATATCCACGAGGGCTATGGCAGCTATCAACGGGATGACACTACCCTGATCAACGCCAGTACCTGTACCGAGCGCTATGAACCGACCAACCCGCCAGTGATCTTCGAGCTGGGCTGAGGCACAAGGCGAAGAACATTGCCGGAGGTTCATTATGTCTATATTCTCCGACATATGGAAATGAAAAACGCGCTCGACACCTTTGCTGCACTCTCTCAGGAAACCCGTTTGGAGGTTTTTCGGCTTCTTGTGCGCCATGAGCCCCAGGGACTGGCCGCGGGCGAAATTGCCCGCCAATTGGCGGTCCCTCACAACACCATGTCAGCTCATCTTGGGGTGCTGACCCGAGCGCATCTGGCGGTATCTCAGAGGCAGGGTCGCTCCATCATCTACCGAGCGAACCTGGATCATATGAAAAAGACCATTTCGTTCATGGTTCGCGATTGTTGCGCTGGCCACCCGGAAGTATGCGAGCCGCTAATGGCTGCTTTGTCAGGATGCTCCCCCACCACAGAAGAGAATCAACCAGCATGAAAATCCAGATTTATCACAACCCGAAATGCGGCACCTCTCGTAACACCCTGGCGATGATAGTGGCTTCTGGCGAAACACCGGAAGTCATCGAATATCTCCAGACGCCGCCGACGCGGGAGCGTCTGGTCGAGCTGATCGCAAGTATGGGAATACCAGCGCGAGCACTCCTGCGCCAGAAAGGCACCCCCTACGATGAACTCAACCTGGGCGATGCCAGCTTGACGGATGAGCAGTTGATAGATGCCATGATGGAGCATCCGATCCTGATAAACCGGCCCATCGTGGTTACCGACAAGGGCGTACGGTTGTGTCGGCCTTCTGAGTTGGTCTTGGATTTGTTGGCCGAGCCGGTAAAGGAATTTACCAAGGAAGACGGTGAAGTCGTACGTTACGATGGGAAGGAAGCATGAGCAGCACCAGTCCTGTCGACGACTTACCCAATATTGATCCGGATGAACTACACCCTATCAATATTGACGCGCTGGCTCACCCGGATGATCCTCGCCATCCACCGCGCATTCTGATGCTCTACGGGTCCCTACGCGAGCGCTCTTTCTCACGGCTCGTTTCCGAGGAAGCGGCTCGACTGCTGCGCTGGTACGGCTGCGAGGTGCGTACCTTCAATCCATCTGGCCTGCCCCTGCCGGACGATGCGGATGCCGAGCACCCGAAGGTGCGTGAGCTGCGTGAGCTGACTACCTGGTCGGAGGGAATGATATGGGTCAGCCCAGAGCGCCACGGCGCCATGACCGGCATCATGAAAGCCCAGATTGACTGGATTCCACTGGCATTGGGTGGCGTGAGACCAACCCAGGGAAAAACCCTGGCGGTGATGGAGGTCTCCGGGGGGAGTCAGAGTTTCAATGCGGTGAATCAGATGCGCATTCTCGGGCGCTGGATGCGGATGATCACCATCCCGAACCAATCTTCTGTACCCAAGGCTTTTACCGAGTTCGATGACGAGGGCAGGATGAAGCCATCACCCCTTTATCTGCGCATCGTGGATGTCTGTGAGGAACTGGTGAAGTTCACCTGGCTGACAAGGGGGCGGTCCAGCTACCTCACCGATCGCTATTCCGAGCGCGTGGAAACTGCTGAAGCGGTATCCCGACGGGTCAATCAGCGCAGTCTTTGAATCACAGGTCCATTTCATGTTGGCACTTGCTGTATTTGCGATCACTCTCGTGCTGGTGATCTGGCAACCCAGAGGGTTGGGTATCGGCTGGAGCGCGCTCGGTGGGGCTCTGGTTGCGCTGCTGCTGGGCGTCGTCCAGTGGACGGATGTCGAAGTGGTCTGGGATATCGTCTGGGACGCGACCTTCACCTTCGTCGCGCTGATCATCATTTCATTGATACTGGACGCCGCCGGTTTCTTTACCTGGGCCGCTCTGCACGTCGCTCGCTGGGGTAATGGCAAGGGGCATATGCTGTTTCCGCTGATCGTGGTGCTGGGGGCCCTCATAGCTGCATTCTTTGCCAATGATGGGGCGGCGTTGCTTCTGACCCCCATAGTGATCGCCATTCTGTTGCGGTTGAACTTCCCCCCGCCTGCCGCTTTTGCTTTCATCATCGCTACCGGCTTTGTCGCTGACACTACCAGCCTGCCTCTGGTGATCTCCAATCTGGTGAATATCGTCAGCGCCAATTACTTCGATATCGGCTTTGATCGTTATGCTGTCGTCATGGTGCCGGTCAATCTGGTGTCGCTGGCGGCCACCCTGATGGTGCTCTGGCTGGTGTTTGGGCGGCAGATACCTGGACATTATTCGGTCGCTGCGCTGGACCCGCCCCATTCCGCAATCAGGGATATGCTGGTGTTTCGCGCAGCTTTCCCCATCCTTCTGCTGCTGCTTATTGCCTATTTCGTTACAGCGCCGTTGGGAGTGGCCATATCGCTGGTGACCGGCACCGCTGCGCTTTTGCTGATGGCGATTGCGGGGCGCTGGTGGAAGAAAGGTGAGGGCGCTGTGGTTTCGGTAAGCCACGCCCTGCGCCACGCGCCATGGCAGATCGTACTGTTCTCGATGGGGATGTATATGGTGGTCTATGGTCTGGGCAATGCTGGTCTGACCAACCTGGGAGCTGCCGCCCTCCATTGGCTTGCGCAACAGGGTGATCTGGTCGCGACGGTGGGCACCGGATTCCTCTCGGCCGTGGTGGCCTCCATCATGAACAACATGCCGTCGACTTTGGTGGGCGCACTGGCCATCGACCAGGCGCAGGTTTCGGCAACGACCCGGGAGCTGATGATCTACGCCAATATCATAGGTAATGATCTGGGCCCGAAATTCACGCCCATTGGCAGCCTGGCAACGCTGCTGTGGCTACATGTTCTGGCGGACAAGGGCTACCGGATCACCTGGGGGCAATACATGAAGATTGGCTTGCTGATCACCCCGCCGGTTCTGTTCGCTACCCTCTTGGCCCTTGCCTGGTGGTTACCGGCCATCGCCGTCCATCAAGGGTAGCTCCAACAGCTTGCTCATTCCGGCTTCGGCAAGACCGGCGGCGTGGAGTCCATATAGGTCAGGAAATCCGCCCAGATCTGCAGGGTTCGCTGCCGGGTCAGCTGCAGAACGCAGTTCCCGGTCATGATGCCGCGGATGCTTCCGCCGGACCATTGCTGATAGACCGCATCGCAATAGGTCTTGCGGTAGTTCATCCAGGCGTCCTGGGACTCTTGCAGCAGGTCCACCACCGCCGGATCGTCGGAATAGCGCTGCAATGCTGCCTGCAGATATCGGCCGAGCTGTTCATCCGCTGCTGTCACCTGCTCGGCGATGCACAGGTTCATATCCAGGGTGGTGCCGGCGTGTTCCTCGCAGTCCGGGGGCTCCGCGTGAATGAAGGGGGTGAAGGCCAGCGGCAACAGCAACAGGTAGTTCTTCATGCACGGCTCCTCCGAGTCGGGGGCAACGCCATCAAGTATGGTACCGACCGCAGCCCTGGCCAATCCGGGGATCTGCCCGCGCTATCTGAAATCGTCCGTCAGGTCGCTGTCGCGCAGCACCTTCATCTCGTTCTCTTCATAGCTGAAGCCTTTCTCCAGGCGTGCCCTGAGCGTGAGGTCGGTGCGCGAGTCGGCGTGCTTGAGGGCTTCGTCGAGGCTGATGGCGCCGCTCTGGACCAGCTCGTAGAGGTGCTGGTCGAAGGTCTGCAGGCCCAGCTCGGCGCTGCGACTCATGGCGGATTTGATTTCCTCGAGCTCGTCCCGGGCGATCAGGTCGACGATATAGGGAGTGCGCAGCAGCAGTTCGACCGCAGCGACGCGCTTCTTCTCCACGCCGGGAACCAGGCGCTGGCCGATGACCGCAGCCAGGTTCATGGCAATGTCCCCGAGGACCTGATTGCGCGCTTCCTTGGGGAACATGTTGACCATGCGCTCAACGGCCTGTGAGGCGTTTGTAGCGTGCAGCGTGGCCAGTACCAGGTGACCGGTATCACTGTAGTGCAGCGCGTGCTGCATGGTCTCCAGATCGCGTATCTCGCCGATCATGATCACGTCCGGGGATTCGCGCAGGACGTTGCGCAGGGCCTCGGCAAAACTCATGGTATCGAGCCCGACTTCCCGCTGGTCGATGATGGCTTTCTGGTGCCGGTGCAGGAACTCGATCGGGTCTTCGATGCAGACAATGTGCCCGGCGCGGTTGGCGGTGCGGTAGTCGAGCATGGAGGCCAGGGTGGTCGATTTGCCGGAGCCGGCGGCGCCGACAACCAGAATCAGGCCGCGGTCGAGCATCACCAGCTTTTCCAGAACCGGGGGCAGCCCCAGCTCGGCGATACGCGGGATCTTGTTGTTGATGTGCCGCACCACCATGGCCACTTCGCCACGCTGGTAGTAGACGTTGACCCGGAAGCGCCCCGCATTGGGCACGCCCACCGCCAGGTTCATTTCCAGGGTGCGTTCGAACTCGGCAATCTGCTTCTGACTCATCAGCTGGTAGGCCAGCTGCTTGACCTCGCCCGGGCCCAGAGGCTTTTCCTCAAGCGGGTGATAGTGACCCTCGCGCTTGAGGGTGACCGGGGCACCTACACTGAAAAACAGGTCGGAGCCGTTGCGTTCGGAAAGCGCGTGCAGATAACGAAAGACGTCCATGGAATGACACTGTCCTGACTGAAATCAACCCTGAGCATAGCTCAGCGCTGCTGGATCTCGAGCATGGTCTGCTGCACCCAGTTTTCGGCCTGCTTGTGGGCCTCGACTATGGAACGCGGATCCTGCCCCTTGGGATGGATGGCCGGCCCGATATGCACCTGTACGGTGCCGGGCCGCTTGCCCCAGCCACGGCGCGGCCAGAACTCGCCGGCATTGTGTGCCACCGGCACTATGGGCGCGTTGTTGGCGCAGGCCAGCGCGGCGCCGCCGCGGCTGAACCTGATCGGCTCACCGGGGGCGACACGGGTCCCCTCCGGGAATACAAGTACCCAGAGGCCCTCACGCAGCCGCTGGCCGCCGATACGGTTGAGCTGCTGCAGGGAGCTGCGGGCCTTGCTGCGGTTGATGGCGATGGGTTTCATCAGGGCAAAGGCCCAGCCGAAGAAGGGAACGTACAGCAGCTCCTTCTTGATCAGCTGGGTCTGGGGGGCGAACACCAGTTGCAGGAAGAAGGTTTCCCAGGTGCTCTGGTGGTTGGCGAGGATCACACCGGGCTGGTCCGGGATGTTCTCCAGACCGGTCACCCGGTAATTGATGCCGACCACCGTTCTGGCCAGCCAGACAGCCAGACGGCACCAGCACTGCAGCACCAGCTTGAAACGCAGCCGGTACGGCAGGAAGGCGCCGATCAGGATCATGGGGATGGCCCAGAGCACGGCGCTGGTGGACAGCAGCAGGTAGAACAGGATGACACGCAGGCCCATGAACACGGACATGATCAGTTTTCCAGCAGGTGAGTGACAACGGCAGCCAGATTATCGAACACGCGGGTACCTTCTGGCAGTGCCTTTTGTTCCGTTTGTGCGCCCTTTCCGGTGCGCACCAGATAGGGGCGGCAGCCGACTGCCACGCCCGCCTGCAGATCGCGCAGGCTGTCGCCGACGGTGGGCACGCCGTTCAGGGAGACCTGATAGTGCTCGGCGATACTGCGGAACAGGCCGGACAACGGCTTGCGGCAGTCGCAGCCGTCATCGGGACCGTGCGGACAGTGACGGATCAGATCGACCCGGCCGCCCTGCTCCGCGACCAGCTCGCGCAGGCGGCGGTGCATGGCTTCCAGGGTTTCTTCGCTGAAATAGCCCCGGGCCAGGCCGGACTGGTTGGTGGCCACTGCCACTGTCCAGCCGGCCTTGCTCAGGCGGGCGATGGCTTCAATGGAACCCGGCAGGGGAATCCATTCCTCGACCGATTTCACGAAGGCGTCGGAGTCCTCGTTGATGACCCCGTCGCGGTCCAGAATGATCAGCTTCATCCGAGCAGCGAGATATCGGCCACGCCAAGGAACAGGCCCCGCAGACGGGCCAGCAATGCATAACGGTTGGCGCGGATGCGCTCATCCTCGGCATTGACCAGGACCTGATCGAAGAAGGCATCCACCGGTTCGCGCAGGGCGGCCAGACGGTTCAGGGTGGCGCTGTACTGGCGTTGCCGGGCCAGCGGTGCCACAGCGGCCTCGGCGTCGCTCAGGGCGGCGGCCAGTGCCTGTTCGGCGGTTTCGCTGAGCAGTTGCTGATCCACCGTGCCGGGTACCGTGCTGTCGGCCTTGGCGAGGATGTTGGCTACCCGCTTGTTGGCTGCCGCCAGCGCCTCGGCCTCCGGCAGACGGCGGAAGGCCTGGACCGCCTGCACGCGCTGATCGAAGTCCAGCGGCGAGTCCGGGTGTACCGAGCGTACCGACTGGTACACGGCCACATCGATGCCCTCGTCCTCGTAGCGGGCGCGCAGGCGGTCGAAGATGAAGTCCTGCACCTGGTCGACCAGACCGTCGCTCTTCACGGCGCTGCCGTACTGGTTGACGGCGGTCTGCAGTGCGGTGTGCAGGTCCAGCTCCAGCTGCTTCTCGATCAGGATGCGCAGCACACCCAGCGCCGCCCGGCGCAGGGCGTAGGGGTCCTTGCTGCCGGTCGGCAGCATGCCGATACCGAAGATGCCTGCCAGGGTGTCCAGCTTGTCGGCCAGGGCTACCGCCGCGCCGGTCAGGGTGCTGGGCAGCTCGGCGCCGGCACCCCGGGGCATGTACTGCTCGTTCAGGGCCAGCGCCACATCCTCGGCCTCGCCGTCATGACGGGCGTAATAGTAGCCGGCAATACCCTGCAGCTCGGGGAACTCGCCGACCATCTCGCTGGCCAGGTCGCACTTGCTCAGCAGACCGGCACGGGCCGCGTTGGCCGGGTTGCCGCCGATGCTCTCGGCAATGAAGGCGGCCAGGCTGGATACGCGCAGGGCCTTGTCATAGACGCTGCCCAGCTGGGCCTGGAAGACCACGTTGGCCAGCCGCTGATTGTTTTCCTCGAGCCGGTGTTTCTTGTCCTGCTGGAAGAAGAACTCGGCGTCGGTCAGACGCGGGCGCACCACCTTCTCGTTGCCGGCGATGATCTGCGCCGGGTCGGTGCTCTCGATGTTGGCTACGGTGATAAAGCGCGGCAGCAGCTTGCCCTCGGCATCCAGCAGGCAGAAGTACTTCTGGTTGTCCTGCATGGTGGAGATCAATGCCTCCTGGGGCACTTCGAGGAAGCGTTCCTCGAAGCTGCAGACCAGCGGCACCGGCCATTCGACCAGGGCGGTCACCTCATCCAGCAGGCTGTCCGGCACGATGGCACTGCCCTGCTGCTCGGCGGCCAGCTCGCTGACGCGGCGGCTGATCAGCTCGCGGCGCTCGGCGAAATCGGCGATGACGTGGGCCTTGCGCAGGTCATCCGCATAGCTGGCCGGGCTGCTGATGCTGACCGCAGCAGGATGGTGGAAGCGGTGGCCGCGGGATTCGCGACCGGCCTGGCGGGACAGGATCCGGCAGGGGATCACATCCTCGCCGAGCAGCATCACCAGCCACTGGGTGGGGCGTACGAATTCGGTCTTGCCGGCACCCCAGCGCATGCGCTTGGGAATCGGCAGATCGGCCAGGGCCTGGTCGACGATACCCGGCAGCAGTGCGTTGGCCGGCTGACCGGGAATGGTCTGCACGAAGCGCAGGCGCGGTCCGCTCTGGTCCAGCTCGCTCAGCTCGACCCCGCACTTGCGGGCAAAGCCCAGGGCCGCCGGGGTCGGCTGACCGTCGGCGCCGAAGGCGGCCTGCAGCGGCGGGCCGTCCATCTGCTGGGTGCGGTCCGGCTGCTGGGTAGCCAGTTGCTCGACGCGCACGGCAAGCCGGCGGGGAGCGGCGTAATGACGGGCCGCCCGGTAGCCCAGGCCGGCTTCCTTCAGACCCTTCTCGACACCGGCGAGGAAGGCCTCGGCGAGCTGTCTGAGGGCCTTGGGGGGCAGTTCTTCGGTGCCCAGTTCAACCAGAAAATCCTGTGCCTGCATCATTCGGCCTCCTTCAGTCTGGCCAGTACTTCGTCACGCAGCTCCGGGGTGGCCATGGGGAAGCCGAGGCGGGCGCGGGCGTGCAGATAGGCGTGGGCGATCGAGCGTGCCAGGGTGCGTACCCGCAGGATGTAACGCTGGCGCTCGGTCACCGAGATGGCCCGGCGGGCGTCCAGCAGGTTGAAGGTGTGCGAGGCCTTCATGACCATTTCATAGGCCGGCAGCGGCAGCTCGGCCTCGATCAGCCGGTTGGCTTCGCTTTCATAGAAGCTGAACAGCTCGAACAGCTTCTCGACGTTGGCCTGCTCGAAGTTGTAGGTCGACTGCTCCACCTCGTTCTGGTGGAACACGTCACCGTAGGTGACCTTGCCGAACTGGCCGTCGGAATAGACCAGATCGTAGACCGAGTCCACGCCCTGCAGGTACATGGCCAGGCGCTCGAGACCGTAGGTGATCTCGCCGGTGACCGGGTAGCACTCGACCCCGCCGACCTGCTGGAAGTAGGTGAACTGGGTCACTTCCATACCGTTGAGCCAGACTTCCCAGCCCAGACCCCAGGCGCCCAGGGTGGGCGACTCCCAGTTGTCCTCGACGAAGCGGATGTCGTGCACCAGCGGGTCGATGCCGATGTGGCGCAGGGAGTCCAGGTACAGCTCCTGGATATTGTCCGGGTTCGGCTTGAGCACCACCTGGAACTGGTAGTAGTGCTGCAGGCGGTTGGGGTTCTCGCCATAGCGGCCGTCGGCCGGACGGCGGCTGGGCTGGACATAGGCCGCGTTCCAGATTTCCGGGCCGATCGAACGCAGGAAGGTGGCGGTATGGAACGTCCCTGCACCCACCTCCATGTCGTAGGGCTGCAGGATTACGCAGCCTTGTTCCGCCCAGTAGCTCTGCAGGGCGAGAATCAGGCCCTGGAAGGTCTGGGCAGCAGGATTGGTCTGTGTCACTTTTTTCACCGGTCAACTGTGAAGTAAAGGGCGAAGTATACATTCTGCCGGGACGGCATACAGCATGCCCGGCTATTTGTCGGCACTGCCGTGCTGCTGCCGCTGGTGCAGCGCAGATGCGCTACACCGTGGCCGGGCTCAACTGACCACCCGGTAACAGGGTGTGTAGGCGGTGCCATTGGGCAGCTTCATGCGCTGCTGGTCGACGAAGGCCTGCAGCAGGGCATCCAGGGGCTCCATGATCTGTGGATCACCGTGCAGCTCGTAGGGGCCGTACTGCTCGATCCGGCGTATGCCGTGCTCCTTGACGTTACCCGCGACTATGCCGGAAAAGGCCCGGCGCAGGTTGGCGGCCAGCAGATGCGGGGGCGTGTCGCGCCGCAGCGCCAGGGCCGCCATGTTCTCGTGGGTAGGGTCGAAGGGATGCTGGAAATCCTCGTCGATCCTCAGCAGCCAGTTGAAGTGGAAGGCGTCGTTGCGCTCGCGACGGAAGCGCTCGACCTCTATCAGCCCCTTCTTCATGTGGCGGGCGACCCGGGCGGGGTCCTCGATGATGATCTCGTAGCGGGTCTGGGCGGCGTTGCCCAGGGTGGCGCCGACGAAATCATGCAGCTGGTGCAGATAGTCCGCTGCGCTGCGCGGGCCGGTGAGGATCAGCGGGAACGGCAGTTCGGCATTGTCCGGGTGCAGCAGTATGCCCAGCAGGTAGAGGAACTCCTCGGCGGTACCCACGCCGCCGGGGAAGATGATGATGCCGTGGCCAACACGGATGAAGGCCTCCAGGCGTTTCTCGATATCCGGCAGTATCACCAGCTCGTTGACTATGGGGTTAGGTGCTTCGGCGGCGATGATGCCCGGCTCGGTCAGCCCCAGGTAGCGGGCATCCAGCACGCGCTGCTTGGCATGGGCAATGGTGGCGCCCTTCATCGGGCCTTTCATCACCCCGGGGCCGCAGCCGGTGCAGATGTCGAAATAGCGCAGGCCCAGTTCATGACCTACCCGCTTGCTGTACTTGTACTCCTGGTCGTTGACCGAGTGCCCGCCCCAGCACACCACCATCCGCGGTTCCACGCCCGGGGTCAGGGCGCGGGCGTTGCGCAGCAGGTGGAACACATAATCGGTGATGCCGCTGGAGGTGCTCAGGTCCGCCCGGTTGTTGTGCAGCTCGCTCTCGGTGTAGACGATATCGCGCAGGGCGCTGAACAGCATCTCGCGGACACTGGAGATCATGTGCCCGTCGACGAAGGCGTGGGCCGGGGCGTTGCGCAGCTCCAGGCAGACGCCGCGATCGAGCTGATGGATGAATACCTCGAAATCGGCGTAGGCTTCGAGGATGCTGCGTGCATCGTCCACCCGTACGCCGGTATTGAGAATCGCCAGGGCACACTGGCGGAACAGCTCATAGGTGCTGCCGGAGCCGACTTCGCTGAGTTTGCGGACTTCGCGCCGGGACAGCACTTCCATGCTGCCCCGGGGGGTTACTGTGGCGTGAATCTTGTGTGCAGGCATTGTTGCTTCCGTTTGATCTGGACGGTCATATTACGCCATAGCCGGCCCCAGGGTGCAGAGCCGACCGTGCGCGTCGGCGTTTCGACGACTAGGATTATCCGGTCGTTCCCTTCAGGTGCTTGCCATGCCCGTCGATGTCCCTGCCCCCTGCCGTTGTCGGTGGTGTACCACTGACCCGCTCTACCAGCGCTACCACGATCAGGAGTGGGGCGTGCCCAGCCGGGACCCCGGGCACCTGTTCGAGATGCTGGTGCTCGAGGGCCTGCAGGCCGGCCTGTCGTGGATCACCATCTTGCGCAAGCGCGAGCGTTACCGGGAGGTCTACCGCGGCTTCGATGTCCGGTTCATGGCGGCGCAGACGGACGCTGACCTGGAGCAGCTGGCGGAGGACCCCGGCATCATCCGCAATCGCCTGAAGCTGCGGGCGGCCCGGCAGAATGCGAAGGCCTGGCTGAGGCTGGCCGGGGAACAGGATCCGGTCGACTGGCTCTGGCAGTTCGTCGGTGGAAAGCCGCAGATCAATCATTTCGCCGACCACGGCCAGGTGCCGGTCACCACGCCGGAGGCCCGGGCCATGAGCCGTGCACTGAAACAGGCCGGCTTCAGTTTCGTTGGTCCTACCATCTGCTACGCATTCATGCAGGCGACCGGGATGGTTATGGACCATACTGAGGACTGCTTCCGCTATCCGGAACTGGGCGGCAAGACCGGTGCCGCCCCACAACAACAATGAACGAGAACGAGGGGAGAGCTACATGCGACTGACCAGACGACTCGGCCTGCTCGCCGCTGCCGCTACGCTGACCATCACCACCGCCGTCAGCGCGGCACCGACCTACATCAACATCCTCACCGGCGGTACCAGCGGGGTCTACTACCCCATCGGTGTGGCCATTTCCCAGCTCTACGGCAAGATTGACGGCGCCAGGCCCTCGGTTCAGGCGACCAAGGCCTCGGTGGAGAATCTCAATCTGCTGCAAAGCGGTCGTGGCGAACTGGCCTTTGCGCTGGGCGACTCGGTATCCGATGCCTGGAACGGCGTCGAGGATGCCGGTTTCCGGGCGCCGCTCACCAAGCTGCGGGCCATTGCCGGGACCTACAACAACTACATCCAGGTGGTCGCCAGTGCCGAATCGGGCATCCGCAGCCTGGAGGATCTCAAGGGCAAACGCATCTCCGTCGGCGCACCCAAGTCCGGCACCGAGCTGAACGCCCGGGCGATCTTCGCCGCCGCCGGCCTGAGCTACGATGACATGCGCCGGGTCGAGTTTCTGCCCTATGCCGAATCGGTGGAGCTGATCAAGAACCGCCAGCTCGATGCCACTCTGCAGTCCTCGGGTCTGGGCATGGCAGCCATCCGCGATCTTGCCAGCACCATGCCGGTGACCTTCGTTGCCATTCCCGCCGAGGTGGTGGAAAAGATCGATAACGCCGCCTATCAGCCCGGGGTGATCCCCGCCGGCACCTACGACGGTCAGGACGAGGATGTGCCCACCGTGGCCATCACCAATATTCTGGTCAGTCATGAAGGGGTAGATGAGGAGACGGCCTATCAGATGACCAGGCTGATCTTCGATAACCTCGACGCCCTGGGCAACGCCCATTCCGCCGCCAAGGCAATCAGCCTGGATAACGCGGCGCAGAACCTGCCCATCCCACTGCATCCGGGGGCGGAGAGGTACTATCGGGAAGCAGGCATTCTGCAATAACCGGCGGCAGGGGGTAGCCCATGAGCGAGTATCAGGGGCTCCACGCGAGCCCCGCCGAGTGGCCCAGGGCCCTGTTCTATGTGGCCCTGGCATTTTCCTGTTACCAGATCATCACCGCCGCGTTTCACCCGGTTTCCACTCAGGTGCTGCGGGCCGGGCACGTCGGTTTTCTGCTGATGCTGGTGTACCTGGTCTATCCGGTGCGTGGCAGCGACCGGCCCTGGCAGCCCCTGGCCTGGGTACTGGCCCTGGCCGGCATGGCGACCTTCTTCTATCAGTGGTACTTCGAGGCCGATCTGATTCAGCGTTCCGGTGATCTGACCACGGCGGACATGGTCATCGGTCTGATGCTGATAGCGCTGGTATTCGAGGCCGCGCGGCGGGTCATGGGCATTGCCCTGCCGATCATCTGCGGGTTGTTCCTGGCCTACGGCCTGTTCGGCAATCACTTGCCCGGCGACCTGGCGCACCGGGGGTACGGCCTGGATCAGATCGTCAACCAGCTGTCCTTCGGTACCGAGGGACTCTACGGGACGCCCACCTACGTGTCGGCAACCTACATCTTCCTGTTCATTCTGTTCGGCTCCTTCCTCGAGCAGGCCGGGATGATACGGCTGTTCACCGACTTTGCCATGGGGCTGTTCGGCCACCGGGCCGGGGGGCCGGCCAAGGTGTCGGTGGTGTCCTCGGCGCTCATGGGCACCATCACCGGCTCGGGGGTAGCCAACGTGGTGACCACCGGGCAGTTCACCATTCCGCTGATGAAGCGCTTCGGTTACAGGGCCGCCTTTGCCGGGGGGGTTGAGGCCACTGCCAGCATGGGCAGCCAGATCATGCCACCGGTCATGGGCGCGGTAGCCTTCATCATGGCCGAGACCATCAACGTGCCCTATGTCGAAGTGGCCAAGGCGGCGCTGATCCCGGCTCTGCTGTATTTCGGATCGGTGTTCTGGATGGTGCACCTGGAGGCCAAGCGCTCGCAGCTCAACGGCCTGCCGAAGGAGGAGTGCCCCAGTGCCTGGGATGCGGTGCGCCAGCGCTGGTTCCTGCTGATCCCCCTGTTCGTGCTGATCTGGCTGCTGTTCTCCGGGCGCACGCCCATGTTCGCCGGTACCGTGGGTCTGGCCCTGACGGCCATCGTGATCCTCGGCTCGGCCCTGATCCTTCGGCTGTCCTCCACTGCCCTGCGGGTCGTGTTCTGGGTAGCGCTCGGAATCCTCTGCGCCGGTTTCTTCCAGCTGGGCATCGGCGTGATCTTCGGCGTCATCGGCCTGCTGGTGCTGGCCTGCTGGTTCGTCCGCGGCGGGCGGGACACCCTGCGGGTATGCCTGCATGCGCTGGTGGAAGGGGCACGCCACGCGGTGCCGGTGGGTATCGCCTGCGTGCTGGTGGGGGTGATCATCGGCATCGTTTCGCTGACCGGGGTTGCCTCCACCTTTGCCGGCTATATTCTGGCCATAGGTCAGGACAACCTGTTCCTGTCCCTGCTGCTGACCATGCTGACCTGCCTGGTGCTGGGCATGGGTATTCCGACCATTCCCAACTACATCATCACCAGCTCGATAGCCGCTCCGGCGCTGCTGGATCTGGGCGTGCCGCTGATTGTCTCGCACATGTTCGTGTTCTATTTCGGCATCATGGCCGACCTGACGCCGCCGGTGGCCCTGGCCTGCTTCGCCGCCGCGCCGATCGCCCGGGAGAGTGGTCTGAAGATCAGCCTGTGGGCCATCCGCATTGCGGTGGCTGGCTTCGTTGTCCCCTTCATGGCGGTGTACAGCCCGGCGCTGATGATGCAGGGGGGCGATCTCTGGGCGACGCTGTACATGCTGTGCAAGGCAGGTTTTGCGATCGGCCTCTGGGGGATCGTGTTCACCGGTTATCTGGCCCAGCGTCTGCGCTGGTGGGAGGCGCCACTGGGCCTGCTGGCCGGGGCGCTGATGATCCTCGCCCTGCCGGTTACCGATGAACTGGGCTTAGGCCTCGGACTGCTGTTTGTCATCCAGCATCTGTGGCGCGCCCGGCGTGCTCGGCAGACCGCATGATGCAGCTCTGCCTGGGCCTGGCGGGGGTGATTTGGGCTCAGCTGCCGGTGACCGGCTTCACCCTGGCCTGGCAGCACAGCGTCGAGCGGATCCGCTGGGAGGAGGACTACCGGGTGGAGCCGTCCGGGCTGCGCCTGCAGGAGGCGCGGGTGCGCGGCAGTGGAGCCGGTATGGAGATCCCCGAGGATGCCGTGCTGCGTGACGGCAGCTGGCATTACCGGCCGCAGCTGGCCCCCCTGGCCCAGCTTCGGCTGGCGCGCAGCACGGCCGAGCGGGCCGCTGACTACCAGCTGTGTACTGCAGGCCAGTGTCGGGCATTGGCTCACTGGCTGGGACCGCCGAGTGCCGGGCAGCCGGTGGTCGAGCTGTGGAGCTGCGCCCCGGCGGTGGGCTGAGGCCGAAGGGCAGGCTACAATGGCGCTTTTTGCAGAAATGGGGTGTGCTCGGTGGAAAAGCTCAAGGGCGCTATCGTGGTGGGGTCACTCAAGCTGTTCGCGCGGCTGCCGTTCGGCGCGGCACAGCGGGTCGGCGCCTTTGTCGGCTGGCTCATGTGGAAGCTGCCGAATCGCTCGCGGGAGGTGGTACGTACCAACCTGCGCCATTGTTTTCCGGAGCTGTCGGAGCAGCAGCGCGAGCGGCTGGTAGGCGAGACCCTGGTCAATATCGGCCGCAGCTTTGCCGAAAGTGCCTGCGCCTGGATGTGGGACCCGGCCAGGACCGTGGCTCTGATCCGCGAGGTGGAGGGTGAGCATCTGCTGGATGAGGCCCTGGCCTCCGGCAAGGGCGTGGTCGGCATCACCAGTCACCTGGGCAACTGGGAAGTGCTCAACCACTGGTACTGCCGCAAGTGCTCGCCGATCATCTTCTACCGCCCACCCAAGCAGAAGGCGGTGGACGAACTCCTGCAGAGACAGCGGACCCAGCTGGGCAACAAGGTGGCGGCCTCCACCCGCGAGGGCATCATCAGTGTCATGCGCGAGGTGCGCAAGGGCGGTGCTGTGGGTATTCCCGCCGATCCCGAGCCGGCACTCAAGAGCGGCATGTTCGTGCCCTTCCTCGGGGTCCAGGCGCTGACCAGCAAGTTCGTGCCTGGGCTGCTCAAGGGTCATGCGGCCCAGGGGATCTTCCTGCATTGCATACGCCTGCCGGATAACAACGGTTTCAAGGTGATTGTCGAGAAGGCCCCCGAAGCGTTATACAGTGATGACGAGCAGGAAGCCGTCACCGCGCTGAGTGCGACCATCGAGAGCTATGTGCGCCGGTGGCCCAGTCAGTACATGTGGAGCATGAAGCGCTTCAAGAAGCGCCCCGCCGGAGAGAAGAAGTGGTACTGACCGGCGGCTGATCCCAAGGACAGCAACGATGAGCAACAAGCGGGTTTACCCCCGGACCATGATGAAGGCACGGATCAAGATCACCCATCCCGAGCTGGGCGAGGTGTTCGGCTATACCCGGGATCTGTCCGATGGCGGGGTGTTCGTCGAGAACGCCCGGCTGGCCGAGCTGGCCCCCGGCACCGAGGTCGATGGCCAGGTGCAGGACATGCCATTCGAAGCGCCCGTGCTGCGCATGGTCATCCAGCGCGTGGTGGCCGGTGAAGGCGCCGGCATGGCATTCGTCGACCCCTGAGCGCTCAGCGCCGCCAGAACATCGGCGTCAGCAGTACCAGCAGGGTGAAGACCTCCAGGCGGCCCAGCAGCATGGCGAAGCTCAGCAGCCATTTCACCAGGGCGCTGAGCTCACCGTAGTGTGCATTCACCTCCCCCAGCCCCGGCCCCAGATTGTTCATGCAGGCCGCCAGTGCCGAGAAGGCGGTGACGAAATCCAGCCCGGTCCCAAGCAACAGCAGAAACAGCACCGCGAAGGTGAACACGTAGACCGAGCAGAAGCCCCATACCGCCTCCACCACCCGGTCTCCCACCGGCCGCTGGCCCAGCTTGACCGGGAACACCCCGTTGGTGTGCAGCAGGCGCTTGATCTCGCGCACTCCCTGCTTGAATACCAGCAGTACTCGGATGATCTTCATGCCGCCGCCGGTGGAGCCGGCACAGGCCCCGGCGAAGCTGGCATACAGCAGCAGGAAGGGCAGCACTGAAGGCCAGGCCGAATAATCGGTGACAGTGAAGCCGGTGGTCGTGGCAATGGACACGGCCTGGAACAGGGCGAAGCGGATGGCCGAGGCCGGCGCATAGTACTGATGGGCGATCAGCAGCAGCGCGGTGACCAGCACCAGGCCCAGCAGTATCATCAGGTAGGCGCGGCATTCCGGATCGCGCCAGTAGCTGCCCACGGAACGGAAACGCCAGGCGGTGAAGTGCAGCGCGAAGTTGATCCCCGACAGCACCATGAAGAACACGCATATCAGCTCGATGACCGGACTGTTGTAGTAGCCGATGCTGGTGTCGTGGGTAGAGAAGCCGCCGATCGCCACGGTGGAGAAACTGTGACCGATGGCATCGAACAGGCGCATGCCCGCCGCCCAGTAGGCCAGAGCGCAGGCCAGGGTCAGGCCGGTGTAGATGAACCAGAGCACCTTCGCCGTTTCGGCGATGCGTGGAGTCAGCTTGTTGTCCTTCAGCGGGCCAGGCATCTCCGCCCGGTACAGCTGCATGCCGCCGACGCCCAGCAGCGGCAGTATCGCCACTGCCAGTACGATGATCCCCATGCCGCCGAACCACTGCAGTTGCTGCCGGTAGAACAGCAGCGCCCGGGGCAGGGTATCGAGCCCGGTGATGACAGTGGCGCCGGTGGTGGTCAGGCCGGAGAAGGATTCGAACACCGCATCGGCCACGCTCAGATCGGGCAGCTCCAGCAGGTACAGCGGTACCGCCCCGAACAGGCCCAGCACCGCCCAGAAAAGTACGGTGATCAGATAGCCGTCCCGGGTACGCAGCTCGTTGCGCTGGTGGCGTACCGGCAGCCAGACCAGCAGGCCCACCATCAGGGTGATGGCAAAGCCGGTGAGGAAGGCGTCCCGCGCCGGTTCGCCAAAATAGTGACCGACCGCAGCCGAAGGCAGCATTGCCAGGGAGAACAGCATCAGCAATATGCCGATGATGCGCTGGATCTGGGAATATTGCATGGGCGTCTACCTGTCCGGAAAGGATGTCAGAGGAACGTCAGGCCGATCTGGAACAGCCGCTCTACATCGCGGATATGCTTCTTGTCGATCACGAACAGGATGACGTGGTCATCGCTTTCTATTACCAGACTGTCGGAGGCAATCAGCACCTTCTGTCCGCGGACCACGGCGCCAATGGTGGTGCCCGGCGGCAGCTTGATGTCGCGGATGGCGCGGCCGACCACCTTGGAGGAGCGGGCATCGCCATGGGCGACGATCTCGATGGCCTCCGCCGCCCCACGGCGCAGGGAGTAGACGTTGACGATATCGCCGCGGCGGATGTGTGTCAGCAGGGTCCCCAGGGTCGCATGGGATGGCGAGATGGCAATCTCGATCTGACCGCCCTGCACCAGATCCACGTAGGCCGGGTTGTTGATCAGCGCCATGACCCGGCGTGCCCCCAGTCGCCTGGCCAGCAGCGAGGACATGATGTTGGCCTCGTCGTCGTTGGTCACGGCGCAGAAGATATCCACTTCCTCGATATTCTCGTCGATCAGCAGTTCCCGATCCGATGCGCTGCCGTAGAGCACTATGGCCCGATCCAGATGCTGGGCCAGATAGTCGGCGCGGGCCCGGTTGTTCTCGATGATCTTGACCCGGTAGCGGGTCTCGATGGCCTCGGCCAGGCGTTCGCCGATATTGCCGCCGCCGGCGATCATCACCGTCTTGTTGCTGCGCTCGACCCGCCGCAGCTCGCTCATCACCGCGCGGATATCCTCCGAGGCGGCGATGAAGAACACCTCGTCGTCGGCCTCGATGATGGTGTCGCCCTTGGGGGTGATCGGCCGGTCGCGGCGGAAGATGGCGGCAACCCGGGTATCCACGCTGGGCATGTGCTGGCGCAGATAGCGCAGCTCCTGACCCACCAGGGGGCCGCCGTGATAGGCACGCACCGCCACCAGCTGTACCTTGCCCTCGGCAAAGTCCAGCACCTGCAGGGCACCGGGATGCTGGATCAGGCGCTTGATGTAGTTGGTAACTGCCTGCTCGGGGCTGATGACCACGTCCACCGGCAGGTGATCGTTGCCCAGCAGGCCGTCCCGGGTGAGGTAGGCCGATTCGCGGATGCGGGCAATCTTGGTGGGGGTACGGAACATGGAATAGGCCACCTGGCAGGCAACCATGTTGGTCTCATCGCTGCTGGTCACCGCGATCAGCATGTCCGCATCGTCTGCGCCGGCCTGGCGCAGAACGGTCGGCAGGGAACCACGGCCCTGGATGGTGCGGATGTCCAGGCGATCACCGAGCACCCGCAGGCGGGTAGCGTCCACGTCCACCACGGTGATGTCATTGGCCTCGCTGGCCAGCTCCGCTGCCAGGCTGCCGCCCACCTGTCCTGCACCGAGAATGATGATCTTCATGGATTCGTCCTGTTATCCGCGCTCAGCCCTTGTCCAGCTTGACCAGTCTGGCCAGATAGAAACCGTCATGGCCCTCTGGCTGGGGCAGCAACTGGCGACCGGCGGGCTGGGTCGCGCCCTCGCCCACCTCGACAGGCAGCTGCCGGGCACCGCTGTGGCGCTGCAGAAAGGCTTCGATGACTCGGGTGTTCTCCTCGGGCAGCACCGAACAGGTGGCATAGACCAGAATGCCGCCTACCTCGAGGGTCTGCCACAGGGTATCCAGCAGCTCGCCCTGCAGGGCAGCCAGCGCGGCTATGTCCTCGGACTGGCGGGTCAGCTTGATGTCCGGATGACGGCGGATCACCCCGGTGGCGGAGCAGGGCGCGTCCAGCAGTATGCGCTGGAAAGGTCTGCCATCCCACCAGCTGGCCAGCTCCCGCCCATCGGCCGCCTTGAGTGTAGCCTGCAGCTGCAGACGCTGCAGATTCTCGCGCACCCGCTCCAGGCGGCTCGGCTCCAGATCCAGCGCCACCAGCTCGCTGAGCCCGGGCTCGAGTTCCAGGATATGGCAGGTCTTGCCGCCGGGTGCGCAACAGGCGTCCAGCACCCGCTGTCCCGCCTTGAGATCGAGCAGCGGAGCGGCGAGCTGCGCGGCTTCGTCCTGCACACTGACCTCTCCCTCGGCAAAGCCCGGCAATTGATGTACATCCCGGGGCGCCTGCAGGGTCAACCCGTCCACCGAGAAACGGCAGGGGCTGGCCTCGATGCCGGCTTCCCGCAGGCGGGCCAGATACCGGTCGCGGGTGCCGCGCAGGCGGTTGACCCGCAGGGTCATCGGCGGGTGCAGATTGTTGGCGGCGCAGATGGACTCCCAATGATCGGGCCAGTCGGCCTTGAGGCGTTTCTGCAGCCAGCGCGGGTGGGCGGTGCGAATGACCGGGTCGCGTTCCAGCTGGGCCAGCAATTCATTGCCCTCGCGCTGGACCCGCCGCAGGACGGCGTTGAGCAGTCCCTTGGCCCAGGCCTTCTTCAGGCGCACCGCGGCATCCACGGTTTCACTGATGGCGGCGTGGCCGGGTATGCGTGTGTACAGCAGCTGATAAATGCCCACCAGCAGCAGGGCGTGAATATCGCGGTCGGCGGCTTTCAATGGCTTCTGCAGCAGCTGCTCCGCCAGACCCTGCAGGCGGAAGTACCAGCGCGCCGTGCCGAAGGCCAGCTCCCGCGCCAGGGCCTGATCCCGCGGGGCGACCTGAGCCAGCTGAGGGGGCATGCTGGTACCCAGCGACGCCTTGCCGGCCATGACCAGCGCCAGCGCGTTGGCGGCAGCCAGGCGCGGACTCACTGGCCGTTTTCCAGGCGCTGGCCGGGTACGAACTGGTCGCGCCGGGCGTTGTACAGATCGGCAAAGGCCAGCGGCTTGCCGCCGGGCAGTTGCAGCCGGGTCAGACGCAGGGCCTGATCGCCACAGGCCACCAGCAGGCCCTGGCGGCTGCACTGAAGAATCTCCCCGGGTGCGCCATTGCCCTCCTCCACTTCGGCATTCCAGACCTTGAGGGGCTGCCCCTGCCAGAGTGCATGGGCCAGCGGCCAGGGGTTGAAGGCGCGGATCATCAGCGCCAGTTCGGTGGCCGGCCGATGCCAGTCGATACGTGCATCGGCCTTGCCCAGCTTGTGGGCATAGGTTGCCAGGCTGTCATCCTGAACTTCGCCGATCAGGGTACCGGCTGCCAGTCCGGCGATGGCCTGCACCACCGCCGGCGGTCCTATCTCGGCCAGTCGGTCATGCAGGCTGCCGCCGGTGTCGTCGGGGCTGATCGGTGTGCTCACCTTGAGCAGCATGGGACCGGTGTCGAGTCCGGCCTCCATCTGCATCACGGTCACGCCGGTCTCGCTGTCACCTGCTTCGATGGCCCGCTGTATGGGCGCCGCACCGCGCCAGCGTGGCAGCAGCGAGGCGTGGCTGTTGATGCAACCCAGTCGCGGGATATCCAGTACCGCCTGGGGCAGGATCAGGCCATAGGCAACCACCACCAGCAGGTCCGGCTGCAGCGCCGCCAGTTCGGCCTGGGCCTCGGGTGCGCGCAGGGTCTGCGGCTGATACACCGGCAGCGCATGCTGCAGCGCCAGTTGCTTGACCGCGCTCGGGGTCAGGCGCTGACCACGGCCGGCCGGGCGGTCAGGCTGGGTGTAGACCGCGACTATGTTCAGTCCGGCCTGCAGCAGCGCCTGCAGATGGGCGGCGGCAAACTCGGGGGTGCCGGCGAAAACGATGCGTAGATCCGCGCTCTTCATCACACTCTTTTCCTGCGTAAAGAAAAAAGGCTTGCCGTAGCAAGCCTTCCAGCCCTGACCGGCTCAGGCGTTGGCCTGGGCCCGGTGCAGCTTTTCCAACTTCTTGCGGATGCGATCCCGCTTGAGGTTGGACAGGTAATCCACGAACAGCTTGCCGTTGAGGTGATCGCACTCGTGCTGGATGCATACCGCCAGCAGGCCCTCGCAGATCATCTCGAAGGCTTCGCCGTCACGGTTGAGCGCCTTGACCCGGACCCGCTCCGGACGGGTTACCGTCTCGTAGAAACCGGGGACCGACAGACAGCCCTCCTGCATCTCGTCCAGCTCCTCGGTGAGGATCTCCAGCTCCGGGTTGATGAACACCAGAGGCTCGTTGTGCTCCTCTGACAGGTCGATGACGATGACCCGCTCGTGCACGTTCACCTGGGTAGCCGCCAGGCCGATACCCGGCGCTGCATACATGGTTTCGAACATGTCATCCACCAGTTGGCGGATGCGTTCGTCAACCACGGCGACCGGCTTGGCAATGGTGCGCAGCCGGGGGTCGGGAAACTCAAGAATATTCAATATGGCCATGTCGGTTTGTGATGCACTTGTAGAACTGAGACGAAAGGTGCTGCTAATATGCTTGCAGCTTGGAAGTATAGCTGGTCCGCATGCCGGTTTGGGCAGGGACCTGGGTGCTGGCCTCTATAATAAAGGGATTCGTGTCATGAGGAAAACATTACTCGGCCTGATGCTGCTCGGTGTGAGCGTTCTGGTACAGGCACAGGAGTCGGTGTTCAAGGAAAACCACCCGCAGCAGTACGAAGTAGTCAAGGGCGATACGCTCTGGGGCATCGCCGGCCGGTTTCTCAACCTGCCCTGGAAGTGGCCCGAGATCTGGCACGCCAACCCGCAGATCAACAACCCCCATCTGATCTATCCGGGTGACATCATTTCCCTGGTGTATATCGACGGCCAGCCCCGTCTCATGGTCAATCGTGGCCAGGGCGGCACCATCCGTCTGTCGCCCACCGTGCGCACCACCCCCATGGCCGAGGCCATTCCGACCATTCCGCTGGAAGCCATCAATGCCTTCCTCAATGCCGGCCGCATCCTGGATGACGCCGATGCGCTGGAAGCCGCACCCTATATCATCGGTGGCGAAGCCGAGAGCGTGGTAGCCGGGGCGGGTAACAAGGTCTATGCCCGTGGAGAGGTTGACGAAGCCGTGCCGGCCTACGGCCTCTACCGCCGTGGCAAGGCCTATACCGATCCGCAGACCGGCGAGTTCCTCGGCCTGCATGCCCAGGAGATCGGCAACGTCCAGGTGCTGGCCACCGAAGGTGACATCACCACCCTCATGGTCAACCGCAGCCGTCAGGAAGTGCGCATCGGCGACCGCCTGCTGGAGACCGAAGAGCGCGCCGTATCTTCCACCTTCTTTCCCAGCGATCCTGAAGGTCAGGTCGATGGCCTGATTCTGGACGTGCCCAACGGCGTCACCCAGATCGGTCAGTATGACGTAGTCATCCTCAACAAGGGCGCCCGCGACAACCTCAAGGAAGGCAATGTTCTGGCCATCTACAAGACCGGTGAACTGGTCCGCGACCGCATCCAGAACGAACGCGTGCGCCTGCCCGATGAGCGTGCCGGTCTGCTGATGGTGTTCCGCGTCTATGATCGCATGAGCTACGGTATCGTTCTCAATGCCCAGCGCCAGCTGGCCATCATGGACAAGGTCCGCAATCCCTGAGCTACCCCGGGATGCCGCCCGCTCGGGCGGCATCTGTCCCCACCTCACCTGCCCCACCAGATTTCCCCGAGCCCTGCCATGCTTTGCGATTCGACTGACCGCCGTCTGGCCTGGTTGGCCCTGAGTCTGCTGCCCGGCGTTGGCCCCGCAGCACGCCGCCTGTTGCTGGATCAGGTTGATGATCCCCTGGCCCTGCTCCACGACCTTGATTGCCCGGTTGCGGGCCGCCTGCCGCCCCGCGTGCAGCAGGGGCTGAGCCTCTATCGCCAGGGTGATCCTCGCATCGACCGGCACATCGAGCAGAGCCGGGCGTGGCTGCAGCAGGCCGACTGCCATCTGCTGACCATTGACGACCCGCACTACCCGCCCCTGCTGCGCGAAATCAGTGACCCGCCGCTGGTGCTCTTCGTTCAGGGTTCTGCACAACTGCTGAGCGATCCGCAGATCGCCATGGTCGGCACCCGGCATCCCGGTCCCCACGGCGCCAGCACGGCCAGGGCCTTCGCCCGGGATTTCACCGAGAACGGCCTGACCGTGACCAGTGGCATGGCGCTGGGCATCGACGGTGCCTGCCATCAGGGCGCGCTGGATGTCCATGGCCAGACCATAGCCGTGTGGGGCACCGGGCTGGCCAACTGTTACCCGCGGCGCCATCGCCGGCTGGCCGAGGAGGTTCTGGCCAACGGCGGCGCACTGGTGTCCGAGCAGCCGCCCGGCACGGCGCCCCATGCCGGTTTGTTTCCCCTGCGCAACCGCATCATCAGCGGGCTGAGCCTGGGCACCCTGGTGGTCGAGGCCAGTCTGAACAGTGGCTCGCTGATCACCGCGCGCCTGGCGATGGAGCAGAACCGCGAAGTGTTTGCCATACCGGGGTCGATTCACAACCCCCGGGCCAGAGGCTGCCATCGCCTGCTGCGCGACGGTGCCATACTGGTGGAAACCGTCGACGATGTGCTGCAGGCCCTGCGTCTGCCTCTGCACCGTGCGCTGGCCGAGGCACCATCGCAGACGCAGGTGACCCACCCGCTGTGGCGCTGGCTCGGGCATGATCCGGTCACTGCGGACTGGCTCGCGCTGCAGAGCGACATGCCGATTCATCAGGTACTCCAGGGGCTGATGGAGCTCGAACTCGACGGGCTGGTACTGCATACCCCGCAGGGATATTGTCGGGCCGGTGCAAGCTGACCTTGAGCGACGGCGGCGCCTCAGCTAATGTCGCCACTCGCAGATCAGGGGGTGGAATATGCTGGCAGAATGGCGGTTGGGACAGATTCGACGGGTGCTGTATTCCGGGGGCGTGATTGCCTATCCGACCGAAGCGGTATGGGGCCTGGGGTGTCACCCCCTGCATGGCCATGCGGTGAAGCGGCTGCTGGAGCTCAAGCAGCGGCCGGTGGAAAAGGGGCTGATTCTGGTCGCCGGCGATATCGAGGAGTTCGGTTTCCTGCTCTGGGACCTTCCCCAGCATCAGTTGGCCAAACTGCAGTTGTCCTGGCCGGGGCCCAACACCTGGCTGGTGCCACACCAGAACCGACTGCCACACTGGATCACCGGCGAGCATGACACAGTGGCTCTGCGGGTCAGTGCCCACCCGCTGATCCGTCAGCTGTGTGCAGCCTGCGGACCGCTGGTGTCCACCTCGGCGAACCCTGCCGGGCGCCCGCCGGCGCGCAACCGGCTACGGGTGGAACAGTATTTCCACGGCCGGCTTGATGATGTGGTGGCGGGCAATTTGGGTGAGCAGCGCAATCCAAGTATCATCCGGGATCTGCAGACCGACGCCATTATCCGCCCCGCCTGAGAGGTACCCCGTGAACGAGATTCCCACCGCCACCGACATAGCCGCCGTCAAGGACTACCTGATGGGGCTGCAGGACCGTATCTGCGCTGCGCTGGAGCAGGCCGACGGT
Source organism: Halopseudomonas formosensis (assembly GCF_900115905.1). Lineage (GTDB taxonomy): Bacteria > Pseudomonadota > Gammaproteobacteria > Pseudomonadales > Pseudomonadaceae > Halopseudomonas > Halopseudomonas formosensis. The sequence continues at coordinate 135,921 of NZ_FOYD01000007.1, forward strand.
CAGGCTCGCTTTGTCGAGGACGACTGGCAGCGCCCGGGGGGCGGCGGTGGCCGCTCGCGCATCATCGAACAGGGTGCGCTGCTGGAGAAGGGCGGTGTCGGCTTCTCCCATGTCCATGGCGACGGCATGCCGCCCTCGGCCACCGCGCACCGGCCGGAACTGGCCGGCCGCAGCTTCCAGGCCATGGGCGTGTCCCTGGTGATGCATCCGGACAACCCCCATGTGCCCACCTCCCACGCCAACGTGCGCTTCTTCGTTGCCGAGAAGGCGGGCGCCGATCCGGTCTGGTGGTTCGGTGGCGGTTTCGATCTGACCCCCTACTATGCCACCGAGGAAGACTGCATCCACTGGCACCGCGTGGCCCGGGATGCCTGTGCGCCCTTCGGTGAGGATGTTTATCCGCGTTTCAAGAAATGGTGTGACGACTACTTCTACCTCAAGCACCGCAACGAAGCCCGGGGTGTCGGCGGCCTGTTCTTCGACGACCTCAACGAGTGGGGCTTCGAGCGCTGTTTCGCCTTCCTGCGGGCGGTGGGCGATGCCTATCTGGAGGCCTACCTGCCGATCATCGAGCGGCGTCGCAACACCCCCTGGACAGAGCAGCAAAAGGCTTTTCAGGAATACCGCCGTGGCCGCTATGTGGAGTTCAATCTGGTCTGGGACCGCGGCACCCTGTTCGGGCTGCAGTCCGGTGGCCGCACCGAGTCCATCCTCATGTCCCTGCCGCCCACGGTGCGCTGGGGCTATAACTGGCAGCCGGAGCCGGGCAGTGCCGAGGCTCGCCTGGTGGAGGAGTTCCTGCCGCCGCGCGACTGGCTGAAGGAGGAGCACTGATGGACAGGTATGCGGTCATCGGCAATCCGATTGCCCACAGCAAATCCCCGCTGATCCACGGACTTTTCGCCCGCCAGACCGGCCAGCAGCTGACCTATGAGGCGCTGCTGGCGCCGCTGGATGACTTTGCCGGCACCCTGCGCGCCTTCCTCCGAGAGGGGCTGGGCGCCAACGTCACCGTGCCCTTCAAGGAGCAGGCCTGGGAGCTGGTGGACACCCGTACCCCGGCCGCCGAGCTGGCCGGCGCGGTCAACACCATTGCGCGGCAGGCAGACGGCCGGCTGCTGGGCGATAACACCGACGGCAAGGGGCTGGTAAGGGATATCCAGCACAATGCCGGCTTCAGTCTGAGCGGCAAACGCGTTCTGCTGGTGGGTGCCGGCGGTGCCGCCAGAGGGGTGATCCAGCCTCTGCTGGAGGCACAGCCGGCGCAGCTGTGCGTGGTCAACCGTACCGTGGAGAAGGCCGAGCATCTGGCCAGGCTGTTCCGCGATCTGGGCCCGATCAGTGCCGCCGGATTCGACTGGATCGAGGAGCCGGTGGACCTGATCATCAATGCCACCTCCGCCAGTCTCGACGGTCAGCTGCCGCCGATCTCGCCGGGGCTGATCCAGCCGGGGCTGACCTGGTGCTACGACATGATGTACGCCAGCGAGGCCACGGTATTCAACCGCTGGGCCGCCGAGCAGGGCGCGGCACGCTGCCTTGACGGCCTCGGCATGCTGGTCGAGCAGGCCGCCGAGGCCTTTGCGCTGTGGCGCGGGGTACGCCCGGAAACGGCCCCGGTACTGGCCGCGCTGCGCTGAGCGACTTGCCGCCGCTCAGAGGCTGTTGGTGAGGTGGCCGCCGTCCACGTTGATCACGGTGCCGGTCATGAAGGAACCGGCCTCGCTGGCCAGCAGCAACAGCGGCCCGTCCAGTTCCTCCAGCTGGCCCAGGCGGCGCATCGGCACCTTGTCGCGGATGTAGTCCTTGCCCTGTTGGGTATCGAACCAGTCGCTGTTGATCTCGGTACGGAAATAGCCGGGGGCAATGGCGTTGACGCGGATCCTGTTGCGCGCCAGCTCCTGGGCCATGGCCTTGGTCAGCTGGACCACACCGGCCTTGGCCACAGCATAATGACTCAGAGCGGTACCCACCCGCAGCCCCAGAATCGAGGCGATATTGATGATGCAGCCGCCCTGCCCGGCCTGGGCCATGGCCAGGCTGGCGCGGTGGGCTACGCGCCAGGCGCCGTCCAGGTTGGTGTCCATCATGCTGCGCCAATTGCCTTCGGTCATGTTGAGGAACATCACCGGGTCACCGATGCCGGCGTTGTTGACCAGGATATTCACCACACCCCACTGCTCTTCCGCCTGCTCGAAGGCGCGCTTGACGCTGTCGCTGTCGGTCACGTCCATGGTCACTGCCAAGGCCTGGGAGCCCTGCGCCTGCAGCTCCGCTACCAGTGCGGCCAGCCGGTCGGTGCGCCGCGCGGCAACCACCACCCGTGCTCCGGCCTCGGCCAGGGTACGGGCAAAATGGGCACCCAAGCCGCTGGAGGCGCCGGTAATCAGCGCAGTCTTGCCGCTCAGATCAAAACGCTGTGCAATCATTTGTTCCTTCCTCTCTGGACTCTCTCCCGAGTATCCACGATTCAGCTGGACCGCTCCAGCAACCCGGATGGGATGAATATCGGCGGATCAGCCATTACACTCATGGCCAGGGTTGCGCCACGGTGCGCCGGTTTCCGAGGAGCTTTGCGTGCGGGATGATCACTGATGCGGGATAACCTGCGGCTGCAGCCGCCCGGGGGTGATGGCTGGCTCGCCTGGCTGCGCCATTATCGTGCCGCCTGGCTGAGCGGTGATCTGGTCGCGGGCCTGGTCACGGCGATCATGATCATTCCCCAGAGCATGGCCTATGCCATGCTTGCCGGTCTGCCGGTGCAGATCGGACTCTACGCCAGCCTGCTGCCGCTGATCGGTTATGCCCTGTTCGGCACCAGCATGAGCATGTCGGTCGGCCCGGTGGCGGTGACCGCGCTGATGACCGTGGCCCTGCTCGGCCCCTTCGCCACCATCGGCTCGGCGGAGTACCTGCAGCTGGCCATCTGGCTGGCGCTGCTGTCGGGGGTGCTGCTGTTCGTGCTCGGCCTGCTGCGGATGGGCTTTCTCGCCAATTTTCTCAGCCATCCGGTGATCAGCGGCTTCATCAGCGGCGCCTCCATCCTCATCCTGCTCAGCCAGTTTCCCCATCTGCTCGGGCTGGAGCAGCTGCCGGGCTCGCCGGCGGCACTGCGCGAGCAGTGGACCCCGGTCAATACACTGGTGCTGACCATGGGGCTGGCGGCGCTGATCTGGCTGCTCTACGCCCGCAGCCGTTTGAGCGGCCACCTGCAGCGGCTGGGTTTCAACCCGGCGCTGGCCGGCGTGCTGGCGCGACTGGCGCCCATTCTGGTGGTGGCCCTGGGCCTGGCGATCAGCCTGTCCGCCGATCTGGCCGGGCGCGGGGTGCCGGTGGTGGGCAGCCTGCCCGCCGGCCTGCCAGCCCTGGCGTGGAGTACGCCCGACCTGCCCACGCTGAAACTGCTGCTGTTGCCGGCGGCGCTGATCAGTCTGGTCAGCTTCGTCGAAAGCGTGTCCATCGCCCAGTCGCTGGCCCGTCGCAAGCGCCAGAGCATTGACCCGGACAAGGAACTGCTGGCACTGGGGGCGGCCAACGTCGGATCAGCGTTGACCGGCGGTTTTGCCGTCTGCGGCGGCTTTTCCCGCTCGGGGGTGAATATCGAGGCCGGGGCCAATACCCCCCTGGCCGGGGTGGTCTCGGCGGCGGTCATTGCCCTCATTCTGGTGACACTGGCGCCCCTGTTTGCAGCCCTGCCGCTGGTGGTGCTGGCGGTGGTCATTCTGGTAGCGGTAGCGCCGTTGATCGACGTGGCCGGACTGCGCCGCACCTGGCGCTACGACCGCCGCGAGGGCGCGACTCTGGTGGCAACCGCCGCGGGGGTCATCTGGCTGGGGATCGAGGCGGGCATAGTGCTGGGCGTTGGCCTGTCCATCGTTACTCAGCTGTGGCGGGGCAGCCGGCCGCACATCGCCGTGGTGGGCCGGGTTCCCGGCACCCAGTATTTCCGTAATACCCGCCGCCACCTGGTGGAGATCGAGCCGCGATTGCTGGCGGTGCGTATCGACGAGAACATCTTCTTCGCCAATACCCGGGCGATCGAGCGGGCCATCCTGCAGGCCCTGCGCGACTATCCGGACACCCGGGATCTGCTGCTGATTCTCTCGGCGGTCAACCATATCGACAGCACCGGGCTGGACATGCTCTGCGAGCTCAGCCAGGGCCTGCGTGACAAGGGCATCGCCGTGCATCTGGCCGAGGTCAAGGGGCCGGTAATGGATCGACTGTCCGACACCGACTGGATCGAGGAGCTGGTCAGTGGCGTCTATCCCAGCACCCATATCGCCTTCAATACTCTGGGCGACAACCCCGGCGCTGCTCTGGATCAATCCGCCGGCAGAACAGCCTGATACCATTGTCTGCTGGATTTAGCCGCCCCGGGCGGTTATACCAGCCTGCGGCAGCTTCGCGCTGCCAGATCAGATAACAGACAAGGAGTAGTAACAGTGTTCAGAACCGTGCTCGCCGGCGCCCTGGCCGCCGTGGTAATGGGGGCCGGCATGACCGCCCAGGCCGAAGTTGTTTCCCCCGAGGACCAGATCAAGCTGCGCAAGGCCGGCTACAGCTACATGTCCTGGAACATGGGCAAGATCAAGGCGCAGGTGATCGATCAGAGCGTGGCCTATGACCAGGGGCAGATTCTGGCCGCTGCCCGTACCCTGGATGCCATTGCCAATTCCGGCATGGGTGCCCTGTACGGGCCGGGTACCGACCGCCAGGTCGGCGCGCAGCAGACCCGGGTCAAGCCCGAGATGTTCGACAACTTCCCCGATGTGGCGCAGTTGTCGGCTGGACTCGCTGCCGCCACCGGCAAGCTGGTCGACGCCGCCGAGGCGGACGATCGCGCCGCTCTGCGCACCGCCTTTGCCGAGGTCGGCCAGAGCTGCAAGGCCTGCCACGACAAGTACCGGCAGCGCTGATCCAACCGCCCTCCGGGCCCGATCCGCGGGCTTACCAGGCCGGTGCCGCCGCTGGGGGCGGTGCCGGTATCCAGCTGCCATTGGCCAGCCACAGCGCAGCGCCAGCCAGCAGCAGAGCCAGTGCCAGCGCCAGTGCCGCCTTCAACGGCGAACGAGTGCGGGGTGCAGTCTCGCTCTCCGCCAGAGCCGCCCAGCCGTGGATCATGGAACCGATCAGCCGCTTGCCCCGCAGTTGATGCACGATCACCGCCAGCACATGCAGGCCCAGCAGGATATACAGCCATAGCTCGGTCTGGCGATGCAGACTGCTCAGGGTCGAGATGGTTGACGACGAAACGGCCCGGGTCAGTGGGCCATTGAAGGCGATCTCATCGCTGGCGAACAGCCCCGATACCGCCTGGAAGCCGAGCAGGCCGAGCATGGCCAATACCGACAGTGCGCCGAGCGGATTGTGTCCGGGCCGCTGCCAGTTGCCGCGCAGATAGGCGCCCAGCGCAGCGGGGGTCGGAAAGAAACTGCAAAAACGGGAATGGGTCGAGCCCAGCACGCCCCAGGCCAGGCGGAAGGCAATCAGGCCAACGACGGTCAGTCCGAAGCGCCCATGCCATTCGATCCAGGCCGCACCGAGATTGATGGTCACCAGTGCACCGGTGACGGCCACGGCCAGCGCCCAGTGAAAGAGTCTCAGGGGAAGATCCCAGACCTTGATCCGTACCACGCGACTGCTCCTTGCTGATTCAAAGCCGCAAGGCTAAACGCAGTGCCGGACCCCGGCAAGGGATGGAAGGTCGCAGTTACAAAGGGAGTAACGCCATACCGGCCACGGCAGTAGCCCGTATGGCGTTGCTGCTTCCCGGAGCGATCAGAGTCGCGGTCGGCGTCCCATGATGAAGGACACGATGAACAGGACGAGAAACACGACGAACAGAATCTTGGCGATGCCCGTTGCGGTCCCGGCAATGCCACCGAAGCCCAGAACCGCAGCGATGATGGCGATGATCAGAAATGTGATAGCCCAGCTCAGCATGGTAGTTCTCCTCGATTGGTTTTATATTCAGCGCTCCTGCGCCGACTTCAGTCTTCCATGCCACCGACCCGCAGGGAGCCGGCATTCACACCGCGGACGCCGCGGATGTTCTCGGTGATCTCGACCGCCAGGGACTTCTCGGCCTCACTGGCAACCGCGCCACTCAGGGTGACCTGACCGTTACGGGTCTCGACGGCAATGTCCAGGCCGTCCAGATTGCTGTTGAACAGGAAGCTGGATTTGACCTTGCTGGTGATCCAGGCGTCGCTTATCGCTCCTCCGGCGTTGTCCACCTGCTCCCTGGCCCGGTCGGCGGTGCCGCCCTCGGCGCTGACACTGAGCTTGTTCTCAACCCGGCGTACGCCTTCGGTATTGCGGGCCAGACGCTCCGCGAGCTCGCTGGCCGCCTCGCTGCCGGCACGGCCTTCCAGAGTAACCACGCCATCGCGGCTGGTAACATTGATGTCCAGCCCCTCGGTGTTGCGATTCCACAACAGTTTCGACTTCACGGTGGCGGTAGTAGTTGCATCATTGAAGCGGCTGGAGAAGCTGCGCTCGCCGTCCGCAGCGCGCTTGACCTCTTCACCGCTGACCTGCAGCTGGTTGTCCACCTCGTTGATGCCTTCCACGCCCAGGGCGACTTGCGCGGCCAGATCACGCTCGACCTCGGACTCCACTTCACCGGTCAGGATGGCTACCCCGTTCTCCACTTCCACGTCTATGCTGAAAGGACTCAGATGGCGGTTGAGGGCGAAGGCAGTCCACACTGAGCCTTCCTGACGGGCTTCGGTCAGCTGACGGCTCATGTCCCCGTCGGCGGCATGGGCGGTCATGGTGCCCAGGGTGAGCACGCTGAGGGTGGCGGTGGCGAGGGCTATCGTTTTCAATCTACGCATCGGTTGACTCCGTTTCATGTTGTTGTCTGCTGCCCAGAGTGGTGCTCTTCGTCTGCCGGCGTCTGCAGGGGGTGGCAAAACGGACCTTTTTCAAGGCAGTCTGATGTCATAGACCGTCATTTAGCGCAGAGGTTGCCATGTTTCGTTTAGCGATGTTGATCTCCCTGGTGCTGGCCTTGGGCGCCTGTCAGGTGTCGGTGCCGCGCACCGATTACGACCTGAACCGGGATTTCGGTCAGTACCAGACCTGGTCCTGGTCCGAGCCGGCGGTGACCTACGCCCCGGCCAGCGACCCCCGTCTGGCCAGCGATCTGACCTCCCGGCGGGTCAAGGAAGCGGTCAGTGCGCAGCTCGATGTACGCGGACTTCGCCCGGCGACAGAGCCTGCCACCGCCGACCTGCGGGTACAGGCGACACTGATCACCGAGATCCACAGGGATGACGTGACCACCCACTATGGGGGCTATTGGGGTTACTGGGGGCCCTATTGGGGCGGGCCGGGCTACAGCCAGACCCGTACCGTGGAGTACCCGGTGATGACGCTGCAGATCGATCTGTTCGACGCCCGGGATGGACAGCTGGTGTGGCGCGGCAGCGACAGTGCCCGGGTCAATGAGCGTCTGTCGCCGCTGGAGCGCAGTCGCGAGATGCACGAGCGCGCCGCACGGGTGCTGAACAGCTACCCGCCCGGCTACTGAGATCGTTCAGAAATTGGCTGGGGTGGTGGCGCTGATCAGCTCGCAAGGCTCATCGAAGGGATTATTGAAGCGGTGCGGCAGACTGCTCTCGAAATAGTAGCTGTCCCCCGCATCCAGCACGTGAACCTCGTCACCCACGGTGAGTTCCAGGCGGCCACGCACCACCATGCCGGCCTCCTCGCCTTCATGGCGCAGCATGTCCGGACCGGTATCCGCCGCAGGGGGATAGACCTCGCGCAGAAAGGAGATGCTGCGTCCGGGGTGGTCCTTGCCGACCAGCTGCATGATGACCTGATTGGAGCCGATATCCAGTAACTCGTCGGCCCGGTAGACCACCTTGCGAGGCTGCGCCTGGGCACTTTCCAGGGAAAAGAACTCCACCAGCGACATGGGGATGCCGCCCAGCACCTTCTTCAGCGAACTGACCGAAGGACTGACGCTGTTCTTCTCGATCATGGAAATGGTGCTGTTGGTGACACCGGCGCGTTTGGCCAGCTCACGCTGGGACAGACCCTTGAGTTTACGGATGGTTTTCAGGCGGGTACCAACATCCAAGGTCGGAATCCTCCAGGAGGGCTGAAAGTCAGGAACAGCAGGGGTTTCAGGAACAGCGCATTGTTGCACGGCTGTGCATTATCTTCAACGCGCTGACTGAAATCCGCCACGCTGGCGGGCCGTCAGTCCTGATAGCAGCGTGGTACCCGGTTCAGGTTGCAGAACAGCTGGTAGGAAATGGTCCCGGCATGACTGGCCACCTCGCCCGCATCCAGCCCCTTGCCCCACAGCCGTACATGGCTGCCCAGACCGCTGGCCGGCAGGTCGGTCAGATCCACGGTGAGCATGTCCATCGACACCCGCCCGACCAGGCTGGTGCGCTGACCATCCACCAGCACCGGGGTGCCATCGGCGGCATGGCGTGGATAGCCGTCGGCATAGCCCATGGCCACCAGACCGATACGGCTGGGTCGGGTGGTCAGGTAGCGCGAGCCATAGCCGATGGGTTCGCCGCTGGCGACCTGGTGCACGGCGATGATCTTGGATTCCAGCTGCATCACCGGCTGCAGTTGCCCCGCCTGCGGCTGGGGAAAGCCGAAGGGGCTGGAGCCGTACAGCATGATGCCCGGGCGGACCCAGTCACCATGGGCCTGCGGCCAGGCCAGTACGCCGGCGGAGTTGCACAGGCTCCTGGCCACCTCCCCGAGGTCGGCGGTGGCGCTGCGGACGGCCTCCAGCTGCTGCTCGGTGCGGCCGGTGTCCGGCTCGTCGGCGCGGGAGAAGTGGGTGATGCTGGTCAGGCTGGCGACCTTGCCGCTGGCCAGCAGCTGCCGCCAGATGGTCGGATAGATCTGCGGAGAGAAGCCGGTGCGGTGCATGCCGCTGTCCAGCTTCAGCCAGGCGTTCAGCGGTTTGCTCAGGTTGGCCTGCTCAAGGTCCTGCAGATGCCCGTCGTGGTGTATGACCGGCCACAGGTCATGCTGGCAGATCAGCTCCAGTTCACTGGCCTCGAACCAGCCCTCGAGCAGCACTATCGGCTGGCGATGGCCGGCCGCGCGCAGTTCCAGCGCCTCCTCGATGGCGGAGACGGCAAAGCCGTCCACTTCCGCGTCCAGCGCCGCCGCACACTCCAGTGCGCCATGGCCATAGGCGTTGGCCTTGACCACCGCCAGTGCCCGGCAGCCGGACAGGCTCTTGGCCAGACGGTAGTTGTGACGCAGGGCAGACAGGTCGATCAGGGCACGGGCTGGACGCATGGTAAATCCACAGGAATGACGATAGAAACAGGGCCACGGAATGGCGGAACGCCGGCGGCAAGAATATCAGATTCCGCCGGCCGAGGCGGTGGACGTTGGTCGATATGTCCCGCTTGTGCGCTCTTCTTCCGCAGGGCAATTACCGCTATTCTGCGGCTATCAATCGCAAGCAGTGGATTTTTCATGTCGTTTCCAGCCATTCACACCGATGACTACCCCGACTCCTGGTATCTGGCCTCGCGCAAACTGGAATTCGATTGCCCCGTGCTCGAGGGCGAGTTGCAGGCGGATGTCTGTGTGGTGGGCGGCGGCTTCACCGGCCTGAATACCGCCATCGAACTGGCCCAGCGCGGCATGTCGGTGGTGTTGCTGGAGGCCCGGCGCATCGGTTGGGGCGCCAGCGGGCGCAATGGCGGGCAGCTGATCCGTGGCGTGGGTCATGACCTGGAGCAGTTCACCCGGATCCTGGGTGCCGAGGGGGTGCGCGAGCTCAAGCTGATGGGACTGGAGGCGGTACAGCTGGTGCGCCGGCGCATCGAGGAGTTCGGCATCGATTGCGATCTGACCTGGGGTTACTGCGATCTGGCCAACAAACCTAAGCACATGGACGGCTTCCGGGCTGACCGGGAGGAGTTGCTGGGGCTGGGTTATCAGCATGAGCTGCGACTGGTCGAAGCCGATCAGCTGCATTCCGTGGTCGGCTCCGACCGCTATGTCGGCGGCATGATCGACATGGGCTCGGGGCATCTGCACCCGCTCAACCTGGCCCTCGGCGAAGCGCAGGCAGCCCGCTCGCTGGGCGTGCAGCTGTTCGAGCGCTCGGCGGTCACCGCCATTGACCAGGGCCCTGTGATTACCGTCCATACCGCCCGCGGGCGGATCCGGGCCTCGCAGCTGGTATTGGGTTGCAACGCCTACCACAGCGGCGTACAGCCTTCGCTGGCCAGCCGAGTGATCCCCGCCGGCAGCTATGTGATCGCCACTGAGCCCCTGTCCGAGGAACTGGCGCGGGAACTGATCCCGCAGAACATGGCCCTGTGTGATCAACGGGTGGCGCTGGATTATTACCGGCTGTCGCCCGACCGTCGCCTGCTGTTCGGCGGTGCCTGCCACTACTCCGGGCGGGATCCGGCGGATATCGCCGCCTACATGCGGCCGAAGATGCTCAAGGTCTTTCCGCAGTTGGCCAATGTCCGCATCGATTACCAGTGGGGCGGCATGATCGGCATCGGCGCCAACCGCCTGCCGCAGATCGGCCGTCTGCCCGATCACCCCAACGTGTTCTATGCCCAGGCCTACTCCGGCCACGGGGTGAATGCCACCCACCTGGCCGCGCGCATCCTTGCCGAGGCCATCACCGGCCAGGCCAGTCGCGGCTTCGACCTGTTCAGCCAGGTGCCGCACATGGCCTTCCCCGGCGGCGAACGCTTCCGGGCGCCGCTGCTGGCGCTGGGCATGCTCTGGCAGAAGATCAGGGAAGGCAGTTTCTGACCCCCTGCGGAGCCCGGCTCAGCGCTGCACCTCCACCAACCCCCAGGGCAGTTCGGCGACCTTGCAGGGCTGGGCGCTGAGGTCTATCAGCTCGCCGTTGCGCGGCACCAGGGTGCCTATGCCGAGACTGCGGGCAAAGGCCTGGTGCGCCTGCTGATGGTAATCCTCGCCATGCACCGGCAGCACATGGCGTGGCCGCAGCCATTCATACAGCTGGCGCAGATCCTCCTGTGGCGGGTGCCCGGAGGCATGAATCGGTGCCATGTCGTCGTCGATGATATGCACGCCCTGGGCCTGCAGGCTCTGGCGGATGCGGCCGAGAGCCTCCTCATTGCCCGGTATCACCCGCGAGGAGAACACCACGCTATCCCCTGGCTCCAGGGTCAGCTGCGGATGGTTGCCGGCGGCCAGTCGACCCAGGGCGGCGGCCGGCTCGCCCTGGCTGCCGGTACAGATCCACAGTTGCTGGTCCCGGGGCAGAAAACCCAGCTCCCAGGGGCCGATGAAGCCTGGGCGAGCGGAAAGGTAGCCATGGGCACGCCCGTGGCCGTGCATGCGCACCAGGCTGCGCCCCAGCAGGCCAGCGTAACGGCCGCAGTCCATGGCGATCTCGGCCAGGCTGTGCAGCCGGGCCAGGTTGCTGGCAAAACAGGTGACAATCACCCGCCCGCGGCAGGGGCGTATCACATCCGACAGACCATCCTGCACCGCCCCTTCCGAACGGCTGGCGCCGACAACCGAGGCGTTGGTCGAGTCGCCGATCACCACATCAACCCCTTCCCTGCCGATGCTGCGCAGGCGGCCTTCGGCGGTCAGACCGCCGACCACCGGCTGGGGGTCGAGTTTCCAGTCGCCGCTGTGGTACAGCCGCCTGCCGGCCACCTGCAGGAGTATGCCGTGGGACTCGGGAATCGAGTGGGTCACCGGTATCCACTCGGCCTGAAAGTTGTCCAGCCCTACCGGTTGCAGCGGACTGATCTCATGCAGCACCGGCCACTCCAGATTCGGCGCCAGCCGGCTGCGGATCAGCTGCGCGGTGAAGGGGCTGGCATACAGCGGACACTTCAGCTCGCGCCACAGGTGCTCAACGGCGCCGATATGATCCTCGTGGCCATGGGTGATCAACAGCGCACTGAGCTGGATATCGTGGCGCCGCAGGGCCTCCAGCGAAGGCACCGAGACGCGATTGTCGCCACTGGGCGTCGATTCCAGCGCCAGCCCGCAATCGATGCCGATCCACTGACCCGCCGAGCCGTACAGATACAGATTGGCACCGAACATCCCCGCCCCGCCAAGGGCGAGAAAGAAGGGACCGGGCTGGCGGTGCAACTGATCGAAACGCGGGGCAGGCATGGGGTGCTCCTTGAAAACGCTTGCCCACAGCTTAACAGGCCATGGCCGGAACGGGGTCAGCCGAAGAACCAGTAGCACACCCCTATGGCCGTCAGCATGCCGGCCAGATCCGCGATAAGCGCGCAGCCCAGCCCGTGGCGGATGCGGGTGATGCCCACCGCGCCGAAATACACTGCCAGCACGTAGAAGGTGGTCTCGGTGCTGCCCTGAAAGGTGGCGGCCAGCAGTGCCGGGAAGCTGTCGACGCCGAAGGTGTTCATGGTTTCCAGCATCATTGCCCGGGCGCCGCTGCCGGACAGCGGTTTCATGAAGGCGGTGGGCAGGGCGTCGATGAAGCGGGTGTCCCAGCCCGCTCCTTCCACCAGCCAGCGGATGCCCGCCAGACCGGCATCGAGCACGCCACTGGCGCGCAGTACGCCGATTGCCACCAGCATGGCGATCAGGTAGGGCAACAACGAGATAGTGAAACTGAAACCCTCTCTGGCCCCGGCGATGAAGGTGTCATACACCTGGACCCGGCGCAGGGCGGCCACCCCGAGAAACAGGATGACGATACCGAACAGGGTCAGGTTGCCGATCAGCGAGGAGGTGGCGGCCAGCGCCTGGGCGGACATGCCCGCCAGCGCGGTCAGCAGCAGGCCCAGACCGGCAGCCCCGGCCAGCAGGTAGGCCAGCACCACCGGATCATGCAGGCGCAGGCGCTGCATCACTGCCACCGTCAGCAGGCCGACCAGACTGGAGACGGTGGTGGCCAGCAGTATCGGCAGGAACACCAGGGTCGGATCGTCGGCGCCCTGCTGGGCGCGGTACATGAAGATGGTCACTGGCAGCAGTGTCAGCGACGAGCTGTTGAGCACCAGGAACAGGATCTGGGCGTTGGTGGCGGTGTTCTTCTGCGGATTGAGTTCCTGCAGCGAGTGCATCGCCTTGATCCCTATGGGCGTGGCGGCATTGTCCAGGCCGAGGATATTGGCGGCGAAGTTCATGCTGATATGCCCCAGCGCCGGGTGGCCGCTGGGCACGCCGGGCATCAGCCGGCGGAACAGCGGATCCAGCACCCGCGCCAGCAGGCGGATCAGACCGGCTTTCTCGGCAACGGCCAGAAAGCCCAGCCACAGGGTCATGGTACCGACCAGTACCAGGACGATTTCCACGCTTAGGCGGGCCATGTCGAACAGGGCGGCCACCAGCCGGGTGAACACCTCGGCATCGCCCAGTCCCAGCCATTGCCAGAGGGCGGCGACAAAAGCCGCGAGGAAGAAGCTCAGCCAGATTCCATTGAGCATACGCTGGACAGTCCCTGATCAAGGTTGGGTGGGAAAGGGCTCGACCTGCTGCAGTCGGTGGTAGTCGCCGATACGCTCGAAGCTTCCCGGCACCAGGGCCGCGAGGATGGCTGCAGTCTCGGGATCGGCTTCGCCGTCATGTCGGGCGGGCCGGAAGCGCATCTGGAAAGCGGCGATGACGTTGCGCAGTCGTCGGGCCTCATCACCGGTTCCGCCAAGGCTGTAGCCGAAGCGTTCCAGAGTTGCCGCAAACCACTCCAGGGAAGGGGTGAGCTCGCCCAGCAACGCCTCGTAGTGATTTACCCTGGCGGCATCGGGCCAGATGGCGACGCCGGCGGCCGCCAGCTGCTGCCAGGGGAACAGGGGGCCCGGATCAAGCTTGCGCTGGGGCGCGATGTCACTGTGACCTATGACTCTTTCGGGCGGCAACCCGTGTCGCTGCAGTATGTCCTGCAGCAGGGGGATCAGGGCATCTATCTGCTGCGGGTTCCAGGGATACCAGTAGCGGCCATCAGGGCCGTCCCGGTAGCCCGGATGCACAATCTCGATGCCGATGGAGCTGGCGTTGAGCCAGGTGCGCCCCTGCCAGCTGCTGTCACCGGCGTGCCAGGCGCGCCGGTTCTCGTCCACCAGCCGGTAGATGGTCGGCGGGGTATCGTTGATCAGGTAATGGCTGCTGACCTCACCCTGGGTGAGAGTGCGCAGGGCGCGTTCGGCATTGGACGAGGTGTAATGCAGGATGACGTACTGCACCCGGCTGTCCTGCCCACGCGCCGTGTGGCTGGTGTCGATCTTCAGGCCGCCGGCGCAGCCGGCCAGCACGGCCAGGATCGCTGCCAGGCAAGCCTGATGGAAGGGGCGCAACCAGCTCCGCGGCATCAGCTTGCTGCTGGATGGTTGTCGGGTATCCGGCAGACGCTGGGGGGCAACCGGATATGCATGGCCACGGGAAGGTGATCGGAGATCGGCTGCGGCAACACATCCACCTGCTCGATGCTCAGGCTCGGGCTGAGCAGGATATGATCCAGCACCCTGGCCGGTTTCCAGCTCGGGTAGGTGCCCGGCAGATTGGCGGTATGCAGGTTGCTGCCGCTCAGGGGCGAACGTTCCAGGAGGTCCTCGGCGTGGGTGTTCATGTCACCCATGAGTACCACATGGCTGTGATCGGCAATGCGTTCGCGGATATAGGCCAGCTGGCTGGCGCGGGTGCGGGTGCTCAGCGCCAGGTGCATCATCACTACCAGCAGGCTGTCTGGCCCCTGGCCGAAACTGGTGAGGATGGCACCGCGGCCGGGCAGCATGCCGGGCAGCTTATGATCCTCCAGCAGCTGGGGCTGGTAGCGGCTGAGGAAACCGTTGGAGTGCTGGGCAAAGCGCCCCAGGTTGCGGTTGAGCTGCTGATACCAGTAGGGGAACTGGCTCTCCCTGGCCAGGTGCTCGACCTGGTTGATGAAGCCGGAGCGCAGGCTGCCGCCATCCACTTCCTGCAGCGCCACCACATCGAACTCGCTGATCAGCTGGGCGATCTGGGCCAGGGTCTGCTGGCGCCGGGCGTGGGGCAGCAGATGCTGCCAGCCACGGGTCAGGTAGTGATGATAACGCTGGGTGTTGATACCCACCTGGATATTGAAGCTGAGCAGCTTTAATACCTCAGGCAGGGTGGGTACCTCATCCGAGCAGGTCCAGTTGGGGTTGGTCTGCATGCAGGCGGGGGCCATGGTGCCTTGGGTGGCCCGCCGCCAGGGAATATTACCCGTTGCCATCATTAGGTCATCCTCGGTCAGGGACGTTCCTGTTCCACCAGATAATCCGCGATCTTCAGCATGTTCTCGAAGCTGCCGGCCATGCTGGCTTCGATACGGTACTTGCCGTTGACAATCAGGGTCGGTACCCCGGTGGCGCGGTAGGCCCGTGCCAGTCGTTTGGCCTGATTCATTTTCAGTTTCACGCCGGGGGAGTTCCAGGTCTCACGGAACTCCGCTTCGTCCACACCATACTGCTTGAGCAGCCGGACCATGGCATTGACATCGGCCAGTCGCTCACCCTGATTATGGATCGCCTGGAAGATGGCTGCATGGGTTTCTTCCAGTTTTCCCATGCTCTCCAGAGTATAGAACAGCTGACCGTGGGTGTCCCAGCTGCCACCGAAGAACGCCGGAACCGGGCGGAAGTAGGCATGCTCGGGCAGGGTTTCCTTCCACTCGCGGATGATCGGCTCGAAGTTGAAGCAGTGGCCGCAGCCGTACCAGAACAGCTCGGCTACCTCTACCTTGTCCGGCTCCTGGGTGGGGGCCGCAGAGGGCAGCTCGACGTAGTCGACACCGGCCTGATACTGGGCACTCTGGGCCTGTGCCAATGCCAGGCTGCCCAGCAACCAGACCAATCCTGCAGTCAAGAACTTGCGCATGTAACTCTCCGAACAAATGTGGCTGCCATTAAGGCTGCAATGGTGGCAGAAAGGTTCCCGGCAGCCTCCTGCCCGCTGCCGTTGGGCATCCTACAGTCGCAAAAAAGGGTGGCCTTGGCCACCCTTTTTTTAACACCGGTTATTGCCGGTCGCTCCAGGCTCAGCGCAGTCCCTGGATGTACTCGGCAACGGCCTGTATGTCCTTGTTGCTCAGGCGTTCAGCGATGGTGCGCATGACCATGATGTCACCATCATTGGTGCGATCGCCTTCGCGGAAGTCGGTCAGCTGCTTGGCAGTGTAGGCAGCATGCTGGCCAGCCAGACGCGGATAGCCTGCAGGCTCGTTACCCTGACCGGTGGGCGAATGACAGCCGGTGCAGGCGGGCAGACCGGTTTTCAGGTTGCCACCGCGGTAGATGGCTTCGCCGCGCTCGGCCAGTTCGGCATCGGCAACCCCGCCAGCCATGGGCTGAGAAGCGAAATGGGCTGCGATGTCAGCCAGGTCCTGATCACTCAGGTTGGTCAGCATGCCGGTCATTTCTGGTACCTCACGGGCGCCATCACGGATGTCCGTCATCTGCTTGACCAGGTAACGCTCGCCCTGACCGGCCAGTTTCGGCCAGTTCGGCATGATGCTGTTGCCATCTGCGCCATGACAGGCTGAACAGACTGCCACCTTGCCTGCGCCGGCAGCGGCATCACCCTGCAGAGCATGGGCCGAACCGGCCACACCGAGGGATAACACCAGACTTACAAGTAATTTATTCATCGGCTAATCCAATTACGGCTAAAAAATAACAGGTCTGGTCTGCGCCCGGTCTTGTTGACCGCGTTCTATGCAGGCCGCCTCGCATGCTTGCTGACAATTCCAGCCAGCTGCAGGCACGGATAAGCGCCCATGCTAGCGGCGGCCGGAGGGCAGCGCAATGGTCATTCTGTCGCAGCTCCCTGCCACGATATAAAACCGCGGCATTATATACTAAGCTAGCCGCGAACGTGAATGCACCAAGCCACAGAACCGGATATCCCATGTCTTCAGTAACGCCCCTGGCAATACTCTGCCAGACCGCCAGTTTCATCAAGAGTGCCAGCAAGGTCGACCAGTGTCCCGAGGATATCGGCCTGGAAGTGGCCTTCGCCGGCCGGTCCAATGCCGGCAAGTCGAGCGCGTTGAATACGCTGACCCACGCCCGCCTGGCGCGTACCTCCAAGACACCGGGGCGCACCCAGCTGATCAATTTTTTCGCTCTGGATGAGCAGCGCCGCCTGGTGGATCTGCCCGGCTACGGCTACGCCAAGGTGCCGCTGGAACTCAAGGAGCACTGGAAGCAGCATCTGGATGCCTACCTCACCGGCCGCCAATCACTGGCTGGAGTGGTGCTGGTGATGGACATCCGCCACCCGCTGTCGCCCTTCGACTGCATGATGCTGGACTGGGCCAATACCGCCGGCCTGCCGGTGCATATCCTGCTGAGCAAGGCGGACAAGCTGTCCTTCGGTGCGGCCAAGGGGGAGCTGCTCAAGGTGCAGAACCGGGTGCGCAGGGAGTTCGGCAACCGGGCCACGGTACAGCTGTTTTCCTCGCCCAAGCGTATGGGTGTCGAGGAGGCCCACGGGGTGTTGCAGCAATGGCTGTTTCCGGAGGAGTCCGCAGAGGAACCTGCGCCGCAGGAATAAAAAAAACCCCGAACTTCATAGGGGAGGGAGGTTCGGGGTTCAACAACCGGGCTGTGCTAGGAGAGGTGCCCGGTTTCTGCCAACACTAAATCACATCCAAGGAGCATGAAGGGCCTGACGAGCCGTTCATGATGCTAGGACCGCCTGGGTTGTCGGGAGTTCCACCGCAGCGAAAACTTTTTTCGCGCGTTCAGCGCTCGCCGCCCACGGCGAAGTTCGGCATGCTGTTGACCGGCTGGGCAAAGTCGAAGGGGATGGAAACCGTATTCAGTCCGACGTTCTTCTGCACCACGAAATGCAGATGCGGACCTGTGCTGTTGCCGGTATTTCCCGACTGCGCCAGCAGGTCCCCGGTGCGCACATACTGTCCCTCACGGACCTGGACCGAGCCCTGCTTCAGGTGCAGATAGACCCCCATGGTGCCGTCGTCATGCAGCACCCGCACGAAGTTGCCCGCCGGGTTGGTGCCCCGTCCGCTCTGATTGTTCTCGGTCTTGATTACCACGCCGCTGCGCGCCGCGACTATGGGCGTGCCGACCGGCATGGCGATATCCACGGCATAGCGCCCCTTGGGACCGGTGTGGCTGTAGCGCCCACCGGGGCCCTGGGTCATGCGGAAGGGACCGCCCCGCCAGGGCAGCGGGTAGGCGACCGGCTGGGGCTGGGCGCGGGGATCGCCCAGCGCATAGCGCAGCCGGTGCTGATAGTGGGGGGTGCCGGTACCGGCAGGGGCCAGGGTCAGCAGGCGGATTTCGCCGCGGGGCGGCAGCACCCAGCGCACAGGTTCGGCAGGTACGCCGAGAACGTGTCTGGCCTCGGTAATTTCCAGCTCGATCTCCACGGGGGCGTAGAGCTCGTTCTTGACCACCAGGGTGTCGCCCCCCGCATGTTTGCGCGTGGTTACATAGACCTGACGATCGATGTTCTCGACCATGTTGTCGTTGAAGTGGAAGATCCGGGCTCCCTCAACGCGCTGGTCGGTGTAGGTCACAACACCGTTGGCATCGGTGTATTTGTAGATGGTCGCGCCGAGCACAGCTGGGCTGGCGAGCAGCAGGGCGAGGCTCAGTAGACAGGTACGCATCCGTTGCAACCCTATGAACGCATGACAGAAGGGCAAGAATAAACCCTGCGGGCGGGGAAAGCGACCCGCCCGACAGGGTGAATCTGCGACCCTGTTAACGCTCCGGGGTAACCCTCCAGACCGTGTTCGACAGATCATCGGCAACGATGAGGGCCCCCGCCGGGTCTACGGTCACGCCGACCGGTCGGCCGCGGGTCTTGCCGTCCTCGCCATAGAAGTTGAAGACGAAGTCCACCGGGTCGCCGGCGGGCTCGCCGTTGCTGAAGGGCACGAAGACCACCTTGTAGCCCGCTGGCTCCTTGCGGTTCCAGCTGCCATGCTCACCGACGAACACGCCTTCAGCGAACTCCGGACCCATCGCCGGTGTGGAAAAGTCCAGCCCCAGCGCCGCCACGTGGGCGCCCAGACTGTAATCCGGCGCTATGGATGCTGCGACCTTTTCCGGGTCCTGCGGACGCACCCGGGGGTCCACGTTCTGGCCCCAGTAGGCGTAGGGCCAGCCGTAGAAGCCGCCTTCCCGGACGGAGGTCAGGTAGTCCGGCACCAGGTCCTCGCCCAGCTCGTCCCGCTCGTTGACCACGGCCCACAATCGGCCGCTACCGGGCTGAATGGCCAGTGCGGTCGGGTTGCGCAGCCCGGTGGCATAGGGCTTATAGTGGCCCGTCTCCACATCTATCTGCCAGACCATGGCCCGATCCACCTCGGCCTCCATGCCGCGCTCGGTGATATTGCTGTTGGAGCCTATGCCGACATACAGGTAGCGGCCATCGGCGCTGGCGGTCATGGCCTTGGTCCAGTGGTGATTGATCTCCGAGGGCAGATCGATGACCTTCTCCGGGGCGCCGCCAGCCTGGGTCTGGCCTTCCCGGTAATCGAAGCGGACCAGGGCGTCCTGGTTGGCGACGTACAGGTCATTGCCGATCAGTGCCAGGCCGTAGGGGGCGTTGAGGTCCTCGGCGAATACCGTCTGCAGCTCGTAGGTGCCGTCGCCATCGGCGTCGCGCAGCAGGGTCAGGCGATGTCCGCTGTCCACCGAGGTGGTGCCCCTGGCCTTGATCACACCGGCAATCACGTCCTTGGGCTTGAGGGCCGGGGCACCCCCGCCACGGCCCTCGGCCACCAGGATGTCGCCGTTGGGCAGCACCAGGGTCTGCCTGGGGATCAGCAGGTCGGTGGCGATGGCGGTAACTCGATAGCCATCCGGCACCCGGGGTTGCTGATCGCCCCATTCGGCCGGTTCGGCAATTTTCATGCTTGGCAGCAGGCCGCGCTGGATGTTCGGCAGATGCGGATCGGGACCGTAGTTTCTCGGCGGTTCGTCGTTGCCACCGCAGGCGGTGAGCAGGGTGCCCAGGGCCATCAGCCCGAGGAGATCGGCTTTTCTCATCGCACACCCCCGTCGCGCAGGCTGAACAGACCCAGCCATACCGCAGCCAGGGCAAGAATCGTCACCAGTACCGAGAGCACCAGGGCGCCGGGCATGATCGCCCAGGCGTCACGGGCATGTATCAGCGCGTTGAAGAAGCCGAGGATCCAGGCGGCCAGCAGCATGACGAAATACATCAGCGCCGGCCCCTGACGCCGGTCCCGGCGGAACAGTCCTATCAACGCGCAGAGCAGGGCCAGCCCGCTGAGGAGCAGGGCGCCTGCCAGCAGCCAGGAGGCGAAGTTGCTCCACTGGATCTGATAGGTGTTGTAGTAGGTGATGTCGCTCAGCAGGGTGCCGAGAAACAGCGGAAGACTGCCGGCTAGCAGCAGGGCATGCAAGGGGTGCAGCGGAGTGGGGTAATACGGATCTACAGCTGGGGTCACGGCTCGGTTTCCTGTACCAGGGAAAGACGGGCCACCGGTCAGGCGGGGTTGCCCCTGCCTGTCGGCGACGGCAACCCTGGCGGGCCGGCAGCGTGCCTGAGCCAGTGTAGTTCAGCTGGCCGGGGAGGCCAGCGAAGCGGCAGCGGCCTCAGACCGTCCCGGGCTGCAGGCTGTAGGTGCGCAGATGAGCTGCGAAGTCCTGCAATACCCGGATGCGTGTCGCCTCGGCCTGGGCACACCAGTCCTTGAGTGCCTGAACCATCTCATGGCCGTTGCTGCTGGTGCGGTTCCAGATCTGCTGCAGTGCGGCGTGTTTCTCGTGAATGATGCGCAGCGTCTGATTGTGCTCCAGCAGTGACTGTACGCGTTTCTGCTGGTGGGGCTGCAGCAGGCTGGCTTCGCGACCCAGCAGGCGTCGGGCGCGGCGGAACAGATGGCGGACGGAGTCGTCCACGCGCTGGCGTTCCTGCCGCAGCAGCGGCAGCATGACCTGCTTGCGGTACTGAGCCATGACCTGGAACCGGTTGTTCAGGATGGCTCTGGCGGTATCCAGATCCAGCGTCTGCTTGCCTTCCACGCGATGGGGCACGGGGGCGACGCGGCGCACCCGGGCCAGTCCCAGCAGGCTGAACAGGCGGATCCACATCCAGCCCATGTCGAACTCCCACTTCTTCACCGACAGCTTGGCGGAGTTGGGATAGGTGTGGTGATTGTTGTGCAGCTCTTCGCCGCCGATCAGCACACCCCAGGGCAGGATGTTGGTGGCCGCGTCCTTGCACTCGAAGTTGCGGTAGCCCACGGCATGCCCCAGACCATTGACCACCCCGGCGGCGAACAGCGGAATCCACATCATCTGCACCGCCCATACGGTCAGCCCGAGTACGCCGAACAGGGCCAGGTCGATCAGCAGCATCAGCACTATGCCGGTGTTGCGGAAGCGGCCGTAGAGGTTGTGCTCGATCCAGTCGTCGGGGCAGCCCTTGCCGTAGGTCCGCAGGGTGTCCTGGTTCTTCGCCTCGGCCATATACAGCTCGGCGCCCTTGCGCAGTACCGTGCCCAGGCCCTTCTGCACCGGGCTGTGCGGATCTTCCGGGGTCTCGCACTTGGCGTGGTGCTTGCGATGGATCGCGGTCCATTCCCGGGTATTCATGCTGGTGGTCAGCCACAGCCAGAAACGGAAGAAGTGCTGCAGGACAGGATGCAGCTCGAGGGAGCGGTGGGCCGAATATCGGTGCAGATAAACGGTTACGCTGATGATGGTGATATGGGTCAGAACCAGGATGATGGCAGTCAGCTGCCAGGGGGAAGGATCAATAAAACCGTTGTACCACATGCGTCAGAACCTCTGATGGAGCTGTGCCGAGCTGATCGGCCTGTTGTTGTCGAGTATGGGCCAGCTTTGCAGAAGCTGACATGGGCAGGGGACGAATGGAAGGTCTGGCGGGACGGTCAATTGCTACCGGATGTGGCAGGGCGATGCCCGGCACCGAGGGCCGCGCGTACTGCGCAGGGCTCAGGGCCTGCGCAGCACCCGATGCAGCAACGAGGGAGCTGCCTGGCTGAACGCCGCCAGCAGTGTAGGGATATCCGGCCGCTGGGTCTGCTCGAAGGCCAGCGCGCGGCGCAGTGCCGGCCAGCAATGGCGCGGAAGCCGCGGCGGCGGCTCCAGGGTCTTGTCCTGACCCATGCGGATGGCCTGGCGGGCGGTCAGCCGGCTGAAGGGGTGATGACCACTGCACAGCTCGTAGAGCACGCAGGCTGCTGCGTAGACGTCGGCGGCAGCCGACAGGGGCTCGCCGTCGAGCAGCTCCAGGGCCGCATAACGCGGTGTCCAGGCCGCCAGTCGTGCCCGGCTCAGGCGCGGAAGACCGGGCAGTCGATCACCGATGGATTGTCCCAGGCCGAAGTCGAACAACCGCAGACCGTCTTCAGCCATCATCACATTGCTGGGTTTCAGGTCGCCATGCAGTACACCCCGGGCGTGGGAATGTGCCAGGGCCTGCAGCAGGGCCATGGCGATTTCCCGAAACTGCTCCCAGGGCAGCCCCTCGGGATTGGCGCTGATCAGATCATCCAGGGTGGGGCCCTTGAGCAGTTCCATGGTGATATAGGCGCGCCGGCAACGGGCATCGGTATGAAATCCGTAGAGCTGGACCACATGGGCGTGGCGCAGGCGGCTGGTCAGGGCGAACTCGCTGTACAGCAGGGCATGGGCGTCGGGGTACTCGGCGAAGGTGTCGTTGAGCGCCTTTACCGCCACCCAGGGTTCGGGGTCACCGAACTGCTCGCGCAGCAGGTCGCGTGCCCGGTAGACCGCGCCCATGCCGCCCACGCCCAGCAGGCGTTCGATGCGATAGCGCTTGCTCAGCACCTCCGGCACCGGACCGGGCGGAACGAACTCCTTCTTCCCGCGTGTGGTGGCCGGAGGGGTGATGGCGGTTGCGCTGGGGGCTTCCATGTTGTGCTCCTGTTGCATGTCAGCGGCGGATGACCACGGCACTGAGGTTGTCCCGGGCGGGTCCGGCCAGGGCCTGTTCGAAAAGACGCTCCAGCGCCAGCTGGGGCGAGGGTCGATTGAGCGCGCTGCCCAGTTCGGAGCCGCTCAGGCTCTGGTACAGGCCGTCGCTGCACAGCAGCAGGGTATCGCCGGGATAAACGTTGAACTCGACCACATCCAGTGCCAGATCCTCGCTGGCGCCGACCGCCCGGGTCAGGGCGTGCGCGGAGGGGTGGGCGGCGGCCTGCTCCGGGCTCAGCTGCCGCTCGTCGATCAGTTGCTGCCGCAGCGAGTGGTCCCGGGTGATCTGGTAGAGGCCGCCGCTGCGCCACAGGTAGCAGCGGCTGTCGCCGGCCCAGATGCAGGCCGCGCGGTCCTCCTCCACCAGCAGTACCACCACGGTGCTGCCCATGACAGGTTCGGGCTGTCCGCTGATCAGGGTCAGTTCCCGGCTCAGGCGCCGGTTGAGCAGGTGCAGGGTCCGGCGCACCTGCTGCACGCGCCGATCCAGGTCGCTGCCGCCGGGCAGCTCGGCGAGGTGCTCGACTATCAGGCGGCTGGCCAGGGCGCCGTTCTGATGCCCGCCCATGCCGTCGGCGACCACCCAGAGCCCGCGTTCCGGCAGGGCCAGAAAGGCGTCCTCGTTGTGGCTGCGGACCTTGCCGGGATCCGTTCTGGCATGGCTGCGCCAGGCGCTGAGCAGATCCATCACAACCGGGCCGGCAGGCTGAAGCCGCGCAGCAGGCTCAGGTCGAACGGGTTCGGCGAGCGCTGACTGTGCAGCAGGTAATGGGCACGCATGCCGCCCAGATCCGCCTTGAGCAGCAGCACGTCGCGATCCGAGTGGTAGTCCACCTGGAGCTCGTCGAGCAGCCGGAACAGCGACCAGACGCCGCGATTGTGATCCAGCGACATGCGCTTGCCACCCAGATCCTCGAGCACCAGGCTGGCGCGTCCGCCCTCGTTGTCCACCGGCCAGCGGAAGGCGGTCTGCACTATCGGGCCGTGACGGTACTCCATGTTCTGATAGCCGAGGCGCAGACTGGCCCGCCCCAGGTTGGAGTCGAGGAAGAAGGGCTCCAGGCGGAACTGCACCTGGGGCTCGTTGGGATTCTCGGCGAAGAAGCTGCGCCGGATCCGTTCGGCCCGGCCCATCTGCGCCAGCAGCTCCCGGGAGATCGGCAGACCCCGGCCGTCCACCTGGCGGATCTGGTAGCCCCGGGCGCTGCTGCTGACGAAGGGCTGCAGATACTGCTCGAAGAACTGCTCGGCGGTACCGCGGCTGCGGAAGAACTCGCGGAAGTCGCTGAGGGTTACCTCGCTCTCGCTGTCACGGCTGAAGGGATAGCGCTGACCGACGGAGTTGCGCCAGCTGGCCAGCAGTTCACTGCGGTAGCGCTGATTCAGATGCTTGTAGGCCTCATCGAGCACCAGCATCCAGCTGTCACCGGCCAGTTCGGTGAGCCACTTGCCCGCTGGCAGCGGCAGGCGGGCGGCGGCGGTGCGCAGCTGGCTGATGGCGTCAGCCTGGCCACCGATACGGCTGCGTGCCATATCGAAGGCCGCCTGACCCGGCGCACTGGCCTGGGCCAGACCGCTGAACTGCAGGTGCATGGCGTCCAGCGCCTGGAGTGCCTGGAGCAGCTCGGGCCCGGGGCTGGCGTCCTGATCCAGCAGTTGGTGCAGCGGCTCGAAGCGGCGCTCCATGCTGCGCATGGCGCGGTTGGGGGTGGCGGTGTCATCCGTCAGCAGGGTGTTGTTGCGCACCTGCTCCAGCAGCTTGACCAGGGGCGAGTTGGCGGCAGCCAGTATGCTCATGTTCTGGGCCGCCTGCTGGGCGTCGGGCAGCGGGTCCAGCGCGATGCGGCCGAGCAGCTCGCCCCAGTGATGGGCGTAATCCTCGAAGTACAGCTGCTCCATCTCCAGCATCAGCCGGTTGCGGTCCTGGCTGCTCAGCTCGTCATCGCCACCGAGAACCCAGTTGTCGCGCAGCATGTCCTGCACCAGATCATTGCCGCGGGCGAGGAACATCTGCTGGTAGCCGCTGCGGGTGTAGAAACCGGGCAGGGTGTTCTGGTTGCTGGTCAGCAGGGCACCGCGGGGCCCCAGGTGGTTGATCAGGCGGTACTCCGGCAGGCTGCCGGACTGCTCCACCAGGGTGCGGTACAGCACGCTGGCCAGCGACTCGCGGCGCAATTCGCGGCGGGCATCACTGATCAGGCGCGCATCCAGTGCGTAGGGACGGAACGGTTGTTCCAGCAGGCGACTGAAGTGCGCGTTCAGGCTGGCCTGCATGGGCGTATTGCCGGCGAAGCGCTGGGACCAGTCCTCGGCCATCCATTCCTGCAGCCACTGACGGTCACGGCGCCCCGGCATGCCGAGCATCAGGTAGGCGCGCAGGTTGTTGAACAGCTGTTCACGGTCATGCAGGCTGGCCTCAATCCGGGATTCCAGGCGCAGCGCCACATTCTTCAGCAGCAGCTTCTCCAGCTGGTCCCGGTAGGCGCGGTGCAGTGTCGGATTCACCGCTTCGCCCTGATAGAGCCCGGCCCGCTCGCGCCAGCGGGCATCGGCGCGGCCGACATAGACCCGGCTGGCGGCGTGGCTGCTGTCCAGAACCCGCAGCATGCCCTCGGTGTGTTTCCGGGTCTGCAGGTGCTGCTGATCCTGCTTGAGCTGCTGGGCGATGCTGCGCAGCTGCTCGAGCCGCTGGTGGTTGGCCGAAAAACTGTTGGCCCAGGCCAGCCCGGCGACTATCAGGCAGGCGGCGGCGGTTCCGAACATCAGGCGCTGGCGCCAGTGGATGCGTTTCACCTCGCGCTCATCCAGCCCGGCGAGCTCCGCCTCGGGGAAGATCACCCGGCTGAGCAGGTGACGGATGAAGCGCGGGCGGCCGCTGCGGGCGGCGGGTACCGCCGCGCTGCCCGGGCCGAGGTTGCGGCCGATGCTGGCGGTGAGCGGGTCGAGACCGCCGCGCACGCTCGGCGCGCTGGTCAGATAGAAGCCGCGCAGCTGGGCGGCGCTCTGGTAGCGGTTGCCGGCGAAGGCCAGCTCGATCAGCAGGCTCAGGGGTTCGCCCAGGCGGCCCAGCTGATGCGGAAAATCGAGGATGCGTCCGCGGCGGCCGATGTCCCGCTCCTGATGCAGGCGCATGATCACCTGGCTGTTGAGACGCTGCAGCAGGTCTTGGAATTGCTGGCGCACGACCTGCAGGTCGGTGCCATCCTGGTCCTTGCGGAAGCTCACGCCCAGTACCTGATCATTCTCGTCGCTGGACAGGTTGTCGAAGTACTCGTCGAAGCCGAGCAGCAGGTCGGCCTTGCTCAGAACCAGATAGACCGGCACCTCCATGCCGAGCCGGCGGTTGATTTCCAGCAGCCGCTGGCGGATCTGCCGCGCCTGGTTTTCCAGCGCCTGCTGGTTCTCGCCCAGCAGCAGATCGACCGGCAGGTTGATCAGCACGCCATTGAGCGAACGCTGTCTGCGGTTGCGCAGCAGCCCCAGCAGGGTATTCCAGCCAAGGCTGTCAACCTGGGGATCGGGTTGGCTGAGATAGCGTCCGCTGCTGTCGATCAATACCGCATGTTCGGCGAAGTACCAGTCGGCATAACGGGTACCGGCGACCTCGTTGGTGACACCCTGCTGATCACGGGCATTGAGCGGGAAATCCAGCCCGGAGAACTCCAGCAGGCTGGTCTTGCCGCTGCCCTCGGGGCCGAGCAGCAGGTACCAGGGCAGCTCCCGGCGCCAGCGTTCACTGCGACCCTTGTACAGGCTCGAACGGCTGAGGGTACGCAGGGCCTGCTTGTAGCGGCTGTGCAGCTCGAGCTGTTCCTCGACGATCAGGTTCTCCCGGCGCAGGCGCTCCTGGGCTTCGCTGTCGCTTTCCTCGGTCTTCAGTCGGCGCTGCTTCTTCCAGTTGGCGAACACCAGACTCAGACCCCAGCCCAGCAGCAGGGCACTGATGGTCAGCCAGCGGGCGCCGGCGCTGCCCCAGGGCTTGTGATCATTGATGGCCAGGGCCGGGCCCAGGGTCCAGACAATCACCGCCAGGCCCAGCACCAGGATCAGGCTCCAGGCCCAGCCCTGGCGGACCATGCGCAGTGCTTTGAAGAGTATGGATTTGGCATTCATTGCAGATCATCCCTGAAGGTGGTGTCGGCCAGCGAGGCCGGACTGCCCTGTACGAACTCCTGAAGAACATGTTGGCGCTGCTCCCGGAGCACCCAGCTGAAACCGCCATAGATCACCCCCAGGCACATCAGGGTGAACAGGGTGACCGCCCACCAGGGCGCAGCCCGCACGAACTGGCCGCGCTCGCCCTGCAGGCCCTGCCAGTGGGGCGAGATCTCGCTGGGTACATCCCCGCGCAGCTGGCGGATCTGCCGATACAGACTGTCGCGGATGACCTCCAGCTCCAGCGTTCCCCGGGGCATGACGCGGTACTTGCCCTCGAAGCCCAGGGACAGGCACAGGTACATCAGCTCCAGCAGGTGCAGATGCTTGACCGGGTTGCGCGACAGCCGCTCGAGCAGCTGAAAGAATTTCTCGCCACCGAAGGTTTCATTGTGGAAGCTGCTCAGCAGGCTCATCTGCGACCAGGCGCTTTCGTTGCCCCAGGGAGTGGTGGCCACGGCCTCGTCGATGGCCGTGCAGAGCACGTAGCGGGCGGCCATTACCTCGCTGCTGTCGCCGCTGTCCTGCAGCGCCTGGTGCTCGAACAGGCGGATCTCGGAACTCAGGCGCTCCTTGAGGCCGTGCAGATCCTCGGCCTGGTAGGTGTTCTTCAGCCGCACCACCTCGGACAGCAGGGTGGCGGCGAGGGAGATCAGCGGGTTCAGGCTGGGATTGAAATTGCCTGCATCGTGCCGGCGAGCGGCGTACACCATGCGCTGCTCTATCCTTTCCATCTTCGGCGCGGCGGCGAAATCGGTCAGCGGTGTACGTGCCGGCAGCTCGCCGCTGCGATTGAGAATGACCGTGCGGTCGTCCTGGCTGTAGTCCATATCCTTGATCATGGGGTTCAGTTCCTGATGGCCCAGAATGTGAGTTCAAGTCCGGGGAAGTCGCCGGAAACGTGGAAGGCGAAACCCCCGGAGCGCTCGAGCTGCGCCATCTCTTCGGAATTGAGCTCGAGGGCGAAGTAGGTCTTGCCGGAATGGAAGGGGATCTGCCGGGGCGCCACCGGCAGCGGTCTGACCTTGATGCCAGGCAGATGCAGATTGACCAGCTGGCGGATCCGTTCGACCGGACCGACCTTCAGATGCGCCGGCAGGCGCTGGCGCAGTTCTTCGGAATCGCACTGGGCGCTGGCAGCCAATACGAAGGAGGCGGTGTCCAGCAACTTGTGGTCGTGCAGCGGCGACACCTGAATGCCGTACTGGCGCTGCTGCAGGGCCAGTTCCACTGCGTGCTGTTCCAGCACCATGGAAAGCGACTGGCGCAGCGCCTCCATCAGACGGCGGAAACTGCTGCCCTGATCGCTGTGCTGATAGCGGCTGTCCAGACGTGGCCGGCGGGCATCGCCGGCGAAGGTAGACAGCTCGCCGAAGAGCCCCAGCAGCTCCCGGTACAGCTGTTCCGGATGCAGGTGCTCCTGGCCCATGTAATGGCGCAGCATCGGCTCGTGCCGGTTGATCAGCTGCAGCATGGCGAAGTCGCCGAATTCCGCGCCGCTCACCCGGCCCGCCGCGCGGATCCGTTCGGCGAGGATGTCGCCGCGGTGGCTGAGCATGCTGATCACTTCCTTCAGGCAGGACTGCAGGAACTGGCTGGCCTGGACGTGCAGGAAGCTCGGCACGAACTCGGTATCCAGACTGACCACCCCATCGGGTGTGGTATCCAGTATCTGGCACAGTTGCAGGCGCACGTAAGCCTGGGCATCGGGCTGCTCGCCCAGCAGCAGACGGAAGTCCGGCTGGGCGCAGCTGACCACGGCGGTGCCATCATCCCCGGCATTGGAGTCACTGACGTCCCGGTCATGCACCGTGTAGCGGGCCAGCACATCCTGCTGCTGGGGGCGTCGGGCCTCGACGTGGTTGCCGGTTACCAGCGGCAGGGCCAGCCATACCGCGCAGTTGCTGGTGTTGGGCGGCACATCCAGCGACAGCGGGCTGTGTCCTGATCCCAGTTCGAACAGGCTGCCGTCGGGCAGGATGCCACTGGCCTGGCTCAGAACCAGCTTGCCCATGGCCAGGAACTGATGGTCGATCTCGAGATTGAAGAAGCCATGGGCGCAGCTGTGCAGCAGCTGGGTCCGCGCCTTCAGCTGGTGATCGTAGTACCTGTCGTTCTGCTGGAAATGCTGGGGCCGCAGCAGCATCCCCTCATGCCAGACAACTCTGCTGATCATCATGCATCAGTTCCTCGGGGCGCGGGCATGGTCGTTGTCGCTGATGCCCAGTTCATCGAGCTGCAGATGCAACTGATTGAGCTGGCCCACACGCAGGGGAATCACCTGTTGCCAGCGTGCCTCCGGCAGATTGCGATAGGCCGCCAGTACGCCGAGATAGGTGCCTTCAGCGGTGGTCAGCAGATTCAGCTCCTGGCTCTGGCCGGGCCGCAGCTCCAGCTCCTCGTGGGCGATCAGGTCCAGCGCCAGGGTTTCCTGGGGCTGCTGATACAGGGAAAAGAACTCGGCATGCTCGAAGGTCACCGGGTTCTTCAGTTCATACAGGCGCAGCACTATGGGCGAGGGACGCCCATGCAGATCCGGGTTGAGCCGGTCGCTGCCGGTCAGGTGCAGGTCGATCCGCGTGGCAGGCGGATTCTGTTTCAGGGCACAGCCGGCCAGTGTCACAAGTACCAGAGCGGTCAAGGCGATACGCAGCATGGCAGTCATCCTTGGGTATCCATGTTGAGGGTGGCGATCAGGCGGATCTGTTCTTCGTAGGCATTGGCAAAGTCGCGGGCGAAAAGGCGCTTGCTCCAGTCCTCCTCGGCCTGGATCGCCTGATGGAAACGGGTGTAGGCCTTCCAGCGGGCGCCGTTGGTGTTGAGCAGGCCCTTGCCTTCGCGCTCGAAACGCAGGTTCAGCTGTTCCGGTGAAAAATGTTCCAGCATGCCCCGCAGCGCTGCTCGACTGGCGGCACTGAGGGCCACCTGATGGGCCTGCAGGTCACGGTAGGCACGGGCTACCGCCTGTGTGGCGGACAGTTGCCCCGGCTCCTTGCCGCGCAGCATCAGGGTCAGGGCCTCACTGCTGTCCGCAGCGTGCTTGAGCGGATTGTTGCCGGCGGTCTGAACCGTGGTCTGGGCCAGACGCAGCTCGCTCTTCAGCTCGCTGCGGGTCTTCAGGCTCTGCTGCAGATGGCTGACACATTGCCTGAGCAGGGTGGCTGCGGCGATGGCCAGGGCCTCGCGCTGGTCATCCGGCAGTCCATCCAGGCTGACACCCAGGGCCTGGGAGTATCTGGCCCAGAAGGTATCGGCGAGCGCCGGTTCGGCGGCGGACACGGGCGGCTCGACCGGCGCGGTCGGGGGCGGAACCAGCTCGGGGACCGGCAGTCGCTCCATATCGATACGAGCGTAATCGTGGGGTTGCTCGGCGGATTCAGCGGGCAGCCCCCAGGACAGCTCGTCCCGGTACTGGCGCTCTTCCTGCTGATCCAGAGCATTCAGCGGGTCCAGATCGAGAAAGGCATCGTCGGGAATGATGTTGCCAGTGGACTGGCTGTGTGGCAGGGCGGAGTCGAACTCGCTGGGGTCCTGCCGCAGCCGCGCACGGATCTGGTAGTCGCCCAGACAGAACACCTGGCCATGCTCGATGCGTACCGGCTCGCCCTTGACCATGGGCATGCCGCTGTCCTTGAGGTGGATGCCGTTGCTGCTGGTATCGGTCAGATAGAAGGCGCCATTGTCGAAGGTCACCATTGCATGCTTGCCTGATACCACCCGGTTGCGATCCGGCAGCACCCAGTCGCACCCCTCGGCACGTCCGATGATGCCTCCTGCCAGCCTGAAGGTCTTGCTCGCCGCGCTTCCATCGAGCGGTTGCGGTGCGCTGACCATGTCAAAAACCAGTTCCATGCCTGTTTTGCTCCTGTCGATCAGAGGCCGCGACCGGCCGTGGGCTCGCCGAGCGGGCGGTAGTCCTTCTTGTTGCTGCTGCAGCCAGCGCTGAGCACCAGCAGTAACGAAAGGGTGAGTGCGGAGTAGAGTTTCCAGTTCATGGCGCTTTACCTTGCGGGGATTTCAGTTGTCGTTCTGCTTTGCAAGCACATGTATGTACGGGTCGCGATAGCTGTGCTCGATCCGTATGCCGGCCGCTCTGGCCTGTTCTTCATGGCTTGCCCGTTGCCGGCGATAGTGTTCGAGAAGCTCGGGAAGAAGCTCCTTCCATTGCACTTTCTGTTCATGTTCGAAGTGCTTGCGCCAGTAGCTTTCTTCAGTCATCAGTTCAAGGCTCGTAAGATAGGTACCGGCTTCAAGCGGCTCCGTTTCCGAGTCCTCTCTACGCACCTTCAAATTCAGGTAGTGGCCGTTCTTGTGAAAGTGCCAGTGGTAGCTGTTCTGAAACTTAATCCAGTGTTCGAGAGAGGCTTCATATCGTGGATCGAACCATGGGTGGGCAAGGCTGTGACTGCGGGCATTGGCAATCTGTGCAGCCTGATCGCCGGGAATACGCGGGGCCGGGAAATGGTACATATGATCCCAGCCCTGTTTCATTAACCCTTGAATGAGCCGGTATATATTGTCCTTGTTGGCACTGTGAAGAGTGTTATCCGGCAGGCCTTTGACCGAGAAACTGATATCGCGGATTTCATTCCCCAGCTCTTGATCAATAACTATGGTTATACCCGCAGTGTCATCCAGAACGATAAGGGGGGCGACACCATCCATAACGGTGACAGAGGGAAGGTTCCCGGACGAAAAGGGTTTGCGGAACTTGTACCAGCAGACCTTCGCCGGTTGCAGGCAGTCTGCACTGAAGGTGGAAGGGGTACGCTCCAGCAGTCCAGAGACAGGCTCGTTCATATGGATGATGATGTTCTGTACAGCGGGCATGCTATTTCCTTCGTCAGTGTTTCTATTTGCAACGTCACAGGCTGACAGAAAAAAGGCTGTAGCCAGTGCGGCTATGATCTTCTTCATGAGCTCTCTCCCCAGCCGGCCAACTCTTTAATGGTGTCTTCCATATAATGCTTGCGGATTTCCATCAGCCTATGAAATTGCTCGGCGATGTCACCTATGAAGTTCATACGGTCTGCTACTTCATACAGCCTGCCCGAACTTTCCATTTCCACACGAAGTTCGGTATTTTTTATATCGCAGGCTGCAGTGAATGCAGCTACCCTTCTAGGGACCATCGGAAGGTCTTCAACGAGCGCCTGGAAATCAAGCGATTTCCTGAAGGCCCAGCTCTCATAGATTAGAGGCTGAAGTATCTTTTTCTGTTCATGGTTTGCTATTGCCAGAAGCGATTCCAGCTGCGCCTCGCGCCGAAGGCTCAGGTCAGAGGAGTTTTCAAAATCCCGTACGTATTTAAATGCCTTGGCAATTTCTGGAGTCAGCCTAAGATTGTTTAATTTGGGCAGCGCTTCAGTCGCCCAGGGAAGTGCAGACAGGTGACTCCGGATACTTTCCACGCTGTTGGAGGCGTCTCGTTGTGGGGCACAGTCATCAAACTGTTCAGAAAAGTGAACATAGAACCAGTGCCATACGAAGATATCCTGGAATAACCAGAAGTTGCCTTTGCCAAGTGCGTCTTTGCTGACATGCGTGGCAGTGGCTCCATGAGGCAACAGGCTGCTGTAAGCCATGAAATCGAGGCCACATTTCACCTGCTTGCTGGCAAAAGCTGCCAGTCCCATCCAATAGAAACGACCCTTCAACTCCGGCTTGCCGCCGCCCTCCGTTTCTAGGTAGAAATGGGCGTATGTGGCTGCTATCCGAGCGGCACGCGCACTGAAACCAGCAACGAGTACCCGGCGCTGGCTTTTCGTTAGGAGGCAGGTGCGCTGTTTGCTGAGACGGCGAATAGCCTCTTGCTGGCCTAGCGACCACAGCTCGTTGCAGCCCACAGGAATGTCTTGCACCGAGTCGGGGCTCGTATTCGTATTCAGTACGGCGAATGCCTCAGTCATGGTTTCTGCTCTTCAGATAATCATCTGCGCCATCCGGGATCTCGAGTTCGTCCCACAGGAGATGAACTTCCAGAGTTTCAGCCTGCTCGGTGATGATCCGGCTGGAAAAGCCGTCGTTATCCGTCCGGAATTTCAGGGGTGCGCTTTGCCCGGGTATCAGTAGAGCTGCTGTCAGGTCCGGCACCGGTTTGCCGTGGCAAGTCATGAACCGGCACTGTTCATCATATTTCTCGTGAGTCAGCATGCTCAGCAGCGCGCCGCTGCGGTCCATGGCTGCCATGGTGGGCACGCTAGGAGTGAGAATGCCCAGCCCCGAACCGCGACCGGCGGCGCCGCCTGCGTTGATGCGGATGACGGGTCCGCTTAGGGTGGCGCCGCTGGGATCCAGCTTGAGGAAGCTGCCGCCGCCGCTGGCGGTCAGCTCCATGCCGGCGTCGATCACCACCTTGTCGCCGGCGTGGTAGTGGATCTCCCGGCCAGCCTCGATGAAAACGCCTTGGTCGAGCTGGGTGTGGCGGGTGCCACCGACAGTCATATGATCATCCGCCTTGATTTCCGTTCTGCGGTCGGCGTGGGTGCGGTGGTGCTCTTCGGCCAGGTTCTCGGTGTAGCGATTGGCTTCGATGCGTTCGTGGCGCTCGTTGCCGACGCGGATGCGCTGGTCGTGCTGGATGTTCTGGTCCCAGTCGCGCTGGGCGTGGATGAAGATCTGTTCTTCACCGGCCCGGTCTTCGATGCACAGTTCGTTGAAGCCGTTACCGCCGGGGCTGCTCAGGCTCTTGAACAGGCTGCGGGTCTTGTGCTCGGGCAGCTCACAGGGCACCGGGTGGGCGCTGTTGTACAGACAGCCGGAGACCAGTGGCTGGTCCGGGTCGCCTTCGAGGAAGCTGACCAGTACTTCCATGCCGATGCGCGGGATGGTGACGCTGCCCCAGTGGTTGCCGGCCCAGCTGCTGGCCACCCGCAGCCAGCAGCTGGTGTGGGCGTCGGCCTGGCCTTCGCGGTCCCAGTGGAACTGGACCTTGATCCGGCCCTGGGCGTCGCAGTGGATTTCTTCGCCGGCGGGGCCGGTGACCACCGCGGTCTGCTGGCCCAGCACCCGGGGCTTGGGATGGCGCAGGGCTGGGCGGTGCGGGGTGTCCCAGGGGGTGGCCTGGAAGTGGTTGCGGTAGCCTTGGGTGAAGGCTGTTTCCCCC
>NZ_FOYD01000005.1:0-181102 GCF_900115905.1 Halopseudomonas formosensis
GACAGGCCGTACTGCACCTGCTTCAGACACGCTGGTACAGAATGTCAGCGCCCGCCTGCGATGCTTTGATCCAACGGTATTTGCCCAGGCCGAAGGCGCATTCCTTACCGACATGCAGCCATTGACCAAGATAAATGAAGGGCAGCAACTGTTCCGGTACCTCTTGCAGTTGCCAGTGGCCGACCAGGCCACCCAGGGTCATCTTCTGCTTCTGGCGTGTTGAGTAGCGAGACCAGTCACACCATTGCAACTGTCGCTCACCACCTTGCACCTTATCAGCCAGTGCGTTGAGCTGATGCACCTGCTCCAGTGGGAACAAGTTCGGTCGCTGCACACCAAGCAGGAAGCCGACCCGACGGATCAAGTGACGGAGAAAAATACCCGGAGTCAGCTCCCGCTCTCCGATGCGTCGGCCCTGCTGCTCCAGCCGCAGGGGTGTTTCCAGATGCAACAGCACATCCTCTGCTGCGCTGAATTCGGGAATGGTCAGGTTGCTGGCGTGTACGGCCGGAACAGGCTCCTCCCTGTCTTCAGCACTTATCAGCTCCACTCTCAGCAATTCGGCCTGACCATCTCCCCTGCCGAGCCCTCTGCCAAAGGCCTGCCTCCAGCTGGCAATTATCAGGGGCAACTGCTGGATAGCCTGGGGAGTCATCAGAACCATGTCGAACTGGTAGTTCTCTCCCGGACGATAGCTGTGCCACTTTTGAGCAGCTGCCGCCTCCGACGAGAAGGCTGCTTCGATGGCGTAGGGTGCCAGCAGGGGTGGTGCACCTGCGGGTCTGGTAAGGCGCTGGGGTTCAAACAACTGTGGATAAGGACAGGCCGCCAGCATGGTGCAACCATCGCAGCTCCTTGCCCGCATCAGGCACGCCTGTTGCCGCAGGGCGTGGCCAAACACGCCGCGCAGTGTGGAGCCTGCATAGGCTGGCAGTTGCAACGGTGTTATCACCTTGCAGTGAAAGCGATAGCGGGCCAGTTGTATTTCACCGAGCATATTCCTCGCCTTTTCGATCACTGCTGGATCCAGTCTCTCAAGTACGTCTTGAGCTGCTGTATCTGCTCGCCTTGAATCACCTGAATACGCAGATCCCTTGCCCGCTGCCGATCCGCTGCCTTGAGCTGGCGATAGCTGACCAGCATGGACTTGGTTCCCAGACCGCCCAGATCACTGATGGAATCCAGTTTGTATACCGTGTCGGTGGTGACGTCCTCCGTCCCCTTACCAGCCATACGCTTGGTCTTACATTCGATCAGGTGCAGCCGGTTACGAGCCATGAAGCAGACATCCACCTCATTGTGGGAGGTGGCGCCGATGCGCTGGATATGCTGGTTCAGCCGCGGGCTATCCTGAATGACGCCCTCTCCCTTCAGCTCATTGAGTTTGCTGTGGACGTAGGACTCCAGCCAACCGCCGTTGGCCCAACTGCGCGACTGCTCATCCACAAACTGGATCTGGTCGGTCACCCGTCCACGCAGCAAGCCCGCTTCGGCGCACTCGGCCAGCAGTACGCCAAGCTGTGGATCCCGCTGGCGCAGGGTTGGCTCCAATGGCAGGCTCAGGGTGTTTCTGCTTTCTGCCACACTGGCCAGCAGATTGAGCTGCCCTATCGCGCCCTGCCACTCGGCGACTTTCAGTACCAGTTGCTGGCAAAGATCACGCAATTGCGGTTGCAGTCCACTGACCTGACCCTCAGCCCGGAACTCATAGCCATAGGCCAGGAGATAGTTTTTCAGGTCGATGCGCTGGGACAGATCGTGGCTGGCCGGACCATCATCGAGAAACAGCACCTTGTCGTCTTCTACCTTTACATAGAAGACGCTGGAGCCGTTCATGCGGAACACCTCCTGGGCAGCAATGGCCATCCATTTGGTGCCCCCGGTTGCGTTCAGTGCGATTTCATTGGCTGGTTCGCTCTCTATGATTGCCATGAGCTGTTCCTGCATGCCTTCGAAGCTATCGACAATGCTCAGGTCCTGCTGTTCGACCTTGATGCCTCTGGGCTTGATGACCTGCTCCAGATACCTTGCCCGCTCGCGCATCTGGGGGGTTACCAGCAGCACCACCTTTTCCGGTTTCATCTCACTGTCCAGAAGCGGCAGCAGGTTGGGGGCAGCCTGGTCGGACACCATGCAGAAATGGGTCTTGAATTTTTTCATGGTTTGTCGCGTCCCTATCAGCCCGGCTCGTGAAGAGCAGTAATAATGATCAGGTTGCCTTTTTCCTCAATCTCCACATCCAGATGGACTGGCTTTTTATTCTTGAGGCGCTTCTTGTCTGCATCGGAAAGCTGGCTGTAGCATTTGCCCACCGCAAGTTTTCCGTCACTATTCCTGACCCGTACCTCACCGGCACCAGCATTGAAGGATACAACCTGGGCACCCTTCCAGATAAATGAGCCAACCACAATTCCGGCTTCCTGCAGATCAGCTTGTTGCTGTTGTTCGCGCTCCCTCGCAATCTGCTTCTGATCCACCATTGCGCCATAACCGACTGCCGTTTTGGCACCAAAGCCCAGCCAGTTGAAGGCATGTTCAAAGGCAGCCTGCAGCAGTGCCTGCCAGCGGTTGTCGGCGACCAGTTCTGGCGCTGTGGTTTCCAGCAGCTGCCGGTTGCATTGCACATGAAAGGTGAAGCCGGAACCAGGCGGTACTGTCAGGAAGCTGATTGGGACAGGTTGTCCGGAGTCATGAGGGTTCTGGCCTTCCTGGTAGTAATGTTTCTGGTGCGGAGTCATGATTTCCACACTGAGACTGTCGCCTTTGAGCTGGGGAATGACATCCCAGAAAGTCAGGGCTCCACGCTGGTGGTCCAGGTTGCCATCTGCACTCTGCAACCCGAACAGCGCAGTGATGGTGCCCTCGCTCCAGCCTGACGCATCGTCCCACTCGCCAGAGGCCAGCTCACGCGCAGCCTGGCGCAGCACACCCTTGACTCCGCTGCCCGGCAGATAGGGCAGGCCGTAGGGATTGAGGAAGGCGAAGCCGTTTTCCAGTGGATGCTCGTTGCCGAGGCCGGTAGTGAAGGGGGCCACAGCCAGGGCGGCAAATACCATGGCACTGTCGGCATCACCTGAGGACGCAAATACCTGCTGCTGACGCACCAGCAGGGACTGCATGATGCGCTTGTCGTTAGCGTTCAGGACAGCGGCCGATTTCAGCGCAGAGACCTTGTTTTCGTTTTTGACTTCACGCTCCTGCCTGTTCTGTCCTCGCACCTCGTGGGTCACGTCGTAGGTTTCCCACAGGTACTCACCCGTACGCCTGTCAACTCCCCAGAGTGGGAGATACATGCTAAACCGCATTCCCGGCGACGCTTCACTGAAGTCCTGCCCTAGATAACCGGGCACGGCGGCGATAGCCATATCACTCTCCTCCCTTACGCGCAGCCGCCATCTGCCGCAGCCATTTGAGCCAGGCGAAAGCTTCAGCATTGATAGCCTGATAGCTCTGAGGTTGCGCCTTCAGCAATACATGCATGAAGCTCTCGAAGCCCGGGTCACTCGCGTCCGGCTGACCGCTAATGCGCTTGACCAACCAGATCCGCAGGTCAGTCGCCACCTCTTCATGCTTCTTTTTCTTCTCGTGACAGAAAGCCAGTACCTGCATCAGGCCGCTGTTCATGATCAGCGCTGGCAGACCCTTGGCAATGTTCACATGCTCCTTGTCGTACTTTTGGGATACTTCCCAGGCATTCTGTGCCCTGAGCTGCTCCAGTGTCTGTGCCATGACTCAACCCTCCACCACATTGGCCACAACCAGCCCTCGGCCGGTGGTGGCGTCGCCGCCAATCTGCAGCAGGCGGGAATGAATCAGCGTTCGGATCTGGGCCAGTACCGCTTCTGCTTCCAGATGCTCATCTGGTTTGCCGGTACGGGTCTGACTGGCCATCAATGGGGCGATCATGATGGATTCCGGCGGCAGGTTTTCGGTATAGAACAGGCCACCGTCACTGGCGGTGCCGGTTTCCGGGTTGATGCGTACGTGCGGCTCGACCAGCATGGCGTGTCTGGCGAAGTAGGCAAAATCGGTGTCGGACAGCACGACCAGATCATCGGCCAGCTTTTCCCGGAAGAACGCATACTCGTCCTGCTGCGGCAGCGCCCTGGCGGCGAGGTCAGCAGCAACATCAGCCAGTTCTGCCGACTTTTCAGCGATGTACTCAAAGGCTTCCAGATGCAGCTTGTCAGCGGACAGCAGTTTGGGGTTGGTTACCAGACAGCTACCTTCGGCCACGTCCGGCACCGGCCAGTTGATGCTGGCGCCTGCCAGCACCATCAGCCGCCTGGCGCGGGCCAGTGCCTGTGGGCTGGTGGCATATACATAGCCGCCCCGCAGGCTGCGAATCGGCAGGGCAACCAGTTGCGCATCGCCGAAGCTGACGGCGCCGGCATGCAGGTCGCCGCTGGCAGAGTCTGGGCCGAGCAGCAGGCTGATGTGTTTTTCATCCCCACCCAGCGCCGTGAAGCTGTGGCGAACGGCACCCTTGATGCCCGAACCGGCAAAGCTGGGGTGGCCGGTGTGCTTTTCCCGCTGAATGGGGTTGTCGATGATATCGATTGCCTGTCCGGCGCCCATATGCACGGGGCTGACGGCGTAAAGGAATACGGTGGCTTGCTTCTGAAACATGGTTTAGTGTCCTTTCAAATTGGTCATGTACTGAAAATAAACCGGATATGGGTAGTCAATGTTCATCATGACCAGGCGCCAATCGCTACCCGGTTGAATCCTTCTGCCCGTCGTGCCCGATCTTCGCATGGCGTACCCCACAACCCGCACTCGGCAAGCTTGCGAAGCGCTTCCGGTGTGGCCTCCAGCTCGTCCAGCCAGTAGACGCTGCCGGTCGGCGCGACACGCTGGGCGGGTTTGGGCTGCCAGTTCGCCAGGTCCCAGCCGGAGATGGTTTCGGCCCGGGGCACTGCCGCACAGGCCAGGCGGGCACTGATACCAGGCAGGGAGACGCGATTGGCACTATCGGTGCCGGGCAACTTCCAGCCGTCGGCAAACAGACCGGGCGTAGTCAGTACGAGACGACAACGACCTGCCTGGACCATGGACTGGTAATCAGGTTCAGCCACCTTGAGGTCTACCCGGCTGATACTGGCGGCCCGACCATCACCACCGAAGCGCAGCAAACCTGCGCTGGGCGGCTCTGCCCCGGCAACGGCGGCAACAAAGCCCACATCTTTCTTCATGGCAATAGCCTGGGCGGAGAACAACTTGCCCTCTTCCACGCTGCGGGTATCGGCGCTCATGCCTATTCCTACCCGGGCATCGAATACCCAGAGCTTAGAGGAATGCACCAGTTGCTCCGCCATCGGCAACTCACCGCGCAGATAGGCCTCCCAGCCAGACTGGGTCAGCCAGTAGCCGGTAGCCGCTTTGCTGCGTTTGTTGCCCTGTGCCAGCACCGGCAGCAGCGGCAGGGCGGATGAGGACTGCAGCCCCGTCGGCGCTGACTGCGGAGCCCGCGCCGACACATTGCACTGCTCATCAATGACCAGATCGGCGGGCGGGGCGGTAAGTATTTCCACCCTCTGCCCGGCTCGCCTGGCCAGATGGAAGGCGGCAACGGTAAAACTGCCGGGCTGATCAGGGGTACCCAGGGCAGGATGCTCTACCCGGCCCTTGCCAAACTCAGTCAGGTCGATGCCTGCATCCACCAGCATGCGCGAGCGGATGGCACCTGCTGCGACCGAGGGCCATGGCGGGATCAGACACTCCCCATAGCTGCCCGGATCGCCGAAGAGTTTGTTGCCGCGCAGAAAGAGCACATCCAGCGGCTCGATAAAACAATATTGCACAGCACTCACTGTTCACCTCCTGTGCGGGTTTCGCGGGCAAGAAATTCAGCTACGCAAAGGAAGTTACGCAGCTTGTCGATGCGCTTATCTTCCGGCCAGCTCTGCGCCAGCTTCACCAGCTGCTCTGCCAGTTCCGGCACTTGCTGCCTGGCCTCACCCCGGGCTTGCCTGTCCAGTTGATAGCTCAGCAGCGTATGCACCATGCCTGTGTCAAAGGCGCTGGCGGGCAGTTCGTTGTCATTCAGCCATTCCAGGGTGTGGTAGACGGCGCGGCGGGATACGCCTTCCATCGCGAGGAAGTCACGCAGCGAAATCAGCAAGCTGACTGGCTCACCCCACTTTTCGGTGAGGTGGAGAGCACCGCCAGAGCGCTTGATGATGGTCAGCGAGAAGCGATCCCGG
This sequence comes from Halopseudomonas formosensis, assembly GCF_900115905.1. Taxonomy (GTDB): domain Bacteria; phylum Pseudomonadota; class Gammaproteobacteria; order Pseudomonadales; family Pseudomonadaceae; genus Halopseudomonas; species Halopseudomonas formosensis. The sequence continues at coordinate 6,207 of NZ_FOYD01000005.1, forward strand.
CCTTCGTTCTTGGCCCTTGCTTCGGCGCTGCGCAGTTCACGCAGTACGGCAGACAACGGGGCTTGGTGGTGGGCAATGATGGCGCCACACGATGCCGTCGCATTCTTGCCCATCATGCGCATCAGGCGACCACCCAGCCAAGCGAAGCCGCTCTTGCACACCAGCTTTTTACGCCCACGCAATTCGCCCCAATCCACTTTTTCGTCTTCGGGCACTGTACCGCTGTAGGCATGGCGCAGGCGCTGCATGCTGGATAGCAGATCGGTTACCGGCAGCATGGCCAGTACGTCATCACCACCGGCGTAAATCAGACGACCCAGGTGCTCCTCCTCCACCACATGGCGCACTACGGTCTGCGAGAAGTCATTGAGCGCACCGGATATGGCCAGATGGCGGTTGGGGGTGATAGCACGTTGCTGGTCACCGTATTGCTTGATCAGCGGCTGATTGGCAGCACGCTTGGTAAAGCCTGTCTGTACCTTGGGATGAAAGCTCTGTTGGTAGGTGATGGCTGTTCCGGTCTCTTCGTCGCCGGACAGGATCGCACCCATGCGGTCGCCATCCATCATCAGCAGGCCGTAATAGGTTTCTACTTTGCCTTCGAGTAACGTCCTGATATCCCGCTGGGCTTCATCGAAGGCTACGCCACTGTCATCTGCATCACGCGCTGCCTCAAGATACCCAGGCAGACGCGCTATCAGGTCCGCATTACCGCCTGCTTTACGGATGGCCTGTGCCAGCTTGCGCGGCAGTGCTACCCGGTAATCGGGTTTGTCCAGTCTGGCTTTCAGCTCATCATGCACTTCTACATCCAGCCGCTGTGCCAACTGATGCGCCAACGCCATAGTGTGGGTCGATACCACAAAGCGACCGACGTGCGCCCGCTCGCCATGCTCCCCGGCAGCCAACACCCTGCCGACCTCTTCGGCAAACAGGGTTGGCCACAACCGTTTGATGGCGGGCAGAGCGCTGAGGTGTTCACCCTTCTTGGCCCAGGATGGCTTTTTGGCCGCCACTTTCGTCCACAGGGTGCCCTTCTGCCTGCGGTAGTTCTGATTCCAGTGCAGTTGCTCCCGGTCGGTGGTCAGCCATTCGTTTTCGCCGGTCAGCGAGCAGCGCCAGCCTTCCTGTCTGGTCTGGTCAAAGGTGCGGCTGGCTTTAGCGGCAGCCATGACCCGCTCGGCCAGATCAAACACGGCGGGGTAGAGCACCCCGGGGTTGGGGGCAAAGAACACCGACTTTCTGCCATTCTCGTCCAGCTCCAGCTCCTGCTGCAGCAGCTTCCAGGCGGGCGTATCCAGAAACCCGGGCTCACCCTCGCCGTTAAAGAAGGGTCGCATGGCAGTTGAAAGCTGACTGATATCCAGGTCACGCTGTTTCTGCTCGTCCCTGCAGCGGATCAGGGAGAAGGGAACCACAGCCCAATGAACTTCAGGGAAGCTCTTCAGTTGCTCCTTCATTTGTTCATAGGGCGTAGTGACCGTCTCGATATCCAGACCTGCCTCTTCCAGCAAACGGTCAACCGTTTGAGCACCCAGCTCCTGCAACCATCGGCGTACGCTTGACTCCGCTTCGGCAGCAATCGCCGCAGCCTGGCTGGCAGGGACGACAGCAACAAAGCGATTGGGCAGGGCAGCAGAAAACAATGGGTTGCTGTCTGTGCTGCCCTGTGTCCAGCCACACCCGGCGAACAGCTCATCCGGCAGCTCCATCTGATTGCGCAGCCATACATCTACCTGTGGAATTCCCCGCAGACGCGGGAACAGGATGGCATCGGGCCCCAGCTGCTCACATACCGGGCGCATGACTTCCCAGCTCAAACGGGACAGCAGGTGGGAGCCAGCCCACAGGTCGGAAGTGGTGCGGGCAGCAGCAATGAACGGCTGCACCGGACCGATGGACAGGCTCAGCAGTGCGACCTCGCCCTCCGGATCGGCAGCGAAGGCACCAGCAAAGGCCGAGGTCAGATCCAGGTGATCCCAGATACTGTGATCGGGAAGGCGGGTATCGGCGGGCAGTATCTCCCACAGGTTACCAAGCCGGTCATTGTCCTGGAGATCCGCATCCGTCACGCCCAGCTCCGGGCCGAAGCGCCAGAAGGCCAGCAGCAGCTTGCGCCAGTCCTGCTCTTCCTTCTTGCCTGCCCCCAACCTGACCAGCAGTTCGGAAAAGTGGCTGGAGCTACGCTCCTTGACGGCTTCGATGGCGGTGGCGCTGAGTCCGCCTGACTTGCCCAGATCGAATTGTTCTCCGGTCAGGGGGTGGATCAGTACCGGCTCGTTGCTCCAGCGCACCTGGGCCCAGCTAGAAACCGCCAGAGTCCTTTCTTCACCGTTTTTGCTGGGAACGGTGATTTCATCCATGGGAAATTGCGGGCGGTCAGCGGCAGCGGCCCACCAGTCGGCGCGCTGGACATGACGGTACATATCCGCCGGGATGCCCTTTTTGAACAGAGTGCGGGTGAGCGCTTCGTCGTTATCGCTATCGATGCTTTCAGAGGTGATCTCATGAAAGCCGAGCAGCCGGGTCAGCGCACGACTGGTGCCATTTTCATGGCCCGCAGGATCACGCAGCAGCACCAGGGCCTTTTCTGCCGGATCGTGCAGGCGGGCGGCAAGCTTGGTTTGCCAGAGGGTGTCAATATCAGCCACTGTCATGCCTCCCCACGCTGAAACTGTTGGTGCCTGTCAAGACAGGCATGTGCGGCCTGGAAACAGCCGATAAAACCCTGTTGCTTCTGGGGCGCCAGCTTCTGCCATAGCTCGTTCGAGGGACGGCAGGGCATATGAAAGATGACCGCGATGTACTTGCCCTGCTCCGCCCGCACCTTGAAGCGAAGACTGTGAGGCACACGCGCGTTACGACCCCAGCCGGGCATGGTTGCCCTGGTATCCGGATAGGCCAGCATCAGTCGGTCCGGGACGGCTCGACGCATATCAACTCGGGCCTGTGCAAGCAGTTTCATGGCATCCTCCCAGCGCGCCTGCGGTGCGGATTCCCACACCAGGGCACCTTTCTCATCCAGCCCCAACGCATGAGCCCAGTCGAGCTGCATCGCCGCTTGCCAATCGCGTGTATACACCGGAAGAGAGGCTTGCTCACCAATAAGCTCAAATGAGCCCCAGCCATTACGACTGCGACCTCCCAGAGTGGCGTAGGAATGCATCATGGCAAGTGCCTGCTCTATCCCCTGCTGCTCCGGGAAGGCCAGACGCAACTGGGCCTCAGCTCCGGACTGGATAGCGGCATTGGCCTTGAGCCTGGGGCCGGGGATGACAGGGCCGTACCCCGAATACAGGGCAGCTGGTATCTGGTTCTTGCCCATTGCCACCTGACCTATGGCGGGCGCTTGTGTCAGCTCGCCCAGACTCCAGTCATCCAGCCGGATGCGTACCCGACTTTTCCGTGAGTCACCCCCATCGGCCGCCACACCGAACAGATCTGCTTCCCGTCGTCGGATCGCATTAACGTCAAATTTCAGCTCCTGGGCTACAGCCACCCGCCACCACTGGCGCAATAGCGCCTTGAATGGTGGAGTACGCCACTGCCCATCCTGCTCGGCATTGCCGAGAAAAGCCGGCGTGATAAACCTCACTGTGTAGGTCAGCTGTTTCATGCTCGTCTTCCTGTCATTCATCCTGTTCTGTACTTCCATCTATATGCAGCACAATATCGTCGGGCAGAGCATAGCCACGCCGGTCTCCGATTATCCGGCTGGCAAGCTTGCAGCGCTCAGCCAGATCCGGACCCAGAGCAGCGACAAGCGCACTGTTCAACTTCGAAATATTCTGCTCAAGCCAGCTTTGGGTAATACCCTGCTCCCGGAGTGTTTCGGTCGTGCGGATGTTCAGATCGAGCCAGTAGCGCTCAGCCACATGCAGCAACTCGCCCGCAGGGCGATACTCACCATCCACAACGGGCTCAATCGGAGGCTTGTTGGCCAGCGCTCGCTCCACAACCCACGCCAGCAATGCCATCTGCAGACTCGTCAGCCTGCCCGTCCGACCATTCACGCTGTACTGACCGTTGCGCGGTTGCAGAACCAGTTGCACTGCTTCGGTTGCCTCGCGGGCAAGGCGCACCACATCGCTGAAGCTGTGCGTACCCCGCAGCAGGGTCTCGGGCAGCCGATTACGCAGACGTACAAAGGGAATTTCCGCGAGATAGACACGGGCTTTACTGGTATCCAGCATCTGGCCATCGCGGGTATGGATCATGCGGGGGGATCGGGTCGGGTAAAAAAAGTCCGGATGGGACTCATAATGCTCACTGACCAGCACATGACTCAGGCGATCCTGGGGCCGCCCGAACAGCGACAACGCATACCCGGCGTAGAAGCCCATGGTCTTGCGTCCACCAGCCAAAGAAACATGCAGCTCGGTACAGGACTGACCTTCTTCGGGGTCTGATGTCAGCAGCCGGAGCTGTTCGCTGATGACATTCGCTGCTGCCTCATTATCTTCGGGAGTGCGTAAGTCTGGCAGCTCCTGGCCCCGCCCATCCCGGATAACAATAATGCAATCTTCATCGAACCTGACCTCCTGGGTGATGCCAAAGTCCTGCAGCAGGCGGAAAAAATGCTTTTCATCCTCCAGCAGCTGCTGCACGGCATTCCGCTTCCCAATGAGCGTGGTGATCAGGCGTATTTCATCAGGGATCCAGTTCTTTTCATGGATCAGGGCATAGAGCGTTTCAGTGATGATCTGTGGCGACATGCCACTGACGGCCAGAAGAATCTTGCGCGGGGTCATGTAAACAATATCCTTGAAAATTACCTCAAGGGTAACAGCCCTTCCCTGGTAGCTTAATGATGGCAAGCTTGCGAACGTTCTTTATATACCAGCTGGATGCTGATTTGACAGACCCACACCCCCAGGGCCACACCCCCAAGGCATTGACACCGAGGTCAACAAAACCTTTTTCCCGTGCAATGTCCTTTGCATTTTCCCCGCGAAGGCGGTAACATCCGCTCCCCTTGAAATGCGATTGCTCCGATCCTCATCAGAGCTACTAACCACAGTTTTTGAGAAAGGTACGAAATGCCTGCCGTCAAAGTAAAAGAGAACGAACCCTTCGACGTCGCCCTGCGTCGTTTCAAGCGCTCCTGCGAAAAAGCCGGCGTTCTGGCTGAAGTCCGTCGTCGCGAGTTCTACGAAAAGCCCACTGCCGAGCGCAAGCGCAAGGCAGCTGCTGCCGTCAAGCGTCACGCCAAGAAGCTGCAGCGCGAAAATCGCCGCCGCGAGCGCCTGTACTGAGTTCAGTCGCAGCGTCCTGCCGGGCCTGATCCCAGGCCCGCCGAGCCGTTCCCCGCTCACGGACGCACGAGCTCATCTGGATATAGCAAGCAACACGTCCGGCCTTCCGGTTGATCTGGAAGCAGCTGGATTTCCGTGTTTGTTCGGCATGCTATCATCCCTTCCCTGTTCCTCCACGTTCGCAAGGCAGCATGCATGGCCGGGCTGATCCCGCAGGGTTTCATTGACGATCTTCTTGGACGCACCGATGTGGTCGAGGTGGTCGGCTCGCGGATCAAGCTGAAGAAGACCGGCAAGAACTATTCGGCCCTCTGCCCCTTCCACAACGAGAAGTCCCCCTCTTTCAGCGTCAGCCCGGACAAGCAGTTCTATTACTGTTTCGGCTGCGGCGCCGGCGGCAATGCCATCGGCTTCCTGATGGATTTCGAGCGCCTGGACTTTCCCCAGGCGGTGGAGGAACTGGCACGCCAGGCCGGCGTGGAGGTTCCACGGGAGGAACGGGGTGACCGACGCGGCCCGCGCCCCACGCGCCAGGACAGCCCGCTGTATCCGGTACTGGAGAACGCGGCCGCCTACTATCGCCAGCAACTGCGTCAGCATGCCCAGCGCAAGCGGGCGGTGGACTACCTGAAGCAGCGCGGCCTGTCCGGCCACATCGCCAAGCTCTACGACATCGGCTTCGCCCCACCAGGCTGGAACAACCTGATGGGACATCTGGCCACCAACAGCAGCGAGGAAAAGCTGCTGGTCGAGGCCGGGCTGGTGGTGGAAAACCCGGACAGCGGCAAGCGCTACGACCGCTTCCGTGATCGCATCACCTTCCCCATCCGCGACAGTCGCGGCCGGGTGATAGGTTTCGGCGGCCGGGTGCTGGGCGATGACAAGCCCAAGTATCTGAACTCTCCGGAAACCCCGGTGTTCCACAAGGGACGCGAACTCTACGGGCTGTACGAGGCCCGCCTGCAGAACCGCCAGCTTGAGGATATCCTGGTCGTCGAGGGCTACATGGATGTCATCGCCCTGGCACAGCACGGTGTCACCAACGCCGTGGCCACCCTGGGTACCGCCACCAGCGAGGAGCATCTCAAGCGCCTGTTCCGCCTGGTCAACAGTGTGGTGTTCTGCTTCGATGGCGACAGTGCCGGCCGGCAGGCCGCCTGGCGCGCGCTGCAGTCCTGCCTGCCGGTGCTGGAGGATGGACGTCATGTTCGTTTCATGTTCCTGCCCGAGGGGCACGACCCGGACAGCCTGATCCGCCAGGAGGGCCACGACGCCTTCCGTGCGCGCATGCACCATCAGGCCCAGCCGCTGACCGAATACCTGTTCCGGCATCTGGCCGAGGAAGCACCACCGGACAGTCTGGAGGGCAAGGCCCATCTGGCCACCCTGGCCCTGCCCCTGATCGAGCAGGTGCCCGGCAGCCTGCTGCGACGGCTGCTGCGCCAGTCCCTGCAGGAACGCACCGGCATGGACCTGGATGACCTGCGTCCGGGACCGACGCCCACCGCCTCCACAGAGGCGCCGCCGCAGAGCATGGTCGCACCGCCGCCGATGGATGAGGACTACAACTGGGCCGGCCGGGAGGATTTCGAGCCGGCCTTCGACGCCCCGCCCGCCTGGTCCAGACCACAGAACACCCGGAGGGACTACAATCGTCCGCGTCGGCCGGATGTCAGAACGGTGGAAAGCCCGGTAACCAGCGCCACGCGCACCCTGCTGCACAACCCCCACCTGGCCGGACTGGCGCAGCAGGCCAGCCTGCTGGCCAACGAGGGCGAGGATGAGGCGCAGCTGCTGGTCGCCCTGATCGATACGCTGCAGAAGAACCCGCAGCTGAGCACCATAGAGCTGCTCGCGCGATGGCATGGAACGGCACTGGGAGAACAGCTGAATCAGCTGGCGGAGAAGGAGTGGCTGCTGAATATTCCCAGCGCCAACCTTGAACAACAGTTTTTCGACACTATAAATACATTGATGGCGAGACAGATTGATCGCCAGATTCAACAGCTCCTCGACAAGTCGGCCCAGGCCCCACTCACCAGCGAGGAAAAACAGCAGCTGCGAGACCTCCTGAGCCGTCGGCATACACCAACTGCCGGGAACTGACAATCGGCAAACTGGCCAGACACCCCGATTTCAGGGTATAATCCGCAGCTTATTTTTTGCACACCTAGGCATCCACATAGGGTTGTTATGTCCGGAAAAGCGCAACAGCAATCCCGTCTCAAGGAGCTCATCGCCCGCGGTCGCGAGCAGGGCTACTTGACCTACGCGGAAGTCAACGACCATTTGCCGGAGGATATCTCAGATCCGGAACAGGTTGAAGACATCATTCGCATGATCAACGACATGGGGATCACGGTCTTCGAGACTGCGCCCGATGCCGATGCCCTGTTGCTGGCAGACAGTGACGCTGATGAAGCTGCTGCCGAGGAAGCCGCCGCCGCACTCGCCGCTGTCGAAAGCGATATCGGGCGTACCACCGACCCGGTGCGCATGTACATGCGCGAGATGGGCACTGTGGAGCTGCTGACCCGCGAAGGCGAGATCGAAATCGCCAAGCGCATCGAGGAAGGTATCCGCGAGGTCATGGCAGCCATCTCCATGTTCCCCGGCACTGTCGAAGGCATCCTCACCGAATACCAGCGCATCGCCGAGGAAGGCGGTCGCCTGACCGATATCTTCAGCGGCTATATCGACCCGGATGACGATGGTCTGTCCGGCACCGACAACGCCGTTGTGCCCTCCGAAGCCGTCAAGCCCAAGAGTGACAAGAAGCCTGCGGACGACGAGGAAGATGAAGAGGAAGCCGAGGACGACAGCGAAACCGAGGAAGAGACCGATGGTGGTCCCGACCCGGAAGTCGCCCGTCAGCGCTTCGGCGCCATCCAGGAGCAGCTCGAGAAGGTCCGCAAGGTCCTGAAGAAGCACGACCGCAGCAGCCCCGAGGCCATCGCCGAACTGGAAGCCCTGGCCCAGCTGTTCATGCCCATCAAGCTGGTGCCCAAGCAGTACGACGCCCTGGTCGCCCGCATCCGCGGCGTTCAGGACGAGATCCGTGCCCGTGAGCGCAGCATCATGCAACTGTGCGTGCGCGATGCCCGCATGCCGCGCGCCGATTTCCTGCGCAGCTTCCCCGGCAACGAGACCAACGAGAAGTGGGTCGAGAGCCTGCTGGCCGAAAAACCGGCTTATGCCGAAGGCCTGGCCGCCGTGGCCGACGACATCCTGCGCGCCCAGAAGCAGCTGATTGCCCTGGAACAGGAAAACCAGCTGACCATTGCCGAGGTCAAGGACATCAACCGCCGCATGTCGATCGGTGAAGCCCGCGCCCGTCGTGCCAAGAAGGAAATGGTCGAGGCCAACCTGCGCCTGGTGATTTCCATCGCCAAGAAGTACACCAACCGCGGCCTGCAGTTCCTGGACCTGATCCAGGAGGGCAACATCGGTCTGATGAAGGCCGTGGACAAGTTCGAATACCGTCGCGGCTACAAGTTCTCGACCTATGCCACCTGGTGGATCCGGCAGGCCATCACCCGCTCGATCGCCGACCAGGCCCGGACCATCCGTATCCCGGTACACATGATCGAGACCATCAACAAGCTCAACCGGATTTCCCGGCAGATGCTCCAGGAGATGGGTCGCGAGCCCACCCCCGAGGAGCTGGGCGAGCGCATGGAGATGCCCGAGGACAAGATCCGCAAGGTGCTGAAGATCGCCAAGGAGCCGATCTCCATGGAGACCCCGATTGGCGACGACGAAGATTCGCATCTGGGCGACTTCATCGAGGACAGCACCATGGAATCGCCGATCGACTCGGCCACCGTGGAAAACCTCAAGGAAGCCACCCGCGAGGTCCTCGCCGGACTCACCGCACGGGAAGCCAAGGTACTGCGCATGCGCTTCGGTATCGACATGAATACCGATCACACCCTGGAAGAAGTCGGCAAGCAGTTCGACGTCACCCGGGAGCGTATCCGTCAGATCGAAGCCAAGGCCCTGCGCAAGCTGCGTCACCCCACCCGCAGTGACCACCTGCGCAGCTTCCTCGACGACTGAGCTGTCTGCTCCTGCCCGAACGCCCGGCACCCGCCGGGCGTTCTTGTTTCCGGATCTTGCCAGATACGCGCATTTTTGTCCCCAGCGCTTCGATTTTCGCCTATTCTGCCTCTTACACCCCTCGAACGGGTGATAACAATAACAAGTGGACGCAACCATGCCGCAGTATGTGCAGCCCGGCAATCTCGCCAGGCTCGGAGTCATCACCAGTATTCTTGCCCTGGGTGCCTGTCTCGGTGGAGGCGGGGGTGGTGGGAGCAGCAGCTCCGAGCCGTCGACCCGTTTCAGCGCCACCATCGAACGCACCACCTACGGTATCCCGCACATCACCGCCGCCGACTATGCCGGGGCTGGCTACGGTCACGGCTATGCCATCGCCGAGGACAATCTCTGCGTGCTGGCCGACGCCTTCATTACCTACCGTGGCGAGCGCTCGCAGTATTTCGGCCCTGATGCCCCGGCTTCCCTGGCCAGTACCTTCGGCTCGCCGCCGAACCTGGAGGCCGACTTCTTCTTCCGCTTCATCGTCAACGACGAGGCGGTCACCCGGTTCAGGGATGACCAGCCCCAGGATGTGCGCGATCTGGTGAGCGGCTTCACTGCCGGCTACAACCGGTATGTCCGGGAAATCCTCGACGACGGCCATGCCGGACGTCATGCCGATTGCCGTAACCAGCCCTGGCTCGCGGAGATCTCCGAAGACGATCTCATGCGCCGCCTGATCGCCCTCAATCTCTCCGCCAGTTCGGCAAACTGGGTGGAAGAGATTGCCAGCGCCCAGCCACCGGCCGTCGGCGCTGCCAGCCTCAGAATGCGCAGCCGCAGCGCGCCGGAACTGGATATCGACCCGCAGCGCTTCAAGCTGGGCCGCAAGGAAGGCATCGGCAGCAACACCTTCGCCTTCGGCAGCGACACCACCGAAACCGGCCGGAGCCTGCTGCTGGCCAACCCCCACTGGTACCCGATCGGCATCGACCGTTTCTACCAGGTTCACATGACCATCCCCGGGGAGATGGATATCTCCGGCGCCTCCATCATGGGCTCACCCATGGTGCAGATGGGCTTCAACGATCACATCGCCTGGGCCCACACCGTTTCCACCGCCTACCGCTTCACCCTGTTCGAACTGCAGATGGTCCCGGGCGACCCGACACGCTACGTACTGGACGGCGAGGAGCGCGCGCTGGAGGCGACCGAGCTGACCGTCCAGGTCAGGCAGCCCGACGACTCGCTCGTGCCCGTGTCACGCACCCTCTACCGCTCGGTCTACGGCCCCATGATCAATCTGTCCGCAATGGGCCTTCCGGCCTGGGGCGAGGAGCGTGCCTTTACCCTGCGTGACGTGAATCTGGAAAACACTCGAGCCTTCCAGAACTTCTTCGCCTGGAACACCGCCGAATCCCTGGATGAGTTCTACGGCATCATCCAGCAGTACGTCGGCATTCCCTGGGTCAATACCACGGCCATCGGCCGCGATGACGATCGGGCGCTGTATTCGGACATCACCGCGGTGCCGAACGTACCTGACAGCATGCTCGCTGACTGTCTGGCGCAGCCGCTCGGTCCGATCGTGATCGAGGTCGTACCCGGCCTCCCCCTGCTCGACGGCAGCCGCAGCGCGTGCAACTGGCGCTCGGATCCCGACTCGCGGCAACCCGGCGCCTTCGGTCCGGGCAACCTGCCGAGCCTGCTCACCACCGATTATGTGGTGAACATGAACGACAGCTACTGGCTGAGCAATCCGCAGCAGCCGCTGACCGGCTACGCCGGCATCATAGGTCAGGAGGAGTATCAGCAGTCACTGCGCAGCCGCATGGGCCACACGCTGGTGCTGGACCGCCTGAACGGCGCTGACGGTATCAACGGTCATCTGGCCAGCAGCGAGAACATCCGGGAGATATCACTGAACAACCGGGTCTACAGTGCCGAGCTGCTGAAGGACGAGATCCTCGCCCAGGTATGCAGTGACAGCGCGCCGGACACCGAGCAGCAGGCCTGCCAGGTACTGGGAGCATGGAACAATACCGGGGAAATAGACGCCGTCGGCGCCCATGTCTGGAGTGCCTTCTGGTCGAAGGTGAGAACCAGCGACCTCTACGCCACTCCCTTCGATGCCGCGGATCCGGTCAACACGCCCAACGGCCTGAATACCAGTGCGGACAATCTGGAGGTGTTGCGTACCGCCTTCAGCGAAGCCGTCGCCGAGCTGGTGGACGCCGGTATTGCTCTGGATGCCCAGCTGGGCGAGGTGCAGTTCTACCTCAAGCCCGGGACGCAGATCCCGCAGTTTGGCGGGGAAGGCAGCGAGGGCTATTTCACCGTCCTGCGTAACTCCTACATGCACGTGGTGGACTTCCCCGAAGGCGAGCCGGTCCGCGCCTGGACCTTCCTGACCCACGGGGTTACCAGCGATCCGGCCAGCCCCCACTATACCGAGTACACAGAGGCCTACCTGGACAAGGATTGGCACCTGTTCCCCTACACCCGCGAGCAGATCGTGGCAGCTCGCATTTCCAGCATCGACATCAGCGAGTAAACCTCAGGCAGAGGGCAAGGCACCGGCAGGTGCCTTGCCCTTTCGCCAATAAGCCCACTGCAGCCTAGCCAGAGCCAGACACAGCCCGTATAATTCGCGACTGTTGCACTCGGGGGCCTATAGCTCAGTTGGTCAGAGCAGTCGACTCATAATCGATTGGTCGCAGGTTCAAGTCCTGCTGGGCCCACCATTCCTTCGCTGGAAACGCGAAAAATATCCCTTTAAAAACAAGTGGATATGAGAATCGCAGTTCTACCGCAAGCTCTGCTGGCCTGTTCAAGCGCTCAATCGATTGGTTCGACGGTACAATTTCAGTACAGTCGTCAACAAGCGCACCAAAGGAACAGCCATGGCGACCCTAGTAAAAACCCCTTCTGGTACTTGGAAAGCTGTCATCCGCAAAACTGGATGGCCGACTACCGCAAAGACCTTCCGCACCAAACGCGACGCCGAAGACTGGGCACGCCGCACCGAGGACGAAATGGTGCGAGGCGTATACATTCAGCGCGGCCCCTCAGAGCGCATGACGGTGGAGGCTGCCCTGCAGCGCTATCTGGCCGAGGTCTCACCTACAAAACGACCGGCCAGTGCTGCGAGCGACGCACGCCATGCCAAACCATTGCTAAAACACCTTGGCAAATATTCACTAGCAGCCCTGACACCCGAAATCATCGCCAAGTACCGCGACGAGCGCTTGGCCGGGCTGGACCGTAAAGACGCCAAGGGCCGCCCTGCCCCCAAACCTCGCTCCCCCAATACTGTGCGCCTTGATCTCGCTCTGCTCGGCCACCTGTTCACTATCGCGATCAAGGAATGGGGAGTCGGTCTCGCTTACAACCCCGTTCAAAGCATTCGGCGGCCTTCGCCGCCGCCAGGCCGGGAGCGCCGCTTGACCCATGAGGAAGAACAGCGCCTGCTGGCCGCCGTTGATGCGCATACCAACCCCATGCTGGGCTGGATCGTCCGTATCGCCTTGGAAACGGGCATGCGCTCGTCGGAGATCACAACCCTACGCAGAGGCCAGGTAGACCTGAAACGGCGCATTGTGCGCCTTCTGGAGACCAAGAACACCACGCCTCGCACGGTACCCCTCAGCAATACAGCGGTGGAGGTCTTCCGGCAGGCGTTGGCCAACCCGGTGCGCCCCATTAACACTGACCTGGTGTTCTTTGGAGAGCCGGGCCTGGACGGCCAGCGACGACCCTACAACTTCAACAAGGTCTGGTTGAACACCAAAGCAAGCATTGGCCTGAAAGAACTCCGCTTTCATGACCTTCGCCATGAGGCTGTCAGTCGGTTTGTCGAAGGCGGGCTGAGTGATCAGCAGGTTGCCGCGATCAGCGGGCACAAGTCCATGCAAATGCTCAAGCGCTATACCCACCTACGGGCCGAAGATCTGGTAGACCAACTCGATGCCATCGAGCAGCGGCGCTCGCAGAAACCCAGGAAGGGATGACCAACCCGAGTCGGTAAAGCCTTCCCTTCCCGAAGGCCACACACCGTCGAGCCCAGCAGGGCGAGTAAGTTACCCGGTACTTGCTGGATCGCCGCTTGCGGCGGTGTAGCAAGTACACATCCTGCCCGCAACAATGACCGCGCCAAGCTGCACTCCAATCATTTCTTCGCAATGAAAGAGAATAATTTACTGTGGTTTAGAATATTTTTGAATATTCTTCTCGCGATTCATAACTTTAAGGTATTGAGTGCGCTTATTGTGCAGCTCAATGCGATTGCAGTGCGGCTATAGTGCGGAAAATCCTTATTTTTCAATATCTTACGATATATCGTAAGTATACAAACCAGCCCGACATTCATAACCTTCGTAAGGCAAGTATCAATTACGGAGGATTACACAATGACTATCGAGGACTCCCTTCTCGACCGTTTTGGCCCACTACTGAGCCTTCCCCAACTGGCCACTGTTCTTGACCGCTCACCAGACGGTCTGCGCATAAGCCTGCGTACAAACAACCCCTGGGCAACAGAGATCAACCAGGCAAAGCTGAAAGTCGGTCGGCGTGTTTATTTCCGCACTTCGCAAATTGCCGAGCTGCTGGACAGTGACCGGCTCTGCGGTGATAGGGGGTGACACATGGCGATTGATCTGATGTGGGCTTTTGAGAATGAACCGCCACCCTTGGACTTCATCTGGCCCGGCTTTCTCGCGGGCACCGTGGGCGCGTTGGTAGCACCTGGCGCGACAGGCAAGAGCTATTGGGCTCTGGAAGCGGCAATGTGTATTGCATGCAGTGTTGCTGGCGGCGACGTTCTGAAACTCAACCCATCCAAAACGGGACGAGTAATCTATCTCGCAGGCGAAGATCCAGAAGTGGTTTTGCTTCGGCGGAGCCATGCCATTGGAAAGCATTTGGGTCATTCCGCCAGAGTATCCATAGCTGAGAACCTGGTACTGGAATCGATAATGGGAAAGGGGCTCAACATCATGGATCAGCGCCATATGCAGTGGATGCTGGGCTTCTGTAATGGAGCCCGCATAATCGTCATCGACACTCTGAGCCGTGTTCACCATCTTGATGAGAACAGCAATGGTGATATGGCCCAACTGGTGTCACGTCTGGAACAGATTGCCTATCTCACTGGCGCTTCAGTGCTCTACCTGCACCATGTAAACAAGAACAGTGCCCGAGAGGGTCAAACCGGACAGCAGCAAGCGGCCCGAGGTGCGTCAGCCCTGATTGACAACGCTCGCTGGTGCGGCTTTGTCGAGCGGATGACGGAGGATAAAGCCGAGCTTCTGAGTGATCGCACCTTTGATCGTCGCCCAATCGGTAACGACCGGCGTAAATATTTCTTGCGGTTCGGTTCCAGCAAAATCAATTACGGTGAAGATCTGGATGATCGTTGGTACGAGCGCCAAGCAGAAGGCGTGTTGATACCAGTCGAGCTTGTCTCTGCAAAACAAGAAAACGCCAAAAAGGGGCGGGCCACGAATGTCTACACCGGCTGAAAACCTCACTCGCGCTGAATATGCCCGCTGTGACCCCGCTTTATGGCTTGTTTCATTGTTTCGCACCATGTATCGCGGTCGCCGCCCTGGCGGCCTTACCATCGAACATGAGCACAACGGGATTAAGTTGAAGTTCAATGTCTGGCGGGCACTGGATGCCCGCGATCAATCAGTCCTGCTGGCAACGACCGCATTGGCAGGCGTGCTAGACAGGCAGGAGTTACATGCAGGCATTCGTCATTGCAGAGCACAGCAGCTTTGGCAACGGCTGCAACCCGAAGATCTGGCGCTAATGGATCAGGCTATAGTGGTCAAAACGACCCGCTACGCGCTGTTGCAGGCCGCAGGCATGGCAGACGGCAAGGCCGAATACAATCGGCTGGAGGACTGTCTGGAGCGCCTTAGCATGGTGGGCTGCCGTGCCCGTAAAGACGGCTACGACTGGTCAATGCGTTTACTGTCCTACGCTGAAACGCCCGAGGGGCAGCTACATATCGCCTTGAATTCACGCCTTGCCGAGGCGCTGTCGGGGCATCACGTCTATGTGTCGCTGGTTGAGCGCCGGGCACTGCTAAGTGATGCAGCCCAGCTCACCCATGCGTGGCTGTCGGCATGGCTTAGGCAGGGAGCCAGCAACAGTATCCGGCTTGACCGGCTGGCTGAAAAGGTCTGGGGGCCGCCCAGCAAGTCTATTGCCACCAATCGCAAACGCAGAGAACGAATCGGCAAAGCGCTAGATGATATCGGCAAACTGCATGGCTGGCAGGTACTGATCGAGGGCCGGGGAGCTACTGCGAAAGCGACCATCAAACGCCCACGGTCAATCGAGCGCGAGTAGTACCGTATCAACGGTCACGCTCTACCGTATTAACAGTCACGTTTTACCGTATTAACGGTCACGTCTAGGCTTCCAAAAAATCGCTGGAAAGCCCGCCAATACTGGCTTTCCGCGACCTCGCCAAAATCCGTACTAGTAGTTACTAAGAACTACTACCTGCGCGGCACAGCCCGCGCCTGGTAGGCGCGAGCTGGCCTTGCTGATTGAACGCCAAAAAGAAGGCTTCCACCCCGTGCCCATTCCGAGCCCCGACGACTGCCCGGTCTGTTTCGTGGACAGGTGAAAAGGCACTGAAAGCACACCCTTACCATAAGAATAATCAGAATATTATTCTTCTTATTATTATGGATGGGCTGACCATGCTGATTTCGACGCCAAGGCAAGCACTCCTTCCCCTTTTTGGCGTTAAAACGCCGGGCAGCGCCCGGCACAGTCAGTACTGGTGATGAGTTTTTTCAGCGAGGGGGGGCGATTATGCGTAGGGGGGTCCGATTATGCGTACCGCCCCTACGCGACAGGTAACCTTAATGGCAACGGTCAGGCATCAAGATTGCCGTTACGATCTTGGGGTTCTGGCCGCCACGAGACGGCTTTCATGATGAAGGGATAGCATACCGGCAGCATCAGCCAGGCAATCCATGACCCGGTGATGGCGAAGCCGACCAGCAAAAGCACTATTCCCAACCAGGCTAGCAGATACCAAACAGGGGCTTGCGGGCGTTCATTGATCATCGTTCAGTCTCCGTGCAGGTGACATGTAGGGCTGCTGTGAGCCGTCATGCTCGCTACTTGCCGGTTCAAAGGGAGGGCGATTATGCGTGGCTGGGGGGGTCTGATTATGCGTACTGCCGCCGTCAGAAGGCGATGCGCCTCGGATAGTGCCGCTCATGGCACCGGTCTGGCCGCTGTTCTGCTGGCCACCAGTATGTGCTGGCTCGCCGCCTTCCGACATGCCGAGCCGTTCAGCCCGAAGTTTCTGCGCCATCGAACCACCGAAGGAACCATGACTGGCGTTGTAGTCACCCATGATCTTGCCCCCCAGGGTTTCACCTGCCGCCTTCGTCAGGTTCTTCATGGTCTGACCGGCATGGGCCATGCGCCCAGCCCCCGATGTAGCACTGACCGCCGATGAACCACCACCAGGCATGGGAAGCGGCCCTGTTCCAGCGCTTGGTGAGGTACCACCGGCTGACGAACCACCTGCTTGAGCGCCCAGGAATGAACTGCCGCCCGACGACCCACCACCGGGAGCTACCGCCGAGGCGAGCGCACCACCGACACCGAGCTGCTCACCAGCCAGCTTTGAAGCCTCACGCACGGCCATAGCGCCGCCCGCTGCGCCTACAGCAGCCCCCACCGCGACAGACCCGGCAGCCCTTGCCATACCGCCTACAGTCGGCGTTGCACTGCCAAGAGAAGCCCCGTTGATGATTCCCTGAACCGCGTCCGGAATCATCTTCACCAGAATGGCCATCATCAACAGCACACCAATGATGGCGAGAATGGCTCGGAACGACTCGTGATCCTGATTCACTGCCCACTGGTGGATAAACTGCTCACCAGCGCCGATGACCAGGAACATGACATAGAGCTTGGCACCGATGCTGATGGTGTAGGTGATGTACTTTTTGGCGTAATCCACAGTCCACTGCGAACCGCCAAAGCCCAGCAGAACAATGCCTGCTGCCGTGACCACATACATTTCAGCGAGCACGAAGAAGGCATAAGCGGCAATCAGCGTGTATAGGATCACAACGGGTAACGCCAGGATGGTGTAGGCAATCCGGCTCAAACCACTGCCTGCCGAAATAACATCGCCCCCAAGGGTAAAGCCGCGCTCCAGGATCTCCGGCACACTCAGGCTCAAGCTGGTACTGGTAGCCTGACCGCCAATCCATATCCAGCCCTTGATCATGGTTTCCGCCAACTGCTGACCACCCTGGATCAGAAATAGGAAGAACCCGGTGAAGATAACCAATCTGACGAACTCAGCTACGAATTCGCCTAGATCGGCATTTCGCAGCACCATCTGGCTTGCTGACCATGTATAGGAAATCACCGCAAGCGATAGCAGCAGCCAGGTCGCTACTTGCTGCAACGGGGCGTACCACAAGGCTACAGAGTCTCGGAAGCCCTCTTGAAGGTCGCGGACTATATCGCCATCAGCAGCGGCGACAGGCCCGCTGAGCAGCGCCAGGCCAGCGTAGAGCAATGGATATAGCCAAGGTCTCATTGCCCATCCTCCCCGGCTCCTGAGCCGAACAGATCATCACTGGTGATAGGGCGCTGCGAAGCTGGCTGGTTTTCACGCGGAGCAGTAGCACGCTCCCAGGCGGCATCTTCTTCCGCCTTATCGGTCTGCCACAAGGCCGCTGCGGTTGCGATAGTCGCCATCAGCCCAGCAATCGCAATCAGAATTTTGGTATTGGTATTCATTGCTCACTCCTCAAAACAGGTCATTCGCCTGGATCGGCTGCTGGCTATCAGGGTTGTTATCACGCGGGGCAACTGCGCGATGCCAGGCAGAATCGTCCTCTGCCTGCCGGTCCACCTGACCACCTACATGGCTGGCCTGTAGCTGAATTTGAGCCATTTGGAGCTGCCGGAGCTTCTGGAGCTGTTCCACCTGCATGGCAGCGATAGAGCCCCCCGCCTGGAGCAGTTGCTTAGTACCTGCTGCACTTTCCATTTGCGCTTCAATGGTGCGAAGCGCGGAGTCTTCCCGGTCAAACTGCTGGGCCTGGAGACCAGCCGCCCGGAGTGCCCCGCGCACGCTGTCATGGTTAGATTGAGACCAATCCCGGTAACGCTCTGCCAATGCATCATGGTTGCCCTGCTGGCGTTGCGCGTAGTATTCAAAGTCGCGGTATTCTCGCTGATAGTCTTCGTCGATCTGCCCAGAGCTATAAGCCACAGCCCGACCGGTGGCCACGATGCTGGCCAGCGCCTGGAGATCCGCCAACGCTTGTTGCTTGATGTGGTTGGGCAGGTTACGGAAGTTCTCATACATAATTTCATACTGCCGAATTTGGTAGGCCAGGTTTTCCGCTTCCTTGATGGCTATATCCAGCAACTCGGCATTGTTCAGAAGCTGTGTTATTTCCGTAGCTCCTCCAGTTAATCCACCCCCGCCAGAATAAACGGGTAGTGAGACTGAAAGGGCTGCTGCTAACATGGCCGCGCCGATCATCTTCTTCATTGCTTTGTCTCCCTGATAAATCTCCTGACATAAAGCGCAAATTGGTTGTATTTAACTTTTACTTCCCCTCGGTCATGCATGACTCGCCACACATCTACTGCCGTGTAGCCCTGATCCAACGCGGCTTTTATTTGATCAATATTTCTCAAGAAAGCCACCTTTCCGTTAGCTGGTGGCTTTTTTAGTTTGGCGTTACGAAGTTCTTCAAGAAGTTCCATAGGCAATCTCCTTTGATCACACTATGAAATGATACTTGTGCGGCGCATTCAGAACACTTACGACATATCGTAAGTTGTTTTGTAGGTGGTGGCGTTGGCCGTCTTGTCGCACTTTAAGCGCACTGTAACCGCATCTAACCGCATAATAGCCGCACTGAGGATGTGATTATTCAGAAAAGAGATTTCATATTGCGTACTTATCAATAAATATTCTATTGAATTGTAAAACTCAGACTATCTATGCCTTCGATGCGGCACAAAGCGGCACCGTGCGGTGGCTCAAGAGGGCAGGATAGGTATTTGCTATACCGCCGCAAGCGTCGGCATAGCAAATACCACCAACTTACTCGCCCTGGCGGGCTCGACGCATCCTGCTCTGCGAGGCGAAAACTACCGTTTTATGATAAGACCAATGAAACCAGAAATAAGCCGACGATGGTCTTTCGATGCTCCAACGAACAAGGGCGGCCTGTGGCCGCCCTTGTCATGGAACTACATCATTGGAAGTGGCAATACTGGTCAGAGCACTATTCGTTCAGTCCATGCATAACCCTGGCACGGGCTATATCGCCCAGCGCCGCCTCGATCAGGGCCGGGTCGCCATCTTCCATTACCGCCTCCAGGTAAGCGGCTATGTCTTCCTCGGTTTTGAGGTAGTCCGCCGTGTCGTAACGGCTGAAAGTTGCATTCTGTCTTGTACCTGCCCTAGCATCAGCCCCTTTCATTCCCATGTCATGCCCTTCTTCTCATCTGAGTGCATCTTACGCTAGACGGAAATAAATTTAGAGTTCCAATTACTCAAAAAGGGCGCTGCTGTGATTTGAAGTCATTGCTCCAAAAAGGAGAAATATCTTGCTCTTTAGTCTCTCTTAGTCTTGGATTTCGCATTCCCAAACGACAACAGCCGACCACCCAAGGCGTCGCAGCTCCTCAAGGTGGGCAGCATCCCGCTGCCGGTTTCTTTCAATTTTAGGCAACCAGTAATTCTGGTTTGTTTTAGGTTTGCGTATCCCTTCTTTGCAATCATGTCCATGCCAAAAGCAGCCATGAACAAAGATAGCCTTTCGGCGGCCGATATATGCAATATCAGGCTTTCCTGGCAACTCTTTTCTGTGAATACGGTAACCAGGAAATCCAAGCTCCCGCAGCAGCTTACGAATATATAACCCGGGGCGTGTATCCTTACTACGGATACGCCGCATATTTTCGCTACGGCTCATCCCCATGGCATACCTTCACACTGCCAGATCAAGCGGCAGGTCTGAAATGTCCTTGAGGCGCTTGCCATCGACCATCACGGCCAGCATGTCGGCCGCGTCATTCATCCCCAGGACCTGCACCGTCTCTTGCAACTCATACAAGGCGAAGTGATACACGCAATCAATGTCCCCAGTACCCAATGCAATAGACGCTAGCCGACTCGGTGTAGGCTCGGCTGTGACTACCACAACATGCGGCAAGCGTCCCTTGCGGTTGCGTACTAAGTTCAGGGCCTCCGACCTGGCGTTTTGCGCCCGGTCGCTGCGGATTGTCCATTTGCAGGAAATACTTGCGTGCAATAGCGGCAACCCACCATTTTGCTTTCGCAGGCTAGCAAGCGTAGTAACGCTGTCATCAACCAGTAACGCTGGCGCATTGATGACCCCATCGTCTTCAGTGTCGCGCACCACCACAATATCCGGCGTGATGGTGTAGTCGCTCCCTAAAGCTGCGGCCAGCTCAGCATCGTTCTTGGCTGCGCGATCCAAGGCAACCAAGTGCGCGTACTGCTCATACTTGGCGATTTCCAGCCGGTTTCGCCCAGCAACCTGATGAACATCCCAGGTACCGGGGCGCAAATGCCCCAGTTTAAGGAAAGTTTCCCGCACAAAGCTGGCACAAATACTTTCAAATTGATTGCCCGAGGTCTGGCCCGCGATCCGTTCCCCGATGGTTTCGGCTTTGAGCAGGTCAGCAATACCTTTGGCAATCGCTTTGCTTGTCGTGTTACTGCTGTCAGCGTTGCTGACGACACCTGCACTATTTATGGTCAAGGTCGATTCCAGCAATGTTGCATGGAATGCCTTGCGGGCTTCTGCAAAGCCGGATGCTGTAGTCATCATGCCACCTTGAAAACACGTTTAGCCGAAAGAGCGGCATAGATTTGGCGGGCAACAGCGGCAGCTACAGGAGGGGGGAAGGCATTACCTATCTGGCGATAAACCGCCGTCTTGCGGCCGAAGAATTGCCAATCATCAGGGAAACCTTGGATCCGGGCCGTCATGCGTGTCGTCAGACGCGGCATGCCCACAAAATCACGCGGCGGTGCCTCATCCCACAATCCCATTCCATCAACGCCCAAGGTAGCCCAAGCGCGTTTTGCGCGAGTCGGGCCGAGGTCTGGCCCACCGTGCTTTTTAGAACCTCCTACCAGGGTCGGGGCAATGGTGTTGGCGTGCTCGCGCCAGCGGTCAGCCCCACGCCAGCCATTGGCTTTCATGAGATCGTGCAGCAATTCACCCACGGTTGGCGGCTCAGCTTTGAGCGGGTCTGGCCAGGAGAACCCGGTGGCCAAATCTTTGCGAATGCCAACGAACACTACACGCGGGCGCAGTTGGGGCACGCCAAAGTCAGATGCATTCAGCAATCTCCATCCCGGGACATACCCTAGTTTCTTAAGCTGCCTTTCAACCTTATTGCGGTAATCATCAAAGACCGCATCGAGCAGACCGCGCACATTCTCAAGCATCACAGCCTTCGGGCGGCATTCATCTACCAGCCGGATAGCTTCGGGGAACAAATCACGCTCATCATCAGCCCCGAGCTGCTTGCCAGCTTTGGAAAACGGGGGGCAAGGCACCCCGCCAGCCAGCAGGTCAATGCCTGAATAGAGGAGCCCGCTAAACTCTCGCAAGTCACCCTCTACGACATTCCAAGAAGGGCGGTTAAGGCGCAAAGTTTCGCATGCCGGCGGTTCTAATTCTACCAGCGCAGCATGGTCAAAGCCTGCCATTTCCAAGCCAAGCGCCTGTCCTCCAGCCCCCGCACAAATCTCCAATGAAGTAAACTGGCTCATCCTAACCTTACCTTCTCTTATACTGAATGGTGCTGGCATTATCAGACTCACCAGCAAACAGGTCCGCCTGCAAGCCCCCTTGATGGCGCTCTACGAATGACTGCATAAACTCCCGCAGGACTTCGGATGCCCTTCGATTCTCGGCTGCACAGGCCCCTTGGAACGCCTCTCGGAGCTCCCTCTCAACACGGATACGTAGACCAGCGTTTTTGTTGCTCATAGCCGGAGAGTCTAGCATGATGGATACACGTATGTGTATCCATCATGCAAACACAGGGGCTATCACTGTACCGTCTAGGCTTATCGGCGGTACAGTAGCGGTACACCCATCCGTTTTGACGGGTTTCGGGAAATTACGCTAAGTTACTGTCACGCAATTACTTTTGACTTATTTAGCTTACGCTCACCTTCCCTTGATTTTCCTGGCTTTGCGGTGTTGCGCGCAAACTCATAATCGATTGGTCGCAGGTTCAAGTCCTGCTGGGCCCACCATTCCCTTCGGTCATGTCGGACCTCATTGGACTATTCCAGCCCGAAATCACAGATTTCGGTCGTTCCAGCGGCACAAAGCTGCGCTTTACGAAACCCCGCTTGCACCCTGCTGGGCCCACCATTCCCTTCGGCCATGTCGGACCTCATTGGACTATTCCAGGGGCCAAAGCTGCGCTTCGCGAAACCCGGCTGGCATTCTGCTGGACTCACCATCTCCGTTGATCAACGGACCTCATTTCCAAACTCAGCGCACGGCCCCGGCCGCCCCTTCGATGGTCTGCTGCGCAGCGGGCTGTTTCAGTTTCCAGGTCATCAGCAGCACCAGCAGCATGCCGCAGAGCAGACAGACCCAGGCCCATTCGAGGGAGGCGGTGGAGTCGCGGATGAGGCCTGCCAGCAGGGGCATGAGGGCGGCTATGGTATAGCCGCCACCCTGGACGAAGGCCAGCAGTGCGCCGGCCTCGGAGGGCGTGCGGGCGTGGTCGAGGGTGACTATCAGCTGCAGCGGGAAGAGCGCGCCTATACCCAGCCCGACCAGCAGTACCGCGGGCAGCATCAGCTCGATGGGCGAGATGATCAGGCAGCCGAGGCCGGCGAGGATGATGCAGAGCACCAGACTCAGCAGTGGCCGGCGATCGGGGAAGCGGTGTACCAGGGAGGACACCAGCAGCCCGGCGACCACTTCCATCGCCGATACGGCGCCCAGCAGCAGACCGCCCCGCGACGCGCTCAGACCCAGATCCATGTAGTACACAGGCAGCCAGGCCAGCACCAGGGTGTAGGCGCAGGTGCCGATACCGAAGTAGGCCATCAGTGCCCAGGCCCGGGATCGACGCCAGGGCAGCACCGGGCTCTCGCTGTGGCGCTGCTGACTGCCGGCGTGGCGCAGCCAGGCAACCAGCGCCAGCAAGGCGGGCAGCATGGCCGAGCCCAGCACCAGGCGCCATCCCGCAGCCTCGGCGGCAGGCGCGGCGCCGGCGGCAGCGACCACGGCTCCGCCCATGATACCTGTGGTGAACAGCCCCATGAGCGAACCGGCCCGCGCCGGGTGGTGACGCTTGAGCCAGGCAGGCATCAAGGCCTGCACCATGGCGATACCCGTACCCGCCACCGCCGCCGACAGAATCAATGTCGCTGCCGTGTCGATGACGAAGCGCACCGTTCCCGCCAGCACTATCAGCAGCATGCCCAGGGCTATGCCGCGGACCTCCCCTATCCGCCGCTGCAACCAGGGACCGCCCAGGGCGCAGATGCCCATCAGCAGTACCGGCAGGGTGGTGAGCAGGCTGGCCTGAGTGCTGCTCAAGCCCAGATCCTGCTGCAGCACATCGAGAAGCGGCCCTATCGCAGCCATGATCGGGCGCAGATTGAGACCAATGAGCAATGCAAGCACCGCGACGAGCGCGTACCTGGGAGTAGAGGACATCGATTGTTCCGGGAATGGAAAGAGTTGAAGCAGGCGCCCATTCTAGCACAGGGGCGACTCTGCCCCATTCGAACGGGGCGTGAACAGCAGAGCGGCCGATGGCCGGCCGCTCGAAGGCATTACAGGTTGAGTTCAGTCCTGCTCCAGGGACTCCACGCCGATCTGATCCCAGACTTCCATGGCCAGATGGAAGGCGCCGTTGGCGGCGGGAATGCCACAGTAGATGGCGCTGTGGATCAGCACCTCCTTGATCTCGTCACGCGTCACGCCATTGTTGCGCGCCGCCTTGAGGTGCATCTGCAGCTCGTCCCTGTGGTTCATGGCGATCAGCATGGAGATGGTGATCAGGCTGCGGGTGTGACGGGACAGGCCCGGGCGGGTCCAGGTGTCACCCCAGGCGTGGCGGGTGATGAGCTCCTGGAACTCCTCGTTGAAGGGCGTGCGGCTGGCCAGCGAGCGGTCCACATGGGCGTCGCCCAGTACCGCGCGGCGTACCTTCAGGCCTTCTTCATAACGCTGTTTCTCATCCATTGTGCATGTCTCGTTGTAGCTGTTCATGTTCGCGGCAGGCCTGCTCGACCCAGCGGGCGGCCTGACCAGTGTAGTTGGCCGGATCCAGCAGCCGGTCGATCAGATCACCGCTCAGATGCTCCGTGACCCTGGGCTCGGCATGCAGCACCTCGCCCAGATGACGGTCCTGCTCCACGGCTCTGCGGCAGCACTGTTCCAGCAGGTGGTGGGCGTCCTGCCGCCCCAGATGCCGGGCAAGCTCGACGCTGACCGGCTCCGCCAGGATAAGACCCCGGGTCTGCTCCAGGTTGCGCAGCATGCGCGCGGTGTCCACCTCCAGCCCGGCCGCCAGTTGGCTGGCCTGGTCTATGGCACCGGATACCAGACAGCACAGCTCCGGCAGGCTGTCCCACTCGGCATGCCACAGACCCAGGCTGCGCTCGTGCTCCTGGGGCATGGCCGACAACAGGGTGGCAACCAGCCCGGGAGCCCGGGTGCCGGCATGGATCAATACGGCCGCGCCGACCGGGTTGCGCTTGTGCGGCATGGTCGAGGAGCCACCCTTGCCCGGCGCGGCCGGCTCGAATACCTCACCGGCCTCGGTCTGCATGAGCAGGCTGAAATCCCGACCCAGCTTGCCCAGGGTACCGGCCAGACTGCCGAGCCAGCCGGCCAGTTCGGCCAGACGGTCGCGCTGGGTGTGCCAGGGCTGTTCGGGCAGGCTGAGTTGCAGCTCAGCGGCCAGCGCCTCGGCCACCGGCCAGGCCTGTTCGCCGAGCGCCGCCAGGGTGCCCGAGGCGCCACCGAACTGGAGGCTGAGCAGACGATGGCGCATCTCCTGCAGACGCAGGCGATGGCGGCTGACCGAGCCCAGCACGCTGGCCAGTTTCATCCCCAGGGTGACCGGGGTGGCGTGCTGCAGCCAGGTACGGCCGGGCATCACGGTCGCCGCATGCCGACGGGCCTGGGCGCTCAGCTGCTCGCCCAGCTCCGCCAGTTGCTGCTCCAGCAAGTCGACTGCCCGGCGCAACTGCAGCACCAGACCGGTGTCCATGGCATCCTGACTGGTCGCACCCAGATGCAGATAGCGCTCGGCCTCCGGCGACTCGGCGGCAATCTGCCGACCGAGCATCTTCACCAGTGGAATGGCGGTGTTGCCGGCCAGCACTATGGCCTGGGCCAGCGCATCCAGATCCATCTCCTGTGCCTGGCAATGGCGACCGATGACCTCGGCCGCCTCGGCGGGCACCAGCCCCACCCTGGCCTGGGCACGTGCCAGCGCCGCCTCGAACTCGAGCATGCCGGCTACCCGGCCGCGGTCACAGAAGAGTTCCCGCATCCGGCCGTAGCCGAAGTAGGGTTCGAGCAGACGGTTGGCTGTGTCGTTCAAGGCGTTACCCCTCGGGTCAGAAGTCGAAGAACACGGTTTCCCAGTCGCCCTGCACCCGTATATCGAAGCGGTAGGTGTTCGGCGACTCGGTGCAGCGGCTGGCCACCAGGGTCAGGCGACGCTCCGGCTGCTCGATCAATCCCAGAACGGGGTCGGCGGCGTTGGCCTCGGCCTCGTCCTCGAAATAGATGCGGGTCTGCAACTGAATATTGATGCCCCGGGCGAAGAGCGCAACATTTATATGGGGCGCCATGGGTACGCCGGCGGCATTCTTCACCACACCCGGCTTGACCGTGTGCAGTTCCCACTCGCCGGTATCGAAGATGGTGGCGGCCCGACCGAAGGAGTTGAAGCTGTTGTCGATGCGGTACTCGCTCTGGTAGTTGCCTTCGCTGTCCGCCTGCCAGAACTCCAGGAAGGCGTCACGCATCAGGTGGCCGTTGCCGTCGAAGACGCGGCCGACCACACGAATATGCTCGCCGGCGGCCTCGGGTGCAGCCAGGCGGTTGAGGATTTCCACCTCCCGCTCGGGGTTGCCGGCGGCAGCCAGGGCCAGGCCGATGTGGACGTAGGGGCCTGCGGTCTGGGAAGGGGTTTCAGGCAGCAATTGCTTGGTCATCGCAGGATCTCCTCACTGGTTCTCGAAATGGGTCTGACGCTGACCGCGCAGCACGATGTCGAAACGGTAGGCCAGCGCATCCATCGGGTTGGCCATGCCCATGTCCAGATGGGCGATCAGCGACTGGGCCGCATCCTCGTTCAGGGTGCGGATGATCGGGCACATGGGCACCAGCGGATCGCCCTCGAAGTACAGCTGGGTGATCAGACGGGTGGCAATGGCCGGACCACTGACGGAAAAGTGGATGTGCGACGGACGCCAGTCATTGGGACCATTGCGCCAGGGATAGGGGCCCGGCTTGATGGTGCGGAACATGTAACGCCCATCACGATCGGTCAGGGTACGGCCGACACCACCGAAGTTGGGGTCCAGGGGAGCCAGGTAGCGGTCATTCTTGTGACGGTACCGGCCGCCGGCGTTGGCCTGCCAGATCTCGACCAGGGTATTGGGCACGGGCTTACCGTACTGATCAAGCACACGACCGTGAACAATGATGCGCTCACCGACCGGCAGCGCACCGGTGTTGAAGTTCAGCAGCAGGTCGTTGTCATTCTTGCCGAAGCCCAGGTGACTGAAATCCGGGCCTGTGGTTTCCGAGACCGACTGCGGAATGCTCACCAGCGCCTGGCGCGGGGAGCGGGTGATGGAGGTCTTGTAGTCGGGGAAGTATGCCTTGGGATGACGACCGTTACGGTCACGTATAACAAAACGGCTTTCTTGATCTGAGTGCATGGTCATTCTCCTGTTGCCTGCCGGCATTCTGTCCGGCGGGGCAGGGAGAAGCCAATGAAATCACGTCGCCCTCACATAACCGTATGGTTATGACATGTTGTGGGTCGCCAGCGTTCTCAGCTCCTCCAGACACCACTGCAACGCCACACTCTGGTGCATCATGGGATTGGTGCATACGCCGATGGAACCGCCGGCCAGGTTGGCGGGAATGGCCAGCGCCCGCAGCAACCCGCCGGCCAGATCCTCGCGCACCGCATCATGGGGTGCGATCCACACTGCCTGAGCGGTCAGCGCATAGCGCCGGGCCAGTGTATTGGACAGGGTTTCCAGGCAACGGATCGGCAGTCGCGCACCGGTCTGCAGCAGCAGGCTGTCGGCGTGCTGGCGGATGGTGGTGCCGGGCAGCGGCAGTACCATGGGAAAGTCCGCCAGCCGCCCCGGCAGCAGATCACTGGAGCAATTCTGCAGCGGATGTCCGGGTGCGACTACGAACCTGAGCTCATCACCATAGAGGTGTTCGAACTGCAATCCGGCCAAGTGGGGACTGTCGCTCAGGCGCCCCACCACCAGGTCTACCTCGCCGCTGCGCAGCAGCCCCAGCAGGTAGACAGCGGGGCCGTTCTGCACGCTGATGCGCAAGCCCTGGTGATGCAGGTGCAGACGACTGATGATCTCCGGCATCAGCCAGGTCTCCACCGAGGACAGCACCCCCAGACGCAGCTCCCCGGCCTTGAACTCGTCGCTGCGCAGATTCTCGATGCCCCGGCGCAGCGCCTGCAGACTTGGGCCGGCCACGTGCAGGAAAGCCGTACCGGCCTCGGTCAGCACCACCCCCTGGCGGTTGCGCTCGAACAGCCGGTTGCACAGCAGCTCCTCGAGTTCGCGCAGGGTCTTGGACACCGCCGGCTGGCTGATCGCCAGGGCATCAGCCGCGCGCTGGACGCTGCCCTGACGGGCAACCTCCAGGAAGCAGTGCAGGTGCCTGAGCTTGATGCGGTTATCGGGATTCATTGATGCCCTGCCTGCCGCCATGCAGGCGGAACTCCCGGGGAGGCACCCCGGTATAACGCTTGAAGAAGCGCGAGAAGTACGCCGGCTCGGTAAAGCCCAGACTGTCGGACACCTCGCTCACCGTCATGCTGGTGTAGACCAGACAGCGCTTGGCCTCCAGCACCAGTCGCTGATGCACCACCTGCAGAGCGGACTGATGGCACAGCCGTCGGCACAGGGAATTGAGGTGCGGGGTGCTGATCTTCAGCTGGCTGGCATAACGCTCGATGGGCCAGTGTTCACGGAAATGCTGCTCGAGCAGTTCTAGAAAACGGGCGACGTACTCCTCGCCCCGGTCCAGGCTGCTGCGGATGCCGCTGGTCTCCCGCTCGCGCCGGTGCAACCAGATCAGCAATACCTTGACCAGCGAGGCCAGCATGGCATCGCGCCCCTCCTCCCGACCCTGATAGTCCAGCCACAGTCGTTCGAACAGACTGGTCATGAACAGATGGTCGTCGTGCTCCAGCAGATGGCAATGGGGCGAGGTCAGCAGCCGGGTACCCATGGTCTGCGCCGAGTCCTCCACCAGGGGCAGCGCCAGGCTGAGGATGAAGCCATTCACATCCTCGGCAAAGCGGAAGCCATGTACGCAGAGCGGGGGCACCACCTGCAGCGCCGGCTGGCGGAAACTCAGCTCCCGGCCCTCGATGTCCAGCGTGGCGTGGCCATGCTGTACATAGAGCACCTGGACCAGGTCGGCATGCTGATGCGGGTGGATATGCCAGTCATGCAGCACGCTGCGTTCGGCGATGGACTCCATATGCAACAGGTCGGGTGCCGACCAGTTGACCGTCTCGCCATACAGCTTGAAGACCGGCACCTCCTTTATTGCATTCATGTGAAATCCTCGAAAAGTACAAGTACTGAATCTGATACTGCCTTCTCGGCGGCCCACATTCAACGAAATATATAAAACAATCAGATTCAGATAATGATAACTAGAGGTGAGCCATGAAAACACAAGTCGCCATCATCGGAGCCGGCCCCAGCGGATTGCTGCTGGGTCAACTGCTGCACAAGGCCGGTATCGACAACATCATCATTGAACGCCAGTCCCCGGACTATGTTCTGGGACGTATCCGTGCCGGCATTCTCGAGCAGGGCATGGTCGATCTGCTGCGTGAAGCCGGCGCCAGCGAGCGTATGGACCGTGAAGGCATCGTCCACGACGGCATCGAAATCGCCTTTGAAGGCCGCAGCGAGCGCCTGGACCTGAAGGAGCTGACCGGAGGCAAGACCGTCATGGTGTACGGTCAGACCGAGATCACCCGCGACCTGATGGAAGCCCGCGCCGCCAGCGGTCAGACCACCCTGTACCAGGTACCGGATGTGGCCATTCATGACGCCAAGAGCGACAAACCCTACCTGACCTTCACCCATGAAGGCCAGCAGGTTCGCCTGGACTGCGACTACATCGCCGGCTGCGACGGTTTCCACGGTGTGGCCCGCCGCTCCATTCCGGAAGACTCGATCAAGACCTTCGAGCGGGTCTACCCCTTCGGCTGGCTGGGTCTGCTGTCCGACACTCCGCCGGTCAGCGATGAACTGATCTATCTGAACCATGAACGTGGTTTCGTCCTGTGCAGCATGCGCTCGGCGACCCGTTCGCGCTACTACCTGCAGGTCAACCTGGCCGAGAAGGTCGAGGACTGGAGTGATGAGCGCTTCTGGGAAGAGCTCAAGCGCCGCCTGCCTGACGAGGTGGCAGCAAAGCTGGTTACCGGCCCGTCGCTGGAGAAGAGCATCGCCCCGCTGCGCAGCTTCGTGGTCGAGCCCATGCAGTATGGCCGGCTGTTCCTGGTCGGCGACGCCGCCCACATCGTTCCGCCCACCGGTGCCAAGGGTCTGAACCTGGCTGCCAGCGACGTGAACAGCCTGTACCGCATTCTGGTGAAGGTGTATCAGGAAGGCCGTACCGACCTGCTGGAGCGCTACTCCGAGTTCTGTCTGGAGCGCATCTGGAAGGCCGAGCGCTTCTCCTGGTGGATGACCTCCATGCTGCACCAGTTCCCGGACATGGACGACTTCAGCCAGCGCATCCAGAGCAGCGAGCTGGACTACTTCGTCGGTTCGGTGGCGGGTCAGACCACCATCGCCGAGAACTACGTCGGTCTGCCCTACCCCGACATCAGGTAATCCCGCTGATCTGTGGCGGCCCCGGCGGGGCCGCCATTGCCTGCCTCAGTCCAGCACCTTCGGCTGACCTGCGTCCCGTGGCGTCAGCAGCAGATACAGCGCCGGCACCACGAAGAGTGCCAGCACCGACACCGAAATCAGTCCGAAAATGATGACCAGCGTCAGCGGCCGGTAGAAGGCGCTGCTGACGGCCAGCGGCACCAGCCCGATGATGGTGGTCACAGCGGTGGTCAGCAACGGGCGCAGACGTCGGGCCGAGCCGGCGGCGGCGGCCTCGGCAATCCCCATCCCCTCCCTGATGAAGCTGTTCATGGTGTCGACCATGATGATGCCGTTGTTGATGGCGATGCCGATCAGCGACACCAGGCCAATCATGGCAAAGAAGCTGAAGGTGATATCAAAGGCCCAGAACCCCAGGGCTGTGCCTATGATCGCCAGCGGCATGGTGGCGAAGATGATGAAGGCCTGGCGGAAACTGTTGAACAGGATCACCAGCACCCCCACCACCAGCACTATGGCGATGACCAGCGCGATCAGGGCCGAACCGAAGGTCTCGCTGGTATCGGCCGCCTCACCCCCGATCACGGTACGGTAACCCGCCGGCCAGTCCGCCTGAATCTCGTCCAGCCGCGGCTGCAGCTCGGCCATGATCTCGCCGACGGTGCGGCCCTCGTTCTTGCCCATGACAGTGATGGCGCGCTCGCCGTTGACGTGGGAAATGGCGATGGCCGCCTCGGACTGGCTCGGTTTGAGCAGCTGACGCATGTCAATGGAGCGGCCGTCCTGGGTGAAGACCCGCACCCGGGACAGCTCCTCGATATTGCGCGGGCCGCCCGCCTCACCGGGACGGCTGGGCCATTCGGTACCCAGACGGATATCTATGTCATCGTCCTCATCACCGGTGACGAACAACCCTATCTCGTCCGAGCTGAATGCAATGCGCAGCTGGGAGGCCAGATCCCCATGGTCTATGCCGAAGAAGTCCGCCGCCTCCCGGTCGGGCTGCAGCGCCAGCTGGGGCTTGAGCATGCCGATATTGTCCCGGACATCCACCACCCCATCCAGCTCGGCCAGCAGGGTCTGAACCTGACGGGACAGCCGCTGCAGCTCATCCATGTCCGCGCCGATCAGCTGGATCTCGATGGGGTCGCCGGTGGTCGGGCTGCTGGATTCGGCCACCACCAGCAGCTGCGCCGCCGCCACCCGCTGTTCCAGATAATCGGAAAGCTCCTGGCGCAGGGCGTCGGCCAGCTCGTAGGATGTCGCGTCACGCTCGTCCAGCGGCCGGAAAATGGCGGAGAAGCCGATATAGTTCTCGGCCTCGCTGGGTTGCAGGTTGGCCGCCATGGAGCCGCTGGCGAAGGGACTCTTGAGCCCGACCAGCTTGACCACGCTCTCGAAGTACGGCTTGCCGCGCAGCATCTCGCCCACCTCGTCGGCAATGACCTGGGAGCCGGCCAGCTGGGTGGTCGGCGGCAGCTCTATGTTGATCCCCAGCCGCTCACCGTCCGTGGGCGGGAAGAGTTCGACGCGGGCCTGACTGAAGGCCAGCATCGACAGGAAGAATACCCCCAGCGCCGCCAGCACCCAGAGCCAGGCCCGACGCCGGCTGGCGACGACCCAGCGCGCATTCCAGCTTTCGAGCGTGCTCACCGCCCGGGCGGTAACCCGGTCCGACAGGCCCTGGCGCTCGGCCTGCGTCGCCGGCCGCTGTTTCCCGAGCAGCGCCCGGGACAGCGGCAGGGTACAGAGCATGGCGACGATGAAAGCCAGTACCAGACAGACCACGGTGGTGGTCGGCAGCACCCGGATGAACTCGCCGACAGTGCCACTGATGGACATCAGCGGGGCCAGCGCCAGTATGGTGGTGATCTGTGCGGCGAAGGCCGGCAGACCATAGCGGCTGACGGTGGCGAGCACGCCCTGGCCGAAGGTCTTGCCGCCGTTGTAGATCTCGTCGTGCAGGCCCTCCAGCAGAATGATGAACACATCGACAATCATCACCAGCGCGATCACCATGCCGATGATCACCAGCTCGTTGAGCGAATACCCCATCAGCCAGATGACCAGCAGCACCCCGGCGAAGGTGACGGGCACCGACAGGCCGGCAATGATCGCCTCGCGCCAGGCGATGGTCAGCAGCAGGATGGCAAAGACCACCACCATGGTCTGCAGCGCACTGACGAAGACATCGGACAGCGAGTCCCATATCTGCTCGGCCTCATCCTGGGTGACGGTGTAGTCCAGCCCGGACGGCCAGCTGCCCTGGTTGCGCATGTCCTCCAGAGCCTCACGCAGGGTGGCCACCAGGTTGACCGTATCGGCACCCGGGGTCTTGCGCACCGACATCTCCAGGGACTGGGCGTAGGTCCCGCCCTCTCCGCTGAAGAAGGCCCGGCTGGTTTCGGTTTCCTGCATGCGCCGGACGGTGGCGACCTCATCAAGACGTATCGGGCGCCCTGCGCCCACACCGCTGAGGCGGGCCACCGGCAGGGCACGCAGATCATCCACGTCGCGGAACCGGCCCTCCAGGCGAACCACGGCACCGATGTCGTCACTGTGAATCTCGCCGAAGGGTTGCTCCACGTTGGCCTGTTGCACGGCATTGCGCACGGCGGAGGGGGACAGCCCGAGCGCCAGCATCCGCTCGGGACGCAGGAGTATCTGCACTATCTCCTCGCGTTCACCGCCGATGTTGACTTCGTTGACCCCGGGCAGCCGTTCCAGCGTATCGCGGATACGTCTGGCCTGCTGGTTCATGGTGGCCGAGCCGATATCCCCGTGCAGGGTGAAGGTAAGAATCGGCAGCTGGTCCACGGAGGCCTGTTCGATCGCCGGGCGGTCCACCTCGTCCGGCAGCTCCGCCTCGGCATCCGCCACGGCGGCACGCAGCCGGGTCATGGCGTCCACCGGGTCGATGGAGGCGTCGAACTCCACCGAAATCACCGAGAAGGAGTCGTAGGAGGCGCTGTCCACCCGGCGTACGCCCTCCAGGGTGGTCACCTCGTCCTCGATGATATCGGTGACCTGCTCCTCGATGGTGCGCGGGTCGGCGCCCGGCCAGGCGGTGGTGATGGTGGCCTGGGGAATGTCCAGATCGGGCAACGACTCCTTGACCAGCTGCAGGTAGGCCATCCAGCCCCCCAGAGCCAGGGTCACCAGCAGCAGAATGCCAAACACCGGCTGCAGGAAGAAGAAGCGTGCGAGCGGGTGCGCGCTGCGCACCTCCTCGGTCTCCACTGGCACCTCTGCGCCATCCCCGGCCCGGTGCTGATCAGGCTCGGTCATGGCTGCGCTCCGTCCGTATCCAGAACCCGAACCGGCTGGCCGTCGTTGAGCGCGGCGCGTCCATCGGTTACCACCAGCTCGCCCTGCTCCAGCCCCTCGGTCACCGCCCGGTAGGCGCCGGCCTGCTGGCCGAGCTCGACCCGACGCTCGCTGACCCGCCCGGTGTCCTCGTTCAGAACCAGCACGAAGGACTGGTCGTTGCGGTAGCGCAGCGCTTCCAGCGGCACACTCAGCACCTCGTGCTCCGGCGGACGGGCAATCCACACCGCGACGAACTCGCCGTCCTGCAGTCGAGGATTGTCACCTTCGGTATGAACTATCACTTCGAAGGTGCGGGTTTCCGGGTCCAGCGAGGGGCTCACCGCATGCACCTTGCCCAGCACCTGCTGTTCGCGCTGCAACGGGTCCATGCCCTGCCCGTCCCGGGGGGGCGTATCGCCGATCACCGCCCGGGCTCCGACAGCAATCTGCCGGTAGACATAGGACGGCAGGTCCACCCGCACTTCGAAACGATCAGGATCTATTACCAGCGCAGGGACGGTACGCAGGGCATTCTGCTCGGTATTGGTCTGCACCACGCTGGGGTTGAAATAGCGCCCCTGCTCCACGTTCAGTCGCGCCAGTACGCCATCGATGGGCGATACCAGTCTGGACTCGTCGACGGTCAGCTGCGACTGGGCCAGCTGGGCCTTGCTGTTGTCGCGAATGGCCTTGGCCTGCTCCACCTGCACCACTGCCTGATCCAGCTCCTGCCGCGAGGCCGAGCGCTGCTCGATCAGCGTCTCGTAACGCCGCCGGGTCACCTCGGCCAGCGCCAGGTTGGCCTCGGCCTCGGCGAGGGCTGCACGGGCCGCCTGCAGCTCCGCCTGCACCCTGTCCGGGGCCTGGTGGGCGATCAGCTGCCCCTTCTTCACCGGGCTGCCCACACGCAGCTCCGGATCCACGTAGGACACGGTTCCCTGCTGGGTGAAAGTGAGAAATTCGCGCTGTCTGGATCGGGCGGTACCCTGACTGTAGACCCAGGACTGCAGGGTGCGCGGCTCCACCGCCGTCACCCGGACACTGACCGGTCGTGCCTGGCCGACGCTGTCCTGACCGGTCTGCTCGGCGGCCTGCTCCGGTTCGCTGCCGCCCCCGCACCCGGCAACGAGCAGGACTCCGGTCAGCAGCAGATACAGGCGAGGGCGGGTGGCGTTGAATGTCTTCATGGGCGATCGGCGGTCCTGACTGGGGTGTCCTGGGGGGCAGGTTCGGCGGCCTCGATGCGGGGTTCGAAGCCACCGCCGAGGGCCAGATGCAGGGAGATGCGATTTTCAATCCGGGCATGCCGGGCACTGATGTAGGCGCTGCGCCCGTCAAGGGCGCGTTGCTGACTCTCGAGCACATTGAGAAAGGGGTCTATGCCCTGCTGGTAACGGTTGTAGGACACCCGTACCGCCTCCTCGGCAGCCGTCGCGGAGGCATCGAGGCTGTCCTCGCGCCGGGCCAGAAGATCGTCCACGGCGAGCAGGCTCTCCACTTCGGCCAGGGCATTGAGCGCGGTTTCCACATAGCTGTGCAGCGCCTCGCTCTGCTGCCCCTCGGCAATGTCCACCTGGGCCACCAGCCTGCCGCCCTGGAAGATCGGTTGCATCAGCTGACCGGCGATGGACCAGACCAGATTGCTGCTGTCGAACAGGCCGGACAGCTGGTCGCTGCTGTACCCCGCCGAGCCGGTCAGGGCCAGACTGGGCAGGAAGGAACGCTCCGCCGCACCCAACTGGTACCCCGCCGCCCGCAGGGCCAGCTCGGCGGCACGCACATCCGGGCGGCGCTCCAGCAGCTCGGCGGGCACGCCGGCGGCCGGGCGCGCGGGCACCTCGGGCAGCACCTCGGCGGTAGTCAGCGCGCCGCTGGGGTAATAGCCGAGCAATACATCCAGCTGCCGGCGGATGCGCGCCAGTGCCTCACGGCGCTGCTCCAGTCCGGCCCGGGCCGAGCCGAGATTGGCCTCCGCCAACATCGCATCAGCCGGCGAGGCGATACCCACATCGACCCGGTTGCTGATCTGCCTGGCCATTTCGGCCAGGGTATCGACGGTGCGCGCCGACAACTCCTCCTGGGCCCGGGCGTGCACCACGTCGTAGTACAGCTGCACCACCTGGGCGGCGACCGACTGGCGCGCCCCACGCAGCTGCTCGGCACTGGCCAGGAACTCGGCCTGGGCTGCGGAGCTGGCGGCGGCCAGGCGGCCCCACAAATCCAGCTCCCAGCTGACGTCCAGGGAAGCATTGTGGTTGTTGCTGATGAAGCTCAGCTCGTCATCGACAAACTCGCCCAGGGGCCCGGCCATGCTGCCCATGTTCTGTCGCTGTCTGGCACTGGTGAATCCGATACCGGCCTGGGGAAGCCGCTCCCCCCGGTTCAGCCTGACCCGCGCCTCGGCCACACTGGCCCTCGCCAGCGCCTGGGCTACACCGGGATTGCGTACCAGAGCGGAATCGACGAAAGATTCCAGCAGCGGATCCTCGAACTCGGTCCACCAGCGTTCGGTGGGCTGAAAAGGCTCGACGAGGGAAGAGTCGAAACGATCAGGCAGGTCAAAGGGCAGCTGCGGCTCCGCTGGGGGTGCCACGCTGCAGGCCCCGAGCAGGGTCAACGTAAGCAGAAGCAACGCGCCGGGCCACCCCGGGAAGAAGCTGAAATTCATTCACCGTCCCTATCCTGACTGAAGAGCGGCGATCCCGCCGAGATAGTGCCGCTGAAACACTACTCTCAAGACCCTGGCGGTAGCGGAAAATTCCCTCAGCCGCGCCCCAGACGGATGAGCATGCGCCGGTACCAGGGTAGCCGCTGCTGCTCCTCCGGCGAAGGCCAGTTGATTTTCTTGGCCTCGCACTCGACGATGCCATTGGCCCCCAGTCGCAGGCGCCAGCGCTGGGCCGTGGAATAATCCTGATCCGCTTCGGTTGCCACCAGCAGCAGATTATAGTCGTGCTGCTTCTCGATCGGATGGGCATCCACCGCAGCGAAGGGATCCTCCTCACCGGCCGGCGCAAACAGGCGGTTGCGGGTCGGCTCGATCAGCTCGCACAGCGGCTCGCAATCCAGGTTCAGCCGCTCCTGTATCTCGTTCTGCTCCAGTGCGTCCCTGTCCAGATACAGCTGGGTACGGTAGCGCACTATGTGTCTGTCTTCCCCCGCCCACTTGCCCGAGTGTTCGGCTATCTCGCGCGGCAGGTCCGTGACCTTGCAGTAGTCCAGCCAGATCAGCTGCTGGGCCATGGACTTGTGGGTGTAGGGCATCAGCAGACGGCTTTTCCAGCGTGGCCGGCCCTTGCGCAGCCAACTGGTAACCAGGGTATTGAGGTCATCGCGCAGCAGATCCCGGATGCCGTAGATCAGTGCGATACCCAGCAGCAGGGTGATCGACAGGTGACTGGCGCTGCGCGCATTGAACAGCACGTAGGTGAACAGCCCCATGATCAGGGTGGTATTGGCTGCCTTGACCAGCTTGCGGGTTGCCGAGCCCAGCTCCGTCAGCTTGGCCCGCAGCAGAACCGGGTATTCGAGCAACCGGTGATACAGACTCATGCGATTCCACACCCGGGTCGGCTTGCCATGGAAGTCCGCCAGGTACTCCCGCTCCTTGCGTATGCGGTATTCCTCCAGCAGGAATTCGCGCACCGACTCGCGCAGATCACTGTCCAGCTCCTGATAGCCTTCCAGCGTCATGCATTCGAGCAGGAACTGTTCGGCATACCAGGAAAAATAGATATCCATCTGCCGGAAATAGCGTTGCTGGCCGCTCTGCTCCGGGACGGTGCGGCGCAGCCGCAGGGCGTAGGTCTCGCTCAGGCGCAGGCCCCGTGCAATGGTCTCGGCATTGGCCACGCCGGTACTCTGCAGTTGCTGGCGAAGTCGATCCATCGAGGCGGTATAGCGGAACAGCCAGGAGCCGTAGGTGATCTCGTAATGGGGCGACAACAGGGCAAAGCTGCTGTCATCCTTGCTGAGCCGGTCCTGGGCGGGCAGCCCGAGCAGGCCGAAGCGGTGCAGCATGGCACGGAAGTAGAATTGCTGCTCCGTCAGGGTCCAGGCAGCGAAGTTGCTCTCGTGGGGTGTGAACAGGTAGAGCTCGAGGGTATAACGCCCGGGCTTCTTCAGGGTGCGGGTCAACTGCAGCCGATAATCGCCCTTGCGTTTGAGTGAGAACAATCGCAGCCCTCCCCTGCAGCCATGGAACCGGGACCAGAGGGTCCGAAGAGCATCAGTCTACCACGAGCGGCTGCAGTACCGAGGGGTGGGCGGGAGGCCAGAAACAGAAAACCCCGCAGGCAGAGCGGTGTAAACACCACCCTGCCTGCGGGGATTTTGCAGAATAACGTCCTGGTCTTCCGTAACGCTGGTCACATCCTGTGACTGTCCCTGCGTCCCTTTCAGTGCCTTGCGCTTCCTGCGCCGCGTCCCTGCAGTTGCCATATTAGGCAGGAGGGCCAGGCGTACATAGAGGTGATTGCCACTATCTTCTGTACGCCTTTTCCTACCCGACGCCGTCAATCAGAACTGGGTCGCGTCCAGCTCGAACAATACTTCACTGCCGGCCCGGACCGCTTCGCTGAGCGAATGGATGCGCGGCAGCAGGCGTTTGAAGAAGAACCGGGCAGTACCCAGCTTGGCCTGATAGAAGCCGTCGGCGTCCTCTGCTGCGTCCAGCGCAACCCTGGCCATGCGTGCCCACATGTAGGCGTAGGCGGTGTAACCGAAGGCATGCAGGTACTCGACCGAGGCCGCGCCGATTTCATTGGGGTTGGCGCGGCTGCGCTCGATCACCAGATCGGTCAGCTGCTGCAGATTGTCCAGTGCCGCCGCCAGGGGCTGCACGAACTCCTGCATCTCGCCGGCGTCGTTGTCGGCGATGAAACCGCGGATCTCGTCGGCAAATACCTTGAAATAAGCGCCGCCGTTGGCCACTGTCTTGCGCCCCATCAGATCCAGCGCCTGGATACCGTTGGTACCTTCATAGATCTGGGCGATGCGGACGTCACGTACCAGCTGCTCCTGACCCCACTCGCGGATGTAGCCATGGCCACCGAAAACCTGCTGGCCGTGAACACAGTTCTCGAACCCGACATCGGTGAAGAAGGCCTTGGCGACCGGCGTCAGCAGGGCTACCAGATCCTCGCCCTTGCGGCGGATCGCCTCGTCCTCGGCAAACTTGCTGATATCCAGCTGCATGCCCACATAGGTGGAGAACGCCCGGCTGCCCTCGGTCATGGCCTTCATGGTCAGCAGCATGCGGCGCACATCCGGGTGCACGATGATGGGGTCGGCGGCTTTGTCCGGCTGCACCGCACCGGTCGGCGCACGGCTCTGGATACGTTCGCGGGCGTAGGCCACAGCGCTCTGGTAGGAGGCCTCGGCGCAGCCGATACCCTGAATGCCAATGGACAGGCGCTCATAGTTCATCATGGTGAACATGGCATTGAGCCCCTTGTTCAGCTCACCGATGAGATAGCCCCTGGCCCCATCGAAATTCATCACGCAGGTCGCCGAGCCCTTGATGCCCATCTTGTGTTCGATGGAGCCACAGCTCACGGCGTTGCGCTCGCCCAGGCTGCCGTCCTCGTTGACCAGGAACTTGGGCACCAGAAACAGGGAGATTCCCTTGGGACCGGCCGGCGCATCGGGCAGCTTGGCCAGCACCAGGTGAATGATGTTCTCGGTCAGGTCATGCTCACCGCCGGTGATGAAGATCTTGGTACCGGTGACCGAGTAGCTGCCGTCGGCTTCGGGCACGGCGCGGGTACGGATGATGCCCAGATCGGTGCCCGCGTGGGGCTCGGTCAGGCACATGGTGCCCGCCCAGTTGCCGGCATACATGTTGGGCAGGTATTTCTGCTTCAGTTCCTCGCTGCCATGGGCATCCAGCGCCAGGGTGCTGCCGGCAGTGAGGGCGATGTAGAGGGCGAAGCTGCTGTTGGCGCCATAGAGCATCTCCTCGACCTGTACGCCGAGGGTCTTGGGCATGCCCATGCCGCCGAATTCCGGGTTACCGCCCAGACCGACCCAGCCGCCTGCGGCATAGGTGGCATAAGCCTCCCTGAATCCGTCGGGGGTGGTCACCTGGCC
This sequence comes from Halopseudomonas formosensis, assembly GCF_900115905.1. Lineage (GTDB taxonomy): Bacteria > Pseudomonadota > Gammaproteobacteria > Pseudomonadales > Pseudomonadaceae > Halopseudomonas > Halopseudomonas formosensis. The sequence continues at coordinate 46,089 of NZ_FOYD01000005.1, forward strand.
GTCGTTCCACACCGCTCCCTGTTCATCGCCGTTGCGGTTCAGCGGGGCTATGGTCTGCGAGGTGATCTTGCCGGCCTCTTCCAGCATGGCATCGGCAGTCTCGGCATCGATGGCGCCTTCCAGGCCTGGCAGGCTCTGCCACAGCTTGTCAGCTTCAAAGACCTCGTTCAGCACAAAGCGGATATCACGCAGGGGGGCTTGGTACTCAGCCATGGTAACTCCTCAGCAATCAATAAGAAGCCGGCTCAGCCGGATCAGTGGCCTGATTGTAGTCTGAGAACTTTTCAAACGATAGCGTCTTGTTATGACTTTTTCTTATCCATTAGTCATATTTCGCTTTGCGCGAGGCCGCCGTCGGAGCCACCCAATAAAAAAGGCCTGCGCCCGATTGCGGACGCAGACCTTGATGGCCGGGAGCCTGATATCAATGGATCAGAAGTGCTCCGCGCCCAGCTGCATCAGGCTGTCGGCACCCGCCTCGAGGGCGGCCACGTGGGCCTGGGCGCGGGGCAGCAGACGCTTGAAGTAGAACTGCTGGGTCGCCAGCTTGGCCTGATAGAAGCCCTGTTCGCTGGTACCGGCGTCCAGTTTCTGCTGAGCTACCACGGCCATCTTCAGCCAGAAGAAAGCGTGGATGACATAACCGGAGAACATCAGGAAGTCCATGGCCGCTGCGCCGACTTCCTCACGGTTCTGCATGGAACGGACCGCGATCTGCTGGGTCAGGTCGCCCCACTGCTTGTTCAGCCTGACCAGATCAGCCACATAGCCGCCAAGCTGGGCATGGCCCTCGTGGCTCTGGCAGAACAGGTGAACCTGCTTGCTGAAGGCGCGCAGCAGCTTGCCCTGGCTCATCAGCACCTTGCGGCCCAGGAGGTCCAGCGCCTGGATGCCGTTGGTCCCTTCATAGATGGGAGCGATACGGCAATCACGTACCTGCTGTTCCTGACCCCACTCGCGGATGTAGCCATGGCCGCCGAACACCTGCATGCCGAGCAGGGTGGTTTCCAGGCCGGTTTCGGTCATGAAGGCCTTGCAGATGGGGGTGAGGAAGGCGAGCTGGTCCTCGGCATCGGCACGCACGGCCTCATCCTTCGAATAGTGGGCGTTGTCGAGCAGCTGGGCGGTGTAATAGGCCAGCGCGCGGTTGCCCTCGTTGAACGCCTTCATGGTCAGCAGCATGCGGCGCACATCAGGATGCACGATAATGGGATCGGCCGGCTTGCCGGGTTCGGCGGGACCGGACGGCGAGCGCATCTGCAGACGGTCCTTGGCGTAGGCCAGGGCATTCTGGTAGGACACTTCGCCATGACACAGCCCCTGCATGCCGGTACCCAGGCGGGCACTGTTCATCATGGTGAACATGCAGGCCAGACCCTTGTTGATCTCGCCGATCAGAAAGCCGGTGGCGCCATCGAAGTTCATCACGCAGGTGGCCGACGCCTTGATGCCCATCTTGTGCTCGATGGAGCCGCACTTGACCGCATTGCGCTCGCCGACCTCGCCGTTGGCGTCGGGCAGGAACTTGGGCACGATGAACAGCGAGATTCCCTTGGTGCCTTCCGGGGCGTCGGGCAGCTTGGCCAGCACCAGGTGGACGATGTTCTCCGCCAGGTCGTGCTCGCCGGAAGAAATGAAGATCTTGGTGCCGGTGACCGCGTAGGTGCCGTCAGGCTGAGGCACTGCACGGGTCTTGATCAGACCCAGATCGGTACCGCAGTGCGGCTCGGTCAGACACATGGTGCCGGTCCAGTAACCGGGCACCAGCTTGTTCAGGTACAGCTGCTTCTGCTCCGGAGTACCGTGGGCGCGGATAGCCGCGGCACAACCATGGGTCAGACCGGGATACATGTTCCAGGCATAGTTGGCCGATGCGGTCATCTCGTTGACCACCAGGCCCAGGGAGGCGGGCAGTCCCTGGCCGCCGTACTCCACCGGCCCGCTCATGGCTGCCCAGCCGTTCTCCACGTACTGCTGGTAGGCTTCCTTGAAGCCCTTGGGTGTGGTCACCACCCCGTCCTCGAAGTGGCAGCCCTCTTCGTCACCGGTGCGGTTCAGCGGCGCCAGCACCTCGGAAGCGAACTTGGCACTCTCCTCCAGTACTGCGTCAACCAGATCCGGGGTGGCGTCGGTCAGGCCGTGGGCAGCATAGCTGCCGGCAAAGTCGAAAACCTCGTCCATGACAAAGCGCATGTCGCGCAGGGGGGCGTTATAGCTGGGCATCATCATCTCCGGTGCAATGGCGTTGTATGTCATTCATACAGACGTTTGACACTAATGTGCCGCTGACCAGCCAGTCAACGAAAAAGCCCGCCCATTACACCGCTTGATACGGGTCCATAACACAGGCAGCATGGTCTGACCTCTCCCCCTTTGGCATACCCATGACGACACTGGCAGACCTGCAATTCGACAACCGCTTCGCCCGCCTGGGTGACCGCTTTTCCACTGCGGTCATGCCCGAGCCGTTGAGCAACCCCCGGCTGGTGGTCGCCAGCAGCGAGGCGGCCGAGCTCCTGGGGCTGGATCCGGCAGAGGCAGACAACCCGCTGTTCACCGAACTGTTTTCCGGCCGGACGCTGTGGCGGGACGCCGAGCCCCGGGCCATGGTGTATTCGGGACATCAGTTCGGCATCTACAACCCCCAGCTGGGGGACGGCCGCGGGCTGCTGCTGGGTGAGGTGGTCAACGATCGTGGTGAGCACTGGGACCTGCATCTGAAGGGTGCCGGCAGCACTCCGTACTCGCGGATGGGTGATGGGCGCGCAGTCCTGCGCTCGTCGATCCGCGAGTTTCTGGCCTCCGAAGCCCTGCCGGCGCTGGGCATCCCCAGCAGCCGTGCGCTGTGCGTTACCCTGGGTGATAACCCGGTGCGCCGGGAGCGCATGGAACGGGCCGCCATGCTGCTGCGACTGGCGCCCTCGCATATCCGCTTCGGGCATTTCGAGTTTTTTTACTACACCGACCAGCTGGACGAACTGCGCCAACTGATCGATTTCACCCTGCAGACCTGCTACCCCCATTGCCAGCAGGCAGAACAGCCTCTGCTCGCCATGTTCCGCGAGGTTGCGCGGCGCACCATGCACATGGTGGCGCGCTGGCAGGCCTATGGTTTCTGCCATGGGGTAATGAATACCGACAACATGTCGATTCTGGGCATCACCTTCGATTTCGGCCCCTATGCCTTTCTCGACGACTATGACGCCGGACACATCTGCAACCATTCCGATGACGCCGGTCGCTACGCCTTCAACCGCCAGCCGGTGATCGCCCACTGGAACCTGGCCTGCCTGGCTCAGGCGCTGGTGCCCTTCCTGGATGTGGAGACGCTGAAGACCGAGCTGGGTCAGATCATGCCGCTCTACGAGGCCGAATATCGGCGGTTGATGCATGCCCGCCTGGGCTGGGCCGGCGAGCAACCGGGGGATGACGCTCTGCTCGCAGAGCTGCTCGGGCTGATGCAGGCCAGCGCCGCAGACTACCATTTGACGCTGCGCCTGCTGGCCGAGGATGACCCGGCAAGCCGCGATCACTTCATCGACCGCGACGCCGCAGACGACTGGCTGGTCCGTCACCGGGCCCGGCAGGCAATGGACACCAGCGCGCTGGCCGGTCGCCTGCTGTGCAACCCGGTGTATGTATTGCGCAACTATCTGGCCCAGCAGGCCATCAGTGCTGCTGAGCAGGAAGACTTCAGCGAAGTACGGCGCCTGCACCAGATACTGCGTGAGCCGTTCACCCGGGTGCCGGGACTGGAAGCCTATGCCGCTTCCCCGCCGGACTGGGGCCGACGGCTGGAAATCAGCTGTTCCTCCTGAAATCTCCTACGCCACTTATTCCACAAAAGAATAACAAAATCATTTTCAGATCTTGGACAGACTAAGGCTCAACCTTTAGGGTAGCGGCAGCTTGGTTCCCGGTGCGGAACCGATACCTCACACGAGATTCAGGTTGCCGATGAACTGGGAAACACTCTCCATGCTGGGCGTGGCCGCCCTGCTGTGCTGGGTCATGTATGCCTTCGTCCGGGAAAAATTCAGCCCGGATATCGTGGTGGGCATTGCCGTGGCCGTTCTGCTGGCCAGCACCCTGCTGACCCCGGCCGAGGTTCTCGGCGTCCTGTCCAACAGCGCCCCCATCACCATTGCCTGCATGTTTGTTCTCTCCGCCGCGCTGGAGCGTACCGGCTGCGTCGAACGACTCGGCAGCATACTTGCCCGCATCGGCGGCACCAGCCCTACCCGCATGCTGTTTGCCCTGCTGCTCACCGCCATGCTGCTGTCCACCTTCATCAACAATACGCCCGTGGTGGCCATCCTCACCCCGGTGGCGGTCACGCTGGCGGCGCGGGTCGGCAGCAAGGCCTCGAAACTCCTGATCCCCCTGTCCTATGCCACCATCCTGGGCGGCACCATGACCATGATCGGCACCTCGACCAACATTCTGGTTGACGGCGTAGCACGCCAGCAGGGCATGGCCCCCTTCGGCATGTTCGAAATTTCCCTGGCCGGCGCCATCTATGCGGCCATCGGTCTGACCTTCATCATGCTGTTCGGCAAACGCCTGCTTCCCGATCGCGACAGCCTCTCCGAGCGTCTGCGTCCCCAGCGCAGCCGTACTTTCATGACCGAGCTGCTGGTGCCCCAGGGCTCGCCCGTGGTCGACAGAACCATTGCCGACGCCCAGCTCAACGGCGACAGCGGAATCAAGGTGCTGAAGATCTTCCGCGGCGAGGATGAACTGTCCACACCGATCAATACCACCACCCTGCAGGCCGGGGATCGTCTTATCCTGCATGCCGGCATGCGGGACTTCGTCGAGCTGCGCCACACCGGCGTACTCGAATTCAACCGCGACCAGCGTTTCGAGACCATCTCCACCCGGGATGTGGTGCTGGCCGAAGCCGTGGTGGCGCGCAGCTCGCGCTATATCAACCGTCCCATGCGCGACCTCAACCTGACCGCCCGTTACGGCATCCATGTATTGGCCGTGCACCGCCAGGACGAGCACATCCAGGACAACCTGGATGACTTCGAGCTGCAGTTCGGTGATGTGATGCTGGTTGAGGGGTCGCCCGCACAGATCCGCAAGTTTGCCGACAACGGTGACCTGATCAGTCTCAACACCGTGCAGGAGCGGGCTTACCGCCGGAGCAAGGCGCCCATTGCCATTGCGGCGGTCGTTGCGGTGATGAGCCTGGCCGCCATGGGTGTCATGCCTATCGAGGGGCTGGCGATCATTGCCGCCGCCGTGGTGGTGGCTACCGGCTGCCTGGATGTGGAGGATGCCTACAAGGCCATCGACTGGAAGATACTGTCGCTGATCTTCGGCATGCTGGCGATCAGCATCGCCATGAACAAGGTCGGGCTGGTGGACAGCATAGTGGCCCAGGTCATGACCCTGTCGCCCTGGCTGGGCCCCCTGTTCATGCTGTCCTTCATCTACCTGCTGACATCCACCCTGACCGAGATCGTCAGCAACAATGCGGTCGCCGTACTGCTGACGCCGATTGCCATCGGGGTTGCCCATCAGCTGGGCGCCGACCCGCGCCCCTTCGTGGTCGCTGTGATGTTCGCCGCCAGCGCCAGTTTCGCCACGCCCATCGGCTACCAGACCAATACTCTGGTCTACAGTGCCGGCGGCTACAGGTTCATGGACTTCATGCGCATCGGCATGCCGCTGAACCTGATCATGTGGGCCACGGCTACGGTCATCATCCCGCTGATCTGGCCGCTGTTCCCGGCGTGAGCCGCCGAGCGAGCAATAAAAAAAGGGCCTGCACAAGCAGGCCCTTTTCATTCCAGCGGCGGTCGGCGTTACTTCGAGGCTTCCAGCGCCTGCTCCAGATCCGCGAGGATGTCGTCGATATGCTCGATACCGATCGACAGCCGCACCAGATCCCGCGGCACACCGGCCTTTTCCAGCTCCTCGTCACTCAGCTGACGGTGGGTGGTGGAAGCGGGGTGGCAGGCCAGTGACTTGGCATCACCGATGTTCACCAGACGCAGTACCAGTTGCAGCGCATCGATGAAGCGCGCCCCGGCTTCCTGGCCGCCCTTGATGCCGAAGGACAGGATCGCCGCTGGCTTGCCACCCATGTAGCGCTGGGCCAGTTCATGCTCGGGATGATCGGGCAGCCCGGCATACTTCACCCAGGCCACCTGCGGATGCTGCTGCAGGTACTCGGCCACCCGCTGCGCGTTATAGCAGTGACGCTCCATGCGCAGGCTGAGGGTTTCCAGACCCTGCAGGATCAGGAAGGCGTTGAAGGGTGACAGCGCCGCGCCCATGTTGCGCAGCGGCACTACCCGGCAGCGGCCGATGAAGGCCGCCGGGCCGAAGGCCTCGGTATAGACCACGCCGTGGTAGGAGGCATCCGGGGTGTTGAGCAGCGGGAAGCGCTCCTTGTGGTCTGCCCAGGGGAACTTGCCCGAGTCCACCACCATGCCGCCGATGCTGTTGCCGTGCCCGCCGATGTACTTGGTCAGGGCATGCACCACGATATCCGCACCATGCTCGAAGGGCCGGCACAGCACCGGTGTGGCCACAGTGTTGTCGACGATCAGCGGCACGCCGTGGCGGTGAGCCGCATCGGCCAGCGCCTTCAGATCGATGATGTTGCCGGCGGGGTTGCCGATCGACTCGCAGAACACCGCCTTGGTGTTGTCGTCGATCAGCGCTTCCATCGCGGCAATATCGTCATGGGGCGCAAAACGAACCTCGATACCCTGACGCGGCAGGGTATGAGCGAACAGGTTGTAGGTACCGCCGTAGAGCTTGGCGGTGGACACAATGTTGTCGCCCACCCCGGCAATGGTCTGGATCGCGTAGGTGATGGCCGCCATGCCGGAAGCCACCGCCAGCGCACCGACACCACCCTCCAGGGCAGCGACCCGCTGCTCCAGCACATCGTTGGTCGGATTCATGATCCGCGTGTAGATGTTGCCGGGCACCTTGAGATCGAACAGATCCGCCCCGTGCTGGGTGCTGTCGAACGCGTAGGATGTGGTCTGGTATATGGGCACCGCCACGGCCTTGGTCGTCGGATCGGGGCTGTATCCAGCGTGTATTGCCAGGGTTTCGAGTTTCATTCTTGTTGGACTCCCTTGTCTTGGTGATCGTCAGCCCTGGGCGACGACCGCGTTCGGATCATGATACTTGGCCGACAGCTCGTGCACTGCCTCGATGAACACGCCAGCGTGTGCCGGGTCCACCTCCGGGGTGATGCCGTGACCCAGGTTGAACACATGGCCGGTACCCTTGCCATAGCTGGCCAGAATGCGCTCCACCTCGTCGCGGATGGCCTTGGGGTTGGCATAGAGTACGGTCGGATCCATGTTGCCCTGCAGCGCCACCTTGGATCCCACCCGGGAACGGGCTACACCGATGTCCATGGTCCAGTCCAGCCCCACGCCATCGGCGCCGCAGTCGGCGATGCTCTCCAGCCACAGGCCACCGTTCTTGGTGAAGACGATGGCCGGCACCCGGCGTCCGTCGTGCTCGCGGATCAGGCCGGCAACAATCTTGCGCATGTAGGCCAGGGAGAACTTCTGGTAGGCATCGGCGGACAGGTTGCCGCCCCAGGTATCGAAGATCTGCACGGCCTGGGCACCGGCACGAATCTGGGCATTCAGGTAGCTGATCACCGAGTCGGCCAGCTTGTCCAGCAGCAGGTGCACCGCCTCGGGCTGGTCATACATCAGCGCCTTGATCTTGCGGAAGTCCTTGGACGAGCCGCCTTCAACCATGTAGGTGGCCAGGGTCCAGGGGCTGCCGGAGAAGCCGATCAGCGGCACGCGACCATTGAGTTCGCGGCGGATGGTGCGCACGGCGTCCATGACATAGCCCAGATCCTTGTCCGGATCGGGGATGGGCAGTGCCTGGATGTCGGCCAGGGTGTCGATGCGCTTGCGGAAACGCGGACCTTCGCCGGTCTCGAAGTGCAGGCCCAGGCCCATGGCATCTGGAATGGTCAGGATGTCGGAAAACAGGATGGCCGCATCCAGCGGGTAGCGCTCCAGCGGCTGCAGTGTTACCTCGCAGGCCATCTCCGGGTTCATGCACAGCCCCATGAAATCCCCGGCGCGGGCGCGGGAGGCGCGGTACTCGGGCAGGTAACGACCCGCCTGGCGCATCATCCACACCGGCGTGACATCCACAGGCTGGCGCATCAGCGCACGCAGAAAACGGTCATTCTTCAGTTCAGACATGAATTCGGTACTCAGTTGCGTAAATAGCAACCATTGTAACCGTTATCGCGCCGAATATAAGGGCTGCTGCGGCAAAGGGGCGCGGCCGGACGGAACTCTCCAGCCCAGCTCGGCGCCAACCACACTCCAGCAAATGAAATGAGCCTCAGACCTCGAGGTAATCCAGAATTCCCTCGGCAGCCTGCCGCCCTTCCCAGATGGCGGTGACCACCAGATCCGAGCCGCGGACCATGTCGCCACCGGCGAAGACCTTCGGGTTGCTGGTCTGGAACTTGTATCTGGCCTGTTCCGGGGCGATGACCCGGCCCTGACCGTCTACCTGCACCTCTACATCGGCGAACCAGGGCGCCGGACTGGGGCGGAAGCCGAAGGCGATGATGACCGCGTCGGCAGGCAGGATCTGCTCCGATCCGGGAATCGGCTCGGGGCTGCGACGCCCCTTGGCATCCGGCTCGCCCAGGCGAGTCTCGATGACCTTGATCCCTTCGACCTTGCCGTTGCCGACGATTTCGATCGGCTGACGGTTGAACAGGAAGTGCACACCCTCATCCCGGGCATTCTTCACTTCCTTGCGCGAGCCGGGCATGTTCTGCGCGTCACGGCGGTAGGCGCAGATCACCGATTCGGCACCCTGACGGATCGAGGTACGGTTGCAGTCCATAGCGGTGTCGCCACCGCCGAGCACCACCACGCGCTTGCCCTTCATGTCGATGAAGTCCTCAGGCGATCTCTCGAAACCCAGATTGCGGTTGACGTTGGCCACCAGGAAATCCAGCGCATCGTGAACGCCGGGCAGATCCTCGCCGGGGAAGCCGCCCTTCATGTAGGTGTAGGTGCCCATGCCCATGAACACGGCATCGTATTCCTCCAGCAGCTGCTCCATGCTGATATCGCGACCGATCTCGGTGTTCAGGCGGAACTCGATACCCATGCCGGTAAAGACTTCACGGCGGCGCGCCATCACGGTCTTTTCCAGCTTGAATTCGGGGATACCGAAGGTCAGCAGGCCGCCGATTTCCGGGTTGCGGTCGAATACCACCGGCTTGACGCCGGCACGTACCAGCACGTCGGCACAACCCAGCCCGGCCGGGCCGGCACCTATGATGGCGACCCGCTTGCCGTTGGGCTTGACCTGGGACATGTCCGGCCGCCAGCCCATGGCGAAGGCGGTGTCGGTGATGTACTTCTCGACCGAGCCGATGGTAACCGCGCCGAAGCCGTCATTCAGGGTACAGGCCCCCTCGCACAGACGGTCCTGCGGACAGACGCGACCACAGACTTCCGGCAGGGTGTTGGTCTGGTGAGACAGCTCTGCCGCCTCGATGATGTTGCCCTCGGAAACCAGCTTCAGCCAGTTCGGGATGTAGTTGTGTACCGGACACTTCCACTCGCAGTAGGGGTTGCCGCACTCCAGGCAGCGGTGCGCCTGCTCGGAAGCCTCCTGCGGCTTGAACAGCTCGTTGATCTCGATAAAGCGGGTCTTGCGCTGCCGCAGCGGACGCTTCTTCGGCTCCTGCCGACCCACTTCGACAAATTGGAAGTCGTTGTTCGGACGCTCTGCCATGTTCCACCTCTTCACTGCCGGTGCGCCGCAGCGCACCAGCGAAATTTCATTGTCACCCAGCCCCTTACTGCGGGTTGGCCAGCGTGGTTTTCAGCAGAGCACGCAGGCTCGCTGCCTTGGGCTTGACCAGCCAGAAGCGGCGGATATGGTTGTCCAGGTCTTCAAGTACCTCGGCACCCCAGGCGCTGCCGGTTTCCGCCACGTACTCAGTGAGCACACCGGTCAGGTGGCTGCGGTAGGCCTCCATGGCCTCCCCGCTGATCCGCTGCAGCTCGACCAGTTCGTGGTTCAGGCGGTCGAAGAAGCTGTTGTCCAGATCCAGCACGTAGGCGAAACCACCGGTCATGCCCGCACCGAAGTTGTAGCCGGTACGACCCAGCACGCAGACCATGCCGCCGGTCATGTATTCACAGCAGTGGTCGCCGGCGCCCTCGATGACCGCGTGACAGCCCGAGTTGCGCACCGCGAAGCGCTCACCGGCAACCCCGGCGGCGAACAGTTTGCCGCCGGTGGCGCCATACAGGCAGGTGTTGCCGATGATGGCGGTCTGTTCCGAGCGGAAGGCACTGCCCGCCGGCGGAGTGATGACCAGCTTGCCGCCGGTCATGCCCTTGCCGACATAGTCGTTGGCGTCCCCTTCCAGGTACATGTTCAGTCCGCCCACGTTCCATACCCCGAAGCTCTGTCCGGCAGTGCCCTTGAAGCGGAAGGTGATTGGCGCGGCAGCCATGCCCTGGTTGCCGTGACGCCGGGCGATCTCGCCGGATACCCGGGCACCGATCGAACGGTCGCAATTGGTGAGGGTCATCTCGAAGTCGCCACCGTTCAGACCTTCGATTGCCGGCATGGCCATTTCCACCATGCGCTCGGCGGTCAGCCCCTGGTCGAAGGGCTTGTTGCCCTCGACCTGGCAGTACTGCGGCCGGTCGGCAGGTACCAGGTCGCTGTGCAGCAGCGGGCGCAGGTCCAGCCCCTGCTGTCGGCTGGTGTTGCCGGGCAGGATCTCCAGCAGGTCGGTACGGCCGATCAGATCTTCCAGGCGGCGAACGCCCAGTCTGGCCATCCACTCGCGGGTTTCCGTCGCCACATAGGTGAAGAAGTTCATCACCATCTGCACGGTGCCGATGTAGTGGTTGTCACGCAGATTGCGGTTCTGGGTGGCGACACCGGTGGCGCAGTTGTTCAGGTGGCAGATGCGCAGATACTTGCAGCCCAGGGCAATCATCGGCGCCGTCCCGAAGCCGAAGCTCTCGGCGCCGAGGATGGCGGCCTTGATCACGTCAAGACCGGTCTTCAGACCGCCGTCGGCCTGCACCCGCACCCGGCCACGCAGCTCGTTGCCGCGCAGGGTCTGGTGGGCCTCGGACAGCCCCAGCTCCCAGGGCGATCCGGCGTACTTGATGGAGGTCAGCGGCGAGGCGCCGGTGCCACCGTCATAACCGGAGATGGTGATCAGGTCGGCATAGGCCTTGGCCACACCGGCAGCGATGGTACCGACGCCGGGCTCGGCGACCAGCTTGACCGAGACCAGGGCCTGGGGGTTGACCTGCTTGAGGTCGAAGATCAGCTGCGCCAGGTCCTCGATCGAGTAGATGTCATGGTGCGGCGGCGGCGAGATCAGGGTTACGCCCGGCACCGCGTAGCGCAGCCGGGCAATCAGCTCATTGACCTTGCCACCGGGCAGCTGCCCGCCCTCGCCGGGCTTGGCGCCCTGGGCAAGCTTGATCTGCAGCACTTCGGCATTGACCAGGTATTCGGCGGTGACGCCGAAGCGACCGGAGGCCACCTGCTTGATCTTGGAGGTGCGGATGCTGCCGTAGCGCACCGGATCCTCACCGCCTTCTCCGGAGTTGGAGCGTGCGCCCAGACGATTCATCGCCTCGGCAATGGCTTCGTGGGCCTCGGGCGACAGAGCCCCCAGGGAAATACCGGCCGAATCGAAGCGCTTGAACAGCGACTCCAGCGGCTCTACCTCATCCACCGGAACGGGCTCGACGTCGGTACGCAGTTGCAGCAGGTCGCGCAGGGTGGCCACCGGACGCTGGTTGACCAGCGCGGCGTACTCCAGGTACTTGTCGTAGCTGTCGCCCTGCACCGCGTCCTGCAATGCACGCACGATGTCCGGGTTGTAGGCGTGATATTCGCCGCCATGCACGAACTTCAGCAGACCGCCCTGCTGTATGGTCTTGCGCGGGTTCCAGGCTTCCCCCGCCAGCAGCGCCTGATCGGCCTGCAGATCACGGAAACCGGCGCCCTGGATACGGCTGGGCACCCCGCGGAAGCAGAGGTCGACGACCTCATCGGCCAGGCCCACAGCCTCGAACAGCTGGGCACCACGGTAGGAAGCCACGGTGGAGATGCCCATCTTCGACAGGATTTTCAGCAGCCCCTTGGAGATGCCCTTGCGGTAGCTCTTGAATACCTCGTACAGGTCGCCGATGACCTCGCCGGTGCGGATCAGATCGGCCAGCACCTCGTAGGCCAGATAGGGGTATACCGCCGAGGCGCCGAAGCCGATCAGCACTGCGAAATGATGCGGATCGCGGGCGGTGGCGGTCTCCACCAGGATGTTGCAGTCGCAACGCAGGCCGCGGGCTACCAGGTGATGGTGCACCGCACCGACGGCCAGCGCGGCATGCACCGGCAGCTTGCCACGGGTGATCGCACGGTCACTGAGCACCAGCAGGGTCTTGCCGGCACGTACCGCGGCCTCGGCCTGCTCGGTGATGGCGGCAATCGCCGCCCCCAGGGGCACGCTCTCGTCGAAATTCAGGTCGATGCGCTCGTGGGCGAAGCCGGGGCGCTCGAGCTGCATCAGCGTCCGCCACTTGGCCGGGGAGACCACCGGGCTGCTGAGAATGGCCCGATTGGCATGATCCGGCGTTTCCTCGAAGACATTGCGCTCGGCACCCAGACAGGTTTCCAGGGACATCACCACCGCCTCGCGCAGCGGGTCGATGGCCGGGTTGGTCACCTGGGCAAACTGCTGGCGGAAGTAGTCATAGACCGAGCGCACCCGGCCGGACAGCACAGCCATGGGGGTATCGTCACCCATGGAGCCCACCGCCTCCTGGCCGTTCTCGCCGAGCGGGCGCAGTACCTGGTCGCGCTCCTCGAAGCTGACCTGGAACATCTTCATGTATTCCTGCAGCGGTTCCGGAGCCAGGAACTCGTCGGCCGCATCGCGATCATCCAGGGTGCCCTGGATGCGCAGGGCGTTCTGCTTCAGCCACTTGCGATAGGGGTGGCGCGACTTCAGGCGGTTGTCCACCTCATCGGTATGCAGCACCTCGCCGGTATGGGTGTCCACCGCCAGGATCTGGCCGGGACCGACCCGGCCCTTGCTGATCACGTCCTCGGGGCTGTAGTTCCATACGCCGATTTCCGAGGCCAGGGTGATGTAGCCGTTGCGGGTGATGACGTAGCGGGCCGGGCGCAGGCCGTTGCGGTCTAGCAGACAGACGGCGTGGCGGCCTTCGGTCAGCACGATGCCGGCCGGACCGTCCCAGGCCTCCATGTGCATGGAGTTGAATTCGTGGAAGGCACGCAGGTCGGCATCCATGGTCTCCATGTTCTGCCAGGCCGGCGGCACTATCATGCGCACCGCGCGGAACAGGTCCATGCCCCCGGTCAGCAGCAGCTCGAGCATGTTGTCCATGCTCGACGAATCGGAACCGGTGACGTTGACCAGCGGCGCCAGACTTTCCAGGTCCGGCAGCAGCGGATTGGCGAACTTGGTACGCCGCGCTTGGGCCCAGTTGCGGTTGGCGGTAATGGTGTTGATCTCGCCGTTGTGCGCCAGCAGGCGGAACGGCTGGGCCAGCGGCCAGCGCGGCAGGGTATTGGTCGAAAAGCGCTGATGGAAGACACAGATAGCCGTCTGCATGCGCTCGTCGCCGAGATCCGGATAGAAGCTGGGCAGGTCCGCCGGCATCATCAACCCCTTGTAGGAGATGACATTGGCGGACAGGCTGCAGACATAGAAGTCGGCCTCGCTCTGAAGGGCGATTTCCACCTTGCGGCGAACATAGAACAGACGGATCGCGAACTGCTGCTCGTCCAGCCCCTCGCCACCCAGAAATACCTGGCTGATGGCAGGCAGACTGCTCAAAGCCAGCGGGCCGAGCACGCTCTCGTCGATCGGCACCTGACGCCAACCCACGACGCTCAGGCCCTGATCAGCTGCCGCGGCGGCAAAGGCTTCACGGGTACGCTGCTGAGCAGCCTCATCCTTGCCAAGGAAAATCATGCCCACCGCGTAGCGGGACGGCAGCTCCTGCCCCAGCTCGTCCCGCGCCACGGCGCGCATGAACTGATCGGGCATCTGCAGCAGCAGTCCGCAACCGTCGCCGGTGCGGCCATCGGCATTGATACCGCCCCGGTGGGTCATGCAGGTCAGGGCATCAATGGCGGTTTTCAGCAGGTGATGACTGCTCTGGCCCTGCATATGGGCGATCAGACCGAAACCGCAGTTATCCCTGAATTGATCCGGTTGATAGAGGCCTTTGTGCATAAATACGCTCTCGAAAATCGAAGTGTTTCTGAGGCTTGCCGACAACCGGCGGACCTTCGCCAAGGGCCATCACCACGCCTGGAATGCCCTGATTCTACACAGCGGCATGTCGCGTCACAATAATTTTTGCCGCAAAAACATATGCAAATGTCGTAAAAAGGAATGCTTTTTTATTTTGATGTCGATTTTTTGAACCAGCATGGTGCACGCACCATCGGCATGCACCAGCAAAGTGCATGACCGGGAGGTCATGAACCGAGCACGAAGAGCAAAGAGGGGAAGAGTAAAAGGAACGGAAGGCCCCAGGCCGACCCACAGCTGCGGGTCGGCCTGGCGAGACGCGCTTCAGCGCAGGGATTGCTGAATGCTGGCCATGCTGCGCGGCCAGGGCTTCTGCTTGCGCAGCGACTCGGGCAACCTGGCAGCCCCCTGCTGAGCCTGGGCACGACTGGCATAGGCACCCTGGGTCACGACATACCAGGGCTGGCCCTCATGGACGGTCTCGAAGAGCCCCATATCCGCAACGCCGGACTGCGCCCGGATGAAGTCCAATGCCGCCTGACGAGAACGGGTCCCCAGCACCTGCAGCGCATACTGGCTGGCCGGTCGCTGACGATACCAGGCCGCGCCGTGGGGCTCGGCTGAACCATGGGGTGCTGCCTGCCCTTCCACAGCAGGAGCGCTGCGCACCGGAGCACTGCTCGTTGCCGGCGTGGCAGCCACGGGGGCCGCAGCAACAGGTGTCGACTGTAGCACCGGCGTCGATGCCGTCGGAGCCGGCGAAGCAGGTGCCGGTCCACCCGCGGGCGGAACCGGCGGAGCTGCTACTACCGCAGGCACCTCCACCCGGGGCGGCTCGGGCATGGGCAGAGGCGGCGGAAGTTCGCCACCAGCTGACGGCCGGGTCGCAGCTGCAACGGGTGCGGACACCATTTCAACGTCAGCTGTTGATTCGGCGTCCTGCTCCTCGGCAATCCGTTCGAGCGCACTGGAGGAATCTCCGGGCATCTGCAGCACTGCAGCGCCGGTTCCGGCAGTAACATCCACGCTGGCCACCGGCTCGGGCAGATTCAGCACCGTCTGGGTGGGCGCCGGCTCCTCGCCACCCATCATCCAGGCGATGGCAACCCCGACACCTACCAGAACCAGCGCGGCAACCGAACGCAGGGGAAAACCGGAGCGTCTGGATCGCACTGGCCGGATGTCCTGCTCAACCTCCTCCAGCATGACCTGACGAGCCGCCTCGTTGACCGCACCCGGCCACCCGCCGCTCAGCTCATGGATTCGCGCCACCTGCTGATCATCAAGCAACTCGATGCCCTGCCCCGCACCTTCCAGTCGCTGGGCCAGATAGGCTCGCGTCTCTTCCAGGGTAAAGGGCGGCATATCCACCAGCTGCAGCCAGGCGCGCTCTGCCGGCATGCTCACCGACTCCAGCTTCTCGGCAATGCTGTCTTCGGCGAACAGGAAAACCCGAGGCGCCGCCCTTCCGGACTGGCTGATATCTGCGAGCATCTGCAGGGCATCCTGCTGCAGGCAATGGGCATCGTCCACCACCAGATAGATCTGCATGCCTGTGGCGTGGAGCTGTGAGGAGCGCTCCAGCAAGTCGTCGATGTCACTGACCCCGAGCGCCTGACAGATCAGCTTCTGCAGCCCATCCTCGGTCGCATACTCGCGCCCGGAGGTAACCACACACTGCACCTTGTCCCGGTTGCAGCTGGCCACCAGCGCCTGACGCAACAGGGTCTTGCCCGCCCCGCTGGGGCCGACCACCACCTGCAACTGCTCGGCAAAATGTGCCATATGGTGGAGCTGGGCGAGAACCGGCTTGCGGCCGGGCGTAAAGAACCTGAACCCCGGCGGTCGCGCGGCAAAGGGGTCATGCTGCAATTGGTAATGAAGAAGAAAATCCTCGGTACTGCTCAATTCGTCCGCCCTCACGTTCCTTCGCCCCTTATTGTCCAATTCCGGCCAGAACGGTATCCAGCGCAGATCCATCGAACGCACCAGTCACCACCGCCTGCCCCAGCTGCTGCAGCAGCACCAGGCGCAACTGGCCGTCCAGCACTTTCTTGTCCACGGACATCAGCCGCCGGAAATCCTCGGCCCGCATGCCCGGCGGGGGCGTGATCGGCAACCCTGCAGCAGCGATGATGTTCCGTGCACGCTGGCGATCCTGATCGGTCAGCCAACCGAGCTCCGCCGACATGTCCAGAGCCATGACCATGCCTGCACCCACCGCCTCACCATGCAGCCAGCTGCCATACCCCTGATGGGCCTCTATCGCATGGCCGAAGGTATGACCGAGATTGAGGATGGCACGTACGCCGCCCTCTCGCTCATCTGCAGCCACCACCTCGGCCTTGATCGCACAGGAACGGTGGATGGCCCTGGTAATCAGTTCCGGGTCCAGCGCGCGCAGCCCCGCCATGTTGTCTTCCAGCCATTGCAGGAATTCGCGGTCACGGATCAGCCCATACTTGATGATCTCCGCCAGCCCCGCACTGACCTCCCTGGCCGGGAGCGTGGCCAGAGTATCGGTGTCTATCAATACCGCCCTGGGCTGGTAGAAGGCGCCGATCATGTTCTTGCCGGCGGGATGATTGATACCCGTCTTTCCGCCTACCGACGAGTCAACCTGTGACAGCAGAGTGGTGGGGATCTGGATGAAGTCCACGCCGCGCTGATAGCAGGCGGCGGCGAACCCGGTCATGTCACCGATCACCCCGCCACCAAGGGCTATCAGGGTGGTGCGCCGATCGTGACGGGCCCCCAGCAGTGCATCGAAAATCTGCTGCAGAGTAGCCCAGTTCTTGAACGCCTCGCCGGTGGGCAGGACCACCGATAGCAGGGAATAGTCCGACAGGGTCCGGCGCAACCGCTCAAGATACAGCGGCGCGACCGTATCGTCGGTTACGACACAGACCTGACGGCCAGCGATATGGGGCTTGAGCAGCTCAGCCTGGTCAAGCAGGCCACTGCCAATATGGATGGGATAACTACGATCACCGAGATCAACGGTCAATTGCTGCATGGAACTCTCCCTGACAATCCCGCTAGGATACATCAGTCCCGCCCTCACAGGGCAGAGCACCACTCAGCCCGCGCTCCGCTCCAACTCCGCGACGATGGCATTGACCACCACCTTGGGGCCACGCTGGTCGGTATCTATGATGAGGTGCGCAATCTCGCGGTACAGGGGATCGCGCTTGGCCATCAGGTCCCGAAGCACCTTTTCCGGATCCGCCGTCTGCAGCAGGGGCCGCTGGCGATCCTTGGCGGTACGCTGGAGTTGCTGCTCGACACTGGTGCGCAGATAGACCACCAGCCCGTTTTCACCCAGCGCACGACGATTGGACTCGCGCATGACCACACCGCCGCCAGTGGCCAGAACGATACCCCGTTCCTGCACCAGCTCGGCGATCATGGCTTCTTCACGTTGACGAAAGCCGTCCTCCCCTTCCACATCGAAGATCCAGGGAATATCGGCTCCGGTTCTGGCTTCGATCTCCCTGTCAGAATCCTTGAAGGGATAACCAAGCTCCTTGGCCAGCAGGCGCCCGATGGTACTCTTTCCTGCCCCCATCGGGCCTACCAGAAACACATTACGCAACGGGATTACCTGGCAAGACTGATAGCTCCGTTGTTGATGATACGCGGGGTCAGGAATACCAGCAGTTCGGTTTTGCTTTCGAAGGTAAGATCACGACGGAAGGCGCGACCCACCACCGGAAGATCCCCCAGGAAGGGCACCTTCTCCTGACTCTTCTGGGATTCACTGGAGAATACCCCACCGATAACGATGGTTTCACCATCGGCCACCAGAATCTTGGCATTGACCTCGTTCTTGCGAATGGTCGGCACGCCGTTCACCTGGTTGGTAAAGTCAGGTTCGTCCTTGGTCACGATAACTTCCATGATCACCTGGTTGTCCGGAGTGATCTGCGGGGTCACTTCCAGGGACAGCACTGCCTCGGCAAAGGCGGTTGTGGTAGCACCACTGGAGCTGGCTTCCTGATAGGGAATCTCCGAACCCTTGAGGATCTTCGCGGTTTCCTTGTCGGAAGTGACTACCTTGGGCTGGGAGATGATCTCGCCGTTACCGGAGCTCTCCATCGCCGACAGTTGCAGATCAAGGATGGCATTATCCGTGATGAAACCGATACCGATGCCCGAAGTCGCACCCAGTACACCCATGTCGACAAAGGGGATGTTCAGCGGGATTTCGGGAATACCCATGAAGCCAGCAGTCACGTCTTGCACCGTTTCGGTACGGACTTCCTGCTCACCTGTGAGCGGATTGGTATAGATATACTCCCGCTCACGCTGGTTGGGGTTATCAACGATATTCATGCGAGCATCTCGGCTGGTACCGCCGAAGGTATTGAAGCGGCTGCCCAGGTTGACGTTACCACCCCAGCGTACGCCCAGCGCCTTGTCGAAACCGACGTTGGCTTCCACGATACGCGCCTCGATCATCACCTGACGCACCGGGATATCCAGCTGGGTAACGATACGACGCAGCTCGTCCAGACGATCCTGGGTTTCCAGCGCGATGATGCTGTTGGTACGGTCATCCACAGTGATGGAACCGCGCTGCTCGCTGCCGGCTGTCACCGAGGCGAACAGGGCGGCGATATCGGACGCCTTGGCGTAGTTGACCTGGATCAGCTCACGGCGCAGCGGCGCCAGTTCGGCGATCTGCTTCTGGGATTCCAGCTCCTGACGCTCGCGCGCGGCAATTTCTTCCGCCGGAGCTACCAGCAGCACGTTGCCGATTTTCCGCTGGTCCAACCCCTTGGTCTTCAGCACCAGATCCAGCGCCTGATCCCAGGGCACGTTCTGCAGGCGCAGAGTGATGCTGCCCTGGACGGTATCACTGGCCACCAGGTTAAGGTCGGTGAAGTCGGCAATCAGCTGCAGCACCGAACGCACCTCGATGTTCTGGAAGTTCAGCGACAGCTTCTCGCCTGTGTAGTTGAAGGCATCAGCCCGGCGCTGCTCGATCTGGCTCTGGGTCAGCGGCTTGATGCTGACGATCAGACGGTTGTCGGTCTGGTACACCAGATGTTCGTAGAGACCGGTGGGCTCGATATTGATGGTCGCATCCTGGCCGGAGGTGCTGGCGTTGATGAAGTTCACCGGCGTGGCGAAGTCCTTCACATCCAGGCGCACGCGCAGCTCATCGGGCAGCTGGGTAGCGGGGAAATTGAGGCGGATGCGGCCGCCCTGCTCCTGCACATCGACACGGATGCTCGGATCGGAGAGGTCGACGATGACGTTGCCTTCACCCTGATCGCCACGCTGGAAGTCCAGGCTGCGGATGGAGCGCCCACCGGACACAGCTGCCGGGCTGGATACCGCCGGCTCATTGGCACCGCGCCAGTTACTGGCACTGGTCTGGGCAGGCACGGAAGTTGCCGCAGCTGCGGTATAACCGGGGGCCTCGCTGGCACCAACCATCACGTAGAGGCTGTTGCCCTCGGCGCGGGTCGCGTAGGGGGCCAGATCGGTCAGATTGATGATCAGGCGGGTACGATCATTGGCCTCGACCACTGTGAGGCTGCGGGTATTGCCCAGTCCCAGTTCACGGCTGCGCTCACCCAGGCGGTTCTTCACCCCTGGCAGGTCGATGGCGATACGGGCCGGCTGGTCGATGGTGTAGCCCTTGGGCGTACCGGTCACCGGCTCGTCGAAGGTCAGTTTCAGCTCCACCCGGTCACCGGGCAGTGAGGCGACATCGAGTTTCTGGAGATCGGCGGCCAGAGCCAGCGGGCTGAGCAGCGCCAGTACGGCTGCGATTGAAAAATTCCTGGTCAGAGGCATTTGATTGCGTTCCACGCGCGACTTTTTACAGTTCATGTTATCTCTCCCTGGTTGACCTTATCCGCGCTCAGCCAAGCTGAGGGTACGCGGTCGCTCCAACCAACCACCTTCACCATCCGGGACTATTTCAACAACATCGACACGGCCCTCTTCGATGCTGGTGACCCGGCCGTGGTTGCGGCCCAGGTAGTCGCCGATCTTGACTCGATGCACGCTGCCGGCGCCGCGAATCAGCGCCTGCATGCCCTGCTGATTGCTCAGCACACCGACCATCTCGAAGCCTTCGATGTTGAAGCCTTCGAGGAACTGTCTGGGCCGATCCTCATCCGGTTTGATGTCCTTGGAGCCTCGCTCGCGCTGGGTCAGGTCGATCCGGACCGGAGGCTGGAACGGGCTGCGCAGCGAGCTGGCACTGTAGGTGAATGCCTCATAGGGAATGACCTGCGGCAGTGGTTCGATATTGCCGGCGGGGCGCGCCCGCACCTCCTCCATGTAGGCCTGCAGGTCACTGAAATCGTTACCACCACAACCGGCGAGCAGCGCCGCCCCGAGCAGCAATGCGCAGCCTCCGAAAGGTCTGAACAGGCTCATTGCTGACCTCCCGATTCGTTGTAGCGATAGGTCTTGGCCACTATATTCATCTTCAGCAGGTCGGGATTGCCTTCGGACACCGGCTTAATGTCGAAATCGTGCAGCGTGACGATACGCGGCAGGCCGGCGACGCTGCTGACGAAGGTGGCGATATCATGGTAATTGCCCTGCACTACGATCTTGATCGGCAGCTCGATGTAGAACTGACGTTCAACTTCCGGTTGCAGGGTGATGGACTCGAACTCCAGGCCACTGTTGAGCCCCATCTGGGTGATGTCCTCCAGCAGACCGGGAACCTCGGTGTCGCTGGGCAGCTGCTTGAGCAGGGTACCGAACCTGTCCTCGATTTCGATCAACTGTTCCTTGTAGGCCTCCAGATTGGCGGCCTTGAAGGACTTGTCGGAAAACTCCTTGCGCAGGGTGGCTTCCTGGGCTTCGGTGCGTTCGAGCTGAGCCTGGAGATCCTTCAGATGGAAGTGGTAACCGAGGAACAGCAGCACAGCAAACAGCAGCGCTGCCACTATGACCTTGAGCGCCCCTGGCCAGGAGCCGATATTGTTGAAGTCGAGGTCGTTGAGATCGACCTTCTTCAGACTTTCCATGGATTGAGCAAAACTCATTGCTGCTGTTCTCCCTCAGCGGCGTTCGCGCCCGGCTCGGTCTGACGGACCGACATCTCGAACACGTTGGCCTGATCCAACGCTCCCTGGGTGACTGCCTTCACGGCGGTCAGGTTAGGCGAGGCCAGCCAGTCGGACGCATCCATCTGACGCATCAGATTGGACACGCGACTGTTGGACTCCGCCCCACCCTTGATGCCGATCACGGATCCCTTCATGTCCACCGAGGTGAAGTACACACCGTCGGGCAAGGTACGGACCATCTCATCAAAGACGCGGACAATGATCGGGCGATTGCCCTGCAGGTCCTGAATGATCTTCATGCGCTCCAGCAGCTGGCTGCGCCGGGCCTGCAACTGCTCGATCTCCTTGATACGCCCGTCCAGCAGCCGGATTTCCTTGCGCAGGAACTCGTTGCGGGCGTTCTGATGATCTATCTTGCCGTTGATCGTACGGTCACCGAGAAAGACCAGCAGCCCGGCGACGATAACGATGAGGGCCAGAATGGACAGGAACTGCTTCTTGCGCTCTTCCCTGAGCTGCTCGCGCCAGGGTAACAGGTTAATGCGAGCCATCAGTCGAAACTCCTCATTGCCAGACCACAGGCGATCATCATTGCCGGAGCGTCATTACTGAGCGCAACCGCATTCACCTTGTTCGAGAGGGTCATGTTTGCAAAGGGGTTGGCCACCACGGTAGTGGTTCCGAGTTTCTGCTGAATCAGCTGATCCAGCCCCGGAATCGACGCGGTGCCACCGGCCAGGAGGATGTAGTCGACGTCATTGTACTGCCCGCCGGCGAAGAAGAACTGCAGCGAGCGGGATACCTGCTGCACCACAGCTTCCTTGAAGGGTTGCAGGACTTCGGTTTCGTAATCGTCGGGCAGGCCGCCCTGCTTCTTGGCGCGGCCGGCCTCTTCCTGGGACAGACCATAACGGCGCTGGATCTCGTCGGTCAGCTGCTTGCCACCGAACAGCTGCTCGCGGGTGTAGATGGTTCGACCCTGGCTCAGCACGCTCAGCGTCATCATGGTGGCGCCGACGTCGATGACCGCGATGGTCATGTCCTTGGGATCACCGTCCAGCTGGTCGATGATCAGTTCGCAGGCTCGCTCCATGGCATAGGCCTCGACCTCGACTATTTTGGTCTCCAGTCCGGCCAGGGCCAGCGCCGCCTCGCGGATGTCGACGTTCTCACGCCGGCAGGCCGCCAGCAGCACCTCAACCCGGTCGGGGTTGCGAGGCGAAACGCCCTGAACTTCGAAGTCCAGCGCCACTTCGTCGAGAGGATAGGGAATGTACTGATCGGCCTCGAGGGCGATCTGCTCTTCCATCTCGTTCTCATCGAGCCCGGCGTCCATCTCGATGATCTTGGTGATCACCGCGGAGCCTGCCACCGCCACCGCCGCCTGTTTCAGCGAGGTACGCGAACGGGACAGCACCTTCTGCAAGGTCTGTCCGACGCTCTCGAGTTCGACGATATTCTTTTCGGCTACCGCACCTGGTGGGAGAGGTTCAACCGCATACGATTCCACTTTGTAGCGGTTCCCTGATCGGCTGAGTTCCAGCAACTTCACTGTCGTGGAGCTGATATCGATACCCAGCAACGCGTTCGATTTTTTCTTTAGAAGCCCTAGCACAGCCAATTTCCTATCAGCATCCGCCACTTACGGGCGGTTCATATTTGACCACATTAAATAACAGTCCTTGTTCCAGCGCAAATGGCTAAAAGGAAAAAAATCAGCTTATAATGCGGACTGTTAACCCGTTCTCAACACCATCTTCCGCAAACAGCTTCTTCAAACAGGGAAATGATCAATCCCTCATGCGCCTGCTAATTGTTCTCTTCTGGTTGCTGGCCGCCGCTGCGAGTGGTCCTTTGCTCGTGCTCAGCGGTGTTGCACTGTATCTGAGTCCGGCCCTACCTGATGTAGATACACTGCGCGATGTCAAATTGCAAACCCCTTTGCGAGTTTATAGCAAAGATCACAAACTGATCGCCGAATTCGGCGAGATGCGCCGATTGCCCATTTCCTTTGAGCAGATTCCCCAGGGGTTCATCGACGCCCTGCTGGCAGCGGAGGATGACAACTTCCTCCATCACCATGGAGTGGACCCGGCCAGTCTGCTGCGAGCCGCATCCGAACTGATCAGCACCGGCCAGATCCAGACCGGTGGCAGCACCATCACCATGCAGGTCGCCAAGAACTACTTCCTTTCCAGCGACAGGGTGTTTTCACGCAAGCTCAACGAGATCCTGCTGGCACTGCAGATCGAGCGTCAGCTGAGCAAGCGCGAGATCTTCGAGCTGTACGTGAACAAGATCTACCTGGGCAACCGCGCCTATGGCATCGAGGCGGCGGCCCATGTGTACTATGGCAAGCCCATCGCCGAACTGCCGCTGGCGGACCTGGCCATGATTGCCGGACTGCCGAAGGCCCCGTCGGCCTTCAACCCGGTCGCCAATCCGGAACGGGCCCGTATTCGCCGGGACTGGATCCTGGGCCGCATGCTGCAGCTGGGAAGTATTGATCGGGCCGCCTACGACGAAGCCATTGCCACCCCGGTGACGGCCCGCTATCACGGCTCCAATCCCGAGCTCGAAGCCCCCTATGTTGCCGAAATGGCGCGCCTGGAGATGATCGAACGGTTCGGAACCAGCGCCTATACCGACGGCTATCACGTGTACACCACGGTGGACAGCCAGCTGCAGACCCAGGCCAATCGTGCCCTGCGCGACGGCCTGCTGGCCTATGATCAGCGCCACGGCTACCGCGGCCCGGAGGCACGGCATCCGGATCTGGCCGACGAGCAACTGGCCTCCGCCATTCGCAATCTCCCCAGTCTGGGCGGATTGCGCCCGGCCATCGTCAGCGCAGTCGGTGACGACTCGGTAAGCATCGTTCTGCGCAATGGCGACAGCGGCACCATCGCCTGGGAGAACATGCGCTGGGCCCGCCCCTATCTCAGCGCCAACAGCATGGGTCCCAACCCGCGCAAACCCGCTGACGTGCTCCAGCGCGGCGACGTCATCCGCGTGCAGCCGCTGGAGGAGTCCGGACAATACCGGCTTACCCAGCTGCCCGAAGCCCAGAGCGCGCTGGTCAGCCTCTCCCCACAGGACGGCAGCATACAGGCCCTGACCGGCGGCTTTTCCTTTGTACAGAGCAACTACAACCGGGTCACCCAGGCCCGCCGCCAACCGGGGTCGGCGTTCAAGCCCTTCCTGTATGCTGCCGCTCTGGACCATGGCTATACCCCGGCCAGCCTGACCAACGACGCTCCTCTGGTGTTCAACGATGGCCACCAGGCCGAGGACTGGCGTCCGCGCAACTCCGGCGGCGACTTTCTCGGCCCCATACGTCTGCGCGAGGCGCTGTATCGGTCACGCAATCTGGTTTCCGTGCGGCTGATGATGGATATCGGTGTGGATGAGGCCCTGAGCTACATCGAACGCTTCGGCTTCAACCGCAGCGACCTGCCCCGCCACCTGTCCGCCTCACTGGGTACACCGGAACTGACCCCGCTGCAGATTGCCACCGGCTATGCGGTGATCGCCAATGGCGGTTATGCGGTCAAGCCCTGGCTGATCGAGCGCATCGAGAACAGCGAGCGCCAGGTCATCGATTTCGGCCGTCCGCTGGTCACCCCCGAGGCCGTGGCGATGCACCAGCAGCGCATCAGCGCCTATGCCGGGCTGGATGCCCCGGCCAGGGATACCCAGGTGCAGACCGCCGAGCAGGTCATCGATCCGCGAACCGTCTTCCAGCTCAACAGCATGCTGCAGGATGTGATCACCCGCGGCACCGCCTCACGTGCGCGGGAGCTGCAGCGCAGCGACCTGGCCGGCAAGACCGGTACCACCAACGATCAGAAGGACGGCTGGTTCTCCGGCTACAACGGCGACTACGTCACCACCGTCTGGGTCGGTTTCGACCAGCCCGCTCCACTGGGTCGACGGGAATACGGCAGCACTACCGCCCTGCCGATCTGGACCCAGTTCATGGCAGCAGCCCTGGCCGGTCGCCCCGAGCACAGCCAGCCACAACCCGAAGGGCTGGTCAGCGTACGCATCGACCCCTACACCGGACGCACCGCACGCCCCGGCACCCCCGGCGCCCTGCTGGAGATATTCAAGGAAGAGGACGTACCCCCCTCCTACAGCGAACTGGAGCTGGGTGGCTACAGCACCGAGGATGCACTGACGCCGCTGGAACTGTTCTGAATCAACGCCAATATCTGCTCGCGCAACCAGCGGTTGGCGGGATCCTCCTCGGCCTCCTCGTGCCAGTAAAGACTCAGCCCCAACTCGGGCAACGGCAGGGGCATATCCAGCACCCGATGGCCCAGCGCCGGATTGAGCTGCTCGGCCTGCAACCGTGACATGGTCAACAGCAGGTCGCTACCAGCTACCACCTGACTGGCCGCAAGATAGTTCTGGCAGCGCTGCACTACATTGCGTACCAGCCCTAGGTGGCGCAGGGCCAGATCCTCGAACGACAAACCCCGACGCCATGAGGCCACGGCGATATGCTCCGCTGCCAGGTAGCGCTCGGCGGTCAATTCTCCACTGAACTGCGGTCCTGCAAGCACACACAGCGGCGCACTGATCAATTGCATCTGCCGCAACGGCGCGGCAGCCGGCCGGGCAACCTGGATCGCCAGATCAATCCGACCAGCAGACATTTCCAGAGGCAGCTCCGCCCAGCGCACTCCGGCGGTATGCACCCGGCAATGGCGTGCCAGATGGCGCAGGCGCAACAGCAAAGGTGGCAGCACAGCCGATTCCAGTTGTTCTGGCAGGCTGATGGTGAAGGTGCGCTGATCCCTCAGCGGGTCAAACCGCTGCAACCAGCCTATTCCCTGCTGCAACCGATCCAGGCTGTCGAGAACCGCCGGGGCTATGCGCAATGCCATAGGGGTGGGCGCCACCCCCCGCCCCTCACGGACAAACAGCGGATCCGCTAAGTGCTCACGCAAACGAGACAGCGCATGACTGACCGCCGATTGGCTGACATGCAGGACCGCCGCCGCCCGGGTCAGACTGCGCTCGCGATAGATCACCTCAAATACCCGAAACAGGTTGAGATCAATGCGCGCCAATGATGGTGATATATTCTTTTCGTTCATGCTGCGACTCCCATGCCGCATTATCACCTGATTATCATAAGGACTACCGCAGCATCCATGAAGGATATTCATGTCTAGTAATGAATAATCATCGCTTTGCCCGGACCCTGTCCGGGCTTACCCTCCAGTCTGCATTCAGAATAATTCCAACAGGAGCATCCCAATGTCAGAACAGGCTTACCTGCAACGGCTGGCCAAACTGCAACAGGCCGTCTGGCCTCAGGGCCACGCCCGTGAGCCGCAGTATCCGCTGGGCCAGCGCCCGCTTACTCATTATCTGAAGCATTGGGCGCAGAGCACCCCGGACAAACCTGCCGTGCGCTTCTACGGCCACGACCTCAGCTATGCCGAACTCGATGAGCTGAGCGACCGCTTCGCCAGCCTGTTGCTGGACAACGGCGTGCAACCCGGCGACCGCGTTGCCGTCTACCTGCCCAACTGCCCGCAGCTGCATATCGTTTTCTATGGCATCCTCAAGGCCGGTGCCGTGCATTGCCCGGTCAGCCCCATGGCCATGCCGATGGAACTGGCCTATCAGGTCAAGGACTGCGGCGCACAGGTGATTGTCAGCTTCGATCAGCTGCTTCCGGTGGTGCGCCAGGTGGCCGATGACTGTCAGTTGCGCCTGATCATCAGCACCAGCCTGTCGGAGCTGTGCCCGGCCGAGCCGCCCTTCCCGGTGCCAGATCTGCTGCTGGCACCCAAGCTGCCGGTAACCGACAGCCTCGACCTGATGCCCGCGCTGGCCACCACCGCGCCCCGCGAGCTGCCCGAACCGGCCCTGGACGATATCGCCGCCCTCAATTACACCGGCGGCACCACCGGCCTGCCCAAGGGCTGCATCCACACCCATGGCGACATGCTCTACACCTGCGCCAGCTTCCTGCCCGCCGCGCTGGGGCTGGACAGCGACAGGGTCAGCCTGAACTTCATGCCCGAATTCTGGATTGCCGGGGAAAACGCCGGCCTGCTGTTCCCGGTGTTCGGCGGTACCACCCTGGTGCTGCTGGCCCGCTGGGATGCACTGGCCTTCATGGGCGCGGTCCAGCATTACCGGGTCAACCATACCGGCCTGCTGGTGGACAGCGCGGCGGAGATCCTCGATCACCCGCAATGCCGCGAGTTCGATTTCAGTTCGCTGCAGGTCACCAGCTGCGTGTCCTTCATCAAGAAGCTGACCCCGGAATACCGGCGGCGCTGGCGTGAATTGACCGGCTGCACCCTGTTCGAAACCAGCTTCGGCATGACCGAAACCCATACCTGCGACACCTTCACCGCCGGGCTGCAGGAGGACGATTTCGACCTGAAGTCCGCGCCCACCTTCGTCGGCCTGCCGGTACCCGGCACCGAGTTCAAGGTCTGCGACTTCGAGACCGGCGAGCTGCTGCCGCTGGGCAGCGAGGGCGAGCTGTGCGTACGTTCCCCATCCCTGCTCAAGGGCTACTGGAACCGCCCCGAGGCCAGTGCCGAGGCGCTGCGCGATGGCTGGCTGCACACCGGCGACAGCGGCGTGATCACCGAACAGGGCTTTATCCGCTACCTCGGCCGGCGCAAGGAAATGCTCAAGGTCAACGGGATGAGTGTGTTCCCTGCGGAGCTCGAGGCCATGCTCGGCCAGCATCCCGACCTGCTGGCCTCGGCGGTGATCGGCCGCCCCGACGAGCGCCGGGGCGAGATGCCGCTGGCCTTCGTCATAGCCAAGCCCGGCAGCGGTCTGACCGCCGAAGCCCTGACCGACTGGTGCCGGGAGGTCATGGCCAGCTACAAGGTGCCGGAAATCCGCATTGTTGAAAGCCTGCCGATGACCGCCACCGGCAAGGTCAAGAAGAACGAACTCAAGGACTGGATCTGATGCCCTTCCAACGCCTGCTGATTGCCAACCGCGGCGAAATCGCCGTCCGAATCGCCCGCGCTGCCGCCGAGCTGGATATCCCCAGCGTCGCCATCTACTCCGAGGACGATGCCGCCTCGCTGCACCTGCGCAAGGCGGATCAGGCCGTGTCCCTGCGCGGACGCGGCGCCAGCGCCTATCTGGATATTGCCCAGATTGTCGCGCTGGCCCGGGAGCAGGGCTGCGATGCCATCCATCCCGGCTACGGCTTCCTCAGCGAGAGCGCCGAGCTGGCCCGCGCCTGCGCCGAGGCGGGCATCACCTTCATCGGCCCCGACGCCCGGGTACTGGAACTGTTCGGCGACAAGGCTCAAGCAAGACAACTGGCCCAGCGCGAGGGCGTGCCCGTGGTCCAGGGTACCGAGCAGGCCACCACGCTGGAGCAGGCGCATGCCTTCATCAAGGCACTGCCTGCGGGCACCCCGGTGCTGCTCAAGGCGCTGGCCGGAGGTGGTGGCAGGGGCATGCGGCTGGTCACCGATCCCGCCCAGCTGCCGGACGCATTCGAGCGCTGCAGCTCCGAAGCCCGGGCCGCCTTCGGCAATGGCGAGCTCTATATCGAGCGGCTGATTCCCCGGGCCCGGCATATCGAGGTGCAGATCGCCGGTGACGGCCAGCAGGTCAGCCACCTGTGGGAGCGGGAATGCAGCCTGCAGCGCCGTCATCAGAAGGTCATCGAAGTGGCGCCGGCACCGGGGCTGGATCCCGACCTGCGCCGGCGACTGCTGGACGCCGCCTGCACCCTCACCGCGGCGGTCGGTTATCGCGGCCTGTGCACCGTCGAGTTTCTGGTCGACGAGGACAGCGGCGACTTCGTATTCATGGAAGCCAACCCGCGGATCCAGGTCGAACACACGGTGACCGAAGCCGTCACCGGGCTCGATCTGGTCCAGCTGCAGATACGCCTGGCCGCCGGGAGCAGCCTGGCCCAGCTCGGCCTGGAACAGGCGCGCGTACCTGCGCCCCGCGGCTTCGCCGTGCAGCTGCGGATCAATCTGGAAGCCATGCAGGCGGACGGCAGCGCCCGCCCCACCGGCGGCACCCTGAGCGCCTACGAGCCGCCGGGCGGCCACGGCATTCGCGTCGATGGCTACGGCTACAGCGGCTACACCACCAACCCCGGCTTCGACTCGCTGCTGGCCAAGCTGATCGTGCATGCCGATGCGGACTACCCCGCCACCCTGCGCCGGGCCTATCGCGCCCTGTGCGAGTTCCGGCTGGAGGGCGTGCCCAGCAACCTGCCCTTCCTCCAGAGCCTGCTGCAGCACCCGGAGGTGCAGGCCAACCGGGTCACCACCGGTTTTATCGACAGCCACGCCGCCGCACTGCTGGCCGCGGCCGGCCAGCCGCACCCGACCCTGTTCGCCACCGGCGGCGCCGCAGCCACCGCCCTGCAAACGGACCGGGCAGCCGCCCCGGAGGGCTGCCGCGCCCTGTCCGCGCCGGTACAGGGGGTACTGGTCAGCCTTCAGGTGCAACCCGGCGACAGCGTCGCCGCCGGCCAGCAGATCGCCGTGATGGAGGCGATGAAGATGGAATTCGAGGTCAGGGCCGATTGCGCAGGCGTCATCCGCGCCCTGCAGGCCAGCCCGGGGGACAACCTGTTTGAAGGCGCGCCCCTGGCATTCATCGAGCCCAGCGCGACAGGCGAGGAGCAGGTCACCACCGAGGAGCAGATCGACCTGGCGCATATCCGCGCCGACCTGCAGGAAGTGCTGGACCGCCAGGCCCAGCTCACCGACGCCCAGCGCCCCGAGGCCGTGGCCCGCCGCCGCAAGACCGGCCAGCGTACAGCCCGCGAGAACATCGCCGACCTGCTGGATGAGGGCAGCTTCATGGAGTACGGCGCCTTTGCCCTGGCCGCCCAGCGCACCCGCCGCAGCCATGAGGAGCTGCTGAAGATGAGCCCGGCCGACGGCCTGATCGCCGGCATCGGCACGGTCAACGCCGACAAGTTCGGCGCCGAAACCGCCCGTTGCATGGCCATGGCCTATGACTACACGGTATTCGCCGGTACCCAGGGGGTGATGAACCACAAGAAAACCGACCGCATGCTGGAGCTGGCCGAGCAGTGGCGCCTGCCGCTGGTGTTTTTCACCGAAGGCGGCGGTGGCCGTCCCGGGGATGTGGACAAGGTCGGCGTCGCCGGGCTGGACTGCACCACCTTCATGCGCATGGCCCGGCTCAGTGGCAAGGTGCCGCTGGTGGGCGTGGTATCGGGTCGCTGCTTTGCCGGCAACGCCGCCCTGCTCGGCTGCTGCGATGTCATCATCGCCACCCGCAATGCCACCATTGGCATGGCCGGCCCGGCCATGATCGAAGGCGGCGGACTGGGCAGCTATACCCCCGAGGAGGTTGGTCCGACCAGCATGCAGGCACCCAACGGCGTGATTGATGTGCTGGTAGAGGACGAAGCCGAAGCCACCCGGGTGGCCAAACAGTACCTGTCCTACTTCCAGGGCGATCTGCCCGGCGGCGAGTGCGTCGATCAGCGCCTGCTGCGCCACCTGATTCCGGAGAACCGCCTGCGCGTCTACGACATCCGCCAGGTCATCGAAGCGCTGGCCGATACCGGCTCGGTGCTGGAACTGCGCCGACAGTTTGCCCCCGGCATGATCACCGCGCTGATCCGCATCAATGGCAAGGCCTTCGGCCTGATTGCCAACAACCCCATGCATCTGGGCGGCGCCATCGATGCCGCCGGCGGCGACAAGGCCGCCCGTTTCATGCAGCTGTGTCAGGCCCATGGCCTGCCCATGGTCTCACTGTGCGACACCCCCGGCTTCATGGTCGGCCCGGACTCGGAGCGCCAGGCCACGGTGCGTCATGTCTCGCGCATGTTCGTCACCGCCGCCAGCCTGAGCATTCCCTTCTTCACCGTGGTGCTGCGCAAGGGCTACGGCCTGGGCGCCCAGGCCATGGCCGCCGGCAGCTTCCATGCCCCCATGTTCACCATCGGCTGGCCGAGCAGCGAGTTCGGTGCCATGGGGCTGGAGGGCGCGGTGCGGCTGGGCTTTGCCAAGGAGCTGGCAGCGCTGGAAGACCCGGCTGAACAGCAGGCGCTGTTCGACAGGCTGGTGGGCGAGCTCTATGCCCGGGGCAAGGGCCTGAGCATGGCCAGCTTCCTCGAGATAGACGCGGTCATCGACCCGCTGGAAACCCGCGACTGGCTGCTGCGCGGACTCAGCTCCGCGCCACCGGAGTCGTTGCAGGCAGGGACCAGACCGTTTGTGGATACCTGGTAGTCACTGCTTCTGCCCCCTGGGGCGTGCTGCGCACGCCGTTCGCCCCGAGGGCGGGGCTCCTACCCGGATACAGCGACCATCCTCGTAACCGGAAACCCGGGGAAAGGGGTAGGCCGCGCACAGCGGATCACCTGTGTAGCCAGGGAACCTGTAGGAGCCCCGCCCCCGGGGCGAACGGCGGCTGAAAGCCGCCCATAACCCTGACCTACCGCCCTACCCTCACCACCTGCAGATCCGGCGCGCTGACCGGCTGGTGACTGGCGATGATCAGCAGACCATCGCGCTGACGGCGCAGCAGCGCCTGCATGACCTGCTCGCGGGTGGTGGCGTCGAGGCCGGCGAAGGGTTCGTCCAGCAGCAGTATCGGCCGTTCGGCGAGCAGCAGGCGGGCCAGGGCAATGCGCCTGGCCTGGCCGCCGGAGACGGCGCTGCCCTGCTCGCCCAGCGGGGTGTCCAGGCCGCGCTCCCGGGCCCAGTCCGCCAGCGCCACATCCTCCAGCACCTGCCACAGCTGGGCGTCACTGGCCTGCGGGTTACCGAGGCGCAGGTTGGCCGCCAGACTGAGGTCGAACAGATCCACCTGCTGCGGCAGATAACCGAGCACCCGCCGCAGATCCCACTTCCTCAGGGGCCGACCATTGAGCAGACAGCTCCCCTGCCCCAGCGGCAGCTCGGTCGCCAGCATATCCAGCAGCGTCGACTTGCCCGAACCCGATGCGCCGGCAATCCAGACGACATCGCCTCCCCGCATCTCGAAGCTGATCTGCTGCGGTCCGTTCAGGGCGCCGGGCCGGCGAGCACTGACACCCTGCAACTGCAGGTACCAGGGTGCCCCGGGCTGCTCGGCAGGCACGGGTTTGGGCTGCTCGGTCGCCTCCAGCGTGGTGTTGATCCTGTCCCTGGCCGCTCGACTCATGCCCAGCGCCACAGCGGAGCCTGCCAGCGGCAGCAGCGTTTCGGCCAGACCGAACACGGCCAGCAGGCTCGCCAGCAACCAGGCCAGCTCCAGTTGCTGCTGCTCGGCCAGTGCCATCCCCAGCATCAGCAGCAGCAGAATACCCAACCCCAGCAGCCACTGCTGGGCCAGCGCCAGCACGGAGCTGAGTCGCCGTTGCTGCCACTGCAGGTCGAGGCACCGGGCGCTCCCCTGCTCCAGCGCGAGGCGCCGCTGCTCCCAACGCTGCCAGATCAGCAGGTCATTGAGCAGCCGCAGGCTGTCCAGCAGGTACTCCCGGTGCTGCTGCTCGGCCATGACCATCGACTCGGCCAAACGGCTGCCACGCCGATAACCGAACCAGGGCAACAGCCAGGCCGCCAGCAGGGGAATCCCCGCCAGCAACAGCAGGGTATCGAGCAACCCCAGCATAACCAGCACCCCGACCAGCAACAGACTCGCCCACAGCCAGGGCAGCAGGATGCGTAACGGGAACTGGTCCAGCAGATCGATATCCACCACCAGCCGCTGCAGCAGCTGGGCGGAACGCCAGCGACGCGGGTCCATGGGCAGGCGGGCGATATGGGAAAACAGCCCGACCCGCAGGTCCCGCAGTAATCCCAGTACCGCGTTATGCGAGGCCAGCCGCTCGGCATAACGCCCGGCCGTGCGGGTAATGGCGAAGAAGCGGATGATGGCTGCCGGACGGAACACATCAAAGCCGTAGCCCGCCGCTCCGCTGACCAGGCCGGCCAGTGCCGCGGCGGTAATAAACCAGCCCGAAGCAGCCAGCAGCCCGGTCACGGACAACACGGTCAGGGTTCCCAGCAGGCCGGCCAGCGCCCAGGCTCCCGGTCGGGAGCAGGTCAGCTCGCGCAGACGAACCCGTTTCATGCCGCAGCCTCCACCGGCCGGGCCACCTCTAGCACTTGCGTCAGCCAGTCCAGGCCTGTGCGTTCATGACTGACCAGCAGCAGGGTGCGCCCCTGGCTGAGCCGGTCGATCAGCACGCCTATCTGCTCGGCGGTATCCGGGTCCAGATGGGCCAGTGGCTCATCCAGCAACCACAGCGGCGTGTCGCGCAGCAGCAGGCGCGCCAGCGCCAGGCGGCTCTGCTGCCCGCCGGACAGGCCCAGCCCGCGTTCGCCCAGCGGGGTCTCCAGGCCCAGCGGCAGACGCCGCAACAACGGAGCCAGGCCGACCTCCCCCAGCACGCCCCACAACTGCCGGTCCGTGGCCCCGGGCACGGCCAGCCGCAGGTTGTCCGCCACACTGGCAGCCAGCAGTTGTGGCTGCTGGGCTAGATAACCTACCCTGGCCTGCCAGGCCGAACGCTCCAGCTCGGCCAGCTCCCGACCGTTGACCTTCAGGCTTCCCTGATAGGGGACAAAGCCCAGCAGCAGCTCCAGCAGGGTGGATTTGCCGCTGCCGCTGGGGCCCTGTATCAGCACCCGCTGGCCCGGCGCCAGATTCAGATCCAGGGGTGCCAGACGCAGCCGCCCCTGCCCGCCGGCCGCACTCACCTGCTGCAGCTCCAGCGCCGGGGCACCCTCGAGCAGCAGCGGGCGGCTGCCGGTATGGTGCCAGACCTCGCACTGCAACAGCGGCAATAGCTCCTTCATCGCCCCCTGGGCCTCGGCCCGGGCATGGTAGTCATTGCCCAGCTGGCGCAGCGGCGCGTAGAACTCCGGCGCCAGCAGCAGGATGAACAAGGCACCCTGGTAGGGCACGGGAATCTCGCCCCTGGCCCAGGGCAGCAGGCCGAGCAACCCCAGCCCGAGATAAACCGCCACCAGCGCGATCGCCAGGGCAGCGAAGAACTCCAGCACCGCTGTGGACAGGAAAGCCATGCGCAACACCTGCATGGTGCGTTGGCGGTACTCCTCAGCAGCCCCATCCACCGCCTGTTCAGCCAGCTCCAGCGCCTGCAGATGACGCAGGGTCGGCAAGCCCCGAAGCAGGTCGAGAAAACGCCCGCTCATGCGGCCCAGGGTATTGAGCTGGCGCTGGCTGGCGGTGGCGGCAGCACGCCCCAGCAACACCATGAACAGGGGCACCAGTGGCGCAGTCAGCAGCAGCAGGGCGGCGGCCAGCCAGCTGTGCCAAGCGGTTGCCACCAGCAACATCAGGGGTACCATCAGCACCAACCGGGTCTGTACCTGATAGCGGGCCAGATAGCCATCCAGCGCATCCACCTGCTCCAACGCCCGGCTGGCCAGCTGGCCATCGGCACCCAGCCGCCGACGGGACGGCCCCAGTTGCGCCAGACTGTCCAGCACGCGGCCTCGCAGTCCGGCACGGGCACGCTGGCTGGCCCGGTCAGAGCAGATTTCGCGCAGATATTGCAGTAACGGACGCAGCAGCAGGCAGAGCGCCAGCCCCAGCAGAATCCCGGCTATCGGGCGCGGCTGCAGCGGCTCCCCAGCCTGCCAGGCCCGCAGCGCATCACTGAACAGACCGGCCAGCCACCAGCTCTGCAGAATGAACAGCCCTGCTGCAGCCAGCGCTGCCAGCAGGGCCATCCGTAACAGGGGGCGCTGGCCGGCCAGCAGCCCCCGCAGCTCCGTTGCTACTCTGGAGTCGATATCAGCCATCGATTGGCTCGTCTTCCCCCTCATAGCCATTGAGTTCCAGCCACATGGCGTTGATGATGCCGAAGGCGCAGGCCAGCAGCACACCGAGAATCCAGGTGAAGTACCACATGATCGCCTCCTCAGTACAGGTTATGGGTGTTCTCGCGGATATGCTGCTCTGTGAGCCGTCCGCGCATGACGAAATAGCCCCAGGCGGTGTAGCCAAGGACGATGGGCACGAAGATGCAGGCCACCACGAACATGATCATCAGCGTGGCTTCACTGGCCGTGGCATCCCACATGGTCAGGCTGTGGTTGGGTACCGAGGAGGATGGCATCAGGAAGGGGAACATGCTCACCCCGACCGTCACTATCACCATGGCCATACCCAGCGCCGAGCTGATGAAGGCCG
This sequence comes from Halopseudomonas formosensis, assembly GCF_900115905.1. Classification (GTDB taxonomy): domain Bacteria; phylum Pseudomonadota; class Gammaproteobacteria; order Pseudomonadales; family Pseudomonadaceae; genus Halopseudomonas; species Halopseudomonas formosensis. Next base: position 81,600 of record NZ_FOYD01000005.1, read on the forward strand.
TCGCATGCATCCGCGCCCGGCTGGCCAGTGCGCAGACGATGAAGGCCACGATACCGCTCAGGGGCATCAGCCAGAGCACCGGCCAGCTGCGATACTTGTCAAACCAGGCGCCGCTGACGATCTCGACCGTCTTGTCCATGGTGCGGTTGGCCGCATTGGTATCTATCCCGTCGATCACCCGATAGCCGTCGATACCCAGTGCCAGCCAGATACCCGCCAGCACGAAGAGAACCGCGCAGACCAGCGCCAGCCAGCCGGCCAGTCGCTCGCTGCGCTTGAGCAGCTCGCCGTCGGTCTTCAGTTGCAGGTAGGTCGCACCATGGTTGACGATCATCGCCAGACTGAGCAGCCCGGCCAGCAGGGCAAAGGGATTCAGCAATGCCCAGAAACTGCCGGTGTAATCCAGCCGGTGCAACTCATCGAAGTGGAAGGGCACCCCCTGCAACAGGTTGCCGAAAGCCACCCCGAAGATCAGCGCCGGCACGGCCGACCCAGCCGTCAGCGCCCAGTCCCAGCGGCCGCGCCAGCGGTCACTGTCGATCTTGGCCCGGTACTCGAAACCCAGCGGCCGCAGAAACAGCGCGAACAACGCCAGCATCATGGCGAAGTAAAAGCCGTTGAAGGCCGCCGCATAGACCACCGGCCAGGCCGCGAACAGGGCACCGGCAGCGGTGATCAGCCAGACCTGGTTACCGTCCCAGTGCGGCCCCACGGCATTGATCATCACACGCCGCTGCTCGTCATTACGGCCCAAGACCTTGAGCAGCGCCGCCACGCCCATATCGAAACCGTCGGTCACCACGAAGCCGATCAGCAGCACGCCGATCAGTACCCACCAGATAAAACGCAGGGCTTCATAGTCCATGTTCAGGCCTCCTTCAGCTTGCCGGTTTCAAGATCGTAACGGCCGGTGTGCAGGCTCGAGGGTCCCTTGCGGGCGAACCTGACCATCAGCCAGACCTCTATGATCAGGAAGATGCTGTACAGCACCACAATCGCCGCCAGCGTTCCCAGCACCTCACCGGCAGTCAGGGAGGACACCGCCAGGCTGGTCGGCAGTATCTCACCGATGGCCCAGGGCTGACGCCCGTACTCGGCGACGAACCAGCCAGCCTCGCTGGCAATCCAGGGCAGCGGCAGGCTGAACAGCGCCAGACGCAGCAGCCAGCGCGGCTTGTCCGGGGTGCGGCGGGCGCTGTGCCAGAAAGCAAAGGCAAAGATCACCAGCATCAGGAAGCCGCAGGCAACCATGATGCGGAACGTCCAGAACAGCGGCCATACTCTGGGAATGGAGGCATCCAGCGCAGCGGCAATCTCCGCATCGCTGGCGTTGGCCACATCCTCGGCGTAGACGCTGAGCAGCAGCCCGTAGCCGAGGTCGTCACGCAACGCCTCGAAGCGAGCGCGCACCTGCTCGTCACCCTCCCCGGCGCGGATCCGGGTCATCAACTGATAGGCCTCCTGACCGCGGATGATGCGCTGCAGGTTGTGCTCGAGAATACGGTCGAAGCCATCCACCTGCTGATCAGTGGAGCGGGTAGCAATCAGCCCCATGATCGCCGGGATGCGTACCGCGTAGTCGGTACTGCGGGTTTCCTGATTGGGGAAGCCGAACAGGGTGAAGGCCGCCGGTGCCGGATGGGTCTCCCACTCGGCCTCGATGGCCGCCAGCTTGACCTTCTGCACATCGCCCAGCGCGTAGCCGGACTCGTCACCCAGCACTATCACCGATAGCGCCGCCGCCAGACCGAAGGCCGAGGCAATGGCGAAGCTGCGGCGGGCAAAGGCCAGATCCCGACCCTTGAGCAGGTACCAGCTGGAGATCGCCAGCACGAACACAGCCCCGGTGACATAACCGGCCGACACCGTATGCACGAACTTGACCTGGGCCACCGGGTTCAGCAGCACCTCGGCAAAGCTGGTCAGCTCCATGCGCATGGTCTCGATATTGAACTCCGAGCCGATGGGATACTGCATCCAGCCGTTGGCCACCAGAATCCACAGGGCAGACAGGTTGGTCGCCAGCGCCATCAACCAGGTCACCGCCAGGTGCTTGACCCGGCTCATGCGATCCCAGCCGAAGAAGAACAGGCCCACCAGGGTCGACTCGAGGAAGAAGGCCATCAGCGCCTCGATCGCCAGCGGCGCACCGAAGATGTCGCCCACATAGTGGGAGTAGTACGACCAGTTGGTACCGAACTGGAACTCCATGGCCAGCCCCGTGGTGACACCCAGGGCAAAGTTGATACCGAACAATTTGCCCCAGAAGCGCGTCATGTCACGGTAGATCTGCCTGCCGGTCATCACATAGACCGACTCCATGATCGCCAGAATGAAGGAAAGCCCCAGGGTCAACGGGACGAATAGGAAGTGGATCATTGCTGTATAGGCGAACTGCAATCGCGACAGCTCAACAATATCCATCTACTGCCTCCTGATAGATGCTTGAGATGTACTTAAGACAATACTAATGAAGAAAACCCCGGAAGTTGCTCCAGATCAATTTTCCGGAACCCCGGGGAGCAGGCAGGTGCGTGGCAGGAAGTCGCATCCAGGGGGTGGGGCTACCCGCCTACCCTCACCACCTGCAGATCCGGCGCGCTGACCGGCTGGTGACTGGCGATGATCAGCAGACCATCGCGCTGACGGCGCAGCAGCGCCTGCATGACCTGCTCGCGGGTGGCGGCGTCCAGGCCGGCGAAGGGCTCGTCGAGCAGCAGTATCGGCCGTTCGGCGAGCAGCAGGCGGGCCAGGGCAATGCGCCTGGCCTGGCCGCCGGAGACGGCGCTGCCCTGCTCGCCCAGCGGGGTGTCCAGGCCGCGCTCCCGGGCCCAGTCCGCCAGCGCCACATCCTCCAGCACCCGCCACAGCTGGGCGTCACTGGCAGCGGGGTTGCCGAGGCGCAGGTTGTCGGCCAGCGGCATATCGAAGATGTCCACATCCTGGGGCAGCCAGCCGATCACGCCAGCCAGATCCCAGTGGTCCGGCGGATGACCGTTGAGCAGTGCCCGCCCCTGGCGCTGTATTGGCTCTCCCGCCAGCCAGTGTAACAAGGTGGACTTGCCGCCACCGGAGGGGCCGATCACCAATAGCGTCTGCCCGGAATACAGCTGCAGATCCAGATCGCTCGGCCCGCTCAGCGCACCGGGCCAGCGCAGACTCAGTTGCTGCAGATGCAGAGTGAAGGGCGCCTGAGGTACAGGACGATCATGCTCAGGCGTCGGTTGGTCCGCTCTGCCCAGCGCCTGCAATCGATCCCGCGCGGCCTGGCTCAGACCCAGCGCGACAAAGCTGCCCGCCACCGGCAGCAGCGCTTCGTTCAGCCCCAACAGCGCCAGTGCGGCGGCCAGCAACAGCGGTACCGTCAGGCCGTCCTCGATCAGCAGGCTACCCTGCCACAGCACCATCAGCAGGCTGGCCGCCAGCGCCCATTGCTGCAGCAGAGTCAGGCGGCTGATAAGCCGTTGCTGGCGATCCTGCTGGGCCAGGTACTGCTGATCCTGTGCGGTGAAGGCCGCAGCGCGGCCCGGCCAGCGCTGCCAGATCAGCAGCGGTGTGAGCAGGCGCAGGCTGTCCAGCAGAAAGCTGCGCCGCGCCTCGGCCCATTCCACGTCCGCCCGGGCCAGTCGCCCCCCACGCCAGTAGCCCAGCCAGGGCAGCACCCAGGCCAGACACACCCCTGGGGCAGCTGCCAGCAGCAAACGAGAATCAAGCAAGGCCAGAAAGCCCAGCAACAGGAGCGCCATGAGGCTGGCCCAGATCCAGGGCAGCAGCACCCGCAGCGGGAACTGGTCCAGCAGGTCGATGTCGGCCACCAACCGGTGCATCGCCTCATTGCTGCGACGGGGCAGCTGCCGGGCGTGGCTGATCCGGCGAAATACCGCCGAGCGCAGATCCCGCAACAGACCCAACGCCGCCTGATGGGAAGCCAGCCGCTCGCCATAGCGACCCAGGGTGCGGGTCAGCGCCAGCAGACGGATGATGGCCGCCGGTCGGAATACATCCAGCATGTACCCCGTGGCCATGCCCGCCAGCGCCGCCGCGGTGATGAACCAGCCGGACAGGGCCAGCAGGGCAATGGCGGAGAACAGCGCCAGTGCACCCAGCAACAGGGCGAGCAGCCAGCCCGCCGCACGGCTGTGCAATAGCCGGGACAGGCGCAGCCGCAGCTGTCCCTCAGTCATGCCCCACCTCCAGCCGGATGCGTCGCTCCAGCCACTCCAGCCCGGTGTCCTCATGACTGACCAGCAACAGGGTGCGACCCCGGCTGAGCCGCTCCAGCAGCTCACCGATGCCTCTGGCGGTATCGCTGTCCAGATGCGCCAGCGGCTCATCCAGCAGCCACACGGGGGTGTCGCGCAGCAGCAGCCGGGCCAGCGCCAGGCGGCTGAGCTGGCCACCGGACAGACCCAGCCCGCGCTCGCCGAGCGGTGTATTCAACTGCAGCGGCAGCCGCCGCAGCAGCTCCCACAACCCCACCTCCTGCAACACATGAATCAGCCGCACATCCGTCGCCTGGGGCGCCGCCAGTCGCAGGTTGTCCGCCACGCTGCCGGGCAGCAATTCTGGCTGCTGGGCCAGATAGCTGACGCGGGCATTCCAGGCGCTACGGTCCAGCGAGTGCAGCGGCTGCCCATTGATCAGCAGTTCACCCTGATAGGGCAGAAAGCCGAGCAAGGCGTGGATCAGAGTGGATTTACCGCTGCCGCTGGGGCCCTGCACCAGCAGGCGGTCGCCAGGCTTGAGCTGCAGGCTCAGCGGCGGCAGACGAGCGGGAATACCCACGTCGCTGACGGAAAGGTGATGGCAATGGATGGAGACAGCACCGGCAGACCCGTCCGGCATCGGGTTGCCGACCCCCGGCTGGGCACTGACATGGCGCCGGTGAGCTGCCTCCCCGTCGTCCTCCAATTGCAGTATCGGCAGCATTCCCTCCACCGCCGCCCGGGCTTCGGCGCGGGCGTGATAGTCGCTGCCCAGCTGCCGCAGGGGCGCGTAGAACTCCGGTGCCAGCAGCAGGATGAAGAGCGCGCTCTGGTAGCTGACCGGCGCCTCACCGGGGGACCAGGGCAGCAGGCCGAGCAGCCCCATGCCCAGATACAGCGCGAGCATGGCGATGGCAATGGAGGCGAACAGCTCCAGCACCGCAGTGGAAAGAAAGGCCAGGCGCAGGACGCCCATGGTCCGGCTGCGGTAATCCTCCGCGGCCTGTTCCACGGCAGACTGAGCGGCCGGCAGTGCCTGCAGGTGACGCAGGGTGCGCAGCCCCCGCAGCAGATCGAGAAAGCGCCCGCTCATGCGCCCCAGGGCAGCGAACTGGCGCTGGCTCGCGGCGGCAGCAGTGTGCCCCAGCAATACCATGAACAGGGGCACCAGGGGGGCGGTGACCAGTAACAGCGCCGCTGCCAGCAAGCTGTGCCAGGCGGTCGCCAGCAACAGCAGCAGCGGCACCCAAAGCACCAGCTGACGCTGCACCTGATAGCGGCTGATATAGCCATCCAGTGCATCCACCTGCTCCAGCAGCTGACTGCCCAGCTGGGCGTCGGGTCCGAGTGCGCGGCGGGCCGGCCCCAGCGCCGCCAGACGCTGCAGCAGCAGCTGGCGCAGTGCATTGCGCGCCCGCCAGCTGGCCTGCTGGCACAGCCGTTCACGGAAGAACTGGAGCAAGGGGCGCAACAGCAGACACAGCAACAGAATCGGCCACCAGCCGGCGCCCGGCGCCCCCTGGCCGGCCCCGCTGGCAGACTGCAGCCAATGGCCGAACAGGTCGGCGATGATCCAGCTCTGCAGGATGAACAGCACGGCGGAGGTCAAGGCCAGCACCAGGGCCAGCCCGAGCAGGCGACGCTGTCCCTGTACCAGCCGCTGCAGCCAGCGCCCTGCCGGCTCGGTCGCTGTCATGGCGTGGCGGCCATCCTCAGTGGTAACCCTCGCCGGCACGCACCTTGCCGCGGAATACCCAGTAGGTCCAGGCGGTATAGGCGAGGATGACGGGAATCACGAAGAGCACGCCGATCAGCAGGAACAGCTGCGACCCCGGGGCGGAGGCGGCGTCCCACAGGGTGTAGTTCGGCGGCACCACATAGGGCCACTTGGTCACCAGCAGACCGAAGTAGGTGAAAGCGAACATTGCCATGGTCGCCATGAAGGGAGTCGCGTGATGCTGGCGGTGCACCCCGCGCCACACCAGCCAGGCGCTCAGCAGTGCCAGCGCCGGGAAGATCCAGATCAGCCGGATAACGCTGAACCAGCGCTCGAAGGCGGACGGGTCCACCAGCGGTGTCCACACGCTGACCGCGGCAAATACCCCCAGCACCACCAGCAGCAGCCAGGGCGCCAGGCGCCGCACCCACTGCTGGATGTAGCCCTCGGTCTTCAGCACCAGCCAGGTACTGCCCAAAAGCGCATAACCGGCCACCAGACCCAGGCCGGTGAGCACGGTAAAGGGACTCAGCCAGTCCAGCGGCCCACCGACATAGCGCCCATCCACCGTGTTGAAGCCTTCGATATAGGCACCTACCACCGCACCCTGGGCAAAGGCCGCCACCATGGAGCCTCCGGCAAAGGCCCAGTTCCACAGGTTGCGCGAGCGCTCGGCCTTGAAGCGGAACTCGAAGGCCACGCCACGGAAGATGAGCCCGGCCAGCATCAGGAACACACCGATGTAGAGGGCCGGCAGCAAGACCGAATAGACCAGCGGGAAGGCCGCCAGCAGTCCGGCGCCACCGAGGATCAGCCAGGTCTCGTTGCCATCCCATACCGGTGCCACGGAGTTCATCATCACGTCCCGGGCGTCCTCGTCCGGCGCGAAGGGAAACAGGATACCCACGCCCAGATCGAAGCCATCCATGAGCACGTACATCATGATGCCGAAGGCGATGATGATCGCCCAGATGATGGTCAGGTCAATGCCGTGCATGGCCGTGGCCTCCTTCTTCGATACTCACATGGCTGGCCGACAGCGGGCGCTTGGGCCGCTCGATATCGTGCACCTCCTCGGGCCAGTCGATACTCTCGATGCCGGCGCGCAGCACCCGCATCAGGTAGTAGATGCCGGCACTGAAGATCACGGCATAGACCAGTACATAGCCGATCAGGGTAAAGAGCACCATGCCACCGGTCAGCGAGGGTGTGAGCCCCTCGCTGTGGCTCATCTGCCCGTAGACCACCCAGGGGAAACGGCCGACCTCGGTAACAACCCAGCCGCAGAGCACAGCGACAAAGGGCGTGAAGGCCATCAGCCGCAGTACGTTGAGAAACACCGGCTGCTGCCAGTAACGCCCACCGCGCCGCAGCAGCAGCCCGACCAGTGCGCAGCCGATCATCAGCATGCCTATGCCGACCATGATGCGAAAGGCCCAGAACACGATCCACACCGGGGGGCGCTCCTCCGGCGCCACTTCCTTCAGCCCCAGCACCTCGCCGTCCCAGTCATGGGTCAGGATCAGGCTGCCCAGGCGCGGAATACCCACCTCCATATGGTTGCGCTCGGCCTCCTGATCGGGAATGGCGAACAGCAGCAACGGCATGCCGCGGGTGGTCTCCCAGTTGCCTTCCATGGCGGCGATCTTGATCGGTTGATGCTCCATGGTATTGAGCCCGTGAAAGTCGCCGATCACCGCCTGGGCCGGAGCACCGATAAGGATCAGCCAGAGGCACATGGACAGCGCCCGCCGGTTGGCGTCGACCTCGCGACCGGTCAGCAGATACCAGGCACTGACCCCGGCCACCACGAAGGAGCCGGTCAGGAAGGACGCCAGCACCATATGGGTGAATCGATAGGGGAAGGAGGGATTGAAGATCGCCTGCCCCCAACTGGTCACGCCGAATATGCCATCCACCAGCTCGGTGCCCTCCGGCGTGTGCATCCAGCTGTTGGCCGCCAGAATCCAGAAAGAGGAGATGAAGGTGCCCAGTGCCACCATGCAGGCGGCGAACAGGTGCATGCCCGGCGGCACCTTGTTGCGCCCGAACAGCAGCACACCGAGAAAGGCCGCCTCCAGGAAGAAGGCCGTCACCACCTCATAGCTGAGCAGCGGTCCGATGAAGTTGGCCGCCGCATAGGAGAAGTTGCTCCAGTTGGTGCCGAACTGGAAGGACATGACGATGCCCGACACCACGCCCATGGCAAAGGCCACGGCGAATACCTGAATCCAGAACTGGGACAGGCGGCTCCAGGCGGGGTTGCCGGTGCGGAACGCCAGCATCTCGAGGAAGGCGATAAAAGTGGCCAGCCCGATGGTGAACACCGGGAAAATGGCATGAAAACACACCACGAAGGCAAACTGCAGACGGGATAGCAGCAGCGGATCCAGTTCCATCTATGCAACTCCTGACGGGCTGTCGTGCCGGATGCCGACTCGGCCCGGCACGCTGTGGGAGTGACGAATGCATAGAGTCTGACAGGGGATGGCAGGAGGTGTTCCCGGCATTTACCGGGAACAGGCCAGGCAGGTCAAAAGCGAATCAGAGCATCAGCCACAGGGTCACGGCCAGCGGCAGCAGCAGCGCGGTACCTATGCCCATCAGGCTCATGGCCAGCGCAGCGAAGGCCCCGGTTTCCTCGCTCTCCTCCAGCGCCCGGGAGGTGCCCACGGCATGGGCAGCCAGGCCCAGCGCCATGCCCCGGGCCGACGGCAGGGTAACCCCGGTGACGCTCAGCAACCAGGGGCCCATCAGGGCACCGAGAACCGCGGTGTACATGACGAAGCCGGCGGCCAGTGCCGCCATGCCGCCCAACTGGTCCGCCACCACCATGGCGATGGGCGTGGTCAGGGACTTGGGGGCCAGGGTCATCAGCATCGGGAAGTCCGCCCCAAGCAGCCAGGCCAGCAGAATGGTCAGCACGGTGACGAACACACCGCCCACCAGCAGACTGATCATCACCGGCCAGAAGTACTGCCGGATGCGCCGCAGGTTGTGGTACAGCGGCACACCCAGCGCCACAGTGGCAGGCGCCAGCAGCATGGTCAGCGGAAACACCGCATCGCGATAGGCGGGGTATTCCAGGCCGAGCAGCCACAGTGCGGGGATCAGCAGGGCAATGGCGACAATCAGCGGGTGCAGCAGCGCCATGCGGGTGCGCTCGTACAATGCCTGCCCCAGCTGGTAGACACCCAGGGTCAGCCCGATAAGGAACAGTGGGTGTGCCACCACCGCCGACCAGGCGGCCATCAATGCGTTCATGCCTCCTCCCGGCGCGCCTGGCGCTTGATCAGGTACTGCATCAGATGCCCGGTCAGCGGCACCACCAGGATGAAGGAGACCGTCAGGCTGACCAGAATGGCAGCAGCATCCGCAGCAATCTCGCTGCCGTACATCATGATCCCGGTAGCGGGCGGCGTCAGCAGCAGGGGCAGAAAGCGCAACAGGCCGCCTGAGGCAGTCTCGATGGACTCGCTCACCTGTCCACGCAGGCGGAGAAACAGCACCAGCAGCACCATGCCGATGATGGCACTGGGCAGAAAAGGCAGGAACAGCACATTCAGAGCGGTACCGATCAACTGGAACAGGATCAGCCAGCTCAACCCCTTGATCAACAACATCAACTCCCCTCACATCTCGTGCGGCGCACCATTTTCGCATGCGCGCCGACTTTGCGGTATCCTGCGCGTCCTTGCGACAAACCATACCACCGTTGCCCCCGCTGCGGCAGCGGATTCCAACAGACCGCCCCTGATGGCCTCTGTCATTAGCGGGCAATATGGAACAGGCCATGACGGACGAGAATCTGGTATTTCAGAGCTATGGGCGCTGCTGCGCCAAACCCGAGTTTTTCGATGATTTCTACCGCACCTTCCTGGCCAGCTCGCCTGAAGTAGCGGAAAAGTTCACCCACACCGACATGGTGGCGCAGAAACAGCTGCTGCGCGCCGGGATTCTCAACCTGGTGCTCTATGCACGCGGCCTGCCGCCAACCAAGCTGCAGGCGCTGGCCGAATCCCACTCCCGCCACCGTCTGGACATCAAACCCCACCTGTACACCTACTGGGTCAATGCGTTGCTGGATACCATCCGCCGGCACGATCCGGAAATGGACGAAGCGGGCATCCGCGCCTGGGACCGGGTCCTGACCAAGGGCGTGGAGGTGATCAGAGGCGGTTACTGACAGCCGGGGCAAGGCAGTTTAATATGGCGCGCTTCGTCAACCCTGCACCCGGATAGCACCATGCGCACATTGATCAAGGGCGCCGTAGCCGCCAGCCTCGCGCTGGCCTCGAGCCTGGCCACCGCTTCCCCCCTGCTCTGGCAGGACAACAGTCTCACCTACCTGTACGGCAAGGACTTCGAAGTCGACCCGCCCATTCAGCAGGCCGTCACCTTCGAGCACGTCAGCGGCTGGAGCTTCGGCGACCTGTTCCTGTTCGTGGACAGCATCCACTACAACGGCGCGCGGGATGCCGCCGGCAACAACAGCACCTGGTACGGCGAGATCGCTCCGCGTCTGTCCTTCGGCAAGATCAGTGGTCGCGAAATCAAGTTCGGCCCCATCACCGACGTGCTGCTGGCCGGCACCTACGAGCGCGGCCGTGGTGACATCAAGAACTACCTGCTCGGCCCGGGCTTCGACCTGGCGGTACCCGGCTTCGACTACCTGCAGCTGAACACCTACTACCGCCACTCCGACTCGCCGAGCGACGTACGCAGCTCCTGGCAGATCACCCCGGTGTGGGCCATCACCCTGCCGGCCGGCCGCTCCGACATCCTGATCGATGGCTACATCGACTGGATCGTGGATAACGACGGCGACGGCAAGCACGCCAACCTGCACTTCAACCCGCAGGTAAAATACGATCTGGGCAAGGCGATGGGCTGGAAAGCCAAGCAGCTGTACGCCGGTATCGAGTACAGCTATTGGAAGAACAAGTACGGAATCAAGGACAGTTCGGCCTTCGAGACCGATCAGAACGTCACCAACCTGCTGGTCAAGGTGCACTTCTGATGGAGGGGGAGCTGCTCCGGGCGGAGCAGCTCCTGCTTTCAGGTCAGGGACACCGCATCAATGATGCGCGCCGCAATGGTCACCAGCACGACAATGGCGCCCGCCATCATCACCGCGATTCCCCACCCCTTGTCCCGAAAGTTGAAGCCTATACCCAATAGTACAAACCCCAGCACCAGAAGCCCCAGCATCAGGTGCAGCTCATCAATAGGACTCATCTCTTTCCTTAATGGTCAAGCGGACCGCGACTGCCTGACGGGTCCATCGCGATCCATGTTAACCGCCTGCCATCAAGGTGCCAAGGCAAGCCGGCAGGGCCTTACTGCAACCCCTTCATCCCACTCAGCAGCCCGGCCAGGGCAGAAGGCTCGATCGCCTGGCCATTGAGCTTGAGAGAGCCGCCGGCATAACTCAGCTGGGTAAGGATGTTATCCCCCTCCACCCGACCGATCTGCAGCATCTCCGCCATACCCGAGACCATCTCGGCCATCATCTGCGCTTCCTGCTCCAGAGTCGCCGCATCGGTGCCAGGCTGGAACAGCGCCTTGTGCCGAACCATGTCCATCAGCATGGGCTTGGACAGGACCAACCTGGCCTCCAGACTGCCGATCAACTCCGGCAGCAGCGCTTCGGGCGGCAACTGCAGCGACGAGGGACGCCCCAGCTCCACGGCGAGACTCAGACGGCTCTCGCCATTGGTGGTGCGGATGGAAAAGTCATCCAGGGACAATCTGGGGAAGCCGTCCAGCAGACGTTCCAGGGATGCCTGGAACTGCTCTTCCAGAGCCTTGGTATCGTCCGGAACGCCGCCCAATGCTGCACTGTTGTACATCCCGGCCAGGTCCACCATGGCCTGCGGATCGATGCGGCTCAGGGTCCAGCCCATGTGCATTGAGCCAAGCTTGGTGGTGCCGTAATTGACCGAGCCAATGCGGTAATCCAGCTCGAGGTTGGCACCGTCCTCCTTCAAGGTGGACACGTCCGACTGCACCAGGCCATTGAGCACCACCGCCGGCTCACCTTCGATCACTATGGACAGCTGATCCAGCTCCACCTGCCCCGTGCCCAGATAAAGGCCGGACGCATCACGCTGACGATCCAGTTCGAAGTCCACCCCGGCCAGCCCCACCCGCGCGCCGCCCTGCAGCTCCAGTGAATCCACCCGGCCATGCACCTTGATGCTCTCACCGGCGGTATCGGTGCGGAATACGGCAGACAGGCCGGAGAAAGACCCGGTAACCTCATCTGTGCTCCAGCTCATCGGCGCCAGCTGCAATTCACCGTCCACGCCATTGGCGTAACCGATGCTGCTGGCCACCGTCAGCGGAGAACGTCCGGCACTGGCGGCGAAGAGCCCGGCCAGTTGTTCGCTCGGCTCCAGCTGAGCATGGCTGGTAGCCATGACCGGCAGAAGCTTGAGAGAGGTGAGACGGGACAGCGGCCAGGGTCCGTGCTCGATATGATCGCTGATGAGCAGCTCCAGCGGCGGCTCATCAGCATCATCCGCCACCAGCACCAGGCGGTAACGGGCATCACTGCTGAATATCCCCCGCTGGAGGCTGACCAGCTCCAGCGCCAGGTCGGTATCGGGCAGCTGATCCTTCAGCTGCTGATTGGCCCGCACGATATTGTCCTGAATAACAGTTTCCATCCGGGTCCCGGTAAACCAGGCACCCGCGCTCCCTGCGGCAGCCAGAACCACCAGCGCGGTGGCGGCAATCCCTGCTCTGTTCATGATGCTTCCTTAGTTGAATTGAGGTCAGCCGCTGCCCAGCGGCCAGCCACCAAATCTGCCACAGATACCAGCAAATTGCATCCGTCTGCAGGGGCCCATTATCATCGTGCCCCACGGCCACGCCTGCCCGTCCATCGAAGGTCAATCATGTTTTATCTCATCGCCGTCACCCTGCTCTGGGCCATCTCCTTCAGCCTGATCGGCGAGTATCTCGCCGGCCAGGTGGACAGCTACTTTGCCGTGCTTACCCGTATCCTGCTGGCCTGCCTGCTGTTCCTGCCGCTGCTGCGGCCCCGCCGCCTGCCACGACACATGGCCGGCGGCCTTCTGCTGGTCGGCGCACTGCAGTTCGGCATCACCTACATCTGCCTGTACCTGTCCTTCGAGCTTCTGAGCGTCCCGGAGGTGTTGCTGTTCACCATCTTCACCCCCCTGTACGTCGCGCTGATCGACAACGCACTGCGACGCCACTTCAGTATCGGCCCGGTCGTGGCCACCCTGCTGGCCGTGCTGGGGGCGGCCATCATCCGTTACGACGGCATCAGCGAAGCCTACATCAAGGGTTTTCTGCTGCTGCAACTGGCCAACCTGGCATTCGCCGCCGGCCAGGTCGGTTATGCACACCTGATACGCCGCAGCGGCGCGACTGTCAGCCAGCAATGGGCGGGATTCGGGCTGTTCTTCATAGGTGCACTGGTGGTGGTACTGCCGGCCTGGCTGCTGCTCGGCGATCCGGCACGGATGCCGGCCACGGCACTGCAATGGGGAGTACTCGGCTGGCTGGGGCTGGTGGCTTCGGGGCTGGGCTTCTTCTTCTGGAACCGGGGTGCCACACAGGTGGACGCCGGCACTCTGGGCATCATGAACAACGCCCTGATTCCGGCAGGCCTGCTGGTCAACCTGTTGATCTGGAACCAGCAGGCCGACCTGCTGAGACTGGGTCTCGGCGGCGCCGTGATCGGCCTGTCACTCTGGCTGAATCTGCGCTGGGATCAGTGGCTGGCCCGCATCAGAAGATCAGCATCAACAGACCTATAATGACGATCAGGCCCACCAGAAAGATAAAACCTGCGGTACTGGCAAGAAACTTGAGCATATCGAACTCCTGTCTATCGAGCGTGTAAGGATTCGACTCTGCGCCGCCCGCCGCGGTTCAGCCTTTTGTGCGCCCCATGGCACCGCAATGGCCCTGTATTTACCCCGTTGATGACGTTTGCCTGGCAGCTGCCAACCTTGGATGCTTCACTGGCAACCTCCTGATACACCGAGCTCACAATGACAACGACAGCAGACAACACCGATTTCAGTTGCACCCTCTCACCGCGCTTCACCGACCTGGACAACTGGCGCCACGTGAACAACTCGCGCCTCTATCAACTGCACCAGGAAGCGCGCATGCGCCTGCAACTGGATTGTCTGGGCAAAAACAGCTGGTATTCCGATGACGTACGCCTGCGCCCGCTGCGCAGCAACACCCAGTTCCGCCAGGAAACCTTCTACGGTGAAGACATCCAGGCCACAGTCAGGGTCGTCAGCGTCGCCCGGGACCAGTTCCGCCTGCTCAGTACCCTGTATCAGAACGGCCGTCTGGTCGGCACCCAGGACGTCACCATGGGCGCCACGGCCCAGAGCCATCGGGTCGATCTGCCCACCGCCACCTTCGAGCAACTGGCCGCCCGCCTCTCTGCCGAGCCGGCCCCCGAGCTGGATGAACCCAGCTACCTGGATCACCTCCATCACATACACAACTTCCCGGTGCACCAGCAGCTCACACCGCGGTTTGCCGATGTCGACGCCGACAGTCAACGCAGCGAGGCCGCCCTGGCCCGCTACATGGAACAGGCCCGCTTCGGCGGCATCCGCCAGCTCGACTTCGATGGGTTGAGAGTCATGGTCGCGGCAGTGGATATCAGCTTTACCGACTACCACATGAGCTGGACACCGGTGGAACTGGCCTCCGGCATCAGCCACATCGGCAACAGCTCCTTCCGCTTCACCGGTTGTGCTCTGCACAAGGGCGAGATCCAGGTAGCCGCCTCCAGTGTCATGGTAGTGATAGACCCGGCCACCAGCCGCCCTGCCCCCCTGCCGCGTAGTCTGCGTGAGCAGCTGGAGGGGTGGTTCATCGGCTGAGGGGGAACGAATTCAGCCCTGATCCCCGCCCGCCACCGGCAGTATGGTGCCGGTGATATAGCTGGCCGCATCCGAGGCCAGAAACAGGATGGGCTCGGCCTGTTCATCCAGGGTGCCGTAGCGGTGCATGAAGCTGGTCGCATTCGTCTGGTCGACCAGCGTCTGGTACCACTGCCGCTCCCGCTCACCCTGCTCCTCCGTGTTGCGCGGAATCAGTCGGGGCGGGGCTTCGGTGCCGCCGGGGGCAGTCGCGTTCACGCGGATGCCCTGTTCGGCATACTCGAAGGCCAGGTTCACCGTCAGTCCGTTCACCCCGGCCTTGGCCGCGCCATAGGGCACGCGCATCAGCCCGCGGGTGGCTACCGAGGAGACGTTGACGATGGCGCCCTTCTGCTGCTCGACCATGTACGGCAATACCGCCCGGCAGCACCACAGGGTGGGAAACAGCGAGCGCTGGATTTCCTTCTGGATCTGCTCGGGCTGATAGTGCTCGTAGGGCTGGGCCCAGATGGTGCCCCCCACGTTGTTGATCAGCACATCGATGCGGCCGTATTCCTTATAAGCCGCAGCCATGATGCTTTCGGCCCCTTCCCAGGTTTCCAGATCGGCCTGCAGCGCCAGCACCTCCATGCCCTGGCGGCGCAGAGCCACAGCCACATCGTGGACATGCTCTGAGATGTCGACCAGCACCAGTCGGCCGCCCTCGGCACCGGCCAGTTCGGCTACCCGCTTGCCTATGCCCTGGGCGGCCCCGGTGATAACCATCACCTTGCCGCTGAAGCGGGGAGTCATGCTGCCTCCTCGGTCGCCACGCTGGGGGTGAAGCGTTCGTAGTGGAAGGACGCCGGCTCGATGCCTTCCTGGCGGAAGAAGCCCAGCACCGCATCAACCATGGGCGGCGGGCCGCACAGGTAGACGTCCACGTCGCCATCGTTGATCGGCGCATCTTCCATGTGGTTGGTGACGTAGCCAGTACGCGGGTGCCCGCTTTCCGCATTGGCCACCACCGTCTTGAAGGTGAAGTTCTCGATCTCTGCGGCATAGGCTTCCAGCGCCTCGACCGCTACCAGGTCTTCATCATTGGTCACGCCGTAGATCAGGTGAACCGGCTGGCTGCTGCCGCTGGCCTTGAGGTGCTCCAGCATGGACAGGAAGGGCGCCAGACCGGTGCCACCGGCCAGCATCAGCAGCGGACGGCCCACCGGGCGCAGGTAGAAGATGCCCATCGGGCCGGCCAGCGTGACCTTGTCACCGGTCTTGGCCTGACCGACCAGCCAGGAGCTCATCAGCCCGCCCGGCACGTTGCGGATCAGGAAGCTCAATTCCCGACTGCCAGGGCGCGAGCTGAAGGAGTACGCGCGGGTTTCGCTGGTGCCGGGTACGGTGATGTTCACGTACTGGCCGGGCAGGAAGGCGATATCCGCATCGGCGGTGATCTTCAGCTCGATCGCCGAGGGCGAGATCAGGTTGACCTCGCTGACCGTGCCTGTGGTTTCCAGCTGCCCGGTCTTGCACAGGGTCGAGGCCGCCGGAATGCTCACCACGCAATCACTTGAAGGCACCATCTGACAGGTCAGGATCATGCCCTGCTCCGCCTCGTCCTCGGTCAGGGCCTCTTCGATATAGTCATCGCCCAGCTCATAGCTGCCCTGCTGGCAGGCACCCTTGCAGGTGCCGCAGACGCCATCGGAACAGTCCATCGGCAGGTTGATCTGATTGCGATAAGCCGCGTCCAGTACGGTCTCGCCTTCGTTGCAGTTGATGAAGCGGGTCACGCCGTCTTCAAAGTTCAGTGCAATGTTGTAGCTCATGTCAGTGGCTCCTGATCGGTACGCCCGCCCATCACAGGTGGTAGATATCAATCACCTGGTTGATGTAATCGTTATTCAGAATGACCTTCTTCTCGGTGATCACCGGCTGTTCACCGCTGGTATCCAGCGTCAGGAAAGCGGTACCGAAGAACATCTGGGTCTTGTGATAACGATGGCTGTTGGTCTGCCAGTTGTAGCGCAGCTTCACCATGCTCCCCTCCTGCTCGAGAATCTCGATGTTGGCACGCAGATGGGTGGTGCGCGGCTCCGGCATGGAGCTGGCACCGGAGCGCTCGGTCTTGATGCGGTACACCCGATCCTCCAACCCGGCACGGTTGGGGTAGTAGATCAGCGACAGCTCGGTCTGCGGGTCCTCGGTAAGGGTGTCCTCATCGTCCCAGCAGGGCATCCAGTAGGTGGCGTCCTCGTGGTAGCAGGTCAGCCACTCGTCCCAACGGCGATCATCCAGCAGGCGCGCTTCACGGAAGATGAACTGCTGGATCTGTTCGAAATTCATGCTCATGCCGACGCCTCCTCGCTGCTCAGCGCAATGAACCGTGCCCGCTCGCTCTCGACCGCGCGCAGCATTTCATCCACCCAGTGCTGATGGTGGGTCACGTACAGGCCTTCGTCTTCCGGCTTGGCGCCGCTGAGCAGCGGGTTCATGCCGATGGCCTTTGCGGCTTCGTCGGGCCCTTCGATCCAGTGGGTCGCACCGCGGCTCATGTCGTTCCAGCGCAGGCCTTCAGCCTGGTAGCCTTCCTGACAGGCGCGGAATTCCTCCAGGTCATCCGGCGTGCCCATGCCGCTGACGTTGAAGAAATCCTCGTACTGACGGATGCGCTTGGCACGCAGCTCGGGGGCCTCGCCCTTCGGCGCCCAGCAGAAGATGGTGATCTCGGTCTTGGTCGGCGAAATCGGACGCAGCACGCGAATCTGGGTGGAGAACTGGTCCATCAGATAGGCGTTGGGATACAGGCACAGGTTGCGGGTAGTGTTGACGATATTGTCAGCACGGGCCTCACCGAGCTTCTCCTTCAGACGCTCGTGGTGGGCGTAGATCGGCCGCACCTCGGGGTTCTTCAGCTGGGTCCACAACAGCATGTGGCCGTTCTCGAAGGAGTAGAAGCCGCCGTCGCCGGACCAGCCCTTGGCGTCGACCGCCGCGGTGCCGCCCTTCTCATAGTTGCGCTGGCCCATGGTGGACAGGTAGTTCCAGTGCACCGTGCCCACGTGGTAGCCGTCGGCGCCGTTCTCGG
Organism: Halopseudomonas formosensis; assembly: GCF_900115905.1. Taxonomy (GTDB): domain Bacteria; phylum Pseudomonadota; class Gammaproteobacteria; order Pseudomonadales; family Pseudomonadaceae; genus Halopseudomonas; species Halopseudomonas formosensis. The sequence goes on from NZ_FOYD01000005.1 coordinate 99,480, forward strand.
CGGTCAGCTTCCAGTTGCCGTCGTAGGTGTAGGTCGAGGTGCCGCGCAGCACCTCCAGTCCTTCCTCACACTGGTCGACGATCTGGTCGATGATCCGCGCGCTCTCGCCCAGATACTCTTCCAGCGAGGACACGTCGGCGTTCAGGCTGCCGAACAGGAAGCCACGGTAGCTCTCGAAGCGCGGCAGGCGCTTGAGGTCATGGGAGCCGTCGGTGTTGAACTGCTCCGGATAGCCGCCTTTCTTCTCATCCCGCGCCTTGAGCAGCTTGCCGTCGTTGCGGAAGGTCCAGCCGTGGAACGGGCAGGTGAAGGACGACTTGTTGCCCCGCTTCTTGCGGCACAGGGTGGCGCCACGGTGCGAACAGGTGTTGAGCAGCGCCTGCAGCTCCCCGTCCTTGGTGCGGGTGATCACCACCGGCTGACGCCCGACGGTCAGCGTGAAATAGTCACCGGGATTCGGTACCTGGCTCTCATGGGCCAGGAACACCCAGTTGCCTTCGAAGATGTATTTCATCTCCAGCTCGAACAGCTGCTCATCGGTGAACGCCCGGCGGTCGCCACGGTAGCGCCCGGTCTTCGGGTCGGCTTCCACCGCACCGCGGATCAGACTTTCGATTTGATCAAGTTGACGAGTCATGAGGGTAACTCCCCTTGTTGTTGTCAGGCGGTGGCTTCTTCCAGGGCACGCGGGCGGGCGTGACGGTCCTGCAGTTCGGCCTTGTCGGTGCGTACCAGCTCGATGTTGAACTCGACCTCGGTGATCGGACCGGTCACACCGAAGCGCGCGCCGTCAACGGACTGCTCTACCTTGTTGGCTTCCACCACCAACTCGTCGCGGGTAGCAAAGGCGAAGTCGTCGTAGGTGTACTCGTCACCGGCCAGGTTGATCTGGGTAGTCAGATGCTTGTGGCCGGGCGCTTCCACGAAATAGTGGATGTGCGCCGGACGGCGGCCGTGACGGCCGAGCAGGTCGAGCAGGCGCTGGGTGGGACCGTCCGGCGGGCAGCCATAGCCGGCGGGGATGATGGACTGGGCGAAGTAGCGGCCGTCCGCATCGGTCTTGATGCGGCGGCGCAGGTTGTAGTCGCTCTGCGACTTGTCGAAGTAGGAGTAACCGCCGTGGGCGTTGGCATGCCAGATGTCGACGATGGCGTTGGCGATCGGATTGCCCTCGGTGTCAGTTACCCGGCCCTTGATCAGCATGGGCTCGGAGGTGGTGTCGGTACCGTCGTCCATACGCGCAAAACCTTCGCACAGCGGCGCGCCGGCAACGAACAGCGGGCCCTCAATGGTGCGCGGGGTACCACCGGCCAGGCCGGCGGCCTCGTCCTCGGCATCCATGCGGATATCCAGGTACTTGTCCATACCCAGACCGGGCGCCAGCAGCGCCGCCTCATTGTTCTTGCCCAGCTGGCTGACATAGTCGACGGCGGTCCAGAACTCCTCCGGAGTCACGTCAAAGTCCTCGATCAGCTGGAAGATATTGCTCATGAAGCGGTGAACGATCTTCTTGGTGCGCGCATCGCCACCTTCGGTGTGCAGGCCTGCAACCTTGTGCAGCAGTTCTTTTACTTCTTCGGTGTGCATGGTCTTGACGGTCATGATTTTTTCCTCGTGCTTGTTCTTGTCCGGATCACGTCTCTTGAGCTCGCAATCTCATCAGGGGTTGCGGTGCCACTTGCCCACTGGCACCTGAGGTGCCGCCTGGCCTCAGCGGTCGTCCTCGTGGATGGACGAAGGGTGGCGACACAGCGGCGCAACCCTGATGTCCATGTAGGGGAACAGCGGCAGATTGCTGATCAGGTCCTGCAGTTCTGCGTTGTCTGCCACATCAAAAATGCTTACGTTGGCGTAGCTGCCGGCCACCCGCCACAGGTGGCGCCACTTGCCCTGGCGCTGCAGGTCCTGGGCATAGGCCTTCTCCCGTGCCTTGATTTCGTTGATGACGTCCGCATCGATGTCGTGCGGGATGTTCACTTTCATCTCAACCTTGAACAGCATGGATACTTCTCCTTACTTGCGGCGGTATTCAGCCAGCTTGTCTTCATCGATCTCGACGCCCAGCCCCGGGCCGGTCGGCAGATCAACACCGTTTTCGTGGTATTTGAGCGGTTGCACCACGATGTCGTCCTTCATCAGCAGCGGGCCGAACATCTCGGTGCCCCACTGCAGGTGATCCAGGGTCGCCCAGGCGTGCAACGACGCGGCAGTACCGATGGTGCCTTCCAGCAAGGTGCCGCCGTACAGGCCGATGCCCGCCGCCTGGGCCACTGCCGCCTGCTCCAGCGCGCGCAGCGGGCCGCCGGCCTTGGCGATCTTCATCGCCACCGCACCGCTGAAGCCTTCGGCGGCCAGCTTGTACATATCGGTGGCATCGGCCACGGCTTCGTCGGCCAGGATCGGGATATGGAATTTCGCGGACAGCCGCGCCAGCGCAGCAAAGTCCTTCATGGGCGTGGGCTGCTCGACCAGATCGATACCAGCCGCCTGCAGCTCGGCCATGCCGCGCGCAGCGGTCGACTCGTCCCAGGCCTGGTTGACGTCAACCCGCACGCTGGCTTCGTCGCCCACCGCCGCCTTGATCGCAGCAACGTGGCGCACGTCATCCATCAAGGGGCGCGAGCCGATCTTGAGTTTGAAATCGCAGTGCCGGCGTGCGGCGATCAGCGTCCTGGCCTCGTCGATATCGCGCTCGGTATCACCACTGGCCAGGGTCCAGAGCACCGGCAGGTGCTGTCGCACAGCGCCACCAAACAGCTCTGCCAGGGGGCGATTCAGGCGCTTGCCCATGAGATCCAGCAGCGCGGTTTCGATGGCGGACTTGGCGAGATTGTTGCCACGCACACTACGACCAAGGTCTACCCTCAGGGTATTGATGTTGGCCGCCGGCTTGCCGAGCAACTGTGGTGTGAAGTAGGTGTCGATGGTAAGTTTGACGCTCTCGGGGCTCTCCGGACCGTAGGCCAGACCGCCGATAGTGGTCGCCTCGCCGAGCCCTTCAAAACCGTCCGAGTCCTTGATGCGTACGATGACCATGCTCTGTAAGCCCATGGTAGTCATCGAAAGCTTGTGCGGCCGGATGGTCGGAATATCCACCAGAACGGCTTCGATGGACTGGATGGTGGCGGTCATTAGGCTCTCCGGAATCGGTAATAATGAAACTGTGATTCCGACGATATGAAGTTTTTGTTACGCCGACCAATATTGAATAAGTAGGCAGCGATACCCTGGAGGTATTGATGGAACTCAGACACCTGCGTTATTTCGTCGCAGTCGCGGAACAGCGCAACTTCACCCGAGCGGCAGAAAAGCTGTTCATCGCCCAGCCACCACTGACCAGAGCGATAAAACAGCTGGAAGAAGAGATCGGCGTGGAACTGTTCATCCGCAAGGCTAGAGGTCTGGAGCTGACCTCGGGAGGCATCTATTTTCTTGCCCACGCCCAGCAGATACTCGACAAGGTAGAAACCACGGTAGCCGATACCCGTCGTATCGCCCTGAACCGCAAGACCATCTTCTCCATCGGCTTCGTGCCCTCGGTGTTCTATGGCCAATTGCCCAACATGGTCCGCCGGCTGCGGCAGAACAAGAATCTGGAAATCATCCTGCGTGAGCTGAAGACCCGGGAACAGGTTGAAGCCTTGAAGACAGGAAAGATCGACATAGGTTTTGGCCGCGTCACCATCGACGACCCTGAGGTGGAGCAGGAGAAGCTGTTCGACGAACCGCTGATCGCCGCGCTGCCTGCCAACCACCCCCTTACCGCCCGGCCACCGAGCATGAAGGAACTGGCAGAGGTCAACATGATCGCCTTCCCGGCCACAGCCGGACCCAACTTCGCGGATCTGACCCAGGGCCTGTTCCGCCGGCGCGGACTGCGGCTCAACGTGATACAGCAGGTCAACGACCTGCAGACCGCCCTCTCTCTGGTCGCCTCGGACATGGGTTTCACCCTGGTGCCGGAACAGGTACGGCGGTTGCAGCGGGAGAACGTGGAGTACATGCCACTGGCCGATGACAACATCACGGTGCCGGTGCTGGCCTCGCGCCGGGCCGGAGAGAATCCCAACGCCATCATGCGACTGACCAACACCATCCTCGCCGAACTGGTAGACAACCGCAAAAGAGGCCTCTATCCATGATCATCAAGGTCGCCCGTGGTCCGTTCGCCCGGACTATGCTTGACGCGGTGAAATGGCCACCGCAAAATGTTCGCCAATAGAACACATATTCGCATTGCGAACATAAGCCGCCAAATCGAGGGTGAAACGATGACATTCTGCATGCACAAGGGCCGTACCATCAGCTACCGCCTGCTGGGGCAACCCACGAAACCCCTGCTGGTACTCGCCCATCCGCTGGGCATGACCCAGGGAATCTGGGATGAAATGCTGCCCGCCCTGCTGGAAGAGTTTCAGGTACTGACCTGGGACCTGCCCGGTCATGGCGCCAGCAGCGCCTGGCCCGAAGACAACGGCGCCATCGAAGCCGAAGACCTGGCTCAGGAAGCCATCACCCTCGCCAGCCGCGCCGGTGCGGAGAAATTCCATTTTGCCGGCACCTCCATCGGCGGCGTCATCGGCCAGCAACTGCTGAGCCAGCACGCTGACAAGCTGCTGTCCGCCACCCTGACCAACACCGGTCCGGTGATCGGCACCCCGGATGGCTGGCAGCAACGCTCCGCTGCCGTCATGGAACAGGGACTGCAAGCCATGGCCGAAGGCATAGTGCCGCGCTGGTTCGGCCCCGCTGCCTGCGAGCAGAACCCCGCCCTGGTCGACGGCTGGCGCGTCCAGCTCGGCCGCACCGACAAGCGCAGCTACGCCCTTCTGTGCGAAATGCTCGGCCGCTGCAACTTCACTGAAGCCTTCAAGGGCAAAAGCCTGCCCAAGGTAACAGTGATCGCCGGCACCGACGACGTCGCCACCCCGCCCTCAGCCCTGGAAGCCCTGTCCAGCGCACTCGGCGTGGCTGCACCGCTGGTCTGGGAAAACGTCGGTCACGTACCGGCGGTTGAGTGCCCGGAGAAGATGATTGCAGTGCTGAACGCACTGGCAAACTAACTGCCAGACGTTGTGGCAGTCCGCGTGTAGACTGCTACAACGAACCGGCTACCCAATTGGACGCATACTTTCCGCTCCGCGCATGTGGAAGCTGCGCCCCTCGGCGCAGCTTTCCAGCAGCACTCCGACTTAACCTAGGAAGATTCGCTCTCGGTGTAACTGCATCAAATCGGAGTCGGGCATGAACCGCTCAGGTAGTTCTATTCTTTGGCCTTCAACGGACTGAAAATGTTGTTGCAGGGGTGGCTTAGGTTCTTTCAGCGCCGTAGACAGCACCACGCGCCAGTCCTCATCTAGGGTGATCAGCCCTTGGTCAAAAGCACGATCATAGAGTGCGGACAAACATAGGCCGTTGCGAGGGTTTAGGCGATTCGCTTTATCTTGGCCCCAGGGGACAATATGACTGGCCAGCAGCAAACGCGGTTCTGACAGGCCTGTAATACAGCAACGGTCGTGATAGCTGGATAGTACGGTTCGGCGGAAGAATGTCTGGCCTATACGTTGCTGGACAAGCTGAGCACGGGTTTGTCCGGTGAAGTCCGCCACCGGGTTCTCGACTTCCAGGTCGTTGTCGGTAGCTGGGTCGCCGAGCGCTTGACGGATACGATTAGCCTCCAGCACAAGCCCTTCCCAGTCCGCATGGAACTGGTCCCATACAGCTCGATCCAGTTTCGATGCACCGCTCAATCCTTTGCGGCCCGATGCGGTGATCACGGGGTCTAAGCTGGCGAAGTTGACGAGCTTCATCGCTACAGCCGACGGACTGCGCTCAATGAGGTTGGCCAGGGCGATAACCTCGGGGTTGCCTCGGTGCAGGCGCCCGAACGGCAACTGGCAGTAGAGATGAAATGCTAGTTTGACCTGCTCGGGTGTCCAATCCTTCCTTGCCATTGCTAATCCTTTATCTCTGCCAACGAATGTCTGCATGGTACTACTGCTTCGCAGCAACACAGAACTGGCGTAGCTCAGGCGCGCTACACCCCGACGGTCGGTGAGTCGAAAGGATCGGTATTTCAATGCCCAGTCCGGGACTGAATGGTTTTTGAATGGGCATTGGAATGCCGACAACAGAGCGCCCTGTGAGCGCTCTGTGCCGTGAGACTTATACCCGCTCGATGAGCATGGCGATGCCCTGGCCTACACCTACACACATGGTGCACAGGGCGTAGCGGCCGCCGGTGCGCTGCAGTTGCAGGGCGGCGGTCATCAGCAGGCGGGCGCCGGACATGCCCAGCGGGTGGCCCAGGGCGATGGCGCCGCCGTTGGGGTTGACCCGGGCGTCGTCGTCCTTGACACCCAGTTCGCGCATGACGGCCAGACCCTGGGCGGCGAAGGCTTCGTTCAGTTCGATGACGTCGATCTGATCGATGGTCAGCCCCTGCTTGTCCAGCAGCTTGCGTACTGCCGGTACCGGGCCGATGCCCATGATGCGCGGCTCGACGCCGGCGGTGGCCATGCCGAGGATCCTGGCGACCGGCTTGAGGCCGTGTTTCTGCACTGCATCGGCACTGGCGACCAGCATGGCGGCGGCGCCGTCGTTGACGCCGGAGGCGTTGCCGGCGGTAACGCTGCCGTTTTCACGGAAGGGGGCGGGCAGCGCGGCCAGTTTCTCCAGGGTGGAGGCGCGGGGGTGCTCGTCCTTGTCGAAAATCAGCGGCTCCTGCTTGCGACGCGGGATCTCGATGGCGACGATTTCCTCGGCGAAGATGCCGGCGGCCTGAGCCTTGGCAGTCTTTTCCTGGGAACGCAGGGCGAACAGGTCCTGGTCTTCACGGGAGATGTTGAACTGTTCGGCAACGTTCTCGGCGGTCTCCGGCATGGAGTCGATGCCGTACTGCTTCTTCATCAGCGGGTTGACGAAGCGCCAGCCGATGGTGGTGTCCTCGATCTTCTGCCCGCGGGAGAAGACGCTGTCGGCCTTGCCCATGACGTAGGGCGCGCGGGACATGGATTCCACGCCACCGGCCAGTACCAGATCCATTTCCCCGGCGCGGATGGCGCGGAAGGCGGTACCGACCGCGTCCATGCCGGAGCCGCACAGGCGGTTCATGGTGGTGCCCGGTACGCTGGTCGGCAGGCCTGCCAACAGTGCGGACATACGCGCGACGTTGCGGTTGTCCTCACCGGCCTGGTTGGCGCAGCCCATGATCACTTCTTCGATGGCTTCGGGGTTGAGTTCCGGCGACTGGGCCAGCACGGCCTCGAATACCCGGGCAGCCAGGTCGTCGGGGCGTACGCTGGCGAGCGTACCGCCGAAGCGTCCGATGGCGGTGCGTTTGGGGTTGCAAATGAATACGTCTGTCATGTCGGTGTCCTCAGTTGCCGGCGTGGTGGGCGTCGGTGCGGGCCTTGAGCTCACGCAGCACGGTCAGCTCCTCGTCGGTCGGCTCGGGTGTGGTTTCCAGCTGCTCGGCGAAGCGGATTTCCCAGCCGGTGGCCTCGATGACCTGCTCGCGGGTCACGCCCGGGTGCAGCGAGGTGACGACCAGCTCTTTGGTCTCCGGGTCCGGCTTGAGGATGCACAGGTCGGTGATGACCACGGTCGGGCCACGGCCGATGTTCGGCACATTGTCCCGGGCCTTGCCATCGCGACCGAAGCCGACGGTGGTGATGAAATCCACGTCCTTCACGAAGGTGCGCTTGGAGTGCTTGACGGTGATGAACACTTCCTTGGCGTTGGTGGCGATCTCCGGTGCGCCGCCGCCGCCGGGCAGACGGACCTTGGGATTGCGGTAGTCACCGATCAGGGTGGTGTTGAGGTTGGCGTAACGGTCGATCTGGGCAGTGCCGAGGAAGCCGACGCTGATGTGACCGCCCTGCAGCCAGTACCGGAACATCTCCGGAACCGACACTGTGGTCAGGGCCGAGGAGCACAGCTCGCCATCACCGATTGACAGCGGCAGTACGTCCGGGGCGGTCTGCAGGGTACCGGATTCGTAGATCAGGGTGATGTCGGGAGCATGGGTCAGGCGCGCCAGGTTGGCTGCCTCGCTGGGCAGGCCGATACCGACGAAGCAGGTCATGTCGTTGGTAAGCGCCCGAGCGGCGGTGATGCTCATCATTTCCGAGGAGGTGAATTCAATAGTCATCTCAGGCAGCTCCTTTCTCGAATACGTTTTCTTGCAGCCAGGCCTGGAACAGCTCGCGATCACGGGCGATGGCGTCCCATTCCTTGTAGAAGGCGTTGTTGCGCTCGTAGTAACCCAGGGCGTAGGACGGTGCAGCGCCCCGCTCGGCGACGGCAATGGCGGTGATGGCCCAGGAGGGAATCACGCAGGCGTTAACCGAAGCACCCAGGTCATCAACGATCTCTTCCACGGTGACGATGCTGCGCTTGGCCGCCAGCACGGCTTCCTTCTGCACACCGACGATGCCTTCCACCAGCACGTTGCCCTTGCGGTCGGCGCGCTGGGCGTGGATCACGGTGACATCCGGGCGTACCGAGGGCACGGCGGCCAGGCGCTCACCGGTGAAAGGGCATTCGATGAATTTGATCTGGTCGTTGACCATCGGCAGGTCGCTGCCGATGTAGCCGCGCAGTACCGCCAGCGGCAGACCGGCCGCACCCGCCTCGTAGGCGTTGGCCATGGCGGCGTGGCTGTGCTCGACCAGCTCCAGCGGCTGCGGCCAGCCGGACTGAACGGCATCGCGCATGCGGTGCAGGGAGCCGACACCGGGGTTGCCGCCCCAGGAGAAGATCAGCTTCTTCGCGCAGCCGGCGCCGATCATCTGGTCGTAGACCAGGTCCGGGGTCATGCGGATCAGGGTCAGATCCCGCTTGCCCTGACGGATGATCTCGTGGCCGGCGGCGAAGGGAATCAGGTGGGTGAAGCCTTCCAGCGCGACGGTGTCGCCATCATTGATGAGGGTCTTCACCGCGTCCTTCAGAGAGAGAAATTCAGCCATCACATGTCTCCTGTAGCGACATCTTTTGTTCGTATTACGAACTTATGTTTTACATGCGAACATCATGACGCATATAATTTGTGCGCGTCAACTCCATCCTTTGGTCGAACGACCAAGGGAACTGATGTTCGCCATGCGAACAGTGGTAGGATTTCCGGGTAACTCAGGAGGCAGGACTCTGGATAACAAACTCAAACCCGGTGACCGGGACTATGTGGCGGCTCTGGCTTCGGGGCTGCAGGTGCTCACGGCGTTCGATGCCGAGCATTCACGGATGACCCTGACGGAAATGGCCGGCCGCACCGATATGGACAGGGCCAAGGCACGGCGCTTTCTGCTGACGCTCGAATCGCTGGGCTATGTAAGGCGAGACGGGCGCTACTTCGAGCTGACACCTCGCGTGCTTGAGCTCAGTCAGGCCTTCCAGTCATCCAACCAGTACCACACGGTGATTCAACACTACCTGCGGGACATTACCGAGGAGATTGGCGAGTCTTCCTCGCTGAGCGTGCTGGATGGGATAGAGGTGGTCTATGTGGTGCGTTCGGCGGCGCCGCACCGCCTGATGGCCATTACCCTGTCGGCGGGGACCCGTCTGCCGGCCGCCTATACCTCCATGGGCCGGGTTCTGCTCGCCCAACTGAGTGACAGCGAGCTGGAAGCACGGCTGCTGCAGATCGAGCCGCAGGCCCACACCCCGCAGTCACTGACCACCCGCGAGGAACTGCGCAAGGCGATTCTGCAGGCCCGCCGTCAGGGTTACTGCATCATCGATCAGGAGCTGGATCTGGGGCTGCGCTCGGTGGCCGCGCCGGTATTTGCCGGCAACGGGGATCTGCTGGGGGCAGTGAATATCAGTACCAACGCCGCCCGGGTGCCGATGGAAGTCCTGGAGCAGGACTACCTGCCGCGCCTGCAGCAGCTGGCTGCCACCGTGCAGAAGACGATACGTTCAGCGGCCGGCTGAGCCCGCGGCTCAACCGGCGATGCGCTGGTGCAGTTGACGTGACAGATCGGCCAGCCGCTCGCCCAGCTGGCTGAGCTCCTGCTGGGCATTGAGCAGCTCGCTGCTGGCCTGATGCTGCCGCTGGGTGGCGGCACGCTGCTGGGCACTGAATTCGCGCACATCCACCAGTTGCCCATGGGCCTGATCCAGCGCCTGCTTCTGCGCGGCTATCGACTCGGCCAGTTTGCGGGTCTGCTCCGCAGTGGTCAGCAGCGTGCTACCGGCGCTGGTCACCTGGGTGACGCCGGTATCGACGGTGCTGTGCGAGTCGCCCAGTACCTGCTGGACCCTGTCGGCGGTCTCGTTGCTGCGCAGCGACAGGCTGCGCACCTCGTCGGCCACCACGGCAAAGCCCCTTCCCTGCTCACCGGCCCGGGCCGCCTCGATGGCGGCATTGAGCGCCAGCAGGTTGGTCTGGTGGGCGATGGCGCTGATCATCTGCATGGATTCCTCGATCCGCTGATTACTCTGCTGGATCGCCTGCATGCTGTTTTCCGCTTCCTGCATCTGGCTGACGCAGTCCTCGATCTGTGAGCTGCTTACCGCAGTGTGCTGGTTCAACTCCTGCATCTGCGCGGTGGTGCGCGACAGCTGCTGCAGCACCTGATCGGCCAGATAATCCAGCTGCTGCATGGTCTCGGCCTGGGCACGGCTGTCCGCATCTATGGCTTCGCAGCGCTGGCGCACCCCCGCCAGGGTGCTTTCCAGCTGCCCGGCCATCTGCAGCAACTCACCGGCACTCAGGCGCACTTCATCGACCAGGGCGGCCAGCTGCTGCTCCTTGAGCTCGACCTGCCGCCCGGACTGCAACACTTCCTCGACCCCGCGCTCGGCCTCGGCCACCGCCATGTTGCGCTGACGGGCGTTGAACCACTGGGCTATCCACACGGTGATCATGGGCAGCAGGAAGCCGGACCAGGTGTTGATCATTTCTTCCCTGGGACTCAGCTCGAAGATCGGCAGCGCCGCGCCGCTGCGATCCAGCCAGATCAGCCAGCTCACGAAGATCACCGACACCGCCGCCCAGAACGCACCACTGCGGGGGCTGACCAGTACATAGGCGAGGACCACCAGCACCACGGGCCAGAAGATGTGTGCCGAATGCAGTCCGCCGAGCTGGTAGACCAGCTGCATCGCGTAACTGTAGAAGAACAGCAGCGCCAGATTGCCGACCAGCTCCAGACTCAGCCGACCGCTGCGCAATACCGCCACCACACCGATCATGCCCAGCCCGAGCACCAGCGACCCCATCACCAGGGGGCCGTTACCCAGGCGCGCCCACTTGATGCCGCTGTACAACGCAATGAGCAAACTGATTACCGCCGAGAAGGCGATGATGCGCGCCAGCATCAGCTGGGATGGCCGGTTGATGGAGGACGGGATCAACAGTCCCAGATAGCGTTGCAGCATGGTGCAGGATCCTCGGGTGGTCCAGTTTGATCGACAACATCATATTGCTATCAATGAAACTAGCCCTTTACCCGAGGTCAGGCAATAGGGAGCAGGCGCTGGAACCCATCGCCCCCGGAGTGACTCACTGGTCCGCTGCAAACTGCGGTGGAGCCAGCCTGAGTGGCCCCTGCTCAGCGCGGCGTCTCGTCCCGCTTCAGGCGCAGGATGGCGCGGGTGATGCGCGGCGCGCCGACAAGGATCAGGGTAAAGGCAATCGGCCAGGCGATATAGAAGGCCCGCCACCAACGTTGCAGGAAGGCCTCATCCATGCCGGTGTTCACCCAGGTAATAACGAAGGTCATGATGCTGACCATGTACAACGACATCGCGAATGCCGTTACCAAGGGTATGTATCGGGATTTGATCACCTGCTGACTCTCCTGCACAAACTCCCGAACCAGCGATGGCGCCGGTCCGACAAATCATTAGAAATCGCTAATATACAGCAACCCGTTGCTCCGGCCGAGCAATATCCCGCAGCCGGGTCTAGGCTGAAATCTATCCTTTAGTCCAACCCATGGTGGCCAGAGCCCGAACCAGACGCTATATTCGCTGCCAAGGTGTGTCGCCGCATGGTGCGGAAAGGACAGGTATTTTGCGAGGGTCGGGCCGCCCACGCAGGAGACGCCATGATGCCACACCGTCATGCCGGGCAGCCGTTGCCCCGCGCCCAGCTTTTCACCCAGCGTGCCTTCGCCACCGTCGAACGCTTCATGCACATTCAGGCATCCAGCGGCATTGTCCTGCTGGTGGCTGCCGCTATTGCACTGATCTGGGCCAATTCGCCGCTTGCCCACTCCTACCACGATCTCTGGCATACCCCACTGGCCATTACCCTGGGCAACCTGAGTTTTTCCCAACCGTTGCACTTCTGGATCAACGATGTGCTGATGACGGTGTTCTTCCTGGTAGTAGGCATGGAGGTCAAGCGCGAGATCCATGAGGGGTCACTGAGCGATCTGCGCCAGGCGATGCTGCCGATCGCCGCCGCCGGAGGCGGTGTACTGGTGCCAGCGCTGATCTATCTCGGGCTGAACATGGGCAATGCCGGGCTGCATGGCTGGGCCATTCCCACGGCCACGGACATCGCCTTTGCGGTGGGCCTGCTGGCGCTGCTGGGGCCCTCGATTCCCAGCACGGTGCGCATCTTCCTGCTGGCCCTGGCGATCATCGATGACATAGTCGCCATCCTCATCATTGCCCTGTTCTACTCCGAAGGGCTGGACCCCAGCGGCTTTCTGGTGGCCGGTGTGGGCGTGCTGATGGTTCTGGCCATGCAGCAGATGGGTATCGGCAGCGCCTTCGCTTATGTGCTCCCGGGGATTGTGCTGTGGAGCGGCATGCTGATGACCGGCGCTCACCCTACCCTGGCCGGCGTGGTACTGGGAATGATGACGCCCGTAGTGCCGGTGCGACTGCGCGAACGCCCACTGGACATGCTCAGCCGCATTGCCGGCGAACTGACCGGCCGCGGCTCCAGTGCCAGCCGGGACCTGGAGCAGATGAACACCCACCTGCGCTCCCTGCGCCTGGCCCAGCGGGAAATATTGCCGCCAGTGGTACGCGTGCAGCATGCCCTGCACCCATGGGTGGCATTCGTGATAATGCCGGTATTCGCTCTGGCCAACGCCGGCATCACCCTGGACGGCATTGACCTGTCGGTCAGCGGTGCCCAGTGGGTGACGCTGGGCGTGATCGCCGGCCTGGTCCTGGGCAAGCCCCTGGGTATCGTCGGGATGACCTGGTTGATGGTACGCCTGCGCCTGTGCACCCTGCCCGAAGGCGCCGGCTGGGCAGGCATCTGTCTGATCGGCCTGTTCGCCGGAGTCGGCTTCACCATGTCCATCTTCATCAGCATGCTGGCCTTCACCGACCCCAACCTGCTGGGCGCCGCCAAGCTGGGCGTGCTTGCGGGCTCGGTGGTTGCCTCAGTGCTCGGTCTGGTGGTGGGCTTTGTGGTGATCAGGCGTCGTCGCACAGCCGCGTGACATTCAGAGTGACAGCCGCCCTGGCCTGACGCCCACTTCCGGGATACCACCCCAGCATCTATGCTGAGCAAGGCGGTACCCCGGTTCCACCTTGAGGGCGCCAGGGAGCGCGCGGGCTATCAGACCCACGCGACCGCTCCGTGGCACATGACGAACCGGGGCGACGGATACGCTGATGAGTCACTGACCAGAGGACGACGCCATGACGCACATCATTGCCTGCATTGATGGTTCACCTTCCACCCCCTCGGTCTGCGATCACGCAGCCTGGGCCAGCCAGCAGCTGGGCGCGCCGCTGATCCTGCTGCACGTACTCGACCGGACCCTGTACCCGCAGAGCAACGATCCGAGCGTGGATATCGGCCTGGACGGCCGTGAGCAGCTGATGGAGGAGCTGGCCCGGCTGGATGAAGAGCGTGCCCGCCTGGCCCAGGAACAGGGCCAGCTGACTCTGGAAGCAGCCCGCCAGCGCATCATCGAGGCCGGCTATCAGGAGCCGCAGCTGATGCACCGCCACGGCAGCCTGGTGGAGACCCTGCAGGAACTGGAGTCGGACATGCGCCTGCTGGTCATGGGCAAGCGCGGCGACGGTAGCTTGCGCCCCAGCCAGGTAATCGGCAGTCACCTGGAAAACGCTATCCGCAGCATGCGCCGTCCGGTGCTGGTGACGCCGTCGGTTTTCCGGATTCCACGCAGCGTGCTGCTCGCCTACGACGGCAGTGCCACCGCGGAAAAGGGTATCGACATGCTCTGCCAGAGCCCCCTGCTGCGGGGCCTGCCCATCCATGTGGTGATGATAGGTGCCGACACCGGAAACCACAGACAACAGCTGGCCGCAGCCGCCACGCGCCTGGGCGATGCCGGCTACCAGACTGAGGTGGTTGTGCTGTCCGGCGAGGTCGAGGACGCCCTGCTGGGTTACCAGCAGGAACACCAGTTCGACCTGCTGGCGATGGGCGCCTATGGCCACTCGCGCATCCGCGAGTTCTTTATCGGGAGCACCACGACCACCATGCTGCGCCGTTGCCAGACGGCGCTGTTGATGCTGCGCTGAGTTGCCAGCTCATATCCACGCTGACGCGCGCCGCTCGCTACTGGGGGGCAGGCGCCGTATAAGGCGCCCACCATTAATAGCTCTTGTAGGGGAGAAACTTGCCGGACAGCAATACCTTCACCCGGTCCCCCTTCGGATCGGGCTCGCGCTGGATATCCATGGAAAAGTCGATGGCGCTCATGATCCCGTCACCGAACTCCTCGTGAATCAGCTCCTTGATGGTGGTGCCGTACACGCTGACGATTTCGTACCAGCGGTAGATGAGTGGATCAGTGGGCACGGCGGTGGGCAGTGCACCTTTGTAGGGCACGATCTGCAACCAGGCCACCGCCTCGTCGGGCAGCTCGAACAGGTCACCCAGCGCCTCGGCCTGGGTCTTGTTGAAGGTCATCTGGCCCAGACAGCCGGCGGCGACAAACTCCTTCGACAGCCCCACCACCTCGGCAACCTGCTGCCATTTAAGGCCCTTGCGCACCTTGCTGGCGATGATCAGACGGGTAACTTCTTCGCGACTTGAAACCATGGTGTGTTCCTCGTTCCGTTGATTGCAGAGTTTTTGCTCGGCAGTGACGAAGCAAGGAGCAGGCCAACGCCTGCCGAACTACACAAGGACAAGGAGTTCCCACCGACGGTGCCGCCGGGCTTTTTTGAGAGCGATGCTTTACAGATCCTGCCCACTCTATATAATGCATTCCCGCGCCGGTATAGCTCAGCTGGTAGAGCAACTGACTTGTAATCAGTAGGTCCCGGGTTCGACTCCTGGTGCCGGCACCATGTAGATCAAGGCTTGCAGAGATGCAGGCCTTTTTCGTTTCTGGGGTGGGTTACGCCGGGGGTTACCTTCTCGGAACCCAACAGCGAACCAAGGCCGTCATCATCGAAAAGCTGGTTTCACGCGAGCTGTGGCGAGGTGGTCACAGACACTTTGATCTTGGTCACCCCAGAGTCCTTTAAGCATCTGCAGTCAAGCATTTCCCTCAAACCCTCACTTGTGAATTACTTCTCCAGCGCTACTTGACATTAAGCTCGTAAGCCATTGTTTCTCCACACTCATTCACAGCGATCATTTTTTGTACGCTTCGCTACAGGCCGCGTTATACGCGGCTCGCGGCAGGTTACCAAGCGCTCATCAACATTGTTATGCACAGCGTTCGGGGATAACTTTGGAAAGCGAAACCCTGTGGATAACTCTGTGTGCAACCGGTTTACAGGGTGGGGGCGAGCTGTGCGTCAGGGAGTTCGGCCAGCAGCAGGAGGTTGCGCGGGGTCAGGGTGGATTCGCAGAACTGGCCCAGGCGCACCTGATATCCACACTCCTGCAGGTAGAGCCCGCGGTCGAGCAGCAGCCAGATTTCCAATGGCCGGCGGAACAGCCCGGGTACCAGCTCCAGGTTGCGCACCTCGGCCAGTCGCTGCCAGCCCTGCTGTTCCAGGGCCTGCCAGTCTTCCGGCTCCCGCAGTTGCAGGCCGTGGTGGGCGGCCAGGTCCCGGCAGAAGTGGGCAATGCCCTGCGCCAGGGCGCTCTCCGGACGTGAGGGCGTGGGCAGGTACTGATCCACTCCCCTTGCCTGCCTTTGCCAGATATCGAAGGCCAGGCGCCAGGCCATGGACTGGTCGCGCAGGCGACGCACTCGCTGCCCGGCGGTGATGCTCTCCTGCAGGGGCAGCCCGAGATCCTCCCGGCTCAGGCGCAGAACGCTGGCACGGGCACGGGCGGACATCGGCTGGTAGCTGGCACTCTCGATGCGGTTGTAGCAGCAGGGGGACAGCGCCAATTGACGGCAGCCCCGGCGAGCCGCCTGTTCAAGCAGAGTCATGTGCAGTTGCCCACAGGCGTGCAGTGCCACAACGCTGTGCTGGGTCTGCAGCTGCGACCAGCTGTCCGGGTCAAGCACATCGGCATCCACATGGCTGCTGCTTACCCCCAGCTGACGCCCCAGCTCTACGCCCTGTCGGTTGAGCTGCGGATCGCGCTCAAGGCAGGTCAGTGGCTTGCCGGCCTGCCATGCCAGCAGCCGGCCCAGATGGCCCTTGCCGGCACACCAGTCCAGCCAGTGCGTTGCAGGTTGCTGCCAGCCATGACGGACGCATGCGGCGAAATGGGTGATCTGTTGCCATTTGCGGCCGGGAATGTGGCGGCTGAGCAGGTCTGCGGTCTGCCGCTGTTCTGTCGTCGAGCGGGTGCTCGACAACCCGGGATCGACTGATGGCTGATAGTGCGGCAATTGGCTCAGTTCGAGGGCGCGCTGGGCCAGCTGGGCGAAGGGCCTTGGTGCACCCTCGAGCAGATGCGGCTGGTTGTGCGCCGCTTCGGCCTGCTCCAGAGTGCGGCTGCGCAGCCAGTTGGCCAGTTCCGGCCAGTCGGCCTCCCAGGGCAGATGCACAGTGGTGAAAGGCCGCGGGCGCCAGAGTGCCTGGTGCTCGAGCAGCCAGGCATCCAGTTCGGCAAAACGGGCAGCGTAGTCGATGCCCGCGTCAACGGGTGCGGCTGGCATCCACTTTCAGCCAGCGCTCGACCAGCTTGAACAGCTGGGTGAACACCAGGGTAATGGACAGATAGATCAGCCCGGCAACCATGAAGAACATCTCATACTGGTAGGTACGCGCGTTCAGGGTGCGCACCACGCCCATGATGTCCAGCAGGGTCACGGTATAGACCACGGCGCTGGCCTTGAGCATGAGGATGACCTCGTTGCCATAGGCCGGCAGACCGATGCGGATGGCCCGGGGCAGGATGATGTGCTGCAGAGCCTGCCGTTTGGACATGCCCAATGCCCGGGCTGCCTCCACCTCACCCGGCGGAACGGCCTGAATGGCGCCGCGCAGGATCTCGGCGATATAGGCCGCGGTATGCAGGGTCATGGTGATCAGGGCGCACCAGTAGGGTTCGCGCAGGTACGGCCAGAGCGAGCTGTCGCGCACCACCTGGAACTGGGACAATCCGTAGTACACCAGAAACAGCTGCAGCAGCAGCGGCGTGCCGCGGAAGAAGAAAATGTAGCTGTACGGCAGCGCACGGATGTACCAGTGCCGAGAAGCCCGTGCCAGACCCAGGGGGATGGCGAAGAACAGTCCCACCACCACGGCGATGCCCACCAGCTCGAGCGTCAGCAGCGTACCCTCCCAGAGCATGGGCGCCCACTGCACTATCATTGCCCAACGTTCTGCCCAGGTCACAGTTCGGTCCTCGCATAGCCGCGGTTGGCACGGTGCTCGAACCAGTGCAGCGCCGCCATGATGATGACGGTCAGACCCAGGTAGATCAGTGCCGCCATGAAGTAGAAGGTGAAGGGTTCCTTGGTGGCGTTGGCCGCCACCTGGGCCTTGCGCATGACCTCCTCGAGGGAGATCAGCGATACCAGCGCAGTATCCTTGAGCATGATCAGGTACAGATTGCCCAGCCCCGGCAGGGCAACCCGCCACAGCTGCGGCAGGGTGATGCGCCAGAAGATGCGCAGCCGCGACATGCCCAGTGCCAGACCGGCCTCACGCTGGCCCGGATGCAGGGACAGCAGGGCACCGCGGAAGACTTCGGTGGCGTAGGCACCGAAACACAGCCCCAGGGCGATGGTGCCGGCCGCGAAGGGGCTGAGGGTCAGATAGGGGTTGCCGAAGTGGCTGCCGAGCCAGTTCATCAGTGAGGTGGTGCCGTAGTAGGCCATCAGTACCCAGAGGGTCTCCGGCACACCGCGTACCACCGAGGTATAGAAGCCGCCGACACCGCGCAGGGCGCGGTTGCCGGAAACCTTGGCGCTGGCACCGAGCAGGCCGAGCAGCAGCCCGAGAGCCACCGAGGCCAGCGACAGGCGTATGGTCATCCAGGTCCCTTCCAGGAGGGCTGGACCGAATCCGTGTAAGTCAGGCATGTGTGTCAGGTCTGATAAGCGGAACCGGGCCCCGCAGGGCCCGGCCTTCCATCAGCGGATGCTGAAGGGGAAGTACTTGGCGTTGATCTCGTCGTAGGTACCGTCTTCGATGATCTCAGCCAGGGCCTTGTTCAGGCGCTCGCGCAGCGGATCACCCTTGCGCACGGCGATACCGATCTGGTCGTCGTCGAATACCGGCTCACCCTTGAGCTCGAAGTTGGCACCGGCGTCGCTCTGCAGCCATTCGTACTGCACGAAGACGTCAGCCAGCACGCCGTCGATACGGCCGGAGGCCATATCCAGATAGGCGTTTTCCTGGGTGTCGTAGAGGCGGATGGTCACCACGTCACCGAGGTTCTCTTCCAGCCACTGACCGGCGATGGTCGCCCGCTGCGCGCCAATGGTCTTGCCCTTGAGGTAGTCATTGTCCACCTTGAAGTCGCTGTTCTTGGGCGCCACGAACTGCAGCTTGTTGGTGTAATAGGGGTCGGTGAAGTCCACCGCACGCTTGCGCTCCTCGGTGATCGACATGGAGGCCACCAGGAAGTCGAAGCGACGGGTATTGAGTGCCGGGATGATGCCGTCCCAGTCGGAGGTCACCACACTGCACTCGGCGCCCATCTTCTCGCACAGAGCGTGGGCGATATCCAGATCGAAGCCGACCGCCTTGCCGGTGTTGTCGATCTCGTTGAAGGGAGGATAGGCGCCTTCGGTGCCGATACGCAGCTTGTCGGCTGCCACTGCCTGGCCACCCAGGAATACAGCGGCCAGGGCCGCCAGAAGAACTGCCTTGTAGCTTTTCATCGATACTGCTCCTTCTTATGGCTGGACATGAACTGCCTGCAGCGCTCGGAGGTGGGATTGTCGAATACCTGCTCCGGAGTGCCGATCTCTTCCACCTGTCCCTGATGCAGGAACACCACCTGACTGGACACCTGACGGGCAAAGCCCATCTCGTGGGTAACCAACAGCATAGTACGTCCTTCTTCGGCCAGGGCCCGGATAACCATGAGCACCTCATTGACCATTTCCGGGTCCAGTGCCGAGGTCGGCTCGTCGAACAGTATGACCTGGGGCTTCATCGCCAGGGTGCGGGCGATGGCCGCACGCTGTTGCTGGCCGCCGGAGAGCTGGGCCGGATAGGCATGGCGCTTGTCGGCGATGCCGACCTTCTCCAGGAACACCTCGGCGGCGGCGATGGCATCGGCCTTGGACTGGCCCAGCACACGCCGCGGCGCTTCGATGATGTTCTCCAGGATGGTCATGTGCGGCCACAGGTTGAAGCTCTGGAACACGAACCCCACCCGCGCCCGCAGGCGATTGATCTGGGCATGGTCGGCGGCCACCAGGGAGCCGTCGCGACTGGGCTTGAGCTTGAGCTCCTCGCCGGCGACCAGTATCTGGCCCTGATGGGGGTTTTCCAGCAGGTTGATGCAGCGCAACAGGGTGCTTTTCCCGGAACCGGACGAGCCGAGGATGGAAATGACGTCGCCATCCCGGGCCAGCAGGTCGACGCCCTTGAGAACCTCAAGATCGCCATAGCGCTTGTGCAGGTTGCGCACTTCGAGAGCAGGGGGTGTCACGTAAAGTTATCCAATCTGAAGCAATGCCGCAAAGCTAGCACAGGTGGGGGATATGACCAATAAGTCGTTTCGCTGGACCGACAGGCTACGACACCGATACAGACCCGGCCAACCTGGGCAGATCTGCCGACGCGGCCTGGACGGACCGAGATGACACAAAAAAGCCCGCTGGCAAAACCAGCAGGCTTGGAATAATGGTGCCAGGGACGGAATCGAACCAGACACGAAAACCCCTGTAATCACTGGCGCCAGCCATAGCCGGTTGAAAATCTACTCACAAATCTACTCACAAATTGCCGGGCTGTGTCGGTTTTTACCGGCAGTAACTGGCAATCAAACGTGAGGCGGCGCGCATATTGCCGTAAATCGGCGAGGGATTCCACCACCACCGGCGCTGTGAGTGATAACCAGGTTGCTCTATCCGCTGGTCACTGGTGCGGGTGCTCTGTCGAGGGCGGGGCCTTGCGCGGCCTGGCTCTCAGAAGGGAGGCAGCGGCATCAGCGCAGCCAATAACGAAACAACAACCAACCGCTGGAAAATCCTCGTATGTAGCCCTCGGGCGGGCCTCGAATAACCCGCAGGTGGGGTGGGTGCCGGGAGTACCTTTCAGACTTTCACTGCAAAAAAAAGGCGGGTAACGGCTGTCCTCACCCGTTACCCGCCCAACCACACGCCCTAGGGTTATCCGTTGCTAGGTGCCAGCACACCTTTAACCAGGCCACGATAATCCAGCGCGGCCACGCCGGCATCGATGCGTACTTTGTAGCTCACCCCGTCCACAGTCCAGCCTTCCTGCTGCTCAATGTAGGGGGTGTCGGCGCCGTCCAGGTAAGCCACCTCAATGGTGTCGCTGCCTTGCGCTGCCGCAACGTACCAGGTCGAAGCGCTGGTCTCGTCCAGGCGGCTCTCAACAATCAGCGTTCCCATGTTGTTCACTGGGTTCATAATGCCGCTGTTCATCTCCGCGCCGGGGATTGAAGTGCTATTGATGACCTGCATGGCAGCAGACTCCAGGGCCGCCGGCACAATAACAAACGCCGGAGCAATGTTCAGCGCGTTGCCTTTGCTGTCCTTCTGCAGGCGCATCTTCTGGCGAGCCTCACCCAATACGGATGGCGACATCCCGTCCTCAGCTGTGACGATATTCCCGTGGTCGGTATGGAACAGCGCCTTACCGTCAACAAAGTTACCGTTGGTGGTCAGCACCGCATATACCAGGTCGCCGATAGTACGGCTGGCGGCGCGGCCAAGGTTCGCCGGCACAGTGCTGAATGCGCTCAGGTCGTCATTGATGATGGCTTGGCGGGTGATGCTAAACAGGCCGCCATAGGTCGCCAGGGTAATCGGTACTCCATGGTCGTCCGTGGAGACGTACTGATACTCCGCACCTTCTGCCACTCGGGGCAGTTGAGGGAATCCAGCCAGGCCAGCGCGGTGCGCTGTATGGAAGTTGGTCAGCGTCCCCTTCTTGGTCCAGAGCGGGAAGGTTTCGCCGCTGTTCTGCCAGCCGGCCAGCATCGCCTTCTGGCTTACGTCCAGTAGCACATGACCAAAGTCGCTGGTGCTGTGGGTGAAGGCGGCACCGACTACCTGCATTTTGGAGCCGAACCCGGCAATACCCACGCCGCGCTCGGTGAGCGATGCCCGGGCCATATCCATCAGACTCATGGTCATGTAGGGGCTGGCCTTGTCCTGGGCCTTGGCAAGTCCCAGGCGGGCCGCCAGAGCGTCAGTCATGCCGTCGCGAATGATGTTGCCGTTCCCGGCGTGAATGAAGGTGCCGGGCTTGGTCGGCGGCGCTGAAGGGGTTGTATCTTCACCCAGGGCAGCCATGACAGCAGCCCGGATCTCGGCAGGGGTTTTGCTCATGATATCGGTACTCTCAATCAGATTGGTTACGGCGGGGATCGACTGGATTTCAGGGTTCAGGATTGCACTGATTTCCCTGGCTCTGGCCTCGGCCTTGCGTGCTGCCAGGCGCTGGCGACACTGTGCGGCGGCTGCGGGGACTTGTACTACGTCGGCAAGGTAGGTCATGGCCCGGGCTGCCATACGGGGTTTCTCGCGCCCCCCATCCTCCACTCGGTGGGCAAAACCGGCGTCCACCGCCTCATGGGCGTTGTACCAGGTCTCAACTTCCATCAGCGCGGCGACTGTCTCACTCGGCAGGCCGGTACGCTCGGCATAGAGCGCAGTCATTTCGGCAGCAGCTTTATCCAGGGTCTCGGCAGTTTTGCGCATGTCCTCAGCGTCACCAGCGGCAACCGTCCAAGGGTTGTGAACCATCAGCAGGCTGTGCTCTGCCATGATCACTTCATCAGCCGCCAGCATGATGATGGTCGCGGCACTCGCGCACAGGCCATCTACAACTGCCGTCACGCGCCCTTTGTGTTTGCGCAGGGTGCTGTAAATGGCGAGCGCGTCCGTCACGCTGCCACCGGGGCTGTTGATGTGAACAGTTACCGGCGCGCTACCGATCAGAGCGGCCTTGACTACTCTGGCGGTGTTGCTGTCGATAACGTCATAAACATGAATATCCATGCTCAGCCCTCGCTGTTGCCCTGAACTTCATGGCGGAACTGGACAGCAGCCGCTTGCTGGTCGCACCATTTGACGATCGCGTGACGGGCCAGCGCCGGGATGGTGAACGGGGGCAGCACGTCATCAGGCAGCTGCGAATCAATCTGTCGCTTCAGTTGCTCCAGGGCGCGTACTGCGTTTTCGTCAAGATGGATGGTTACGGTTCTCGATGTGGTCATAGCTTGATGGTCTCTACTGAATACTGGATACAATCACAGTATTCTGATGACCATCAGATCGGTCAACCCGGCGCCTTTCCTGTGATATCAGCTGGGATCAGCTGGGAAGAATAAGCGCCAAACTTCCCGACGAACGGCGCCGAAAGACGGGGGCAGAGCAATGTCCGGGCGGGTGGCGAGAATCCTAAACACCCGGGAATCGGGGTATTTGGCGGGGTGCGCCTTCGGGGCGGTGATCAGTCCCGGTGGGTATACCAGCCGGTCACGCAGCCATGCGGGCCGAACGTAACAACCTGGTCACCCGCCGGGCTCCAATACTCCCACTCATCCCCGCCAGGGTAAGCGCTTCGCACCTTGGTCGGCTTGCCCCAACTACGTTCAACGTCCGCCGCCTTCATGCCCACCTTGATGGTTTTCTGGATGATGGCCTGGCGCAGCTGGCTGCTGGTGAACTGCTTGCACTCCGCATGGGCTGTACCCGTCACCAGCAGCCCGATGACTATGGCGGAGAATAGTGGGTGGCGCATGGTGTCCCTCCATGGTCTGCATCAGCGACAAGGTAGCACCCGCGCCAGAGTCAAACCAAATACCGGAATTCCGGTAGTTTAAATACCTCGGAAAAGCGGGATTTAAATGTGACGGAATCCCACTGTTAGCCGGTTTTTCATTCTCTCAGTACAGAAACGCAGAAAGCGGCGCAAACCCGCGCCAGCCGTGGGGTTGATGGAGTGCGCAGAAGTGCATGAGTAGCGAAATAGCCTATGTTCCACGGAGTCCGGGGCATACCGTCACGCGATGTCACGCAGGGTCACGCCGATCCAGCGCCAGCAGCTTGTCCAGCGCAATCTCTGACCTTGCTCTGCTGCCTCGCTTCCATTCAGCAGCAGCCAGCCGGTCATGCTCCAGCCGCCCCGCATTCCAGTAGCACCGCAGGGTCTTATCTCGATGACCAGGGCGGCCGATCTCCACCCAGACCTGGACGGCTTGCTTCTCACTGATAACAAGGCCCTGGCGCTCCATAAGGCGCAGAGTCCGCGCAACCTGTCGATGGCATTTACCGATGATGCCGGCAACGGTCGCCGCGTTTCTGGGGGGCGGGCCGTGTTCCAGATAGTCCGGACTGCTGAGCGCCTCCAGGATCAGGCGTTTGTTATTGGTTAATCTCATGGTTGTTCTACAGATGGTGGGCAATAAGAGGCGGCCGGCAATGCTACAGAGCGTCACTGTAGCGTTACCGGCCCGGTTGTTACTTGACTGTGGCCTGCTCCCACCTGGCTCTGGCTGCCGCTTGGGCTTCAGCATGGGTCATCGGGTTGCCGATCATAGTGAAAGGCGGATACCCCGGCACAATCACCGTCCAGTTACAGCGCCGCGCCAATCCATCCCCGGACGCCAGCTCCGCTATCAGCTCCAGGCGATGGGCCTTGATATAGCGGCGCATATCGTCGGTTAGCCGGCTGGCGGGCGAAACGCGCACCCGCTTACCGCTCAGCCGGACGGCCAGGCCGTGCCGTTTCAGGTAGGCCACTGCGTTCATCACAGTTCCTCCTGGTCGGCTTCGTCGAAGCTGTCCCCCTCGGGACCGGGGGCGATCATAGGTGCCTCATCCGTCCATAGATGCCCTTTTCCCTCATAGATGCCCACTTCTGGGGGCGGGCAAGTATGGTCAGAGGGGGCATCTATGGTGTCAGTAGTCGCATCATCCCCTTTTGTGAAGGCCGCCATGCCACTCCCGAAGACCGCCACTCTTTTTCGTGGCGGTCTTCGAATGGTTTTGGCGGTCTTCGAGACCAAACCTCCAAACCCATCCTTCCTTCAACCCGACTTTTACCGCTTCGATACCAAGTGATTTCTTCGCCCGCTCAACTGTTCTCCAAGCGTGGCCGGCGCCGGCGGCATCGGCCTTAATCTGTTTGACGGGAACCTGCCCGTTAGCCAGTAAGCTGATCAGGAACTGTTCCGCGTCTTCCTTTTCGCTAACTTCCTCACTCTCGACACGCTCAACGTCCGCCAGAATCTCCCGGGCGCTGCCGCTGATGGTGTCGCCCCAGGTCACCACGGTTGTGGTGATGTGGTCGCGGACGGTTGTTTCCATAATCGAGTAGGAGCAGCCACCAGAGTCCTCGGCGATATTCGACTTTGCCCGCGCCAGCACTCGCAGGTCTGAATCCTCCTGCTTTGCCGCCACCAGAACTGTCCGCGCCAGGGCGCCGAACGCTTGCGACCCCAGCACCCGCTCCGCTGGATTATTACCGGCGCTGCCTTTTGAAAAGTGGGTAATGCCCAGCACTGAGCAACCGTGTTTTTCCGCCAGATCAACCAGCACCTGGAGGGCGCGACGGACATCGTTGGCCCGGTGCATATCCCCGGCCACCACCGAGACGATGGGGTCAATCATGATCAGACCCACATCACCAATGCGCTCAAGCTCGTCCGCCAGCAGGTCGGCATCCTTGGCCGGGTCGAATGGCTCAGTCTCACCAAGGTCATTGATTCGGCCCTGGAGAATGTGAACCTTATCCAGATCGGCGCCGGCAGCAATCAGGCGCGGGATAATGGTGTCCGCTGGGTCATCCTCGCTTGACCAGATCAGGGCGCTACGGGGCTCGCTGCAAGGTGTGCCATCCGGCCAGCGCCCTCCAGATGTCAGGGTGGCTATCAGCCCAATGCTGAGGGTGGTCTTTCCGGTACCGCCAGCGCCGGCCAGGATGGTCAGCTTGCCCAGGGCAATCCAGCCGGGCCATGCCCACTGAATAGCGGCGGGGGAGATGCTCGAAGCGGGCACAGCGTGGGCCCGCCATTTTGTGCGGGCTGCCTTCGCCCATTCCTCGGCGTACCGGTCAATAACGTTAGCCATGCCTCACCCCCAGGCGCTCACGGGCCAGCTCAAAGCGCTGGCGGTCGGTCTCATTCAGCTTCTCGCCGCGCCGCAGCGTGTCCAAGCCGATGCGGTAGATGAATTGTTCATGGAGAATCGCGGCCCGGCTGGGCCCCTGCCTGGGTTTTTTGTCGCCCGGGAACAGATCGCGCATCTCCAAGCCGATGGCCGCCATAACATCTTGAGTAGAACAGCCGGCCCAGCAGTGAATCAGCACACGGCCGTCCGGCAGTTCACGGACAGACAGGCTGGGGTCTTTGTCATCGTGCGCCGGGCAGCAGGCTTTCCACTTATCCGCAGCGGTCTGCTTTACCTTGTCCAGCCGCCCCAGCACTTTCTCCAGGCAAGCCGATCCCGTCGGCGCCAGTGCGCCGTTTTTGTTTTTCATGGGTTACTCCTGCTTCTGGCTGGCTGGGTTATCGCTTGCGGCAGCTATGCTCGAGCGCAGCGCCGCCAGGGTGGCCCGCGCACGTTGTTGCTTTTGCTCGGCGCCTTCTTGGTCAAACCGCCATGCAGCCGCCTTCATGCAGATCACACTGGCACGGGACGAGGGAAAGGCGGCAGCGATTGAATCAGCAGCATCCTGGGCCTCACTTTCGGCAGCGAAGGGACCCAGCAGCTTGGCGACGAATATGCAGCCATCATCCACCGGCTGTGTGGCAGCGTAATAGGTGGTTACCAGACCGTGGATTTCGACAAACTGGCTCATTGGCCACCTCCTGCCGCTTCAGCGGCCCGGTTGATGTGCTTCGACAGCTCGGCGGCTGCCTCCGCTGTTAGGGTGATACGCATGGGGCCGAACGACAGGCTTACGTCGCCATCGCTGTAAGCGGTGACGGTCGTGCCGCTATTGTCGAGCTCGCCCTCTGCAAAGTACACGCGCCCAAACAGGCCGCCGGTGAGTTGCCCGGAAACGATTAATTGGTTACGCATGGCCGACCTCCAGCGCTTCCAGGGCGCGGGCCTTGGTCATTGCCTCGTTGTAACGGCGCAGACGGACGGACAGGGAGGAATCAGAGCGCAGGGCAGCCAGGGCTCGGGCGCGATAGGCAGCAGCGCGGCTGCTGGACGGATTGCGGGTGTGTTTCATGGGTGTAGCTCCTATGTCTGAGGAGCTGCCACGGATCGCCGCTAAACGATTGAGGGTGGCAGCTGTACGCAGGTTAGCGGACCGGGGACAAAGGAACCCGGCAGACCTTTCGGTCTCCCACGCACAGCCGCCATAAACACGAACTGCGGGCACAAAAAAAGCGCCTGCTGTCGGTGATGGGGCGCTTGTGCGCCTCTGTCTGCTCGGGCCGCTAAACCCGGTCGCTGAATTTGCAGCGACGGGCAAACCATAGCGCGGCTGATTCTGGTTGGCAAGTGCTGGCAATGAATTATTCAGCATTGGCCACCCCCTTCACCGGCTTGGCATCCAGCGCCGCCAGCACAGCCCGGGCGCGCTTGAGCTCACTGGCCGGCAAGCTGTAGCGGGTCACGTCGCAGGGGTCACCCCAGCCGTTGGGGACGCGCTCGGCGCGGCGCTGGAAAGTCAGGCCGTAGCGGTTGGCCAGCGCCGCCACGGTGCTGGGAAGGCAATGATCCCCCATGCGCTCGGCCTCAAAGCGGTTGAGGCTGGCACCGGTCAGCAGGTGCGCCAGTATCCGGGCTATTTTTGTCCTGGGCTTGGTTGTATGATCGGCCTTGCGCGGGCGGCTTGTTTCTTCGGAACGGTCGCCTTTTTTCATTTCAGGCCACCTCGCGCCGGGCGGCCATTTCATCGCACCAGGCCAGAATCTCAGACTCAACCCAGGCGACGGACTTAGGCCCCAGTGTTACCTGGGCCGGAAAGGTACCGGCGGCAATGCGCCGGTAAATTTCAGAGGTGGAAAGGCTGGTGTGCTCGCGCACCTGGGCCAGCTTGATAAAGCGGCGGGCGGCAGTGGTCTGACTGGTTTTCATTGGCATCGTCTAGGCCCTCCGGGGCTTTGTTGGTAAGTGACGATGCAATGGTGGCGGGCTGGAGGTGTTGAGTCAGGGGACAGAATACCGGCTTATTTTGTCCGTCCTCGCTTTATCCTCTGCCGGATTTTCTCGTCTGCCGCCTGGACGTCATAAAGCGGAGCTGAATCATCATTAAAGTTCTGCCGCCCCACAAGATCCTCCGCATCTATGCGTGTCAGCCCTTGCCGCATCAGATCCTGAATGATCCATTCCATATTCTTGGCATACCAAACACCATATTTCTTTTTCCGAGTCAGGCCTAACGCCTTGTCCGCGCTCTCGCCTCCTTTAGCGATGCGCCGGAAAGCCTCGCCGAGCAGTGCTTGGACGCTAGGGTCGATTTCCTTTGCGTTGCCTTGATCCAGCAGGAACGCGATAGAATCCAGGGCAGCGCGCACCTCCCCGGATGTGCCGAACTCCAGAAGGTCGGCAATGCTCGGGGTGTAACACAGCTCCCACGCTGCCAGATCGACAACCACCTCTTTGTCTTCGTCGTCCACCCTCTTACTCCTTACGTCTTACGCCTTGCGCTTGATGCTCACCACATTGGCACCAGCACACAGCGCATCAATGGAATCAGCCCAGGCTTGCATCATTTCCCGGCGCTGCTCCAGATAGGTGGCGTGGTTGTAGGTGTCGCGTATCTCGTCGTTATCGCCATGCGCCAGCTGGCGCTCAATCCAGTCCCGGTTATAACCGCGTCCGTTCAGCTCGGTACTCAGCAGGTGCCGAAAGCCGTGGCCGGTCTGGCGGCCCTTGTAGCCCATCTGGCTCAGCGCCTTGTTGATGGTGTTTTCACTCATGGGCCGGCCAGGATTCTGCTGACCAGGGAATACCAGGGGGTAACTGCCGCTGATGTCTTGAACATCCCGCAAGATGGCGACGGCTTGCGTTGGCAGCGGGACCACGTGCGGGCGGCGGGCCTTCATGCGCTCTTTTGGGATCGTCCAGGTTGCGCTCTCCAGGTCGAATTCAGACCAGGGCGCTTGCCTCAGCTCCCCGGGGCGGACGGCCGTCAGTATCAGCAGCCGAATGGCGCAGCGGGTCAAGGTGTGCATGCTCGTTGCCTCCAGCTGCTCCAGCAACGCTGGCAGCTCCGCAAACGACACGTGAGGATGATGGCGAGTTGCTCCCCGTGGCGCAGCCACCACATCCAGATCGGTGGCCGGGTTGGCCTCGATCACGCCTTTTGCCAGGCCGAACCTGAATATCTGGTGCAACCACTGCCGGATCTTGCCGGCCGCATTCAGAGCGCCGCGTTTCTCCACCTTACGCACCAGCATAACCAGCTCAGGGCGCGTCAGCTCCCGGGCCGGCCGGCTGCCAATGATCGGCAGGATGTCATTGTCCAGGTAAAGACGGGCTTTGTAGCGGGTGCTTTCGGCCCAGCGGGGCGCGTGGTAGCCGTACCACTCGTTAGCCAGGGCCTCAAAGGTGGCCAGCTCGGCCATGCGGGCGCGCTGTTGGGCTTTTCGATGCTCACCCGGATAGACCCATGCGCCAGCACTTCGCGGGCCTTGTCGCGCCTTGTGCGAGCTTCCAGCAGCTTTACAGCAGGATAAGCACCCAGCGCCAGCATCTTGGCCTTCCCGTCGAAGCGGTAGCGGTAACGCCAGAGCTTCGAGCCCGCCGGGGTGACTTCCAGGCACAGGCCGTCCGCGTCGGCAATGCGATAAATCTTGTCTCTCGGCTTGGCGTTGCGGATAGCGGTGTCTGTGAGGGCCATAGCCACCCCGTTGAAGGCCGCGCGGGCTGGGCGCTGGCGGCGAATGTGTGAGTAGATTTTCGACCGAACTGAATCTACTCACAAATCTACTCACATACGGCGGGGCTTACAAGGGTTTGGCTGGGAAGCATAGAAAACAAAAAACCCGCACGGGGCGGGCTTCTTGTGGGGGTTTCGGGTGGTTTTGGCACCACCTGAAAGGTATCAGTGGTGCCCAGGGACGGAATCGAACCGCCGACACGGGGATTTTCAATCCCCTGCTCTACCGACTGAGCTACCTGGGCAACGGGGCGCTATTAAACGATTCGAGACTCGACATGTCAAGCATGGCCGGCAGATATTTTTACTTTTATCAGCCGCTTAGGCTGAGGGCGGTACATAGCCGTCGGCCTTGGCGTAATCTTCGCCGGCCAGGAACTTGTCCATTTCCGCCTGGATGAACTTGCGATCCTCGGGATCCATCATGTTCAGACGGCGTTCGTTGATCAGCATGGTCTGGTGCGCCTGCCATTCTTCCCAGGCCTTTTTCGAGACTTCGTTGAAAATCTTCTCGCCCTTGGGACCCGGGTAAGGCGGGCGCTCGAGGCCGGGCAGCTCCTGCTGGTACTTGCGACAAAACACGGTGCGCGACATGGAAACTCTCCTCTTGACGGACTGGCTCGGGGACGGCCTCAGGCGGCGCTCAGACCAGCTGCTCGACCTGACTGAGCAGCTTGCTGACCGGCGCGGCCAGTCCCAGGCGGTCGGGTTGGCGCAGGTTATACCAGACCTGCCCCGGTTCGGCCACGCCGGGCGCCGGTGCTACCCGTACCAGCAGTGGCTGTATGTCCAGATGAAAATGGCTGAAGGTGTGCCGCAGCGGCTGCAGGGCCTGCTGCTGCTCGACGCGCCAACCGAGGCCGGCCAGAAGATCTTCCAGCTCGCCATGGTCGTCCAGCTGGGGCGGGCACCAGAGCCCGCCCCAGAGGCCGGAATCAGGCCGTCGCTGAAGCCAGATCTCGCCGTTGGGATTGACCAGCAGCGGCATCACGCACTCGCGCACCGGTAATGCCTTGCGCGGTTTCGAGTGCGGATAGGCGGTGGGCTGCCCCAGACGTCGCGCCTCGCAGCCGGCCTGCACCGGACACAGCAGACAGGAGGGCTTGCTGCGGGTACACAAAGTGGCGCCCAGATCCATCATCGCCTGGGTGTAATGGTTGAAGCGCTGCTGCGGGGTATAGCGCTCGGCAATCTGCCAGAGCCGGTCATGTACCGCCTTCTCCCCCGGCCAGCCCTCCACCGCATGGTAGCGGGCCAGTACCCGCTTGACGTTGCCATCCAGGATAGGCGCGCGCAGGCCCATGCTCAGGCTGGCGATGGCGCCGGCAGTGGAACGGCCGATGCCGGGCAGCGCCTGCAGTCCCTCGACGCTGGCTGGGAATTCCCCGCCATGCTCGCTGACGACTATCTGCGCGGTGCGGTGCAGGTTGCGGGCACGGCTGTAGTAGCCCAGCCCGGTCCACAGGTGCAGCACCTCGTCAGGCGCGGCGGCGGCCAGTGCATGTATATCCGGCAGCGTCTGCATGAAGCGCTGGTAATAGGGGATCACTGTCGCTACCTGCGTCTGCTGCAACATGATCTCCGACACCCACACCCGGTAGGGCGTCATGTCGTGCTGCCAGGGCAGGTCCTTGCGCCCGAACTGGTCATACCAGGCCAGTACCGCCCGGGAAAAGTCTTCGTTCACCGGTTGAACAAGCCTCTGATGGCATCACGCACCGCCGGTGCCTGCTCGCCGAGTTTCTCTTCGAGCTTTTCCTCGACCTTATCGCCGATCTTGCGTTCGGCCTCGTTGCGCAGCAGCTGGCCGGCAATCCGGGTCACGCCCTGGGTATCCACCCCGCAGCTCTTGGCCGCGTTATGCAGATAGCCTTCGCAGCGCAGCGGCCATTCCACACCGACGTAACGCTGGTTGATGCGGCAGGCCGGGTCGGGCATCTCGCGCTGATCACCCTCCAGCACCAGCGCCACGCCGTAGTCCAGGCGCTGCTCGGGCAGATGGATGTCACCGTTGCCCTTGGCGGTGATACCCGGCAGCGACGCCACCAGATCACGGCTCTGCACGGTTCCATTGACGATGCGGAAGCTGCCGGTCAGCTTGTTGAACGGTGTGTTCTCGGCGCCGAAGTCGCTGGTCAGCGCCTCCCGGTTGGCCAGGGCGATGGCCTGGCAGAGCCGCTGCTCGAGATTCACGCCCAGCAGGGCGCCGTCGCTTACATCGAAGCTCAGGTTGCCGTTGAGCTCATCGATCCAGCTGCGCATGCTGTTGCCCCGGGTGCGCAGGTCCATCTCCAGATTCAGACGCCCGCGTACCTGCTCGGGCATCTCGTAGGCACGCTGCAGCGCCTGTGAATCCATACCGCTCAGCTTGCCCTTGAGGGTCAGCGGTGCCGGCAACTGGCCGGCGCCCAGGGTGCCGGTGGCGCTGAACTGACCGCCGAAAACGCCCCCTTCGAAGCGGCGCAGGCGGATATTGCCGTCTGCCGCTTCCAGAGTGAGTGTGAAGGGGCTGATGCTCTGGCCGGTCAGCTGCACCTGCTGCAGGTCCAGACTGCCGTGGACATTCAGCCCGGCCAGGGTCTCCAGCGGCAGCAGCGGTTCGTTACTCCAGGGCTCGGGCTTCGCGGTGGAGCTGCTGCCGCCCTGCGCCGGTGCCGAGCTGGCACTGTCAGCGGTCTGCTCGGTGGGCGGCAGGTAGTGATCGATGTTCAGGCTGTCGCCGCTCAGCTCGAAGCGCAGCGCCTGCTTGGACAGATCTTCCAGGCCCAGCCGGCCACGCAGTTCGGTCCCATCCAGCTGGAGCCTGAGATCATTCAGCATCAGGCTGTTGGCGCTCCCCTCCAGATCCGCACTCAGCGCAATTCGACTCAGGGCCGCCGCATGGGTCATGTCCGGCAGTTCCTGACCGAGATCGTGGAGCAGCGTACGGGCATCGAACTGGGCAATGTCGATACTGCCGACCAGCGCCGGCTCGCTGTCCAGTCCGGTAACAGACAACTCGCCGGTGGCACGCAGATCCGCCAGGGCCATGCGCAACTGGCGCAGCTGAGCCGTCTGTTCGGCCAGATCCACCAGCGCATCACCCTGCAGGCGCATTCCGGTTGCCCGGCCATTGAACAGGTCACCGCTGGCGTCGACCTTCAGGTCGAAACCGTCAAGCTGGTACAGCTGGTCGGCCAGACTGAAGCTGGCAACGGTTTTCAGATCGATACGTGCACGGGTGGCCGGTTGATCGGTGAGCAGCAGGCCGAGAAATTCCACATCGAAGGGCTGCTTGTCGATCAGCGCCCCGGTTCGCAGATTGACCTCCTCCAGCAGCAGGTGCTGATTGGCCTGACGGTCGGTGTATTCGATACGGGCATTGGTGATGCGCACGCTCTGCACGGAGACCTGCAGCTGGCCATGGCGCTCGGCTTCGGCCTCGGCGCTGGCCCGGCCCTGCTCGACTGCCTCGGCCCCCTCACCTTCGGCCTGCGCCTGGGGGCCTACGGTCGACCAGTTGGCCTCACCCTTTTCGTCCACCAGCAGATTGAGCCGGACGCTGTCGAGAATGACGTCACTCATGCGCAGCTCGCGACGCAGCAGCGGCAGCACCTCGACGCCGAGACCGACGCTGCCCACGTCCGCCAACGGCTGCTCGGGCTGGCCGACCGGCGCTATGCCCACCTGCTTGAGTTCGATGCCCAGCCAGGGAAACAGCGACCAGCCGATGTCGCCGCCCAGGGACAGCTCGATGTTGGCCTGTTCCCGCGCCGCCTGCTGGATCTGTTCCTTGTAGTCGTTGGGGTCGAACAGGCGGGTAAGGAAGAACAGCACCCCGACCGCCAGGATGACAAGGGCGAGCAGTGCCAGCCCGATGATTCCGGCCAGTTTCTTCATGGTCACTCCCAGATTCTGCGAATGGGTACAGGGTAAAGCTTGTCGGGTCGTCACGCCACCGCCGGCCCTGTCTATAGCCCCGGACCGCGGGGTGCACGTATAATGCCCGCCCCTGATGAAATATTTGCGGAGAATCGCCATGATGGAGCGCAAGGCAAGTGTCGAGCGCAACACCTCGGAAACCCAGATCAAGGTGGAGATCAACCTGGACGGTACCGGCCAGGCCCGCTTCGATATCGGTGTTCCCTTCCTTGAGCACATGCTGGATCAGGTGGCCCGGCACGGCCTGATCGACATGCACATCGAATGTCGCGGCGACCTGCACATCGACGATCACCACACAGTGGAAGACGTTGGCATTACCCTGGGGCAGGCCTTCGCCAAGGCCGTCGGGGACAAGAAAGGCATCCGTCGCTACGGCCACTCCTACGTGCCCATGGACGAAGCCCTGTCCCGCGTGGCGCTGGATTTCTCCGGCCGCCCCGGTCTGCAGATGCATGTACCCTTTACCCGTGCGGTGGTGGGGCGTTTCGACGTGGACCTGTTCCAGGAGTTCTTCCAGGGGTTCGTCAATCACGCCCTGGTGACCCTGCACATCGACAACCTGCGCGGGCAGAACACCCACCACCAGATCGAAACCGTGTTCAAGGCCTTCGGCCGGGCACTGCGCATGGCGCTGGAGATAGATCCGCGCATGGGCGACCGCATTCCCTCGACCAAAGGCTCGCTGTAAATGGGGTCAGTTGCCGTCATTGATTACGGTATGGGCAACCTGCATTCGGTTGCCAAGGCGCTGGAACATGCCGGTGCCAGACAGGTGCTGGTCACCAGTTCGCCGGAGCAGATCCTGGATGCCGACCGCGTGGTGCTGCCGGGTGTGGGCGCCATCCGCGACTGCATCAGCGAACTGCGCCGGCTCGGTCTGGACCAGGTGGTCCGTCAGCTGGTGGACGAGAAGCCGCTGCTGGGCATCTGCGTCGGCATGCAGATGCTGCTGGAGCACAGTGAAGAGAACGGTGGTGTGGATGGCCTGGGGCTGTTCCCCGGTGGCGTGCACTTCTTCGGCGACGACCTGCAGGAGCAGGGTCAGCGCCTGAAGGTGCCGCACATGGGCTGGAACCAGGTCACCCAGACCATCGACCACCCGCTCTGGCACCGCATCGAGCAGAACGCCCGCTTCTACTTCGTGCACAGCTATTACGCCCGTCCGGGCAAGGCGACGCAGATGGCCGGACGCTGCCACTACGGCGTGGACTTTGCTGCGGCACTGGCCCAGGACAATGTATTCGCCACCCAGTTTCACCCGGAGAAGAGCCATACCAACGGCCTGCAGCTGCTGCAGAACTTCCTGGCCTGGGATGGCCGCTGGTAAGCGGCAGGCTATCGGCTGCAAGCGATAAGCTGGCCGTGCGTTTTATTAGTTTGAAGCTTGCAGCGTGACGCTTGCAGCTTCCCTACACTGAATCAGGAAGGTTGCGATGCTTATTATCCCGGCAATTGATCTCAAGGACGGCGCCTGCGTACGCCTGCGCCAGGGCCTGATGGACGATGCCACGGTTTTCTCCGATGACCCCGTAGCCATGGCCGCCAAGTGGGTCGAAGCCGGTTGCCGGCGCCTGCACCTGGTCGATCTGAACGGCGCCTTCGAGGGCAAGCCGGTCAATGGTGAAGTGGTCACCGCCATCGCCCGGCGCTATCCGGACCTGCCGATCCAGATCGGCGGCGGCATCCGCAGCCTGGAAACCATCGAGCACTACGTGCGCGCCGGGGTCAGCTACGTGATCATCGGCACCAAGGCGGTGAAGGAGCCGGAATTTGTCGGCGAAGCCTGCCGCGCCTTCCCCGGCAAGGTGATTGTCGGCCTTGACGCCAAGGATGGCTTTGTCGCCACCGACGGCTGGGCCGAGGTCAGCGAACTGCAGGTGGTCGATCTGGCCAGGCGCTTCGAGGCCGACGGCGTGTCCGCGATCGTCTACACCGACATCGCCAAGGACGGCATGATGCAGGGCTGCAACGTGGAAGCCACGGCGGCACTGGCCAATGCCACCCGCATCCCGGTGATTGCCTCGGGCGGCATCCACAATCTGGGCGACATCCAGCAGCTGCTCGACGCCCGCGCCCCCGGCATCATCGGCGCCATCACCGGCCGCGCCATCTACGAAGGTACCCTGGATGTCGCCGAGGCCCAGGCCCTGTGCGACGCCCACCAATAGATTCCAGCGGAGACTGACATGAGCCTGGCCAAACGCATCATTCCCTGCCTGGACGTGGAAAACGGCCGGGTGGTCAAGGGCGTGAAGTTCGAGAACATCCGTGACGCCGGCGATCCGGTGGAGATCGCCCGCCGCTACAACGAGCAGGGTGCCGACGAGATCACCTTCCTCGACATCACCGCCACCCATGAAGGCCGCGATACCACCCTGCATACCGTCGAGCGCATGGCCAGCGAGGTGTTCATCCCGCTGACCGTCGGCGGTGGCGTGCGCACCGTGCAGGATATCCGCAACCTGCTCAACGCTGGTGCCGACAAGGTATCCATCAACTCTGCCGCGGTATTCAACCCGGACTTCGTCGGCGAAGCCGCCGACCGCTTCGGCTCCCAGTGCATTGTCGTGGCCATTGATGCCAAGCGCGTCTCCGGTCCCGGTGAGGCGGACCGCTGGGAGATCTTCACCCACGGCGGGCGCAAGCCCACCGGACTGGATGCGGTGGAATGGGCGAAGAAGATGGAAGCCCTGGGCGCCGGCGAGATTCTGCTGACCAGCATGGATCAGGATGGAGTGAAGAGCGGCTACGACCTGGGCGTCACCCGGGCCATCAGCGACGCGGTGGGCGTGCCGGTGATCGCCTCCGGAGGCGTCGGCAACCTGCAGCATCTGGCTGACGGCATCCTGCTGGGCGGCGCCGATGCGGTACTGGCCGCCAGCATCTTCCACTTCGGTGAGTACAGCATTCCCCAGGCCAAGGCCTTCCTCGCCGAACAGGGCATCGAAGTCAGGCTCTGAGCGCCCTGCCTGCGGCTTCGCCTGCTCTCCGGGCGAAGCCGTTCCCTTCCTTCCCTGCCCTGGGCGGTCAGCCGCCGCGTCCCAGCAACTCCTCAACACTGACCACCTGCACGCCCTCGATGGCCGGCAGATCCTCGGTCAGCCGCCGCTCAAGGTAGTCGATGGTCTGCGGATAGGGATGGCCGATCATCACCGCCGTGCCGGTACGCCGGGCAATCGCCAGTGCCTGATCGAAGGCCTGGCCAATGGCCTCCGGGGTGCGCTGATTGTCGAGAAACACCTGGCGGGATAAATGGGGCACACCGGCCGCACCGGCCGCGATGGCCGCCTGGGTCTGCGCCGTGGTCCGACTGTCGATGAAGAACAGTCCGCGCTCGCGCAGTACCTGCATGACCCAGTCCATGGGCTCGCGCTCGGCAGTGAGCCGACTGCCCATGTGGTTGTTGACCCCGCGCACCCCGGGCAGGCTGTCGAGGTTGCTGCGCAGCTGCGCCTGCAAGCGCTCCCGGGACATGCCGCTGTACATGCCACCGGGACCGATGGACAGACCCGCGCCGTTCTCCATGGGTTGATGCAGCAGCACGGTGCGCCCCGCCGCCACCGCCTCCCGGGCCAGCTGCTCGGCAGCCAGCGTCTGCGGCAGTATGGCCAGGGCCACGGGCTGCGGCAGGGCAATCAGGCGTCGTCCCTGGCGCAGATTGTGGCCGACATCGTCGATGATGATGGCTACCGCTGGAGTGCTGTCCTGAGGCTCGGCCGGCTCGGGAACCGGGAAGGGAGTTTCCGCCACTTCTGGCAGGGGCTCAGGATCCGGCGGCGTCAGTGCCGGCCGTTCCAGCTCCAGCCAGCGGGAGCGCAGCTCGTGAAAATCGTCCACCAGGGGCTCGCCGGCCGGCAGCTGCAGCTCAGGTTCGGCGATATCGGGGTCAGGGGCGGGGGGATCCTGGGGTTCACTGCAGGCTGCCAGCAACAGCGCCAGCAGCCCCGCTATGCATCTCTTCATTGACGACGGGTGATGTTGAGCCCCTTGAGCAGGTTCAAGGCCTGATTGAGCTGGTAGTCCGCGTCGCGCTCGGCATTGGCACCGGTGGCCGGGGTGCGTACTGTCGGGCGCTCCTGCCCGTCGCCGTTGCCGTTGTTCAGATGCCCAAGCAGATCGGCCTCGCGGTAGCTGACCTCATCCGCATCCCGGGTCAGCTGGGCGCGCTGCACGACGATATCCGGCTCTATGCCCTGGGCCTGGATGGAGCGGCCGTTGGGCGTGTAATACAGTGCGGTAGTGAGCTTCAGCGCACGGTCGTTATTCAGTGGCAGCACCGTCTGCACCGAGCCCTTGCCGAAGCTGTCGGTCCCCATGATCACCGCCCGACGACGGTCCTGCAGGGCGCCGGCAACGATCTCCGAGGCAGATGCCGAGCCGCCATTGATCAGCACCACCAGGGGCACATCACCGCCGGGGTTGGCGGCCGTGGCATTGAAGCGCAGCTCGCTGTTGGGCAGCCGGCCCTTGGTGTAGACGATAAGGCCGTCGCTGAGGAAGGCATCGGCCACCTCGACCGCCGACTGCAGCACGCCGCCGGGGTTGTTGCGCAGGTCCATGATCAGCCCCTTGAGTTCGCCCTGCTCCTTGAGCGTGGCGAGACTGCGGCGTACCTCGTCTCCGGTATTGTTCTGGAACTGGGTGATGCGCAGGTAGGCGTAACCGGGCTCCAGAGTATCGGTGCGCACGCTGCGCACGCGGATGACTGCCCGCTCCAGTTCCACATCGAAGGGCCGACCGGCGCCGCGCACCAGGGTCAGGGTGATCTTCGAGCCCGCGGGACCCCGCATGCGATCGACCGCATCCATCAGGCTCATGCCCTTGACCGGATGATCATCGATCTTGACGATCAGATCCCCCGGCTCGATGCCGGCCCGCGAGGCGGGGGTATCGTCGATCGGCGAGATGACCTTGATGAAGCCGTCCTCCTGCCCCACTTCCAGTCCCAGACCGCCGAACTGGCCGGTGGTGGTGTCCTGCAGGCCCTGGAAGGCCTCGGGTTCGAGGTAGGCCGAGTGCGGATCAAGCCCTTCGAGCATGCCGCGGATGGCATTTTCCAGCAGGGTGGCGTCGTCCACCTCCTCCACATAGGAAGTACGGATCCGCTCCAGTACCTCGGTGAAGGTACGCAGCTCGTTCAGGGGCAGCGGCGCCGCCGGTTCCCGCTCCTGAGCCAGCGCCGGTGCACCGGCCAAGGCCACAAGCAGTCCGACAGTGATGGATAGATCACGCACAGCGGCCATCAAAACTCTCCCCGTCATAACACCCCTGAAATGTATCGGCAGACTGCCGCAGTGCTGGGATCCCGCTCTCCCTGATCACAGCTGGCTTGCTCGAGTATCGCTAGCAGCATGAACGAGGAAGGCGGTTTTTTCAAAGCATTCTCAGCGTGGCAGCATACACCAGGCGGCCGGATCCAGTGGCTGGCCGCGATGGCGAATGGAAAAATACAGCGCCGGCTCACCCAGGCCGCCACTGTTTCCGACAGTGGCAATGGCGTCCCCGGGCTGAACCCAGGTGCCCACCTCGTGCAGCAGCGTCTGGTTATGGCCGTACAGGCTCAGATAGCCGTTGCCATGATCCAGAATCAGCAGAAGTCCCGAGCCGCGCAGCCAGTCGGCGAAGACCACCCGTCCGCCGTGAATGGCATGTACCCGCGTGCCCTCCGGCGCGCCGATCAGCAGACCGTCCCACTTGAGCCGCGCGTCGCTGCCGCGCTGGCTGCCGAAGCGGGCGCGGATCTGGCCATTGACCGGCAGTGGCAGCTTGCCCCGCGCCTGGGCAAAGGGCAGGCTGCCGGCCGGGGTGGGAATGCTGGTGATGGCCTCGTCCAGCTTCTTGATCAGCGCGGCCAGCTCGGCTCGCTCCGCTTCACGCTGGTTGACCTCCTGCTGCTGGGTGCGCTGGCGTTCGCGCAGACTCGCGAGAATGGAGCTGCGCTTGTCCCTTTCGCTTTCCAGCGCTGCCTGGCGCTCGACCAGGGCGGCGCGATCACGCTGCAGCGCGGTCTGCTGCTCGGCGATGCTGGCACTGGCCTGGCGGATCTGTTCGATGGTCTGGGTGTAGCGATTGATCTCTTCCACGCGGGCGCGGTTGAAATCCCCGTAGTAGCGCATCATGCGGGCAATGCGCGCCGGGTCATCCTGGTTGAGCAGCACCTTCAGGTAATCCTGCTGGCCGGCGCGGTGCGCCGCACGCAGCTGGCGGGCGATCTGTTCCTGCTGCTCTTCCAGCGCCTGTTGCAGGGCGGCGGCCTGACTCTGCAGGTCG
Organism: Halopseudomonas formosensis; assembly: GCF_900115905.1. GTDB lineage: Bacteria > Pseudomonadota > Gammaproteobacteria > Pseudomonadales > Pseudomonadaceae > Halopseudomonas > Halopseudomonas formosensis. Next base: position 138,981 of record NZ_FOYD01000005.1, read on the forward strand.
ACCAGTCGTGCCTCACCATCGCGGATCTGCTGCTCGATGCCGCCGGCCTCGCGCCGCAGCCGGCCTATCTGGCTTTCGCTGTCGCGCAGCTCCTTCTCCAGCCCGGACACCTCCTGCCGAAGATTGCCGAGCATCCGCTTGAGCCGGTTGATCTCCGCCTCGGTCTGGCGCAACTCCGCCCGGGCCGCTTCAGCATCGGGTTCGGCGTGGGCCGGCGCAGCGGCCAGCCACAGCAGGACGAACGCCGCTGCACAGGCAACGGCGCGACATCCGGCACTGGCCAACCAGCCCATGCAGCGAGCCTGCTCAGTCTTGCAGGGTGAGGATGGAGCGGCCGGTCATTTCCTGCGGCTGCGGCAGTCCGAGCAGGGTCAGCACGGTGGGGGCCACGTCGGACAGTATGCCGCCTTCGCGCATGGTCACCTTGCGCGGACCGACATAGACGAAGGGCACGGGCTCGCAGGTGTGGGCGGTATGCGCCTGCCCGGTGCTGGCATCGGCCATCTGTTCGACGTTGCCATGGTCAGCGGTGATCAGCGCTTCGCCGCCGACCTTGTGCAGCGCGGCCTCGATGCGGCTGATGCACTGGTCCAGGCATTCCACGGCCTTGACCGCGGCCTCGAACACCCCGGTATGGCCCACCATGTCGCCGTTGGCGTAGTTGACGATGATGACGTCGTAACGCTGCTGCTCGATGGCCTCGACAATGCGGTCGGTAACCTCGGGGGCGCTCATTTCGGGCTGCAGGTCGTAGGTGGCCACGCCGGGCGAGGGAATCAGGATGCGCTCTTCGCCTTCGAAGGGCTCTTCCCGACCACCGGAGAAGAAGAAGGTGACGTGGGCATACTTCTCGGTCTCGGCGATGCGCAGCTGGGTCTTGCCCTGTTTGGCCAGGTATTCGCCCAGCACGTTGTCCAGCGTCGAGGGCGGGAAGGCGCAGGGGGCCGGAATGTCGGCGGCATACTGGGTCAGCATCACGTAACCGGCCAGCTTCAGCTGGCGCTGGCGGGTGAAGCCGGAGAAGCTCGGCTCGACGAAGGCGCGGGTCAGCTCACGGGCCCGGTCAGCGCGGAAGTTCATGAAGATCACGGCATCGCCATCTTCCACCCGTACCGGCTCGCCGATCACTGTCGCCTTGACGAACTCATCGCTCTCGTCCCGGGCGTAGGCGGCCTTCAGGCCCTCGGCAGCACTGTCGGCCCGGTACAGGCCCTGCCCCTCGGTGATCAGGTTGTAGGCGGCCTCTACACGGTCCCAGCGGTTGTCCCGGTCCATGGCGAAGTAGCGACCGATAAGGCTGGCGGTGCGACCCTTGCCCAGGCGCTGGTAGGCCTGCTCCAGCAGAACCAGGGAAGGCTCGGCGCTGCGCGGCGGGGTGTCGCGGCCGTCGAGGAAGGCGTGCACCTGGATCTGCTCGGCGCCGCGGCGGGCAGCCAGCTCGACCATGGCGACGATATGGTCCTCATGGCTGTGCACCCCACCCGGCGATACCAGACCCATGATGTGCACCGCGCGACCGGCGGAGACGGCCTGGTCGACGGCGGCGCAGATCGCCTGGTTGTCGAAGAATTCGCCGTCGGCAATGGCCTTGGTCACCCGGGTGAAGTCCTGATACACCACCCGACCGGCACCCAGGTTCATGTGGCCGACCTCGGAGTTGCCCATCTGACCATCCGGCAGCCCCACATCCATGCCAGAGCCGGAGATCAGCGTCCGCGGCGCGTTCGCCCACAGGCGATCCCATACGGGCGTATTGGCCGCCATGATGGCGTTGGAGTCCGGTGACTCGCTGTATCCGAAGCCATCCAGAATCATCAATACCACGGGTTTGGGAGCTGCTGTCATCCGATTACTCGCTGTAGTAGAAGAGGTAAGGGAAACCCCTGCCGGCGGTGGCAGGCATGCCGGCAAGTTTACTTGGCCGGCGTCGGCGTGTCATGCCCGGTGGTAGTACTGCAGCCGGGATCGGCTGTGTATACTGGCGGGCTTTACTGGTCGCGGAATGATACCTCCATGCAGTTCGTACAACACCTTATAGAGTTCATAGCCAATCACTATCTGCTGTCCGGGGCCTTCCTGGTCGTGCTGGTACTGCTGATCGTCACCGAGGGCCGCAAGGCCGGCAAGGCTCTGACCTCCCAGCAGGCCACCGTCCTGCTCAACCGGGAAAATGCCGTGCTGGTGGATATCCGTCCCAAGAAGGACTTCGCCGCCGGGCATATTGTCGATTCGATCAATATTCCCCTGGACAGTTTCGCCACTCGCATGGTCGAACTGGACAAGCACAGGGAAAAACCCATCATTCTGGCCTGCGCCAACGGCCAGCATGCCGGCGCCGCATCCAAGCAACTCAAGGCTGCCGGTTATGCCAATGTCAATCGGCTGGCACATGGAATCAGTGGTTGGCGCGCAGACAACCTACCTCTGGTCAAATAACCCATGGCAGATATCACCATCTACAGCAGCGACTATTGCCCCTTCTGCATCCGTGCAAAGCAGCTGCTGAACAGCAAGGGCGTGAACTATCAGGAAATCGTCGTTGATGGCAAACCCGCCGTTCGTGCCGAAATGGCCCGTCTGGCCGGGCGCACCTCGGTCCCGCAGATCTGGATCAATGACACCCATGTAGGCGGATGCGACGACCTGATGGCACTGGATCGCTCTGGCAAACTCGATAGAATGCTGGCAGGCTGACTGCCCTGATCACTCAGGAAATCCGCTCGGGGCCAAGGGCGCCTTGTGGATTTTCCATACCACCGGCACCAACAAGGACTGAACATGGCTGAAGAGCAACAGAACAACACCGCCGCCAATGGCGCCAACCAGCCGCAGGTACAATTCGCCCTGCAGCGCATCTACGTGAAGGACCTGTCCTTCGAGTCGCCGAAGTCCCCGGCGGTATTCCAGAGCCAGTGGAACCCGCAGGTCAGTCTGGATCTGAACACCCGTCACAGCCAGCTGCAGGAAGGTATCCACGAGGTGGTGCTGAGCCTGTCCGCGACCGTGACCAACGGCAATGACGAAGTCACCTTCATCGCCGAAGTACAACAGGCCGGTATCTTCGCCATCAACGGACTGGATGAGGCGTCCATGCGCCACACCCTGGGCGCCTTCTGCCCGAACATCCTGTTCCCCTACGCCCGCGAAGCGATCGACAATCTGGTATCCCGCGGCAGCTTCCCTCCCCTGATGCTGTCGCCGGTCAACTTCGATGCCCTGTTCGCCCAGGCCGAGCAGCGTCGCATGGCCGAAGGGCAGCAGGCCGACGCCTGATCGCCCACACCGCCGGCCGGGTGCCGGCGGTGTACCCACGCTTGTCAGCCGCCTGCGGCTCATCTAATGTATTCCGTCGCTCATCCAGCCACCGGACCCACGCATGACCCTGCCTGCCTCACGCCCCCTGTATCTGTTTGCCTTCATCGTCTGTGTACTGCTGCTGGCAACCGCCTATTACATGGAATACGTGATGGAGCTGCTGCCCTGTCCGCTGTGCCTGGTGCAACGGGCGGCATTCCTTCTCATCGGCCTGACCTGCCTGGCCGCAGTGCTGCATAACCCCCAGCCCCGTCCGGGTCGCCACCGCGCCATTGCCGCCCGTGCCTACGCCGTGGGCGTGACCCTGCTCGCCGCCTTCGGTGCCGCCACCGCCGGTCGCCAGGTCTGGCTGCAGCACCAGCCTTCGGATCAGCTGCCCTCGTGCCTGCCCAGCCTGGATTACATGATCGATGTACTGCCGGTGTTGGAGATGCTCACCCTGCTGTTCAGCGGAACGGCGGATTGCGCCAAGGTCACCTGGACCTTCCTCGGTCTGAGCATCGCTGAATGCACCCTGCTGGCCTTCATCGGTTTTGCCCTGTTCGGTCTCGTCCAGCTGGTGCGCAGCGAGGACTGATACTGGCACTATGCCCGCTTGATACCACCTGCCGGACTGACCTATTCTGTCGGATCCATGGGAACAGCAGTCCCGATCCCGGGCTCACAAGGCAAAACGAGGTGGATCATGCTGGAGAAATACAAGAATGCCCAGGAACGCTGGGGCGGAGTCGACAGGCTCATTGACCGCTGGCTGGCTGATCGAAAGGAACTCGTGGACCAGTATATTGCGCTGCGTGACCAGACCCATGAGGGTCGCAGCGTTCAGGAACAACTCAACCTCTTCTGCAGTGCCCTGCTTGATTACGTGTCAGCAGGGCATTTTTCCGTCTACGAACAGTTGGTGCGCGGCGCCGAGGAAGCCGGTGACGACCGGGCGCTGGAGCTGATGGCTCGGGTCATGCCGCGGATAGAGACCATCACCCAGTTCGCCGTGCTGTTCAATGACTACTACGGGGCCAGGACCAAACGCGTGCTCAAGGAAGATGTCATGCGCTCACGCCTGCTCAAGATGGGCGGCCTGCTGGACGAGCGCTTCGAGCTCGAGGACTGCCTGATCGAGGTTCTGCACAATGCCCATCGCCAGCCCCAGCAGGCGACTGCGACGGTGGGGTGACCATGGCAGAGCAACGCAAATCACCGGCCGCCCCGGTGCCGACTCCCCTGCACCTGCTCCAGGGGCTGACCCGGACGCTGAACGAGCATCTTGCCGAGGCCTGTCAGCGGGCCGAGGAAGATGCGCAGAAGGTGCTGGACAAGCTGGCGCAGAAGCGTGCCCGTCTCGATGAGAAAACCGCCCAGGCCGAGGCCCGACTGGCCGAGGCTCGGGCCAGCGGTGGCAGTACGGACAAGCTGGAAAAGCTCGACGGCAAGCTGAGCGAACTCAGGGAGCAGCTGGCCGTCGTCGCCCAGGCCCATGATGAAGCGCAGAGCTATGCACGGCAGCTCAACAGCGATGTGCGCCAGACTCTGCGCCTGGCCAAGGGACTGGCGCGGATTGATGCCCAGGCCGGCCAGGCCATCGAAAAGCGCAACAACCCGACCGCCACCACGGAAAAGCGCCCCTCCTCCCGGCGATCCCGCGGTCGTCGCAACAACGACAGCGAACCCACCCCCGAACTGTAGGAACAGCGCCCCCGCTGCGAACGGCGTGCACAGCACGCCCCAGGGCCAACCCCTTCGTTCCCGGGGCGGGGGCTCCTACAAAACCAGCGCAAGCCACCCCACACCCCACCACCCGTAGGAGCAGCGCCCCCGCTGCGAACGGCGTGCACAGCACGCCTAGGGCCAACCCCTGCGCCCCCGGGCCGGGGGCTCCCACAAAACCAGCGCAAGCCACCCCAAACCCACCACCCGTAGGAGCAGCGCCCCCGCTGCGAACGGCGTGCACAGCACGCCCAGGGCCCGGAACGGAGGCCCCCTAGAGGCTACCCTGCCCAAGCCCGACCGCGACCCGCTCCAACTCCTGCGTCGGCGCTTCGGCACCCAGACTCAGGTGTTCGCCGACAGTCCGCATGCCCGCGGCGGCCAGGTTGCGCCGCTCACACAAGGCCTCAAGCACCCCGAGCTGCTGCCACTCGGCTGCCAGCTCACAGGCCTTGACCTGCTCGTACAGGCTCCGGCAGGCACTGTCGCCGGCCAGGCGCCGGCGCACCTGGCGCAGCGGCACTATCACCTCATCCCGCCAAGGTTGCTGCACGGCCTTCAGCTCGCCCCACAGAGCGGGATCGGCTTGCAGTCCATGCGTGCCCAGCCAGCAGGCGGTCAGCAGCAACAGCACATCCTCGCCGTGCTCATCCTGCAGCCCCAGCAGCAGCTCCTGCACCCCCGGCTGCGCATACAACCAGCCGGCGTAATCGGTCAGGCCGGTCATCGCTTGTACCCTCGACGCTGATATACTCCGCGCCATGATAAAGATCGAATCCCTGACCCTGCAACGCGGCCCCCTGCGCCTGCTGGAAAACGCCAGTCTGACCCTGCACGCCGGTCAGAAAGTCGGCCTGCTGGGCACCAATGGTGCCGGCAAGTCGAGCCTGTTCGCCCTGCTGCTCAGGCAACTGACACCGGACGCCGGTGACTGCTCCCTGCCGCCGGACTGGCGCATCGCCCACATGCGTCAGGAAATAGATGACCTCCAACGCCTTGCCGTGGATTACGTGCTCGACGGTGATCAACGGCTGCGCCAGATCCAGCGCCAGCTGGCCGAGGCCGAGCAACGCCAGGACGCCACTCAGCTCGGCACCCTCTACGCCGAACTGGAGGCCCATGGCGGCTTCAGTGCCGACAGCCGCGCCCGCACCCTGCTGGCCGGTCTGGGCTTCACCCCGGATCAGTGCGAGGCCCGGGTCGGTGACTTCTCCGGGGGCTGGCGCATGCGCCTGAACCTGGCCCAGGCACTGATGTGCCCGTCAGACCTGCTGTTGCTCGACGAACCGACCAACCATCTGGATCTGGACGCCATTCTCTGGCTGGAAGACTGGCTGCGCAGCTACCCCGGCACCCTGCTGCTGATTTCCCATGACCGGGACTTTCTGGATGCGGTGGTGGAGCACATAGTCCACGTCGAATCACAGAAGCTGACCCTCTACCGTGGCGGTTACAGCCAGTTCGAACGGACCCGTGCCGAACGCCTGAGCCAGCAGCAGGCCGCCTACGAGAAGCAGCAGGCCCAACGCGAGCACATGCAGAAGTACATTGCCCGGTTCCGCGCCCAGGCGACCAAGGCGCGCCAGGCCCAGAGCCGACTCAAGGCCCTGGAGCGCATGGAACTGCTCGGCCCGGCCCATATCGACTCGCCCTTCAGCTTCAGTTTCCGCGAGGCCGACAACCAGTCCGACCCGCTGCTCGACCTGACCGGTGGCACCCTGGGTTACCAGGGCAAGGCGGTGCTGGAACAGGTGAAACTGCGTCTGGCCCCCGGGGCACGGATCGGCGTACTGGGGCCCAACGGCGCTGGCAAGTCCACCCTGATCAAGACCCTGGCCGGCACCCTGCCGCTGATCGCCGGCGAGCTCAAGACCGGTGAACATCTGGCCATCGGCTACTTTGCCCAGCACCAGCTGGACAGTCTGGACCCGCAGGCCAGCCCCTTGCTGCATCTGGCACGCCTGGCGCCCCAGACCCGGGAGCAGGATCTGCGCAACTTCCTCGGTGGCTTCGATTTCCATGGCAGCCGTGCCGAGGAGCCCGTGCTGCATTTCTCCGGCGGCGAGAAGGCGCGACTGGCCCTGGCCCTGATCGCCTGGCAGAAACCCAACCTGCTGCTGCTCGATGAGCCGACCAACCACCTGGACATGGAAATGCGCCACGCGCTGACCCTGGCGCTGCAGAACTTCGAGGGCGCCATGCTGCTGGTCTCCCACGACCGTGCGCTGATCCGGGACACCACCGATGAGCTGTGGCTGGTGGCCGATGGGCGACTGCGCGTCTACGAGGATGATCTGGACAGCTACACCCGCTGGCTCGCCCAGTTCCGCCAACAGCAGAACAGCGCCGGCGCCCCCGAGCCCACCCCCTCCACGCGCATCGACCCCAAGGCCCAGCGCCGCCTGGCCGCCGAGCAGCGCCAGCGTCTGGCCCCGCTGAAGAAGGCAGCCGACCGGCTGGAGCAGCAGCTGGACCGCGCGCAGCAGGAAATGGCCGGCATCGAAGCCGAACTGGCGGACAACGACCTCTACACCGACAGCCAGCGCGATCGGTTGAAGACCCTGCTCGCGCGGCAGGCAGCCTGCCGCCAGCAGATAGATGAACTGGAAATGCAGTGGCTGGAGGCCCACGAGGCAATGGAGCAGCTGCAGGCCGAACTGGCGGAGACACCATGACCCTGTGGATAGACGCGGACGCCTGCCCGCGCCCGGTGCGTGACATCATGCTACGCGCTGCCAAGCGCCGGCAGCTGCAGCTGGTGCTGGTGCTGGTGGCCAACAGCTCGCTGGGCCTGCCGCCAGCCCCGGGCGTGCGCCAGGTGGTGGTACCCGGCGGCGCTGATGTCGCCGACCTCTATATCATCGAGCACGCCGAGCCCAATGATCTGGTGGTCACCGCGGACATTCCCCTGGCGGACGGGCTGGTACGACGCAATATCACCGCCATCAACCCGCGCGGCGAAGTCTATGACAGCGGCAGCATCGGCGAGCGACTGGCGGTACGCAATCTGATGGACGAGCTGCGCGGCGCCGGTCTGGCCGGTCGCGGCGGCCCGGCACCCTACAGTGACAAGGACAAGCAGGCCTTCGCCAACGCGCTGGATCGGCTGCTGGCCAAGGGACTGGGCAAGTAGCGCGTCTGCCAGGGTGCAGCGCACCCGCGCTACGCCTCCCCCCATCATCAATGGCGCCGCCCACATTTCAGGGCGCAAATCAGGGCGCGAATGCCTCCTCATCCAGCTCGCACAGACAGGCCAGGGTGTCGTAGCGGGCCGCAGTGACCGCGCGACCTGCCAGCAACGCACGCAGTACCGGCTCGATAAAGCTGCTGTCCTGATTGCAACTGGCGCCGTCGCTGTAGGGCCCTACATAGGCCAGCTGGCCGCTGGCATCCCAGATGGCGACCGATGGACCTCCTGGCCAGTCGGCCCAGCTGGCGGGCAACCGCCAGTGGGGCAGCTCGCCGAGCACATCGCCACGCCCCCCGGGCAGACTGCCGGCCCGGGCGAACCGCACCCCCCGGGCACTGAAGCGCTCGGTCATCTCGCGGATATAGGCTTCATGCCCGGCATTGCAGGGGCAGCCACTCTGCCACACGTGTACCACCTGAATCTGCCCGGCGGGAAACGGCCCGGGCACCTGGTCGCCGGCAAAATAGGCCGGCCGCTCGAATACCTGCCCGTGCCGCCCGTCCATCCACCACCATGCCCAGACCAGCCCCGCAGCCCAGACCAGAGCCAGGCTCCACAGCAGCCGGCGACGCCAGTCAGCCATGCCGGTTTGATTTTCCATTGCGATCCCCGCCTGCCCTGAGCCTATAATGGCGCAGTGCCATAAAAGTTGTATGCCAACCTCCGCACATCCTGCGCAGGTGATGCTTTTCTCCGCTGCACGCGCAACATAGTCTTGTCGGTCACGCTGGAACTGCTGCTCCGACGCTGCGCTGCCCCATGGAGTCGGACAAGGACTATCCGCACCATGCATACAGAGTTGAACACATATTCCCTGGCCCTGGCGCTGGTGCTGGTGACCCTGGGCATGACCCTGGTGCTGATCATGGCCGCCTGGCATTCCGGCAGCGAGAAAGGTCTGCGTCACTGGGCACTGGGCAACCTGGCCCTGACCATGGGTCTGGTATTGAACATCAGCCAGGGGCTGCTGCACCACAGCCTTTCCCAGATTCTTGCCGCCGGGCTCATGGCCCTGGGCCTGGGGGTGATCTGGCTGGGAGTACGTGCCTTCAAGGGCGCCAGCCAGCCACAGGCCGGGCCGCTGATGGCTGCGCTGCTGATCATGTCGCTGCTTGCCTGGTTCCACTACGTCGACGACAACCCCGCAGCCAGGCAGGCGAGCGTCGGCGCCTGCCTCGGTGTGCTGGCACTGCTGTCGGCACGGGAGCTGCTGGTCCCGGCCCGCGCACCATTGCGCCGGGCCTATTGGTTCACCGGCGGCATCATGCTCCTCAGCGGTGTGGGCCTGCTGCTGCGCGCGGCACTCAGCGCCGGCGACACCCAGATGGTCGGGGCCGACAACCAGGGACTGCAACATGCCACCCTGCTGGGCGTGATGGTCGCCCAGATCGGTATGGCCGGCGGCTTCATCCTGATGACCCATTACCGCACCATGATGGCCCTGCAGCGCCTTTCCGAGCACGACGCCCTGACCGGCACCCTGAATCGGCGCAGCATGCTCGAGCAGGCCCGTGCGGTGCTGGAAATAACCTGCCAACGGGGCCTGCCAGCCACCCTGCTGATGGTCGACGCCGACCATTTCAAGCGGATCAATGACGAATTCGGACACCAGACCGGGGACGCGGTCCTCTGCCATCTGGTCAGCCGCATACGCCATCACATGCGCTCCGACGATCTGCTGGGCCGCTTCGGCGGGGAAGAATTCGTACTGCTGCTGCCCGGCCTGGACGCCAGCACCGCCCTGGATGTGGCCGAGCGCATCCGCCAGGCGGTACACAGCCACACCGACATCATCTCCGATCAGGCAATCACCCTCAGCGTCAGTGTCGGCGTCGCCGGCACCTGCACCCACGGCCACGATTTCGATGCGCTGATCGCCGCGGCGGATTCCGCGCTGTACCGGGCCAAGGCGATGGGGCGCAACCGCGTGGAGGTCAGCACCGAGTCCGGTGACGAGCTGCGCGACAACCTGGCCCTACGTTTACTCTCCCAATTCCGTCATAATCTCGACGTCTGAGGAAGAGCGGCAGCGCCGCCTTCCGTTCTGCCCACTGTCTTCGGTGCTGCACGCACCCAGGGAGTCGAAGTGACCTTTCAGCCAGCCCCCCGCCCGTTCCCCCTGTCCCGCATGCGCCGTTCGCGCAAGGACGACTTCTCCCGCCGCCTGATGCGCGAGACCCGCCTGACCACGGACGATCTGATCTATCCGGTGTTCGTGCTGGAGGGAACCGGCCAGCGCGAGCCGGTGGCCTCCATGCCCGGTATCGAGCGGCTGTCGATCGACATGCTGCTGGAGGAAGCCAGGGAACTGGTAGAGCTGGGGATCCCCGCGGTGGCGCTGTTCCCGGTGACCCCGGCCGAGGCCAAATCGCTGGATGCCGCCGAAGCCTGGAACCCCGAAGGCCTGGCGCAGCGCGCCACCCGGGCGCTCAAGCAGCACTTCCCGCAGCTGGGGGTGATCACCGATGTGGCACTGGACCCCTTCACCACCCACGGTCAGGACGGCATCATCGACGAGCAGGGATACGTGCTGAACGACGTCACCGTCGAGGCGCTGGTGCGCCAGGCGCTGTCCCATGCCGAGGCCGGTGCCGACATAGTCGCGCCGTCGGACATGATGGACGGCCGCATCCTGGCCATCCGCGAGGCACTGGAGGATGCCGGCTACATCAATACCCGCATCCTGGCCTACTCCGCCAAGTACGCCAGCGCCTACTACGGTCCGTTCCGTGATGCGGTCGGTTCCGCCGCCAACCTCGGCAAGGCGGACAAGGCCACCTATCAGATGGACCCGGCCAACAGCGACGAAGCCCTGCACGAGGTCGCCATGGACCTGGCCGAGGGCGCCGACATGGTCATGGTCAAGCCCGGCATGCCCTATCTGGATATCGTCCAGCGGGTCAAGGAACACCACAAGGTGCCGACCTTCGTCTATCAGGTCAGTGGCGAGTACGCCATGCACCAGGCGGCCATTGCCAACGGCTGGCTGAGCGAGGCAGTGATCATGGAATCGCTCACCGTGATCAAGCGCGCCGGCGCCGATGCCATCCTCACCTACTACGCCAAGCACGCCGCCCGCCAGCTGCGCGGCCTCTGACTCGGCAACGGGGCGGCCTCGGCTGCCCCGTCCTCCGCACACTGCCCTCCCCTACGCTTGCTGCTGCATTTCCGTCATACTGCCGGAGTATAACAGGACCTTGCCGGCCCCCTGTGGCCGGATCAACAGGCAGACTCCAGAGGACATTATGCGGGATCCAGACAACGAGCCGGAGCTGGCTCAGGACACCATCCAATCCACCCCCGCTGATGTCGGGCGCAACGAGAACGACGCGCCGGCATCACCCGTCGAACCCGTACTCTCGCTGGATTCCCCGGAACTCTACATCCACCGGGAGCTGTCCCAGCTGCAGTTCAATATCCGGGTGCTGGAACAGGCGCTGGACGAGTCCTACCCGCTGCTGGAACGCCTGAAGTTCCTGTTGATCTTCTCCAGCAACCTGGACGAGTTCTTCGAAATCCGCGTGGCCGGACTCAAGGAGCAGATCGCCTTCGCCCGTGAGCAGACCGGCCCGGATGGCCTGCAGCCGCATCAGGTACTGGCCAAGATCAGCGAAATAGCGCATCAGCAGGTGGCCCGCCAGTACAGCATTCTCAATGACGTACTGCTGCCCGAACTGGCCCGGCAGAAGATCCGCTTTCTGCGCCGTCGCCAGTGGACCTACAAGCAGACCCTGTGGGTGCGCCGTTTCTTCCGCAACGAGATTGCGCCCATCATCAGCCCCATCGGCCTGGATCCGACTCACCCCTTCCCGCTGCTGGTGAACAAGAGCCTGAACTTCATCGTCGAGCTCGAGGGGGTCGACGCCTTCGGCCGGGACAGCGGTCTGGCGATCATTCCCGCTCCGCGCTCACTGCCACGGCTGATCCGCGTGCCGGACGAACTCTGCGATGGCGGCGACAACTTCGTGTTCCTCTCGTCGATGATCCACGCCCATGCCGGCGATCTGTTCCCGGGCATGCAGGTGCGCGGCTGCTACCAGTTCCGCCTGACCCGCAACGCCGACCTGGAGGTCGACCCCGATGAGGCCGACGATCTGGCCCGGGTGCTGCGTGGCCAGCTGCTGTCGCGCCGCTACGGTGATGCGGTACGCCTGGAGGTGGCGGACAACTGCCCGAAGAAGCTGTCGGATTTCCTGCTCAAGCAGTTCGGCCTCGGCGAATCGGAGCTGTATGAGGTCAACGGCCCGGTCAACCTGACCCGACTGTTCTCCATCACCACCATGGATAACCATCCGGAACTCCAGTTCCCGCCGTTCACCCCGGGCATCCCCAAGCCCCTGACCAATGCGGACAACCTGTTCCAGGCCGTGCGCAAGCAGGACATCCTGCTGCTGCACCCCTACGAGTCCTTCAGCCCGGTGGTGGACATGCTGCGCCAGGCGGCACAGGACCCCGGCGTGCTGGCGATCAAGCAGACCCTGTACCGCACCGGGGCCAACTCGGAGATCGTCAACGCGCTGGTCGACGCCGCGCGCAACGGCAAGGAAGTGACCGTGGTGATCGAGCTGCGGGCGCGCTTCGACGAGGAGTCCAACCTGCAGCTGGCCAGCCGACTGCAGCAGGCCGGCGCCGTGGTCATCTACGGGGTGGTGGGTTTCAAGACCCACGCCAAGATGATGCTGATCCTGCGCCGCGAAGGCGAGGAACTGCGCCGTTATGCCCATCTGGGCACTGGCAACTATCACGCCGGCAACGCCCGCCTGTATACCGACTACAGCCTGCTCACTTCAGACCTGGCCATCACCGAGGACGTGCACAAGCTGTTCAACCAGCTGATCGGCATGGGCAAGGCCCAGCGCATGAAGAAGCTGCTGCAGGCCCCCTTCACCCTCAAGCGCAAACTGCTCGAGCTGATCAACCGCGAAACCCTGGCGGCCCAGGCCGGCAAGCCGGCGCACATCATCGCCAAGGCCAACTCACTGACCGACGTCAAGGTGATCAAGGCACTGTACAAGGCGTCGCAGGCGGGCGTGAAGGTGGATCTCATCATTCGCGGGATGTGCTGCCTGCGCCCCGGCATCCCCGGGGTGTCGCACAACATCACGGTACGCTCGGTGATCGGCCGTTTCCTCGAGCACAGTCGGGTCTACTACTTTCTCAGCGAGGGTCAGGAGCAGATCTGGCTGTCCAGCGCCGACATGATGGAGCGCAACCTCGACAAGCGGGTCGAGACCTGTTTCCCGCTGGAGGGCAAGAAGCTGGTCAGCCGCGCCAAACAGGAACTGCTGGTCCATCTCAACGACAACACCCAGGCCTGGCTTCTGCAGTCCGACGGCAGCTATGTGCGCTGTACCCCGACCGGCAACCAGAACCCGCGCAGCGCCCAGCTCACCCTACTGGAGAAGCTGGCCAGCTCGCCTCAGCGTACCGTCAGCCTGTAGCCGATCTTCGCCCAGTAGCCGGCTTCCTGCTCGAAGTCGGCCTGGGTCAGCGGGTTATCCTCCAGCCAGCCCGGCGGGAAGGTCAGGGTCAGCCCGTGGTCGTCGGCTTCGGCCTCCAGCTCCGGCATCTGCTGGTAGCCGCGGATGTGATGGTAGAGGATGGCCAGACGCAGCAGCATGCACAGCCGGCGCAGGGCCGGCCCATCCTCGCCCACCTCGGCCACCCGCTCTTCACTGGGCAGGTTGCGCCTGTGGCCACGCACCAGCAGGGCGATGGACTGCTGCTCCTGACGGGAGAAGCCCGCCAGATCGGCGTGTTCGATCAGATAGGCGCCGTGCTTGTGATAATGGTGATGGGCCACATCCAGACCCACCTCGTGGACCCGGGCCGCCCAGCGCAGGAGACGGGCATGCTTGGCGTCGGTCAGCCCCCAGGCGGGCGCCACCCGCTCGAGCAGGCTCACGGCCTTGCTCTCGACCCGGGCAGCCTGCTCCTGATCCACGTGACTGCGCTCGGCCAGTGCGTTCAGGGAGCGCTCGCGCACATCCTCATGATGATGACGTCCCAGCAGCTCGTACAACACCCCTTCACGCAGCGCCCCCTCCGAGTGGACCATGGTCTGCACGTCCAGAGCGTCGAACAGGGCCTCGAGGATAGCCAGCCCGGACGGCAGGATGCCCCGACGCTCCGCCTTGAGTCCTTCCAGGTTCAGCCGATCCACATGGCCGGCCTTGAGGATCTTGCGCTTGAGCCACTGCAGCCCCTCGCGGGTGACCTCGCCGTTGCTCAGTCCGGCGCCACGGATGCACTGGCCGACTGTGCGGATGGTACCCGATGCGCCGACCGCCTCCTGCCAGCCAAGCCGTTGAATGCCCTGCTCGATCGGCATCAGCTCAAGACGTGCCGCGGTGTAGGCCTGCCGGCAGGCACGCTCGGTGATCCTGCCGTCGGCAAAGAATCGGCGGGCGAAGGATATGCAGCCCATCGGCAGGCTTTCACGCAACAGGAATTCGAAACGTTCGCCGACGATGAACTCGGTGCTGCCGCCACCGATGTCGACGACCAGGCGCTTGCCTCGATCATCGGCCAGAGTGTAGGCCACGCCCAGATAGATGAGTCGCGCTTCCTCGCGCCCGGATATCACGTCCACCCGGTGGCCGACGATCTCCTTGACCTGTCGGACGAAGTCCGCACGATTGCGCGCCACCCGCAGGGTGTTGGTAGCCACGATGCGTACAGCGCTCGGGGGCAGCCCGTTGATCAGTTGGGCAAAGCGCCGCAGGCAGTCCAGCCCGCGCTGCATGGCCTCCTCGGAGAGGTTGTCGTGCTCGTCCAGACCATTGGCCAGCTGCACCTTCTCACCCAGCCGCTCCAGAATCCGGATCTCTCCATGATCCACCCGGGCCAGCACCATATGGAAGCTGTTGGAGCCCAGATCTATGGTCGCCACCAGTGGCATATCCGCCTGTTCTATCTGCGCCATGCGCTTGTCCCCTGTTCGGCATCGGGGAATTCTACCCATTAAGCACGCTGGGTGTCCGCCCCATGCGACAAACTGGGCTCGTCGCCAATTCCCGTGGCGCGTTTCACAGTTGCCCGAGGGGATGCTATCATCCGTGCAATCCGCGACCGCGAACCTTTTCTGGAGATACTCATGAGTGATTTGATCGTGCACGTGACCGATAGCAGCTTCGAGTCTGAAGTGCTGAAGGCCGACGGCCCTGTTCTGGTCGATTACTGGGCCGAATGGTGTGGCCCGTGCAAGATGATTGCCCCGGTTCTGGACGATATCGCCCGCGACTACCAAGGCAAGCTGAAGATCTGCAAGCTGAACATCGACGAGAATACCGACACTCCGCCCAAGTACGGCGTCCGTGGTATCCCCACGCTGATGCTGTTCAAGGACGGCAATGTTGAAGCGACCAAGGTCGGCGCCCTGTCCAAGTCCCAGCTGGCAGCCTTCCTCGACAGCAATATCTGATTCACCCGCCGCTCTCCGGTCATCCGGAGAGCGGTTTTGTTGGCCACAGATGTAGACGGCGCCCGCGTGCGGTGCTAGATTTGCGTTCCAACTCCCTGTCGCACCCTGCGGCAATTGGCTTCCCTACTTGCCAGATCACTGCCCCAACACCCACTTGGCGGCTATTACGAACCCATCCTGCCGATAGACATCTCACTACTCACCGAACCTATGAATCTGACAGAACTCAAGCAAAAACCCATAACTGAACTTCTCGAACTCGCCGAGCAGATGGCCCTGGAAAACATGGGGCGTTCGCGCAAGCAGGATGTGATCTTTGCCATTCTGAAGAAGCATGCCAAAGGCGGTGAAGACATTCACGGCGATGGCGTCCTGGAGATTCTGCAGGATGGTTTCGGTTTTCTGCGCTCGGCCGACTCGTCCTATCTGGCAGGCCCCGACGATATCTACGTTTCCCCCAGCCAGATCCGCCGCTTCAACCTGCGCACCGGCGATACCATCTCCGGCAAGATCCGGCCACCGAAGGATGGGGAACGCTACTTTGCCCTGCTGAAGGTCGATTCGATCAACTTCGACCGCCCCGAGAACACCAAGAACAAGATCCTCTTCGAAAACCTCACCCCGCTGTTCCCCGACGAGCGCCTGGTGATGGAAGCCGGCAACGGCTCCACCGAGGATCTGACCGCACGCATCATCGACCTGTGTGCCCCCATCGGCAAGGGCCAGCGCGGCCTGCTGGTGGCACCGCCCAAGGCCGGCAAGACCCTGATGCTGCAGAACGTCGCCTCCAACATTGCCCGCAACAACCCCGAATGCCACCTGATTGTCCTGCTGATCGATGAACGCCCCGAAGAAGTGACCGAGATGCAGCGCACCGTGCGCGGCGAAGTGGTCGCCTCGACCTTCGACGAGCCGCCGGCCCGCCACGTGCAGGTAGCCGAGATGGTGATCGAGAAGGCCAAGCGCCTGGTCGAACACAAGAAGGACGTGGTCATCCTGCTCGACTCCATCACCCGTCTGGCCCGTGCCTACAACACCGTGATCCCCAGCTCCGGCAAGGTGCTGACCGGTGGTGTCGACGCCCACGCCCTGGAGAAGCCCAAGCGTTTCTTCGGTGCTGCGCGTAACATCGAGGAAGGCGGCAGCCTGACCATCATCGCCACCGCGCTGGTCGATACCGGCTCGAAGATGGACGAAGTGATCTACGAGGAATTCAAGGGCACCGGCAACATGGAGATCCACCTGGATCGCAAGATTGCCGAGAAGCGCGTATTCCCGGCGATCAACATCAACCGCTCCGGCACCCGTCGTGAAGAGCTGCTGACCAGCGAGGATGAGCTGCAGCGCATGTGGATCCTGCGCAAGATCCTGCACTCCATGGACGAGATCGCCGCCATCGAATTTCTGCTGGATCGTCTGAAGGACACCAAGACCAACGACGAATTCTTCCAGTCGATGAAGCGCGCCAAGAACTGACCCCCAGCCGGAAGCGGCAAGCTGCAAGCTGCAGGCAGTTCGATACTGCTTGCAGCTTATGGCGATCAGACTGTCCTGCGGGGCAAGCCGCTGTCGGCACCGCTTCTGACCAGACATTCGAGCTGCGGCATTCCTCCGATTGCTTACAGCTTGCTGCTTGAGGCTTGAAGCTCAGATGCAATATTCCGATCTTCGCGATTTCATCAAGGGACTGGAACAGCGCGGTGAACTCAAGCGCCTCCAGACCCCCGTCTCCCCCGTGCTGGAAATGACCGAAGTCTGCGACCGCACCCTGCGCCGGGGCGGCCCGGCACTGCTGTTCGAGAACCCCACCGGATACGACATGCCGGTGCTGGGCAACCTGTTCGGCACCCCTGAGCGGGTCGCCATGGGCATGGGTGCCGAGAGCGTCAGTGAGCTGCGCGAGATCGGCAGACTGTTGGCCTACCTCAAGGAACCCGACCCGCCGAAGGGGCTCAAGGACGCCTGGTCCAAGCTGCCGCTGGTGAAGAAGGTGATCTCCATGGCGCCGAAGGTGGTGCGCGATGCGCCCTGCCAGGCCACCGTCATCGAGGGCGACGATGTTGACCTGTCGCGCATCCCGGTACAGACCTGCTGGCCCGGCGATGCCGGCCCGCTGATTACCTGGGGGCTGGTGATCACCCGTGGGCCGAACAAGGATCGCCAGAATCTGGGTATCTATCGCCAGCAGGTGATCGGCCGCAACAAGGTGATCATGCGCTGGCTCAGCCACCGCGGCGGCGCCCTGGACTTCCGTGAGTGGTGCGAGAAGCACCCAGGCGAGCCCTTCCCGGTTGCCGTGGCGCTGGGCGCCGACCCGGCCACGATCCTGGGAGCCGTTACCCCGGTACCTGACACCCTGTCCGAATACGCCTTTGCCGGGCTGCTGCGCGGCCAGCGCACCGAACTGGTGAAGTGCCGTGGTTCCGAGCTGCAGGTGCCGGCCAGTGCCGAGATAGTGCTGGAGGGGGTGATCCACCCGGGCGAGATGGCCGATGAGGGCCCCTTCGGGGATCACACCGGCTACTACAACGAGGTCGACCGCTTTCCGGTATTCACCATCGAGCGCATTACCCAGCGGGAAAAACCCATCTACCACAGCACCTACACCGGCCGTCCGCCGGATGAACCGGCGGTGCTGGGCGTGGCCCTGAACGAAGTGTTCGTGCCCATCCTGCAGAAGCAGTTCCCGGAAATCACCGACTTCTATCTGCCCCCGGAGGGCTGCTCCTACCGCATGGCCGTGGTGTCGATGAAGAAGCAGTACCCGGGCCATGCCAAGCGCGTGATGCTGGGGGTGTGGAGCTTCCTGCGCCAGTTCATGTACACCAAGTTCGTCATCGTGGTCGACGACGACATCAACACCCGGGACTGGAATGACGTCATCTGGGCCATCACCACGCGCATGGACCCCAAGCGCGATACCGTGATGATCGACAACACACCGATCGACTATCTGGACTTTGCCTCGCCGGTTTCCGGTCTGGGCAGCAAGATGGGCCTGGATGCGACCAACAAGTGGCCGGGCGAAACCAGCCGCGAGTGGGGTACCGCCATCACTCAGGACCCGGCGGTGCAGCAGCGCATCGACGCCATCTGGTCCGAGCTGGGAATCGACTGATGAAGGTAACCCTGCAGCCTTCCGGGCATATCATCGAGCTGTTGCCCGGCGAGCGCATCATCGATGCGGTGCGACGCCTGGGTTACGACGCGCCCCAGAGCTGTCGCAACGGCAACTGCCATATCTGTGCAGCCAACCTGATCAGCGGCCGGGTGCTGCAACATGGCACCGAACGCAGTCGCGGCGAGCTGTTTACCTGTATCGCCGAACCGCTGGAGGATTGCGAGGTGGAATGGCAGGGGGTACTGGCCCCGGATGAGCTGCCGCTGCGCCAGCTGGCCTGCCAGGTGATCGACATCGAGGACGTCGGCGGCGACGTCTGCCGGGTGCTGCTGCGTACCCCCGCCGGCAAGCCCCTGCGTTACCACGCCGGCCAGTACCTGCTGCTGGAGCGGCCGGACGGCGAGCTGTCGGCCTTCTCCATCGCTTCGGCGCCCCATGAGGAGCGCCTGCTGGAGCTGCATATCCTGACCCGGGAGCCGAGCACCCGGGAGCTGGTGGAGCATTTGCGCACCCAGCGCCTGGCCCGGGTGCGTGCGCCACTGGGCGACTGCTGCCTGCCCCGCGTGCCGGAGCGACCGCTGGTAATGATTGCCGCCGGCACCGGGCTGGCGCAGATGCAGAGCATGGCGCAATTCTGCCTGCACCAGGGCTTCAGCCTGCCCCTGCACCTGTACTGGGGCGTACGCCACCCCGATGATTTCTACCGGGCGCCGCACTGGCAGCAGTGGCAGCAGGAGCCTCAGGTCTATCTGCATCAGGTGGTCAGCGATACGCCGGAATGGGAAGGACGTCAGGGTATGCTCTGCGAAGCGGTCTGCGAGGACCTGACCAGTCTGGCGGACTACGAAATCTACCTGTGCGGCTCACCACCCATGGTCTACGCCACCCTGGACGCGCTGCTGGCAGCAGGCGCGGTGCAGGAGCAGGTCCACTCCGACGTCTTCGCCTACGCGCCGCGGGACGGGGTGTAGGCCGCCGGCGCGCCTGCCCCCCAGGACAGCCGGCGAGCTGACGCTCGCCCGCTCTCAGTGCCTGCGCGGCTGCGGCAGCTCCGGCAGGTCGTTGACCATCAGACCAAAGCCCTGGCGCAGCACCTTCTGCGCCGCCGCCTGCTCATCCATGTGCTCCAGCAGCCGCACCAGCTCGGCGCAGGTCTGGATATCCCGCCGGTTGGCGTAGCTCGCCTCCAGATACTCCCGGGCCTTGCCCCACAGCTCGTTGCGCAGCGACAGGCGCCCCAGGGCCAGCAGCAGGGTAGCGTCGTGGGGATGGCCGTCCAGCCAGCGTTCTGCAGTCGCCAGCTGGCGTGCCGGGTCGGAACCACGGACCAGTCCGTAGATGTGCACCAGCCGATCATTGAAGGCATGTCCAAGCGCCTCGCGCAGGACCTTCTCCGCGTGGGATTCGGCCCCTGCGGCGCGCAGTTGCAGCGCGTAGGTCTCCACCAGGGCGGGGTCCTGCCTGAGCTGTCTGGGCACTCGCTCCCAGGTGCCGGTCACCGGATTGGCCGCGCCCGGCTCCACCCCCTGGGCGCGTTGCCCCGCCTGCACCAGCAGGGCGCCGTAGACCCGGCGTTCCAGCTCGAGCTGTTCGGTTTCCGTGTGCAGATGGTGGCGGCGCAGCTCCGGCAGCAGTTGCTCGAGTCGCTCCCAGTCCTCCAGCCGCAGGTAGAGCTGGCCCATGAGCTTGAGCGCATAGAGATGCCGGGGATGTTCCTTGCGTACCCGGGTCAGGGTGGCCAGGGCCTGTTCCAGCTGGCCGCGGGAGATCTGCAGCTGGGCCTGAGTCACGGCAATGGCGACATCCGCATCCGGGGTGGTTTCATAGGCTTCGCGCAACAGGTCGTCGGACTCGCGGTACTCTCCCTGCTCATGGGCGGCGCGGGCGGCGGCCAGGTAGTTGATCAGCGGCTGCTCGACATGGGGCGCCGCACGGCGCAGCAGGCGCTGGGCATTGGCCCAGTGCCCCTCGGCGAACTCCAGCAGGCCCCGGGTGGTGACCTGGCTGGCGCGGCGGGCGCGATTGCGCCGGGACCAGGGATTGACCCGGCGGCTGGAGGCGTTGATCAGGCGCACCACGGCGCGCAGCAGGGCAACCAGCAACCACAGCGCCAGCAGGAAGGCCAGACCGACCCAGATGCTGGTTTCCACCGACACGTTGCGCCAGGCAATCAGCAGGTAACCGGGGTCTTCGGCCACCGCCATGCCGAGCAGGGCGGCGATCAGCAGAACCATCAGTACCGCGATATAGCTCTTACTCATCGCTGCTTTCCCCCGTGCTCGCCGCAGGGGCTCGGTGCTGGCGACTCTGGATGTAGGCCGTCAGGCTCTGCTGCAGCGGCGCCAGGTCCGGCGGGACCAGGGTCACGCGCTCGCCGGCGAGCTGGTTCAGCCGATTGCGCATGGCCTGAACCTGGGGATTGTCCATCTCGAAGAACTGCTCGAGCATGTCGGCGGCCCGCTCGATGCTCACCCGGTACACCTCACCCTCGCTGCGCAATACCGCCCACTGGGCCTGCTCCAGGGTCAGCTGCAGAGTGCGGCGCACCCGCTGCATCTCCGCCTCGTCGAGCAGGGGCGTGATCACCTTGCCGCGCTGGAAGTCGACCCGCACATAGCGCTCCAGACGCATCAGCATGCGTTCGCCGCGGGTGCGTCGGGCCAGCCTGTCCTCGAACTCCTCCTCCGGGGTGACCTCGTCAGGATCGAATACCGGCACCGGCAGGGCGACCAGATCAGCCACCTGGCCGTGCAGCGCAGCCAGTTTCAGGTAGATACCGGCACGGTCGACCACGGGCAGCGCATCCAGCTGGGCCTGATAGCGCGCCAGCTGCTCGCGCACGGCAAAGACGCCACTGTCGGGCTGCTCCTGCAGGATACCGTCCACCGCCTCCAGCAGCTCCCGGGCCGAGCGTACGTCCTGGGCCGCCAGCAGACGCAGAGAGGCCAGGCGCAGCAGGTACTCGGCCTCGGCCAGCTTCCAGTCTGCCCGGGCGTCGCCTTGCAGATCCGCCAGCCGCTGGCCCAGGGCCTGCTGACTGCGCTGCAGGTCGGCGATCAGCCGCTGCTCCTGCTGCCACTGATCGGCCGAGGGCAGCCCATCGAGACGTTGTCCCAGGGTGTTCTGGTTCTGGCGCTGGGCATTGGCCAGCTCGGTGATGCGGTTTTCCAGCTGGCTGAGTGTGCTCTGTCCGGCGCCGGCCTGCTGCTGACCCTGGTACCACTGCCAGCCCGACAGCCCCAGCGCAGCGACGGCAACTACCAGCGCCAGCAGGGCCGGTCCACGGCCACCGCCGGCATTGCGTGGTTTGTTCCGCGTACGGGAGGCGGTGTTCTTGTCCGCTGCGGCAGCTTTGTGCTCCGCGCCCGGGGTCACTGCCGCGCTGGCGGCCGGTGCACTGTCTTCCGGGCTGGTGTTCTGGTTGTTATCGTTTTTCGATTCCACGCTTTTCCCCTTATGGCGTGATTGGGTGCGCGCCTATCGCGGCGAGCACGCTGTCGTCATCGGCACCATCACAGATCACGACGTCGGTGCAGCCCAGCTCTGCGGCAAGCGCCGCCACCCTCGTTCCCGGCACCCAGCAGCGCCAGTGCCGCTGCTGCTCCCAGGCGGCTCCGGCGGCCTGACGCCAGTGCTGCAGCGCCTGACCACTGAGTATGACTATTCCCCGACAATCCCCGGCCAGCGCCGCCAGAGCGTCAGCCAGACCCGGGGGCTGCCCCCGGCGATACAGCTCCAGCAGATCCACCCGGCCACCGGCCTGGCGGATGGTGGAGGACAGGTGCTCACGACCGCCCTGCCCCCGCCAGATCAGTACCCGCAGATCGGGCAGGCTCAGCAGCTCATCCCAGATCGGCAAACGCAACAGCGCTTCGCTGTCCTGGCCGTCGCGGGGGTACTGCACGGACAACCCGTAATCTTCCAGTACCGCAGCTGTACCTGCGCCCACCGCAAACCAGTGCAACCCCACCGGCGGCTGGGGCCAGTACTCATCCAACCGCTGCAGGCCCAGCCGGGCGGCGATGGGGCTGACCGTCATCACCGCATGGTAGCGGTCCAGATCCAGCATCATGCTGCGCTGCTGGGGCGTCTCCTCCAGCAGCTCGATCTGCAGCAGCGGCAGACTGCAGGCCTTCATGCCCAGTTGCTGCAGGCGGCTGCCCAGCCGCCGGTTGTCCTCCTCCGAGCGCGTCAGCAGCACCCGACTCACTGGCCGTCGGCCTCCCGGTACACCGCCTCGAGGATGTCCCGGGCGCCCTGTCGCAGCAGATCCTCGGCCACCGCCACGCCCAGTTGCTCGGGCTCGGCTTCGGGGCCACGGGCTTCCGCGGTCAGCAGCCTGCTGCCGTCTGGCTCACCGACCAGGCCACGCAGCCAGAGCTCTCCGTTGCTGCGCTCGGCGTAACAGGCGATAGGCACCTGACAGCCACCATTGAGGTGGTTGTT
Source organism: Halopseudomonas formosensis (assembly GCF_900115905.1). GTDB lineage: Bacteria > Pseudomonadota > Gammaproteobacteria > Pseudomonadales > Pseudomonadaceae > Halopseudomonas > Halopseudomonas formosensis. The sequence goes on from NZ_FOYD01000005.1 coordinate 162,180, forward strand.
CAGCGCCCGCTCGGCGCGCACCCGCAGGGCGCTGTCCAGATCGTTCAGCGGCGCCAGCAGCTGGTGCAGCTCGGTATCATCGGTCCGGCACTCGATGCCTACCGCGCCCTGGCCGCCGGCGGGCAGGCTCAGCTCGGGAGCGATGGCACTGCGGATGCGGTCATCGAAGCCGAGGCGCTTGAGACCGGCAGCGGCGAGAATGATGGCGTCGTATTCGCCAGCATCCAGCTTGGCCAGGCGGGTATTGACGTTGCCACGCAGGAAGCGGATCTGCAGATCCGGGCGGCGGGCCATGAGCTGGGCCTGGCGGCGCAGACTGGAGGTGCCGACCACGCTGCCCGGGGGCAGCGCATCTATGGATTCATGGGTATTGGACACGAAGGCGTCGCGGGGATCCTCGCGTTCGCAGATCACGTAGAGACCGAGGCCTTCGGGAAAGTGCATCGGCACATCCTTCATGGAGTGCACGGCCAGGTCCGCCTCGTTGGCCAGCAGCGCCGCTTCCAGCTCCTTGACGAACAGACCCTTGCCGCCGATCTTGGCCAGGGGCGCGTCGAGCAGCTTGTCACCGCGGCTGACCATGGGTACCAGGCTGACCTGCAGCCCGGGATGCAACTGTTCAAGACGCGCCTTTACATACTCGGCCTGCCACAGGGCCAATGCGCTCTTGCGGGTGGCGATTCGCAGATGTCGACTCATGGGTTTCTCATCCTGTACCAACCGGCATGATACGCCATGCCCCGGTTATCATCCATGCGTCAGTCCGGCCCGGGCCGCGCCACCGGCCGTCGGCGGCAGCCCTCCGGCGGCGGATTCTAGAGCTCCTCCATCAGCCGGCGCAGCCCGGGCACATGGCGGCGGCTGACGGTCAGCGCCTCATCCGCGAGGCCCTTGAGGTACAGGTGGAAATGCCCCATGGAGGTGCGCTGCAGACGGCCGATCCGGTCCCGGGCCACCAACGCATTACGGTGAATGCGCACGAAATGGTCACCGAACTCGTCTTCCAGCGCCTTCAGCGGCTCATCCAGCAGCAGCTCGCCACCGGTGTGACGCAGGGTCACGTACTTGTGGTCGGCGATGAAATAGAGCACATCCTCGATCGGCACCAGCTCCACGCCCTTGCGGGTTCGTGCGCTGATATGGCTGCGCGCCTGCTGGGTCTCGCTGGCAATGCCGGCCTTGCCGAGACTGGCCAGCTGTACCCGGTTGAGTTTCTGGGCCTTGCCCAGGGCACTGGCCAGGTCCTCGCTGCGCACCGGTTTGAGCAGGTAGCCCACAGCGCTGACGTCGAAGGCCTCCAGCGCGTATTCCCCGTGGGCGGTGCAGAAGATCACGGCCGGAGCGTCGGACATCTCGCAGAGGCGGGCGGCAGCCTGAAGACCGTCCATGCCGGGCATGCGGATATCCAGCAGGACAATGTCGGGATGCAGCTTCTCCACCAGCTCAAGCGCCTCCTGGCCTGTGGCTGCCATCTCCGGCAGGACTGTATGGCCGGGCAGCGCTGACACCAGTCTGGCCAGTCGCTCCCGGGCAAGAGGTTCATCATCGGCGATCAGTACTTTCATGCCTGAATGACTTCCTGTGCGTTATGTGGAAGGTTGCTTACAAGGATAGACCAGCCTGCTGAAGTAGCGCGTCCCTTCCTGCCAGGCTTCTACCCGCGCTGAAGCCCCGAACAGAGCCGCCAGGCGGGCGCGGATGTTGTTCAGCGCCATGCAGGCTCCACGGTGCTCGGACTGCTGTGGACAGCTGTTGGACACCAGCAGTTCAACGTGCCCCTCCCGGTAGTGGCCGACCACCTGGATGTCGCCGCCGCTGACGCTGGGCTGCAGCCCGTGGAGGATGGCATTTTCCAGCAGCGGCTGCAGGGTCAGCAGCGGCATGGGCAGGTTCGGCGGCAGTTCGTCCACCTGCCATGTCACCCGCAGGCGATCCCCCAGGCGATACTGCTCGATCCGCAGATACCCCTGGCACAGCCGATACTCATCTGCCCAGGTCGCCACGGCATCGGCCTCGCCGAGATTGGCTCGAAACAGGTCTGCCAGGTCCAGCACGGCGTTCTCGGCCTTGTCCGGCTGGGTGCCGATCAAGCTGACAATGCTGTTCAGACTGTTGAACAGGAAATGTGGGCGGATGCGCGACTGCAACGACTGCAGCCGCGCCTGCAGGGCGGCCTGGTTATGCAGCTGCCACTGCTGCTGCAGGTAGAAATAGCGCAGCAGCAGGCTGGTCATGATCAGGGCGATCAGACCGTGACGCAGCAGCGGATCACTCGGCAGCAAGAAACGTTCGGCCATGCCCTGGTAGAGCACCCATTCGGCGAGGACGGTAAACACCAGAGTCAGCCCCACCACCACCGCGTAGCAGCAGGCGATCGCCAGGCCCAGCGGACGGGCCTGCATCCAGGAGCGCAGTCGGCACAGCAGGCCTGCGGACAGCAGCACTATCCATTGCACGAACAGCGACGCCAGCGCCAGCTGCAGCCAGTCGAACCCCTCGGCTGCCGGCTGCGCGAGCACCCAGACCAGCACCATGAGCTCGGCCAGCACCACCAGGGTGAACACGGCGACGGAGGAGCACAGATCCGGGAGAAAGAAGTCCTCCCCCTCCTGCGGCTTGCTCAGTAATGACCAAAATCCATTCTTCATTGCTGCAGTCTCCGCCAGCCGGGCGCCATCATGCAAGCATGAAGATGCTATGCTATGCGCCTTTTCAGATTACTGCAGCGGACCGACCGACCCATGAGCCAAGATCAGACTACCAACCAATCCTGGGGCGGCCGTTTCAGCGAGCCGGTGGACGCCTTTGTTGCCCGGTTCACTGCTTCGGTCGACTTCGACAAGCGCCTGTACAAGCACGACATCCAGGGCTCCATTGCCCATGCCACCATGCTGGCCAGGGTCGGCGTGCTGAACGATGCCGAGCGCGACAGCATCATCGATGGCCTGCGCGCCATCCAGGGCGAGATCGAGGCCGGCCAGTTCGACTGGCGGGTGGATCTGGAAGACGTGCACATGAACATCGAGGCGCGGCTGACCGAGCGCATCGGCATCACCGGCAAGAAGCTGCACACCGGCCGTTCGCGCAATGATCAGGTGGCCACCGACATCCGCCTGTGGCTGCGCGAGGAGATCGACATCATCGTCGCCGAGCTGGAGCGCCTGCAGCGCGGCCTGCTGGATCAGGCCGAACAGCATGCGGACGTGATCATGCCCGGTTTCACCCACCTGCAGACCGCCCAGCCGGTGACCTTCGGTCATCACCTGCTGGCCTGGTTCGAGATGCTCTGCCGCGACCGCGAGCGTCTGCTCGACTGCCGCAAGCGGGTCAACCGCATGCCGCTGGGCTCGGCGGCGCTGGCCGGTACCACCTACCCCATCGATCGCCAGCTGACCTGTGAGCTGCTGGGCTTCGAGGCGGTATCCGGCAACTCCCTGGACGGCGTGTCCGACCGCGACTTTGCCATCGAATTCTGTGCGGCGGCCTCGCTGGCCATGATGCACCTGTCGCGCTTCTCGGAAGAACTGGTGCTGTGGACCAGCGCCCAGTTCAACTTCATCGAGCTGCCCGACCGCTTCTGCACCGGCTCCTCCATCATGCCGCAGAAGAAGAACCCGGACGTGCCCGAACTGGTGCGCGGCAAGTCCGGCCGGGTATACGGCCACCTGATGGGCCTGCTGACCCTGATGAAGAGCCAGCCGCTGGCCTACAACAAGGACAACCAGGAGGACAAGGAGCCGCTGTTCGACGCCGCCGATACCCTGCGCGACAGTCTGCGCGCCTTCGCCGACATGATTCCGGCGATCCAGCCGCGGGTTGAGGTGATGCGCGAGGCCGCCCGCCGCGGCTTCTCCACCGCCACCGACCTGGCCGACTACCTGGTGCGCAAGGGCCTGCCGTTCCGCGACTGCCACGAAATCGTCGGCCACGCGGTGAAGTACGGCGTGGACAGCGGCAAGGACCTGGCCGAGATGAGTCTGGAGGAGCTGCGCCGCTTCAGTGATCAGATCGAGCAGGATGTGTTCGAGGTGTTGACGCTGGAAGGTTCGGTCAATGCCCGTGACCACATCGGGGGTACCGCTCCTGCACAGGTACGGGCTGCGGTGCAGCGCGGTCGGGAATTGCTGGGCAACTGACCATGAGCCAGCCTGTACAACGCCCCCGTTATCGTGTCAGCGCCGACCGCCGGTCGGCGGTGCGCCGGGTGCGCTATGTGGAAACCAGTCACCCCGAGCGAGGTGACTGCACCCTGTGCCAACTGGATGAGCTGGCACAGGGTGAACATGACCCGGCGGAAAACTACCGCGCCGAACTGACCGACAGCTCGAAGCTGCCGGTACCCTCATCGCCATAGCTGCCACTGGTCAACTGATATTCGCCTGCATCCAGCCACAGCTCCAGCTGTGCGTTGGTGCCGCCGGCGCTGTCGTCATCCTGTTCCTCCAGTCCCTGCCCTTCGAGGCCGAGCATGGCATCGAACTGGGAGGAGCTGAGGGTGACCCGATAATGCCCGGGCTCGCTGATGGTCAGCACGCTGGTGACCGGGCCGCCCGAGGTCAGCCGACCGATGCGGCTTTCACCGGGAGCAATGTTGCCTTCGAGCATCTGCGCCTCGCCGAGTTCGGCCTGCAGGGTGAACATGCCTTCCCCGTTGCTGTAGCTGTTGGCCTTGATCCGGTAGGTACCCGGCTCGACCACGGTGCTGATAAGGGCATCCACACCGCCACCGCTGTCATCGTCACTGACGTTGGTTCCCGGTCCGCTCAGTTCCAGCATGCTGTCCAGATCACCGGAGCGCATGCTCAGGCGCAGCAGTCCGCGCTGCTCCACGGTCAGGGTGTAGGTCTGGGGCTGGCCCATCATCATGCCGGTGTACTCCTCACCCGGCGTCAGCTCGGCGCCATCGGCGAGGTTGACGCCCTCCGGCAGCTCCCAGGCCTTGATGCTGAGGCTGTAGACGCCCTCATCGGTCGAGTCGATGCCGCCCGCGATCAGCTGGTAGCTGCCTTCCTGCAGGGTGGCCAGCAGCCGCGCATCGGTGCCGCCGCCGCTGTCATCATCGGTCTGGTTGACGCCCTTGCCGCGCAGCTTGAGCACGGCGTCGAACTCGCCGGAACGCAGCACTATTTCATACGGCCCGCTCTCGCTCACCTTGAAGGTATAGCGGTTGCCGCCGCTGCTGGTCTTGGGCTGCAGCTGGCCGAGGATGTCCGCCCCGGCTTCCAGCTCGCCGCCATTGACCGCTTCGGCTGTGTTCAGCTCCAGGCGGAAGGGACCGAAATCCCTGGCGCTGCCCGCGCTGATCGCCAGACGGTAGACGCCGTCCTCTTCCGGTTGCAGGAACAGCTGCTCGGTTCGCGGGCCGTCAATCAGCTGATTGTCGCCGGACAACAGGGTGAGCTTCGGCTGCTGCAGACTGCCGCTGCTGGTGACCCGATACAGGGTGCCGCCCTTGAGCTGCAGATCAAAGCTCTGGTTGCGGGAGCCGTCATTGAGATTGACCGGACTCTGGCTGGTCAGCTCACCGGTAAGGGTTGCTGGCATGTCCTTGACCGGGGCGCTGGAAGCAGTAGCACCCGGTTCGTTACAGCCGGACAGGAGAATCGCCACGCCTGCCAGCGGCAGGGCTATCGCACGATGGGTGATGCGCATGAAGAATCCTTTTTTATGCTCGTAAGTAGGGAGGCTTGCCCGGAACACCACAGATCGACGAGCCAGCCGACAGACTATATTACGAATTGTTTCCCTTGCGCAGTGGTCTGTATCACACCGCCGGCTGCTGCTGGGTGATGCAGTGGATATTGCCACCACCGAGCAATATTTCCCGCCCCGGCACCATCACTACGCGCCTGTCGGGGAACAACTGCTCGAGTATCTGGCGGGCACTGTCATCCTGCGGATCATCGAACGCCGGTGCGATGACGCCGCCGTTGACGATCAGGAAGTTCACATAGGAGCCCGCCAGACGAATCTCCGGACTGCGCGGCTGGGTGCCAGGCAACGGCTCTACCCCTGCGCACTCCTCCGCCGTGGCATGAATGGGGCCGGGAAGGGGAATGCGGTGCACGGTCAAGGATCGTCCCCGGGCGTCGGTGGCCTGCTCCAGCACGCTCAAGGCCGCCTGGCAGCGGGCATGGTTGGGGTCCTCCGCATCATCGGTCCACGCCAGCAGCACCTCCCCGGGCTTCACGAAACAGCAGAAGTTGTCCACGTGGCCATCGGTCTCATCGCTGTAGAGGCCCTGGGGCAGCCAGATGATACGCTCCACCCCGAGATGGTCGCAGAGCGTCTGCTCGATCTCGTGCCGCTGCAGGTGCGGGTTGCGGTTGGGATTGAGCAGACATTCCTCAGTAGTGATCAGGGTGCCCTCGCCGTCCACATGGATAGCCCCGCCTTCGAGGACGAAGCCTTCGGTGCGGTAACGCGGGCAACGCTCCATGCTGAGCACCTTGTCGGCTACCTGATCATCCAGATCCCAGGGGGAGTACAGGCCGCCGTCCAGACCACCCCAGGCGTTGAACATCCAGTCCACGCCACGCAGCCCACCCTGGCCGTTGATGACGAAGGTCGGTCCGGTATCCCGAACCCAGGCATCATTGCTGCTGATTTCCACTACCCGGATCGCCGGATGATCCAGCTGCGCACTGGCATTGGCGTACTGCGCGGCCGAGACTCCGACGGTCACCGGCTCGAAGCCGGCGATCGCCCGGGCCACCTCGGCAAAGGCGGCCTGCGCCGGCTTGCCGGCAAGGCGCCAGTTGTCCGGCCGCTCGGGCCAGAGCATCCAGGTCTGACTGTGGGGCGCCCACTCCGCGGGCATGTAGAAACCGTCGGCGCGGGGTGTGCTGTGCAGGGTGTACATGAATCAGGACTCCAGCGAACCATCCAGGGTTTTCAGCGGACCGTACAGGTTCGGCCGGCGATCGCGGAATACGCCCCAGGCAGCGCGAATATGCTCCAGCTGGTCCAGATCGAACTGCTGCACCAGCACCGTCTCGTCGGTGCCGTTGGCCTCCTGGACCTTCTCGCCGAACTGATCGGCGATAAAGGAGGCGCCGTAGAAGGTGATGTCGTAGCCATCCTGCTCCTCCCGCCCTACCCGGTTGCTGGCCACCAGCGGCATCAGGTTGGCCCCAGCGTGGCCCTGCTGCACCCGCTGCCAGTGATCCTTGGAGGTGATGGACGCATCATGCGGCTCGCTGCCGATGGCGGTGGGATAGAAGAGAATCTCCGCACCCTGCAGCGCCATGGCCCGGGCGCACTCGGGGAACCATTGATCCCAGCAGATACCCACCCCAATGGTGGCGAAACGAGTCTTCCACACCTTGAAACCGGTATCGCCGGGGTTGAAGTAGTACTTCTCGTGGTAGCCGGGTCCGTCGGGGATATGGCTCTTGCGATAGACACCCAGATTGCTGCCGTCGGCGTCGATGATGGCGATGCTGTTGAAGCGGGCCCGACCGGCCAGCTCGAAGAAGCTGATCGGCAGCACCACCTGCAGCTCCCTGGCAATTGCCTGGAAATGCTTGATGGCCGGGTTCTCATCCGTAGGCGTCGCCATTTGCAGATATTCAGGATTGGGCTTCTGGCAGAAATACGGCGTCTCGAACAGTTCCTGAATCAGAATGATCTGCGCACCCTGCGCGGCAGCCTGGCGCACCAGCTGTTCAGCCTTGGCAATATTGGCTTGGCGATCCCAGCTGCAGCTCATCTGGGTGGCGGCGACGGTAACGAGACGGGGCATGGCGTTCTCCGGTGAGAGGATTGGTCTGCCAGAGCATAACCCATAGGCACGGCGGGGGAGGAATCTCTGTTGTCTGGAGGCGGCGTCAACCCTGCACAGGTAGCCTTTCTCAGTAATAGATGATGCAATGGCATGTGATTTTCGGGCCCACAAGGATGTAGAGGGCAATGATCTGGCAACCCTTTGTAACGCGACAAAGAAATGCGCTGCCGATCAACCCTTCTCATACAAGCAGGTAAGAAGAATGGAAAATCTGCATCGTCTCTTCACACTGGACAGCCTGCTACGCAACAGCCGGCGGCCAGTCCCTCTGGATCGAATCCTCGATACCCTTGAGTGCTCTCGCGCTACATTCAAGCGCCTGTTGCAAACGTTGCGAACCGTCTACGACGTGCCAATCCATTACAGTCGACAGCAAAAAGGTTATTACTATGACGCCGAGGACAGAGTAAACATCCCAGGGGTGTGGTTCACTCAGAACGAGCTCTATGCACTACTCGTTATGCGCCAGCTGCTTGAGCGAAGCCAGCCTGGTGTACTGACTGAACACTTTCAGATCCTGGCCGAGCGCGTTGATAAATTACTGACGGCTGGTGGCCAATCGTTACCCATTCTGTCCGATCGAGTGCGCATTGTGCCGCTGGCTCACCAGCAGCTTAACCCTGACCTCTTCCAGACAGTTGCACGAGCAGTATTTGACCACCAGCGCTTGCGCATCCACTACCGGGACATTCACGGCAACCGGACGGTACGGAAAATATCGCCCCAGCGTCTGGTGTACTACCGCGACCACTGGTACCTGGATGCTTACTGTCATAACCGTGCTGCACTGCGTACTTTCTGGCTGGCAGGCATCAGCCAGGCTGACCGCCTGCAGGATGAAGCGCACCATCTTCCAGCAAATGAGTTGAACACGGCCGTTGAAGCAGGCTATGGCATTTTCGCAGGAGCTGCTCCACACACTGCCCATCTACACTTTACCGGCACCGCTGCCATGCGCGTGAAAGGGGCAGAATGGCATCCATCTCAACGTCAACGCGTGAACCCGGATGGCTCTGTAGAGCTCTGGTTGCCATACAGCGACAGCCGTGAACTCATCATGGACATTCTACGTTATGGCGCGGATGTAACTGTCCTTGGACCTCCGGAGCTGACGTCCTCGGTTATCCGCAGCTTGGAAGGAGCGCTCACAAACTATGGATCAGTAGCTCAACAGATGAGCCAGAGATCGAACAATAGTGTCAGTTCAGTCACCACAGGGCAGTGAGTATGAAATTCTCGGAAATGAGCCCGAGCGCACGCATCCTATGGGCAAAAAGCGGGGAACCGACAGGACATGGACTGCTCGCGCACCTTCTGGATGTCGCCGCTGTCGCGGAAACCCTGCTTGAGCGTGAAACTCCTGCCACGCGCGAGTGGGCTGCGCAGCAATTCGGCATCCCAGCAGCGCAGGTGCCACGCTGGATTGGCGCCTTGGTCGGGCTTCATGACTTCGGTAAAGGCATTCCAGGTTTTCAGGCAAAGTGGGAAGTTGGGCAACGCCTGGGCATGGAGGCTGGACTGGCATTCCCGGAGCACGCCTGCACCCACAATCGGCATGATCTGGCCACAGCCAACTTGCTGCGCGCCCCCTTGCAACAACTCATGAGCGGGAGTCTGAGCTGGGTCGCCCAAGCCGTGCAGGCTGTCAGTGCGCATCACGGTTTTCACTTTTCGAGTACAGAGGTGAATGCCGGAAAACCCTTGGGCGAACCTCCTGAGTGGCGTCGCGCTCGCCAGGAAATCCTGACAACTTACTGGCAACTCCTGATGCAGGAGCCCGCCTATCAGACTTCCCCCGCATCATCCGCGATGAGCTTGCCCGCTATCAATTGGCTTGCGGGTCTGACCAGCGCTGCCGACTGGATAGCGTCCAACCCCGAATGGTTTACCCTCGGAGAACGGCATGACGACCTACGGCATTACCATGATGATGCCAGGCAGAGGGCCACCCAGGCCCTGGATCAAATTGGCTGGCACAAGGCAGCCCCACTCCTGCATGAGCAACTGGCACCCAGCGACTTGCTGGAGCGCATTACCGGACGCACGGGGCTATCCATGCGTCCCCTGCAGGTGACGGGTGATGCCTTGCTGGAAACTGCCGATGGCCCTGCACTCCTGTTGGTGGAAGCCCCGATGGGAGAAGGCAAGACCGAGCTGGCGTTGCTCGCTCATCTTCGTCTACAAGCAACCAACCAACATCGCGGCCTTTATGTCGCCTTGCCTACCCAGGCAACCGGCAACGCCATGTTCAAGCGCGTCCTGACATTCCTCGACAGCTTCCGTGAAGGGCGGCTTGATATCCAGCTCGTACACGGCGGTGCAGTAATGAATGAAGAAGTGCAGCGTCTGCGGGGTATCAACGATTCAGAACAGGATAGTCTTGCCGCTTCTACTTGGTTCGCTCAGCGACGCCGACCCTTGCTGTCCCATTACGGGGTGGGCACCGTAGATCAGGCGCTGTTGTCGGTCATCAATGTCAAACATCATTTTGTACGCCTGTGGGGGTTGAGCAACAGGGTAGTCGTTCTGGATGAGGTGCATGCCTACGATACCTACACTTCCGGTCTGATTGTCACGCTGTTGAGATGGCTCAAGGCACTCGGCAGCTCTGTAGTACTGATGAGCGCCACGTTGCCAACCGCCCGCCGCAACGCACTTCTCGCCGCCTGGGGGGTACAACAGAGCACCATTCCCGAAATGGCATATCCACGGGTGATGCTGGCTGACCGTGCCGGCATACGAGGAACTCACTTCCCCGCACGCGCTCTTTCGCCGATTCATCTTCTGGCACTGGGTGAGAGCCTCGATGAGCTGGCAGGCAGGGCCATTGAGCTGGTTGCGGAAGGGGGCTGTGGTGCCATCATTGTGAATACGGTGGAGCGTGCGCAGAACCTGTATCTCGATTTACAAAACCGCCTGAACTCGGGAGGAGAGAGCATTCCGATACTCCTGATGCACGCCCGCTTTCCCGCAAACGAGCGCGCCGAGCAGGAGCAAAAAGTCCTGCAGCTATTTGGCCCATCCGGAGAACGCCCGCACAAAGCAATACTGATCGCCACTCAAGTAGCCGAACAATCACTGGATATGGACTTCGACTTCATGCTCAGCGACCTGGCACCCGTGGATCTGCTCTTGCAACGCGCCGGCCGCCTGCACCGCCACGACAGGCCAAGACCGAAACAGCACACGGACGCCAAACTATGGGTAGCAGGACTGCAACAGGAGCGTCTACCCGATCTCAAGGAAACCGCTTGGGGTTACGTTTATGACGCCTACATCCTCGGGCGCACCTGGGCCTTGCTTGGCAAAGAGCTGAACAACGAACAGGGATTGCAACTGCCAGGGGACATAGATCGCCTGGTGCAAAGCGTTTACGATGATGGCGAACTACCCAGCGACCTGGAAAGCGCCGCTCGCGACTGTATAGAGACCGGGTTCTACGGCGAGTATCTGGCCCAGATAAACAACCACCGCCAGCGAGCCCAGAACATTGTCATAAATGAAAACAGCGAACTACAAGACGCTTACCAGGGCAAACCGCGTGGTAATGACGAGGGTGATGACGGGGTTGGTCTGCAAAACGTCACCCGCCTGGGGAGTGAGTCCATCACCTTGATACCCGTAGAAGTTGGCGATGACGGCTGGCGTATCTACCCGGGAGAGACGCCTTTCCCACCCGGCGAGCCCGACTCCGAAACAGCTAGAAGGCTCTATGCCCGACAAATCCGTGTATCCCGCACCGCCATAGTCAAATATTTCACCGCAGACGCAGGCAAAGGCTCATCATTTGAGCCTGCACTTCTGCAGAATACCTACGCATTACCATTACAAGATGGGTGTTGCCGTATCGGCAAACTACTAATACGTCTGGACGGATCCTTGGGTCTTGTATATGAGACCCAGGATCAGGCTTGAACACCAAGACAGGGAGAGTTGTATGACACCAAGCTTCAACCTGCTGGACGAGCCCTGGCTGCCAGTACGCCTGCAAGATGGGCAGGTTCAAAACATGGGGTTACTGGAGGTCTTCGCCCGCAGCAACGACATTACCTCGCTGGCGGAGACGGCGCCCCCCAGCCTTGTGGCCCAGTACCGGCTGTTGCTCGCGATAACGCACCGGGCACTCACGCAAAGGCTGACTAGATGGACGGATACAGATCGAGCTCAGTGGTACCACAATGGTCTGCCACTGGATGTGATTCAGCATTACCTGGAACACTGGCGCGAGCGCTTCTGGCTATTTCATCAGGAGCATCCGTTCATGCAGGTGGCGGCACTGGCAGAATCACCGGAAACCAGAGACAAGAAAAAACCCTGGACACAGATTTCGCTGGCAGCCGCCAGCGGAAACACACCCGTCATGTTCGACCATGCTACGGACACTGCTCCGACAACTATCCGCTCCGCGGAAGCAATCAGAGCTTTACTGGGTTTCCTTCAGTTTACTCCCGGGGGCTTGGTAAAGGTTCTGCGCGCTTCGGACAAGGCCGGAGCATTAGCTAACAGTGCAGCAGCCTTACCCGTGGGCAACACCTTGTGTCAGACCCTGATTCTCGCCTTGCATGCCGCTCCCGCTGCTGCTGACGACTTGCCTGCTTGGGAACAGAGCCCGCCAACCATAAAACCGTTGCGAGACTCCCCCACCCTCGCGACAGGCCCTAATGATCGCTACACCCGCCTGAGCAGAGCAGTGCTGTTCATCAAGGAAGAGGACGACCATATACGCTGGCTGCACTTTGCCGCCGGTCTTGCTCTGGAAGAGGACACAAATGCGCCTGATCCAATGGCCAGCTACCGTGCCAGCAAGGATAAACTGATACGGTTGACGTTCAATGAGGGCCGAGCCCTATGGCGCGATCTACCCGTATTAGTGCCGACTGGCCGAGGTCAGGCCGCTGCCGTGCTCGATAGCGCCATCAACCTGCATGCTGCCATCAGCTTTGATGATGTATACCAGCCCGTCCTCGTTGCTGGTCTCTGCAGTGATCAAGCCAAATTGCTACGCTGGCGCGCGGAGCAGATAGCTCTGCCCTGCTCCTTGATTACCGAGCCAGACAAAGCGCAGTTCCTTGCGCTACAGATCGAAAGATCCGAGTCACTTTTTACCGATCTGCGCATCCTGGCCACCAGCATGTTGGCCGATACGCTACCCGACTCATCCAGCAAGGATACTCGTACTCGTGCCCGCTCGATCGTGGATGCCGGGCCGTTGGGAACAAGTTACTTCGCAGCCGCTGAGCGCAAGCTTTCACCTCTCATGGAGCTGATTGCAGGCGGCGACTTCGGCCTGGCCAACAACTACTGGAACACTGCTCTTCGCTCCAGCGCTCAGCAAGCCTGGCTGGAGCTCAACAAGGTCATGGGGCGCTCTGCCCAAGCCTTACGCGCCATGGCCAGATATGAAGGTCGCTTGCACGCGCTGCTGAACAAGCAGGTTCCCAGAGAAAAAGAACTGATCGAGACGGAGACGTGAGATGAGCAAACACCCAGCGAGTGAGCACGCTCAACGCTTTCTTTCCCACCTGCAGCGTCTGGACAGGGAGGCTTTAGCCAAGTTGCGGCACAGTCTGGCATTCGACCCCGGAACCTATTCACCTGCTTTTCCTTATGTCGAGCGTTTTGTCAGCAAGGAGGCGCACGAACGCGATGCGCGACGCCTGGCGCTATATGCAGTGGCGGGCCTGTTTGCTCGCCATCCCAGAACCGGCACGCAAGGATTTGCCAGCGCATTCGCAGAGCTTTTTCGCCACAGAAAAAGTGAGAGCCTGGAGAAGCGCTTTGTCGCCCTGCTGGCTGCTGATGCGGAGAACATTCACGACTATCTGCGCCAGGCTGTCAGTCTATTGGCTGCCGACGAGATACCCATGAACCACGCAACGCTACTGGATGACTTGGCGCTGTGGATGAACCCCTGGGCCGATCCGGATCGGCTCGACCGCCTACGCCAACGTTGGGCGCGCGACTTCTATCGCGTCATTGATACGTCAACTGAATCCTGAACCTGTCCAATTGAATAAGGAAATCACCATGAGCCTCTTTCTTGAGTATCACCTGATCCAGAACTTCGCCCCCTCCAACCTGAACCGTGACGACACCGGATCACCGAAGGATGCAATTTTCGGCGGACACCGTCGCGCCCGCATAAGCAGCCAGAGCTGGAAACGCTCAGTGCGACAGGACTTCGCTAACCTGCAACTGTTGCCGGAAAACCTGGGGGTTCGTACCAAGAAGCTGCAATCTCTTCTGGCAGATCGCTTGTCTGGCAAGGGGACAGACGAAGAGGTCGCCACCAAGATTGAGATCGCCCTGGCAGCTGCAGGCTTGAAGCTGGAGGAGAACGGCAAAACCCAATACCTGCTATTCCTCGGCGAGCAGGAGATTGCAGCCTTTGCAGAGCTGGTAGAGCAATACTGGGATTCACTGGTCGCAGGTGAGGCAAAAGGAAAAAAAGAAGCCAAAGCGGCACTACCCAAGGAGATCACCGATAAAGCCAAAGAGATCCTGAACGGTGGCAAAGCAGTGGATGTCGCACTCTTTGGCCGGATGCTGGCCGACCTCCCTAAAGCCAACCAGGATGCAGCTTGCCAGGTTGCACACGCCATAAGCACGCACCGAGCGGAGCGCGAATTCGACTACTTCACTGCTGTGGATGATAAAGGTGACGAAGATGAAACAGGAGCCGGTATGATCGGACAAGTGGAGTTCAACTCCGCTACCTTCTATCGCTACGCCGTACTTGATGCAAACAAACTGCTCGGCAACCTGCAGCAGGATCGTGAGCTCGCCTTGTCCGCCATCGAAGCCTTTACTCTCGCCATGGCCAGAGCCATTCCCAGTGGCAAACAGAACAGCTTTGCCGCACACAACCCTCCACAATTCATCGGTATCTGCCTACGCCGCACAACACCCCTGAGCCTGGCTAACGCGTTCGAGAAGCCTGTCAGAGCAACCATGGATACAAGCCTGTCGGAGCAGTCAGTAAAAGCACTCGCTGCCTACGAGGAGCAGCTCGCCAGCGTATACGGCTCCGACGATGACCAATGGATCTATCTCGATCTGACTGCACTCTGGGAAAAGGGCGCAAGCACCACCAACCTGAGTGAGCTTGCGCAGAAGGCGAAAGCTCTTATAGCTGCGCAACTGAAGGAGTAGGTCATGGCAACCCTGCTTCTCCGGCTTCACGGCCCAATGCAGTCCTGGGGTACTACCAGCCGCTTTGACGAACGTGACACACAACTGGAACCATCCAAATCCGGCGTGCTGGGCTTGATCTGCGCAGCACTGGGGAGGGATCGTGCGGCGCCTGTGGATGATCTGGCAGCGCTACGCATGGGCGTGCGAGTCGAGCGCGAAGGCGTTCCAATGCGTGATTACCAGACCGCAACCGGTCTGGTAAATGCTGCGGGCAAGGTTGATCG
This sequence comes from Halopseudomonas formosensis, assembly GCF_900115905.1. Taxonomy (GTDB): domain Bacteria; phylum Pseudomonadota; class Gammaproteobacteria; order Pseudomonadales; family Pseudomonadaceae; genus Halopseudomonas; species Halopseudomonas formosensis. Next base: position 177,384 of record NZ_FOYD01000005.1, read on the forward strand.
AGAGCGTACCGTTGTCAGCCCCCGCTTCTACCTGTCCGATGCCGTATTTCTTGTAGGACTGGAAGGCGAGCACGAACTACTACACCAAGTTCATAAGGCGTTGAAACAACCAGTCTGGCCGCTTTCTCTAGGACGTAAGAGTTTCGTGCCGTCGCTGCCTGTCTACCTGGAGGATGGCCTGAAGGATCAGGAACTGGAGACGGTATTAGGAACTTACGAGCTGCCAGGCTTTGAACGGTCAGCCAAGCAGCGCATTCTGCTTGAGCATGCCAATGAAGGCACAATACGGCTGGATCAGCCAGTAGCTCCCTTCACCCAGAGGCTTTTTGGGCCGCGATTTGTCAAAAGCATCCTTATGGATGATTTAGTTGGAAAGGGAGGACTGGTATGCATCTGAGCCGCCTACAGCTTGATCTACGCAGCGCCCAGGTAAGACGCGACCTGGCCGACCCCTACGAAATGCATCGGACACTGGTTCGGGCATTTGTCCAGGATGAGGCCCAGATCCCGCCCCGATTTTTGTGGCGTTTGGAACCGGTAAGCACATGGGCTGCACCTACATTGCTGGTGCAATCAAGCATGCAACCCGACTGGGCTGTTATAGAGCGTTTGCCCGGTTATGTGAAAGAGCCACCGGCAGTAAAGCAGGTGACTGTGGAATCCCTGCTACAGGAAAATGCTCGCTATCGTTTCCGCCTGCACGCCAATCCAACAGTTACCCGCAAAGGCAAGCGCTATGGACTGGTGACAGAGGACTCACAACTTGGCTGGCTTGACCGCCAAGGGCACAGACTGGGATTCAAAGTGGACACGGTGCTGATTACGGGCAGCGATATTCTGCGAAGTAGAGCCAATGGCAAGGATATTCTACTGCTGCAAGTCTGCTACGAAGGCGTACTGCAACCCGTTGATACCGGGGCCCTGGCCTCTGCGCTGTGTAATGGTATCGGCCCCGGCAAGGCGCTCGGGTGCGGCCTACTTAGCGTAGCCCGCGTATCCTGAGCAAAGTCGAGAGATAGCCATGAAAGCCAAACTGCAGGTACTGGAACAGGACATTGCCACCTACACCAAGGATGGCATGGAGTACATCTGCATTACGGATATTGCTCGCTACAAGGATAGTGACCGGACAGGTGTGATTATCGGCAACTGGTTACGCAACCGTAACACCATCGAGTTTCTAGGTATCTGGGAACAGCTTAACAATCCCGATTTTAAAGTCATCGAATTCGATGACTTTAGGAAACAAGCTGGCCTGAACAGTTTCACACTAACCACTAAGCAATGGATCGAGCAGACAGGAGCCATCGGTTTGATCTCCCGAGCAGGTCGTTATGGCGGCACCTACGCCCAACGGGACATTGCTTTCGAGTTTGCCAGCTGGATTTCGGTGGAGTTCAAGCTCTATCTGATCAAGGAATTCCAGCGTCTCAAGGAGCAGGAGTTCCAGCAGTTGGGCTGGGATATCCGGCGCAATCTGGCCAAGGTTAACTACCTGATCCATACCGACGCCATCAAGGAAAACCTGATTCCTGAGACCTTGACGTCACAACAGATCAGCCTGGTCTATGCCAGCGAAGCAGATCTGCTGAACATGGCCCTATTCGGCGTAACCGCTAGGCAATGGCTAGACGCCAACCCTGATCTGAAAGGGAATATCCGCGATCACGCCAATATCCACCAGTTGGTCTGCCTGGCCAATCTGGAGTCCATGAATGCTCACTTTATCGCCGAAGGGCTACCACAAGCCGAGCGCTTACAGCGGCTGAACAGGCTTGCCATTCATCAAATGCGCGTACTGATCGAGTCCGCGGCACCGTTACTGCCCGCTCAGAGTAACTGACATGAGTCGCACCCTGCTCCCGCCACTGAAGCCACTGCCCATGAAAGACCGTGTGTCCATGATCTTTGTCCAGTATGGCCAGATCGACGTACTGGACGGTGCCTTTGTCGTCATCGACAAGACCGGCATACGCACCCACATCCCTGTTGGCTCGGTTGCCTGCATCATGCTTGAGCCTGGAACACGCGTCTCCCATGCTGCCGTGCATCTGGCCTCTACAGTAGGAACGCTGCTGGTATGGGTAGGCGAGTCCGGAGTGCGATTGTATGCCAGCGGGCAGCCGGGCGGCGCACGGGCTGACCGCCTCCTATATCAAGCGAAGCTGGCCCTTGATGATGATCTGCGCCTCAAGGTAGTCCGCAAGATGTATGAGCTGCGCTTTCAGGAACCAGCTCCAGCGCGTCGCAGTGTTGAACAGCTCCGCGGTATCGAAGGGGCACGAGTACGAGAAACATACAAACTGTTAGCCAAGCAGTATGGAGTCGAATGGCGCTCTCGTAATTACGACCGCAATAAATGGGACGCAGCAGATATCCCGAACCGATGCCTCTCAGCAGCCACGTCCTGCTTGTATGGTATTACCGAAGCCGCTGTGCTGGCAGCCGGTTATGCGCCGGCCGTTGGTTTTATTCATACGGGAAAACCGCTTTCTTTTGTCTACGATATCGCCGACCTATTCAAGTTCGACACGGTAGTACCCTTGGCTTTCCGTGTCGCAGCCAAGTCACCCGCACACCCTGAAAGAGAAGTGCGACTGGGGTGTCGAGACCTATTTCGGTCGAGCAAGATTCTCGCAAAAATCATCCCTACTATCGAAGAAGTTCTGGCGGCAGGCGAGATATCACCACCCGAAGCCCCGCCGGAATCAGTTCCACCAGCCATCCCCAACCCGAACAGTATCGGCGACGCCGGTCATAGAGCCCAGTAATGAGCTTTCTAGTTGTAGTCACTGAAAACGTCCCTCCCCGTCTGCGCGGACGTATGGCCATCTGGCTGCTGGAAGTACGCGCAGGTATTTATATCGGCGATGTATCCAGACGTACTCGAGAAATGATCTGGCAACAGCTGAGCGAAGGACATGAGGATGGCAATGTTGTCATGGCTTGGGCCAGTAACAACGAATCCGGCTATGAGTTCCAAACCCTGGGTGCCAACAGACGCTTACCTGTGGAGTTTGATGGCCTCCGTCTAGTCGCTTTTCACCCAGTCGAAAACCCTGATCTTTAACAAAGAAAATTGGTAGATTTTTAGCTCCCGATTTTTCCCTTAGGAAACAGTCGGTTATGCTAAGAGTGTTCCCCGCACCTGCGGGGATGAACCGGAATTGACGGGGGCCCGCACAAGCGGTGGAGCAGTGTTCCCCGCACCTGCGGGGATGAACCGACCATGCTGCCGGACGGATCGGTGAGCATCGAGTGTTCCCCGCACCTGCGGGGATGAACCGGAATTGACGGGGGCCCGCACAAGCGGTGGAGCAGTGTTCCCCGCACCTGCGGGGATGAACCGACCATGCTGCCGGACGGATCGGTGAGCATCGAGTGTTCCCCGCACCTGCGGGGATGAACCGGGCAGGCTTCGGGGAATCTCTCGGAGATCGGCGTGTTCCCCGCACCTGCGGGGATGAACCGGTGTCGCCCCGGTCGCGCCATATCTGGTGCAGGTGTTCCCCGCACCTGCGGGGATGAACCGGTATCCGGCGCTGTCGAGAACAAGCTGTCGCTGTGTTCCCCGCACCTGCGGGGATGAACCGCACGACATCCTGGCCCGGGAGCCAGATCGCAAAGTGTTCCCCGCACCTGCGGGGATGAACCAGCTGGGTCTGACCGCGTTCTACGAGGTCACGGACGTGTTCCCCGCACCTGCGGGGATGAACCGA
>NZ_FOYD01000005.1:183020-259929 GCF_900115905.1 Halopseudomonas formosensis
CACGGGTGTTCCCCGCACCTGCGGGGATGAACCGTCGGGCGGCCTGCGCATTGTCGTGTTCCAGGAGTGTTCCCCGCACCTGCGGGGATGAACCGTCGCTGGAGGTGGAGTGATGAGCATCGTGATAGTGTTCCCCGCACCTGCGGGGATGAACCGCTCGCCCTGCTGTATGCGGGCCTGTACGATCAGTGTTCCCCGCACCTGCGGGGATGAACCGTTGTAGGCCTGTTCCACCCGCAGGCTGAACGCGTGTTCCCCGCACCTGCGGGGATGAACCGCGCACGATGTCGCAAGAGGACTACGACAACATGTGTTCCCCGCACCTGCGGGGATGAACCGCACTATTAGCCCCGCCACGTTCGGCGCTGGCTGTGTTCCCCGCACCTGCGGGGATGAACCGCGAGTGCGCAGTTCCTGGCCGTGTTCCGGCACGTGTTCCCCGCACCTGCGGGGATCTACTTGTCGCGCGGATCAGATTGCCCCTCGGGATCCTGGCGATAGAACGCAGTCAGATGCCCGTACACCGCTGGCCAGGCTTCACGCAGCGGCGCGGGTCGCTCGAAGAAGGTTTCCGAGAGCACGGCGAAGAACTCGGCGGGGTCCTCCAGAGCATAGTCGTCCACCGGCAGTGGCAGGCTCTTTTCGGTGCGTTCGGCCAGGTCGTCCCAGGCGGCCTGCATGTCCCGCTGCCAGGCCTGCGGATCCATGTCCGGGTGCAGCGGTGGTGCGCCGTTCGCGCTGGCATCGCGCATGTCCAGGGTATGGGCCAGCTCATGAATAACCACGTTGTAGCCGTCGCCCTGGCCGGAGTGCCAGACGTCCTCCAGAGACAGCACTACAGGACCGCGTTCCCAGGCCTCGCCGCTGCGTTCACTGACCTCCTGGTGGACTATGCCGAATTCGTCTTCCCAGCTGTGCTCGGCGACAAAGGGGCCGTCGTAGAGGATCAGGGTTTGCCAGCGGTCGTACCAGTGCAGCCCCAGTTCCAGCACCGGCACCACCGCCATGCCGGCGATGCGCAGCCGCAGCCGGTCGTCCAGCTCGGCACCATTGACCGCCACCAGATGCTTGCGCAGCAGCAAGCGCAACGCCAGATCCCGGATCCGGCGCTGCTGCGCAGGCGGGTAGCGCTGATACACCGCCCAGTCGCCGAGGGCCTCCTGCCATTGCCCGGGGCTGACCTTCAGCTGCCGCAGCTGGCGGTCCTCCCGCCAATGGCGCAGGCGCTGCCACCAGGACGGCCTGCGGCCCGACGTCATTCGCTCGTTGATGCTCCTGCCTCCTGTGAGTATTCAACCGCGCCGGTCAAGCAGCGCATACCAGCCCAGCGCCAGTGCCCGGATTGCCGTCTGCACTCCCGTGCCCGGCGGCACCGGCAGGTGACGCAGGCGGGCGAACAGATCAAAGCCCTCGCTGCGCCCGAGCACCGCTTCGGCCATCAGCCTGCCGGCCAGTCCGGCCAGTGCCACGCCCTGACCTGAATAACCCTGAGCATAGAGTACCCGGTTGCCGAGGCGGCCGAAGTGCGGGGCGCGGCTGGCAGTCATGGCCACCTGCCCGCCCCAGAGATAGTCGAAATCCTCGTCCGCCAATTGTGGAAACACCCCGGCCATGCGCTGGCGCAGGGTCTGGCGCAGTTTCGTCAGTCTGGCCGCGCCGGCGGTCGCACGGCCACCGAACAGCAGGCGGTTGTCCGGGGTCAGCCGGTAGTAGTCGATCAGGTTGTTCATGTCGCAGACCGCGGCGCGTGAGGGTATCAGCTGCCCAGCCAGGTCACCCAGGGGTCGGGTGGCGCCGATATAGCTGCCGATCGGCAGGAAACGCCGCTGCTGCCAGGGAAGCAGCCCTGCGCTGTAGGCATTGCCGCCGATGATCAACTGATCCGCGCGCACCTGGCCGAGGGCCGTGCTGACGCTGACGCCGGTGGCATCCTGAGCGATGGAGCCGGCCCGGGACTGACCGTGAATCAGCACGCCGGCCTGCGCCGCTGCCCGGGCCAGTCCCGCGGCATATTTCAGCGGGTGCAGGCTGCCGCCACCGCTGTCCATGACTCCGGCCTGATAGTCTGCACGCAGCAGCTGGTTCAGCTCTCCCCGGTCATGGAAGCTGAGCCGGTCATAGCCCAGCGCTTCGAGCTGCTGTTGCCAGGCACGCAGTTCGGGAAGCTGCCGGGGCCGGTTGGCCACCAGCAGGATGCCGGACCGCAGGTCGCAATCGATCCGGTAGCGCTCGGCCCGCTGTTGAATAAGCCGCACACCCGCGAGCGACAGCTGCCAGACCCGCAGCGCATCGGCCCTGCCCAGCTGCTGTTCGAGCAAGCCGTGATCACAGGCCAGCCCCGGATTGATCTGGCCGCCGTTACGCCCGGAACAACCCCAGCCCGGCTGTTCTGCCTCCAGCAGTATGACCCGGCGCCCGGCTTCAGCCAGCTCCAGCGCAGCGGACAGGCCGGTATAACCGCCGCCGATCACGCATACATCGGCCTGCTGCCGGCCGCGCAACGGGGGATAGACGGGGGTTTCAGTGCTGGCGCGGTACCAGGAGTCGGTCAGCGGCATGATGGAGAAAGACTCTCAGGGGTGAAACGATCCGGCGGTGTCGAGCGGGCGCTCGACACCGCCCGGGTGCAGCGCAGGGCGCTGCACCCCGATCAAACGGTGTGCAGATACCACATATACTCCAGATCGGAGATGGTGCGCTCGAACTCCTCCAGTTCGCTTTCCTTGCACAGCACGAAGACGTCCAGATACTCCTCGCCGATGTAGTCCTTCATCATCTCCGACCCTTCCAGCTGACGCAGGGCGTCGCGCAGGTTGGTAGGCAGCGATGGCTCGTGCTGTTCATAGGCATTGCCCTCGGTCATCGGCGGCGGCTCGATGCGGTTGGTGATGCCGTAATGGATGGCCGACAGCAGTGCTGCCATCAGCAGGTAGGGGTTGGCGTCGGCGCCAGCCAGCCGGTGTTCGATCCGCATGTTCTCGGCATCGCCCCCGGGTACCCGCACCGCCACCGTGCGGTTGTCGATACCCCAGGTCGGAGAACAGGGAACATAGAAGTTGGGACTGAACCGGCGGTAGGAGTTGACGTTGGGACAGAGGAAGGCCATGTACTGGGGCAGCACCTCCAGCAGCCCGCCGATGGCCCAGCGCAGGTGGTCCGACAGATTACCCTGTTCATCCGGGGCGAAGGCGTTGTGCCCATCGCGCTCCAGACTGATATGCACATGCATGCCGTTGCCGGCCTGATCGTGGTAGGGCTTGGCCATGAAGGTGGTGTCCATCTCATGGTCATAGGCCACGTTCTTGATCACCCGCTTGAGCAGCACCGCATAGTCGCAGGCCTTGACCGGGTCCTCCACGTGATGAAGGTTGACCTCGAACTGGCCGGGGGCGGATTCGGCGACGATGGCGTCAGCGGGGATGCCCTGCTCGTGGGCAGCTTCGATGACGTCCTCGAGAAACTCGGCGTATTCGTCCAGATCATCCATCGAGTAGACCTGAACCGAGGCCGGCCGCTTGCCGGAAATCGGCGAGCGCGGCGGCTGCGGGCGACCGGTGATGTTTTCCTGGTCGATCAGGAAGAACTCCAGCTCGAAGGCCGAGACCGGCTTGAGGCCCAGTTCGCGGAAACGCTCGACCACCCGCTGCAGGACATAGCGCGGGTCGGCGAAGAAGGGGGTCTTGCGATCCAGCTCGTACATGGTCATCAGCAGCTGCCCGGTAGGGCGCTTCTGCCAGGGTTCCAGGCACAGGGTGCCGGGGATCGGCAGGCAGATGCGGTCGGCATCGCCGATTTCCATCCCCAGACCGGTCTCTTCCACTGTGGTGCCCTGGATATTGAGGGCGAAGAGCGATGCCGGCAGTGCGATGCCCCTCTCGAAGGCACGGGTCAGCGCCGAACGGTCGATGCGCTTGCCCCGGACGATGCCGTTCATATCAGCAATCAGCAGGTCGATGAAGTGAACGTCGGGATAGGTTGCTAGGAAGCTCTCCGGCTCATGCAGAGGATGGGGAGCGGTCACGTCGGCGTCAAGGTTCACCACCTTGGCGGGTTCGCTACCGACGCTCGGAACATCGGCTGGGGAGTGCATGTTCTTCACCTGTTATTTGTAAAATATATCAACCATCACTCTCACGATTGAGAGTAAATCCCGAAAGGCCCCGGCGAGTCAATAGAGCCCGGAAGCCCGGCAGCACTGGCCCGACGAAGGCTCTGCTTACCGGCTCCGGAATTCCCCCTGCGGCTCAGCGGGGCGGCAGTTGGTGATAGGGTTTTTTTGCTGCTATTGTATGAAAAATTGAACAAGACCCTGCAGCTGTGACCGCACAGACGAGACCATGTCCCAGACCCGTCAGCCGTTGATCGGCATCTCCTGCTGTACCACCAGCGTTGGCCCGCACCCTTTCCATATGGCCGGCGAGAAATACATTCTTGGCGCCCTGCAAGGGGCCGGGGGCATCCCCCTGCTGATCCCCGCCGTGGGCGCTCATATCCCCATGGACGCCCTGCTGGAGCAGCTCGACGGACTGCTGCTGACCGGCTCACCCTCCAACGTGGAACCCCATCACTACACCGGCCCGGCCAGTGCACCCGGCACCCAGCATGATCCCGGCCGCGACGCCACCACCCTGCCGCTGATCCGCCGCGCCGTGGAGCTGGGGGTACCCCTGCTGGGGATCTGCCGCGGCTTCCAGGAAATGAACGTGGCCTTCGGCGGCACCCTGCACCAGCGCCTGAACGAGGTGCCCGGACTGCTCGAGCACCGGGAGGACACCAGTCAGCCGTTGCCGGTGCAGTACGGGCCAGCCCATGAGGTACGCATCGAACCGGGAGGCCTGCTTGATCGGGCCATCGGCTGCAGCTCGGCAATGGTCAACTCCCTGCACAATCAGGGCGTGGACCGTCTGGCCCCCGGACTGCAGCCGGAAGCCGTGGCGCCCGACGGACTGATCGAGGCGTTTTCCGTGTCGGCAGCGAGCACCTTCGCCCTCGGCGTGCAGTGGCACCCGGAATGGAAGGTGATGGAAAACCCGTTCTACCTGAGTATATTCAAGGCGTTTGGTGACGCCTGCCGGGCACGCGCTGCCCGGCCCAAGAGGACCTTATGAACAAGATTGAAGCCTTTCTGAAGGAACACAGGATCACCGAGGTCGAGTGCATGGTCAGCGACCTCACCGGTATTGCCCGCGGCAAGATCGCGCCCACCGCCAAGTTCATGTCGGAAAAGGGCATGCGCCTGCCCGAGAGCATCCTGCTGCAGTCGGTAACCGGCGACTATGTCGATGATGATGTCTACTACGACCTGCTGGACCCGGCGGACATCGACATGATCTGCAAGCCCGATGATGACGGCATCTACCTGGTGCCCTGGGCCATCGAGCCCACCGCCCAGATCATCCACGACTGCTACGACAAGCACGGCGTGCCGATCGAGATGTCACCGCGCAATCTGCTGAAGAAGGTGCTGCGGCTGTACGCCGAAAAGGGCTGGAAGCCCCTGGTGGCACCGGAGATGGAGTTCTACCTGACCAAGCGCAACGACGACCCCGACCTGCCGCTGCAGCCGCCGATCGGTCGCTCCGGGCGCCAGGAGACCGGCCGCCAGTCCTTCTCCATCGACGCGGCCAACGAGTTCGATCCGCTGTTCGAGGATATGTACGACTGGAGCGAGGCCCAGGGACTGGATCTGGATACCCTGATCCACGAGGAAGGCACTGCGCAGATGGAGATCAACTTCCGTCACGGTGATCCGCTGCACCTGGCCGATCAGGTACTGGTATTCAAGCGCACCATGCGCGAAGCCGCGCTCAAGCACGACGTGACCGCCACCTTCATGGCCAAGCCCATCACCAACGAGCCGGGCAGCGCCATGCACCTGCACCAGAGCATCGTCGATGCCAAAACCGGCGAAAACATCTTTTCCAATCCCGACGGCAGCATGAGCGAGCTGTTCCTCAACCATATCGGCGGGCTGCAGCGCTATATCCCGGAAGTGCTGCCGATGTTCGCGCCCAACGTGAATTCCTTCCGCCGCTTCCTGCCTGACACCTCGGCACCGGTCAACGTCGAATGGGGCGTGGAGAACCGCACAGCCGGACTGCGGGTACCCGACTCGACGCCACAGAACATGCGCCTGGAGAACCGTCTGCCGGGCGCCGATGCCAACCCCTACATCGCCATTGCCGCCAGTCTGATGTGCGGCTATCTGGGAATGGTCAAGCGCATCGCCCCCTCCGCCCCGGTGCAGGGTCGCGCCTACGAGCGCCGCAACCTGCGCCTGCCCTTCTCCCTCGAGTCGGCGCTGGAGCGGATGGAACAGTGCCGGGATATCCAGGAGGTGCTGGGCGAGAAATTCTGCCGCGGCTATATCGCGGTCAAGCGGGTGGAGAACGAGAACTACAAGCGGGTAATCAGTTCCTGGGAGCGGGAGTTCCTTTTGCTCACCGTCTAGGCATCGCCCCCGGGGGCGCGGATCATGGGAGTACCGAGCATGACAGCAGGCAAACGCAACACGGCCCAACTGCAGGCGCTGGACGCAGCCCACCACCTGCACCCCTTCACCGATCACCGGGACCTGGGGGGACGCGGCACCCGCATCATCGAACGCGCCTCCGGCGTCTACCTGTGGGACAGTGAGGGCAACAGGCTGCTCGACGGCATGGCCGGGCTCTGGTGCGTGAATATCGGCTACGGCCGGCGCGAGCTGGCCGACGCGGCCCATCGGCAGATGCTCGAGCTGCCCTACTACAACAGCTTCTTCCAGTGCACCCATCCCCCGGCGGTGGAGCTGGCCAGCGCCATCGCCGAACAGGCGCCGGCACACATGAACCGGGTGTTCTTCACCGGCTCCGGCTCCGAAGCCAACGATACCGTGCTGCGCATGGTGCGCCGCTACTGGGACCTGCAGGGTCAGCCCCAGCGCAAGACGGTGATCAGCCGCATCAACGGCTACCATGGTTCCACCGTCGCCGGGGCCAGCCTCGGCGGCATGAGCGCCATGCACGAGCAGGGCGACCTGCCGATTCCCGGCATCGTCCATATCCCCCAGCCCTACTGGTACGGCGAGGGCGGCGACATGGACGAGGGCGAGTTCGGCCTCTGGGCCGCGCGCCAGCTGGAGCAGAAGATCCTCGAACTGGGTGTGGACAGGGTTGCGGCCTTTATCGCCGAACCCATCCAGGGTGCCGGCGGCGTGATAGTGCCCCCGGCCACCTACTGGCCGGAGATCCAGCGCATCGTTGATCAGTACGGCATCCTGCTGGTGGTCGACGAGGTGATCTGCGGCTTCGGCCGTACCGGCGAATGGTTCGGCAGCCAGTACTACGGCATCCGCCCGGACCTGATGCCCATCGCCAAGGGCATGACCTCCGGCTACCTGCCGATGGGCGGGGTGATCGTCGGCGACAGGGTCGCCTCCTGCCTGATCGATCAGGGCGGCGAATTCTTCCACGGCTATACCTATTCCGGCCACCCGGTCGCCGCCGCCGTGGGGCTGGAGAACCTGCGCATCCTGCGCGAGGAAGGTATCGTCGACTACGCCCGGGAACAGGCCGCGCCCTATCTGCAGCAGAAGATCGCCGCCCTGGCCGAGCACCCGCTGGTGGGTCAGGTCCGCGGCGTCGGCATGCTCGGCGCCCTGGAGCTGGTGCGGGACAAGCGCACCCGCGAGCGTTTTCCCGGCAAGGGCGCCGCCGGCACCCTGTGCCGCGACCTGTGCATCCGCAACGGTCTGGTCATGCGAGCAGTGGGTGACACCCTGATCATGTCACCGCCGCTGGTCATTCAACCGCAGGAAATCGATGAGCTGTTCGACAAGGCCTGGCGCACCCTGAACATGGCCGCCGAAGAGCTGCGCTGATTGGGGTCTGTACCCCTATCCGCGCGAACACAGCTTGAATACACTAGGCGCTGGCGAACCAGCGTCTGCAAGGAAGGTTCCCAGTGATGTGCCGGATATTTCCGGAAGTTGTTTGATCCACCGATAACGGCCGGTCCGATCGGCCCGATTGAGAACTGACCGGTCCACCCTGGACGGTGTTCGTAAGGAGAACGCATGAAACCGACATTGCACAAGACTCTGCTGGCTTTGGCCGTTACCGGACTGTTCGCTGGAGCTGCCCATGCAGCGGGCGAGCTGAAAATCTACAACTGGTCCGACTACATCGCCGAGGACACCATTGCCAATTTCGAGAAGGAAACCGGCATCAAGGTGACCTATGACGTCTACGATTCCAACGAGGTACTGGACGCCAAGCTGCTGACCGGCCGCTCCGGCTTCGACATCGTGGTGCCGTCCAACCACTACCTGACCAAGCAGATCGAGGCAGGCGTCTATCAGCGGCTGGATCACAGCAAGCTGCCGAACATGAAGAACCTCAACCCGGACCTGATGGACGACATGGAGAGTATCGATCCGGGCAGCCAGTACTCCATTCCCTACATGTGGGGCACCAACGGCATCGGCTACAACATCGACAAGGTCAAGGCGATCCTCGGCGATGACGCCCCGCTGGACTCCTGGGACCTGATGTTCAATCCGGAGATTGCCGCCAAACTGGCCAGCTGCGGTATCACCATGCTCGACTCCGGTGACGAGATGCTGACCTCGGCCCTGCGCTATCTGGGCCTGGACCCCAACAGCAACGATGCCGATGACCTGAAGAAGGCCGAGGAACTGCTGATGAGCGTGCGCGGCCACGTGGCCTACTTCCACTCCTCGCGCTACATCTCCGACCTGGCCAACGGCGAGATCTGCGTGGCCGCAGGTTACTCCGGCGACATCTTCCAGGCCGCTGCCCGCGCCGAGGAAGCCGAGAACGGCGTGAACATCGGCTACACCATTCCCAAGGAAGGTACCGCCCTGTGGTTTGACATGATGGCCATCCCCAAGGATGCGCCGAACCCGGACAACGCCCACGCCTTCATCAACTACATCCTGCGTCCGGAAGTCGTGGCCCCGATCACCGACTACGTGGCCTATGCCAACCCCAACCTGGCGGCCAACGAGTTTGTTGACCCCGAGGTGCTGAACGACCCGGCGATCTACCCCACCGACGAGGTCATGGCCAAGCTGTATGTGGCCAAACCCCGCCCGCTGGCATCTCAACGGATCATCACCCGCGCCTGGAACAGGATCAAGTCGGGCCGTTGAACCTTACCGGGGGCTGCACTGCAGCCCCTCTTTTGCTGGGGAGTGAATTATGGTGGGTGCAGCAGGGGCCATGAAGCAGGCCATGGCCAAGAAGGAGCAGGTGGAGTTCGTCAAGATCGAGCGCGTCAGCAAGCAGTTTGATGATGCGGTCGCCGTGGATGACGTCACCCTCACCATCAACCGGGGCGAGATCTTTGCCCTGCTCGGCGGGTCCGGCTCGGGTAAGTCCACCCTGCTGCGGATCCTCGCCGGTTTCGAGAAACCCACCGAGGGTCGGGTCCTGCTGGATGGGCAGAACATTACCGACCTGCCGCCGCACAAGCGGCCGATCAACATGATGTTCCAGTCCTACGCCCTGTTCCCGCACATGACGGTGGAACAGAACATTGCTTTCGGACTGAAACAGGACAAGCTCAGCAAGCAGGAAATCACCGAGCGCGTTGCCGAGATGCTCAAGCTGGTGCACATGAGCAAGTTTGCCAAGCGCAAGCCGCACCAGCTGTCCGGTGGCCAGCGGCAGCGCGTGGCCCTGGCCCGCTCCCTGGCCAAGCGGCCCAAGCTGCTGCTGCTCGACGAGCCCATGGGCGCCCTGGACAAGAAGCTGCGCTCGCAGATGCAGCTGGAGCTGGTGGAGATCATCGAGCGGGTCGGCGTGACCTGCATCATGGTCACCCACGACCAGGAAGAGGCCATGACCATGGCCCAGCGCATCGCCATCATGGACCAGGGCTGGATCGTCCAGGTCGGCACGCCGATGGACATCTACGAGAGCCCGGTCAACCGCCACGTCGCCGAGTTCGTCGGCAGCGTGAACATCTTCGAGGGCCAGATCATCACCGACATGGAAGACCACGTGATCATCGAGTGCCCGCAGCTGGGTCGGCATATCTACATCGGCCACGGGGTCTCTACCCGCGCCGAGGACAAGAGCGCCATCTACGCCCTGCGCCCCGAAAAGGTCTTCGTCACCACCGAACAGCCGGAACAGGAATACAACTGGGCCCACGGCGTGGTGCACGACATCGCCTACCTGGGCGGCCATTCGATGTATTACATCAAGCTGGACAGCGGCAAGATAGTCCAGGCCTTCTTCGCCAACTCGGAACGTCGTCTGCCCCGCCCGACCTGGGAAGATCAGGTCTACATCAGCTGGGATGACGACGGGGGCGTGGTACTGCCGACATGAGAAGACGCCTGCCCCTGCCCAACGGCAAGACACTGGTCATCAGCATCCCCTACCTGTGGATGTTCCTGTTCTTCCTGTTGCCCTTCGTCATCGTCCTGAAGATCAGCTTCTCCCAGGCGGCCATTGCCATCCCGCCCTACGAGCGGCTGTTCGAGTACAGCAACCAGGCACTGACCATAGTGCTGAACATGGGCAACTACATCTTCCTGACCCAGGACAGCCTCTACTACGCTGCCTACCTCGGGTCGCTGAAGATCGCCCTGATCACCACCCTGGTGTGCCTGCTGCTGGGCTACCCCATGGCCTACGCCATCGCCCGTGCGCCGCGGGACCGCCAGCTGATCTATCTGCTGCTGATCATGATGCCGACCTGGACGGCGATCCTCATCCGCGTCTACGCCTGGATGGGCATTCTCAGCGCCAACGGCCTGCTCAACTCGACGCTGATGTCACTCGGACTGATCAGCACGCCGCTGCAGATTCTCAACACCAATACCGCGGTCTATATCGGCCTGGTCTACGCCTACCTGCCCTTCATGGTGCTGCCGCTGTACGCCAACCTGGTCAAGCATGATCCGACCCTGCTGGAAGCGGCGCAGGATCTCGGCGCCGGCCGCATCAAGGCGTTCTGGAAAGTGACGGTACCACTGTCGCGTGCCGGTATCGTCGCCGGCTCCATGCTGGTGTTCATTCCCGTTGTCGGCGAGTTCGTCGTGCCCGAACTGCTCGGCGGCCCGGAAACCCTGATGATCGGCAAGGTGCTGTGGCAGGAGTTCTTCAACAACCGCGACTGGCCGGTGGCCTCGGCGCTGGCAATCGTGATGCTGGCCATACTGCTGATCCCCATCACGCTGTTCCACTACAACCAGGCTCGCGAGATGGAGAAGAAGTGATGAGACGTCCCGATTTCTCCAGCGTCGTCCTGTGGCTGGGCCTGCTGTTCATCTACCTGCCGATGGTCATCCTGGTCATCTACTCCTTCAATGCCTCGCGGCTGGTGACGGTATGGGGTGGCTGGTCGATCCACTGGTATCTGGGTCTGCTGGACAACACCCAGCTGATGAATGCGGTCAAACGCAGTCTGCAGATCGCCTTCTACACCGCCACCGCGGCGGTGGCGCTGGGCACCCTGGCGGCCTTTGCCATGACCCGCATCCAGCAGTTCCGCGGTCGCACCCTGTTCTCGGGGATGGTCACCGCGCCGCTGGTGATGCCCGAGGTGATCACCGGCCTGTCGCTGCTGCTGCTGTTCGTGGCGCTGGCCCAGGTACTGGAGTTCTTCCTCGGCGTTACCTTCGACCGCGGCATGCTGACCATCTGGATTGCCCACACCACCTTCTCGGTGGCCTATGTGGCGATCGTTGTCAGCAGCCGCCTGGGCGAGCTGGATCAGTCCATCGAAGAGGCGGCGATGGATCTGGGTGCCCCGCCGTGGAAGACTTTCCTGCTGATCACCGTGCCCATGATAGCGCCCTCGATCGTGGCGGGCTGGCTGCTGTCCTTTACCCTGTCGCTGGATGACCTGGTACTGGCCAGCTTTGTCTCCGGGCCCGGCTCGACCACCCTGCCGATGGAGATCTTCTCGGCGGTGCGTCTGGGCGTGAAGCCCGAGATCAACGCCATCGCCAGTGTCATCCTGTTCGCCGTGTCCGTGTTTACCCTGCTGATGTGGTTCATCTTCCGGCGCGCCGACAAGCGCAGTCAGCTGCCGCCACCGGAAGAGACCAGCCGCCGGCGCACACCGGCCTGAACTCGCGGCCCCCCTCGGGGTGCCGTATTTCATTGCACTTTTCCCCCCAACCCTTGGCAAGCCGCCCACTTGCCGCTATGCTGAAAAATGAATGAACGTTCATTCAATGATGTTTCATAAACCTGTTAAACGAAGGGTCACAGCGGCTAGAATGCGGCAATGAACAATCATTCCCCTACCGCCAACTCCCCGCAATCCGCCTCCGCCGAGGGTAACCGGCCACGGGTCAGGGACAAGCGCAGCGCCATACTCCGTGCCGCCCTCGAGCTGTTCGCCGAAGGCGGGGTCAACGGAATACCCATGCCCCTGGTAGCCGAGCAGGCCGGGGTCGGCACCGGTACCATCTACCGGTATTTCGCGAGCAAGGAGTTGCTGGTCAACGAGCTGTTCCGCGAACTCAAGGTACTGGTCAACCGACGTCTGTATGCCGATCTGGACCTGCATCGACAGCCCCGGGAGGTGTTCGACGAGCTGTGGCAGCGCATGGTCCGCTACACCCGGGAGGAGCCGGATATCTACCGCTTTCTCGAACTGCAGGACCACCGGCCCTACCTCGATGAACAGAGCCGGGCAGTCGAGCGCGAGGCGCTGAGCCCCATCGTGGGCCAGTACCGCGCGCTGCAGAAGCGCGGCGTGTTCCGCAAGGACATCCGCGCCGAGGTGCTGATGACCCTGGTCTGGGGCGCCTTCGTCAATCTGATCCGGGCCGAGCGCGATGGCCACATCAGTCTGCACGAAGACGACATCAGGGCAGCGCGGGATGCATGCTGGGAGCTGTGTACGGGCTGATCGACCCTTCGTATGACGCACTCCGAGAGAGGAACGACATGCGAGCGATAACAACAACACTGGCCGCACTGGGATTGGGTGCCCTCTTCAGCACCGCCGCATCGGCCGACGATCTGCAGCAGCAGTGGCTGGACATGATTGCCAGCGGTGATGCCTATTCGGCGGACACCCTGATGCCGCTGTACCGTCAGCTGGAGCCGGTGGATACCGACTTCATGATAGGTACCTGGAAAGGCGGCAAGTTCGATGGCGGTCAGGAACCCGACCCGATCAACTGGTATGGCAAGCGTTTCACTTCCCTTACCGATGTCGAACCCCTGCTGGTGACCAACGCCGCCGGCGAGGTGGTCACCTACGACCGGCTGGGCGGGGCGCAGATGCGCATGGTGGAGTTCGACGGCAAGGTCTCGGCGGCGCTGATCTACGACAACCAGCCGATCATGGACTACTTCCGCCGGGTCAATGACGACCTGGTGATCGGGCTCGGCGACATCAAGGGCAAACCCACCGATTTCTTCTTCTACCTGCAGCGCCAGTGAGAGTAACTTGCTTTCCCGGGGAATTGGGATAGGGTTCTATAAGATCGCCGGCTCGCCCGGCGATGCCCTTTTCTGCCGAGGAGTTGCCCGTGTCCCGCCTGGTTCCCAGTATCGATCCCGAAGGTCTGTATGAATATTCGGTGGTGTTCACCGACCGCTCGCTGAACCATATGTCCGCCGAATTCCAGCAGGTCATGCGGGATATCTCCGCCACCCTGCGCCAGGTCTACCATGCCGACGGCGTGGCCCTGGTACCCGGCGGCGGCACCTACGGCATGGAGGCGGTGGCTCGGCAGTTCGCGCGGGATCAGCGCTGTCTGGTACTGCGCAACGGCTGGTTCAGCTACCGCTGGTCACAGATCTTCGAGATGGCAGAGCTGCCGAGCGAGGAGCTGGTGCTCAAGGCCCGTCCGACCGGCCCCGGCGCCCAGGCACCCTACACCCCCGCGCCCATCGAGGAGGTGGTCGCCAGCATACGCACGCAGAAGCCGGCCGTGGTCTTCGCTCCCCATGTGGAAACCGCCTCCGGCATCCTGCTGCCCGACGACTATCTGCGCGCGGTGGCCGATGCGGTGCACGGGGTGGGCGGTCTCTTCGTTCTCGACTGTGTCGCCTCCGGCGCGCTCTGGGTCGACATGCAGGCCTGCGGCGTGGATGTGCTCATCAGCGCGCCGCAGAAGGGCTGGAGCGCCTCACCCGGGTGCGCCCTGGTGATGTTCAGCACCCTGGCCCTGGAGCGCATCGAACATACCCGCAGCAACAGCTTCGCCTGCGACCTCAGGAAGTGGCTGCAGATCATGCGCGCCTACGAAGACGGCGGCCACGCCTACCATGCCACCCTGCCCACCGACTCGCTCAAGCGCTTCCGCGACACCATGCGGGAAACCGCGGATTACGGCTTCGAACGCCTGCGCCAGCAGCAGCTGGCACTGGGTCAGGCGGTGCGCAACCTGCTGCAGGAGCGTGGCTTCGCCAGCGTGGCGGCGCCCGGCTTCCAGGCCCCCGGCGTGGTCGTCAGCTATACCGCCGATGATGGCATCCACAGCGGCCGCGCCTTCGCCGCACAGGGGCTGCAGACCGCCAGCGGTGTGCCGCTGATGTGCGACGAGCCGGATGGTTTCAAGACCTTCAGGATCGGCCTGTTCGGCCTGGACAAGCTGATGGACGTGGAGGGCGCAGTACAGCGGCTGCGTGACGCACTGCAGACACTGCCCGCCTGAACCGCTGCCCGGCCGGGCAGCACCTCAGTCCTGTTTCGGCGGCTGGGCGACTATCTCTTCCATCTTCAGCCCGGTCAGACCATGGATGGTCCGCCACAGATAGAAGAGTATGCCCATCATCATGATCATCGAGGGGATGGCGATCATCGGGTAGCTGACCAGGGTCATGCGCCCGAGCTCCGCATTGAAGGCCTCGGTACCGGCGGGACTGACCACTATCCACTTGGCGATGATGTAGTTCATGAAGGAAGAAAAGAAGAAGGTTCCGGCCAGGAAATAGGTGGCCTTGAGCAGCCGCTGTTCGAACACCTCGCTGACACCCCGCTCCTTCAGCCGCTCGTCGATGCGCTTCACGTTAAGCACCTTCTCGTTGTACAGCAGGGTGCGGATCAGCGGAAAGCGCGTGCGGGTGGAAAACAGCACCGCCAGCCCTATCACCCCCGGCACCGCTGCCTCCTTGACCGCCAGCCACTGCGGGTCCAGCTGCAGCAGACCGATGCCGCCGGTGAGGAAGACGCTGACCACGCCCAGCACTGCGATGAAGTTGTACTTGCGGTAGCGGATCAGCTCGAACAGCCCCCAGCCCAGCGGGAAGGCCAGCGCCATGATCAGCGCCTGATGCGGCCCCAGGTGGGCCTCGCCGCTGAACTTCATCAGGATGACCGAGGGGATCACGATACTGACCAGCAGGTCGACGAAGGGGCGGGGCTTGTGCTGCGGGGTCTGGGACAGAGCGTCGTTCATGGTGTTCGGATGATCTCCTGGACTGGTGTCTGCAGTAGCGAATCTGATCAGGTCGCACAGTATGGGTGAAAGTCATTTCCGGAGCCAGATGCCGGCGGACGCTGAAGCGGCAAAATCACCGCGCCAGCGCAGGCGATCGACAGGCGGCTCGGTGCACCGCCTGCGGCCGTTGCGGATCAGCGGACCGCCTGGCCGAGCTGTTCATGCAGCTGCCGCGCTTCCCGGTCTCCGGGATCCCGGCGCAGCAGCGCATCGACAAACTCCGTGGCCAGCTCAAGCTGGCCGTGACGGATGGCGAAGCTGGCGCCGGCCCACAGCAGATCCCGATCCTGGGGGTGCAGGTCCATGCCGCTGCGCAGTATCTCCAGGGCCTGCTGCGGTGCGCTCGGCTCCAACGCCACGGCCAGTACATAGCCGGTGCGGGGGTTCTCCGGTTGCAACTCCCAGGCTCGACGCAGGTGCTCCATTGCAGCGTCGCGCTGCTGCTGCCTGATCAGCGACAGGCCCAGCGCGTGATGCAGCATGCCGTCGCCGGGCATCAGCTCCAGCGCATCACGCAGCAACCGTTCGGCGGCCTTCTCTCGTCCCTGCAGGCGGTACAGATCGGCCAGATTGAGATAGTTGCCGGAGGCCCGAGGTTCCGCACGGATGGCCCTGTCCCAGGCCTGTTCGGCTTCCCCGACCCGTCCCTGGCGCAGCCGCAGCAGTCCCAGCTGACCCAGATGACTGGCACGGTCGGCATGCAGCGCCAGCTCCGCTTCGTATTCCTCCAGAGCACGCTGGAAGGCCGGCTGCCACTCGGCCGGCAGGGTTACATCCGCCAGCTGACTGGCCGCCATGCTGCGGATGCTGCGCAGGGGGTCCTTCAGCAGGGGGGGCAGGAAACGGGCACGCAGCTCAGGTGCGGCGTCCTCGAAGGCGCGCAGGCTGCCCAGACGCACCAGCGGATCCTTGTCAGCCAGTCCCTGCACCAGTGCGCGCAACTGGTCCGGCCCGAGCGCCGGGTTCAGTCGCTGTGCCGCGCTGCCACGCACGATGGCCGCCAGCTCAGGTTGCGCCAGCAGCTTGACCAGATCCTGCTGCGCCGCCGGCTGGCCCTGATCAGCTGCGGCGATGACACTCGCGTGGGAGGGCTGGCGCCAGCGGCCCTGGGGAAACCAGTCCGCGACCTGCTGCGCCGCCCAGTCGGCACTCCGGTCGCTGTGACAGCTGCTGCAGGCATCGGGTATGCCCAGCGCCTGCCCCAGATCGGGACGGGGAATGCTGATGCCGTGGTCCCGCCGGGGGTCGATCACCATGTAGGTGCGCTCCGGCATGTGGCAGTTGACGCACTGGGCGCCGCTGGAGCCTGCCGGATGCTGATGGTGTTCCGGGCGATCGAAGTTGCTGGGCAGATGGCAGCTGCCACACAGGGCGTTACCTTCGCCCCGCAGGGCCTGACTGTGCGGTTCATGGCAGTCGCTGCAGGTGACCCCGGCCGCATGCATGCGGCTCTGGGCGAAGTTGCCGGTGATGAAGACCTCCTCGCGCTGCTGACCATCGGCGAAGTACAGCGGGTCGCTGAGCAGCTCGGGACGGTAGAAGTCCAGCAGCGGCAGCCCGGCGTGATAACCCTCGGCAGCGGCGCTGCGCAGGGAATGGCACTGGGCACAGACCTGCTGTTCCCGGTCACTGAGCAGCGGCTCGCTGCGCCGGGCAGTAACCCGCTCCAGCTCGTGCAGCCAGTGCATGCCGCGGCGCTCATCGAGCAACACCGTCAGGCCCCTGTCTGCCAGACCGTGCTCACCCTCGGCCCAGGCCAGATGCTGGCTGCCGGGGCCGTGGCAGGCCTCGCAGCCGACGCCCAGCTCCGACCAGGCCGGGGAGAAGCTGCCCTTGTCTGCATCAAAACCCTTGCGGTAGTCGGTCACATGGCAGTCGGCGCACATGAAGTTCCAGTTCTGCGCCGCGCCCGTCCAGTGCAGGGGGTCGCCATGGCCGATCTCGTCATCCGGGTACAGATGGAACCAGCGCTGGCCACCCTGCTCCGCCGGGCGGGTATCCCAGACGATCGACAGCGCCTGCAGCCGGCCCTGGCCCAGATCCACCAGATACTGCTGCATGGGATCCAGCCCGAAGGTGTAGAGCACCTCGAATTCCTCGAGTTCGCCGTCCGGGCCATCGGTGGTGACGAAATAGCGCTCGCCGCGCCGGGTAAAGAGGGTGGTCACGCCAGCGTAGTCGAAGCGGGCGTCCTCGAAGTCGCCGAGCACGGTATCCGGGCCGGCATGGGCCATGGCGTGATGGTGCTGGGACTGGCGCCAGGCGCTGTGCTGCTCGCTGTGGCAGCCGGCACAACTGTCACTGCCGACAAACTCGGCGGTCACCGGCGCTGCCGGTCGTGCCGGCGTCGATATCTGGGGGGTGGGCGCAGGAGCCGCCGGCGGCCCCGGGGGCTGTTGGCTGATCAGCAGGCCGACCACCGCAGCCAGCAGCAACACGACGGCAAGCGCAAACCAGCGCCAGCGTCTGCGGGGGGCATTTCCGGGTACCGCCATGTTCAGATCCAGTTATTGTCGGGGTAGGGACGCAGCGCCAGGCTACAAGGTTATCGGCGACTTTAAGGCCCGATCCCGGCAGAAGCAACGCTGCGCTGCTCGGGAAATATTCCCGCCCCTACCGCATTTCGTCGGCTGACACCGCGGTTTCGACCCCGGGCGCAGAAAAATCTGCGCTGTCACACAAGCCCCTGCGCTATACCGATACCGGTCG
Source organism: Halopseudomonas formosensis (assembly GCF_900115905.1). Lineage (GTDB taxonomy): Bacteria > Pseudomonadota > Gammaproteobacteria > Pseudomonadales > Pseudomonadaceae > Halopseudomonas > Halopseudomonas formosensis. Next base: position 201,151 of record NZ_FOYD01000005.1, read on the forward strand.
CTGCATTGGTCTGCGGATACTGGCGTGCCAATAACAACAACCTCGGTTTGTCCCATGCGCACACTGATCACAGCCCTGACACTGCCCGCCCTGCTGATCACCTCTGCCCTCAGCCCGGCCAGTCACGCCCATATTCCGTCCGCCAACCCGATGGAGCACAGCAGGCCCTTCCCTGCCGGCCCCTCGCGGCAACTGGAGGATTACCGCTTCCTCGACGACCCGGCCCGACGTACCGACCCGCTCGACGGGCTGCGTTATCACCGTCTTGGCGACAGCGCCTGGTTGCAGCTGGGGGGTGAACTGCGTTACGCCTTTACCCATGCGGACAACGTCGCCTTCGACCTCAACGGCCAGGGCGACGACAATTACATCCAGCAGCGTGCCCAGGCCCATGCCAGCCTGCACCTGTGGGACAACCGGGTGCGCACCTTCGTCCAGCTGCAGAACACCCGCAGCTGGAATCAGCAGTTCCCCCTGCCCCGCGACGGCAGCCGCAACGATGTGGCCCAGGCCTTCATCGACACCCGCTTCGACCTCGGCCGGCTGCAGGCGACCACCCGCATCGGTCGTCAGGAGATCCAGTACGGCCAGGGCGCGCTGCTCAATATCGGCGAGCAGCCGAACATCCGTCAGGCCTTCGACGGCGCAGTATTGCGTCTGACCACGCCGGGCAAGCACCAGCTCGACCTGCTGGCCCTGCGACCGATCCTCTACGACAGAGACAATTTCGATGACAGCAGCGACAACAGCACCCGCCTGCTCGGCCTCTATGCCAGCCTGAATCTCGCCCCGCAGCGCGGCGTGGATCTCTATGCCTTCGCCCGGGACATGGACGAGCGCAACTTCCAGGGCTTCGTCGGCCGGGAGGAGCGTTACACCCTCGGCACCCGTCTGTTCGGCCGCCAGCAGCAGCTGGACTGGAACTGGGACCTGATGCTGCAGGGCGGCGAACATGCCGGTCGGGATATCCGCGCCTGGGCTATCCGCAGCGACAGCGGCTATACCTTTGATAACCGCCTGCGCCTGCGGCTCGGCCTGCATCTGGATGTGGCCAGCGGCGGCGATCCGCTGACCGCCTCGCAGAGCCGCACCTTCGATGCCCTCTACCCGCGCAACGGCACCTATGGGGAGGCCAACCTGACCACCATGTCGAACCTGATCCTGGCCGGCCCCTCATTCAACTTCAAGCCGGCGCGGACCATAGAGGTGTACTCCTCGATCCTGCAGACCTGGCGGCATGCCACCGATGATTACGTCTATCTCCCCGGTGTGCGTCCGCTGGCCGGCACCCTGAACAATTCGGCGCGGGAAATCGGTACCACCTACCAGTTCACCGGCCGCTGGCAGCCGACCGCCAACTTCAACATCGACCTGCATGCCATGCACCTGGCAGCAGGACGGGCGATCACCCGCGCCGGCGGGCATGACAACAACACCCTGGTAGTGCGCACCGCGATGCGCTTCTGAACAACAACAGCCACCGGCGGCCATGTACCGCCGATCTGATACAGCAACTGAGGAAACAACCATGAACATCAGACGACTCAGCTGGGCCCTGTGCCTCTCTGCCCTGGTCGGCACCGCCGTCCAGGCCGAGGACAAACAGCCCAACTTCCTGATCATCCTGGCCGACGACCTGGGCTACAGCGACATCACCAGCTTCGGCGGTGAGATCAACACCCCGAACATCGACAGCCTGGCCAGCGAGGGCGTACGGCTGACCAACTTCCACGCGGCACCGACCTGCTCGCCGACCCGCTCCATGCTGATGTCCGGTACCGACAGCCACATGGCCGGTCTGGGCAACATGGGTGAACTGATCCAGCCCTTCCAGCGCAACCAGCCGGGCTACGAAGGCTACCTCAACGAGCGCGTGGCCTCCGTGGCCGAGGTCCTGCGGGACGGTGGCTACAACACCTATACCGTGGGCAAGTGGCATCTGGGCCGCACCGAGGAAACCAGCCCCGCCGCCCGTGGCTTCGACCGCTCCTACATCCTGGTTCAGGGCGGCGCCAGCCACTTCGACGACCAGTTCGCCATCATCGGCAACGATCCCAAGGCGATCTACCGCGAGAACGGCAAGCAGGTCAGCGCACCCGAGGGCTTCTTCTCCAGCCAGTTCTACACCGACACCATGCTCGAATACATCGAACAGGGTCGCAGCAACGGCAAGCCCTTCTTCGCCCTGCTGTCCTACACCGCTCCCCACTGGCCGCTGCATGTGCCGGACGAGTGGCTGGACAAGTACGAAGGCCGCTACGCCGCCGGCTACGAGGCCATCCGCCAGGAGCGTCTGGCGCGCATGAAGGAAATGGGCCTGCTGCCGGCCAATGTCGAGGCCAACGTACCGATGGACGGCGCCCTGCCCAGCTGGGATCAGCTGACCGACGAACAGAAGCGTCGTGAAGCACGCAGCATGGAGCTCTACGCTTCCATGGTCGATAACATGGACCACCATATCGGTCGGGTCATCGACTACCTGAAGAAGACCGGCGAATACGACAACACCTTCATCCTGTTCTTCTCCGACAACGGCGCCGACGGCAACAACCCCGAGGACCTGCCCGGCAACGATGTGTGGATGAAGGAAAACTTCGACAACAGCCTGGAGAACATGGGCCGCCGCGGCTCCTACATCGCCTACGGTCCCCAGTGGGCCCAGGTCAGCACCGCGCCCTTCCCGTTCTTCAAGGGCCTGACCAGCCAGGGTGGTATCCAGGTACCGGCGATCATCCGCGCTCCGCAGGTCAGCCAGCCCGGCACCATCACCCATGAAGTGGCCCACGTCATGGACGTGATGCCGACCTTCCTCGAACTGGCCGGCATCGAGCAGCCCTCCGGCACCTACAACGGCCGGGAAGTGGCCTCCATCGAGGGCATCTCGATGCGCCCGATCCTCGAGGGCAAGGCCATGCCCGAACGCGCCATCGGCTGGGAACTGTTCGGCCGCAAGGCTCTGCGCAAGGGTGATTGGAAGATCACCAACATGAACCCGCCCTACGGCACCGCCCAGTGGCAGCTGTACAACCTGGCCGAGGATCCGACCGAGAGCCGCGACCTGGCTGCCAGGCATCCGGAGAAGCTGGCCGAGCTGCTCAAGGACTGGGAAGCCTACGTGGCACGCAACAACGTGCTGATGGGCGAGTTCGATCTGCGCTACGGCTTCGACACCTGCCTGTACGACCGCTGCTTCAAGTAAGACGTCCGGAGCGTGGTAACCAGAAAGGGCTGTCCGGGTAACCGGCCAGCCCTTTTCTTTTGCCCGTTTATTGCAAAGCGCTGCTGGTGTGTCAGTTATGTTGAGAGACCGGGGAGGGCTTGCTGGGGTGCAGAGGCCTGCACTGAACCGGCCGAAACGAAGAGGCTTTTTTGTCCTACCGGCACGCTCAGGACGGTATCACCAGCGCGCCAGGGTTTCCGAGGGCAGTTCGCCGAAGGCCTGCTTGTAGGCGGTGGTGAAATGACTGGGCTGGGCAAAGCCCAGGCGGTGCGCCAGATCCACCAGCTGCAGGTCACCCGGGCGGGCGCGGCGCAGACAGTCGCGTGCCAGCTCCAGACGGCACTGCTGCAGATAGCGCAGCGGACTGGTCTGCAGATTGTCGCGGAAGGCCTGCTCCAGACTGCGGCGACTCACGCCGCTGGCCCGCACCAGCTCCTCCATCGACCAGGGCTGTTCCAGATGCTCGTGGATGTATTCCAGTGCCCGCTTCAGGGCGCGGGGCAGCAGACGACGCTCGTTCAGCCGATGATGCACCGGCAGCAGCTGCAGGAGGTTCTCGCAGAACAGCGACTGCAACTGCTGCTGCGCCACCGGCAGGCCGAACAGACCACCGCCCTGGCGAAATTCCGCATCGGTCAGACGCAGCAGGTTGGCCATGCTCACCAGCGCCGGATGCTCCTGCTCGATGCGCAGTACCCGCTCCGGCAGGGTCGGCATGCTCATGTCATAGGCGGACTCGACGTGATTACGCAGCAACTGGTCTTCCAGCGAGGCAACAATGGCCTTGGTGCCGGGTGCCCAGACGATGTCGATCTCGTGACCGGGGGTGAACAGGATCATCTCGCCGGCCTTGACCTGCTGCCCGCTGTGCAGATCGCGGATGCCGCCGGCCAGCGGCAGTATGCCGTGCCAGGAACTCAGCGGTGTCGAGCTGACGGCCACCGCCTCCTCGCCCCAGTAGGCGCCGAACAGCTTGATGTTCGGCAGGTGGCGCAGGGTGAAGCGGATATCCGCATGGGCGCCACGGCGCTGCGGACGCACGGTACGTGACTCCGAAAGGTTGCCGTTGAGCGTGGCCGCCGCTTCCTCGAAGCTTCGGGAAATGAGCAGGGGGCCGGGCGCAAAGGGTATGTGTTGTACCGACTGCTGGGCGAGCATGGGTGATTCCTGACTCTGTTGCTGCCTGTCGCCCGGACCGGGAGGGCGATCAGTTGCGACATTATACCGCAGCTGATCGCATTTACCGATACGCCGGATCAGCGGTCAAGCCCGCCCCACCCCCACGCTCAGCTGGCCTTGGCGCGGGCCCGCTCTTCCTCCACCAGATCCTTCTTCGACAGCTTGCCCACCGGCGTGCGTGGCAGCGCATCGCGCAGCTCCATGGCCGACAGGCGCTCATGCTTGCCCAGACGCCCTTCGAGGAAACGCTGCAGCTCCTCGAAGCTCAGCCGGGGCGCACCGCTGCGCAGCTTGATGAAGGCCTTGGGCGACTGGCCGCGCCAGGGATCATCCACCCCGATGACCGCCACCTCCTCCACCGAGGGGTGCTCGTAGATGGCTTCCTCGATGACCCGCGGATACACGTTGTAGCCACTGCACAGGATCATGTCCTTGGTGCGGTCGACGATATAGACCCAGCCCTTCTCGTCCATGTAGCCGACGTCACCGGTGCGCAGGAAACCGTCCTCGGTCATGGCCTCGGCGGTGGCATCCGGCCGTTTCCAGTAGCCGGGAGTAACGTTGGGGCCGGCGATGCAGACCTCGCCGCACTCCCCCGGCGGCAGGCTGCCGGGGGAGCCGTCCAACGGCGCGATGCGGATGATCGCGCCGGGGATCGGCAGGCCGCAGGAGCCGGGGCGCGGTTCGCCATCGCGCGGGGTGAAGGTTCCCGCTGTGGTGGTCTCGGTCATGCCCCAGCCCTCGCGCAGTGCGCAACCGGCCATCTGTGAGTAGCGCTGCTGCACTTCCAGCGGCAGGGGCGCGCCACCCGAGTTGCACAGCTTCAGCGAGGTCAGGTCCAGCTGCTCGGTGAGCGGATGCGCCGCCAGCCCGATGAACATGGTCGGCACCCCGGGGAAGGTGGTGATGCGGTTGTCATGGATCTCGCGCAGCACGCTTTCCGCATCGAAACGCGGATGCAGGTAAACCTCCGATCCCATGCGTACGCCGAAGATCATGTTCACCATAAGCGCGTAGATATGGAAAGGTGGCAGCACTGCCAGAACCCGCTCGCGCCCCGGCTCCAGTGCATCACGCAGAATGGCTTCCAGCTGCGAGCAGGAGGCGGTGATGTTGGCGTGGGTCAGCATGGCGCCCTTGGGCACACCGGTGGTGCCACCGGTGTACTGCAGCACGGCCAGGCTGGAGGCCGGATCCCCCTGGGGATGCGCCCGGTAATCACCGTCATTGTCCAACAGGCTGGCAAAGGACAGGGTCTGCGCATCCAGGGCCACCGGCACCGACGGGCCGAGCTGACCGGCCGCCGCCGCACTGACCGGCCCGCAGAACTCGGTCAGCTGGCCGACCACCAGATGCCGCAGGCGGCTGTTGCCCAGCATGCCGGCCATCCGCGGATACAGCGATTCCAGATCCAGCGTCAGCATGATGTCGGTTTCGCTGTCCTCGATCTTGTGCGCCAGGGTGCGCTCGGCGTCCAGCGGGGAATAGTTGACCACGGTGCCGCCGGCGCGCAGAACGCCGAAAAAGCCGATGAAATAGTGCGGGGAATTGGGCAGGAACAGACCCACGTGCACCCCCGGCCCGACGCCCAGCCGCTGCAGGCCGGCAGCGGCGCGGCTGACCAGTCGGTCCAGCTCGCGGTAGCTGATCTTGTGGCCCAGAAAATCGATCGCGGGGTTATCGGCGAAGCGCTGGGCGCTCTGGTCCAGCAGTTCGTTCACCGGCCCCGTGGCCAGTTCGGTATCCCAGCGCAGGCTCTCGGGGTAGGAGTCCAGCCAGGGTAGATGAGCAGTCTCGGCCATACCACGCCTCCAGGTGATTCATTGTTGTTATTGATAGCCTGACCCTAACTCTCCCAACGCGATCAGCAAAGCGCAATCCAGTAGACGTATGCGTCGTCATAGACAAGTCGCAGGGTGGCAATGCGTGATGCATTTCACAGAAGCCGGGGGTGCTGCCGACCGCCCTGTCACATACGACGGCAATCAAATTGCAATAAGCGAAGCGCGTTGCTAGATTCTGGACTTCTTCCCTACAGATGGATAACTGTCATGAAACGCCTTCTCATTGGATCTCTGCTGGCTGCCGCTTCCCTCAACGCCTTCGCTACCGCCCCCGGCGGCCCGGGTTGCGGCTGGGGTAACATGCTGTTCGAAGGTCAGAGCGGCCTGCCCTCCCACCTGGTGGCTTCCATCACCAACGGTACCTCCGGTAACGCCACCTTCGGCATGACCTCCGGTACCAACGGCTGTGACACCAGCGGCAAGCTGGCCTACCACGGCAAGTCCATGCTGGTACTGAGCAGCATCATGAACGAGCTGTCCGAAGACATGGCCCGCGGTGAGGGTGAAGCCCTGACCACCTACGCGGTTGTCATGGGCGTAGCCGCCGAGGATCGTGCCCGCTTTGCCACAGTGACCAGCGAGCACTTCAACGAGATCTTCAGCTCCGCCGACGTCACCGCCGAGCAGGTTTACACTGCCACTCTGGCCGTGATGAAGCGTGACGAGGTTCTGGCCAAGTACGCCGACCAGGCCTGATCCGGCCTGCCTGCGCCCTGCCCGCCTGCAGTACGGGCAGGGCCGTCCGGGGCCCTGATCGCCCCTCAAGTCTTTCCCCCCAGCGGTGCGCATGTTCAGAGCCCTGTTTTCCCTGTTGCTGGCCCTCGGCAGTCTCATCGCACAGGCCAACTCCCATCCCGATCCGGCCACGCTGCGGTCCCTTGCCGAACACCCCTACTGGATTGCCCTGGGGCACTATGAGAAGCCCCTGATCGGCGGCTGGCGCAGCTATGTGGATGACCCCGACTTCTTCCTTTCTGACCAGGGCGAACATTCTCCACTGGCGGAGCTCGAGGCCACGCTGGAGGCGCTTCATGCCGACCCTGGCCTGGCTGACCAGCATGCCCAGTGCCGTTACCCATCGCGCACCCGCTGGCTGCGCGAACAACTGGCACTGACCGAGCTGCCCGCGGTGACCTGCGCCGAGTATGCGGCCTGGTATGCCGATATCGACCCGCACAGTACCGTGCTGGTGTTTCCCGACGCCTATCTGAACAGCCCCTCCTCCATGTTCGGGCATACCCTGCTGCGTATCGACTCGCCCGACATGCAGGACAACGGCACCGCACTGCTGAGCTATGCGCTGAATTTCGGCGCCATGGTCGAGCAGATGGACAACAGCATGCTGTACGCCTGGAAGGGACTGGCCGGCGGCTATCCCGGCCAGTTCTCGCTGCTGCCGTACCGGGACAAGATCAGCGAATACAGCAGCCTGGAGAACCGCGACCTCTGGGAATACCGGCTCGATCTCACCCCGGAGGAGACCGGCCGCCTGGTCGAGCATGTCTGGGAACTGCGGCAGATCCGCTTCGACTATTTCTTCTTCGACGAGAACTGCTCCTACCGGCTGCTGGAGCTGCTGGAAATCGCCCGGCCGGGGCTGCGGCTAATCGATCAGTTCCCGCTCACTGCCATTCCCGCCGACACGGTACGCGCAGTGAAGGACGCCGGCATGATCAGCAGCGTGAACTACCGTCCCTCCCGGGAAAAGGAACTACTGGCCCGGGCCCAGCCGCTGTCATCCCGCGAGCTGGTACTGGCCCGGGAGCTGGCGGCGGATACCGCACTGCTGGAGGACCCGGCCTTTCAGCAACTGCCCGCCGAGCGGCAGGCGCTGATTCAGGAAACCAGCTACCGGCTGCTGCGCTATCAGGCGGTCAACCGCGAGCGCGACCCGGATAACGCGGCGCGCAGCTACCAGCTGCTGCAGGCGATCAACCGCAACCCGCCGCCGCGACTGGAGATCCCCACCCCACCCCTGCCCGAGGACGGTCACGAGTCACGCACCTGGCAACTGGCTCTGGGCAATCTGGATGGCCGGGACTTTGCCGAGTACGGCCTGCGCATGGCCTACCATGATCTCAACGACAATCTGGATGGCTTCCCGCTGGGCGCCCAGATCGAGCTGGGCAAACTGCGGGTACGCCAGTACGAGGGCAACCACTGGCAACTGCAGGAGCTCGGGCTGATCAGCATCCGCTCCCTGACCCCGCGCCACGCCCTGCTCAAGCCCTGGTCATGGCAGGTGGAAACCGGGCTCGAGCGGGTAGCCGGCAAGGACGGCAGGCAGCGTCTGGTGGGGCATCTCAATGGTGGCGGAGGCTTCAGCTGGAGGCTGAACGACGAGCTGCTGGCCTACAGCCTGGCCACCCTGCGGGTCGAGCATCATCCGGATTTTGCCGCCGCCCTGAGCCCGGCCGCCGGCTTTGACGCGGGACTCTTGTGGCGCAATGGCGCTGGCAACCTGCTGCTCGAAGCCAGCGCCGACTACTTTCACAACGGCGAGATCCGCCGCCATATCGGCCTGACCCAGCAGCTGGAGCTGGACCGCAATCTGGGCCTGCGCCTGAGCGCCCGGCGCCAGTTCAGCCAGCTGGATACGCCGCGCAACGAGGTGATGCTGCAGCTGCGCTGGTATCACTACTGAGGGAGCCTGCCGGCTGGCAGGCTCTGGCGTGGGGGCTGGTATTTTTTTCCCGCCAAGGCACTCGCACAGTGAATGTGCTCCATGGCTCGGTTTTGTAGGAGCGCCGCCCCCGGCGCGAAGGACTCGAGCCGGAGCACGGCGCCCCAGCTCAGCCCCGCAACCGCTGCGCTGCCTCCAGCAACAGCTGCTCGGTCCCGGCCCAGCCCAGGCAACCATCGGTAATGGAAACCCCATACCGCAACTCGCCGGACAACGGCTGATTGCCATCGAACAGGTGACTCTCGAGCATTACCGCCCGCAGGCGATCATCCCCGGCCAGGCGCTGGTCGATCACCTCGTGCAGCACCGCCGGCTGGCGCAGCGGGTCCTTGCCGCTGTTGGCGTGGCTGCAGTCGACCATGATGGCCGCATCCACCCCGGCCTGATCCAGCGCTGACCGCGCGGCGGCCACGCTGGCGGCGTCGAAGTTCGGCCCCTGGTTGCCGCCACGCAGCACCAGGTGGGTGTCCGGGTTGCCCCGGGTCTCGACCAGCGCCGGACGGCCCAGCTCGTCCATGCCGAAATGCTGATGGGCGGCGGCCGCCGAGCGCATGGCATCGATGGCGATGCCCATGCTGCCGTCGGTGCCGTTCTTGAACCCCACCGCCATGCCCAGGCCGCTGACCAGTTCCCGGTGGATCTGCGATTCGCTGGTGCGGGCACCTATGGCGGCCCAGCCCAGCAGGTCGTCCACATAACCGGCCACCAGCGGTTGCAGCAGTTCGCTGGCCAGCGGCAGGCCGAGCTCGATCATCTGCAGCATCAGCCGGCGCGACAATTCCAGCCCCCGGGCCATGTCGCCACTGCCATCCAGCTGCGGGTCATAGACCAGCCCCTTCCAGCCGACCGTGGTGCGCGGCTTCTCGATGTAGGCTCGCATCACCAGCAGCATCTGGTCTGCCACCTCGGGGGCCAGATCCGCCAGGCGGCGGGCATAGTCCAGGGCCGCGTCGGCATCATGGATGGAACAGGGGCCCACCACCACCAGCAGGCGGGGGTCATCGCCATGCAGTATGTCGCGAACGGCCTGGCGCTGGGCGGACACCTGTTGTGCCAACAGGTCACTCAGGGGCAGGCGCTGGCGAAGTACAGCCGGGGTTGGCAGCGGGCGCGTGTGACGAACGTTGTCCTGAACAGGACTGGAGGCCTGGGCCATATTGGACACCAGGGAGAGCGGCAGGGCGGATACGGAAGAATTCATCATGTTTCCTCAGCCACGCGGTTCATTCCGCGTGGCGTTCTATCGTGTCAGTCGTTGCAATGTTCGTGGGTTCTGGGCGCGACCACTAAATCGCCAGCTGCAGTAACGGTAACCCTGGTAGTCATTGCGCATGTCTCTTTCCTCTCGATTCATTGGCTCTGGGCCTGAAAAAACAAAACCCCCGGTCGGGTGGCCGACCGGGGGTTTCTTGATTCTTGCGGTGGGCGGCCGGTGCTGAGTGGGCCGCCTGACGGGATCAGGCCAGCCCTTGGCTAAACCAATACCCGTAAAAATAAGCGGAAACACCAGCTTCCGGCATGCACGCAGACGCGGCCACGGTGCAAACCGGGCTGAGCAGATGTGACATGGATGTCGGGTGAGTCATGGTGTTCTCCGTTGATCTGGCATTTACCTTACTGCTTTCCCCGGTTCCGATCAACCTGTTGCTGCAGACTGCCAGCAACAGGTTACCGGGCGATGACAGCTCAGCTCTTCGCCGTCTCCAGGGTCTTGGTAATGGCCGCGACCGCGGCCCCGACATTGCTCAGCTCCGCCGGCAGTATCATGGTGTTGTTGGTCTTGGCCAGCTTGCCGAACTCGGTCACGTACTGCTCGGCTACCCGCAGGGCCACGGCATCCTTGCCGCCGGCGGTGTTGATCGCCTCGGCCACCATGCGCAGACCATCGGCCGTGGCCTTGGCCACCAGCTCGATCTGCCGCGCCTTGCCTTCAGCCTCGTTGATCTGCCGTTCCTTGTCGGCGATCGACAGGTTGATGGTCTCCTGCTTGATACCCTCGGAGACGTTGATCTTGGCCTCCCGCTCCCCTTCGGACTGGGCGACCACAGCGCGGCGCTCACGCTCGGCGCGCATCTGCTTCTCCAGGGCGTCGAGGATAGTCGCCGGCAGCTCGATATCGGCAATCTCGTAGCGCATGACCTTGACGCCCCAGGGCCGGGCCGCCTCGTCCAGCGCATCGACGACGTGGGTGTTGATCGCCTCGCGCTCCTCGAAGGTCTTGTCCAGATCGATCTTGCCGATCACCGAACGCAGGGTGGTCTGCGCCAGCTGGGTAGCGGCGTAGCGGTAGTCGGCAATGCCGTAGCTGGCGGCCTTGGGGTCCACCACCTGCAGGTAGATCACGCCATTGACCACCACCTGGATATTGTCCTTGGTCACGCAGGCCTGGCGGTCCACGTCGATGGCCTCTTCCTTCATGGTGTGGCGATAGGCAATGCGGTCGACGAAGGGAATCAGCAGGTGAAAGCCCGCCTCCAGGGTCTTGACGTACTTGCCCAGCCGCTCGACCACGTAGGCCGAGCGCTGCGGCACAATCTGTGCGGTCTTGGCGATGGTGATGATGATCAGCACCAGGAACGCCAGGGCGATGATGGTTGCGGTTTCCATGTTTGCTCCCCTTAAAGTCGAATCGATTGTTGTTATTGCGCCCGGCTGCTGCCCGGCCGGCTGCTGACCCTGAGCACAATCCCGCTGAAGCCGGTCACCCAGGCGGTATCGCCGGCACGCAGCGGCTCGCTGGCCTCGGCATCCCATTTGGCCCCGTTGAGCAGGACATCGCCGACGCCGTCAACAAAATCGGTCAGTACGGTGACGCGCTGATCCAGCAGCCCGGCGCTGTCCAGATCCTGCTGCGCCTGCCCGCCGACCTTCCCCCTGAGCCAGCGCGTGCAGTGCCGACGCAGGCCAAACAGGGCTATCAGGCTGATCAGGGAAAACCACAGCAGCTGTACTGGCAGGCTCTCGATGGCCCCGGCCAGGGTCAGCAGGCCCACCGCGAGGGCGCCGATGCCAAAGAACACGGCGACCACCCCGGGTACGAAGAACTCGGAAATCAGTAATGCCAGGCCGAGCAGCAACCAGAAGGCATAGCCACTCAGAAAACTGCCAACCAACATAGGTAATCCCTCTCTCTGCATCCCACCAGATCCCGTCTGCAGACTACCAGATAGCAGGGCCGAAAGCGGCACGACTGGCTCCATTTGTGAAGGCAGGCGCATTTGCTCGCCCACCACTGGAGAGGGTCCGGGAGCCGTTCGTCGGATTGATTGCATGAATGGCCGCGAGCCAGAGCGGACGACCCATCGGTCAGCTCCCGGCCCCGGGGTCCCGCTCGCGGCAATGCCGACCGCTGTATAAGCTGCACAGGGCTCTGTTTGCGATCGGAGCGATAACAATGACAAGAAACCGAAGGTGGATCCGAATGAAGAAATCACGCCTCACGCTGATGACAGCGGGACTGCTGGTGGCTGCGGGACTGTCCGCAGAGGCTCAGGCTTCCTGGTTCAGCAGCTCCTCCAACTACACCCAGACACGCTACCCCATAGTACTGAGCCACGGCATGCTCGGCTGGGACAGCATGCTCGGCATCGACTACTGGTACGGCATTCCCCAGGCCCTGCGCAAGGACGGCGCCACCGTCTATGTCACCCAGGTCAGCCAGCTGGACACCTCCCAGGCCCGGGGCGAGCAGTTGCTGGAGCAGGTGGAGGAGATTGTCGCGATCTCCGGCAAGGGCAAGGTCAATCTGTTCGGTCACAGCCACGGCGGGCCGACCATACGTTATGTAGCGGCGGTGCGTCCGGATCTGGTCGCCTCGGTCACCAGCATAGGGGCGCCGCACAAGGGCTCGGCCCTGGCCGACTTCCTGCGCAGGATCCCCGAAGGCTCGACCGGTGAGAAGGTCCTGTCCGAGCTGGTGAACGCCGTGGGCCGCATGATCAACTTCCTCTCGCGCAGCCCGATCAACAGCCCGATGAATTCCCTGGGCTCCCTGGAGTCGCTGAATTCCGAGGGCGCAGCCCGGTTCAATGCCCTGTATCCCCAGGGTCTGCCCACCACCGCCTGTGGCGAGGGGGCCTATCAGGTCAATGGCGTGCGCTACTACTCCTGGAGCGGCACCAGTCCTTCAACCAACCTGCTGGATCCATCGGACCTGATGATGGCAGTGGCCTCAAAGACCTTTCCCAAGGGCGAGGCCAATGACGGCATGGTCGGCCGCTGCAGCTCGCGCCTGGGCATGGTGATCCGCGACAACTACCGGATGAACCACCTGGATGAGGTCAACCAGTTCTTCGGTCTGACCAGCATTCTGGAAACCGATCCGGTGACCGTCTACCGGCAGCAGGCCAACCGTCTGAAGAATGCCGGTCTGTGATGTGCGGGCGGGCCCGGCACCGGGTCCGCCGCTCGTTATCCAGGGAGGATCCCCATGAAATTCATCATCTATCTCCCGCTGCTGACCAGCGCCCTGCTGCTGGGCTGGTACCTGTCTTCCGGCAATGAGGCGCCCACTCCTGCCCCGGCGCCCGCCGTGACCGCACAGGACAGCAGGATCAGCGCACCGCCGTCGCTGCCGCCGCCGAGCGCTCCTGCCCGGCTGACGCCGGCTGCGCAGGAGCCGACCAGTCTGCGCGGCACCCAGGTAGACGGCGAGCTGCTGGTGGATGCCCGGGGCAATCTGGTGCTCACCAGCCAGGTGCGCCATCTGTTCGATTATTTCCTCAGCCTGATCGGTGAGGAATCCAGCCAGCAGGCCCGACAGCGCATCCGCGATCATCTGACCGCCCAGCTCGACGAGCCCGCCCGCGGCCAGGCGCTGGAACTGCTGGAAACCTATCTGGACTATCAGTACCAACTGGTGGATCTGGAAGCACGTTTCCCCGTCGCCGAGCATCTGGAGGACCTGCTGGCCCGCGAGCAGGCAGTACAGCAGCTGCGTGCCCGCCTGTTCAGCCGCGAGGCCCACGAGGCGTTCTTTGCCGGCGAGGAGATCTACAACAATTTCACCCTTGAGCGCCTGACGATCCAGCAGGACCCGTCCCTAAGCGACAGGGAAAAGGGGCTGGCCATAGAGGCCCTGCGCGAAAATCTGCCCGAGGAGATGCAGCAGCTGCTGGTGCCGCAGATCCACAACGACCTGCGCGAGCAGACCCTGGCCCTGCGCGCCGCCGGGGCCGACGAAGGCCGGATACGGCAGTTGCGCATGGGGATGCTGGGCCCGGAGGCGACCGAGCGGCTGGAGGAGCTGGATCGCAGCCGCGCCGAGTGGCGTGAGCGGGTCGCGGCCTTCCAGCAGGAGCGCGAACGCATTCTGAGTCAGCCGGGGCTGGCCGAGAGTGACCGCCGGGCGGCGGTGAACGCCCTGCTGGAGGAGCAGTTCACCGCCAACGAACGGCTGCGGTTGATCAACTGAGGATCACTTCTTCATCCACACGCCGTTGAGCATGATGTACTGGCCCGAGGGCGTCTTCTCCAGCGCCTTCTTGCCGGCCATGGACTCCACATCCCGCAGCTGGATGTTGTTCTCCCGGGCCAGGCGCTGGTACTCCTGGCGCCGGGCCTCGTTGATCTGCCGGGCAATCTCCTGTGCATTGCCACCCGGGCTGACCACACCCAGATAGCCATCAGGCTGCTCCCCCAACAGCCCTGCCGCCTTGGCCGCCGGCAAAGCTGACATGGCCTCGTTCAGGTTCATTGCCAGCACCGGAGCGCTCAGCAGCAGGGCCAGCAGCAGACCGAATATTCGAACGGGTGTACGCATGATATCTCTCCTAGAACAGTCCGCTGGATTCGCTGAACAGCGAGTCCAGCTCCTTGTCGACCTTGATGTAGATCTCGTGCTGAATCTTCACATTCAGGTTGATGTTGATGGGGTCGCTGGGGGCGGCCAGCTGCACTGTCGGCGTGCAGGCGCTGATCACCGCCACGGCCACCGCTATGATTGTCAGACGCCACATGGTCTTCTCCTGTCATGGACTGCGCTGCAGATACCGCTGCTCGATCCGTTTCCTGATGATCTCGTTCACTTGCCCGCTCAGCTGCAAACTGGTCAGCAGTGCGGGAATATCCTCTTCCAGCTGTATGTTCAGATTGACCTGACGGCCCTGCTGGAATGTCGGGTTGCTGCCCTCCAGATGCAGCCCGAGCAGGAGCTTGCCCTGCTCATCATAGGACACATCGCTGGCCAGCACCCGGTAGCGGAAGTCGTCCAGCGCCGCGGCCAGCTGTTCCAGCCCGGGGTTGCCGGCCGCCATGTCGCTCAGCTGGGCGGCACGGTAGCGCAGCACGCCACCCGGTTCCCGGGCCTGCAGGCGCCCGCCGTCGACCAGCAGTTTGCCATCCACCAGGCTGACCGGGAAGCGCCCGTCCAGTGTGCCGCGACCGCTCAGGCCTTCGGCGGGATAGACCTCGAACAGCCGCGCCAGTTCGACGCCCTCCACCAGGGCCACCAGACTCTGGCGTGACTGGCTCAGGTCCACCCGCGCCGGCTCCAGTCGAACCTGTCCCTCCAGCGCGCCGATACTGGCCGCCTCCAGCTGCAGAACCCCCCTGTCCAGATGCGCCAGATCGGCCGTGTAACTGCCGCGCAGACGCAGGGGCCCCAGGGGCAGACCGGGATCCACCGTCTCCAGAACCAGCCCTTCGGTAGCCAGCTGCAGGCGGTCATTGCGCAGACCCAGCTCCAGGGGGGCCGACAGCCCGGAGAAACTGGCGCGATCATAGATACCCTGACCTCCGCTCAGCTGCAGTCGACCGCTCAGCTGTTCCAGACCATCACTGCCACGGGCCTGCAGCTGCCCGCTGAGCCGGCCGCTGGAAAAGCTCAGCAGCTCCGGCCAGTCGGCAAAGGTCGCCGCCAGCGGGTTGGCCGCCCGCAGGAACATCTCACCCAGGGTCAGCTGCAGGCGCCAGTCGGCCTGCGCGGGCCAATCCAGGCTCAGATCCGCGCTCAGGCCGCCCTGACCGGCAAGCCGCCCGCTCAACCCCAGCACACCGGAAGAGTGCTGCAGCTCGCCATTCAGCGTCCAGCCCTGGGGAATCAGCGCCGGATGCTGCAACTGCTGCATGCCCAGCTGCAGCGCACTGTGCAGTACGAGCTGGTCGGGGTGTTCCAGCGGCACGGCCAGACGGGCTCCACCCATCCGGGCGTCGAGGCCGGTCACCGCGAGTTCCGCGGCCGCCAGCGTCACTTTGCTGGCAGCCAGGCTGGCCTGTTCACCGAGGGCCAGGGTCAGCTGCCCTTCGGCAACGCGCCCCTGCAGCGGCCAGTCCAGCGCCAGACCACGGACTTCGAGGTCCGGCAGCCGGAGGCGGTCAGAGGCCAGCTGCAGCCGCGCCCCATCCAGTTCCGCCTCCCAGCCGGTGGCCGCGCTGGCCAACAGCAGACGCCCCTCCAGACCGCCTTCGAGGACCCCCTCAAGCCGCGCCCCGACCGCCAGTTCAAGGCGCTGCTGCCAGTCGGCAATACTGCCGGGATCAGGGGTGATTTCCAGTGACAGAACCCGGGGGCGCCAGTCCTCGGGGAGGGCCGTCAGGGTATCGGAGAAGGGCTGCTCCAAGCGCCATTGGGCCTGCCCCTCGTTCAGTATCCATAGCGCTCCCCGGTTCTCCAGGTCCAGCGTCATCGCCCCGCTGAGCAGCCCGATGCCGGGCAGAGGCAGGGGTTCGGGCACCCTCAGCTCAGCCCGGGTCAGATAGCTGTCCTGCTGTTGCTGCAACTGCATCCGGCCCTGCAGCCACTGCTCCTGCTGGAGCAGGTCCAGGCGGGCATCCAGTGCCAGCGGCTGTGGCTGGCTGCGCAGCTGAAGACTGCCCTGCAGATCGCAGAAGGCCTCATCACAGGGCAGCTGCACCAGCAACCGATCTACCTGCAACGCCCCCGGCAGCCAGCCCAGGGGCGCGGCCAGGTCCTCCAGCGCCGGCAGGCTCCAGGCCTCATCCGGCGCGCTGGCCGGCAGCTGCGCGGCGGGCTGCCACACCAGCTGTACCAGCTCTGCCCGTACCTGCTGCAGACGTGGGCCGCCGTCCCATATCGGTCGCAGCACCAGCCCCTCGACCCGAAAGCCGAGCCGGCCCTGCTCACCGGCGTGCACACCGCTGAGTCCGCCAATCTGCAGGCTGCCCTCGGCCCAGCGCCAGTGTTCCCAGTCCAGCTGCTGCACGCCGGCCCCATGCAGGCTGCGCTGCAGCCACTGCCCGGTCAGCAGCGTCAGCAACAGCAATATCAGCACCACCAGCGTGATCAGGCCCGCCACTCTGCGCATCGGCCAAGGTCCCCCTGCAGACAAGCATCCGGCATCAAGGGTAGCATGCAGGCTCCACCATCTGACGGGGCAGAAGTATGGACATTCTCCGCCGTATCAATAGCCTGGTTACGCTGCTGTTGCTTGCCTGGTTCGGTATGGCCCTGTACCAGGCCGGTCGTGCCCTGCCCGATCAACTGTCCCTGAGCCTGCCCTGGCGACCTGCACAGAACCTGCAATGGCTCTCCGATCAGACCTGGCAGACGGCATCGGGGGAGCGTCTGAGCCGACAGCAGATCTTCGATCAGGTGCTGGAGATCATCGACCAGGCCCGCAGGCTGGTGGTCCTGGACATGTTCCTGTTCAACGAGTTCGCCGGGCAGCACGGCTACCGGCCCCTGTCGTCCGAGCTGGCTGGCGCGCTGATCCGCGCCCGCGAGAATCACCCGGATCTCGAGGTGGTGCTGATTACCGACCCGTTCAACACCCTCTATGGCGGGGTGCGCAACCCGCATCTGGATGCCCTGCAGGCGGCGGGTATCACGGTAGTGATGACGCCCCTGGAGCGCCTGCCGGCGTCCAATCCGCTGTGGACCGGGTTATGGGCGCTGTGCTGCCAGCTCCTCGGCAACAGCACCGAGGGCGGCTGGCTGCCCAACCCGGTGGGACCGGGCAAGGTTACCCTGCGCAGCTATCTGCACCTGATCAACTTCCGCGCCAATCACCGCAAGACCCTGATTGCCGATGCCGGCGACAGCTGGACCGCGCTGGTGACCTCGGGCAATCCCCACGACGCCAGCAGCCGGCACAGCAACCAGGCGCTGCGTTTCGACGGCCCGGCGGCGCTGGATCTGCTGTACAGCGAACAGGCGGTTACCCGCATGGCCTCTCTGGACACCCGTCACTGGCCGACACCATCGGCTGAGGAATCGGTCACCGGCCCGCGCCTGCGCATCCTCACCGAGGGCGCCATCAAGCGGGCACTGCTGGAGACGGTCAATGACGCCCGGTCCGGCGACCGGCTGGATCTGGAGGTGTTCTATCTGTCGCACCGTCCGCTGCTCAAGGCGCTGATCAGCGCCCGGGAGCGGGGTGTGGAACTGCGCGTGCTGCTGGACCCCAACCGCGACGCCTTCGGTCGGGAGAAGAACGGCATCCCCAACCGCCAGGCCGCCTGGGACCTGCACCGCGCCGGCATCCCGGTGCGCTGGTGCAATACCAGTGGTGAACAGTGCCATCGCAAATGGCTGAGGCTGGACCGCGCCGACGGCAGCAGCGAGCTGATCAGCGGCTCGGCCAACTTCACCCGGCGCAATCTGGATGATCTGAATCTGGAAACCGATGTGCAGCTGCACGCGCCCGGGGACTATCACCCCATGGCTCAGGCCAGAGAAGAGTTCGAACGCCTGTGGAGCAACGCCGAGGGGGTGTCCTACAGCCTCGACTACGAGGTCTTTGCCGATCACAGCCGGTTGCGCTACGGCCTGTATCGGGTGATGGAGGCCAGCGGCCTGTCCACCTTCTGAGGCAGAGGCTGGCGCGAGCGGAGCCTGGCCCCGCTCGACCCGCAGAGTGTTACAGCTCGGCCAGACAGGCCTCGATGATCTTCATGCCCTCGTCCACCTCGACATCGGAGGCGGTCAGAGGCACCAGGATGCGGATGACGTTGGCATACTGGCCGCAGGACAGCAGCAACAGACCGCGCTCCCGGGCGCTGATCACCAGCCGGCTGGCCAGCTCGGGGTCGGGATGGCCGTCCGCGGTGAACAGTTCGAAGGCGACCATGGCGCCCAGACCCCGTACCTCGGCGATGCGCGCATCCTTCTCCGCCAGATTCTGCAGCCGCTCCATCAGCATATCTCCCAGGGTACGTGCCCGGGTCAGCAGGTTTTCTTCCTCGAAGACCTCCAGCACCGCCAGTGCCGCGGCACAGGACACCGGGTTGCCGGCGTAGGTACCGCCCAGGCCGCCGGGGGCGATGGCGTCCATGACCTCGGCCCGGCCGCATACCCCGGCCAGCGGGAAGCCGCCGGCCACCGACTTGGCGAAGGTGGTCAGGTCGGCGGTAACGCCCATCTGCTCCATGGCGAAGAAGCTGCCGGTACGACCGGCGCCGGTCTGCACCTCGTCGGCGATCAGCAGGATACCGTGCAGATCACAGAGTGCCCGCAGGCGCTGCATGAATTGCGGCGAGGCGACGCGGAAGCCACCCTCGCCCTGCACCGGCTCGACCACCAGGGCGGCGATATCCCTGGGTTCGGCGTCGGTCTTGAAGATCTGCTCGATGCTGGCGATGGCGTCATCCTCGCTGACCCCGTGCAGGGCATCGGGGAAGCGGGCGCGGAACACGTTGCCGGGCATCAGTCCCATGCCCGAGGAATAGGGCATGACCTTGCCGGTCATGGCCAGGGTCATCATGGTGCGGCCGTGGTATCCGCCGGCAAAGGCGATCACCCCCGCCCGTCCGGTGGCGGCGCGGGCGATCTTCACCGCGTTCTCCACCGCCTCGGAGCCGGTGGTCACCAGCAGGGTCTTCTTCGGAAAGTCCCCCGGCACCAGACTGTTGATCTTCTCGCACAGGGCCACATAGGGTTCGTAGGCCACAACCTGGAAGCAGGTGTGGGTATACAGATCCAGCTGACGCTTGACCGCTTCGATCACCTTCGGATGCCGGTGCCCGGTATTGAGCACCGCGATGCCACCGGCAAAGTCGATGAACAGGTTGCCTTCCACATCACAGATCACCGCATTGTCGGCCCGCTTGATGAAGACCGGATGGATCTGCCCGACACCCCTGGGCACCGCTCGCTCCCGGCGCAACATCATGGAGGCGTTGTTCTCGGTCATGGCAATACTCCTTGCGTTCAGCGGTCAGATGCCGCCCAGACACAGATATTTGATTTCCAGATACTCTTCGATGCCGTATCTGGAGCCTTCCCGGCCCAGCCCGGAGGACTTCATGCCGCCGAAGGGCGCCACCTCGGTGGAGATCAGCCCGGTGTTGATGCCGACCATGCCGTACTCCAGCGCCTCGGCGACACGGAACACCCGTCCCAGATCCCGGGCGTAGAAGTAGGCAGCCAGGCCATACTCGGTATCGTTGGCCTGACGGATCACGTCCGCCTCGTCGGTGAAGCGGAACAGCGGCGCAACCGGGCCGAAGGTTTCCTCCCGTGCCACCAGCATGCTGGCGTTCACATCGGTGAGTATGGTCGGCTCGAAGAACAGGCCGCCCAGGGCGTGGGGCTTGCCGCCGGCGAGCAGGGTGGCGCCGCCGGCGACCGCATCGCTGATGTGCCGCTCGACCTTCTGCACCGCCTCGGCATTGATCAGCGGTCCTGTGGTCACGCCCTCGCGCATGCCGTCCCCAACCTCCAGATGACGCACAGCCGCCGCCAGCTTCTCGGCGAAGGCGTCGTAGACGGCATCCTGCACATAGATGCGGTTGGCGCAGACGCAGGTCTGCCCGGCATTGCGGTACTTGGAGATCATCGCTCCCTCCACCGCCGCATCCAGATCAGCATCCTCGAAAACGATGAAGGGTGCGTTGCCGCCCAGCTCCAGGGACAGCTTCTTGATGCTCGGCGCACACTGCTCCATCAGCTTGACGCCCACCGCGGTGGAGCCGGTGAAGGACAGCTTGCGCACCACGGGATTGGCACACAGCTCGGCGCCGACCTCCCGGGAGCTGTCCACATCCGCCGTGATCACGCTCAGCAGCCCGGCGGGCAGACCCGCCTGCTCGGCCAGATGGGCCAGCGCCAGCGCGGAGAACGGCGTCTGCGGCGCAGGCTTGAGCACCATGGCGCAGCCGGCGGCCAGTGCCGGACCGGCCTTGCGGGTGATCATCGCCGAGGGGAAGTTCCAGGGGGTGATGGCGGCAGTCACACCGACGGGCTCCTTCTGCACCAGGATGCGCTTGTCACCCTGATGCCCCGGGATGATATCGCCGTAGACCCGTTTGGCTTCCTCGGCGAACCATTCGATGAAGGAGGCCGCATAGGCGATCTCCCCCCGGGCTTCGGCCAGCGGCTTGCCCTGCTCGGCAGTCATGATCTTCGCCAGATCCTCCTGGTGACGCATGATCAGCTCGAACCAGCGGCGCAGTATGGCGGCGCGCTCCTTGGCGGTACGTTTGCGCCAGGCCGGTTGCGCGGCCTGGGCCGCCTCGATGGCGCGGCGGGTTTCCTCCGCTCCCATGTCCGGCACGCTGCCCAGTTTCTCGCCGGTAGCGGGGTTGAAGATATCGGTTCTCCGGCCCTGGTCGGCCTCGCACCAGATACCGTCGATAAAGGCCTGCTGGCGGAACAGTTCGGGGGCTTGCAGTTCCATGGGATCCTCCTGCTGTGCGGTGGCGTCACGCATTTGCCACGGCCGCGTTTGATATTTCGAACATGCTATGCCGAGCGGCATGGACAGACAAGCGGAGGGGAGAAAAAAGCCCGCGGGGAGCTATCGTGCAGCTCGCCCTGCCTGTGCCAGGCTCTGCACGGTTCTACTCGACCGGCGATTGCGAGCAACGCATTGATTGATGGAAAGCAGCGCTCAGACCAGCGGCTCGTCGTCCATCAGAATACTGGCCGGCTGCTCGCCCTCTTCGAACAGGCCGGCCACCCGCTGCAGGCTGGCCAGCAGCATCAGCTGCTCCCAGTCGGCCAGCCGGCCGAAGCGCTCGAGGAAGGCAGCAGGCAGCAGCGCCGGCTCGGCCTGGATGACCGCTTCGCCCTTCTCGGTGAGCGCCAGGTGTACCTTGCGCTTGTCACTCTGGCTGCGTACACGGCGCAGCAGTTCGCGGCTTTCCAGACGGTCGATGATGGTACTCAGGGTCGCCTGGGACACGCTGACCTGTTTGGCCAGGGTACCCAAGGTACCCTCGCCGGTCGCCTGAATGCTGTGCAGAATCAGCAGCTGAATGGGCGTCAGGCCGCTGTGGCGTCCGAGCCGCTTGGCATGAATTTCGGTGGCTCGCTGCAGACGCCGCAAGGCCAGATACAGGTCGTGCATCATGAATGTAGTGCTCCCGCAAACCAGCTGAATGCCAGGCATTCTGCCACAAACAGAGCAGATCAGGGCCTGTTACCAGCGTGCTGGCTGGCCCCCGTGCCCTTGCACCAGCGTTTCGTTACAGCAGAAAGAACCGTCGATCGAGCGAAACGCAAAAAATCCCTAAACCAAACAGCCCTGCTGCCCTCCAAGGGAGATAGCAGGGTGCCCGTGCAGCCTGCAACCTTAGATGTGAAATCAATCGTTTGGAAACAGGCGCGCAGGCGCCCGAGGGAGAAGTAGATGTGTGGACTGGCAGGGGAATTGCGCTTCGATGGACAACTGGCCGATCTGGAGGCCCTGAGCCGTATCAGCGGACAGATGGTCAACCGCGGCCCTGACGCCGCCGGGCTCTGGGCCAGCGGGCCGGTGGCCCTGGCCCACCGCCGCCTGAAGATCATGGACCTGGCCGAGGCCTCGGGTCAGCCCATGGTCGACAATCAGCTGGGGCTGACCCTGGTGTTCAACGGGGCCATCTACAACTACCCCGCGCTGCGCGGCGAGCTGGAAATCCTCGGCTATCAGTTCTTCTCCGATGGCGATACCGAGGTGATACTCAAGGCCTACCATGCCTGGGGCGAGCAGATGCTCGAACGCCTGAACGGCATGTTCGCCCTGGCGATCTGGGAACGGGACAGCCGCCGTCTGTTCCTGGCCCGGGACCGACTGGGCATCAAGCCCCTGTACCTGTCCCACACGCCCCAGCGCCTGCGCTTTGCTTCCAGCCTGCCGGCGCTGCTGCGGGGCGGAGATCTGGATACCTCACTCAACCCGGCGGCGCTGAACCAGTACCTGTCCTTCCATTCGGTGGTGCCCGCGCCCCAGACCCTGATCAACGGCGTGACCAAACTGCCCCCGGGGCATTGGATGCGCGAGGAAGCCAATGGCGAGCGCCAGCTGCAGCGCTGGTGGACGCTGAACTACGGCCCGGCCGAGGGCGAGCAGGATCTGCCCCTTTCGCACTGGCAGGAGGCGGTGCTGGATGCCCTGCGCAATTCCGTCAAGCGACGCAATCTGGCGGCGGTCGACGTTGGCGTTCTGCTCTCCGGCGGGGTGGATTCCAGTCTGCTGGTGGCCCTGCTGGACGAGGCTGGCGCACGAAATCTCAAGACCTTCACCATCGGCTTTGCCGATGTCGGTGGCGAGGCCGGCAACGAATTCCCCTATTCCGACCTGATCGCCCGTCAGTACGGTACCGATCATCACCAGCTGATGATTCCCGAGCAGGACATCCTGCGCCACCTGCCCGACGCACTGGCCGCCATGAGCGAGCCCATGGTCAGCCATGACTGCATCGCCTTCTATCTGCTGTCCCGCGAGGTGTCCCGCCACTGCAAGGTGGTGCAGAGCGGCCAGGGCGCGGACGAGATCTTCGCCGGCTACCACTGGTATCCGACCGTGGCCGAGGCCAGCGATCCGCTGGCCGCCTACCAGCAGGCCTTCATGGATCAGGATTTCGATACCTACCGGAGCATGGTGCAGCCGGCCTGGGTACGTGAGGATTACGCCGGCGATTTCATCCGCGAGCACTTCGCCCGCCCCGGCGCAGAGGCCGGACTGGACAAGGCCCTGCGCCTGGACGCCACCGTGATGCTGGTGGAGGACCCGGTCAAGCGCGTGGACAACATGACCATGGCCTGGGGCCTGGAGGCACGGGTGCCCTTCCTCGACCACGAGCTGGTGGAACTGGCCGCGCGGATTCCCGGGCGCTTCAAGCTGCCGGAACAGGGCAAGTACGTGCTCAAGCAGGCCGCGCGCAGCATGCTGCCGGCGGAGGTCATCGACCGGCCCAAGGGCTACTTCCCGGTCCCCGGCCTCAAGTACCTGCAGGGCCAGACCCTGGAATGGGTGCGCGACAGCCTCACCGGCAGCAATGCCCGGGCCCGCGGCCTGTTCAATCCCGACTATGTCGATCGGCTGTTGCAGGACCCCGCCGCCCATATCACGCCGCTGCGGGGCTCGCGACTGTGGCAGCTGGCCGTTCTCGAACTCTGGCTGGATACCCACGGAGTCACCCCCTGATGAGCCGAATTCTTCCCCCCGATCAGCAACGCCTGCGCCGCGGCCAGACCCCCACCTGGGAACGTCTGCAGGCCGGCCATGCCCAGCAGGGCCAGCAGCCGCAGGACAGCCTGACCGAGGTCACCCTCGACTGCGGCTGGGGGCGGCTGCTGATCGGCCACACCTTCCGCGACCCGCAGCGGCTGGCCGACAGTCTGCTGCAGGAAACCCCCGGCGAGCGCGACATCGCCCTCTACGTGGCCGACCCCCATGTGGTGCTGTCCTTCGCCCCGCAGCAGCTGTTTCTCGACCCGTCGGACACCATGCGTCTGTGGTTCACCGACTACCGACCGGCCCACGACCCCATGCGCGGCTTTCATATCCGCCGTCCGCAGTGCGAGGAGGACTGGCAGGCAATCAACAACCTGTATCTGGCCGCCGGCATGGTGCAGGTCAACCCCCAGCGGCTGACACCCCGGGAGGCCGGCGGTCCGGAGTTCTGGCTGGCCGAGGATGCCGACAGCGGTCAGGTCATAGGCACCGTGATGGGCCTCCACCATGCCCGGGCCTACGATGATCCGGACAAGGGCTCCAGTCTCTGGTGCCTGGCGGCAGACGGCCAGACCCAGCGGTTCGGCGTGGGCGAGATGCTGGTACGCCATCTTGTGGAGTATTTCATGAGCCGCGGCAGCAGTTACCTCGACCTGTCGGTACTGCACGACAACCGCCAGGCCAAAACCCTGTATCGCAAGCTCGGCTTCCGCCAGCTGCGCACCTTCACCATCAAGCGCAAGAACAGCATCAACCAGGCGCTGTTCCTCGGGCCCGAGCAGGACAAGGGGCTCAATCCCTATGCCCGCATCATCACCCGCGCGGCCCGGCGCAAGGGGATTGAGGTCACCATCAATGACGCCGAGGCCGGCCTCTTCACCCTGACCCAGGGCGGGCGCAGCATCCGCTGCCGCGAATCCCTGAGCGATCTGACCAGTGCCGTGAGCATGACCCTGTGCCAGCAGAAGCAGCTGACCCACCGGCTGCTGCAGCGCCAGGGCCTGAACACGCCCCACTGGCGGCTGGCGGGTACCCCGGAGGAGAACGCCGCCTTCCTCGCCGAACACGGCGCCCTGGTAGTCAAGCCGGACAACGGCGAGCAGGGCAACGGCGTTGCGGTCAATCTGCGTGATGCCGACAGCCTGGAGCGGGCCATCGCCGAGGCGCGGCAATACGACAGTCAGGTGCTGCTGGAAAGCTATCACCCCGGCCAGGACCTGCGGGTGGTGGTGATCAACTATCAGGTCGTGGCAGCGGCCATCCGCCAGCCGGCGCAGATCTGCGGCGACGGACGCAAGACCGTACGGCAGCTGATCGAGAAGCAGAGTCGCCGACGGCAGGCCAGCACTCACGGCGAAAGCCGCATCCCGCTGGACGAGGAAACCCGCCGCACCGTCGAGGAGGCCGGCTACGACTTCGAGTCGGTGCTGCCGGCCAATGAAACCCTGCAGGTACGCCGCACCGCCAACCTGCATACCGGCGGGGTACTGGTGGATGTCACCTCAGAGCTGCACCCTAACCTGGCCGAGGCGGCAATCCAGGCCGCACGGGCGCTGGAGATCCCGGTGGTCGGTATGGATCTGCTGGTGCCTGCAGCGGACCAGCCGGACTACGTCATCATCGAGGCCAACGAGCGCCCCGGCCTGGCCAACCACGAGCCCCAACCCACCGCCGAATGCTTTATCGATCTGCTGTTTCCACTCAGCCAGGCAGTCTGAGCTACCCAGGGAGGTTAATCATGCCCAATGAACACGGCCCCGACATGCAGTACCTGCGTCAGGTACTGCTGGAAATGCTCGCCATCCCCTGCCCCACCGGCTTCACCGACGGCATAGTGCGCTATGTCGCCGAACATCTGGACACCCTCGGCGTACCCTATGAACTGACCCGCCGCGGCACCATTCGCGCCACCCTGGCCGGTCGCCAGAACAGCCCGGACCGGGCCATTGCCAGTCATCTGGACACCGTCGGCGCCATGGTCAGCGAGGTCAAGGACAACGGCCGTCTCAAACTGGCCCCGGTGGGCTGCTGGTCGAGCCGTTTCGCCGAGGGCAGCCGGGTCAGCGTGTTCAGCGAGAGCGGCTGCTGGCGAGGCAGCGTGCTGCCGCTGATGGCCTCCGGGCACGCCTTCAACACCGAGGTCGACAGCCTGCCGGTGAGCTGGGATACGGTCGAGCTGCGGCTGGACATCCTCAGCAACAGCCGGGCCGAGACCGAAGCCCAGGGCATAGGCGTGGGGGACTTCGTCGCCTTTGATCCACTGCCGGAGTTCACCGACAACGGCTACATCAGCGCCCGCCATCTGGACAACAAGGCCGGGGCGGCGGCCATGCTCACCGCCATCAAATATGTGGTCGACAGCGGCCGCACCCTGCCCATGGACTGCCATCCGCTGTTCACCATTACCGAGGAAACCGGCTCCGGCGCCGCCGGCGCCCTGCCCTGGGATGTCAGCGAGTTCGTCGGCGTGGACATCGCCCCGGTTGCACCCGGCCAGTCCTCGACCGAGCATGCGGTGACCCTGTGCATGCAGGATTCCAGCGGACCCTATGACTACCACCTGAGCCGCCACCTGCTGCACCTGTGCCAGCGTGAGCAGATACCGGTACGCCGGGACCTGTTCCGCTACTACCACAGCGATGCCGAATCCGCGGTGCGCGCCGGTAACGACACCCGTGTGGCATTGATTGCCTTCGGTACCGACGCCACCCACGGCTACGAACGCACCCACAGGGACAGCCTCGAGGCCCTGACCCGACTGCTGATCTCCTACGTGTTCAGCCCGCCGGTGTTCGAACAGGACGACCGGGACAACGCCCCGCTGGAACATTTCCAGCTGCAGACCGACGCTGACATGCCGCTGTCCAGCGAGACGCCGCTGCCGCCGCTGGAGCAGATATTTGCCTGCAGCAGGGACGAAAACTAAGCTCTTGCCACCATGGCTGTCCCGTCCGTTCAGGGCGGGGCAGCCCCGAATCCCGCCGATCATCCTCGGCATGCTGAGAGAGTGCCATGCCCCGGCTGTACCATACCCTGTCCACCGCCAGCCTCAGTCTGCTGAGCGGTCTTCTCCATGCGGCCGGGCCCCTGAGCCTGCCCGCCCAGACCATACTCGGCGGCGGTAACGACGGCCGGGACCTGCGTTTGCCGCTGGCCCGGCATACCATCGACAGCGAGCGCATCCACGCCGCCAATGCCGGGGCCAACCTGTCGGAACCGCTGCAGCGGGTGCCCGGACTGGTTGCCCTGAATCGTCAGAATTACGCCCAGGACCTGCAGATCTCCTCCCGCGGCTTCGGCGCCCGCTCCCAGTTTGGGGTGCGCGGCGTGCGCCTGGTGCAGGACGGCATCCCGCTGACCATGCCTGACGGTCAGGGCCAGCCTGCGCTGTTCGATCTGGACGGCCCGCAGCGCATCGAGGTACTGCGCGGCCCGCTCACCACCCTGTACGGCAATGCCTCGGGCGGCATCATCCAGGGCTACACCGGCGAGGCGCCCTTTCACCCCACCCTGGATACCCGCACCCTGATCGGCAGCGACGGCCTGTGGCGCTCCCGCCTGCGCTATGGCGGGCAGCATGGCGATCTGAACATCAGCGCCAATGTGTCGCGGCTGGAGACCGACGGTTATCGCGATCACAGCGAGACCCGCCGTGACATAGCCAACCTGCGCCTGGGCTGGGATCTGGACGATGCCTCCAGCCTGACCCTGCTGATCAACAGCCTGCACCAGCCCGGCACCCAGGACCCCCTCGGACTGACCCGGGACCAGCTGCGTCAGGACCGGCGCCAGGCACCGCCGCAGACAGAGACCTTCGACACCCGCAAATCCGTCACCCATAACCAGGCGGGTATCAACTACCAGCGGCGCCTGGGCAATGACGACCTGCTCACGCTGATGGTCTACGGCGGCGAGCGGGACATGCAGCAGTTCCTCGGCTTCTCCGGCGGCAACCCCGGCGCCGGCGGCGGCGTGATCGAGCTGGACCGGCGTTTCGGTGGAGGTGAACTGGGCTGGACCCGGGATACCCGGCTGTTCGACCTGCCAGTGAGCCTGGCCGCGGGACTGGCCTATAACTATCAGGGCGAGGAGCGCAAGGGCTTCGTCAACGCCAACGGCAGCAAGGGCCGCCTGATGCGCGACGAGTTCAACGCCGTGGACAGCCAGGAAGCCTATCTGATCAGCACCTGGCAACTGGCGCCGCGCTGGGAGCTGGTTGCCGGGCTGCGCCACACCCGGGTCGAGTTCGACTCCGACGATGACTTTCTGGCCGACGGTCAGGATGACAGCGGCCACACCCGCAGTCAGAGGGCCAACCCGGCGATCGGCCTGAACTGGAACTGGACCCCGCAGCTGAGCCTGTACGCGGCACTGGGTCAGGGGTTCGAGACGCCGACCTTTCAGGAGCTGGCCTATCGGGAAGACGGTGCCGGCATGAACCCGGCCCTCAAGCCCAGCGTCTCGCGGGATGGCGAACTGGGTCTGAAATGGCGCGACGACCAGACCCGGCTGGACCTCGCCCTGTTCCACAGCCGGGTCCGGGATGAAATCGTCACCGGTCCCAACCAGGTATTCACCGGCCGCTCCACCTACACCAACGCCGGACGTTCGACCCGCCGGGGCATCGAGTTCAGCATCGAGCAGGACTTCGCCCATGGCGTCAGCGGGTATCTGGCCTATACCTGGCTCGACGCCAGTTATGACAGCTACGAAAATGCCGACGGCACCCGCTACGATGGCAACCGCTTACCCGGCGTTCCCCGCCACAGCGCCTACGCCGAGCTGCTCTGGCAGCCGGCCGGGACGGGCTTTCATACCGCCATCGAAGCCCAGGGCATGAGCCGGCGTTACGCCACTGATGACAACCTGCACAGCGCCTCGGGCTACGGCGTCGTGCACTGGCGCGCCGGCTATCGGCACCAGCTGGGCAATCTCACCCTGGAGCCCTTCGCCCGACTGGAGAACCTGACCGACCGGGAGTACGTCGGCTCGCTGATCGTCAACGGCGCCGGCGCCCGCTACTACGAGCCGGCACCCGGGCGCAGCTGGCTGGCGGGGCTGGGTGTGCAGTATCAGTGGCGCTGAAGCACCAGGCGTAGCGCAGGCGCGCTACACCCCCTGATCGCGCACCACCACCGCCTCGAAGGCGCCCCGGCGCAGCGCCAGCAGCAGGAACACGGCAGCCATGCCCGCCATCAGCAGGGGCAGTGCGTGGCTGCTCAGCCAGCGACTGGCCGCCCCGGTGGTGAAGGGTCCGAACAGGCAGCCGGCGCCCCACAGCAGGGCGATGTGGGCATTGGCACGTACCAGCGCATCATCCCGGAAGCGCTGACCGACCAGGATCAGTGACAGGGTATAGAGCCCCCCGGCCCCGGCGCCGAACAGCACCAGTGCCGGCCAGATGAAGGGCGTCTGCAGCAACGGCGGAATGGCCAGACTGCTGAGCAGCAGCACCACACCGCAGCTGCGGTACAGGGTGGTGCGGGGTATTCGGTCGGCCAGCCAGCCGATCGGCAGCTGCAGCACAGCATCGCCCACCACCACGGTGCTGACCATCAGCAGGGCCAGACGCTGATCGAAGCCCTCGCGGATCAGGTAGACCGGCAGCAGGGTCAGCGCCATGGCCTCGAAACAGGCAAACAGAATCACCGCCCAGGCCACCGCCGGCATCCGCCGGATGAAACCCGTCACCCCGCGGCCGGAGGCGCTGGCGCCATCCACCTGCGGCGCGCCCCGGGCAGGCCAGATGATCAGGGTACCGAGCAGCAGCAGGCCGATGGAGACCCAGAAACCCGCATCGGTGGTGGTACCCAGCGCGCCGAGCAGCAGCGGGCCGCACAGCTGGCTCAGGGCGAAGGAGCTGCCATACACCGCCACCAGCCGCCCGCGCAGGCGGTCGACCACCAGCTGATTGATCCAGCTTTCGCCGAGAATGAAGATGATGGTCAGACTGCCGCCCAGCAGCAATCGCAGAATCAGCCAGACCCAGTAGTTGGGCAGCACCGTCAGCAGGCCGATGGAAAAGGCCGCCATCACCAGCATCATCCGCATGCAGCGCTCGGAGCCCAGTCGTCCGGCCAGGCGCCCGGCCAGCCGCGCCCCGAGCAGGATGCCAATGGCCGGCATCGCGGCCATCACCCCGATGGCGAAGGCATCGTAACCCCAGTGGTCCAGACGCAGGGACACCAGCGGCAAGGTCACGCCCATCGCCAGGCCGACCACCACCACCGCCAGGGTCACAATCCAGTAGGTACTCCAACGCATCGATCGTCTTCCGTTCACCGAGGGCGGAAAAACATACGCCGGCCCGGAAAAACATTCAATATATTTTACAGCTGCAAACCCTGGCACCGGCGCCCCACCGGCCGCCAGGATGCGAGTCTGCTCATGCTGCACCTACCGGACTGCGGATACGCCGACGGGAGGCATGTACCCCGCTTTCCTGTTTGTTTTATTTGACATAGACTGCCAGTCAAACATAACAAACACAGACCGCAGGACGGTGTCATCATGAATAGCCCGCTGGCCACCCAACCCCTGTCCCAGGCTGCCGATCTCGACAGCTTCTGGATGCCCTTCACCGCCAACCGCCAGTTCAAGGCCCGTCCGCGCATGCTGCAGAGCGCCGAAGGACTCTACTACACGGATATGCAGGGACGGCAGATACTCGATGGCACGGCCGGGCTGTGGTGCTGCAACGCAGGTCATGGACGGCGGGAAATCGCCGAGGCGGTAAGCCGCCAGATCAGTCAGATGGATTTTGCCCCGACCTTCCAGATGGGCCACCCGCTGCCCTTCGAGCTGGCCGAACGCCTGGCGGAAATAGCCCCGGCCGGACTGAACCGGGTGTTCTTCACCAATTCCGGATCGGAGTCGGTGGACACCGCATTGAAGATCGCCCTGGCCTATCATCGCGCCCGGGGCGAGGGCACAAGGCGCATGTTCATCGGCCGGGAGCTGGCCTACCACGGCGTCGGCTTCGGCGGCATCTCGGTCGGCGGCATTCCCAACAACCGCCGCGCCTACACCACCCTGCCCCATGTGGACCACCTGCCGCATACCCTTGATGTACAGAACAATGCC
The DNA here is from genome assembly GCF_900115905.1 of Halopseudomonas formosensis. Lineage (GTDB taxonomy): Bacteria > Pseudomonadota > Gammaproteobacteria > Pseudomonadales > Pseudomonadaceae > Halopseudomonas > Halopseudomonas formosensis. Next base: position 232,498 of record NZ_FOYD01000005.1, read on the forward strand.
TTCACCCGGGGACTGCCGGCACAGGGTGCGGAGCTGGCGGATCAGCTCGAACGGCTGGTGACCCTGCATGGTGCCGAGAACATCGCTGCGGTTATCGTCGAGCCCATGTCCGGCTCGGCCGGTGTCATCCTGCCGCCGGTCGGCTACCTGCAACGGCTGCGGGAGATCACCCGCAAACATGGCATCCTGCTGATCTTCGACGAGGTGATCACCGGCTTCGGTCGTGTCGGCGCGCCCTTTGCTTCCCAGCGCTGGGGCGTGACGCCGGACCTCATGACCGTCGCCAAGGGTCTGACCAACGGCGCCATTCCCATGGGCGCCGTGCTGCTCGACGGGGAGCTGCAGGAAGCGCTGATGCAGGGCCCGGAGGGTCAGATCGAATTCTTCCACGGCTACACCTACTCCGGTCACCCGGTGGCCGCCGCCGCCGCGCTGGCGACCCTCGACATCTATGCCCGGGAGGGCCTGCTGACCCGCGCCGCAGAGCTGGAAACCTACTGGCAGGAGGCACTGCACAGCCTGGCCGGTCATCCCAACGTGATCGATATCCGCAACACCGGCCTGGTCGGCGCCGTGCATCTGGCCAGCCGGGACAATGCCCCGGGCAGCCGTGGCTACGAGGTGTTCGAGCGCAGCTTCTGGGATGGCCTCATGGTGCGCTGCACCGGCGACATCATTGCCCTGTCCCCGCCCCTGACCATAGAGCGCGAGCAGATCGACCGGCTGGTGGATATCCTCGGCAACGCCCTGCGCCAGACCGCATAATCACTGGCACTGCCTGCTGTCACCGATAAAAAATCACGGTGACAGCATGGTCTACATGTGACCGGTCGGTTACATTCCTCGTCAGCTAAGCTAATTTGGATAACGTCCGGCGGGCCCGAGGGCCCGCTCTGGTCATGGCGGGCCATGGAGCACCGCCATGCGGACCCAGCGAGGAGTCTTGCGAGATGTCGCGTTTGCCGGTCATCGTCGGTTTCGGCGGCTACAATGCCGCCGGCCGCAGTTCGTTCCACCATGCCTTCCGCCGCACGGTGATCGAATCCCTTTCCCCAGAGGAGCGTCAGCAGACCCTGACCAGTCTGGCTGTGCTGATGAAGCTGGTACGGGTCGAGAACGGACGCTATGTGGATGACGCCGGTGTCAGCCTGACCCCGGCCGACATCGAGCAGCGTTTCGGCCAGCAGATCCTCGACAGCACCCTGGTGCGGCGTATCGAAAAGCGCCACCTGGACGTGGATGCCGCCCACTGGCACAAGGTGCTTCCGGTCGATCCGGGCGCAGCGCCGATGACCTTCACCACCCTGGCCAGGCAGCTGCCCGAACCCCTGCCCGAGGGCTGGAGCGTCGAGCCGCTGGAGGGCAACGAGGTGCGGGTGAGCATCGCCGCCCACTGTGAAATCAAGGTCGACAGCTACCGCGAACTGGCGGTCAAGTCCGCCGGCCAGCTGCCCAGCGGCTTCGAGCCGGGCGAGCACTACAACTCGCGTTTTCACCCCCGGGGCCTGCAACTGACGATCGTCGCCGCCGCCGACGCCCTGCATTCCAGCGGCCTGTCCTGGCAGCAGATCATGGAGCGGGTGCAGCCCGACGAGGTGGCGGTGTTCTCCAGCAGCATCATGAGCCAGCTGGACGAATTCAGCTTCGGCGGCATGATGCAGTCCCGGCTCAAGGGCCACAGGGTCAGCGCCAAGCAGCTGGCGCTGGGTCTGAACAGCATGCCGGCCGACTTCATCAACGCCTATGTACTGGGCAGCGTCGGCACCACGGGCGCGGTCACCGGCGCCTGCGCCAGCTTCCTGTACAACCTGCAGAAGGGTATCGAAATGATCGGCAGCGGCCGCGCCAGGGTAGCCCTGGTCGGCAGCAGTGAAGCGCCCATCACCCAGGAATGCATCGAGGGCTACGGCGCCATGAGCGCCCTGGCCACCGAGGAGGGTCTGCGCCTGATCGAAGGTCGGGATGAGGTGGACTTCCGCCGGGCCAGCCGCCCCTTCAGTCAGAACTGCGGCTTCACCCTGGCCGAGTCGGGCCAGTTCGTGCTGCTGATGGACGATGAACTGGCGCTGGAACTGGGTGCCGACATCCATGGCGCCGTGCCGGACGTCTTCGTCTCCGCCGACGGCTTCAAGAAATCCATCTCCGCCCCCGGTCCGGGCAACTACCTGACCATGGCCCGTGCGGTACACAGCGCCATGCAGATCCTCGGACCCGATGCGGTACGCCGGGGCAGCTTCGTGCATGCCCACGGCTCCAGTACCCCGGCCAACCGGGTGACCGAGTCGCAGCTGCTGGATGAGGTAGCCGACGCCTTCGGCATCGAGGATCTGCCGGTGGTCGCGGTCAAGGCCTTCGTCGGTCACTCGCTGGCCAGCGCCAGCGCCGACCAGCTGATCTCGGCCCTGGGCAGCTTCCGCTACCAGCTGCTGCCGGGAATCAAGACCATCGACCGCATTGCCGATGACGTCTACCAGCAGCACCTGCGCTTCAGCACCACCGACGTTTCCCGCGCGGACAACCCGGTGCAGGTGTGCTTCATCAACTCCAAGGGCTTCGGCGGCAACAACGCCAGCGCCGTGGTACTGGGACCGCAGCCGGTGGAGCGCATGCTGCGCCGCCGCTACGGGGAAGAACGTTTCGCCGATTATCAGCGGCGCCGCGAGCATACCCGCGAGGTGGCCGCCGCCTACGAGCAGCGGGCGATGTTTGGAGAGCTGGACGTGATCTACAACTTCGGCAACGACATGATCGACGACAGTCAGATCCGCATCACCCCGGAGCAGATCAGCATTCCCGGCTTCACCCAGCCGCTGGTGTTCCGCAAGGACGAGCGCTTCGGCGACATGCTCGACTGATGATCACCCGGGGGCTGGGCGGCGCGCTCTGCCCGCCCGGCCCCGGTACCGGGATCAGCCCCTGGCCTTGTCTCCCATCGCGGCGATGAAGGCTGCCATTTCCGCCTTCTTGTCCGCTTCGATACGCTGTACATGGGGATTCTGCGCCAGCAGGTCCAGCAGCGCCTTGGCCTCCGGCCAGTCACCCAGCAGATCCACGCCGAACAGCTTCTTGCCGACCGCCCGGGCCAGGTCGATGCTGTAGAGGAACATCAGATCGGCAATGGTCATCTCGCTGCCGGCCACATAGGGCGCGAAGCTGCCGTGACGGCGCAGGGCGGCGACGCCGGCCAGCAGTTCCTCCCGGGCCTTTTCCCGGATGGCGGGGTCGACCTTGCCACCGAAGAACACCTCGGGGTAGCAGGTGCGTGCCGGCAGCTCGATGTACAGCTCGATTTCCTTGGTCAGCGCCCGGACCCGCGCCCGCTCGTAGGGATCGCTCGGCAGCAGCGGCTTGCCACCCTGGGTTTCCTCGATGTATTCCAGAATGACGTTGGTTTCGTTGATGAAACCCTGCTCGGTTTCCAGGCAGGGCACCTTGCCCCGGGGGCTGATGGCCAGGAACTCGGGGCTCTGGTTGCCGCGCACCGTATTGATCTCGAAGGGGATGCCCTTTTCCAGCAGCGCCAGCTTGACCATGTTGAAGTAGTTGCTCACCGCAAAGCCGTGAAGTCGCAGCATGGGATGGATTCCTTGTTCTGTCGTTGTCATGGGCCTGCCAGTGTCACCCGGCGGGACGCCCCATTTCCAGTCCATCACACTGATGAATATGCCACCGTGCGACAAGCTGTCATTTGCCCCTTCGCTGTGGTTTGCGGCTAGACTGCCAGCAGGACTTCCACCACAGCGAGGCGCCTCCATGACCCTGACTGCCGATGATGTTGACGATATCAACCTGCTGGCCCAGTTCAATCTGGCCAATACCCACGAGGGCCTGAAGATCCACCAGAGCAGCGCTGCGCCCGAGGTGCTGGCCGCCGCCGAGCGCCTGTTCCAGCGCGGCCTGATCACCATGGAGGATGGTGGCTACCTGACCAGCCTGGGGCTGGAGGCCGCCGGGCACGCCCAGTCGCTGCTGACCATACTGCGCACCACCTGAATCCGCTCCGGGGCGCCAGGGCACAGACCCGCGCCCCACCGCTTCCCGGGTGGCCTGCGACACCAGGCCGCCATCCCCTGTCCGCGGCAGATGCGCCGGGCAGTCAGGCTCGGTATACTGCCTGCATCTTCCGCTCATCTTCCGGAGTTCCATCATGAAACGATCCCTCGGAGCGTTCCTTGTGCTGCTGTTGCTGGCTGGCTGTGGTCAGAAAGGCCCCCTCTACCTGCCCGAAGAAACAGACGGCCAGCCGGTTGATCCCGCGCGCGAAGCCCTGATTCAGCAACCCACGGAAAACTGAAAGCCTGCATGAGTGAATTCCAATACCGCAACGGCGAGCTGCACGCCGAAAACGTTGCCCTGTCCAGCATCGCCGCGCAATACGGCACTCCCTGCTACGTCTACTCCCGCCGCGCCATAGAGCAGGCCTACCTGGCCTGGGACCAGGCGCTGGACGGCGTACCCCATCTGGTGTGCTTTGCGGTCAAGGCCAACTCCAACCTGGGTGTGCTGAACGTACTCGCCCGCCTGGGCGCCGGCTTCGATATCGTCTCCGGGGGCGAGCTGGAACGGGTACTGGCGGCCGGTGGCCGGGCCGATCGGGTGGTGTTCTCCGGCCTGGGCAAGACCGAGGAGGAGATGCGCCGGGCGCTGCAGGTGGGCATCAAGTGCTTCAACGTGGAATCCGCTGCCGAGCTCAAGCGGCTGCAGAAGGTGGCTGCCGAGCTGGGCGTGAAGGCGCCGGTGTCCCTGCGCGTCAACCCCGACGTGGACGCCATGACCCACCCCTACATCTCCACCGGGCTCAAGGAAAACAAGTTCGGCATCGACATCGCCCAGGCCGTTGCCATCTATCGCCGCGCTGCCAGCCTGCCCAACCTGGACATCCAGGGCGTGGACTGCCACATCGGCTCGCAGCTGACCGATGACACCCCGCTGCTCGACGCCCTGGACCGCATGCTGGCGCTGATCGATCAGCTGGCCGAGGAAGGCATTCAGGTACGCCATCTGGATCTGGGCGGCGGCCTGGGGGTGACCTATCAGAACGAGACACCGCCGACGCCCGGCGAATATCTGGGCCGTGTGCGCGAGAAGGTTGCCGGGCGCGATCTGACCCTGCTGTTCGAGCCGGGCCGATCGATCGTCGCCAATGCCGGCGTGCTGCTGACCCGGGTCAACCTGCTCAAGCCCACCGAACACAAGAATTTCGCCATCATCGACGCGGCCATGAACGACCTGATCCGCCCGGCGCTCTACAGCGCCTGGATGGGTATCGACGCAGTGCGTCCGCGGGACGATGTGCCCACCCTGAACTGGGATCTGGTCGGCCCGGTATGCGAGACCGGCGACTTCCTCGGCAAGGACCGGGAACTGGCCCTGGCCGAGGGCGATCTGCTGGCGGTACGCTCGGCCGGCGCCTACGGCTTCGTGATGAGTTCCAACTACAACTCCCGCCCCCGCGCCGCCGAAGTGATGGTCGAGGATTCCGTCACCCATCTGGTGCGCCGTCGGGAGACAGTCGCGGAACTGTTTGCCGGCGAGTCCCTGCTGCCCGAGGCCTGAGATGCTGCTGCGCTTCACCAAGATGCACGGGCTGGGCAACGACTTCATGGTCATCGACCTGGTGACCCAGCACGCCCAGCTGAGTCCGAAACTGATACGTCAGTGGAGTGACCGGCACTTCGGCGTGGGCTTCGACCAGTTGCTGGTGGTCGAGCCGCCGGGCGATCCGGATGTGGACTTCCGTTATCGCATCTTCAATGCCGATGGCAGCGAAGTGGAGCAGTGCGGCAACGGTGCCCGCTGCTTCGCCCGTTTCGTCCAGGACAAGCGCCTGACCGCCAAGTCGCGCATCGAGGTGGAGACCGCCGCCGGGCGCATCACCCTGCATGTGCGCCGGGATGGTCAGGTCACGGTGAACATGGGCGTGCCGCGGCTCAGACCGGCGGAGATCCCCTTCCAGGCCGAGGTTCAGGCCCTGACCTACTCGCTGGAAGTGGACGGCCGCACTCTGGAGGTGGCCGCCATCTCCATGGGCAACCCGCACTGCGTCACCCTGGTCGATGATGTGGACAGTTTCCCGGTGCCGGAGCTCGGCCCGCTGATCGAGAACCACCCGCGCTTCCCCCAGCGGGTCAACGCGGGCTTCCTGCAGGTGGTCGACGCCCACACCGCACGGCTGCGTGTGCATGAGCGCGGGGCCGGCGAGACCCTGGCCTGTGGTACCGGCGCCTGCGCCGCCGCAGTGGCCGGCATTCGTCAGGGCCTGCTGCGCTCTCCGGTCAACATCCGCCTGCCCGGTGGCACCCTGAAAATCGAATGGGCTGGGGAGGGTCAGCCGGTGATGATGACCGGCCCCGCCAGCCGGGTCTACGAAGGACAGATACGCGTATGAGCAAAGCCTCCCCATCGCAACTGAGCGCCGCCGAGGTCGCCGAATACCTGCGACAGAACCCGGCATTCTTCGTTGAGCATGACGACCTGCTGGCCGACCTGCTGATCCCCCACCAATCCGGGCAGGCCGTGTCACTGGTCGAGCGTCAGGTAAAGTTGCTGCGCGAGCGCAACATCGATGTGCGCCACCGCCTGGGCGAACTGATGGATGTGGCCCGGGAGAATGACCGGCTGTTCGAGAAAAGCCGCCGCCTGATCCTGCGCCTGCTCGAGGCGCCGGACGTAGAGGAGGTGATCGCCAGCATCGAGGACAGCCTGCGCGACGACTTCCAGGTGCCCTTTGTCAGCCTGATCCTGTTCACCGAGACCCAGCGCTTCTGCAACACCCGCTGCGTTTCCCACGCCGAAGCCCGCAGCGCCATCGGTCATCTGCTGGACAGCGGCAAGACCCTGAGCGGGGTGCTGCGCGAGCATGAGCTGGCGTTCCTGTTCGGCGATCAGGGCAGCGAGGTGACCTCCTGCGCCATGGCCCCCATACAGCATCAGGGACTGCTCGGCGTGCTGGCCCTGGGCAGCCGTGACCCGCAGCAGTATCGCAGCGCCACCGGCACCCTGTTCCTCAGCTATGTCGCCGATGCCCTGGCCCGTGTCCTGATGCGCCAGCGGCCGCAACCGGCGCTGCAGGCCCGATAATGTCCACCGCTCCGCTGCAGCCGGCACTGGAGCGCTTTCTCGACCATCTGCGCAGCGAGCGCCGGCTGTCCGAGCATACCCTCGCCGCCTACCGGCGGGACCTTCTCAGCTGCTGCCGCTTTCTCCAGGAGCGGCAGATCGACGACTGGAACCGGGTGGACAACGCCCTGCTGCGCCAGTACATCGCCAGTCGGCACCAGAGCGGCCTGTCCGGACGCAGCCTGCAACGGGAGCTGAGCGCCATCCGCACCCTGTTCCAGTTCCTCATCCGCGAACGCTGCTGCCGCCACAACCCGGCGCTGGATCTGCGTGCCCCCAAGGTCGGCAAGCGCCTGCCGCGACTGCTGGATGTGGATCAGGCCAATCAGCTGCTCAGCCCGCCGGCGGAGGATGACTGGCTGGCGCTGCGCGACCACGCGATGCTGGAGCTGTTCTACTCTTCCGGCCTGCGCCTGGCCGAGCTGGCGGGCCTGGACCTGGCGCAGCTGGACCTGCGTCAGGGCGAGGTGCGGGTCATGGGCAAGGGCAGCCGGGCGCGCATTCTGCCGGTTGGTCGGCTGGCCCGCGAAGCCCTGCAACGCTGGCTGGCGGTGAGGCCGGAGACGCCGGGACCGGAGCATCCGGTGTTTGTCGGCCAGCAGGGTCGACGCCTGACCACCCGGGCCATCCAGCTGCGGGTCCGCCGCTACGGCATCGAGCAGCTCGGCCAGCACCTGCACCCGCACATGCTGCGCCACTCCTTCGCCAGTCACCTGCTGGAATCCTCCGGCGACCTGCGCGCCGTGCAGGAGCTGCTCGGCCACAGCGATATCAGCACCACCCAGGTGTACACTCACCTGAACTTCCAGCATCTGGCCGAGGTGTACGACAAGGCGCACCCCCGGGCCAGACGCCGCACCAAGGACTGATCCGCACCATGATCCAGCTGTTGACCTTCGATCTGGACAATACCCTGTGGGAAACCGAGCCGGTAGTGGCCGCCGCCGAGCAGACCCTGCTGGAGTGGCTGGTCCGCCATGCGCCCCGTTTCACCCGACAGTTCGACGCGCAGGCGCGTCGCGCCCTGCGTGGAGAGGTGCTGGCGGTCAACCCCGAATTGCGTCACCGGGTAACCGCCCTGCGCATTGCGGTGCTGGAGCATGGTCTGCGCAAGGCCGGCTACAGCCCGGAGCAGGCCGGCGAACTGGCCCTGGCCGGGTTCGAGGTGTTCCTCGAGGCGCGCCATGCACTGACCTTCTTTCCCCACTGCGAGCCCCTGCTGGAGGAGCTGGCCCGGCACTACCAGCTGGCGACCATCTCCAACGGCAATGCCGATGTACGGCGGCTGGGGCTGGAAAAGTACTTCCGGGTGATAGTGTCAGCGGATGAAGTGGGTCTGAGCAAACCCGACCCTGCCCCCTTCCTTGCCGCCCTGGAGCGCGCCGGCGTGGAGCCGTCCCAGGCGCTGCATATCGGTGACCATCCGGAGGACGACGTTGCCGGGGCACGGGCGGTCGGCCTGCATACGCTGTGGTTCAACCGGCTCGGGGTGGAATGGACCGGGGCGGAGCCCGCCCATGGTGAAGTGCGCTGCCTGAGCGAGATACCCGACTGGCTGAAAGCCTATCGGGGCTGATGCTGGTCACTCTGCGGAGCAGCGGCCGGACTCCCTTCCGACCGTTGAGGGGGCAGCCAGCGCCTGCCCCTCCCTGCTCTGAGCTCAGATAGGGCGACTGCCGTACTTGCCTTCCGGCTTCTTCGGCGGATCGGCCAGCGCATTGTTGTCGATCTGCTGGACCTTCCCGCCGCGGGCGAGAAACTCCTCCATCTGCCGGGCGAGCATCTCCCGCTCCCGCTGCTTGGCCTCCAGTGAAATCCCTTCCAGAAGGTCCTCCTGGGCAGCAGCCTTCTTGCGGGGTTTCACCGCCGGTTCATCTTCAACCTCCATCTCATCGACTTCATCGACACTGCTGTTGTCGAGGTCGTCTTCCGGCAGGTCATCATCATCTTCGATATCGTCTTCGCTCATACGAGTCCTCCGCGTAAAACTCGGGCTATATATAGCGCAACAGAGCGATTTGAAAAGAGGGCAGCGGATGATTTTTTACATTCCGGGTGCCGGCCGGGGTCAAAGTTCGTTCAAGCGCCCGCACTGCTCCGCCAGACGCCGGGTGGCGCCCTCCTCCAGCGTGAGCATGTTATCCATCAGCTCCACCGCCGCGGGGATGGGCGCACGCCCCTTCATCGAGGTATAGACCTCGATCAGCTGGCCGTGCAGTTCAAAAACCTTGGTGCTGATCTGCTCGGCATCCAGGCCATCAAAATGCAGCACCCAGCGCGAGTTGGGTGGCACATCCTCGCCGATGTGTTCGTACAGCCAGGTCCGACTGGCAGCCTCGGCAGCCTGCTGCCGGTAGCGCCTGACGGTGGCAGCCAGCTCGCGCTCGTGCCCGGCTATGTATTCCATCAACCAGCGGGTGCGCTGATCGGTTTCCGGGGTCAGGGCCTCCTCCAGCCGATCGGCGATGATGGCATGCAGGTCGCCGGTCCACTGCAGCAGGTAGTCATAGGTCTCGGTCTGCATCGGTATCTCCCTGTGGGTGGGTGGATGCAACCTTGGACTGCCGGTGGCCGGGCAAGTTTGGTGTTTCTGCAAATGCAAAGGGCGCCCGAGGGCGCCCTTTGCTGCTTCAGCTGAGGATCACTTCTTGAGAGTGAACTCGGGGTAGGCTTCCAGCCCGCACTCCACCGAATCCACACCCAGGTACTCCTCCTCGGGGGAGACGCGGATGCCGATGATCAGCTTGATGATGCCCCACACCACCAGACTGGCGATGAAGACCCAGGCGAAGATGGCCAGTACACCGATCAGCTGCGAGCTGAAGGCGGCTTCGGCATTGGTCAGCGGCACGGCAAGCACACCCCAGATACCGGCGGAACCGTGGGCGGAGATGGCACCAGCCGGATCGTCGATCTTCAGACGGTCCAGACCCAGTACGCTGAGCACCACGATGATGCCACCCACACCACCGATGAGCACTGCGCTCAGGGCGGACGGCGACAGCGGGTCAGCGGTGATCGAGACCAGGCCGGCCAGAGCACCGTTGAGCACCATGGTCAGATCGGTCTTGCCGAACAGGATCCGGGCGGTAGCCATCGCAGCCAGCAGACCACCGGCGGCGGCCAGGTTGGTGTTGACCATGACCTGGGCGACGTTGTTGGCCGAGGCCACGTCGGAGATCTTCAGCTCGGAGCCACCGTTGAAGCCGAACCAGCCCATCCACAGGATGAAGATACCCAGGGTGGACAGCGGCAGGTTGCTGCCGGGAATGGCGTTGATCTGGCCGTTGGCACCGTATTTGCCCTGACGCGGACCGAGCAGCAGCACACCGGCCAGAGCGGCAACAGCACCGGCCATGTGAACGATACCGGAACCGGCGTAGTCGGAATAACCCAGCTCGCTCAGCCAGCCGCCGCCCCAGCTCCAGGCACCCTGGATCGGGTAGATGAAGCCGGTCATGATCACCGCGAAGCCCAGGAAGGCCCACAGCTTCATGCGCTCGGCCACCGCACCGGAGACGATCGACATGCAGGCACCGGCGAAGACGATCTGGAAGAAGAAGTCGGCACGGGCGGAGTAATAGGGCGCATCGTCCCCACCGGCGGTGACGTCAGCCAGGGTATTCTCACTGCCGATCAGCATCCCCAGGCTCGGGAAGATCCCGCCGTCGGAGGAATACATGATGTAGTAGCCCACCAGCAGGTACATGACCGAGGCGATGGCAAACAGCGAGATGTTCTTGGCGAGAATTTCAGTAGTGCTCTTGGTGCGGACCAGGCCGGCTTCGAGCATGGCAAAACCGCATGCCATCCACATTACCAGCACGGCGCACACCAGAAAGTAGAACGTATCAAGCGCGTACTTGATCTGTACGATATCTTCCATAACTAAGCCCCCCAGTTAGGCTTGTTACAACATGAGATGAAACGAGGCGTCAGATGGCGTCAGTGCCGGTCTCACCTGTTCGGATACGGATGGCCTGCTCCAGCGACACGACGAAGATCTTGCCGTCGCCGATCTTGCCGGTATTGGCCGCCTTGCTGATGGCTTCGATGACACGGTCAAGCATGTCGTCGCCGATCGCCACCTCGAGTTTTACCTTGGGCAGGAAATCCACCACGTACTCGGCACCGCGGTACAGCTCGGTGTGCCCTTTCTGCCGGCCGAATCCCTTGACCTCGGTCACGGTGATCCCCTGAACGCCTATTTCGGAGAGGGCTTCCCGAACGTCGTCCAGCTTGAATGGCTTGATAACAGCCGTTACTAATTTCATCGATTTACTCCCGTTTGATGGACTGCCCTGGGGGACAGGACAAGTCTATGCCGAGTTAAAGCCTTTTAAAATCGGACTTTGCATTCGAGACATAGCAGAAACTCTGCCAACTTTGTTTTTTCCTTCAAAAACAGCGGGATATGACGAAACGCGAGCTGACCGCCCGTCCTCTGCTCCACAATGGCGCACCATATCGGTGCATAGCCTCAAGCGGGCTGCGCCAGTAACGTGCACTGGCGCACCGTTTTTTGCGACCGCACCGTTTTGGCCGCCACCGGCTGCAGTGGTAGACTGGCCTCCTTTACCGGCTCTGCCGGGCCCACCGGTCAACGGAAGTGGAAAGCCCATGTTGCACAAGGTTCTGATGGATACCGTCGGCAGTCAGGCTGCCCGATTGCTCAGCAGCGAGCACGGCCTGCCCGTGGCGGATGTGGAAAAACAGCTCAAGGCCATGCTGCAGAGTGCGCTCTCCCGCCTGGATGTCGTCAGTCGCGAGGAATTCGAGACCCAGCAGACAGTACTGCTGCGCACCCGCGAACGTCTGGAAGCACTGGAGAAACGCGTAGCCGAGCTGGAAAGCCGCCCCTGATCAAGGAGTGATTAATGTCCCTGGCGATTGTTCACAGTCGCGCAAAACTGGGAATTCAGGCACCACCAGTCACTGTTGAAGTCCACCTGGCCAATGGCATGCCCAGTCTCACTCTGGTCGGCATGCCGGAGACCGCAGTACGTGAGAGCAAGGATAGGGTCCGCAGCGCGTTGCAGAACGCCCGCCTCGACTTTCCCAGCCTCAAGCGCATCACCATCAACCTCGCCCCAGCCGATCTGCCCAAGGAAGGCGGCCGCTTCGACCTGGCCATCGCCCTCGGCCTGCTGATGGCCAGCAACCAGATCCCCGCAGACAGCCTGCAGCACTGCGAAGCCCTCGGCGAGCTGGCCCTGTCCGGGGAGCTGCGCCCGGTGCAGGGAGTCCTGCCCGCCGCCCTGGCCTGCCGAGACCAGCAGCGCACCCTGCTGGTGCCCAGGGCCAACGCCGCCGAAGCCGCCCTGGTGCCCGGGGTGCGCGTCATCGCCGCCGATCACCTGCTCGAGCTGTGCGAACACCTGCGCGGCGAGCGGGAACTGCCGCCGGTGCAGTCCGGTGCCGGCTTCTCCGAGCCGGCACCGGTAGCGGACCTGGCCGAGGTACAGGGCCAGGCCCAGGCCAAACGAGCTCTGATAGTCGCGGCGGCGGGCAGCCACAACCTGCTGCTGTTCGGCCCGCCGGGCACCGGCAAGACCCTGCTGGCCAGCCGCCTGCCCGGCATTCTGCCGCCGCTGGACGAGCAGCAGGCACTGGAGGTCGCCGCCATCCAGTCGGTGTGCGGGCAGGCCGAACTGGACCGCTGGCCGACCCGCCCCTTCCGCTCGCCCCATCATGGGGCATCCGCGGCGGCGCTGGTCGGCGGTGGCAGCTACCCCCGCCCCGGTGAGATCAGCCAGGCCCACCATGGAGTGCTGTTTCTCGACGAACTGCCGGAATTCGATCGCAAGGTGCTGGAGATGCTGCGCGAACCCCTGGAGTCGGGGGTGATCCATGTGGCCAGAGCCCGGGAACAACTGACCTTCCCCGCCCGCTTCCAGCTGATTGCCGCCATGAACCCCTGTCCCTGCGGCTATCAGGGTGACCCTTCCGGTCGCTGCCAGTGCACGCCAGAGCAGGTCCAGCGCTACCGGGGCAAGCTGTCCGGGCCGCTGCTGGACCGTATCGACCTGCATCTGGGGATGCACAACGAGCCCTTCAGTCTGTCCTCAGGCGGGCCCGGCCGGCCCGACAGCCGTGAAGCGGCCGCCCGGGTCAGCGCCGCACGGGATATCCAGCTGCGGCGCCAGGACTGTCTGAATGCGCATCTGGAGTTGGGCGGGGTGAGCCTGCATTGCCGTCTGCAGGCCGAGGATGAGCAGTGGCTGGAGCGGGCGGTTGAACGTCTGGGGCTGTCCCGGCGCGCCACCCACCGGGCACTGAAGGTGGCCCGCACCCTGGCGGACCTGGATCAGAAAAAGGACATCGGCCGGGAACAACTGGCCGAGGCGCTGCAGTACCGTCAGCTGGACCGGCAGCCGGCCAGCTGAGTCACCCGCTTGGTCGAGGGCGCTTTCAGGGCGTCCTCGCGCCCCATGCTGTAGGCATCGATGAAGTAGCACAGCTCGATGAAAGGCAGCGCCGGACTGATGAAGAAGCCCTGGATCTGATCACAGCCCAGTTCACGCAGAATCTCCATCTGCGCCCGCTGCTCAACCCCCTCGGCAACCACCTCCAGCCCCAGGCTGTGGCCCATCTCGATCATGGCCGCGACCAGCTTGCGATCCGCCGGGGAATCGACGATGCCGCGCACGAAGCTGCGATCGAGCTTGAGCAGCTTGATCGGCAGGCTGTGCAGATGGACGAAGGAGGAAAACCCGGTACCGAAGTCATCCAGGGAGAAACGCAGCCCCAGATTGGTCATGCCGGTCATGGCCTGCTGCACCTGCTCGGGCTGCTGCATGACCGCCGTCTCGGTGAGCTCGAACTCGAGCATTTTCGGTCCCACGCCGGTCTTCTCGATGAGCCGCTGCACCGTCGGCAGCAGGCGGCTGTCGAGGAACTGCCGGAAGGACACGTTGACCGCCACGTTCAGCGCCATGCCGCGGCGCTGCAGGGTGCGCAGGTCGTGACAGGCCCTGGCGATCACCCAGTAACCCATGGGAATGATCAGGCCGGTTTCCTCGGCCAGCGGAATGAACTCGTTCGGCGCCAGCAGCCCGCGGACGGGATGCCGCCAGCGGATCAGACCTTCGACCCCGACGATCTTGCCGCTGCGCAGGTCGACCCGGGGCTGATAGTGCAGCTCCAACTCGTTGCTGCGCAGGGCGTCACGCAGCTGGGTCTCGAACTCGATCTGGGTGGCCGCCTGATGATTGATGCGCTCGTCGTAAAAGTGATAACTGCAACCGGGCTGCAGCTTGGCCTGCTGCACCGCAACGCTGGCGTGCAGCAGCAGGCTGTCCACCGATACACCGCCCTCGGGGTAGGTGGCAATGCCGATGCTGCATCCCAGCAGGGTGCTGTCGGTACCGGTGCCGAAGGGCTCGCTGAGGGTGGTGACTATCTTCTTCACCACGTGCATCAGGTTGGCGGCGTTGCCGTACTCCTCGACGATCACCGCAAACTCGTCGCTGCCGATGCGACCCACCGTATCGGTGGAGCGCAGCACACCCCGCAGACGGTCGGCCACCTGGCGGATGATGGCATCCCCGGCGGCGTGGCCGAGGGAATCGTTGACGTGGCTGAAGTTGTCCAGATCCAGCACCAGCACCGCCAGCGGCTGGTTGGCGCGCAGCGCGCGCTGCATGCCGTGCTTGAGTCGGTCCTGCAGCATCTGGCGGTTGCTGCAACCGGTCAGGGGATCGTCCGTCGCAGCCCGGGCCAGTGCATTGAGCATCTCGTGGCGGTCACGGGCGTAGCGCAGGCAACGCAGCAGCTCTGCAACGCTGGCATGGCGATAGATGCTGTCCACCCCTGCCACCGGTTGCACACCTCCCTCTGGTTGCCGGGCAAGATTGACCACGGGCACGGTGCACAGATCCGGCACCGGCTGGAATACCTCATCAAAGAGCACCAGCGTGTCCGGGTCGGTGGCCATCGACAGTGCCTGCGACCAGTCCGAGGCAATCAATACCTCAGCAGCGCCGGTGAGCCGCAAACGGTCAACCAGGCCGTCGGCCGCACCGTTCGCATCCAGCAGCACAATCCGTTGCAATGGTCTGTCGATAAACAATCTCTCTCCTCGGCTCGGACATGATCAGATGTCCGAGTTTGTGCAGGTTAGCGCCTGCCGGATCCCCTGTCGAGGCATCAGGCGCAGCGCAGAGAATACCCTATGCTAGAATTGCGCGCCCACCCTTGCTCGAGGTCAACGTGTCGCAACTCAACCCCCGTCAACAGGAAGCAGTGCGCTATATCAGCGGCCCCCTGCTCGTGCTGGCCGGCGCCGGTAGCGGCAAGACCAGTGTCATCACCCGCAAGATCGCCTATCTGGTCAAGGAGTGCGGCATCCGTGCCCAGTACATCGTCGCCGTCACCTTCACCAACAAGGCCGCCCGGGAGATGAAGGAGCGCGTCGGCATGCTGCTGCGCGGCGCCGAAGGCCGGGGCCTGACCGTCTCCACCTTCCACAACCTGGGCCTGAACATCATCCGCAAGGAGCACAAGCGCCTGGGCTACAAACCCGGCTTCTCCATCTTCGACCAGCGCGATGCCGAGGCCCTGATTGCCGACCTGATGCACAAGGACTACGGCGGTGACGACGGTGTCGAGGGCATCCAGGCGCAGATCTCCTCCTGGAAGAACGACCTGATCACCCCCGAGGAAGCACTGCAGCAGGCCAAGACGCCCCAGCAGCAGACCGCCGCCAGCGTCTACATGCACTACAACCGCACGCTCAAGGCGTACAACGCGGTGGACTTCGATGACCTGATTCTGATCCCGGTGCTGCTGTTCCGGGATCACCCGGATGTGTTGGAAAAGTGGCAGTTCCGCATCCGCTACATGCTGGTCGACGAGTACCAGGACACCAACGCCAGCCAGTACCTGCTGGTGAAGATGCTGGTGGGCAACCAGGCACGCTTTACCGTGGTCGGCGATGACGACCAGTCGATCTACGCCTGGCGTGGCGCCCGCCCGGAAAACCTGGTGCAGCTCAAAGAGGACTTTCCCAACCTCAAGGTCGTCATGCTGGAGCAGAACTACCGCTCCACCAGCCGCATCCTCAAGGCGGCCAATACCCTGATCGCCAACAACCCCCACGTGTTCGAGAAACAGCTGTGGAGTGAACTGGGTTATGGCGATCCGATCCGGGTGATCCGCTGCCGCAACGAGGATGCCGAAGCCGAACGGGTGGCCACCGATATCCAGATGCTGCACCTGAAACAGGGCATCGCCTGGAAGAACTTCGCCATCCTCTATCGGGGCAACCACCAGGCCAGGCTCATCGAGCTCAAGCTGCAGCACCACCAGATTCCCTACCACCTGTCCGGCGGCACCAGCTTCTTCAGCCGGCAGGAGGTCAAGGATCTGATGTCCTACTTCCGCCTGCTGGTCAATCCGGATGACGACAACGCCCTGCTGCGGGTGATCAACGTGCCGCGTCGGGAGATAGGCCCGGCCACCCTGGAAAAACTCGGCACCTATGCCAACCAGCGCGGCGTCAGCCTGATCACCGCCTGCGGCGAGATGGGACTGGCCGAACACATGGAGCCGCGCTACCTTGAGCGCCTGCAACGCTTCGCCCGCTGGCTCGAGGGCGTGCGCCAGCAATGCATGCAGGGCGACGCCATCGCCGCCCTGCGCGACATGGTCAGCGACCTGGACTACGAGAACTGGATCCGCCAGAACTGCTCCAGCGACGAGATCGCCGCCAAGCGCATGGGCAACGTCTGGTTCCTGCTCGACTCGCTCAAGGCCACCATGGAAAGGGACGAAACCGGCGAGACCACCTTCGAGGACGCCATCGCCAAACTGGTGCTGCGCGACATGCTCGAGCGTCAGGAAGAGGAAGAGGACGCCGACCGGGTGCAGCTGATGACCATGCACGCCTCAAAGGGCCTGGAATACCCCCACGTCTATGTCATGGGCATGGAGGAAGAGATACTGCCCCACCGCTCCAGCATCGAAGCCGACACCGTGGACGAGGAACGCCGTCTGGCCTACGTCGCCATCACCCGGGCCAAGCGCAACCTCACCTTCACCTTCGCCGCCCGCCGCCGCCAGTTTGGCGAGATCATCGACTGCCTGCCCAGCCGCTTCCTCGACGAACTGCCCCAGGAAGACCTGGAATGGGAAGGCACCGAAGACGTCCCCGTCGAACAGAAACAGGCCCGCGGCAACAGCGCCCTGGCCGACATCCGCAGCCTCCTCGGCCGTTAACCCCGATCCAGCCGCCACCACCCTCCCTCTCCCGTTGTGGAAGAGGGCCGGGGAGAGAGGGAAACAAAAAAGCCGCCCAATCAGGCGGCTTCTTCATCACTGCAACACAGCTCAGTTGAGGGACAGAATCCACTCAGCCAGCTGGGCAGCTTCCTCGTCGTTGACAGCGTTCGGCGGCATCGGGATCGGACCCCAGTTGCCCTGGGAGCCGTTCTTGATGCTGTTGATGATATGGTCAGCATCGCCAGCGTACTTGGCCGCCACTTCTTTCATGGCCGGGCCGACAACCTTGTTGTCAACGCTGTGGCAGGCTACGCAGGCCTTGGCAGAGAACAGCGCCTCGCCCGGATTGCCACCAGCCGCCTCACCCGCAGCCTCACCAGCCGGAGCAGCAGCCACGGCCTCAGCGCAGGGGTCACCCGCTACACAGACGGTACCGTAGGGCTTGATACGCTCGGCAATCGCCTCATCGGTGGTCGCCTGGGCGCTGCCAGCGAACAGGGCAAGCACGGCCGCAGAAGCAGCCAGAATATTCTTCGCAATCGTCACTTATCCATCCTCATCATGGCTATCGGTATGCGCCCAAGTACAGTGCCCGGACAATTGCGCGAGTATACTGCGAAACCCGCATACGGCAAAACTGCAAGCTCATTCAGCGACAAGGCGTCGCACCCCGGATGCACCTTCAATACGCCCAAGCGGTATCGAAAGCATGGACGAAAGGCCATTCAATAGGTATCATGCCGCGCTTACGCACCCGTAGCTCAGCTGGATAGAGTACTGCCCTCCGAAGGCAATACTCAGCAACTTGAACCCCGGTGCGGCTAAGTGTCAGAATGCAGCGTTTTCCTATAACGCACCCGTAGCTCAGCTGGATAGAGTACCGCCCTCCGAAGGCGGGGGTCACAGGTTCGAATCCTGTCGGGTGCGCCATTTCCATTCAAAATCAACGACTTACAACTCTCCTAGCTCTCTTTTCTTGTGCCCAATTCGGCGACTACAGAAAATAAGTACTCACTCGCCTTTTCAAAACACTTTGTCAGAATGACCTCTGCCCTCCATCACTGAAAAAGCCTGGAAAAAAGCCGTGTGCCCAAAATGTGCCCAAACCGTGCCCACTGATTTTTTTCGCTTTTAGCAGAGAGCGATATTTTGAGTATTAGCTCCCGCGCCCAACCCGACTGACGTTCCAGTTCTTTACAGCTCACAGCGGACATACCAAACCAATTGCAGCTCAATATCAGATCGCCTAAGGTCGAACGTCCCCATGGGTGCTGCGCTTCACCGCTTCGCTATCTTATTCGGTTGAGTACACCCTGACCGCGCCCGTTGATGCATTGCACACCGTCGGCCCCGGTTACAGGCTCTGTGGAGCAATAGGGAATTACCGCTTTGAACACCAGAGGAAATAATGAATAGCACAGAACAACAGTTTCTAAAGGCCTTGGACGACAAGCTCTGGAAAGCCGCCGACAAGCTCCGCGCCAACCTGGACGCTGCCAACTACAAGCACGTGGTACTGGGGCTGATCTTCCTCAAATACGTATCCGACGCTTTTGAAGAGCGCCAGGAACAGCTGCTGGAGCTCTTCCAGCAAAACGATGACAACAACATCTATTACCTGCCCAGAGAAGATTTCGGCAGCGATGAGGAATACCAGCAAGCCCTGCAGGAAGAGCTGGAAGTACTCGACTACTACCGCGAAGCCAACATCTTCTGGGTACCCAGGCCAGCCCGCTGGAGCACCCTGAAGGAGAAAGCCGTGCTGCCTGCAGGCACCGTGCTCTGGCAGGACGATGCCGGCAACGAGGTAAAACTGCGCTCGGTGTCCTGGCTGATCGACAACGCTCTGGAAGAGATCGAGAAGAGCAACGCAAAGCTGAAGGGCATTCTCAACCGCATCAGCCAGTACCAGTTGGAAAACGACAAGCTGCTGGGGCTGATCAACACCTTCTCAGACACCTCCTTTACCAAGCCGGTCTTCGACGGCGAAAAGCTGAGCCTGCACAGCAAGGACATCCTCGGCCATGTCTACGAGTACTTCCTGGGTCAATTTGCACTGGCCGAGGGCAAGCAGGGCGGCCAGTACTACACCCCCAAAAGCATCGTCACCCTGATCGTGGAAATGCTCCAGCCCTATTCCGGGCGTGTTTATGACCCGGCGATGGGCTCTGGCGGCTTCTTTGTTTCCAGCGACAAGTTCATTGAAGAGCACGCCCAGAAGCAGCACTACGACGCCGCCGAACAGAAGAAACACATCTCCGTATACGGCCAGGAATCCAACCCCACCACCTGGAGGCTGGCGGCCATGAACATGGCCATCCGCGGCATCGACTTCAACTTCGGCAAGAAGAACGCCGACACCTTCCTCGACGACCAGCACCCGGACCTGCGCGCCGACTTCGTCATGGCCAACCCACCCTTCAACATGAAGGACTGGTGGAGCGAGTCCCTGGCCGACGACGTACGCTGGAAGTACGGTACTCCGCCCAAGGGCAACGCCAACTTTGCCTGGATGCAGCACATGATCCACCACCTGGCGCCCACCGGCAGCATGGCCTTGCTGCTGGCCAACGGCTCCATGAGCTCCAACACCAACAACGAAGGCGAAATCCGCAAGCGCCTGGTGGAAGAGGACCTGGTGGAATGCATGGTCGCCCTGCCCGGCCAGCTGTTCACCAACACCCAGATCCCGGCCTGCATCTGGCTCCTGACCAAAGACAAGGCCAACGGCATAGTGCGTGACGAAAAGAAGCGTGACCGCCGGGGAGAGTTCCTGTTTATCGATGCCCGCAACCTGGGCTTTATGCGGGATCGGGTACTGCGGGACTTCAGCAAGGACGATATCGCCAAAGTCGCCGACACCTTCCATGCCTGGCAGCGTGGCGAGGGCTATGAGGATGTCGCCGGCTTCTGCAAATCCTCCAGCCTGGACGAGATCAAGAAGCATGATTTTGTGCTGACGCCGGGTCGCTATGTGGGTGCTCAGGAGCAGGAAGACGATGGAGAGCCGTTTGCCGAGAAGATGGCGCGATTGACCGGACAGTTGCGGGAGCAGTTTGCTGAGAGTGACCGGCTGGAAGCTGAGATCAAGCGGAATCTTGGGGGGCTGGGGTATGAGTTCTAAGACAGCCTTTTATCGGCTGGGCGATCTCACTGACTGGTTCTCTGGTGGGACTCCTTCAAAGAAGAATCCAGAATGCTGGGGCGATGAAATACCGTGGATTAGCGCCTCCTCGATGGGCGGTTCTCGTTATTCCAATTCTGACCTAAAAATCACGAAGCTAGGCTTAGAATCCGGCTCCCGACTTGCACTCAAGGGCTCAATTCTTCTGCTTGTGCGAGGAAGTACTCTTCATAACAGGATTCCTGTTGGCATTGCGGTGCGAGACGTTGCTTTCAATCAAGACGTGAAGGCTATCAGAGTCAAGCCTGAGCTTGCTGCCCGCCAAGTAACCGATGAAATGTATTTGTATTATTGGCTCAAGGCTAACGAGAAAAAATTGCTTGAAATGGTTGAGCATACAGGTATTGGAGCCGGGAAACTCGATACAAAGCGTCTTCAAGATCTTGAGATACGCCTACCTTCTTGGTCAGAGCAACGGCAAATTGTTGCATCAGCCACAGCAATTGATGAAAAAGAAATCCTAAACTCCTGCATCAACCAAACCCTCGAACAGATGGCCCAGGCCATCTTCAAAAGCTGGTTTGTCGATTTCGAGCCGGTCAAAGCCAAGATCGCCGCACTGGAAGCCGGTGGCAGCGAGGAAGACGCCCTGCTTGCCGCCATGCAGGCCATTTCCGGCAAAGGCGAAGAGAAGCTAACCCGCCTCCAGGCCGAACAGCCCGAGCAATACGCCGAGCTGCGCGCCACCGCCGAGCTGTTTCCGTCGGCTATGCAGGATAGTGAGCTGGGGGAGATTCCGGAGGGGTGGAGTGTTGGTCACCTTTCTGAGCTAATTCAGTTCAACCCACGCAGATCGCTCAAAAAAGGAACCCTTGCGCCCTACCTCGACATGAAAAACGTCCCCACTTCTGGCCATTTGGCGGAAGACATTGTTCTGCGCGAAATGAATAGTGGCACCAAATTCATTAACGGAGACAGCCTGTTGGCGAGAATTACACCTTGCCTTGAAAACGGAAAAACAGCCTACGTTGACTTCTTGGATAGCGATCAAGTCGGCTGGGGTTCGACTGAATACATCGTCATGAGGTCTCAAGAGCCGTACCCCGAATCACTTTCCTACTTCATCGCTCGCAATAGAAACTTTCGACAACATGCCATCCAGTCGATGACCGGCACAAGTGGACGGCAACGTGCCAATGCGAAAGCCTTGGCAGAGCTGCCATGGATAATCTATCCCCAAGAGATCGCGGTAGCTTTTGGCCGTATTGCCACCCCATATTTAAGGTTAGCAAGGAGCCATGGCAACGAATCTAAGTCGTTATCGGCAATACGCGACTCACTTCTCCCCAAACTTCTATCAGGAGAGTTAGAAATAACAAGGAAGGACGCATAAATGACTGATTGCTTAGCTTTATTCTTTCAAAAAGTCAGCAGTATGGATACATGGAAAGACCTTGCGACAGTTCTCAGCGGTTTTTCTACCTTCGCAATTGGAATACTGACTTTTTTCCTGTGGAGAGAGAATCGTCTACTACGTAAGGTTGGATCAGAGCCAAGGCTAATAGCCTATTATGAACCGCACCCTGACGGCACGGGCGGCCTGAATATAGCCATCGCAAATGTTGGAAACGGATCTGCAAAGGATGTTTACTTTCAATTTGAAGGGGATCCTGACAACTTTGCGAGATACCATATAATATTGGATTGCACATATCGCCGTGGGCCCATAGCAACCATTCCTCAGGATGACAAAATATCCATGTTCTTTGCTGTGGGCTTCCAGCTCTTCTCACCCAAGGACGAGATGGGAAACGGCGCCAACCAACCGATAGAGCCTTTCCATATTCGAGTTGAGTGGCAAAGTATAGAAGGCAGGAAAAAGTATGCCGACCGCTTTTTGTTAGATGTAAAACCTTATGCCAATCTTCCAGGATTTATAAATAAACCTCCTCTCCTCAAACTCGTAGACTCAGTGAACATTGTTGGACAACAAATTGGCGCGCTAAAACCACTTGTTGGAGAACTCACTCACATTATAGAAACGACCACTCTGGAAAGTGAGTGGGTAAGAAAGGCTAAGGGGAATACAGAAGATGTTTAAAATCAACCCCACCGCCAACCGCATCAGTCCACTGGAAGTGAAACGCTTCAGCGACCTCGGCTTCACCGAGCGCAAACACCTGCAGGAATGGCTGGAGAATTACCCCCAGGCCCTAACCCAGGGTGACGGCGACGAACTGCTGATCATCCAGAAGGAATTCGACGGCTTCGACGACACTCGCGAGCGGCTCGATCTGCTGGCCATCGACAAGGAAGGCAATCTGGTCATTATCGAAAACAAGCTGGATGACAGCGGGCGGGACGTGGTGTGGCAGGCGCTCAAGTACGCCAGCTACTGCGCCAACCTGAAAAAGCAGCAGGTAGTAGAGATCTTCCAGCGCTATCTGAACCAGAAGGCGCAAAGTGAAGGCGCCGAGCCGGCCAATGCCGAACGGGTGCTGCTGGAGTTTCTGCAGGCCGATGACCTGCAATCCGTGCAGCTCAACACCCTGAAAAGCCAGCGGCTGATTCTGGTGGCGGCCCACTACCGCAAGGAAGTCACCAACACCGTGCTCTGGCTGAGCCAGTTCGGGGTCAATTGCCAATGCTTCAAGGTGACACCCTACCAGGCCGGCACCGAGCTGTTTCTCAACGTGGAACAGATCATCCCCACTCCGGAAGCGTCGGACTTCATGATTGGCATGATGGCCAAGGAAGATGAGGAAAAAAGCGCCAGCAATGAGCAACGCCGCAGCCATGGCCTGCGCCTGGCGTTCTGGGAGCAGGCGCTGGAAGCCTTCATTCAGAGCAGCTGCCGTCTGTTCGACAACATAAGCCCAGGTCGGGATCACTGGCTTTCGGCAGGCTCCGGCCTATCTGGCATGTCCTTCAACCTGATCTTCGGCAAAAGCGAGATACGGGTGGAGTTTTACATGTCCCGGCCCCAGGCCGAGACCAACCAGCTGGTGTTCGACCAACTGTTCGCTCAGAAGGAGCAGATCGAGGCGGCATTTGGTGCCGAGCTGGAATGGCAGCCCCTGCCCAACCGCAAGGCCTGCCGTATCCAGTACTCCCGAGCGGTGGATGGCTATAACAAGGACAATTGGGCGGATATGATCAAGTGGTTGGTGGAGCATATGACCCGGCTGGAAGCCGCCTTGAGCGCACCCCTCGGGGTGATCAGGCAAAACCTGAAGAACCAGTAACAGGACAAAGGCACTGAATTGAAACCACTGAAGCCATGGCTATCGTTTTCTGATCAGTTGGAACAACTGCGTGGGCGCGGGCTTCAGGTGGAAGACCGCGCAGCAGCGCTGGGCTACCTCAAACGACTGGGCTACTACCGCTTGAGCGGATATTGGTATCCACTGCGGGAAATAGACCGGACAGCATCAGCCAGGCAGGATCGCCCCGTACGCGACGACCGTTTTGTCCCTGGCAGCCGCTTTGAGGATGTGGTTAAGCTGTACGTTTTCGATAAGAAACTCCGTCTGCTGGCACTGGATGCGTTGGAGCGTATCGAAATGGCCGTACGGGTGGATGTGGCTCACCTGTTGGGCCAGCGCGACCCGCGAGCGCATGAGAACCCCGATTGCCTGCACGGCAAGTTTGCACGTCGCCCATTCAAAGCTGGCCCTGACAAAGGAAAAACAGAACATGACCTGTGGCTGGCCAAATACCACGCTCTGCTCCAGCGCGCACGTAAAGAACCCTTCGTCGCACACCACATGACTCATTACGGCAGCTTACCTATCTGGGTGGCGATAGAGGTATTGGACTTTGGCGCGCTATCCAAGCTGTTTTCCGGCATGGCACATGAGGATCAGGAGACTATTGCAGCCATTTACGGTGCACCAACTGGCAAGGCCTTTGCTCAGTGGTTACGCAGCCTGAACTTCATCCGCAATGTTTCGGCGCACCACAGCCGCCTGTGGAATATCAACGTGGTGGAAATATCAACGGTTCCAGAGGGCTGGTCGAAGGAGTTGAAACCTTCCCGGCCATTCTTCTACTTCTGCCTGATCCAGCAGCTGATGCGGGTGATCTGTCCCAATTCCAGCTGGGGTGACCGGTACAAGGCTTTGTTGGCAGAAGAGTTTCCCAGATTGGCAAACCAGCAGCTGAGCTTGAAGGATATGGGTGTGGTAGAGGGCTGGGAGAACTGGCCGGTGTGGCGTAAGCAATAGGCAGAAATGAGAACCGACGCGTACACAGAAGTGCAGAGGCGCCGGTCATATTGGCGCTGATACTAGTGCAATAATGCTTGCATGTAAAGCCTACCGCATGGCCAGAGCAGCACTCGACAGACTGGCGAGCCGACAAGCACTATGGGATCAATGGTAGCCTGAGAAGATATTGGCAGATGTACCCAAAGGAAGCAGTCAATGACGGAAGATCAACTGGAACAGCAATGCCTGGAATGGTTCGCCGAAGGTGGTTGGGAGCTGGGCCATGGCCCGGATCTGGCGCCGGATGGTATCGCTCCGGAGCGCAGTGATTATCGCCAGGTACTGCTGCTGGCTGATCTGGAAGCGGCCATTCGGCGGATCAACCCGCACCTGCCAGACTCCGCCGTTGAACAGGCGATCTCCCAGGTGCGCCAGCCATCGAGCCTGGACACCACAGTCAGTAACCGTGCCTTTCACCGGTTGTTACTGGATGGCGTGCCGGTGGATTACAAGCTGGACGAGCGCATCATCCACGACCATGCCCTGCTGATCGACTTCGAGCAGCTCGAAGCCAACCGCTTTCGCGCCATCAGTCAGTTCACCCTGCAGGGCAGCAAGCAACCGCGCCGCCCCGACATCATCTGCTTCATCAACGGCCTGCCCCTGGCCGTACTTGAGCTGAAAAGCCACACCTCGGAAAACGTCAGTATCTGGGATGCCTTCAACCAGATTCAGACCTACAAGGACGAGCTGCCGGAGCTGTTCATCTACAACGAAGCCCTGGTGATCAGTGACGGCTACAACGCCCGGGTAGGCGCGCTCACAGCCAGCCAGGAGCGCTTCATGCCCTGGCGCACAATCAAGCACGAAGACGACAAACCGCTGCTGGAGTGGCAGCTGGAAACCATGGTGCGCGGCTTCTTCGATCGCGAGCTGCTGCTCGACTATATCCGCTACTTTGTCCTGTTCGAGACGGACTCCGAGAAGCTGATCAAGAAAATCGCCGGTTACCACCAGTTCCACGCGGTGCGCGAGGCCGTCAGGGCCACCATTATTGCAGCATCCGTACCGGAAAAGGAGCTCAGGGAACGGCGCGCCACCTACGGCACCGAGGTCGCGCCCGGCAGCAAGAAAGCGGGCGTGGTCTGGCACACCCAGGGCTCAGGCAAGAGCATTTCCATGTGCTGCTACGCGGGGATGCTGCTGCAGCAGCCGGAGCTGAACAACCCGACCATCGTTGTGGTTACCGACCGTAATGACCTCGACGGTCAACTGTTTGCCACCTTCTCTGCCGCCCGGGAGCTGCTCAAGCAAGAGCCGGTTCAGGCGGACGATCGCGATACCCTGCGCCAACTGCTGGCCGAGCGCGAATCCGGCGGCATCATTTTCACCACAGTGCAGAAGTTCGCGCTGCTGGAAGACGAAAGCGGCCACCCGATCCTGAACGACCGCCACAACATAGTGGTGATTTCCGACGAGGCTCACCGGAGCCAATATGGTCTGAAGGCCACCTTGAAGCAGGATGGTAGCTATAAATTCGGTTATGCCAAGCACATGCGTGATGCCCTGCCGAATGCCTCTTTTATTGGCTTTACCGGTACGCCTATCGCAACGGAAGACAAGGACACCCGCGCGGTCTTTGGTGACTACGTATCCATTTACGATATCCAGGACGCAGTAGATGACGGTGCCACCGTGCCTATCTATTACGAGTCACGCCTGGCAAAACTGGATATCAATCACGATGAAATCGAAGCCCTGTCAGATCAGGTGGATGACATCGTGGAGGACGAGGAAGACGTTACCCAGCGGGAAAGAACCAAGGGTGAATGGAGCCGACTGGAAAAACTGGTTGGTGCAGGACCGCGCTTGCGTCAGGTTGCGGCAGACCTCGTGGAGCACTTCGAAACACGTACCGCCATGATGGACGGCAAGGCCATGATCGTGGCCATGAGCCGGGACATCTGCGTGCAGCTGTATGACGAAATCGTCGCGCTGCGCCCGCAGTGGCACGACCCAGACCCCGAAAAAGGCGCTATCAAGATTGTCATGACCGGGTCCGCATCGGACAAGGCCGCCCTGCAGCCCCATATCTACAACAAGCAAACCAAGAAGCGACTCGAAAAACGCTTCAAGGATATCAACGACCCGCTGAAGCTGGTCATCGTCCGGGACATGTGGCTGACCGGTTTCGACGCCCCGTGCTGCCACACCATGTACATAGACAAGCCCATGAAGGGCCACAACCTGATGCAGGCCATCGCCCGCGTCAACCGGGTATTCAAGAACAAGCCCGGCGGGCTGGTGGTGGACTACATCGGCATCGCCAACGAGTTAAAACAGGCGCTGAAAACCTACACCGACGCCAAAGGCCGCGGCGAACCCACGCACAGCGCGGAAGAAGCCTTCGCCGTCATGCTCGAAAAGCTGGATATCATCCATGGCATGTTTGCGCCCGGACCGAACAGCAAGGGCTTCGACTACAGCGGCTTCGAAGATCAACCGCACAAGCTGCTGGTACCGGCAGCCAACCACGTGCTCGGGCTGGAGGACGGCAAGAAACGCTTCCTCGATACGGTGCTGGCTCTGAACAAGGCTTACAGCCTGTGCAGCACCCTCGATCAGGCTCGGACCTACCATAAGGAGGTAGCCTTCCTGTCGGCAGTAAAGGCTGCGATTACCAAGCACACCAGCGTGGACAGGAAGCTGACCGAGGAAGAAAAGAACTCGGTGCTCAAGCAGATCCTCGACAACGCCGTC
>NZ_FOYD01000004.1 GCF_900115905.1 Halopseudomonas formosensis
CACATGGAGGCCGGATATACGACAGACAACCTGCTCTTGTCATTGACTGTTGAATGCCTTGCAATGAGGGAGGAGACCATATACGTCCCTCCCAGGCACTCCGGCGGCGACGTCTTTCCCGGGAACGTCGAGCACCAGCTCGATGAGGGGGTTGCAGTGCAGCGGCGCTAGGCGCCGCTTCCTGCCGCCAGCTCCCGCTCCAGCTCGATCAGCCTGAGCTTTCTGTCCACACCCCAGCGATAGCCCGAAATGCCTCCATCGCTGCGCAGCACCCGGTGGCAGGGTACGACCATGGCCAGCGGGTTGGCCGCGCAGGCGCCGGCCACGGCGCGTACTGCGGCGGGGTTGCCGACCCGTCTGGCCAGCTCGGTATAGGTGATGGTCTGACCGGCCGGGATGCGTGACAGCTCCGCCCAGACCCTCTTCTGGAATTCACTGCCGCGGGCCGCCAGCGGGCGTTGCAGTTGCAGCCGGCCCAGCGGGTGATCCACATAGGCCAGCAGGGCCTGCATGTCCTGTTCCAGATCTTTACTGTCCTGCTTCAGCGTTGTGCTTGGAAAACGCTGCTGCAGGTCTGCGACCATGGCGGCGTCCTCATCCCCCAGCAGAATGGCCGCTACCCCATCATCGGAGACCGCCAGCAGCAACCCGCCGAAGCGGCAATGGCCGGTGGTAAAACGCAGATGCTCGGGCAGGGTTTTCATGGCAGCTCCGGGAAAATGATCTCCGACCAGTGTAGGGCCATGGGATAGCGACGACCAGCCCCGGGAGGGAGCGACATCGCCGCCGCAGAGCCCTGGGAGGGACGTATATGGTCTCCTCCCTCATTGCAAGGCATCAGCTTTGATGGCAAGAGCAGGTTGTCTGTCGTATATCCGGCCTCAGTGTGCAGCACAGTGCTGCGGGCCTCGATGAGCAGTCGCCACGTATCGTCCTTATCGAGCTCGCGGCCTGTATGACCATGACCCTCCTCAGGTTTTCGATACATCGGTTTGACCTGTATTACCACCATCTGCTGATTGCCTTCGCAACCTGGGGGAGTGCGTTACCTCTTGGTTAGATCGAGTGTGTGGCTGCTGCGCTTCAGGCCGCAATGGCTTGGTATGGTTGCCCTCGAACCACTACTGCCCAGCCGATGCGTGCCAGCTTGTTGGCCAGTGCCACGACTGCCTTGTTGTAGCCTCGTCGCTCGATCAGGCTGCAAACCCAGCGACTTGGTCTGTCGTCACGCTCTTTGGCGTAACGGGCAACGGCTCTGGCGCCATGCACTAGCAGCGCCCTGAGGTGTCTATCCCCACGCTTGCTGATACCGCCGAGCACAGTCTTACCGCCAGTGCTGTACTGCTTGGGTACCAGCCCGAGAGCCGCAGCCACATCACGACCGCAACGGAACTGCTGGCCACTCCCTAGCCGGCCATAGAAGGCGCTGCTGACGATAGGGCCGTAGCCCGGCACGCTCATCAAGCGCTGACAGGCTTCGTTTTCTGCGGCCTTGGTTTTGATTTCGCGTTCGTACCAAGCGAGCTCCTGCTCCAGCGCGATGAACAGCTGATACTGTCGGCCCAGCAGGCCCCGCAGGCGCCATGGCTGGCCGTTCTGCGCATCTTCCAACTGTGCGATGACCGCCTGCCTGAAGCGGTGCTTACCCTCAGGCAGATCCACGCCGTGCTCTGCGAGCAAGGCTCGAGTCCGGTTGATCAACCCCGTCTGTTCAGTCACCAGCGCTTGGCGCAGACGATGCAGGCTCTGGTCCAGCTGCTGATCGACCGTCTTGATCTCAACGCAACGAATACGGCCATGCTGAACCGCCTCAGCAATGGCAAGCGCGTCGTTGTGATCGTTCTTCTGGCCACGCAGGTAGGCTTTGACATGCTGTGCTGGCAACAGCTGCACACCATGACCCAACGCGCGTATCTCCCTGGCCCAGTGGTGCGCGCCGGAGCAAGCCTCCATGCCAACGACAGCCCCCGGATGATTGGCCAGAAATGACAGCACCTCATGGCGGCGAAGCTTCTTGCGCCGAGGTGGTTTGCCAGAGCCATCAAGGGCGGCAACGAAGAAAACGTGCTTTGCCAGGTCGATGCCAATTGTCATAGATTGGTTCATGGTCTCCTCCTGTCTCCGTTCGGTTCCAGTAGATGCATAGCATCTATCTCTTGGCGCATCGACGCCGTAGAAGGGAGAGGGAGGAGACCATCTCATCAAGCACCAGCTCGTCCACGGGTGCAGCACCCCTGTGCCACGCCAACACTCTCATCGAGCTGGTGCTCGACGTTCCCAGGAACGACGTTCCCGGAGGTGACGTCCCCGGGAGCGACATCGCCGCCACAGCGCCCTGGGAAGGACGAGCACCAGCTCGTCCACGGGGTGCAGCACCCCTGCGCCACACCACCACTCACATCGAGCTGGTACTCGACGTTCCCAGGAACGACGTTCCCGGAGGTGACGTCCCCGGGAGCGACATCGCCGCCACAGCGCCCTGGGAAGGACGAGCACCAGCTCGTCCACGGGGTGCAGCACCCCTGTGCCACACCAACACTCACATCGAGCTGATACTCGACGCGTCCGAAAGCCGCACTTCAATTGACCCTGACATCATGGCAAGGTCTACTCTTTCCCCATCGTCAGTTCCACAACAGGGTGCCCGATGACTCTCTCCGCCAGCCGCATGCAATCCGCCAGCCTCAGCCTGCCGATCGAGGGCATGACCTGCGCCTCCTGCGTGCGCCGGGTGGAGAAGGCGCTGGCCGGGGTCGAAGGTGTCGAGTCGGTGGCGGTGAATCTGGCGACCGAGCGGGCGGACATCCGTGCCGCCGCGGCGCTGGATACCACCGCACTGGTGCAGGCGGTGGAGAAGGCCGGCTACCGGGTACCGGCTGCCACAACCGAGCTGGCAGTACGGAACATGAGCTGCGCCTCCTGTGTCGGCCGGGTCGAGCGGGTGCTCAGGGCGGTGCCCGGGGTGACCGGGGTGGCGGTGAATCTGGCCACCGAGCGGGCCAGCGTCCAGGGTGTGGCCAGTGAACAGGCGCTGCTGGATGCCATCAGCCGGGCCGGCTATCCCGGGCAGTTGCTGGGTGAGGCGAGCGCTGAAGTCGATGCCGCCCGCAGGGAGGGCGAGCGCCGGGCGCTGTGGCGTGACCTGCTGACTGCCGCAGTACTGACCCTGCCGGTGTTCGTCATTGAAATGGGCTCGCACCTGATTCCCGGCATGCATCACCTGGTGGACCGCACCATCGGCATGCAGAACAGCTGGTACCTGCAGTTCGTGCTGACCAGTCTGCTGCTCATCCTGCCGGGGCGGCGCTTCTACCAGCAGGGCATACCGGCGCTGCTGCGCCTGGCTCCGGACATGAACTCGCTGGTGGCGGTGGGCACGGCGGCGGCCTATGGCTACTCGCTGGTGGCGACCTTCCTGCCGGCGCTGCTGCCCTCCGGGACGGTCAACGTCTATTACGAAGCGGCGGCGGTCATCATCACCCTGATCCTGCTGGGCCGCTATCTGGAGGCCCGCGCACGGGGGCGTACCTCCGAGGCGATCCAGCGGCTGGTCGGGCTGCAGCCCAGGGTGGCCCATGTGCAGCGGGATGGGCAGCTGGTCGATGTGCCGGTGACCGAGGTGCAGACCGGCGATCTGCTCGAGGTCAGACCGGGGGAACGTATCCCGGTGGACGGTGAGCTGCTTGATGGCCGCAGCTATGTGGACGAGTCGATGATCACCGGCGAGCCGGTGCCGGTGGAAAAGACCCCGGGCAGCCAGCTGGTCGGCGGCACCGTGAACCAGACCGGGGCCTTCATCCTGCGCGCCACTGCCGTGGGTGGGCAGACGGTGCTGGCGCAGATCATCCGTCTGGTAGAGCAGGCCCAGGGCTCCAAGCTGCCGATCCAGGCGGTGGTCGACAGGGTCACCATGTGGTTCGTGCCGGCGGTGATGGGGGCGGCCCTGTTGACCTTTCTGGTCTGGCTGCTGGTCGGTCCGCAGCCGGCGCTGACCTTTGCGCTGGTCAATGCGGTGGCGGTGCTGATCATCGCCTGTCCCTGCGCCATGGGCTTGGCCACGCCGACCTCGATCATGGTCGGCACCGGGCGGGGCGCCGAGCTGGGTGTGCTGTTCCGCAAGGGCGAGGCACTGCAACTGCTCAGGGATGCCGCTGTGGTGGCGGTGGACAAGACCGGCACCCTGACCCAAGGGCATCCGGTGCTCACCGATCTGGAGCTGGCCGAGGGATTTGACCGGGCGGCAGTATTGGCGCTGGTCGCGGCGGTGGAGTCGCGCTCGGAACACCCCATTGCCCGGGCGATAGTCGAGGCCGCCGTGGAGGAGGGGCTCAGCCTGCCGGAATTGACGGATTTCGAATCGGTGACCGGCATGGGCGTGCGCGCCCGTGCGCAGGGGCGGCAGGTGCAGGTTGGCGCTGACCGCTACATGCGTGAGCTGGGGCTGGATGTGGCGGTGTTTGCCGATACCGCCGGGCGCCTGGGCCGCGAGGGCAAGTCGCCGCTGTATGCGGCAGTGGACGGGCATCTGGCGGCCATCCTCGCCGTGGCTGACCCGATCAAGTCCGGCACCCCGGAGGCGATCGGGGCGCTGCACCGGCTCGGGCTCAGGGTGGCGATGATCACCGGCGACAACCAGATCACCGCCCGCGCCATCGCCGACCGGTTGGGCATCGACGAGGTGATTGCCGAGGTGCTGCCCGAGGGCAAGGTCGAGGCGGTGCGTCGGCTCAAGGCCGAGCATGGCCGGCTGGCCTTTGTCGGCGACGGCATCAACGACGCCCCGGCACTGGCCGAGGCGGATGTGGGGCTGGCCATAGGCACGGGCACCGACGTGGCCATGGAGGCGGCGGATGTGGTGCTGATGTCCGGCGACCTGCGCGGCGTACCCACCGCCATTGCCCTGTCCCGGGCCACCATAGGCAATATCCGCCAGAACCTGTTCTGGGCCTTTGCCTACAACACGGCACTCATCCCCGTAGCCGCCGGAGTGCTCTATCCCGCCTTCGGTCTACTGCTGTCCCCCATGTTCGCCGCCGGCGCCATGGCCCTGTCCAGTGTCTTCGTGCTCGGCAACGCCCTGCGCCTGCGGCGCTTTGGAAAGAGCGGGCAGCTCACAGTGGCGTAGCGCGCCTGCGCTACGCCCATCCCCCCATCAAGCTGCTGCTCGACGTTCCGGGGCGCGGCGTCGCTGCCCATCCGGGCCGGATTCTTCCCGAGGCCAGTCCCATCGGGGCCTGCGCAGGACTCCGCTTTTATTGACCCATGTCATGGTGTTCCCGCCAGCCAGGTCTATGCTGGGGATAAAGAACTCCCAGCCAGGTCGCGCTGGCTGACCGATATATCCCGGCTTTGCAGTCGCAGGCAGTCTTCGGTGAGGCCCAAGGGCAAGGAGAAATGACAATGAATGAAGGACAAGTAAAACAACAGGATACGGAAGATGTGCTGGCAAGCCGATTTCCGACAGCCTACACCGTCCTGTTTCTGCTGATCGCCGTTGTCGCGGCGCTGACCTGGGTCATTCCCGCCGGCCAGTACGAGCGGGTGATGAACGAGGAGATCGAGCGCGAGGTGGCGATCCCCGGTACCTACCAGCTGGTCGAGCCCAGCCCCCAGGGCTTTGTCGACGTCATGCTGGCACCCACCGCCGGTTTCTACGACCCCGACAGCTATGCCGCCAACGCCATCGATGTGGCCCTGTTCGTGCTCTTTCTCGGTGGTTTTCTCGGGGTGGTCAACGCCACCGGCGCCATAGACACCGGCGTCAAGAGCGTCATGCAGCGTCTCAAGGGCCGGGAGATATGGATGATCCCCATCCTCATGGTACTGTTTGCAATAGGCGGTACCACCTACGGCATGGCCGAGGAAACCCTGGCCTTCTACATCATCCTCATCCCGATCATCATCGCCGCCGGTTATGATGCGGTCACCGGGGTCGCCATCATCCTGATCGGTTCCGGCGTAGGTGTGCTGGGTTCCACCATCAACCCCTTCGCCACCGTCATTGCCTCCAACGCAGCGAACATCCCCTTTACCGACGGCATGATGCTGCGCATGGTGCTGCTGATCGGCGGGCTCGCCATCTGCATTGCCTATGTCATGCGCTATGCCGCGCGGGTCAAGGCTGACCCGTCCCGTTCGGCGGTGGCCAGGCAGCTCGAAGCCCATCGTCAGCTGTTTCTCAGCGGTCATGACGACCTGGAAGCGGTGCGCCTGACCATGACCCAGAAGATAGTGCTGGTCATCTTTGCCCTGACCTTCGTGGTCATGATCTGGGGCGTCTCCTCCCAGGGCTGGTGGATGGCCAATATGGGCGCGCTGTTTCTGGGTGCCGCCATCGTCATCGGCCTGGTTGGTCGGCTGGGCGAGAAGCGGCTGACCGGCAGCTTTGTCGATGGCGCACGGGACCTGCTCGGCGTGGCGCTGGTGGTCGGTCTGGCCCGCGGGATCGTGGTGATCATGGAGCAGGGCATGATCGCCGACACCATATTGCACAGCGCCGAGAACAGCCTCGGCGGCCTGTCGGAGCTGGCCTTCATCAATCTCATGTTCTGGATCGAGATCGGCATGAGCTTCTTCGTACCCTCGTCCTCCGGACTGGCGGTACTGTCGATGCCCATTCTGGCGCCGCTGGCGGACTTTGCCAGCGTCGATCGGGATCTGGTGGTGACCGCCTACCAGTCCGCCAACGGATTGGTGAACCTGATCAACCCGACCTTCGCGGTGGTGATTGGAGGCCTGGCCATTGCCCGGGTGTCCTATGATCGCTGGCTGGTCTTCATCTGGCCGCTGCTGCTGATTCTTTCCCTGTTCATCACTCTGGTGATCAGCCTGGGCACTTTCCTGTGAGGGTTGAGGCATGACCGAGTACAGACTGGGTGTTCATTCGGAAACCGGCATCCTGCGGCAGGCGATCGTCTGCCGCCCCGGACTGGCCCACCGTCGCCTGACCCCGAGCAACTGCGACACCTTGCTGTTCGACGACGTGTTCTGGGTCAAGCAGGCGCAGAAGGACCACGATGTGTTCGTATCCCTGATGCGCTCGCGCGGGGTGGAGGTTCTGGATGTCAACGAGCTGCTGGCGCAGACGCTGGATATCGACGAGGCGCGGGCCTGGATTCTGGATAACCGCATCACCTGGAACCATGTGGGTGTGGGCATGGTGTCCGACCTGCGAGCCTGGATGGACGCGCTGCCGGGCGAGCGGCTGGCGGAGTTCCTGATCGGCGGCCTGCAGGTCAGCGACCTGCCGTTCAACCCCAGTGGCCTGTTCGGCAACCACCTGGGGCCCTTTGGCTTCATCCTGCCGCCGCTGCCCAACTTCCTGTTCACCCGCGATACCAGTGCCTGGATCCATGACGCCGTGTCGCTGAACCCGATGTACTGGGCCGCACGCCAGCCGGAGACCCTGCTGATGGCAGCGATCTACCGCTTCCATCCCAAATTCGCCGGCAAGGTGGAAACAGTGTGGGGCGACCCGCTCAGGGACTACGGACTGGCGACGCTGGAGGGCGGCGACATCATGCCGGTCGGCAACGGCAGCGTGCTCATCGGCATGGGCGAGCGCACCTCGCCGCAGGCGATCGGCCAACTGGCCAACGCCCTGTTCGAGCGGGGTACAGTCAACCGGGTTGTGGCCTGCCAGATGCCCAGCAGTCGCGCGTCCATGCACCTGGATACGGTGTTCACCTTCTGTGGCGGCAATGTGGTCACCGCCTTCCGTGAAGTGACCGACCAGATCCTCTGCTATGACATCCGTCCCGGCAAGGGCGGCAAGCATATTTCCTTCAGCCGTGATCCGCGGCCGATGTTCGATGTGGTCGCCGATATGCTGGGTTGCGAATCGCTGGTGGTGGTGCCCACCGGTGGGGACACCCCCGCCGAGCGTGAACGCGAGCAGTGGAACGACGGCAACAACGTGCTGGCGCTCAGCCCCGGGGTGGTCATCGGCTACGACCGCAATGACGACACCAACGCCGCGCTGGAGGCCGCCGGGATCCAGGTGCTGCAGGTTCCTGGTGCCGAGCTTGGCCGGGGCCGCGGCGGCGGGCGCTGCATGAGCTGCCCGACCATCCGCGATGCCCTCTGACCTGACAGGTGCTGATCCATGGCTTTCAATCTGAAGAACCGCAGCTTCCTCACCCTGAAGGACTTCACCCCGGCTGAGATCGGCTTTCTGCTGAAACTGGCCGCCGACCTCAAGGCCGCCAGGTATGCCGGTACCGAAGTGCCGCAACTGCTCGGCAAGGAGATCGCCCTGATTTTCGAGAAGGACTCCACACGTACCCGGGTCGGCTTCGAGGTGGCGGCTTATGATCAGGGCGCCCATGTCACCTACCTGGGGCCGAGCGGCACCCACCTGGGGCACAAGGAGTCGGTCAGGGACACCGCGCGGGTGCTTGGTCGGATGTACGACGCCATCGAATACCGCGGCTACGGCCAGGCCGTTGTCGAGGAGCTGGCCGAATATGCCGGGGTACCCGTCTACAACGGCCTGACCGATGAATTTCACCCCACCCAGGTGCTGGCGGACTTCCTGACCATGCAGGAGCATGCGCAGAAACCGCTGCGGGACATCTCCTATGTGTTCATCGGCGATGCGGCCAACAACATGGGCGACAGCCTGCTGATCGGCGGCGCCAAGATGGGCATGGATGTACGCCTGTGCGCGCCACCCGGCTGCTGGCCTGACGCCGGGATCCGCCGGCAGGCTGAGCAGATTGCCAGTACCACCGGCGCGCGCATCCTGATCAGCGAGGACATCGACCGCGCCGTGGCGGGGGTGGATTTCGTCTACACCGACGTCTGGCTGTCCATGGGAGAGCCGGAGGAAAAGTGGGCCGAGCGTATCAAGCTGCTGCTGCCCTATCAGGTCAACGCGCAGCTGATGGCCAGAACCGGCAATCCCCGGGTGCGTTTCATGCACTGTCTGCCGGCCTTCCATAACACCGAGACCTCGATCGGCCGGGAGATCGAGCAGAAGTTCGGCATTTGCGCCATGGAAGTCACCGACGAGGTATTCGAAAGCCCCGCCTCGATCGTTTTCGACCAGGCGGAAAACCGCATGCACACCATCAAGGCGGTACTGGTGGCCACCCTGGGAGGTTGACCATGCTGGTTGTTGCAGCCCTGGGCGGTAACGCCCTGTTGAAACGGGGCGAACCCCTGACTGCGCGCACCCAGCGCGCCAACGTGCAGATTGCCGCCGAGGGGCTGGCGGCGATCATCCGCGCCGGTCATCAGTTGGTGATCACCCATGGCAACGGCCCCCAGGTCGGCCTGCTGGCCCTGCGCACGGCGGCCTACAAGCCGGACGAGCCCTACCCGCTGGACATGCTGGGGGCCGAAACCGAAGGCATGATCGGCTATGTCATCGAGCAGGAACTGGAGAACGCGCTGGGCCATGAGCCGGCTGTGGCGACCCTGCTGACCCAGGTGGTGGTCGATCAGCACGACCCCGCCTTTGCCAACCCCACCAAGTTCATCGGCCCGGTGTATGAGCGGGACGAAGCGCAGGCCCGGGCTGATGCGCTAGGCTGGCATATCGCCCGGGATGGCGACAAGTGGCGGCGTGTGGTGCCCTCACCGACACCGCTGGACATCCCCGATATCCGCGTCATCCGATTGCTGCTGGAGCAGGGGGTGGTGGTGATCTGCGCCGGTGGCGGCGGCATTCCCATCATCCGCCGGGACGATGGCAGCAGCCTGGGGGTCGAGGCGGTCATCGACAAGGACGCCGCCAGCGCGCTGCTGGCCCGACAGCTCAATGCCGATGCTCTCTTGCTGCTGACCGATGTGGATGCCATCTACCGGAACTTCGGTACAGACCAGGCCGCCCCCATCCGCCGGTTGACGGTGGAGCAGGCCAGGGCCATGGATCTGCCCGCGGGATCCATGGGCCCGAAGGTGGCCGCTGCCGCTGACTTTGCCGAGCAGGGTGGTTTCAGTGCGATCGGGCGGCTGGAAGATGCGCTGGATATTCTTCAGGGCCGTGCCGGTACCAGGGTGGCGCGCCAGCCTGAGTAGCGCGGCTGGTATTTTCTGCCGCTATCGTGCAGCGAGTTGACCCAGGGCATTCAGCCGGGCCCGGGTTTGGCTTAGAGTTGGCTGACAGGCAACCACCGAGGATTATCCATGGCTTCTTCTGTGCTCTCCGGTAAACGCATGCTGGCTCTTCTGGTCATTGGCATTCTGACGCTGCTGGGCTGGTACACCTGGTCCCAGTATGTGCATCAGGGCCCGGGGGAGGGCTTTATCAGCGGCAACGGTCGCATCGAGGCCACCGAGATAGACATCGCCACCAAGCTGGCGGGCCGGGTCGAGGA
The DNA here is from genome assembly GCF_900115905.1 of Halopseudomonas formosensis. Taxonomy (GTDB): domain Bacteria; phylum Pseudomonadota; class Gammaproteobacteria; order Pseudomonadales; family Pseudomonadaceae; genus Halopseudomonas; species Halopseudomonas formosensis. The sequence continues at coordinate 10,323 of NZ_FOYD01000004.1, forward strand.
AATTCTGGTGCGCGAGGGCGACTTCGTGCAGGCCGGGGAGGTGCTGGCGCGGATGCAGATCGACAGCCTGCAGGCCCAGCTGGAGGAGGCCCAGGCCGCCCACCAGGAAGCCATTCAGGCGGTGGCCGCCGCCAGGGCGCAGATCAGTCTGCGGGAAAGCGACGTGGCCGCGGCGCAGGCGCTGGTGGCACAGCGTGAGGCCGAACACCAGGCCGCCTCCCAGCGCAGTGCGCGTACCGAGGTGCTGGCCCGGGACGGCTCGGTATCCCGCCAGCAACTGGATGACGACCGCGCCCGGGCGCGCAGTGCCGAGGCTGCGGTGGCAGCGGCCAGGGCCCAGGTACTGGCGGCCCAGGCAGCGGTCGAAGCCGCCAGGGCGCAGCAGAGCGGGGCCGAGTCCCGGGTAGCCGCCACTCAGGCAACCATCAACCGCATTCAGGTCGAACTGACCGACAGTGAACTCAAGGCGCCGCGCAACGGCCGGGTACAGGTGCGCGTGGCCCAGCCGGGCGAGGTGCTGGGGGCCGGTGGGCGGGTGCTGAATCTGCTGGACCTGGCCGACGTCTACATGACCTTTTTCGTCCCGGAGGTGGTGGCCGGCCGTCTGGCGCTTGGCAGCGAAGCCCGTCTGGTGCTGGATGCCGTGCCGGATCACGTGATTCCGGCTCGCGTCTCCTTCGTTGCCAGCCAGGCCCAGTTCACCCCCAAGACCGTCGAGACCGCCAGTGAGCGACAGAAACTGATGTTCCGGGTGCGCGCCCAGATTCCGCCGGCGCTGCTCGAACGCTACCTGGAACAGGTCAAGACCGGGGTGCCGGGTGTGGCCTGGCTGAAGCTGGATGCCGATGCGCCCTGGCCGCCGGAGCTGGCGGTATCCGATGAGCTGTTGAAGCTGCTGGCCGATGAGTGACTCTGTCGCCCGCTTGCAGGGCGTGCGTCTGGACTATGGCAAGACCCGGGCACTGGATGGCATTGACCTGACGGTGCCGGCCGGCTGCATGGTCGGCCTGATCGGCCCGGACGGGGTCGGCAAGTCCAGCCTGCTGGCGCTGATTTCCGGTTCCCGGCGCATACAGCAGGGCAGAGTGCAGGTGCTCGGCGGCGACATGGCCGAATGGGGCCACCGCAACCGGGTATGCCCGCGTATCGCCTATATGCCCCAGGGCCTGGGGCGCAACCTCTACCCGACCCTGTCGGTGGAGGAGAACCTGCAGTTCTTTGCCCGGCTGTTCGGCCATGATGCGGCGGAGCGCCGTCGGCGCATCGACGAGCTGACCATTGCCACCGGTCTGCACGACTTTCTGGCGCGTCCGGCGGGCAAACTGTCCGGCGGCATGAAGCAGAAGCTGGGGCTGTGCTGCGCACTGATCCACGATCCTGATCTGCTGATCCTCGACGAGCCGACCACCGGGGTTGACCCGCTGGCGCGGGCCCAGTTCTGGGAGCTGATCGAGAGTATCCGTCGGCAACGTCCGCAGATGAGCGTAGTGGTGGCCACCGCCTATATGGACGAAGCCCAGGGTTTTGACTGGCTGGTGGCCATGGACGCCGGGCGCATCCTCGCCACTGGTACCCCCGCCGAGCTGCTGGAGCAGACCGGCAGTACCTCGCTGGAGCAGGCCTTCGTTGCGTTGCTGCCGGAAGAGCGCAAGCGCGGTCACGCCCCGGTGGTCATTCCGCCGCTGGACGTCGACGAGAACGACATCGCCATCGAAGCGAAGAATCTGGTGCTGCGCTTCGGCGACTTCGTCGCGGTCAAGGATGTCAGTTTCCGCATCCGCCGGGGCGAGATCTTCGGTTTTCTCGGCTCCAATGGCTGCGGCAAGACCACCACCATGAAGATGCTCACCGGCCTGCTGCCAGCCAGCGAAGGGCAGGCCTGGCTGTTCGGCAGCGAAGTCAGCCCGAAGGATATCGAGACCCGCCGCCGGGTCGGTTACATGACCCAGGCGTTTTCCCTGTACAGCGAGCTTACCGTGCGCCAGAACCTGGTGCTGCATGCCCGGCTGTTTGCCGTGCCCGAGGAGCAGATTCCGGCTCGTGTCGAGGAGATGATCCAGCGTTTCGGTCTGGCCGATGCGGTCGACAGTCTGCCCTCGAACATGCCGCTGGGCATGCGTCAGCGCCTGTCGCTGGCGGTGGCCATGGTGCACAAACCCGAGTTGCTGATCCTCGATGAGCCCACCTCGGGGGTTGATCCGGTGGCCCGGGATGCCTTCTGGCGGCTGCTGATTGAACTGTCGCGCAAGGACGGTGTGACCATCTTCCTCTCGACCCACTTCATGAACGAGGCGGAGCGTTGCGACCGCATGTCGATGATGCACGCCGGCGTCGTGTTGGACAGCGATGAGCCGGCAAAGCTGGTGGAAAAACGCGGTGCTGCGGATCTGGAGGAGGCCTTTATCGGCTACTTGCTGGAGGCCGGGGCCGGAACCGATCAGCCGCAGCAGGAGCTGTCCGCCGCACCGCTGGTGGAGCAGGGGGAAGCCGTTGCACCACGCCGCCAGCGCTTCAGCCTGCAACGCATGCTCAGCTACCTGTGGCGCGAAGCTCTGGAGCTGCAGCGTGACCCGATCCGCGCCACCCTGGCGCTGGCCGGGTCGATCATGCTGATGTTCGTGATCGGCTTCGGCATCAGTCTGGATGTGGAGGATCTGCGCTACGCGGTGCTGGATCGGGACGACACCAGCCTCAGCCGCGACTATGCCCTGCAACTGTCGGGCTCGCGCTACTTCATCGAACAGCCGCCGCTCAGTGATTATCAGGAACTGGATCGGCGCATGCGCAGCGGCGAGGTGTCGCTGGCCATCGAGATACCCCACGGCTTTGCCCGCGATGCACTGGCCGGGCGGCCGGTGGAGATCGGCGCCTGGGTCGATGGGGCCATGCCCCAGCGCGCGGAAACCCTCAAGGGCTATGTGCAGGGCATGCACCAGCACTGGCTGGTGACCCAGCTCAGCCAGCGCGGGGGTGCGCTGCCGACCGGTGCCGAGATCCAGACCCGCTTCCGCTACAACCCGGAAGTGCAGAGCCTGCCGGCCATGGTGCCAGCGGTAATCCCGTTGTTGCTGCTGATGATCCCGGCCATGCTCACCGCGCTGGCGGTGGTGCGGGAAAAGGAAACCGGCTCGATCACCAACTTCTACGTCACCCCGGTCACCCGCAGCGAGTTTCTGCTCGGCAAGCAACTGCCCTATGTGGCGCTGGCGATGGTCAACTTCCTGCTGATGAGTCTGCTGGCGGTGACCGTGTTCGGTGTGCCGATCACCGGCAGCTTCGCCGCTTTGGCGCTGGCGGCGCTGGTGTTCAGCTTCGTCGCCACCGGCATGGGCCTGCTGGCCTCGTCGATCACCCGCAGCCAGATCGCCGCCATGTTCTTCGCCATGATCGGCACCATGGTGCCTGCCACCCAGTTCTCCGGACTGATCGACCCGGTATCCTCGCTGGAAGGGGCCGGGCAACTGATCGGACAGGTTTATCCGGCCACGCACATGGTCACCATCAGCCGCGGCGTGTTCAGCAAGGCGCTGGGGCTGGCCGAGCTCAGTGGCGCCTTCTGGGCCATGCTGCTGTCGGTGCCGGTGATCATGGGCCTGGCGGTGATGCTGTTGAAGAAGCAGGAGCGCTGACATGAACCGTCGAACGCTGGCCAATATCTACCGCCTCGGGGTCAAGGAATTGTGGAGCCTGTGGCGCGACCCGATGATGCTGGTACTCATCATCTATGTGTTCACCGTGGCCGTGTACACCGCCGCCAACGCCATGCCGGAAACCCTCAACCGGGCACCCATCGCGGTGGTCGACGAGGACGACTCGGCACTGTCCCGGCAGATCATCTCGGCCTTCTACCCACCGTACTTCACCGAGCCGCAGATGATCAGCATGGCGCAGATGGACGAGGGCATGGACGCCGGGCGTTACACCTTCGCCCTGTACATCCCCCAGGGCTTCCAGCGCGACGTGCTGGCCAACCGCAGCCCGGATCTGCAGCTCAACGTCGATGCCACCCGCATGAGCCAGGCGTTTACCGGCAGCGGCGCGGTGCAGCAGATCATCCAGGCCGAGATCAACGAGTTTCTGCAGCGTGAACGGGTTGCCAGCCCGCCGCCGGTGGACCTGGTAGTACGCGCACGCTTCAACCCGTCCCTGGAGAAGGCCTGGTTCGGCAGCCTGATGCAGGTGATCAACTACATCACCATGCTGTCGATCGTACTGACCGGCGCAGCGCTGATCCGCGAGCGCGAGCACGGCACCATCGAGCACCTGCTGGTGATGCCGGTCACCCCCACCGAGATCATGCTGGCCAAGATCTGGTCGATGGGGCTGGTGGTGCTGGTGGCGGCGGCCGTATCGCTGAACCTGGTGGTGCGCGGCATCCTCGGGGTGCCGGTGGAGGGCTCGCTGCCGCTGTTCTTTACCGGCGCCGCGCTCAGTCTGTTCGCTACCACCTCCATGGGCATCTTCCTCGCCACCCTGGCGCGCAACATGCCGCAGTTCGGTATGCTGATGATGCTGACCATCATTCCGCTGCAGTTGCTTTCGGGCGGTTCGACACCGCGGGAAAGCATGCCCGAGCTGGTGCAGAACATCATGCTGGCAGCCCCCACCACCCATTTCGTCGAGCTCGGTCAGGCCATTCTCTACCGTGGCGCCGGGCTGGAAACCGTCTGGAAACCTTTCCTCGCCCTGGCCCTGATCGGCGCTGTGATGTTCGCCGGTTCATTGCTACGCTTTCGAAAGGCAATCACGCGGATGGCGTAGTCTGGCGTTACCCTGGGAGGGACGAGCACCAGCTCGTCCAGCGAGGCTGCTGGCCAGCACAGAGGCTTGAACCAGGCCGCCCATCGAGCTGGTGCTCGACGTTCCCAGGAGGGAAGCACGACCGGGCACGGGCCTGGGAAGGACGAGCACCAGCTCGTCCAGCGAGGCTGCTGGCCAGCACAGAGGCTTGAGCCAGGCCGCTCATCGAGCTGGTGCTCGACGTTCCCAGCGGCGCGATATTCCCGGGCGAACAAAGGAAACACCAAACAATGACTACAAGGAGTACCACCCATGAGCACTGACACCGACCCCCACAATCTGTGGCAGGCCGGATATGGCCCCCTGCGCCACAGCGAGCAGACCCGCGAGCGCATCACCGCGCTGGCCAGCCAACTGGTCGCCAGGGGGCGGGTGGAGGACGAGGACCAGTTCTATGCCATGCTTGTCGCCGCTGACCGGCTGACCTGCGCCGGGATGAATGTGGTCGCCCACATGACCTATGCCAGGCGGTTGGATCTGGATGGCCAGCCGCTGGCCGCCGAGGATTTCAAGCCGGTGCCCGAAGGGCACACCGGTGGTTCCCTGAACATGGTGCCGGCCTTCGTCGGCTATCTGCTGGCCAACGCCCTCAGCGGACGGACCCGGGCCTGGCTGATGGGCCAGGGCCACTGCGTCGCCGCGATAGAAGCGATCAACACCCTGACCGGTGACCTGTCCCCGGCCCAGCAGGGCCGTTATGAACTGAGCGAAGCCGGACTGGCGCGCCTGTGCCAGGACTTCTATTCCTACCAGACCGATGCCGGCGGCATGCCCTCGGCACCCCTTGGCAGTCACGCCGGACCGAACACCGCCGGAGCCATCTCCGAAGGTGGTTACCTGGGCTTTGCCGAACTGCAGTACATTCATATGCCGCTGCCGGGGGAAAGCCTGGTGGCCTTCCTCAGTGATGGTGCCTTCGAGGAGCAGCGGGGTTCGGACTGGGCCCCGCGCTGGTGGCGCGCCGAGGACTGCGGCATCGCCATCCCGGTGATGATCCTCAACGGACGCCGTATCGAGCAGCGTACCCAGATCATCCAGGAGGGTGGCCCCGAATGGCTGCTCGAGGATCAGCGGCACAATGGTTTCGATCCGGTGATCATCGATGGTCGCGACCCGGCGGCCTTTGCCTGGGCCATCCTGATGGCCGAGGACCGGCTTGAGGCCTTTTCCGCCGATCCGCAGCGGCGCTATCCGGCGCCCTTGCCCTATGTGATTGCCGAGACCGAAAAGGGCTTCGGCTTCCCCGGTGCCGGCACCAACGCCGCACACAACCTGCCGCTGGTGAGCAATCCGCACCGGGATGCGGTGGCGCGCGAGCTGTTCAACAGCAGCGCCCGGGCCCTGCATGTGCCGCTGCCGGAGCTGCAGCAGGCAGTGGCCACCCTGGCTAACCACGACAGGCAGAACCGCCCGCTGGAAAGCCGCAACCCGCTGGTCCATCGCGAGCCGGCAGCGCCGGTCCTGCCGACTCCGCAATGGCAGGCGCCGGGGCTGGAGGACAGCGCCATGACGGCGCTGGATCGCTGGTTTGTCGAGCTGGTCAAGGCCAACCCGCAGTTGCGGGTGCGGGTCGGCAACCCCGACGAGCTGGCCAGCAACAAGATGGGCGAGACCCTGGCGCTGCTCAAGCACCGGGTCAACGAGCCGGAGCCGGGTGTTCCGGAGGATCTGCACGGCTCGGTCATCACCGCACTCAACGAGGAGGCCGTGGCCGCTGCCGCGCTGGCCAACAAGGCAGGGCTGAACCTGATCGTCAGCTACGAGGCCTTTGCGGTGAAGATGCTCGGCCTGATGCGCCAGGAGGCAATCTTCGTCCGCCGGCAGAAGGAGCTGGGCCAGCGGCCTGGCTGGCTGCCGGTGCCCCTGATCGTCACTTCCCATACCTGGGAGAACTCCAAGAACGAGCAGTCGCACCAGGACCCGACCATCGGCGAAGCGCTGCTGGGGGAGATGTCGGACACCGTGCGGGTGCTGTTCCCGGTCGGAGGCAACACCACGGTGGCGGCCATGCGCTCGGTCTATGCCGGTCGCGGCCAGCTCGCCTGTGTGGTGGTCTCCAAGCGCGAGGTGAAACAGTATCTGGATGGCGCCCGGGCCGAGGCACTGGTAGAGCAGGGCGCGGCCCATGTGGTGGGCGACCCGGCCAGCGCCGATGTGCAACTGATCGCCATCGGCGCCTATCAGCTGGAGGAGGCGCTGCGGGCCCAGGCGGCGCTGGCGCAGCAGGGACGGGCCGCCTGCGTGACCGTGATCATCGAGCCGGGTCGCCTGCGCAGCCCGCGGGATGAACTGGAAGCGAGCTTTGTGCTGGATGATGCCAGGCTGCAGGCGCTGTTCCCGCCGGGTATGCCCCGGGTGATCCTCACCCACACCCGCCCTGAACCCATGCTCGGCATCCTGCGGCGGATCGACAGCGGCCCCCAGAAGACCTGGGCGCTGGGTTATATCAGCCGTGGCGGCACCCTGGATGTGGCCGGCATGCTGCGGGCCAACCGCTGTACCTGGCTGGACGCCCTGCGCGCCACTGCCCTGGTGACCGGCTGGGCCCTGTCCGAGCCGGATGAACAAGACCAAGCCCTGGATAACTGACGATGCTGACACTGACCTGTCTTGGTGGCGCCGGAACCGTAACCGGCTCGAAACACCTGCTGACCCACGATGACACCCGCATCATGATCGATTGCGGCCTGTTCCAGGGGCTGAAGAACCTGCGTGAGCTGAACTGGCGACGCCTGCCGATCAACCCCCACAGCGTCGATGCGGTGGTGCTCACCCACGCCCACCTGGACCACTGTGGCTATCTGCCCAGGCTGCTGCTGGATGGCTTCGAGGGCGAAATCTATGCCAGCAGGGCCACCCGGGATGTGGCCGAGCTGATCCTGCTGGACAGCGCCTGGCTGCAGGAAAAGGACGCCGAGTTTGCCAACCGCAAGGGTTTTACCAAGCACAAGCCGGCACTGCCGCTGTACCGGGTGGTGGATGCCGAACGGACCATGCGGCAGTTCCGCACCGTCGCCTGGCACAAGGAAATCGAGCTGCCCGGCAATGCCCGGATGCTGATGCGCCGGGCCGGGCATATCCTCGGCGCGGCGACCCTGCAGATCGATATCGCCGGCAAGCGGATAGTGTTCTCCGGGGATCTGGGGCGCTACCGCGATCCGGTCATGCATGACCCCGAGCCGGTGACCGAGGCGGACTATATCGTGGTCGAATCCACCTACGGCAACCGCCGGCATGACGCCGCCGACCCGCAGGAGGCCCTGGCCCAGGTGATCGAGCGAACCGTGTCCCGGGGCGGTACCGTGGTCATTCCAGCCTTTGCCGTGGGCCGGGCGCAGAGTCTCATCTACCAGTTGTGGCGCCTGAAGCAGGCGGGGCGGCTGAAGAATGTCCCCATCTACCTCGACAGCCCCATGGCGACCAGCGCCACCGAGCTGCTGTGCCGGCACAATGTCGATCACAAGCTCACCGCCGACGAGTGTGCGGCAGCCTGCGGAGCGGTGAACTACATCCGTGACGTGGAGGAATCCAAGGCGCTGTCGGCCAACCGCTACCCCAAGGTGATCATCTCCGCCAGCGGCATGGCCACCGGCGGCCGGGTATTGCACCACATTGCCGCCTTCGGCGGCGACCACCGCAATACCCTGCTGTTCTCCGGCTTCCAGGCCGCAGGTACCCGTGGTCGCAAGCTGCTGGAAGGTGCCCGGGAGGTGAAGATCTACGGACACTGGATGCCGGTCAACGCCGAGGTCACCGAGCTGCCCATGCTCTCGGCCCATGCTGACAGTGATGAACTGATGCGCTGGCTGTCCGGCTTCCAGCGTCCACCGCGGCGGGTATTCATAGTGCATGGCGAGCCGGAGGCCTCCGAAGCACTGCGCGAGCGCATCATCCGCGAGCTGGGCTGGGACGCCACGGTGCCGCTGCAGGATCAGGTGCTGGAGTTGTACTAGGCGTTGGGCGGGACGAGCAGGCTCGCCCCGTTTCATCGAGCTGGTGCTCGTTCCTGCCGGTACTCGACGTTTCTGCTGGCGCTTGGCGTCGCCGAAAGAAGGGGGCTCCCGGGAGGGACGAGCACCAGCTCGTCCAGCGGCAGTGAGCCTTGTTGCCAATACCTGCAAAGCGCAGGCACAAAAAAAGAGCCCTGAGGCTCTTTTCTGTTCTTCAGTACAGCAGGGCTGCCTGAAGAGGATCTGGAGCGGGAAACGAGACTCGAACTCGCGACCCCAACCTTGGCAAGGTTGTGCTCTACCAACTGAGCTATTCCCGCAAATCTGACGCCGAAGTGGCGTCCCCTAGGGGACTCGAACCCCTGTTACCGCCGTGAAAGGGCGGTGTCCTAGGCCACTAGACGAAGGGGACGTATCCGGACTTCACAGTGCCGAGGTGTTAACCCTGGCTACCTGCGGCGTTCTTCGCTGTGCGTTGTTCGCTGCAAGTGGCGCGCATTTTAGGCATGGCCCGAGGGGGCGTCAACCCCTCAAGCCAATATTTTTTCAGGTTTTTTTCTATTTCCGCGAATTCTCTGGGCTGGCGGCCCGGATGGATATTTTCCGGGGCCTCGGGATCCCCGGACAGCCTTGCCGTTGCGCCCCATTGTCGCCATGCTCAAGCGGATCTGCTTCGATTGAGTTGCCCTGCCGACTGTGGCATAACGATATCCACCCCCGTCGATGGAGAGAGATTTTGTCTACCACGCTGATTGTCGCCCTGGTTGTCGGCGGCCTTGCCATAGTCATCGCCATCGGCTTCTTCAGCCAGGCGGTGGAGCGCGCCCGTCTCGAGAAGGCCCGGGCGGTGGCGGAGCTGCATGCACGGTGGAATCACTGCAACGGGATCAATGCCGCACTGCCCGGGCAATTCATGAGCCCCGACCTGAAGAAACTGCTGCTGACAGTGGAAGCCGCGCTGCTGGAGCGTCTGCTCAGTCACGATCCGCGTCACGAAGCCGCTGGCAGGCTGGCCAAGGTGCGTGAACAGCTGGCCGGCGCAGGTGCCTCGGCAGGCAACCCCGAGATGAACATCAGCGATGAGACGGCGGCGCAGAAAGTACGCCAGCAGCTGGGCGAGCTGCTGCGTGTTCTGGAGCTGGCTCGCCAGGATGGACTGATCGATGATGGAACGCTGCTTCGCTGGTCGCAGAAGATCCGCCGGCAGCGCACCGAGGTGACCCTCAACATGCTCCGTGCCCTGGCCGAGGCCGCCATGCAGGCCGGCAAACCACGGGTGGCCAAGCTGCAATATGAGAGAGCGGTCGCCTATCTGAGCAAGCAGGGCGCGAACGCCCCGGCCGATCAACTGGCCGTCTTCCGTCATCTGCTCATTCAGGCCGAGCAGGCGGCTGCCCAGATGGAGCGGGCAGCGCCGGGTACGGCCCTGAGTGAAGGGGTGCAGGCGCTGGAGGAGGATGATCAGGCGTGGCGCAAGAAAGCCCTGTACGATGACTGAAATCCACTGACGGAGCCCTCCGATGTCCCTGACCCTTTACGGCGCCATCCTGTCGCCGTACGTACGCAAGATCCGTATCCAGCTCGCGGAACAGCAGATCGAACATGAACTGGTACCCCAGACACCCTTCAACCAGCCGGACTGGTTCTTCGATATCAGTCCGCTGGGCCGGATCCCTGCGCTGAAGGATGGAGAGCTGGGGCTGGCCGACTCCTCGGTGATCGCCCAGTACCTGCAGGAAACCCGGGGTGGCAAGCCGCTGTTCGGCTCATCACCGGAGCAGGCGGCCCGGGTGCGCTGGCTGGAAAAGTATGCCGACTATGAGCTGGGGCGGCTCGCCACCCAGGTGATCTACATCAATCGCATTCTCAAGCCGGTGATGGGCGGGCAATGTGATGAAACTGCCGTGGCGGCGGCCCTCGAGCAGTTGCCGGCGCTGTTCGACTATCTGGAAGCACAGCTGGGCGATCAGCACTACTTCCTCGGTGAGCAGCTGAGCATGGCGGACATTGCCGTGTGCAGTCAGCTGATCAATCTGGCCCATGCCGGTGAGCTGATCGACGAGATGCGCTGGCCGGGTCTGTCCTCCCTGCTCAGCCGGCTGACCTCACGCAGCAGCGTGAGCAGCCTGCTGCCGGAGGAACATCAGCTGGTCGCCAGGCTTACCGGTCGAGCCTAGCCCGCCGCGATTACTGCCCGTCAGGCGTGCAGCTGAGCTGGGCGCAGGTGTCGGACTTCGGCACCTGCTGGCTGCACTGCCTTGCCGCCGCCGCAGCTGATGCACACCCGCTGAGCTCCAGGCCGGTTGCCAGATTGTTCCAGCCGGGCTGGAAGTCGGGGAAGTCGTTGACCAGTTGCTGGAACTGCTCCAGCGCAGCGGGGCGTTTGTCCCCGGCCCAGAGCGTGTTGCCCAGACCGAAGCGGGCGGTGGGCTGGTCAGGCCACTGCTCCACGGCGCTGCGATAGGCCGCTTCGGCGCTGTGCAGGCGACCGGTCTGTTCCAGATCACTGGCGGCTCTGAGATAGGTCAGGGGACGGGCTGTGGCCGGCAGCTGACCGGGCGGCAACATTACCCGGGCCCAGTAGTCCGCGCGGCTCCAGGTCCGCATGAAGACATGGAAGGGTTCGCGCTGGGCCTTGTTGAGGCCGCTGTGTACCAGCATCTCGCGGGCGTTCAGGTCATACCCCACCACAACGGCGTAGTGCCATTGCGGATACCAGTTGAAGGCGAGATTCTGCATCACCAGTACGGGATTGCCAGCGGCGAGCTCGGTCAGGATGGCCTGCAGATCCTTGTCCAGCGGGTAGACCAGCAGGTCCCGCTCTCGCGCGGCGGAGATCATTTCCACCTGCAGCGTGCCCTTGCGTTCGGGCAGATAGACACGGTCCTTCAGCGAGTCAGGGGTGGCGGCGACGCCACGGTGATTGAGGACCATGGCCAGGGACGCGGGACCGCACTGGTACGCGTCCTGGGCATGGAAGGGGACATCCTGCAGCAGTATCCGATCGGGCAGATGGGCCAGTTCGGTCGCCTCAGGCATGACCATCGGTGAGCGCCCTGCGCAGGCAGACAGCAGTACCGTCAGGCCGAGCAGGGCGAGGGGTTTGAGGATCTTCAGCACTTAGCGATTGATGCAGTTCACGAAGCGGAAGATGTTGGTGGCGCAGAGCATGTCGGTGATGATGAAGATCACCAGGAACAGCACGATCACACCGAGAATACCGGCACCGGCAGGTGCTTCGTCGAGCTGGGCATTGAAGTAGGCGAGCTCGTCGGCGGTCAGACTGTTGATTCGCTGTTCGACCTGCTCGGGAGATACCCCCATGCTGGCCAGCTTGTCCTGCACGGCCTGGTCGTCAAGCATGGCCTTGAGCTGGTCGCGGTCGACACTCAGTTGCTGCTCGGCAATCACCTCATGGGTGGAGGTCATGGCGGCCTGGGTTGCCTGGGCGTGCAGGCTCACCATGCTGGTGAACATGAACAGCGCAGCCATGAAGATGGACAGGTAACGCCGTACTGCGGATGTATGCTTCATGATGGTACTCCTGAGTCGAATTGATGTTGTTTTGTCTACGACGGTGACATTCCTGTGACCACGGGTTGACCGAGGCGGTTCAATCACCATCCGATGCGATCTCGCAATTGGTAGTACCAGGCGCCCAGTGCAGTCAGGGGAACACGCAGCAGACGGCCGCCGGGGAAGGGATAGTGGGGCAGGGCGGCGAAGGCGTCGAAGCGCTCGGCCTGACCACGTATGGCTTCTGCCAGTACCCTGCCGGCGACGTGGGTAAAGGTCACACCGTGCCCGCTGCAACCCTGCGAGTAGTAGATATTGCTGCCCAGGCGGCCCATCTGCGGCAGCCGTGACAGGGTCAGGAGGAAGTTGCCGGTCCAGGCGTAATCGATCTTCACATTCCTCAGCTGCGGGAAGGTGCGCACCAGGTTCGGTCGTACCAGTGCCTCGATATCCGCCGGATCACGGGCCCCGTAGACCACGCCGCCGCCAAAGATCAGCCGCTTGTCTGCGGACAGCCGGTAATAATCCAGCAGATAATTGCAGTCCTCCACGCAGTAATCCTGGGGCAGCAGGGAGTGGGCCAGCTCCTCGCCGAGGGGCTCGGTGGCCACCACCTGGGTGCCGCAGGGCATGGATTTCGCCGCCAATGACGGCAGCAGGTCGCCCAGGTAGGCGTTACCGGCTACCACCAGGAAGCGGGCGGTGACCTGCCCGTGTTCGGTATATGCAACAGGGCGCTCGCCAGGCTGCACGCGCATCACGGCCGACTGCTCGTGAATGATGCCGCCAAGGGACTCCACTGCCGCCGCCTCGCCGAGCACCAGATTCAGGGGGTGGATATGACCGCCGCCCATGTCCAGCGAACCGCCGACATAAAGGTCGGTATTGACCACTCCGCGTATCCCCGACGCGTCCAGCAACTCGACCCTGTCGTAGCCGTAGCGCCGCCACAGCGCCTGCTGCTCCTCCAGCGCCTTGAGCTGACGGTGGTTCACGGCGGCAAACACCCCGCCGTCCTTGAGGTCGCAATCGATGGCGTAGCGGCGCACCCGGTCGCGGATTATCTGCCCGCCTTCGAAGGCCATTTCCCCCAGCAGGCGCGCCTGCCTCGGCCCCACCTGCTTCTCCACCACGTCCAGATCGCGGCTGTAGCTGTTGACTATCTGCCCGCCGTTGCGCCCGGACGCCCCGAATCCCACCCTGGCCGCTTCCAGCACTGTTACCCGGAAGCCCTGCTCCAGCAGGAACAACGCGGTCGAGATGCCGGTGTAGCCCGCTCCGATCACGCAGACGTCGGTTTCATGGGCACCCTGCAGGGCAGGGCGCTCCGGGGCGGGGCTGGCTGAGGCGGCGTAATAGGAATGTGGATAGGGTGTGTGACGCATGCAACGCACCTCGTTCGTTATTTTTTACATTGCATGCATGCTACCGCGGGGCGCACGGCAGCGCCAGAGGCGAGTGCAGGGCAAGCCTGCCGGGAATGTCGCGCACGAGCCCCGAGTGCGACCGGGCACGGGAACGTGCTGGTGCAAGCCCGTCCCCGGGGGCCTGATCAGCGTGCGGCCTTGGGCAGGCCGCGGGTCATGATGATGCACAGCAGGGACAAGCCGAGCATGATGGCGATGGCGTGGAAGGCATCGTTGTAGGCCATGATCTGCGCCTGCTGACGTACCTGGCCATCCAGCAGACGCAGGGCCGCTTCAGCACTGCCCAGATGCTCGGTCAGCAGCGTCAGGCGCTCGGCGGCGGCGGGGTTGCCCGGGGTCACGTGGCTGCGCAGGATGTCGAAGTAGTAGGCCGCCCGGCTGTCCAGCACCGTGGCCAGCATGGCAATGCCCATGGCACCACCCAGATTGCGCAGGATGTTGTAGAGACTGGAGGCGGAGCCCGCCTGGGATGGCGGAATCATCGCGGTGGCGATGATCGACAGGGGCACCAGCACCAGGGGCTGGCCCATGGCACGCAATATCTGGATGGCAATGAACTGATCCCCGGCAAAATCCGGATTCAGGGATCCGCTGAGGAAACTGCCGGTGGCAAACAGCAGAAAGCCGGTCGCGCAGATGAAGCGTGGCGGAATGTGCCGCATCAGCACCGGCACCAGCGGAATCAGCAGCAGCTGCGGCAGGCCCAGCCACATGATCACCTGGCCGATCTGCAGGGCGTTGTAGCCCTGGATCTGTGCCAGGTACACCGGCAACACGAATACCGTCCCGTAGAGTCCGACCCCCAGCCCTATGTTGGCCAGACTGCCGAGCAGGAAGTTGCGCTGGGTCAGCAGCCGCAGGTTGACCAGATGGTTGTCCCGCGACAGCTGCAGGATGACGAAGCACGCCAGACTGATCAGCGCGATGCTGCCGAGGGTGATTATGTAGCTCGATTCCAGCCAGTCCTCCCGATGGCCTTCCTCGAGACACACCTGCAGGCAGCCCAGACCGATCGCCATGGTGACTATGCCGGCATAGTCACCCTTGCGCAGCAGCTCCCAGCGCGGGGGGCTGCGGTCCAGCCCGTAGAGCAGCCCCAGGGTCATGAGTGCGCCGGGGACCACGTTGATGTAGAAGATCCATTCCCAGCCGAAGTTTTCGGTCAGCCAGCCGCCGATGGTCGGGCCGATGGAGGGGGCGAAGGTGGCGGTGATGGCGAACAGCGCCATGCCCTTGGGGCGTATGTCCAGCGGCAGCTTGGTCAGCACCAGGGAGAAGGCGAAGGGGATAAGGGCGCCCCCGGCCAGTCCCTGCAGTACCCGAAACACGATCATGCTCTGCAGGCTCCAGGCCATGGAGCAGAGCAGGGAGGCGATGACAAAGAGCACCGAGATGCTGACCGCAAAACGCCGTGGTGACAGCACCATGGCCAGCCAGGCCGCCAGCGGAATGATGATGATCTCCGCGACCAGATAGGAGGTGGATATCCAGGAGCCTTCCTCGATGGTGGCCGACAATGCGCCCTGGATATCCTTCAGCGAGGAGTTGATGATCTGGATGTCCAGAATCGCCATGAAGGCGCCGAGGATGGCGCTGAGAATGGCAATCCAGTCTCGCCTCGTGGGTGGCGGTATATAGCCGGGGGCCAGGGTGTCAGTCACGCAGATCGACCTTCACGCTGACGGACATGCCGGGACGGATCAACTGTGCCAGCGGATGCTCGTCGGCCAGCACTACCTTGATCGGAATGCGCTGTACCACCTTGGTGAAGTTGCCGGTGGCGTTGTCCGGCGGCAACAGGCTGAACTGGGCGCCGGAGGCCGGGAACAGGCTGTCGATGTAGCCCTCTACCGGCTGATCGTCGAAGGCGTCGAAGATCAGGGTGGCGCGCTGGCCCTTGTGCATGCGCTTGATCTGGGTTTCCTTGAAATTGGCCTGGACCCACAGGTCCCTGTCCGGTACCAGGGACAGCAGATGCGCGCCGGGCTGCACGTTCTGCCCCGGGCGGACGCTGCGCTGTCCGACCCGGCCTGCCACCGGGGCGCGAATCTCGGTGCGGGAGAGGTCGATCTCGGCGGCGGCGACGTCGCTTTCCGCTGCCTGGACCAGGGCTGCCAGGCGCTCGATATCCGCGCTGAGGGTGTCCTTGCCGAGTATCTGACTCTGCAGCTCGGCCTGGGCACCGCGGACCTGGGCCTTGGCCACATCCAGCTGGGCGCGGAAGTTGCTCAGTTGCTCCTCGGAGGCGTAACCGGACTGGCGCAGGGGCAATATGCGCTGGATATCCAGCTCGATCCGCCGCTGTTCGGCCTGGCGTGCCTGCAGAGCCGCTCTGGCAGCTTCGATCACGCTGTCCTGACGGGCGAGCTGCGCGCGGGCCTGCTGATGCTCGGCCCGGCGGGTGGCCAGATTGGCGCGGGCGCGGGCCAGCAGGGTAGTGAAGTCGCGGTCATCCAGGCGCACCAGCAACTCGCCGGCGGTCACGCTCTGGTTGTCGGTTACCAGCACCTCGGTGACCTGGGCAGCCAGCTGGCTTGAGATACGGGTGATATCACCCTGAACATAGGCGTTGTCAGTGCTCTGGTAATGGCGGCCGACCAGCCACCAATGGGCGAACAGGGCGGCAGCCACCACGGCTACCAGGAACAGAAAGAGGAACAGTCGTTGGCGAACACGTGCCGGCATTGTGGATTTCCCTGATTATTCTTTTCATGCGGTACCCTGTTCTGCACTCTACCACTGTTCCCCCGTCTCCTATCGGCGCTAGAATCTGGAAACTTTGTTGCATCACAGGAACAGTGACGTGGGACTGGACGACGCCCTGATCTTTACCCGAGTGGTGGAATGCCACAGTTTTACCAATGCCGCGCTGATGCTGGGCATGCAGAAGTCCACGGTCAGTCGCCGCATAGCGCAGCTGGAGGAGCGGCTTGGTGTGCGCCTGCTCAACCGGACCACCCGCAAGCTGCGGCTGACCGAGGTGGGGGAGGCCTATTATGAGCGCTGCCGGCAGATCATGCAGGAATTCGCCGAAGCCGAAGAGGCGATCATGCAGCTGCAGAGCGAACCCACCGGATTGCTGCGGATCACCTCGACCATCGAATTCGGCCAGCTGCTGCTCGGTGCCGTGGTTGGCGAGTTCGTGGGCCGCTATCCCAACCTGCAGGTGGATGTGGAGCTCACCAGTCGCCATATCGACCCGGTGGAGGAGGGCGTGGATATCGCCATCCAGCTGGGGCGGCCACAGGATTCCAGCCTGGTGGCGCGGCCGCTGCTGCTCAGTCCGCGACAGCTGTTCGCCAGTCCCGCCTATCTGGCGGAGTTCGGCGAGCCGAAGCGGCCGGAGGATCTGAGCCGCCATCGCTGCATTCAGACCCTGATCGACGAGGGCCGCAAGTGGCAGTTTGTCGAACCCTGCGTGAACGTTCCGGTACCCCATGCGGTTACGGTGAACAACATCACCTTCGCCCGGGAGGCGGCCGCAGCCGGCGGCGGAATCATCAACGTGCCGTCCTTCATCGCCCAGCCGCTGGTGGAAGAGGGAAGGCTGTGCCGGGTGCTGGCAGACTGCGTGCTGCCATCCACCCAGCTCTATGCCCTGTACCCCTCCCGTCGTTTCCAGTCGATGAAGGTCAAGACCTTCATCGACTATCTTCTGGAGAAGCTGGAGCAGCGGGTCAAGGACAGGGTAGAGACCACCGATGATCCGCTGGTAAAATTGCCGACCACCTGAATTACCCATCCGGCCTTTCAGGCCGTCGTTATCGAGATATTCCATGACCGTGCGTACCCGTATTGCTCCGTCGCCGACCGGAGACCCCCACGTAGGCACTGCCTACATCGCCCTGTTCAACCAGTGCTTCGCTCGCCAGCACGGCGGTCAGTTCATCCTGCGTATCGAGGACACCGACCAGGTGCGCTCCAGCGCCGAATCGGAAAAGCAGATCCTCGACTCCCTGCGCTGGCTGGGGCTGGATTGGGACGAGGGCCCGGATGTTGGCGGTCCCCACGGCCCCTACCGCCAGAGCGAGCGCAGCGAGATCTACCGTGAACACAGCGAGCTGCTGATCAGCAAGGGCCACGCCTTCCGCTGCTTCTGCACCGCCGAGCGTCTGGATCAGCTGCGCGCCGAGCAGATGGCCAACAAGCAGACCCCGGGCTACGACGGTCACTGCCTGCATCTGAGCGAAGACGAGGTGAACCGCCGGGTCGCCGCCGGCGAGCCCCACGTGGTGCGCATGAAGGTGCCCGAGCACGGTGTCTGCGTGGTCAATGACATGCTGCGCGGGGAGATCGAGATTCCCTGGGAGCAGGTGGACATGCAGGTGCTGATGAAGGCCGACGGTCTGCCCACCTACCACCTGGCCAACGTGGTTGACGACCACCTGATGCAGATCACGCACGTACTGCGCGGCGAGGAGTGGATCAACTCCGCACCCAAGCACATCCTGCTGTACCGCTATTTCGGCTGGGACATGCCGCAGTTGTGTCACATGCCGCTGCTGCGCAACCCGGACAAGAGCAAGCTGTCCAAGCGCAAGAACCCGACCAGCATCATTTTCTACCAGCGCATGGGCTATCTGCCCCAGGCGCTGCTCAACTATCTGGGGCGCATGGGCTGGTCCATGCCCGATGAGCGCGAGAAGTTCTCCCTGAGCGAGATGGTCGAGCACTTTGACATCCAGCGGGTATCGCTCGGCGGGCCGATCTTCGACGTGGAGAAGCTGGCCTGGTTGAACGGCCAGTGGATCCGAGATCTGTCGGAGCAGGACTTTGTCGACGCGGTGCAGACATGGGCGCTGAACAGCGACTACCTGCGCCCGCTGGTACCCCTGGTGCAGAGCCGGGTGGAAACCTTCAGTGAACTGGTGCCTCTGGCCGGCTTCTTCCTGACCGGTCGGGTCGAGCTGCAGATCGAGCAGTTCGCCCACAAGAAGCTGTCCCAGGACGAGGTGCGCAAGGCGCTGCAGCTGCTGCTGTGGAAGCTCGAGGCCCTGCGCCAGTGGGACAAGGACGGCATTACTGCCAACATCCAGCAGGTGGCCGAGGTGCTGGAGCTGAAGCTGCGCGATCTGATGCCGCTGCTGTTTGTTGCCATCACCGGGCAGGCCAGTTCGGTCTCGGTGCTGGACGCCATGGCCCACCTCGGACCGGACCTGACCCGCTATCGCCTGCGTCAGGCCCTGGAGCTGCTCGGCGGCGCCTCGAAGAAGGAGGTCAAGGCCTGGGAGAAGCTGATCTAGGCCCGGACGGGGAAAGGGCCATTCGCGCCTGCCGCCGGAACGCCTGCCGCCGGAACCGCTCTGGCCCGCAGGCCGCGGAAAATCGGCCCTTTGCCCTTAAGTCGCTGTTTTATTGAATTTATTTGTTGACAGAAGTTGGTGGGCGCCCTAATATGCGCCCCGTCCAGAACGACGGGGCTATAGCTCAGCTGGGAGAGCGCTTGCATGGCATGCAAGAGGTCCGCGGTTCGATCCCGCGTAGCTCCACCAAATTTTTGGTCATCGCCTGGCGGTGACCTGTTTTACACTAGCCGGTATGCTTTACTGCATATCTGGTGAAGAAACGATACCAGCAATCGTTTCGAGAAGGGTTTGCGTCCCCTTCGTCTAGTGGCCTAGGACACCGCCCTTTCACGGCGGTAACAGGGGTTCGAGTCCCCTAGGGGACGCCACTTTTTACCGACACTTCGGTGTCGGGGTCGAAAGACCATAGGGGCTATAGCTCAGCTGGGAGAGCGCTTGCATGGCATGCAAGAGGTCTGCGGTTCGATCCCGCATAGCTCCACCAATTTCTCAAGGGCCGACACTCGTTGTCGGCCCTTTTTTTTCGTGTCCGAAAAAGGGGAAGCTCATGGCCGATCTGGACCGGGCGGCAGCCTGCCTTGCACAGGCCAGCCGGGTAGTGGTGTTCACCGGAGCCGGTGTCTCCGCCGAGAGTGGTATTGCCACCTTCCGTGATGCCCAGACCGGGCTCTGGGCCCGCTTCGATCCCCAGCGCCTGGCCACCCCTGAGGCCTTTCTGGCTGATCCCGAGCTGGTATGGGGCTGGTACGAATGGCGTCGTGCGCGGCTGGCGCAGGTCTCGCCCAACCCGGCCCATCAGGCCATCGCCGAGCTGGCCGGGCAGGTGGCGCAGCTGCAGGTGGTTACCCAGAACGTGGATGATCTGCACGAGCGGGCCGGCAGCCGCTCAGTGATCCACCTGCACGGCAGCATCCAGCAACCCCGCTGCTTCGATTGCGCCCGCCCCATGGCCATTCCGGTAGCCGAGGTCATGGAGAATGGCCAGCGTCTGGCTCCGCCCCGTTGCCCGCTGTGTAACGGCCTGGCCCGTCCGGGGGTGGTGTGGTTCGGTGAAAGCCTGCCGCAGCAGGCCTGGGAGGCTGCCTGGGAGGCGGTGTCGACCTGTGACCTGTTGCTCTCGGTGGGTACCTCCGGCGCCGTCTATCCCGCTGCCGGGCTGCCCCGGCGCGCGCTGGAGCAGGGCGCCAGGGTCATCCATGTCAATCCCGAGCCAGTAAGTACCCATGCTCCCGGGGAGCTGGCGCTGACCGGCAAGGCTGGACAGGTGCTGCCGCGCCTGCTGACCGCCGCTTTCGGATGAGTGGCGCGCCAGTCGACGAAATCACCCCGGAGCGCACGGCGCTGCGATTAGACTGCGAAGATCATTCGTCACTGCGGAGCAATCGATATGATCACCCGAAATCGCGTCTGTCTCTGGTATGACGGGGCCGCGCTGGAGGCGCCCACCTTCTACGCCCGGACCTTCCCCGACAGTCATGTGGGCAACGTCTTCCGCGCACCCACCGACTACCCCGCCGGCAGCGCCGGGGATGTTCTGACAGTGGACTTCACCGTCGCCGGCATTCCCTGCCTGGGATTGAACGGCGGACCGGCTTTCCACCACAGCGAAGCCTTCTCGTTCCAGATCGCCACTGAGGATCAGGCGGAAAACGATCGGCTGTGGCACGCCATAGTGGACAACGGCGGTCAGGAAAGCGAATGCGGCTGGTGCAAGGACAGGTGGGGGCTGTCCCGGCAGATCACCCCGCGGGTGCTCTCGGAAGCCCTGGCGCATCCGGACCCGGCGGTGGGCAAGCGGGCATTCGAAGCCATGATGACCATGCGCAAGATCGAGGTAGCGGCGATCGAAGCGGCGATCAGGGACGAGCGCTGAGTGCCCCGGCCCTGATATTCAAGGATTGCCGGGTGGCTCCACCCGGAGGTGACCCAGTACCGCGGTGACCAGCGCTGGCAAGCGGTCGGCTGCCAGCAGCTCTTCCGACAGCAGGCGATCGATCAGCAGTTGTGACAGCCCGTGAACCAGGGCCCAGGCTGCCAGGGTCCCGCTCCGTTCCCCGTCATCCGCTGTCGTCTGCTCGCGCAGCAGACCGAAGGCTGCCGCGGCCGCCTCTGCCAGCAGTTCCGGCCGCCGGCGGTCCAGCTCCGGGCTGAACATCAGTTTGTACAAAGACGGATTCTCCACAGCAAAGCCGACATAGGCCTGGCCCATGCCCTGCAGGGTGCCGGTGGCTTTTTCGGCGGCGCGCAAGCGTGAGGTCAGCTCGTCGAATCCGTCCGTGGCCAGCGCGATCAGCAGCTCCTCGCGACTGGTGAAGTGCCGGTAGGGCGCGGCGTGGGAAACGCCGACCCGGCGGGCCAGTTCACGCAGGCTCAGCGAGCTGGGCCCGTTCTGTTCCAGTGTTTGCCGCGCGGCCTGTAACAGCGCCTGGCGCAGATCCCCGTGGTGATAATCCGATTCTCTGGTTTTCAATGTTGACAGTGCCTACTTTGAGGTCCAATGTTTATAGTGCCTACATTACAGGAGGTCACCATGATTTTCTTCCTTGCATTGCTTGTTCTTACCGTTCTGGCCTGGCTTGCGGGGTGGCTGGGTGTGGTTTCGCTGCGGCAGGGGCGGGCCTGCATGCGGCTGGCCCTGGCGCTGGCGCTGATGTTCTTCGGAGCGGATCACCTGCTGGTACCGGAGCGCTACCTGCCGATGATCGAGAGCTGGCTGCCCCACGCGGAACTGGTGGTGGGGCTGACCGGCCTGTGCGAGATTGCCGGTGGTCTGGGTCTGCTGATCCCGCGTCTGCGCCGTGCAGCGGGCGCCGCGCTGGGTGTGTATTTCATCGCCGTGTTCCCGGCCAATGTGCATAACGCCCTGCAGGGATTGAATGTGCAGGGACTGCCTGCCAGCGACTGGTACTACTGGGTGCGGCTGGGATTCCAACCGCTGGCGGTCTGGTGGGCGCTGTTCTGTAGCGGCCTGATCGACTGGCCCCGGCACCATCGACCGGCCACTGCAACTGGGACGGCGGCCCATTCCTGAGATCAATGGAACGGAGCGGGGGACCAGGGCCTGCGGGCGCAGAGGGGGAACCGGGCAGGGGCTGGGGCCTCGAAAGGGGTACAGTCCCTGCAATCGGTTCCATCGACCATGATCATCTCTCCTGACAACCCGGATCCGCCGCACCTCGAGCCGGATGTGTCCATCTTTGGTTCACCAAGGGATCGACTGGCGTTCTACCGGCGTGAGATCCACCATGAAATCAGCAATCTGTCCGGGCGCACCAATACCTTCCTCACGGCGCAGTCCTTCCTGGTGATCGCCTACGCCTCCTCCATGGGCAATACCAACCCGGACTGGGGCCCCCTGTTCACTCTGGTGGTGCCCGCGCTGCTCGCCCTGGCTGTTCGGTGGCTTCTGGATGGTGCTGGGAGGCTTTGCCCTGATCATCCAGCTGGGCTGATGCCCCTTGGCGTGTCCCCGGGCAGCGTCTATTACTGAACCATGACGGGGCCATATGCACGGGAGACCCTGATGGAAAGATTCACCGCTGGCTGGCTCAGACTCCGGCGGATGTGGCTGCCCTGTCGAGAATCTCGTTGAACTCCAGCACATTGCGGTCCGGGTCCCGGATGAAGCACACATTGCGTCGTCCATGTCCCATTACCAGCGGGCCCTCACTGATCGGAATCTGCTCCCGGTGGAGCCAGGCTACCAGCTCATCCATGCTGTCGATGATGAAGGCAGCGTGGGTGTAACCCGGGTATTTCACCGGGGCGTCCAGCAGCACGTTGCCTGCCTGTGCCGCCTCGCCGTTATAGATCAGATGGATGCGCAGGCCGGTCGGGTGTTTCAGACCACAGGCCCTGGCGGCCGGCGCAAACTCCTCCGGATCGCGCTGGAAGCCGAGCCTGGCGTAGAAGGCTTCGGCCATCGCCAGATCGGTTACCCGGATACCGATGTGATCAAGACGCAGGTTGGTGAAGTTCATGGTGGCTACTCCTCGACAGCGGCACGCAGGCCGGTGCTTGTCTGCTGGAAGGGGACAAACCCCGGCAGCTGCTCGATGCAACTAAGCCAGCGGCGGACATGCGGGTAAGGTGCAAGGTCCACATTGCCTTCAGGGGCGCTCGCGGTATAGCTGTACAGGGCGACATCGGCGATGCTGGGCTGCACCGTGCGGGCCAGCCACTGCCAGCGCTCCAGGGTGTGCTCCATCACTGCCAGGGTCGCATGGGCTCGTTGCATGACTTCCCGGGGATCGAAGTGGGCTCCGAATACCGTGATCAGGCGCGCGGCGCACAAACCATAGGCGACCTTGCCGGCGGCTACGGCGAGCCAGCGCTGAATCTCGGCCTCCACAGCGGGCTCGCCGGGTAACCAATGCGAAGGGCCGATTCGGCGCGCGACATACAGGAGAATGGCCAGCGAATCGGCAATGATGATGCCGCTGTCCTCCAGCACCGGCACCTCGCCGAAGGCATTGAGCGCGAGAAATTCCGGCCGTCGGTGTTGCCCGGCAGCAAGATCCACGTCGATCAGTTCGTGGGGCAGGCCACTGAGGGAGAGGAAGAGGGCGGCCCGGTGGGCGTGCCCGGACAGGGCATAGTGATAGAGTTTCATGACCGTTGATCTCCTGAATGGGGTACGGTCATTCTGTCCATTGCGGAGCGGTGAGAGAATCAGCCAGTCTGGCACTTCACTATTGCGAAAAACGATACCAATCGAGGTCGAATTCATGGACCGGCTGCGCACACTGCGTACCTTCATCAGCGTTGCCGAGCATCGCAGTTTTGCCGAAGCCGGTCGTCGGCTGAGCCTGTCACCGACGACGGTGTCACGCACCATTGCTGCGCTTGAAACCAGTCTGGGTGTCCAGCTGCTGCGACGAACCACCCGCAGTGTCAGCCTGACCGAGGAAGGGGCGTTGTTTCTCGACCACTGCCGGGCCGGTATTTCCGAAATTGAACAGGCCTACGATGTTCTGCAGGGGCGCCGCTCCGCGCCGAGCGGACTGCTGACGGTGACCGCCCCGGTCCTGTTCGGTCGCCTGCATATCCAGCCGGCCGTCACTCAGCTGCTGGCCAGCTTTCCCGAGCTGCGGGTACGGCTGCTGTTGCTGGATCGGGTGGTGAGCCTGGTGGAGGAAGGCGTGGATGTCGCCGTGCGTATCGCCGAACTGCCTGACAGTGCGTTGCACATGACCCGGGTCGGGGAGGTCCGCCGGGTATTCACTGCCAGTCCGGCATATCTGGCTGTCTATGGCCGGCCGACGTCACTGGCAGAGCTGGCCCAGCATCAGCTGATCTGGGTGGAGGATGAGCTCGGTCCGCACCGTGGCTGGGGGCTGGACGAGGTCCGCCGTTCCGGTCATGCCCCCAGGTTCTCGGTGAACAATACCGAGGCGGCGGTGGCAGCGGCAGTGGCGGGTCTCGGGGTGATCCGTACATTGTCCTATCAGGTAACAGAGCAGCTTGCCAGCGGGCAGCTGGAGCTGCTGCTGGCCGAGGACAATGCACCCCGGTTGCCGGTGTCCCTGCTGTTCCAGGGCGGCCGCCGCAATCACCCCAATGTGCGGGCTTTCATCGACGCGGTCCGGCAGCACCTGCGCACGCGGACACTGTAGGGCTGGCGGACCTCAGCTGCCCGCGTTCGGCTCCACCAGGCAGTCAACAAACAGCCGCACGCTGCCATCCTCCTGCACCACCGGGCGCAGTCCATGGATGTCACTCTCGAAGCCGGGGAACTGCCGGTCCTGATCCAGGGCGATCTTCAGGTAGTCGGCGATGGCACTGTTATCCTGGGAGAAGCGCTCGCCGGGCATGATCACCGGAATGCCCGGCGGGTAGGGCACCAGCATGACCGCGCTGATGCGTCCGCCCAGCTGGTCGATGGGCACCATTTCCACCTGGCCGCGCACCATCTTCTGGTAGGCGTCTGCGGGGCGCAGGACGATCTCCGGCAGCTGGGTATAGATCTGCCGCAGTATGCGCACCATGTGCTGCTGCTTGTAGAAGTGGTGCAACTGATTGCACAGGTCACGCAGGCCCATGTCCGGGTAGTGTCCGGTACGGGCGATGACCGGCAGGGTCAGCTCCAGCGGCGCGTTGCTGTCGTACAGGCGCTTGAACTCCTGCAGCTCGGCCACCAGGGTGCTCCACTTGCCCTTGGTGATGCCCAGGGAGAACAGGATCAGGAAGGAATACAGGCCGGTCTTCTCCACCACCAGGCCGCGCTCGGCCAGAAAGCGGGTGACAATGGCGGCGGGTATGCCGGTGCGGCCCAGGCGGCCCTGTTCTTCCACCCCCGGCGTCAGCAGGGTGACCTTGATCGGATCGAGCAGGGCATAGTCGTCGGCGGTGTCACCGAAACCGTGCCAGTCGGCGCCGCTGTCCAGAGTCCAGTCGCTGGCGACCAGCTGCTCGCTGTCCAGCGCCTGCTCCGGTTCCCAGACATCGAACCACCATTCGTCCTCATCCAGGCGCTCGGCGGTCTGCTGCATGGCGCGGCGGAAGGACAGGGCCTCGTCCAGGGTCTCCTGCACCAGCGAGCGGCCCGGCTCGCCGGCCATCATGCCGGTGGCTACGTCGATCGAGGCGATGATGCCGTAATGCGGCGAGGTGGAGGTGTGCATCATGAAGGCTTCGTTGAAGCGGCCCACATCCAGCTGCTGCTCAACGCTGTTCTCGGCCAGGATGATCGAGGCCTGGGACAGGGCGGCCAGCACCTTGTGCGGCGACTGGGTGGCGAATACCAGGGGGTGCCTGGCCCGCTCGAAGCCACGCTTGCTGCCCATGCCGTGGCGGCCGGCATAGAACTCGTGGAAGGCGGCGTAGCCGTACCAGGCTTCGTCGAAATGCAGGATGTCCACCGCATCCTCCAGCTCGTCCTTGATCAGCTCGGCGTTGTAGCACAGGCCGTCGTAGGTGGAGTTGGTCAGCACCGCCAGGCGGATGCGTGGTGTACGTCCCTGCAGCAGCGGGTGCTCGGCCAGGCGCTGGCGCAGGCTCTGCGGGGAGAAGGAGTCCAGGCTGATGGGGCCGATGATGCCGTAGTCGTTGCGCGAGCCGGTGAGGTACACGGGGATGGCGCCGGTCATGGTGATCGCATGCAGTATCGACTTGTGGCAATTGCGGTCCACCAGCACCACATCATCCCGGGTAACGAAGGCGTGCCAGATGATCTTGTTGGCGGTAGAGGTGCCGTTGATCACATAGAAGCTGTGGTCGGCGCCGAAGGTGCGGGCGGTATTGGCCTCGGCTTCGGCAATGGGGCCATTGTGATCGAGCAGCGAGCCCAGCCCCGGCACCGATACCGACAGATCCGAACGCAGGGTGTTCTCGCCGAAGAAGTCGTGGAAGGCACGGCCTACCGGGCTCTTGCGAAAGGCCACGCCGCCGCCGTGGCCCGGGGAGTGCCAGGAATAGCTGGCACGACCGGTATAGGTCAGCAGGGCCTTGAAGAAGGGCGGCAGCAGCTGGGACAGATAGGTCCGGGCGGTGCGCGCGATCTGCCCGGCGATGAAGGGCATGGTGTCCTCGAACAGATAGATGATGCCGCGCAGCTGGTGCAGGTCGCGCAGTCGCCCGAGCAGCTGGGTATCCAGTGCCTGGGTGGTACTCAGGGCCATGATCGGCAGTTCGGGGGAGCGGGAATGGGCTGCATCGAACAGGCGCCGTTCCGGGCCCAGATCGCCGTCCGGGTGATTCTCGGGGGTGAACAGGATGCACGACAGCCCCCGGTGGGCCTCGGCCACCAGCCGGCCTTCTTCCAGGGAGGCGGTGGCCAGCACCTCGAAGCCCTCCTGCTCCAGAGCCTTGAACAGTTCAGCCAGTTGCTGGCCGGCGACGTTGTTGCGATCGATATCGGAATTGATGACCAGAATCGGGAAGTGCAGATGCTTGAACATGCCAGCTCCTGTAACGGCTCGTGCCCCCAGTGTCGTGCGGGCCGGCGTTGATGGCAAGTCGGCTGACGCGCTGCGGGGCGATTTGCCGGGGCCGGCAATGGTATGCTTCTCCGCTTTCCAACACTGCCGGGCCGGGAGACGAACGTGAGCTGGGATCTAGAAGCCCCCTTTATCGAGCAGGTACAGGTACAGCCGGAGGATATCGACGAGCTGGGCCACGCCAACAATGCATCCTATGTGCGCTGGCTGGAGCGCTGCGCCTGGCAGCACTCCCGGTCGCTGGGGCTGGGGCTGGATGAATACCAGCAGTTGAACCGCGCCATGGTGGTGCTGCGCCACGAGATTGATTACCTGGCCTCCGCCTACGAGGGCGAAGAGCTGCAGATGGGCACCTGGATCGTCAGCTGGGACAGCAAGCTGCGCATGACACGGCGCTTCCAGCTGCTGCGCCCCGGCGACGGCGTCACCCTGTTGCGGGCCTATACCACCTTTGCCTGTGTGGAGCTGAGTACGGGGCGGCCGCGGCGCATGCCGGCGGAATTTCTGGATGGTTATGGCAAGGCGATCGTGGGCGAAAAGTAGGGACTTGGCAGTCGCCCCGGCTGCGGGGCTCCCACAACAGGGGCGGGAACCCATGGGCCGAATGGAATTCGGCCCTTCCGGAATACGGGTCTGTCTCAGCGGTATTCGCAGAGGTAGGCAGTATCCTGCTCGACCTTCAGTTGAAAGCGGCTGTTGCCGGGGACAGTGAACTGGCTGCCGGCGACAAAGTCCTGCCACTGTTCGCTGCCGGGCAGTTTCACGGTCAGCTTGCCGCTGATCACGTGCATGATCTCCAGTTCGTTGGTGCCGAATTCATATTCGCCGGGAGCCATGACGCCCACAGTGGCGCGGCCTTCGGGCTGGCTGAAGGCGATGGATGCAACCTTGCCGTCGAAATACTGGTTGGTGCTGAACATGGCGGAACTCCGGATGTGAGTAAATGGGCGCCAATTATGCCTGCGGCCGGATTCGCCGAACAGGGGGCTTCGCCTGCTATCATTCTGCCCGTGCAAATCAATGAACACCCATTCAGGAGTAACTATGGCTAGCGTTGCGTTTATCGGTCTGGGCGTCATGGGGTACCCGATGGCGGGTCATCTGGCGCGTGCCGGGCATGAGGTTACGGTGTACAACCGGACCGCTGAAAAGGCCCGCCAATGGGTTGCCGAGCACGGCGGTCGCAGCTGTCCGACCCCGGCCGAGGCGGCAACCGAGCAGGATTTCATCATGATCTGTGTCGGCAACGACAATGATCTGACCGACGTTATCAGTGGTCCCGAAGGTGTGCTGGCCGGCGCCCGCAGCGGCGCGGTCATCGTCGACCACACCACTGCCTCGGCCGAGGTGGCCCGACGGCTGGCCGGTCTGGCCGGGGAGCAGGGAGTAGGTTTTCTCGATGCGCCGGTGTCCGGCGGTCAGGCCGGTGCCGAGCACGGTCAGCTGACGGTGATGGTGGGCGGCGAGGAGGCGGTCTTCGATCTGGCGCGCCCGGTGATCAACAGTTATGCGCGCATGGTCAAGCTGATGGGGCCGGTGGGTAACGGGCAGCTGACCAAGATGGTGAACCAGATCTGCATTGCCGGTCTGGTCCAGGGTCTGGCCGAGGCGCTGCATTTCGCCCAGTGCGCGGGGCTGGACGGGGAAGCGGCCATGGCGGTGATCAGCAAGGGCGCGGCCCAGTCCTGGCAGCTGGAAAACCGCCACAAGACCATGCTGGCCGGGGAGTTCGACTTCGGTTTCGCAGTGGACTGGATGCGCAAGGATCTGGCCATAGTGCTGGATGAGGCGCGCAGCAACGGCGCCCAGCTGCCGGTCACCGCCCTGGTCGACCAGTTCTACGCCGAGGTGCAGAAGCTGGGGGGAGGGCGGTGGGATACCTCCAGTCTGATTGCCAGGCTCAAGCCCGGAAAATAAAATACACCGCGCCGAGCAGACAGAGCCCGGCCCAGAGATAGTCCAGCTTCAGGGGTTGATGCAGGAAGAGCACCGCAAAGGGCACGAACACGCACAGGGTGATCACTTCCTGCATTATCTTCAGCTGCGCCACCGACAGCTCGGTATAGCCGATGCGGTTGGCCGGCACCATCAGCATGTATTCGAACAGGGCGATGCCCCAGCTGACCAGCGCTGCGATGATCCAGGGCTTGCTGTTCAGCGTGCGCAGATGTCCGTACCAGGCGAAGGTCATGAAGATGTTGGACAGGCTCAACAACAGGGCGGTCTGTGCCCAGATGGGTATCTGCATGGTCTGGATCCCGGTAGGAGTAGGCGAAGGGTGGGCCGCCAGGGGCCCTGTGCAAAGCGAGGATTCTAGCTTCTATATGGAATGTCGAGAAGGTTGTGGCGCCTGCTGCGTGGCGCCCTCGATCACTACCCCGATTCCCGGCATGCCGCAGGGCAAACCTGCAGGCGTGGCCTGTATCCATCTGACCGCCGACAAGCGCTGCGCCCTGTTCGGCAAACCCGAGCGCCCCAGCGTGTGTTCCCGGTTCATGGCGGATCCCGAGGTGTGTGGTGACAGCGCCGAACAGGCGATACAGATACTGAGCTGGTGGGAGCAGGCGACTGCGTGCTGAGCAGTCCGTTCGCCCCGAGGGCGGTGCTCCTGCAATCGCATGCGCCACCCCCGCTCCCCCGGTAGGAGCACCCCGCCCCGGGTGCGAATGATGTCCGCCCGGTTCGCACCGAGGGCGATGCTCCTACTATTTCATGTGCCACCTGCCTGGGGAGCATTAAAAAACCCGCCGAAGCGGGTTTTTTAATGCTCAGACAGATTACCGGTTCGGGTAATCGCGCTGGGTGTGGCCGGTGTACAGCTGACGCGGGCGACCGATCTTGTACGGGTTGCTGATCATCTCGTGCCAGTGTGCGATCCAGCCCGGGGTGCGGCCGGTGGCGAAGATCACGGTGAACATCTCGGTGGGGATGCCCAGGGCCTTGAGGATGATGCCGGAGTAGAAGTCCACGTTCGGGTACAGGTTGCGTTCCACGAAGTAGGGGTCGCTCAGGGCGATCTCTTCCAGCTTCATGGCCAGTTCCAGTTGCGGATCGTTGATACCCAGCTCGCCCAGCACCTCGTCGCAGGTCTGCTTCATGACCTTGGCGCGCGGATCGAAGTTCTTGTAGACCCGGTGACCGAAGCCCATCAACTTGAACGGATCATCCTTGTCCTTGGCCTTGGCGATGAACTTGTCGATGTTGGAAACGTCGCCGATCTCATCCAGCATGCGCAGAACGGCTTCGTTCGCGCCGCCATGTGCCGGTCCCCAGAGGGCGGCAATACCGGCTGCGATACAGGCGAACGGGTTGGCACCGGAGGAGCCGGCCAGACGCACGGTGGAGGTGGAAGCATTCTGTTCGTGATCGGCGTGCAGGACGAAGATGCGGTCCATGGCGCGGGCCAGAACAGGGCTGATCTCGCGGCTGCCGGCCGGGGAGTTGAACATCATGTGCAGGAAGTTTTCCGAGTAGCTCAGATCGTTCCGCGGGTACATTGCCGGCTGGCCGACCGAGTACTTGTAAACCATCGCAGCAATGGTAGGAATCTTGGCAATCAGGCGGATTGCGGAGATTTCACGATGCATCGGATCGTTGATGTCCAGGGAATCGTGATAGAAGGCAGACAGCGCGCCGACCATGCCGCACATGATCGCCATCGGGTGGGCGTCACGGCGGAAGCCGTTGAGGAAGCTCTTGAGCTGCTCATGCACCATGGTGTGAGCCTGGATGGTGCCGGTGAATTTGGCCTTTTCCTCGGCGCTGGGCAGTTCGCCCTTGAGCAGCAGATAGCACACTTCAAGGAAGTCGGATTTCTCGGCCAGTTGCTCGATCGGATAGCCGCGATGCAGCAGGACGCCCTTGTCGCCGTCGATGTACGTGATCTTGGATTCGCAGGACGCGGTTGACATGAAGCCGGGATCGAAAGTGAAAACACCCTCGCTGGTGAGGCTGCGAACATCAATCACGTCCGGGCCCATAGTGCCGGAATAGACAGGCAGCTCGATGGGGGCAGCGCCCTCGATGATCAACTGCGCTTTTTTGTCAGCCATTGATGGCCTCCTGTTTTGCTGTATCGAAAGTGTGACCCCCCACGCAGGGCCCGCATCACTATAAAGTCAAAAACCCGTTTGTCAATTCTGCGATTTAGTCTGTCTATAGAGATTTCTGATCGCAATCATGCAAAGGTTTTATGGAAAAAAGGGCGTGCGCGCTTTTGACGCAGTGGGAATGTTGCAGAAGCCGGGAAAGGCCGATGGGAAGGCTTTGTCGCGTTGTAATCTGACGACTGAGTCACTATACTCCTTGGCCGGCAAAATGACCTTTCGGCTTCTTCCTCGAAGCTATGCCGCGCGTCATTTGGGTGCGTGAAGCGCCTTCCTATAATCCCGCCCTGTCCACAGGGTAACGAGTGTGAATATAGCCGTGAATAGCAAAAGACCTGTCAACCTGGATCTCAGGACAATCAAACTTCCTGTCACAGCCTATACGTCTATCGCTCACCGCATCTCGGGAGTCATTCTGTTCATCGCCATTGCAGGCCTGCTTTGGATGCTGGACACGTCTCTGAGTTCCGAAAGCGGCTTCGAGCAAGTAAAGGCCTGTTTTGAAAATCCGATCGCCAAGCTGGTGTTGTGGGGCGTGCTGTCCGCGCTGCTGTACCACCTGGTTGCCGGTATCCGTCACCTGCTGATGGACGCTGGAGTTGGTGAAGGGCTGGAGAGTGGCCGACTGGGCGCCCAGGTGCTGATTGTCGTTGCCGCCGTTCTGATTGTTCTGCTGGGGGTATGGATATGGTAACCAACGTCACCAACCTGTCGCGTAGCGGCCTGTATGACTGGATGGCGCAGCGCGTTTCCGCCGTACTGCTGGCAGCCTACACCATCTTCCTGCTGGGCTACCTGATCCTCAATCCGGGACTGAGCTACGAGCAGTGGCAGGCCCTGTACAGCAACAATGCCATGCGCATCTTCAGTCTGCTGACGCTGGTGGCGCTGGCTGTGCATTCCTGGGTCGGTATGTGGACTATTTCTACCGACTACCTCACCCCCATGGCTTTCGGCCGATTCGCAACCGTGCTGCGCTTCCTGTTTCAGGTGGTGTGCGGTCTGCTGATGTTCGTGCTGTTCGTCTGGGGTGTACAGATCCTGTGGGGTATTTGATCAATGGCTAATATTCGTACTTTGACTTTTGACGCCATCATCGTCGGTGGTGGTGGTGCCGGTATGCGCGCGGCGCTGCAGCTGGCTCAGGGTGGTCACAAGACTGCCGTAGTTACCAAGGTGTTCCCGACCCGTTCGCACACCGTTTCCGCCCAGGGCGGCATCACCTGTGCCATCGCTTCGGCTGATCCGAACGACGACTGGCGCTGGCACATGTATGACACCGTCAAGGGTTCTGACTACATCGGTGACCAGGATGCCATCGAATACATGTGCTCCGTAGGTCCGGAGGCCGTGTTCGAGCTGGAGCACATGGGTCTGCCGTTCTCCCGCACCGAGCAGGGCCGCATCTATCAGCGCCCCTTCGGTGGTCAGTCCAAGAACTACGGTGAGGGCGGTCAGGCTGCCCGTACCTGTGCCGCCGCCGACCGTACCGGTCACGCGCTGCTGCACACCCTGTACCAGAACAACGTCAAGCACAACACCACCTTCCTCAATGAATGGTATGCCGTGGACCTGGTGAAGAACCAGGACGGTGCTGTCGTGGGTATCATCGCCATCTGTCTGGAAACCGGCGAGACCGTCTACATCCGCTCCAAGGCCACCGTGCTGGCCACCGGTGGTGCCGGACGCATCTATGCCTCCACCACCAACGCCCTGATCAACACCGGTGACGGCGTGGGCATGGCCCTGCGCGCCGGCGTTCCGATGCAGGACATGGAAATGTGGCAGTTCCACCCCACCGGTATTGCCGGTGCCGGTGTACTGGTTACCGAAGGCTGCCGTGGTGAAGGTGGCTACCTGATCAACAAGCATGGCGAGCGCTTCATGGAGCGTTACGCGCCCAACGCCAAGGACCTCGCCGGTCGTGACGTTGTTGCCCGTTCCATGGTCAAGGAAATCCTCGCCGGCAACGGCTGTGGTCCGGATGGCGATCACGTGATGCTGAAGCTCGACCACCTGGGTGAGGAAGTGCTGCACAGCCGCCTGCCGGGTATCTGTGAGCTGTCCAAGACCTTCGCCCACGTTGACCCGGTTACCGCGCCGATCCCGGTCGTTCCGACCTGCCACTACATGATGGGCGGCATCGCCACCAACATTCATGGCCAGGCCATCGCTCCGGATCTGGATGGCAACGACCGCATCGTCGAAGGCCTGTTCGCAGTTGGTGAAGTGGCCTGCGTATCCGTACACGGTGCCAACCGTCTGGGCGGCAACTCGCTGCTCGACCTGGTGGTGTTCGGTCGTGCTGCTGGTCTGCATCTTGAAAGCGCGCTGAAGGAAGGCATCGAGTACCGTGGCGCTTCCGAATCCGACATCGAGGCGTCTCTGTCCCGTCTGTCCGGCCTGAATACCCGCACCAAGGGTGAGGATGTGGCTCCGCTGCGCAAGGCGCTGCAGAACTGCATGCAGAACTACTTCGGTGTATTCCGCACCGGTGAGTACATGCAGAAGGGTATCCAGGAGCTGGCAGATCTGCGCGAGCGCATTGCCAACGTCAAGATCGACGACAAGAGCAACGCCTACAACACCGCCCGTATCGAAGCGCTGGAACTGCAGAACCTGCTGGAAGTGGCCGAGGCTACCGCCATCGCCGCCGAAGGTCGCAAGGAAAGCCGTGGCGCCCACGCCCGTGAGGACTACGAGGAGCGCGACGACGAGAACTGGCTGTGCCACAGCATCTACCACCCGCAGACCAAGCAGCTGACCAAGCGTTCGGTGAACTTCAAGCCGAAGACTGTGCCTGCGTTTGAGCCCAAAGTCCGTACATATTAAGGGGATCCGGTATGTTGCAAGTCAGTATCTATCGTTACAACCCGGAGACCGACAAGGCTCCCTACATGCAGGACTTTCAGATCGACACCGAAGGCAAGGACCTGATGGTGCTCGACGTTCTGCAGCTGGCCAAGGAGCAGGATGCCGGTCTGGGCTTCCGTCGCTCCTGCCGCGAGGGTGTCTGCGGTTCCGACGGCATGAACATCAACGGCAAGAACGGTCTGGCCTGTATCACTCCGCTGTCCAGCGTGGTGAAGAACAACAAGCTGGTCCTGCGTCCTCTGCCGGGTCTGCCGGTAATCCGTGACCTGGTCGTGGATATGAGCATCTTCTATAAGCAGTATGAGAAGGTTCAGCCGTATCTGCAGAACGACACGCCGGCGCCCGCTATCGAGCGCCTGCAGTCGCCGGAGCAGCGCGAGAAGCTGGATGGCCTGTACGAGTGTATTCTCTGTGCATGCTGCTCCACTTCCTGCCCGTCGTTCTGGTGGAACCCGGACAAGTTCCTCGGCCCGGCAGCGCTGCTGCAGGCTTATCGTTTCCTGGCCGACAGCCGCGATACCGAGACCGAGAACCGACTGGCTGCACTGGACGACCCGTTCAGTGTCTTCCGCTGCCGTGGCATCATGAACTGCGTGAATGTCTGCCCGAAGGGTCTCAACCCGACCCGGGCGATCGGACATATCCGCAACATGCTGCTGCAAAGCGGAACCTGATCGAGCTCAGCTCATCAGACCAAGCTCTACTGGCGCCGGCATAGGGTGCCAGTAGAGAATTGATTCGGACTGCTGCCCACAAAGCGGCAGTCGGTTTATAGAAAGCTTAACCAACAGGGGCAACGGGTAACACCCGAACTATCTGTCGGGGCCGGCAATATTCCGGTTTCGTGGAATCAGACAGAGCAGGGCGATTGGCAGGGACAATGCCGCGACCCCTCCTGACTGTTCTGCCCGGAGGGCAATTCCATTGCCAATTAATGGTCTTTGCGCCAGGTGGTGTCCCCCTTATAGAGGGTGACCAAGAATGCCAGACAGCGAAATGCAGCAGCTGTGGAGTACATCTCACCTGTCAGGTGGGAATGCCTCCTACGTTGAAGAGCTGTACGAGCTCTATCTGCACGATCCGAACAGTGTCGCCGAAGAGTGGCGCAGCTACTTCGACAAGCTGCCCCAGACCAGCGGGACCGGGTCGGACATTTCCCACTCCACTATCCGCGAGCACTTTCTGTCGCTCGCAAAGAATCCCCGTCGGCCCCAGGCGGTCAGCGGCGGCCAGGTAAGCAGCGAACGCGACAAGAAGCAGGTCGGCGTGCTGCGACTGATTCAAGCCTATCGGATGCGGGGCCACCAGGCTTCCAATCTTGATCCCCTGGGACTGTGGCAGCGGGAAGCTATCGCTGATCTGACACTGGCCGAGTATGGTCTGACCGAAGCTGATCTGGACACCGTGTTCCGTACCGGTGAACTGCAGATCGGCAAGGAAGAAGCCCCTCTGCGTGAAATTCTCGACGCGCTCAAATCGACCTACTGCGGCACCATCGGCGCCGAGTACATGCATATTGTCGATTCCGCACAGCGTCGCTGGTTCCAGCAGCGCCTGGAAAGCGTACGCGGCAAGCCGCAGCACTCCGCCGAAAGTCGTCGTCATCTGCTCGAACGGCTGACCGCTGCTGAGGGTCTGGAAAAGTACCTGGGCACCAAATACCCCGGCACCAAGCGTTTCGGGGTCGAAGGGGGCGAGAGCCTGATTCCCATGCTCGACGAGATCATCCAGCGTTCGGGCTCCTATGGCGTTGCCGAAATCGTGCTGGGCATGGCCCACCGCGGCCGTCTCAACGTACTGGTCAACACCCTGGGCAAGAATCCGCGCGACCTGTTCGACGAGTTCGAAGGCAAGAAGCTGATCGATCTGGGCTCCGGTGACGTGAAATACCACCAGGGCTTCTCGTCCAACGTCATGACGTCCGGTGGCGAGGTCCACCTGGCGCTGGCGTTCAACCCGTCGCACCTGGAGATCGTCTCTCCGGTGGTGGAAGGTTCGGTGCGTGCCCGTCAGGACCGTCGCAAGGATCCGACCGGTGACAAGGTGCTGCCGATCAGCATCCACGGCGACGCCGCCTTCGCCGGTCAGGGTGTGGTCATGGAAACCTTCCAGATGTCCCAGACGCGGGCCTACAAAACCGGTGGCACCGTCCACATCGTGGTCAACAACCAGGTCGGCTTCACCACCAGCCGCCAGGAAGACGCCCGTTCCACCGAATACTGCACCGACATCGCCAAGATGATTCAGGCGCCGATCTTCCACGTCAATGGCGATGATCCGGAAGCGGTGCTGTTCGTCACCCAGCTGGCGGTCGATTACCGCATGCAGTTCAAGCGTGACGTGGTCATCGACCTGGTCTGCTATCGCCGCCGTGGTCACAACGAAGCGGACGAGCCCTCCGGTACCCAGCCGCGCATGTATGCGGTGATCAACAAGCACCCGACCACCCGCGAGATCTACGCCAAGCGTCTGATCGAGGCCGGCTTGGTCACCGAGGAGGATGTTCAGGCTTACATTGAGGAATACCGCACCGCCCTGGACAATGGCGATCACGTTGTCAAGAGCCTGGTCAAGGAGCCGGATTCCACCTCCTTCGTCGACTGGAAACCCTACCTGGGCCACAAGTGGACGGCACGCCACGACACCCGTTTCGACCTGAAGACCCTGCAGGAGCTGGCCAACCGCCTGACCAACCTGCCCGACGGTCTGGTCCTTCAGCGTCAGGTTGCCAAGATCATCGAGGACCGGGTGAAGATGGCCGCAGGTGGCCTGGCCCTGAACTGGGGCTTCGCCGAGACCATGGCCTACGCCACCCTGCTGCACGAGGGGCATCCGGTGCGCATCACCGGGCAGGACGTGGGTCGCGGCACTTTCTCCCACCGTCACGCGGTGCTGCACAACCAGAAGGGCGATGGCGCCTACATTCCGCTGGCCAACCTGTACGAAGGTCAGCCGCGGTTCGATATCTACGATTCGCTGCTGTCGGAAGAAGCGGTGCTGGCCTTCGAGTACGGCTATGCCACCACCACCCCGAACGCCCTGGTCATCTGGGAAGCCCAGTTCGGCGATTTCGCCAACGGCGCCCAGGTGGTTATCGACCAGTTCATCACCAGCGGCGAACACAAGTGGGGCCGTCTGTGCGGCCTGACCATGCTGCTGCCCCATGGTTATGAAGGGCAGGGACCGGAGCACTCCTCCGCCCGCCTGGAGCGCTTCCTGCAACTGTGTGCAGAGCAGAACATCCAGGTCTGCGTACCCACCACACCGGCACAGATCTATCATCTGCTGCGCCGCCAGGTGATCCGCCCGCTGCGCAAGCCGCTGGTGGTACTCAGTCCGAAATCGCTGCTGCGTCACAAGCTGGCCGTATCCACCCTGGAAGATCTGGCCGAGGGCTCCTTCCAGACCGTGATTCCGGAGATCGATCAGATCGACCCGGCCAAGGTGGATCGCGTCATCATGTGCAGCGGCAAGGTGTACTACGATCTGCTGGAGAAACGCCGCGCCGACGGCCTGGACAACGTCGCCATAGTGCGCATCGAACAGCTCTATCCGTTCCCGGAAGACGACCTGTCCGAGGTACTGGCACCCTACACCAATGTCCGCAAGGTGGTGTGGTGTCAGGAGGAGCCCATGAACCAGGGCGCCTGGTACTGCAGCCAGCACCACATGCGTCGGGTACTGAGCCAGCACAGCGTCAGCAATCTGTATCTGGACTACGCTGGACGGGAGGCATCGGCGGCCCCTGCGGGTGGCTACCCCTCCGTTCACGCAGAAGAACAGGCCAAACTCCTGCAGGATGCGCTCTACGCTTGAGCCGCTGCACAACACAGTTATTTAAGGATCGACAATGGCAATAGAAATCAAGGCTCCTACATTCCCCGAGTCGGTTGCTGACGGCACTGTGGCAACCTGGCACAAGCAACCCGGTGACGCGGTCAAGCGTGACGAGCTGCTGGTCGACATCGAGACCGACAAGGTCGTTCTGGAAGTGCTGGCCGAGGCCGATGGCGTTCTGGCCGAGATCATCAAGGGTGAAGGGGAGACCGTCCTCAGCGCCGAGCTGCTGGGCACCCTGAACGCCGGCGCAACCGCTGCGCCCAAGGCCGAAGCCGCTGCTGCTCCGGCTGCCGCTCCGGCCGCCGCTGCGCAAGCCGACAGCGCGGAAGAACCCCTGCTGAACCCGGCCGCGCGCAAGCTGGCCGAGGAGAACGGCCTGGATCCGGCCCAGATCAAGGGCACCGGCAAGGGCGGTCGCGTCACCAAGGAAGACGTGCTGAACGCCATCGAAGCGAAGAAAGCCGCCCCGGCAGCTGCCCCGGCAGCCAAGCCCGCAGCTGCCCCCAGCGCCCCGAGCGTGGTACTGGGTGAGGGTGATCGCATCGAGAAGCGCGTGCCCATGACCCGTCTGCGCGCCCGTATCGCCGAGCGCCTGGTGGATGCCCAATCGAGCATGGCCATGCTGACTACCTATAATGAAGTCAACATGAAGCCGATCATGGACCTGCGCAAGAAGTACAAGGACCTGTTCGAGAAGAAGCACAACGGTGTGCGTCTGGGCTTCATGTCCTTCTTCGTCAAGGCCGCCACCGAGGCGCTCAAGCGTTTCCCCGAGGTGAACGCCTCGATCGACGGCAAGGACATCGTCTACCACGGCTATCAGGATATCGGCGTGGCCGTATCCAGTGATCGTGGCCTGGTGGTTCCGGTACTGCGTAACACCGAGTTCATGAACCTGGCCCAGATCGAGGGCACCATCGCCGAGTTCGGCCGCAAGGCGCGTGACGGCAAGCTGTCCATGGAAGAGATGACCGGCGGTACCTTCACCATCTCCAACGGTGGCGTATTCGGTTCGCTGCTGTCCTCGCCGATCGTCAACCCGCCCCAGGCCGCCATTCTGGGTATGCACAAGATCCAGGAGCGCCCGATGGCCGTGGATGGTCAGGTGGTCATCCTGCCGATGATGTATCTGGCCCTGTCCTATGACCACCGTCTGATCGACGGCAAGGAAGCAGTCAGCTTCCTGGTGGCCATCAAGGATCTGCTGGAAGACCCGGCACGCATGCTGCTGGACATCTGATATCACACGCTATCAAACAGGTCGCTGCCGGCAACCCCGGCGGCGTCCGCTCCACAGTTGCCTACCCCGCAGCTGAACACAGAGGAAAGGTTATGAGCGATAAATTCGATGTAGTCGTTATTGGTGCCGGCCCCGGTGGCTATGTGGCTGCCATCCGTGCGGCCCAACTGGGCCTCAAGACCGCCTGTATCGAGAAGTACCAGGGCAAGGACGGCAAGCTGGCTCTCGGCGGCACCTGCCTGAACGTGGGGTGCATTCCCTCCAAGGCCCTGCTGGACAGCTCTTGGAAATACCACGAAGCCAAGGACGCTTTTGCCGTCCATGGCATCAGCACCGGCGAGGTCAGCATCGACGTCGCGGCGATGATTGGCCGCAAGGACCAGATCGTCAAGAACCTGACCGGCGGTGTTGCGGGTCTGCTCAAGGCCAACGGTGTGACCGTCTATGAAGGCCACGGCAAGCTGCTGGCCGGCAAGCAGGTCGAAGTCACCAAGACCGACGGCAGCACCGAAGTGCTGGCCGCGGAAAACGTCATTCTGGCCTCCGGCTCGCGTCCGGTGGAAATTCCCCCGGCTCCGGTTGATCAGAAGGTCATCGTCGATTCCACCGGCGCCCTGGAATTCCAGTCCGTGCCCAAGCGTCTGGGCGTGATCGGTGCGGGCGTCATCGGTCTGGAGCTCGGCTCCGTATGGTCGCGTCTGGGCGCCGAGGTCACCGTGATCGAAGCCCTCGACAAGTTCCTGGTCGCCGCTGACGAGCAGCTGGCCAAGGAAGCCATGAAGATCTATACCAAGCAGGGCCTGAACATCCTGCTGGGTGCCCGGGTTACCGGCACCGAGGTCAAGGGCGACGAAGTCACCGTCAAGTTCACCGACGCCAAGGGCGACCAGGAAATGACCTTCGACCGTCTGATCGTGGCGGTTGGTCGTCGTCCGGTCACCACGGATCTGCTGGCCGCCGACTCCGGCGTTACCCTGGATGAGCGTGGCTATGTCTATGTCGACGACAACTGCGCTACCTCGGTACCGGGCGTCTACGCCATTGGTGACGTGGTACGTGGTCTGATGCTGGCCCACAAGGCCTCCGAGGAAGGCGTCGTCGTCGCCGAGCGCATTGCCGGCCACAAGGCCCAGATGAACTACGACCTGATTCCTTCGGTGATCTACACTCACCCCGAAGCAGCCTGGGTTGGCAAGAACGAGCAGCAACTCAAGGCCGAAGGCGTCGAGATCAATGTCGGCGTGTTCCCCTTCGCTGCCAGCGGCCGTGCCATGGCCGCCAATGACACCTCCGGCTTCGTCAAGATCATCGCCTGCGCCAAGAGCGACCGCGTGCTGGGCGTGCATGTGATCGGGCCGAGCGCTGCCGAGCTGGTGCAGCAGGGCGCCATCGCCATGGAGTTCGGCACCAGTGCCGAGGATCTGGGCATGATGGTCTTCGCCCACCCGACCATGTCGGAAGCGATGAAGGAAGCTGCGCTGGCAGTGAATGGCCAGGCCATCCACATCGCCAACCGCAAGAAGCGTTAACCAGTCCTCCTGACTCGGTGGTGCATCCAGCGCGATGTGCCGCCGGGTCGGTTGCCGACATCCAAGGCAAGGCCGAAGGACCGGCCAATACGGGTTGCATCCCGCAGCCTGATCGGTGGCAGTGGCGGGTACCGTCACTGTTATGAAACTCATACGAATAACGGTACAAGAGAATGAACCTTCACGAATATCAGGGGAAGCAGCTGTTTGCTGAATACGGCCTTCCTGTCTCCAAGGGCATCGCTGTCGACACTCCGGAAGCAGCTGCCGAGGCCTGTGACACCATTGGCGGTTCCGAGTGGGTGGTCAAGGCTCAGGTTCACGCTGGTGGCCGCGGCAAGGCCGGTGGTGTGAAGCTGGTCAAGAGCCGGGAAGATGCCAAGGCCTTCGCCGAGCAGTGGCTGGGCAAGCGTCTGGTGACCTATCAGACTGACGCCAATGGTCAGCCGGTTTCCAAGATCCTGGTTGAAGCCTGTACTGATATCGACCAGGAGCTGTACCTGGGCGCGGTTGTGGACCGTTCCACCCGTCGTATCGTTTTCATGGCTTCCACCGAAGGCGGTGTCGAGATCGAGAAGGTTGCCGAGGAAACTCCCGAGAAGATCCTCAAGGCCACCATCGATCCGCTGGTAGGCCCGCAGCCCTATCAGGGCCGTGATCTGGCCTTCCAGCTGGGCCTGAAGGGCGACCAGATCAAGCAGTTCACCAACATCTTCGTTGGCCTGGGCAAGCTGTTTGCCGACTACGATCTGGCTCTGCTGGAAATCAACCCGCTGGTGATCAAGAAGGACGGCAACCTGCACTGCCTGGACGCCAAGATCAACATCGACGGCAACGCCCTGTACCGCCAGCCCAAGCTGCGCGCCATGCATGACCCGTCCCAGGACGATCCGCGTGAAGCCCACGCTGCCAAGTTCGAGCTGAACTACGTGGCTCTGGACGGCAACATCGGCTGCATGGTCAACGGTGCCGGTCTGGCCATGGGTACCATGGACATCGTCAACCTGCACGGTGGCAAGCCGGCCAACTTCCTCGACGTGGGCGGCGGTGCAACCAAGGAACGTGTTACCGAAGCGTTCAAGATCATCCTGTCCGACAGCAACG
Source organism: Halopseudomonas formosensis (assembly GCF_900115905.1). Taxonomy (GTDB): domain Bacteria; phylum Pseudomonadota; class Gammaproteobacteria; order Pseudomonadales; family Pseudomonadaceae; genus Halopseudomonas; species Halopseudomonas formosensis. The sequence goes on from NZ_FOYD01000004.1 coordinate 51,952, forward strand.
TACAGGCCGTTCTGGTCAACATCTTCGGCGGTATCGTCCGTTGCGACATGATTGCCGAGGGCATCATCGGCGCAGTCAAGGACGTGGGCGTCAAGGTGCCGGTCGTGGTCCGTCTGGAAGGCAACAACGCCGACCTGGGCGCCAAGGTACTGGCTGAAAGTGGTCTGAACATCATCGCAGCAACCAGTCTGACCGACGCTGCAGTACAGGTCGTCAAAGCGGCGGAGGGCAAGTAATGAGCATCCTGATCGACAAGAACACCAAGGTAATCTGCCAGGGCATCACCGGTTCCCAGGGCTCCTTCCACACCGAACAGGCCATCGCCTACGGTACCCAGATGGTCGGCGGCGTAACCCCGGGCAAGGGCGGCACCACCCACCTGGGTCTGCCGGTGTTCAACACCGTGCGTGAAGCCGTTGAAGCCACTGGCGCCGACGCTTCCGTGATCTACGTTCCGGCTCCCTTCTGCAAGGACTCCATCCTGGAGGCTGCCAATGCAGGCATCAAGCTGATCGTGTGCATCACCGAAGGCATCCCGACCCTCGACATGCTGGACGCCAAGGTCAAGTGTGACGAGCTGGGCGTGCGCCTGATCGGGCCCAACTGCCCGGGCGTGATCACCCCCGGCGAGTGCAAGATCGGCATCATGCCCGGTCACATCCACATGCCGGGCAAGGTCGGCATCGTGTCCCGTTCCGGCACCCTGACCTACGAAGCGGTCAAGCAGACCACTGATGCCGGTTTCGGTCAGTCCAGCTGCGTCGGTATCGGCGGTGACCCGATCCCGGGCTCCAACTTCATCGACATCCTGGCAATGTTCCAGAACGACCCGCAGACCGAAGCCATCGTCATGATCGGCGAGATCGGCGGCAGCGCTGAAGAAGAAGCCGCAGCCTACATCAAGGCCAACGTGACCAAGCCGGTCGTGTCCTACATCGCCGGTGTTACTGCTCCGGCAGGCAAGCGCATGGGTCACGCCGGTGCGATCATCTCCGGCGGCAAAGGCACCGCCGACGAGAAGTTCGCTGCACTGGAAGACGCTGGTGTGAAGACCGTTCGTTCGCTGGCCGATATCGGCAAGGCACTGTCCGAGCTGACCGGTTGGGCAATGAAGTAACGGTTGCCTGATGTTGCACAGAACCCCGCCTCGGCGGGGTTCTGTGTTTTCAGCCGGGCCGAGTGAGCCGGCCATTAACGCCCCCTTTGCCCACCTGCTTGTTTATAATGCCGCCACTACTGTCTCTACCGGACAGTTCCAGACTGAAGAAAATCAATGAAGACACTCTCGCCGGCCAACATTCTGGCCCTCGGTTTCATGACCTTTGCCCTGTTTCTGGGCGCCGGGAATATCATCTTTCCACCCAATGCCGGTCTTCAGGCCGGTGAAAACCTCTGGCCCACTGCCATGGGCTTCCTGATCACCGCCGTCGGCCTGCCGTTGCTGACGCTGGTCGCCCTGGCGCGCGTAGGGGGCGGTATCCAGGAACTTACCGCACCGCTCGGCAGATTGCCCGGCCTGGTCCTCGCCATTCTGGTCTACCTCGCCATTGGCCCGCTGTTCGCCACGCCGCGGACTGCCACCGTTTCCTACGAGATCGGAATCGTCAGCCTGGTGGGAGACAGCTGGCAGGCGCTGCTCGGCTATTCCCTGGTCTACTTCGCCATAGTGCTGGCATTGGCACTCAAGCCGGGGCGACTGATCGACAATATCGGCAAGATCATCACCCCGGTGCTGCTGCTGGCCCTGGCGGTGCTGGGTATCTCCGCGGTGCTCTTCCCGGCGGGTGAACCGGCGCTGGCGACCCCGGCCTATCGTGATGCACCGGTCATCGAAGGCATCCTGCAGGGCTATCTGACCATGGACGCGCTGGGCGCCCTGGTGTTCGGCGTGGTGATCACCCGCGCCATTCAGGACCGCCAGGTGCAGGAAACCCACATCGTCACCCGGTATACCATCTTCGCCGCTATCATCGCGGCCGTTGCTCTGGCACTGGTGTATCTGGCGCTGTTCCGGCTGGGCGCCACCAGCAGCTCGCTGGTCGGGGAGGGTGCCAATGGCGGCCAGATTCTTGCAGCCTTCGTTCTGCACCGCTTCGGGGATGCCGGCAGCTTCCTGCTGGCAGTGGTCATCACCCTGGCCTGCCTGACAACGGCGGTAGGGCTGATCTCTGCCTGTGGCTCCTTCTTCAGTCGCGAGTTTCCGGTCAGCTATGCCCAGGTGGTCTGGGTCTTTACCATTTTCTGCATGGCGGTCTCCAACCAGGGGCTGGACAGCCTGATCCGCATCTCCATTCCGGTACTGGTGGGACTCTATCCGCTGGCCATAGTCCTGGTGTGCCTGGGACTGTTCTCGCGCAACCTGGCCCGCCCGGAAAATATCATGCGACCTGTCATGCTGGTTGCACTTGCCTTCGGTATCATCGATGGTCTGAAGACGGCGGGGTTCATGGCCAGGGATACTGCCTGGCTGAGTGCATTGCCCTTCTCGTCTCAGGGATTGGGGTGGCTGGTACCGGCGTTGATCATGCTCGCTCTGGCACTGGCCGTGGATCGTGTTCGTTTTGGCAGGTTGGGTAACGCTTGATCTCAGATGTCATGACCATAAGCAGCATTCTGAATGCCGAGTCACTCTGGCTGAACCTGTTCGCGTTCTGCTGGTTCATGTTCTGCTGGGTGGGATACACCCGGTACGCCTGGCACCGGGGCAGGGATACCGCCTGCCTGGCCAGCGTGCTGCACCTGTACCGCAAGGACTGGATGAGTCGGCTGCTGTTGCGCGAGCAGCGGATCGCCGATGCCAGCCTGATCAGCAACCTGGAGCGCAATACCTCCTTCTTCGCCTCCAGCACCCTGCTGATCGTGGCGGGCCTGATCACCGTCATGGGGGCAACCGACCAGGCGCAGAACCTGCTGCGCGATCTGCCCTTCGTGGCGGAGGTCAGTCGTGAGATCTCGGAGATCAAGCTGCTGATCATGCTGGGTATCTTCGTCTATGCGTTCTTCACGTTCTCCTGGGCGATGCGTCAGTACAACTTCGCGTCGGTGCTGTTCGGCTCCGCGCCGCTGGTGGGTGAGAAACATGTCAGCGAGATCGAGCGCAAGGCCTTTTCCAGCCGGGCGGCGAAGGTGTTGTCGATGGCCGCGCACTCCTTCAATCTGGGACTGCGCTCCTACTACTTCGCGCTGGCCATGCTCAGCTGGTTCATCAACCCCTGGGTGTTCATGGCCATTACCGCAGGCGTGGTCTACGTGCTGTACCGGCGGGAGTTCAAGTCGGAGGTGCTGGGAGTGCTGATGGCCACACCGGCGCATTTCCCCGAGCCGCCTCCGGAGCAGCAATAGGCAATAGGAAGGGCAGGGTGCTCATGAAACAACACCGGCCGCGATAGCGGCCGGTGTTGTCGTGGGATACAGCAAGACGTCGGATCTATTCGCGGTCCAGACGCTCCTCGATATTATCGCGGGCCTCGGCGGCGGATTCACGAGCCTGCTCGCCTTTCTCCTCCAGATAATCCGCGGAGTCTTCATAGGCCTCGCCGATCCGGTCGCCAGCGGCGTCCAGGTTGTCCTGAATGCGCTCGGTGGTGGTCGGTTCGTTGCCGAAGGCCTCGTCGGTGCGCTGCTCGATGGCGTCGCCGGTATCCTCCATCGCATCACCGATGTTTTCGGCGGCGTCGGACATGGACTCCCGGGCCGACTCCATCTTGTCTTCCGGGCTGTCCTGACAGGCAGCCAGCAGACCCAGGCTGGCCATGAGCATGGCTGTTGCACAAAGTTTCTTCATCTCGTTCTCCAAGTGATGATCCATCGTCAGGTTAGTCACGTATTACGCATCCGAGTTCCCGCTATGCTTGAACAAGCGTAGTAGATTCAGCCAGGTCTGTTAAAATCTGCACTTTTCCCGGTGAGTTATCCGATGACGATCCAACAGCGTGCGCAAACCTTTCTTTCGGTGCTGCGCCATTGTCAGGTGCTTGGCATGACAGTGGAGCAGGCCGACGAGAATGGCCTGGTGATCAAGCTGCCCTACAGCGAACTGATCGTGGGCAATCCGGTCACCGGCGTGGTGCATGGCGGCGCCATCACCACGCTGATGGATACCTGCTGCGGCATCTCCACCGTGTGCTATCTGGAGGAGCTGGAAGTCTGTCCGACTCTGGATCTGCGTATCGACTACATGCATCCGGCCGAGCCGGGCAAGCCCATCTATGGTTTCGCCGAATGCTACCGGGTTACGCCGGCGGTCATCTTCACCCGGGGTGTGGCCTATCAGGAGCGGCGGGAGGAGCCCCTGGCCCATGTGGTCGGCACCTTCATGCGGATGGGCCCCGGGCCGGACGGCCTGAAGTCATTCAAACTCGGGGGCAAGGCATGACCGACATCGAACATCTGGTGCATCTGGCCCACCAGACCGGGGACTACGACGCTCTTATCGAGCAGATCCCCTATGCGCGGCTGATCGGCATCCGTGTGATGCGGCTGGGCGAGGAGATGATCTTTCACCTGCCGCTGAACAGGGACAACATCGGTAACCCCATACTGCCGGCGTTGCATGGCGGGGTCCTGGCGGGGTTCATGGAGCTGGGGGCCATGTTGCAGCTGATGGTCAGCATGAACAGCCCGACCTTTCCCAAGATCATCGATTTTTCCGTGGATTACCTGCGTGCCGGGTTGTCCCGCGATACCTATGCGACCTGTCAGGTATGGCGTCAGGGCCGCCGAGTGGGTAACGTAGCCATAACTGCCTGGCAGACGCGCTCGGAAGAGCCGGTTGCCACGGCCCGGGCACATTTCAAGCTGGACTGACGGGCGTCAGTCAGCTCAGGGAGAGGGCGGACATGGAAGCCTTGATGATACTCGCTGGCGCAGGAGCTCTGGTTGCGGGCTGGGTGTGGCTGGTGGTTGCCACCATGCGTCGCTCGGTCAGCAAGATGCTGCTGGCCCTGTTTTTCGCGCCGCTGACCCTGCTGCTGCGCGGCATGGGGTACCCGCTGGGACCGCGGCTGCTGATGCTGTTCGGGATCCTCGCCATGGTGGCCGGCGGCGCCCTGCTGCAGCAGCGACATCCCGACCGCGTGCAGGAGCTACTGGCCGGCCACTGGCTGGATGAGCCGGGAGTAGCGGAGGATCTGCGCGGTACCATCATGGGACAACCCTTCCGCCCCAATCGCATCCTCTGGCGCGGTGATGATCTGGTATTCGAGGAGGGGACCGGGGACCGTGTCCGACGCTCCCTGACCATCCGTTTCGGCAATGCCCGGGAGCTGCTGCTGGAATCTTCCGTCGAGCGGCTGCCCAGTGACGAGGGGTTGTGGCCGGAGCTGGTGCTGCAGTGGCATACCGGCGCCCTGTCCGAACCGGGTCTGCGCCGGATCACCGACAACTACAGTCTCAGTCTGGATTTCCGGGGAGGGCAGCAGGCCCAGACTGCCGGCCGTATCCATCTGCACCTGCCGACCATCCACAGCACCTGGCTGACCGGGGAAATACCGCCGCTCACGCTGCCACAGTGGATGACCGAACGCAGCCGCAGCGACACCCTGGTGCTTCAGCCCAGGGTCGAGGCTGCTGCCCGGTCCGCACAGGCGGTGCGACCGGTACCTGCCTGGCGCGAGCTCAGTCTGCTGGCCATGCTGGACGAGCCGGAGCTGTTCAGTGGCTCTGTGGTGCGCCTGACCACCTGGTCCGGGCGTACCCATGAGGGTGTGCTCAAGCAGCTGAGCGAGGACAAGCGACTGGTTCTGGCCCTGCCGCGGGGAGCGGATCAGGTCGAGCTGCACTTTCACCCGCTGGACATCCGCCAGATCGAAGAGCGGATCACTCCACGCTGACAGCTCCCGCCGGGCCCCCGGCGGCCGCTCACTCCCGAGCGGATGCCCGGCCCGGGCCTTGAAATTTCCTCCCCCCGTCCCCATCCACACAGTCATCTGCCCGATGCCGGGCGACCCTCTATCGTGAGCACAGGAGATACTGCCAAGATGACCGTGGAAGCCCAGAAGGAAACGCTCGGATTCCAGACCGAGGTGAAGCAGCTGCTGCACCTGATGATCCATTCGATGTACTCGAACAAGGAGATCTTTCTCCGCGAGCTGATTTCCAACGCCTCGGATGCCTCGGACAAACTGCGTTTCGAAGCCATTGCCAAGCCGGAACTGCTGGAAAGCGACCCCAACCTGCGCATTCGAATCAGCGCAGACGAAACGGCCAATACCCTGACCATCGAGGACAACGGCATCGGCATGTCCCGGGACGAGGTCATCAGCCACCTGGGCACCATCGCCAAGTCCGGTACCGCTGCCTTCATGCAGCAGCTCACCGGTGACCAGAAGAAGGATGCCCAGCTGATCGGCCAGTTCGGTGTGGGTTTCTACAGTGCCTTCATCGTCGCCGACCGGGTCGAGGTGTTCACCCGTCGCGCCGGTCTGGGCGCCGATGAGGGTGTGCGCTGGGAATCGGCCGGGCAGGGCGAGTTCACCATCGAGAACATCAACAAGCCCGAGCGCGGCACTCGCATCGTCCTGCACCTGAAGGCCGACGAGAAGGAGTTTGCCGACGGCTGGCGGCTGCGCAACATCATCAAGAAATATTCCGATCATATCTCCCTGCCGATCGAGCTGCCCAAGCAGCACTTCGGCGACGAGAAGGACAAGCCGAAAGAGATCGAATGGGAAAGCGTCAATCGCGCCAGCGCCCTGTGGACCCGCCCGCGTACCGACATCAAGGACGAGGAATACCAGGAGTTCTACAAGCACGTATCCCATGACTTCGAGAACCCGCTGACCTGGAGCCACAACAAGGTGGAAGGCAAGCTGGAATACACCAGCCTGCTGTACGTGCCCGGCCGCGCGCCCTTCGACCTGTATCACCGCGAGGCGCCCCGTGGCCTGAAACTCTATGTGCAGCGCGTGTTCATCATGGACGACGCCGAGCAGTTCCTGCCGCTGTACCTGCGCTTCATCAAGGGCGTGGTCGACTCCAACGACCTGTCACTGAACGTCTCCCGGGAGATCCTGCAGAAGGATCCGGCCATCGACAGCATGAAGTCCGCACTGACCAAGCGCGTGCTCGACATGCTGGAGAAGATGTCCAGGAACGACCCGGAGAAATACAGCACCTTCTGGAAGGCCTTCGGCAGCGTGATGAAGGAAGGCCCGGCCGAGGACTTCGCCAACCGCGAGAAGATCGCCGGCCTGCTGCGTTTTGCCTCCACCGCGCAGAACGACGACAGCGAAGTGGTCAGCCTTGACGCCTACATCGAGCGCATGCAGGAAGGTCAGGACAAGATCTACTACCTGACCGGTGAGCGTTACAACCAGGTCAAGAACAGCCCGCACCTGGAAATCTTCCGCAAGAAGGGCATCGAGGTACTGCTGCTGACCGACCGTATCGACGAATGGCTGATGAGCCACCTGAGCGAATACAAGGGCAAGGAATTTGTCGACGTGGCCCGGGGTGATCTGGATCTGGGTAAGCTGGAAGGTGAGGAGGACAAGAAGGCTCAGGAGGAAGTGGCCAAGGCCAAGGCCGATCTGATCGAGCGGGTCAAGAAGGTGCTGGGCGACGAGGTCGACGACGTCAAGGTCTCCCACCGCCTGACCGACTCCCCGGCGGTGCTGGTGATCAACGAGGACGGCATGGGTCTGCAGATGCGCAAGATCCTCGAAGCCACCGGCCAGAAAGCGCCGGACAGCAAGCCGATACTCGAAATCAACCCCGGCCACCCGCTGCTGGAGAAGCTGGACCAGGAGCCCGACGAAGACCGCTTCGCCGACCTGACCCGCATCCTCTTCGACCAGGCCGCCCTGGCCGCCGGCGAGGCACTGCAGGATCCTGCCAGTTATGTGCGGCGGTTGAATGCGCTGCTGGTGGAATTGAGCAAGTAATGGAGCAGGGAGGGGCGGGCTTAGCTCGCCTTCCCCTCACTCCATCTCGTCCCCATCCGGCCACACAAACCCTTCCGGCACCTTCCCCTTCAGGTGCCAGGCAAAGGCAATGATCTCCGCAATCGTCCGGTACAGCGCCTCGGGTATCTGGTCACCCAGCTCCATGCGCGTGAGCATGCTCGCCAGATCGGCGTTCTCGTAGATGGGCACTTCGTACTCCAGCGCCAGCTGGACTATCTGCTCGGCCAGTGCGCCTTCACCCTTGGCGGTGATGCGCGGGGCTTCCGGGCCGCCGTCGTAGAGCAGGGCAATGGCTTCTCGGGGTTGGCTCATCAGGTCACCTCGTCGATCCAGCGTTGTTGCACTGCCTGCTGCGGTTGCGGTGGGCTGCCCCGGTGGCAGCTGAGTTCGCCCACTTCCAGCCCGCGGGTCAGAAGACGGTCGCGCAGCTGCTCCAGCTGGCTGTTGACCAGCCTCAGGGTGCTGGCCTGTTCGGCCCAGAACTCGCTGCTGACCCGCCCCTTGTACAGTCGGGCGACCACCTGCAGCGGCCCCAGATGGTCGAGATTGAAGGCCAGGCGTATCTCCCACTGCGGTGTCTGCTCAGACTGGCGCTGATCCGGTGCCTGCTGTTCGCGCTGGATGCGCAGCTGCACCTGGGTGAACTGCTGGCCATCGCGCAGGGGCAGGTCCAGTTGCCAGACGGTCTGGCTGCTGCCATCGGCGAAGGTCTGGGTCTGGCCCAGGCTCTGGAACTGGTGATGCTGGATGCGCGACAGCAGGGCCGCAGTGAGCCGCAGGAGACCGCCCAGGTCGGCGTTTTCGGTCAGCGCCTGTACGGTCCTGGTGGGCAGCGGAAAGAGTCCCGGCCGCACCTGAAGTGATGGCTGCCATGGTCCCGGAGGCATGGCCAGGCTGCGACCGGGGTCCGCTGGCAGATGCTGCTGCAGGGTAATCAGCAGGTTGAGTACGCTGGCCTTGAAATCGGCGCCGGGCAGCGGTTCGGTGCCCGGCGGGGTGGCCAGACTGGCCAGCAGGGGCAGCAATCGGGTCAGAGGTGGCAGGTTGACTGCTGCCGGCGTGTTCTCGGCAGTGCCCTGACTGGGAGCCGCATTGCCTGTCGACAGCGCCTGCTGCAACTGCTGCAGGCTGGCCTCCAGGAATATGCCGCTCTGGCGGATCGCCTGGGCGACTCCGGCCGGGGTCGCCAGATGCTCCGGTGTGGCTACATGCTTGAGCACCTGCTGCATGCTGGCCTGCAGCAGCGGCGGCAGATCGGGCAGGCTGGCCAGTCTCTCCAGGGTACGCAGCATGGGAGTGGCAGGTGCCTGGTCAGGCAGGGTCAGGCGCATGCCCTGGAGCAGATCGAGCTGGCGTACCTGCTCGCTGGCACTGCTCAGGCGCAGGGCGCCATTCTCCACCGCAGCGGTGAGCAGGGTGCCCGGGGGTTGCGGACGGCTGCTGTCCAGACTGAGCAGGGCGCCGGCAGCCGGCCCCTGCAGCAGTCGGGCGAGCAGGGCAAAGCGGTTCTGCTCGCCGGTCACTGGCTGGCTTTCCATCACCCGGGCCTGAAGCAGGGTGCCGTTGGGAAACAGCTGGGGATCGAGCCGGGTCAGGGTAGGCGGCGCTGCGCCTGATTCGGCCGGGGGTGCCAGTACCGCCAGCAGGCGCACCGGGCTCAGTGCCTGGACCCTGAGTTCGGTCCCGGCCGGCAGCGGCTGCGGGCTGCGGACGCTGACCTCAACCGGTGCCGCGTTGGCTCGGGCCAGGCGCAGCAGCAGCTCGAACTGACCGTCCCGCGGCCTGTTCTGGAGTACCTCGGCGCTGGCGCTTTCACCGGGCGCCAGGGTCGCTGCGGCAATCGGACGCAGAAGCTCCAGGGGCACTGCCGCGGCCGTGGCCGGTGCGCTGGAAGGCCCGGTCCTGAGACTGTTGAGCGGGATGGATGACAGCTTTATGTCCGGCGTCATGTATGTCACATATTGATGTAAATCAGACCCATATGGGCAGGGGGCCAATGTATAATGGCGCCAGATTGATACGGGTGTTCGATGTACCTGAGTATAGCGGCAGAACACCGGTAAACATGAGTCATCCGCCCCGGCGGTCTGGAGTGAAGGTGAAGCCACTGCCTGTTGAGCTGGATGGTCTGGCGTGCGAGCGTGACGAGCGCGAACTCTTCGCCTCCCTGTCCCTGCGCCTGGAGCCCGGCGAGGTGCTGCAGGTCGCCGGCCCCAACGGGTCGGGCAAGACCAGCCTGCTGCGGATCATGGCCGGGCTGCTGCCACCCTCGGCGGGTGACATGCGCTACGGCGGCAATTCGGTCTACCATGGCGCAGGCCGGGAAGACTGGCGCCGGCAGCGGCTCTATATCGGCCATGCACCTGCCATCAAGGGCGCGCTGACCGCCGAAGAGAACCTGGCCTGGCTCTGCGCCCTGAGCTCCCCGGTCGGCACCGAGCAGATCTGGCAGGCGCTGGAGCAGGTCGGCCTGCGGGGATTCGAGGACGTTCCCTGTCATAATCTGTCCGCCGGCCAGAAGCGCCGCGTTGCACTGGCCCGTCTGTATCTTGAACAGCATCCGGTCTGGATTCTGGACGAGCCCTTCACCGCCATCGACAAGGCCGGGGTGACGGCACTGGAAAATCACATCATGGCGCACGCACAGCAGGGTGGGATGGTGATCATGACCACCCACCATGGCCTCGACCATCTGCCCGGCGTGCGTTGTCTGGATCTGGGGCAGGCGAACTGATGCGGCGCATCATCTGGTTGTTGTTCTGCCGCGAATGGCGGCTGGCCTGGCGGCGTCCCGGCGACCTGCTCAATCCGCTGGTGTTCTTTGCCCTGGTGGTGAGCCTGTTCCCCCTGGCGGTCGGACCGGAACCCTCCATGCTGAGGGCCATGGCCCCCGGGGTAATCTGGGTGGCGGCCCTGCTGGCAACCCTGCTGTCTCTGGATGGCCTGTTTCGCAGTGATTACGAGGACGGGTCCCTGGAACAGTGGGTGCTGTCGCCGCATCCGCTGGAACTCATGGTGCTGGTCAAGGTGCTGCACCACTGGATGGTTTCGGGTCTGGCAATGGTGCTGCTGGCGCCGCTGTTCGGCATGATGCTGGCGCTGCCGGCGTCGGTATTGCCGGTGCTGGTCCTGACCCTGCTGCTGGGTACCCCGATACTCAGCCTGCTCGGCGCGGTGGGCGCGGCACTCACCGTCGGTCTGAAGAGTGGCGGGGTTCTGCTGGCGCTGCTGATTCTGCCGCTGTATATACCGGTACTGATCCTCGGTACCGGCGCCATGGATGCGGCCCTGCAGGGCATGCCGGTGATCGGGTTCATGCTGTGGCTTGGCTGTCTGGCGGTGCTGGCGATAACTCTGGCACCCTTTGCCATCGCAGCCGGATTGCGTATTGGAGTAAGTGAATGAATGCTCAGGCGGGTAAGGCATGAAGTGGACCTTCTTCCATAAACTGGGTTCGCCCAAGTGGTTCTATGACATCAGCGGGCGCTGGCTGCCGTGGTTTGCCGCGGCGTCCGTGCTGCTGCTGGCGGTGGGCTCGGTCTGGGGGCTGTTCTTCGCGCCCCAGGATTACCAGCAGGGCAACAGCTTCCGGATCATCTACATCCATGTGCCGGCGGCCTTCGTCGCCCAGTCCTGTTACATCATGCTGGCGGTGGCCGGGGTGGTCAGTCTGGTCTGGCGGATGAAACTGGCTGACGTGGCGCTCAAGTGCGCTGCGCCTATCGGCGCCTGGATGACCTTCGTGGCGCTGCTTACCGGCGCCATCTGGGGCAAGCCGACCTGGGGTACCTACTGGGTCTGGGACGCGCGCCTGACCTCCATGCTGATCCTGCTGTTCCTGTACTTCGGGGTCATTGCCCTGGGGCAGGCGATCAGCAACCGGGATACGGCGGCCAAGGCCACCGCGGTGCTGGCGATAGTCGGCACGGTGAACATTCCGATCATCAAGTACTCGGTGAACTGGTGGAACACCCTGCACCAGCCGGCCACCTTCAAGCTCACCGAGAAGCCGGCCATGCCCGTGGAGATGTGGCTGCCGCTGCTGCTGATGGTGCTGGGCTTCTATGCCCTGTTCACCGTCAGCCTGTTCATGCGCATGCGCCTGGAAGTGCTGCAGCGTGAACACAAGACGCGCTGGGTTCGCGAGGCGCTGGAGAAGATGTCATGAGCGGTCTGAGTGAAATTCTGGGTATGGGCGGGCATGGCGTCTACGTCTGGTCCTGCTACGCCATTACCCTGGTGGTACTGGCGCTGAACGTGGTGCAGCCCTGGCTGGCCCGCCGGCGCCTGGTCAATCAAGAGGCGCGTCGTCGCCGTCGGGAGGTGATGTAAATGCATCCGCAGCGCAAGAAACGCCTGATACTCGTCCTGCTGGTCCTGCTCGGAGTGGGGGTGGCCGTGGCGCTGGCCCTGGGCGCCCTGCGCCAGAACATCAACCTGTTCTACACGCCCACCGAGATCGCCAGCGGCGTCGCGCCGCAGGATGCACGCATCCGTGCCGGCGGCATGGTGGTGGCCGGCAGCCTGAAGCGCTCGGCCGATTCCCTTGATGTGGTCTTCGATGTCACCGACGGCGCCGAGCAGGTGACCATCACCTACAGCGGCATACTGCCGGACCTGTTCCGTGAAGGGCAGGGCATTGTCGCCCTGGGGCGCCTGAACGAGGACCGCGTGCTGGTCGCCGATGAAGTGCTGGCCAAGCACGATGAGGAATACATGCCGCCCGAGGTGGCCCAGGCCCTGGACAAGGTCGAACACATGAAAGTGGATGGCGTCTATACGCCGCCCGCCAACTGATCCGGAGGCCGAATGATTCCCGAACTTGGACAGGTCGCGCTGATCATCGCCCTGGCGGTGGCAGTACTGCAGGCGACCATTCCCCTGTACGGGGCCTGGAAGGGTGACACCCTGGCCATGAGCTTTGCCCGCCCGGCGGCGCTGGCACAGTTCATGTTCGTGCTGTTTGCCTTCCTGTGTCTGATACAGGCCTTCCTGGCCGATGATTTCAGTGTGACCTACGTGGCGCTGAACTCCAACTCGGCGCTGCCCTGGTACTACAAGGTCAGTGCCGTATGGGGCGGGCACGAGGGGTCGCTGCTGCTGTGGGCGATGATCCTGGCGGCCTGGACCTTCGCCGTGGCGATCTTCTCCCGCGATCTGCCGGAGGAGATGTTCAGCCGGGTGCTGGCGGTGATGGGCATGATCAGCATCGGCTTCCTGCTGTTCATGCTGATGACCTCCAACCCCTTTGATCGGCAGCTGCCGTTCTTCCCCGAGGACGGCCGCGACCTCAACCCGCTGCTGCAGGATTTCGGTCTGATCGTCCATCCGCCGATGCTGTACATGGGCTACGTCGGCTTCTCGGTGGCCTTCGCGTTTGCCATCGCCGCACTGCTCGGCGGCCGACTGGATGCCGCCTGGGCGCGCTGGTCGCGGCCCTGGACCATAGTCGCCTGGGCCTTCCTCGGTCTGGGCATAGTGCTGGGCTCCTGGTGGGCCTACTATGAGCTGGGCTGGGGCGGCTGGTGGTTCTGGGATCCGGTGGAGAACGCCTCCTTCATGCCCTGGCTGGTCGGCACCGCGCTGATCCATTCGCTGGCGGTGACCGAGAAACGCGGCGTGTTCAAGAGCTGGACGGTATTGCTGGCCATCGCGGCCTTTTCCCTGAGCCTGCTCGGCACCTTCCTGGTGCGCTCCGGGGTGCTGACCTCGGTGCATGCCTTCGCCACGGATCCCGAGCGCGGCGTGTTCATTCTCGCCTTCCTGCTGGTGGTGGTCGGCGGTTCCCTGACCCTGTACGCGGTCCGTGCGCCCGTGGTCAAGAGCAAAATCGGGTTCGCCCTCTGGTCGCGGGAAACCTTCCTGCTGATCAACAACGTGATCCTGGTGGTGGCCACCCTGATGGTGCTGCTCGGGACCCTGTACCCCATGGTGCTGGATGCGCTGACCGATACCATGGTCTCGGTCGGGCCCCCGTACTTCAATGCGCTGTTCGTGCCGCTGATGGTGGTGCTCATGCTGGCCCTGGGTGTCGGTGGCATCAGCCGCTGGAAGGACACGCCGGTCAAGTGGCTGGTCAGCATGCTGAAATGGGTGCTGGTGCTTGCCGCCCTCGGCGCGGTGGGGCTGGCCATCTGGGTCGGTGATCACCATCTGGCGGTGGGCAGCATGCTGTTTCTGGTGCTCTGGGTTACCGGCAGCGCCCTGCGCGACATCCTCGACAAGACCCGTAACAAGGGTCTGCTGCGTGGCGTGCGGGCTCTGCCGCGCAGCTACTGGGGCATGGTGCTGGCCCACGTGGGCATCGCGGTCTGCGCCGTGGGCGTGGTAGGCGCCAGCCTGTTCGACAGTCAGCGCGACCTGCGCATGGTTCCCGGTGACAGTCTGGAGCTGGGCGGCTACCGCTTCCTGTTCCAGGGCTCGACCCACCGCGAAGGCCCGAACTGGATTTCCGATCAGGGCATCATCGAGGTCTACCGCGGCGAGCGCCGTATCACCACGCTGCGGCCGGAGAAGCGTCTGTATACCGTACAGAACATGCCGATGACCGAGGCGGGCATCCATCCCGGCCTGACCCGCGACCTGTTCGTGGCAATGGGCGAGCCGCTGGATGCGGAGAACAGGGCCTGGGCCATCCGTGTGCATATCAAGCCCTTCGTGCGCTGGATCTGGGGGGGCGGTCTGATGATGACCCTCGGCGGCCTGCTGGCTGCCACCGACAAACGTTACCGCCTGCGGGCACGCCAGCGTCGCACCGCGCCGCAGGCGGCAAGAGTGGAGGCTGTCTGATGCGTCGACCCTGGATGTTGATTCCGCTGATCCTGTTCCTCGGGCTCGCCGGGCTGTTTCTCAAGACCCTGTACGACAAGAAGAACCTGCAGGATCTGGCGATCGATCCCAGCGCCCTGCCATCGGCGCTGATCGACAAGCCGGTACCGGCCTTCGCCTTGCCATCCCTGGACGAGCCGGGACGCACCCTGACCGAGCAGGACTTCCGGGGTGAGGTGGCTCTGGTCAACGTCTGGGCCACCTGGTGCCCCACCTGTCGCGCCGAGCATGCGATGTTCAACAAGCTGGCCAGCCAGGGGGTGACCATTCACGGGGTCAACTACAAGGACAACAGCGAGGCGGCTCGGCGCTGGCTGGAGGAGCTGGGCAATCCCTACCAGCTCAATGTCGAGGACCCGCAGGGCAGTCTGGGCATCAACCTCGGCGTGTATGGCGCCCCCGAGACCTTCCTGATCGATGCCGACGGGGTCATCCACTACAAGTACATAGGTGCGGTGGATGAGCGGGTCTGGGCCGATCAGCTCGGTCCTCGCTATCAGGCCCTGCTCGAGCAGGCCTCCGGAGGTCAACCATGAGATGGCTCTGGTTGCTGGTACTGGCGCTGATGGCGCCCCTGGCACTGGCTGCGATAGATACCTACGAGTTCGACACCGAGGAGCAGCGTCAGCGCTTCTATCAGTTGAGCAGCGAGCTGCGCTGCCCCAAGTGTCAGAACCAGAACATCGCCGACTCCGATGCGCCCATTGCCATGGACCTGCGCCGGGAAGTCTACCGGATGCTCAATGAGGGCAAGGACAACGAGGAGATCGTCGATTTTCTGGTGGCGCGCTACGGCGAGTTCGTGCGCTACAAGCCCGCGCTGACGCCGGCCACGGCGATCCTCTGGTTCGGTCCGGCGGCCATGCTGCTGGCCGGTTTCATCGTGCTGCTGGTCATGCTCCGCCGGCGCCAGAAGGCACTGCGTGAGGCGGCTGGCAAGAGCCTGAGCCAGGACGAGCAACGACGTCTGCAATCCCTGCTGGAAAGAGAAGAAGACAGCTGATGACTGATTTCTGGTTGTATGGTGCGCTGCTGATTCTGGCGGGCATGCTTTTTGTACTCTGGCCGGTGTGGAAAATGCGCCGCCAGAACACGGTGGATCGTACCGCCCTGAACGTGGCCCTCTACGAGGAGCGAGTGGCGGAGCTGGCGGCACAGAAGGCCGCCGGTGAGATCACCCCGGAACTGCACGATATCGCCCTGGAGGAAGCCGGCAAGCTGTTGCTGGAGGACACCGCCCGGGCGGATCAGGAGCGGCGTCCGACCCACAGGGGCAGCCCCTGGCCGATCATTCTGGGGGCCGGCGCCATGCCGCTGGTGGTCATTGCGCTGTACATGAGCTGGGGCAACCCGGACGGACTGCAGCTGCTGCGGGAGATGGAAAACGAGCCGGCGCCGGCCGACATCGTCGCCTACATCGACCGCATGGAACGGGTGACCCGGGTGCAGCCGCAGAATGGCGAGGTCTGGTACATGCTGGGCCGCGCCTATCTGATGCAGCAGCGTCCGGCCGAGGCGGAGCGGGCCTTCGGCAACAGTCTGGCCCGTCTCGGGGAAAGCCCCGAACTGCTGGCCCAGCTGGGCCAGGCGCGCTTCTTTGCCAATGGCAATCAGCTGGACAGCGAAGCACGGACTGCGCTGAACCGGGCCCTGGAGATGAACCCGCGCGAGCCCACCGCGCTGGGCCTGCTGGGTATTTCCGCCTTCGAGGAGGGCCTGTACCCGGAGGCCATCGGCTACTGGGAACGTCTGCAGGCCGGCATGCCGCCGGACAGCGAGGGCTACAGGGCCATTCAGGGCGGCATTGATCGCGCCCGCGAGCGGCTGGGACAGGGTTCGGAGACAGTCTCGCAAGCCCAGGCCGGTATCAGCCTGCGCATCGAACTGGCCGAGGAGCTGGCCGACAGCTACGGCGACGAGGCCGTGGTATTCGTCTCCGCCCGCGACCCCGATGGCCCACCCATGCCGCTGTTCGCCCAGCGACTGGAGCGTGGCAGCCTGCCGGCTGAACTGGTGCTGGACAGTCGTTACGCCCTGATGCCCGGGGTGCAGATGGAGAACGGTCAGCAGCTGCAACTGAGTGCACGCATATCCCCAGACAGCGATGTGCGCAACGCAGCCCATGCGGCGGACAGCCTCGATGTAACCGTGGGCGAGATAGAGGGCAGGGTGACCCTGGTCATCGACCGCAAGCTGTGATCGGGATCAGGGGCCGGAATCCGGCCCCCTGATCCCCGGCCCCGGCGCGTCATGCCGCCGGCGCCGGGCGCATTTCCTCTTTGGAGAAATCATCCACCTCGATTACCGCCCGGCGTGCCTCCCGCGCGTCGCGCACCAGCTTGGCCTCTTCCGGACTGATCACGCCACTTTCCGCGGCGACCGCCAGATAATCGATGCCTTCGGCGTCCTCCAGCTCGCCGGAGCGCAGGGCCTTGGCCAGTCGCTGTTCGACCGGGTCGGCGAGGAGGATTTTTTCCAGGGTGTCGTTGAGCAGGCCGGTGACATCCTCCGGGTCCCGGTTGACATGGCAACCTTCCAGCAGGCGGTCTCGGGCCGGTCCGGGCGTCATCAGCAGTCGGGCAACATGTCGCCCGGTGCGATCGCTCGGCGGCTTGAGGCGTCGGCCCAACGGGAAGATGAGTACCCGCAGGAGCATCCCCACACCCCGGTCGGGGAAGTTCAGCAGCACTTCGTGCATCGCCTGTTCTATGCGTACCAGCAGGTCCTCCACGCCCCAGCAGAGCAGGGGCAGGTCCTCCTCCGGCTCGCCCTGGTCATGGAAATGCTTGAGACAGGCGCTGGCCAGATAGAGAAAGCTGAGCATGTCGCCGAGCCGGGCGGACAGGCGCTCCCGGCGCTTGAGCTCGCCACCGAGCATCAGCATGCTGACATCGGTCAGGGTGGCGAAGGCTGCTGACAGTCGGCTGAGCTGGCGGTAGTACCCGGCCAGATCAACCTGTTCGGCATACCGGGAGGCGCGGCCGCCACCCGCCCGGTCCCGACGCCGACGGCCCAGATGCTCCGGCGTGTCAGCCAGCAGGCCCCCGGTCAGCCCCAGCAGGAGGCTGCCTGCGGCATTGCCCAGGGCGTGCCCGATATGCTGGTAGAGCAGGCGGTCGAACTCGGCGATCGCCTGCTGCTCATCGGGCAGCTGGGTAGCCATCATCTCGCGCAGCACATAGGGATGGCTGCGGATGGCGCCCTGACCGAAGATCATCATGCTCCGGGTGAGAATGTTGGCCCCCTCGACGGTGATGGAAATGGGAATGGACTGATAACCCCGACCCAGATAATTCTTCGGGCCCATGCAGATGCCCTTGCCGCCGTGCACGTCCATGGCATCGTTCAGGCACTGGCGCATCCGTTCGGTGATGTGGTACTTGACCACGCCGGACAGCACCGCCGGTTTCTCGCCGAGATCCACCGCGCCGGCGGTCATGCGCCGGGCCGCATCCATCACATAGGTGTTGCCGCCAATGCGGGCCAGCGCCTCCTGCACCCCTTCGAACTCCCCGATCGGCAGGTTGAACTGGCGCCGGATGCGGGCATAGGCGCCGGTGGTCATGCTGGCCATCTTGGCTGCACCGGTGCCTCCGGCCGGCAGGGAGATGGAACGACCCACCGCCAGGCAGTTCATCAGCATCTTCCAGCCATGGCCGATCATGCTCTGGCCGCCGATCAGGTAGTCCATGGGGATGAAGACATCGGTGCCCGAGTTGGGGCCGTTCATGAAGGCGGCGTTCAGCGGGAAATGCCGGCGGCCTATGTTCACGCCGGGGGTGTCGGTCGGGATCAGCGCCAGACTGATACCCAGCTCCTCCTCGCCGCCGAGCAGACCCTCGGGGTCGTACACCTTGAAGGCCAGACCGAGCAGGGTGGCTACCGGCCCCAGGGTGATGTAACGCTTCTCCCAGGTGACCCGCAGCCCGAGTACCTCCTGGCCCTGCCACTGACCACGGCAGACGATGCCCCGGTCGGGCATGGAGCCGGCGTCCGATCCGGCTTCCGGCGAGGTGAGGGCAAAGCAGGGTACTTCCTGGCCGGCGGCCAGACGGGGCAGATAGTACTGTTTCTGTTCATCGGTGCCGTACTGCATGAGCAGCTCGGCCGGCCCCAGGGAGTTGGGTACCATGACCGTGGAGCCGACATCGCCGCTGCGACTGGCCAGCTTCATCGCGATCTGCGAGTGGGCGTAGGCGGAAAAGCCCTTGCCGCCATACTCTTTGGGAATGATCAGGCCGAAAAAGCCGTTGCTCTTGATGAAGTCCCAGACCTGCGGCGGCAGATCCTGCAATTCGGTGGTGATCTGCCATTCGTTGGTCATGCGGCAGAGTTCCTCCACCGGCCCGTCGAGAAAGGCCTGCTCCTCCTCGGTCAGCCGAGGCTGCGGATAACTGAGCAGCCTGTCCCAGTCCGGACGCCCGCTGAACAGCTCACCATCCCACCAGACGGTCCCTGCTTCCAATGCTTCGCGCTCGGTGTCGGAGATGGGTGGCAGTACCTTGCGGAACCAGTGGAACAGGGGGGTGGTGATGCTGCGGCGGCGCCAGTCCGTCATGTTCAGGGGAATGGCGACCCCCAGAAACAGCGCCCAGAGTATCAGGTCCAGCAGCCAGTGCACCGGACCGACCAGGGTCATGGCCAGCAGATAGGCGGCTACAACGACACAGGCATTCAGCAGACTGCTGCGCTTCCAGGCAAGCACAGCGACAATCAGAACCAGGCCCAGCAGCCAGAGCAGGGTCAGCATGAAGCACTCCTTGGGTCATTATTGAAACAACCTCAAGGATAGTCGCTGGGCCGGGGGTGCGCCTGTCAGTACAGGATTTCGCTGCCGGTTGCGTGGCTCAGCTGCGGGCCTGGGACATCAGCAGCTGGCGGGCCTGCTCCCAGTTGAATTCCTCGCCCCGGGCGGTGGCTTCGGCCATGTGTTCATCCAGCAGCTGGTACTGGGCTATCTCCTCATCGGGCATGAAGTGCAGGCAGTCACCGCCGAAGTACCAGAGCAGGTCGCGGGGGATCAGGTGGGCGACCTGGGGGTAGCGGCTGATGACCTGGCAGATGATCTCCTGGCCACTGTACAGGGCGTCCTGATCACCCGCCTCCAGCTGCGTGATCAGCTCTTCGAAGCGTTCCAGAAACAGCTCGTTGCTTTCCTCCGGTACCTGGGCCATGAGCACGGTCTGGGCCCGCAGGGTGTCGAACAGGCTGGTCAACAGGGCGAGGTGGTAGCGGTGATAGGGCAACTTGGTATTCATGGTAGACTCCTGCAACTGAGGGCGGGAGTCTAGCACCGCCCGTGTCCCGACGGTACCTCGCGACCCCAAACCACCCCGAGGCGATCAATGAACGTACTGCTGTATGCTGCCACGGTGCTGATCTGGGGTACCACATGGATCGCCATCAGCATGCAGACAGGCACCGTCCCGGTACTGGTTTCGGTGTTCTACCGCTTCGCCATCGCCGCTGCGGTGATGCTGCTGGCCCTGCGCCTGAGTGGCCGTCTGCAGAAACTGAGCGGCCCGACCCACGGCTTCTGCCTGCTGCAGGGCGCCTGCGTGTTCGGCTTCAACTTCGTCTGCTTCTATACGGCCAACGCCTATATCAACAGCGGGCTGGAGTCGGTGATCTTCTCCCTGGCGATCCTGTTCAACGCCATCAACGGGGTGATCTTCTTCGGTCAGCGCATCACCCTGCGGCTGCTGCTGGCCAACCTGCTGGGGCTGGCGGGCATCATCAGCCTGTTCTGGCACGACATCACCGATGAGCAGGTATCCAGCGGTACCCTGCTGGGCATAGGTCTGAGTCTGCTGGGGACCTACGGCTTCTCCCTGGGCAACATGATCAGCGTGCGCTTTCAGCGTCAGCAGCAGAATCTGCTGACGACCAATGCCTGGGCCATGGGTTACGGTGCGCTGATCATGCTCAGCCTGGCGCTGCTGACCGGCGCTACCTTTGCCGTGGAGCAGACGCCCGCCTATCTGGGCTCGCTGCTGTATCTGGCGCTGATCGGCTCCATCGTCGGCTTTGCCACCTACTTCTCCCTGGTCGGGCGCATCGGCGCCGGGCCGGCGGCCTATACCACGGTGATGTTTCCGCTGATTGCACTGGGCATGTCCACCCTGTTCGAAGGCTATCGCTGGAGCGGCGCGGCGGTGTTCGGGCTGGGGCTGATCCTGATCGGCAATCTGGTCATGTTCTACCGGCCCGCCGCCAGGGCGTCGGCCACCGCCTGAATCGGCAGCAGCTATTCGCTGAACAGATCGGCCATCCTGCCGGGCAGCATCGGCGGCGCCAGATGGTGCCGTTCCACCTGCCACCACCCCGGCAGCAACTGGCGCACCCGCGGTTGACCGAAGCGGTCATCCAGCAGCCAGAGCATTCCCTGATCCTCCGGGCTGCGGATCACCCGGCCGGCGGCCTGCACCACCTTCTGCAAACCGGGAAACAGGTAGGCATAGTCGTGACCGTGGCCGAACAGCTGGTCCATGCGGGCGCGGATCTGTTCGGTAACCGGGTTGACCTGGGGCAACCCCAGGGTGGCAATGAAGGCGCCGATCAGCCGCTCGCCGGGAAGGTCAATGCCCTCACCGAAGGCCCCGCCGAGCATGGCGAACCCCACCTGCCGGCTGTCCCCGGTGAAACTGTCGAGAAAGGCCCTGCGCGCCGCCTCGTCCATGCCCGCGGACTGCACCTGCAGCGGAATGCCGGGCCAGTGTGACTGCAGCAGCTCGACCACCTGCTCGAGGTAGCGGTAGCTGCTGAAAAAGGCCAGGTAGTTGCCCGGCCGCTGACGGTACTGCTCGGCAATCAACTGGCAGATCGGCAGCAGGCTGTCGGCCCGGTGCTGGTAGCGGGTGGACAGGTTGCTGACATAGCGGACCTGTAACTGCTCTGGGCTGAAAGGTGACGCCACATCCAGCCAGCGGGTGCCCTCGGGCAGGCCGAGCATGTCCTGCTGATACCGGGCCGGAGTCAGGGTGGCGGAGAACAGGGTGCTGCTGTGCGCGGCGGCAAAACGCCCCCGCAGGAAGGGGGCCGGCAGCAGGTTGCGCAGGCACAGGGTGGACAGCCTGCGGCGTCCATGTCGCCGCAGGCTGATATCGAAGATCGAATGCTCGGCAAAATGCTCGGCCAGGCGGCAGAACAGCAAAGCGTCCAGATAGAAGCGCAACAGGGCGGCGTCATTGCCCTCGGGCTGCTCGGCCAGATGGTCGGTGATGGCACCGACCAGTTTCTGCAGGCTGAGCATGAACAGGTCCGGCAGCTGCGGCTGCACCTGATAGTCCTGCTGCTGATCGCGCACCAGCTGACGCCAGTGGCGCTCCAGTCGGTCCAGCGCCGGGCCCAGGGCGGCTGGCGCGGTACTGCGCAGGCCGTGCAGGCGCTGCTGGTCCAGCTCGGCGCTGTACATGCTGCGTCCGCGCTCGACCAGATTGTGCGCCTCGTCCACCAGCAGCGTCACCCGCCAGTCGTTGACCAGGGTCAGGGCGTGCAGCAGGGCGCTGCTGTCGAAGTAGTAGTTGTAGTCGGCCACCACCACATCGGCCCAGTGGCACAGCTCCTGGCTCAGGTAATAGGGGCAGATGTCATGGGTCAGGGCGATCTCCCGCACCCGCTCCCGGGTCAGCCAGCGCGCCGCCACCGCCACCTGCCGGGCGGCGGGCAGACGATCGTGGAAGCCCCGTGCCAGCGGGCAGGATTCACCATGGCAGGCGCGCTGCGGATGTTCGCAGGCCTTGTCCCGGGCGATGTGCTCCAGCACCCGCAGGGGCATCTGCGGCTGCCGGGCGTGCAGGGTGGCCAGCGCGTCCAGCGCCAGCTGCCGACCGGGGGTGCGGGCGGTAAGGTAGAACAACCGGTCCAATCGCTGGCCGGGGAAGGCCTTGAGCTGGGGAAACAGGGTGCCCAGGGTCTTGCCGATGCCAGTGGTGGCCTGGGCCAGCAGGGTCTTGCCGTCACGGGTGGCACGGTAGACCTCGGCAGCCAGCTGGCGCTGTCCGGTGCGGAAACTCGGCCAGGGAAACTCCAGTTGCTCCAGGCTGGCGTCCCGGGCCTGGCGGTGCTCGAGCTCCTGCTGCGCCCAGTCGAGGAAGCGTTCGCACTGCAGTTCGAAGAAGTCGCGCAGTTCCCCGGCCCGGAACTGCTCCCGGCAGGCCGTTTCCTTCTGGGTGTTGATGTTGTAGTAGATCACCGCCAGCTCGATCTCCGGCAACTGACGACTGGCGCACAGCAGCCAGCCATAGACCTTGACCTGGGCCCAGTGCAGGCGACGCTGGTTGTCGGCAATGCGTTCGACCTTGCCGCGGTGGGTCTTGATCTCTTCCAGCCGGTTCAGTACCGGGTCATAGCCATCGGCGCGGCCGCTGACCAGCAGTCCGCGGTACTCACCGCTCAGGGCCAGCTCGCTGAGGTAATGCGTGCCACGTCGGCCGGTCACCACCTGATGCCCGGCAATGCCTTCCTGCGGGCTGGGCGCCGGCGTGAAGCGCAGATCCAGGTCGCCCTCGCGGGCGGTGAAGGCGCACAAAGCGCGGACGGCTACGCGATAGTTCATCGAGTCCATTGGACGTAACAGACCTCCACCGGCATCTGGTGGCGGGCACAGTAGTCCAGCCAGCGGCGCTGGTTGTCCTGCAGGCGATCGCCGGGACCCTTGACCTCGATCATCCGGTAGCGCTGCTGCTGCGGCCAGAACTGGATGAGATCCGGCATGCCGGTGCGGTGGGCGCGCAGATCGGCCAGCAGGCGCTGACACCACAGCTGCAGGTGGCGGGCGGGCAGGCAATGCAGGGCCATTTCCAGCAGCTCCTCGGACAGCAGCGCCCAGTTGACGAAGGGCGTCTGGATACCCTGTTTATGTCGCCAGATATGGCGCAGGTGCTGACGGTAGCTGTCCGATTCCAGACGGGCCAGGCAACGGTCGAAGGCCTGCGGCCGGCGGCTGTGGAAATCCGGGCTGTGCAGGTCGGCGGGGGCACTGTGGAACGGATGGAAGAAGGCGCCGGGCAGGGGGGCAAAGATTGCCTCCCAGCACAACAGACCGAACAGGCCGGTGATCAGACTGTTCTCCACGTAGTAGACCGGTGCCTGATCGCTGCTCAGGTGCTCGCGGACTGCCAGCTCCACGCCCAGCGGGTGGGGCCCGGGCAGCACCAGGTCGAACCGGGGGCTGTCAGCCTTGCCGGCCACCGCCCTCGGCGGCAGACCCAGCTGGCGGGCGAGCCGGCGCTCGGCGCGCAGCACCAGTTGCATTTCCGCATCGTCCTCGGGCTCGGCCAGTGCCTGCTGCACCAGGGCATGGGCCCGGACGTGGTCGCGGCGCTTTTCCAGGATGCGGATCTGCCGCTGGCGGGCACCACGCCAGCCGCTGCGCTGGTACAGGGCAAGGGCGGCCTCCAGTTGCTCCTCGCGCTCGAGCTGGCGGGCCAGATTGAACTGCAGTCGCGCCAGGCGACTGGCCAGCCAGGGGTTGTCCGGGCGCTGTTCGTCGAGCAGCTCGGCCACCTCGCCTGCCGCCATGCCCTCATCCAGTGCCTGGCGGCAGCGGTGCAGATGCCGGTAGCACTCGATGTCCTCCCGGCAGTGAAAACCCCGGGAGTCGGGGCCCAGCTCCACCTGCTCGTAACGGAAAATCCCCAGCTGGGCGAGCACGAACTCCTCCCAGCCCTGACCCAGATTGCCGAAGAACATCAGCCGCAGCGTTTCGCACAGCTCGCCGACCAGCAGGGTGAACAGGCTGGCGGTATGCCCGGGACACCACTGCCTGAAGGGGCGCGGCTGTGGCTGCGTGGCGGCCAGCTTGGCAATCAGCTCTGGCTTGCGCCGGCCGGAGCGGACAGTGGCGGCGGGCAGCAGGGCGGCCAGCTCCTCCCGGCGCAGCAGTTGCCCGAGCTGCTCGGCATCCAGCGGTTGGCTGTCACTCAGCCAATCCAGTTCGAGCAGGGGGCCGGCGGCGGTGGGGATGCAGCCGATCTCCGGATAACGCAGCCGGTCACTGCGAAAATGTGGCCCCTTGCGCATGATCAGACGCACCAGCAGGGCACGGCTGGACACCGGCAACAGCACAAACTGGCGCATGAAATCCCGCTCCTGCGCCGTCAGCAGATCGGCGTAGCGGGTCTGCAGCCAGTCCAGTGCCTGCTGGAAATTGTCCAGGTAGTACAGTGGCGGCGGGTCAGTGGTAATGGGCTGGTTGGGCATACAGTATTGTGGCCGGGGCGGCTGTTCCGGCGCAAGCCGCTGGCGACGAACGCACGTCCTGCGGCCCGGTCAGGAGCGCAGCAGCCGCAGGCCGTTGAAGATCACCAGCAGGCTCACGCCCATATCGGCAAATACCGCCATCCACATGGTCGCCTCACCGGCCAGGGTCAGGGCGACGAAAACGGCCTTGATACCCAGTGCCAGGACGATGTTCTGCACCAGTATGCGCCGGGTGCGCCGGGACAGGCGGATGAAGGCGGGAATGCGCCGCAGATCGTCGTCCATGATCGCCACATCGGCGGTTTCGATCGCGGTGTCGGTGCCGATCGCCCCCATGGCGAAGCCGATGTCGGCCCGTGCCAGCGCCGGGGCATCGTTGATGCCGTCACCGACCATGCCGACCCGCGCCGGCGGCCGGGCCAGGGCGTCGATCTCGGCCAGCTTGTCGGTTGGCAGCAGGTTGCCACGCACCTCGTCGATGCCTGCCTCGGCACCGATGGCGGCGGCCGTGTGCGGGTTGTCACCACTGAGCATCAGGGTGCGCACACCCAGCCGGTGCAGTTCGGCGATGGCCTCGCGGCTGCTCTCCTTGAGCTGGTCGGCCACGGCGAACAGGCCCAGGGCACGCTGCTCGTCACAGAGGATGATCACGCTGCGGCCGAGCCGTTCCAGCTGTCCCAGTTGCTTCTCCAGCGCCGGGGAGCAGAGTCCCTGCTGTTCCAGCAGGCGGTGGTTGCCCAGATGGTACAGGCGGCCCCCGATCAGCCCGCAGCTGCCCAGACCAGGCAGGGCGCGGAAGTCGCTGACATCCAGCGGCGGCTGCATCGCTGCCTCGGCAACGGCGCGGGATACCGGATGGTCTGAGCGGCTGGCGAGGCTGGCGGCAAGGCGCTGGATAGCCTCCGCCGGTACGTCAGGGACCAGGGTATGGAAGTCGGTCTGCTCCGGACGGCCGCGGGTCAGGGTGCCGGTCTTGTCCAGTGCCAGATGGGTGAGGCCGGCCGCCTGTTCCAGATAGCTGCCGCCCTTGACCAGGATGCCGCGGCGTGCGGCGGCGGCCAGACCGCTGACGATGCTGACCGGGGTGGAGATGACCAGCGCGCAGGGGCAGGCGACCACCAGCAACACCAGCGCGCGGTAGATCCACTCCGGCCAGGCCCCTCCGAGCAGCGGTGGCAGGATGGCGACCAGCAGAGCCAGGGCAAACACCAGCGGGGTATAGAGGCGGGCGAAGCGGTCGACGAAGCGCTGGGTCGGTGCGCGGCTGCCCTGGGCCTGCTCCACCGCGTGGATGATGCGCGCCAGGGTGCTGTGCCCGGCCAGGGTGGTCACCCGGTATTCCAGCTCGCTGTGCTGGTTGATGCTGCCGGCAAACACCCGGTCGCCGGGTTGCTTGTCCACCGGCAGGCTTTCCCCGGTGATCGGCGACTGGTCGACGGCGGACTGGCCGGCAAGCACCTCGCCATCCAGCCCGATGCGCTCGCCCGGTCGTACCCGCACCCGGCTGTCCAGCGGGACCTCCTTCAGCGGCAGGGATTGCCAGCTGCCGTCGGCCTGCTGCACCAGGGCGGTTTCCGGCGTCATTTCCAGCAGGCCGCGAATGGCATTGCGGGCCCGGTCGAGCGAGCGCGCCTCGATCAGCTCGGCCACACTGAACAGGAACATCACCATGGCAGCCTCCGGCCACTGGCCGATCAGCAGAGCGCCGGTTACCGCAATGCTCATCAGCGCGTTGATGTTCAGATCCAGCTGGCGCAGGGCTATCCAGCCCCGGGCATAGGTGCCCAGCCCGCAGAGCAGTACCGACAGCAGGGCCAGGGCAGCCACCGTCCAGTCGGCGGCGGCTGCGGTGAAATGCAGCAGCTCGGCAGCCAGGGTCAGCAGGCCGGCCAGCGCCAGCCGGGCGTATAGCCAGCGCCTGGGTGGGGCGGCGGGCTCCGGTTCGGTGACGGGCAGGGGAGTGAAGCCCAGCCGGCGTATCGCCTGCAGCGCCGGCTCCAGCGCCTCAGGGCTGTGCTGCAGGGTCAGGGTGCGCTCCAGCAGGTTGAAACTCAGTTGCCCGACGCCGTTCATGCCGCTGAGCCGGTCGGTGATCAGCCGCTGCTCCGTGGGGCAGTCCATCTGGGTGATACGCACCGTGGTACTGAGACTGTCGCCGAGGTCGACAGGGCGGTCGGCGGTGGTCGCCGGATCATTGTTCCGCGCAGTGCAGCTACAGCAATCTTTCATGGGACTCTCCTTTTGCTGCCCTTCAATAAACACCCTATAGTGGCTATAGAGTCAAGGGTCGAGGAGCCGGGCATGAAGATAGGCGAGCTGGCGGCACGTACCGGTTGTCAGCCGGTGACCATCCGCTACTACGAACAGGCGGGGCTGCTGCCGGTGCCGCCGCGCAGCGAAGGTAACTACCGGGTCTATACCCGCGCCCATGAAGAACGCCTGTTGTTCATCCGCAATTGCCGGGCGCTGGACATGTCCCTGGAAGAGATTCGGCAGCTGCTGGACTACCAGGACAACCCCAGCGGTGATTGCAGCGAGATCAATGCGCTGGTGGAGGCACACATAGAGCATGTGTCGAGCCGCATCAAGGTGCTGCAACAGTTGCAGGACAAGCTGGTTGCCCTGCGTCAGCGCTGCACCGGGGCGGAACCGAGCTGCAGCATACTGCAGGAGCTGACTGCGGGGGAGCCGCATGTCAGCCAGGACAGCGATTCCCACGTCGGCCACAGCCACTGACGACTATTGTCCGCCCAGCAGTCTGGCTGCATCTGCGGCGCCCATGGCCATGGCCAGCTTCAGGGCGGTATTGCCTTCGGCATCGGTTACAGTGGGGTCGGCCCCGACCTGCAGCAGACGCTGCAGTATCTCGGTACGCTCGAACATCGCTGCATACATCAGCGGCGTCTTGCCGCCCGGTGTGCAGCTGCTGGCGTCGGCGCCGTATTCGAGCAGCAGCTCGACCATGGCCTGATCACCCTTGAAGATGACTCCGGCAAGCGGCGTCTGGAAGCGCAGATTGGCCAGCTCCGGGTCGCCGCCGTGCTGCAGTATCAGGCGCGCAGTATCCGGATGACCGTTGTAGCAGGCGAGCATCAGCAGGCTGTCGCCCTTGCTGTTGCACAGGTTGGCCGGCAGACCGGCCTCCAGCAGTGGTTGCAGGTCCTCTGCGGCGCCATGGCGGGCCATATCGAAGACCCGCTCGGCAAAGGCCAGGGTTGCGTCATCCAGTGGGGGTTGCTCGGCCATCGGTCTGCTCCAGCGGCGGGGTGAAGAGCCATTGTGCATGGAACAGGGTCTGTGGTCATCCCGGTTCCTTGAACACAGCCCCCGGCTCGATGGTCACAGCAGGTAGACCTGTAAACTGACCCAGGAGGTTATCAGCATGGAACTACCCAATCAGGACCTGCCCGCCCTGTTCGACCAGCTCGGGTTGCCCTCGGACCACGAGGCGATCGAGCGCTTCTTCGCCACCCACGCTCTGCCCCAGGACGTGAAGCTGGTGGATGCTCCCTTCTGGACGCCGGCTCAGTCGGCCTTCCTGCGCGAGCAGTTCCAGCGGGATGCGGAGTGGGCGCCCGTGGTGGATGAGCTCAATACGCGTCTGCACGAGCAATAGCGTCCCCCCCCATCCCCGAGCCTGGCGCGTTTTTCAGCGGCAGCGGAATCTGGCATGATGCCGATTCCGCTGCCCGTGCTGGCGGCCCATGCTCTTGCCGGGATATCCCATGCCGTTTCGCCTGTTACTGATTCTCGGTGGGTTGAGTGCCTTCGGCCCACTGGCCATCGACCTGTATCTGCCCGCCTTTCCGGCCATGGCGCGGAGTTTTGCCACCGACACCGAGCATGTACAGCTGAGCCTGTCGGTCTATTTTGTCGGTCTGGCGCTGGGGCAGGTGTTCTACGGTCCCGTGGCGGATCGCTTCGGACGGCGCAAGCCGCTGCTGTTCGGTATCGGCCTGTTTACCCTGGCTTCGCTGGGCTGCGCCCTGGCGCCGACCCTGGAGTGGCTGCTGGTGGCGCGCTTTGCCCAGGCGCTCGGTGGCTGCGGTGGCATGGTGGTCAACCGGGCGGTGGTGCGCGATCTGTGCTCGCCGATCGAGTCGGCGCGGGTGTTCTCCAAGCTGATGCTGGTCATGGGCATTGCCCCCATCCTGGCGCCGCTGGCCGGTGGCTGGTTGATGCTGGTCGGGGGCTGGCACAGCATCTTCGGCTTCCTGACCCTGTTTTCCGCCGCCTTCTGGGTGCTGGTGTGGCTGCGTCTGCCTGAGACGCTGCCCGCCGATGCGCCGCGCAGCCGGCTGTCCGGCGCACTGGGCAGCTACGCAAGACTGCTGCGCGCCCCGGAATTCATGTTCCATGCACTGACCGGTGGGTTGGCCATGGCCGGCATGTTCGCCTACATCGCCGGTTCGCCCTTCGTGTTCATCCAGCTGTATGGCGTGCCGGCGGAACATTACGGCTGGCTGTTCGGCATCAACTCCGCCGGCTTCATTCTTGCCGCGCAGTTCAATGGGCGCTTTCTGCGCCGGCGTACACCCCTGCAGCTGCTGCGCACCACCACCCTCTGTTTCATGGCCGGCACTCTGCTGCTGCCGGTCATTGCGCTGTTGCGGACCGACTCCCTGTGGCCGCTGATGCTGCCGCTGTTCTTCTGCATGGCCTCGCTGGCGCTGGTGGTGCCCAACTCCTCGGCCTGTGCGCTGGCCGGGCAGGGCCATCAGGCCGGCGTCGCCTCGGCGCTGATGGGCACCATGCAGTTTGCCATTGCCGGGGTGATGTCGGCACTGGTGGGGGCGTTGCATGACGGCACGGCGGTACCGATGACGGCGATCATCGCGGCCTGTGGTGTCGGGTCGGCGGGAATGGCGCTGATGGCCAGGCGGGTTGGAAGCGTCGAGTTTGGCGTGAGGTAGAAGGGGCGTCCCCCTCTCCCGCAGGGAGAGGGGGCAGGGGCTTATCAGGCCCCGGTCCAGCGCTTGAGTACCAGAGTGGCGTTGGTGCCACCGAAGCCGAAGCTGTTGGACATGATCAGATCCACCGCCTGATCCAGGCGCTCGCGCAGGATCGGCAGGCCGGCGGCGTTCTCGTCCAGCTCCTCGATGTTGGCCGAGGCGGCAAGGAAGTTGTCACGCATCATCAGCAGGCAATAGATGGCTTCCTGCACACCGGCGGCGCCCAGGGAGTGGCCGGAGAGGCTCTTGGTCGAGCTGATCTTCGGTGCCTTGTCGCCGAACACTTCACGGATGGCCTTGAGCTCGGCCACGTCACCCACCGGGGTGGAAGTGCCGTGGGTGTTGAGGTAGTCGATGGTGCCGTCAACGGTGGCCAGGGCCTGCTGCATGCAGCGTACTGCGCCTTCGCCGCTCGGGGCTACCATGTCGTAGCCGTCGGAGGTGGCGCCGTAGCCAACCACTTCGGCGTAGATCTTGGCGCCGCGGGCCAGGGCGTGTTCCAGCTCCTCGACCACGACCATGCCGCCGCCGCCGGCGATGACGAAGCCGTCACGCTTGGCGTCGTAGGCACGGGAGGCCTTTTCCGGGGTGTCGTTGTACTGGGTGGACAGCGCGCCCATGGCGTCGAACAGCATGGACTGGCTCCAGTGCTCCTCTTCACCGCCACCGGCAAAGATCACGTCCTGCTTGCCCATCTGGATCTGCTCCATGGCCGCGCCGATGCAGTGCGCGCTGGTGGCACAGGCGGAGGAGATGGAATAGTTGACGCCCTTGATCTTGAACGGGGTAGCCAGACAGGCGGAGACGGTGCTGCCCATGGTACGCGGTACGCGATAGGGCCCGATCTTCTTCACGCCCTTGTCACGCAGGATGTCCACGGACTCCATCTGGTTCAGGGTGGAGGCGCCACCGCTGCCGGCGATCAGGCCGGTGCGTACGTTGCTGACCTGCTCCTCGCTCAGGCCGGCGTCGGCGATGGCCTGCTGCATGGACAGATAGGCGAAGGCGGCGGCATCGCCCATGAAACGCTTGATCTTGCGGTCGATGGCGGCGTCCAGGTCAATCTTCACGCTGCCGGAGACCTGGCTGCGCAGGCCCATTTCCGCGTATTCGGGGTTGTGGGTAATGCCCGACTTGCCCTCTTTCAGGCTGGCAGCAACGCTTTCCAGATCCTGGCCGAGGCAGGAGACGATGCCCATACCGGTAATCACGACGCGACGCATAGTGATGATCCTCAGAAACTATCAGTGGAAGTGAACAGACCCACCCGCAGACCTTCTGCCGTGTAGATCTCGCGGCCGTCAACCGCTACGCTGCCATCGGCGATACCCAGCGTGAGGGCCCGGTTGATGGTGCGCTTGATATGAATGGTGTAGGTGACCTTCTTCGCATCCGGCAGTACCTGACCGAAGAATTTCACCTCGCCGGAGCCCAGTGCGCGGCCGCGGCCCTGATAGCCGAGCCAGCCCAGGTGGAAGCCGACCAGCTGCCACATGGCGTCCAGGCCGAGGCAGCCGGGCATGACCGGGTCGCCTTCGAAATGGCACTGGAAGAACCACAGGTCTGGATGGATATCGAGCTCGGCAACGATCTCGCCCTTGCCGAAGCGGCCGCCAGTGTCGCTGATGTGGGTGATGCGATCGATCATCAGCATGTTGGGGGCGGGCAACTGTGCGTTACCGGGGCCGAATAGTTCGCCACGACTGCATTTGAGCAGTTCTTCCCGGGTATACGCATTCTGTTTTGACATAGAGGCTCCTGCTCTACCCCGTTCGGCGGGGCGCTATTGTTTCGGCATGGCGGGGGTTGATTGAGGATGAAACCGCCAGCGTTAGCTCAGACTATCAGGCGATGATGAAAGTCACACCTGCACGACAGGCGTTGAGGATACCTGTGATGGGGGCTGAGAACAAAAAAAGGTTCATTGCGGGTGATTCAAAATACGCGGCGACTCGTGGTTGTTCACATGTACGGGCATGATGGTTCTCAGGGAAAGACCTCGTTCACTGATTCGAGCTGTTGCTTGGGTGCAAGGCTTGCTGGGGTGCAGCGCCGCGCCGACACGCCGTGAATACTTCCCTGTAGGCTCGCGGTTTTCGTCCCTGAAAACCAACAGCTGCTCAGATGTTTCCGCCGGAGCGTTGGGACGCCTCCGGTACGACCGTTTGATGTCAGGGATGACATCAACGAGCCCACATGGACGTGTTCACGGCGTGTCGTAGCGGAGGCGTGCCAGCGCGGAGGCTTGCACTGACGCCGGCCCCATCAGATCCTGCAGCGGCCAGCCGGGGGCTCAGTCGAGCACCCCATATTGCGCCTGAAACTGATCACGCAGCTCCCGCTTGAGCACCTTGCCGATGGCGCTGCGGGGCAGTTCGTCGGTGATGATCACGCGGTTAAGGCGCTGGGTCTTGCCGACCTGGGCGTTGAACCACTGCAGAATGTCATCGGCGCTGATGCTGGTGCCCGGTTTGGGGACCACGTAGCCCACCGGGGTCTCGCCCCAGCTGGTGGACTGCACGCCTATCACGGTCACTTCCAGCAGGTCGGGGTGCTGGCGCAGCACCGCTTCCAGGTCGCTGGGGTAGATGTTGAAGCCGCCGCTGATGATCATGTCCTTGCGTCTGTCCATCAGCGTCAGGAAACCGTCCTCGTCGAAGCGGCCGACGTCGCCGGTGCGGATGAAGCGCTTGCCGGTGCTGTCGTACCACTCGGCTTCGGCGGTCTTCTCCGGTTTGTTCAGATAACCGGTCATCATGGCGACGGAATGACCTACCACCTCGCCGATCTCGCCGCGGGGCAGTTCATTGCCATCCTCGTCGATCACCCGCATGTCGTGGCCGTCGAGGGGGTGGCCGACGGTATGCAGCTTGTCCGGGTGCTGGTGGGCTACCAGCATGCAGGAGCCGCCACCTTCGGTCATGCCGTAGAACTCCACCAGACCGCCCGGCCACCGGGCCAGCACGTCGGCCTTGAGTTCGCCGTGGAAGGGCGCGCTGGTGCTGAACTTCATCTGGAAGCTGGACAGATCGTACTTGTCGAAGTCCGGGCGGGCCATGATGCGCTGGTACTGCACCGGCACCAGCATGGTATGGGTGGCGCGGTGCTCCTGGGCCAGCTCGAGGTAGCGCTGGGCGTCGAACCTGGCCATCAGCACCAGAGTGCCGCCCAGACCGATGGTCGGCAGGAAGGACACCAGGGTGGTGTTGGAGTACAGCGGGGTGGACATCAGGGTCACGCAGTCCGGGCCGTAGCCGAAGGCAATGCCGCGCTGGATGTGGGACCAGCGCATCAGGTGGTCGTGGACGATGCCCTTGGGCTCGCCGGTGGTCCCCGAGGAATAGATGACGTTGAACAGGGTCTGCGGGGTCAGTTCGACCGGGGCCGGCGGGGTGTCGGCCAGCCACTGGCTCAGGGCCGGGTGGGCGGGGCCGTCATCCAGGCTCAGCAGCGGAATGTCGATGCGCGGGGTCACCGGCTCCAGGGCGCGGGCCACCGCGGTGTCGACGAAGAACAGCCGGGCGGCGGAGTCGCGCAGCATGGTCAGCAGGCTGTCGTTGGTGGAGGAAGGCGCCAGGGGGGCGACCACCACGCCGGCGCGCAGCGCGGCCAGAAACATGACCACATAGGCAATGGAGTTGGCCGCGCAGATGGCGATGGCGTCACCGGGGCGCAGGCCGTCACGCTGCAGGGCGGCGACGGCGCGGTCTACCTGGCTGTTCAACTGGGCGTAGTTGAGCTGCTGTCCATCCTGGATGACCGCCGGATGCTCGGCCCGGTGCTGCGCATGCAGCGCCAGCAGTTGCGGCAGGGTGGTGAAGGGGGACTCCAGAGTGATCGGATAAACGGCTGTCGCAGTCATGGCGAGAGTACTTCCGTAAGCAGTTTCAGTGGGCCTCAAGTGTCTCGCTTCGGGGCAATGGAATCCATGCCCCGGTGCCGGCGGAATAATCCCTGATCAATCAGACTGATGCTGCGATTCGGAGCCGTCGAAACGGGCCAGCACCTGCTGCAGGGCCTTGCGGGTAACGGGTTTGGCGAGGAAGCCCTGCATTCCGGCCTGCTCGGCACGCTGGCGCGCTTCAGCCGAGGTGCTGGCGGTCACGGCGACGCAGGGCAGGGGCCGCAGGCCCAGTTGGCGACAGTGCTCTACATACCGGAGGTAGACCTCGTCGCCGTCCACATCGGGCAGCTGCAGGTCCATGAGGATCAGCGAGAACTGCTGACGCTGTTCCTGCAGCAGCTGCAGGGCCTGCTGCCCCTCGCTGACCATGACCACCGGCCAGTGCAGGTTGCGCAGCATGCCTTCCATGACCATCTGGTTGACCGGGTTGTCCTCCACCAGCAATACCGGCAGGGCGGCGGCCGGTATGACCGGCTCGCCATCGTTGCCAGCCACGCCGGCTTCCGCGGCAAGCTCCAGCGGGATGGACAGGGTGAAGCAGGAGCCCACTCCGGGCTGGCTGCTGGCCCGCAGGTGTCCGCCCATCTTGTGGGCCAGATTGCGGGCGATGGCCAGGCCCAGGCCGGTGCCACCGAAACGACGGGAGGTGCTGCTGTCTTCCTGCTGGAAGGCGTCGAACATCTGTTCCAGGCGGGCGCTGTCGATGCCTATCCCGGTGTCCATGACCTCGCATACCAGTTGCAGGCGCCGTTCCTCGGTGCTCTGCCAGCGTGCCCTGAGGCAGACGCTGCCCTGCTCGGTGAACTTGAGCGCGTTGCCCAGCAGGTTGACCAGCACCTGGCGCAGTCGAGTGGGATCGCCGATGACTACCGGGGCCTCGGGGGTGCCTTCGATGTCCAGCGACAGCGTCAGTCCACGCTGGCCGGCGGCATAGTCGAAGGCCTGGGTGGTACGCAGCAGCAGACGTGCCAGCTCGAAGCGGATGTGCTCGAGCTCGAAGGCATCGCGCTCGATACGGGACAGGTCGAGGATGTCGTTGATGATCTTCAGCAGGTGATCGGTCGATTCGCTGGCGACGCTGACGTACTCGCGCTGCTCCCCGCTGAGCTCCGTGGTGTCCAGCAGTTGCAGCATGCCCATGACGCCGTTGAGTGGCGTACGCAACTCGTGGCTCATCATGGCGAGGAAGTCCGATTTCGCCCGGCTGGCCTGTTCCGCCTGCTCCCGCGCGCTGACCAGTTGTGTCACGGTTTCCGACTGGCGTGCCTCAGCGGCCTGCAGGGTCGCTGCAAGGTGATTGAGGTTGCTCATCAGCTCGCCGATCTCGCTGTCCTCCCGCACCTGCAGGCGGGTGTCCAGATGCCCCTCCTGCAAGGCCCTGACCGCATTGCGCATGTCCACCAGGGGGCGGGCCAGGGCGCGGGCCAGACGCGTGGACAGCAGCAAAGCCGCAAGCAGGGCGACGGCACTGAACAGCAGACTGCGCATGAGGATGCCGCGTTGACGCTCGATGAAATGCTGATAGCTGAGGCTGACCGCCACGCTGCCCACCTGTTGTGGTGCGGTCGTGACCGAGTCGCTGTTGAGCAGGAAAAGGTCGTAGTACACCGGCACCTGCTGCCGCCGAATCTCGGCGGTGAAGGTGCGCAGGTGTCTTTCGTCAAGGTCCCCCTGGTGCAGCATGGCCAGGGATTGGCCGTGCTGGTCGAAGACCTCGATCCGCTGCACGTTGGCAATGCTCAGCGAGCTGGCTACCAGGTTCTCCAGCAGTGCCAGGTTGCCGGTGAGCACCGCATATTCGGTGGCCGGTGCCAGCTGGTCGGCAATCAGCTGGCCGGTGGTCTGCATTTCCTGATCCAGCGCGTCCAGCCGAACGTGGGTGAAGAAGGTCACCAGCAGCACGCCGAGCAGGGCGGCCGGGATCAGGGTGATCAGGATCAGGCGGCGCTGTATGCCACCGCGTTGCAGGAAATTCATGGTGTCTGGCTCTCCCTCATCCGGATGAGTCTCAGCAGCTGTGCGTCATCGGGCGGCGGCAGGCCGAGTGAGCGTGCGACCTGCGGATTGCTGAGTACCGAGTAATGTTGGGGGTAGTTCAGTGCGCCGTTCTGCCAGGGTTGCTGGAACAGCTGGTGTACGCTCATGGCCATGTCGCGCGGCGAGCTGTAGGTAGTGCTGAGACTGCCGGCGGCGATGAAGGGAGCAGATGGTCCGATCAGCACCCGGTTGCGGTTGTAACTGGTCAGCAGCAGGGACTTGATGGTGGTGGCATTGTAAATGTCGGGGTCGTCGATGCCGATGAGCACTTCACTGCTGTCGAGGACCCGGGACAGACCGCGCAGCAGCTCTCGCTGCTGGTGTACTTCGCTGGCAACCAGCCCCAGCCCCTGCTGGCGTGCGGCCTGGTGCCAGAGCGGCAGCTGCCATTGCTGGCCACTGCTGTGCAGCAGGCCGACGGTCTGCAGGCGCGGAATCAGCAGTTGCGCCAGCAGCAGCTGGCGTTCCGGCCTGGCACTGGCAAGCAATATCTGCACATGGTCCGGGTAGCTGGCGCCGGGCTCGAGTTGATCGAGGGTGACGTAGGTGGCGATGGTCGGCGTCCGCGAGGTCTGGGTCAGGCGCCATTGCAGTGCCTCCACCCCCATGGTGACGGCCAGGGGCGTGGAATCCAGATCCGGCAACTGGTCGATCTGCCGGCTGAGCACCTCCAGCTCCGGGTGCTGCTCCTGAAGTGTGGCGATGAAAGTGCGGGTCAGCTCGGTTTCCCGGGGCTTGATGACCAGCAGCCCCTCGGCCCGGACCTGCATGCAGAGCAGGCACAGCAGTACCAGCAGGCACAGCCGCCACGGCGTCATGGCCCGGTCATGCCTGTGAGTGAAGGCTGGCGACATTCCCTTGTCCCCGTGCAGGCATGGTTCAGAAATTCAGCTCGGCGCTGAGGTAATAGTGGCTGCGACTGTCAAATCGGTTCTCCTCCCAGGTCAGCGCCTCGTCGTCCAGTCGGTACTGCCAGGTCAGTGCCAGCGCCAGGCTGCTGCGGTCGGCGAGGGCAAACTGCTTCTCTATACGCGAGTCCAGGCGCTCGAAGCGCAGCTCGTTCAGATGGTCGGCACCATAGTAGATCAGGCTGGTGCGTATCTGCCCCGGCCATTCCCGCAGCCAGGCGGCACTGCCGGAGTGTCGGGCCGTCAGTCGTGAATCGCGCTTATTGCTGGCATCGAAGGCGATATAAGCATAGGTCAGACGCAGCCGATCCATGCTGCTGAACGCCCAGTCCAGTTCACCCTCGGCGCCCTTGAAGCGGATGCTGGAGCGGTTGTCGGGCCGGAAATCGTCTACTTTCAGCGGCTCGCTGTTCATGCCGGTGACGCGTTCCTGGAAGGCGCGCACATCCAGTTGCAGTCCCAGCAGGGGAAAGTGGCCGTTGTAACCGACCTCGTGGGAGCGCATGCGTTCCTGGTGCAGATCCCCGGGGCCGCGGGCCCAGCCGTAATGGGTCACCGGGCCGCTCAACGGACCGGTCACCTCGCGCAGCCGGTAGTGCCAGTTGGCATGATTCTCGTACATGTCGGGCGAGCGCACCGCTTCGGCATAGACCAGTCGCAGACTGTGCAGCGGCGCCAGGAAGAAATGGGTGGCCAGGCGTGGCGAGAAGGAGTCGCCGATCAGCTGCTCGTACTCGTACATGCCGCCGGCCTGGAACAGCCAGCGCTGATTCGGGCGATACTCCAGATTGCCGAACAGCTGGGTGACCTGATTGTCCACGGTGCCGTTGAAAAAGGTCTCGGAGCTGGCCCGGTCGTGGCGATAGCTGGCGCCGCTGAGCAGACGCAGTTCCGGGGTCAGCCGCAGGACATCCTGTATCTCCACATGGGTTCGGGTCTCGCGGATGTTCTCGTTGATCCGCCCACAGACCGGGTCACCGTTGTTGTAGAGCGGGACCTGGTCCCGTACCCGTGCGGCCAGTTCGGCCATCTGCGGCGTGTAGGCCTCGCCTTCGATACCCATGTAGTAATCGATATAGGAGTCCATGCTCTCGGTCTGGGTGCTCTCCAGATAGCTTCTGACCCGGCGCGCGGCGAGCTGGCTCAGGCCGCTGAGCTCAAGCAGAGCAGGCGAGAAGGCGACCGGCGACTCGCAGACCCGCCAGTCGCGCAGGCGCCCGGCATGCTGGGCGTAGGCCTGCACCTGCAATTGATGGTCGGGATTGATATCCAGCTTCCACAGGCCGAGGGTAGAGAAGTCCCGTCCCCGTATATCCGCATCGGGCTGATGGGCGGCGATGGCTTGGTCCAGGGGTTTGTCGAACTTGTTGTGATTGAAGTAGGTACTGAATTCGTAATAACTCTGGCGGCTGGCCTCGCTGGCCGCCATCTGCCAGTCCAGGGTCTGGTTCGGGGCCAGCTGCCAGGCATGGCGCAGATTGAAGCGGGTGGCGCGCATGCCGTCACGGTAGTCGTTGCCGCCCTTATCATGATCGAAGCCGTTGTCCTGCTGAGTTGACAGGCTCATGCGCCAGTTGTGCTGCAGCGATCCACCACTGTGGCTGGCATACACATCGCGTACGCCACGGGTACCCTGGGTGTACTTGAGGGTGGTGCCGTGGTTTTCCATCGGCAGACGGGTGACGATATTGATCACGCCCATCAGGGCATTGGCCCCGTAGGCGGCCGTGTTGGGGCCGCGAAAGACCTCGATGCGATCGATGTCCTCGATGGCCAGCGCCAGTTCGCTCCAGTCCACGGTGGCCAGGCCCGGCCGATAAACCGAGCGGCCATCGACCAGCACCTGCAGGCGCCGCGCCTCGGTAACGTTGGTGCCGTGCAGGTTGACGTTCATCTGGTTGCCCCGGCGATAGCCGACATGCATGCCCGGTACCAGCCGGAGAATTTCCGGGATATTGCGTGCGCCGCTGGCACGGATCAGTTCCCTGTCCAGCACCGTCATGCTGCCGGGGACATCCGCCGGCGCCTGTTTCAGGCGTGTCGCGCTGAGTACCGTCGGCAGCTCCAGCGGATCCAGGCTGTCAGCACAGAGGGGGTGGGCTGTCAGTCCCAGACACAGGGTCAGCAGCGCGGCGGCAGTTGGCGAGGAGGGTGTTGGCATGGGAGTTTCTGGGTTGGTTTCACAATGCTGGCATGGTAACGGCACGCTCCGGTTTTTTCATCATCGCTTCGCTGTTATCGTTGACGAACATATACTGTTGGCTGTTCAACAGTCTCAA
This sequence comes from Halopseudomonas formosensis, assembly GCF_900115905.1. GTDB lineage: Bacteria > Pseudomonadota > Gammaproteobacteria > Pseudomonadales > Pseudomonadaceae > Halopseudomonas > Halopseudomonas formosensis. Next base: position 90,967 of record NZ_FOYD01000004.1, read on the forward strand.
AGGAATTTGCATGAGCGACCTAAAGGTACCCGTGACTGTCCTGGGTGGAGGCAGTTTTGGTACCACCCTGGCGAATCTGTTGGCGGGTAACGACGTGCCCACCAGACTCTGGCTGCGTGACGAGGAACAGGCTGCCTCCATGCGCGCCAAGGGCGAGAACGCGCGCTATCTTCCGGGCGTCCGGCTGGATCCGCGGCTGGTCATCACCAGTGATGCCGAGGAGGCCCTGAAGGATGCACAGCTGGTATTCCTGGCCATTCCCAGCGGTGCATTCCGCAGTGTGCTGCAGCAGCTGGCTCCCCTGCTCAGCGGCAAGGGGCTGATCAGCACTACCAAGGGCATTGAGCAGCCCGGTTTCCTGATGATGAGTCAGATCGTCGAGCAGGAAGTGCCCGGGGCGCCGGTGGCCGTTCTGTCCGGCCCCAATCTGGCGCGGGAAATGGCCGCCGGCGCCCTGACCGCCACCGTGATCGCCAGTGATGACCCGCAGCTCAATGCCCGGGTGCAGGCGGTGCTCGGCTGTCCCAGCCTGCGGGTCTATGCCAGTGCCGACCGCTACGGGGTAGAGCTCGGCGGCGCGCTGAAGAATGTCTACGCCATCATCTCCGGCATGGCCGCCGCCATGGGCGTGGGGGAGAACACCCGCAGCATGCTGATTACCCGGGCACTGGCGGAAATGACCCGCTTCGCGGTGCACATGGGTGCCAACCCCATGACCTTCCTCGGTCTGGCCGGTGTGGGCGACCTGATAGTGACCTGCACCTCGTCGATGTCACGCAACTATCAGGTAGGCTACGCCCTGGGGCAGGGGCACAGCCTTGAGGAAAGCGTGGCGCGCCTCGGCCAGGTGGCCGAAGGGGTGAATACCCTGCGGGTGCTGCGTCAGAAATCCGAGGAGGAGGGCGTGTACATGCCGCTGGTGGCCGGGCTGCATGCCATCATCTTCGAGCAGCAGCCACTGCAGGAAGTCATCGGCCGCCTGATGAGTGCCGAGCAGAAACATGATGTGGAGTTTTCCGCCTTCATGCCCCGTCGTGCAACCGACAAGGAGCAGCAATGAATCGTTTCACCGATAACCTCACCGATCCCGACTTCTGGCTGCGGCTGGTCTACACGCTGCTGTTTGCGCTCGCCTGGCAGGTGGTCGAGCTGCTGTTGGCCGTCATCCTGGTATTGCAGATCGGTTTCCGGCTGTTCTCCGGCCGGGCCAATCCGGAGCTGGCCGGGTTCGGCAACAGCCTGTCGCAGTATGCCTGGCAGATGGGCCGCTACGTCACCGGCGCCAGTGAAGTGAAGCCCTGGCCCTTCCTCGAGTGGCCGGCGGCCGATGCGGAATGGCAACCACGCCCGCCCGCCGGTCCGGTCACTGTGGAGCCGGTGGCGCCTGCAACTGCACCCCAGACCGCAGCGCCGACCCAGGCCGATCCCGTGGCTGAGGTAGTTCAGCCAGAGCCACCGCTGGTGCACCCCCTGCCGGAGGATGAGCAGGACGAGCCCGGCGCGGAGGACAGGCCCGCATCATGAAGCTCTGGGTTCTGCGCCATGGCCAGGCTGAAGCCCGCGCGGTCACCGATGCCCAGCGCCCGCTGACCGAAACCGGTCGCCAGGAAGCCCTGCGGATGGGCGAGCATCTGCAGGGTGAGACGCTGGAGGTGATACTGGCCAGTCCCTACCTGCGGGCGCAGCAGACGGCCGAGCTGGTACGCCAGTGTATCGGTCTGCGCCGGGCTGTGGTCACCGTGGACTGGGCCACTCCCGATGATGATCCGCTGGCGGTTCTGGACCGCCTGGCCGAGCGTTCCGAGAGCAATATCCTGCTGGTCAGCCATCAGCCCCTGGTCGGGACGCTGCTGAGCCTGGCGGTGGACGGGCATCGCCGGGGCCATTATCCGATGCCGACAGCGGGGCTGGCCTGCCTGGAGATGCCGCTACCCGCGCAGGGGGTGGCGACGATGCTGGAATTGACCAACCCGACCAGCCTGGCTGGTCAGTGAAGCGCCGAGGCGCTTCGGTCCGATAACAAGACAGAGAAAAGGACAGGGGGGCAGCGCATGGGACAAGAGAGTAGGGGAGTGCTGCCCGTGCTCGAGGACTTCTTCCGCCATGAGCGTGAGCAGCCTGATCGCATCTATCTGGTACAGCCGCTGGCCGAAGGCCGCAAGCAGGAGCTGAGCTGGGCCGAGGTGGGCGACCAGGTGCGGCGCTTCGCCGGCTGGCTGTTGCAGCAGAAATTGCCGCCGCGCAGCCACATCGCCATTCTTTCCAAGAACTGTGCCCACTGGATCATTGCCGACCTGGCCATCTGGATGGCCGGGCACGTGTCCGTGCCCCTGCAACCGACACTGTCACCTCCCGCTCTGCGGCAGATCGTCGAGCATGCGCAAACGCGCATGGTCATCGTCGGCAAGCTGGATGACTGGCAGGAGCTGCGCAGCGGCCTTCCCGTCAGTCTGCCCTGGGTGGGCCTGCCGCTGGCCCCGCCGGACCCGGAGCTGATTCCCTGGGCGCGGTTGCAGGAGGAGTCCGCGCCGCTGCAGGAGGCGGTACCGCGTGATCGCGGGGAGCTGGCCACCATCATGTACAGCAGCGGCACCACGGGACTGCCCAAGGGCTGCATGCTGAGTTTCGACAGCATGTATTTTGCGGCGAAGAACTATCTGCGGCTGTTTCTGACGACGGAGACGGATCGCGTGCTGTCCTGGCTGCTGCTGTCACACATAGCCGAGCGCCAGTTCATCGAAATGCAGTCACTGCTGTCGGGAATGACGGTGTATTTCGCCCACAGCCGTGCGAGTTTCATCCGCGACATCCGCCGCGCCCGTCCCACGCTGTTTCTCGGCACCCCGGCCACCTGGCACCAGATCCGTCAGGGTGTGCAGCAGCAGATGCAGCAGCGCATGCTCAACCGCGCCCTGGTCATCCCCCTGATACGCAAGCGCGCAGCGTTGAGGATGCTCGATCAGACCGGGCTGAATCAGGTGCGTTTTGCCGTGGTGTGTGGCGACACCACGCCGACCCAGACCATGGACTGGTATCACCGTATCGGGGTCCGCTTGTTCGAGATCTACGGCCTGACCGAAAACTGCGGCTATTCCCATGTGGGGCGCCCCGGCCGGTTCCGACCCGGCTGGTGCGGCCTGCCCAACCCGGGGGTTGAATGCCGCATCGATGAACAGGGCCAGCTGCTGGTGCGCAGTCGGGCCACCATGCTGGGCTACTTCAAGAATCCGGCGCGCACCGCCGCGGTGCTGGATGCGGACGGATTCCTGCAGACCGGTGACCGGGGCGAGATCGACCAGGAGGGGTTTCTGCGGCTGAGCGGGCGCATGACCGATCTGTTCCATACCTCCGATGGTCGTCTGGTGGTCCCGCAGCCCATCGAACAGGAACTGCTCACGCATCCGCTGGTCGAGTATGCCTGTGTGGTCGGCCAGGGGCTGCCCCAGCCCCTGGCCCTGCTGACGCTGACCGAGCAGGCCCGCCAGCTGCCCCATCACGAGGTGGAGCGCGAGCTGGAAGCCCTGCTGCAGAGGGTCAATCGGGAGATATCGCGTCACGAACAGCTGGCCTGCATGGTCGTGATCAGTGATGCCTGGCACCGGGATGCGGAGGCGACCACGGCTACCATGTTGCTGCGCCGCGGGGTGATCCGTGCGCGCTACCACGAGTTTCTGGGGGACTGGCTGGTCAGCGGCAGTACCATCGTCTGGCAGTGACAGGTCTCCGGTGCGGGGGCATTATGTGCGGCCATTCACGTCGCGCCGGACGCTTGTAGCTGGCCTGCGGCGCCTCGTACATTCGCAACCGACATCACTGACGCAGAACGGACATCATGGGAAGTCATGAAATACGCTTCAGCCTGCCCGCCATCGAAATCGCGGGCAAGGTGTGGGGAAAGCCGGGGGAGCTTCCGGTCATCGGCCTGCATGGCTGGCTGGATAATGCCGCCACCTTCGACCGCATAGGGCCACAGCTCAACAACGTGCATCTGGTGGCGCTGGATCTGCCCGGCCATGGGCTGTCGGGGCATCTGCCCGCTGGCGGCTACAGCCTCTGGCAGCAGGCGGCGACGGTGCTGCAGGTGGCGGATGAGCTGGGCTGGAAACGCTTTGCGCTGCTCGGCCATTCCATGGGCGGCATCATCAGCTGCATCCTCTCCGGCAGCCTGCCGGACCGGGTCATAGGCGCGGCCATGATCGACGGCATTCTGCCGGTCACCGGCGAGGCCCGGGATGCGCCGGCGCAGATGGCGCGATTCTTCAAGGCCAGCCAGGCGCTGGCGCACAAGCGCAAGCCGATCTACGACAGCCTGGATAAGGCGGTCACGGCCCGGGTGCTGGGGGGCGCCTCGCGCATCTCCCGCGATGCCGCCGCCTGCCTGGCGGAACGGGGGTTGATGCCGGAGCAGGGCGGCTGGACCTGGCGCACCGACCCCCAGCTGATGCTGCCCTCACCCATGCGTCTGACTGCCGAGCACGCGGTGGCCTTTGCCGAGGCCATCACGACACCTACCTGCCTGGTCCTGGCCAGCGAGGGGGTGATGGCAAGGCGCGAGCTGCTGCTGGAGCGGATCGACAGTTTCGAGCATATCCAGACCCATCGCCTTGAGGGCGGGCACCATCTGCACCTGGAGGAAGCGGCGCCGGCGGTTGCAACAATTATCGACACCTTTTTCCGCAGTCTCACTTGACCCTCGCAGGCGGCTGGGCAAGTCTGGGGGAGCGGGACAAACCCGGTCCCCACAGCACATGGATCACGATCGGGACCGCTGCATACCCGAGCCCCCTGGATGAGGAAATTTGATGCATTTGTCTAACAGGAATCGCCGATGGTGGCGCCGTTCACTGGTCACTGGAGCGCTGCTGGCTGTCGCCGCGACCGGCGCCGGTGCCGCCGAAGGCCTGGCGATCGAACCTTTCCCCCGCGCCGAAGTGGCTCGGGAGCGCGTGCAGCAGGCCAGCGAACACCGGGTGGTCATCGGCAATATCCGCAGGATCAACAATCAGGTGCGCGCCGAGCGGGAGCTGCAGGTGGTTGGCGAGCTGATCCGCGTGTCCTGGCGCATCCCCGCCGGTCACAGTGCCCGTGAGGCACTGGGATATGCGGTTGAGCAGCTGCAGCAGCATCCGCACACCACGCTGTTCTTCTGCGAGGGCAGGGAGTGCGGCAGCAGCAGTCTCTGGGCCAATCAGGTGCTGGATTATTCCCGGCTCTACGGGCCGGAGGACAACCAGCTGTATCTGGCCCTGCGCCTGGATGATCAGCCCCAGCGCTTCATCAGCCTCTATGCCATTACCCGGGGCAACCAGCAGGTCTACCTGCACATGGATCAGCTGACCCCCGAGCAGCCGGTGACCGAGGTGCTCTATCCCACGGCAGCGACCCTGGGCAAGATACTCAATGCGGAGAATGAACTGCTGCTGCCGGATGCCTCCGTCGGGGACGACGAGCAGGCCGCGGCCTGGCTGGATCTGGTGACCCGCATGCTGCGCTCGGATATCCGGCTGCGGGTTCAGGTAGATGGCGCGCGGGCCCCGGAGTTCGTCGAGGGGCTGGTGGAAAGGGGTATCAGCAGCCAGCGCCTGGACATCGGCAAGCCCGAGCCGGCTGACAGCATTCGCCTGGAGAAGCGCTGACTCCTCGGGCGATCCCTGCCCCCGTCAGGCCGCGCCTACTTGCGTCGGCGCGGCTTCAGCACCAGTCGATCGGGTAGAGCCTGAATGCCCAGCCAGTCGAACAGCTGCGCGCGGTAGTTGCCCTGGGCAAACAGCTGCGCCTGATCGGCATAGTGGCGGTCCAGCGGGTTGCCGGACTGGCCCATGGGGCTGATGCCCAGCGAGGCGGCCGGCTCGGCCAGGTCGATCAGGCGGCGGGTCGAGGGGCCGGCGATGACGTCGTACTGCGCCCCGCCGAGATTGAATACCATGTTGTTCAGGCTGCCCGTGGTGCCGTTGATGGCTACCCGTTCGCTGTTCAGTCGACCGCCCAGGGGCAGCTTGTCCGCCAGCGGGTGCTTGTGCTGCAGGCTGGCCAGCTGGTCCCAGGTCCATTTCTGCGGGTCGTTGCCCAGGGCGTCGCTCAGGGACTCCAGTGTCCGTACCCAGGCCTGCTCGATGGAAGCCTGACGGCCGTCCATGCTCGGCTGCTGCCGGTTGTCCCACCAGGGAGAGGCGGGCTTCCAGTAGAGGCTGGCGAGCGACTTGCGGGCCATGAAGGTGTCGCGGAAGTGGCTGTAATGCTCACCCAGTTCGTCGGCGAACAGGGCTTCCATCAGGTTGTCTTCCCAGCGCTGGTAGATGAGCGCGGCGGCGCTGCCCGCCTGGAAATTTCCATCCCAGTCCGTGAGCAGTTGTCGGGCGGCATCCGCCAGGGTGCGCTGCTTCTCCGCAAACAGGCCGTTGTCGAGCAGGGGCAGGGCATCCTTGATCATCGCCAGGGCGTGGGCACGGTGACTGTCCAGCTGCATTGCCTTGAAACGGGAGAAATCGAACTTTTCACCGCCGGCCAGCAGCGCTTCCAGACGCTCGGCACGCTCCGCCGGGGCATAGTAACCGGGCAGGGCGCGGCGCGGGTTGTTGCCCGGGTAGGGGCTGTTGGCGTTGTACAGATAGCCACTGGGCGGGTTGACCAGCCTGGGGTTGGAGGCAAAAGGCTGATAACCGAGAAAGTCATGCTGCCGATTGGCCCCATCGAGCAGGGTGAAGCTGTTGTTGCTCAACGGCCAGCGCTTCAGGCGCCCGGTGGCCCACATGGCAATGTTGTCATCGACGTCGGCATAGATCACGTTGAGCCCCGGTGACCAGTGCAGGGCGGCGGCGGCTTCGAACTCCGCGATGCTGGTGGCCCGGGAGTACCGGTAGAAGGCTTCGGTGGAATCGCTGCCCGGGGTCAGGAAGGTCCAGAACAGGCTGACCGGCGGTGTCGGCGTGGCACCTTCGGCCTGGGATGCCAGGACCAGGTCATCGTTGATGATGGGGCCATGCCGGGAACTGCGCAGACGGATGAGCCGGTCCTCCTTGTTGCGCACCTTGATGACCTCCTCGTGCACCTCCAGATCCTGCCAGCGATTGCCGACGCGCACCTGCATCGGGTTGTCCGGATTGACCTGTTCGCGATAGAAGTCGATCTCGTCATTCATCAGCATGGTCAGGCCCCAGGCGTGGTGCGGCGTATGTCCCAGCAGGGGGAAGGGCAGGCCCGCAAGGAAGTGACCGTACACCTCATGTTCCGGGGTGCGGATGTGGGCTTCGTACCACACTGCCGGTACCGCAAAGCCGATATGCGGGTCGTTGGCCAGCAGCGGCTTGCCGCTGGCGCTCAGCTGTCCGCTCACCGCCCAGGCATTGCTGCCGTGGAACTGGCCCACAGGCAGGTAGGACTGCACCTGTGCCAGCTGGTCCAGCAGTGGGGCCAGCGGGGTATCGGTCTGGCCCGGAAGGATCCGTGCCGAACGGCTGGGGGAGGTGTCCGGAAGTCCGGGCAACAGCTCCTGGGCGTGGCGCTCGCCCAGGGTGCCGCGTACATGATCGATGAGCGCGTCGGTACGGAAGGCCTCGGCGAAGGAGTAGGCCATGTAGCCCATTACATGGGCGATATCCTCGGGGCTGAAATGATCGGGGCGGGTCAGCAGCAGACGGTATTCCACCGGAATGCGGCCCTGATCGATGTACTGATTGATGCCGTCCTGGTAGGCGAGGATGAGCTGCACATGGGGCTTGTCCGCGTTCTCCCGCAGATACTGGGCGTACTGCCGTGCGTGACGGCTGATGCCCAGGGTGCGGAAGAACTTGTCGGTGGCGTAGCTTTCCTGGCCGAACAGCTCGGACAGGCGGCCACCGCCCACGCGGCGCAGCAGGTCCATCTGGAACAGCCGGTCCTGGGCGTGCAGATAACCCAGTGCCCGATAGGCGTCCAGATCAGTGCGCGCGTCGATGTGAGGAACGCCCCAGGCGTCGAAGTACACCTGCACCTCATGCTGCAGATGCTTCAGGCGCAGACTGCCGCTGCGCTGGACTTCTGCGGTATGCACTACCCAGTGGCCCACAGCCACCACGGCGATGGCGATAATGAGCAGGGCTGCAATGATTTTCAAACGGAACAGGGTGCGACGCTGGATCACGATGGGCCTTGTAGCAGAGAATGACAACGGAACGGGAGATCATGCTGAGAGACTGATCCGTCGTCAATCGGGATTGAAGCCGGGAGGCAGGAAATGACGAAAAGCGTTGCGCTGGTGCTGGGCAGCGGAGGAGCCAGGGGCTATGCCCATATCGGCGTCATCGAGGAGATCGAACGGCGCGGCTACTCCATCGAGTGCATCGCCGGCTGTTCCATGGGCGCCGTGGTCGGCGGTATCTACGCTGCCGGCGGGCTGCCGGCCTACCGCGACTGGGTGTCCGGACTGGCCTATCTGGATGTGCTGCGGTTGCTGGATTTCGGCTTCGGCAATCTGGGCGCCATCCGCGGCGAGCGAATTTTCGGTCGCATCCACGAGATGCTCGGGGAGATCGATATCGAGGATCTGCGCATTCCCTTCACCGCAGTGGCCACGGACCTGACCAACCAGCAGGAGGTATGGTTCCAGCAGGGCTGTCTGCACCAGGCAATGCGCGCCTCGGCGGCCATTCCCAGTCTGTTTGCGCCGGTGCGCCAGGGTAGCCGGGTGCTGGTGGACGGGGGCCTGCTCAACCCCCTGCCGATCAACCCGGTGGTGTCGGCGCACTGCGACCTGATCATGGCGGTCAATCTCAACGCCAGCTCCAACGGTTACACGCTGCCGGTCATCCCCCGACCGGCGCCGATCCGCCAGCAGCTTGAGGGCTGGATGGACTCCCTGCGTCTGCGCAATCTGCTCAGCTGGCACAGCGAGGAAGAAGAGGGTGAGACGCTGCAGAAGCTCGAGTATCAGGCCGAGGACGAACCGGTGGCCAGGGCGGTCGAGCGGCGCAGCGAAGACGAGGGCAAACCGGTGCGCACGGACATCCAGGTCGGTCCGGCGAGCATGCTGGAGCTGATCAACCTGTCATTCGAGACCATGCAGACCTCACTGACGCGCTACAAGATCGCCGGGTATCCTCCGGATGTGGTTTTCGACGTGCCCAAGCGCCTGTGCCGCTTCTTCGAATTCCAGCGGGCGCCGGAGCTGATCGAACTCGGACGCATCGTCGCCCGGGACACCCTGGACCGCTTCGAGGCCGGCGAGCACTAGTCGTCGCGGCCTTCCAGCATTTCCCGGCGCAGCAATACGTATACCGAACCCGTACCGCCATGGCGGGGCAGGCACGAGGTGAAGGCCAGTACCTTGGGGTGCTGGCGCAGCCAGGTGTTCACATGGCTCTTGAGAATGGGCTTGCGACCGTCCTTGCGCTGGGCCTTGCCGTGGGTGATGCGCACGCAGCGCACCTCGATGCGGGTCGCCTCATCGATGAATTCCCAGAGCAGGTCCCGGGCCCGGTCCACCGTCATGCCGTGCAGGTCGATGCTGCCGTCAAAGGGGATCTGCCCCGATTTCAGCCGGCGCAGCTGGCTGTCCTGCACTCCGTTGGCGGCCCAGGCCAGCTCCTCTTCGGGATGGACATCGATAACGAACTGGTCGGACAACCCGTCCACCCGAATGGCCTGCTTGCCCTCGACGGCACGCGCTCGACGGCTCTGCAGCTGGGCAGGGTCCACGCGGGGTTTGCCGGTATCGGCCTGATCGACCTGAATGGGTCTGACGCCCTGGGTAGCCTGGCGGAACAGCTCCAGTTCGTCGGCGTCGTCCTGATCCTGGTTCATGGAAAGATCTGCCCTGTGCAACGGAATCGAGGCAGGCAGTTTACCAGTTGATGTTCCGTGCTGCTCAGCGCAGTACCACCCACAGCAGCATCAGTGCCTGGAAGATGGAAAACACGATCAGGCAGCCGATGGCGAAGCGGTGTCCCAGGTCGTTGCGCTGGTATTCTTCCAGGCGTGCCTGCAGGGTGGTGATCTGTGCCAGCTGCTGGCGGTTCTGGGTTTCCTGCTCGCGCAACTGCTGCAGCAGCTCACCGACATGCAGGCGCTGGACGCGCTCGACATTCCAGCTGGCGACCAGATCGCCGACCCGGTTGGCCTGAGCCTTGCCCTGGGTGCGACCCTCGTCATTGTAGGACTGATGGAATCCGGCGCGCTTGAGCAGACGTTCACGAATCTGGCGGGCTTCACCATCGGCAACCTCGGCGGCATGCAGGGTGATGGGCGTAACGGCATAGTCGGCGTACTTGCGCTGTGCCCAGTCGATCAGCTGTGCCAGCAGGAAACCGCCCACGCCCCGCTGCGCCGGGAAGATGCGCAGGCCCTGAAGGGGGCCGAAACGCACCCGCTGGTGGCGGTGGTCCACCAGCATTTCCATATAATTGGTGCCCGGCGGCACGCTGTCTTCCTCGATGCGCAGCTCCAGACGCAGCAACTCCAGGCTGGCAACCCGCTCATGGGTCACGGCGACCTGCGCCAGCCGTTCGCCATGCAGCATCAGCCGCCCCTTGTACACCGGCTTGAGCTGAATCCAGTAATACTCCGAGGGGCGCGCGTGGGCGAAGGGGTCCCGCGGGGGAGCGGGTTCCTGGGCCGGGCTGTGAGGCTGATCGTCGGACATGGTTTTCCTTCCTGAATACCTGCTGTATCGGTAGTCTGGTGCAGATCTTGAATCTTATCCTGCCAGCAGCGCCTGCCACACCAGCCGCAACGCCAGCAGGGTCAGCAGCAGGTTGAAGATCAGGGTGAAACGCCGATCATTCAGACGCCGCAGCAACCGCAGCCCCAGCCAGGTGCCGACCGCACCGGAGAGGATCATCAATACTATCAGTCCCAGCCAGTCGGCGAAGACGAAGCCGGCGGCACCATAGATGATCGCCTTGGGCGCATGCTGCAGGCACATGGCGGCAGCGAAGGTGGCCACCGTGGAGAAGCGTTCGCCTTTCTGCTGCTGCTTGACGAAGGCGGCCACCAGCGGCCCCGTGGCCCCCACGAACAGACTGATGAAGGTGGTGATCGCCGCCGCCACAAGGGTGCCGACGGCGCTGGTGGCAATGCGGGGGATCGGCGGACCCCAGCACAGCAGCAGAATGAAGGCGGCGATGCACAGCTGAACCAGGGCCAGCGGCAATTCGACCAGAAACAGGCTGCCCAGCCAGGCGCCGAGCAGGGCGCCGGGGGCGAACCAGAGAATGAGTCGCAGGTTGATGTGTCGCAGCGTCATGCTGGCGCGACTGATGTTCGAGCCCAGCTGGACCATCCCGTGTACCGGGATGATCGCTGCCGGCGGCAGGGCCACTGCCATCACCGCCAGCAGCAAGACGCCGCCGCCGATACCCAGCGAAGCGGTGACGGCCGAGGTCAGCGCCGATACGGCAATCAGCATCAGGCTGGTCAGCGCAGGCAGGTCGGCGGGCAGCACATCGGTCAGTAGCGGCATCAGCTGATGTTCGTTGGCCAGTGGTAGCGGCATTGTACAGGAGCCGATTCCTGCGCGCAGTCCGCACTGTCACCGGAACGGACGGGGGGCTATAATCGGTCTTTTCACTGATTCCGGGATGGAAGGCGCGCATGGCCGGCAATACTCTGGGCACACTCTTTACCGTTACTACCGCTGGCGAGAGCCATGGGCCGGCGCTGGTTGCCATCGTCGATGGCTGCCCCCCTGGGCTGGAGCTGTCGGCAGCGGATCTGCAGAAGGATCTGGACCGGCGCAAGCCGGGCACCAGCCGACACACCACCCAGCGTCAGGAGCCGGACGAGGTCGAGATCCTCTCCGGCGTGTTCGAGGGGCGCACCACCGGCTGCCCGATCGGTCTGCTGATCCGCAATACCGACCAGAAGTCCAAGGACTACTCGGCCATCCAGAACCTGTTCCGTCCGGCCCACGCGGATTACACCTACCACCACAAATACGGCATCCGCGACTATCGTGGCGGCGGCCGCTCCTCGGCCCGGGAAACCGCCATGCGGGTGGCGGCCGGTGCCATTGCCCGCAAGTATCTGGCTACCCAGGGCATTCAGGTGCGCGGTTACATGAGCCAGCTGGGACCGATCGAGATCCCGTTCCGCAGCTGGGAAGCGGTGGAGCAGAATGCCTTCTTCAGCCCCGACCCGGACAAGGTGCCGGAGCTGGAAGCCTACATGGATCAGCTGCGCCGTGATCAGGACTCGGTCGGGGCGAAGATCACCGTGATTGCCGAGGGCGTGCCGCCGGGGTTGGGCGAGCCGGTATTCGATCGGCTGGATGCCGAGCTGGCCTACGCGCTGATGAGCATCAACGCGGTCAAGGGTGTGGAGATCGGCGCCGGCTTTGCCTCTGTCGCCCAGCGCGGTACCGAACACCGTGACGAGCTGACCCTGGAGGGCTTTACCAGCAACAACGCCGGCGGCGTGCTGGGCGGTATCTCCTCCGGTCAGCCGATTGTCGCCCATCTGGCGCTCAAGCCCACTTCGAGCATCACCACCCCGGGCCGTTCCATCGATCTGCATGGCAATCCGGTGGAGGTGGTGACCAAGGGGCGCCACGACCCTTGCGTCGGTATCCGCGCTACGCCCATTGCCGAGGCGATGATGGCGCTGGTGCTGATGGATCACCTGCTGCGCCATCGGGCACAGAATGCCGATGTGCAGGTGTATACCCCGGTACTGGGTCAGCTCTGACCGCGTCCGTGATCCGACAGCGGCGGCGGGAGCGCTGAGATGCTGCCGTACTGGCGGCTGTCGGGTTTCTATTTCTGCTACTTCGCCCTGCTCGGCGGAGTAGCGCCGTTCCTTTCCCTGTACTTCCATTACCTGGGTTTCAGCGCCGCCAGAATCGGCGAGCTGGTGGCCATCCCGCTGCTGATGCGCTGCCTGGCGCCCAACCTCTGGGGTTGGCTGGGCGACCGCAGCGGCCGGCGGCTGCTGATCGTGCGCCTGGGTGCGTTGCTCACGGCGCTGAGCTTCAGTGCCATTCTCTGGCGTCAGGACTACCTGTGGCTGGCGCTGGTGATGGCGCTGCACAGCTTCTTCTGGCACGCCATCCTGCCCCAGTTCGAGACCATCACGCTGGCCCACCTGGGTGCCCAATCGGCGCGCTACAGCCAGGTGCGGCTGTGGGGCTCGGTGGGCTTCATTCTCGCGGTGGTGCTGCTGGGTATGCTGCTTGAGCACTATTCGCTGGCAGCCTATCCGCCGGCCATGCTGGGCATCATGTGCGGCATCTTTGTGTGCAGCCTGCTGGTGCCCCCGGTGCCGACAGGATCGGCGCCGGGGGCGGGCGGTTCGCTGGCCGGCTTTGTCCATCAGCTGCGCCAGCCCGGCGTATCCGTGTTCTTCCTCAGCGCAGCCCTGATGCAGCTGTCCCACGGGCCTTACTACACCTTCCTGACCCTGCACCTGGAAGCGCTGGGCTATGCCCGCGGCTGGATCGGGGCCCTGTGGGCGCTGGGGGTGATCGCCGAGATTGTGTTGTTTCTGCTGATGGCTCGGCTGCTGGCGCGCTTTTCCCTGAAGCAGCTGCTGGTGGCCAGCTTTGTCCTGGCGGCGCTGCGCTGGCTGCTGCTCGGCTGGTTGGCGGCGGATCTGCCACTGCTGCTGTCTGCCCAACTGCTGCACGCTGCTACTTTCGGCTGCTTCCATGTCACTGCAGTGCACCTGGTGCAGCGCAGCTTCGGCAGTGAACACCAGGGGCAGGGACAGGCGCTGTATGCCACCCTGTCCGGCTGCGGCGGTGCGCTGGGGGCGCTCTACGCCGGTTACAGCTGGAACTCGCTGGGCGCCGGCTGGACCTTCACCCTGGCCAGTCTGGCCGCGGCTGCGGCGGCGCTGCTGCTGTGGCGGCGTCTGCCAGCCAGGGTCTGAGGCTGGGCTATAGTGGTGAGCACGGAGGTGGCGTAATGAATACCAACTTCATGCTGGTGGCTGCGTTCATGGTGCTTCTGCTGCTTGTCCTGTCAGCAATCAGCAGCGTCGCGGCCAGCGATATCGGGCGCAGGGCCAAGGTGCGCTGGATAGTGCTGGTGGCGCTGGTACCGCTGCTCGGCTTGGGAATCTGGTGGCTACGGGGGCCGAAACGATCATGAGTGAACTGGAGCAGACCCGGGTGGCGCTGGTGACCGGTGCCGCCCGGGGAATCGGCAAGGGAGTTGCCGTCAGCCTGCTGCGCGCGGGCTGGGATCTGGTGCTGGGGGATGTGGATGAGGCGACCGGGCTGGCCACCGCCGAGGAGCTGGCGCGGCTGGGCAATGTCGAGTTCGTCGCACTGGATGTGGCCGATGAGGCCAGTGTGCAGGCGGCGCTGGAGCAGATCGAGGAAGACTTCGGCCGGCTGGACGCCGTGGTCAACAACGCCGGGCTGTCCGATCCGGATACCGGCCCGCTGGAACAGCTGAGTCTGGCCGACTGGAACCGCATGCTGGCGGTCAATCTCACCGGGGCATTTCTGGTCTCCCGGGCCAGCATCCCGCTGCTGCGCGAGAGCCGTGGGGCCATTGTCAATATCGCCTCGACCCGGGCGCTGCAGTCGGAAGTGAATACCGAGGCTTACGCGGCGGCCAAGGGTGGGCTGGTGGCCCTGACCCATGCCATGGCCATCAGCCTGGGGCCGGATATCCGGGTCAATGCGGTCAGTCCCGGTTGGATAGATACCCGCGACAGCGTCCTGCAACGCAGTGATCCGCTGCGGCGGATCGACCACGAGCAGCATGCGGTGGGGAGGGTTGGTCAACCGGCGGATATCGGGGAGCTGGTGGCTTTTCTGCTGAGTCCGGCGGCGGGTTTCATTACCGGGCAGAATCTGGTGGCCGACGGTGGCATGAGTCGGCAGATGCTCTATCGGGAGTAGGCGCCGCTCCGGATGAAGCGGCGCCGGGGGAGTTACTTCTCGACGAAGGCGCGCTCGATGGCATAGTGGCCCTGAATGCCCTGACGGGATTCCTCGAAGCCCCAGCCATCCAGGATGGCGGTCAGGTCCTTGAGCATGGCCGGGCTGCCGCAGAGCATGAAGCGGTCGTCTTCCAGGTTCGGCTTCGGCAGGCCGATGTCCTCGAACAGCTTGCCGCTGGTCATCAGATCGGACAGGCGCCCCTCGTTGCGGTAGGGCTCGCGGGTCACGGTCGGGTAGTAGATCAGCTGTTCACGCACCTGCTCGCCGAAGTACTCGTTGTTCGGCAGCTGCTGGGTAATCAGATCCTGATAGGCCAGCTCGCGCACCCAGCGGCAACCGTGGGTCAGGATCACCTTGTCGAAGCGCTCGTAGGTTTCCGGGTCCTGGATGATGCTGATGAAGGGCGCCAGACCGGTGCCGGTGCTCAGCAGGTACAGGTTGCGGCCCGACAGCACGTTGTCCAGAACCAGGGTGCCGGTGGGTTTGCTGCTGACGATGATGTTGTCACCTACCTGGATGTGCTGCAGGCGCGAGGTCAGCGGGCCGTCCGGCACCTTGATGCTGTAGAACTCCATGGTGTCCTCGTAATTCGGGCTCGCGATACTGTAGGCGCGCATCAGCGGGCGACCCTCGACTTCCAGACCTATCATGATGAAATGGCCGTTCTTGAAGCGCAGACCCGGATCACGGGTGGTCTTGAAGGTGAACAGGGTGTCGGTCCAGTGATGTACGCTGAGGACAGTTTCGGTTCTGAATTTGGACATCGCGACAAGGCTCTCCAGGGATGAATCGGGATTTGCCGGCATTCTACTGCCGGGCTAATCTACCGGTTAAGTGATTTATTTTAATTTGCTTATCCGGGAAAACCGATAATGAAATACACGCTCCGCCAGCTGGAAGTCTTTCTCGCAACGGCTTACCACGAGAACCTCACCCGCGCGGCAGAGAGCCTGGCGATGTCCCAGTCCGCAGCCAGCAGCGCGCTGCGCGATCTGGAGGGGCAGTTCAACGTTCAGCTGTTCGATCGTATCGGGAAGAGACTGCAGCTCAACGAGCTGGGCCGCAGCATCCGACCGAGGGCTCAGGCGCTGTTGGAGCAGGCCCAGGGGCTCGAGGCGGCTCTGGCGGGGGGCGAGGAGATCGGGCACCTGCGGGTAGGGGCGACCATGAGCATCGGCAACTACATTGCGGTGGGCATCATGACCCGCTACATGCTCGAGCAACCCGGCGCCCGGGTCGAACTGGAAGTCGCCAATACCTCCACCATAGTGCGCAAGCTGGCCAACTTCGAACTGGATCTGGGGATGATCGAGGGGGAGAACCTGCACCCGGATCTGAAGATGCTCTACTGGAAGGAGGACGAGCTGGTGGTGTTCTGCGCGCCGGATCACGAGCTGGCGGGCAAGCCCTGGCTGACCGACGAGGACCTGCTGCAGGCCGAATGGATAGTTCGCGAGCCGGGGTCGGGAACGCGGCAGAATTTTGAATGGGCGCTGCACGGCATCCTGCCGCAGCTCAATATCAAACTGGAGCTGCAGCACACCGAGGCCATCAAGCGTGCAGTCGAGGCCGGGCTCGGGGTGGGGTGCCTGTCAGCCATCACCCTGGGCGATGCCTTTCGCCGGGGGACCCTGGTGCCCCTCCCGGTGCCGCACCGTGATTTCAAGCGGGGATTGTACTTCGTGCGTCACCGCAACAAGTTCATCAGCGCGGGCATGCGTCGCTGGCTGGAACTGTGTCGGGAGTCGCAGCCGGATTTCGAGGCGGGTGTCTGACAGGGGCGAGAGCAGGGAGGTTGCGCCACCCGGTAGAACCGGGTGGCGCAGGAGGCATCAGAGCACCAGCTCACCGTCCTGCAGCGGGATGCGGTCCCCGGGGTGGCGATCCATGCGTACCGAGCCGGTACGCTCGCCAATGCGATATTCGACCTGATAGCCGACCACATTTTCCTTGCTGTCGTACACGGTTTCGCAGCGCTGTTCGGTGGTGGTGTAGGTGTTGTTCTGCTGCATGCGCTCCTGGGTCTTGTTGCCCGCATAACCGCCTGCTGCAGCACCTGCCACCGTGGCGATCTTCTTGCCGGAGCCGCCGCCGACCTGGTTACCCAGCACACCACCGATCACGGCACCGGCGACACTGCCAAGCACCTGGTGCTGGTCCTGTACCGGGCGCTGCCGGGTAACGGTGACATCCTGGCAGACCTGGCGGGGAATGCGCTCATTCTCCGTGAGCTCGACCACGTTGAGCACTTCCGCATGGGTGGGGGCTCGGTCCGACAGCGCGTTGTATCCGGCGATGGCGCCGCCTGCGGTGGCCACGACCGCGCCAATGACTATGCCTGACAACATTGACTTGTTCATACTGATTTCCTGACATCGATTGACAATTCAGCAGGGGGATTCCCACCTGATGCCTCTATGACCATGGTCATTGCATCAAGTTCACCCCGACTGCATCGCCGATTCCTGCAGCAGCGACATCAGGGCCTGTCCGGCATTGGACAGGGTGCGGCCGCTGTGATGGATGCAACCCAGCTGGCGCTCCAGCTGCACGCCGGGCAGCTGCAGTACGCGAACCTGGGAGTCCAGCATGCTGCGTGGCAGCACGCTCCAGGCCAGACCGATGGATACCAGCATCTTGATGGTCTCCATATAGTTGGTGCTCATGCCGATGCGCGGCTGCAGGTTGTGCTGTTCGAACAGTCTGCCCACCACCTGATGGGTGAAGGTATTGGAGCCGGGAAACACGGCCGGATACTGCGCCAGCTGGCGCAGCTCCAGCTCTCGGGTCTGTCCCAGCGGATGATCCGGAGCGACAACGAACTCCAGAGGGTCGCGCCAGATGCGGGTCGCCACCACCGGCGGGGCTATCTGGGGTGCCAGGGTAATCACCGCCAGTTCGATCTCGCCCTGCAGCACCTTTTCATAGGCCACCTCCGAGTCGAGGAACTGGATGTCGAGTGACACGCCCGGGTAGGCTTTGGTGAAACGGCGCAACACCGGGGGCAGGCGGTGCAGCCCGATGTGGTGACTGGTGCCCAGCTGCAGCCGCCCCTGTACCGTCGCCGACAGGTTGCCCAGTGCCCGCGCCGTGTCCTTGAGCGTATTGATGATCAGCTCCGCACGCGGTCGCAGGGCTCGGCCTGCTTCGGTCAGGTCCACCCGCTTGCCGATGCGATCGAACAGACGGGCATCCAGCTGCTGTTCCAGCGTGGCGATGCGCTTGCTGATGGCCGGCTGGGTCAGGTGCAGGCGCTCGGCGGCGCGGGAGAATGACCCGGTGTCGGCCACGGCTAAAAAGGCATCCAGGTTGGCGGTGTCCATAACATCATTCCT
This sequence comes from Halopseudomonas formosensis, assembly GCF_900115905.1. Taxonomy (GTDB): domain Bacteria; phylum Pseudomonadota; class Gammaproteobacteria; order Pseudomonadales; family Pseudomonadaceae; genus Halopseudomonas; species Halopseudomonas formosensis. Next base: position 109,165 of record NZ_FOYD01000004.1, read on the forward strand.
GCTGGTTATCCAAGGCATGAATATAATGAATTTGTTTTATTCTATACCTGCCCGTACCATCCGTGGGGTGATTTATCAGCCATGAGCCTTTCAGGAGACACCCATGTCCGCCAAGACGCTCTACGACAAGTTGTGGGACAACCACCTGGTCAAGCAACGGGATGACGGTTCCGCCCTGTTGTACATCGACCGCCACCTGCTGCATGAGGTGACCTCGCCGCAAGCCTTCGAAGGGCTGCGTCTGGCCGGTCGCAAGCCCTGGCGCATCGATGCCAACCTGGCAACTCCCGACCACAACGTGCCTACCGACAACCGCGCCGCGGGCGTCGCCGGGATCGAGGATGAGGTCTCCAAGCTGCAGGTGGTAACCCTGGACCAGAACTGCGATGACTTCGGCATCCTCGAATTCAAGATGACCGACCGGCGTCAGGGCATCGTGCACGTGGTCGGGCCGGAGCAGGGTGCGACCCTGCCGGGCATGACCATCGTCTGCGGCGACTCCCATACTGCCACCCACGGCGCGTTCGCCGCGCTGGCCCATGGTATCGGCACCTCCGAGGTCGAGCACGTGCTGGCCACCCAGTGCCTGGTGGCCAAGAAGATGAAGAACATGCTGGTCAAGGTCGAAGGCGAGCTCGGCTTCGGCGTGACCGCCAAGGACATCGTGCTGGCGGTGATCGGCAAGATAGGTACCGCCGGCGGCAACGGCCATGCCATCGAGTTCGCCGGCTCGGCGATCCGCAGCCTGTCCATCGAAGGTCGCATGACCGTATGCAACATGGCGATCGAAGCCGGTGCCCGGGTAGGTCTGGTGGCCTGCGACGAGAAAACCATCGCCTACGTCAAGGACCGTCCCTACGCGCCCAAGGGCGAGGACTGGGACCGGGCCGTCGAGGCCTGGCAGGATCTGGTATCCGATCCCGACGCCCACTTCGACACCGTGGTCGAGCTGGACGCGGCGCAGATCAAGCCACAGGTGTCCTGGGGCACGTCACCGGAGATGGTGGTGCCGGTGGATGCCAATGTTCCGGACCCCGAACAGCAGGCCGATCCGGTCAAGCGCAGTGGTTATCAGCGAGCCCTGCAGTACATGGGCCTGCAGCCCAACCAGCCGATCACCTCGATTGCGGTCGACCGGGTATTCATCGGCTCCTGCACCAACTCGCGCATCGAGGATCTGCGCGCCGCAGCCGTGGTAGCCAAGGGTCGCAAGGTCGCCGCCAGCGTCAAGCAGGCAATGGTGGTGCCGGGTTCCGGTCTGGTCAAGGAGCAGGCCGAGCGTGAAGGTCTGGATCTGATCTTCAAGGCAGCCGGCTTCGAGTGGCGCGATCCGGGTTGCTCCATGTGTCTGGCCATGAACCCCGATCGTCTGCAGCCGGGCGAGCACTGCGCCTCGACCTCCAACCGCAACTTCGAGGGTCGTCAGGGCAATGGTGGGCGTACCCATCTGGTCAGCCCGGCCATGGCTGCCGCTGCGGCGATTGCCGGCCATTTTGTTGATGTTCGCGAGATGCTCAGAGAGGAGGCGACCGCATGAAGGCCTTTACCACACATACCGGCCTGGTAGCGCCGCTGGATCGGGCCAACGTCGATACCGACCAGATCATTCCCAAGCAGTTTCTGAAGTCGATCAAGCGCACCGGTTTTGGTGCCAACCTGTTCGATGAGTGGCGCTATCTGGATGAGGGCTATCCGGGGCAGGACAACAGCCTGCGTCCGCTGAACCCCGACTTCGTGCTCAACCAGCCCCGCTACCAGGGTGCCAGCGTGCTGCTGGCCCGGGAGAACTTCGGCTGCGGCTCCAGTCGCGAGCATGCGCCCTGGGCGCTGGATGAATACGGCTTCCGCGCGGTACTGGCGCCGAGCTTTGCTGATATCTTCTTCAATAACAGCTTCAAGAATGGTCTGTTACCCATTGTTTTGAAAGAAGAAGAGATCGACGAGCTCTTTGCCCAGGTCGACGCTCAGGAAGGTTATCAGCTGACCGTGGACTTGCAGCAGCAGACCGTCACCCGCCCCGATGGCGTGCAGTACAGCTTCGAGATCGACGAGTTCCGCAAGCATTGCCTGCTCAATGGCCTGGATGACATCGGTCTGACCTTGCAGGACGCGGATGCGATCCGCGCCTTCGAGGAGCGGCACCGTCAGGCCCAGCCCTGGCTGTTTGGCGCCATCAAGTGAGATCAGGGGCCGGGGGCACCGGCCCGTTTGAGGAATATGCATACATGAGCAAGAAGATTCTGGTTCTCCCGGGTGACGGTATCGGCCCGGAAATCGTTGCCGAAGCGGTCAAGGTGCTTCAGCTGGTCGGCGAGAAGTACCAGTTGTCGCTGGAGCTGAGCTATGACGATCTGGGCGGCGCCGCCTACGATCGCTACGGCACGCCGCTGGCCGATGAAACACTCGAACGTGCCCGCCAGGCCGACGCGGTTCTGCTCGGCGCGGTGGGCGGGCCCAAGTGGGACACCATAGACCCCGCCCTGCGCCCGGAGCGCGGCCTGCTGAAGATCCGCTCCCAGCTGGGGCTGTTCGCCAACCTGCGTCCGGCGCTGTTGTACCCGCAGCTGGCCGAAGCCTCCACCCTCAAGCCCGAGGTGGTTGCCGGTCTGGACATCCTGATCGTGCGCGAGCTGACCGGCGGCATCTATTTCGGTCAGCCCCGTGAGCGCCGTGTGCTGGACAACGGCGAGCGTCAGGCATACGACACGCTGCCCTACAGCGAGAGCGAGATCCGTCGCATCGCTACCGTCGGCTTCGACATGGCTCGCCTGCGCAACCGCAAGCTGTGCTCGGTGGACAAGGCCAACGTGCTCGCCTCCAGCCAGTTGTGGCGTGAGGTGGTGGAAGAGGTGGCCCGGGACTACCCGGATGTCGAGCTGTCGCACATGTATGTGGACAACGCCGCGATGCAGCTGGTGCGCGCACCCAAGCAGTTCGATGTGATAGTCACCGATAACATGTTCGGCGATATCCTCTCCGACCAGGCCTCAATGCTCACCGGCTCCATCGGCATGCTGCCCTCGGCGTCTCTCAACGAGCAGAACAAGGGCATGTACGAGCCCTGCCACGGCAGCGCTCCTGATATCGCCGGACAGGGCATTGCCAACCCTCTGGCAACCATTCTGTCGGTATCCATGATGCTGCGTTACAGCTTCGGCGAAGCCGCCGTGGCCGACGCCATCGAACGGGCCGTCAGTCAGGTGCTGGATCAGGGGCTGCGTACTGGTGATATCATGGCGCCGGGCTGCCGCCAGGTTGGTACCGCGGAAATGGGTGACGCCGTGGTAGCTGCGCTGAAAACCCTGTAACCTGTTGTGTTTCCCATATGCACCCGGCATCTGCCGGGTGCTGTTGTCGAGAATCTTCACCCCATGGGGGTCTTGCTGTTATGAAACAAGTTGGTTTGATTGGCTGGCGCGGTATGGTGGGCTCTGTGCTCATGCAGCGGATGCGCGAGGAAAATGATTTCGCTTCCATCGACCCGGTGTTCTTCACCACGTCCAACGTGGGTGGTGCCGGTCCGGATATCGGCAAGGATATCCCGGCACTGAAAGATGCCTACGATCTCGATGCTCTCAAGCCAATGGACATCATCATTACCTGCCAGGGTGGTGATTACACCAACGAGGTCTATCCCAAGCTGCGCGCGGACGGCTGGAAGGGTTACTGGATCGACGCGGCCTCGGCCCTGCGCATGGAAGACGAGTCCGTCATCGTGCTGGACCCGGTCAACCGGCGCAGCATCGATCAGGCCCTGCGTGACGGCATCAAGACCTACGTCGGCGGCAACTGTACCGTCAGTCTGATGCTGATGGGCCTCGGTGGCCTGTTCGAGAACGGTCTGGTCGAGTGGATGACCGCCATGACCTATCAGGCCGCCAGTGGTGCCGGTGCCCAGAACATGCGTGAGCTGATCAGCCAGATGGGTGGCCTGCACGCCAGTGTCGCCGACCAGCTGGCCGACCCGGCCAGTGCCATCCTCGACATCGATCGCCAGGTCGCCGCCACCATGCGCGACGCCTCCTTCCCGGTGGACAACTTCGGCGTGCCGCTGGCCGGCAGCCTGATCCCCTGGATCGACAAGCAGCTGCCCAACGGTCAGAGTCGTGAAGAGTGGAAGGCCCAGGCCGAAACCAACAAGATCATCGGCCGCAGCGGTCGCCCGATTCCGGTGGACGGCATCTGTGTGCGCATCGGTGCCATGCGGTGCCACAGTCAGGCGCTGACCATCAAGCTGAACAAGGATGTACCGCTGGCGGACATCGAAGCGATGCTCGATGCCCACAACCCCTGGTCCAAGGTGGTGCCGAACGAGAAAGAGGCCACAGTCCGCGAGCTGACCCCGACCGCGGTGACCGGTACCCTGAAGGTGCCGGTGGGTCGTCTGCGCAAGCTCAACATGGGCTCCCAGTACCTGTCCGCCTTCACCGTGGGCGACCAGCTGCTGTGGGGTGCGGCCGAACCGCTGCGTCGCATGCTGCGGATCCTGCTCGAAGGCTGAGGCCGGCCGGCAGTACAATCCGAGTGAGGAGGGCATTCCCGGCTGACGGGGATGCCCTTTGCTTTTCAGGCTTTATATGAATTCGAGAAACTCCCCTATGCCCAACACCCGCAATATCGCCCTGATAGGCCTTACCGGTCTGGCAGGTGAAGCTCTGCTCAACCTGCTGGACGAGCACGAGTTCGATTTCGAGCAGATTCACCTGGTGGATACCGAGGAGCAGGCTGGCGGCCGGCACATGGTCAAGGGCCACAGTCAGCGAGTGGAAGTGCTGGAGCGCTTCGACTTCTCCCAAGTGGCGGTGGTGCTGTTCGCCGATGCCTGGCTGGCGTCGGACTGGGCCGACCGGGTGGTAGCTGCGGGCTGCGTCGTGGTGGATGCCTGCGGTGCCTTCCGGCACCGGCGGGATGTGCCCCTGGTGGTTGCCGAGGTCAACCCGCAGGCCCTGGCGGACATGGGGTCGCGCCGGATCGTGTCCTGTCCCGACGCCCAGGTGGTGCAGACCCTGATCGCCCTGCAACCACTGGTCGCCGAGGCCGGGCTGCAGTCGCTGACCATCGCCACCTACCAGTCGATGTCCACCCTGGGCAATGATGAAGTGGAAGCACTGGCGCTGCAGACCGGGCGGCTGCTCAATGGGCAGCCGGCGGAGAAGGGTGCCTTCGACAAGCAGGCGGCCTTCAACCTCATTCCCCGGGTCGGCGAGCTGGACGAGGCGGGCAACAGTCAGCTGGAACAGCATCTGGCAGAGGATGTGAGGCGAATCCTGGGTATGCCCCAGTTGCCGGTGTCGGTCACCTGCGTTCTGGTGCCGACCTTCTTCGGCACCGCCCAGGTCATGCAGTGCCGCACGGATCAGCCCCTGGCAAAGGCCCGGGCCCTGACCCTGCTGCGCCGCGCACCGGGTATCAAGCTGCTGGACAAGCCCGCCGCGGGCGGTTATCCCACGCCGGTATCCGACGCCACCGGCAGTGATCACGTGTGGGTCGGTCGGGTACGTCAGGACGACCTGGATCCTGCCGGTATCGGCATGTGGGTTGTCTCTGATAATCTTCGGAAAGGTGTCGCACTTAACGGTCTTGCTGTTGCACAGTTATTGATAAAAGACTATTTGTAATCGATACTTGCTGCTGATTTGTATCGCTTCAGACAAGACCCTGACACTCACCGGTTTTGAATTGAGGTGGCTCGGGTTGCCGGCAGCTGGTACGGTTATGCGGCCGCTGCTGCGGTGATGGGTTCATGGACGCGTGTAAACGATAAAAGCAAAGGATCTTCGCTATGGTTCGCAAACTGGTTTTGGCTGTCGCCGCAGCTAGCGCTCTGATGTCTTCCAATATGGTGCAGGCGCTGGGGGTTGGGGAAATCAATCTGCGGTCGGCGCTGAATCAGCCACTGGACGCCGAAATCGAGTTGTTGCAGGTTCGGGATCTGAGCAGTGCCGAGATCCGCTCGGTGCTGGCTTCTCCGGATGACTTCGGCAAAGCCGGTATTGATCGCGCCTTCTTTCTTACCGACCTGACCTTTACTCCGGTCGTGCAGCCCAACGGCAGATCCTATATCCGGGTGACCTCCAGTCGCCCGGTCCGGGAGCCCTATCTCAACTTCCTGATGGAAGTCCGCTGGCCCTCGGGGCGCGTATTGCGCGAGTTCACCCTGCTGCTTGATCCGCCCATGTACGACCCGACGCCGGTCACCTTCAGTGCGCCTGTGACGCCGCCAGCTGCCGCCAGCGCGCCGGCGCCCCGGTCGTCGGCCGCCCCGGTGGTACGCCAGCCGGCGCCTGCCGCTGCGCTCCGCGCAGCGGCTGCTCCGTCCCAGGCTGGATCTGCTGCCCGTGACGGTCAGCGGCGCACCACCCGGGATGACACCCTCTGGGCCATTGCCATGGAGACCCGTCCCCAGGGCGCCAGCGTGCACCAGACCATGCTGGCCATTCAGGACCTGAACCCGAATGCCTTTATCGACAACAACATCAACGCGCTCAGGGCCGGCCAGACGCTGACGCTGCCTACCGCCGAGCAGGCCGCTGCCCGCAGCAACGCCGAAGCCATTGCCGAGGTCGGCAACCAGAATGCCGCCTGGCGCAATCGCCAGCGGCCGGCTGCCGAGCCCGCCCAGCGCCAGCTCGACGCACGTGAGCGCAGCGTTGCCGGTGCTGCCCCCGCCCAGTCCCGTGGTGAGGATTCGCTGCGACTGGTCGCGGCGGGTGACAGCGCGAAAGACACTTCTTCCTCCGGCGGCAGCGGTGATCTGCGCGACGCGCTGGATCAGACCCGTGAGCAGCTGGATACCTCCGAACAGGCCCGCAATGAACTGGCCAGTCGTCTGAGCGATCTGGAAAGCCAGGTGGAAACCCTGCAGCGGCTGCTGACGCTGAAGGACGCACAGCTCGCTGCCCTTCAGCAGGAGCTGGCTGCCGACGGGCAGCTGCCGGACATCCTGCCGGTGCCCGAGGCTGAGCAGGTCGCCGAGCTGTCTGCGGAGGATGCGGCAGGGCAGGAGCCCGGTGATGTCGCTCCCGACACCGAGATTACCGAGGCGGAAGGCGTAGAGCCGTCCGCTGCCACCGTGGCCGAGGGCCCTGAGGCCGCTGGCGAAGCGTCGGCCGCTCTGGCCGAGGCCGAGCCTGCCGATGCGGACGATGGCGATGCGGGCGAGTCGGCGGACGCCGCCGACGACGAACAGGTGGCTCTGGTTGCCCCTGGCGCGGTGGATACCCAGGCCGGTAACGATCCCCAGGGTGGCGCTGCGGCGACCCCTGAACCCAGCGCGCCGGTAACCGGTGCTGCGCCCCCCGCTGCCCAGACCGACTCCAGTCCCCAGGCTCTGCTGCAGCGCTTCATGCAGAACCAGACCCTGGTCCTGAGCACTGGCGCGGTGGCACTGCTGATATTGCTGCTGATTCTGATGTCCGTTGCCCGCCGCAACGCACGTCGTGAGGCGGAGCTGGCCGAGGATTATGCACGGTCTGGCCTGGCTTCCGGTGCAGCTGCTGGCGCAGCAGCTGCAGCCGAGAGCGCCGAAGGTGATGAGTTCAATGTGGCCCTGGCCGAAGCGCAGCAGGAGCCGGTTCAGGACGAAACCGCTGACATTTCTCCGGATGCCGAGCTGGATGCGGCGCTGGCCGAGATCGACGATTCCCGGGACGAGCTCCTGGGCGGCGGGCTGGAGGACGGCGATCAGCGTGATGCAGAGCTGCCGGCAGAGCATGCCGAGGACGGTCTGGAAGCGTTCGAGGTGGAAAGCAGCCTGGAGGAGCTGGCCGAGTCCGATCAGGCCGCCACTGAAGCCATGGATTTCGATTTCGCCGACTTCGGGCTGGAAGAGGAATCCGCCGCATCGCTGGCTGACAGCAACGAGTCCGAGCCGGGCTTCGATCTGGATTTCGATCTGGATGAGATCCCGGCAGAAGGTGCGGAGGCCTCGGTCGAGCCGGTGGCAGAAGAGCCGCTGGTGTTCCAGGAGCCGGAAGTGGAATCTCCCCTGGCCGAGCCGGCGGCGGATGATTTCGATCTGACCCTGGATGACGAGCTTCAGGTGGACAACCTGCTGGCCGAGTTCGATGCCCTCAGCGATGCCGAGCCGGACTCGACTGCTGTGGAGCAACCGGAAACGCCCGCTGAGGATGAGTTCAGCCTGAGTGACGAGGATCTGGCCAGCTTCGAGGCCCAGTTGCAATCGGCCATGCAGGGTGAAGAGCAGGTTGGCGCAGGCGCACCGCAGGACCAGGAAGAACCCCTGTTCGAGACCCCGGCCCTGCTCGACGAAGGTCTGGGCGATGACCTGATCGACGGGGAGCTCGACGAGGACTTCGCCTTCCTCTCCGACACCGACGAGTGTGCCACCAAGCTGGATCTGGCCCGCGCCTACATCGACATGGGCGACGAGGAGGGGGCCCGTGATATCCTTGCCGAAGTGGTCGAGGAAGGAAACGAACAGCAACGGCAGGACGCTCGGGAAATAATGGAGCAACTTGGCTGATACATGAGTAGTACGACTGATGAAGCGGCCGCCCAAGGGGCGGCCGCTGCTTTTTCAAGGGTTGCCGCCTGTGTTGAATACAGCGGGACGGCCTATCGCGGCTGGCAACGCCAGCAGCCCGGCGTGAAGAGCGTTCAGGAGGAGGTCGAGAAGGCCCTTTCCAGGGTCGCCAACCACCCGGTGCAACTGTTCTGCGCCGGGCGAACCGATGCCGGAGTGCATGCGGCCTGCCAGATCATTCACTTCGATACCAGCGCGCGGCGGACGCCGGAGAACTGGTTCCACGGTGCCAACGCCAACCTGCCGCACGATATCAGCCTGGTCTGGGCCAAGCCGGTGGGGCTGGACTTCCATGCCCGCTTTTCGGCGATGGCCCGCCGCTATCGCTATGTGATCTACAATGATCCGGTACGCCCGGCGCACCTCGGCCGGGAGGTGACCTGGAATTACCGCCCGCTGGATGTGGAGCGCATGCAGGAAGCGGCTCAGGTGCTGATCGGCGAGCACGATTTCACCTCCTACCGGGCTACCGCCTGTCAGGCCAAGTCACCGGTCAAGACGGTGCACCATCTGAAACTGATCCGCTTCGGCCGCTTCATCGTGCTGGATATCCGCGCCAACGCCTTTTTGCACCACATGGTGCGCAACATCGCCGGCGTACTGATGCAGATCGGCTGTGGCGAGCGGCCGGTGGAATGGGCCGCGGAGATACTGGCGGCACGCAACCGGCATACCGGTGGTCTCACTGCGCCGGCCTACGGTCTGTACCTGGTGGATGTGACCTACCCCGAACATTTCGAGCTGCCCAGCCGCTATATAGGGCCGCACTTCCTTTCCGCGCTCAATGAGCTGGACTGACGGGTCGCGGATTGATCTGCTACTATCCTTGGCTTCCGTTATACAGAGTACCCGGCTGAATTCATGGTGCGTATCAAAATCTGTGGCATCACCCGTGTTGAAGATGCCCTTGCTGCGGCGAGGGCAGGCGCCGATGCCATTGGTCTGGTGTTCCACGAAGCCAGCCCGCGGGCTGTCGATATCCAGCGGGCGAGCCTCATTGTCCGGGCGCTGCCGCCCTTCGTGACCAGTGTCGGTCTGTTCGTCGATGCCGAGGAGGCGCGAATCTGTCAGGTGCTCGAGCGGGTGCCGCTGGACATGCTGCAGTTCCATGGTGATGAGCCTGACGACTTCTGCCGGCGCTTTGCGAGGCCTTATCTCAAGGCAGTACGAGTGCGCCCCTGCGTCGACCTGGACAGCCTGGCGGGCAACTGGCCGGGGGCCAGCGGCATTCTGCTGGACAGTTACAAACCGGGTGTGCCCGGCGGCACCGGCGAGACCTTCGACTGGGGGCTGATCCCGGCGCAGCGCAACTGGAACCTTGTGCTGGCCGGCGGCCTGAGTGCCGGCAATGTGCGCGAGGCGGTGGATTTGACCCAGCCCTGGGCAGTGGACGTCAGCGGTGGCGTGGAAGCCGCCAAGGGCATCAAGGATGTCTCGAAAATCAACGCTTTTATTCAAGAGGTGAAGCGTGTCTGATTCAAAATCGATCGATTTCGCAAGCGTGCCTGATCAGCGCGGTCACTTTGGTCCCTACGGTGGCCGCTTCGTATCCGAGACGCTGATGGATGCACTGGATGAGCTCGATCAGCTCTACAGGAAGCTCAAGGACGACCCCGAGTTCCAGGCCGAGTTCGACCGGGATCTGGCGCACTACGTCGGCCGGCCCTCACCGCTGTACTTTGCCGAGCGGCTGACCAGCAAGATCGGTGGCGCACAGATCTGGCTCAAGCGCGAGGACCTGAACCACACCGGCGCGCACAAGGTGAACAACACCATTGGTCAGGCTCTGCTGGCCAAGCACATGGGCAAGCCGCGGGTGATCGCCGAGACCGGTGCCGGTCAGCACGGCGTGGCCACCGCAACCGTAGCGGCGCGCCTCGGCCTCAAGTGCCAGGTCTACATGGGCGCCGAGGACGTCAAGCGTCAGGCGCTGAACGTGTATCGCATGAAGCTGCTCGGTGCCGAGGTCATTCCGGTCACCTCCGGCTCCCAGACGCTCAAGGACGCGATGAACGAAGCCATGCGCGACTGGGTTACCAACATCGATGACACCTTCTACATCATCGGCACCGTGGCCGGCCCGCATCCCTATCCGCAGATGGTCCGTGACTTCCAGTGCGTGATAGGTCGCGAGGCGCGGGAACAGTGCCTGAAGCAGGCCGGCCGCCTGCCCGACGCACTGGTCGCCTGCGTTGGTGGTGGGTCCAATGCCATCGGTCTGTTCCACCCCTTCCTGCAGGACGAAGGGGTCGCCATGTACGGCGTGGAAGCGGCCGGTGACGGGCTGGATACCGAGCGCCATGCCGCGCCGCTGAACCGTGGCAAGCCGGGCGTGCTGCACGGTAACCGTACCTACCTGATGGCCGACGAGAACGGCCAGATCATCGAGACCCACTCAGTCTCCGCCGGTCTCGACTATCCCGGTGTGGGGCCCGAGCACAGCTGGCTCAAGGACATCGGACGGGTCCAGTACATGGGGGCAACGGATGAGGAGGCCCTGGCAGCATTCCGCGAGCTGACCCGCGTCGAAGGCATCATGCCTGCGCTGGAGTCCAGCCATGCCGTGGCTTATGCAATGAAACTGGCCGCCACCATGCGTCCGGACCAGATCATCGTGGTCAACCTGTCCGGCCGTGGCGACAAGGACATCCATACTGTCGCCGCTATTGATGGCATCAGCATTTAAGGATCTGACATGAGCCGAATCAAGCAGTGTTTCGACCGGCTGCGCGCCGAAGGCCGCAAGGCACTCATTCCCTACATCACCGCCGGTGACCCGAACCCGCAGATGATGCTGCCGCTGATGCACGAGCTGGTGGAAGCCGGCGTCGACGTGATCGAGCTGGGCGTGCCGTTCTCCGACCCCATGGCGGATGGCCCGGTCATCCAGCTGGCGATGGAGCGGGCACTTGCCCACAACGTCGGTCTGCGCGATGTGCTGGACATGGTGCGTGAGTTCCGCAAGACCAATCAGACCACCCCCGTGGCACTGATGGGCTATCTCAACCCGGTCGAGCACATGGGTTACGAGGCCTTTGCCGAGCAGGCCGCTGCTGCCGGTGTCGACGGCGTACTGCTGGTCGACCTGCCTCCGGAGGAGGCCGAGGAGGTCGCGCCGCTGTTCCGCAGTCATGGTCTGGACAGTATTTTCCTGCTGGCCCCGACTACCACGCTGGAGCGTGCGCGGCGGATCTGCGAGAACGCCAGCGGTTATGTCTACTATGTTTCACTCAAGGGTGTGACCGGATCGGCTACTCTGAACGTCACCGAGGTAGCAGAAAAGCTCAAGCAGCTGCGCACCATCACCGATCTGCCGATCGGTGTCGGTTTTGGTATTCGTGACGGCGCCTCCGCCGCCGCGATCGCCAGTGTGGCTGACGGGGTAGTGGTGGGTTCGGTGCTGGTCAGTCAGATCGCCGCCAACCTGGGCGACCCGGAGCAGGCCCGCGCCGGTATCGCGGCGATCATTCGCGATATGCGGGCAGCCATGGATCGCTGAGCGATCGGGCAATGTGATCAACCCAGACAACAGATAAGGATTGGCAATGAGCAACTGGCTGGTGGACAAGCTGATTCCCTCCATCGTGCGTTCCGAGGCACAGAAAAGCAGCGTGCCGGAAGGACTGTGGCGCAAGTGCCCCTCCTGTGACGCGGTGCTGTATCGACCCGAGCTGGAAAAGAATCTGGATGTCTGCCCCAAGTGCAGTCATCACCTGCGCATCAATGCACGCCGTCGCCTGGACATCTTCCTGGATGCCGATGGCCGCAGCGAGATTGCTGCTGAACTGGAGCCGGTGGACAAGCTCAAGTTCCGTGACACCAAGAAGTACAAGGACCGCCTGACCGCGGCCCAGAAGGAAACCGGTGAGAAGGACGCCCTGGTGGTCATGCAGGGATACCTCAAGGGCATGCCGCTGGTCGCCAGTGCCTTCGAGTTCAACTTCATGGGCGGCTCCATGGGCAGCGTTGTGGGTGCGCGCTTCGTGCGTGGTGCCGAAGTGGCCCTGCGCGAGCGCATTCCCTATGTCTGCTTCCCGGCCTCGGGCGGCGCCCGCATGCAGGAGGCCCTGTTCTCCCTGATGCAGATGGCCAAGACCAGTGCGGTGCTGGCCCGTCTCAAGGAGGAGGGCATCCCCTTCATCTCCGTGATGACCGACCCTGTCTACGGTGGTGTTTCCGCGAGTCTGGCCATGCTCGGTGACCTCAACGTGGCCGAGCCCAACGCGCTGATCGGCTTCGCCGGGCCTCGGGTGATCGAGCAGACGGTACGCGAGAAGCTGCCGGCTGGCTTCCAGCGCAGCGAGTTCCTGCTCGAGCATGGTGCGCTGGACATGATCATCCCGCGCAACGAGATGCGCGATCGTCTGGCCGGCATCCTGGCCATGCTGACCAATCAGCCGTCGCCGGTATCCGGTCCGGCTGAGGCGAGCGCGGTGGCATCACTCGGTGAGTGACGCCATGGATCTGGCCGCCTGGCTCAGGCGGCTCGAGGGTCTGCACCCTGTCGAGATAGACATGGGCCTGGGACGGGTAGCCGACGTGGCTGCCCGTCTCGGTATCGGCAAGCCGGCCCCGCTGGTATTCACCGTCACCGGCACCAATGGCAAGGGTTCGACCTGCGCGGCGCTGGACAGCCTGCTGCGCATGTCGGGTCGCCGCAGCGGCTGCTACAGCTCGCCCCACCTGGTGCGCTACAACGAACGGGTTTGCATCGATGGCCGACCGGTTGCCGATGAGGCGCTGTGTGAGGCGTTCGAGGCCATCGACCAGGCCCGGGGCGATATCTCCCTGACCTACTTCGAATTCGGCACACTGGCGGCCTTCTGGCTGTTCCAGCGTGCGGGGCTGGACGCGGTCGTTCTGGAGGTCGGACTGGGTGGCCGCCTGGATGCGGTCAACATAGTCGACGCCGATGTGGCGGTAGTGACCAGCATAGGCCTGGACCATGCGGATTATCTGGGTGATACCCGTGACTCGGTCGGTTACGAGAAGGCCGGGATCATGCGCCCCTCCGGTTTGCTGGTGTGTTCCGAGACCGATCTGCCGCCGCGCTTTGCCGCCGAGGTCGCGCGTCTGCAGGTGCAGATGTGGCAGCGCGGCCGTGATTACACCTGGCAGCAGCAGGATGGCAGCTGGGAGCTGACCGGCCAGCGCGGCGGTGCCCCGGGGCGGGTGGGCCTGCCGCCGGTCAGTCTGCCGCGGGACAACCTGGCGACGGCGGTTCAGGCATTCTGGGCCGCGGGGCTGGACATGCCCGATGCCGGGATTGCCCGGGCCATTGCCGAAACCTCGGTGGCCGGTCGGCTGGATGCCCGTCGCATCGACTGGCGCGGCCAGTCCCGGCAGCTGCTGCTGGATGTGGGGCACAACCCCCAGGCGGCGGAGTTCCTGGCCGGGCACCTGGCACAGGATCTGGCGTCAGGTCAGGCCGCGGTCTTCGGTCTGCTCTCGGACAAGGACCTGGCCGGTATCCTGCTGCCGCTGCGCGGACGCTTTTCGAGCTGGGCAGTGGCTCCGTTGCCGACCCCGCGCAGCCGTCCTGCCGCGGAGCTGGCGGCCGAGCTGGAACGGGCAGGGGAGCGGGCCATGACCTTTGCCGATATCGGCGAGGCGATAGCCTGGCAGCTGGACCACACACCCGTTGATACGAAAATCATCATTTTCGGGTCGTTTTTCTGCGTGGCCGAAGCCATACTCTGGTTGGACAGACAACCCGGCGGAGGCAATTGATGGAACAGGGGCTCAAGCAGCGCATCATCGGCGCTGTGGTACTGGTTATCGCGGCAGTCATCTTTCTACCCATGCTGCTGTCCGAGCAGGATGAGACCGTTCAGGTGGAGGTCGAGGTGCCTGCGGCGCCGGTCATGGACGACAGCGACATGCTGAGTGCGCTGCCCCCGACACTGCCCGAACCTGCGCCGGTGCCGGAGATCCCAGCGCCGCCCGTCCAAGCCGAGCCGGTTTCGCCTCCCGTGGTCGAAGCGCCGGCGCCGGTCGCGCCGCCGGCGGAGCCCGCTCCCGTGCCCGAGCCTCCCACAGCCCCTCCGGCAGCCGAAGTGACGGCACCGACAACCCCGACAGCCTCTTCCGCCCCTGCCATCGGTGGCTGGGTCGTGCAGCAGGGCAGTTTTTCCAGCGCCGCCAATGCCGAAAGCTTCCGCCAGACCCTGGCTGGACAGGGCTACAACGCCTACACCCGGGTGGGGCAATCGGCGGGCAAGGAAATCGTCCGTGTCTATGTCGGTCCGCTCAATTCCCGGGAAGCCGCAGTGCGGGTGCGTGACGAGCTCGAGCGCCGACACAGCAGCAAGGGACTGGTGGTGGCGCACGATGAGTCGACCCGGGCTCCCTGAGCCGGGGGTCGAGGCGAATGCCAGGTGGTGGATTGCCTGTTCCGATGTGCAGGGTCGCTCTGGTAGAATGCGTTTTTCGTTTCTTGGTGCCTGACCGTGACACTCGTCGGCGTTGACTGGGCCATTGTTGCCATAATTGCGATTTCCGCCTTGATCAGCCTGGCCCGTGGCTTCGTCAAGGAAGCGCTCTCCCTGCTGACCTGGGTTGTTGCCGGGTTGGTGGCCTGGTTGTTCGGCGGAGCTCTGGCCGACCTGCTGGTGGACTATATCGCTACCCCATCCATCCGGGTGATCACTGCCTGCGCCATCCTGTTTGTCCTGACCCTTATTCTGGGCGGGCTGATCAATTACCTGATCGGCCAGCTGGTACTGGTAACCGGCCTCACCGGCACGGACCGCTTTCTCGGCATGGTGTTCGGTGCCGCCCGCGGTGCGCTGCTGGTGGTGGTGGCGGTAGGGCTGCTGAGCCTGGCGCCTGTCGAGGGTGATGCCTGGTGGCGCGAGTCAACACTCATTCCTCATTTTCTGCTGGTGGCAGATTGGTCAAAGAATTTCATTCTGGGGCTCTTCGGTCGCTGATGTCGGAGCGTTGAATCGCTTCCGGTGTGTCCAATTTTTCAACGAAAGAAGGTATTCAGCCATGTGTGGCATTGTTGGCATAGTGGGCAAGTCGAACGTCAACCAGGCGCTCTACGATGCTCTGACCGTCCTGCAGCATCGCGGCCAGGACGCCGCCGGCATAGTGACCTGCGACCGGGACAGGCTGTTCCTGCGCAAGGAAAACGGTCTGGTTCGCGATGTGTTCCACCAGCGGCACATGCAGCGCCTGGTCGGCACCATGGGGCTGGGCCATGTACGTTATCCCACCGCCGGCTCCTCGACCTCGGCCGAGGCCCAGCCGTTCTACGTGAACTCCCCCTACGGCATCACCCTGGCGCACAACGGCAACCTGACCAATGTCGAGCAGCTGTCCAAGGAGCTGTACGAGGCGGACCTGCGGCACGTCAATACCAACTCTGATTCCGAAGTGCTGCTCAACGTGTTTGCCCATGAGCTGGCCCGTGAGCGCAAGCTGCGCCCCACCGAAGAGGACATCTTCAAGGCCGTGCGAGGGGTGCATGAGCGCTGCCGGGGCGGTTACGCCGCGCTGGCCATGGTCACCGGCTACGGCCTGGTCGGCTTCCGCGACCCCAACGGCATCCGCCCCATCGTCTATGGCAAGCGCGAGACCGACGAGGGCACCGAATACATGGTTGCCTCCGAGAGTGTGGCACTGGATGCCCTGGGCTTCGAGGTGATCCGCGACCTGGCACCGGGTGAGGCGGTTTACATCACCGAGGATGGCCGCATCTTCACCCGCCAGTGCGCCGACAACCCGAAGTATGCCCCCTGCATCTTCGAGCACGTCTACCTGGCCCGCCCGGACTCCATCATTGATGGCATCCTGGTATACAAGGCCCGCCTGCGCATGGGCGAGAAGCTGGCGGAAAAGATCCTGCGCGAACGGCCGGACCATGGCATCGACGTGGTCATCCCGATCCCGGATACCAGCCGCACCTCGGCGGTGGAGCTGGCCAACCGGCTGGGTGTCAAGTTCCGTGAGGGCTTCGTCAAGAACCGTTATATCGGCCGTACCTTCATCATGCCGGGGCAGGCGGCGCGCAAGAAGTCCGTGCGCCAGAAGCTCAACGCCATCGAGCTGGAGTTCCGCGGCAAGAACGTACTGCTGGTGGACGACTCCATCGTACGGGGCACCACCTGCCGTCAGATCATCCAGATGGCCCGCGAAGCAGGGGCGAAGAACGTCTACTTCTGCTCTGCGGCACCGGAAGTGCGTTATCCCAACGTGTACGGCATCGACATGCCCTCGGCCCACGAACTGATCGCTCACAACCGCACTGTGGACGAGGTGGCGGAGCTGATCGGCGCCGACTGGCTGATCTATCAGGACCTGGGAGATCTGGTCGATGCGGTCCGCGAAGGCAACCCGGCCATCACCCAGTTTGACTGCTCGGTATTTGACGGCAACTACGTGACCGGTGACGTCAACGAGTTCTACCTGGGACAGATCGAGCGCTCGCGCAACGATGCGGCCCGCTCCATGGTCAATGTCGACAACGAGGTCATGGGCCTGCACAACGACGGTGGAGAGCCGAAATGAATTCCCAATGGCAGCCGGGCCGGCTGAACAGCGATCTGGATGGAGCCGGATTCGATACCCTGGCGGTGCGTGCCGGGCAGACCCGAGGGCCGGAAGGGGAGCACGGTGAAGCCCTGTTCCTCACCTCCAGTTATGTGTTCCGCAGTGCGGCCGAAGCTGCCGCCTGCTTTGCCGGTGAGCAGCCGGGCAACGTCTATTCCCGTTACATGAACCCCACGGTGCGTACCTTCGAGGAGCGCATCGCGGCCATGGAGGGTGCCGAGCAGGCGGTCGCCACGGCCTCGGGCATGGCCGCCATTCTGGCCACGGTGATGAGCCTGTGCAGTGCAGGTGATCACATACTGGTGTCGCGCAGCGTGTTCGGCGCCACGGTCAGCCTGTTCGACAAGTACTTCAAGCGTTTCGGTGTCGAGGTCGACTACGTCGGTCTGTCGGATATCGACCGCTGGCGAGCCGCCTGCAAGCCCAATACCCGACTGTTCTTCGTCGAGTCCCCGTCGAACCCGCTGGCGGAGCTGGTGGACATCCGAGCCCTGGCCCGGGTGGCGCAGGAGCAGGGTGCACTGCTGGCGGTGGACAATTGCTTCTGTACCCCGGCGCTGCAGAAGCCCCTGGCGCTGGGCGCGGACATCGTCATCCATTCGGCGACCAAGTACATCGATGGTCAGGGCCGCTGCCTGGGTGGTGTGGTCGCTGGTCGGCACGAGCACATGCAGGAGGTCGTCGGTTTCCTGCGTACCGCAGGGCCTTCGCTGAGCCCGTTCAACGCCTGGGTGTTCCTCAAGGGCCTGGAGACCCTGCGCCTGCGCATGGCTGCCCATTGCGCCTCGGCGCTGGAACTGGCCCGCTGGCTGGCGCAGCAGCCGGAGGTGGAGAAGGTCTATTACGCCGGTCTGCCGAGTCATCCCCAGCATGCGCTGGCCTGCAGTCAGCAGTCGGCCTTCGGTGCTGTGGTGAGCTTCGAGGTGCGGGGTGGACGCGAGGCGGCCTGGCGCTTCATTGATGCGACCCGGGTGGTTTCCATTACCGCCAACCTCGGTGATGCCAAGACCACCATCACCCATCCGGCCAGCACCACCCACGGTCGGCTTCCCGCCGAGACCCGTGAAGCCGCAGGCATCCGCGACGGCCTGATACGGCTGGCAGTGGGGCTGGAGGATGTGGAAGACCTGCGTGCGGACCTGCAGCGAGGTCTGGAGGCCGTTCGCGGCTGATCCGCGTCAGTGGGCTGTCGCCGCGCCGCTCAGGGTCACGCGGTTGCGGCCGGCCTGCTTGGAGCGGTAAAGCGCCTTGTCGGCTGCCTCGATCAACAGCGGGTAGCCGGTCATGCTGCCATGGATGCAGGCCACACCCAGGCTGATGGAACAGCGCAGCAGGTACTTGTCATAGGCAATCTCCAGCCGTTCGACGGCCTGACGCAGGCGCTCGGCAAAGAGCGCTGCTCCCTCCAGTGAGGTATCGGTCAGCAGTATGGCGAATTCCTCACCCCCGTAGCGACCGGCGTAGTCGGTTTCCCGCACCATGCCCCGCGTCAGCGCCGCCACCTGGCGGATGACCTCGTCCCCGGCCTGATGGCCGTAGGTGTCATTCAACTGCTTGAAGTGGTCGATGTCGAAGATCACCAGGCTGGCCGGGTTGTTGTGGCGGGTATGCCTGGAAAACTCCCTCTCCAGACAGCTTTCCCAGTGCCGGCGATTGAGCAGGCCGGTCAGACCGTCATGCAGAGCCAGCTGCTGCAGCTGCGCGTTGGCAGCCTCCAGTTGCAGCTTGTTCACCGCTACATTGGTCACGTCATAGATGATCAGACACACATGCCCGGTGCTCGTGTTGACCGTGCGCAGGGGCAGTATGGTGACGTTCTGGTACATGTGGTCCGCCAGGCCGGTGATCGGCTGATAGTTGCTGAACCTCAGCAGGTAGGGGCGTTGCTCCCAGATGGTGAACACCCGGGTGCCGAGCATGCGCGCGGTTTCCACCTTGCTGGTGAACCAGGCCTGATCTATCTCCGGAAACAGCTCCAGCATCGAGCGCTGGCTGACCTGGCTGGCCGGCCTGCCCGAATGGTTTTCCATGAAACTGTTCCATACCTGGATGCGGTACTCCCGGTCCAGCACCACGACACCGACATCGATGCTCTGGACTATGTCCAGCAACCAGTGCAATTCACTGACATCAAGTAAGGTGGACATGCCGGTCTCCGCTTGCATTCTCAGTTGATCAACAGAGCGGTCTTGCGTTGCAGTACCTGTACCGATGCCTCGGTGAACAGCAACAGCAGGTCGAACTTGATGTCATGGTCCTCCAGCGCGTAGCTGATTTCCACCGCCAGGGTGCGCTTCCAGCGATTGCGGTTGACCCGGATCAGCTCCTCGATGGTGCAGTGCTGCCCCAGTACCATGGGGTGGCCCGATGACAGCTGCAGATCCAGCTGTTCACAGATGCCATTGAGGCAGGCACCGATGACAATGGCGGCCAGGTCCAGCTGCAGCTCCAGCGGCGAGCTGTTGCCGGACTGGTGCTTCAGCAACCGGGCAACATCACTGATCTGGGAGTCGTGGAATATCAGCAGGGCCTCGCCGGCAATGCCGCTACCGATATAGCCCTGGCAGATGGCCGAGACCTGGCGGTTGCCCTGGGCGTCAGCCAGGGCCATGTGCAGCTCGGCTACCTCGAGAATGTTGACGTTGGGGACGGGCAGCTTGATGAAGACGCCAAGAACGCGGGCCAGCAGCTCGGCTGCCCGGCCCATGGCGATATTGGCCACCTCACGGAAAGCATCCCTGAAGCCCACGCTGGGCAGATCCAGCTCCGCTGCCGGTAGGCTCGGGTCGATTGTCGGGGCGTGCACCCCCAGGGCCAGCAGCGCCTGTTCCAACTGGCCTGCATCGGCAGGCTTTCTGATGAAGCTGCGCGCACCCAGCTCAAGGGCGCGGCGGATGGCTTCCTCCTGCACGTCGCCGGAGATGACGATCACCTGAGCCTGCAGCCGTTCCTCGCGCATCCGGCGCAGGACCTCGAAGCCGTCCAGTTCGGGCATGGTCAGATCGAGCAGAACTATCTCGCCGAGGCCTGCGCGAATCGCCTCCAGACCGGCCTGGCCGTTGTCGGCCTGGGTGATGCGGAACGGCCAGCCCCTGGGCATGGCCCGCATGAGCTGCTTGCGGGCCATGCCGGAGTCGTCGCAGATCAGCAGGGGGATCGCATCGGGCACGGCGCTTCCTTGGGTTCGGGTGTGTAGAGGCATTTTGGCATCAAATGCGGCGGCACGCTATAGAGACCACAGACCAGACGCGTCGCGAGTGGGACGTTCTTCACAGATCCACGCTCTCGGGCTTCAGCCTGGCGCCGGTTGCAGGTAGCTTGCCTGTG
The DNA here is from genome assembly GCF_900115905.1 of Halopseudomonas formosensis. Classification (GTDB taxonomy): domain Bacteria; phylum Pseudomonadota; class Gammaproteobacteria; order Pseudomonadales; family Pseudomonadaceae; genus Halopseudomonas; species Halopseudomonas formosensis. Next base: position 129,593 of record NZ_FOYD01000004.1, read on the forward strand.
CCGCAGGGAAGCTCAGCGTCATCGATGTGCATCGGTTCAGGTTTTCTCCCTCTGTTGCGGGTCCATTTCCACTAAGGAGAAAGTTCATGAAATCACTGATAAGCGCCATCATGCTGAGTCTGAGCGTCCTGCTCGCCCATCCCGTTCTGGCGGAAGTGAGCGAAGCGCCTCTGGTTACGGTCAACATCAACCAAGCCAGTGCTGCGGAAATCGCCGAGACCCTGAGCGGGATCGGTCTGGCCAAGGCCGAGGCCATCGTCAGTTACCGCGAGGAAAACGGCAATTTTGCCGACGTCGAGGAGCTGGCCATGGTCAAGGGCATAGGGCCGGCGACCGTCGAGCGTAACCGCGACCGCATCGCTCTGCAGTAACTCACCGAGGTCTTCCTCCGCGGCTGTCGCGGAGGAAGGTCTGCAGGTCAGGTCTTCAGCCGGCCCACGGCGGCATTGAGCTGGTGGGCGAGGGTGGCCAGCTGCTCGCTGGTGGCGGCACTCTGCACTGTCTGCATCACCGTCTGTTCGGTGACATCGCGGATCTGGATCACGCTCTGGGTAATCGATTCTGCGGCGATGCTCTGCTGCTCCACGGCGGAGGCAATTTCGCTGTTGCCACCGCTGATCTGGCTGACCGAGGAAGTGATCTCGGCCAGTGACTGACCGGCCTCTTCCACCTGCTGTACCGATTCGTGGGTGAGGCGGGCGCTGTCTTCCATATCGCCAACCGCTGCATGGGTGCCGGTCTGCAGGGCCTCGATCATACGCTGGATCTCGTCGGTGGAGCTCTGCACCCGCTGGGCCAGGGCGCGCACTTCGTCAGCCACCACGGCAAAGCCGCGGCCCGATTCGCCGGCACGGGCCGCTTCGATGGCGGCGTTCAGCGCCAGCAGATTGGTCTGTTCGGCGATATCGCGGATCACCCGCACCACGCCACTGATCTCCTGGCTGTGGCCTTCCAGCTTCTGCATGTGCTGGGTGCAGCGCTCTATGCTGGTGGCCAGGCCGGTGATGGTCTGGCTCACCCGCAGCACCTGGTCCCGGCCATGGCGGGCGAGGGCATCGGCCTGGGTGGACTGGTCACGGGTCACGGCGGTGTTGCCGGCAATGTCCTGGACGGTTGCGCTCATTTCATTGACGGCGGCGGCAACCATGTCAGTCTCGCCCTGCTGGGTAACCATACCGTCCTTGACGCCGGCCATCAGCCGGGCCATTTCGTTGGTGCCCTGTTCCAGCTGGCTTGCGGCAAGGCGCACGGTGCCGACGACTTCCTGCTGAGCACTCTGCATGGCGTTGAAGGCCCGGGCCATGGCCCCGACCTCATCACGGCTGGCGGCATCGGCGCGCAGGGTGAGGTCCCCGGTGCTCTGCACAGTGAGCATGACATCACGCAGGGCACGGATATTGGATGTGATGAAGGAGATCAGGATCTGCGACACGGTCAGCACCGCGAGCATCAGCACCAGTACCACCACCGCGTACAAGGGAGCCCGCTCGATGAGCAGCGCCAGGTAGTTCTGCTTTTCTACGCCCAGCAACCGGCCCTGGCCGTCCTTGTCCACGGCCCAGGCGCCCAGCAGAGGGGCTGAAATCGTTACCCGCAGATCCTCGGCGGGGATCCACACCGGGCTGCCGGAAAGGCGGTTGCCCGCGAAGGACGCATCCAGCCAGCGCAGCCCGTCCGGAGCGCTGGCGGCACCACCGGGGATGACCAGTTCAGCAGCCAGGCGCTTGCGTTCGGTATGGATTCGATCCTGTTCGACCCCCAGGGCAACCAGTACCAGAATCAGGGTGCTGATGAAGGTTACGCTGTTGACAGCCCAGAACTTGTACTTGAGCTGTAGGTTCTGAAAAAAATCCATTTCGACTCCCGGATGGCATTTTCTGCAGTGCAGATTATATGTTGTCAGTCTCTTTATCGGTTGATGGCGATCAATCTTGAACCCTGTTGTCATCATTGATACAGGCAGAGATGGGAGTCGGTTACAACTTCTCGCCAAGTCGTCGCCCGCCGGGGCAGGCGGCTCGGGTATACTTCGCGCCGGGGCCGCATGGCCCGTTACGGAACTGGATAGCTTATGACGTCAACCGAGGCTCCCCCTCACATGATCACCTGCAATGCCGACCTCGCCGCCTGCTGCGAGCGCTGGCTGACGCTGCCCTTCGTGGCGATGGACACCGAGTTCGTTCGCACCGAAACCTACTTTCCCATCGCCGGGTTGATCCAGGTCGGCGACGGCTGCACTTCCTCGCTGATCGATCCGCTGGCAATCAGTGACTGGTCACCCCTGATAGCGCTGCTGCAAGCGCCGGGCGTGGTGAAGGTGTTCCACGCCTGCAGCGAGGATCTGGAGGTGTTCCAGCACCTGTGTGGTGCCCTGCCGGCGCCCCTGTTCGACACCCAGATCGCCGCAGCCTATCTGGGCATGGATTTCTCCATGTCCTACTCGCGCCTGGTCAGCGGCCTGCTGAACGTGGATCTGCCCAAGGAAGAGACGCGCTCCGACTGGTTGCAGCGTCCCCTGAGCCCCCGGCAGCTGCAGTATGCGGTGGACGATACCCAGCATCTGGCAGAGATCTACAAGGTGCTGGCTCCCCGGCTGGATCAAGCCGGGCTGACCAGTTGGCTGCTCGAGGACACCGCCGAGCTGGTGGCCAATGCCCGGCAGCTGCCTGACCCGGATCAGGCCTGGCGCAAGATCAAGCAGGCCTGGCGTCTGAAGCCGTCTGAACTGGCGGTGCTCAGGGTGCTCTGCGCCTGGCGTGAACGGACCGCCCGTCAGCGTGATGTGGCGCGCAACCGCCTGCTGCGCGAGTCTGTGCTCTGTCCGCTGGCCCAGCGTCAGCCTTCAACCCTGTCGCAGCTGTCGCGGATGGAGGACATGCATCCGCGGACCGTACGTCAGGACGGCGAGACCATATTGCGACTGATCGCCGAAGGCCAGCAGGTGCCGGAGCAGCAATGGCCCGAACCCCTGCCTGAACCCTTGCCGGCGGACGCCAACCGCCTGCTCAAGGCGCTGCGCAAGGTGGGGCAGCGCCACGCCGAGCGTCTGGGCATGGCCGCAGAGTTGATGCTGCGCAAGAAGACCCTGGAGGCCATGGTCCGCACCGGTTACCCCTGTGGACCCTATCGTCTGCCGGATGAGCTCACCGGCTGGCGTCGCGAGCTGATGGGCGCAGAGCTGCTGGCCCTGGCCAATCCATCCGTCAACGAGGGAATCAAGGCATGAAAGTGCTGTGCTCTATCTATCGCAGTCCGCGCAAGGACGGCATGTACCTGTATGTCCCCAGGGACAAGGGGCTCGCCGGCGTGCCTGAGGACCTGCTGCGTCTGTTCGGCAAGCCCGAGCACTCCATGGACCTGATCCTCAGCCCCGAGCGCAAGCTGGCCAGGGAGGATATTCATCAGGTGCTGGAGAATCTGCAGGGGCAGGGGTACCACCTGCAGATGCCGCCCAGGCAGGAAGACTGGGTGATGCATCTGCCGGATGAGTTGCTGACCCGCAACGATCCGGTCTGAGCGGGAAGGGCCTGGCTACCAGGCCTTCTCTATGTTCTTCTGCGAGATCTGCTCGTTCAGCGTCCAGTAGTCGTAGAGCACGCCGAGCAGGAACAGGCCGCCGGTGAAGAAGTAGATGATGGCGGTGACCCACTTGCCCATGTACAGGCGGTGGGCGCCGAACACGCCGAGGAAGGTCAGCAGTATCCAGGTCAGGTTGAAGTTGATCCGCCCGGCGCGGAAGCGCGAATCCGCCTGCCGGTCCATGGACGGGATCAGAAACAGGTCAATGATCCAGCCAATGAAGAACAGGCCCAGGGTGAAGAAGTACAGGGTCCCCGTCCAGGGTTTGCCGTAATAGAAACGGTGGGCCCCCATGAAGCCGAAAATCCATAACAGATAGCCGATGGCCTTGCTGTGGGTGTCTGTATACGCCATTGAATCTCCCCGTTGCTGGTTGTGCGATACTGGGCCCCTAGACCATACATGACTTCGGGGGTGCCTGCATGGCTGCGTTGAAGAAGCCGCACTGGATCACGGACTGGAAACAGCACGCCCCGGCGCTGGGCAACGCGCGGTTGCGGGTGGGGGTGACCGGGCTGAGCCGGGCGGGCAAGACCACCTTCATCACCAGCCTGATCAACCAGCTGGAGAACCACCAGCGGGGACTGCTGGCGCGCAGGCCCCCCTTTGACCGGCTGGAGGCGGTACGCTGGCAGCGTGACGGGGTAGAGCAGGCCTTCGCCTATCTGGACGCTCTGCAGGCGCTGTCGGACAACCCCGCGCGCTGGCCGTCCTCCACCACCGATCTGTCACGGGTGGTGATCGACCTGCGCTTTCGTCAGACGGGGCTGTTGCGGCGGGTGCAACCCAGCCGGTCTCTGCGTATCGAGATTCTCGATTACCCGGGGGAGTGGCTCCTGGACCTGCCGTTGCTGGAGCTGGATTACGGCCAGTGGTGCGAGCAGATGCGAGACTGGCTCGAACTCGAGCCCCGCCGCGGCCTGGCCGGCCCGCTGCGTGACCGGTTGCTGGCGATCGATCCGCAGGCACCGCTGGATGCGTCCCTGCTGCAGCAGCTGCGCCGGGATTGGACGGATTTTCTCCAGCGCAGCCGCAGCGAGGCGGGACTGTCGCGCAATCAGCCCGGTCGCTTTCTGCTGCCGGGATCCGGCATCGCAGCGGAGATGCTGCTGTTCGTTCCGCTGCTGGCAGGCAACCGGCATACCGCCACCGGGGCGGGCAGCTGGTGGGCCGAGTGTGAAGCGCGGTTCCGCTATTACCGGGACTTCGTGGTCAAGGGCTTCTATGACGAACACTTCAGCCGCCTGGACCGGCAGATACTGCTGGTCGACATGCTCAGCCCCATGGACGCCGGGCAGGCGGCGCTGTCCGATCTCAAGGGGGCGCTGGAGGCAGTGCTGCAGAGCTTCCGTTACGGGCGCAACAGCCTCTGGCGACGGTTCTGGCAGCCGCGCATCAGCCGCCTGGCGGTGTGTGCGACCAAGGTGGATCAGGTCTCTGCGGAGCAGCAGCGCGCGGTGCAGCAGTGTCTGGAGGATCTGCTGACCGACAGCCTCTCCGATGTACGCCACGGCGGCGTGGAAGTGCGCGGCTTTCCGCTGGCGGCGGTCCGCGCCACGCGCCAGGAGGGCGATGCGCTGGTGGCCGGTCTGCAGGGCCAGACCGGCTGGGTGCGTTATCAGCCCGGCAGCATTCCGACCCACCTGCCGCTGGATCTGCAGGTCGATGGCCCCGAGCTGCTGGAGCTGCGCCCGCCGCCGGGTCTGCATCGCAACGAGCCCTTTCCCCATTACCGCATGGATGAGCTGCTGGGCTGGATGCTCGAAGGAGCCGCACTGTGAGCAACAAGACGCGCATACTCGAAACCCTGAATGAGTCCGTTGCACCCGGACCGCAGGCCACCCGCATCCTCGGCGAGGCGGGTATGCAGCCCCCGCCCGAGGTTCGCGAGCCGATCGGCGCCACGCCTCCCGGGCTGGACAACGCACCGCCGCGCAGCCGCTGGCCCGGTCGGCTGCTGCGCCTGGTGCTGGTCACGGTACTGGGGGTGGCCCTGTGGGAGTGGGGGCAGTGGAGCTGGGCGGCCTGGCAGTGGCATCCCGTGGCCGGAGCAATGCTCGGCGGGCTGGGTGCTGTGCTCGCCGGCACCGGTCTCAAGGCCTGGGCAGATGTCCGGCGCCAGCGTGCCCGACTTACCGAAGTGGAACAGCTGCGGCTGGAAATGCAGGCGGCGCTGGCCGATCCGCGCGAGCGCCTGGCGCTGGACTGGCTGGATCGGCTCCAGGCGCTGTATGAGGACACGCCCCTGGCGGCGCAGATGAATGCGGCCTGCGCCGATCTGGACCAGTCCTACAGTGCCGACGAGATCAGTCGCCGACTGGGCCGGCAGTTCTATCAGCCGCTGGATGTCCAGGCGCGACAGATGCTGCAGCGTGACGCCGTGGCCACCGGGCTGCTGGTGGCGACCAGCCCCTGGGTGGCAGTGGATATCCTGTTGGTGCTCTGGCGCAACCTGCGCATGATGCGCCGGATCGCCCTTTGCTACGGCCTGCCGGTCAGTCAGGTGAGCAGCTGGCGGCTGGCCCGCCATGTGCTGCGCAACATTGCCCTGGCCGGGGGGACCGAGGTCGCCATAGGTGCGCTGACCGACAGTCTGCTGTCCGGGGTGCTGGAAAAGCTCGCCGCCCGGGTTGGCCAGGGTGTGGGGGTGGGCCTGTACAGCGCGCGCCTGGGGCACTTCACGCTGGATCTGTGCCGTGCGGTGCCCCTGCAGGATCAGCAGGGGCTGGTCGAGGACAACCGGGGAATTGTGCGGAGCATCCGCGAACGGCTGGGGCGGGTGACCGATGACAAGGCGTAGTGCCGAGTACCGGGCGCGCTTGCAGCGCTGGCTGGAGCAGGGCAAGGGGCAGCTGAAACAGGGGCTGGAGCGCCTGCAGGAGCAGCTGTCGCCGGTACCCTGGCCGGAACGCAGCCAGCGCCTCGGTGCGATCCCCGACGGCCATGCCAGCCGCTGGCAGCCGCGACCCAGCTCCAGTTCTGCGGAGCTGGCCTTGCTGCTGGCCGATCTGCCGCTGGTTGAACGTCAGCTGTTGGCCAGCCTGCTGGACGCGCCCAGTGCCGGTGTACGAGCTTTGGTGGAGGCGGTCGAGCGGCTGCAGCTGGACTGGCGCCAGCGCCTGGATCCACTGCACAGCCATCGGGAATATGCCGCGCAGCTGGAGACTCTGGTCTCCTTGCTGGGGTTGCCGGTGGCGGCCCGTTCGGCCTATCTGGAGAACGAGCTGCGCCTGTTCCGCGAGCTGGACAGTCTGCTGCTGGAATCCCTGCCGCTGCGCCTGCGGGGTGAGCTGGCCAACCGCTTCGTGGCGGGCGAGGGCGGCCTGATGCGCTGGTGGCACAGCCAACTGCTGGCCAGGGCCGGCGTGCCGGGGTATGGGGTCGAGGGGCTGGGGGAGGAGGACTGGCCGGATATGCCGCCCGCCTGGTTCGCCCTTGGCTGGATCGCCGGCCTGCGTCAGACCGGCGATCGCGACCGCTGATCAGGGGCGCCGGGCGACCAGGGTGGCCCGCAGGGGAGCCGGGTAGCCTTCACGGGTGCGCAGCGGGTCCTGCGGGTCAAGGAAGTCCGGGAGGGACTGGAAGCGCATCCACTCGGTGCTGCGCTGCTCCTGGGTCGAGGTGCGGTTCAGGTTGATGCAGCGCACCTGATCATAACCACAGCGGCGCAGGAAACGCTCCAGCAGCGGGACCGAGGGCAGAAACCAGACATTGCGCATCTGCGCATACCTGTCCTCGGGCAACAGGCACTGCTGATCATCCCCCTCGATCACCAGGGTTTCCAGCACCAGCTCACCACCGGGTCTGAGACAGGCCTTGAGCTGCAGCAGGTGGTCCATGGGCGAGCGGCGGTGGTAGAGCACGCCCATGGAGAACAGGGTGTCGAAGCCGGCGGTGGGTTCGGGCAGCTCCTCGAGGGTGAAAGGCAGCTGCCACACCGGCGCTTCAGGCACATAGCGCCGCACCGCCTGGAACTGCGTGAGGAACAGCAGATTGGGATCCACGCCGATGACCAGCGCTGCCCCAGCCTGCCACATGCGCCACATGTGATAGCCGTTGCCGCAGCCGACGTCCAGCACCCGTTTGCCGGTCAGGTCCAGATGCGCGGCTATGCGCTCCCACTTCCAGTCCGAGCGCCACTCGGTATCTATGTGCACGCCGAACAGCTCGAAGGGGCCCTTGCGCCATGGGTGCAGACCCTTCAGTCCCTCGAGCAGACGACCCTGCTGCTGCTCGTCGAGTTCGTCGGCGCTGCCGATCCTCACGCAGGGATCCAACTCCACCCTGGCCGGACGGTGCTCGGGAAGCAGGGCAAGGCTGGCCTGCCAGCGGGGCAGATCGCCGTGGCGACGGGCATCCTCCAGTCGCTGATCCAGCGCCTGTGGCAGATCGTCCAGCCAGTGATCCAGCAGGGTATTTTCGAGGGTGCGGAAAAGCGGGGAATAATCGATCACGCGTGCGCCACTATCGAGCCGAAGTTGAAACACTGGAACCAGCTGTAGGCCTGACTGAACCCTGCCTGCTCCAGGCGCGACAGGTGAATCTGCGGGGTGTCCAGCAGCATGACATTCTCGATGGCGCTGCGCTTCTGGGCGATCTCCAGGTCGCTGTAGCCATTGGCCCGCTTGAAGGCGTAATGCACCTGCTCCAGACGCTCCTGCTCCTGATCATCGGCGAAACGGAATTTCTCCGAGAGGATCAGAATGCCGCCGGGCAGCAGGGCCTGCCGGATGCGCTGCAACAATGCCAGACGCTGGGGAGGAGCAATGAACTGCAGGGTGAAGTTGAGCACCACCACCGAGCAGGGCTCGAAATCCAGATCGAGAATGTCCGCCTGCATGACCGTGGCCGGCACCAGTTCCTCGATCATGGAATCCTGTGCGCTCAAGTACTCGGCGCAGCGCTGCACCATGGCGGCGGCGTTATCCACCGCGAGGATGCGACAGCCTTCCTGACGAAGATGGCGGCGCATGGACTGGGTGGCGGCGCCCAGGGAGCAGCCCAGATCATAGATCAGGGTACCCGGCTGGGCATAGTGTGCGGCAATCACACCGATGTTCTCGACTATGGTCGGATAACCGGGAACCGAGCGCTTGATCATGTCGGGAAACACCCGCGCCACGTTCTCGTCGAAGACGAAATCGCTTACCTGCGCCAGGGGGGTGGCAAAGAGGCGGTCTACATCACTCATGGTGTGTCCGGTGGTTGCGCAAAGGACACCATTCTACCTCAAACCCGGGGCGCTGCGACGGCTCGGCGTGGCGTCAAGCAGGTGGCGAATCGGGCTTGGCGAGGGCGACAGGCTTCGGAAATTTGACGGTATTGTCGACCAGTTGTATTCGCTTACTGTCGAAGTAATGCCATACTAGTGGCTATCTGCGGCCCGTCTTGCCAGACCTGGGCGATGCTCCAACCAACTCAGGGACGACTCACAATGAAAATTCAACGCCGACTGATACTGTGGGTGGCATCGCTGGCCGCCCTGCACAGCGGATACGGACTGGCGCTGGGGTTGGGGGACCTGCACCTGCAGTCGGCCCTCAATCAGCCCCTGGCAGCCACCATTGAACTGAGCGATGTTGCCGGCATCGGGCCGGGGGATATCCGCGCCAGCCTGGCCAGTGCCGAGGCTTTCGAGCGCGCCGGGATAGAGCGTCCCTTCTTCCTCACCGACCTGCGCTTCGTACCGACCGTCATCGACAGTCGGCTGGTGATCAGGGTTGAATCCAGTCGACCCGTGCGCGAGCCCTATCTGAACTTCCTGGTTCAGCTGGATCGCCCCGATGGCGCGTTGCTGCGCGAATACACCGTGCTGCTGGATCCGCCGCTGTACGCTCCGTCCCCGGTGACCATCGACAGCGTCGCTGCACCCCGGGCAGCTGTGCAGTCTGCCGCCGCGCCGGTACCGGCCCCGGCGAGGGCCCCAGCGCGAGGAGTGGCGCCTGCTGCCGTTGCCCCTGAAGCGGGGAGCGAGCGCTACCGGACCCGCCCGGGCGACAGCCTGTGGAGCATTGCCCGGACGACGCGCAGCAGTGAAGCCGTGTCCCTGCAGCAGCAGATGGACGCCATCCTCGCCCTCAATCCCCAGGCCTTCGTCAACGGCGACCCGACCCGCTTGCGCAGTGATCAGGTGCTGACGCTGCCGGCTGGCTCCCGGGAGTACCGGGCCCGGGTAGCCACCGCGGTGGCTGAGCCAGCGCCCAGTGCACCTGCCGCAGCCCCGGCATCGGAAAGGGTGGCCGGGGATCGGTTGAGAATCGAAGAGCCGTCGCCGTTACCGGTTGATGTGGAACTCGAGGAGCGCCTGCACAGCCTGGAACTGCGCTTCCGTGGTCTGATGGCCGAACTGGAAAAGCGCGACGCCCAGATCGCTCGCCTGCAGGCCGAGCTGGAACAGCGAAACCTCCACCGGGATAACGGCAAGGAGATCGCGCAGTCCGCCTCCGCAGAGCAGTCGGGCTTGTCGGGCACCGCGGGAGAGGCGCAGCCGCTGACCGCGAACGCAGGGGCCGAGCCCCTCTCCGGCGCGATTGAGTCCACGACCGCGCCGGCCGAGGAGCTGGAGTCCGCTGCACCTCAGGACCAGCTGGCGGCGCAGGAGCAGGCAGAAGAATCGGGCTGGCTGGCACGCTGGTGGCCGCTGCCGACCTCGCTGCTGGCGGTGCTGGCGGGGGTGTGGATGCTGCGTCCCCGTCGAGAGCAGGAGCACGAGCAACCAGAGGCACTTGCAGAGCCTGCGCTGCAGCCGGTACACCAGCCGATCATCGTCCCGGGCAGTCGGGAAGTGGATCCCCTGACCGGGGTGGATCTGTATCTGACCTATGGGCGCTTTGCCGATGCCCGGATAATGCTGGAACGGGCGATTGCCGATGAACCCGAACGTCTGGAGCTGCGGCTGCGCATGCTGCGGGTACTGGCAGAACTGGGTGAGGGGGCGGCCTTCGCCGAGCAGGAGCAAGTCGCGCTGGAGCTGGGTGGCGATGCCGACCGCATTGCGCAGCTGAAAGCACGTTATCCGCAGTTGCAGCCGGCCTGAGGTTGCCCGGGAGGCGGTAGCGAAACAGAGAGGGGGCGGCATTGCCGCCCCCTTCGTTCAATCGAACAGGACCCTGGCCACATCCTCGTAGCGCGAGGCAAAGTGCAGGGTCATGCCTTCCTTGAGATAGGTCGGCAGTTCCTCGTAGTCTCCCCGGTTGGCTTCGGGCAGGATCAGCTCGAAGATCGACTGCCGTCGGGCAGCAATCACCTTCTCGCGGATGCCGCCTACCGGCAACACCTGACCGGTGAGGGTTATCTCCCCGGTCATGGCCACGCCCGTTCTGGGTGCCTGATTGCGTGCCAGGGAGAGCAGGGCGCTGGTCATCGTAATGCCGGCGCTGGGGCCGTCCTTCGGCGTGGCGCCTTCGGGGACATGCATGTGCACGAAGGCCTCGTCGAAGAATTTCGGATCGGCTTTGTACTGCTTCAGGTGGGCGCAAACGTAGCTGTAGGCGATCTCCGCCGACTCACGCATCACTTCCCCGAGCTGGCCGGTGATCTTGAAGCCCCGATTGAGACTGTGCACCCGGTTGGCCTCGATCGGCAGGGTAGCGCCGCCCATGGAGGTCCAGGCCAGGCCGGTGATCACCCCGACACCCTTGAGTACCTTCTCCGGCCGGAACACCGGCGTTCCGAGCAGATCCCTCAGGTCCGCCGGACGTATGCTGATCTTCTGGTCCGGGTCATCCAGCAGGCGGATGACCGATTTGCGCACCAGCTTGGCCAGCTGCTTTTCCAGGTTGCGCACGCCGGATTCCCGTGCATAGCCCTCGATCACCAGGCGCAGCGCCTTGTCGGTAATACGCAGCTGGCTGCGCTTGAGGCCGGCGCGCTCGAGCTGCCGCGGCCACAGGTGGTTCTTGGCTATGGCCAGCTTTTCCTCGGCGATATAGCCGGACAGTCGTATCACATCCATGCGGTCGAGCAGCGGGCCCGGAATGCTGTCCAGGGTATTGGCGGTACAGATGAACAGCACCTTCGACAGATCCAGGCGCAGATCCAGATAGTGGTCGAGGAACTGGCTGTTCTGCTCCGGATCCAGGGTTTCCAGCAGGGCCGAGGCCGGGTCGCCCTGGTGACTGCTGCCGAGCTTGTCGATCTCGTCGAGCATGATCACCGGGTTCATCACCTTGACCTCCTTGAAGGCCTGAACGAACTTGCCCGGCATGGCGCCGATATAGGTCCGGCGGTGCCCCTTGATTTCCGCCTCGTCGCGCATGCCGCCGACGCTGAAGCGGTAGAAGGGGCGGCCCAGACTTTCGGCGATGGAGCGCCCGATACTGGTCTTGCCGACACCGGGCGGTCCGACCAGCAGGATGATGGAGCCGCCGACCGAGCCCTTGAAGGTGCCCAGCGCGAGGAATTCGAGAATGCGCTGCTTCACATCCTCCAGCCCATCGTGATCGCGATCGAGCACGCGCCGGGCGCGCTTGATATCGAGCCGGTCGGCATGGCTCACGCCCCAGGGGATGGACGTCGCCCAGTCCAGATAGTTGCGCGTGACGGCATACTCCGGCGAACCGGTTTCCAGAATCGACAGCTTGGTCAGTTCCTCCTCGATCTTCTGCTCGGCGGCCTCGGGCAGCTGCTTGCCTGCCAGACGCTCGCGGAACTGTTCGATATCCGCGGTGCGGTCATCCTTGGACAGGCCCAGCTCCTTCTGGATGACCTTGAGCTGCTCCTTGAGGAAGAACTTGCGCTGCTGCTCGCTGATGGTGCGGTTGACCTCGGCGCTGATCTCGCCCTGCAGGCGCGCTACCTCGATTTCCTGCTTGAGCAGTACCAGGACCTTCTGCATGCGGCGCAGCACCGGAATGGTATCCAGGGCGTCCTGCAGTTCGGTGCCCTTTGCCGAGGTCAGGGCTGCGGCAAAGTCCGCCAGAGGTGAGGGTTCGTTGGGGCTGAAACGGTTCAGGTAGTTTTTCAGTTCCTCGCTGTAGAGCGGGTTGAGCGGCAGCAGCTCCTTGATCGAATTGATCAGTGCCATGGCGTAGGCGCGCACTTCGTCACGCTCGTCGATCGGCGCTTCGGGGTATTCCACCTCGACCAGATAGGGCGGCTTGCGGCTGAGCCAGTGGGTGATGCGCACCCGGGTCAGGCCCTGGGCGATGAACTGGATCTTGCCGTCTTCCTTTACCGCGTGATGGATCTTTACCGCGCAGCCGGTGCTGGGCAGCAGATCCGGGTCCACCTCGCCTGAGGGCGGCAAGGGGCCATCCATCCAGAACAGCGATATGGCGTGATGGGGGGTATTGGCCACCCGCTCTATGGTTTCCGCCCAGGGCTGCTCATCGATGACAACCGGCATCACCTGGGCGGGAAAGAACGGCCGGTTGGTAATGGGCAGCAGATAGAGTCTGTCCGGCAGACGCTGGTTGGGAATAACCAGGCCAGTGCTCGGGGAGCTGTCATCGCGCTCGATATTGTCCACCCGGCCTTCGTGATCAGTCATGCAGCACCTTTATCAGTCAACTGTCGTTAGGGTAAAGGTGGTGCCTGTTACGCCGATTTCAATGGCAGCACGAGGCGTGACGGATATCACGCCTGGTTCGAACCCTCGCCTGCCACGGCCAGCAGGAAGCTGTATTCCTCGGCCAGCTCCTTCATCGACTGGTAGCGGCCGCTCGCGCCGCCATGCCCGGCACTCATCTGCACCCGCAGCAGCAGCGGGGCATCGTTGGTGCGATGGTGCCTGAGCTTGGCCACCCATTTGGCAGCCTCCCAGTACTGTACCCGCATGTCATGGAAGCCGGCGGTGACAAACAGGGCCGGGTAGGCCTGTTCGCGGACCTGTTCGTAGGGCGCATAGCTGCGAATGCGCTCTGCTACCTCGGGATCGTTGGGGTCGCCCCATTCCTCGTACTCGCCAACGGTCAGGGGCAGCTCGGGATTGTTCATGGTGTTCCAGACATCAACAAAGGGCACGTCGGCCACGGCGGCGGCAAACAGCTCAGGGCGTTGGTTGAGTACATTGCCGATCAGCAGACCACCGGCGCTGCCGCCGGCGATGACCAGCTTGCCTGAGTCGGTGTAGCCCTCATCGATCAGGTGCTCGGCACAGGCGATGAAGTCGCTGAAGGTGTTGTGCTTATGCTCCAGCTTGCCGTTCTGGTACCAGGCCTCGCCCATGTCTGCACCGCCCCGGATATGGGCTATCGCAAAGACCCAGCCGCGGTCCAGCAGGGACAGGCGGGCATGGGAGAACCAGGGATCCATGCTGGCGCCATAGGCCCCATAACCGTAGAGGTAGAGCGGGGAGGGGGCGGCCATGGCCGCGGGGCGGCCGACCAGACTGATGGGGATGCGGGTGCCATCGGGCGCGATGGCCCACTCCCGGCGCACTTCGTAGTCGTCGGGGCTGAAGGGGCCTTCCACCGGCGTCTGCTTGAGGATCTGCTGGCTGCCGCCGGCAAGCTCCAGGGCGCGAATCTGCGCCGGGCGATTGAGCGACTCGTAACGCAGGCGGATGCGCGGGCTGCTGTACTCCTCACCGCCCTGCACATGGAGGCTGTAGACCGTATCGGGCATTTCCACCCGGTAGCTTTCACCCGCTGTCGGCATGACCTCGAGCCGGGGCAACCCCTGTTCGCGGTAGTGCAGCACCAGTCCGTGCTGCTGGACACTGAAATCCTCCAGAGTGCGACCGGGGTCCACATCCACCAGCAGCTCCCAGTAGGGGCGCAGTGGTCGCAGGGGGTCGGCCCGGTAGAGGGCGAAATTCTCGCCCCGATCATTGCTGCGGATCAGCAGACCCTGGGGCCCATGATCCACATGGTATTCATGGCCGCTGTGGCGGCGTGACAGCAGCTGCCAGTCGGCCGCGGGCTCATCGGCGGGTACTATCCGCACTTCGCTGGTGTTCTTGCTGTCGCTGGCAAGGATCAGCCACTGCTCGGAGCTGCTGCGATAGGCATGCAGGTAGAAGCGCTGATCGGTCTCATGGTAGACGCGCACCGCCGGTGTGCCGCGCTGCATGCGCCAGAGGGTGGCCGGGCGCGAGGATTCGTCCATGCTGATGGCGAACAGGGTAGTACTGTCGTTGGCCCAGACCAGACTGCCATCGGCGCGGTCCAGCGGCAGCTCGCTGATATTGCCGCTGGCCAGGTGCTTTAGATACAGCTGGTATTCCTCATTGCCCTGACGATCCAGACTGTAGGCCAGCCACTGGTGGTCAGGACTGACCGCGAAATCGCCCAGCTGCAGAAAGCCATCCCCGGCCAGCAGGTTGAGGTCCAGCAGCAGCTGCTCGCGCTGGGGATCGGTTTCCAGGCTGCCATCGGCGGGGCGCGGGCTGCGAAAGTAGCGCGGGTACTCGGCACCGGCTTCGGTGCGCTGGTAGTACAACCAGGGGCCCCAGACCGCCGGCAGGGACAGATCGGTCTCGCGGATACGGCCGCGGATCTCCTCGAACAGTTGCCCCCGCTGATCATTGTGCGCGGCAAGCCATTGCTCGGTATGCCGGTTTTCCGCGTGCAGGTGCTGGATCACTTCGTCGCTGTCGCGCTGCTCCATCCAGGCGTAGGGATCGGGCGTGGCATCACGGCGAGCTGACAGGGGCATGGGTTTAAGACTCCAGGGACAAAAAAAGATATTATAGCTGTTCGTTCTTTCACTATCGGTTGCCAGCATGTTCAACGAAGCGGAATACCAGACAGTGTGGATGATTTATCTGGCGGCAGCAGTCTGTTGCTGGCTGGCCTGGACACAGTTGACCCGCTGGATCGGCTGGTGGTTCATTCGCGAACCGCTCTGGATCCTGATGGCGGTGATCCTGTTCACCCCGTCCAGGGTGAACCCTATGGAACCCTGGCAGGCACCGGCGTTCATCGGCTGGCTGCTGGAGACCCTGCTGGGTACCGGTGGAGATACGGCGGCGCTGCTGGCGCAGCTGGCGCTGGTGGGGTCCCTGGCGATGGTGGCCTATCTGGGCTTTGTCTGCCTGCGGCTGGGCTGGCGACACTGGCGGGGCGGCAGAACTGCCGCCTGATCAGCTGGGTTACTCTTCGCTCTTCTGCTCGTACATCAGGCGCGCCAGGCGCATGATCTGTTCCTGGAATTCGGTGCGCTGGCTGTCGGTCATGGGGCAGATGCCGATCTGCTCGAACAGGCGGTAACCGCGCACGGAGAAGAACAGCACGGCGGCCTGGGCCAGGCCCAGCGGGGACTTCTCGAGAATGTTGAACAGTCCCTGGACATCGTCGGAGGTCGTCTGCAGCAGGGCAGGGTTGCTCGCGGCGGCGGCGAAGATAGCCGAATCCAGGTTCTTTTCCTCGGTGGACTCGCTCATGTTGCTCAGCAGCAATGCCTTGAGTTCGCGCATGGGTTCGTCCGGCAGCACGCTCTCATAGGCGTTCCAGCGCACCCGGAAGCGCTCCAGGCGGTGTTCGATCATGGCTGTCAGCAGGGCTTCGCGATTCGGGAACAGGGTGCTCAGGGTGGCCTCATCCACACCGGTGCGTTCGCTCAGGGTGGCAAAGGTCAGCTGGGAGGCGCCGAGTTCACTGACAATGGCTTCCGCCGCGCGGAACAGGCTCAGGTGAAGTGATTGGGTCTGTTTCTGGTTGCTGCTGTCCACTGCGGAAACCTCTTGGTTAGGACGTCTGGAGCGAGGCGGCAACAGAATGGCGGGTGTCTGTCGCCCTCGTATCATTGCCGCATAGGGTACGACTTCGGGGCGGCACAGGCGAGTGATTTTTACCTGCCGGATAGTATAGCGGGCCAGAAACGGAAAAACCCGGCCGTGGCCGGGTTTTCCTCTTCAGAGTCGGGGATTAGCCGATGATCTGAATGTTTGCAGCTTGCTTGCCCTTGGGGCCAGTAGTGATGTCGAAGGACACCTTCTGGTTTTCCGCCAGGGACTTGAAGCCTTGAACCTTGATTTCGGAGAAGTGGGCGAACAGATCGTCACCGCCGCCGTCCGGAGTAATGAAGCCGAAGCCTTTGGTGTCGTTGAACCACTTAACTGTACCAGTTGCCATTTCAGATAATTCCTATCAAATTGAAATACTTGAGCAAAGATTGCTCAATTAATAGCGTGGGAATCAAAGATCGCGAGAATGACAAACTTACGTACTGAAAGTGCGCTTGCAGCCTACTACTCTATCTCTTGAAAACCTACGCGCTCACTTTGCCCCTTTGCACCGATCAAGTCAAGAAATTAGTTTTGTCGAGTTGGGGGCAAGCAAACGATTTTCAGTATACGTCAGTTTCCAGAAATAGCACGCCTTTCGTCGGAATTTTTCAATAAAGCTTGCAGACCCCGTTCCACGGGGTCTACGGGCGTTCTCGCAGGGCGGAATCTGCCCTTGATCAGACCCGCTCCAGGTCCTTTTCCTCGGGCCGGTGATAGGGGTAGACGTCAATCACTTTTCCCTCGCGGATCTGCTGCTGGAGGCCTTTCCAGTAATCGGCGTCAAACAGCTCCCCGTGCATCTGGGCGAACATCCTGCGCAGGCGTACATCGGCAAACAGGAATACCGGGAATTCCTCCGGAAACACATCATTGGGACCGACCGAATACCAGGGCTCGGAAGACATCTCCTGTTCCGGATACAGTGGCTCGGGAATATGCCGGAAATTCACCTCGGTGAGGTAGCAGATCTCGTCATAGTCGTAGAACACCACCCGCCCATGACGGGTGACGCCGAAGTTCTTCAACAGCATGTCGCCGGGGAAGATGTTGGCCGCCGCCAGCTGCTTGATCGCCAGCCCGTAATCCATCAGCGCCTCGCGGGTCTGGCTTTCGCTGGCGGTTTCCAGATAGATGTTCAGCGGGATCATGCGCCGCTCCGTCCAGCACTGGCGGATCAGCACGGTATCGCCCTCCAGCACCACCATGGAAGGGGCGACCTCCAGCAATTCGGCCAGGCACTCGGGCTCGAAACTGTCCCGGTGGAAGCGGAAGTCGGCAAAATCCTGGGTATCAGCCATGCGGCCGACCCGGTCATGGCGCTTCACCAGTCGGTACTTCTCGATCACGGTGGCGCGGTTGACATGCTTGGAGGGGGAGAACCTGTCCTTGATTATCTTGAACACGGTATTGAAGCCGGTCAGGGTGAAGACGGTCATCACCATGCCGCGGACACCCTCGGCCATGACGAACCTGTCCTCGGGATTGCGTGCCATATAGTCGATCAGGGCGCGGTAGAACTCGGATTTGCCCTGCTTGTAGAAGCCCAGCGCGGTGTACAGCTCGGCAACCTGCTTGCTCGGCATCAGGCGCTTGAGGAAGTTCACCATTTCCACTGGTACCGCCACATCCACCATGAAGTAGGAGCGGGTGAAGGAGAAGATGATCGACACCTCCGATTCGTCGGTGATCAGGGTATCGACACTGATGCCTTCATTGTCGCGGTGAACCAGGGCCAGTACGAAGGGCCATTTCTCCCCCTGGCTCAGGATGCGCCCCACCAGATAGGCGCCTTTGTTGCGATAGAACACCGGCTGGATCAGCTCCACGGTCAGGCCGTGATCGAGCTGGGCCCAGTCCGGCAGGCCCTGGCGCAGGCAGTGCACCATGAGCTGGCAATCACGCTCGTAGTCGGCCCAGGGGACATCGAAGCTGTATTCGTCGAGAATCTGCCGCGCCAGGCCCATCAGACAGCCGCCAGAGATGAAGCCCCGGGTCAGGGGGATGCGCGACGGTGGGCGCACCGCCGGACGGGTACTGTGAACGAACATGGTCCGGTCGCTGATCTGGTCATGGCGGTGCATCTTGAAGAAGACCGAGTTGAACCAGGTTTCCGCCAGGTCATCATCGAACCGGCCGTCGATCAGCTCGATGAAGGCTGCCTTGATCTCGGGCCAGCGGTCGGCATCGAGAATGTCCTTGCAGGCCGGATCGGCCGATAGGCGGTCACGGGTCTCAAATATGCGTTCGTCATAGAGGTTGATCCGCGCCGTCGAAGCTTCCTGTATCTCGGCCCACTGGGCCTGTTCGAATCGGGCGCGGGCGCCCATGGTCAGCTCGCGGAAAGCCGTGCGGTAGTCATCGAAAGCGTCCAGCAGACGACGGGCAATGTGGGCAGCAGAGTCTGACATGTAGGCTCCTGTAACCTGTAAAGTGCTCAGGATAGCCAGTCGCCGGGGTGGACGGAAGCGGGGCGGGGGAAAAATTCGGTACCGGCCGTAGCCGGTACCGAAGCCGGGATCAGGGTTCCAGTTCCTGCTCGGTGAACAGGTCGCTGAACAGCATGGTCGACAGGTAGCGCTCGCCGGAATCGGGCAGGATCACCACTATGGTGCGGTTCTGCATGGCCGGCTCCTCGGCCAGGCGTACGGCGGCAGCCATGGCCGCCCCGGAGGAGATGCCGCAGAGAATGCCTTCCTCGCGCATGATGCGCAGGGCCATGTCCTTGGCTTCCTCGTCGCTGACCTGCTCCACGCGGTCAACCAGGCTCAGGTCGAGGTTGCCGGGGATGAAGCCGGCGCCGATGCCCTGGATCTTGTGCGGCGAGGGCTTGAGTTCCTCGCCCGCCTTGGCCTGGGAAATGACCGGCGACAGGGTCGGTTCCACTGCCACGGTGATGATGGCCTTGCCCTGGGTCTGCTTGATATAGCGGGAGACGCCGGTCAGGGTGCCGCCGGTGCCCACGCCCGAGACCAGAACATCCACATTGCCATCGGTGTCCTTCCAGATTTCCGGGCCCGTGGTCTTCTCGTGGATCTCCGGGTTGGCCGGGTTCTCGAACTGCTGCAGCAGTATGTGCCTGTCCGGGTCGCTGTTGGTGATTTCCTGGGCCTTCTCGATAGCGCCCTTCATGCCCTTGGCCGGTTCGGTCAGCACCAGCTCGGCACCGAGCGCCTTGAGTACCTTGCGCCGCTCCAGACTCATGGAGGAGGGCATGGTCAGTATCAGCCGGTAACCCCGAGCGGCGGCGACGAAAGCCAGACCGATGCCGGTGTTGCCCGAGGTGGGCTCGACTATGGTCATGCCGGGCTTGAGCAGGCCACGGGATTCCGCGTTCCAGATCATGTTGGCGCCGATCCGGCACTTGACCGAGTGGGACGGATTGCGCCCCTCGACCTTGGCCAGAATGGTGACGCCCTTGGGGCCGAGCCGGTTGATGCGAACCAGGGGAGTATTACCGATGGACTGGGAGTAGTCCGCGAAAACATGACTCATGATCTGCTCCTTGAATATCTTTGCTGGGAACAGCCTATGCCCCGACCGGGAAGGCGTCAATCGGGGAGGCGCGCCCCGTTGCGAGGACGCGATAGCGGAGACGGAATGATATCGTGAATACCTTGCCTGCGTTTACACCCATTCCGGGCCCGGGATATAGTCCGGGGCTGTCCATCGGTTGATCCCCGGCCAGCGCCGGGCCTGGCTCAAGGAATTTTTCATGAAGTTCGAAGGTACCCAGTCCTACGTCGCCACAGACGATCTCAAGCTCGCTGTCAACGCCGCCATCACCCTGGAGCGCCCCCTGCTGATCAAGGGTGAGCCCGGTACGGGCAAGACCATGCTCGCCGAGCAGCTCGCCGAATCCATGGGCGCCAAGCTGATCACCTGGCATATCAAGTCCACCACCAAGGCCCACCAGGGGCTCTATGAATATGATGCGGTGAGCCGCCTGCGTGATTCCCAGCTGGGTGTGGACAAGGTCCACGATGTGCGCAACTACATCAAGAAGGGCAAGCTGTGGGAGGCTTTCGAGTCCGAAGAGCGTGCCATTCTGCTGATCGACGAGATCGACAAGGCCGATATCGAGTTCCCCAACGACCTGTTGCAGGAACTCGACAAGATGGAATTCTTCGTTTACGAGACCAACGAGACCATCAAGGCCAGGCAGCGCCCGATCATCATCATCACCTCGAACAACGAGAAGGAGCTGCCGGACGCCTTCCTGCGCCGCTGCTTCTTCCACTACATCGCCTT
The DNA here is from genome assembly GCF_900115905.1 of Halopseudomonas formosensis. GTDB lineage: Bacteria > Pseudomonadota > Gammaproteobacteria > Pseudomonadales > Pseudomonadaceae > Halopseudomonas > Halopseudomonas formosensis. The sequence goes on from NZ_FOYD01000004.1 coordinate 150,090, forward strand.
CCCCGATCGCGAGACCATGCAGCGGATCGTGGATGTGCACTACCCGAACATCAAGAAGGAGCTGCTCGCCGAGGCGCTGGACATCTTCTTCGACGTGCGCAAGGTGCCCGGGCTGAAGAAGAAGCCTTCAACCTCGGAGCTGGTCGACTGGCTCAAACTGCTGATGGCCGATGACATTCCCGAGGCTGTGCTGCGTGACCGGGACCCGACCAAGGCCATTCCACCGCTGTACGGTGCGCTGGTGAAGAATGAGCAGGATGTGCAACTGCTCGAGCGGCTGGCCTTCATGACGCGGCGTCAGAACCGCTGAGTGCTTTCACCCTCTCCCCAGCCCTCTCCCGTCAAGGGAGAGGGGGTTGTTCCGAGTATCACTGAGGGGCGATAGATGCTACTCAATCTATTCAATGAGATGCGCGCAGCCAAGGTGCCGGTTTCGGTGCGTGAGCTGCTGGACCTGATCAATGCACTGAAACACCACGTGGTGTTTGCCGATATGGACGAGTTCTACTATCTGGCCCGCACCGTGATGGTCAAGGACGAGCGTCATTTCGACAAGTTCGACCGCGCCTTCGCCGCCTATTTCAATGGCCTGCAGAACCTCGACGAGCTGCTCCAGGCGCTGATCCCGGAGGACTGGCTGCGCAAGGAGTTCGAGCGCCTGCTCACCGACGAGGAAAAGGCCCAGATCCAGTCCCTGGGTGGGCTCGACAAGCTGATCGAGGAGTTCAAGAAGCGCCTCGAGGAGCAGAAGGAGCGCCACGCCGGTGGCAACAAGTGGATAGGCACCGGTGGTACCAGTCCCTTCGGTTCCGGCGGCTACAACCCCATGGGCATCCGGGTCGGTGATGCCGGGCAGCGTCAGGGGCGAGCGGCCAAGGTCTGGGAGATGCGCGAGTACAAGAACCTCGACGATCAGGTGGAGCTGGGTACGCGCAACATCAAGGTGGCCCTGCGCCGGCTGCGCAAGTTCGCCCGAACCGGTGCGGCCGAGGAGCTGGACATCGACAGCACCATCGACCACACCGCCCGGGATGGCGGGCTGCTGAACATCCAGATGCGCCCCGAGCGGCACAATGCGGTCAAGCTGCTGCTGCTGTTCGATATCGGCGGCTCGATGGACTCGCACATCAAGGTCTGCGAGGAACTGTTCTCGGCCTGCCGTACCGAGTTCAAGCATCTGGAGTACTATTATTTCCACAACTGCATCTACGAATCGGTGTGGAAGGACAACATGCGCCGGACCCAGGAGCGGATTCCGACCATGGATGTGATCCACAAGTACGGTTCCGACTACAAGGTGGTGATTGTCGGTGACGCGGCCATGGCGCCCTACGAGATCACCCAGCCCGGCGGCAGCGTGGAACACTGGAACGAGGAAGCGGGGCACGTCTGGATCACCCGCCTGCGGGAGAAATTCCCCAAGATGATCTGGATCAACCCCTACCCGAAGGACGCCTGGGGCTACACCACCTCGACCCGCATCATCCAGGATCTGATGGAAGATCAGATGTACCCGCTGACGCTGGAAGGGCTGGAGCAGGGTATGCGGTATCTGGCCAAATAGTGAAACAGATCATGCCACTCAAGCCCGGGCGCTATCGCCACTATAAAGGAAAGGACTATCAGGTCATCGGCATCGCCCGGCATTCGGAGACCGGCGAGCAGCTGGTGGTCTACCGCACACTCTATGGCGACTTCGACCTCTGGGTACGCCCCGTTGGAATGTTCACCGAAGAGGTCGAGGTCGACGGCGAGTCATCTCCACGCTTTACCTTTATCAGCGAAGACGTGTAGGCTCTGGCCCTCCGGACCTGCCGTTCGTCGGCGGGTCGTCGGCTCCGGCGGCGCGGGCCACCGCATTCATTGATTGAGGAACACCAATACCCATGGGAAAAGCACTGGTCATTGTGGAGTCACCAGCCAAGGCGAAGACGATCAACAAGTATCTTGGCAATGACTTTGTGGTGAAGTCGAGCATCGGACATATCCGCGATCTGCCCACCAGTGGCAGCAGCAAGACCGAGAGCAAACCCAAGGGTGCCAAGGCGGCTTCGGACATCGACAAGGCGACCAAGGCAAAGATGCAGCTGGTCAGCCGCATGGGCGTTGACCCCGAGAACGGCTGGAAGGCCCGCTACGAGATACTGCCCGGCAAGGAAAAGGTCATCGACGAACTGCGTCGTCTGGCCCGGGAAGCCGACACTATCTATCTGGCAACGGACTTGGACCGCGAGGGGGAGGCGATTGCCTGGCACCTGCGCGAGTCCATCGGCGGTGATGAATCCCGCTACCGTCGGGTGGTGTTCAACGAGATTACCAAGAAGGCCATCCAGGAGGCCTTCTCCCAGCCGGGCGAGCTGGACATGAACCGGGTCAACGCCCAGCAGGCGCGGCGTTTTCTGGACCGGGTGGTCGGCTACATGGTGTCACCGCTGTTGTGGCAGAAGATCGCCCGCGGTCTGTCCGCCGGCCGCGTGCAGTCGGTGGCGGTCAAGCTGATCGTCGACCGCGAGCGTGAAATCCGCGCCTTCGTGCCGGAAGAATTCTGGGAAGTGCACGCTGACCTGACCACACCCAAGAGCGAGTCCGTGCGCTTCGAGGTGGTCAAGGAGAATGGCGAGGCCTTCCGTCCGCTGAACAAGGAGCAGACTGACAAGGCACTGGCCCAGCTCAGGGCGGCCAGTTACCGCGTCACCAAGCGGGATGCGCGGCCGACCACTACCAAGCCGAGTGCGCCCTTCATTACCTCCACCCTGCAGCAGGCCGCCAGCACGCGGCTGGGCTTCAGCGTGAAGAAGACCATGATGATGGCCCAGCGGCTGTACGAAGCGGGTTACATCACCTACATGCGTACCGACTCGACCAACCTGTCAGCCGATGCCGTGAGCATGGCGCGGGGATATATCGAGAAGAATTTCGGCGCCCAGTACCTGCCCGAGACACCTAATGTCTATGGCAGCAAGGCCAACGCCCAGGAAGCTCACGAAGCCATCCGTCCCTCGGATGTGAAGCTCAAGGCCACCGATCTCAAGGGCATGGAGCGTGACGCCGAGCGCCTCTACGAGCTGATCTGGCGCCAGTTCGTGGCCTGCCAGATGCCGCCGGCGCGCTACCTGTCGACCACCATCACCGCCCAGGCCGGCAATTTCGAGCTGCGTGCCCGTGGCCGCATCCTGCAGTTCGACGGTTTCACCCGGGTGCTGCCGCCCCAGGGCAAGGGTGGCGAAGATGAGGTGCTGCCGGACATGCAGGTGGATAACGAGCTGGGTCTGGTCCGTCTGGACCCCAAGCAGCACTTCACCAAGCCCCCGGCACGCTATTCCGAAGCCAGTCTGGTCAAGGAGCTGGAGAAGCGCGGTATCGGCCGTCCGTCGACCTACGCGTCCATCATCTCGACCATTCAGGAGCGTGGCTATGTCACCCTGAACAACCGCCGTTTCTACGCGGAGAAGATGGGTGACATCGTGACCGAGCGCCTCAACGAGAGCTTCCCCAACCTGATGGGCTACGACTTCACCGCCCGCATGGAGGAGTCGCTGGATGACGTGGCCGAAGGTGAGGTGCCCTGGAAGGAGGTGCTCGACCGTTTCTATGCCGATTTCAAGCAGAAGCTCGAGGCAGCCGGTTCCAGCGAGGAAGGCAAGGGCATGCGCGCCAACCAGCCCACACCGACAGATATCCCCTGCGTCGAGTGCGGTCGGCCGATGATGATACGGACTGCTTCCACCGGGGTGTTCCTCGGTTGTTCCGGTTATGCCCTGCCGCCCAAGGAGCGCTGCAAGGCGACCGTCAATCTGGTACCCGGTAACGAGGTGGCAGCGGATGACGATGAGGGTGAATCCCGGGTACTGCGGGCCAAGCGCCGCTGCCCGATCTGCTCGACGGCAATGGACAGCTACCTGGTCGACGAGCGCCGCAAGCTGCATGTGTGCGGCAACAATCCCGACTGCAGCGGCTTCGAGGTGGAGCAGGGGCAGTTCAAGATCAAGGGCTATGATGGTCCGGTGATCGAATGCGACAAGTGCGGCAGCGACATGCAGCTCAAGACCGGCCGGTTCGGCAAGTACTTCGGCTGCACCAATGCGCAGTGCAAGAACACCCGCAAGCTGCTGCGCAACGGCGAGGCGGCACCGCCCAAGATGGATCCGGTGCTGATGCCGGAGCTGCGCTGCGAGAAGGTGGATGACGTCTACGTTCTGCGCGATGGGGCCTCTGGTCTGTTCCTGGCCGCCAGCCAGTTTCCCAAGAATCGCGAGACCCGCGCGCCTCTGGTGCGCGAGCTGTTGCCCCACGCCGAGGCGATAGATCCCAAGTACCATTTCCTGCTCGAGGCACCGGTCGCCGATCCGGATGGGAATCCCACCGTGGTGCGCTACAGTCGCAAGAGCAAGGAGCAGTACGTGCAGAGTGAGATCGAGGGCAAGCCGACCGGTTGGCGTGCCTTCCATGATGGCAAGAACTGGGTGATCGAGGACGGCCGCAAGGTCAAGGGGTAATCCCGTGGCGGATGAGCTGTATACCCGTACCAATCAGGCGCTGGCCTTTGCCCGGCTGGCGCTGGGTGAATGGCAGCAGGCTGCCGCTGCGACGGAGATCGGCGCGGCTACCCGGGTTGCCTATCATCGCGAGCACACCGTCTTTCATCTGTACCGCGGCCTGCTGTGGCTTATCCAGGAGGTTGCCGAAGGCTACCGCTGGACCCTGACCGGGACCCAGAGCGTCGAACAGTTGCTGCGCGCAGAACAGATCGAGCGTTTTCCTGGGCCTGAACTGGCCGAGCTGGCGCAGCTGATGCAGCGTTCTGACAGCTGGGTCGCGGGTATCCTGTCCGCCTGGCAGCAGCTGCAGGCGCCACCGGCCAGGGCGGGCGCCGCCGCAGGTGCCCTTATCGTCGGTGGTGCTGCGACGCCATCCTGGGGATTGGCGGAGGCCGATGCGGCGCTGGCGTCACTGCGCGCCCAGGTCGAGCGTTATCGTCAGAACCTTCAGGAGTGGTAGGGCGGGCGTCAGGCTCCCCCGCTGGGGTGTGGTACAATGCCAGGCTTGACTGACAGGAGACATCGAATGCCTTCACCCTTTCTCGAGATCATTGAGCTTGCCGACGGGACGGTTGCCCTGCGCCGTCCGGACGAAGAGGGCAAGCCGCTGTTGATCATTGAGTTTTCCGAGGAAGCCAGGGAATTTCTGCAGGGCAACTATGTCGAGGTGGCCAAGGTCATGATCGGCGCCGGCATGCAGGTTGCCGGGCAGATTCTCGAGGATGATCCGGATCTGGATCTGGATGAGCACCGGGTGCTGCACTGAGCAGCATTGCCCGGTAGCTGTCATACCGATCGGGTTGGTGTCAGGCGGTAATTTCCATGCGGATGTTCAGGCTGGCACAGTGTCCGGCGCGAGCGGCCCGGTCCAGTCGCTCCCCATGGTCTGGATCCGACAACCAGCTGACCACGGTGTGACTGTAACCCAGTTCCAGAATCTCGCAGCACAGCCTGAGTGAATCCATTCCTCGCCGGGAGCGGATGATCAGGATGCGTTGCGGGTCCAGTCCCGAGGCCCGCAGCCACTTCTGGCTGATGGGCAGCGGCGGATCAATCAGGCTCAGCCATCCCGGGCTGTTGGCCTGGCTCAGGTCCCGCAGGATGGGGGCCAGCAGCTGCAGGCACTGACGGGGTGAGCCGTGCAGGCCGATCTCGCTGGAGCCGGGGGCTTCATCCAGTCCGTCGTCGTAGCTGGGTGCCTGCGTCAGTGACTGCATACCCGACTGGGAGGCCAGCAGGGCGTTATGCAACAGATCCGGTTGTACTGCTGAACCTTCGTTTCGTGCATACCGCATGGTCTACTCCTTCAGTGGCGAATCACGCCGACGCTCAAACCTTCGATGATGAGTTCCTGTTCGCCCAGGTCGATCTCGATGGGGGCAAATTCAGGGTTTTCCGCGATCAGTGACACCTTGCGCCCCTGCTTGTGGAAGCGCTTGACGGTGACCTCATCGTCGATGCGGGCTACCACCACCTGGCCATTGCGTGCCTCGCTGGTGCGATGCACCGCCAGCAGGTCGCCGTCCAGGATGCCGATGTCCTTCATGCTCATGCCGCGGACCCGCAGCAGGTAATCGGCGCGGGGGCTGAAGAAATCAGGATCGATGCGGCAGTGGTTCTCGATATTCTCCAGTGCCAGGATCGGAGCGCCGGCGGCTACCTGGCCAACGACCGGCAGGCTGTGCTCATCGGCGGCCTCGGCATCACTGGGCAGGCGGATGCCCCGCGATGCGCCGGGAATCATCTCGATGGCACCCTTGCGTGCCAGGGCCTTGAGGTGGTCCTCGGCGGCATTGGGGGAGCGGAAGCCCAGTTCGCGGGCGATATCCACGCGGGTGGGGGGATAGCCGTTGGTGGCCATGTACTCGCGGATGAAAGCCAGTACCTGCTGTTGCCGTGCGGTGAGTTTCTGCATCTCGTCCATGCCTGTTTTTCTATACAGTGGCTGTGATTATATACAGCATTCCGGGCTCTGCAACCCCGTGGTGAATTTTGCACTGGCGGCGGACTGTGGTAAAAAGCCTCTGGTTGACATTGAGTCCGTTTGAAACGTATGTTTCAAACATTCGTTTTGGCAATGGAGTGGTCTGTGGCACAGTCTGAAACAGTCGAGCGTATTCTGGATGCTGCAGAGCAACTGTTCGCCGAAAAAGGGTTCGCGGAGACCTCCCTGCGGCTCATCACCAGCAAGGCCGGGGTCAACCTCGCAGCAGTCAACTATCACTTCGGTTCGAAGAAGTCGCTGATCCAGGCGGTTTTCACCCGTTTCCTCAATCCCTTCGTTACCAGTCTGGAGCAGGAGCTGGATCGGCAGCAGCAGGCCGGCATCACGGATCCGTCACTGGAAGAACTGCTGGAGATGCTGGTGCGCCTGGTGCTGGCGGTCAAGCCGCGCAGCGGCAACGATCTGTCCACCTTCATGCGCCTGCTCGGTCTGGCCTTCAGTCAGAGCCAGGGACACCTGCGCAAGTATCTCGGTGAGGTCTACGGCAAGGTGTTCAAGCGCTACATGACCCTGGTATTGCGCAGTGCGCCGGAGTTGCCGGTGGACGTGCTGTTCTGGCGGGTGCACTTCATGCTCGGCAGCGCCGCCTTCACCCTTTCCAGCATGAAGGCGCTCAAGGCCATGGGTGAGGCCGAGTACGGCGACCGGGCCAGTACCGATGAGATCCTGCGCCAGATGGTTCCGTTCTTCGCTGCCGGCATGCGCGCCGAGCTGGTGAACACCGCCGAGCCCGCGCCGGCGGAGTGAAGCTGCCGGCCGGGGCTTACCTCGCCGGCGCCGATCCGCTATCGTGTGGGTTTTCCCGCGGAGCTGCGCATGTCCCTGGATCTGATCCACATATCCATTGAGCACCAGTGCCTCACCGGCTATGCCGGAGGGCAGCAGGTCTGCCGCTTTCCGGTATCCACGGCACAGGCCGGTCCCGGCGAGCAGCAGGGCAGTGGCTGCACGCCCCGTGGCCGCCACCGGGTGCGCGCCCGTATCGGTGAAGGCCAGCCCCTGGGCGCGGTGTTCATCGGTCGCCGGCCGACCGGTGAGGTCTGGTCCGCCGAACTCGCTGCCGCCCACCCCGAGCGGGACTGGATACTGACGCGGATCCTCTGGCTGTGTGGCGAGGAGCCCGGCTTCAATCGGGGCGGCAATTGCGACTCCCAGCGCCGTTACATCTACCTGCATGGCACCGGGGATGACCAGCCCATGGGCATCCCCCTGTCCCACGGCTGCATTCGCCTGCGCAACAGCGACATGCTGGCGCTGTTCGACATGACCCCGGCCGGCTGTGCAGTCGTTATCGAATAATCTTTCATTGAAATCAGGAGCACTCCCTTGACCCATGGCTCATTGATGCTGGATCTGGCAGGTCACTGGCTGACACCGGAAGACCGCCAGCTGCTCCGGCAGCCCGAGGTCGGCGGCCTCATTCTCTTTGCCCGCAATACCGAGTCACCGGCCCAGGTGCGCGAGCTGGTGCACAGCATCCGTGCACTGCGTCCGGACATGCTGATCGCCATTGATCAGGAGGGTGGCCGGGTCCAGCGGCTGCGCCGCGAGGTGCTGCGTCTGCCGGCGCTGGGCCGTATTGCCCGTTGCGGAGATGCGGCGCCTGCGCTGGCCGAGGCTGCCGGCTGGCTGATGGCAACGGAGATGCTCGCCTGCGGGATTGATATCAGTTTCGCTCCGGTGCTGGATCTGGATTACCTGCGCAGTCAGGTCATCGGTGATCGTTCCCTGGGTGGTGATCCGCAACAGGTGACAACCCTGGGACGGGCCTACATCCAGGGGCTGCACGGGGCAGGCATGGCCGCCACCGGCAAGCATTTTCCCGGCCATGGCTGGGCCGAGGCCGACTCCCATTTCGCCCTGCCGGTGGACGAGCGCAGCGAAGAGGAGATCCGCAACAGCGATCTGCGTCCGTTCGCGGCCCTGGCCGGTGAACTGGACGGGATCATGCCGGCGCATGTGGTCTATCCGGCGGTGGACAGTCTGCCCGCCGGTTTCTCCGGGCGCTGGCTGCAGGACATCCTGCGTGGAGAGCTGGGCTTTGATGGGGTGATCTTCAGTGACGATCTGACCATGGCCGGCGCCCACGCCGCCGGTGACATGACCCAGCGGGTGGATGCGGCACTGGCATCGGGCTGCGACATGCTGCTGGTGTGCAACGATCGGGCGGCGGCGGAGCAGGCGCTGGTGCATGCCCAGCAGGTCGGCATGCGACCCTCCGAGCGGCCGGCGCGGATGCTGGCCCGGCGCGTGGTCGGCGTCGACTACAAGGCCGATCCGCGCTGGGCGCGGTCGGTCGAGCTGCTGCGGCGGGCGGATCTGCTCTGAGAGACGGTACCGGGCGGCCCCGCCGCTCGGTCAGCTCAGGGCTGACTGATGCGGATCAGGGCACCGAGGCTGCGATGGTCGAGATAGTGGGTCTCATCCAGGCGCAGGCGGCGGGTGGTCTGCAATCGTTCGCTCACCGGCTCCGCCGCGGTGGCATGGTTCAGCCACAGGGTGACCCGAGCGCTCAGCGGATCGGTATCCAGGCTGACCAGACCCTGTACCGGATACAGTAAGTCACCACCGGCGTCGGTCATGGGCTGGCCCTCCCGTACGGCTACGCTCAGGTGCGGGTCCGCCGGCTGGGTCCAGGCCCGGTGAAAGCGGATCTCGTAGCCGTTGCTTTCCAGCTTGCGTGCATCACTGTCCAGCCGGTGACGGGTCGGATCTATGCTGCGGATATCACCGCGCACCGTGTCGTCCAGCGCGGTGGCGCGCTCATCCCAGTCCATTCCGGGGCCGGCGGCGGGGGTCAGCTGTGCGCCGGGCTGGCTGAACACCAGCAGTTCGACCAGATATTCCTGGGCCTCGGCCAGCAGGCTGCCGGTCAGCAGGGCGGTGGCGAGCAGCGGTTGCAGCAGGTTGCGGGTTATCGTTTTCATCAGCGTTTTCCTTTGCCGGGGGCTGCGGCAGCGGGTTGCTGCAGCCGTTCGATCAGCGCTTCAACGGTATTCAGGCGCAGCGCGGCCTGGCCCATGGGGGCACTGAAACGCAGTATGTTGCCACCTTCCAGCCGGTAGCGCTGCGAGCTTTCCTGAATCAGTCGGATCAGCACCATGGGATCGACACTGGTGTCGGCACCGAATTCGATGCGGCCGTGCTCGGGTCCGACGTCGATGCGGGTGATCCCCAGCGGTGCGCAGCGCAGCTTCAGCGAGGTGATGCGGAACAGGGTCTTGACCTGCTCCGGCAGCAGCCCGAAGCGGTCGATCATTTCCACCTGCAGATCCTTCAGCTCGTCGTCGTTGGCGGCATTGGCGATCCGCTTGTACAGGGTCAGGCGTGCATGTACATCCGGCAGGTAGTCGTCGGGGATCAATGCCGGCAGGCGCAGGTTGATATCCAGCACATCGCCCAGCGGATTCTCCAGCTCCGGCTCCTTGCCCTGCTGGATCGCCTTGATCGCGCGCTCGAGCATATCCATGTACATGCTGAAGCCCACCGCCTGGATCTGGCCGCTCTGGCCCTCGCCGAGCAGTTCACCTGCGCCCCGGATCTCCAGGTCGTGGGTGGCCAGGGTAAAGCCGGCGCCGAGATCCTGGGCGGCAGCAATGGCCTCCAGGCGCTTCTCCGCATCACCGGTGAGCTTGCGTCCGGCCGGGGTCAGCAGGTAGGCATAGGCCTGGTGGTGGCTGCGGCCGACCCGTCCACGCAGCTGGTGCAACTGGGCCAGGCCGAACTTGTCGGCCCGTTCGATGATGATGGTGTTGGCGCTGGGCACGTCGATGCCGGTCTCGATGATGGTCGAGGTCACCAGGATATTGAAGCGGCGATGGTAGAAATCGCGCATTACCTGCTCCAGCTGGCGTTCGGGCATCTGACCGTGGCTGATACCGATGCGCGCCTCGGGCACCAGCTCGGCCAGATCCGCCGCGCACTTCTCGATGGTTTCCACCTCGTTGTGCAGGAAGTACACCTGGCCGCCACGCAGCAGCTCGCGCAGGATGGCCTCCTTGATCACCGCCGGTTGCTGCTGCATGACGAAGGTCTTGACCGACAGTCGCCGTGCCGGCGGCGTGGCGATGATCGACAGGTCGCGCATGCCGGTCATGGCCATGTTCAGGGTCCGCGGGATCGGCGTGGCGGTCAGGTTGAGAATGTCCACCTCGCTGCGCAGGGCCTTGAGCCGCTCCTTCTGGCGCACCCCGAAGCGGTGCTCCTCGTCGATGATCACCAGCCCCAGATCGCTGAAGCGCACATCGCTCTGCAGCAGCTTGTGGGTGCCGATCATGATGTCCACCTTGCCCTCGGCCAGCGCTTCGGTAGCGGCCTTGATTTCCTTGGCCGACTTGAAGCGTGACAGCACCTCGACCTTCACCGGCCAGTCAGCGAAGCGGTCCTTGAAGCTGTTGTAGTGCTGCTGGGCCAGCAGGGTAGTGGGTACCAGTACCGCGACCTGGCGGCCGCTGTGCACCGCCAGGAAGGCCGCGCGCATGGCCACCTCGGTCTTGCCGAAGCCGACATCGCCGCACACCAGCCGGTCCATCGGCAGGGGGCTGGTCATGTCCTTGATCACTGCATCGATGGCTGCCTGCTGGTCCGCGGTCTCCTCGAAGGGGAAGGCCTCGGCAAAGGTCTGGTAGTCCTGATCCGGATCGTTGAAGCTGTAGCCCTTGCGGGCAGCGCGGCGGGCATAGACATCGAGCAGTTCGGCGGCCACGTCCCGGACCTTCTCGGCGGCCTTGCGCCGGGCCTTCTGCCATTGATCCGAGCCCAGACGGTGCAGCGGTGCGCTGTCGGTGTCGGCACCGCTGTAGCGGGCGATCATGTGCAGGTTGGCGACCGGCACATAGAGGGTGGCCTCGTCCGCATACTCCAGCTTGAGAAACTCTGCTTCCTGGCCCTCGACGCTGAGGTTGACCAGGCCGCGGTAGCGACCCACACCATGGTCTATATGCACCACGGGCGAGCCCTCGCGCAGCTCGGTGAGGTTGCGGATGATGGCGTCGCCCAGATCCGTGGCCTTGCCACGCCGCCGGCGCTGCATGACGCGTTGGCCGAACAGCTGGCTTTCGGCAATCAGGGCAATGGCCGGATCGTTGCACAGCAGGCCCTCGTCCACCGGCGCTATGGTGATGGCGCAGGGCAGCTCGCCTTTGACAAACTCGGCCCAGCTGTCCACCGGTTCCGGCTTGAGCGGGATGCGGGCCAGCATCTCCAGCAGCACCTCACGCCGTCCGGCGGTTTCGGCGACAAACAGGGTGCGCCCCTTGAACTCGGCAGTGAACTGCTCGAGCAGATGCAGCGGCCGTTCCAGCTTATTGTCCAGCGGCAGTTCCGGCGGGGGGCTGCAATCGAAATTGACCACGCCCGCTGCGGCGGGCAGAGGGCTGTCGTGGCAGACGATGCGCGGGTAGACCTTGATCCGGGCAAAGCATTCCTCCACCGCCATGAACAGCTCCGCCGGCGGCAGCAGTGGCCGGGTCGGGTCTATGCCGTGTTCCTCGAAGCGGTTGCGAACATCCACCCAGAACTGACTGGCACTGTCCTCGATGCCGGGCAGGCTGAACAGCTGGGTACTGTCCGGCAGGTAATCGAACAGGCTGCCCAGTTCCTCGAAGAACAGCGGCATGTAGTACTCGATGCCGGGCGGCACCACACCGTCGCTCAAATCCTGATACAGCGGGCAGCGCCGGTGGTCGACCTCGAAGCGCTCACGGAAACGCGCGCGAAAGCCCGTCAGGGCGCTCTTGTCCAGGGGGAATTCCCGGGCAGGCAGCAGGTGAATGCTGTCAACCTTGTCGATTGAACGCTGGGTCTCCGGATCGAAGGTGCGCAGGGTTTCGATCTCGTCATCGAACAGGTCGATGCGGTAGGGCAGGCGGCTGCCCATGGGGTAGAGATCCAGCAGCGCGCCGCGCACGGCGTAGTCGCCATGCTCGTAGACGGTATCCACGCAGCGGTAGCCGGCGGCATCGAGGTTCTGCCGCATGCGGTCGATGTCAAGCCGCTGTCCGACTTTCATCATCAGCACCGAGCCGCGGAGGAAGTTGCGCGGGGGCAGGCGGTGGAGCAGGGTGATCATGGGCACCACGAGAATGCCCTGTTCTATCTGCGGCAGGCGATACAGGGTTTCCAGTCGCTGGGAGATGATGTCCTGGTGCGGCGAGAACCTGTCGTAGGGCAGGGTTTCCCAGTCGGGGAAGCTGGTGATCGGCAGTTGCGGGGCGAAGAAGCGCAGCTCCTGCTCCAGCCGGTCGGCCTCGGCGGTGTCCCGGGTGATGACCAGGCTCAGGCCCTTGTGCTGCAGGGCGGCCTCGGCAATCGCCAGCGCCCGCGCCGCCGCCGGCAGGTTACCCCAGGCAGTACGGCTGCCGAGGTTGTTGCGCAGGGGGGCGGAGAACAGAATCGGGGTGTCAGACATGCGGATATGGATGTTCCGGTTTGAGCAAAACGCTCATTTTAACCCCTTGGGGCGTTCCCTGCTTAGATTGTCGTACTCTGCCGGAGGTTGCGGCGTTATTAATGCTGCATGCTTCGTGCCGGCCTCTGCGTTGGTACGCCCCTGCTGCGACACGCCGTGAATACGCCCCTGTAGGCTCGTTGATGTCATCCCTGACATCAAACGGTCGCATCAGGGGCGTCCCAACCCAACGGCGGAAACTCCGAGTGGCTGATGGTTTTACTTCCAGCCGCTGCGGAGTTATTGGGGGGCTGGGGGGCAGGGTTGTGCCGACCGTCGGTTTTCAGGGTCGGAAATTGCTCCTGCATTTCCGACACTTCCGCCGTCCATGGCGGTCGGATGAAAACCGCGAGCTTACAGGGATGTACTTGCAGCGTGTCGGCATGGCCCTGCACCCCAGCACGACCTGGCAGGGGTTCGCAGCAGGGGCGTACCAACGCGGAGGCTGGTACATATATGCGAAGAGATTCGGTCAAGGAGGAGGGACAGGCTGTAAGTAACGAAGAACTATTTTTCAAGGGACCTCGTCGCCGCTCTGCTTGTCAGAGAAAAGGGGCGGCTATATCATGAGTGCCGCATGACGCCGGGCCCCTCTGGCGGTGGTTGCGGCCACCGTGATGTCGGAGTCATGAGTTGATTACATACCTTGACTGGAGGGGCCGATGGACTCGTTGCTTGCCTTTTTAACCACACCTTTTCTTGGCACTGCCGCCTGGCAGTGGTTCGCTTTCCTGGCCATAGTGCTGGGTATTCTCGCTTTTGACCTCGGCGTGCTGCACCGTGATGAGCACGAGATCGAGGTGCGCGAGAGTCTGCTGCTGTACAGCGGCTATTTCACCGTCGGCATACTTTTCGGTCTGTGGGTCTGGTTCGACCGGGGGGCGGCCAGCGGGCTGGAGTTCTATACCGGTTTCCTGATCGAGCAGTCCTTGTCGATGGACAACGTCTTCGTCATGGCGATGATTCTCGGCTTCTTCGGTATTCCGCGTCTGTATCAGCACCGGGTCCTGTTCTGGGGGATTCTCGGGGTGATAGTGCTGCGCGCCATCATGATCGGCCTGGGCGCGGCGCTGGTGCAGGAGTTCGAGTGGATTCTGTACATCTTCGGCGTGTTCCTGCTGTTTTCCGGGGTGAAGATGTTCTTCAGCAAGGATCAGGAGGAGCATCAGGACTTCTCGCAGAATCCCGTGGTGCGCTTCATCCGCAAGCGCTTCCGGGTGACCGATGAACTGCATGGCTCGCACTTCTTCGTGCGCCTGCCGGACAGGACTGGCAAGGTCGTGCTGTTTGCCACTCCGCTGTTTCTGGCGCTGGTGCTGATCGAGCTGGCTGATCTGGTGTTTGCCGTGGACAGCGTGCCGGCGATCTTTGCCATCACTCAGGATCCCTTCATCGTCTATACCTCGAACATCTTCGCCATTCTGGGTTTGCGTTCGCTGTATTTTGCCCTTGCCGCGCTGATGCACAGGTTCGTCTATCTCAAGTACGCCCTGTCCCTGGTGCTGATCTTCATCGGCTGCAAGATCCTGCTCCATGGGCTGGATATCAAGATCCATGCGGGTATTTCGCTTGGCGTGACCTTTGCACTGCTGGCGGGCGGCGTTCTGGTTTCGCTCTACAGCACACGGGATAGCGGCAGTCGCTCTGTACGCTAGCGGCAATTGCGCGGCCGCGTGCCCGTACCCTGTCGCCCGGTGATTGCCTCTCCGGGCAGGGGGACGCATAATATCGGCCCTTTGTTGGCCCTTTGGCTCCCATGACCTGGAAGGAAGAACTGTGACTCAAGCCCAATATGAGCAATGCCTGGACAATTGGACTGATCGGGAAGCAACTGCCGAGGCGATGATCCCCCTGATCGGGCGCCTGTACCGTGAACACAATGTGGTCACATCCATCTATGGCCGAGCACTGGTCAACCGGTCGGTGATCAGCCTGCTCAAGTCCCATCGCTTTGCCCGCCAGATCGACGATAACGAACTGTCGGTGCATGACACCTTCCCGGTGATCAAGGCGCTGGTGGATCTGGATCTGGGGCCGGCCTCGATTGATGTCGCGCGCCTGGCGGTCAAGTTCCAGAAGGAAGGCGGTGAGGATCTCGACAGTTTCCTGCGTCGCGAACTGGCCAGCATCATCGGCCGCAAGGGTGAAAAGCGCGAAGGGCGTGACGTGGTGCTTTACGGCTTCGGCCGCATTGGTCGTCTGCTGGCGCGCATTCTGGTCGAGAAGGCCGGGGCCGGTGACGGTCTGCGTCTGCGGGCAGTGGTGGTGCGCAAGGGTGCGGCCAATGACCTGGCCAAGCGCGCCAGCCTGCTGCGTCGGGACTCCGTACACGGCTCCTTCCAGGGCACCATCACCATCGACGAAGAGAACAACACCCTTACCGCCAACGGCACTCGCATCCAGTTCATCTACGCCAGCGATCCGAGCACGGTGAACTATGCCGCCTATGGCATCAAGGATGCCATCCTGGTGGATAACACCGGTGTCTGGCGCGATGAGGCCGGCCTGTCCCAGCACCTCAAGTGCGAAGGCATCAGTCGTGTGGTGCTGACTGCCCCGGGCAAGGGCGATCTGAAGAACATCGTTCACGGCATCAACCACAGCTGGATCACCGATGACGACAAGATCGTCTCTGCCGCTTCCTGCACCACCAACGCCATCGTGCCGGTGCTCAAGGCAATGAACGACAAGTTCGGCATCAACAATGGTCACGTGGAGACCGTGCACTCCTACACCAACGACCAGAACCTGATCGACAACTTCCACAAGGGCAACCGTCGTGGCCGCAGTGCGGCGCTGAACATGGTCATCACCGAGACCGGTGCCGCCAAGGCCGTGGCCAAGGCGCTGCCGGAGCTGGCCGGCAAGCTGAGCGGCAATGCCATCCGCGTACCGACACCGAACGTGTCCATGGCGATCCTGAACCTGAACCTCAAGACCGCCACCAATCGCGAGGAAGTCAACGAGTACCTGCGCTACATGGCGCTGCACTCCGACCTGCACAAGCAGATCGATTTCACCAACAGTCAGGAAGTGGTTTCCACCGACTTCGTCGGTTCCCGCCACGCCGGTGTGGTGGACGCCGAGGCCACCATCTGCAATGACGACCGGGTGATCCTGTACGTGTGGTACGACAACGAGTTCGGCTACAGCTGTCAGGTGATCCGCGTGCTCGAGGATATGGCTGGGGTCAACCCGCCGGCGTTCCCGGCGCTGTAACAAGTGGTAAATAAAAAAGGCGCTTCGGCGCCTTTTTTATTGGCCTCCCGCGGGCTCCTGATTTCCCCCGCGGGGGCATGGTTCGGGGGCGATCAGGGCCAACAGGGGATTTTTCGCCGCTCCGCTCGCAAGCCCCGGGAAAATCTGAAAAAACCTGCAGTTGTGTAGCTTTGAAGGAGCATGGTCTTTATACTTGACCAGATTTTTTGAGCGGCGCCATGGCGGGTCTTGCCTGACTTTCACCTGTCAATTTCAGCGGGGCGTTCCTATGTCCCGGGCCGGCCCATTGCGCTCTACCCATTATAAAATGTGATTAGGCTATTCGTATGATAAAGATCAAACGGGGCTTGGACCTGCCAATCACCGGCTCACCAGAGCAGCGCATCGAAGACGCCCGTCCGGCGCGCAGCGTGGCGCTGGTGGGATTCGACTACCATGGTATGAAACCTACCATGGAGGTCCAGGTCGGTGACCGGGTGAAGGTGGGTCAGATCCTGTTCAGCGACAAGAAGAATCCAGGGGTGATCTATACCGCGCCGGCCAGTGGGGTGGTCAGCGCCATCAATCGTGGTGAGAAGCGCGTCCTGCAGTCGGTGGTGATAGACGTCGAGGGGGATGAGGCTGTCGATTTCGGCGCACATTCGCCCGAATCCCTCGATACGCTTGACGCCCAGCAGGTGCGCGACAAACTCATTGCTTCCGGCCTGTGGACTGCACTGCGCACCCGTCCCTACAGCAAGGTGCCGGCAGTGGACGCCACGCCGTCCTCGATCTTTGTTACTGCAATCGACACCCATCCTCTTGCTGCAGATCCGGCCGTTATCCTCCAGGGCTGTGCGCCCGACTTCGAGAACGGTCTGCGGGTACTGGCTCGTCTGGCCGGTATCTGGCTGTGCAAGGCCCATGGCGCGACCGTGCCGGGCGAGGGGCTGGCCGGGGTGCGCACCGAGAGCTTCGCGGGCCCCCATCCGGCGGGCCTGGTCGGCACCCATATCCATATGCTGGAGCCGGTCAGCGAACAGCGCCGGGTGTGGCACATCAATTATCAGGATGTGGTGGCTGTGGGTCGCCTGTTCACCAGCGGTCAGCTGTCCACCGAGCGTGTGGTTGCCCTTGCCGGGCCGCAGGTCGAGCGGCCGCGTCTGGTGCGTACGCGTCTGGGCGTGAACCTGGCCGAACTCACCGCCGGTGAAATGAAGCCGGGCAATAACCGCGTCATCTCCGGCTCGGTGCTGGGTGGCCGGGTTGCCCGTGGCGCTGCCAACTACCTGGGGCGCTACCATCTGCAGGTGTCCGTGCTGCAGGAGGGTACCCAGCGTGAGCTGTTCCACTACCTGCGTGCTGGCGTCAACAAGCACTCGGTACTGAACATCTTCATTTCGAAGCTGACCCCCTCCAGACTGTTCGACTTCACCACCAGCACCAACGGAAGTGCGCGTGCCATGGTGCCGGTCGGCAACTACGAGGAGGTCATGCCTCTGGATATCCTGCCGACCCAGCTGCTGCGGGCACTCATCGTCGGTGACACCGACATGGCCCAGAAGCTCGGCTGTCTGGAGCTGGACGAGGAAGACCTGGCGCTGTGCAGCTATGTCTGCGCCGGCAAGTATGAATATGGCCCGATCCTGCGTGACAACCTCACGCGCATCGAGATAGAGGGGTAACCATGGGCTTGCGAAACTATCTTGACAAGATCGAGCACCACTTCGAACCCGGTGGTCGCTACGAGAAGTGGTATCCGCTCTACGAAGCCGTGGATACCTTCCTGTACAAGCCGAGCAGTGTGACCCGGACCACGGCCCACGTGCGTGACGGTATCGACCTCAAGCGCATGATGATCACCGTCTGGCTGTGCACCTTCCCGGCGATGTTCTTCGGCATGTGGAACGTTGGCTATCAGGCCAATACCATCTTTGCAGCCAACCCCGACCTGCTGGCCGCTCAGGACGGCTGGCGGCTGGCTGTCACCGCCATGCTGGCCGGCTTCGACCCCGGCAGCGTGTGGGACAACCTGGTCTATGGCGCCACCTGGTTCCTGCCGATCTACCTGGTGACCTTCGTGGTCGGCGGTTTCTGGGAAGTGCTCTTCGCCAGCATCCGCCGGCATGAGGTCAACGAAGGTTTCTTCGTTACTTCCGTGCTGTTCGCCCTGATCGTGCCGCCGAGCATTCCGCTCTGGCAGGTAGCGCTGGGTATCAGCTTCGGTGTGGTGATCGGCAAGGAAGTGTTCGGTGGTACCGGCAAGAACTTCCTCAACCCGGCCCTGACCGGACGCGCCTTCCTGTTCTTTGCCTATCCGGCACAGATTTCCGGTGACGCTGTATGGACCGCGGTGGACGGCTTCGCCGGTGCGACCGCCCTGAGCGTGGCGGGTGCGGGCGGTATCGACGCCATCGTCGAGGGCGGTCTGAGCTGGATGGATGCCTTCATCGGTACCATGCACGGCTCGATCGGGGAGACCAGCACCCTGGCCATCTTCATTGGTGGCGCCGTGCTGCTGCTGACCAAGATCGCCTCCTGGCGCATTGTCGCCGGCGTGATGATCGGCATGGTTGCGCTGAGCACCCTGTTCAACTTCATCGGTTCGGACACCAACCCGATGTTCTCCATGCCCTGGTACTGGCACATGGTCACCGGCGGCTTTGCCTTCGGCATGATCTTCATGGCGACCGACCCGGTATCCGCATCAATGACCAATACCGGCAAGTGGGTATTCGGCATTCTGATCGGCGTCATGGTGGTGCTCATCCGCGTGGTCAACCCGGCGTTCCCCGAGGGCATGATGCTGGCGATCCTGTTCGCCAACCTCTGTGCTCCTCTGATTGATCATTTTGTAGTCAAGGCGAACATCAAGCGGAGGCTGGCGCGCAATGTCTAATCAGAAAGAATCTACCGCTCGCACGCTGCTGGTCGCACTTCTGGTCTGCCTGGTGTGTTCGGTGCTGGTGGCCGGTGCGGCCGTCGCACTCAAGCCCATTCAGGTGGTCAACAGCCAGCTGGACAAGCAGCGCAACATCCTGGCGATTGCCGGTCTGGGCGATCCCAGCATGTCCGCCGCGGACGTGCAGCGTCTGTTCGACGAGCGCATCGTGGCTCGTCTGGTGAATCTGGAAACGGGGCAGTTCAGTGACGAACATGACCCCACGACCTTCGATCCGCTGGCCGCTGCCCGGGAGCCGAGCACCAGTCGTGTGCTGACTGGCGCCGAGGATATTGCCTCGATCAAGCGCCTTGAGAAGTTCAGCGTGGTCTACATCGTGGAAGACGCCAGCGGTGACATGGAAACCCTGGTACTTCCGATTCGCGGCTACGGTCTGTGGTCCACTCTGCATGGCTTCCTTGCACTGGAGAGCGACCTGACCACGGTGCAGGGCCTGGGCTTCTACCAGCACGCCGAAACCCCCGGTCTGGGTGGTGAGGTGGACAACCCGCGCTGGCGCGGGCAGTGGCCCGGCAAGCAGGTCTACGACGAGAATGGCAACGTCGCCATCCGCCTGGTAAAGGGCGGTGCCGATTCCACCGGCCCGGATGCCTCGCATCAGGTCGATGGTCTGGCGGGCGCGACCCTGACCGCCAATGGCGTCAACAATCTGCTGCACTTCTGGCTGGGTGAGAACGGCTTCGGTGCCTTCATCAACAATCTTCGCGCAGGGGAGGTCTGATCATGTCCAAGCACACAATCAGCGGTGTCCTGCTGGATCCCGTTTTCAAGAATAACCCGATCGGTCTGCAGATCCTGGGTATCTGTTCGGCTCTGGCGGTCACCTCCAACCTCAAGACCTCGCTGGTCATGTGTATTGCACTGACGCTGGTAGCCGGTTTCTCCAGCATGTTCATCTCACTGATCCGCAGCCAGATTCCGAGCGCCATCCGGATGATCGTACAGGTGGTCATCATCGCTTCGCTGGTGATCGTGGTCGACCAGGTGCTCAAGGCCTTTGCCTACGCACTGAGCAAGCAGCTGTCGGTGTTCGTCGGTCTGATCATCACCAACTGTATCGTCATGGGCCGTGCCGAAGGTTTTGCCATGCAGAACCCGCCGGTGCTGTCGTTCTTCGACGGTATCGGCAATGGTCTGGGCTACAGTGTGATGCTGCTGGCTCTGGGCTTCGTCCGGGAGCTGCTCGGTGCCGGTTCGCTGTTCGGCTACACCATACTGCCGACCGTCAACAACGGCGGCTGGTATCTGCCCAACGGCATGCTGTTGCTGCCACCCTCGGCGTTCTTCCTGATCGGTCTCTTCATCTGGGCTCTGCGCTCCTGGAAGCGTGAACAGATCGAAGTTCCGGAATACAAGATGGCACCTCAGGTATCCAACAAGGAGGCCTACTGATGGAGCATTACATCAGTCTCTTCGTCAAGGCGGTGTTCGTCGAGAACATGGCCCTGGCTTTCTTCCTCGGCATGTGTACCTTCCTGGCGATTTCCAAGAAGGTGGAAACGGCGCTGATGCTGGGTATCGCCGTGGTGGTGGTGCAGGTGGTCACCGTCCCGGCGAACAACCTGCTGTATACCTATGTACTGCGTGATGGCGCCCTGGCCTGGGCCGGTCTGCCCGAGGCGGATCTGAGCTTCCTCGGTCTGCTGTGCTACATCGGCCTGATCGCTGCGCTGGTGCAGATCATGGAAATGGTCATGGACAAGTATATTCCGGCCCTCTACGGCGCTCTGGGTATCTTCCTGCCGCTGATCACCGTGAACTGCGCCATCATGGGTGGCACCCTGTTCATGGTCGAGCGCGATTACAACTTCAGCGAGAGCGTGGTCTACGGTGTCGGCTCCGGTCTGTCCTGGGCGCTGGCCATCGTTCTGCTGGCCGCTATCCGTGAAAAGCTGAAGTACAGTGATGTTCCCGAGGGGCTGCGCGGTCTGGGTATCACCTTTATCACTGTGGGCCTGATGTCGCTGGGCTTCATGTCCTTCTCCGGCGTACAACTGTAAGGAATGGACATGTCGATAGTAGATCTACTGTTACCCATCGGAATGTTCACCGGCATCGTGCTGGCGCTGGTGGTGATCATCCTTCTCGCACGTTCCCGCCTGGTCTCCAGCGGTGATGTGAGTATCGAAATCAACGGTGAGCGGACCATCACGGTGCCGGCTGGCGGCAAGTTGCTGGGTACCCTCGCCGACAATGGCATCTTCCTCTCTTCCGCCTGTGGCGGCGGCGGCACCTGTGCTCAGTGCAAGTGCATCGTCGAGAGCGGTGGCGGCGGTATGCTGGCTACCGAGGAGTCCCACTTCAACAAGCGCGAGGCCCGTGAAGGCTGGCGCCTGTCCTGTCAGACCCCGGTCAAGCAGGACATGAAGATTCAGGTTCCGGAGGAGGTGTTCGGGGTCAAGAAGTGGGAGTGCACGGTCGAGTCCAACCCGAACGTGGCGACCTTCATCAAGGAGCTGACCCTGCGTCTGCCCGAAGGCGAGAACGTGGACTTCCGTGCCGGCGGCTACGTCCAGCTGGAGTGCCCGCCGCACACCGTTCACTACAAGGATTTCGACATCCAGCCGGAATTCCGCCCGGATTGGGACAAGTTCGATATCTGGCGCTACGTATCCAAGGTAGACGAGCCGGTGATCCGCGCCTATTCGATGGCCAACTATCCGGAAGAGAAGGGCATCGTCAAGTTCAACATCCGCGTGGCCACGCCGCCGCCCGGGCGCGACGATATCCCGCCGGGCATCATGTCGTCCTATGTGTTCAGCCTGAAGCCGGGTGACAAGATCACCGTATACGGTCCCTTCGGTGAGTTCTTCGCCAAGGATACCGACGCGGAGATGGTGTTCATCGGTGGTGGTGCCGGCATGGCGCCGATGCGCTCGCACATCATGGATCAGCTGCTGCGCATCAAGACCAAGCGCAAGATCTCCTTCTGGTACGGCGCCCGCTCCCTGCGCGAGGCCTTCTACGTCGAGGAGTACGACAAGCTGGCCGCCGAGCATGAGAACTTCGAGTGGCATCTGGCACTGTCCGATGCGCTGCCGGAGGACAACTGGACCGGCCCGACCGGCTTCATCCATAACGTGCTCTACGAGAACTACCTCAAGGATCATCCGGCTCCGGAGGATTGCGAGTACTACATGTGTGGACCGCCGATGATGAACGCCTCGGTCATCAAGATGCTTCAGGACCTGGGTGTGGAGCCGGAGAACATCCTGCTCGATGACTTCGGCGGCTGACATGTTGCGTCGCCTCATCCAGCCCATCAGTGTTGCTGCCCTGGCAGCAGCCCTGATGGGCTGTTTCAATTCCAGCGAGTCCGTTGTCGAGATCTACGGCAGCACCATGGGCAGCACCTACTCGATCAAGTGGGTGTCCGACGCCAACACACCTGCCGAGCAGGAGGTGAAGCAGCAACTGGACGAGATGCTCGAGGACTTCGAGGAGGTCGCTTCCACCTGGCGCCCCAACTCCCTGTTGTCACGCTTCAACGCTGCGCCGGCCGGCACCTGTCAGGACATGCCCACGTCCATTCTCGAGCTGGTCGAACTGGCGGATACGCTGCATGAGCAGAGCGAAGGCAGCTTCGACATCACCCTGGGGCCGCTGATGCGACTCTGGGGCTTCCATGGCGATGAAGAACCCCGGATACCGGAAGCGACCGCCATTGCTGCAGCAATGGAGCGCACCGGGCAGGAGTTTCTGCATGTGAGCGGGCAGCAGCTGTGCAAGGACCGGGAGCTGGAGCTCGACATCAGCGGCCTTGCCGCTGGCTACATGGTCGACCGGGTAGCTGAACGTCTGATTGCAATGGGCATCGAAAGTTATATGGTAGAGCTTACCGGAGAGCTCAGGGCGGACGGTCTCAAGCCCGGTGGCCTGCCATGGCGCATTGCCGTGGAAGAGCCCCGCGACGAGAGCCGGGTGGCACAGCTGGTACTGCCATTGCGCGGCTACAGCGTGTCGACCTCCGGGGACTACCGCAACTTCTTCGAGCAGGACGGCATGCGCTATTCGCATACCTTCGACCCGGTGAGTGGCAGCCCCGTTTTGCAGGACCTGGCGGCAGTGACCGTGCTGCATCCCTCCGCCGCCTGGGCGGACGGCCTGTCCACGGTGTTGCTGGTCAAGGGCAGCGAGGAGGGTTGGAAATATGCCCTGGAGCACGATCTGGCCGCCCTGTTCGTCATTCGCGAGGGGGACGGCTTCGTCTCGCGCAGCACCCCTCGATTCAAGGCCCTGCAGCAGGGCGAGGAGTAGATCATGCTTTGGCTTGTTACCTTTGCGGTAATGTTGTTATGCGTGGCGGGCATGGCGGTTGGCGTCATGGCCGGACGCAAGCCCATCGCGGGATCCTGCGGTGGTATGGGGGCAGCAGGCATCGATACCAGCTGCACCATCTGTGGCGGTAACCCCGCCAAATGCGAAGAATCGAAGCAGGACCCCGCGGAGTCCGGCGGCGTCGGTTTCTACGACGCGTCGGCCCGTGAACAAGACAGATAATGTGAGGGTGAGCCGGTTTATATACCAATAGCGAATCCATACAGGCAGAAGGTGAATGGCTGTTTACAACTATGATGTGGTAGTGCTGGGCGCTGGCCCGGCGGGAGAGGGCGCCGCGGTCAACGCCGCCAAGCTCGGGCGCAGGGTAGCGGTGGTCGAGGAGCGGAACATGGTGGGCGGCAACTGCGTTCATCTGGGCACCATCCCCTCCAAGGCGTTGCGTTATTCGGTAAAGCAGATCATTCAGTTCAATACCAATCCCATGTTCCGAGTGATTGCCGAACCCCGGGATTTTTCCTTTCCCGATGTTCTGAAAAGTGCCGAGGCGGTGATCAACCTGCAGGTCCGGTCGCGCCACAGCTATTACGCGCGCAACCGTATCGATCTGTTCTATGGCAAGGGCAGTTTTGCCGACAGCAACACCATCGAGCTGGTCAATCAGGATGGCGCCGTGGACCGCCTGGTAGCCAAGGAAGTCATCATCGCTACCGGTTCACGGCCCTACCGCCCGGCGGATATCGATTTCAACCACCCGCGGATCTATGACAGCGACACCATTCTCAAGCTCAATCACACGCCGCGCACCCTGATCATCTACGGTGCGGGGGTGATCGGTTGTGAGTACGCTTCCATCTTCTGCGGTCTGGGGGTGAAGGTCGATCTGATCCACAACCGTGACCGGCTGCTGAGTTTCCTTGACGACGAGATTTCGGATGCCCTCAGCTACCATCTGCGCGCGAACATGGCGCTGATTCGCAATAACGAAGAGTACGAGAAAGTCGAGGGGCTTCAGGACGGCGGTGTGGTGCTGCACCTGAAGTCGGGGAAGAAGATCAAGGCCGACGCCTTTCTCTGGTGCAACGGTCGTACCGGTAATACCGACGGCCTGGGTTTGGAGAATGTTGGTCTGCAGGCCAACAGTCGAGGCCAGCTGACGGTGGATGAGCATTATCGCACCGAGGTGCCCAACATCTACGCGGCGGGTGATGTGATCGGCTGGCCGAGCCTGGCCAGTGCGGCCTTCGACCAGGGGCGTTCGGCTGCGGGCAATATCGTCGAGAACGACAGCTGGCGTTTCGTCGATGACGTGCCCACCGGTATCTACACCATTCCGGAGATCAGTTCGCTGGGCAAGACCGAGCGTGAGCTGACTGCGGAGCGGGTTCCCTACGAAGTGGGTCAGGCGTTCTTCAAGAACACCGCCCGGGCGCAGATCAGTGGCGAACCGGTGGGCATGCTGAAGATCCTGTTCCATCGCGAGACGCTGCAGGTGCTGGGCATCCACTGCTTCGGTGACCAGGCCTCGGAGATCGTGCACATCGGTCAGGCCATCATGAACCAGAAGGGTGAGGCCAATACCATCAAGTATTTCGTCAACACCACCTTCAACTATCCGACCATGGCCGAAGCCTATCGGGTAGCGGCACTGGATGGATTGGGGCGGTTGTTCTGACTTGCCTGGCGGGGGTGAGTTCCTTGCAGGCCTCTGCATTGCTACGCCCCCGCCACGACACGCCGTCAGAAGCTAATCGGCGGGCTGGGGCGCGGGGCTGGGCCGAGCGCTCAGAACCGTCATGGCCAGGTGCGGTACATCGGTTATCAGACTGTCCACGCCCATGTCCCGCAATTTCAGCATCAGCGATGGCTCGTTCACCGTCCAGACCGATACGTGCAGCCCGTGGCTCTGGGCCTGGGCTACGCGGGCAGGAGTGCAGAGCTTCCAGCTCAGGGCGAGAAAGCGGCACTGGTAGCGCAGTGCGCTTTTCACCGGATCGAGCATGCCGTATTCCTCCACCAGGCCGGTGGGCAGGGGGCACTGGTTGTTTCTGGCATGGCGCAGCAGATCGCGGCTGGCCGATGTGATCACCACCTTGTCGTGCAGCTGGTAGCGGCCCACCAGATCGGTGATCGCCTCGAGTACTGCACCGGCCTGGCCTCTGGAGCCGCTCTTGACTTCCAGCTGATAGTGCTCGAACTGCGGGAAGGTCTGGAACAGCTGCTCAAGGGTCGGAATGGGGCAGGGGTCGGGCCATCCTTTCAGACCCAGACGGGCATCCATGCGGCCCAGCTGTTCGGCGGTATGGGCGGCGACGCGGCCGCGGATACCGGTAGTGCGTTGCAGGGTCGGGTCGTGGATCACCATCAACTGGTGATCGGCGGACAGGTGCAGGTCCAGCTCAACGCGGGTGACTCCGGCCTGCAGGGCACTGGCAAAGCTGGCCAGGGTGTTTTCCGGTGCTTCGCCGCGGGCACCCCGGTGGCCGTATATGAGCATGTTGCTCCCTGTAGATCAGTTGCTGCTGCGTGGAGTGTGATGACGCACCGCGTGGATCACGTGGTCATATTCGAAGTAGACGCTGTAGCCGGGGTAATCCCAGCGGGTGATGGGCGGTTGGCCCACTGCCGCATGGCGGGTAGTCGGCTCGCCGTGGGTGCGCTGTACCTGGGCCCTGCTGGTGCCCCGCTTCGGCAGGCTCTGCTGTACCGACCCGGCCTGCTCCCCGAGGGGAATGGTCAGGGTGTCGGCCTGGGCCGGTGTAGCCGCGAGCAGGGCAGCACTGAGGGCAAGGGGCAATAGTCGCATCATGTCGAGGTCCTTTCGTTCTGTTTGGCGGCACGGATGTCCTGCGCCTGTCGCTGCACTATGTACCTGGCCAGCAACTGGCGCTGGGTTTCACTGTGATGGAAGCTTACCTGTATCGTGTAATGTCCGGAAGCAGGATCCTGCCGGCAGTCGGCGATCCGTGCCAGGGTTGCCATCCCTGTCACATTCGACAGCAGCAGGCGCAGGGCTATCCACTGACCGGGTTCCAGCGGGGTGTCGGTGGTGAAGCTCAGGCCGGCCTCGCTGATCACCACCGGCATGGGACTGCCCAGGTCGCTGGTCAGCTGCAGGGCAGTGGCCTGCGCAAGCAGGTCGATGCGCTTGCTGAAGGTCTTCAGACAGGCGGCCAGTACCCGGTCCCGTTCGCCGATCTGGCGCAGCAGGTGCTGGGATTCGTGCTCGAGCACCTGCAGCTCGCCGAGCATGCCGAACAAAGGCGAGTCGGGGTTGTCCGAGGGGGTGTCCCCCGGTGGCTCCGTCAGCCGGAAATCCATCGCCAGATGATCCTGGAGCTGGAAATAACCGGCATGTACATCGGGCGGATTATCTGGGCGCATGACATCTGACCTTGCTGGTTTACCGGGACCGGTTTCAGTGTAACATGTGCAGCCGAACAGCCATTCATCGGGTCCATCCCACAGGTAAACTGGTATTCCATGTTCAGACCCCTACCGTTCTTCATCGGTCTGCGGTACACGCGGGCCAAGCGTCGAAACCACTTCATTTCCTTCATTTCACTGATATCCATGCTGGGGCTCACACTGGGAGTACTGGTGATGATCCTGGTGCTGTCGGTCATGAATGGCTTCGACCGCGAGTTGCGTACCCGCATCCTCGGCATGGTGCCCCATGCCAGCATCAACGGTTATCAGCCGATCGACGACTGGCGTACGCTGGCCACGCAGCTGGAGCAGCACCCGCAGGTGGTCGGAGTGGCGCCCTTCATCCAGATGCAGGGCATGCTGACCCATAACGGCAGCGTCGCTCCGGTACTGGCGACCGGTATAGATCCCGAGGCCGAACAGCGTGTGTCGATCATCGGCAATCACATGCAGGCGGGCAGTCTCGAGGAGCTGCGGGAAGGGGAGTTCGGCATCGTCATCGGCGAGCTGATCGCTCGCCGTTTCGGTGTGCAGCTGGGCGACAAGCTGACCTTCGTCATGCCCGAGGCCTCGGTTACCCCGGCCGGTGTGTTTCCGCGGCTCAAGCGCTTCCATGTGGTGGGCATCTTCAAGGTGGGCGCCGAGCTGGATGCCTCCATGGCCATGGTCCATGTTGCCGATGCGGCTCGTCTGAGCCGCTGGCAGCCGGGGCAGGTGCAGGGCGTGCGCCTGCAGCTGCATGACCTGTTCCAGGCGCCCAGCGTGGCCTGGGATCTGGTAACGACCCTGTCGGGCAGTTACTACGCCCAGGACTGGACCCGCAGCCATGGCAACCTGTTTGCAGCCATCCGTATGGAAAAAACCATGATCGGGCTGCTGCTGATCCTGATCATCGCGGTAGCGGCGTTCAATATCATCTCGACCCTGGTGATGGTGGTGACCGACAAGAAGGCGGACATCGCCATCCTGCGCACCCTGGGCTGTTCGCCGGGGACCATCATGGGCATCTTCATGGTCCAGGGGTCGGTGATCGGGGTGGTCGGCACTCTGGTTGGTGGTGTCCTCGGAGTGCTGGCGGCGCTGAATGTGTCGGAGATGGTCGCCGGTCTGGAGAAGCTGCTGGGTATCCAGTTTCTCAGCTCGGATGTGTACTTCATCAGCTATCTGCCTTCCCAGCTGATCTGGACCGACGTGATCGTCATCTGTGGCGCGGCCCTGGGCATGAGCTTCCTTGCCACGCTGTATCCGGCCTGGCGCGCATCCCGTACTGAACCGGCGGAGGCCCTTCGTTATGACTGAAGTAGTATTGGAATGCCGCAGCCTGAGCAAGGAGTACGCGGTCGGTCCCCAGAGTCTGCAGGTGCTGCAGGATGTCGACCTGCTGCTGCGCGCCGGGGAGCGGGTGGCCATCGTCGGCAGTTCCGGCTCGGGCAAGACCACGCTGCTGAACATGCTGGGCGGCCTGGATACGCCCACCAGTGGCGAGGTCTGGCTGGCCGGGCGTCAGGTGTCCGCGCTCAGGGAGGCCGAGCGTGGCCGGATGCGCAACAGCGAGCTGGGTTTCGTCTACCAGTTCCATCATCTGCTGCCGGAGTTCACCGCGCTGGAGAACGTATGCATGCCGCTGCTGATCGGCTCGACTCCCATCGGCGAGGCGCGTCAGCGGGGTATGGCCATGCTCGAGCGGGTGGGTCTGGCCCAGCGTGCCGGTCACAAGCCGGCGGAGCTGTCCGGCGGCGAGCGTCAGCGTGTCGCCATCGCCCGGGCGCTGATCAACGAGCCGGCCTGTGTGCTGCTTGATGAACCCACCGGCAACCTTGACCAGCACACCGCCCGCAGCGTCCAGCAACTGATTCTGGAGCTCAGCCAGCGACTGCAGACGGCCTTTCTGGTTGTTACCCACGACCTGGGACTGGCCGCGCAGATGGACCGGGCGCTGACCCTCAGCGAAGGACGACTTGTCGAGCGTGAGCTCTAGTTCCCCTCAGGACTGACGACGGCGTCGCAGTTTGCGGCGCTTCCAGTTGCGCGCCACCCAGAATCGCCAATACAACAGGGTACCGAAATACCCCAGGGTAGCGGCGATCACCCCCGTCAGCAGGGAGCCGACCAGCATCGGCTGCCAGATATGCTGGATCTCACTGGTCAGCCAGGCAATCGACAGTTCCATCGGCATGCTGCGCTCGGGTGCACCGAGCAGCAGGGTGCCGATCTTGTACTGGGCGAAGAATACCGGTGGCATGGTGATCGGATTGGTCAGCCAGACCAGGCCCACCGAAATCGGCAGGTTGGCCCGAACGATCACCGCGAGGAAGGCTGAGACCAGCATCTGCATGGGGATGGGCAGCAGGGCGACGAACAGCCCGCAGGCTATGGCCCGGGCCACGCTGTGGCGGGTGATGTGCCAGAGGTTCGGATCATGCAGCACCGTCCCCAGAAAACGCAGCGACTTGTTGCGTTTGATCCATTCCGGGTTGGGCATGTAGCGCTTCAGTAGCTCACGTGGCATCGCAGGTGGTCGGGTTGGCGGCTGAAGGGAGATTATGACCCCAACCGGCGGCCAGCACTACCATCGAGGGGGAGTTTAAGGAAACCGGATTTTACACATGGTCGTGCCGCTGATCCTGCTGAGCCTGATTGCCGGGCTGCTGCTGCCGCTGGCCTGGTCGGGTCTGCCACCCCTGTGGCTGGTAGCGCTGGCCTGGCTGCCGGGCCTGCTGGGCTGGCGCCTGCGTCCGCTGCGCTACCTGCTGCCTTTTGCCGCGGGCCTGTTCTGGGCCTGCTTTCATCATCACCAGCAACTGGCAGAGCGGCTGCCGGCCGAACTGGATGGCAGCCGTATGGAAGTGACCGCGCGCATTCGCGGATTGCCACAGCCTACCGACACCGGCTGGCGCTTCGAGATCGAGCAGGTGCGTAGTCTGGAGGGCCTGACCCTGCCGCTGACCCGGGTGCACTGGTTCGCTGGAGAAGCGGTCAATCCCGGCGAACACTGGCGCTTCGAACTGAGTCTGCGTCGTCCCGCCGGAATGGCCAATCCGGGCGGCTTCGATTACGAAGCCTGGCTCTACGCCCAGGGCATCGGCGCCCTGGGCAGCATCCGCAGGGGAGAACGGCTGGAGGAGCCCGTCCGCACCTCGCCGGTGGTTCGGCTGCGCCAGACCATCAGGGACCAGCTTTCGACGGTGCTGGCCGGGCAGCCGGGCGGCGAACGGCTCATGGCACTGGTGGTGGGCGACAGGAGCGTGCTGAGCCGCGAGGACTGGCAGGTATTGCAGGCCACAGGTACTGCGCATCTCATGGTGATCTCGGGTCTTCATGTCGGCATGCTCGCCGCGGCGGTTTTCGGCGTGATCACCCTGCTGGGGCGTGCCGGCGCGCTGCACTGGCCCTGGCCGAGGCTGTGGCTCGCAATCCCGGTGGTTGTCGCAGTTGCTGCCGTGTATGCGTTGCTCGCGGGTTTCGAGGTGCCGGTGCAGCGAGCCCTGCTGATGATCACCCTCGGGCTGCTGGTGCAGCTGCTGTACCGTCAGCCCGGGCTCTGGACCCTGTGGCTCATCGCGGTTGCCGCCGTATTGGCATACAACCCGGCGGCGCCGCTGCGTGCGGGATTCTGGCTGTCCTTCGTGGCCGTCGCCTTGCTGCTCTACGGAATGGGGTCACGTCTGGCGACGAGGGGCCTCTGGTGGCGCTGGGGGCGGGCCCAGTGGGTGGTGTTCATCGGTCTCTGGCCCTGGCTGTACCTCTGGTCGATGCCCGGCAGTTTCAGCTCCCCGCTGGCCAATATCATCGCCATCCCCTGGGTCAGTCTGGTGGTGGTGCCGGCTGCGCTGGCCGGCACCCTGATGCAGTTGCTGCTGGACTGGCCCTGGCTGGTGCAGCTGGCTGCCGCCGCGCTCAATGCGCTGTTCGCCGGGCTGGACTGGCTGGCGCAGTGGCGCCCTGCCGAACGGCTGGCATTCCCGGGGTGGTGGGGCTTCCTGCTGGGGCTGGCCGGGGTTGTCGCACTGCTCAGTCCCCTGGCTCGCCTGCTGTGGATGCCGGCGCTGGCCTGCATTCTGGCACTGGCATGGCCACCACAGTCACGGCCCGGGCCCGGGGAGCTGTGGGTCACCGTGCTGGATGTGGGGCAGGGGTTGTCAGTGCTGCTGCAGACCCGCGAGCATGCCATGCTCTACGATGCCGGTGCACGCCTTGGCGGCGGTTTCGATCTGGGAGAAGCAGTAGTACACCCTGCGCTGCTGTCGCTGGGGGTGCGCCGGCTGGATCTGCTGCTGCTGAGTCACGCCGATAATGATCACGCCGGCGGTGCGCTCTTCATTGTCCGCCATATGCCGGTGACCCGGGTTCTCGCCGGGCAGGCAGCTGATCAGGATGCCAGTCTCGGCGCCGAGGCCTGTGTGCCGGGGCAGGGCTGGAGCTGGGATGGGGTGCGCTTCGAGATCCTCTACAGTCCGCCACCACCTGCATCTGCCAACGAGCAGTCCTGTGTGCTGCGTGTCGTAGTCGGGGACAGGGCGGTGCTGCTGCCCGGGGATGTGGGCGTGCGTGGTGAGTATCAGATGCTCAGGCAGGTGCTGAGTGCCGATCTGCTGCTGGCACCGCACCACGGCAGCCGCAGCTCCTCGTCCTACGCCTTCATCCGGGCGGTCAATCCGCGCTGGGTGGTATTCAGTGCCGGGCGCCACAGCCAATATGGTCACCCTCATCCCGGAGTTGTGGCACGATACCGCGAACTGGATGCGGAACCGGTTTATACTGCCACCGCCGGAGCGATACGCTATGTCCTGGATGACACAGGGAAGTCCCGTCAGGCATGGACCTGGCGTCAGCGTGCACAACGCTTCTGGCATGAGACTGAGGCGGGGGCGGATTGAGCGGAAGCCAATGGCATCCGTCGTCGTGACCGCAAAGACCAACAGTGGAGGGAACGCCCGTGTGGGAAATAATTCAGGCCGGTGGTTGGCTGATGCTGCCGATCATTCTTTCGTCGGTAGTTGCTGCTGCCATCGTCCTCGAGCGGCTGTGGACGCTGCGTGTAAGCCGCGTGGCACCGCCCAGCCTGGTGGCCCAGGTCTGGCGCTGGGTGAAGGAGGGGCAGCTGGACGCCAATCGCCTCAAGAGCCTGCGGGCCGGGTCGCCCCTCGGTGAGGTGCTGGCCGCGGGTGTGGCCAATGCCCACCATGGCCGGGAAGTGATGAAGGAATGCATCCAGGAAGCAGCCACCAAGGTGATCCACGAGCTCGAGCGCTACCTGAGTACCCTGGGTACCATCGCCGCGGTGTCTCCACTGCTCGGTCTGTTGGGCACCGTGATCGGCATGATCGATGTGTTCAACGCGGTCATGCTGCAGGGCACCGGCAATACCGCGGTACTGGCCGGGGGTATTTCCAAGGCGCTGATCACCACCGCCGCCGGTCTGACGGTGGCCATTCCGGCGCTGTTCTTCCACCGCTTCCTGGTGCGCCGGGTCGATGAGCTGGTGGTGGCGATGGAGCAGGAAGCCACCAAGCTGGTAGAGGTCATTCAGGGCCAGCGGGAGCTGGGCAATAACGGCGCAGCTGCCGAGAATGCGACCGCAGCAACCGAGCCCAGGCGCGCTGCACGCCGCGCCACCACTGCGGCCAAGGGAAGCTGATCATGAATTTCCGACGCAGGACCCGGGTCGAGACGGACATCAACCTGACACCACTGATCGACGTGGTATTCCTGTTGCTGATCTTCTTCATGGTCTCGACCACCTTCACCCGGGAAACCCAGTTGAAAGTCGATCTGCCCGAGTCGGTCTCCGGCGAGTACGCCGACGCGTCGGTACAGCAGATCGAAGTGCTCATTTCCGTTAGCGGGGAAGTGGCCATCAACGGCAAGACCCTGGTCAATCCGGGGCTCGACAGCATCCGTGCCGCCCTGGTCCGGGAAGCGGGCAGTGACCGGAGCCTGCCGGTGGTCATCACCGCAGATGCAAACACGCCCCACCAGGCCGTCATTACAGCCATGGACGCCGCAGGACAGGAGGGCTTCAGCCGCCTGCGCCTGACCACCAACGAGATGGAACAGCCAGCGCCATGAGGCGGACACCGGACCTGCAGCAGAACCTGCTGCGTGCCTGGTACGGGCATCACGGAGGGCTGTGGCTGCTCAGGCCTCTGTCATGGCTGTACCAGCGCATTGCCGAGCGTCGTCGCCGCCGTTACCTGAGTGATCCCGCTGCCAGCTGGCAGCCCCCGGTTCCGCTGATCGTGGTGGGCAACATCACCCTGGGCGGGACCGGGAAGACGCCCATGGTGATCTGGCTGGTGGAGCATCTGCGCAACCGGGGATTGCGCGTGGGTGTGGTCAGTCGCGGCTACGGCGCCAGACCGCCGACCTGGCCCTGGCTGGTGCAGCCCACCCAGGACAGTGCCGAGCAGGTGGGCGACGAGCCGCTGCTGATCGCCAGCCGTTGCCAGGTGCCGCTGGTGATAGATCCGGATCGGCCCCGCGCCGCGCGCCATCTGCTCGAGCAGGCCCCGGTGGATGTGATCGTCAGTGATGACGGTTTGCAACACTATCGCCTCGGGCGCACGCTGGAACTGGTAATGATCGACCATGGTCGAGGACTGGGCAACGGTCGCTGTCTGCCGGAGGGCCCGTTGCGCGAGCCGGCGAGCCGGTTGCGGGAAGTGGACCTGGTTGTACGTACCGGTGCAACCGATGACAGCGCCGATGGTTACGCCATGGGACTGCAACCCGGCGAACTGGTCAATATGAAGACCGGCGAGCGGGTCAGGCCCGATGCATGGTCGGCGCCGCCCCGGGTTCAGGCCGTCGCCGGTATCGGCAATCCCGATCGCTTCCGCCAGACCCTGGAAAGTCTCGGATTCCTGCCGGAAGTCCATGCCTTTGCCGATCACGCCCAGTACAATGAAAACAGCTTTGCGGCCTTCGACCGGGGCGAGCCACTGATCATGACTGAGAAGGACGCCGTCAAGTGTGCGGCCTTTGCCCGCGACAACTGGTGGTACCTGAGTGTCGATGCCATATTGAGCACTGAATTCGTTGCCGCACTGGACGCCGGGCTGGACCGGCATCTGCAGCCCGGCAGCCAACCTACCCATTGATCGGAGTGTGATGATGGATCCGAAACTGCTCGACATTCTCGCCTGCCCCCTGTGCAAGGGGCCGCTGGTGCAGAACCAGGACAAGACCGAACTGTGGTGTCGTGCCGATGGTCTGGCCTATCCGGTTCGCGATGGCATACCGGTGATGCTGGAAAACGAGGCGCGGCCGCTGGACGCTGACGAGAAGCTGGATCACTGACAATGTTCCACGTCATCATTCCCGCCCGTTACGCCTCCACCCGCCTGCCCGGCAAACCGCTGCAGGATATCGCCGGCAAACCCATGATCCAGCACGTCTGGGAGCAGGCCCGGCGCAGCAGTGCCGCCACAGTCACGGTAGCGACCGACGACCGCCGCATCCTTGATGCCTGCCGGGCCTTCGGCGCCGACGCCGTGCTGACCCGGGAGGATCATCCCTCCGGTACCGACCGCCTGCAGGAGGTGGCCAGTCTGTTGGGGCTGGGCGATCAGGAGCATGTGGTCAACGTCCAGGGCGACGAGCCCATGGTTCCCCCGGCGCTCATCGACCAGGTGGCGGCGGATCTGCGCGCGTTCCCCGAGGCCAGCATTGCCACCCTTGCCGAACCCCTGGATGATGTGCAGACCCTGTTCAACCCCAATGCGGTCAAGGTCGTCACCGACCATCAGGGCTTTGCCCTGTATTTCAGTCGCGCGCCCATGCCCTGGAACAGGGATGCCTTTGCCGACGGGCGGCCGGAAACACTGCCCGAAGGCGCGCTGTTCCGCCGGCACATTGGCCTCTATGCCTACAAGGTCGGCTTTCTGCATGACTATGTGCGCTGGCCGGCCAGCCCGCTGGAAACCTGCGAGTCGCTCGAGCAGCTGCGGGCGCTGTGGTTCGGCTGCCGTATCCATGTGGCCGACGCCTGTCAGGTGCCACCGGCGGGAGTTGACACGCCCGAGGATCTGGAGCGGGTCCGGCAGCTGCTGGCTGCCGGCTGATGGGCCTCGAATGCATACGCGGTGCCAGCCTGGCACCGCTCAATACCTTTGGCATAGACGAGTGCGCTGAGCAGCTGTGCCTGGTGCACAGTGACGCCGAGCTGCGCGAGGCGCTGGCGCTGGCCGACCAGAGGGGTTGGCCGGTACAGCTGCTCGGCGGCGGCAGCAATCTGGTATTGGCCGGGCCGGTATCGGGACTGACCGTTGTCATGCGCAGCCGTGGCCGACGGGTCGTTCGGCGCGACGGCGACAGCGCGCTGATCGAGGCCGAAGCCGGGGAGAACTGGCATCGGCTGGTGGGCTGGAGCCTGGATCTGGGCTTGCACGGTCTGGAGAATCTGTCATTGATACCTGGCACCGTGGGCGCTGCCCCCGTGCAGAATATCGGTGCCTACGGCGTCGAGCTGTGTGACCTGTTCGACAGCCTGCAGGCGCTGGACAGACGCACCGGATCATTGTGCTGGCTGAACCGGGAAGACTGCCGTTTCGCCTACCGCGACAGCCTGTTCAAGCAGCAGCCCGGTCGCTACGTGATATTGCGCGTGCGTCTGCGTCTGCATACCCGACCTGTTCCCCGACTGGATTACGCTCCCCTGGCTGCTGCCTGGCAGGCCCTCGGGCTGAAACAGCCGGACAGTCGGGTTATCAGTCGTCTGGTATGCGATATCCGCCGCAGCAAGCTGCCCGACCCGGCACAGCTGGGCAACGCCGGCAGTTTCTTCAAGAACCCCCTGGTATCGGCCGAGCAGGCAGCGGCCATGCTGGCGCGCTGGCCGGGCATGCCGCATTACCCGCAGGTCGATGGCAGCGTCAAGCTGGCCGCCGGCTGGCTGATCGAGCAGGCCGGGTGGAAGGGCCATTCCCGGGAGCGGGTAGGGGTGCATCGGGAGCAGGCGCTGGTGCTGGTCAATCTGGGTGGCGCCCGGGGCGGCGACATCATGACCCTGGCCCGGGATATTCAGCAGGATATCGAGCGCAGGTTCGGGTTGCAGCTGGAAATGGAGCCGCAGTTGCTGGGCAACTGAGCGGATCCGGAGCGGATCCGGAGCAAAAAAAAGGGATGCCGGATGGCATCCCTTTTTCGTTGGCGCTGCCCGTCAGTTGCGGGGCGCCTGCTCATCGCTGTCCGGCTTGGCAGCAGGCTCTTCCTGCGGAGCCTCCTGCTGTTGCGGAGCGCTGGTACCAGGGTGCTCGGCAACATCGGCCTGCGCCACCTCGGTAGTCACCTCGGCTTCCTGCTCGGCGGCAGCAGTCTCGACCGCATCCGCCACCGGCTGGGCCTGTTCCATGGCCTGGCTGACCGGGTCGGCAGGGGCCTCTTCGCTGGCCGGAGCTTCCTGTGCTGTGGCGTCTGCCTCCGCCTGACGGGCTGCCTCGGCAGCCTGTTGCTCTTCCAGGCGCTTGGCTTCCATACGACGACGGCGGATTTCACGGGGGTCGTTGAAGGCGCGACCGGACTCGGTCAGTGCCGGGATCACCGGATCGGAACGCACTTCGGCTTCGGCCTGAGCTTCAGCAACAGGTGCCTGCTCTTCGGCCGGCTGCTCGGCAGACTCGGAAGAGCCGGATACCTGCTCCACGGGCTGCTCTGCGGGCTCGATGGCGGCTTCGGCGGTCGGCTGCGGCTGGACTGCGGGCTCGTCAGTGGCTGCCTCGGGCTCAGGCTGCTGCGCTGCTTCCACTTCGGTGGTGGCAGGCTGTGCAGGGGCCTCCGCCTCGACCTCTGCCTGGACCTCAACGTCGGCCACGCTGTCATTGCGCTGGGCCTCGAAGGTTTCCACTGCGCTCTCGATGGACTGCTCCATTTCCGAGGCGGCTTCGGTCAGGGTCTGCACTACCGGTTGGGCCGCATTCGGCTGGGCGGCATCCGGCTGGGCCGCATCTTCCACAACTTCCGGTGCAGCAGCCTCAACGGCCGGCTCGCTGACCAGCTCGGCGGGTGCCTGACCTTCGCTGGCAGCAACGGCTTCGGTGGCCGCAACGGCGACGGCTACCGGCAGCGCCGCTTCTCCGGCCTCGGAGGTGCTGGTCGCTTCGGTGGCATTGTCGGCCTGGGCGGAACGGCTGCGACGGTTGTTGCGGCGACGCTGGCTGTTGCGCGAGCGACGCTTGGGACGCTCTTCGTCGGAGCGGGTGTCGTCATCGGCCTGGTCAAGCAGTTGCTCGCCCAGCTGTTCCTCGTCCACCGCGGCGGCAACAGGCTCGGCCTGGCGAGCCGGGCGCCGCTCCTGGCGGTTGGCTTCCTCAGCCGCGGCGCTACGCTGCTGCTCGCTCACCTCGGTGCTGGCGATGGCTGCGGTGGCGGCACCGCTGCTGCGGCGGCGACGACGGCTGGGGCTGCCCTCGGGCTTACTGCCGCCGGACGGGGCAGCCGGGGAGTCCGTCGCCACCTCGGCCTTGCGCTCGCCACGTTGCTGCTGGGGCTTCTCAGTCCGTTCACTGCGCTCGCTTCGGTCAGCGCGCTCGCCGCGCTGACGACGGTTGCGGGTCGGGCGACGCTCGCCGCTGCGGCTGCCTTCGCCACGGGGCTTGCTGCTGGCAGGGGAGGCCGG
Source organism: Halopseudomonas formosensis (assembly GCF_900115905.1). Taxonomy (GTDB): domain Bacteria; phylum Pseudomonadota; class Gammaproteobacteria; order Pseudomonadales; family Pseudomonadaceae; genus Halopseudomonas; species Halopseudomonas formosensis. The sequence continues at coordinate 187,563 of NZ_FOYD01000004.1, forward strand.
CTGGGCGCTGGCTTCGTCGCCGCTGTCGCTGGAGAACATGCCGACCAGGGATTTGATCAGGGACTTGATCAGGCCCGGCTGGGATTCCTGGATGGCGCGGTTGGCTGCGGCAACCGGAGCGGGTGCCGGCGCCGGTGCCGGGGCCGGGCGAGCCGGAGCGATGCTCTTGACTGCCGCCTCCTGGCGAACGATGGCCCGGGTCTGGCTGACCTGAACCGGCTCCTCGGTATCGGCCTCGGCGCTCATGGTGTAGCTGGACTCGGCATTGAGGACGGCTTCCTGGTCGTCGCGCAGACGCTGTACCTCGAAGTGCGGGGTGTCCATGTGCGGGTTCGGCAGCACCAGGATGCGGACTTCGGTGCGGGCCTGCATCTTGGCCAGGGCTTCGCGCTTCTCGTTGAGCAGGAAGGTGGCAACGGACACGGGAACGTGCGCGCGAACTTCGGCGGTACGATCCTTCAGTGCCTCTTCTTCGATCAGACGCAGTACCGACAGGGACAGGGACTCGACGTCGCGGATGGTGCCGCGGCCGTTACAGCGCGGGCAGACAATACCGCTGGTCTCACCCAGGGAGGGACGCAGACGCTGGCGCGACATCTCCAGCAGGCCGAAGCGGGAGATCCGGCCTACCTGAACCCGGGCGCGGTCGGCTTCCAGGCTTTCGCGGACACGCTCTTCCACGGCACGCTGGTTCTTGGCCGGGGTCATGTCGATGAAGTCGATGACGATCAGGCCGCCGATGTCGCGCAGACGCAGCTGGCGGGCAATTTCCTCGGCGGCTTCGAGGTTGGTCTGCAGGGCAGTTTCCTCGATGTCTCCACCCTTGGTCGCGCGGGCCGAGTTGATGTCGATGGACACCAGGGCCTCGGTGTGGTCGATCACGATGGAGCCGCCGGAGGGCAGTTTGACCTGACGGTCGAAGGCGGTCTCGATCTGGCTCTCGATCTGGAAGCGGTTGAACAGGGGCACGCTGTCTTCGTACAGCTTGACCTTGCTGGCGTACTGCGGCATCACCTGACTGATGAAGTTGAGTGCCTCGTCACGCACGGTCGGGTTGTCGATCAGTACTTCACCGATATCCTGACGCAGGTAGTCGCGGATGGCGCGGATGATGACGTTGCTTTCCTGATAGATCAGGAAGGTGCCACTGCGTTCACTGGCGGCACTCTTGATGGCTTCCCACAGTTGCAGCAGATAATCCAGGTCCCACTGCAGTTCCTCGGCGCTGCGGCCCAGGCCGGCGGTGCGGACGATCATGCCCATGTCGGCGGGCACGTTCAGGCTGTTCAGTGCTTCGCGCAGCTCATTGCGCTCTTCGCCCTCGATCCGGCGGGAAATACCCCCGGCGCGGGGGTTGTTGGGCATGAGTACCAGGTAGCGGCCGGCCAGGCTGATGAAGGTGGTCAGGGCAGCGCCCTTGTTGCCGCGTTCTTCCTTGTCGACCTGGACTATGACTTCCTGGCCTTCCTTGAGAACTTCCTTGATGTTGACCCGGCCTTCGGGCTGCTTGGAGAAGTATTCGCGGGAGATTTCCTTGAGCGGTAGGAAGCCGTGGCGTTCGGATCCGAAGTCGACGAAGGCGGCTTCGAGGCTGGGCTCGATGCGGGTGATGCGGCCCTTGTAGATGTTGGATTTCTTCTGCTCCCGTGCGCCGGATTCGATATCCAGGTCGTACAGTCGTTGGCCATCTACCAGCGCAACGCGCAACTCTTCTGGCTGAGTTGCGTTGATCAGCATTCTTTTCATGAAGTACCGTTGTGTATCCAGTGGTTCCCCGGAACACGAGTACGGCACCTGATTCTTCCGTTAGGTGTCAGGTGTGTTTCTGCCTGGGCCAATCTTGCCCATGTTCAGAGTTCACATTGCTGCTGCCATGGGGGCAGCGGCAGTTCGATCTGTCTGTGGCGCTACAGAGAAACGTTCTTTAGGGAGGAATCAGCCGGACTGCGGACGGGGACAACAACCAAAACCAGTGTCAACGCTCGTCACATCATCCTGAAGCTGTGCATCTCCACCTAATCACTTGGCGATCCGAATCGGTGCCGCCCATCGCCTTTCCGCGGAGCGGGTTAATAATCTGCCAGCCTGGGCCTGCAGCCTGTTTCATCTCGAGGTTCGCCAGCCCTGCCTTTTTTTGGGGCTCAACGAAGGCTCTACATCAATATTTCTGGGAGGACTGGCGGTATCCGATGGGGATGCCCGTGCCTCCAGCTGCCTTTTGCGCAGCTCGCTGGACTATAGCAGCATTATTCAAGTGCTTCAATTGAATGAAAAAAATGTATCATGCCCCGATGAATACTGATGCCTGCGTTATTTCTTCCAGCGTGCAGACTGACCAGATCAGCGATGATCAGGCCGGTCAGCGTATCGACAATTACCTGCTGACCCGACTGAAGGGAGCTCCCCGGACACTCATCTATCGCATCCTGCGCAAGGGCGAAGTGCGGGTGAACAAGGGGCGGGTCAAGCCCGAATACCGCCTGCAGGCGGGGGATCTGGTCCGCATCCCACCGGTTCGCCTGCCTGAAGCCGACGCCCCGGCCCTGGTTGGTCAGGGCATACTCAATGCCTTGCAAGAGGGGATTCTCTACGAGGACAAGGGTCTGATAGTGGTCAACAAGCCCGCCGGACTGGCGGTGCATGGCGGCAGCGGCCTGCAGTTCGGTGTGATTGAGGCCATGCGCCAGCTGCTGCCGGCCGAGGCCCAGCTGCTGGAACTGGTACACCGTCTGGATCGGGATACCTCCGGCTGCCTGATGATAGCCCGGCGACGCAGCATGCTGCGCCATCTGCACGCAGCGCTGCGCGGTGAGGGGAAGGGCGTGGACAAACGCTATCTGGCGCTGGTGCGCGGACGCTGGCCGTCCCACCTGAAGAAGGTGCATGCGCCCTTGCTGAAGAACAATCTTCGTTCGGGCGAGCGCATGGTGGAGGTCAATCCGGAAGGCAAGGAGTCCCTGACCGAATTCCGGGTAGTGCAGCGCTTCGGTGATGTGGCAACGCTGGTTGAGGCGCGTCCCATCACCGGCCGGACCCACCAGATTCGCGTGCATGCCCGCCATGCCGGGCATCCGATTGCCGGCGACCCCAAGTACGGGGATGACGACTTTTCAAGAATGATTCGAGATATGGGTGGCAAGCGATTGTTTTTGCATGCTGCTTCCCTGGAATGTGAGTTGCCGGGCGGGGAGCGGCTGAGTGTTCGGGCCGAGCCCGGTGAGGTATGGGATCGGACCCTGCAGGGTCTGTCGGGGGGCGGGCAATGAACACCCTGATCTTCGACTGGGATGGCACGCTGGCCGACTCCATCGACAACATCGTCATCGCCATGCAGCGTGCTGCCCTGGATGTGCAATTGCCGGTGCGCAGTGTCCGGGAGGTGCGTGACATCATAGGTCTGGCCCTGCCGGATGCGGTGGCCGTGCTCTACCCGGAGCTGGGGCCCACGGAGGTTCGTCAGGTTGTCGAGGCCTATTCCGATAACTATCTGCACCTGGAGCGACAGCCCTCCGCGCTGTTCGATGGTGTGCATGCGGCGCTTGAGGCGCTGCGGGCTGGAGGGTTCAATCTGGCGGTAGCCACCGGCAAGAGCCGCCGGGGGCTGGATCGCATGCTCGCCAGTCATGATCTGGAGAACTATTTCGATGTGACCCGCTGTGCCGACGAGACTGCCGGCAAGCCGGACCCGCGGATGCTGGAAGAGATCCTCGCCGAGCTCGAGGTGACTGCAGCGGACGCCTGCATGGTGGGTGACAGCGAGTTCGACATCCTGATGGGGCATAACGCCGGGGTGCTTCCGATTGCGGTGACCTATGGCGCCATGACCGAGGAGCAGCTGCGGCGCTGCCGGCCCGCGCATTGCGTGCATTCATTCGAGGAATTCCAGGGCTGGGCGCTGCCCCGGTTCCGGGCCACTCAATCAACAGAGGTGTTATAGATGCAACAGGATCGATGGACCGAGGGGCCCATGATCGGGCGCGATGAAATTGCCGACCAGAAGGACGATCGCAAGGCCTGGCAGCTGCTGGAGAAAACCCTGCTGGCCTCGGTTCAGGAGCAGCGCCGGGCGCGCCGCTGGGGGATCTTCTTCAAGAGTCTGACTTTTCTCTATCTGATCGGCGTGCTGTTTCTGGTTTCGCCCTTGGGCCAGCTGGAGGGGGCGGGTTCCGTTGGAAACAAGCCTCATACTGCGCTGATCGAGGTGCGGGGAACCATCGCCGATCGCCAGGAGGCCAGTGCCGACAATCTGGTGACCAGTCTGCGGCGTGCGTTCAAGGATGAGCAGACCAGGGCGGTGGTGCTGCGCATCAACAGCCCTGGCGGCAGCCCGGTGCAGGCCGGCTATGTCTACGACGAGATCCGCCGGCTGCGCGACCTGCATCCTGATGTTCCGGTATATGCGGTGATCGCCGATATGGGGGCATCCGGTGCCTATTATATAGCGGCGGCGGCTGATCAGATCTTTGCCGACAAGGCCAGCTTGGTCGGCTCCATCGGCGTTACTGCGGCGGGTTTCGGCTTCGTCGAGACCCTCGACAAGCTGGGCGTCGAGCGTCGCACCTACACCGCCGGTGAGCACAAGGCCTTCCTCGATCCCTTCCAGCCCGAGCGCGAGGATGAGCGGGAGTTCTGGCAGTCGGTACTGGGTACCACCCATCGTCAGTTCATCGACCAGGTGCGCAAGGGGCGGGGTGATCGGCTGAAGGAGCATCCGGATCTGTTCAGTGGACTGGTCTGGTCCGGTGAGCAGGCCCTGGAGCTGGGCCTGGTTGACGGCCTGTCCAGTGCCTCGGCAGTAGCCCGGGATCTGGTAGGAGTGGAGGAGATGGTTGATTTCACCCACCGGGAGTCGCCGTTCCAGCGCTTCTCCCGGCAGCTGGGGACCAGTATCGGCAACACCCTGGCGATGCATCTGGGGCTGTCGGCGCCGCAGCTGCGCTGATCGGTTTCAGGGCAGCTGCACGCCCTCATTGCGCAGCATGGTGCACAGCCTGATCAAGGGCAGGCCGATCAGGCTGTTGGGGTCGTCGCCACGCAGGGCCTGAAACAGACTGATGCCCAGGCCTTCCATTCTGAAGCTGCCGGCACAGTCGTAGGGCTGCTCGTGCTGCAGGTAGCGTTCTATGCTGGCGTCGTCCAGCTCGCGAAATACGACATCGAAGGGTTCGCAGGCCAGCTGATGATCGCCGCTGGCGCTGTTCAGCAGGCACAGTGCGGTACTGAAGCGTACCGTGCGGCCGCTGCAGCGGCGCAGCTGGTCGAGGGCGGCGGCGTGGTTGCCCGGCTTGCTGACCGGCTGACCATCAAGCAGCAGCACTTGATCCGAACCTATGATCAGGTGTTGCGGGTAACGTCCTGCAAGGGCCCTGGCCTTGGTCAGCGCCAGTCGCCGGGTCAGCTGCTCGGCGGTCTCGGCGGGCCGGGGTGTCTCGTCGATGTCGGGTGCGGCGCACTCGAAGGGAAGCTGAAGCTGTTCCAGCAGGCGTCGACGGTAGGGAGAGCTGGAGGCGAGTACCAGAGGGTGCATGCTTGTCTTTCCGGCAGGGATGATGGCGGGATTCTATCCTGTTCCTGCCGGTCGCCGGGTAGATCTCGTTATTTGATCAAATAGCTTTGACACGGACCCGGCAGGTGCCTAGAATTGCGCGCTTATGTCTGGAACCATACCTGCACACATAGAACCACGCCGTCTGGTTGACCGTGGCATCGTTCTCGAAGGGACCGTGTCCGCCGCCAGAATGCCGCGACTGAGCGCTCTGCTGGATGCCCCGGCGGGAGAGGCTCAGGTCGAGCTGAAATTCGACCGGGACGAGCAGGGCGTCAGTACCATGCACGGGCACTACCGGATCGACGTGGCGATGATCTGTCAGCGCTGTCTCGAGCAGGTGGTGCTGGGCCTGGACGCCGAGTGTGATGTGGGCTTTGTGGGGAGTGACGAGGCGGCGAAAAACCTGCCCCGACACTACGAACCGGTTATTCTGGATGACGAGGCGCTCGATCTGCATGAGCTGATCGAGGATGAACTGCTGCTGGCACTGCCGGCGGTTCCGATGCATCCGATGGGAACATGTCAGCACCCGCCAGGCTATGAGCCTGATGAAGCGGAGCCTGAGGAAGAAGCTGAAAAGCCCAACCCCTTTAGTGTGCTGGCCAAGTTGAAACGCGATACCTGAGCTTAGGAGCTTAAAGTCATGGCTGTACAGCAGAACAAAAAGTCTCGTTCCGCACGTGGCATGCGTCGTTCGCATGATGCACTGACCGGCGCGGCACTGTCCGTAGATCAAACCACTGGTGAAACCCACCTGCGCCACCACGTGTCCCCGGACGGTTTCTACCGTGGCCGTCAGGTGGTGAACAAGGACAACGACGAATAAGTGTCTTGTCCACGTCAGTCCGCCTTGCGGTTGATGTGATGGGCGGGGACTTCGGTCCCCGCTGCATTATCCCTTCTGTTGCCCGCTGCCTTGAGCAGATTCCGGGCCTGCACGTTACCCTGGTCGGCTCGCCCGAGCCCATGACCCGTCTCTGTGCCGAACATCGGCTGCCCCAAGACCGTATCCGGCTTGTCCATACCAGCGAAACCATCCATGGCGATGACGCGCCTGCCAGTGTGTTGCGCAGCAAGCGTGACGCCTCCATGCGTGTGGCCATCGAACTGGTACGGGACGGCCATGCCGACGGCTGCCTGAGTGCCGGCAATACCGGGGCATTGATGGTGCTGGCCAAGGCGCTGCTGGGTACCGTCGAAGGTATCCAGCGGCCGGCGATCATGGCCGCCTTGCCGGTGGCCGGGCGCTTCTGTCATGTGCTGGATCTGGGGGCCAACGTGGATTGCTCCGCCCGCCAGCTGTTCGAGTTTGCGGTGATGGGCTCCGAGGCAGTATCGGAGCTCACCGGTGTCGAACAGCCGCGGGTCGGACTGTTGAACATCGGCAGTGAGGTCAACAAGGGCTCCCTGCGGGTGCGGGAGGTGTCCGAGCTGCTGCGCGATACGCCATCGCTGAACTACATTGGACATGTCGAAGGCAACGAGCTGTTCCTGGATCGGGCCGATGTGGTGGTCTGTGATGGTTTCGTCGGCAACGTCATGCTCAAGGCCAGCGAAGGTCTGGTGCAATACATGCAGCAGGAGATGCGTCAGGCCTTTGCAGGCAATCTGCTGCTGCGGCTGCTGGGTCCGGTGCTGCGTCGCGCGCTGCGACCCATGGCCGAACGACTGAATCCGCACCAGTACAACGGCGTGTCGCTGCTGGGGCTGCGTGGTGTGGTGGTCAAGAGTCACGGCAACGCCGGGCAGCCGGCCTTCGAGGCGGCCATCCGACAGGCTGTCAGAGCCTGTGAGTCGGACATGCCCCAGCGGATTGCCGCGCGTCTGGCGCGCTGCAGAGGTGAATTATTGTGACCCGGGTGACCGTGCGGTCATCTCAGGGCGAACTGTCTGTCTGATAAAGATAAGGAAGGTTGCATGACTCAAACCCTCGCTTTCGTATTCCCGGGGCAGGGCTCCCAGGCGGTAGGCATGCTGGCCGAGCTGGCCGCTGACCACCCGCAGATCGGAGACACCTTTGCCGAAGCGGCTGAGGCACTGGGCTATGACCTCTGGCAGCTGTGCCAGAACGGCCCCGAGGCTGAGCTGAACCGTACCGATCGTACCCAGCCGGCCATCCTGGCCGCCTCCGTGGCCCTGTGGCGCGTCTGGGAAGCCAACAGCGCGGCCCGTCCCGCCTTCGTCGCCGGCCACAGTCTCGGCGAGTATTCCGCACTGGTGGTGGCCGGGGTCATAGGTCTGGCTGACGCCCTGCGCCTGGTCGAGCGCCGGGGTCAGCTGATGCAGCAGGCGGTGCCTGCCGGTGAAGGTGCCATGGCGGCGATTCTCGGTCTGACCGATGAGCAGATCATCGATCTGTGCGCCCAGGCGGCGGAGGGTGAGGTGGTCAGTGCGGTCAATTTCAATGCCCCCGGCCAGGTGGTCGTTGCCGGTCAGAAAGCCGCAGTGCAGCGTGCCATCGAGGCCTGCAAGGCGGCCGGTGCCAAGCGCGCCATCGAGCTGCCGGTCAGTGTGCCTTCCCACTGCGCTCTGATGCGCCCTGCGGCCGAGCAGCTGGCAAAGGATTTCGAGCAGCTGAACTGGCAGGAGCCGGCGATCACCCTGGTGCAGAACGTCAGTGCGCGCCCGGCCCCTGATATGACCACCCTGCGGGCCCAGCTGGTCGAGCAGCTGTACAGCCCGGTACGCTGGGTGGAGAGCGTCGAGTACATCGCCGCCCAGGGCGTCACGGATCTTATCGAATGCGGTCCCGGCAAGGTTCTGTCGGGCTTGAACAAGCGCTGCGCCAAGGGCGTTGCCACTCACAATCTGGACAGCGCCGCCGGTCTGGCCGCCGCGCTGGCCCAGTTCGCCTGAGGAATCTGAATATGAGTCTTGAAGGAAAGGTTGCACTGGTCACCGGTGCCAGCCGTGGCATCGGTCAGGCCATCGCCCATGCGCTGGCCGCCCAGGGGGCTACCGTAGTAGGTACTGCCACCAGCGATGCGGGTGCCGCCTCCATTGCCGAGAAGCTGACTGAAGCGGGTTTCACCGGTACCGGCATGAAGCTTGACGTACGCGATCCGGCCTCGGTCAGCGAGGTGCTGGACCGCATCACCGCCGAGTATGGTGCTCCCGCCATCTTGGTCAACAATGCGGGTATCACCGCAGATAACCTGCTGATGCGGATGAAGGACGAGGAGTGGGACGATGTCATCGGCACCAACCTCAGTTCGGTATACCGTTTGTCCAAGGCTGTCCTGCGTGGCATGACCAAGGCCCGCTGGGGTCGTATCATCTGCATCAGCTCGGTGGTCGCCGGCATGGGCAATGGCGGGCAGTCCAACTACGCCGCCGCCAAGGCCGGGATGGAAGGCTTCACCCGTGCCCTGGCGCGTGAGGTGGGGTCACGGGGTATCACTGTGAACGCAGTGGCTCCCGGTTTCATCGACACCGATATGACCCGGGCGCTGAACGACAATCAGCGCTCGGTCATGCTCGAACAGATTCCGCTTGGACGTCTCGGTCAGGCCGAGGAAATTGCCGCTGTGGTGGCTTTCCTGGCCGGTGAGTCGGCTGGCTACATCACCGGGGCAACCATCCCGGTAAACGGCGGTATGTTCATGGGCTGAACTCTCGGATCCTGTGTGATCCGAGGGCTCGATATGCCCGGAGCCGGCCCGGTGCAAGCTGTCTGGGCCGGGCGTTTTGGGACAGAAGTGTTTTCCAGCTTGAAAAATCGGGAATGCTTTCTATAAACTACCCGCAGTCCGGCTTATCGGAACTGCAAATCAGGAGTGAGATCAAGGTATGAGTACCATCGAAGAACGCGTCAAGAAAATCGTTGCCGAACAACTCGGCGTTAAAGAAGAAGAAGTAACCAACAGTGCTTCCTTTGTAGAAGATCTTGGCGCTGACTCCCTGGACACCGTTGAGCTGGTCATGGCTCTCGAAGAAGAATTCGAGACCGAGATCCCGGACGAGGAAGCCGAGAAGATCACCACCGTGCAAGAAGCCATCGACTACGTGAACGCTCACCAGAAGTAATCACGCAGTCTGCTTGCAGGTTGTAAAAAAGCCGCAGTCCTGGTTTCAGTACTGCGGCTTTTTTGTGCGCCGGCTTCAGCCACCGGGAGCGACGCCCGGCATCAGGTTCGGCTTGGGAGGGCAGGGACGTAACAGCAGGTAACTACCCATGGTCATCATGCAGTTGCCGTGCCCTGACTTTATGCGGACAATAGCCCGCTGTCACAAGAGTTGAAATTAAGGAGTCTCCTTTGTCGCGTAGACGCGTCGTGGTAACCGGCCTGGGCATGTTGAGCCCCCTCGGCAATTCGGTTGAAAGCAGCTGGCAGGCCGCCGTTGCGGGCAAGAGCGGCATCGGCCCGATCGAACACATGGACGTCAGTGCGTTCAACACCCGCTTCGGTGGTTCGATCCGTGATTTCGATGTCGAGCCCTACATGTCCGCCAAGGAAGCCCGCAAGCTGGACCTGTTCATCCAGTACGGCATTGCCGCCTGCATGCAGGCGCTGAGCGAGTCCGGGCTGGAGATCACCGATGCCAATCGTGATCGTATCGGCGTTTCCATGGGGTCGGGTATCGGCGGTCTGACCAATATCGAGCAGAACCACGCTCTGCTGCTGAGCAGTGGTCCGCGACGCATATCTCCTTTCTTCGTGCCCGGCTCCATCGTCAACATGGTAGCCGGCTACCTGTCCATTCAGTACGGTCTGCGCGGCCCCAACTATGCACTGACCACTGCCTGTACCACGGGTACCCACAGCATCGGCATGGCGGCACGCAACATCGCCTATGGCGAAGCGGATGTGATGATCGCCGGCGGTTCGGAAATGGCTACCAGCGGTCTGGGCCTGGGCGGTTTCAGTGCCGCCCGTGCGCTGTCCACCCGCAACGACGAACCGCAGAAGGCCAGCCGCCCCTGGGATCAGGATCGTGATGGTTTCGTGCTGTCCGATGGTGCCGGCGCCATGGTGCTGGAGGAATACGAACACGCCAAAGCCCGCGGCGCACATATCTACGCCGAGCTGATCGGCTTCGGCATGAGTGGCGATGGCTACCACATGACCGCACCCCCGGAAGACGGGCGTGGCGCGGCCATGTGCATGGGCAACGCGCTTCGCGACGCCGGTGTGGCGGTGGAGGAAGTCGGTTACATCAACGCCCATGGCACCTCGACCCTGGCAGGTGACCTGGCCGAGAGCCGGGCGGTGGAAACCGTCTTCGGTGACCATGCCCGTCGCCTGGCAATGAGTTCGACCAAGTCCATGACCGGGCACCTGCTCGGTGCCGCCGGCGCGGTGGAGGCCATCTTCACCGTGCTGGCCCTGCGTGATCAGGTGGCTCCGCCGACCATCAACCTGGACAACCCCGGGGAAGGTTGCAATCTGGACTACGTGGCACATGAGGCGCAGGCCCGCCAGCTGGAGGTGGCCGTGTCCAACTCCTTCGGTTTCGGTGGCACCAACGGCAGTCTGGTGTTCCGCCGGATCTGATGAGCGCTCCGCGGATGGCTGCGCTGCCCCGTTTTCTGGTCAATGGTCTCCCGGGCGACCGGGTGTCGGTGACCGACCGGGGGCTGGCCTACGGTGACGGCTTGTTCGAGACCATCCGGGTCGAACAGGGCCGCGCCGGGTTGCTGGAGCAGCATCTGCGACGCCTGGCCCTCGGCGCGTCGGCGCTGGCGTTGCCGGTGGATCTGGCGCAGCTGCGCAATGAGCTGGAAGCTGCCGCCGCCGAACTGCAGCGTGGGCTGCTGAAGCTCACCATCACCCGCGGGCCGGCCGGGCGGGGCTATGCCATACCGGCGCAGGTCGAGCCGACCCGCATCCTGCAGCTGTCCAGCCTGCCGGACTATCCTGCTGCCAATGCCGCCGAAGGGGTGCGCCTCTTTCCCTGCGCCACCCGCCTGGGGCATCAACCGCTGCTCGCTGGGATCAAGCATCTGAACCGTCTCGAGCAGGTGCTGGCACGCAGTGAATGGCAGGATCCGTCCTATGCTGAGGGGCTGCTGCTGGATATCCATGATCGACCGATCGAATGCACCATGAGCAATCTCTTTCTGCGTCTGGACGAGCGCTGGGTCACTCCATCTCTGACCCTGTGCGGCGTACGCGGTGTCATGCGCGATTACCTGATGGACAGGCTGGCAGCGGAGGGCGAACCGGTAATCGAGCGCCCGGTGAGCTCGGATGAACTGCTGATGAGCGCGGAAGTATTCTGTTGCAACAGTGTCTACGGTGTATGGCCGGTGGTGGAGCTGGCCGGCCACCGTTGGTCCATAGGTGTCCATACGCGCCAGGCCCAACGCCTGGCGGAGCAGGTTATAAGTTGAAGTCTCTTATAAAGATTACGTTTTATCTTGTTGTTTTATCAGTGGTCTTGCTGCTCGCTGCTGCGGGGTGGGGCTACTTCACTCTGCAGAATACCCTGAACCAGCCGCTGCGCATCACGGTGGCAGATACCCTGGAGGTGCCGCCCGGCAGTACTCCGGCCTCGGTATTTGCCGGACTGGAGAATCGCGGGGTGATCGAGCGGGCCGCCTGGGTCCGACGCTACTGGCAGTGGCGCATGCCCGACACCATACTGCAGGTTGGTGAGTACCGTCTGGAGCCCGGTATGCAGGTTCGCGGCCTGCTGGGCGCGCTGCAGCGTGGAGAGGTAGCCCAGCGCAGCATCACCCTGGTGGAAGGCTGGAACTTCAGCCAGTTCCGTGATGCACTGGCCCGGGCCGAGCGCCTGCAGCAAACCCTGCCACGGGACTGGAGCAACGAGCAGGTGGCGGCGGAGCTTGAGCTGTCCGAGCCCCATCCCGAGGGGCTGTTCTTTCCCGATACCTACCTTTACACCCTGGGCATGAGCGACAGGGATATCCTGCGCCGGGCCCACCAGCGCATGCAGCAGGTGTTGGCCGAAGTCTGGGAACAGCGCGCCGAGGATCTGCCGATCAGCACCCCCTACGAGGCCCTGATCCTGGCTTCGATCATCGAGAAGGAGACGGGCGTACCCCATGAGCGTGGCGAAATCGCCGGGGTCTTCACCCGGCGTCTGCGAATCGGCATGCGGTTGCAGACCGACCCGACGGTGATCTATGGCATGGGCGAGAACTGGCAGGGCAAGATCCGCCGCAATGATCTGCGCCGGCCGACACCCTACAACACCTATACCATCGACGGCCTGCCGCCAACCCCGATTGCCATGCCCGGCCGCGACTCCCTGCTGGCCGCGGTCAATCCCAAGCCGGGCCGCAGCCTGTATTTCGTTGCCCGGGGCGACGGTTCACACGTGTTTTCGGAGACGCTGCAGCAGCATAACCGCGCCGTGCGTCACTACCAGATCCTCAATCGGGCGACCAACTATCGCTCCAGTCCGCCACCGGCGGAAAGCAGTGCCAGTGGAGAAACACCATGAGCGGGTTGTTCATCACCTTCGAAGGCCCCGAGGGGGCGGGCAAGTCCACCAATCTCGGTATTTTCGCCCAGGCGCTGGCCGAGGGCGGCTGTCCGCCACTGATCACCCGGGAGCCCGGGGGAACCCCGGTAGCCGAACGGATCCGCGAGGTGCTGCTGAGCCAGCATGAGGAAGCCATGGACGCGGATGCGGAGCTGCTTCTGATGTTTGCCGCCCGAGCCCAGCATCTGAACCGCCTCATCCGGCCGGCTCTGGCCGAGGGCAGGGTGGTGATCAGTGATCGCTTCACCGACGCCACCTACGCCTATCAGGGGGGAGGCCGGGGTATCGACCCGCAGCGCATTGCCAGTCTGGAGACCTGGGTGCAGGGCGACCTGCGTCCGGATCTGGTGCTGGTATTCGACGTGCCGGTGGAGCTGGGCATGGCCCGCGCCCGGGCGCGCAGTGCGCTGGATCGTTTCGAACTGGAGCATCAGGCGTTCTTCGAGCGGGTGCGGGAGACCTATCTCGAGCGCGCCGCCGCCGACCCCGCGCGTTACCGGGTGATAGATGCCAGCGGCGATCTGGACCAGGTGCGCGCAGCCATGCAGCCGGCCATAGACGAGGTGTTCGAGCGTGTCCGTGGATGAGCCCCGGGCTGCGCCCTGTCCCTGGCATGAGCCTGTCTGGCAGGCTCTGACCACCCGGGCGCGTCAGCCTCACGCCTTTCTGTTCGCCGGCAGCCCGGGGGTGGGCAAGCGTCAGTTCGCCGAGGCCTTCGCTGACTGGCTGCTGTGTCAGCAACCTGCGGGCGGAGCGGTCTGCGGTCAGTGCCGCAGCTGCCAGCTGCTGCGTGCCGGCACCCACCCGGACCGTTTGCTGGTGGAGCCGGAGGAGGAAGGCAAGGCCATTCGTGTCGATGCGGTACGGCAACTGGCCGACTTCATGGCACAGACAGCGCAACAGGGTGGGCGCAAGGTAGTGATACTGCATCCGGCCGAGGCGATGAATCTGAATGCCGCCAATGCCCTGCTCAAATCCCTCGAGGAGCCTACCGCCGAGACCTATCTGCTGCTGGTCTCCGATCAGCCCAGCCGCCTGCTGCCGACCATCCGCAGCCGCTGTCAGGTCCTGACCCTGACAGCGCCGGCGCCGGCGCAGGCCCTCGACTGGCTGGCACAGCGTCTGCCGCAGCTGAGTACCGAGGAGCATGCCGCCCTTCTGCTGATGGCAGCCGGCGCACCGCTGCGGGCAGTGCAGCTGCAGGAACTGGGTGCGACGGAGCTGCGCGCCCGGGTGGTCGAAGGCGTCAAGGCGCTGCTCAAGAGCGAGAAGTCCGCTCCCCAGTTGGCTGACGCATGGAGTGCGGTGCCCCTCGAACTGCTGATGGACTGGTTCTGTGACTGGACACTGGATCTGCTGCGCCTGAAGACCGGCGCACTGGAAACGCCGGTCAACAGCGATATGGACAAGGTGTTACCCTATATGGCGCAGCGCGTGGCCACCACGACCCTGATGGAGTGGCAGGGCTGGCTGCTGGAGCATCGCAGCATGGTGCTGGGCAAGGCCAACCTGAACCGGGTGCTGCTGCTGGAAACTCTGCTGCTGCGCTGGAAACAGCTGATGGAAAAGCGCTAATCTGACCCTCCGGGTCTATAGACAGTTACAAGGATCAAGCCATGAGTACAGCACCACAAGGCCCCCGTAACGGCATTCTCTCTCTGACCATCAAGGACAAATCGGTGCTTTATGCCGCCTATATGCCCTTCATCAAGCACGGGGGCATGTTCATTCCGACCAACAAGAACTACCGTCCGGGGGATGAGGTCTTCATGCTCCTGAACCTGATGGATGAGCCGGAGAAGATCCCGGTGGCCGGCAAGGTCGTCTGGGTGACGCCCCGGGGTGCCCAGGGTAACCGCGCCGCGGGTATCGGTGTGCAGTTCAGCGATCAGGACAATACCGCCCGCAGCAAGATCGAAACCTACCTGGCCGGAGCGCTGAAATCCGACCGACCGACCCATACCATGTGAATGATGCTGATAGATTCCCACTGCCATCTTGACCGACTCGATCTCACTGCCCATGAGGGCTCGCTGGACAAGGCGCTCGACGCCGCCCGTGCCAGGGGCGTGGGCAAGTTTCTCTGCATCGGTGTGGATGCCGCCAACGCCCCTGTGGTAAAGGGGCTGGCCGAGCAGTACGGCGACGTCTGGTGCAGCGTGGGAATCCATCCGCTGGATCTGTCGCGCAATGATCCGGCCGGGCTTGACTGGCTGTTGACCGAACTCAATCACCCGCGGGTGGTGGCCATCGGTGAAACCGGGCTCGACTACCACTACGAGCCCGAGAGCGCGCCGCTGCAGCAGGAATCGTTCCGCTATCATCTCGAGGCCGCCCGCCAGACCGGCAAGCCGGTGATCATTCATACCCGCGAGGCCCGGGCCGATACCCTGGCGCTGCTGCGGGAGGCGGATCTGCCCAATACCGGCGTGCTGCACTGCTTTACCGAGGACTGGGACATGGCCCGGGCCGCGCTGGACATGGGCTATTACATTTCCCTGTCCGGCATAGTCACCTTCCGCAACGCCGACGCCCTGCGGGACGTCGCCCGGCGTATTCCCGCGGATCGGTTGCTGGTGGAAACCGACTCTCCCTATCTGGCCCCGGTGCCGCACCGGGGCAAGTCCAACGAACCCCAGTTCGTCTGCGAGGTGGCCGCCGCGCTGGCCGAGATCCGCGGCGAGTCGCTGCAGCAGCTGTGGGAGAACACCACGGCCAACTTCCACCGCCTGTTCCCGCTGACCGCAGCGGCCTGAGGCTGCGGTCGCGGCTCAGTCCTCATCCAGCGCCTGGAATTCGGCGGTCAGAAAATCCAGCAGACTGCGTACCGAGGGCAGCTGTCCTCGGCGTGACGGATAGACCGCGTGGATTATCTCCCGGCGCGGTTCCCACTCTGGCAGTACCGACACCAGTTCACCCCGTTCGATCTGCTCGCGCACCATCATGCGTGGCAGCTGCACCACGCCGACACCGGCGATGGCGGCGCTGCGCAGGGTCGACATGCTACGGGTGATCAGCCGCGGGTAGTGGTGCACTGTGGCCTGGGCGGCATTGGGCCCGATCAGGTGCCAGGCATGCTCGCCCTGGGGTGTGCCCAGCACCATGCTCGGCATCTGCGCCAGATCCGCTGGCGATGAGGGACGCTGACGGCAGCCATGGAGCAGGGCGGGGCTGGCCACCAGGCACTGGCCCCGATCGGAGAGTATCCGCAGCACCAGATCACTGTCTTCCAGCGGTGGCGGGCGTACCCGAATGGCCAGGTCCATGCCTTCGCCCAGCACGTCGACCCTCCGGTTGGTGGCATCCACATGCAGCTCCACCAGCGGGTGGCGGGTGAGGAAGGCGCTGAGCATGTCGCCGACCCGGGATTCCAGCATTGCCGTGGGACAACTGAGGCGCACCACGCCCCGCGGCTCGGCCTGACGCAGGGCAATGGCCTCATCCGCTGCATCGGCCTCGGCCAGCATCGCCTTGCAGTGACCGTAGTAGGTGCGGCCGGCCTCGGTAACGATGAATTGCCGGGTAGAGCGTTGGACCAGCCGCGTATTCAGGCGTTCCTCGAGCAGGGCCAGGCGTCGACTCAGTCTGGATTTGGGAATGCCCAGCGCTCGCCCGGCCGGGGCCAGGCCGCCGTGGTCGACGATCTGGACAAAGTAGTAGAGATCATTGAGATCACGCATGCTTATCGTTCCATTCATGGGACGCTGAAGCAGAATATCATGGTCTACCGGGCTGGTTGGTCCTGTAATAGCATCTTTTCCATGACTTGCGCCCACGGCGGCCGATCACGGGAGGAGATATGAAACGTATTCTGGGTATCTACAGCGCACCGCGCCCCCACTGGGTGGGTGACGGCTTCCCCATGCGTTCACTGTTCGATTACCAGGGGCTTGGCCGGCACCTGAGTCCCTTCCTGCTGCTGGACCACGCGCCGCCCACTCATTTCGAGCCGAGCGAACAGCCGCGTGGCGTGGGTGTACACCCGCATCGCGGGTTCGAGACGGTCACCATTGTCTATCAGGGCGAGGTGGCCCATCGCGATTCCACCGGTGCCGGTGGCGTGATCGGTCCCGGTGACGTGCAGTGGATGACCGCCGGAGCGGGAATATTGCATGAGGAGTTCCATTCCCCCGCATTCAGCCTGCAGGGCGGGACCATGGAAATGGTGCAGCTGTGGGTCAATCTGCCCCGCCGGAACAAGATGGCGGCGCCGGGCTACCAGAGTATTGCGTCATCCCGTATCCCGGTGGTGGATCTGCCGGAGGCTGCAGGACAGCTCCGGGTCATTGCCGGTGAATTCGGCGGTGCTCAGGGCGCGGCCCGGACCTTTACGCCGATGGACGTGCTGGATCTGCGTCTGGCGCAGGGCGCCGCTGTGGAGCTGCCCACCCGGGAGGGCTTTACCCTGGCACTGGTAGTGCTGCAGGGCCGGCTGCTGGTCAATGGCACTGCGGTCAGCGATGGCCAGCTGGTGCACCTGGACCGCGAGGGAAGCGGAGTGCAGCTTGACGCGCAGAGCGACGTTTCGCTGCTGTGGCTGGCCGGTGAACCCATCGATGAGCCATTGGCAGGGCGGGGACCCTTCGTCATGAACAGCGAAGAAGAGATCCTTCAGGCAATACAGGACTTTCGCGCCGGGCACTTCGGGCACCTGGCGAATTGAAGGCAATACATCAGACATTCATACACATTGGTAAACGAGGAGACTGAGCATGTCCAACAAGGCAATCGAGCTTTTCCGTCAGCGTCGCACCCAATATGCCCTGGGCCGCAATCTGCAGGCCACCCCGGAGCAGATCATCGATCTGGTTAAGGAAGCGGTGCGCCAGGCACCTTCTTCCTTCAACTCCCAGAGCTCCCGGGCGGTAGTGCTGCTGGGTGAGCAGAGCGAGAAGTTCTGGGAGCTGACCCGCGAGGCCCTGCGCCCGCTGGTACCGGCCGAGGCCTTCGGCACCACCGAGGCCAAACTGGCCAGCTTTGCCGCGGGCGTGGGTACCGTGCTGTTCTTCGAGGACCAGAACGTGGTCAAGGGGCTTCAGGAACAGTTCCCCAGCTATGCCGACAACTTCCCGATCTGGTCGGAGCAGAGCTCGGGCATTGCCCAGTTCGCCGTATGGGTAGCCTTTGCCGACGCCGGCATCGGTGCCAGTCTGCAACACTACAACCCGGTGGTGGATGAAGCAGTCGCCAGCACCTGGAACATTCCCGCCTCCTGGAAGCTGCGTGCGCAGATGCCGTTCGGCTCCAACGAAGCCGGATTTGGCGAGAAGAGCTTCATGGATGACACGGAGCGCTTCCTGATCTTCGCCTGAGAAGGCCAGGGCGACCCGGGGTTCACCCCGGGACGTGATGCATGTTCTATCATGAAGTGCATGCATCACACCCACCCCGGAGGAAGCAGGCATGACCCGAGTTCTGGTGCTCTACCATTCGATGTACGGCCATATTGAAACCATGGCCAAGGCGGTCGCCGAAGGCGCCGGCAGGGTTTCCGGACCGGCATCAGGGGGAAACCGTCGCCAGACTGGCGGCCCGCTTGAAGGATTGAGGAGAGGCAGCAGCACTCAGGGCGCTGCCAGTTTCAGAGCCGGTCGCGCCCGTGGGGTCTGTCCAGCTCCAGCCGCGGCCCGGCCGGTACTATGCCGGTGGGGTTGATGGTGGTGTGGCTGCGGTAATAGTGCTGCTTGATGTGCTGCAGGTTGAGAGTGCCGGCCACGCCCGGCCACTGGTAGAGCTCCCGCAGATACCCCGAGAGGTTGGGGTAATCCTCGATGCGCTGCAGGTTGCACTTGAAGTGCCCATGGTAGACTGCATCGAAGCGGATCAGGGTAGTGAACAGACGCCAGTCCGCCTCGGTCAGGGTGTCGCCCAGCAGATACCGCCGGGTTGCCAGACGCTGCTCCAGCTCGTCCAGGGTCTCGAACAGAGCCTCGAAGGCCTGCTCATAGGCCTGCTGGCTGGTAGCAAATCCCGCGCGGTAGACCCCATTGTTGACCCTGTCATAGATGCGCTCATTGAGCGCGTCGATCTCCCCATGCAGGCTCTGTGGATAGTAGTCACCCGGCCGGGCACCGAGGTCATCGAAGGCGCTGTTGAACATGCGGATGATATCGGCCGATTCATTGCTGACGATCCGCTGGCGCTGCCGATCCCAGAGCACCGGAACCGTCACCCGGCCGCTGTAGTCGGGCGTGTCCGCGGTATAGATCTGATGCAGGTACTCGGCCTGGTGGATGGGGTCGGGCACCACCCCGTCATCGGGTTTGAAGGTCCAGCCGTGCTCGGCCATCAGCGGGTTGACCACCGACACCGAGATCATCTTCTCCAGCCCCTTGAGTACCCGGAAGATCAGGGTGCGGTGGGCCCAGGGGCAGGCCAGCGATACATACAGATGATAGCGCCCGGGCTCGGCCCGGAAGCCATCCTCCCCGGTTGGTCCGGCCCGGCCATCGGTGGTCACCCAGTTGCGGAACTGGGACTGGCTGCGGATGAACTCACCCTTGCTGGATTCGGTGTCGTACCACTGGTCGACCCATTTGCCCTTGATCAGCAATCCCATGGCAATACCCCCTTGTCTGTCTGATGCGAACAGGTGCCGGCCCATGGGGCCGGAACACCTGCCACTGCGGAGTTGGACCCCGCAGATCGGTTTTCATGCCACATCCACCAGAATCACCTCGGCATCGCGGTGGGCCCTGACCTGCAGCAGTGTTTCGTCACGGATGGCCAGGCCATCACCGGCCTCGGCCAGCACGCCGTTGACCTCAATGGCGCCTGTGGCCGGCACCATGTAGGCCTTGCGCCCCGGCGCCAGATGATAGTCGGCAATCTGGCCCTGCATGAGGGTAGCGGCGGCCAGGCGAGCATCCGCCCGGATCGGCAGCACCTCTGCCGGATCATTCTCAAGTCCGCTGGCCAGGGTGATGAAGGCGCCGGCACGGTCCTCCCGGGGGAAGGCTCTGGTGCCCCAGGACGGAGGCAGGCCCCTCTGGTCGGGCATGATCCAGATCTGGAAGATGCGGGTCGGCTCGTCCTCCAGGTTGTATTCACTGTGGAGGATGCCGGTCCCGGCGCTCATCACCTGCACGTCTCCGGCCAGGGTGCGGCCGTGATTGCCGAGGCTGTCCTGGTGGGTGATGGCGCCGCTGCGCACGTAGGTGATGATTTCCATGTCCTGGTGCGGGTGCGGGGGAAAGCCGGACTGCGGGGCAATGATGTCGTCATTCCACACCCGCAGGCGGCCCCAGTGCATGCGCGTCGGGTCATGGTATTGGGCGAAGGAAAAATGATGCCGGGTGTCCAGCCAGCCGTGCCGGGCACCTCCCAACCGAGCATGGGGTCGCAGATCGATCATGACTACCTCCGTCAGGTTGGCATTCGCTGATGAGGGCCATGATCAATCAGATGGGGCTGGGTTAAAAGCGCAAAATCAGGGATGTTTATATCAGATGATTCGATATCTCGCGCTGAGGCCCGGGGGCGGCGGGCAGTCTTGACACTGACCCACCCCCTTTATAGCCTGCAACGAGCCTGCCAGCTGGCCGGACAGACAGGCCGATAACAAGGAGAACTGCATGGGATATTGCGGCACATCTCAGGGACGGGCATGTGCGCCCGCAGGTTAGGGTATCCGTGATGGCGGATCTTTTGCTCAAGCTGATTCTGGGGCCGCTGCTTCTGCTGCAGGGCTGGCATACCCGACGGGTAACGCCGCGGTTACCGGAGGCCGGCGGGGACCGACATGGCGAGCAGGGCAGCGGGCCACCGCTGAGACTGCTGCTTGCCGGAGATTCATCCGCCGCCGGCGTAGGGGTAACAGAGCAGAGCCAGGCTCTGGCCGGTCAGCTCGCCGAGCGACTTGCCAGCCACTACCACCTGCACTGGCAACTGATTGCCCGTTCGGGCGTGGATACCGTCGAGCTGACCGAGCTGCTGCAGGCCGAGCCCCCACGGCAATTCGACGCCGCGCTGCTGTTGGTCGGCGTCAACGATGTTACCGCCAGCCGCTCTGCCGGCGCCTGGCTCGAGGCATTCGAGCAACTGCTGGAGCTGGTCCGCAACAGGTTCGGCGTGCGCCGACTGATAGTCTTTCCCGTTCCCCCCATGCATCTTTTCCCCGCCTTGCCGCAACCCCTGCGCTGGTATCTGGGCCTGCGGGCACGGCGCTTCAATCAGGGGCTCATGGAGCTGGTGGGGCGTCGTCCGGACTGCGAACTGGTTGGTCCGTTACCCCTGGCCGGGCCGCTGATGGCAGCCGACGGCTTCCATCCCGGCGCTGAAATCTACACATTATGGGCCGACAGGGTTGCCGCCTTGCTGCGACCACAGCCCGAACAGGCTTTTCAACAGGAGAAAGCAACATGAGTGATCTGACACTGACGCCCGCGGTAGCCGCCGCGCTGCAGCGCTGGCATGGGATGGTAGAGCGACGTGACTTCAGCGAGCTGCCGTCAATGCTCGACGAGCAGGTGGTCTTCCGCTCGCCGATGGCCCACACACCCTACCCGGGAGTACAGGTGGTCAGCACCATTCTGAGTACGGTGATTCAGGTATTCGAGGGCTTCACCTACCATCGGCAGCTGGCCGATGTCGAGGGTCTCAATGTCATGCTGGAATTCAGCGCCGAGGTGGGAGGGCGCAAGCTGAAGGGCATTGATCTGATTCGCTTCAACGACCAGGGCAGGATCGTCGACTTCGAAGTCATGGTCCGGCCCATGAGCGGCCTGCAGGCGTTGGGCGAGGAAATGGGCCGGCGTCTGGCGCCTTATCTGTCAGCGCTCAAGGGGCAGGCGGCGACTGAATGAGTCCGATCTTTCCTGGCTACATAAAAAAACCCGAATTCCGGGGGAAGAATTCGGGTCAAGACCATTAGGAGTGATGCAGAACGGACGGAGCCGTTCAGCCAGACCCCGGTGCTTGGGGGATATCGGGGTCTGATGTGACAAGTATTGACGGTTTTTCGTACAATGCCAGTCTGCCGACGTCAATTTTTAAACGGATTTGGAATAAGGTCACTGAGCTTATCGTGACTGGTCAGCTCCCTCGCGCCTCCTGCAACAGGTCGCGAAGTATCCCCAGCGCCCTGTCCAGTACCTCTTGCGAGGTGTAGAAATGAGGTGACCAGCGCACCCCGCCCCCGCGGGCCGCGCATACCACCCCGGCCTGCATCAGGCGCTGATACAGCCACTGACTGTCGATGCCGGCAAAGCTGAAGGTCACTATGCCCGCACGTCGCTCCGGTGTGGCGGGGCTGAGCAAGCGCGCGCCGGGCAGGGCGCCTATCGACTGGATGAGATAGGCGGTGCGCTGTTGCAGTGCTTCCTGTATCCGCCCCAATCCTACCTCCAGCAGCAATTCCAGGCTGGCCGACAGCGCGTGCTGGGCCAGGGTGTTCGGGCTGCCGGGCTCGAAACGTCGGGCGGTGCTCGCCGGCATCCAGTCGGCTCTGTCATAGTCGCCCAGTGCTTCGACCATGTGCCAGCCGAACTGGGTCAGATGCAGACGGTCCCGCACCTCCCGTCGGCAATAGAACACTCCCAGGCCCTCGGGCCCCAGCAACCACTTGTGCCCGTCGGCCATGGCGAAGTCACAGTGGATTGCCTGCACGTCCAGCTCGATCGCGCCAAGTGACTGGATGGCATCCACGCAGAACAGGATGCCCCGCTCGCGGCAGGCCCGGCCCAGGCGCGCCAGATCCATGCGCAGACCACTGGCGTACTGGACCGAGCTGATACTGAGCAGGCGCGTGGCCGGGCCCATGGCCTCGATCAGGGCGCCCTCCGGATCGGCTCCGTTGAGGCTGACCTGCCTGAGCCGAACGCCCCGGGGTGCCAGCGCCTCCCAGGGGATGCGATTGGAAGGGAATTCCTCGTCACTGATCAGCACCTCGTCACCCTCGGTCCAATCCAGTCCCATGGCGACAAAGGACAGGGCCTCGGAGGTGTTCTTGACCAGAGCAATATCGCCCTTGCCGGGTGCGTTGAGCAGCGTCTGCAGTTGACCCCGCAAGCGGTGTTCCAGCTGGACCCAGCGGGGATAGTCCCGGGCGCCCTGGTGCAGGTTCTCGCAGGCGAAGGCCTTCACCGCCTCGGCGGCCCGTTTGGGCCAGGGCGCCACCGCCGCGTGGTTGAGATAGCAGATCGCGGGATCCTGGGGGAATTCATCATTCCACTGGCAGTCATGAAGCATGGCGGGGTCCTTTGAATACTCTGCTGTGAATCATAGCGCAGTACGAGCGCGACGGCTGGCGTGCGAGAGCGGGAGTGAATTTCTGGTCACATAAACACCAGAAGTGGGCAAATGGTCATGAAATTGGCATAATGCGCACTATCGTCACGCACATGCAGGAAAGCTCATGCAGAAAGAGTCGCGCAAGGTCCGGGAGTTTCGTCGCCGGGAGCAGGAAATCCTCACCGCCGCCCTGCGGCTGTTCCTCGAACAGGGAGAAGACAGCGTCACGGTAGAGATGATTGCCGATGAAGTCGGCATCGGCAAGGGCACCATCTACAAGCATTTCAAATCCAAGGCAGAAATCTATCTTCGCCTGATGCTCGATTACGAGCGGGATCTGGCGGCACTGCTGCATTCGGAAACCATCAAGAAGGACCGCGAAGCCCTGTCCCGCGAGTACTTCGCCTTTCGCATGAGCGATCCGGACCGTTACCGGCTGTTCGACCGGCTGGAGGAGAAGGTGGTCAAGGCCAACCAGATGCCGGAGCTGATCGAGGAGCTGCACCGTATCCGGGCTTCCAACTTCAATCATCTGACCGGCGTCATCCAGCAGCGCATCGATGAGGGCAAGCTGGAAGACGTGCCGGCCTATTTCCATTACTGCGCGGCCTGGGCCCTGGTGCACGGTGCCATGTCCATGTACCACTCGCCATTCTGGCAGGAGGTCATCGAGGACAAGGAGGGCTACATGCGCTTCCTGACCGATATCGGTGTGCGCATGGGCAATCGTCTCAAGCGTCGCAAGGAGGACGATCCGGCCTGAGCCGGATGAACTTGGCCCCAGCGCTTCGGTCTATCGGGTAACCCGCCATTCAGGAGTTACCCGCCTTGCCCCGCCTTCACCGTGGTTTTGTGTACCTGCTCACCGGGCTGTTCGGCCTGGTTGCCGAGGCCCGGGAGTATGTCTATACCGACGCCCACCTGCATTACGTGGACTTCTTCCAGGAAAGCGAGGGCATGGACAAGCTGCTCGAGCAGATGGATGCCCATAACATCCGCCACGTGATGATCAGCGGCATTCCGGTAGCCAAGAAATGGCATGAGGACGAGCCCCGCCGGCCTCGCTACTATGCCGGTGACGATGCTGGTGCCTATTGGTATAGCGCCACCGATCATATTGTTGCCCATGCCCTGCAAGAGCTGGATGCGGAGCAACCTCAGCGTTTTCATCCGTTTCTGACCGGTTTCAATCCCAACGACAAGAATTCGGATGAACATGTACGTCGACTCCTGGAAACCTATCCGGGCATGTGGAAAGGGATAGGTGAAATTTTCACCCGCCATGACGACCTGACGGCCCTCACCCAGAGCGAAACACCCCGGGCCAACAGCGAGGCGCTGATACGTATCTATCACCTGGCCGCCGAACATGATCTGCCGGTCATGATCCATAGCAACATAACGTCCAAGCGCGAGCGCAACCCCCTCTATCTTCCCGAATTTGAAGTGGCATTGCGTGATCACCCCTCGGTGCGGTTCATCTGGGCGCACGCGGGCACCAGCAAGGAAATACACCGGCATCAGCAGAAGCTGGACTTTCTCTTCGAAGAGCTGGAGCGGATGCTCGGCCTATACCCCAATCTGTATATCGACCTGTCCTGGACCGTGCTGGAACCCTATATGCTGGACAAGGACGGAAAGCCGGAGCCTGGCTGGGTGAAGCTGGTGGAGCGATATCCGGATCGCTTCATGATCGGCTCGGATGTGGTAGGTCGCTTCGATAATCTGGGCAAGCACATACAGGCTTTCGATGTGTTTCTGAATGCACTGGATGAAAGTGTGGCCCGCAAGGTGGCCCGGGATAACTTCCTGGCGATATTGCCCGGGCGGGGAGAGTAAGAGGCGCGGCGCCGACGTTAGTCAGCGCCGCTGTCAGGACTCACTGAGGTAATACATCTTCTTCAGGCAGTACCGGTGGCGCGTTCCAGTAGCCACACTGGTGAGCTATGTCGAAAGCAGCCTTGGATGAGGCCGTGGGGGTCGGCGCGACAAGATTGTTAACAAAGCCGGCGTCGGACACAGGATCCCATGCCGGTAGGCTACCGCTGCCATCGGTGCCGTTCGGGCCGATAGCTGGGTCGTCCCCATAGCGCGCGAAGTTGGTCCAGTACGAGGCCATATGCTCAGCGAGAGCAAGATGGTCCTCGGTAGCCCCGCGCTCCGTCAAAGTCTCGTTGGAACTCAGCACAAACTGAATTTCAGCCGTGTGGGTGGCGCCCAGCGGGAAGGGCGCCGCTAAGCCAGGCAATGCCGGTGCGTTGCGCTCGGTGAACCAGTAACCCCAGGTAGGCACTTGATCCTTCAACAGTTCCCACTGAGTGCTGTTGGGGCAGTTGAAGCGCCAGTCAGTACCGATCGCAGCGTGGGCAGCGATGTATTTGTCCGGCGCAGGCAATGTTGCGAACCTGGCGAGATAGTCACTGGCGATCTGCTGGGTATCGAGCGCCGGGTTTTCTTCCAGTAAGGTGGCAACCGAACTTGCATAGCTGGCATCTTTGATTGTGTCGCTTACACCGGGAGCTAATACGACACGGAGGGCGTCGTCCTCATCGGCGAGCGCAAGCAGGGTAAATAGCGAACCCTCTTCCAGGTTGCTTCCGGACATAACCGGGACTTTATTGAACTCGCCGGTAGCAAGCGCCTCAATGATGGAGACGGGCAGGGTCGGGGTCCCGGTCACGGGCAGATAGTTTCCGGCTTGCGCGGCCAGAATGTCCTCCACGGTCTGGCTACGCAAGCAGCTCAGCAGATCGTCCGCAGTGGTGCAGCCGAGCTGGGCCAGAGTTTCTCTGGCGAAAGCATATTGACCCGCAGCCAGAGGCAGCTGGGTTCCGTTGTACGCACCGCTTTGAATAATAGCCTTGTGAAACAGCCCCTCGGCCGCGGGGGAGGCGATCTGGCTCATGACGCTGTGACCGCCGGCGGATTCACCGAAGATGGTGACGTTGTCCGGGTCGCCATCAAACGCGGCGATGTTTTCCTGCACCCAGCGCAGTGCCAGTTGCTGGTCCTGCAGGCCGAAGTTGGCGTTGCCCAGGGCAGCGTGGGGCAGGAAGCCGAGGGCGCCGAGGCGGTAGTTCAGCGTGACCACGACCACGCCGCGTTCCACCAGATGCCGGGGATCGTAGCTCGCACCACCGGAACCGTAGATGAAGGCGCCACCATGGATCCAGACCATTACCGGATAGTCGCCGGGTTCTTCGGGACTGTAGACGTTCAGGAACAGGCAGTCTTCATCCACACTGGCTTCACCGAAGGGGCTGGCGTTCTGCGGGCAGGCGCTGCCGAAGGCCTCGCTGAGCTGTACCGCCTCCTCATGGGCCGGCGGGAACTCGGGGCTGGCAAAGCGTTCGGCGACGCCATAGCGAATGCCGCGGTACACGCGCATGCCGGCTTCTTCGATACCGATGTAATCACCCTGCTGGGTGCTGACCTGCAGCGGATTGGGCGCAGGTGTGGTGCTGCCACCGCCACCGCCGCCGCCACCGCTGGACAGACATCCGCCAAGACTGACCGCCAGCACGGCGGTAGCCAGCGAAGTAGCGAGAAAACGTGCGGCGCCGGTTCTGTTCTGATAATGCATGGTTGTTATCCCTGTTGTTATGCAATCTTCAGTAGCAATGTGCTGCTATCGATGACATTAAAAGAATTGCACTCGGCTGCGCTAAACCCATACGGGTGATCGACGGGGACAGGGGAACGGCTCGGAACAATGCTGTAAACTGTGCGCTGTTCAGATTCCGGAGTGAGGCATGACTGCTCGAATCCAGTTTCCCATCGACTATATAGAGCCGGTTTTTCGCCCCCCGAGCGAGGCCCATTCGCTGATCCTGCCGGTGACCAACGGCTGTTCCTGGAACAAGTGCACCTTCTGCGACATGTATACCGCGCCGCAGAAGAAATTCCGTGCCCGGGATGAAGAAAGGGTGCTCGAGGAAATTCGCCAGTGTGGTGAGCGCCTGATCGTGCAGCGGGTCTTTCTCGCTGATGGTGACGCCATGGTGCTGCCGACCCACAGGCTGCTGCGCATCCTGCAGGCGATCCGTGAGCACATGCCGGAGGTTCACCGGGTGACTTCCTATTGCCTGCCGCGCAATCTGCGACGCAAATCGGTGGACGAACTGCGGCAGTTGCGCGAGGCCGGTCTGAAAATGCTGTATGTCGGAGCCGAGTCGGGCGACGATGAGGTGCTGCAGCGGGTCAACAAGGGAGAAACCTTCGAGTCCACCGCCGAGGCCCTGCTCAAGGCCAGGGAGGCGGGGCTGAAAACCTCGGTGATGATTCTCAACGGCTTGGGTGGACGCTCCCTGAGCGAACAGCATGCCATCAATTCCGCGCGCCTGATGAACCTTACCCAGCCCGATTACCTGTCCACCCTGGTGGTCAGCTTTCCCCGGGGACTGGACCGCTACCGCGAACAGTTCCCCGATTTCCAGCCGCTGGATCAGCAGGAACTGTTCGTCGAGATGGAAAGGTTCCTGTCCGAGCTGGCGCTCGAGGATACGGTTTTCCGCAGCGACCATGCGTCCAACTACCTGGTGCTCAAGGGCGTGCTGGGACGGGACAAGGAGCGCATGCTGGCGCAGGTTCGCACTGCCATTGAACAACCCGACCGCGCCGGACTGCGCGCGGAATGGATGCGGGGCTTATGAAAAGGATGAGAGCACTACGGGTGGTGATGATCGGCCTGGCCGGCCTGTTGCTGGGGGGCTGCATGCCCTCGCAGATGGTGGAGGAGGGGCGCTATTATCTCGGCGATGCCGGTCTGCTGGACAATTACCGTATCCAGCGTGGCGGCAACTGGCGGCTGCAGGCCGACTCGCGGCTGTATATCGCCCAGAGCCACTTCGTTCCGGTAGGCCATACCGGGGCCAGGCCCAACATCCTTGCCGAGGAAGCCTTCGCCGCCGCCGTGCAGGTATTTCCCCAGGTGCGCCGGGCCGAACAGCCGCTTGGGTTGGACGAGGCCCTGGGCAAAGCCAGGCAGAAGGGCATGGACTATCTGCTGTACACCCGTTTTGCCAGTGCCAGGGCAAGCGGGGAGGGCGACACTGCGGCGCCTGCACCGGAGGAGGGGCATGTGGGCAGGGATCATGTGATCCTGCAGATGCTGCTGATGGAAGCATCCACCGAGCGCCTGGTGGATTTCACCACCATCGAGAGCCGTACCGGTTTTCTGGATTTCAGTCGCTCCCGGCCCGAAGATCTGCTGCGGGAACCCATGCAGGCCTATACCCGTCAACTGTTGGGCAGTCGCTGACATAGGCCGAAAAAGGAGCCCCCATGGATAATCGCCAACCACCAGCCCAGTCCCTCTTGAAGCACCTGCCGGAGTCGGTGCTGAGCGCCGCCCGGGAGCCGGCTCCCGTACACCTGTGGCACCCTGCCTTCAGCGGGGAACTGGATATGCATATCGCCCGCGACGGCACCTGGTATTACGAGGGTGGGCCGGTCACCCGGCTGGCGCTGGCCCAGCTGTTTTCCGGCATCCTGCGCCTGGAGGAGGATGGCCGCTACTATCTGGTCACGCCGGTGGAGAAGTGGGGCATCCGTGTGGATGACGTACCCTTTGTCGCGGTGCGTCTGGAGGTCGAAGGCGCGGGTGAGCAGCAGCGCCTGCGTTTTTTCACCAGCCTGGAACACGAGGTGGTTGCCGACGCTGCCCACCCCATTTCCGTGTCGGTTGATCCGGAGTCCGGCGAGCCCTCGCCCTACGTACTGCTGCGGGACAATCTGCGGGCGCTGATCCACCGCAACGTGTTCTATGAGCTGGTCGAGCTGGCTACCGAACATCAGGTGGACGGTCAGGCGCGTCTGGGTGTCTGGAGCGACGGCAACTTCTTTCCGATTGACGGCGAAGTCGCCGAAGCCTGATCTTCTGCGGCTTCCCCGCAAGTCAAGACTGCGAGATCAAATTTTCCGGTTGTCATTAACTATATGTGGGTCTAGGATTCTTCTCCATGCACAACAGGTAGTGATTCGGTGCGGGCGCCATGCGGGCGCCTTTTCTGCGCTGAACACAATCATTTCAGGAGAAGATGATGAGTCAAGCAGCCAAGGTGCAGCGTCTGCGCGATGTGGTCAGCAGTATTCCCATGCAGCCTGCCTCGGAAGATATCTGGGATACCAAATATCGACTCAAGACCAAGGATGGTGTGGCCATCGATCAGACCGTCGATGCCAGCTACCAGCGGGTAGCCCGCGCCCTGGCCGAAGTCGAAGCCCCCGAACTGCGTGAGACCTGGTACGAGAAGTTCCTCTGGGCCCTGCGCCATGGCGCCATCCCGGCCGGACGCATCACCTCCAATGCCGGTGCCCAGGAACACAAGCCGGCGACCTCGACCATCAACTGCACCGTCTCCGCCACCATCGGCGACTCCATGGATGACAT
Organism: Halopseudomonas formosensis; assembly: GCF_900115905.1. Classification (GTDB taxonomy): domain Bacteria; phylum Pseudomonadota; class Gammaproteobacteria; order Pseudomonadales; family Pseudomonadaceae; genus Halopseudomonas; species Halopseudomonas formosensis. Next base: position 217,184 of record NZ_FOYD01000004.1, read on the forward strand.
CCTGGCCAAGCTGCACGAGGCGGGCCTGACCCTGAAAGCCGGCTGCGGCATCGGTTACGAGTTCTCCACCCTGCGCCCGCGCGGTGCCTACGTGTCCGGCGCCGGCGCCTATACCTCCGGCCCGCTGTCGTTCATGGATATTTACGACAAGATGTGCTTCACCGTGTCCTCCGCCGGTGGCCGTCGCGGTGCGCAGATGGCTACCTTCGATGTGGGTCACCCCGATGTGGTCGACTTCATCCGCGCCAAGCGCGAAGGTGGTCGCCTGCGCCAGTTCAACCTGTCTCTGCTGATTACCGAGGAGTTCATGAAGGCGGTCGAGGCCGACGGCGAGTGGAAGCTGGCCTTCCCGCTGAGCGAAGCAGAAGCCGAGGTGGACAAGGTCGATATCAACGACCCGGCCCAGGTCATCTGGCGTGAGTGGCCGAACAACGAGCGTTACGTGACCCGCGAGGACGGGCTGGTTGCCTGCCGGATCTTCCGCACCATGAAGGCACGTCGGATCTGGGACATGATCATGTCCTCGACCTACGATTTCGCCGAGCCGGGGTTCATCCTGATCGACCGCGTGAATGAGATGAACAACAACTGGTTCTGCGAAGAGATCCGTGCCACCAACCCCTGCGGCGAGCAGCCCCTGCCGCCCTATGGCGCCTGCCTGCTGGGTTCGATCAACCTGACCCTGTTCGTGCGTGATCCCTTCACCGAGAAGGCGCGCTTCGACTGGGACGAGTACCGCAAGGTGGTGGACATCTTCACCCGCATGCTGGACAACGTGGTGGAGATCAACGGCCTGCCGCTGGAACAGCAACGCAACGAGATCTTCCGCAAGCGTCGTCACGGCATGGGCTTCCTCGGCCTGGGCTCTACCATGACCATGCTGCGCATGCGCTACGGCGATGAGCAGTCGCTGGAGTTCACCGAGCGGGTGTCGAAGGAGATGGCGCTCCAGGGCTGGCGTACCGGCCTGCAGCTGGCCGAGGAGAAAGGCCCGGCGCCGCTGATGGATGAGGAATTCACCGTGACCGGCGCCATGCTGGCCAAGCGTCCGGAGATGAAGAAGGATGGCTTCAAGGTCGGCCAGAAGGTCAAGGGCAAGGTGCTCTGGGCCAAGTACAGCCGTTACATGCAGCAGGTGGCCGAGGAAGATCCGGAGCTGGTAGCGGCCCTGGCCGAGAAGGGCGCACGCTTCACTCACCACAGCTCGATTGCGCCGACCGGGACCATTTCCCTGTCCCTGGCCAACAATGCCTCCAACGGCATCGAGCCGAGCTTCGCCCATCACTATTTCCGCAACGTGATCCGCGAAGGCAAGAAGTCCAAGGAAAAGGTCGACGTGTTCAGCTTCGAACTGCTGGCCTATCGGGAGTTCATCGATCCCGAGGCGCTGCCCCAGACCCAGGGCGAGGGCCGCAATCTGCCGGACTACTTCATTTCCGCGGACGAGGTCACGCCGAAGCAGCACGTGGATGTTCAGGCCGCCGCGCAGAAGTGGATCGACTCCTCGATTTCCAAGACCGCCAACGTGCCGACGGATTATCCCTATGAGGACTTCAAGGACATCTATCTGTACGCCTACCACAAGGGACTGAAAGGCTGCACCACCTTCCGTTTCAACCCTGAAGCCTTCCAGGGCGTACTGGTCAAGGAACAGGATCTGGCCAATACCACCTACCGCTTCAAGCTCGAAGACGGCAGCGTGATCGAGGCCCGGGGTAACGAGGAGGTCGAGTACGACGGGGAGATGCACTCCGCGGCCAACCTCTATGACGCTCTCAAGGAAGGCTACTACGGCAAGTTCTGAGGCACCGGAATCCATTGAATGGCTCCGCCATCGGGCGGAGCGAGGAAAGCAGCATGTCGATAAAGATAAGCAAGAAGATCGTTGAATACTCTGTGGTCAAACCGGAGGAGAAGGCAGCCCCGGCAGCGCCGGCCAAGACCGATTACGTGGAAATGCACGAGAAGCTCAAGCGTCCCGAGCATCTGGAAGGCTGCACCTACAAGATCAAGACACCTACCTCCGAACACGCGATCTACGTCACCATCAATGATGTGATCCTCAACCGGGGCAGCGAGCACGAAGAGCGTCGCCCCTTCGAGATCTTCATCAATTCGAAGAACATGGAGCACTACCAGTGGATCTCGGCGCTGACGCTGATCATCTCGGCGGTGTTCCGCAAGGGCGGCGACTGTACCTTCCTGGTCGAGGAGCTGCGCAGCGTGTTCGATCCCAAGGGCGGCTACATGAAGCGCGGTGGCCGCTGGAGCCCGTCGCTGGTAGCCGAGATCGGTGATGTGCTGGAACAGCACCTCAAGCATATCGGGCTGATCAAGGACGAGATCGACGAACACCAGCGCGCCTACCTGGAGCAGAAGCGCGCCGAGTTCACCGGTCGTGCTGCCCAGGGCCAGGCCGATGCAGAGTGTGACGACAGCACCCAGGAATATCCCGCCGGCGCCCAGCTGTGCGGCAAGTGCCATACCAAGGCGGCGGTACAGATGGATGGCTGCCTGACCTGCCTGGCCTGCGGTGACAGCAAGTGCGGCTGAACCTGTCTGCGGGACACCTGCAGCGGTACTGATTGCTCCACCCTCAGGTCCCTCCTCGAGGCCGGTCCCTCCATTGTGCGGGACCGGCCTTCTCATTTCTGAAACACTTCATCTGCCCTGAACCCGGCTGAAATCGGAGTCTTCTGCCGGATTCTCACATCTGATACAGCCCCCTGGCTGGGCTCCATTGCGCTCAACGCCAGGGTTCGCGCACGGTTGAGTGTTTTCTGTCTTTTATCCTTGTTACAGATCTGAAACACCTGATCCGAAGAGATCGCTTACATCGCTTCCAAGTCATTGATCTGCTTATGAATTCCTGATCTGGCACAGGGGTTGCTCTCTTGCTTCGACAAGCGGACGCATCGGTTCCAGATCAATCAGGGAACAAAACAATGGGCACCCAATTATCTTCGCTGATTCCACAGTTGCTGGTCTGTTTCATCGGCCTGTTCATCTGCATCGCCACCCAGCTGCCAGTCCGTGCTGCTGACGGTGAAATAGTGCTTACCCGCGATGTCCAGCCCCGCTCGGCCACCCGGCAGGAGCTGGTGCCGGATCCCAACCCGCAGACCGCCAACCCGAACCACTCGGCTCAGGTGCGAAGCGCAGTGCAGGGTGCTCGGCTGCCCGGCGAGTTGTCGGACGCCGATTTCGCCGGGGTGAGCAGCGGCAGCAGCCTGGCCAATGGCGTACACCTATTCGATCAGCCGGTGCTGCAGGCCGACCGACAGGCACCGGGCCGGGCCGGGCTGGGAGTATCAGGCTCCGCGGGCGCCGGCAGTGTGGGGCGTGCCACGGGTAACGTCGGGCGTGTCGGTGGCGAAATCAATCGCAGCGTGAATCAGGGGTTGCGCCCCCTGCAGGGGCTGGGCAAATGAGCCGCAGGTCATCGCTGGCGGTCCTGATTGCCTGCTCGGCGCTGCTGGCAGCCCTCGGTGTGGGCGCCGACAGCACCGCGACCATAGGCTCCAGCGCTGCAGGGTACTCCGGCGTGCTCATGCTCAACCAGGCGGCGGGGGAGCTGCATCAGCAGGTCAATGCCAGGGCTGTCTCTCCGGGGACGGACCCGTCCATCCGCGTCGAGCAGCAGCTCGGTGCGCTGCCGCAGGCACTGGGTGCGGATGACATGCGCGCCGGTATTCATGGCAATGCCTTCAGTGGCGGCTCAGGGGTCCTGGGGGTGAACCAGGGGGCTGGAGCAGCCAATCAACAGATCAACAGCTTTCGGGTGGGTGCGGGAGTGCGCCCCGAGAGCCTGGACGACAGCGGTCTGGCACAGGCCACCGCGGGTTCGTCCTACCCGTCAGCTGCAGGGCCGCACGGGGCGGGGGAGCGTCAGGTCGAGATCGATGATCAGGCGTTCGCCGACAGTCGCGGGGTGGTTCAGCTGAATCAGGCTGCCGGGGTTGGAAACCGTATGGTCAACAACCTCGGCATCCGGATCCTGGAGTAGTAAGAAGTAGTAAACACAAAATGAAAGCCATACAAGGATTCAGGTCATGAAAACCAAACACAAGATTAGTGCGATCGCCTTTGTTGTTGCCGCTTCCCTCTCGCTGGGTGCTCTGGCAGGCCAGACGAAGCCCCCGAAACCGACTCCTGTAGAGCCGCGTGAGGGCGTATCCAGTGCCTCCGTATCTGATGCACAGATCAGTCTGGGCAACAGCGTAGATAATCTGGGCACTACCAACAACGCCGGCGTGGCCAGCTCTCTGGATGGGGGCAGCGGTAATGCGGGAGTGAACGTGGTGTCCGGTGATACCAACCAGCAGGCCAACGCACTGGCGATTTCCACCGCCGACGCGGATGCCGATTTCGTGTTCGGTGCTGTGGCCAGTGTCGGTGTGCTGCAGGTCAATGGGGGCAACTCGCTGCTCAACCAGGACGTGACCAACAACGCCGGGGTAGACACCGTGGCCAATGGCTATTCCGGTAACCTGGGGCTGAACGTCGCTGCCGGCGCCTTCAACCAGCAGAAGAACGACGCGGCCATTGCCAACGCGTCTGAAGCCGCCAACGCTGAAGCCAGCATCGAGGTGTTGCAGGTCGCCGTCGCCGGCGATACCTACAACGGCGTGGATACCGACACCCTCAGTGCTACCACTACTGGCTGGCAGCCCAAGCCGCCCAAGCCCACTCAGCCGTCGAGAAACCTGGATGTGGAGAACAATGCCAACCTGGTCAGCTCGCTTAACGGCTTCTCCGGTAATGCCGGGGTGAACATCGCCGCAGGCGGTGCCAACCAGCAGAGCAACACCCTGTCCATCGCGGCAGGCTGTCAGGGCTGCCCGTAAGGGTTGTCGAGCCCGGGGCTGAGCCCCGGGCTTCCTTTTCAGGGATATTTATATATGAGTTTCTGCATGCGCGTGGTCCTGGTCAGTATGGTTCTTGGCCTGGCTCAGTTCGGCGCCCATGCTGCCCCCAAACCCCTGGCCATCCTGCCCGGGGGAGGACTGGCCTTCAAATCCGTGCAAAGCATGCGCGAGCGGCGATTTGCCAATCTGGTCCAGCAGCAGACCGATTTCAGCTGCGGCGCAGCCGCCATGGCCACCCTGCTGAATGAAGCCTACGGCTGGAATTTCAGCGAGGAGCAGGTAATCGAAGGCATGCTCGCCGAGGCAGACCCGCAACTGGTTCAGCGCATGGGGTTTTCCATGCTGGACATGAAGCGCTACGCCGAAAGCCTGGGACTCAGAGCACGGGGCTACCGGCTTCAGCCAGAGCAGCTGGAAGAGGTAAAGGTACCGGTCATAGTGTTGCTGGATGTCCGGGGCTACAAGCACTTTGTGGTGATGCAGGTGAGCAGCGACGACTGGGTATATATCGGCGATCCGGTCCTGGGACACAAGAAGATGTCCATTGAGGACTTCGCCAGTGGCTGGAACGGCATCGTGTTTGCCGTGATCGGTCCCGGCTACAACAGGGAGAATGCGCTGCTGGATCCTCCTGAGCCGCTGACCGCTCGACACCGCCTGAACAGATTCCGCCCCGTCAAGGATGCCGAGCTGATGGAGTTTGGTTTTCTGCAGAGCGACTTTTTCTGAGAACCGATAGCGGGAGAAGATCATGAAAACCCTTGTATGGCTCATCGGAGCATGCCTCTTGTTCAGCCTTCCCGCCCAGGCCGCCAGTCCGTTCCGCCCCGCCGAGGTCAGTGATGCGGAGCTGAGCGAGTTGCGTGGTCGCTATGTCATGCCTGGCCGCATCGTCCATTTCGGCGTGACCATGAGCAGTGTCTGGGCGAACAGTGCCGGCCAGACCGTGGGTGCCGGCGTGACCTTCCAGCTCGACAGCAAGGCCCAGCCGAGCCTCTATGTCACCGACCTGTCAGGTCAATCCGACCCGGAAGTCGCCTCGCCGCCACCGGGCACCGGGCAGGTAGTGGGGGGCGCGGGCCTGCGGGATGTCCAGGGCATTTCCCAGAGCGTGCGCAGCGCCGGCGACTTCAACGACGGCCTCAATAATCTCGAGATCGTCATTTCCCGGGAGGGTGGGCAACTTGAACCGGACAACGGTGCCGTACCCTGGACCGGCTCCGGCACCTTTACCAATGAGGCAGGCCGAGTGCTGGTGGCGCAGCAGGGAGGCGGATTGAAGATTCTGGTGGACGCCGGCAGCCAGGGCGCTGCGCTTCAGCAGATCGGCGCTGGCAATGTGATCCAGCAGGCAAATTTCTCAGGTGATTTCAATACTGTGCGAAACATGGCTACGCTGAATGTGGGACTCAGGGATCTGCCCCTCGGGTTTGACTTCGCCAACTGTACCCTGGAGCAGCTCCGCGCCCTGCGGCCCATGGGATTCTGACAACTCCAATACGTGACAAGGAAGATGCATCATGCGCAGATCGGCAGGGTTGGTGCTGTTAGCGTGCATGGCAGCCAGTGTTCCCGCGGTTGCCCAGACTGAAGAGGAGCTGCGCCGGGAGGTTGAAGTCCTGCGCCAGCGATATGAAGCGCAGCAGAATGCGCTGATGATTCTCGAGCAGCGGCTGCGTCAGCTGGAGGGGGCTGCCAGTGCCGCGCAACCGGCTCGACAGCCACCCGGCCGCCCCCAGGTGGCCAGTGCCGGAGCGACCGGCTCTGCGGCATCCGGCGGCAGCGGGGCAGGCTATGGGCAGGCCCTGCGGGAGGATTCCGAACCGGCCCCCAGCGTCGAAGCCCTTTACCAGGAGGCCAGCGGCTTTTTCGGCGGTGGCCGTTTCAGCATCGAGCCCGGCTTCACCTACAGCCACTACGATACCAAGCAGCTCTTCCTCAATGGCTTCCTGGCCCTGGATGCGATCTTCCTCGGCAACCTCGGCGTCGACGAGATCAACGCCGACACCTTCACCTTCGACCTGACCGCACGGTACAACTGGCGACAGCGCTGGCAGTTCGAAATCAACGTCCCCTTTGTCTACCGCGAAACCACCTACCAATCGGCGGGTGCCGGCGGCGCCAGTACCAGTTACAGCGAGGCCACGGTCAAGGGGGACCCGGACATCGGGGATGTCAGCTTCGGACTGTCCTACAAGTTTCTCGACGAAGGACCATCCTGGCCGGATGCGGTGGCCAGTCTGCGGATCAAGGCTCCCACCGGGCGCCACCCCTACGGCATCAAGCTGCAGCGGCAGGCGGACAACGACAACCTGAATATTCCCGATTCGCTGCCCACCGGTAACGGTGTATGGGCGGCTACCGCCGGGCTTGCGGTGGTGAAAACGCTGGACCCTGCGGTGGTGTTCGCCAATCTGGCCTACACCCATCATTTCGATCGGGATTTCAGCGACATCAGCCCCCAGGAGGGCATTCGGGTGCCTGGCTCGGTCAAGTTGGGAGACTATTTCCAGTTCGGGCTGGGCATGGCCTTTGCGCTCAACGAGCGCATGAGTCTGTCCATGTCCTTCTCCGAACTGGTCAGTCGCAGCAGCCGGATCCGCTATCAGGGCAGCAGCTGGCAGACCGTGAATGGCAGTGACGCCAATGCCGCCTATTTCAATATCGGCATGACCATGGCTGCCAGCGATCGGCTGACCATAGTGCCCAACCTGTCGATCGGACTGACCCCGGATGCGCCGGACTTCAGCCTCAGTCTGAAGTTTCCCTACTATTTCTGAGCGGCTGTCCGGCTGCCGCCGGGCCATGGATCAACGGATCTGGTGCTTGCGCAGCAGCCGGTACAGGGTAGGGCGTGAAATCTTCAGGTGTTCGGCCACCTGACTCATGTTGCCCGGTGAATGCGCCAGGGCTGTCTGCAGGGCCTGACGCTCGGCCCGCAGGACCCATTGCTCGAGACTGGCGAGCTGTCCCTGGGGCTGGCTCGGCGTGGGTGCCAACCCCAGATCGGCTGCCTCGATCTCCCGGCCATCGGCGAGCACCATTCCCCGGCGCACCCGGTTCGCCAGCTCACGGCCGTTGCCCGGCCAGTCATGGCGCTGCATCGCCTGAATGGCGGCCGCACTGAAGTTTCTCGGGCGACGACCTATCTCGGCCATATACAGGCGCGCGAAGTGACGGGCCATGGGCAGGATGTCGGCTACTCGCTCGCGCAGCGGTGTGGTACGTATCTCGAGCACATTCAGGCGGTAGTACAGGTCCTCGCGGAAACGGCCGTCGGCTATCGCCGCCTCCAGATCCACATGAGTGGCGGCCAGTACCCGCACATCAACTTGTATGGTGTGCTGCCCACCCACGCGCTCTATCTGCTTTTCCTGGAGAAATCGCAGCAGATTGGCCTGCAGCTCCATGGGCAGGTCGCCGATCTCGTCGAGGAACAGGGTGCCGCCGTCGGCAGCCTCGATCCGGCCGATCTTGCGTTGATGGGCGCCGGTGAAGGCGCCCTTTTCATGGCCGAACAACTCCGACTGAATCAGTTGCTCGGGAATGGCGCCGCAGTTGACCGCGATGAAGGGCCCGGTTCGCCTCAGGGATTGACTGTGCAGGGCCTGGGCGATCAGCTCTTTGCCGGACCCGCTTTCACCGCGGATCAGTACCGGTGTGTCGGTGGGCGCGATGCGTGCGATGAGACGCTGCAGATGGCGCGCCTGCTCGCTGTTGCCGAAGACGAACTGCTCCGCCCGCGGACCGCTGCCCATGTGTCGCGTACGCAGGTGGGCCATGCCACAGGCCCGTCCCAGGGCGATATCCACCCGGGAATGGTCGAAGGGCAGGGTGTGATAGTCGAGAAACCATTCCGCGATGAATTTCGCCACGCCGGGTTCGACCAGCAGGGCGTGGGGCAGAGCCACCACCCATTGCATTCCGGTGGCATTGATCAGCGCCTTGACTTTCTTCAGGTTCTTCACATGCGAGGTCTGCAGTCTGAGCAGGCCCAGGTCGCTGTCGGGCATGCCGACGCCCTCGAGGGCGGCCGAGTGTACTTCCCAGCCATCCTTGACGAGGCGTTGGCCCAGAGCCAGGCACTCCTCGCAAGGGTCCACCAGCAGCAGCCGGCGGGCCCGGGGTGCAGAGAGGTCCACCTTGACATCTCCGTAGTTTGTTATGGTTGGGCTAAAGCTAGCAGACCGGCGGACTTGTGCAACGTTTTTCCGTCACTTGTGCGACCGGGTGGTCACTTGCGTCAATTTGACGACGGTTGCGCCCTGCAGGCAAGCGCGTAATGCTATGCCCCCAAAGGAGATACCCATGCCATTCACCATTGACATCTATCTGGCGGCTTTCAGCGCCATTCTGCTGGCGGGCTGGGGAGTGAGTACCTGGCTGTGGAGCCGGCGGGAGCAGGCCCAGAGGCAGCAGCTCGCCACGCTGTCGGGCCAGCTGCGTGCCAGAGAAGAGCAGGTGGCTGAACTCACTGCCGGGCAAGCCACGGTCGATGTGCGCATCGAGCATCTGCAACAATCCTTGCAAACGCTGACCAGGGACAGGGAGCGACTGGAGCAGCGGCTTGAGGACAGCGAGCGGCGCAGCCAGGAATGGCAGCGGCGCAGCGAGCGCCTGGGCGCGCTGGCCAGTGAACAGCAGCGCCAGCGTGAGCAGTTGGCGGAGGAACACAAGGCGCTGCAGGCCCGCCTGCAGGCGTTGCAGAGTGACCATGAACAGCTGCGGGTGGATCATTCCACCCTGCAGAGCAGTCTGGAACACCGCCAGAGGCACTTTGACGAACAGCAGGCCCTGCTGCGGGAAAGTCGCGAGCAGCTGAAGCTGGAATTCGAACAGCTGGCCAGCCGCATCTTCGAGGCCAAGGGTCAGGCCTTCAGCCAGACCAGCCAGCAGTCGCTGGACGCCCTGCTCAAACCCTTCCGTGAACAGATCGATCAGTTCCGCAGCAAGGTCGAGGACATCCACCACCGGGAAACCCAGCAGCAGGCGGCGCTGGTGCAGGAGCTGGTGCAGCTCAAGGAGCTTAACCGCCAGATAACCCAGGAGGCCCATGACCTGAGCACTGCGCTGCGTGGACAGAAGAAGACCCAGGGCAACTGGGGTGAGCTGATACTGGAAAACGTACTCGAACGATCGGGCCTGCGTGCCGGGGTGGACTTCCGGCGGGAGGTCAGCCTGCGCAGCAGTGAGGGCCAGCGCAAGCGCCCTGATGTGCTGGTCTATCTGCCCCAGGGCAAGCACCTGATCATCGATGCCAAGGTCTCGCTGAACGCCTACACCCGGTACATCAACAGCGAGGAAGAGGGCGAACGCCAGCTGGCGCTTGCCGAACATGTGCAGGCCTTCGGTCAGCGCATCCGGGAACTGTCCGATCGCAGCTATTTCGACCTGCCCGGGCTCAACGCGCCGGAGATGGTCTTCATGTTCGTACCCATAGAATCCGCCTTCGTTGAGGCGCTCAAGGCGGACGAGACCCTGTTCCAGCGTGCCATCGAACAGAACGTGCTGGTTGCCACGCCCACCACCCTGTTGACCAGTCTGAATATCGTGCGCCAGCTGTGGCGTTTCGAGGACCAGAACCGGCATACCGCCGAGCTGGCCGAGCGGGCGGCGCGGATCCACGACAAGCTGCGTACCTTTCTGGGCAGCATGGACGGCATCGGCAGCAGTCTGGAGCGGGCCAGCGAAGCCTATCAGCGTGCCTGCAATCAGCTGGTTGCAGGGCGCGGCAACCTGGTCAAGCAGGTCAACGACTTCAAGGAACTGGGTGTCTCGGTCAAGGCCGAACTGGGAGAACACTGGACGGATCGGGCCGAGCTTGAACTCGGCCACGAGGCGCCTGAAATAGAAAAATCTGCGGGGGTGTAACTGAAACGGAAGAGAGGGCGGCTGACCTGATGGCCGTCGCCGCGGGGTTACAGATGGAAGTCGCCGTTGGCTTCGGGCTGATACTCGATGTCGATGATCCGGAGCTTCAGCGGGCGTCCGTTGGGGCCGGTCCAGTCGATGCTCTGACCTTTCTTCAGACCCAGCAGCGCGATACCCACCGGTGCCAGTACGGAGATGGTGCCTTCGGTGCCGGCCTTGTCCGGGTAGACCAGGGTAAGCACCATCTCGCGGCCGCTGGTCTCGTCGACGAAGCGTACGCGTGAATTCATGGTGACGATGTCGGCACCAACGCGGTCGTGCCCCACAACCTTGGCTCGCTGGATCTCGTTCTCAAGCGCGTCCAGCAGATCGGCGGGCCCGTCCAGGGTATCCAGCATCTCATCCAGTCGTTGAATATCCAGACGAGTGAGCACGATAGAGGGGGATTTGCTCATGGCGAACAGCATTGCTCCTTTGAAACAGAGAAAAATAAAAATAACGGAAACGGAATGTGCAGCAGGAACCGACAGAACAGCGGTATGGATAGACAGTACCAGAAAGTAATCTTCTTGCAAGACCTGTCTCTCTGCCGCTGCCGGGCACCTGCGCAAAACATCCGCGGCCGAGCATGGCCCTGGCACCCTCTGCCGTTTAGACTGCAGGGGAGGCCCAAGGAGATTCCCGATGAATGGAGTGAGACAAGCCGCGCTCTTCGTGCGCACCAACCTGTGGATTGTGCCACTGGCATTGCTGCTGGCCTGGGCGCTGTTCCGCTTTCTCGACCCGGCACCGCCGCGTCACCTGGTGATGGTTACCGGCAGCGAGAGCGGCGGCTACCATCAGTTCGGCCTCGCACTCAGGGGTAAACTGGCCGAGCAGGGGCTGACGCTGGAGGTGCTCAGCACCAGTGGCTCCATGGAGAACCTGCAGCGCCTGACCGAGGGGAGCGCAGAGGTCCAGCTGGGGCTGATACAGAGCGGGACCACACGCCTGCTGGAGTCGTCGCAACTGGCGGGGCTTGAATCCCTGGGGGCCATCTATCACGAGCCCCTGTGGCTGTTCCAGCGCAGGGGTACCGGTATTTCCCGGTTGACCGACCTGTTCGAGCACCGGGTGTCGGTCGGGGCCGAGGGCGGAGGTACCTGGGCGGTGGTCAGCAGCCTCATCAGCCAGCTGGGTGAGCACGCCGGTGAGCAGGCGCTGGCCACCGGACAATGGCAGCAACTGGCCGCCGGGGCCTCGCTCGAGGCCCTGCAGGCGGGGGAGCTGGATGCGGCCTTCTTTGTGTTGCCGGTACACAACAGCACCATCAGCCGCTTGCTGGTCGATCCGGAGATGGAACTGGTCAGCCTCGAGCAGACCGCGGCGCTCGCAGCGCGGTTGAGCTTCCTGGAACGTCTGGAGCTTCCCCAGGGGTTGCTGGATCTGCAACGGGACATCCCGCCCCGGTCCTCCGAGCTGCTGTCTCCGGTAGCTACCCTGGTGATCAACGAGCACTTCCATCCCGCACTGGCGTCGCTGGTTCTCAGTTCCGCGGCCGAGGTGCTGCGTGACGGCAGCCTGCTGGACGCGCCGGGGCAGTTTCCCTCTGCTACGCCGGCGGAGCTGCCATTGAGCGCCGAGGCCAGCTATTACCATGAACGGGGTGCGCCCCTGCTGCAACGCTATCTGCCATTCTGGATCGCGTCGATTGTCGACCGCTACGTGGTGCTGCTGATTCCCTTCATCGCCATCATGCTGCCGCTGGTCAAGAGCATGGGACCGCTCTATGCCTGGCGCATGCGCGCCCGGGTCTATCGCTGGTATGCCCATCTGCGGCGGGTGGACCGACTGATTCACAGCGGTGGCATAGGGAAGGTGCTGGACGAGGAAATCGAATCACTGCTGCGTCTGGAGGATGAGCTGACCCTGGTGGATGTCCCGCTGTCCTATGCCCATGAGCTCTACACGCTGCACCTGCACGTTCGTTACATGATCAACCGGTTGCAGCAGATGCGTCAGCCCGCCGGATCGCACTCTGCCGTTCCGCCCACCACCGACAAGGTTCTGGAGTAATGATGAAGGATGTCCTGAAACACGCAGTGGAAGCCGTCAATCAGGTCCTGCTGGGCAAGCCCCAGGCGGTGCAGCTGGCCGTGGCCTGCATCCTCGCCCGCGGCCATCTGCTGATCGAGGATCTGCCGGGTCTGGGCAAGACTACCCTGTCCCAGGCGCTGGCGCGGGTGATGGGACTCAGCTATCAGCGCATCCAGTTCACCAGTGACCTGCTGCCTGGCGATATCCTGGGTACCTCGGTATTCGATCGGGACAGCGGCAGCTTCGTCTTTCACCCCGGGCCCATATTCGCCGAGCTGATACTGGCGGACGAGATCAATCGCGCGACGCCGAAGAGCCAGAGTGCGCTGCTCGAGGCGATGGAAGAGGGGCAGGTAACCATTGACGGGGCGACGCGCCCGCTGCCCCAGCCGTTCTTCGTGATTGCCACCCAGAACCCTGCCAGTCAGGGTGGCACCTTCAACCTGCCGGAATCCCAGCTCGACCGCTTTCTGATGCGGCTGACCCTGGGGTATCCGGCGCCGGCGGCGGAAAAGATGCTGCTGCAGGGCGAGACCGGGCGGGTCCGCCTGGACAGTCTGGAGCCGGTCATGACCCGCCAGCAACTGCTCACCCTGCAGGCCATGGTGCCCAGGGTCACGGCGACCGAAGCGGTGATCGACTACATTCTGCGGCTGGTGACCCGCAGCCGGGAAAGTCATCTGTGTGCCTGGGGGCTGTCTCCCCGGGCCAGCCTGGGGCTGCTGGCTGCGGCCCGCGCCTGGGCCATGCTGGAAGGGCGGGCCTATGTCATCCCCGAGGATGTGCAGGCGGTGTTCCCGGCGGTGGTCAATCATCGGTTGCGGGCCAGCGATGATCCCGCCGGCCATGGTGGTGGAGCGCTGGCCCAGCGTCTGCTTGCCGAGGTGCCAGCGATTTGATCAGTCGTCTCGCCGGCCAATCCAGCGCCTTGTTCCAGCGCTGGCTGACACGCCGCATTCCGGCGTCCAGTCAGGTGGTACTGAATCACAGGCGCATCTTCATCATGCCGACCAGAGCCGGCATGGGGCTGCTGCTGTTGCTGGTGATCATGCTGATTGGCGCCATCAACTACCAGAACAGCCTGATCTATGTGGTGGTCTTCACCCTTGGCAGTCTGTTCTGGGTCGGCCTGCATCACACCTACCGCAATCTGGCGGGGCTCGAGCTGCATGCCTCGGGCAGTCAGCCGGTGTTCAGCGGCGAGGAGGCCAGTCTGGGTATCGCCCTGGTATCGGCACGACGAGAACATCAGGCCATCGTGCTGGGTTGGCCCGGTAGTGCGCGTCGGCAGGTGGACGTGCCGGCTGGACTGAGTACCACGCTGACGCTCTATCATCCCACCGAGCGGCGTGGCTGGCTGCGTCCGGGGCGGTTGCGGGTGGAAACCCGTTTTCCGCTCGGCTGGTTCGTGGCCTGGAGTCTGGTGGATCTGGACTGGCAGGTGCTGGTTTACCCGCGTCCGGTGGCCGCCCCCTTGCCCGGCCTGGCTGCAGCCGGAGAGGGGCTGGGCGAGCACTGGCTGGCGGAGGGGGTGGACGACTTCCAGGGCCTGCGGAACTACCGCCCGGGCGACTCCCGCCGCCGCCTGGACTGGCGGGCCTGGTCCCGGGGGCAGGGGCTGCACAGCAAGATCTTTGCCGAGCCGCAGCATGAGAGCCAGTGGCTGACCCTGGAACAGGCCCCTGGACCAACCCTCGAGCACCAGCTCGGCTGCCTGACTGGATGGATATTGCAGCTGGAGCAGCGCCAGCAGCCCTATGGCCTGATCATCCCGGGCACCCGCCTGGCCCCCGCCACCGGAGCGGCACATAGGGACAACTGCCTGCGCGCACTGGCGCTGTACGGGCGGACGGCATGAGTGCGCCACATGCCCTGATTCCGCGCAACGCCCTGGTCTGGCTGCTGACCGCCCAGGTGGTTGCGCTGATGCCGCACCTGCCGCGGCTGCCGCTGTGGGTGGCGGCGGTCTGGCTGGTCTGCGCCGGCTGGCGAATCCAGATCCAGCGGATGCGCTGGGGCTACCCGGGAATACTGGTGCAGACGCTGGCGCTGGCCGGCGTGGTGGCGGGCGTCTGGGCGGCGCAGGGCAGCCTGATCGGTCTGGACTCGGCAGTCATGCTGTTGCTGCTGCTGTTCATGCTCAAGTTGCTGGAGATGCGCAAGCCCCGGGATGCGCTGGTGGTGATCTACCTGGGGTTCTTCATCGTTGCCACCGCCTTCCTGTTCGATCAGGGCATACCGCTGGCCCTGTTTCAGTGCTTCTCGCTGCTGATTCTGGTGGCCGCGCTGGTGGGCCTGCAGCAGACACCCGGGCGCAGCGACCCGGCCCGGGCAATGCGCACCGCCGCCGTACTTCTGCTGCAGGCACTGCCCCTGATGCTGGTGCTGTTCATGGTGTTTCCCCGGCTGGGACCGTTATGGGCGGTCAATGCCCCGGGTTCCCAGGCCCGTACCGGGCTGGCGGAAAGCATGAGCCCGGCGGATGTGGCCGACCTGGCTCGCTCGGGCGAGTTGGCCTTCCGCGCGTCCTTCGAGGGTGCACCCCCACCGCAGCCGCTGCTCTACTGGCGGGCCATGACACTGGCCCGGTTTGACGGGCGCAACTGGAGCCGTCTGCCGCTTTCCGCCGGTCAGGCCCATGGCAACTGGCAGCCCGAGGGCGAGCCGGTGCGCTATCAGGTCATAGTGCCGCCCAGCCACCAGCCCTGGGTGTTCAGTCTGCGCGGAGCGCAGACCGTGGATGAGCGCCTGGTGCTCAATCGCGACTTCCTGCTCCAGGCTCGGCGCCCGATCAGCCAGACCATGGCCTACAGCGCCTCCTCGCAGCTGGACAGCCTGCTGGAGCCTGCGGGTCTGGAGCCTTTGCAGAGGCGTCTGCATCTGCAGCTGCCGGAGGGATTTGATCCCCGTGCACGAGCCTTCGCCGCCGAGCTGCGGCAGCAGTATCCGCGCGATGCCGATCTGGTGCAGGCACTGCTGCGCCACTTCAATGTCGAGCCGTTCCATTACACCCTGCGACCGCCTACCCTGGGGCGGCACAGCACCGATGAGTTCCTGTTCGACAGCCGTCGGGGCTTCTGTGCCCACTACGCCGGTGCCATGACCTTCGTGCTGCGTGCGGCGGGCATTCCCTCGCGGGTGGTCGCGGGCTATCAGGGCGGAGAGCTGAATCCCAGGGGCAACTATGTTCTTGTCCACCAGTTCGATGCCCACGCCTGGGTGGAGGCCTGGCTGCCGGGGCAGGGCTGGGTATCCTTCGATCCGACCTTTCAGGTGGCCCCCGAGCGTATCGAGGACGGACTGGAATCAGCTCTGCGCGGGGAGGGCAGCTTCCTCGAGGATGCTCGCCTGGCAGCGGTGCGCTACCGGAATATCGGCTGGGTCAACAATGCACGCTTGCTCTGGGATGACCTCAACTACCAGTGGCAGCTGCGGGTTATCGGCTACCAGAGCGAGCGTCAGATGGATTTCTTCAGGCGCTGGCTGGGTACCGCGGACTGGCAGCGCATCGGAATGATATCCCTCGGGGTACTGGTGCTGTGCATGCTGCCGCTGGCGTTCTGGATCCTGCGGCCCGACCTGCGTCCCAGTGCCCCGGAGCTGAAAGCCTGGCGGCGACTGAATCGGCGCCTGGCCCGGCTGCAGCTGCAGGCCGGGGCAGGCGAGGGGCCACGAGCCTGGCAGCAGCGGCTACGCCAGGCTCTGCCCCGACAGCAGGCGGAGCTGGATGCCTTCTTCGATGCCTGGGTCCGGCTGAGATATGCAGGGAGCGACCAAGCCGGCAGAGCCACTGAACTGGCTCGGATGAAGCACGGTCTGAAGCGGCTGATCAAGGCGCTGCCCCGGCGCCGGCCACCGCGACCGACGCGTCTTGCGGGCTTGCCTGATGGGGAACAGCAGGGATAATGTGGCAGGCACGCTTGATGACAGCCAAGGAGTTTCGATGCACCCCTTCAATGCCACGCGCCCCCCTGGATTGGCGGTCGGATTTGCCTTTGCCGGGCTGGTACCCTTCGTAACCGGCGCCATAGGCCTGTGGGTGACCCCCGAGGCCTGGCGTGAATGGGTAATGGAAGAGTTCCTGAACTTCGCTGCGGTCATTCTCGCCTTCATGGGGGCGATTCACTGGGGGCTGGCCATGCGGGCCGAGGAGGGCAGCGAACAGGCGCCCATGCAGCTGGGACTGTCGGTGATACCGCCGTTGCTCGGCTGGTTCGCACTCAGCCTGCCGATCAACTTCGCCATTCCGGTATTCTTCTTCGCCTTCGGCACCCTCTACTTCGCCGATATCTGGGCGGTGAAGCAGGGGCTGGCACCGGCCTGGTACACCGCCCTGCGGCGCCCGATCAGCCTGGTGATCATCAGTTCGATGATCGTTGCCTGGGGCGCGACCCTGGTGCTGAGCTACTGATTCAATCGGGCAACCGGGATGGGGCTGGCCCTCCCGGCACCCCTCGGCATCAACTCTTCTTGACGAATTCCGACTTGAGCTTCATGGCGCCGATGCCATCGATCTTGCAATCGATGTCGTGATCACCGCCGACCAGGCGGATGTTCTTGACCTTGGTACCCACCTTGACGACCTGGGAGGAGCCCTTGATCTTGAGATCCTTGATCACGGTGACGGTATCGCCGTCCTGCAGCACATTGCCATGGGCGTCCCTGATTACGGACTCGTCTGCGGCTGCCTCGTTACCGCCATCCTTCGGCCACTCGTGAGCGCACTCGGGGCAGACGTACTGGATGCCGTCTTCATAGGTGTATTCGGAATTGCAGGCCGGGCAATTTGGCAATGCGCTCATGATATGACCTCGTGGAAACATGCCTCGCCAGACAGGGCGAGGGGGCTGATCTGAAGGCCCGCGACCATAGCACGCAGCCCCCGAACTGTCCATTTGGACAAGCGGATTTGCCTAAATAAGGTTAGAGCTGTAACCTTGTCGATCCTGTGAGAAGCCAAACTCCCCCCTAATCAGTACAGCAGGAGTAGTACGCAGCCGCCGGCGAGCGGCAGATCAGTACGATCGGAGAAACCAAGTCATGCACACGTTGACCCATCTGAATGCCACCTCCGGCATTTCAGACCGTTACAAAGTTCCACCCCGCAATCACTCTGCATACAAAGGCTACACATAGCCTGATCCAGCCTGCGCGCACCGGCCGCCGACACTACGGCACCCATGCGCCACACCATCCGTTACTTTCGTATCAACCAGAGTGCACGAACCCGTAATTGCCGGGTGATGTTTCGTGCGCAAAGTAAAAAGAGTGATTCCGTGAACTCAGAATTGTTCCAGTTTTCCACCACGACAGTACTGCTGTTGATGGTCGCCTTCTATGGCGGTACCTATCTGCTGTCCCGACGTATCAAGCACGATGCCAATGATGCCGACGGCTTCATGGTCTCCAACCACCGGATCGGCTTCGGCATGGGCGCGGCCAGCATGACCGCGACCTGGGTCTGGGCCGCTTCCTTCTACGCTGCCGCTACCTCGGGCTACACCTATGGGGTGTCCGGGCCATTGCACTACGGTTTCTGGGGCGCGCTGATGATTCTGTTCATCTACCCCTTCGGCCGTCGCTTCCGTGAGCTGGCGCCCAACGCCGCCACCCTGGGCGAGCTGATCCACGCCCGGCACGGAGCCTCCAGTCAGCTGATTCTGGCATTCTCCAACCTGCTGGGCTCTGTCATCAGCCTGATGGTCAACCTCACCGCGGCCGGCGCTCTGGTGTCCGTTCTGTCCCCGCTGTCGTTCCAGGCCGGCATAGTGATCGCGGGGCTCGGCGTGCTCAGCTATACCTTCTACTCGGGTTTCCGCGCTTCGGTATTCACCGACTTCGCCCAGTTGATCGCGATGATGGCCATTGCCGTGGTAATCATTCCGGCCGTGCTGTTCGCGATGGGAGGCCCGTCAGTGGTGGTAGACAACCTGTCCAACCTGACCAGCGAACAGGCCAACCTGTTCTCCAAAGAGGCCTTCCTGCATCAGGGCGCGCCGTACTTCGTCGCGGTACTGGCCTATGCCATCGGCAACCAGACCATCTCCCAGCGCCTGTTTGCAGTAGATGAGTCGCACATCAAGCCGACCTTCATCACCGCCACCATCAGCTACGGGGCCATCGTCATCGGTCTGGGCATGATCGGGCTCATGGCACTGACCGTGGGCATAGAGCCCCTGGATGGCAACATGAACAACCTGATTCCGCAGATGGTGTCGACTTACCTGCCACCGTTCTTCATCGGTCTGTTCTTCATCCTGGTCATAGGCTCGCTGTCGTCCACCGCCGACTCCGACCTCTCCGCGCTGTCGGCGATCATGATGGCTGACGTCTATGGCAAGAATATCGCCAAGAACCGTGCCGATCCGCGCAAGATGCTCATCATCGGCCGCACTACCATGATAGTTGCCACTGTGCTGGGCATGATCCTGGCCAGCATGTCCTTCGACATCCTGGTGATGCTGGTATTCGTGGGTGCACTCTGGGGTGCCATCGTATTCCCGGTGATTGCCAGCTGTTTCTGGGATCGGGTCACCAATGCGGCCTTTACCTGGGCAGTAGTAGCAGCGCTGCTGGCGTTCAGCGTGGTGCGTTTCGAGCTGCTGCCGATGACCGGTGCGCTGGCGCTGGGTATGGAACTGCTGGCGGCCATCGGCGCCGGTGTAGTGGCCGGGCTCATGACCTTCGGGTTCTTCGGCAAGCGCCTGGGTGTGCTCGCCTTCTTCATCGCTACAGCGGTAATAGGCTGGATCGGCGCGGGCCAGCTGCGCGAGTACACGGTGCTGCTGTCGTCGTTGACGGCCTATGGCGTCAGCACCCTGGTATGCATCGCCATCAGCCTGGCCAGCAGTGAGCGCTTCGACTTCGACACCATTCAGCAGCGTGTCAGTGATTACAACAAGCCTGCCGAGGATGATGTCCCGGAAGGCACCCTGACCGCCCGCTGAGCGACCGGGCAGCCTGCCGTCTGCGGGCTGCTGAATTCAACAGGAGATTACACATGCAAACCCTGATTTATGGCAGTTACATCCTCATCTGGCCCATTCTCACCCTGGTCATGCTCGGCCTGATCGTCAGTGCGGTACTGCGCGATACCCGCGAAGCCCGCCGCAACGGCAACGAGCTGGTCTGACCTTCTGCCTCAGGGGAGTCGCTGCTCCCCTGAAGGTTTCAATGCCGCACTGGCATCCCTGGCCATGTTCGCGGCGAGCTCCTGAGCCATGTTCAGACGCCGCAGTATCCACGGCTTCAGGTCGTACACGAAGGGGTCGCTGAACTCCTCCTGATTTCCCCACTCGATCCGGACGAACTCGGGGCTGGCCCCGCCGCTGCGTCCATCGCGCAGGCTGTTGCTGATTTCCTCGGTGGCGGAGCGCAATACCGGCTGGATGTCGCTCTGATCCTCGTCCCGCCGCATCAGCAGCATGGTCTTGACGGTGGTCAGTTGCGCCAGCAGCTGATAGCCATGGCTGAGTAATTGTTCCAGGGGCTCCAGTGCCGGACGTACTGCCCGGGGCTCGACCAGGGACCGACGCGTGGCCATCACCAGCGCTGACAGGCTGTCGTAAGCCTCCTTGCGGGCCAGGCGCCACTCGAGCTCGGGCTCGTCATCCACCGCATTGAACTGGCCGAGGCTCAGCGCGATCTGCGCATGCCGGGCCTGCGCCTGCAGGGCTCGGTGGACCAGCGAAGGGATCTGATTGCATTCCCACGAGGGCAGCACATAACTGAAGCCCCAGACAATGGTGACACCGATCACGGTGTCGGCAATACGTTCCAGCATGTTGAACATGGGGCCGTCGGCAGCGCTGATCAGGTGGGCCTGCACCAGGCTGACAACGGTCGCCGCCACGGCGGTGATGAGGTAGCGGCGCACGGCAAAGGAGTGGGAGATTGCCTGGGCAAGCGGCACTACGACCAGAAGCACCAGCGGGGGAGCCTGGGTCGAGAGAATGGCGCCGGCCAGAGCGCAGCCCAGGAGAGTGCCGGCGACCCGGCTGTTGCGCCTTTCAAGTGTCTGGGACAGGCTGCCGCGCAGCACTACCACTATGGTGACCAGTATCCAGTAGCCATGGGTAGCCCAGGGCAGGGCCAGCGAAATGAGGTAGCCGGTACCTATCGCCAACGCCGCCCGCAGGGCATGGCGCAGGGGTGGTGCATCCCAGTGCCAGAGCATCCGCAATGGGCGCAGTGACCAGCTGGTGGGGCTGACGAACAGCTTCCAGGCCGTACGCACTGCCTTCAGGTCCGGCTCGACCTTGCCCCTGGCCAGGCGGTTGACCCGTAGAATCTCATCGTTGATCAGGCCGACACGATTGGTCAGACCACGCAGCAATGTGGTCAGCGAGGGACCCTGTGCTTCCTGGGCAGGCAGCCGCTGGGGCATGCGATTCAACGCCGCCAGCGCCGGCCGCCAGTCATTGAGCGGTGCCGAGCGGCGGAAGAACAGCAGATCATCGGCATGCCGTTCCAGCTCATCGGCCATCTGGTCGAGCAGGGCGTGCATTTCCACCAGTACCGGCGCTGCCTCAGGGTGGGATCTGACCAGGTCCAGATCGAGCTCGCTGGCCAGCAGGTGGTCACGGATCTCCAGCACATTGATCATGATCGCCGCCAGCTGCTGGCGGCGGGGTGTACGCGGTGATTCCAGCAACAGGTCGCGGGCCGCCTGCAGCTGCTCGGCCAGTTGCGCCTGCTTCTGCATCAGTTCGCCGATCGGCGGGGTATCGGTAGTGGGGTCGAAACGGTCCGCCTGGCT
This sequence comes from Halopseudomonas formosensis, assembly GCF_900115905.1. Classification (GTDB taxonomy): domain Bacteria; phylum Pseudomonadota; class Gammaproteobacteria; order Pseudomonadales; family Pseudomonadaceae; genus Halopseudomonas; species Halopseudomonas formosensis. The sequence goes on from NZ_FOYD01000004.1 coordinate 238,757, forward strand.
GCGCATCAGGCTGCCCAGGGCCAGCAGCGACTGGGCCAGCAACTGCTGGCGATAGCGGTTGTTGAGCAGCGCGTTGGCGAGGGTGGCATAGAGCACATACAGCAGCGAGCCGCTGGTGAAATAGATGCAGGTGGTTAACAGGTTACCCTGGCTGAGATGCCGGGGCACCGCCATGGAGAAGGTCATGGCGAACATGATGGATATCACCACCGGCAGGCCGCGGGAACCCCAGGCACCGGCCAGGAAGGCGAAGAAGGTGGCCGGTACCAGCAGCATGCCGAGATACAGCGGCTGATCCTGCAGCAACTGGACGCCGGCAAAAAGCGGCAATCCTACCAGCGCCGCCGGCAGCAGGCTGCCGAGCTTGCCCCGGCGGGGCGCGGCATGGTCCGGTGGAATGCAGATGATGGCGCCCACAGCCATCACCGAGGCCACAAACTGACCCTGCAGCAACCAGGCTGTCCCGGCGATCAGCATCAGTCCAAACCCGGCGGAGAAGCCGGTGGTGACGTAGGAGCTCAGAAGAACGCGAAATGCGCGGGTCAGCCGACCTGTCATGTTTCCTGTCCATGATGACTTCAGTAACAGGATAGACGGGCCGGGAGCGGAGCAGGACACGGAAGCGGCAGGGCACACCGCTCCCATGGCCGCTCCGGCTCAGTGTCGCTGGAAGAACGCGAGGTTGGTGGCAATGCCGCGGGCGGCGTTATCCACATCCCAGGCAGCCGGGTGCCCCATCTGCTGCAGCAGTGTGGCAACCTTCTGCAGGCTGCGTACCGCAGCCTGGGGGTTCTCCGGCAGATGCTCCAGGCGCAGCAGGGCCATGGTCACCCGGCGCTGCAGCGGGCGGGGCAGGTCGGTGCCGGCCTTGAGCAGGTGCAGTTGCTGGATGGCATCACCGATGGCCAGTACCGCCAGGGCTGCACTGGTCGCCGGTTGCAGCGGCTCGGCACTGCGATTGACGCTCTGGATGAGCTTCAGCAGGCGGTGATGCAGGCGCACCCGCCAGACCTGGTGCCGGGCCGGTGCCATGGGGTTGCGTGCCATGCCGGCCAGCTCGTTGAGCATCATGCCGGTCAGGTGCTGGCGCCGGCGCCGAGCATCAGCAGGCCACACAAAGCGGAAGGCGATATAGGCCAGCAACGGACCAGAGACCACCGCAGCGGCAATCACCAGGGAGTCGGCAAAGGTCCGCTCCAGCGGCAGCACGGGATGCGACAGCAGCAACAGTGCCATCACGTAATCCAGGGACCCGCTGGCCAGCCTGGGATGGGCGAAGAAGGGGACTATCAACAGAATGAACGGGCTGAGCAGGGCGATCAGTTGCCATTCACTGGTCGCCAGCGGCCATAACAGCCAGTGGCAGCTGAGCGCGGCGAGGGCGGCAATCGACTGCCAGATGAAGATATGCCCCATGACCCGCGAAGGCGCCTCGAAGGTAGAGAACAGGGTGATCATCACCGAGGCCCCGAGCATCACGTAGGCGCCGACCGACCAGCCACTGAGAATCCACACCACACCGATCAGCAGCAAGAGACCGAAGGCGCGCACAGCCGCCTGACGGGCACCGACCCAGTCGCGGTGCAACACCACACGGTTGCGAATGGCGGTCATGCCGGTATCGTCGCCTTCGGTAGCCAGATGTTCGCGCTGACTGTCCAGCAGCTGGCGCAGGACATCCGCTGTCGCCCGGTCGGTGCTGCAGGCCAGTGCAGCTTCCAGGGCACAAAGAACCTTGTCTGCCGGTGCGTTCTCCTCGAGGATGCGGGCAGCTTCGCACAGGGCGCTGGCCATGTGCTCGTCCTGATTCAGATGGCGGGCGCTGCGTATCCAGTAGGCGGCGCCCACCTGCGCCTGCACCAGAGCGCGCAGGGCACGGACGCTGCGGTGGCTGCGCACGGAGCCGGCGGCTTTGATATCGAACAGCTGCTCGGCACTGGCAATGCGTTCCAGCAATCGATGCGCCTTGTCGGCGCGGGTTTCCGTGGTATCTCCGGCAAAGGCAGCCGCCATGGCACGCAGGATATCGCTGGTGGTGCGTCTCACCCGCAGCGCAGCATGATCTTCGGCATTGCGCGGGGTGAAGATCAGGCCCACCAGCAGGCCGACCAGCACGCCGGTCATCACGGTAAGCATGCGGTCACTGCCCAGGGCGAAGATCTGCCCCGCAGGCTGCTGGGTATTGAGCAGTGCCACCATGGTGGCCGAATAACCCGACAGCAGCGCGCCGTAGGAGACCAGCCCACTGAGCAGATTGCCGATGCCCACGCAGAGGCCGATCCACAGGGACAGGCTGAGTACCAGCAGCGGCAGGTTATCGCCGGCAACCACCACCAGCACTACCCCGAAGAGGGTGCCTATCAGGGTACCCAGGGCGCGGAACAGGCTCTTTTCCACCAGCATGCCGCGTACCGGCTGCGACACGGCCCATACGGTCATCGCTGCCCACTGCGGATGTTCCAGCCCCATCAGCCAGGCGACCACCAGTGCCAGGCAGGAGGCGAGGGCAGTGCGCAGGCCGAATCCCATGCGCGCTACATCGAAGCCCCGGCGCGCCAGCCAGGGGGTAATCGCCCGTACCTTACTCATCTGTTGATCCGCTGTTGAGCAGACCGATCCGGCGGTGAATCAGCTCGAGAGCGTCGAGCATCGCTTCCAGTTGCGGATCGGTCAGGTCAGCCAGCATCTGCTGTTCTATGTGGCGCAGCTGCTCGCGGATCTGGCTTACGGCAACCTTGCCCGCCTCGGTCAGCATGACCAGCTTGACGCGACGGTCTTCGGGTGCGGTCAGCCGCTGGATGTGGCCGCGGCTTTCGAGCGTATCGAGCAGACGGACCAGGCTGGAGCCATCAATGCCCACCAGAGAGGCAAGTTCCTTCTGACTGACGCCGTCGCCAGATTCGGCCAGATGGATCAGGGGAGCCCAGCTGATATCGGACAGACCGACGGCGGCCATCTGCTGGTCGATGGTTCGGCGCCAGAGGCGCGACAACATGGAAAACCGGATACCGAAACGATCCCGGGGTGAGGATGAAGGCATGGATAATGATTTGAATTCAATTGAATGGAATCAAATCATACCACTGATGCCCGGCATGGACCAGCGGGGTACAGCCAGCTCACCACCAGGGACCGGTACGGAAACTGGTCCCGACCACCACGAATGCCACGCCCAGCAGTGTCACCAGGCGTATCCGCAGGGCCATGGCGGGCAGCGTCTGTTCGCTGAGGTGGGGTATGACGCGCAGGCGTGCATCGATCGCCACCAGCAGTGTCATTGCCAGCAGGGCGAGCTTGAGTTGAATGAGCCGTGAGGGGAAATGTTCGGCAGTGAACCAGCTGGCTATATCCGGCTGGCGGATACGGGCCAGCCACAGGCCGGTGATCACCTGGATGATCAGCGCGGACATGCCCCACTTCTCGTAGGCCGCTTCGAACGCAGTCAGTTCACCGACCGCGCGCCGCCGCAGAATGCCGGGCAGCAACCCCAGAGCCAGTACCAGGTGGCCGCCGGTCCATACGGTGGCGGCGAGGATGTGAATCAGCAGCAGGTAGGGATACATGGGTCAGTCCGCGCTGGCGTTGGCACTGGTCGCAGTGGCAGCAGCCTGCTTTCTGCGGCTCTCCGGAGAGAAGTCATTTTGCGAAAACACTTCATTGAGGATGTTCTGCTCGATGAAATTGCGCTCCCCCACCTTGACCGGGAGGCGCACGGTCAGATGTATCTCGCCGGCCACAGGGACCTGCAGCGTCACCCGCGGCTCCACGGTAGGCATCATCAGCCCGCGCTGATTGCCGATCTTGCTCATGTACCGGCGCACCAGCTCGAGGTAGGGCTGGCAGTGGCGATTGGCCGACTCCAGCAGTGCCGCCTGGGCCAGCTGCCAGTTGTCCTCGCGCTTGAAGGGAACCGTGAAGACATGGAAGTCGTAATGGGTGGTGAAGCTTTCGTTGACCACCGGCTCGGAAACGAACAGGGCATTGGGTATCACTATCCGCCGTCCCGTGCGCTGGTGCAGATGCTTGCCGGGGCCGACCTCTAGGATGGTCGTGGCCAGAAGGGTCTGGTCGATCACGTCACCGCGCAGGTCCTTGACCTGGATGCGATCCCCCAGAACGAAGGAGCGCGATCCGCTCTTGAGAATGGAGCCGGTGATGCACAGGATCAGCTCCTTGGTTGCCACCACGAAGGCCACGGCAATAGCGACGATCGACAGGGCCAGGGTGCGCAGCTCCTCACCCCAGATCATCACCAGCCCGAGCAGCATCAGCAGCAGGAAGCCGTTGCGCGAGTTCACCAGCCAACGGCCGCGCAGCTCGGGGGACTGCACGGTACGCAGAATGAAGCGGGCGGTCAGTGCGCGCAGCACCATCACCACAACGATGAGTATCACCGAGCTGGCGATGAGGCTCAGTACGGCATCGGAGATGACAAAGTTGTCCGGCAGCCAATCCAGATTCTGAAACATGTGTGGTATCCCTGCGGCGTTGCAAGCACCAATGATCTGCGGTCCTGAATTCGCCGTCAATTGATAAAGCCGGACGCGCATCAAGATGGCGAAGGGTATGAATCGTATATTGGCGCATTGACATTATGGGTTACGCTGCAGCTTCTCTGAAGTAAGCGGCCAGAAGCGGCTGTTGGGAGTTTTGTATCTGTCCTCTTAATAACAAACTTTACAGCGCCGCTGAAAGGGTATGTGTTAGTTCGCCATATCACTCGAAAGAGTGAGCTTGTTTCTATGTAACCATTTGTGCAATAACGAAAAACATGTTTATTTTTCGGTTGTATGAAGAAAGTGGACAGTCCGCATAACTCATTCGGGTGAACTTGCCATTCGGGTGTTGACGGGCTCTTCCTCACTTTCAATACTCCGGTGCTGTTGATGGAATTTCTCGTCCGGGACATCAACATGATGAGTTAACAAAAACAAATCAAACAGCAACTTCCTGGAGTAACAATGATCAATAACATCTTCCCGAAATCGCTGCTTTCCATGATCGCGGCAGGGGCACTGCTGATGTCCGCGTCGGCCTTCGCCACCAACCCTCCGGCAGATCCGCCCCCTGGTGGTGATTCCCCCTACGCCCGTGGTCCGGATCCGACCGTCTCTTTCCTTGAAGCAAGCAGCGGTCCCTACAGCACCCGTACCAGCCGGGTATCGGGTCTGGTCAGCGGCTTCGGCGGCGGTACCATTCATTACCCGACCGGTGTGGAAGGCACCATGGCGGCGATTGTGGTGATCCCGGGCTTCGTTTCGGCCGAGTCGTCCATTGACTGGTGGGGTCCCAAGCTGGCATCCCACGGTTTCGTGGTGATGACCATCGACACCAACACCGGTTTCGACCAGCCGCCGAGCCGCGCCCGTCAGATCAACAATGCGCTGGACTATCTGATCAGCCAGAACAGCAGTCGTACCAGCCCGGTGCGCGGGATGATCGACACCGATCGCCTGGGTGTGATCGGTTGGTCCATGGGCGGCGGTGGTACACTGCGCGTAGCCAGTGAGGGCCGTATCAAGGCAGCCATTCCGCTGGCGCCCTGGGATACCGTCAGCACCTACGCCGGGCGTTCGCAGGCACCGACCCTGATCTTCGCCTGTCAGGCCGACATCATCGCGCCGGTGGCGGCACATGCGTCGCCCTTCTACAATCGCCTGCCCAACGGCATCGAGAAGGCCTTTGTGGAAATCAACAATGGTACCCACTACTGCGCCAATGGCGGCGGCCTGAACAACGATGTGCTGAGCCGCTTCGGGGTTTCCTGGATGAAGCGGTTCCTCGACGAGGATACCCGTTACAGCCAGTTCCTCTGCGGCCCGAACCACACCTCCGATCGCAAGATCTCCGAGTACCGCGGCAACTGCCCGTACTGAGTCTGACAGCCGGCCCTTCGGGGCCGGCTTCTTTTTCCCCTATCGGCAGATACCGAAGCTGCCGCCCTCGAAGTGGAAGTGGTTTTCGTGCGGCTGGTTGTAGTCCGGGCCCAATACGGTGCCGAAATAACCGCAGGCCCGGGAGTGCACTTCACGCAGGAAGTCTTCACGCGTCTTGTCCCGGGAATTGTCCCAGTCATCCAATACGCTTATTCGCCTGCCATCGGCCGTGCGGAAGGCGGCAACATCCAGGGCATTGGCTGAGGCGTGCTGGCTTTTCCTGGCATTGTTGCGGTTGTAGATGTTGCGGCAGGCGAAGCTGCCGAAATGATCGACCCTCGCAACTCGGGCACCAAGGTGCTGCTCGGCCAACGGCTGCAGCTGCTGGCGTTCGAACATGACCCAGGCCACGGCCAGGGGACAGGCGAGGGTGAAGCTGCTGTTGTAGGTCAGGCCGGTGCGGCTGATGCGTACCACGTTGGACAGGGGGCATCCGGCAACCGGGGTATAGTCTTCAAGCGCGGTGTAACTGATGGCGCCGTCCGGTGCGCGCTGCAGTATGTCCAGGCAGCGCTCCGGTTCGTCGGCCAGGCGCCCGAGCTTCCATTTGCTGACGAAGGTCATGGGATGCTCTATGGCGAGCGGCTCCCATGGATTCCACTGGGGTGGCAGCCAGCGCCACGGCTGCCACCAGATCAGCCAGGCGGTGATGGCCGCCAGCATTGTCCAGCCCAACAGACGCAGGACGGTCCTCATGAATGTCCGTCCCGGCCAGTCTGCTGGTTAACGGCGAACGACCGCCAGAAGTATGCCGCCTACCGCTGCCGCTGCGCCGAGCAGCAGAAGCCACATGGTGCTGTCAGTGAATCGACCGGTAAAGGTTTCGGCAACCTGATCGCCGAGTGACTGGGAGGACTGCCAGCCGAAATACAGCATGATCAGTCCCACCACCAGCAGCACGATGCCCAGAATCTTGTTCCCACCCATGATGTCTTCCTCTTGTTATCGACGGACACACCGTCTCTGGTAGGTCTGACCGGAGCGGTAGAAAAAAGTGCGGTTTTACCGAGGTCGGGTCACCCGGGAGGAGGGCTTTCTGCTATGGTGACCGCACTTTTACCAGTTGTACGGTTATCAACATGGCATCCGTCGATCCCATTCCCTTCGCCGGCGAGCAGACCCTCAGCCTGCGCCAGATAGATGAACTCAACGGCCTGGCCAAGGGCAGCAGTTTCCGCCTGTTCAAGACCTGCGAAGAGGAACTGGTGGAAGGCCGGGATTTCTACTGGCTGAATGCAGAGCTGCACGCCGGCTTCATTGATCAGCTCAAGCGGGAGGGGCGTATCTATGCCACTACCCGTAATCTGGTACTGCTGACCCGCAGCGGCTATGAACAGATCCGCATCCGTTCCCGGTCCTGAGACCGATCGGGCGGCAACGCGGGCGTAAGGATATGGGGATGCTTGTCGAACTTCTGGCGGTCATGGCGCCGGTGCTGATAGTCGCGGGAATCGGGTATGGCTGGGCGCGTTCCGGTCAGCCCTATCCAACCGACTTCGTTACCCGTCTGGTCCTGAACGTGAGTACGCCGTGCCTGGTGCTGTCCACATTGAGCCGGGCGGAGGTCGACCTTGGTGTATTCAGTCAGGTCGCCCTGGCCTGTGTGATCATCACGGGGCTGATGGCTATGGTGGGTCTGGTGCTGAGCCGTCTGCTGGCTACGGACGCGCGGGTGCTGGTGCCGGCCTACATGTTCCCCAATACCGGCAACATGGGACTGCCGATCAGTCTCTATGCGTTTGGCGAGGCGGGTCTGGCCCTGGCAGTGGCGTTCTTCGTGGTGCTTTCCGTCGGTCATTTCAGCGTGGGTCTCATGCTCTCCGGTGCCGCCCAGTCCTGGCGCCGACTGCTGCTCAACCCGGTCATCATCAGCCTGTGCGTGGCGGTCGGCGTACTGCTGCTGGATCTGTCGCTGCCCCGCTGGCTGGATAATACCGTCAGCCTGCTCGGCAGTCTGAGCATTCCGATGATGCTGCTGACGCTGGGCGTTTCCCTTGGCAGTATCCGGCCGCGGCAGATAGGGCGGGGGTTCGCGCTGGGTGGTGTGCGCATGCTCTGTGGCGCGGCCATTGGCTGGGTGGTCGCCCTCGGCCTTGACCTTCCGCCTCTGGCCCAGGCCGTATTGGTGATGCAGGCGGCAATGCCGGTGGCGGTCTTCAACTACCTGTTTGCGGTGCGCGCCGGGCGCTCCCCGGAAACCGTGGCCAGTCTGGTCATCTGTTCCACGGTGCTGTCATTTCTGCTGATCCCGCTGCTGCTGGCCTGGTGGCTGCCGGCCAGCGGGCAGGGCTGAGCATTCGGCCGGGTTATTGATCCAGCTCAATTCCTGCGGCTGGCCTCAGGCTATACTGCTGCTTTTTCTCACGGCAGGATGCTCATGATTCGCAGTAAACTCTTGAAGAACCTTGTCATCGCATCAGCAATGGGAATGGCTGCAGCCTCGCAGCTTCAGGCGGCGACCACGGACGAGGCGATGCGGCAGCTAGAGGCCATCATGGCTGACGATCAGCGGCGTCAGGCCAGTTTCGATGCCGGGCATGAGCGTATCCGCTTCTGCGGCTATTGCCATGGCGAGGACGGCAACAGCAAACGCGATTTCATCCCCAACCTGGCGGCCCAGCACCCGCAGTATCTGTTCGAACAGTTCGAGAAGTTCGGCGATGGCCGACGGGAGGACCATGTGATGTCGACCCTGGCCCGTGCTCTGTCGCTGCAGGAGCGAATCGACATTGCCGTGTACTACAGCCAGCAGACCGCCCGGCCGCGGGAAGGGGCGGACCCGGTGAAGGCGGCGGCCGGCCAGAGGATCTTCCAGAGCTACTGCTTTTCCTGCCATGGCGCCGATGCCCAGGGGGTGAGCAACATGCCTCGGCTGGCCGGTCAGCCGGCGCAATACGTCGAGACCGCGCTCAAGCGCTTCCGGCAGATGGATCCGGCAGCCAGTACCTCTCCGATGGTGGGAGTGGCCAGAGGGCTCAAGGACGAGGATATCGCGGCGGTTGCCGCCTATCTGCAGGGGCGCTGACAGCCCCTGCAGCGGGATGATCAGGCCCGGCCGTGGGCCTGCTCCGCCAGCTGGCTCGCGTCGACCCGAACGAACACCGAGTCGCCGATGGCGGTCAAAGTGTCTCCCGCGTAGATCTCGCAGATTACCCGGCTCTTGCGCCCTAGCGGGCCGTCGACCCGGGCGCGCAGGGTCAGCTCCACCCCCATGGGGGTCGGCTTGATGTACTTGATTCCCAGACTGCCGGTCACGCAGTTGACCTTGCGCGGCTCCTCACCCCGGGCCTGGGCCTCGCGCATGTGATAGGCCATCGCCGTCCAGTTGGAATGGCAGTCCACCAGCATGGCCAGCAGGCCGCCGTACACCAGATCAGGCCAGCCGCAGTACTTCTCCTCCGGAAGATGCCGGGTGATCACATGGACCTGGTCCTGGTCCCAGTAGCTCTTGATGTGCAGCCCATTGGGGTTGGCGCCGCCGCAGCCGAAACACACGCCGTGGGGCGACATCAGGTCCTGAAGAGCAATGGCTGTCATGGTTGCATCCCTCTGAATTCGTATCCGGTTGCTAGTTTGCCCCCGCCTGAAGGCTTATTCCAGAGCGCTCGCCGGGATTGATTGCGGGTCATTCATGGAACCGCTGACGGACCGGGAGCAGGCGGGGTTCACGTATTGCCGGCGGAACCGTCTCGGTGAACGTCTTGTCACAAGTTGCGTACTTTCAGACAAGTTGTCGCAAACACGAGGGAATTACCATGAAGAACTGGTTGCTGGCGATGTTCTGTGTCACCGGTATGCTGACCCTGGTCGGCTGCTCCAACGATCACCTGATCCGTACCAGCGACGGTCAGTTGATCGAGTCGGACAACAAGCCGGAAATCGACGATGACACCGGCATGATCGAATACGAGGATCACAGTGGTCGCATGAATCAGATCCCGCAGAGTGACGTCCGCGAGATCAAGGAGCGCTGAGGTCCGGCGCTGCCTCGGATATCCCTGCGGGCAGCCGCAGGGCCTTCCGTCCATCGGCATCCCGGCCCTGGTGCAGGGAAGTCCATGTCAGGTTTTCCGCCATCTGATATAACTGGCGGTGTCAGCGGGACTCGATGACCCGTAGCCGCCAGGAGGGCAGGCTGGCAGACATCAATCGGTAATCAAGGCAACAGCGAAAATGGATAGACGACGGCGCGTCCGATTACGCCGCAAGACCCGGAGACGTCGCGCCAGACGGCGCACTTATCTGCTTTTCCTCGAACGACAGATTGCCTCATGGCGAGCCCGCGGGGTTCTCATGGAGCGTTTGCGACGCAAGAGAAAGTAATCCGGTTCTCTGCCGGCATTCGGTGACCGGCGGTCTGTCTCCGCTATGGCGCTGTTCCAGACCGCCGGATAGAATACGCCACGTTTTTTTCCCGACACGCCGTGGCTGACTGATGACCGAAACCCCAATCCCCTCCCGGAAGAACCCCAGCGTCGGGTTCATCTCCCTTGGCTGCCCCAAGGCACTCGTTGACTCCGAACGAATCCTCACCCAGCTGCGCACCGAAGGCTACGATATCGTGCCCACCTATGAAGGCGCCGATGTGGTGGTGGTCAATACCTGCGGTTTCATCGATTCGGCCAAGGCCGAGTCACTGGATGCCATCGGCGAGGCCATCGCCGAGAACGGCCGGGTGATAGTCACCGGTTGCATGGGGGTGGAGGAGGGCGCCATCCGTGATGTGCACCCCAGCGTACTGGCGGTAACCGGTCCCCAGCAGTACGAGCAGGTGGTCAGCGCTGTGCACGAGGTGGTGCCGCCGAGCACCGAGCACAATCCGTTGATCGACCTGGTGCCGCCGCAGGGTATCAAGCTGACCCCGCGCCACTACGCCTACCTGAAGATTTCCGAAGGCTGCAACCACAGCTGCAGTTTCTGCATCATTCCCTCGATGCGCGGCAAGCTGGTCAGCCGGCCAGTGGGCGAGGTGCTGAGCGAGGCGGAGCGGCTGGTCAAGGCCGGAGTTAAGGAAGTGCTGGTCATTTCCCAGGACACCAGCGCCTATGGCGTGGATATCAAGTACCGCACCGGTTTCTGGAACGGTCGTCCGGTCAAGTCCCGCATGACCGAAATGTGCGAGGCACTGAGCGAACTCGGCGTCTGGGTGCGTCTGCACTATGTCTATCCCTATCCCCATGTGGACGAGCTGATCCCGCTGATGGCCGAGGGCAAGATCCTGCCGTACCTGGATATTCCCTTCCAGCACGCCAGTCCGAAGGTGCTGAAAGCGATGAAGCGGCCGGCCTTCGAAGACAGAACCCTGGAGCGGATCCGCAAATGGCGGGATATCTGCCCGGATCTGACCATCCGCTCGACCTTCATCGTCGGCTTCCCGGGCGAGACCGAAGAGGACTTCCAGTACCTGCTCGACTGGCTGACCGAAGCGCAGCTGGACCGTGTCGGCTGTTTCCAGTATTCCCCGGTGGAGGGTGCTCCGGCGGAGCAGCTGGGACTGGAGGCGGTGCCGGACGAGATCAAGCAGGAGCGCTGGGAGCGTTTCATGGCGCACCAGCAGGCTATCTCCGCTGCGCGCCTGCAGCAGAAGATCGGCAGAACCATCCAGGTACTGATCGACGAGGTCGACGAGGACGGTCCGATCGCCCGTTCCATGGCCGATGCGCCGGAAATCGATGGCAATGTCTATATCGATACCGACGAGCCGATGAATCCAGGGGACATCGTCAGTGTGCGGGTGACTGCAGCCGATGAGTATGACCTGTGGGCGGAGTTGGTCTGACGGGCCAGCGCTGTCCAGCGGCATGATACCCCTGATTCCCAACCCAGGAGCTTCCTATGCCCATGCTCACCCACTATTCAGACACACCGCCCACCCGTGAGGAAGTGGATGCCCTCAAGGGGGCGGTGCTGCTCGAGTTCGGCACCAACTGGTGCGGCCACTGCCAGGCCGCCCAGCCCTATCTGGCCGAAGCCTTTGATGAGCACCCCGGTTTGCATCATATAAAGGTGGAGGATGGACCGGGCCGTAAACTCGGGCGCTCATTTCGAGTCAAGTTGTGGCCCACGCTGATCTTTCTGCGCGACGGGCAGGAAGTGGAGCGACTGGTGCGTCCGACGGATACGGAGTCGATTCGGCGGGCGATGCTGGGACTATATTCCTAGTCTGAGCACATCATCGCTGTTTAGCTCTGCGAAGGAACTGCAATGTGGTCTCCTGGTTGTGCGTCCGTGCCAGGCCGTGCTGGGGTTCAGGGCTGTGCCGACACGCTGCAAGTACGTCCCTGTAAGCTCGCGGTTTTCATCCCTGAAAACCGACGGTCGGCACAACCCTGCCCCCCAGCCCGCCAACAAACTGCGAGCTGCTGGAAGCAAACCCTCAGCCCCTCGGAGTTTCCGCCGTTGCGTTGGGACACCCCTGATACGACCGTTTGATGACATGGATGTCATCAATGAGCTTACACGGACGTACTTGCAGCGTGTCGTAGCAGGGGTGTACCAACGCAGAGGCCTGCACAGGCATACAAGCACTAATGCACTGTGGTAGCGGCGTTTTCCGGTGACAACCACAAAAAAGCCCCGCACTGGTCACCCAGGCGGGGCTTTTTACCGATTACCGAGTAATCAGACTTCGATTACCGGAATGCTGGCAGCAGCTTTCTGGTAGGACTCGATCTCGTTGAAGTTCATGTAGCGATACACCTCGCCGGACATGCTGTCCAGGTCGGCGGCATAGCTCATGTATTCCTCAACGCTCGGCAGGCGGCCGAGGATCGCAGCAACAGCGGCCAGTTCGGCGGAGGCCAGGAACACGTCGGCACCATCGCCCAGGCGGTTCGGGAAGTTCCGCGTGGAGGTGGAGACCGCAGTGGAGTTGGGCTTGATGCGAGCCTGGTTACCCATGCACAGCGAGCAGCCGGGCATTTCCATGCGGGCGCCGGCGCGGCCGTAGATGCCGTAGTAGCCTTCTTCGGTCAGCTGGTACTGATCCATGCGGGTCGGCGGAGCCAGCCACAGACGAGTCGGCAGGGAAGCCTTGCTCTTCTCCAGCAGCTTGCCGGCAGCGCGGAAGTGGCCGATGTTGGTCATGCAGGAACCGATGAATACCTCATCGATCTGGCGTCCCTGAACCTCGGACAGCAGACGGGCATCGTCGGGATCGTTCGGCGCGCACAGGATGGGCTCCTTGATGTCGGCCAGGTCGATCTCGATAACCGCTGCGTATTCGGCGTCGGCGTCGGCTTCCAGCAGCTCCGGCTTCTCCAGCCAGGCTTCCATGGCACGGGCGCGGCGCTCCAGGGTACGGGCGTCCTGATAGCCGTTGGCGATCATCCAGCGCAGCAGGGTGATGTTGGACTTCAGGTACTCGGCGATGGCGTCTTCCGGCAGCTTGATGGTGCAGCCGGCAGCGGAACGCTCGGCCGAGGCGTCGGACAGTTCGAATGCCTGCTCGACGGTCAGACCGGTCAGGCCTTCGATTTCGAGGATGCGGCCGGAGAAGATGTTCTTCTTGCCCTTCTTCTCGACAGTCAGCAGACCCTGCTGGATGGCGTAGTAGGGGATGGCATGGACCAGGTCACGCAGGGTGATGCCCGGGCGCATTTCGCCCTTGAAGCGCACCAGTACCGACTCCGGCATGTCCAGCGGCATGACGCCGGTGGCCGCGGCGAAGGCAACCAGACCGGAACCGGCCGGGAAGGAAATGCCCATCGGGAAACGGGTGTGGGAGTCACCACCGGTACCGACGGTGTCGGGCAGCAGCATGCGGTTCAGCCAGCTGTGGATGATGCCGTCACCCGGACGCAGCGCGACACCACCACGGTTGTGGATGAAGTCGGGCAGGGTGTGGTGGGTGTTGACGTCGATCGGCTTCGGATAGGCCGCAGTGTGGCAGAACGACTGCATGACCAGATCGGCGGAGAAGCCCAGGCAGGCCAGGTCCTTCAGCTCGTCACGGGTCATCGGGCCAGTGGTGTCCTGGGAGCCGACGGTGGTCATCTTGGGTTCGCAGTAGGTGCCGGGGCGGATGCCTTCGACGCCACAGGCGCGACCGACCATCTTCTGGGCCAGGGTGAAGCCCTTGTTGCTGTCAGCGGGGGCTTCGGGCTTGCGGAACAGGTCGGAGGAACCCAGACCCAGTTCGGCGCGGGCCTTCTCGGTCAGACCGCGACCAATGATCAGCGGGATACGGCCGCCAGCGCGTACTTCGTCAAGCAGCACCTGGGTCTTCAGTTCGAAGGTGGTGATGACTTCGTCAGTGCCGTGCTTGCAGACCTTGCCTTCGTAGGGGTAGACGTCGATGGCGTCGCCCATGTTCAGGTTGGTGCAGTCGAACTCGATCGGCAGGGCGCCTGCGTCTTCCATGGTGTTGTAGAAGATCGGCGCGATCTTGGTGCCGAAGCAGAAACCACCGGCGCGCTTGTTCGGCACGTAGGGGATGTCGTCACCGAAGAACCACAGGACCGAGTTGGTGGCGGACTTACGGGAAGAACCGGTACCGACAACGTCACCGACGTAGGCAACCGGCAGGCCCTTGGCCTTCATTTCCTCGATCTGCTTGAGCGGACCGATAACGCCGGGCTCGACCGGCTCGATGCCGTCACGGGGCATCTTCAGCATGGCCAGGGCGTGCAGCGGGATGTCCGGACGCGACCAGGCATCGGGGGCCGGGGACAGGTCGTCGGTGTTGGTTTCACCGGGCACCTTGAACACGGTCAGGCTGATTTTTTCCGGAACGGCGGGCTTGGCAGTGAACCACTCGCCGGCGGCCCAGGACTCCAGAACGGCCTTGGCGTGCGGGTTGCCTTTCTTGGCGCGCTCGGCAACGTCGTGGAAGGCGTCAAACATCAGCAGGGTGTGCTTGAGCTGCTCGGCGGCAGTGGCTGCCAGCTCTTCGTTATCCAGCAGTTCGACCAGAGTGGCGATGTTGTAACCACCCTGCATTGTGCCCAGCAGTTCCACGGCGCGGACTTTGTCCAGCAGCGGGGAGGTGGCTTCACCCTTGGCTACCGCGGACAGGAAGGCGGCTTTGACGTAGGCAGCTTCATCCACTCCCGGGGGTACGCGGTTGGTAAGCAGATCAAGCAGGAATTCTTCTTCACCGGCAGGCGGGTTTTTCAGGAGCTCTACCAGACCAGCGGTTTGTTCGGCATTAAGCGGCTGAGGCACGACGCCTTGGGCGGCGCGTTCTTCAACGTGTTTGCGATAGGCTTCAAGCACAATAATTACCCTCATCAGTCTGTTCCGTTGGTAACGGAACGGTCATCCTCACGGACCCAGGATGCCGGAAATAGGGATGGGTGCAAGCGCAGGCCCGATCTGGTGAGGGGCAACCCGATAACTGGGGTAACAGAAAGTGGGTCGCGGGCAAACGCCTGTACACAGCACTCACGGCGGCCCCGGATTCTACAGGAACGGGAAGCTAAAGTTAAGCAGCAACCCCGCCGTCTCCGGCGGGGTGACAGGTTATTTTTCCACCAGGTCCTGCAGGTGATCGATCATGTCGTCGGGCTTGAGAACCAGCACGTCCCCGCTGAGCTGGTCCAGAACCACTTCGGCGGTGTTGCCGATCAGGGCGCCGGAGATGCCGGTGCGGGCAACGGTACCGATGACGGTGACGCAGGCACCGATCTGCGCAGCTACCCTGGGGATCAGCACATCCGCCGGGCCTTCATCGATATGGGTGCGGCTCTCGGGAATTTCGTACTCGGTGATATAGCGCCGGGCCTTCTCCATGTAGATTTCCAGTATGGTCTCGCGCAGCTGGTAGATCGGGTTGGCCGCAGAGAGCATGGGGGCCGGATGGGCGCTGAGCAGGTGCAGTTCGCCGCTGGTCATGCGGGCGATATCGGCCGCATGACGGACGATGGCATCGCGCAGTCCCTGATGCTGATCATCGTGGCCGCCCAGATCAACTGCCGCCAGCACCTTGCCGTGCATCCACAAGGCGCTGCCCTTGGCCAGCAGTACCGGGGCAGGGCAGTAGCGCAGCAGTTTCCAGTCCTCGGGCGTGAGCAGGGCCTTCTTCAGGGGATTGTCCGGGGTGTGCTGCTTGATCACCAGGCCGCAGCCCTCGGTCAGCAGGGTGCGGATGATGGTGTCGGTCAGGTTCGATTGCCAGGTCTGGGTGTACCTCGCCTTGATGCCGGCGGTGTCCAGACTTTCGCAGAGTTCATCGAGCATGTCAGAGTAGTCGCGCCGGTTCTCGCAGACCAGCAGGTGCAGCTCCGCGCCGAGATAGCCGGCCAGCAGGCGTGACCTGACCAGTGCTACGTTGTCCTCCCTGCTCGGGTCGAGTACCACCAGAATACGCTTGATCGATTGCATGACATCTCCCTCTTGGACCTGACTGCATCTTCTAACAATGTAGCTGCTTTTTACGTTTCCGATGTTGACGCCGGGCAATGCTTGCGCGTTTCTGCAGACCGGCCCGGGAATACGTATAATCCCCGCACTCTGTTTGCCACCCTATGCGAAGACCATGACACTGCCCGCTGACCTGCTTGCCTTTCTTGCCTGCCCCACCCCGGATGCCTGGGTTGAACAGGCATTGCAGCACCCCGAGGAGTTGCTGATCGACCATGCCAACTGTGAGAAGAAGGCTGCGTCGACCGCCCTCAATCTCATGTTCCGCTACATAGACAAACCTGAGCTGTTGCAGAAGATGTCCCGGCTGGCCCGGGAGGAGTTGCGTCACTTCGAGCAGGTGACGGCACTGATGCACAAGCGCGGTGTGGCCTATCGGGGCCTGTCCGCCAGTCATTACGCGCAACGGCTGCGCCAGCATGTACGCACCGTGGAGCCCGGCCGCCTGGTGGATACCCTGATCGTCGGTGCCTTCATCGAGGCGCGGTCCTGCGAGCGCTTTGCCAGACTGGCTCCGCATCTTGATCCGGAACTGGGGGATTTCTACCGCTCCCTGCTCAAGTCCGAAGCCCGGCACTATCAGGACTACCTGAAACTGGCCCGGGCCTACGCCGATGGCCCCATAGATGAGCGGGTTGCTTTTTTTGCCGAGGTCGAGGCCGCCGCGGTGGTGGAGGATGACCGGGAGTTCCGCTTCCACAGTGGGGCACCCGCAGCAGCGCCGGCTATACTGGCCAGCGGTTCATGAGATCAGGGAGCAAGGGGATGGCAGGACTGCGTATCTGGCCGCGCACCGCCGCACTGGCAGTGGTGCTGGCAAGCGGCGTTGCTCACGGCGCGGGCGGTGTCTGCGAGCGCATCGTGATTACCGGCAATCCCGACTACCCGCCGCTGCTGTGGGTGAATCCGGATGACCCGGGGCGGTTGGTCGGGGCGGCCGTGGAGCTGCTGGAAAAGGCGCTGGAACCCGCTGGCATCCATGTCGATGCGCTGAACGTGGGAGGTTGGAGCCAGGCCCAGCAGGAGGTGCGCAGTGGCCGGGTGGATGTGCTGGCCGGTGCCTTTCTGACACCGGAACGGCTGGGGGAGATGGACTACGTCTACCCGCCGTTCATGGAGATTCCCAGTGTGGTCTTCGTGCGCCGGGGCGAGGCCTTTCCCTACAGTGGCTGGGATGACCTGCGCAGTCGTCGGGGCGTGTCCCTGTCCGGAAGCAGCTTCGGAGCCGCCTTCGATACCTACGCGGCGGATCATCTGGAGTTGCGCTCGGTGCCCGGCATCGAGCAGGCCTTTTCCCTGCTGCTTGATGGTCAGGTGGATTACCTGATCCATGAGCGCCATCAGGGGCTGGCGCTGGCGGCTCAGCGCAATGTGCTGGATCAGCTGGATATCCTGGAGGGCTCGCTGATCAACGAGCAGCTTCACTACGGTATTTCCCACCACTCGGCGTGCAACTCGCCAACCCTGCGCGCGGCCCTTGCCCGGGGACTCTACGATCTGGTCCGCCAGGGTGAGCCGCGTCGCTTGCTCGAGCGATATCGGGATCTCTGGGCCGGGCAGTTCGCCCCGGCGCCGGAAGCGGAACCGCCCCTGGAATAGGGGCGGTTCGTCGGGAGGGCGCCTGCTCAGGCTTCGGCCTCGCGCTCCTTGGCCATCTTGCGTTCCAGCTGCTGGGACAACTCTATGATCTGCTCGCGCATCCAGCGGTTGGCAGGGTCCTGGTCCGTGCTCTCGTGCCAGAACAGGTGGGTCTGGATCGGCGGAATATCATCGATCGGCAGCTCCACCCAGTGCAGATTGTGTCGGCGGGCAAAGCGCTCGTTGACCGTCATCACCATGTCGGTGGACTCCAGCACCAGGGGCGCCATCTGGTAGTGCTGTGAGCGCAGCATCACCCGGCGCTGTATACCCATCTTGCCCAGGGCCAGATCCACATGGCCGAGACCGTTGCGGCGGCTGGAGATATGGATGTGCGACTGCGCCAGATAATCATCCAGGGTGATGCGCTCCTTGCTGGCCAGCGGATGGCCCTTGCGCATGATGCACACGTAGCGATCCTCGAACAGGCGTACATGGCGTACCTGCGGGTCGGTGTTCAGCGGGGCATCGATGGCGAAGTCCAGGCGGCCGGCTGCCAGTTCCTTGGTGGTTTCGCGGCGGCGGGTGAGGAAGCTGTCCACATTGATATTGGGTGCCAGGCGCCGGATGCGTGCGGCCAGATGCGGCAGTATCACCGCCTCGGTGAGGTCGGTCATGCTGATGCGGTAGGTCTTGTTCGCTTCGCTGGGGTTGAAGCTGCGGCTTTCCTGCACCGAGACCCGCAGCAGCTGCAAGGCCTGACGGACGGGAGTGATGATGTTCTGGGCCATGGGCGTGGGCACCATGCCCTGGGCAGTACGTACGAACAGCGGGTCATTGAAAGTGTCCCGCAGGCGTGCCAGGGCGTTGCTCACCGCCGGCTGGGTAATGCCGACGATCTGTCCGGCACGGGTGAGATTCGCCTCGGTATAGATGGCGTCAAATACAATGAACAGGTTCAGATCCACTTTACTGAGGTTCATCGCAGTATCCTTCGTATGGCTTGTTTATAGGCTCTTATAAGCGCGGCGCTGCATATATTGCTTATGAATGTTTATACACGCTGAAAATAGGTTAGATAAATTCGCCGGCCTCATCTACCTTTTTTCCACACCAGTTACACATGAACAACAAATCAGCAAGGTGGCTAGCATGGATTTCGGTTATTCCCCCAAGGTCAAAGAGTTACGCGAGCGCGTGGATGCCTTCATGCAGGAACACGTGTTTCCTGCGGAGGCGATTTTTCACAAGCAGGTAAGCGAGGGTGATCGCTGGCAGCCGACAGCCATTGTCGAGGAGCTCAAGGTCAAGGCGCGGGCCGCCGGGCTGTGGAACCTGTTCCTGCCGGAGTCCGAGCTGGGCGCCGGTCTGACCAACCTCGAATACGCTCCGCTGGCCGAACTCATGGGCCGCTCCGGCCTGGCCTCGGAAGCCTTCAACTGCAGCGCGCCGGATACCGGCAACATGGAAGTGCTGGTGCGCTACGGTACGCAGGAGCAGAAGGATCAATGGCTCAAGCCGCTGCTGGAGGGTGAGATTCGCTCCTGCTTCGGCATGACCGAGCCGGGAGTGGCCTCGTCTGACGCCACCAACATGCAGGCCAACGCCCGCCGCGAGGGCGACGAGTGGGTTATCAACGGTCGCAAGTGGTGGACCTCCGGCGCCTGTGATCCCCGTTGCAAGATCATGATCTTCATGGGGCTGACCAACCCGGATGCGCCGCGCCATCAGCAGCATTCCATGATCCTGGTGCCCATGGATACCCCCGGCGTCAAGGTGATCCGCCCGCTGCCGGTGTTCGGTTACGACGATGCGCCCCATGGGCATGCCGAGGTGGTGCTGGAGAACGTGCGGGTGCCCTACAGCAACGTGCTGCTGGGTGAGGGCAGGGGGTTCGAGATTGCCCAGGGACGCCTCGGGCCGGGTCGTATCCACCACTGCATGCGTTCGATCGGCGCTGCTGAACGCGCCTTGGAGCTGATGTGCAAGCGCTCGCTGGAGCGCGAGGCCTTCGGTCGCAAGCTGGCGCATCTGGGTGGCAACATCGACCTGATCGCCCAGTCCCGCATCGAGATCAACCAGGCGCGTCTGCTGACCCTGAACGCCGCCTACATGATGGATACCGTGGGTAACAAGGTGGCCAAGAGCGAGATTGCGCAGATCAAGGTGGTGGCGCCGAACGTGGCCCTGCGCGTGATCGACCGGGCGATCCAGATGCACGGCGGCGCCGGCGTGTCGGACGACACCCCGCTGGCGCACATGTATGCCATGCAGCGGACCCTGCGCCTGGCCGACGGTCCGGACGAAGTGCATCGTGCATCGATCGGCAAGCTGGAGCTGGGTAAGTACATGTCCCGCTGATCGGCGGGCATGACAAGGACCGGGTCAGGCAGCCATGCCTGGTCCGGTCTTTTTCATTTTCGCTGGTACGGGTGGGGTGACCTGATGGCCAGCAATGCCCCCACGGGAGGACCGTGGCGGGGCTGGTCGGGGACGCTGCGAATCAGCGGGCGCGGTAGGTGATACGACCCTTGGTCAGGTCGTAGGGGGTCAGCTCAACACGTACCTTGTCGCCGGTCAGGATGCGGATGTAGTTCTTGCGCATCTTGCCTGAAATGTGGGCAGTTACCACGTGGCCGTTCTCCAGTTCAACGCGGAACATGGTGTTGGGCAGCGTATCAATGATAGTGCCTTCCATTTCAATACTGTCTTCTTTCGCCATTAAGCAAAGGCCTCTCAATCTGTTGCCGTGCGGGACATCAGGATGAGTCTCGCAAAAAAGGTGAGCAATTGTGCCTGAAAAGCGGGCAACAGCCAAGACCACAGGGAAAGTTGGGCTAATTGATACGCACCCAGCGCTGGCTGATCAGCATTTCCAGGGGACGGTATTCCGTCTTGTAGTTCATCTTCCGGCAGTTGCGGATCCAGTACCCGAGGTACACCGCAGGCAGTCCATCGCGTCGGGCCTCCTCTATCTGGCACAGGATGGCGAAACGGCCGAGGCTGCGGCGGGTCTGCTCGGGGTCGAAGAAGGTATAGACCGCAGAAAGGCCATTGGAAAGCCGGTCGGTCACCGCCACCGCCAGCAACCTGTCCTGCTCGCGGAACTCGATGAATTCGCAGAAGGGGCTGCTGCTGACCAGAAAGGACTGGAACTGCTGGCGACTGGGCGGATACATGTCCCCGTCGGCGTGCCGGGCGTTGATATAGCGCGAGTAGAGCTCGTAGATCTCATCGGTGAGCCGCGGTCGGGTGCGCCTGAGTTCCAGGTCTCGGTTGCGCTTGAGAATACGGCTCTGCTGGCGGTTGGGCTGGAATGAATCAACCGGGATCCGCGCCGGAATGCATGCCTTGCACTGGGGGCAGTGGGGCCGGTACAGGTGATCGCCACTACGGCGGAAGCCCAGCTCGGAGAGACGGCTGTAGGTCGGTTCCTCGATGGGCTCATGGGGGTCGAGGAACAGCGTCACCGCCTGCTCCTCCTCCAGATAGCTGCAGGCATGGGGCTGGGTGGCGTAGAACTTCAGGTGGGCCAGGTCGGTCATGTCACATCCCCGGGAGCGAATGCCTCCAGTATAGAAGCGGACATCCGGGGTTCAATACCGCCAGCCGGCCAGATATCCGGCTGGCTGGTCAGGCGTCTGGCGCAACGGATGAACTCGACCCTGGGCACTTCCCGGGCGCCCATGCTGCTCAGGTGCTCGGTGGGCATCTGGCAATCTATCAGCTCGCAGCCCAGGCGCCGCAGCACAGCGCCCAGCGCCAGCAGGGCAGTTTTGGAGGCGTTGCTGCGCCGGCTGAACATGGATTCTCCGAAGAACATTCTGCCCAGCGCGACGCCATAGAGTCCGCCGACCAGTTGATCGCCCTCCCAGACCTCGACCGAATGGGCGTGGCCGAGCTGGTGCAGGGTGATATAGGCCCGCTGCATGTCCGGGGTGATCCAGGTCGCGTCCGTATATTCCCGGGGCGCGGCGCAGGCGGCAATGACCTCGGCGAAAGCCTGGTCGAAGCTGACACGCAGCTCGCTTCGGCGCAGAAATCGGCGCATGCTGCGTGACGCATGGATGCTTCCCGGCGCCAGTACCGTCCGCGGATCAGGTGACCACCACAGCAAGGGCTGGCCTTCCTCGTACCAGGGGAAGATACCCTGCCGATAGGCGATGAGCAGACGCTCGACGCTCAGATCACCACCGACGGCAAGCAGGCCGTTGGGGTTGGGCAGCGCCTGTTCGGCGGGTGGGAATTCCAGATTGTGAGGCTCAAGCCACCTCAGTTCAGTCATCGCGGACCTGCGGCTGATTCAAATGGTTTATCAAGAAGCGACGTTAAGCTATTGTCGGTAATCACTATAGTTCCTGCCAGACGGGAACGGAAACCCTGAGTACCGGTCCACACATGGTTAGGTGCAGAACCTGTACAATACACGGCTAAGCAAATTTGGAAGTCAGAGCGTTGAAGGATACCCGACCTCAGAAAGGCCAGCATTTCGCCTGGCGAGAGCAACTCAGTCTGCGTCTGCGCGAGGGCGCATTGCTGGGCATGATCGCCCTGTGCCTGTATCTGTGCATGTCGCTGTTCAGCTATAACGCCGCCGACCCGGGCTGGACCCGCAGCAGCGGCGAACTGGCGGTGCAGAATGCCGGTGGACGCATGGGCGCCTGGATCGCCGATGTGCTGCTGTTGGTGCTGGGCTATCTGGCCTATCTGTTCCCCCTGATAGTGGCGATCAAGGTGTGGCAGATGTTCCGCCGCCGCCATCTGCCATTCATCTGGAACGGCTGGCTGTTCTCCTGGCGTCTGATCGGTTTCGTACTGACGCTGCTGGCCGGTACCGCGCTGGCCGCGCTGCATGGCAGGGCGCCGGCCAGCTTTCCCGAAGGGGGCGGGGCCGGCGGCGTACTGGGCCAGTTGTTGAGCGAGATGAGTTATCCGGTACTCAACATGCAGGGCAGCACCCTGCTGTTTCTCACCCTGTTTCTGTTCGGGCTGACTGTCTTTACCAATCTGTCCTGGTTCAAGGTCATGGACCTGATCGGGCGCATCACCCTGGATCTGCTGGATCTGTTCCGTCGCGCCTGGATCAGCTGGCGGGAGAAGCGCGCTGCCCGTCCGCAGCCGGCCCCACGGGCGGAAGCACCGGGTCGCCGCGAACCTGTGGTCAGTCTGGAGGAGAAACGCCAGGCCGAGCTTGCCCGTGCCCAGCGCCAGCAGGCGCTGGAGAAGCACATTGCGGCCCAGGAGAAGCGCACGCCGCCGAAGATAGAGCCGCTGGAAACCCGTCCGGCGGAAGCCAGTGTGCGGGCCCAGAAGGAACGTCAGGCGCCGCTGAAGTTCGAGCCCGTGGTGCCCGGCTCGCTGCCGCCCATTTCCCTGCTGGATCCGCCGAGCAAGGTGAACAAGGGCTTCTCGCCGGAGTCGCTGGAGGGTATGTCACGCCTGCTTGAGCTCAAGCTCAAGGACTTCGGTGTCGAGGCCGAGGTCGAGAAGGTACAGCCGGGTCCGGTCATCACCCGCTTCGAGATCCAGCCCGCGCCGGGGGTCAAGGTCAGCAAGATCACCAATCTGGCCAAGGACCTGGCCCGATCCCTGGCGGTCATCAGCGTGCGGGTGGTGGAGGTCATTCCCGGCAAGACCACCATCGGCATCGAGATTCCCAACGAGGACCGGGAAATCGTGCGGCTGTCAGAGGTGCTGCAGACACGGGAGTTCGATGAGGCGCAATCGCCGGTCACCCTGGCGCTGGGGCACGATATCGGCGGCAAGCCGGTGTTGGCCGATCTGGCACGCATGCCGCACCTGCTGGTGGCGGGTACCACCGGCTCGGGTAAATCGGTGGGTGTCAACGCCATGCTGCTGAGCATCCTGTTCAAGTCGCACCCCGAGGATGTGCGGCTGATCATGATCGACCCCAAGATGCTGGAACTGTCGATCTACGAGGGTATTCCCCATCTGCTGTGCCCGGTGGTCACCGACATGAAGGAGGCGGCCAATGCGCTTCGCTGGTGCGTGGCGGAGATGGAGCGCCGCTACAAGCTGATGGCCGCCATGGGGGTGCGCAACCTGGCGGGCTTCAACCGCAAGGTCAAGGACGCCCAGAAGGCCGGCGAGCCGCTGACCGACCCGCTGTTCCGTCGCGAGAGCATGGACGACATTCCGCCGGAGCTCGATACCCTGCCGGTGATCGTGGTGGTGATCGACGAGTTTGCCGACATGATGATGATCGTCGGCAAGAAGGTCGAGGAACTGATCGCGCGCATCGCACAGAAGGCGAGGGCGGCGGGCATCCACCTGATCCTAGCCACCCAGCGCCCCTCGGTGGATGTGATCACGGGTCTGATCAAGGCCAACATTCCCACACGGATCGCCTTCCAGGTTTCCAGTCGCATCGACTCGCGCACCATCCTCGATCAGGGCGGTGCCGAACAGCTGCTCGGCCACGGCGACATGCTCTACATGCCGCCGGGCACCAGTCTGCCGGTGCGGGTCCATGGCGCCTTCGTTTCCGATGACGAGGTGCACCGGCTGGTCGACGAGTGGAAGCAGCGCGGCGAGCCGGATTACATCCAGGACATTCTCGATGGCGCCGACGAAGGCGGCTCCGGCGGGTTCGACGGCGGTGGCGGCGGTGATGGCGAGGAGGATGATCCGCTGTACGACGAAGCGGTGCGCTTCGTCACCGAGTCGCGTAAGGCGTCGATTTCTTCCCTGCAGCGCAAGCTCAAGGTTGGTTACAATCGGGCGGCGCGCATGATTGAATCGATGGAGATGGCCGGTGTCGTATCCCCGGCAGACCATACCAACCAGCGCGAAGTCATCGCGCCCCCACCTGTACGAGACTAGATAACCTTGATGAAGACCCTGCTGCGTTCCAGTATTACCGCCCTTTGCCTGGCCATGCTGCCCCTGGCGGTCAGCGCAGATGATCAGAGCCAGGCTGCAGAGCGGCTCAATCAGCTGCTGTCCCGGGCCCAGACCCTGACCGGCGGCTTCTCCCAGATGACCCTGAGTGCCAACGGGGCCAATCTGCAGGAAACCACAGGTACCCTGGCCCTCAAGCGTCCCGGCAAGTTCCGCTGGCACACCGACCCGCCGCTGGAGCAGCTGCTGATTTCCGATGGCGAGAAGATCTGGCTGTATGATCCGGATCTGGAGCAGGTGACCATCCAGCAGATGGATCAACGCCTGAGCCATACGCCGGCATTGCTGCTCTCGGGTGATGTCAGCAAGCTGCAGGAGAGTTTCGATATCGAACTCACCGACGGCGGCAGCGTGGTGGACTTCACCCTCACCCCCAGGGAGGCCGATTCCATGTTTGACAGTCTGCGCGTGTCCTTCAATGACGGGCTGATCAACGATATGCAGATGAGCGACCCGGTGGGGCAGCGCACCAATATCCTGTTCCACAATGTGCAGCTGAACGCGCCGCTGGATGATGCGCAATTCAGTTTTGAGGTTCCCGACGGAGTTGATGTCATCAGTGAGTGACATGGATCTGTTTGCCCCGCGCACCCCGCCCAATCAACCGCTGGCGGCGCGCATGCGGCCGGCCACGCTGGACGAGTACGCAGGGCAGCAGCATCTGCTGGGACCGGGTCGCCCGCTGCGTACGGCGCTGGAGCAGGGCGCGCTGCACTCGATGATCTTCTGGGGCCCGCCTGGGGTCGGCAAGACCACCCTGGCCCGTCTGCTGGCTACCCTGGCCGACGCGCATTTCGTGACCATTTCCGCTGTGCTGTCGGGGGTCAAGGAGATACGCCAGGCGGTGGATCAGGCCCGCCAGCACGCCGCCCGGGACGGGCGCCAGACCATTCTGTTCGTCGATGAAGTACACAGATTCAACAAGGGGCAGCAGGATGCCTTCCTGCCCTACGTCGAGGACGGCACGCTGCTGTTCATTGGCGCCACCACCGAAAATCCTTCCTTCGAGCTGAACAACGCGCTGCTGTCCCGGGCCCGGGTCTATGTGCTCAAGGCGCTGGATGAGCAGGCGCTGGAGGCGCTGTTGATGCGCGCTCTGACCGACAGCGAGCGCGGCCTGGGTGCGCAGCGGCTGAGCATCAGCAACGAGGCCAGGCAGGTTCTGCTCGGCGCCGCCGATGGCGATGGACGGCGCCTGCTCAATCTGCTGGAGATCGCCGCTGATCTGACGCCTGAGGGTGGCACCATCGACCTCGAGCTGGTCGGTGAGCTGCTCAACGACAATCGGCGGCGTTTCGACAAGGGTGGAGAAGCCTTCTACGACCAGATATCGGCGCTGCACAAATCGGTACGCGGCTCCAATCCGGACGGCGCCCTGTACTGGTATGCGCGCATGCTCGACGGCGGCTGTGACCCGCTGTACATCGCGAGGCGGGTAGTGCGCATGGCCAGCGAGGACATCGGCAATGCCGATCCCCGGGCCCTGACCCTGTGCCTGAATGCCTGGGATGTGCAGGAGCGGCTCGGCAGTCCCGAGGGCGAGCTGGCGATTGCCCAGGCCATTGTCTATCTGGCCTGTGCGCCCAAGAGCAATGCGGTGTACAAGGCCTACAATGCCGCGCGCCAGGATGTGGCCGGACAACCGTCGCTGGAACCGCCGCTGCACCTGCGCAACGCGCCGACCCGGCTGATGAAGGAGCTGGGCTACGGCCAGGCCTATCGTTATGCCCATGATGAGCCTGAGGCCTATGCCGCGGGGGAGGACTACTTCCCGGAGGAGCTCGAGCCCAGACAATACTACCAGCCGGTCAGTCGCGGACTGGAGCTGAAGATCGCCCAGAAGCTCGAGTATCTGCGCAGCCTCGATGCTGCCAGCCCGAATCAGCGCAGGAGAAAGTCGTGATTGCCTCTATCGGCGCGGTTGCCCTTGGCGGCGCATTGGGCGCGCTGGCCCGCTATTCCGTTGCGTTGCTGGTGCTCAGGCTGTGGCCCGGCAGCTTTGCCCTGCCGACCCTGCTGGTCAATGTGTCCGGCTGCCTCACGATAGGTGTACTATACGGCCTGTGGCTGCACCGCCCGGAGATCTCGCCCGTGATACAGCAGGGGCTGATGATCGGCTTTCTCGGGGCCTTCACCACATTTTCCACCTTTTCCCTGGATGCCTGGCGCCTGCTGGGAAATGGTCAGGGGCTGATTGCCCTCGGATATATCCTGCTCAGCGTGTGCCTCTGTCTGACCGCCACCTGGGCCGGCCTGTGGCTGACTCGCTAGTCGCCCTGGCTGCCACCTGCAACCAACGAAAGTGATACCCGATGCTTGATCCCAAACTGGTCCGTAGCCAACCCCAACTGATTGCCGAACGCCTTGCCAGCCGCGGCTTCAGCCTCGATGTCGCCCAGCTAGAAGAGCTCGAATCCCGCCGCAAGTCGGTCCAGACCCGCACCGAGAGCCTGCAGGCCGAGCGCAACAGTCGATCCAAGGCCATCGGTCAGGCCAAGGCCAAGGGTGAGGATATCCAGCCGCTGCTGGCCGACGTGGATCGCATGGGCGCAGAACTGAACCAGGCCAAGCAGGAGCTGGATACCATCCAGAGCGAGCTGGACGCCATTCTGATGGCCATTCCCAACCTGCCGGACGAAAGCGTGCCGGTGGGGGCTGGCGAGGACGAGAACGTCGAAGTACGTCGCTGGGGCACTCCGCGCAGCATGGATTTCGAGGTTCAGGATCACGTCAGCATCGGTGAGCGTCACGGTTATCTGGACTTCGATACGGCGGCCAAGCTGTCCGGCGCCCGGTTCGCACTGATGCGCGGCCCGATTGCCCGGCTGCACCGCGCGCTGGCCCAGTTCATGCTCGACCTGCACATCAACGAGCACGGGTACGAGGAGGTCTACACGCCCTATCTGGTTCAGGCCGAGGCACTGCTGGGCACCGGGCAGCTGCCCAAGTTCGAGGAAGACCTGTTCAAGATTCCCCAGGGGGAGGGGCAGCGGGACTTCTACCTGATTCCGACCGCGGAAGTGTCCCTGACCAATATCGTCAGTCAGAGCATTCTGGATGCCGACAGCCTGCCGTTGAAGCTGACCGCCCATACCCCGTGCTTCCGCAGCGAGGCAGGTTCGGCCGGCCGCGATACCCGCGGCATGATCCGCCAGCATCAGTTCGACAAGGTGGAGATGGTGCAGATAGTGCGTCCGGATGACTCCATGCGGGCCCTGGAGGAGCTGACCGGGCACGCCGAGGATGTGCTGCAGCGCCTCGGGCTGCCTTACCGGACCATGGCCCTGTGCACCGGCGACATGGGCTTCGGTGCGGTCAAGACCTATGACCTGGAAGTCTGGATCCCGAGTCAGAACAAGTACCGGGAAATCTCCTCCTGCTCCAATTGCGGGGATTTCCAGGCGCGTCGCATGCAGGCTCGCTGGCGCAACCCGGAAACCGGCAAGCCGGAGCTGGTACACACCCTCAACGGCAGCGGTCTGGCCGTCGGCCGCACCCTGGTGGCCATTCTGGAAAACTATCAACAGGCCGATGGCAGCGTCATCGTACCTGAGGCGCTGCGCGGCTATATGGGTGGCCTGGAGCGGATCGACTGATCCGCTTTGCTTTCGGGGCGGTGGCTCTCACAGGCATGGAGGCGAGCGTGCCCTCCGTTACGCTTGTGGAAGGCGCGCCCTTGCGGCGAAGGGGGCTTGCCGTGGTGCAGGAGCAGCCGTTTCTGCCGACAGGGTGATCGGGGCGCAACCCTGATGTGCTGAAATCACGCCTCAAAAAGGGGTATGCATGGAATTTCTACCGCTGTTTCATAACCTGCGTGGACGATGGGTGCTGGTCGTCGGCGGTGGGGATATTGCCTTGCGCAAGGCACGATTGCTGAGCGAGGCCGGTGCGCGGCTGCGTATCGTGGCACCCGAGATTGACCCGCAACTGCAGGATCTGGTCGACCGGATGGGCGGTGAGACCCGGGTGCAGGGCTACGGGTCGGAGCAGCTGGAGGGCGTCGATCTGGTGATTGCCGCAACCGATGACAGGGCGCTCAACGCCCGGATCTCGGCCGATGCCCAGGCCCGCCATCTGCCGGTCAATGTGGTGGATGCACCGGAGCTGTGCAGCGTGATCTTTCCGGCCATAGTCGATCGCTCACCGCTGGTGATTGCCGTATCCAGCGGCGGCCATGCGCCGGTGTTGGCGCGTCTGACCCGGGCACGTATCGAAACCCTGTTTCCCCATGCCTGGGGTCGCCTGGCCGAGCTGGCCCAGCGCTTCCGATCCCAGGTCAAGGGAGCCTTTCCTTCGATCAACCAGCGCCGGGTGTTCTGGGAAGATGTCTTCCAGGGGGATATCGCCGAGCGCGTGTTCGCCGGCCAGGATCAGGAAGCCGAGCGTCTGCTGATCGAGCAGCTGCAACAGCAACAGGGCCGGCGCTACCGTGGCGAGGTCTACCTGGTCGGTGCCGGCCCCGGAGATCCGGACCTGCTGACCTTCCGTGCACTGCGACTGATGCAGCAGGCCGATGTGGTTCTGCATGATCGACTGGTACCCGATGCCATCATCGACCTGTGCCGGCGCGACGCCGACCGTATCTACGTGGGCAAGGCCCGCGCCGATCACGCCGTCCCCCAGGAGCAGATCAACCAGTTGCTGGTGCGCCTGGCGAAGGAGGGCAAGCGGGTGCTGCGGCTGAAAGGCGGCGATCCCTTCATCTTTGGCCGGGGCGGCGAGGAGATCCAGGAGCTGGCCGCCCATGGCATTCCCTTCCAGGTGGTGCCGGGCATCACCGCGGCCAATGGCTGCTCGGCCTACGCCGGTATTCCGCTTACCCACCGCGACCATGCCCAGTCGGTGCGTTTTGTCACCGGCCATCTCAAGGACGGAAGCACCAATCTGCCCTGGCAGGAGCTGGTGGCGCCGGGCCAGACCGTGGTGTTCTACATGGGGCTGGTGGGGCTGCCGGAAATCTGCCGGCAGCTGATCCTCCACGGTCGTGACCCGGGAACACCCATGGCGCTGATCCAGCAGGGCACCACATCGAATCAGAAGGTCATCACAGGCACTCTGGCGAGCATGCCGGAGCTGGTACAACAGACCGAGATCAAGCCGCCGACCCTGCTTATCGTGGGCGAGGTGGTCAGCCTCAGGGACAAGCTGCAGTGGTTTGACACGGAGCACTGACAGGAGAGGAGCATGGCACGCAAGCTGGTGGTCAAGCGCGGTGGCAAGCTGGGTGCGCCGCCCGGAACACTGCTGCACATAGGGCGGCACAAGCCCGAGCATGCGGCCATACGCCTGATCCGCTACGACGCCGAGGATCTGCAGGAGTCGGTGATCACCGACCCCTCCCGCTACCGGCCGGCGCAGGTGCCGGGCCAGGTCAGCTGGCTGAATGTGGACGGGGTGGCCGATGCCGGTGTGATCCAGGCGCTCGGCGGTCAGTTCCAGCTGCATCCGCTGGTGCTGGAAGATGTGCTCAATACCGATCAGCGCCCCAAGGTCGAGGAGTACCCGGGCTACCTGTACATAGTGCTGCGCATGCTGCAGTTCGATCGCGAGCGCCAGCAGATCCAGTCCGAGCAGGTCAGCCTGGTGTTGGGCGGGGATTTCGTACTCTCCTTCCAGGAGCGCGCAGGGGATGTGTTCGACGGTGTGCGCGAGCGCCTGCGCACGGGGCGGCGCATCCGCTTCATGCGCAGCGACTATCTGGCCTATGCGCTGCTGGACGCGGTGGTGGACCATTACTTCGAGATGCTCGAATATCTGGGCGAGCGGGTGGAGGAACTGGAAGACCAGATCATCGCCAGCCCCGGACCGGATACCCTGGCGCAGATCCACCACTACAAGCGCGAGATGCTGCTGCTGCGCAAATCCATCTGGCCGTTGCGCGAGCTGCTCAGCCGCCTGACACGGGACGACAGCCCGTTGATCGCCGATGAGACCCGTCTGTACCTGCGGGACGTTCACGATCACGTCATTCACGTCATGGACAGCATAGATACCATCCGCGAGCTGCTGGTCAGCCTGCTGGACCTGTATCTGTCCAATGTCAGCAAGCGCACCAACGAGATCATGAAGGTGCTGACCATCTTTGCCTCGCTGTTCATGCCGCTGACCTTCATCGCCGGGGTCTACGGCATGAACTTCGATGTCATGCCGGAGCTGCGCTGGCCCTGGGGCTACCCGGCGGTCATGCTGCTGATGCTGGTGATCGTGCTCAGCCTGCTGGTGTACTTCCGCCGCCGGCGCTGGCTGTAGCCCTCACTGCTGTGCAATGGCCCGATGGTAGGCCTGGGCCAGGGGCTCGTCCATGGAATAGGGGTCGGGGCTGAAGCGCAGGCTGCCGTCCTCCAGGGCTTCAGCGGTCCAGTAGGTCAGCAGTACCTGCGGCCCGTTGCGCACGGCGATTTCATGGGTTCTGCCACTGGTCATGCGCTGCTCGATTCGTTCCCGCTGCTGTTGATCCAGGGTGTAGAACAGGTAATCGGCCAGCTCGCTGGCCTGTTCCACCCGTACGCAGCCGGAACTGACGTTGCGCACGGCCCGGGCAAACAGCGACTGGCTGGGCGTATCATGCAGGTAGACGGCAAAGGGATTGTCGAAACGGAATACCATGCGTCCCAGGGGGTTGTCCGGGCCCGGCGGCTGGCGCAGGAGAATGCCTCTGGGGTTATGCCAGTCGATCTGCGCCGGATCCAGCTGGTTGCCCTGGTGATCCAGCACCTGCATGTTGCGCTCGCTGAAGTAGGCCGGATTGCTGCGGATCTGAGGCAGCTTGTCTTCCTTCAGAATGGTGGGTGGAATGGTCCAGCTCGGGTTGAGTGTCACCCGGTTGATCCGTGAGTCGAGCATGGGCGTGGCCCGGTCCGGGCTGCCGGACTGGACGCGGGATTGCCAGCGCACCTCATTGCCCTCCAGCAGCAGCGCGCGGCTGCCGGCGGCGTTGACCAGCAGCGAGTGATATTGGCGACGGGCCTCCATCCAGCGCATGCGCTCCAGATTGATCCTTACCTGCTGCAGACGCTGGGCATGAGTCATGTTGAGGGCGGCGAGCGTCTGCGGACCGACAACCGCATCGGGTTGCAGGCCCTGCTGGCGCTGGAACTGCCGGACTGCCTCCTGCAGTACCTGATCGTAGCTCAGTGGCTGCGCCTGAACCGGGTCATCAGCCAGCAGCGGTCGGTCCAGTGGGCCGGCCGTGGCCTCGGGGTCGAGCAGCCCGCGCAGCTGCATGTGCTGCATCAGAACCCGCAGCCGCGGATCCCGATCATTGCCGGGCTTGAGCAGGGGGCCGTCAGGGAAGGGAGGCAGCTGCGGCCCGGCCTCAGGCATGGCGATGAACGCGTCCCGTAGCTGCAGGTACAGTGGCAGGTCAGGGCGCGCGTGCTCGAAGGCATTGCGCATGGATTCCAGGCCGAGTATGCCCAGCTGTGCCACGCTTTCGCGTATCGGTGTCATCATGGCTGACGACTCCCATACCGGTTCGTGCTCCTGCTGGTTGAGCCGGCCCCGGCTCAGGTGCTCCAGGGCCAGCAGGTAATGGGCGCTGATCTGCAACTCCGCGCAGAGCGCTTCGGCTTCGCGGATATCAGGCATGTACTGCGCGGGGTTGAGTCCATCGGATTGCAGTTCGGCCAGTTGTTCCAGCAGGTCCTGCAGCAGCCCCTGGTTCTTCCAGATGAAAATATATCCCTGCGCCTGATACAGCTCCGCAAGGGCCTCATGCAGCTTCTGCGTGCGCAGCTCGGGGAGGCCGCAGTCGGACGGCGAATCGCTCTGCAGCCAGTCCTGGACGGGTGTCAGCGGTACATTGACGGTGTATTCTGCATGGGCGTTGAGAACCAGACTGCCCAGACAACTGACGAACAGCACTGTACATTTTTTAAGCAACCGGTACTCTCCCTTCAGGCTCTTGGGGGCCTCCGCCATCGAGACGTATCCATGCAGGCCAGCATCGACTGAGCCGGGGCGGGGGCTTGTTTGATTATATTTCTGTTTCTACGGCCCGGGTTACTGCGGCCGAGGGGGCTACTTGATGTTGC
Source organism: Halopseudomonas formosensis (assembly GCF_900115905.1). Classification (GTDB taxonomy): domain Bacteria; phylum Pseudomonadota; class Gammaproteobacteria; order Pseudomonadales; family Pseudomonadaceae; genus Halopseudomonas; species Halopseudomonas formosensis. The sequence continues at coordinate 271,587 of NZ_FOYD01000004.1, forward strand.
ATGCTCTGCGCCGACTTGGCGTTTTGTCCGCCTGTTGCCTGACGCTGTTCGGCGGCGAGGCACTGGCGAAGGAAGTCGCTGTCATTCATCCCTATCAGCAATCCGAATCATCCTCTGTATTGCACGAGCGTCTGGCGGCAGCTGCCCCGGATCTGGATCGGCGGGTATTGGGCACCGCCATCGATGCCATGCAGTGCGCGGTGGCCGGAGGCGCGAAGCCGGCCGAGCGCCTTGCCGTGATCGATTTCTCCCTGCCATCCACCGAGCAGCGCCTGTGGATCTTCGATCTGAAGCATCACAGGCTGCTGCTGCGGGATCTGGTTGCCCACGGCCAGGGGTCGGGTGACAACTATGCCCGCCAGTTTTCCAATGTCGAGGGCAGTCATCAGTCCAGTATCGGACTGTTCCGCACCCAGGAAAGCTATATCGGTCAGCACGGATACTCCCTGCGCATGGATGGGCTCGAGCCCGGTTTCAATGATCTTGCGCGTCAGCGCGCCATCGTCATCCATCCGGCTGACTATGTGGATCCCAGCTGGATCAGCCGTCATGGGCGCATAGGGCGCAGCCACGGCTGTCCGGCGGTACGTCCGGAAGTCGCCAGTATGGTGGTTGACAGCCTCAAAGGCGGCCAGTTCATGTTTTCCTGGTATCCGGATGATCACTGGCTGGCCAGTTCCACCCTGATCAACTGTCCGCACAGGACAGAAAAGGGCCTGGTAGCGGCCCGCAATTGATGTCCGCTGCGGCGGGACGCCCGGGCGTTGTGATTTTTCCTGATACAGATATTGCAATCGTCTTCTCTGCGTAATAGAGTTCTTTGCAATTGATAATAAGAAAGGGATCCACCCCATGCTGCCCACCGCCGAAGAGGCCGCCCAGGCCCTCAGGGACATTGACCTGATCAGCCATCGTGCGGCCGGTTTTCAGGACTACCGGGCCGAATCCGGCCAGTTGATCCTCTGGGGTCTGTTCTATCTAGTCGGATTCACACTGACCTTCTGCTTCCCCGCGCAGGCACTGGCCCTGTGGGGTGTGCTGCTGGTTGGCGCGGTCGCCATCGGCATCCGTCTGGCGATGAACAGTGGCGCAGGTGGCGGGATCGCCCTGCGTTATCTGGGGCTGATCACCACCATGGTTGCCTTCGTTGTGGCAGTGCACGTGGTGTTCTGGCCGGTGAGCGGCGAGCAGAGCGCCATGATTGCCCCCGTCTTCGTCTCTGCGCTTTACATTCTTCGCGGCATACAGCTGCGCCCCCGTTATACCGTCATAGGTCTCGTTCTCGGCACGCTCTGTCTGGGCGGCTACCTGTTTCTGCTGCCGGTGTTCTGGCCGTGGATGGCGATGGCCTGCGGCGGCACGCTGATACTGGCCGGGCTCTGGCTCAGGAGTCACTAGATGCAGACGCCGGACGAAATCATCCATCAGCCGGTGCGGCTGAAAATCATGGCCGCGCTCAACACCCTGCAGTCCGGTCAGTGGCTGGAGTTCGTCGCACTGCGCGCCATCGTCCAGGCTACTGATGGCAATCTGGGTGCGCACCTGGGCACGCTGGAGTCGGCCGGCTATGTGGTGGTCAAGAAGGATTTCGTCGGTCGCAAGCCCCGTACACGCATCTGCCTCAGTCGCCTAGGGCGCGAGGCCTTCTCCCGTTATGTCAGCACCCTGCAGGCCATTCTGGCTCCCGGCAGCCTGGGGGCCGAGGATGCTGATGACGGATGATGTCGCTCATCGACTCTTTCACCCGCGATAACTCGAACAACAAGAACAACAAGGAACGACCCATGCAAAATAGCTTTCAATCCCCCCTGCGTGGCTGGCAGGCAAGATTGCGCTGGTTGGCTCTGCTGTGCCTGATGGCAGTGAGTTCGGCGAGCGCCGGTCTGGTGCTGGCCCAGTCAACAACCGAGCCGACGGCGACCGAGCAGAGTGCAGAACCGGTCATGGCGGCCCCGGTCACGGCAGCCGAGTTGCCCGGCGAACGCTTCGGTGTTCGGGAGATGTTCACCCAGGCCGACCTGGTGGTGAAATCGGTAATGATCCTGCTGGTGCTGATGTCGCTGCTGACCTGGGCCATCCTGTTCGAAAAGCTCATGACCTTTGCCGGCGCCCGCAGCCGCAACCGGCGCTTTCTTGCCCTGTTTAGAGCCGGTGACAAGGCCTCCATGGAGCAGCAGGCGAGTCAGAGCGCCCTGGGCCGGATCTGGCTGGCAGGCCAGACGGAGCTGCGCCATTTCATGCAGCATCGCGGCAGCAATGTCAGCGCCGAGCAGATCAACCGGCTGCTGCAACGCATGGCGCTGAACGCCAGCATCGCCCAGGAGCGGGATCTGGCAAGGCTCGGCGGCATGATGGGCGTGCTCGCCACCATTGGCGCCACGGCACCCTTCATCGGGCTGTTCGGTACCGTGTGGGGCATTCTCAACAGTTTTGCCGGGATCGCCACGGCCAAGAGCACCAGTCTGGCCGTGGTGGCGCCGGGCATCGCCGAGGCCCTGCTGGCCACCGCTCTGGGCCTGTTCGCGGCCATCCCGGCGGTGATGATCTTCAACAAGTTTGCCCGGGACATCAACGGCTTTGTCGGCAGTCTCGACAACTTCTCGGCAGAGCTGCTGGCGTCGGTTTCAAGGCAATTCGACGAGGGCCACTGAGATGGGTATCCAGCTCGACTCCGGCCCGACCGTCAAACGGCACAACTATCAGCAGAACGCGGAAATCAACATCACCCCCTTTGTCGATGTGATCCTGGTGCTGCTGATCATCTTCATGGTCGCAGCGCCGCTGGCCACCGTGGATGTGCCGGTGGATCTGCCTTCCAATGCCGCAACGGCTTCGCCTCCGCCACTGGAACCGGTGTACATCACGGTACAGGCTGACGGCGCGCTCTTTGTCCAGGAGCAGCCGGTGACCTTTGCCCAGCTGGTGGATATCACCCAGGCCCAGACCGCTGGTAACCGGGAGACCCGACTCTTCCTGCGGGGTGACCAGAGCGTGGAGTACGGCACGCTGATGCGGGTGATGAACAGCCTGCAGAAGGCCGGATATGCCCGGATCAGTCTGGTGGCGTCCGAGGAACTGGAGCCCTGATGAAGACCGACATCCAACCCCGCCTTCGGCGCTGGGGAGTCCGGCTTCTGGTGGTAATGCTGTCCCTGGGGCTGCATGGGGTCCTGGTGCTCTGGCTGCTTGACAGCCGGTTTTCTCACCCGGTGTCACCGGTGCGCGAGGCCATAGCCGTGGAGCTGGTGGCCTTGCCCGAACCCGAACCAGAGCCGCTGCCAGAGCCAGAACCGGAACCAGAGCCGGAGCCTGAACCCGAGCCACTGCCTGAGCCGGTGCCAACGCCGCAACCCGAGCGCCAGAGCCGCCCGGCACCGCGTCCCGCAGCCGCGGCCCCGGCCGCACTGAGCCGCCCGTCGGGCCCGCCGGTACACAGCTTCGGCGCCAATCAGGAATGGGCGGCGCCGCCGGCACCGACGGCCAGCGCGCCGGTGCGCAGCAGGCCAGTGCCAGCCGGCTACGCCGATACCGTCAAGGGGCAGGTCACCGCCCGGCTCAGGCGCCCGGAGGGGGCGGTGTACAAGCCGCCGCCGGGCTACAAGGGGGACCCCAACGACTTCAAGCGCCAGTGCTACATCCCCTACGAGATCACCGTGGATGCCAGCGGGCGCATGCTCAGCTACGAGATCGACCGCTGCGGCGACGAGCTGCTGGATGCGGCGGCGGAGCAGGCTGTCCGCAATGCGGGACCCTTTCCGCCGCCGCCGAACCAGGGTGCCGAGCGTTACGTGATCTACGGTACCGCCATTTTCATCAACTGAACCTGACAGGAAGCGAAGCATGTCTGCAAAAGCCCCTCTTAGTGTCGCCATGGCGCTTGGTATCCTGCTGGTCGGCTGTGCCGGCCAGGGAGTTCCTCCCAAGCCGGCGGTGGACACCAGCCCCCGCCTGCGCGCGACAGCGGAGCCGGGGCTTGCCAGCTTCGATTGCAGTGGGGCGTTGCCCGCGGTGCACCGACAGATCTGCGCCGACGAGACCCTGGCGCAGCTGGATCGGCAGCTGATCAGCCACTATCACCGGCTGCGTCAGGAGCTGGATCCGGTGGGGAGCATGCTGCTGACCGCCAATCACCGCCAATGGCTGCTCAGCCGCGGCGAGCAATGCCGGATCGACAATGCACGGGGACCGGACGAGCAAGCCATCGCCTGCCTCGGCAGTCTCTACCGCAAGCGCAGCCGGGAGATGGACACCTGGGCGGCGGCACGGGTGGCGCCCAGGCCCGGACGGAATGCCTGGACCAGTTATGTCGAATACCGGCTGGTGGATGATCAGGACAGCGCCTGCCGCAGCCTGGAGCAGGAGCTGAACCAGGAAGTGAGCCGCCACGGAATTCCGTCGCCGGCCAGACTGGACGGCGTGCGGATGCTCGCCGGAACTCATGCCCGGCAGGCCAGCGCCGAGGTCGGCGGCCAGAGGGTAGGGGTGGAACTGTACAATCCCGGAGTCTATGCCGGATATCAGAACCGCGCTCGCAGTCTCAGCGTCAACGGGCAGCCTCTGCTGGATGATGCCACCCTGGCGCACTGGATAGCACGACAGCCGAATTACGGTGGGCGTGCCCACGCCGCATCGTCCCAGACCGGCGACTACGCGGCGATTGATGTCTTCCAGCGGAATGGACGGGACCTGGTGCTGGTCAACGAAACCTGGGGTTACTATTCGCCCGCTGCACGGGGGGAATCGGCCTTTGCCGGCCTCTATGCGCTGCAGGGTGGACAGCTGCAGCCGCTGTGTCTGTACCAGAGCTATCTGACGCCCCCGCGTACCAACACCCTGGCCGGGCTGACACTGTATCCGCAACTGCAGGAAGAACTGGATAAAGTGGCCGGCAGACCCCATCCGGCACTGGCCCAGCACGAGCGGCGGGACAATTTCGAAGGCTGGAAGGAAACCCAGTGGACGTTGCTGAATCTGCCCCTGCTGGCCGTGGATGCCCTGCAGCGCCAGGGCTGGGAAGGCGCACTGCGCCAGCGGCATGACGCGGCCCTGGAGCAGCTGTTCCAGTGGTCCGAGCAACATCAGGATAACAAGGATATCTACCGCCGCCTGCTGCCGCTGATGCAGCCCGTACTGACGGAACTGCAACAGCTCTACGCCGGTCAGGGACTGGATTCGGCGGATGCCCGAACGGCTGCGGAGCTGTTGCTGCATGAGACCCTGGCCAGGGCAGTCGAGGCACTGGAGGCGCCGACGGAACCTGTGTCCATGCCGTTGGCGGCCGGGTCCGACTGGCAGCCCAGGTATGCCCTGGCACCGGCGCCCGGGGACCTGGAGCGCAATCGCCGCTTCGATACCCTGTACAGTGTGGTGCTCAACAACACACCGCCCCATGTGGTGGCCGACTTCATCGCCTATGAGAAGGAGGCGCTGGGGGCACGCTGGGGACGGGGAGCGGATAATACCCCGGCAACCCTGGCCGCGGTCGCGCGTATCGACAACCTTCGTCAGCTGCTGGATGCCGGCATGCCGGTGGACGAGCCCAATCGCTGGGGGCGGACAGCGCTGATGGCAGCGGCGGAACAGGATCAGGCCGACAGCGTGCGCCTGCTGCTCGATCGCGGCGCCAACGTGCACAGTCGGACGCGCATGGATGCCAGCGCCGGGCAGGCCGATCAGGACGGGCGCACCGCTCTGCTGCTGGCCGCGCGTCATGCCGGCCCTGACGTGATAGATCAGCTGGTGGCCGCAGGCGCCCTGCGTCAGGCCTGGAACGGCTATGATCAGCAGGTCTGCGGCGCACTGGAGGGCAATGGCCGGCTGGATCAGACCCAGCGGGAACGCCTGCGTGTGCCGCTTTGTGGTCCCTATGCACCGCTGCCTGCGGCGGAGCGTCAGAAGACCGACCTGCGCGGCGGAGAGGTTCTGCTGCTGACCAGCGAAGGCGTGGATTACCGTATCACCCTGCGTGAACGGGAGCCGGCATTGCTGTTCGGTCGGACACTGCAGACCAGCGCTACGCGCATGGACAGGGATATGCGCAGCATGGCGGTCCGTGTAGGCACTGCAGCGGCGCATCGGGCCAAGCTGCAGCTGGCAGGGCCGCTGACACTGCATATTCCCAACCTGATGGCACAGACCGCGGACTCCACGCAGATGTTCGTGGCCTACCCGGTGGCCTCAAGCAGTGCCTATCTGGGCGGTTACAGCCTGGTTGAGCATCCGGCGGCCACGGTGCTGAGCATCACCTTCGACAGCAATCTGCATGAGCCGGCGGCCACCTGGCGGGCGCTGTATCAGGCAGCACTGGAACAGGGACTGCAACCCCGGGACCAGGCCTACGTGATGATGCATACCCGGGGGCAGCGTGTCGCGGAGTACCAGCTGGTGGTAAGTGAACCCGGAGTGACGGGCCGGCAGTGATAATCTGCGCGCTGGCGAGCCTGCCGGCTGCTACACTGGGCCGCTGGCAACTCTGGAGGAAATGGCTGGGTGAAATCGGATCAGGTAAAGATATTCTGCTGGTTCTGCTGGATGATGCTGCTGGCCGGTTGTGCCAGCTCATTACCTGCCAAGAACATCCCACCCAGCTTTGTGCTGCAGCCCGTGCAGGAAACCGAGATCAGCCGTTACGTGCGGGCTCACCAGCCGCCCGACAGTGATGAACTGTCGGGCTTTACGCTGGTTCAGACCGGCACCGATGCGTTGGCTGCCCGGCTGGCGATGATCGACCGGGCCGAGGCCAGTCTGGATCTGCAGTACTACATCTACCGCGGCGATGTGACCGGCGGGCTGATCGCCGAGCGCCTGCTCAGCGCCGCTGATCGCGGGGTGCGGGTCCGCCTGCTGCTGGATGATATCGGCAGTGCCCTGCGCGACTTCGACGTGGCCACCCTGGATCACCACCCCAATATCCACGTAAAACTGTTCAACCCGCTGACCCTGCGCGGGCGCATATCCCGCTATTTCAGCAAGCTGGGCGAGTTCGGCCGAATCAACTATCGGATGCACAACAAGCTGATGATCGTCGATGGGCAGATGTTCATCACCGGCGGACGCAATATCGGTGACGAGTACTTCTCGCTCAGCACCATGGACTTCCAGGACATCGACATCATCGGCATGGGGCACATCACCCGCGAGGTGACCCGCAGTTTCGACGACTACTGGAATGCCAACGAGGCGGTGCCCGTCAGCCACATGGTCCGCCGCCCCGGCCCGCGGGCCGAGCAGCGGCTCAGGGGCCAGCTCAGGGCGCATCGCCTGCGGCATCAGGGCAGCGCCTATCTGCAGGCGGTCGAGGAGTCGCCCTTCAACCGGGCCCTGCGCGACGACCGGATAGACTGGCACTGGGGCGAGGCCGAGTGGATCTCCGACCCACCCACCAAGGCCGACCCCGGGCATGCCACCAACCAGGAGCCGATACTGGCCCGACATCTGATGCGCCACGTCCGCTCCGCCGAGCAGGAGCTGCTGCTGATGTCAGCGTATTTCATTCCCGGCTCCCGGGGCGAGGTGTTTCTGATCGACATGGCGGAACACGGGGTGGACGTGCGTGTGCTGACCAACTCCCTGGCCACCACCGACGTGCTGGCGGTGCACAGTGCCTACGCGAGCTATCGCCGTCCCTTGCTGGAGGGCGGGGTACGCCTCTGGGAACTGCGCCGGCAGGCCGGTGAACAGGAGCGGGCCAGTGCCTTTGCCGGCGAGTCCCTTGCCAGTCTGCACGCCAAGGCCTTCGTGTTCGATCGCCAGAAGCTCTTCGTCGGTTCCGTCAACCTCGATCCCCGCTCCATAGTGCTCAATACCGAGGCGGGGGTGCTGGTGCACCAGCCGGCCATGGCCGAATCTCTGGTGCAGTTGATCGAGCACTGGACCTCGGCCGACTTTGCCTACGAGCTGACGCTGGACGAGCAGGACCGTCTGCGCTGGCGAGCCGGCGAGGAGGACTGGTCAAGTGAACCTCATGCCACCCGGCTGCGCCGTTCCGCCGCCTGGTTCCTTGGCTGGCTGCCGATCGAAGGCCAGTTGTAATCCCGGATCTGTACCAGGCTCGGGCCTTTGGCGTAGGATTGGCAGAAATTTCAACAGGCTTCCCATGCTGCGCACTCTGTTCCTTTCCCTTGCAACCCTGATCATGCTGCTCAGCAGCATCTGGGCCGTGCTCGCCCTCTGGTATCAGGCGCCCGGTGGCGTTCCGGGGCGCATGCTGTGCTGTGCGCTCTGGCTGCTGGGATTGGCTGGTTGCATGTACTGGCTGTGGGCCGGGCAGGGCGGATGGCAGGCGACGCTGGGTTACCTGATGATGTTTGCCTTGCTGATGCTGTGGTGGAGTGGCATCAGACCCAGCCATGAACGCAACTGGGCGGATGATCTGGCGTATATCAGTACCGGGGAGCTGGAGGGCAACCGGGTTCGGTTGCATCACGTGCGCAACTTCGACTGGCGCACTCCCGAGGATTACGACATCCGCTGGGAAAGCCGCGAGTATGACCTGCGGCGTCTGCGCTCGGTGGACATGATCACCTCCTACTGGGGGCTGGAGAACATCGCCCACGTGCTGGTGTCCTTCGGCTTCGATTGTGGCGAGTACCTGGCGTTCTCCGTGGAAATCCGCCGGGAGCAGGATGAGAGCTTTTCCGAGGTCGGTGGATTCTTCAAGCAGTTCGAGCTGGCCATCATCGCGTCCGATGAAAGGGATGTGGTGCGGGTGCGCAGCAACGTGCGGAACGAGGATCTGTGGCTGTACCGGATCAACCTGAGCCCGGCGGATGCACGCGAACTGTTCCGCTCCTTCGTGGTGCAGGCCAACCGTCTGGCCGAGCATCCGCGCTTCTATCACACGATAACCGGCAACTGCACCACCATTGTGTATTCGATGATGAAGAAGATAGTGGCAGGGTTGCCGCTGGACTACCGGTTGCTGCTGACCGGCCGTCTTCCAGCCTATGTGCACGAGGTCGGGGGCATGATGCCCGGAATGGAGCTGGAGGAGTTGCAGCGGCGGGGCAGGATTACCGACCGGGCCAGGGCAGCCGGGGATGATCCGCGTTTCTCGGCGCTGATCCGCGAAGGGGTGCCGGGCTGGGAATGATCGCCGCCAGGCACGGCTCTTGCTGTGAAACCGGTCCGGCGCCCGGGCGCCATAGCACAGAGGTGACAAGGTGAAGATAGGTATTCTGCAAGCGGATGACGTGAATCCGGTTCTGCAACCCGAACACGGTAATTATCCGCAGATGTTCGAGAAGGCATTGCGCGCGGTGCTGCCGGACTGCGAGCTGCCGGTGTACCGGGTACTGGATGGCGAACTGCCGGCGACCACCACCGAATGCGACGCCTGGCTGATCACCGGCAGCAAGTTCGGTGTCAACGATGGCCTGCACTGGATTGAGGCATTGAGCGATTTCGTGCGCACTTTGTGGGCAGAGCAGCGGCCGCTGGTCGGCATCTGCTTCGGTCATCAGCTGATGGCGCGGGCCTTGGGCGGTACCGTGGTCAAGTCCGACAAGGGCTGGGGTGTTGGGCTGTCCTTCAATCAGGTGATCGAGCGCAAACCCTGGATGCAGCCCTGGCAGGAGGAGCTGGATCTGCTGGTGAGCCATCAGGATCAGGTAGTGGTGCTGCCGGAGGAAGCTCAGGTACTGGCCAGCAGCGACTTCTGCCCCTACTACCTGATCCAGTATGGTGAATGCTTCCTGAGCGTGCAGGGGCATCCGGAGTTCTGTGTCGACTACTGCAGGGCGCTGATGGAGATGCGTCGGGACAGCCTGCCGGCGGCCCGACTCCGCGCGGGCCGGGCCTCTCTCAACGCCGAAGCCGACAGCCAGCTGATGATGCAATGGATCGCCTCCTTCCTGCAGATGGCGGCCGCCCGGCTCAGCGCCTGATCACATCTCCCATGAAGAACATCTCCAGGCGCAGCGTCAGCCCCCAGCGGGGCTGATGCCCCGTGTCCCGGTGGAAATGCAGTTCCGGTATGACGTCGGCAAAGAGGATCTCCCGGTGCAGGTTGCGCCGGTACAGGGCCTGCAGGTAATAATCGTTGATACGCGGATTCGAGGCGCTGTTGCCTACCACCACAGCAGCGTAGCGGATGGCGCTGCGTGACCCGAGAATACGGTCAAGCGCAGCCATCTCGGAGAACTCCAGGGTGTCTTCATCCTCTTGCCACTGCACATTGGTGACCAGGCGCAGATGGCGCCGCTCATCCAGTGGACGGCCCAGATCCCAGCGGGTGCGGGCGAAGTAGCCATCACTGTTGAACCAGGACAGGCGGTTTTCCGAGGCCAGCATCCAGGGACCGTCCCCCAGATCCCAGAGCCGTTTGGCATCCCAGCGCAGGTAGGGATCCAGCGGCAGCCGTACCTTGATCCCGGCGCTGAAACGGGTGTCCCAATGCTGCTTCCAGTCCCGGTCCGTCAGTCGGCTCAGACCGACCACCGTGTCTCCTGCTGTCTGGCTGTCTCCGCGCAGGCGCTGCGAGCCCTGCTCGGCCAGGGTACCCTGGGTCTCCTCCGGATCACTCTCGATGATCAACCGCAGACGCTCCCGGGTGGTCGGCAGATCCAGCTTGAAGCGGATGCCGGGATCGACGCTCAATCCTTGTCCTTCCTCCCATTCCATCTCCTGGGTCAGGCGGATATAGGACCTGTTGCTGGTATGCAGGTGGGCGTCGGTGCCGAAGAAACCATCAATGTTGCGCGAGGTATTGCTTACCCAGCGTGAGACGCGGTCATGCAGCGGAGCGATGCGGTCGACCGTCCATTGGGGAAGGTCGGAGTCATCCACCGCTTCCCCGGGGAGGACCGGCAGAGCCGCGATCACCAGCAGCGCCCCAAGTACTTTGTTCATCCGTGCTCTTCTCCTGTACCCTTGAGCCGAGTATAGGCAGTCAGGCGCAGCGGGAGGAGGGGATGGTCAGGGTCTCGGAACATATCCAGCTGGATGAGCAGGAGCTGGAGTTCATGGCCATCCGTGCCCAGGGGGCCGGAGGCCAGAACGTCAACAAGGTCTCCAGCGCCATCCATCTGCGCTTCGATATCCGTGCCTCGAGCCTGCCGGAGCACTGCAAGGAGCGCCTGCTGCAGTACCGGGATCACCGTATCAGCAAGGATGGGGTGATAGTGATCAAGGCCCAGCGCCATCGGACCCAGGAACAGAACCGGGACGACGCGATTGCCCGGCTGGTGGAGCTGATCCAGGCCGCCACCGTGGTGGAGAAAGTCCGCCGGCCGACCCGCCCCACGCGCAGCTCCCAGCGCAAGCGGGTCGACAACAAGACGCAGCGCGGCACCATCAAGGCGCTGCGCGGCAAGGTCGAGTTCTAGACCAGAGCGCCATACACCATGGCGCGCAGTTCCTGACGAACCATGTAGCTCGAGGAGGGGCTGAGCTGGGTCATGAAGATCACCTGCAGATCTTCCACCGGATCGATGAAAAAGGTGGTGCCCGCCTTGCCACCCCAGCCGTATTCCCCCGGCGAGCTGATGGTCTGCGACTTGGTGATATCCACCTTCACGGCAAACCCCAGACCGAAGCCGGAGCCCTCATAGGGCGTCTCGCTGAAACCGCCGGCCGATACCCGCGGCAGGTCGGTGCCCCCGGGCAGGTGGTTCAGGCGCATGAACTCCAGAGTCTTGCGTCCGATGATACGGGCGCCGTCGAGTTCTCCTCCATTGGCCAGTGCCTGGGTGAAGCGGTAGTAGTCGCCGATGGTCGAGATCAGCCCGCCGCCACCGGAAAGAAAGCCGTGTTCGCGGGTGAAGTGGGAGGTCTGAGGGTCATCCTGCAGACGGAAGCGGTCACCGCTCTGGTACTCGTAGCAGGCGGCGAAGCGCTCCAGCTTGTCCTGCGGCACGGTAAAGAAGGTGTCCTGCATGCCCAGCGGGCCGAGGATGTAGCGGGAAAAGTACTCGTCCAGGGGCAGGCCGGACAGCAGCTGGAGCAGGTAACCGCAGACGTCGGTGGCGACGGAGTACTTCCAGGCGGTGCCGGGCGAGAACTCCAGGGGCAGGTGTGCCAGCTCCTCCACCAGTTTTTCCAGTGTCAGCCCCATGTGGCCGTCCAGCTTCAGCTGGCGGTAGGCGGCGTCCACGTTGGTCTGGCAGGAGAAGCCATAGGTCAGCCCGGACTGGTGGGTCAGCAGATCACGGATGGTCATCGGCCGTTGTACCGGGGTGGTGACGAAGTTCGGATAGACGCCGGACTTGTATACCCGCAGATCCCGCCACGCGGGTATGTACTTGTGTACCGGGTCGTCGAGCAGGAAACGGCCCTGTTCGTACAGTTGCATCAGGGCGATCGAGGTAATCGGCTTGGTCATCGAATAGATGCGGAACAGGGTATCCAGCTGTGCGGGTTTGCCGCGCTCCACGTCCATCAACCCCTGAGCCTGCTGCCAGACGATGCGCCCCTCACGGGCGACCAGGGTGACGGCGCAGGGCAGTTTGCCGGTGGCGAGGTACTTATCCTCCATGTGCCCGGCGATGCGGTTGAGGCGATTCAGGTCCAGACCAGCGATTACATCAGACATCAGCAACTCCCGTACGGCGAAAGATCCAGACCCGATGGTAGCAGTGAAATCGCCGGCCGCGGGCAGTGGATGATCCTCACAGGAAAAATTTGCGTCGCCCCCTTGTGGAATCCCACCCGACAGGCGTAAAAATTCGCTCCACCTGAGTGGATCGAGGAACGCCATGCGATGAGCGATATATCCCCCTGCCTTGACTGCGGCGCCTGCTGCGCCACCTTTCGCGTCTCCTTCTACTGGGGCGAGGCGGACTCGGCTCCCGGCGGCACCGTGCCGGACCGTCTGATAGAGCAGGTCACTCCGCACCTCAGCTGCATGCGGGGTACCAACCAGCCGCAACCGCGCTGCGTGGCACTGATGGGGGAGGTGGGCTGTTCGGTACGCTGCACCATCTACGAGCAGCGTTCCAGCACCTGCCGGGAGTTTCCGTTCCACGGCGAGAACGGCCAGGACAGCCCTGAATGCCAGCGCGCACGGGCCCTGCACGGCCTGCCGCCGCTGCCGTCCAACCCAAGGGGCCCGGGGCAGGAGCCACCTGTCGCCGCCTGACATCGCTGCCCTGAAAAGCAGAAACCCGGCACAGGGCCGGGTTTCCTTGCAGCAGACTGCTGATCACATGTTGGGATAGTTCGGACCACCAGCGCCTTCCGGAGCCACCCAGTTGATGTTCTGGGCCGGATCCTTGATGTCGCAGGTCTTGCAGTGCACGCAGTTCTGAGCGTTGATCTGGAAGCGCTTGCTGCCGTCGTCATTGCTGACCACTTCATACACGCCAGCCGGGCAGTAACGCTGGGCGGGCTCATCGTACAGCGGCAGGTTCTTCTCGATCGGAATGCTCGGATCGGCCAGCTTCAGGTGGACCGGCTGGTCTTCCTCATGGTTGGTGTTGGACAGGAACACCGAGGACAGCTTGTCGAAGCTGATCACGCCATCGGGCTTGGGATAGGCGATCTTCGGCGCTTCCGAAGCCTTCTTCAGACGGGCATAGTCCGGCGTGGTATCACGCAGGGTCACCGGGATCTTGCCGCCGAACCAGTTCTGATCGATGTAGTTGAAGGCGCCACCGACCAGGGTGCCGAACTTGTGGATCGCCGGACCGAAATTGCGCGAACGGAACAGCTCGTCGTACAGCCAGCTGGACTTGAAGCTGTCCACGTAGTTGGTCAGCTCGTCACCACCTTCGCGACCGGCCTTGAGTGCTTCAACTACCGCATCGGCGGCCAGCATGCCGGACTTCATCGCGGTATGGCTGCCCTTGATCTTGGCGAAGTTCAGGGTGCCCAGGTCGCAGCCGATCAGCGCGCCACCGGGGAAGACCATCTTCGGCAGCGAGTTGAAGCCGCCCTTGCAGATGGCGCGGGCACCGTAGGCCACGCGCTTGCCACCTTCCAGGTACTGCTTGATCACCGGGTGGTGCTTGTAGCGCTGGAACTCGTCGAAGGGCGACAGATGGGGGTTGCTGTAGGACAGATCGACGATCAGGCCGACCACCACCTGGTTGTTCTCCAGGTGATAGAGGAAGGAGCCACCGGTGTTGGCGCTGCCGGTGATATCCAGCGGCCAGCCGGCGGTGTGCACCACCAGACCCTGTTCGTGCTTGCTCGGGTCGATGTCCCAGATTTCCTTGATACCGATACCGTAATGCTGGGCATCGGCGTCGGAGTCGAGGTTGTAGCGCTTGATCAGCTGCTTGCCGATATGGCCGCGGCAGCCTTCGGCGAACAGGGTGTACTTGGCACGCAGTTCCATGCCGGGAGTGTACATCCCGTCCTTCGGGTTGCCTTCGCGGTCGACACCCAGGTCACCGGTGAGGATGCCCTTGACCACGCCGTTCTCGTCGATCAGCGCTTCCTGTGCGGCAAAGCCGGGGTAGACCTCCACACCCAGGTTCTCGGCCTGCTGGGCCAGCCAGCGGCACAGGTTGCCCAGGGAGATGATGTAGTTGCCATGGTTGTGCATGGTCTTGGGCACGAACAGGTCAGGCAGCTTCTTGGCCTTCTCTTCGCTGGTCAGCATGTAGATGTCGTCACGCTTGACCGGGGTGTTCAGCGGGGCGCCCAGCTCTTTCCAGTTGGGGAACAGCTCTTCCAGGGCGCGAGGCTCGAACACCGCACCGGACAGGATGTGGGCACCGACCTCGGAGCCTTTCTCAACGACACAGACGCTGATCTCCTGGCCGGCGTCGGCTGCTTGCTGTTTGATGCGGCAGGCGGCAGACAGACCCGCGGGGCCTGCTCCCACGATAACGACATCAAACTCCATGAATTCGCGTTCCACTGTTCTTATCTCCTGAATCTTGGGCTGAATCGGTAAGGCGCTTTATAGTTCTGCATTCAGTATGGCCGCGCATTATAGCAATCATGATCCGCCGTACCAGTGTAAAGATGTAAAGATGACGTGCATTTCAATGCCACTTTCGGCTATGGACTATTGACCGGTCCGGGCAGCCTCGGCATGATAGGGCGCTTTTCATTGAAGCGCGTTTCGTTTATTTAATGACTGTTTTTTATTCTATGGTCATATTTCATCATTGGTCTGGCCGGCAGTCACGCGAAAAAACACGAGGTAACCATGAAGGTATTAGTAGCGGTCAAGCGCGTTGTTGACTACAACGTCAAGGTTCGCGTCAAGGCGGACAACAGCGGTGTCGATCTCGCCAACGTCAAGATGTCCATGAACCCCTTCTGCGAAATCGCCGTGGAAGAGGCCGTACGCCTGAAGGAAAAGGGTGTCGCCACTGAAATCGTCGCGGTCACCGTAGGCCCGACCGCTGCCCAGGAGCAGCTGCGTACCGCCCTGGCACTGGGTGCCGACCGCGCCGTGCTGATCGAGAGCAACGACGAACTGAACTCCCTGGCCATCGCCAAGCTGCTCAAGGCCGTGGTCGACAAGGAGCAGCCGCAGCTGGTGATCCTCGGCAAGCAGGCCATCGACTCCGACAACAACCAGACCGGCCAGATGCTGGCTGCGCTGTCCGGCTACGCCCAGGGCACCTTCGCCTCGGAAGTGGCTGTGGAAGGCGACCGCGTCAAGGTCACCCGCGAGATCGAC
>NZ_FOYD01000014.1 GCF_900115905.1 Halopseudomonas formosensis
GTGCGCATGGTTCTGGAGAACCTGAAGGACTACCCCTCCGAATGGGCAGCCATCGAATCCATTGCGCCCAAGATTGGCTGTGTCCCCCAGACGCTCAGCCTGTTCAACGGCGCTCTGGGGCAGGTGAGGGTTAATGCGGCGAATCGCTGCCTCAAGATCTGCCAGCAACAGCACCTGCCGGTAATCGGCCCGTTCCGGGGCGTCACCGTCCGGTGCAAGGTCTGGCCCAGAGGCGACCTCCCAGCCACCCTCGGCGAACCATTGCAGGCATTGTTGTTCCAGCTGATCTTCCGTCATGCATCCTTCCTATTTCCCTTCACCTCTGACATCGGCAGGCTCTTTCAGCAGCAGGAAATGCTCAATCAGCCGGATCATCAGGGTTTTCTGACCCGGCAGGCTTTCCGCCACCAGCAGCGCCAGGGCCACCAGGGTGTTGTCATTAATCAGTTGTTCTACCGGCCGCGCCAGCAAAGCGGCGTTGCGGCGCAGATACCATAAGAACAGAAACGAGCCGCAGCGCTTGTTGCCGTCGGCCAGCGGGTGATTCTTGATGACGAAGTAGAGCAGGTGAGCGGCGCGGGTAGCCACGTTCGGATAAAAGAGCTCATCCCCAAAGCCCTGCTCGATCGTCGCCAATGCAGAGGCCAGGCCATCACCCCGCAACTGGCCGAACAGCTCCGTGGCCTCGCCCTTGGCGATCAGAGTCTGCTTGAGCTCGCCAATGGCCTTGAGCGCTTCATCCAGCTCCAGCGGCCGCATATCCGGCTGCCTGATGCCAACTTCGGTCAGCTGCTGCTCATCGTAGCCTTGCAGCAGGCTCCAGGAGCGGGCGTAATCGCTGATCACCCGGGCGACAGCCTCGCCTTCATTGGATACCAGGCCCTGATTGGTGAGGGTGCGGCTCAGCAGGTCAACGGCCTGCTCAAACTCAATGCCGCGCTCGGCCAGCCGGTGCTGGTTAAGGGTGTAGCCTTGGACCAAGTGTTCCTTGAGTATCTGGGTGGCCCACTGGCGAAATTGGGTGGCACGCTTGGAGCTGACCCGATAACCTACAGAAATAATGGCATCCAGGTTGTAGTGTTTGACGCGGCGCCGAACCTGGCGCTTGCCCTCCTGGCGAACTACCGAGAAATCCTCGGTAGTTCGATCTTCCTCAAGTTCGCCCTCTGAAAAGATATTCTTCAGGTGCAAGCCGACGTTGTCAGTAGAGGTGTCGAACAGGGCGGACATCTGGCTCTGGTTAAGCCAGACCGTTTCACGATCCAAGGCCACTTCCAGCTGCGCCTGGCCGTCAGTTGAGGTGAAGATTCTTACTTGTTGTTCAGCCATGACAGTTCCTTGTCGTTATCAGCTAACGCCTAAAAGGCCGAAAGCCAGTCGTATTCCATCGCGAGTAATCCGGGCATCAGTCATCCGCCGCAACCACCGTCCAGACTCGCTTTAGTGGCAGCTGGGCTTTTAGCTCATCGTCCAGCTTGTCGTATACCGCGAACAACTCATCCAGCAAGTCATCCTGAGACCATAACCGCAGACGGAAGAAGCTGCTGGCCATGTCCTTCTGCACATTCTGTTTGAATCCGCCCCAAGCGACAAACAGACCATGGTCGGCGTTGAACTTCGACATGGCTCCCAAGAGCTTGTCCACAGTGGGCCTGTCCACCGTTCCAGTGCCGGACTTCACCTCCACACAGATGGTTTGGCTACCGAAGCCCATCATGCCGTTGGAAGCCAGAATATCTGCACCTCCGTCCGCGCCTTCGGGGCTTTGCCAAATGGTGTAGCCCTGCGCTTTGAGGATGGCTCCTACCAGTCTGGTTAACTCATGGCCTTTGAACTTCTGCTCAATCAGGCTGACCACCTGTTGCTTGGCCAGGTCTGCCAGATTGAAATCGAAGCCGTCGTCACCGGACACATCATCGGCATCGTGATTAGTAGGCTGGCCGGTATGCTGGATCACTGACTTGGTGTTCTCAGCCTGCCAGCCAGCCTTGTGCATGGCCTGCAGGCGCAGCAGTGCGTTGTTACGCCGGATGCGGCAGATGGTCATGAACGCGCCGAAGCTGTACAGCAGATCTTGCCCAAAGTGCGAGCGGGGGATCTCCTGCCCAAACCACTCGACGGATCGCCAGTGGAAGAAAGGATCCGGGCCTTGGGCGTTATGAACGTAGTCCCCTGTTATCTTCCCGACATACACAACAGGCTGTTTTTTGGAGGGGAGCACCACCCAGTCACCGGCTTGCATCGTTTTGACGAATGGCCAGATTTGGCTGCTGTGGTTCTGTAACCGCTTCAGCTTTTCATTCGGGTAAGTCTGCTCAAGGAGTTCCAGGAGGGACTGCCGGTTATCCAGTTTCGACAGATCTTCACCCAGTTCGTCCCAGGTCAGATAGATTCGGCCTTCGTCCAGGAACTTTTGTTCGAACTCGCCATGAGATCCTGCTCGGGTTAGCCAGAGTTCCATCAAGTTGCCTCCCGCTCTGCTCTTTGCGGTTCTGCTACAAGTTGATCTATCGTGCTGGGCATGGAGAGCTCACCCGACAGGAGCTTTGGCAATAAAGTGTCCCGTAGCGACTCCAACGAACGGCTCTCTTGTACTTTTTCATTAATAAGAGTGAATAACGGGGTTGCCTGACCTGCGTAAGCATCAATCAGAGCTTTCGAGGGCAACGCGAGCGGATACTCTGGTACTGCGTTCTTTGCTAGATGCAGAACAGTCGTGCCCGTTGTATGTGCCTTCGTGTGATACTGAAACGTATCCGTCTTGGCGAGACCATATAGGTAAGGTTTAAGGGCCGAGTCGACGGGGCGAATTACAGCAACGTCTAGTGATATTACTAGGTGCTCATACCTCTCATCTCCAATGACCATTGCTGGCTTACCAATCACATCGGCAGCTTGAGTTACGTCCGTGTAGGCAATGATTAAATCACCTGCCATCACCTCCTGCTGTGATTTATATTTCCCAGTGTATTCTTTCAGGCCATCAAGCCGGTAGCCGCCTCCCCGGTTAAAGGATTTCAAGGTCACCAAGGCTGTTTGTGAAGGTTCTAGCTCGGCGCTTTTATAGGACTTACCCTTCACGATTTCAGCTATTTCGTTGACCCTGGTTACGTTCCACCCCTCCGGAATCTCCCCCAACTCACTTTCCTGCATAGCCGAAGGAAACAGTTCGGCGGTGGTGCGAAGCTCGGTGTATTGCTCGGGCTGTTCGGCCTGGAGGCGGGTTAGCTCAGCTTCGCCTTTTCCGGAAATGGCCTGCATGGCGGCGCGCAGGGCGTCTTCCTCGCTGCCCCCGGCTTCCAGTGCGGCGATCTTGGCTTTGACCGGCTCGAAATCGACAAACCAGCTTTTGAAGATGGCCTGGGCCATCTGTTCGAGGGTTTGGTTGATTTGAAGGTTGACGTTAATTTTATGCTCAAGGGCAGCCGCGGTCTCGACGATTGTATTACGCTCGACTTGGGGCGCAATCGGAATTGGAAGGCTTCTAATGTCCTTCAGGTTGAGCGTTTTTTGAACCGTCGTGTTGAGCCTTGCATCGATTAAATGTTTGGCTGTGCTGCTTAACAGAACGTACCTCAACCAAGGACGAATAGTAGGATCTTTTAGTCGGACTACAGCGAGTGCTCGAGCAGCATTCCAGCCTGCCATGCTGTCATCGACGATTGCGCAATCGCCGGGGTTGCCTACGAGCGTGATCAGCAATTCGTTGCCGCATAGGCTTGTCCTGCGGTACTCATGGTTAACTAATTCGCTAATACGAAAAGCTGGTTCAGCAACGACTGCTCCGTTTTTTACATCTGAGACTTTGATCAACGGAACACCGGACTCATCGTGGCTTCCTGGATACATTACCCCTACCGCGATCGATTTGGGCCCGGCAAGCAGATCTTCAAATCGGACAAAACTCCAGTGAGCAGGTGCTCTGCCACCTGCATCCGTCCAAATTTCTCTTAATTCAGAGCTCATACCCAAGCCCCCCAAGATTCCGCTTGATCTCAGCTTCCAGTCGCGCACTTTCCGCAAACTGCTCCCGCAACTGCTGGGTCAACCGCGCCATCTTCTCGGCAAAGGGCTCGCCATCGTCTTCCTGTTCTTGAGCGCCGACATAGCGGCCTGGAGTCAGTACAAAGTCATGCTTCCTGATCTCGTCCAGGCTGGCGGATTTGCAGAAGCCGGCAACGTCCTCATAGCCTTCGCCCCGCTGCCAGGCATGGAAGGTGTCAGCGATTCTGGCGATATCGTCCTTGCTGAAGTCCCGCAGCACCCGGTCCCGCATAAAGCCCAGGTTGCGGGCATCGATAAACAGGAACTCCTGTCGGCGGTCACGCTTCTTGTCGTCACGCACCATGCCGTTGGCCTTGTCCTTGGTCAGGAGCCAGATGCAGGCGGGGATCTGGGTGTTGGTGAACAGCTGGCCGGGCAGGGCGACCATGCATTCCACCAGGTCCTCTTCCACCAGCCGCTTGCGGATTTCACCTTCGTTGTTGGTGTTGGAGCTCATGGAGCCGTTGGCCAGCAGCAGGGCCATGCTGCCGGTGGGGGCCAGGTGGTGAATCATGTGTTGCATCCAGGCGAAGTTGGCGTTGCCCCTGGGTGGGGTGCCGTACTTCCAGCGCACGTCATCGGCCAGGGACTCACTCCACCAGTCCTTCATATTGAAGGGTGGGTTGGCCATGACAAAGTCGGCGCGCAGGTCCGGGTGCTGGTCGTCGAGGAAGGTGTCGGCGTTCTTCTTGCCGAAGTTGAAGTCGATGCCGCGGATGGCCATGTTCATGGCCGCCAGCTTCCAGGTGGTGGGGTTGGATTCCTGGCCGTATACGGAGATGTGTTTCTTCTGTTCGGCGGCGTCGTAGTGCTGCTTCTGGGCGTGTTCTTCAATGAACTTGTCGCTGGAAACAAAGAAGCCGCCGGAGCCCATGGCCGGGTCATACACGCGCCCGGAGTAGGGCTGGAGCATTTCCACGATCAGGGTGACGATACTTTTTGGGGTGTAGTACTGGCCACCCTGCTTGCCCTCGGCCAGCGCAAACTGGCCCAGGAAGTATTCATAGACATGGCCGAGGATGTCCTTGCTGTGCAGGTTCAGCTTTTCGCCGTCGAACACCGGCTTGGTAAAAGAGGTGTCTGAGAAGGTGTTGATCAGCCCCAGCAGCTTGTCGTTTTCCAACTGGTACTGGCTGATGCGGTTGAGAATGCCCTTCAGCTTGGCGTTGCTCTTCTCGATCTCTTCCAGAGCGTTGTCGATCAGCCAGGACACCGAGCGAAGCTTGACCTCGTTGCCGGCATCGTCCTGCCAGAGCACGGTGCCTGCAGGCAGCACGGCCTTCTCCTTCAGGGTGCTCCAGCGGGCGGGTCTGGGGACCCAGAAGATGTTGGCCTCGCGGTAGTAGTCGAGTACTTCCAGCTCTTCCTGCAGGGCTTGCTGGTATTCCTCATCGCTGCCGAAGTCTTCTCTGGGCAGGTAATAGATGTTGTCGTCATCGTTTTGCTGGAAGAGCTCCAGCAGTTGTTGCTGGCGTTCTTCAAAGGCATCGGATACGTATTTGAGGAAGATCAGCCCCAGTACCACATGCTTGTAGTTGGCAGCGTCCAGGTTGGCGCGGAGCTTGTCGGCGGCTTTCCAGAGCTTGTCATCCAGTGCCTTCAGAAACTGTTGTTCTGAGCTGTTCATCATTCCCTCATGGTGTTCAAAGCGGTAGTTCCCTGTTGCTGTGCAGAGCCTGACCGGGGTCGGGGTTTCCGGGCGGTCAAGGGGTATGGTCAGCCTGTGTCTACAGGGTAGCGGAGCAGTGAAGCTCTGCTCCAGGGCAAAGCCCGACCTTAGGCCATCTGATATTGAGCTGCAATTGCTTTGGTATCTCGGCTGTGCGGTGAAAGAGCTGAGGACGCAGGGAGGGTGGACACAGGGAAGTCGAGAGAGGGGAATTGAATCGCGATGCTGAAGAGAATATGGCGCACCCGACAGGATTTGAACCTGTGACCCCTGCCTTCGGAGGGCAATCTGGTACAGCGAGGCGAGTATGCTTCGCTAGGCGTAAATCGGCTCTAAGGTGCATGGTATCTGGCTTAGAGGAAAAAAGCCACTACCCGATTAACATCGCCTCATATCGCATATATCCAAATGGATTGGGCACATAAAACGAGTTTTGGCACATCGCGTTTTGACCTCTAGCCGCGTTTGCCAAATCAGAATCAGACTAACAGACTTTCCTTTGATGTGGCTAGTATCCTGGCGAGTGCGCCAATAGTCTTTGAAGTCTTTATGGTCCACTCAGTGAGGCTGCAATTATACGCGTCCGCACCTGTCGGACAGGGAGCAACTGCCTTGCTTTCCGCAGACATTGCCTAACCAACCTGATGCTAACCACGATGACACGTTGCAGCGGTTGGCTTCGGAATCCACTTGGTTTCCACCAAGTTTGCTTAGCATTGCTTCGCCATACCTCTTCACTGGCACCTATTCTGCACCGTCAATCCTGCTAAATCCCAGTTGCGCAGCAGGCTGTCAACACACAATCACCGCGTTACCACTCCACTTCCCCCGGTTTAGCACTGCGTATCCCGCAAAAGCTTTGAGCGGTGGGTTAGGGACGGGCATGACACATATGAAACGAACCTTAGACTGCGGGTTTTACTGTGGAGGGCATGGGATGAGGTATTTGGGGTTCACGCTGATCGGTGGTGGCGCTAGCTTCAGGGATAGCTACATGGCTCTGGGGGAATGAATCGCACCGGGTTTCGTGGAGGCCTCAACTCTTGAGAGAATGAGGCATGAAGAAATCCAATAGCTATTCCCCTGAAGTCCGTGAACGTGCTGTGCGCATGGTTCTGGAGAACCTGAAGGACTACCCCTCCGAATGGGCAGCCATCGAATCCATTGCGCCCAAGATTGGCTGTGTCCCCCAGACGCTGCATGGCTGGATACGCAAACACCAGACTGATATTGGCCACCGCCCTGGTCAGACGACCGAGGAACGAGAACGCATCAAGGCTCTGGAACGCGAGAATCGTGAGCTGCGTAAGGCAAATGAGATTTTGCGCTTGGCCAGTGCTTTTTTTGCCCAGGCGGAGCCCGACTGGCCGGCACCCCGGCGCCGCAACAAACCCTGAACGCCTTCGTTGACGAGTACCGTGACCGCTACGGAGTCGATCTGTCGGGTAATCCAGATCGCTCCGTCCGGTTACTACCTGCATGCAGTCAAAGCCCGACAACCCGAACTGCGAAGCGCCCGTGCCAAGCAGGACGAGCTGTTGAGCGATGAAATCCAGCGAGTCTGGGATGACAATATGTAGTGCTATGGCGTAGTGAAAGTCTGGAAGCAACTCAAGCGTGAGGGCATTGATATTGCGCGATGCACGGTGCAGCGGCTGATGTGTCAGCTGGGCTTGCAGGGCGTTCGACGTGGTCATGTGATTCGCACCACGATACCTGATGGGCGCGTGGTCTGCCCTCTGGATAAGGTCCGGCGTCAGTTCCATGCGGATCGACCAAATCAGCTGTGGGTATCCGACTTTACTTATGTTTCAACGTGGCAAGGCTGGCTATACGTCGCCTTTGTGATTGATGTTTTTGCCCGGCGAATCGTTGGCTGGCGTGTGAGCAATAGCATGCGAACAGACTTCGTTCTGGATGCCCTGGAGCAAGCGCTGCACGCTCGACAGCCGAGTCGCATGGACGGCCTGATACACCATAGCGACAGGGGTAGCCAATACGTCTCCATCCGATACACCGAGCGTCTCGCTGAGGCAGGCATAGATCCCTCTGGAGGCAAAGGCGATAGCTATGACAACGCTTTGGCTGAAACCATCAACGGGTTATACAAAGCGGAGCTGATTTATCGGCAGTCCTGGCCTAGTCGCGAAGCAGTGGAAATCGCCACTTAGAAATGGGTTCACTGGTACAACCACCAGCGGTTGCTGAGTTCGATTGGGTATATACCACCGGCATAAGCCGAGGCAAACTTCTACCAGCAACAATCCGGTCAGACCATTGGCGGCCTGACTTAAACGAAATGGCCTCCATAAAACCCGGTGTGATTCACTGGGGTAAATTGGTCGCGTTCGACCTGTGTATGCTCAAGATCCACTAACCCTTGCGTAGATTTTTGCGTGTGGGCCATTTACCTGTGATTCCCAAGCTTTTGGTGTCTCGTCGAAGTCAAACTCGGCATAGTCCACAGTGATATTCTCCGTGGTGGTGATATCCAGTAAGCGTTCCCAGATTTTGCGACGATCCGCCGGAGGGCGCTGACCGGTACCGATGCATGAAAGCGTTCTGAATAAAAGATCAGCTATATCCAGGTTGAGTTGCCGTCCCGCACCGGTGCCGACGGTAACGATGCGTGCTCCCCACCGCGTTGCCTTCAATGCATTTAGCATGGGCTGACCACACACCAGATCAAGCACTACGTCGTAACCTTCTCCTGCTTCGGCTTTGAGTGCCGCCACATCAGTTTCATCGCCTTTGAGGCATACCGTAGCGTCGGTAATTCCGCGTTCTTTCAAGCGTGCCAGAGCTGCTTCGCTTCGGCCTGCGGCAACGACCTTGCCCGCTCCCAGATAACGGGCAAGCTGCAGGGCGATTTGCCCGAGCGTGCCGGTACCGCCGAGGATCAATACGGTCTCACCGGGCTGAATCTTTGCGGTTTCCAGTGGAATCAGCGCGCCGGTTCCGGCGATACCCATGGTAATGGCGGTGCGGTCATCGATATGGTCCGGCACATCCCAGACTTCCTCGGCAGGGACCAGTGTGCGTTCGGCCCAAGCGCCAAAAGGCAATACAGAACGTTCGCCGAAGTAAACTCGCTTGCCTTCCGCCGTGCGCCCGACGCCTTCGCCCCGGATGACGCAGGGATAGGCTACGCCCAATCGATACGCGCCGAGCACGTCCCAGCCGCCGAGGCCAGCAGTATCAACATCGATCAGTATCGCGCCGTCCTGGGCTTCCGGTTCCTTGAAATCCTGCATGACGGGAAGGGCGCCGCGTTCGGTAATGACAGCTGCTTTCATTGTTATTCTCCTTTTGTCGACAAATGCGCGAGGTAGAAGCTCCGGCTATGTTTGGCATGTTTGTGCGCTGTAGTGGGATATGATTCTGCAGTAAGATTTATATTCTGTCAAAAGAACGCAGGGTGGCGAATGAAGGACTCTAAAAGTCTCTTCGCGATACTCTGATCCATGCGCCCGCACTTGGTGAATCGGATGAGTTGGTTACATAACCGCAAAACGCAGTTCAAAATCTACAAGGGTTCTGCAGCTGGCTGGGGTGCATTGCTGAGCGTTACCCATGCGTGGCTGAACAGCGAACAGCCCATCAAGAACATCAAGGCGTTGCTCAGAACCAATCAACAGGGAGGCTTTGATTGCCCCGGTTGCGCCTGGGGTGATTCACCGGAATCCGGTGCGGTCAAATTCTGTGAAAATGGTGCCAAGGCGGTCAATTGGGAAGCGACCAGCCGACGGGTGGACGCCAAGTTTTTCGCTCGGCACAGCGTCACCCAGTTGCGTGAGCAAAGTGCCAGCGCAAAGGCAGCATCCCAACTGATCGGAAGATACCGGTCGGTCGCTGCGTCGTAGCGCACAGGTTCCGTCAAGCGCCCCTGGCGGCGGCTTACTATCCTGAGATAAATCCGCTGGTTCCGCTGGACAGTTTCGGCGTGGACAGTTTCACCCGGCATCAAAATTTATACCGATCAAACTGTTGCCTGGAGAGAGGGGAGCGAAGCTCGAATTAACTGAAGCCTGAAAGCTTCATGCGTTGCATTATTCCCATTCGATTTCAGTGAGCCTGGTAGGAAGTGTTCACGAAGGTTGGTGGATCTGGGCGAGCCGAGGGACTCCATGGAGTATGATCGGCCGCTGAAGTAGCTTACCCGGCGGCCTTTCTTCCAGTGCTGTGCCAGTCAGTGCTCGCTGATGCAGCTGGCTACTATCTTGTGGCCATCAAGGTCGCGCACATAGGCTGCGTACACATTCGGCCCCACATCTCTGAATCCGGGTGCGCCAGCATCCGTACCTCCCGCTTGCAGCGCACGCTGGTGGAACTCATCGACTGCGGCTCGGTTCGCTGCTGCAAAGCCTACTGTCAGGCCATTGCTTACACTGGCTATGTTACCGTCGGCGGGCTTTAGCACGACGAAGCGCGGGCCCGCGCCGCCCCAGAGCGATGCTGTTTCCTTATTACCAAGGTTTTCATAACCCAGCGCACCAAGCACTGAATCATAGAAGACGCGGGCGTTGGGCAGATCGTTGGTGCCTACAGTGATATGTGAAAACATAGGATAGTTCTCTTGGTTGGAGCGCCCTGAATCGCGCTCAATCGTTTAAAAAAGACTTCTGAGGCACGCTGTGAGGTTCAGCAATCCAAGCCGAGTAATGTGGCGACGTCTCGACGCAGCTCCGCACCAGCGCTGTAGGGAACTTTTCCGCTGTTCCCCCCCCCGGCTCTCACTGAATCCAGCGTTTATCAATCACGCTCTATAGCCAGCGCAACGCCTTGTCCACCACCGATACACAGCGTCGCCAATCCTTTCTTGGCATCACGCCGCGCCATTTCATAGAGCAGGGTTACCAACACACGGCAGCCGGATGCACCAATGGGATGCCCCAGGGCGATAGCGCCACCGTTGACGTTGACCTTCGACACGTCCCATTCCAGTTCCTTGCCGACCGACAGGCACTGGGCGGCGAAGGCCTCGTTGGCTTCGATCAGGTCCAGTTCCGCGATAGACCAGCCGGCTTTACTGAGGCATTTCTTGCTGGCGGGCACCGGTCCGATACCCATGATCGCCGGATCGACCGCTGCGCTGGCATAGCCCTTGATACGAGCCAGCACCGGCAGATTCAGCGTCTTCGCCTTGTCCGCCGTCATGAGCATGACTGCCGCTGCGCCGTCATTCAGGGTCGAGGCGTTGCCTGCGGTGACGCTGCCGTCTTTTTTAAATGCCGGACGCAGACCCGCCAAGCTGTCTTCAGAGGTGTCGGCTCTGGGTTGCTCGTCGGTATCGAAGGCAACGGGATTGCCCTTGCGCTGGGGAATCATCACCGGGGTGATTTCATCCTGAAAGCGTCCGGCACTGATTGCCGCATTGGCGCGCTGCTGAGAGAGCAGGGCGTAGGCGTCCTGATCCTCACGGCTGACCTGATACTGGCTTGCCAGGTTCTCGGCGGTGATGCCCATGTGGTAATCGTTGAAGGCGTCGGTCAAGCCGTCTTTCAGCAGGCTGTCTTCGAGCTGGGCATGGCCCATGCGCAGGCCGGTGCGCGCCTTGGGCAGCACGTAGGGCGCCAGGCTCATGCTTTCCATACCGCCGGCAATGATGATCTCGGCGTCGCCACAGCGGATCGCCTGGATCGCCATGTGCACGGCCTTGAGGCCGGAGCCGCACAGCTTGTTCAGCGTCAGCGCCGGAGTACTGAACGGCAGACCGGCATTGATCGCCGATTGACGGGCCGGGTTCTGGCCGCAGCCGGCAGACAGCACCTGGCCGAGAATGACTTCATCCACCTGGCTGGCGTCCAGGCCGGTGCTGCTTATTAACGAGCGGATGACGGTGGCGCCCAGTTCAACGGCAGGCACGTTAGCCAGCGCGCCTTGAAAACTGCCGATGGCGGTACGCGTTGCTGCGACAATGACGACGTCTTGCATGATCTTTTCTCCAAAAAAAACGTGGCTACCGCGATGGTGAGCCACGTAAAACCTTCAACGGGCAGCACTCCCAGGGCAGCTTGTTCAGCTGCTCCGGAAATCAGTGAAACCTATCCCCTAGGGTCGGCTAGTGTTTGCTTTGGTATTGCTCGGTCAACACCGGGCAGCCGGTGGCTTCCTGCAATGCCTGGACGGTGATACCGGGCGCCAATTCGAGTAGCTCCAGGCCGGCGTCGGTAATGTCCAGCACGGCGAGGTCGGTGATGATCCGGTTGACCACACCCAGGCCAGTGAGCGGCAGTTCGCACTGCTTAAGAATCTTCGGGCTGCCGTCCTTGGCGTTGTGCTCCATCAGCACCACGACGCGCTTGACGCCGGCGACCAGATCCATCGCGCCGCCCATGCCCTTGACCATCTTGCCGGGGATCATCCAGTTAGCCAGATCGCCTTTCTCCGACACCTGCATCGCACCCAGGATCGCCAGGTTGATATGTCCGCCACGGATCATGGCGAAGGAGTCGGCACTGTCGAAGAAACTGCTCCCGGGCAGACTGGTAACAGTCTGCTTGCCAGCGTTGATAAGGTCAGGGTCGACCTTGTCTTCCTCCGGGAAGGGGCCAATGCCGAGCAGGCCATTCTCACTCTGCAGCCATACATCCATGCCTTCGGGGATGTAGTTGGCCACCAGCGTAGGCAGCCCGATGCCAAGGTTTACGTAGAAGCCGTCAGCCAGTTCCTGAGCAGCTCGTTGCGCCATTTGTTCGCGTGTCCAGGCCATGATCAAGCGCTCCGTGTTGTACGTTTTTCGATACGTTTTTCCGGATTGGCATTGAGCACAATCCGCTGCACATAGATTCCCGGCAGGTGAATCTGATCGGGGTCGAGTGAGCCGGTTTCGACGATTTCTTCGACCTCGACGACGCATATCTTGCCAGCCGTCGCGGCGAGGGGATTAAAGTTTCGCGCGGTCTTGTTGAAAATCAGATTGCCGGATTTATCAGCCTTCCAGGCTTTGATTAGCGCTACGTCGGCTGTCAGGGAAGTTTCCATCACATACCATTCGCCGTTGAACTGGCGGGATTCCTTGCCCTCGGCGGTCAGCGTGCCGTAGCCGGTTTTGGTATAAAAAGCCGGAATACCAGCACCGCCAGCCCGAAGCTTTTCTGCAAGTGTGCCTTGGGGAGTAAATTCGAGTTCCAACTCGCCTGAAAGGTACTGGCGCTCGAACTCTTTGTTCTCGCCCACATAGGACGAGACCATCTTGCGAATCTGGCGGGATTCAAGCAGCAGCCCAAGCCCGAAACCGTCAACACCAGCGTTATTGCTGATAACGGTAAGATCCTTCTTCTGCGTATCGCGCAGGGCTTCGATCAGCGCTTCGGGAATACCGCACAACCCGAACCCGCCGACCGCCAGCGTCATGCCGTCGTCGACAAGCCCGGCTAGAGCCTCCCGAGCGTTAGGATAGATTTTGTTCATTGTTATAGATGCTCCTCTTCCCGTTAAAGTGTTTCGTCATTGATCGAGCTGGCTGCTTTTGGCTTTGGCAACACGCGAGCCGGACGGCCGGTTCAGCAACCTGCTAATTCGGTTCCCGGCCTGAATCAGCGCGTCCAGGTCTATTCCAGTGTGGATACCCAGGCCATTGAGCATGTAGAGAACGTCTTCGGTGGCGACATTGCCGGTGGCGCCCTTGGCGTAGGGGCACCCGCCAAGCCCGGCAACCGAGCTGTCGAATACCTGGATGCCTTCCAACAGTCCCGCGTAAATATTGGCCAGCGCCTGCCCGTAGGTATCGTGAAAATGGCCGGCCAGTTGATCACGGGGAATATGCTGCGCAACGGTTTCAAACAGGTTGCGCGTGGCGCCGGGCGTTCCGGTGCCAATGGTGTCGCCCAAGGAGATTTCGTAGCAGCCCATGGCGTGCAGTTCGCGGGCTACGTCGGCCACCTGGCTGGCGGCGATCTCGCCGTCATAGGGGCAGCCCAGCACGCAGGATACATAGCCGCGTACCCGCACGCCGGCTTCGGCTGCCGCGCTGATGACAGGTTCGAAACGCTGTATGCTTTCGCTGATCGAGCAGTTGATATTGCGCTGTGAAAACCCCTCGGAGGCCGCGGCAAACACCGCCACTTCGTCAGCGCCGGCTTGTAGAGCCAATTCAAAACCTTTCAGGTTCGGCGTGAGCGCCGCGTAAGTTGTGCCCGAGCGCCGCTGAATTCCGGCAAATACTTCCTGTGAGCCGGCCATCTGCGGGACCCACTTCGGCGAGACGAAACTGCCCACCTCGATGTAGCCCACCCCGGCGTTACTCAGGTCGTCGATCAAACGGATCTTGTCACCGTTGCTCACCGGCTGCGCTTCGTTCTGCAGGCCATCACGCGCGCCTACTTCGACCAGTTTGACCGAGGCGGGCAGGCTCATTGCGTTTCCTCCATTTCCACCAGCAGGGTGCCCTCGGCGATCAGCTCGCCTTCGGCGCAGAAGATTGCCTTCACTGTGCCGGCTTCGGCTGCGCGAATGCTGTGTTCCATCTTCATCGCTTCGAGCACCAGCAGCACGGCGCCAGCCTCGACCTGTTGGCCTGGCTCGACCATGACGCGTACGACGCTACCATTCATCGGCGCCTGCAAACCACCGGCGTGCTGATGGGAATGGTCCACTTCCGCAATCGGGTCAAATCGGTCGATCCGCTGCCAACTGTTATGCCACTGCAGATACAGAGCGCCATTGCTGATCAGCAGGCGGTGGCGGCGGGTCTGCTGCGCCTCGGTGACCAACAGCGTCTGGGTAGTCGGGCAATACGAGCAGCCGGTTACGTCTACGGCGGCAAAGGGCTGGTCCAGCTCGCCGCAGCGAAGGTGCAGACGACTCTGTGGGGGCAGTCCGGCGCGCCAGCTGGTCAGGTCAGTCCAGGGGCTGAATTCTGCTGCGCCAGATCCAGGTGCTACGGACGAAGCGCCCGGCATTGCCAGCAACCAGGCCTTCGCTGCGGTGCGCCAGAATTGCTCATCGAGTGATTCAGACGCGGGCAACAATTGCTCGGCATGACGCGGAATAAAACCAGTATCCAGTTCCGCCAGAGCGAAGGCGGGGTGGCCTAGAATACGAGTGAGGAACTTCAAGTTGGTCTGCACCCCAACTATTACGGTCTCGCGCAGCATATCCAGCAGGGACAGGCGGGCCTCTTCCCGCGTCTCGCCCCAGGCAATCAGTTTGGCGATCATCGGATCGTAGAAAGGCGAGACCACGTCGCCTTCGGTAACACCGCTGTCGACACGGCGGCCCTTGCCGGCGGGTGGTTCGCGATACAGCTGCAAAGTGCCGCTGGCCGGCAGAAAGTCGTTGTCAGTATCTTCAGCGTACAGGCGCACCTCAATGGCATGCCCCATCAGCGGCACTTGCTCCTGAGTCAGCGGGAGCTTTTCGCCCTGGGCCACCCGCAACTGCCAAGCAACCAGATCCTGCCCGGTGATGGCTTCGGTGACTGGATGCTCAACCTGTAGGCGGGTGTTCATTTCCATAAAGAAGAATTCGCCGCGTACGTCCAGAAGAAACTCCACCGTCCCGGCACCGACGTAGCCGATAGCCTGAGCCGCTTTCACTGCCGCATCGCCCATGGCCTTGCGCAGCTCGGGCGAAAGACCAGGCGCAGGTGCTTCTTCAACCACCTTCTGGTGACGGCGCTGGATCGAACAGTCACGTTCGTTCAGGTAAATACAGTTGCCGTGCTGGTCGGCAAACACCTGGATTTCCACGTGGCGGGGCTGCAACACGTACTTTTCCACCAGCATGCGTGCATCGCCAAACGAGGACAGGGCCTCCCGTTGCGCCGACGCCAAGGCTTCAGCCATATCCGCTTCGCGCTCGACCACCTTCATGCCCTTACCGCCGCCACCGGCGGTGGCCTTGAGCAACACCGGGTAGCCGATGCGCTTAGCAGCCGTTACGAAGGTCTGCAGATCCTGTTCGTCGCCATGGTAGCCAGGCACCAGCGGCACGCCGGCCTTTTCCATCAACGTCTTGGCCGCTGACTTGCTGCCCATGGCATCGATGGCCGAGGCGGGTGGCCCGACGAAGATCAGGCCCTGTTCTGCGCAGGCACGGGCAAAACCGGCATTCTCGGACAGAAAGCCGTAGCCGGGGTGAATCGCCTGGGCACCGCTGGCGTGGGCGGCGGCGAGAATCTTGTCAACCAGCAGATAGCTGTCCGCTGGTTTCGCACCACCAAGCCCGATGGCTATGTCGGCTTGCAGGACGTGCTGCGCCTGACGGTCAACGTCACTGTATACGGCTACACTGGTAATGCCCATCTCTTTGGCCGTGCGCATGATCCGGCAGGCAATTTCGCCGCGGTTTGCGATAAGCAGGGTATTGATCATTTTTGTTCGTCCCACATCATGGCGAAATTTATGTTGGTCTGTGTTCATTGTCTTATTCGGGCAGCTATCAGCCTGGCTGCCATGCCGGTTTGCGCTTTTCCAGAAAGGCGCTCAGGCCTTCCTGGCCCTCAGCGCTGACCCGGATGCCGGCAATGGCCGCTTCGGTATAACTACGGACATCGCCGGTTAGTTCACCGTGCTTGACGGTCTGCATCAGTGCCTTGGTCGCGCTCATGGCCTGGGGGCTGTTCAGCAGCAGGTTATCGACCCACTCCTGCAGCGCTACGTCCAGCTTCTCGGCTGGGTAGCATTCGGCGAGCAATCCCAGTTCCTGCGCCCGTTCACCGCTGAAACGCTCGGCGGTCAGGGCGTAGCGGCGCGCCGCCCGTTGCCCGATGGCCTGCACCACGTAAGGACTGATAACCGCGGGAAGAAGGCCGATACGCACCTCGGACAGACTGTACAGGCTGTCATTGGTGCCGATGGCGATATCGCAACAACTGATCAAACCCAGCGCACCACCAAAGGCTGCCCCATGTACCACGGCCAAGGTCGGCAGACTGAGCTGCGCCAGACTGGCCATCAGTTGCCCCAGTTTTTTGGCGTCAAGCAGGTTGGCTTGATAATCGAGCCTGGCGCATTCCTGCATCCAGGCTAGATCGGCTCCGGCAGAAAAGTGCTTGCCGCGCCCGCGCAGCAGGAGAAACCGCAGTCCTTCAACGGCCTGAACCTCGTCCATCGCCGTCAGCAGCTCGCTGATCATCTCGGCATTGAACGCGTTGTTGCGTTCGGGCCGGTTCAGCCACAGGGTCGCTACGCCGTTGTCGCTGTATTCGAGCTCGATTGTCGTGAAGCTGGTCATGGCTTTCTCAATCCGTGTTGTGGCAGTCAGCCGCCTGGGTTAAGCGGCGGCTGAAGCAATCACATTCTGAACACCCCGAAGCGGGTCGGTACAATAGGCGCATTTAGCGCGGCGGATATCGCCAGCCCCAATACGTCGCGGGTTTGCGCCGGATCAATTACCCCGTCGTCCCACAACCGTGCGCTGGAATAGTAGGGATGACCCTGCCGCTCGTACTGTTCGAGAATCGGCTTGCGCAGCGTCTGTTCCTGCTCGGCGCTGAAGATCTCGCCGGCGCGCTCAGCCTGCTCACGCTTGACCTGCACCAGCACGCCTGCAGCCTGTTCGCCGCCCATCACCGAAATGCGTGCATTGGGCCACATCCATAGGAAACGAGGATCATAGGCGCGACCACACATGCCGTAGTTGCCAGCGCCGAAGCTGCCGCCGATGATCACGGTAAATTTGGGCACCTGGGCGCAGGCCACGGCGGTGACCAGTTTAGCGCCGTGCTTGGCGATACCGCCCGCCTCGTATTTCTGGCCGACCATGAAGCCGGTGATGTTCTGCAGGAATAGCAGCGGAATGCCGCGCTGGCAGGCCAGTTCGATAAAATGCGCGCCCTTCTGCGCGGACTCGGCGAAGAGGATGCCATTGTTCGCCAGGATCGCTACCGGATGCCCGTGCAGATGGGCAAAGCCGCACACCAGCGTGGTGCCATACAGCGCCTTGAATTCATCGAACTGGCTGTCATCGACCAAGCGGGCAATTACTTCGCGCACGTCAAAAGGTTGCTTGGGATCGGCCGGGATGATGCCGTATAGCTCGTCGCTGGCGTAGCGCGGGTTGATTGGTGCGCGGCAGTTCAGTTCACCCTGCTTGCGCCAGTTCAGATTGGCGATGCAGCGGCGGGCCAAGGCCAAGGCGTGTTCGTCGTTCTCGGCATAGTGATCGGCCACGCCGGAGGTCTTGCAGTGCACATCGGCGCCGCCCAGATCCTCGGCGCTGACCACCTCTCCGGTGGCAGCTTTGACCAACGGTGGGCCGGCGAGAAAAATGGTGGCCTGGTTGCGCACCATGATGGCTTCGTCCGCCATGGCCGGCACATAAGCGCCGCCCGCGGTGCAGGAGCCCATCACCACGGCAATCTGCGGAATGCCCTGGGCGCTCATGTTGGCCTGGTTGAAGAAGATGCGACCGAAATGTTCGCGGTCGGGAAAGACCTCATCCTGGCGAGGCAGGTTGGCGCCGCCGGAATCCACCAGATAGATGCATGGCAGACGGTTCTGCTGGGCAATGGTCTGCGCGCGCAGATGCTTCTTCACCGTCAGCGGATAATAGGAGCCGCCTTTGACCGTTGCGTCGTTGGCCACGATCATGCACTCGACGCCTTCCACGCGCCCGATGCCAGTGATCAGGCCAGCCGCCGGCACGTCTTCGCCGTAGACTTCATGGGCGGCCAGCTGACCGATTTCGAGAAACGGCGAGCCGGGGTCCAGTAGGGCATCGATGCGCTGGCGCGGCAGCAGTTTGCCACGCGACAGGTGGCGCTCCTGGGCCTTGGCCCCGCCGCCTTCGGCAACGCGCACCAGCAGCTCGCGCAGTTCCGTCACCAACGCCTGCATCGCCGAGCAGTTAATTGCATATTCCGGCGCATTGCGGTTGATTTGACTGTTGAGAATACTCATGGATGCATCTCTTTTTATAGGTGCGCTTCAACGGGTCTCGTTGAACAGTTCACGACCGATCAACATGCGCCGAATTTCGCTGGTGCCTGCGCCGATCTCGTACAGTTTTGCGTCGCGCCAGATGCGGCCGGTAGGGTAGTCGTTGATATAACCATTGCCCCCGAGGATCTGAATCGCTTCGCCGGCCATCCAGGTAGCTTTCTCTGCGGTATAGAGAATCACACCCGCACAATCTTTGCGCACCTGACGAACGTGTCCGCTACCCATCGCATCAAGATACTTGCCGACGCTGTAAAGATAGGCGCGACATGCCTGCAGCGTGCTGTACATATCAGCGACCTTGCCCTGGATGAGCTGGAACTCGCCGATGCTCTGGCCGAACTGCTTGCGGTCATGAATGTAGGGCGTGATGATATCCATCGACGCCTGCATCAGGCCCACGGGGCCACCGCTCAGGACAGCACGTTCGTAATCCAAGCCGCTCATCAGCACCTTGGTGCCTTCACCGAGGCCGCCGAGAATGTTTTCCTCCGGGATTTCAACGTTGTTGAATATCAGCTCGCCGGTGTGCGAGCCACGCATGCCGAGCTTGTCGAGCTTCCGCGAAACGGAGAAGCCTGGGGTATTGGTATCCAGAATAAAGGCAGTCATGCCCTTGGCGCCGGCGGCGAGATCGGTCTTGGCGTAGACCACCAACACGTGGCAATCAGGACCGTTGGTGATCCACATCTTGGTGCCGTTCAATACGTAGCGGTCGCCTTTCTTGTCGGCGCGCAGTTTCATGGAAACCACATCAGAGCCGGCATTCGGTTCACTCATTGCCAGCGCGCCGATGTGCTCGCCGGAGATCAGCTTGGGCAGGAATTTCTGCTTCTGTGCTTCGGTGCCGTTGCGGTGAATCTGGTTCACGCACAGGTTCGAGTGGGCACCGTAGGACAAGCCTATGCCGCCGGCTGCACGGGAAATTTCTTCCATGGCGATCATGTGTGCCAGATAGCCCATGCCCGAGCCGCCGTATTCTTCGGCGACGGTAAGGCCAAGCAGGCCCATGTCGCCGAATTTGCGCCACAGATCCATCGGAAACTCGTCGGTGCGGTCGGCTTCGGCAGCACGTGGTGCGATTTCTTTGGCGGCAAAGCCGGCAACCGAATCACGCAGCATGTCGATGTCTTCGCCGAGGAAGAAGTCCAGTCCGGGTATAGCGCTCATATTATGTTATCTCCTGTTCTTATGTTTATAGCTGCGTGGCCTGGATGCGCGCATCCTTGGCGGTGGCGTCATGAAACTCCGTTTTGCGCTCGTTACGCCATGCCGATAGCAGCCTGGCATGCTGAATGTGGGCCTGTTTCAGGAAACGTTCCTTGACCGGGCCATAGCCACGGACGATGTCCGGCAAGTTTGCAAGCTCTATGGCTGTCTGCATTTTTTCTGCGGTCAGCCTGCCCAGCACCTCGTCAAGAATGCCTTCGTAGGTTGCCAGCCATTCGCGTTCTGTCTTGCGCTCGGCGGTATAGCCAAAGGGATCAATGACCGAATTACGCAGGAACTTCATCCGTGCCAACAACTTGAAGCTGCGCATCATCCAGGGGCCGAAACTGCGCTTTTTGGGCTCTTCGCCTGGCTTGGCATTGTTCATTATGGGCGGAGCCAGGTGGAAGTTGAGCTTATAGTTGCCCTCGAACTGGGATTCGATCTTCTTCATGAAATCGCCGTTGGTAAATAGCCGTGCCACTTCGTACTCGTCTTTTGTAGCCAGCACCTTGAAGTAGTTACGTGCGACGGTCTCGGTCAGCTTGCCCGGCTCGCCAGCGATCCGCGTTTCAGCGTCGCGGAATTGCTGCACGCGGGCGCGGTATTTTTCAGCCAGTTTGGCGTTCTGATACTCGGTCAGAGTGGCGATACGGCGCTGAATGACCTCATCCAGATTTTGTGACAGCGGTTGCGCTGCGGCTTTGCTGCTATTGCTGTCGATCAGGCTGCGCAGGCGTGGCAAATCAGCGGCGGCGCGGCGGCCCCAATCGAATGCTTTAAGGTTGAACTCGACGGCCGTCCCGTTCAGTTCGATGGCCTGCACCAGCGATTCTTGGGCCACCGGCAGCCAGCCCCTCTGATAGGCGAAGCCGAGCATAAAGGTGTTGGTGGCAATCGAGTCGCCCATCAGCACCGTGGCGATACGACTGGCATCCAGGAAACTGGACTGGCCCTCGCCAACCGCTTCGGCAATCTGTGCCAACATGGCCTGGGTGCGGAACTTGGGATCGGGATAGGCTTCGAGATTACCGCTCTCGGCCTGCATGGCAAAGGTGCGCACGAACTCGCTGGTGATGCTTTCATCCGAATTCACCACGGCATGGGTAACGCCGTGGCGGAGCTTCTCCAGGGTCTCGTTGTTGGCGCTGACCACCAGATCGCAACCCAGTAACAGACTGGCTTCGCCAGCGGCAATGCGCGGTGCATGCAGCTGTGATTGCTCGGCGGCGATGCGGATATGCGACCACACGGCGCCGCCTTTCTGCGCCATGCCGGCCATATCCAGGGTCAGCACGCCTTTTCCCTCGATGTACGCGGCCATCCCCAGCAGCGCGCCGATGGTCACCACGCCGGTTCCGCCTACGCCGGTGACCAGAATGTTGTAGGGCTGATCCAGTGCGGCCAGGGGGGGCGTTGGCAGATGCCAATCATCGGCGCCGGTGTTGCCCAGCCCCTTGGCCTTGCGCAATGCGCCGCCTTCCACGGTTACGAAGCTCGGGCAAAAGCCGGACAGGCAGGAGAAATCCTTGTTGCAGGATGACTGGTCGATGCTGCGCTTCTGGCCGAATTCGGTATCGACGGTTACCACTGACATGCAGTTGGATTTGCTGCTGCAATCACCGCAACCTTCGCAAACCGCTTGGTTGATCACCACTCGGCGCGCCGGATCAGGGAACTTGCCGCGCTTGCGGCGGCGGCGCTTTTCGGCAGCGCAGGTCTGGTCGTAGACGATGGCGGACACGCCGTCGAATTCGCGCAGTTCCTTCTGCAGCTTTTCCATCTCGTCGCGGTGCAGCACTGGTACGCCGTCGGCCAGACTCTTCACCGATTCGTATTTTTCCGGCTCGTCGGTCACTACGGCAATACGCTTGACTCCCTCGGCGGCCAGTTGCTGGGTGATCTGCGGCACTGTCAGAGTGCCGTCGACCGGCTGCCCGCCGGTCATGGCTACGGCATCGTTGTACAGGATCTTGTAGGTAATCCGCACCTTGGCAGCGACTGCTGCGCGTATTGCCAGGATGCCGGAATGGAAGTAGGTGCCGTCGCCCAGATTGGCGAAAACGTGCTTGGTAGTGGTAAACGGCGCCTGGCCGATCCAGGCTACGCCTTCGCCGCCCATCTGGCTGAACGTCTGGGTTTGCGGATAGATCCATGCGGCCATGTAGTGACAGCCGATACCCGCCAGCGCCCGGCTGCCTTCCGGCACCTTGGTAGAGATATTGTGTGGGCAGCCCGAACAGTAATGAGGCACCCGGTCCATCAGCGTGCCCAGCACGTTCTTGGTGTTGAGCTGTGCTTCGAGCTCCTCAAGACGGTTTTGCAATCTGTCGTTCGGACGCAGGCGCAGGATCCGCTTGGCCAGGGCGCGGGCGATATGCGCCGGCGTCAGCTCACTGATAGCCGGCAGCAGCCAATCAGTGTGGGGCATGCTCCACTCGCCCTTGTCGTCGAACTTACCGACGATGCGTGGCCGCACGTCCTCACGCCAGTTATACAGCTCTTCCTTCATCTGGTATTCGATCATGTGGCGTTTTTCTTCCACCACAATGATCTCTTCCAGGCCTTCGGCGAAATGGCGCACGCCTTCGGCTTCGAGGGGCCAGACCATGCCCACTTTATAAACGCGCAGACCCATCTGCTGAACCTGCTCTGCATCGATGCCGAGCATCTCCAGCGCCTGGCATACGTCCAGGTAGGATTTGCCTGCGGTGATGATGCCGATCCGGGCGTTGGATGAGTCCATGACCACGCGGTCGATACGGTTGGCGCGGGCATAGGCCAGGGCGGCATACAGCTTGTGTTCGAGCAGGCGCTGTTCCTGGGCCAGCGGCGGATCGGGCCAGCGGATGTTCAGGCCGCCTTCGGGAATCTGGAAGTCGGGAATGATCGACTCGACGCGGAACGGATCGATATCGACAATCGCTGCGCTCTCAACGGTATCGGCGACGGCTTTCAGCGCCACCCAGCAACCGGAGTAACGGGACATCGCCCAGCCGTGGATACCGTAATCCAGATATTCTTGCACGCCGGAAGGTGCCAGCACCGGCATCATCACAGCTTTGAATATATGTTCTGTCTGGTGGGGCAATGAAGAGGAACGGGCACCGTGGTCGTCACCGGCAACGGCCAATACACCACCGAACTTCGACGTGCCGGCCGCATTGGCATGCCGGAAGACGTCTCCAGAGCGATCAACGCCTGGCCCCTTGCCGTACCACATGCCGAATACGCCGTCATAGGTGGCGCCTTCAAATATGTTGACCTGCTGGGTGCCCCAGATGGACGTGGCGGCCAGCTCTTCGTTAACGCCTGGCTGGAAATGGGTGTGGCTCGCTTTCAGGTATTCCCGTGCGCGCCACAGATGCTGATCGAAACCGCCCAGAGGCGAGCCACGATAGCCGGATATAAAGCCCGCGGTATTCAGTCCCGCAGCCAGGTCCCGCTGGCGTTGCATAAGCGGCAACCGGACCAGTGCCTGGACTCCGGTCATCAATTGGTAGCCGCTTATCTGCGTATACTTGTCGTCAAGCGAGAGGGACGTTCCCATGGCTGATCATTACCTATCTTGTTCTGTTTATGGCTACTGCAATGCACGGTAGTGCGGATTGACTGGAGTATATGAAGATCGTCTGATATCGTAAAATTATAAAAACTGGACGAAGGTATTGGGAAAACAGATGACAAAGAATGATATTTCGATGCGCCAGTTGCGATACTTCGTTGCGGCGGCGAAGACCGGCCAATTCTCCCAAGCGGCTAGCAAGGTGCATGTGTCGCAGTCTGCGATCACTGCCGCGGTCATGCAGTTGGAAGAGCGCCTCGGCGTGAAGCTGTTCGAACGGATGCCCTACGGCGTTAGCCTCACGGCGGAGGGCAACAAGTTTTTGCAGCATGCAAGTCATATTCTTGATACGTTGCAGGATGCTCTTAGCGAGCCGTTCTTTCTCAGTCATGCAACCAGCGGGGTGGTGAGGGTAGGGGCCTCTTACACTGTGTTGGGTTACTTCCTGCCGAACCTGCTGGCGCGGTTCAAGCGTAATTATCCGGATGTCGAGATTGATCTGATTGATATGGAGCGGAGTAGCATCGAGGCCGCCGTCACTTCGGGTGAGCTGGACGTGGGTCTGACGGTAATATCCAACGCCAGCGAT
The DNA here is from genome assembly GCF_900115905.1 of Halopseudomonas formosensis. Taxonomy (GTDB): domain Bacteria; phylum Pseudomonadota; class Gammaproteobacteria; order Pseudomonadales; family Pseudomonadaceae; genus Halopseudomonas; species Halopseudomonas formosensis. Next base: position 23,961 of record NZ_FOYD01000014.1, read on the forward strand.
CTCAGCGGCCTGGAGCACAGCGTGCTGATCAGATCGCGTCGGCAATTGTGGTTGGCTTCCACCCATCCGTTGATGCAATCGAACTCCATCACTTTGAAAGATGTCGCTGAGCACGCCTATATCATGCCCACGGTCGATGAAGGCGAAATATCGGCTCTGCGCTATTGGCATAGCCAGAACCTGAAGCCGCAAGTGGCCTTTCGCACCTCTTCCATGGAGTCGCTCCGTGGGCTGGTGGCCCACGGTTTTGGGGTTACGATTCTATCGGACATGCTTTATCGTGCCTGGTCATTGGAGGGCAAGAAGATTGAAATCCGCCCGCTTACCGACGCCGTGCCACCCATGGAGCTGGGCCTGCTGTGGCGTGAAGGCGCAAGCCTGAACGAAGCTGCCAGCGCCTTTCAGCAATTCCTCATTCATGCTTGCGGATCCTGAGAAGGCAGTGTCCCGCCAGCGACACCTTATTCGATCAAGTGCTCACTCCGTTCGCGAGAAGTTTTCCCTTCGCTGCCGAATGGATTCGGCGAAATCGCGCTTTAATGTAGGGAAGTAGGCAATCTGCCCACCCATACCGCCGGCAATATCGATAGAGGCACCGCTGATAAAACTCGCGTAATCACTGGCGAGAAACAGCGCCATGCCGGCCACGTCTTCAGGTCGGCCGTAGCGCCCGAGCGGGACTACCTTCATGACCATCTCGTCGAATTCCTCTCGGGTTACCCCCGGCCCCATCTCCCTGAAGTGTCGATCCCACTGACCGGTATCAATCCAGCCCATATTCAACGAGTTGACCAGTATGTTGTCTTTGGGCAGCGACATGCCGAGCGACTTTGACAGGGCTACACAGGAGGCTCGATTGATCACTGATGGAATGCCTTCTGGCGTGGGGATCACGCCCGCCAGCGCATTGATCTCGATGATCCTGCCCCAGCGCTGCTTGCGCATGAAGGGTACAACAGCCTGAACAAAACGAAAGTGACCCATCTGCAGTACGTTGGCATGCTCAAGAATGGCCTCGGCCGTCAGCGTGTCCAGGTTGCCACCCTTGCCCTGGCCAGCATTGTTGACCAATACATCTACCCCGCCCCAGGCTTCCGTGACCTCAGCAACGAAAGCGTTCACCGAAGTGGTATCTGTCACATCCACCGAGCGGGCAATGACGGCGCTCGCGCTAGCTTCCAGTTCCTGCCCTGTAGCAGTGACTGCCTGCAGATTTCTGGCGCAGATCGCGACGCGAGCACCCTCCGCTGCAAAGGCGGTGGCAATTGCCTTGCCGATCCCGCGCGATGCGCCAGTGACAATCACGCGTTTGTCGCTAAGATCAATATTCATACATTCTCCTTGATGATGCATGTAAGCCGGAATGGCAGCTGAATTGCTTATAAGCCCCGCTTCTGAGGCTTCTATCGGCTGAGATGACTCTCGTTCGATTGTGATAAACCAAAAAAGTAAGACATAAATTGAACAGAACTCTATGTTATGTTTACTTAAAGGCGGTTGGCAAACCAGCAGCCGAGGTTTGTGCACCCGCTTCGAGTGATTCAGCGAGTAGGGGTGAGGTTCTGGAAGCAAAGAAACCGGCTACCTGTCAGTCTGTATAGAGAATTGAAATCTTGATGTGGAATCATGAAGGTTCTTAGGTTAGGATAAAAAGCGCTGAACAGGACGCAACGGATTTAAGCCGATGGACACATGATGGAGAGATCGGGAAGCGGCACTGCAGCAAACGCAGAAGGTTTCATAAGCCATTGAAAATAAAAACAAAGGAAGACCGATGAACGTTAAAAACAAACTTGGGCGAAGCACCCTGGCTCGCAGCGCTCTGGCTCTTGCTGTCGTGGCAGCAACAGGAAATGTATCTGCCATGCAGATAGATCTGGGTAATCCTGACATCCGTTTGCGCTGGGATAACACCGTTCGCTACAACCTGGGCATCCGCACAGACAAACCAGACAGTGATATTCTCAACAACCCGAATTTTGACGAGTCCAGCGGAAAATTTGACCGGGGCGATATCGTTACAAATCGTCTTGATGTGTTGACTGAAGTCGATCTGGCTTATAAATGGCATTTCGGTGCGCGGGTCAGTGCTGCTGGCTGGTATGACGACGCATACAGCGACCGCTCCGTCGAAAGCAATGTTCCGGGCTATCCGACCAGCTACCGCGGGGACCGCTATAGCTCTGAAGTCGAGCGCTACGTCTACGGCCCCTCCGGTGAAATTCTCGACGCTTTTGTATGGGCCAACTTCCACATCGGTAATGCGCCGGTCAACGTTAAGGTCGGTAAGCACACGAATTACTGGGGGGAAGGTCTGCTATTCGGTGCTCACGCCATCGCTTATTCGCAAGCCCCTACGGATGCAGTTAAAGCGGTAACCAGTCCGGGCATCGAGACCAAAGAGGTCTTTCTGCCAATTGGACAAGTTTCCGCAAAAGTGCAGCTGACAGACGCCCTTTCCGTCTCGGGCCAATATTTTTACGAATGGGATCATACGCGCATGCCGTATGGGGGGACCTTTTTTGGCGCTGCCGACCCTTTCTTCGAAGGACCTGACCGGATGGCAGTAGGCGGCGGTGCATTGATGGATCGTGCCGACTCCAAGTTCGGCCGGGATTCGGCCAACTGGGGTGTAATGGCCCGTTACGATATTCAGAGTACAGGCACCACCATTGGTGCTTATTACCGGGAATTTGATGATTACCAGGCTTGGTTGGCACCACAGATCGATATGGCCAATATGCAGTACCGCTTGGTATACCCGCGCAACGTTAAGCTCTATGGCCTGAGCTACGCCACCAACTACCGATCGGCAGCGATTGGTGCCGAGATCTCCTACCGCAAAAATGGTGCGTTGAACGCGACTGGAGTGAGCTCGTTAGATGATCAGGGGCCGCGCGGTGATTCCTTTCATATGGTGCTCAATGCGGTCTATGGCGTACCGCGCTACTGGTTGGCTGATAACTCCACGCTTGTGGCTGAAGTGGCATTCAGTCATCTGGACAAGGTCACCAAGCATGAAGAGCTCTACAAGGGAAGGGGATATGATGCCTGTACGGATTTACGTGATTCGGACGCTCCCGGCGGCAAGAGAGATGGTTGTTCCACGCGCAACTATTCGGCGGTGGCTGTCAACTATACACCTCAGTACCTGTCGATCTTCCCATCGTGGGATCTGGATGTTCCCTTTACCGTAAACTATGGCCTGTATGGTAATGCTGCCACTGCCGGCGGCGGATCGGAAGGTGCGCTGTCGTGGTCGGTGGGCGCAAAAATGACCTACCAGCAACGTCATGAGTTCACACTGCGTTATGCGGACACATCCGCGGATGAAAAACACACCCTGAATGCCAACGGCGATAGAATGACCAGCGCAGGGGGTACCGACCGGGGTTGGGTCTCTTTTACTTACCGAACCTCGTTTTAATAAGCATAAGAGCGGAGAATGTCTATGAAACTCCAACTCGCTTTAGGCATAGCCTTGAGTGGAATTTCAGCCTGTGTGATGGCTATCGCAACGCCCGAAGAAGTAGCTGAGCTCGGCAAGTCGCTGACCTTGACCGGTGCTGTTCAGGCCGGAAATGAGGCGGGAACCATTCCTGCCTTCGAGGGTGGGCTGCGCGAGGCACCTGCTGGCTTCGAGCCGGGCAGTGGTTACTGGGTGAACCCGTTCAAGGACGAGCAACCTCTTTTTCGCATTGATGCCAGCAATTATGCTCAACATGCGGACAAGCTGAGCGAGGGCCAGATTGAGCTGTTGAAGAGAAATCCTGAGTATTATATGGATATCTTTCCGACACACCGCACCGCAGCTCTGCCGCAGGAAGTTCTAGACGCATCTGTTCGCAACGCAACCGAATGCTCCACCCTCAAGGACGGGCTCGCTCTTGATCCCGCCTGCCGGGGTGGAGTCCCTTTCCCGATCCCGAAGACGGGGAATGAGGTTATGTGGAACCAGCAGGTGCGCTACAACGACGGAAAGTTTGGCACTACCACCTCGTCGTCGAACAGCTGGATCGTCGCGTCAAATGGCTCGGTAACCAAGGCGTCGGAACAGGCAACCTTTGTCGAGCGGCCGTTCTACCAGATGGATGTGCCCGGTCGTGACGAGCAGATGTACACGCGGGTGTACTCGGTCACCAAGGAACCAGCCCGTCGAGCTGGTGAAATGACCGGCTATACGGATTTTCTAGATCCGACCAGCAGACCTCGGCGCGCTTGGAGCTATACCCCAGGTCAGCGCCGGGTGAAACTGGCTCCAGAGTTTACCTATGACACACCGGTTGCCAGCATGGGCGGGATCGAGTTGTTCGATGAGCTGTTCATGTTCTCGGGTATGCAGGATCGCTTCGACTTCAAATTGGTCGGCAAGAAAGAGATGTATATCCCGTACAACAACTACGAGCTGTATTTTGACTGCAATGCCGATACTCAGCTGATGGCATCACATCTGAATCCAGAGTGTGAACGCTGGGAGCTGCACCGCGTCTGGGAAGTGGAAGCGACGCTGAAAGAAGGTCGTCGTCATGTCTACAGCAAACGAACCTACTACCTCGATGAAGACACCTATGGCGCCGGTCTGTATGACGCTTGGGATCAGAGTGGTCAGCTTTATCGATCCATGATGCTGGGTGGTGTTCAGCTCTATGATCACGATATTCCCTACATCGTCAAACATGTCATTTATGACTTCAATCGAGGCATGTATGGCTTGATCAATGATGCTCTGGCCGGTGGCTACAAAGTGCTCGAATCACCTCGGTCCGAGCGTGAGCTGAATCCTGAAGCCATCGTTTCTCGAGAAAGCGTGCGGTAACCCAAGCAGTTATGGTGCGGTCCCCAGGGGGAGCGCTACCGGGAACAGCTGTCGCCATCTGGCGACGCTGTTCAAACCCAAGACGCGTCTGGATTATTGAGGGTAAGAATAATGACTATATCCTGCTGGTTGGAATCTTCCCCAACCAAGAGATCGATCTCTCTGGCAGTTGCCTGCTTCCTGTGTCTTGGGTTGGGTTCCTTTTCAGTCCTGGCCTCCGAAACAAAAAGCGAGTCTTCACGCGGTCTCCATGATCCGCTTGAGCAGCCTTCCATCATTCAGGATCTGAGCCGTCCCCAGCCCGCTGTGGCAATAGCGCAGGCCGGTGGCAATCTTGTCAGTGTGGGGCTGCGTGGATTGATCATGATTTCCAGCGATGGCGGTAACAGCTGGAGCCCCTCCACCAGTCCCGTGGCCAGTGATCTCGTTCAGGTACGTTTTCGTGATGAGCTGCATGGCTGGGCTGTCGGGCATGATTCCGTTCTGCTCGCCACAACTGATGGCGGCAAATCGTGGGAAGTTCGGTTGGACGGTCGTAGCTTGGTGACGCTGTTGAGAGAGTACTACTCCACCGCTGCTGGCATCGATGAGTATGAAGCTGAAAGCCTACTGGGAGAAGTGGATCTGGCTCTGAGCACCTCGTCCGATTCCGATGTCATGGCCACGCCTTTTCTGGATGTGTTCATCAACGACAACGGAGAAGGCTTTCTGCTGGGTGCTTTTGGCATGCTGCTACACACCATTGATGACGGTATGACGTGGCAGCCATGGATCGAGCGCACCGAAAACGAGCGGCGCATGCATTTGTATAGTATCGATATGCACGGTGAGCAAGCCTACATAAGCGGTGAACAGGGTCTGGTCATGCGGTTGGATCGGGGGCTGGGTCGTTTCGTTCGGGTAGAAACGCCCTATGCCGGCACTTTTTTTGGAGTGCACGTAGGTGACAGTCTGGTCATGGCGTACGGTCTGCGGGGCAATTTGTATGTCAGCCGAAATGAGGGTCTGAGCTGGGATCGAGTGGACACTCAACAGCAGGCCAGTCTGGTGGATTGCCTGGAAGACGGCCCTAACCACTTTATATTGGTTAGTCAGCGCGGAGAGTTGATACGACTCGATTCCCGTAATCTCGAAACGGCCAGACTGGAAGTGCCCTTCAGCGGAGAGGTGTCCTCTGCGGCTATGGTGGACGGTTCAAGAGAGTTGATGGTTACTCAATTCTCCGGCGTCCGAAAGATAGATATCAGCAAACTCAATTAGTTAATGCTGGTATCAGGTAATTTATGGTAGTACCACGCCGCCTACCCTCTTTATCAAGAGAACAGGGTGGCTGGCTCAGGAACGCTTATTGGTATGAATGAAGTTTTCATCCGGGACGCACTGACGCTACATGTCTTGTATGTGCACTAGGGCCTTTGGAGAAAGAAATGGTCAAATTGAGTAATAACAATAACGGGATGCCGGTAGTACGTGACCTACAAGACTTCGACAAAAGTTCGGGTGGCCTGTTAGAGCGCATTGTTTTTCATAATCGGATGCTGGTTCTCCTGAGTTGTCTTCTGATAACCATTGTGCTGGGCAGCTTTGCTACGAAGCTGGATGTCAATGCCAGTTTCGAACGCATGATTCCGGTTAATAATCCCTATATCCAGAACTACCTCGAACACAAGAACGAACTCCCAGGCCTGGGTAATAACATTCGCGTGGTGGTCAGCAACAAGAAGGGCGATATATATGACCCGGAATATCTGCAGGTGCTGCAGGACGTAAATGACACGCTTTATTTGATCCCCGGCATTGACCGGTCCTGGATGCGATCCCTGTGGATGCCTATCGTACGGTGGCGGGAAGTCACTGAAGAAGGCATCAGCGGCGGTGCGGTTATGCCGTCTGATTACGATGGTAGCGAAGCCAGTATCGGCGCGCTGAGACGCAATATCACGCGTGCTGGGTTGTCGGGTAGCCTGGTCGCGAATGACTCAAGATCCAGCATGATCGTGGCGCCTCTGTTGGAAACCCATCCGCAGACCGGCGAGCCCTTGGATTACAGTGAGTTCTCGAAACAGTTAGAGGAGAAAATTCGGTCATTTGAAAGCGACAGTGTGGGGATTCATATCGTCGGTTTCAGCAAACTGGTCGGCGATCTGATCGAAGGACTTCAGGCGGTAATGGTGTTTTTCGGTATATCCGTATTAGTGGCCGCCCTCTTCGTGTATCTGTATACCCACTGCGTCCGCAGTACCGTCTTGCTGGTGAGCATAGCAGTCACGGGGGTTGTCTGGCTTCTCGGGCTGATGCAGTTGCTCGGCTATGAGCTGGATCCCTATTCCATTCTGGTACCCTTCCTGATCTTCTCGATAGGCCTGTCCCACGGCACCCAGAAAATGAACGGGGTACTCCAGGATATCGGCCGCGGGACCCATAAGTATGTCGCTGCACGTTACACCTTCCGACGGTTGTTTTTAGCTGGGTTGACAGCGCTGCTCGTCAATGTGGTGGGGTTCGCTGTTCTGGCCATAATCGACATTCCGGTTATCCGGGACTTGGCGCTGACGACCAGTATCGGTGTTTCTGTCCTGGTCTTCACCAAACTCATCTTGATTCCGGTTGCCTTGTCTTACATAGGCGTCAGCAAGAAAGCGGCACGGATTGCCATCGAAAAAGACAAGAAAGTACAGCAGAACCGTAACTGGCAAGGCAGGGTATGGCAGGGCCTGAACAGATTCACCGAACGCAAGTGGTCAATCATTGCGATAAGCGTTTCGGTGCTGGTCACGGCAGTCAGCTCTGTTGTAATGCTTGATTTGAAAATAGGTGATCTCGATCCAGGTGCGCCGGAGCTGCGTCCAGACTCCCGCTACAATACGGACAATGCTTTCATCACGGCCAACTATGGTCTGTCCAGCGATCAATTCGTGGTCATCATGAAGACCGATCCCGATGGGTGTCGTTTCTTTGGGCCACTGCAGACCATGGACAAGCTTGCCTGGCGCCTGCGCCAGACCGAAGGGGTGCAGACTACCACCTCACTGGCTGACACTGTCCGTTTCATGACCTCAGGCATGGCTGAAGGCAGCGCCAAATGGCTGACCATCAGTCGAGATCAGGCGATTACCAATGCGTCGGTCGATGCCGCGATGATTTCCTCGCCAGGTATTACCAATCAGAACTGTTCAGTCACCCCCCTGATTGCTTATCTGACCGATCACAAGGCCGATACGCTGACGCGGGTGCTGAATGAGGTCGAGGACTTTGCAGGGCAATACAATACTGGGCCTGGTGCCGAACAGTCGGTAGAATTCCTGCTGGCAGCGGGTAACGCAGGTATCGAGGCGGCAACCAACATCGAAGTTCGCCGTGGCATCATGGTCATGTATTTCGCTGTATACGGCGCCACTGCGTTGTTGTGTCTCATCGCCTTCCGCAGCATCCGTGCGACCCTGGTTGCGCTTATCCCGCTGATCATGACCACCATCATCTGTAAGGCACTGATGGTCTGGCTCGGTATCGGTCTCAAGGTTGCCACCCTTCCGGTCATGGCGGTAGGCGTCGGTGTGGGGGTCGATTACGCGCTCTATCTACTCAGTGTTCAACTGACCGTTCAGGCCCGCGGCGAGTCGTTGGCTGCAGCCTACCGTCGCTCGCTGGATTTCACTGGGAAAGTGGTGGCGCTGATTGGTTTGACCATGGCAGCAGGGGTTGTCACCTGGGCCTGGTCCCCCATCAAATTCCAGGCTGACATGGGCATTCTGCTGACCTTCATGTTCCTGTGGAACATGGTGGGCGCCCTGATTCTGATTCCCGCGCTCTCGCACTTCATGCTCAAGGATGTAGGAACTCGGACCGGAAAAGGTGGTGGAGTAACGTCACCAGTCGAAGCACCCGTCGAACCGTCTTCATCCGAGGCGACGCACGATAGGAAGCAGCAGCTGGTGGGCGCCCATTGAGCGCCTGCGTCAGGGATGACGCTTTCAACCCAATCACAGGTTTTATTGGCTTTCCCGCAAGAAATGGAGATAAAGATGTTCGATTTGCTGATGAGCGCCGACATGATGGTGCCAGACCCAGATGGCATGACCGAGTTGCTGGTCGACAAGCTGGGGATATATAAACACGAGCGCTGGCGCCAGGCGTTCGATGACCATCCGTACATTGCTCATTTTCTGCGTGTCCACAAGTCCCTGGCGGTTTCACCGACGCGCGTAGAGCCGCAATGGCATCTTGATCGTCCGAACCCCGGGGATCCGATGTTTCATGATTTTCTAGAAAGTCTGAAGGAGTATCAGGGCCGCCACCGTCCCATGCTTACTCACTCTATTGTGCTTTCGCTGCATGGTGACAAGTTTGACGCGTTAGTCAGCAAGTTGATGCGCAGGCGGCTTCCATTCCGCATGGCGCAGCGCACTCCCGACATGCCGTTTGACCGTCTGTGGCTCGGTGCCTCACCTGAGAAACCGTTCTATGACCCCATCGTCGATGGTGGCTTGTGCATAGAAATCATGCCCATGGAACCGCTGCAGATGCCAGCTGAAACCTTCTCGGTTCCCGCTCCGCAGCCCCGTGATTCCAAGCCTGGCGACATGGTGCGTGTTTCTGCTCGTGGCTACTTGGTGCGCGACCTTGACGAGACACTTCGTCGTTGCTCTACCAATCTCGACTGGGAGCCCTCGGGCCCCGTTGAGCTTATCGAGGGCGAAGGATACCGTCGCGCACGTATGGGCTTTACCCTGGAGAACAGCGCCACGCTGGACATCATTGAAGCGACTCGCTGGAACAGCGACGCGGGACTGTATCTCAACAACTGGGGGCCGGGACCTTACTACATTCGTATTGCAGTGAATGATCTGGCTGCCAAGGCCGAAGACCTCCGGGCCCGCGGCACGGCATTCAGCTGGATTGACTCCTGCGATGCGGTGGGTGGGAAGTCATTGATCAGGGTTGACCCTTCTGAACTCAGAGGGCAGTTGTTCGAGTTCGAGGAATGTTGACATGAGCACTAAAGAAAGCCTGCCTGTAATAATCAACGAAGCAGTTCAGATGCACTGTAACGGGCCTGTCGGATGGGTAATACTTACCCGTCCTGGTCAGATCAACGCCATCAACGACGCTATCCGCGCAGGTGTACCAGCGGCTCTCGAGCGCCTGGAGAATGACCCCGGAATTCACGTCATAGTGATTCGCGGCGAAGGCGAGCGAGGGTTTTGCGCCGGGGCAGACATCAAGGAAAAGCGTGCGCCCGAGACTTCCATTCAAGTGCGCAAACGTATGGAGAATACTCGCTGGATCGAGACGATTGATGCGGTAAGTAAACCGGTCATCGTCGCAATTCACGGATACTGCATGGGTGGCGGCCTCGAACTCGCGCTAGCCTGTGATATCCGTTTCGCGTCGCCCGATGCGGTGTTCGCGTTGCCGGAAACCGGTCTGGGATTGATTCCCGGCGGCGGCGGAACGCAGCGATTGTGTCGAGTGGTAACGCCGGGTCATGCGTTGGATCTGCTTCTTACGGGCGAACGTCTGGATGCTGAAAGGGCACGGCAGATCGGGCTGGTATCCCGTGTCGCTAAAAGCCCCGAGACCCTGATCGAGGAAGTATCAGCGCTGGCGTTGCAGATCGCTGGCAAATCACCTATGGCCTCGGTGTATGCAAAAAGAGCAGCGCGCGCAGCCTTGGAAGTCGAATTGAAGAAGGGCCTTGATCTCGAGCTGGATCTTTTCTCGTTGCTGGCCACCACCAAGGACGCCAAGGAGGCTGCGCTGGCCTTTGCCGAGCGTCGGACGCCGCAGTTCGCTGGTGAGTGAAGCGGATCATCTCGTATAAAGATAAGAGAACAATAAAATGACAACAGACAAGCTCAAGGATCGTGTAGCAATCATCACCGGTGCGGGAGGCGGTCTGGGCGCTGAGTGCGCACGGGTGCTAGCCTCCCATGGCGCAGCAGTTGCGATCGTCGATATCAATCAGCAAGCGGCGGAAAGTGTCGCGGCAGAGATCGAATCAGCCGGTGGTCAGGCCATTGCCTTGCGCACCGACGTATCCAGCGAAGACGACGTCAAGGCAATGGTAGAACAGGTGATGAGCCGATTTGGCCGCATCGACGTGCTGCATAATAATGCTGCTGTTCTGGACGTGAGCCAGCGCCAGAAGGATCGCGATATCTGCAATCTGGACATGGATGCCTTTGATCGCGCCGTCGCAGTCAATTTGCGCGGTGCCGTGCTGTGTTCCAAGCATGTCATCCCAGTGATGCTGAAACAGGGCAAAGGCTCGGTAATCTTCGCCACCTCTGGACTGGGCGCCCAGGGAGATCTGTCCCTGACGGGCTACGCGACAACCAAGGCAGCGCTGAACATGTTGCCCAAGCTGGTAGCGGCCCAGTATGGCAAGCTGGGTGTGCGTGGAAATGCGGTTCAGATTGGCTTGGCACCTGCAGAAAATGCCCACAGCTCCATGCCCCCGGAGTTGCTCAGTATTCTGCGCGACAATCACCTGACCCCTGAACTGGGAACCCCGCGGCAGATTGCTGATGTGGTAGCGTTTCTTGCCTGCGATGAGTCATCCTTCGTGACCGGAACCACCCTGGTAGCAGACGGTGGCTTTGGCAGTCATACCCCTTCGCTGGTGGCGATGCGTGCTTTCTTCGAGCAGTCGGAAGGTCGTACCGGGATGTAACAAGGGGGCGCTGCTTTGGTTGATACGCCTGTACGCCTGAAGTGGGCTACAGGCGTACAGGCTGCTGCATGATGCTGGCCAGAATGAGGTTGGCCGAGTGTTCGCGCCAGATTCGCATGCCGTCCTCCGAGGTGGTGTCAAACCCGACGAGAACTGACATGGTGTAATGGTTGGTGAACCCCCCCGACATCAGCAGCGCGGAACTCGCCAGAAGCAGTCGGGCATCAATACCCTGCCTGAACACACCAGTCTCCATTCCACGCTTCAGAATTGCTGAGAACTTGACGACAAGCGCTGGGGATTCACTGGTAAAACTGTTGCTTCTGGTCTCCGACGCGTTATGAAAACGAATACCCTCCAGGGCCAGCGCGCCTAGGTGTGGATCTTTCATATACTGGTCAAAACAGCAATAGAGCAAACTTCGCAGCGCTTCTTCCGGCGGCAGATCATCGATATCAAGCGCGATCAGTTCCTGCATGATCTGCTGCGATGCGTCATCCAGGACGGTTGAAAACAAGACTTCCTTGGAACCGTAATAATGATAGACCAACTGTTTGGTCACCTTGGCTTCGCGGGCGATATCTTCTACCCGGGCGCCTGCAAGACCTTTCAGGGCAAAGATCTTTCTGCCGGCAGCCAGCAGCCGATTCATGGTGTTGCGCTTGCTAGGTTCCGCTCGGGTTGACGGCTTGTTCATCGTATTCCGTCTCCGGTTTCATGGGAAAGTTTCAGTGTAAGTGTCTACAGGATAGAGGATTACGGCCTCGCTGTAATGAGGCTGAGCCTTGCGGCACTCGACAGGGGGGAGAGTAAATATGGATCTGAATATTGCCAATCGTAAAGCGCTCGTCTGTGCTTCTTCGCGGGGCTTGGGTAGAGCCTGTGCCATCGCCTTGGCTGCTGAAGGGTGCGAGGTCTTCATCAACGGGCGTGATCCCGGTAGCTTGAATGAGGCTGCGATGGCGATTCGCGACTGCACGGGGCGTGAGGTAGTGCAGGTGGTAGCGGATCTCAACACCAGCGTTGGCCGGGAGAAGCTCCTTGCGGCCTGTCCTGCTCCGGATATTCTGGTCACCAATAACGGTGGTCCAGCACCGGGGAAATTTCAGGACTGGGATCTCGAATGCTGGCAACAGGCACTGGAAGCCAACATGCTCAGCGCCATCTTGTTGATCCAGGCCGTGGTTGATGGAATGCGCGAGCGGCGTTTTGGTCGTATCGTCAATATCACCTCCGCCATGGTCAAGTCTCCGCGTTTGCCGATGGGCCTCTCGACAGCAGCCAGGGCTGGTCTCACCGCCTTCTCAAAGGCGCTGTCCGTGGAAGTCATTCGCGACAATGTCACGGTCAATAATCTTTTGCCTGAACGCATTGCGACCGACCGGCTGACCTACATGACCGGTCAGTTGGCAAAGCACAGGAGCATCAGTCTGGATGAGGCGAGAGCCGAGATGCTCAGACCTGTCCCGGCCAGACGATTCGGTACACCTGAAGAGCTCGCCATGGCCTGCGCGTTCCTCTGTTCAGCCCAGGCTGGCTATATCACCGGGCAGAACCTGCAACTGGATGGCGGCGCCTACGCCGGCTTGATCTGACCTACTCAGCGTTTGCTGCGTTGCTTCCAGTCGGCAGGTGGCGTTTCCTCGGCGGCGAAGTCGAGCTCGACCTCGACGTCATTCGGATCCTTGAAAAATACCTGCCAGGTTCGGTTCTCTCCGGGGGCGCGGATGATGCGGTAACGGACGTTGTGGTCATCGAGCTTGTCGAGCATCGAACCCAGACCAGAGGAAAAAAAAGCCATGTGATCGAGCACACCGCGGCGTGGCTCGGGCATCTGTTCCACTGAAATGACATGCAGCATGGGATGGGAGTCGGCATACAGCCACAGGCCATCCACTGGGAATGGTGGCCGGGGGCCGACTTCGAGTCCGAGAAGGTCCACGTAAAACTGGCGGGTGGCCTCCAGTTGGTCGGTAACAATGGTGAAATGATCCATTCGAAGTGTCATGGAGGCTCCTGAGTGAGTGCGAGTGAATGCGTGGAACTCATTAAAAGTGCATAAGCGGCGTAGGGACAACAATAAAGAACTGGTCACAGGTATCGCTTTTTTGAATACCAGCTAAAGGGATTTAGTAATTGGCACACAGCGGGCGAATACTATACTGAACAGTGACAAATAATGAAACCCAATGTTAGGCAACGTTCAGTGTCCACAATAATAATCGCTGAAGGTCGCAACAATGTATTCAGTAAAATATCTTGAGTATAACCCGTCCAGTGTTGGTGAGTTTAGCACCGAGTCCCGCTTGGTCGATGATGGTTTTGATATTCAAATCCAGAGCGCGCAGTGGTCAAGTGCAGGAACTGCAGTCATAGAAGCTAAGAACAGCTGCCTGCTGCGTCTCGTGTTGCCCAAAGCGGCCACTCGAAAAGCGATACATTCAGATAACAAGGGGCGCTTTTCTGGTCGGAATAGTGACTTCCAGTCGCTAGGCCAGGTGCTGTTTCTCCCGCCGGGGACTGAGTTCCAATTTTACCACGGAGTGTCCCAGTATAAATCGATGATCTGCCTGTTCGATCCCGGCGTTCTGGCCCCGTTGGCGGGCATTGAGTGGTGCTGGGAAGACTGCCTCAATGACGGCATGTTGAATTTGAAGAGCAACTATCTGCAGGCGTCCATGGAGCGTCTGGCGCAGGAAGTCGCTGCGCCGGGCTTTGCCAGCCAACTGCATATAGAGTGTCTGCTGACCGGCATTGCGATGGAACTGCACAGGCAGTTTATCGATCCGAGGAAGTCCGACGAGTGTCGCGGCAAACTCAGCTTGCAGCAGATCAGGCAATTGCGAGAGATGCTCGATGCCAATCCAGAAATGGGTCATTCGGTCAGGCAACTCGCCCAGGCGTGCGACATGCCCCCGCGAAAACTATCCATGTTGTTCAAGAACACCACCGGATTGACACTGCGTAAATATGTGGCCCAGACCCGAATTCACAAGGCAAAATCGTTGCTGCTGAACCACAAGATGTTGATCAAGCAGGTGTCCTACCAGACCGGATTCCAGAACCCCGCCTCCTTTGCGGCGGCGTTCCGCAAAGAGGTGGGTATGACGCCCGAGGCATTTCGTCAGCAGATGCGTGGCGTTAACCCTTGAACTGGGCTGGTGCATCAGACAGTTGGCGTCAGGGCGGTCGGGTGGCGAAACACTGGATAGCTACCCAGACTGAGCAGCATTAGCGGGCCGATGATGAAGCAAGCGGTGCTGAAAGTGAGAAGCCCGGAATAATCTCCGGTGAGGCTGTACAGAGCACCGAACAGTAGAGGTGCCGCCGCCGCCCCGGCGGTGATCAGCCCAAGGTGAATACCGAACAGTCGACCATAGTCACGCATGCCGAAGTAGCGTGCAATCAGGAAGGCGGCAATGTCGAACTCAGCCCCGGCACCGATACCTACCAGCAGGGTTGCCAGGATATACAGCGCCGTGTTGTTAGTGGCCATCGCAAAGATCAGGCAGGCCAGTGCCGGCATCATCAGTGCCACTGCTGCGACCCCGGGTGCCCACAGACGGTCGATAAGATAGCCTACTACCAGCCTGCCCAGTATCAGCGAAATGCCGAAGGCGCTGAAAATCTGCCCGGCTTCCACTGCGCTCAGCCCCCTGTCCTGTAGCAAGGGAATGATGTTGGTAACCAGGCCTACCGCACAGGCTACCACCAGTGTCATGGATAGATTGCATACCCAGAAGCGCCACGAGCGCAGAGCTTCGCTGAGCAGTATGCCACCGGACTCCTGTTGCGCTTTGGGCTGTTCTGCGGCCTTCGCACCATTTCTACTGCTGACCGGCATCAGCCAGCGCAAGGTCAACGGCAGCGCTATAGCCACAGGCAGTACCGACAGGGAAATGAAGCCGGCTTGCCACCCCCAGGTCGACACAGACCAAGTGATCAGCAGTGGCAGCAAAGCAGCGGCCAGTCCGGACCCGCTCAGTATGATCGCCAGCGCCAGCCCACGGTTTTCCACAAACCAGAGATTGACCAGGTGCGACCAGGTGATCTGCAAGGTTCCCAGCCCGGCAAGCGGAACGAGGAAGTAGCCAAGATAGAGGCTCCAGATAGTGGTTTGAATCTGAGTGAGGAGAAACAAGCTGACCGATAGCGCGATAAGCGACACGATGGTAACGATGCGCAAGCCGAACTTCAGGTTCACCCACCCAGCGAGCTGGGCGGCGACGATAGTACCGAGCGACAGCGCAGTGATTGCCGCCTGCAGTTCACTGCGGCCCCACCCCATAGCCAGTTCCAGAGGAATCATCATCGCGCTGAAGCTGTACAACAGAAGCGAGCTTGAACTGGTGGCTACGCCTACTGTGGCCAGAATCAGGATCTTCCACCCGAGTTTGAATTCCCTGTTGTCAAAATTTTTCATGTTTTTCATTGCTCATTCAGAGTGATTTCAATCGCGCTATGTGCGGTCAGTCGCGGCCAATGAACATGGCCGCCTCGGCGCTTTTGTTGATGACATGTTCACGGCGACGGTCACCGAGTGACAATTCGCCATCCGGCGACTCCAGATCCTGTGGGTGAACAAGGGTTGGGCCATTGGGCAGAGCGGCCAACGCCAGACGCACGATGTCATCGGCCTGGGGCAAGTTCATTGTTGCCGCGTCAGGAATATTCAAACGCTGCATGGTTTCGCGCATCATCGGCGTATCCACCGTACCAATGAGCAAGTTCAGCACATCAACCCCGTGATCCTTCCATTCGGCCCAGAGTGATTCTCCGAGGTTCAGGGAAAATGCCTTGGTCGCCGAGTACATGGCCAGCTTGCGCACACCGCCCAGTGCCGCG
The DNA here is from genome assembly GCF_900115905.1 of Halopseudomonas formosensis. GTDB lineage: Bacteria > Pseudomonadota > Gammaproteobacteria > Pseudomonadales > Pseudomonadaceae > Halopseudomonas > Halopseudomonas formosensis. The sequence goes on from NZ_FOYD01000014.1 coordinate 40,295, forward strand.
TGTGAACCGACGAGAATCACACCGCCCTGGCCACGCTCCACCATGCGCTTGCCATAAGCATGGATCGTTTCCAGTACCGTCTGGGTATTCAGCCGCAGCAGCGACATCCAGCTCTCGGCGTCGGTATTGAGGAACCGACTGATAAAAGGGTCGCCGCCGGCGTTATAGATCAGCAGACCTATCTGACGCTCGCCGGTCGCCTGCAGCAATCGGGCGGCGGCATCCTGCGCTGACAGATCCTGAGTCACGATCAGGACTTTAACCCCGTACTCGCCCTCCAGGCTCGATTTCAAAGATTGCAGGGTGTCTTCAGTCCTGGCTACGAGAATGCAGTTCAGACCTTGCGCTGCGACCTGTCGAGCGAATTCAGAACCGATGCCATGGGAGGCGCCTGCAACCAGAGCCCATGGGCCGTAGCGACGTAGGGAATCAGCTTGCTTATTGTTGTTATCGTCAAACATTTTGTGCTCCAGACAAATAGGACTACAGTGCCGGTAGGTCAATATGGCTTGCCGATCTGCCGATGGCAGTTTGTCCAAACACCTGCACCCGCCGCTCTATCTGTGAAGCGAACAGTGTCAGCAATGCCAGGTCGTGCTCTGTACCTGCGGTGGTGACAAAGCGTTCCAGGGCTGCTTCCATCTCATCATGGCGTGCAAAGGTGCACCCGAGGAGAGCGCCGGCTTCCTGCATATCCACGGCTTGCAGCTGATTGATCATGGCGTCAGCTCTGCCCAGGTATTCGACGATCTTGCGTACAGCGTTGAGCTTGGTCTGCTGAAATTCGTCCTCGATCTGAACCTGATTGACTGCATCGGCGAGCATGCTGAGCAGTTCTGCGTTCGGGCCATGTTCCACTATGTTGATTGCGGGGGGCGCAATCTCCGCGCCCATCGCCTCGGCCAGCGCGTGGACCACTACCCGGCGCAGAGCGATATCGAATTCGATATAAATGTCATGCGGATCGCCCGGCTGCGGTGTGGCGACCGTCGATGAGAACTGCATGGCACTGACCGTAGAGAATAAGACAGTATGGAAGCGCACTACGTCGGGTTCGGGCTTTTCGCCGCTGATTTCCTGGTAGTAGCGATAAAGCTCGCTGAAGGCGCCGCCCAGAGGTTCGTAATTATCGCGCATGCGCGCGGAGGCGAGATCGGCGAGCGGGTCGCCGATCATGGCGAACTCGAAGTCGTAGAGAGCATTTACCTTGCCGTTCTCGAAGAGATACTGACCTGAATCAAACTGAATCAGGCTGGGCTTGGTCCGGTGTTGTGGCACGTTGCGGCGCAGCCAGTTGAGCGCGAATTCCAGCAGTGGCTGCGGGCGCGTCTTGTTCCGTTCATACAGTGGATAGTAGGCCTCCAGACCCGCCAGAGAAATCGCTTCGGCGCCATGCGGTAGATCGATTCCCCGTGCGACAAAAGCGTCCAGCGGTAACTTGTGCATGGCTGCCATGGCGTCAATGTACTGCTTGGCCAGACTGAGGCGCTCGGCATTGTCTTTGGCCTGGGAGAGATCACGGGTACCTGGCACGTTCTGCATCACGATGGCCTGCGGGTCTTCGCAGAAGCCATAGATGCGGGGGACGGGAACACCTTGTTGCCCGATCAAAGTGAGGATATCCGCTTCGCGGCGCAGATCCGGGAACGGGCTGACATCGCCGCCGCGCTCACCGCGTATATGCAGCTTGATAATCTCGTCGCCGCGCTTGAGATCCACGTTCCAGGCGGGCCGCCAGCGAGGCAGGCGTTTTATGCTGGTAACGCTGCCCTCGAGCAGTTCTTCCACAAACTGGCAGAGTTTCCGTTCGAGCTGCTGATCGGTATTCATAGTCTCTTGTACGGCCATGTTCATTTGTTGCTCCGAAGAATTCATCGGCAAGTCCGGCTGGTCCGGTTGCCTGTCATAGTAAGAGGGTGGTGCTCAGGCGTCGGCATCCAGAGTTGGGCCGCCGACCTGCTCGAGCGGCACACCTTTCTTTTTCGCCAGATCCGCAGTATCCAGATACTCCCGCCAGGCGGTGATCAGTCCCTTATCATCCAGCTCGTAAACAGCCACCATGGAATGCGGCATGGGCTTGCCTCCCGACACTGCGTAGTCATCACGCTCGGTCATCACTACGTTGTCGGAAGACACTATGTTGCGGATTACGCAGTGGTTATGGGTCACATAACTCATTTGCCGGGTGATTTCGTCGCGTATCGCCTGCTTGCCCTGGATAACCGGGCCGCCTGGCACCCAGAGTTGCCAGATGGCGTCCTCGGCCATCATGTCCAGAATGGTCTCCAGCTGCGGCCGTGAAGTTGCTGTCCCATCGCCCCAGGCGGCGCAGAAAGTTCTAATAATCTTTTCCTGTTGCATACCCATGTTTCGAATCTCACCTTGAATGTCAGTTTGTCAGTTGAATGCCGCGCCTGATCAGAGATACGCCCTGACCACCGGAACCATCGGCGTACCACAGCTCATGCCACCATCCACGCGCATCAGTGCGCCATTGATGTAGCGTGACTCGTCCGAGGCGAGAAACAGCGCCATGTTGGCGATATCTTCGGGTTCACCCAGCTGCGGCACGTTCTGCAAGTCGAGGAAGGCTTTGGTCATTTGCTCATTGGCCCAGCCTTCCAGGGCCGCGGTGCGGATCACGCCGGGGAGAATGGCGTTGCAGCGGATGCCACGCTTGCCGAAGGTGGCGGCGATGGTTTGCACGTACCAGTTCAATGCTGCCTTGGAAGCGCCATAACTGAACTGCGCCACTTCACCCGCAATGGAGCTGGTAGAGGAGGTGAAGATGATTGAGCCTCGCGCTTGACCCAGCATATGCGGCAGCGCATGTTTGCAAGCCAGCACGCCACCCAGCACATTGACGCGCATGTTGGCGTGGAACAGTTCTTCATTGAAATTGATGAAGTCGATATCCCTGGCCGTGTCGGGATTCTTGTTGACGGCGTTGTTGAACAGCACATCGATACGGCCATAGATTTCAATAGTGCTGTCTATCATTTGTTTGATATCGTCTTCCAAACCGACATCAACTTTTAGCGCTATTGCCTCACCGCCCGTCTCGGTGATGGTCTGGACAACGGCTTCCGCCGCCTGGCTATACAGATCGGTAACGACCACTTTGGCGCCTTGTGCTGCGAATGCCAACGCGCTGGCGCGTCCTATGCCGCTTCCGGCGCCGGTAATAACGGTTACTTTTTCAGCGAGTCGCTTCATGGTTGAAGCCCCCTGGAGACTATGGTGAGATTCCGGAGGCGTACCTCCGGACGTGGTGATTTTCGGCTTAGCGTCGCTGGCCGGCGGCGATGGTCTGCGGATTGGCTTCACGCTCCGTTACCGGTGCGGCGCGGTAGCGGGTGGGGCCGTTTCCAAACATGCCGTATTGGCTGCGGGTGAAGTCGTAAAGCGAATATGAATCCTGCAGTGGATTGTTGGGGATGCCATACGCCTGGATGTTGTACTGAGCTCCAGAGCGGAACATTTCTCCACTGTTGTCCCACGCGTCATAGAGTGCAGCACCGAAAGTGTCTTCATCTATGTAATAGCGTCGAGACTTTTGCGCATGACGCACGCCTTCCTTGCGCTCGGCGGACACGACCCATACCCGGTGCAGTTCCCAGCGCTCGCAGGCTGGATTGATATGCTTGTCCATCAGTTTGGTTTCTATGTCACAGCCCCACTTCAGCTCATAGTTGCTGTAGGGAATAAACATTTCCTTCTTGCCTTCAAGCGTCCAGTCGAAGCGATCCATCTTTCCGGAAAATAGGAATATTTCGTCATAAAAGGCCACGCCGCCAAATGCCGAATTCGGTGTGTCGTATGAAAATTCGGGCGCTCGACGAATACGTCGCTGGCCGGTGGAGTAACTCCAGGCGTAGCGATCGTCCGCTACCGGATCCAGATGATCCCAGTAACCCGAAGCTGTGCCTGCGGAGCGGGCGGGCGCAACGATACGTGACCAGATGCGTGATGCAACCTTGGGGTCGCGGCCTGTCACTTCGGTTTGGTAGAAAGGTTTTTCACCCGTAGAGCGATTGGTATTGGTCAGGGTAATGTGCCCCTGGTTCACTACGTAAGCGCTGTGATTCCAGTCCCAGCCGTTGACCCCCTGGTAGTTGAGAAGATAGTTCCACATCACCTCTTGCCCGGTTTCGGGGATCGGGAAGGGCAGTCCGCCCCGACAGGCCTCGCTTACGGAGAGTCCATCATTCATCGATCGGCATTCCGGGTTTCTGGCATTCCGTTCGGTTGCAGACAAAAACTCTTCAGGAAAAGCCGCCGTACGATGCGTGGGATATATATCCATGTAGTAGGTGTCGGCATGCTCTTTTAATAGCCGCATCTGCCCTGACGACAACTGATCGGCAAACTCATCTGCATTCTCTGCGGTAATGCGAAAAAGCGGCGCTTCTTCGGCGAAGGGGTTAGGCCAGAATCCATCGCCCGGTTGCAGGTTCGCGGCTACTTGCAGCCCGCCAGTGTATTCGGGAATGGTGCCGGCTTCATTTCCGGCTTTTTCTGATCCGAAGCGGGTGAGTGCTTGCCCAATATCATCTGCAGTCCAGGCTGGGTTGCCTATCGCAGGACTGGCAACGGCTAACAGCAGAGAGCTGATCGCAATCCGATTCATATTCATGAGAATCTCCGGTTTTATTGTTTTATGTCGGGGTAAATGGCAGCAAGTCGTCTCAGAAGGCCGTACTCAGGGTCAGCGATACCCAGTCCCGATCAGACAGACCGACACTGCCGTTGCCGCCCACCACGGTCTTGCCAACGCCCGGTATGTCGCGGGTGATCATTTTCGAACCGTACCCGATGTACGCCAGACTGATTTCATAGCGCTCGTCCAGGATGCCCTTTATACCGACCTTGAAGTTATAATCACCTTCACTCCCACCTCCTGTCGCGGCGTTGCCGGAGATCCCGTAGTTGAGGCTTATGGGGGCGGAAATATTCCAGCCTGGAAATACGCTCAGCCATTCCGGAGTGAAGTTGACAGCGACACCTGTGTAGTCACGTGTGGCGCAGCCCCAGTCCTTGTCCTGCCCGTCGCAACCGGCGTAACCCTCTCCCCGGAAAAGGTCTGCATTGCTTTTCACTTTGTCCAGGCGGCTATAAGCTATCTCTGCGATGAGTGAGCCGGTGTCGAACAACGGCGTCGTGGGTAATAGCCAAAGACCATTGGCGACCATGTGCCAGGTATTGCCCCGAGCGCCTTGGCCATCGGCCAGATTGAAGCTGCTGGAGACAAGCGAGGCGTTCTCCCGGTAGGAAAGGTCAATGCCCACTGACGCGCCGCCCAGTAACGGGCCAGCGGACCAGCTCAAGCCATAAAGCTTCACGTCTTCTGGATATACATATCGGGCAAAGCCGGGCCCGGCCTGCAGTCCCCATGGCGAATAGTCATCGAACTCGCGGTAGAAAACGCTGATGTCCGAGTGCATGAAGTCCAGAGCGTAGCGTGCCATCACTCCCCAATTCCCACGATTGCCGGGCTTCACTGGGTCGATGATGGGCAAGGCGAAGCCAGGAGCCACGGGAAGCTGCTGCGGGCCTTCTAGCGCAACGTCCGCCGATGCAAGGTAGGTTCCGCCTTCGGGGGCACGGGTGGGATCCCATTCAAGAAAGTATTGAGCGGCAATGGAAAACCGGTCAGTAACCTGTGCTTGCCCGGAAATCTGCGCCAAAGGCAGGAAAATCTCGCGCGTTTCCGTACCTGGATTGGCGAGCGCTTTGCGGCCGTCAAGCGGAGCCTGTGCATAGGACACGGCGTGGCCGGCAATCAACAGACCATTGCCCCAGTACAAAGCGTGACGGCCAGCTCGCAAGCTGACGGGCACATCTCCGACATGGAAACGGGTAAACACGAACGCATCCAGCAGCTCGCCGCTCAGGCCGTGATGATATCGCTCGGTGTGAGACGAGTAGCTTCCGTCGCGATAACTGGGAGTGCTTGGGCCAGCGGTTGCGCCGGGGTAATAGACATTGCCCGGGTTGGTCTTGACGTCGGTGTTGGAATAGGCATCGTCATACCAGGCAGCACCACTGATTCGCAGGCCGTGGTTTTGTTTGTAGGTGAGCTCGAATTCGCTCATGACGTCCAGGCGATTGGTGACGACGTCACCCCGGTCGAATTTGTAGTTTGATTCGTCGTAGGTGGCGTTGTTGCCCAGCGCGGTGTCGCGGCTTTCTGCGCGTATGCCAAGGTTGTAACGGATGGTGTTGTCCCAACGACCGATCAGGTCGGGATTGCCAGTTTCGAATTCTGCGGCCTGGGCCTGGCTTGCACAGACAAGCAAAGCTGAAAGCCCTATGGCTTTGCTGATAGGTGTCAACTCTGGCTTGAACATTAAACATCTCCGTGAGTTTTGTTTTTATTGTTCGACGTCCTCAGTAGACGCCACTGCATCAGCGGGAACAACGCCAATGTCTATCGCTGAAAGACTCAGATATATCGCTGGATTACATTTGCAAGAGCGTGATCGAGTTTGGAAGAAAGGCTGAGGCAGCAGTACTGATAGAAGCGGACAGTACTGCCCAGCGTCGTGGTCAGGCAGTTTGACTCTAGGTCAAACAGTTCAGGGTGTGCGGTCGTTGCATGCAATGAGGTATGTGATCGACACTCCAGAGGGCGCTAAGGTCTGCTAGTCGCTACCACGTCACCTGGACGGAGTGACGTCCCACACAGCAAGCATTGAACAGAGAGATGCACATGGCTAATAACGAGAAAATCGTTCGAAAATTCATTTCTTATTTTCAAAAGAACTGGCCGGAAGACTTCGAGGCAGCGGTCGCTTATCTGGATGCCGACGCCTATTACCAGATGGCCACGCCAACCATTCCCCCGGTACAAGGCCGAGAGGCTATTTTAAAGGCTCTGCAGGCGATGAAGAGCAAAGTCGCTGAACAAGAACATGAAGTGATCAATGTCGCCGCATCCGACAGCGTGGTGTTTATGGAGCGGGTCGATTACTCGTTTCGCGGTGGCAAGTGGGTGTCCGTGCCGCTGGTGGCCGTATTCGAATTGAATGCCGAGGGCAAGATCACCGCGTGGAGGGAATATCTGGATATCTACAACAATATAAAGCAGCACGGTGTTTCTTTCGAGGAGTTCGAAAAAACCATCGGCACCTAAACTTGGTCCTTAAAATTATTCCGCATGCAGAATATTAGTCCGCATGTGGAATTCTGTGATGGTATACGCTAGGGTATCAATAGGCGTGTTGGCTGCTTCAAAGGCACGCAATGCGTACGGCACAAATTCTGTATAAGTAGCTAACCTATTGAAAATAAAAATAAAAGGGTCATGTCAAATGTTAAAGATCAGCCACCATTCACAGGTTTTTGCCGAAGGTACAGCAAGTAGGGTGGCCGCATGCTGAGCCGGTCGTTGCGAGGCAGTGAGTTCCGGGTGGCCTGGCCTATCATTCTTTTGGGAGTAGTCGGCGTTTTCACCAGCATGAGCGCCGCGCTGCTGTATGGTTTCGGTGCGCTGGTCGTTCCCCTGGAGGACGCTTTCGGCTGGAGCAGAGAGGAAATCACCACCTCGATCACTTTCCTGTTTGCCGGCGTAGCGGTCGGCTCGCAAATCGTTGGGTGGCTGTTCATCCGTTTCGGCATGCGCCGGGTGGCTATCTTTTCGGTATTGTTTCAGTCGATCGGTTATTTTCTGATCACGCAGATCCAGACCTCGATAGGCTGGTTGTACCTGGCCTTTTTCATCATGCCGATTATTTGCTCGGGTACCATCGCCATCACTTGGGCACAATTGGTCAACCTCTGGTATGTACGCAACCGAGGCTTGGCGTTGGCGATCATTTTCAGTGCCACCGGTCTGGCCGCCATGATCATGCCCTCGGCTATTACCTGGGCTATTTCGTGGGGGGGCTGGAAAGCTGCATTCGTATTGCTGGGGGCCATTCCGCTTTTGCTTACCCTACCGCTGACCTTGTTATGGATGAAGTTTCCCCAGGTTTATGCAACGGAGTCGAAGGGGGAGGGCAGCGCGCTGGAAATCCCCGGAATACCCTTCAGGCAAGCGCTGAAGTCGCGGGTTTTCCTGGGCTACAACATCGCTTTTACCCTATCTGTGGCGTTAACCGTGGGGATGGTGACGAATGCCGTGCCATTACTCCAGGATATGGGCCTCAGCGCAGCCACCGCCAGCGCGGTGTTCAGCAGTTTCGGGGTTTCCATGGTCGTGGGCCGTCTACTGGTCGGTTTTATCATTGACCGTTACCGACCAACCGTAGTTGCAATAGTAAGCCTGGCGTTGCCGATGGCGGGATGCCTGATATTCCTCCATGCCGGCAGTGGCGACATTTATTTGCTGATCATGGCGACGGCGTTGATAGGGTTCAGTGCCGGCGCTGAATTCGACTTGGCGGCTTTTTTGATAGCGCGTTATTTCGGCCTCAAGGATTATGCACGAATTTTCGGCCTGCACCTGGGATTGATCACCATTATCGCAGGTGGGATGCCAGCCTGGTTCGGCTACCTCTATGGCACCTACGGCAATTACACCCCGGTGCTCTGGTTTTGTTTTGCTTGCTCTTTTATCACTACGCTGGTTCTGTTCTTGATGAAAGATATACCGGCCTATGCCGCCACCGCAGCACCTAAGGGTACTGAATTGAGCGCCGGGCAGGTTACGCAGTGAAGGAGAGAGGGGGGCAAGGCGCCACCAAAATCGTTTGCGGGGTGGGTTATCCCGTTCAAGGTTGGGGGCCTGAACGGGCTTCAACGGTAGGGGCGGGCAAGCCTGGGCGCTGGCAGTTCAGTTCTGCGCCTGTTGGTAGAGTTCCGCGAAATGCGGCTGGCAGCTGTTCTTGCCGCCATTGATCTCGATGCATTCGCCGGTAATATAGCCGGACTCGTCCGAGGCGAGGAAGGCGGTCAACGCAGCGATGTCCTCGGGAGTACCGAGGCGTTGAGTCAACACATATTTGCTGGCGAAGGCGAGAACCTCTGGTGCGGTCGCCTGCATCGCCGCGGTGACGATGACCCCCGGGGCGATGGCATTGCAGCGCACCCCTTGACGGCCATACTGAGTGGCTATATGACGGGTCATATTGATCACCGCCGCCTTGCTGGTGCCATAGGCAATGCGTACCAGATCGCCCAGCATGCCCGACCCGGAGGCGGTGTTGATGATCGAGCCGCCGCCTGCCTCAATCATGTGTGGAATGGCGAAGCGACAACTGAGCATGTAGCTGGTCAGGTTCACATCGAGGGTTTTCTGCCAAACTTCCATGGGAATATCGAGCAAGGAAAGGTCCTGCCCATGGGTCTTCGGGTCGGTGACCGCAGTGTTGTTATGCAGAATATCCAAGCGTCCGAAATGTTCGACCGTCTGGCTCACCATGGCCTCGATGCTGTCGGCATCGGCGGCGTCGAAGCGCACTGCCAGGCCACTGCCCTGCAATGCATCCACTGCGCGCTGGGCCGAATCGAGGTTGATATCGGCGCAGACAACCTTCGCGCCCTCTTGGGCGAGGCGCAATGCCGTCGCCGAACCGATGCCGCCACCGCCCCCTGTGACGATGGCCACTTTTCCTGACAAACGCTGCATAACCGTACTCCATTTACTTTTACTTGATGCTCAAAGGAAGAATATATTCTTTATGGGCCGCCAGAATCGGCGTATCGGCGAATGGACCGGGTTGCCCCGGCCGTTATCGCCGTGCTTAGGCGGTCAGCGCTGAGTCATTTTACCAACGATGGCTTCCGGATTCTGTTGGGCATTGGACGGTGCTTCCGCGATGAAGGTTAAGTTGCCAATCAGGAAATCATTCAGGATGCCATACATGTTTTTGTTGAAGTCGAAGATAGCAAGCTTGGTCGCGTAGGGAATGTCCTTGTCATAAATTTGTACACCGGCCATGTACAGGGTGCGGTACAGGTTGTCGTTCTGATCCCAGGCGTCGTAAAGGCCCGCCCCGAAAGTATCCTCATCGATGTAATAGCGCCGTTTGCTATACACGTGGCGCATGCCCGGCTTGAGGGTCGCCTCCACCACATAGACGCGGTGTAGTTCCCAGCGTTCGACATCCGGGTTTACGTGGTTCTTCATTAATTGCTCAGGAGCTTCGATCCCGAAGTACCATTTGTAGGCATTGTAGGGGATGTACATTTCCTGGCGACCCAGCAGTTTGAAGTCAAAGCGGTCCTGCTGACCGGCGAACATCTGCAATTCGTCGAACAGGGATATGCCGCCCTGGCTCGCCACGGGCGTGTCATAGGCGAACTCCGGCGCCAGCTTGACGCGCCGCTGGCCGGGCGAGTAGCTCCAGGCGCGGCGGGGGCTCTTGGTCGGATCAAGGAAGTCGGAAATACCGCTCATCTCACCCGCGCGGCGCGCCGGTTCGGTGTTGATAGTCCAGACTCGGCCATATAGCTGCGGATCGCGATCCTTAAGGTGGGTTTGGTAGTAAGGGAACTCCTCGTAGCCTTCCTGCTGTGCCGTCTTGGTTATGGCGCCGTTAGAGGCAATTACCCAGCTGGTGTGCGTGTCGGCGACGCCGGTCGGACCATTCTTGTAGCGTAACAACTGGTTCCACATCATCTCATTGCCGTTTTTGGCAATGGGGAACGGCAAGCCCCCGCGGCAATCGGCTTCCAGCGACAGACCTTGGTTATAGGTCTTGCAGTCCCTAGCGTTGCGCACGGTGGCTTCAAGCACGTTGGCGGGGTAGGCCGCAGTCCGGTGGCTTGGGTAAACGTCCATCTACCAAGTGTCCGGGTATTGCTTGAGCAGGGTCTTTTGCCCCTCGCTGAGCTTGTCAGCATACTCCTGCACATTGTCTGCCGTGATGCGGTACAGCGGCTTCTCATCGCGGAAGGGATTAGTCCAGAAACTCCCAGGCTTGAAGTCGGCGGGAGCGGTTCTCAAACCTCCTTCGTATGGTGGGATGGTGCCTTCGGCATTACCCGCTTGGATGGCGCCGAATGGCGTGAGGGACCTTCCAAGTTCCTGAGCTTCCTCAGGAGTGACCGCAGCGTATGCAAACGCTGACAGACCGCCCAGGGCAACGCATAGAGCGAGTTGAAGTTTCATTAAACGATCTCCGTTATTGGACTTATATGGAGCCTGCCTGCAAGGGTTGCAAATGCATCAAGGTTTAACTTAGCCAAAAAATGCCGCTGCTCGTTGTCATACCGTTTTACCTTAGGTCAAACGAAAGAACGGGTAAGTGCTGGTAAATCGCAGGTCCGCTTGTAATCTATAAGCCACGGGCCAATACACCTGATAAGAATAAGAATAAGAATAAGAATAAGAATAAGAATAAGAATAAGAATAAGAATAAGAATAAGAATAATAAGAATAAGAGTGAGCAGTCATGTGGAACTTTATATCTGAACATTGTGTGCAAGGCCGGAGCCTACCGGCCTGCACCAAGCTTGAGAGGACAGTATGCGCACATTCAAAACAGTACCAGAACGTGGCGATTTCGGTTACCAGCAGCTGGTCGGTCCGCACAAGGTGACCGGACCGGCGATGGCCGGAACCCGGGGGTTCTTCGGCTTACATCTCAGCAAGAGCGCACCGTTCGGATCAGTTCGGGACGAGGAAGGCAATATTTATTCTTTTGTGCGATCGGTGCTGGCTCCCAACGGAACGCCCAATCCCACCAAGTTCATTTATCAGAGCACTTTGGTAGACGGCAAGCACCTGCGCATGGACCAAGAGCGTATGGCTGCTCAGGCAACGACCCCAATGCCCATCCAGACTCTGGAAGGCGATACGGTCCGCTGGAGTAGCCAACCAGACGAACCAGGCAACCCTTGGGAAATCACCGCATCCAGTGAGCGGCTAACCTGGAAGGAAGAGGGTCTGTTCGAACTTGAAGGCAAGTTGATAGGATCCGGTATGCAATGGTATCTGCCCGGCGTCGAGTGGGGCACATTCTATGTTTCCCAGCTATGGGACATCGCCGGCGTGTGCGAGGGCCGGCCGGTCAAAGGTGCGATGGCGCTAGATCAATTCTACATGGCCGAAGGTGGCGCCATTCATTTTAAGAAAGACCTCGTTGTAAACAACAATATGCACGTTATCTGGTGGTCCTTCGCGACCTTCTACAAGGATGGTACCTGGGACGCTGGTTCGTTCATGGTCGGGCACGACAATCTTGGCTACGCGATCTTCATGAACGAAAAAGGTGAGATACGCACCACCACTGACATCGAAGGGACCGCAGTTCATAAGGACGGGAGCTACTTTCTCGAATCGGCGCGTATCGTTCTTGAAGGCGAGGAGGAATGGGAATTCTTACCCGATCCCAAGGGAGAAATGATCGACTTCGTCGGTAGTTTCCCGATCACAGCGCAACAGGAAGGACGGTGGCGCCGGGTGGGTGATACACGCGAGCCCGACCGTTGGTTCGCCTGGGGCGAATCGGATCGTCGCAACGGTTCCGCACGCAACGTGAAAGGCGCGGATCTGTAACCCAAAGAAATGGCGCACCGGTATCTGTTCCTGAGGGACATGACCCGGTGGCGCCGACAGCCTCTCTCACTGTCGAGCGGACTCAGACACTCCGCTCGAACACCCAAGTCTGGGATCTGACGTGGCAAAGCCGGAAACCCTGACCCATTATCGTGTTGACCACGCTGGCGGTAGCCTCATCGCCTATTTCAGGGGTATGCAGCTCGACCATGATCAAGCGTAAGTCATCGGGCAGCTTATCCGGCAACAGCCCCACCTCGGCACCCTCGATATCCAGCACGAGGACGCTGGGGCGAATGTTATCAAACAGGTCAGAAATTCTTGCAACCTCAGTCTCGACTGGCTCTCCCGAACCATGATCCAGCACCGAACTCCACCAGTATTCATCTTGCATGCGAAGCGTCAGCATCTCGCCTGAGAAGTCGTCGGCTACCACGGCCGCTGCAATCAGCTGGCATTCCTGTCCATTCAGCCGCACGTTCTGTCGGATGATGTCATGCATCACCTCGTTGGGCTCGACTATGGTGACCGGATTACCCGAATGCATGGCCGCCAGCGAACCGGTTATGCCCGCCCCGCCGCCGCACTCCAACACCCTGTCTCCAGGCATGACCAATTTCTCGATCAGTTCAAGATCGGCCTCCTCATAATCACCCATCGCAAAATAGTAAGCCATGCGGGCGCTAAACCCCTTTGCCACCTGCATCTTCAACGGCCGCAACGGGTGCTCCAATACTGCAGGCTCGCCCAAGCTATCGAGCCATGCACCTATACGTTCGATTTGCTCCAGATCGTCCGGCTGATCCTGCGGCCAGACGTTCAGACCTCGCTGTGAGACGATCTGCCGACGCTCTTGTATGCGCCAGTTCTCCACGAGTTGTTTGATCATAGGGAATATCCTGGATGGAATTGCTCGGCCGGGAGGGGGGTAGTACGCTAACGGCAGATGATTATAGAGCAAAGCTGAGCCACATTTGTGCGCAGCCTGGTACGCCAACACATGCCAGATATCAAGAAACCGCAGCGTTACCTGCGGTTTCTTGAGGTTCAGACGGGTCTACCCATCATTGCTTTATGAAGTAGCGTACTAGCGTCTTGCCCTGATCGAACTTGTACAGCTCAATGGTTTCGATCACGCCACTGCCGTCACGCATAACGTTCCTGTGGTGACAGGCTGCTTCGTTGGCGGCGATGATAGAGAGCTCCACCTCCACGATGAACTTGCTGTTCTGCTGCTCCCACATGTTTTCCAGTACCGAAAAACCTTCAACCACAGGCCGGCCCAGATATTCAATCTCCAGCCCATTGGGGGCAACACTTCTGTAGTGCGCAAAAAAGCCATCCCGGTCGCCGGCGTTCCAACACTCCAGCTGGCCATGCAGGAACGACTCGATTTCTTTGCTATCGATATTGCTCATTTATTCACCTTGCTGATTCGTTAATCATGGATCACCTTGTGCCGCGCTTCAGTCCCAGATCACGTGAACGGATTTCGCGCCCCGCAATTGCGCCCCGGCAATCTTCGGTGCGGGCATATCGGGATCCAAACGGAGGTTGGGGAACAGATCAAGAATGCCGTTGATCGCACAGGTCAGCTCCACCTTGGCAACGAACTGGCCAATGCACATATGCGGACCGAACCCGAATCCCAGCGAGGGACGGGATTTACGATCAATATCGAAAACATCCGGATCGTCGAACGCCTCCTCATCCCGGTTGGCGGAAATCACCATGCATTGAACCATTGAGCCCTTGGGCACCATAACCCCCCCAATCTCGACGTCCTTGGAGGCCTGGCGGACCTTGAAGGTCGAAACCGGCTCGTATCGCACAGTCTCGTCGATCAACTTACCAATCAGCTTACGGTCATTGCGGACTCGCTCCTGCAACTCAGGCCGCTCCAGCAGTAACGTCATCACCGAACTGAATGTCCGAGTCGTGGTTTCTCCTGCAGCGGGCAGGAGTGAACGGACGAAAGTTGTGACCTCATGATCATCCAGCGCCCGCCCCTCATATTCCGCATTGATGAGCCTGCTGATCAGATCAGTGCCTTGAGAGCCCTCGGCACGCTTGGCAACGACCACTTCCTTGATTGCATCGTAAAGACTCTTCACTGCCTGGCCCGCCAGAGCACCAAAAATCCTGGCCTTTTCCGGGTCGATCTGGTTGGCCGCCACAAGAGCCAAAGCCCAGCTGGCATACTTCTTGAATTTCTCTGGATCGTCGGCCGGAAAGCCCATGAGTTCATACATCACGCGAATGGGGAAATAGAGGCCAAAATCCATCAGATTGGCTTTCTTGTGTGGCGCCATCGGGAGCAGAAACTCTTCGCGGATGACCCGTTCAATCTCGGGCCGCCATTTATCCACCGTTTGTGGCATGAATACCGGCTGGAGCAGTGCCCGGGTGCGACGGTGCTGTTCACCATCCATTGCCAGAACAATCAATCCGTCAAAAAAAGCCCCCATTCCTTCGGCAATAAAGCCGTTCGTGAAAGTCTCCGCGTCGCGCAGTACCGCAATCACGTCCTTGTATTTGAATAGTGTCACCGCACATTTGGGCGCCTTAGCACCCGCGTTGGTCGGTACTTTCAAATATGTATCGACAAAGTCGCCCTGCATGACCGGCTCGTTAAGACGTTTCTCGCGGCAAAGTGCATGAATATCAACGTCTGTTCCGAGATAGGTGTCCGAGACCGCATGGTAGGCGGCTTCAATATCAAGTTCCTGAAATGTCAGTGACATGGCATATTCTCTTGGTAAGAACTTAGTTATTGTTGTTCATTGCTTGGATTTCTTGGCTAGATACCTGGCCACACGTTTAGCGGCCAACCGCCCGGCCATGCCGTTCACACCACCCCCGGGGTGACTGCCGGCGCTACCGAGATACAAGCCCGCCACCGGCAGAGTATCGCCACCCAACCCGTGAGCCGGACGCATGGTGCTTGAGCGCATAGAGGTAGTATCGATGTGTACCACGCAGCCGTTTACCGTGTTCAGCCGGGCGCTGAAGTCGGGAGCAGCTTCGATCCGGCGTCCGATGACATGACCTTTTATCCCCTCCACATAATCGGAAAGTTGATCGATAACCTGATCCGCCACCTTCTCTCTGATGGCGTCCCAGCCGCCGGTCGGATTGACCGGCATGACCGGCGGATAGATGTACACAACATCCTGGCCTTCAGGTGCCTGCGACGGGTCTGCTGCACTTGGCGCCGCCATGGTTATATAAGGCAGTTTCGGCACCTCGCCTCGGGAGCAAGTGGCAAAGTTTTCCAGTACGCCTTCTTCAGTACCGATTAACAGACAGGCTTTACGTAGATCAACTTCGTCCCCGCGCTTCGATTCAAAGCGCGGAACGGAAATCAGTCCGTCCAAAGCCAAATCCACTTTGAGTGGGCCGGAACCCTTGGCGTTCGCCGGAGCCATAGCAACGCGAGTCAGCAGATGCCGGGGCATTTCGCCAGGGGTGACCATTTCCAGCGCCACCTTTGGATGGCAGCCGGCAATGACTGCCCGGCTGGTAAACTGGCGGCCGTCCTCTAACCTCACGCCTTTGACCTTACTTTGGTGGGAAATAATTTCGGTGACCGCTGCGTTAGTCAGTACCTGCCCTCCCAACTCTTCCAACCGGGACTGCATAGCATTACTCAGTTGCTGCATCCCGCCGATCACGCGGCCGACACCAAACCGATGCAGAAAACCCAGCAAAGCATAATAGATCCCACCGCCGTCAGCGCTGATATCACCTGCCAGGCCCGTCAGTGCACACATGGCTGAAATAGTGACCGGATGTTCAAAACGCTCCCGGGCAGCCTGGTGCGCCGACCCTGTCATCAATGCCATCAATTCAGGCTTGAGTTTGCGGTTTTTCAAGGCAGTTCCGACCACCTTCAACTTGGTATTGAAGTTCAGCCTGGCGGGGTCCACACGCATCATTGGTAGTGCGATATCCATGAACATATCGATCACGTTCATGAATTCGAGAAAGGCCTGCGCATCCTTCTCACTGAAACGACGGATTTCCGCAGCTGTTTTCATCCGGTCGCGCCAAAAAACCAGTGAGCTGCCGTCCGGGTGGAGATACACGTAGCCAGGCGCCAGCTCAACGGAGCGGAAGCCATGACGTTCCAGCTCCAGTTCCTGCGGCACATGTGAATGAACGCGCATAGACATCAGATCCAAAGCGCAAGGGTGCACCAGGTGGTGCGGTGCCTCAGGAATGAGGAAGCCCGATGAGGCCATGCCGCCAACCTTTTCCAGCGCTTCGAGTACCAGTACCTTCTTGCCTTCCAAGCCAAGGTAGCAACCTGCCGACAGCCCATTGGTTCCGCCACCCACGATAATTACATCGAAATCTGTATTGTTATTATTCATACCCTCTCCATTCGAGCTCACAAGGACCTGCAGAACCGCAGATGTCCCTCTCGAGAAATGTAATCCGCACCCTAACAAGAAATACTTCACCCTGACGGTGATCCGTTTTACTTGCAGTAAAACGAAAAAAAAGGGTTCTAGCGCAGGTTCCAGCTGAATTTCTTGCGCGAAAGTGTGCTATGACTCCATACCATAGCATCACGTTCTAATAATAGAATTAAAATCTACATAAGGAATAGAGGGAGGTTTCTTTCAAAACGTAAAACGACGTCGGCTGGCGTGGAACAGCACCTTCACTCTCTTGCACAACCAAATGAGAGCCAATCCGGAATCGTCGCTGGCGGGAGAAATTGCCCGTCATCCGACTCATCTCAAGCGAGCCGCAGTCGAGGCGAGGGTATCCATACGAAGTACTCGCCAAGTTCGCGGCCATCGTATTCGACCGGACTCAGCAGTCGGCCATCGGCGCGGAAACCATCGACCTGCGGATGCCAGTCGGCAAAGCCGCGCTGCACGGCGAAGCGCGTTGATGTATGGGTTTGCAGATAATCGACCATCCGCGGCGCGGCTTCGAGGAAGGCTTGCAGCAGATCGCTGCGTAGCGTCGGCCCCACCACTTCCTGAACATATTTGAAAGCTTATTCGGGATCATCTGCAAGTCCCGCATCTCGCGCCAGGCTGTTGCATGGCACCCAGATACCACCGCCGGACAGTGCGGTGGTGCCACCGAACAGCCCGGTCTTCTCCACCAGGAGCACATCCAAGCCTTGGCTGGCCGCGACAATAGCGGCGGTCAGACCACTACCGCCCGAACCCACCACCACCACATCTTTTTCGATTACCGATTTCTCGTTCATTTGAAAGGCCATGGTCTTTTATTGGAGTTATTCGAAGACTCGCAGAAGGGCACCGATCACGCCACGCTTCAGCAGGCCGTTCAGTCGGCCATGAGCCACCTGTCCCGCAGGCGCTGCAGACGGGGCTCATCCAGCCCTGCACAAGCCAGGAGGTAACCCTCCATCGAGCCATACTGATCGTTCACTCGGGCATAGGCGGTGTGCAGATAATCGGGCCGCGCATCCATCACCACATCGATGGTCTCATCGGAGCAGGGCTGGCCGATCATAGCGCTGATCGCCTTACTCATTACCTCACGCCGCGCTTCGCTGGCCTCGGCCATCCGCCGCGCGGATAACTGATAATCGGCGACGATATATTCCCGGCGCACGCCCAAAGCATGCAGCAGCGTTGCCACAGCGAAGCCGGTGCGATCCTTGCCTGCTGCGCAATGGATCAGAACCGGTACGGCACCTGACTCGAACAAACCGAACAGCCTGGTCAAATGCGGCGCGAGCATTTCGGGCAAGCGGCGATAGACCTCGAACATCATCGTCTGCGCGCCGGCGGGGCTCGGATTCTGCGCCAGCACCATGGCAATACGCATGTCGCTGCTTACGTCCAGGGCCAGCTGTTGCAGGCCCGGCGGCAAACGATTGGGTATATGCAGACGCTCAGCTTCACTGCGCAGATCGCAGACCGTCCTTACACCAAGCTCGCCGAGCACTTTCCAACCTTCGTCATCGAGCATATGCAGTTGGTCGGAGCGCAGCAGAATGTGACCGCCGATACGCCTTCCGCCATGGGCAGGCATCCCCTTGAGACTGCGAAAGTTGTCGGTACCCGCTAATTGCAATTCCATGAAGGCGCCTCACTGCTTGAAGTTTGGATCTTCGAGGCCGCTTGCACCCCACCCAGCGCAGCGGTTGCAAGTTGGGCGGAGCGATAGGGAGCCTTCTCCCGGAGCGGCCTGCTCAGTCCTCCAGCAAATGGCGGAACTGGGGAAGTACCTGGCGCGCCCCCTCGCCCAGCTTCGGTGTGCGCCGGGGTGCCTTGCCCTTGGTAAGTAGCTTGACGGTATCGAAATCCTCTGCGGCGGCGAAGAAACGCTCAACCATGATCAGACCGTCCTGCCCCCACTCATCAACATTGGCGAGCCACGCCTGCATGCCATACATGGGCCAACGGCGGAACTGATCCCAGGCAGCATCTTGATCCAGCACATTCTCGGCACCGAGGCTGATCAGTTTTTCGCGGTAAACCTTGATCAGATCCGGAGCGCTAGCGCGGCGCTCCTCAATGGTCAACGCACCCAGCATGAAATAAGCAACATCGCGCCATGGCCGACCTTTGCGTACCAGTTGCCAGTCGAGCCAGACCCGCTCGCCATTGGCGCGCAGAAAACTGTTGCCCTGATGGGCATCGCCGTGCACTAGGCAAACAGGGGCCTGTTGCTCCAATTCGAAGGCACTCAGCTCATCGAAGGCATGGCCGAACAGCTCCGGAGTTTCGTACATCCACTTCGGCAGAATCGCTTGGTACTCCGGCTTGCGCAGATTCAAACGAATATAGTCATACATGCGCAAAAACTGATCCGAGTCGACCGGGTGCTGCATGGAGGTGGGCAGCCAGGCTTGGGCTCTCAATTCGGCGCTGTCCCACAAAGCGGCATGCAACATTGCCAAGGACTCAAGCCCTTCGGCCACACCATCAACACCCAGGTGATGGGTACTGTGGCCGAACTCACCAGGCGCGAGCCCCAAGTCCTCCATCATGACCACACCGCGGCCACCGCCATCGCCGTCCCAGTCGGAAAAATACACATCGGGCACCAGCGTATGTAAACGGTCATGCATGAAATGGTAGAAACGCGCTTCCAGCTCGCAGATCTCGCCGCTTTCGAAGCCGTCCGACCAATTGGATTTGAGACAGACATTCTGCGGAATACCGGCAGCCTGGCCGACCTCGTTAAGCTTCAGAGCAACACGCAACTTGGTTGTATGGCCGTTGCGTACCTGAATTTGCTCGAAGTCGTTTACCACGATACCAGGGTAACGGTTCTGCAGTACGCTGGTCAGCCACTGGGGCGTCACTTCGTCCAAGTGGCGTGGAAGCCTCCCCTTGCGTGCAGAATACGGACGATCCGTCCGCGAAACTTCGTTGATAGTCATTTTTTCATTGTTGTCCCTGAGAGCGATACAAGCCGACGACCGCGACTGGCGGATATTGGCGACACTTGAAGTGTCGACAACACACTTCATTGCATGCAAGGCCGGGTGCTCTGAGTTGTTTGACCTGGAGTCAAATACAAGCATGGGCGCCTCATGCAAAACATGACTTACGCCCCCCGGGCAAGCCATGGTATTTGCCCCATGCCGAACCTCAACGCCGGCGCTATTATTCGTCGGACGCCATGAACGCCCCCACGGCAGCCGTATCGTGGTGGGGCCACGCAGCGCAGAAGGAGCGTAAAAGATGAAAAACTTGACCTCCCCCGAATCAGGCAAACGCCATACCATGAACCGTATACTGGCCGTTGCACGTGAAGAGTTCTCCAGCAAGGGTCTCGCGGGCGCTCGGATCGAGAAGATCGCGCAGGACGTCGGCGTCACCAAACAGTTGATCTACCACTATTACAGCTCGAAAGAGGGGCTGTTTGCCGCAGTACTGGACGAAACCTCTGAAAATATCACCTCGGAACTGGTGACATTCAAGGTCGAACACTTACCGCCTGCGGAAGCGCTGCGCGCCTTGTTCAATCATTTCTTCGACCAGTATCGAAACGATCCGCTACTGACCAAGTTGGCGCAGGAAGGCATCCGTTATCACGGAGGTCACCAAAGACCGCGTAACCGCTTTCTCGAATCGGCGCCAGCACTGATCAAGAAGACCAGTGAAATCATTCAACGGGGTATCGAGAACGGCGACTTCCGCTCCGATGTCCTGTAATGACCCAGCGGAATTTGCACACTCAAGCCGCTAATTGTTGGTAAATCGTACTGGGTGTTTTCATCCCCAGCGCCTGATGAGGGCGCTGCTCGTTGTAGTACTTGAACCACGCCCTCAAGGTTTGCCTGGCTTCATCCAGTGTCTGGAAGTTATGAAGCCAGAGACACTGCTCTTTCACAGTTCGGATCAGTCGCTCAACCATCCCGTTCTGCTGCGGGGTGTGGGGACGGATGAACTCCTGTTTCAGACCGTATTGGTACACCGTCCGAGTGTAATGCCGAGAGGTAAATACCAGGCCGTTGTCACTACGCAGCGTGATCGGATCCTGAG
>NZ_FOYD01000017.1 GCF_900115905.1 Halopseudomonas formosensis
GGTACGGCACGCTGGGCAGGGCTCAGGATCCGATCACGCTGCGTAGTGACAACGGTCTGGTATTTACCTCTCGGCATTACACTCGGACGGTGTACCAATACGGTCTGAAACAGGAGTTCATCCGTCCCCACACCCCGCAGCAGAACGGGATGGTTGAGCGATTGATCCGAACTGTGAAAGAGCAGTGTCTCTGGCTTCATAACTTCCAGACACTGGATGAAGCCAGGCAAACCTTGAGGGCGTGGTTCAAGTACTACAACGAGCAGCGCCCTCATCAGGCACTGGGGATGAAAACACCCAGTACGATTTACCAACAATTAGCGGCTTGAGTGTGCAAATTCCGCTGGGTCATTACAGCCACAGTCATCTGGGAGGGTTGAGCCCAGAGGCCTTCGAGGCCGCATCAGCGTGAGGCTTCGCAGTGTCCATAAATCCGGGGCATTCCAGTAAGCTCGCAAGCGTTCGCCTTATGCTTAACGGCCTGCGACACTATCAAATTGACACTTTTTGAATTTATGTCTACTTTCATCGAACCAAAATCCAAAACCTGCTTAATTCGAGGACATCAATGCGTACATGGCTAATCACGGGTGCAAATAGAGGCATTGGTTGGCACATAGCTAATGCCGCCATTTCGGCCGGTGACAACGTAGTAGTAACCGGAAGGACACTGGCGAAGATAATCGAAGCGTTTCGCGGCTACGACGTAAATAAAGTCCTACCGCTTGCACTTGATGTCACAGCAATGGATCAGATCGAGAAGACAGTGGAAGCTACTATTGCCACTTTCGGTAAAATCGATATTTTGGTAAACAACGCAGGCTATGGCCAGTTGGGCCCGTTTGAAAACAATAGCATCGCCGATGTTGAGCATCAGTTCGCCACCAACGTGTTTAGCTTGTTCAACATGTGCAGAATGGTATTACCTGTGATGCGCAAAGAACGCTCTGGGCATATTTTCAATATCGCGTCGATCGCTGGCCTTGTCGGAATGCCAGGTGCTAGCGTGTATAGCGCCTCCAAATTTGCCGTCGCTGGTTTTTCAGAATCCTTGGCCCAGGAAGTTGCAGGCTTTGGCATTAAGGTTACTTCGGTGGCACCCGGCGCCTTCCGCACGGACTTTCTGGACGACAGTTCGGCTCATTTTGGCAGCGTGCCCCTTCCCGAATATAAGACGTTCTCTGATAAAATTCGCTCATCATCTGCTAATAACAACCATAAGCAACCCGGAGCACCCGAGAAGCTTGGCCAGGCTTTAGTCGAGTTAGCATTGGATCCGGAAGCTCCGCTCCATTTTATAGTGGGTTCCGATGCCGTCGGGCTGGCTGAAACCCAGTTAGCCTCGAGAAAACAGGAAATGCAGCGCTGGCGAAACTTAGCTACTTCTACTGACGCCTGACATCTCAGCAAACTTGGGCCGGTTAGCCCCGGCCAATCAGTTGCAGGAACTCCTGACGAGTGTTACCTGATGCACGGAAAGCACCCAGCATAACCGAGGTGAACATAGTGGAATTTTGTTTTTCAACTCCGCGCATCATCATGCACATGTGCTTAGCTTCTATCACTACGGCCACCCCTTCAGCCTGAGTCACCTCCTGCAGTGCCTCCGCGATCTGACGAGTAAGGTTTTCCTGTATCTGCAGCCGTCGAGCAAACATGTCGACAATGCGCGCCACCTTTGAAAGGCCAATAACCTTACCTTTGGGAAGGTAGGCAACATGCGCCTTGCCGACAAACGGCAACATATGGTGCTCGCAAAGGGAGTAAAGCTCGATATCCTTGACGACCACCATCTCGTCACCCTTGGCATCGAACAGTGCATTATTGACGATTTCTTCCAGCGATTGCTCGTAGCCCTTGCACAGAAACTGCATGGCTTTGGCTGCTCTTAGCGGGGTCTCTGCCAACCCGCCCCGCTGCGGATCCTCTCCAATGCCGCGCAAAATCGCCTCATACTGGAGAGCAATATTCTCTGTACTCATTCTGTTTCCTTAAGCAAATTTGAGCATACCGCCGCCGTTCAGATCTTGGCACGTACCGGTTATATAGGGATTGCCCATAACATAGCGCACAGCTTGATAAACCACGTCGGGGCCCGGCTCTGTGCCAAGAGCCGAACGGGACAGGATATACTTTCTGAATTCTTCACTATCATTATCGTTAAACATGATTAGCGCAGGGGCGATACTGTTGACCTTGATGTCCGGCGCGAAACGAGCAGCGAAGGAACGCGTCATGTTTTCCAGGCCTGCTTTTGTGGCCAGGTAGGCTACGTGATCAGCGTTGCCCCCGAGCGCATCATGATCGGTAATATGGATGATGTCAGCCGGACCTGAATCGAACCAGTCTGCAGCCGCCATATTGATCATGTAGGGAGCCTGCATATGCACCATGCACATCTGCTGAAACTGCTCGGGCGTCAGCCCCTCGTCTTCCAGCCACAATGAGGCGTTGTGAATGATGGCTCTTAAACGTAGCCTCTTCGCCGCGACTGCCGCTATGAACTCTGCAATGCCCTCCACGGTTGAAAAATCAGCCACGATGACGTCAATACCCTGTAACGGAGTGGCTTGCCACTCCGTTCTCAACCGGCGGCAGCTGATTATCACCTGAAAGCCATCCTCAACCAGACGACGAGCGCAATACAAGCCCACACGCTGACCGCCACCGGTGATCAGAACGGTTGGCCTGGACTTTATGGGCGCATCAGGCATATCAGCACCCTCGCTACTGTTCTTCGTCCAGGTAGTACCCCACGGCAACGATATAGCTGTCCGTCGCCTCAAACAGGGTCACTTTCGGTTCGTTCTTGCGGGTTACCGGGTTGGGCCACAGATAGGGAATACGACCACTTCCGCTCTGCGCAGCGGCCTCCAGAATTTGGTTACCAATTGGATGCCGGTCGGCGGAGTGCAGCTTGCGAAAATCGCTGCCGACCAGGCGCAGATTGTAACCATGGGCAATGAAGCGCTGAGTTTCTCGATCAACAACAAAGGCGTAAAGATCATCCCGAAGGTACTCAGCATCCAGCTTATTGATTCGCTCGAAGGTCTGCTGGGAATTTTCCTTCACCGCCTCCACGACATTATTGAGCAGCGCTTTCGCTTCTCCCTCGCTTGAACGGGGCATGTAATAGCCGACCGAGAATATTTTGTCATCAACGCGTTGAAAAAAAACCCGCTTGCGCTCCTCACGGCCGTCCTGCCAATTCTGCCAGCGATAGTCGGCATGATGTATGGTGTCGCTTGGCGGCAGGGCCAGGGCTTCCTTGAAGCCCTTGTTCAGGTCGTCGTTGAGCGCCTGGCTGACGTCTCGCCCAATCAGATTGGCCGAGGGTCCACCACTGGCAAGCATAATGCCCTCGGTATCGATGACATAGACATAGAGCTCGTCATCCATGAACTCTCCTTGCCGACTGAACGCAGCGATAGCCTTTTCGCCATTCTCCTGATAGTGGTCGACGGCTTTGCGCAAAAGCGACTTTGCGCGATCCGCCTCGTCAGCGTAGCGATCTTCCGGGATGCCCTGACCAAATACGTTGGCAATCAAAAACATCGTGGCAACCAGAGCGACATTTCGGCAGATCGGTAACATAGCCTATCTCCTACTTGTTGTTTTGGACGGCAATATTTCAAGACCCAGGCCTCTCATCAAAGATTCCTGCTGATAATCTCCTTCATGATTTCCGAGGTTCCACCGTAGATCCGCGCAACGCGAGCATCAACCCAGGCACGCCCTATCTTGTACTCGCTCATGAAACCGTAGCCACCATGAAGCTGCAGCAACTCGTCAAGCATCTTTCCTTGCATTTCCGAGCCGAGCAATTTTGCCATTGCCGCCACATCGGCGGTCAGTTCTCCAGCCATGACCTTTTCCAGACAGTCGTCCACGAACACCCGCAACATTGTCGCGTTGGCTTTCACTTCAGCCAGCTTGAACCGAGTATTCTGGAAATCAAATACAGTGTTACCGAACACCTTGCGCTCACGGGTATAGGTAATTGTTTCTTCGAGTAGTGTTTCAATCGACTGTGCCGCGCGCAACGCAATGATCAATCTTTCCCAAGCAAGCTGATGGGTAAGGTACTTGAATCCCCGATTCTCTTCGCCGAGCCTGTTGCTTACAGGTACACGCACGTCATCGAAAAACAGCTCGGCGGTGTCCTGACCTTTAAGACCGATCTTGTCGAGCAGCCGGCCCTTGGAAAAGCCGGTCCGGTCTGCCTCCACGCACACCAGTGTAAGATCCTTGCCGGCAGGATCCAGCTTGGTAGCCGTTACCACCAGGTCGGCGTTACCGCCATTGGTAATAAAGGTCTTCTGACCAGACACTACGTATTCATCACCTTCCTGTCGTAGTACGGTGCGCATGGATCGCAGGTCACTGCCGATTCCCGGCTCGCTCATGGCAATCACGCCGATCATCTCGCCGCTGACCATTTTGGGTAGCCATTTATGTTTCTGCTCTTCTGAACCGTAGGCGACAAGATAGGGCGCGACGATCTCCGAATGGGTAGTGAAACCCACAGCGGTGGCGTTGGCACGTGCCAGTTCTTCGATCATCACTGCCGAATGCCCGAAATCACCACCCGCACCGCCGTATTCTTCAGGCACAGTTGAGCACAGCAAGCCCATTTCGCCGGCTTTCAGCCATACCGCCTTGGGCACGATACCGACCGTTTCCCATTCGTGCAGATTCGGAACGATTTCCCGCTCGATGAAGCGACGAGCCTGCTCTCTGAACATGTTGTGGTCTTCACGAAATACTCTTCGCATCGTGACGCTCTCCTTGACGGCGTGTTACTGATCTTTGTAATCGGGCTTGCGCTTTTCCACGAAGGCGTTGACCGCCTCCTGATGATCGGCGGTGTGGTGCGCCAGCGATTGATACGCGGCGGACAGCTCCAGCAACGAATCCAGCCGCATATGCTGACCCTCGCGCAACAATCGCTTGCACAGGCGCAGGGCATGGCCGGGATTCGCAGCGATGCGCTCGGCCAGCGCCAGAACCTCGGACTCGAGATCTTCGGGAGCACAGACCTTCTCCACAAGCCCCCATTCAAGCGCCTGTGCCGCATCAATAGTATCCCCGGTAAACGCCATCAGACTCGCCTTGGGAATACCGATAATCCGGGGCAGCAGCCAGGCACCGCCATCACCGGGAACAATACCGAGTTTGACGAAGCTTTCAGCGAACAGCGCCTTGCTGCTGGCATAACGAATGTCGCACATGCAGGCCAGATCCAGCCCGGCACCGATAGCAGGCCCGTTGACGGCCGCAATGATCGGAATATCCAGCTCGTAGAGCGCCAGCGGGATTTGCTGAATACCATTGCGGTAGGTATCACGAAGTTGATACGGCGAACCACCGAAAATACCCTCCCGGTTCTGCATGTCCTTGATATTGCCACCGGCGCAGAACGCCTTGCCGTTGCCGGTCAACACCATCACCCTGGCGCTCTGGTCACGCCTGAGCTGCGCACAGAGATCGACGAATTCCTGCATCTGCACAGGGTCGGACAGCGCGTTGCGGGTATCCGGACTGTTCATCCTCACCACTACTACACCGCCGTTTCTTTCAACTTGAAGAAATTGCTCCATGGGTGTCATCCTTATTCTGAAATAGGAAGCTGTTCGTTGTGTGATTGCGTGATGAGCGGCCAGAAACCTTCCGCACCGGCATTGCACACAGCCTCTCCGAGCAACTTGCTCCAATAGGTGGACGAGCCGAATTCGCTGCGCCAGGCCCACAACCTGCGGGTCAGCAAATGGAGCGAGTATTCCCGCGTAAAGCCAATCGCACCATGCACCGAATGCCCGATACTAGTGGCCTGGCTGGCCGCATCGGAGGTGCTGACCTTGGCCGCAGCGATGCTGAATGTCGCCAATGCTGTATCAGACTGCGCAAATGCTGCTTCGGCTGCGATGTTCGCGGCTGCAGTCTGTTCAGCCAGCACGGCGAGCTGTTGCTGGATGGCCTGAAACGCGGAGATGGGACGACCAAACTGTTTTCGCTCGCCTGCATAGGCCGAGGTGAGTGTCATGATGGCCGTCAAGGCACCCGCAATCTGCGCAGAGCGCAGCATCGCACCGCCAGCCAACAGCACCGAAGGCGACAATCCGGCAGGCAATGGCACCGAAGCCAAGGGCAGCGCGGCGGAAAAATGCAATATATCGCGCGGCTCACCAGCAACGTTCACCCCCTCCACAATACGTTCTGCGGCGGCCGGCTCCAGCAACACCACGTCATACCCCTCGTCGCTGGTCACGACAGTAACCACCAGTTCGGCGTTACGTCCCCAGGGGACATAACGCAGTTCACCTGACAGCGCACCAGCAGAACATGTCAGGGTGGAGTCAGTGGCAACAGTCAGGATTCCGCTGCGCGAACCGATACCGCATTGCTCAAGCAACCAGTTACCCAGCAGCATTTCGACCAGCGGCACTGGTGCGGCATGCTGACCGGCCGCACGCACGATAACAAAAAGGTCAGCCCAGCTGGCCTCGGAACCGCCCACTTCCTCCGGCGCTCCGGCAAGCGTAATGCCGTTTTCCTCGAGCGCTCGCCAAAGATCGGCTGGCCACACGTTCTGTTCGGCCGCGCGGACATATTCCGGCGTAGCGATATCACTCAACAGACGCTCTATAGTCGACTCAAAAAGTTCTCTCATTATCGAAGCCCCAGTCCACGTGCAATGATCCCGCGGAGGATTTCACGAGTACCTCCACGCAGCGAGAAGGAAGGAGCCATCTGGGTCAGATACGCCAGCACCTGCGCGTGGTCGGACCCTCCTCCCACCTGCGGCTGATCTTCAACCAGCAACTGCAGTATTTCGGGGAGATCCTGTTCAAACACGTTGCCCAGATCCTTGACGCAGGAAGCGGCCCAGGCCGGATTCTGCCCTTCGCTGAGTTGCTGCGTAACGGCCAGGGACATATTGCGCAATGTGACCAATCGTGCGGTGATGCGCCCGATATCGCGCGCCTGCAACGCATCAGGCTGTTTGCCGATGGCGGCAATGGCCGTGTGTATGAGGGCGATACTGCTCAGAAAGCGCTCCGGGCCGCTGCGCTCGAATGCCAGCTCGGCGGTCACCTGGCCCCAGCCGTTGCCTTCCGCGCCAATCAGCGCATCGTTATCAAGCTGGACGTTATCGAAGAACACTTCATTGAAATGCTCGTTGCCGGACAGATCGGCAATCGGCCGTATCGTAACGCCAGGCAAGGACAGGTCGATAATGAACTGCGACATACCGCCGTGCCGACCGCTCTCCTCTTTGTCACCTGTACGCACCAGGGCAATCATGTAATGCGAATGCTGGGCGTTGGTAGTCCAGACCTTTTGCCCATTGAGCAACCAACCTGCCTCAGTCTTCTGTGCGTTAGATGTGATCGACGCCAGATCGGAACCGGAGTTGGGTTCGCTCATTCCGATACAGAAATAGCTCTCTCCGCGACAGATCGGCGGGAGATATTTTTCTCTCTGCGCTTCGGTACCAAAGCGCAGTATCAAGGGTGCGCTCTGGCGATCCGCGATCCAGTGCGCCGAAACCGGCGCGCCAGCGGCGAGCAATTCCTCGATGATCACGTAACGGGCAAAGGGTGACGCTTCGCCACCACCGTACTGCTTCGGCAGGGCCATCCCCAACCAGCCTCTGGAACCAAGCAAACGACTGAACTGCGCGTCGAATCCCATCCAGGAATAGGCACGCTTCACTGCGGGATAACCTTTCAGCGCTTCTGCCAGAAACGCTCTGACTTCCTGGCGAAGCGCCTCTGCCTCATCGGGAATAGTGCTGTATTTAAACTGGGAGATACTCATCAACAAGTCACTCTTGGCTACTCAAAGCACCTCAGGCAGCAACCGGCGGGGCTGCCCGCCGCCACTCCAGCGGGCGCCCCGCTGGAGCGGCAATATCAGCTGCCGGTCAAATTGCCGTTTTTGCGTCTGCTGCGTCGAACATCGCGTTGATATCGCCGGATGTAACGGGCTTGCCATCCTTGCGCGTTACCCCTGCACCACCCAATCCCAACGCGGGCTCGGTGCTGACATGCGTAGCCTGGGCACGCAGAGCGGCAACCGTGCAGTTCTCACGACCCAGAATCGAGAACGGATCATACGAGAACTCCCGCATTGCGTTGAGGTGAGTGACCTTGTCGATCTGCTGACGGGTCAGGTGCTTGAGGCCCGCCCAAACAGTCTCGGGCGACTCAGGCCAAGTGCAGTCGGAGTGCGGGTAATCGCTTTCCCAGGTGACCATGTCTTCATTCATGAAGTGCAGGTTCTGCAGGCCGAAGTTGTCTTCGATGAAGCAGGTAATGAAATGCTTGTGGAAGATATCGCTCGGCATCTTTCCACCGAAGTCCGCGTTGGTCCAGGCGCTATGGTGACGGTGAGTAAAGTCAGCGCGTTCCAGCAGGTACGGCACCCAGCCAATGCTGCCCTCGGACAACGCCATACGCAGCGTGGGGTACTTCTTCCACATGGGTGCCCAGATCCAATCCGCCGCCGCATTGGCGATGGAGATCGGCATGGTGGTGATCCAGGCGTCAATGGGCGACAGATCCGAAGCATGCTCAGCCTTGCCCCCCGATCCGATGTGACAGCAGATCACTACGTTGTTGTCGGCACATGCCTTCCACATCGGGTCCCAGTACTCGTCGTGGATCGACGGATAACCCAGGCGGGCAGGATTGTCGGAGAACGACAGCGCGTGCACACCTTGCGCCGATAGCCGCTTGATCTCAGCAACTGCTGCGTTCATGTCCCAATAGGGCACCAGCATCAGGGGGATGAAACGGCCCGGCATGGCATTACACCAGTCATACAGATGCCAGTCGTTATAGGCGCGAATCGCCGCCAAGGCGACGTCTCTGTTCGAATGGGCCTGGAAGCGCTGACCGGCAAAGCCAGGAAAGGTTGGAAAACACAGGGAGCCAAGCACCCCGTTAGCATTCATGTCATCCACCCGGGCCTTGACGTCCCATGTGCCACGGCGCATCTGGTCGTAGCCAAGCGGTTCCATCCCGTATTCTTCCTTCGGGCGTCCTACAACGGAATTAAGCCCCATGTATCCAGTGGCTTCATCCTCGAAGACCCATACATCGCGCTCACCCCGTTTCTCAACGCGCGGCTCTCGACCTTTGAATTTTTCTGGCATGTGGTGCTTGAACGCGTCCGGCGGCTCAATGGCGTGATCGTCCACACTTACAAGGATGAGGTCGTCGAGTTTCATGGTTGTTCCCCTTCGCTTTTAGCGGATTGTGATTGTTGACTCATGATAGACCAAGATACACAAAATTTAAACACTTTTTTGATTTGTGTGTATATAAGATTTTTTGCGGAACTGCCAGCGGCACCGATCGGCTGCAGAAAAGGGGTAAGAATGGGAATCTGAACGAAAAAAGGCCGCCAGCAGAGCTGGACGGCCTGTTCAAGCCTCTAGAAAGAGAGCATCAATCCCAGATAACGTGCAACTGATGCGGGCCGCGCAATTGGGCACCGGTGATCTCGGGGGCAGGCTTCGACGGATCGAGCCGTATATTAGGCATCATGTCCAGTACAGCATTGAGCGCGCAGTTGATTTCCGTCTTGGCCACGAACTGACCAATACACATATGGGGGCCGAAACCAAAACCGAACGAGGGACGCGGACGACGGTCAATATCAAACACGTCGGCATTCTCATAGACGTCTTCATCGCGGTTGGCGGAGCTGACGATGCAGGAGACCATCGCGCCCTTTGGAATCTTGACGCCACGAATCTCGGTGTCCTCTGCGGCCTGGCGAACCTTGAATGTCGCTACCGGTTCATAGCGAATGGACTCATCGATGGCCTTGTTGACCAGATTGCGATCATTGCGCACGCGCTCCAGCAACTCGGGATTCTCAAGCAACAACGTCATCAGGGTGCCAAACGTACGCGTGGTGGTTTCCCCAGCGGCCGGTAACAATGAGCGCACAAATGTAGTAATTTCGTGATCATCCAACGAGCGACCCTCATATTCAGCCTGGATGAGACGACTGATCAGATCATCGCCTGAGCCACCCTCGGCGCGACGCTCAGCGACGACCAGCTTGATGGCGTCATAGAGCGCACCCGCCGCTTCCATCGCTGCCTTCTTGGCTGCCTGAGCCTTGGCCGGGTCAACCTGCGGCCCGGCCAGAATGGCTAGCGCCCAGGCGGCGTACTGTTTGATTTTTTCAGGTTGATCGCTGGGGAAGCCAATCAACGAATAAATCACCCTGATGGGAAAATACAGAGCGAAGTCCATCAGATCCGCCTTCTTCTGCGGAACCAGGGGCTTAATGAATTCTTCCCGGATGACCCCGTCTATGCGATCCTCTTTCCAGCGATTGACCGTATCCGGCATGAATACTGGCTGCAGCAGATTACGCATGTTCCTGTGCTGCTCGCCGTCCATTGCTGTAAGGATCAATCCGTCGAAGAACGCACCCAGACCTTCAGCGATAAATCCGCTGGTAAATTTTGAAGCATCTCGCATTACCTGCATGACATCGTCATATTTGAACAGCGTGAAGCACGGGCGATTCGGATCCACCCCCGCTATAGACGGCACCCCCAACTGCTCCATGAAATTACCTTCCATGACAGGGTTGGTTTTCCGCATCTTCGCGTAAACGGCGTGAAGGTCGATATCACTACCTTGATAATTGCTTGCCACATCGGCAAACACCTTCTCCAGCTCGCTTTTGGGCGCATTGGACATGATCGTCTCCCTTTAATATTCTATTAATTTTGTCAGGCTAGCTACAGGGTCTGAAGTTCGGTCGCTGACTAAAGCTTAAGCTCCGCGGCAGCGTAATTGAACCCTTTTAAATATTTTGATTAACTTCCATCCCCCCCACACTACCACTTGGGATTGGCTCATTCCCATAATCAATATGCCTGCTGGACATAGGTCATACGCCCGCCCGCCAGCATCAGAGCGCAATACATATTGAGCTCGGTAATCTGAGGCTCACTGAAATATGGTGCCAGCGCCGCATAGTGCTTGTCGTCCAGCTCCATGTAGTCGCCGGCGAAAAGACCGGCAAATGTCAGGGCAGCCTGCTCGGCGGGAGTAAACCGATCACTGTCCGTCGCCAGGCAAGCGATATCCTCTTCGCTTACCTCCTCCGACTTTCGTGCCAGTTGGCAAACTTGGCAGGTAGTGACGCTGGCGACCTTCAGCCGCACCAGCTCGCGCACACGCTCGCTCAACAGACTGTGGAAATGAAACTGTTCTAGCAACGCGAGCCAGCCTTGCGCAAGCGCTGGACGATGCGCCCATACCTGTACTGGCACGCTGGAGCTGAGCATTCCTGACTGCAGCCCCCGCTCCAGGGTATCTGCCAGGCTATCTGGTAAAGCCGACAGCGGAACGGGTGAAATTCGTGACATAAACCACCTCGCGCCGACCCTGGTCGGCATACTTGTCAGACCAGGCGTTCGATCAGCGTAGCGGTTCCCATGCCACCAGCGCAGCATATCGCCTGCATGGCGTAGCGACCGTTACGACGTTCCAGCTCATTCAACATTGAAGTCATGATCCGTGCGCCACTTGCACCTAGAGGGTGGCCAAGGGCAATGGCACCGCCATTCACATTCAGGCGATCTGCCGACACGCCTATTTCCCTGAGCCAGGCGATAGGTACGGATGCAAAGGCTTCGTTGATCTCGAACAGATCTACATCGTCGATCTTCAGATCGGCTTTGGCCAGAATTTTACGCGTAGCCTCAATGGGACCCGTGAGCATCAGCGTTGGATCCGCGCCCACCGTTACAATCGCTCTGATCCGCGCCCGAGGCTTCAGGCCCAAACGGGACGCCGTCTCCGCGGACATCAGCAGCAGCGCAGCAGCACCATCAGAAATTTGCGACGAATTACCTGCCGTGATTCGCCCGTTCTCCGGACGGAAGCTGGTCTTCAGGCTAGCCAGCTTTTCAAGAGAGGTGTCGCGCCGAATGGTTTCATCGGCAGTAAGCAGCCCGGTGAAACCCTCATAGCCCTTCTCGCAGTATTCGCCTACCGGTACTGGAACAATCTCTTGTTCGAAATACCCAGCATCCGCAGCAACGGCCGCCCGACGATGGCTTTCAAGAGCGAATGCGTCCAGCTCATCACGGCTGATCTGCCATTTTTCCGCCACGCGCTCCGCTGCCTCGCCCTGGGAGGTCAGCTCGTGTCGCTCCAGCGCCATCCAGCCGAACGCTTCGCCATGTATCTCGCGGTTGCTGCCCATAGGCACCCGGCTCATGCTTTCCACTCCACCGGCAATCACGATCTCTGCAGCTCCGGCTGCAATGGCGCCCACTGCAGCATGTACCGCCGCTTCACCGGAGCCGCACTTGCGATCCAGCGTCAGGCCCGGCACAGAAGCGGGCCAGCCCGCGCCCAACAGGGCCGTGCGCGCGACGTTGGCCGACTGCTCTCCGATCTGCGTCACACAACCGAAGATGACGTCATCAATCTGCTCGGCGGAAAGCCCCGTGCGCTGCAACAGCTCATTGATGACCAACGAGCCCAGGTGGTCGGCACGGACGCCAGCCAGGCTGCCGCGAAAGCGGCCAACCGGCGTGCGTACTGCGTCGACAATGACGATATCATTCATAACGCACTTCCTTTGAGCCCGGAACCGGGAACTCGATTGCCTTCATGGTACTGATATACGCCGTGCCCGGTCTTGCGCCCCAGCCGTCCGGCAGCGACCATCTTGATGATCAGCGGGCAAGGCCGAAACTTCTCACCCAGCGTTTCATGCAAGTAACGCAGTACGGACAGGCGCGTGTCCCAGCCTGTGAGATCGCCCAGTTCGAGCGGACCCATAGGGTGATTGAAGCCCATACGGAGCGCAGTATCGATATCTTCGGCGGTAGCGATGCCCTCCTGAAGCATATACATCGCCTCATTACCCAACAGCGCAGACATGCGACTGGTAGTCAGGCCGGGAGATTCGTTGACGGTGATTGACGTCTTGCCAATCGCATCGCAAAGATCCTTGACCCTCGCGACAGTTTCATCGCTGGTAGCCAGTCCGCGAACCAGCTCGACCAGCTTCATCTTGTGCACCGGATTGAAAAAATGCATCCCTATGAAGCGCTCGGGAGCAGGAACCGATGCTGCAATTTCGGTGACACTCAGGGCCGACGTGTTACTGGCGATGATGGCGTTATCCACCATCAGACTGGCGGCCTGCATAACCACCGCTTTCTTGATTGCAAGCTGTTCGGAAACGGTCTCCACGAGCAGGTTGGCGCCTACTGCCGCCTCGGACAACTCTGCATTGACCGTCAGCCGATCCAGGGCAGCCCGCCCCTTCTCTTCACTGACCTTGCCCAACCGGACACCATCACCCAATATTTTTTCAACACTTGCATAGGCTTTCTCGAGGGCAGCGGCATTGGTATCCACCAATACTGTCTCGAAACCTGAGCTCGCGAAGGCATGGGCAATACCGGTGCCCATCAGACCTGCGCCCACTACCACTACCTTGTTGCTTTTGTCAGCACCCATGATAAAGAGCCTCTTATACGTTTTCTTCACTGACCACGTTGCGGAGCGTACCAATACCCTCGATGGAGGCTTCCACGACATCCCCTGGACTCAGGAAACGTCCGGTTCCCATGCCAACACCGGCAGGTGATCCGGTGAAGAGAATATCTCCGCAGGCGAAACTCGACCGCGCATGCACGAAAGCAATCAGCTCGCCCACATCCCAGGTCATGTCGGCCGTTGTTCCGTCCTGACGTACTTCGCCGTTTACCGCCAGTGTCAGACGCAGCTTGGGCGAACCCTGTGGAAACTCATCCTTGGTGACAATCCACGGCCCTACACCCGTGGTGCGATCCTGGCTTTTGGCAGAAAACAGATCCATGCCAATACCTTTGGGGCCGCTACGCTGCAGATCTCGCGCACTGACGTCATTGCCCACGGTATAGCCGAGCACACAAGCAAGCGGGTTCTGCAGATCGATCTGGCTGCTGCCGATCACCGCCACAAGCTCCACCTCATGATCCAGCTCCTTGGTGAGTGGTGGATAACGGATTGGATCATTCGCGCCAATCAAGGCACCGTAGGCCTTGAGGAAAGCGAACGGCTGGAGGGGTGTGTCAAGCCCGAAATCATCCTGCAGATGCGCAAGATAGTTGGCACCCGCCACCACCACACGATTGGTCGGATCAACTGGTGGCAGGAGCACGATATCAGCCATCGCCACTGGCTTGGCAGCCAGTGACAATGCGCTGATCCCGGCACCACCGGCTACTCGGGGTGCCCATTCCTGAAAATCACCCAGGATCGGATTGACTTCGTCATGCTCGAGATCGACGACAGCCCAGAAGGGCTTGCCGCCGTTAAGAGAGCAGCGTGCCAGTTTCATCAGGCACCTACCTTACCGGCTGATTTGGCGGGGTCTCCCACCTTGCCGATCTTCGCCGGATCCAGGTGCAGCAGCTCACAGGCATTCTTCCACCGGATGCGATCCATATCTTCCTGGGAAAGCTTCAGATCCGAGGTCAGGTCATGACGTACTGCATCACTGCCGCCAAAATTGGAACCGTAAAGCACCCGGTCAGCACCAATCACTTCCACCATTGCCTGGCGCATGGGCACTTCGTGCAACTCGACGTCAAAATAGAAGTTGCGCAGATACTCCAGGAAAGGCTTCTTGTTATAGGACACGTCAAGGTTCGGGTTGGTCTGCGCCATCCGACCGAGCTGATAGGGTACATAACCGCCGCCGTGCGTAATGTAGACCTTCAGGTTCGGGAAGCGATCGAATACACCACCGTTGATCATGTACCAGAAACATTTGGTTTCGTCGTAGTTCATGCCGACGATCGCGGTTGTTTCGTAACGGTCGGTATTGGCTTCCTTGCCCCAGGTCACTGACTGGTTGTAGCCGTGCACAAACATGGGCACATCCAGGTCACACAGCGCCTCCCAGACGGGATCCATTTCCGGCGAATCGAACTCCAGTCCGCCGAAGTTGGAACCACCGGCTACCAGGCCTTTGGCGCCCAGCTCGGTGACCGCCCGACGAATCTCCTTGGCCGCCTCGACAGGCACGTTCAACGGTGCATGCGCCCAGAACATAAGGCGATCAGGTGCTCCGGAGCAATACTTGGCCAGTGAGTCGTTCACCGTTCTGGCAAAGGGAACGCCAAACTCGGGTTCAGCCCAGTACATGTAGCAGTGACTTGGCACGGAGATGACCTGGGCATTCTGACCAGCGGCGTCCATCGCGGCAAGACGATGCTGAGGGTCAGCCCATTTCGCCATGTATTCGGCTACCTGCAGCGTTTCGCCACGGGCGTGGGCCTCACGCAGGGCCTTTTTCCGTTCCGGCGCGCCCAGTGTAAGAATCCACTCACCAACCCGCAGCTTAATATCACCGTCAGGTTGCGATTCAAAAGCCGGTCCCCAATACGGGTGCTGATCGTAGTATTCCGGGTGCGGCGCATGTGCATGAAGATCGATAAGCATGAGGTAAACCCCTGTTCTGATTGTTCTGGGTGAAGGCGCACAGGCGTTGAATCTTTCAATGCGCCTGGCTTGCACCTCACAGCATAATACAGATTGATCAGAAACCCAAAATCTGTTCAACTTTTTTGCAGTCTGAACAGGTTTCTGGCGTAAAGCATCAAGTCGATTCTACCGTTCCCAACACCGGGGAAAACCAGATAACCAATTGCTTTTTAACAGATTATTTGACTAGCCGTGAACAGAACGCGCAGCAGTCAGCAGCGGTTCGCGGGGAAAGGTGCAGAGAAACATACAAAAAGAGTGGCGAAGCGGATTGCTACAGATCCTGTAGTAGTGTTCAAACATCGTAAACCGGAGCACTACAGCTATAACGCAAAGCGCGTTCCAGGCCCCCAGGGCGGGGGCGGGAATGTTCTGGGGCAGCAGGCCCCCGAATTCAGCGACGGGTTCGGGAGGTGGAACCCATGATCAATGAAGCGAAAAGTCTTTTCACCCGCACGGGCAACAGCCGCCGACCAGCTCTCTCCGGAACCAGCACCTCGCTCAGCACATAACGAATAATCATTTCGCAGATCAACTCCCTGTCCAGCTTGACCCCAAGCCTCGCATCCCAGTCATCGAAGACGATATCCAGCGTATCCTGAAAACGAAGGATCGAGTCATGAAAGATACGCCTGAAGAAACCCAGCGCATATTCCGGCGCCACAACCAGCAAACGCCGTGCCCGGCTTTGCTCCAGGTAGTCATCGATAAAGCTGATAAACGCATTGAGCCGCGCTTCAGGCTCCTCGACAGTGCTGATAGTATTGAGCAGAACCTGATGGAAATCATCCCGCTTGTGGCGGGAGAACGTATCAAGCAGATCCTCCTGGGAGGAAAAATAACGGTAGAAGGTACCGCGGGACACACCTGCCAGCTTGCACACCTCAAGAATGGAAATACGATCAGCACCAGAAAGCAGCACCACTTCTTCGGTGGCCCGCAAAATGCTGCTGATCGTTTCTTCAGATCGACGGTTGGGCTTCACTGACCGCGTTTTCCCCCCCGTCAGAACTGGATCCGGCCTACGCGCGGCACCCGAACGGCTTACTGACTCCCCCTTACCCCTCATTACTTCAGTCTCTGCAGCTTCCTTATCAAGCATAGTGTCCCCCTGTCAGCGTCATCAAAGGCAAGTCTATCAGTTTAACTGGTCACAATCAGCAGTTTCTGTTCAACTCTTGCTAGAGACAACGCAAAAAATACAATATAGAATTGGATTCTGCATTAAAAATAAAATCATCAAGCTCCCATAGTGAGCTGGCCGGAAGGAGATTTCGTATGAGTGGTACTGGAAATGCAGAGACGTGGTTCGTTGGAGAGCAGGACACGGTGATCGCAGCGCTGGATCGAGCTGTTGCACGCCATCCAGAACGAGTCTTCCTCGATTTTAGCGGAGAGTTATACACTTTTCGTGATGTTGATTTAATGTCTACCAAGCTTGCCCACTCCTTGTCTGAACTGGGTGTTCAGGCTGGCCATACGGTCGTCACCATGCTGGACAACAATATTGACGCTGTTGTCTGCTGGCTGGCAGTTAACAAGCTCTGCGCTGTCAGTGTGCCCATCAATACCGCCTTGCGCGGGGAGTTCCTGCGCCACCAGATAGCCGATGCCGACACCCAGCTGCTGATTTGCGAAGCGTCTTACCTGGAACGCGTAGCCGCCGTCGCCGGCCAGCTTGATGCCCTCAAGCTCGTTCTTTATCGCGACACACTTGAGACAGCTATCGACTGTGCAGTTCCTGTTGCCGCGCTTGATGAACATAGAGGTCAGGATGCGACGCCGTTTGAAGTGAAGCCAGCGCCGTCCGATCTGTCCTGTTTGATCTACACCTCAGGCACCACCGGCCCCTCCAAAGGATGCATGATCAGCTACAACTTCATGTGCAATCTGGCGCGCTTGCAGCTGCGTTCCGGTCCGGCAAATGAAAATGACGTAACCATCACTCCCTTGCCCCTGTTTCATATGAATGCTCTGTGCGTGACCATCATCGCCAGCATCATGGTTGGCGCCCGGGCCGCCATCCTCCCCCGCTTCTCCGTTTCCAACTTCTGGCCGGAGGTGGAACGCAGCGGCGCGACCATCGCTTCCATTCTTGGTGGAATGGGTGGACTTCTGGCAAAAGCTCCAGACAACGATGCAATGAAGCGCTGCTACGGGCAAATTCATACTGCCCGCGGCAATCCCTACACGGAGGAAACTAAGGAAATATGGCGTTCACGCTTCGGCACACGGCTCGTTGGCGGCAACGGCTACGGCCTTACCGAAGCTTGCGTGATCACCTCGCTTGCCGCTGGCGAGTATGCCAAGCCCGGTTCATCCGGCAAGCGCATACCGGATTTTGACGTGCGTATCGTGGACGATAATGATCATGAAGTTCCGCCCAACGTACCGGGGGAAATCGTTGTTCGCCCGCTACGCCCGGATATCATGTTCCAGGGGTACTGGCGCCGACCTGAAGCAACATTGGAAGTGATGAAGAATATGTGGTTTCACACCGGAGACATCGGGAAGTTCGACGAAGACGGGTTCTTCTTCTTCGTTGACCGCAAGAAGGACTATCTGCGACGCCGTGGTGAAAACATATCCAGCTTCGAAATGGAGTCAGCCTTCGCCGCCCACCCGGCCATTTCAGAAGTGGCAGTACACGCGGTATTGTCAGACAAGGGCGAAGACGATGTGAAAGTTACCGCCGTTCTGCACGAGGACGCGAAACTCACGGAGGAGGAGCTGTTTCACTGGGCCACGGATGTAGTGCCCTATTATGCCCTCCCCCGCTATATCGAATTTCGCAGCACCCTGCCCAAGAACCCCCAAGGCCGCGTGCTCAAATACCAACTGCGTGATGAGGGCAAGACAGAAAACACTTGGGATCTGGAAGATACCAACATCAGCGTCAAGAAACGCTGATCTACCCTATAGCTCTGCGCAATGCGCAGAGCTATCACTCTCATGACCGCTGCCCACAGCTCCGCAGCTGTCTGAAGCCAAGAGTATCTGAGGTATGAGTTACTAGCAGGCAACAGAAGATCTGCGAGAAAAGCATCACGGGCCTCGGATCCTTCCGATCCAGCCCCTCCACACAACCGAACTCAGTACTCCTTCACGGGTATATCGGCGGGTCTTGAGTTGTAGCCCGGCAGGTGTAGGCCGCCATCCACATGAATCGATTCTCCCGTCACGAACCGGGCCATCTCGGAAGCGAGGAAGGCTACTACCGGGCCAATATCCGCTTCAGGCTCGCCGCAGCGCCCCAAGGGCCGCATGGATGCAGAGCGCTCTGCGAACCCTGGATTCTCGGCCGCCAGCTTGTGAAAGGTGGCACCCATTGCGGTCGGTGCGATGGCGTTCACTCTGATATTGAAACGCCCCCACTCGGCAGCCGCACTGCGCGTAAGTCCGAGGATCGCCGACTTGGCAGTATTATAATCGGCATGCAGCCAGGCACCGATTTCGGTATCAATGGAATAGAAATTTATGATGGCTCCGCCACCCCTTTTGCGCATCAATGGCAACGCCGCGCGCATGGCCCACCAAGCTGCCCATACCGTCGTGCCCAACGTCTGCTCGAGCATCTCATCGGATTTATCTTCCATCAGCACATTGGGTGTGGGGGCAAAAGCGTTGTTGACCAGAATATCCAGCCCGCCAAAGTGCTCCTGCGCAGCCTGAACCGCATCAATTATATTCTGCTTATCCGAGACATCTGTCTTGAAGAACAAGGCCCGGCCACCTTGCGTGCGCAGATCGGAGACGACCGCTTCGCCCAGGGCCGGGTTCAGCTCGGCGACCACAACAGCCGCGCCTTGTTTGACAAAATAGCGCGCGACGCCTTCCCCGATGCCTCCGCCGGCACCGGTGATCAAGGCAACCTTGTTCTCGAGCAGTCTCATAATCAGCAGCCTTCTTAATAAACACTTTTTTTGTTAATGTTCATATTATCCTACATTTATCGGTTCTTCCACTTCAAATCCATTTCGTTTTCCAAGGGCATATATAATGATTTTTCGTCGTCGCGTGGAGATCCACACCCAGCATAACGGTGAAGTTCGAGCGGCTCTGGAAGATGACTTCCACCATTTCAGAGTCAGCATTCAACACCAGCACGGGACTGTCACCGCAGTGAAAGGTTACGCTGTCCGATTCCCTTTCACAGCCTGCCCGGCCGCTGCAAAATCGCTCGAATCACTGATAGGCATGTCTCTGTCCGAAATAGCCCACAGCGTCACCAGGGCAACGGACAGTCGCCATCAATGTACCCATATGCTTGATCTGGCAGGGCTGGCTATCGCTGCCGCAGCGCGGGGTACATTGCGCCGCGTATACGACATCACCATCGCCAAACGGGTGGCTGGCCGTACGGCGCCGCGGCTACTGCGAGATGGCCAGCAGGTTCTTCAATGGCAGACTCAGGGGACGCTCATAGAAAGCCCTGCCCCTTATACCGGAGTGGATCTGAATCATGGCATGGCTGGCTGGGCGATCAAGACCCTTCCGCCGGAGGAGGCCGAAGCCGCCTTGTTATTGCGCCGCTGCACCATCATCTCACGGGGGCGTGAATTCGACTTGGACGCTGAACGCCATGCCCGCAACACCGGGCTCTGTTTTGCTCAGCAACCTGAGCGCGCCGAGCATGCGTTGCGCATGAAAGGCTCGACCCAGGATTTTACTGGCTGCGAGGATCTCCTCTGCGCTGGGGACCAGGACTGGCTCGCGGGGCTTGAAGATCAGATCCGCCCAACGATTTCTTCTCAAACCGCACTTCAACCCATAAAGAAGAAGCCCGCCAAATAGACGGGCTTTTGTACTCTCAAAGCAACCGAACCGAACTCTTACAGGAACACGGCCAGGTTGGGAGTACCAATCACTGACTGATCCAGCAGGGCTTCACGCCTGGCCAGTTTGAAGCTGCCATCCGCCTCCCGGCGGATAAGATCCCGACGTTCGCAACTAATCACATCCACATTATGATCGCTGAAACGGCTGCGTGTCAGCAGCATGTAGCTGGTGACATCAAACTCATTCGAATTGGCCGTTTCACGAATCAGAACGTTGGTAATCAAGCGCCGTGTACGTGACGGTGGATCCTCAGCCCAGGCGCTCTGGCCGGAAAGCCGCAGGATGCGCCCCATTATCGAACGATAATCATCATGAAAATGCATCACAGACCGCACAAAGCTCTTGGCATGGTCCACGCCCAGACGGGTATGGCGCAACGGCGCAGTATAGACGAGGTCAGTGGCCAGACGCTCGCCCCATTCGCTCAGGCGTAACTGGTCGAGCAGCGCAGCCTCTTCGTATAAAAAAGTGAGGACAGCGCTGTAATCTGCCGATCCGACAGGTACATATTGACCCTGAGTCACATCACGGCTCTGTTTTTGAACTTGCTGCATGAGAAGCTCCTGTTCTTGTTGATCTGGGTTTATTCGGCGTTCATCAGCTCATTCCAGTAAAGCCACCAATGCCATTGGGTATCGTCCTTGGTGAAGCCCTCGTTGACGATGCCTGGCCCGGGCCAGCCTTCAGGTTTGCCCGTTTCATATATAGCCTGATATTTCATCGTCACGTGGCGGCCCATCGCCCCCTTGGCGGCTAATGTCATATGCGGCCAGGTGTCAGAGTCGTCCTGCTCGACCATGCCTGACGTGCCAAAAAGCTGAATGGTCTGCTTCAACATTTTCTCGCGCAGCTCTTCCGGGGCATCTTTCTCTGCGAAAATCCAATTACAGAATTCAAGCTTGTTGGGGCCACGCGGGATATAGGTATGCATGGTCATGGAGCCGACCACTGACCCATCCGGCTGCGGAATATAGACAAACCCGAAGAGAATATTCGGGAATATGCCACCCACCTGCGGAGGCATGGAGGTCAAAACCTTGAGTTGA
The DNA here is from genome assembly GCF_900115905.1 of Halopseudomonas formosensis. Taxonomy (GTDB): domain Bacteria; phylum Pseudomonadota; class Gammaproteobacteria; order Pseudomonadales; family Pseudomonadaceae; genus Halopseudomonas; species Halopseudomonas formosensis. The sequence continues at coordinate 21,416 of NZ_FOYD01000017.1, forward strand.
TCCTCAGACAGGTTATTCGCCAACTGCGCGACCATATCCTTGGTCATGCCTGCCGGCGGCAATGCATCGAGTTTCTCCTGAATGGTCAGATCGTCAGGCTCCAGACCCGTTAAACGACGGATTTTACGCGACAGGTCGATGCAGCGAAGCGCGTGGCCATGGGGTGAACTGACCTCCACACCATACATTTCCGGCGTCAGATCAGGCTCATCACTCTCTTCTTCTCCAGGCCCCTTTTTCGAATAGTTACCGACCTCTCCCAGCCAGCGATGTAGAGTCAGCGTATGGAAACCATCCGCCGCAGATTGCTCACCGGCCGTTTTCCAGTTTGCATTGACGATGAAACGCTGTGGCGGCCCGAGAACCTCCATGCCCTTATCGCTACGCAGGAAAAGCATGTCGTAGTACCACTTGGCATCACCGAGAAACTCATCAAACGACGGGCCATCGACATTCCAGGTAGCGAAGATCAGACCGCCGTAGAGCGTCACCCGGGCTTTCTTCAGGCCCAGCTCCTCCTTCGGCAGCATCTTGCCATGCATGCACTCGCGCTTTACTGGTGAGCCAATAAAGTCACCGTTGGGACGGAAAGCCCAGCCGTGATAAATACATTTATGGATTGTGGCGTTACCGCAATCAGTCAGCGCGACACGCATACCACGGTGAGGGCAGACGTTCAGAGTGACATGAATTTCACCGTTCTTGTCACGGGCAACGATCACGGAATCGGATCCCATGTCACGCACCATGAAATCGTTGGGCTCAGGAATCTCTGATTCATGACCCAACATCACCCAGGTACGACCGAAGATTTTTTCCATCTCCAACTCGTAGATTTCAGGATCAGACAACACGCGCATCTGTACTTCACGAGTTTCCGGATAGATGAGCTCTGAAATCTTGGTGCCATCAGAGAGCACCGGGCTGGATTTTGTAAGCATATTCGCCTCCAATTATTAAGGACCTTATTCAGGCTTCTTCATGCACAAACATAAACACTTAATCAATATTTGTACACTAAACCACAAAGTCATTTGTTACGAAACTTCATTGAATCACTTAAATCTGCATTAACATGCGCCGATTTTTTGAGCAGGCTCAGCTCCTCGTGCCGCCGCAAGCATTAGAACGGATTGCCGGGCGAGCCTACCTGTGTGGTCAGCTTACCGATGCCGTCTATCTCCAGCTCCACCACATCCCCTGGCTTGAGATACCGTAGCTGTTCCAGTCCGCAGCCGTTACCTACGGTACCCGACCCGAGGAACTCGCCTACGTGAAGAGTTTCGGACTGCGAGATATGTGCGATAACGTCCTCGAACTGCCAGCGCATATCCCGAGTATTACCACGCCCCCACTCTTCCCCGTTGACGCGTGCGACCATATTCAGATCGTAAGGATCACCCAGCTCGTCTGCAGTAACCAAACATGGACCCATCACGTTGGCCGTATCAAAATCTTTGCCTTTGGCTGGGCCCAGCATACCGCTCATCTCCTTGGCCTGGGCATCACGGGCACTGATGTCGTTGAAGATGGTGTAACCAAAGATATGCTCGCGCGCATTTTCACGCTTGATATCCTTGCCCTTCCTGCCGATGTAGCAGCCGAACTCGAGCTCGAAATCCAGTGCCTTGCTGAAGGCCGGCCACTCGAACTGGTCATCCACACCTACCACGGCAAACCGGTTGCACTTGTAATAGATAGGTTGGCGATTGAAGGTATCAATAACCCGATCATCCGCGCTGGTATCCATCGCCTTGAGTGTCGCCTCCGGGTCAGGAGTGCGCATAGCGCGCAATCGGCGTGCGGCAGCAAAACTCTGGCGCAGATGCAGCTCGAAGCAGGAACAGTCGCGCATCTGTGGCGGCGGCTGAATGGGCGCACGCAGGTGCACGGCAGCCCGCTGACGTACTGCCTCGACGGGCGCTTTTGCAAGTAGCGCGCGCGCCAACGACAACCCCTCCTCACCAGCTTCGGCCAGCGCCAGTACACTGCTCAGCGCAGCCGACTGGCCACCCTTGAGCACGGTATAGGCCTTCTGCAGATCAAGAACCGCCTGATCCTGGTCGAACAGAGCACCTGCCAGCTCCAATCCTTCTTCACTGACAAAAGTGACCAATCTCATGGGTACAATCTCCTTGTTTTTACGCCGCTCATACCCGGCCGCTCACCGGTAAACAGGCGCCGGTGATGACTTGCCCTTCCGCAGACAGCAGGAACGCGATGACAGCGGAAAGCGCTTCAGGCGTCACCCAGTTGGAAAAATCCTGATCCGGCATATCCGCTCTGTTGCCTGGCGTGTCGATGATGCTGGGCATGACGGCGTTTACCGTCACATCCCGGCTCTTGAGTTCCTCGGCCAGGGATTCGGTAAAGCGGGAGACGCCTGCTTTGGATGCGGCATAGGCCGCCACACCAAAGCCAGCCTTGAGTGCAGCGAGGGCGCTCACATTGACTACGCGCCCGTTGCCCGCCTTCATAATATGCGGCAGCGCCGCGTGGGTACTTACCACTGCGGTTCGTACGTTCATCTGATACATGCGATCCCAGGTATCAAGCGCGCCGTCCTCAAACGCTTCCCAAGCAAAGCCGCCCGCCACGTTGACGATCGCGTTGATATGGCCGAAGGCATCGGCAACCTGATGCATCGCTGCCCCTGCCGAAGCAGGGTCGGTCAGATTGACTCCACCCACAGCTAGGAAATCGGAATGGACGGGGATGTCCGTGGGAGCCGGACTCAGATCCAGCGCGGCTACACGGGCGCCGCGTTCGAGAAGCAACCTGGACAGAGCACTGCCGAGCACGCCAAAACCGCCCGTCACAATTACTACGCGGTCTTGCAGGGTAAGGGTCATCTAAAGGTCCTCTACGAGCTAGTGTTATCTTTATTATTGCGAGCCAGATAGCGGGGCTCGGTGGAAAAGATTAGAACACTTTTCTAACATATGTACAAATGATACTCTTGGCAAATTCAAGGCTGCCCTTAAGGAACCGCGTGATGCCCAGAAAGCTGCCCGCTCTTACTGCCGATAACCACTCATTCTGGCAGGGAGGCAGGAATGGAGAGTTGCTCATTCACCGATGCGAAGCGTGCAAGCGATATTTCCATCCGCCCTCCCCGATCTGCCCCACGTGCACCAGCTTTGAGGTGGCACCGCAGCGCGTGTCGGGCAAGGGCAAGATAGCCAGCTTCACCATCAATCATCAGCCATGGACCCCCGATCTCACGGCCCCTTTTGTCATTGCCATCGTGGAACTGCAGGAGCAGAAGGATCTTCGCTTCGTAACAAATATCGAAGACACACCGCCCGAGCAGGTGCATATAGGAATGAAAGTGCGGGTGCGGTTCCAGCAGGAAAATGATGTCTGGCTACCCCTATTCGTGAAGGATTGAGCATGTACGACCGACTATACGAGAAAGATGTCGCGATCACCGGCATCGGCCAATCAGAAGTGGGCCGCCCGTCTACCTTATCGGGGATGCGCCTTACTCTGGATGCCTGCCTGGAAGCAATCAATGATGCGGGCCTGCGCAAGGAGGACATAGACGGCATAGCCTGCTGGCCGGGCGACAACAATAACGGGGACAGCTTTTCGCCAGTGGGCCCGCTTGCGCTGAAAAACGCTCTCGGGCTGGAGGTCAACTGGTTTGGAGGAGGTTATGAAGGACCGGGGCCCCTGACAGGCCTGATCAATGGTGCCATGGCAATCGCCAGTGGCCTATGCCGAAACGTGCTGGTGTTTCGCACCATCACTGAATCCTCAACCCGGCAACACAACAGGCAGGCCTCTGCGCTGAGCAACAAGACCTCGGGCCGAGACAGCAGCTTTGCCTGGCAATGGTATACGCCCTTCAATGTCCTGTCTGCGGCTAATCTCATTGCTATGTATGCGCAGCGTCATTTTCATGATTATGGCACCACCTCCGAGCAACTGGCACAGATAGCCCTCACTTGTCGTCGCAACGCGCAGCGCAACCCCAAGGCAATCTATCGATCTCCGATGAGCATGGATGACTACATGCAGTCCCGGATGATCTCCACCCCGCTGCGCATGTTCGATTGCGACGTTCACTGCGACGCGTCGACGGCCATCATTCTGTCCCGACGGGATATCGCCAAAGACTGCCGCAACCCCCCGATCCGTATAGAAGCTATCGGGGCAGCTCTCAATCAGCCCTGGTCATGGGATCAGATTTCCCTTACCGAAGGCGCAGCATTCGATGTGGGCCGAATGATGTGGTCTCGCACCGACCTCAAGCCGAAGGATGTCGGCTCCGCTCAGTTATACGATGGTTTTTCCATCTTGACCATGATCTGGTTGGAAGCGTTGGGGTTTTGCCCAAAGGGTGAAAGCGGGCGTTTTGTAGAGGGTGGCCAGCGTATTGCGCTGGACGGGGAACTCCCGATCAATACCAACGGCGGGCAGCTCTCCGGTGGCCGCACGCACGGTCTGGGTTATGTACACGAAGCCTGCCTACAGTTGTGGAACAAGGCAGAAGGTCGGCAGATAGCCGATCATCAGATAGCGGTAACTGCTGCCGGTGGCGGCCCGCTGGGGGGAAGTCTGCTGCTGGTGCGCGATTGAAGATTAGAACAGCACATCCTGCAATTCATTGCACAGACCGCAAAGCGCCTTGCCAAGCTCGCTGATGCCATCCTCGTCTCGCTGGCCACGGAACATGACCGCCGACACAGTGTAATCAATCGTCCTGGCCGGTGAGTATACCGGCGCGGCTACCGCCAGAATGCCAATTGAAAAATGGCCATCGTCAATTGCCCATCCGCGCTCGGCGGCCTCTGCCACCTGTTGTCGATAGGTGGCATAGGACAATTGCCCTCCCCAGCGAATTTTTTCAAACATTTCGCGTGGCTGCTCAGCATCCAGATCCAGCTCAGACGCAAACAAACGACCACTCGCACCCATCAGGATGGGCACCCGCTGCCCTTCACTCATATTGATACTGACATCCGTAGGACAGGTTGCGGAACTGACGATAACACTCCTGTCACTTCCCATCCGACGCCACAGCGTGACAGTCACTTTTGAGTCAGCTGCGAAGCTTTCCAGCAACGGCTTGGCCCGCTGCACCCTTTGCCCCTGAGTCACGAATTGTTCGACCAGACGGGCCAGGCCGAACCCCGCCGAATAGCGCTTGGACATTGTGTTGAACTCAACCATATCTTCGGCCACCAGCGTTCTGAGGATATTAAAGCAGGTGCTAGGGTTGATATCGAGCTTCCTGGCTATATCCACGGAGCGCGCCGGAGCGCCAGCCTGGCTAAGGAAGCGGAGTATGCGAACGGCATTGACCACCGGCTTGACAGTTACCAAGGACGACTTCACCATCTTTCTGTCACTATCGCGTGCCACTTCAGCATCCATTTTTTAAATTCGCTTTTACAATGAGAGTTAATACGGATTTGATGTACTGTGCGATAGCATAGCCAATATTCTCTATCAAGAATAGAATTTCGGTAGAGATTTATCTCAGCGCCAATCCGCTTCGATATCGGCCTGATAAATATAGCGCTTGGTTGCTGTGCCCGTGTCGGCGAGGTAATGTTTAAGCGCCGCCGCCAGCGCTTGATCAGACTGGGTAACCCTAGCTCGCTGGCGAAGATAATCCAGCCAGGACTCCACGATAAAGCGTTCAACGAAACGTTCCGGATCCGCCAGATCGCGGTACAACCGCCAGTTCCGCGCCCCGTTCCGGCGCCGTGCCTTGCCTACAGCGTAGGCAGCTCGGATGAATTCCGTCTGGTTCTCTGCCGCAACCCGATAACAGTTTTCAACTGATACCGGCCCGTCTGAATGGGATACCTCCCCAATGATCACCAGCTTGTCAGTCTGTGAAACACTTCTGTAATCGGTTTCGCTCCCTAGGACGAAAACACCATTCCGAGTAAGCAGCAATCCCAGAACGATGGCCGCAGCCGAGATCAACAGGCTGCCGGTGGTTCCCAGATACTCGGCCAGAAGCCCCCAAACTGCACCGCCCAGCGCCATCGCCCCCATGTACATGAGCAGGTACACCGAGGCGACTCGCGCCCGAACCCAGTCAGCCGCGCAAGTCTGGATGATAGTCGCAACGGTCGCATTCACCGCCATCCAGGCAATTCCTGCGATCACCAGCAGCAGCCAGACCAGCCATGCCGATTCCAGTAACGCCGCCGCAGCCGTCACCAACGCGAAGAAGAGCGCACCCCAAACCACCACAATCCTGAGCGAGACGCGCTGATAAAGACGAGTCAGATTTACGGCGGCAATGACCGCACCTGCGCCCAGCGCCCCCATCAGCATGCCATAACCGTCTGCCCCCATACTCAGCTGGTCTCTGGCAATCAGCGGCAGCAAGGCCCATAACGCGCTGGCGCAACTGGTAAACACGAAGACCTGTTTTAGCGAACTGGTGAGCGGCACAGAGTGCCGGATATAGCGCAACCCGCTGCGCATTCCGCCTACGAAGGTTTCAGGCGGCAGCACCTCGGGCGTCCAATGGGCTCGCCACAGCAACAGAAAGAGCATTACTGACAGAAAACACAGGACGATCAACGAAAACATGGACGCCGGCCCAGTCAGCGCGATGAGCAAACCGGCCAGCGCTGGGCCTACCGCACGCGCCACATTGGTCGAAATGGCGCTCAATGCTACGGCGGCCGGGACGATATCACGCGGGATCAAGGTCAGCGTTACGGCCATCCAGGCGGACATGCTCAACGCACTCCCCGTCCCCAAGACGAAGGTCAGTATCAGCAATGACCAAACATTAAGGACGCCCATCAGGCTCATGACCAACAGCACAGCCGCTGCCGTCAGCATCAGTGATTGCGTGAACAGTAACCAGTATTTCCGGTTCACCAGATCCGCAATGACGCCTCCCGGCAGACCGAAGAGAAATACCGGAAGAGCCATGGCTGTCTGGATCAGCGACACCATCCACGCTGACTCGGTCAGGCCGGCCATGATCCATGCTGCGCCGACGGTATGCATCCAGATGGCGAGATTGACCACTGCGCCAGCCCCCCAGAACCAGCGGAACTGCGGGTGCGTCAGCGGAAACCAGGTTGCCTGTTGATTCATGTTTCGCGTTTTTCTCTTATAGTTAGCACTGGGTACGCTGAAGAAGGAAACTGCCGTACCGGATCGGACATCACCACTTTATGGCGTCGGAAACCCCAACCGCCCAGCGCGTCGAGAGCTGGTCAGTTGTTTCCGGTAGCCGACCCGGTTGCGTAACAGGCCGATGCCGTCAATGGACGCTTCGACCAGATCGCCCGGCTGCAGGAACCGACCTGTTTCCAACCCCACCCCATGTGTGGAGCCGGTCAGCACCAAGTCCCCTGGCCGCAGCGCGATGCGGGCATCCAGGTAATTGAGCAACTCATCCAGAGGAAAGATCATCTCCCGTGTATTGCCCTGCTGGCGCAGTTCGCCATTCACCCTCAGCTGCATGTCCAGCTCAGGCTGGCCGGCGCCGCCGAACTCATCAAGCGTACACACCCAAGGCCCTATCGGGCTTGTAGCGTCCATGCCTTTCTGCGTAAAAAGATCCAGCCGTCCCAGTGCCCTGCCGGCATCACGCGCACTGACATCATTGCCGATCGTGTATCCCATCAGACGTGACGTGGCATATTCCGCATCGCCCAGGGGCGCGCCGACAACTGCAACCAGCTCGATCTCATAATCCAGCTCGCCGGTCATCGCTGGATAGGAAATCACCCCGTCAGGATCAACGATTGCGGAATCGGGTTTGATATACGCGAGAGGATGAGGAGGCGCGGTACTACCCAGGCGAGTCAGGTGTGATAAATAATTAAGCCCGACGCCGAAGATACGGGCACCGGGCTCGATGGGGGCTATGAGGCGAAACCTATCTGGCTCAAGCGCTGTCGGCGACAGGTCGAGGGCCCCGATACCTCCCCTGTTGACGCTGCCGGCCCAACGGGAGAACGGGGCATTTATACGCTGGCCGAAACCCGTATCAGAATGCAACAGAACCCAGTACCGCTCGCCCTTCGCATCTTCTACTCTAGCCAGTCGCACCTCTAACCCTTCTTGGCCTTGAATTCCGGATCGCCAACCTCTTCTGGCGTTTTAACGCTAGGCCCCAGAATCGGACCAACCAGTTCGTGGCCCCATACGCTCATTTTCTCTGGGTTCAGCTCGAACCCATCGTCATGCCAGGGTTCACTTTCGGCTATACATTCAAAAGCGAAGCCTGAAGGATTGAAGTGGTAGAAGGAAATATGTGGATCCTGGGAATGCTGACCCAGCGTCATCATCATCTGCAGCTCGCGCTTCTTCACGATATCGTAGGTCTCGCCCACGTCACGCAAGCTGCCAACAAACAGACCGACGTGTTGAATCCCCATACGGCCAGGAGCGTGCCCATAGGCGATATCATGGCTGGTGAAGGTATTCAGCTTGGAGCGGAAGAACCCAGTCTTACCCTTGCCAGCACCCGAGCCATACCAATGGAAACCCATGATATTTATAAGGAAATCTTCCAACTCTGGTGGAAACTCGGGTGTCATCAGCACGACATGGCCCAATCCTCTTCTGCCAGCAAGATAGCCGCCATGGCGACGTCCTGGCACAAAGGAATCAGGTAGCCACTTCTGCCCGTAGAACAGTTCATGCCGGAAGCCCACCGGGTCAAAGAAGCGGATCAGCTCCTTGACGCCGCGCTTCTCGCATAGCTCGGCGTCGCCCACGGTAAACTCCACGCCAGCATCGGTAAACTTCTGGCAGGCTGCTTTGAACTCCATACGCCCTTTGGCTTCCCACCCGAGATAGGCCAGTCGATCAACTTTGCCAGGATGAAAGGCGAAACGGTGGCGGCGATCGTCCATACGGAAATACAACGAATCCGGATCGCCTTCCGGATTCTGACCTATCGCAAAGCCCATTACCGCCGGACCATAGTCGCGCCAGGCATCAAGGTCAGTGGCTTCAAAGCCCATGTAACCAAGTCCAATAATATCCATCTGTTCCTCCTCGTTCTGCCAGGGGCGGGGGCTGGCTATATGGCCAGAAGTCCACCATCAATGACGATATCCGACCCCGTAATGAATGACGCCTCGTCCGACGCCACGAATACGGCCATCGAAACGACTTCTTCCGGCTCCCCCGGGCGATCCATCAGCACTCCGTCAAGCAGCGCCGCCCGCGCTACCGGGTTCTCCATGAACGCGGCCGTGCCTGGCGTAGCAATGAAACCGGGGCTCAGGCTCACTGCGCGGATACCTACCGGTGCGCCCTCCACTGCCAGCTGGCGGGTGAAAGAAACCACTGCGCCCTTGGCGGCGGAATGAGCAGAAATACCGGCCACCTTGGATCCACCCCATGCAGCAGTGGAGGACACGTTGATGATCACGCCCTTTTGTTCAGCCAGATGGTTCCATGCGTATTTGGTAGTGTAAAACAGCAGATCCACTTCATTGCGAATGGTAAAGTGCCAATCTTCAATGGTCATGTCCTGGACAGGAGCAAAGCGGGCAGCGGAAGCGTTGTTGTACAGAATGTCGATCTTCCCAAACTCGGCCACCGCGGCCTCCACCCAGGCCTTGGCCTGTTCGTGGTCGCCAAGATCCACCGGCGCGCTGCCATACAGGGTAAAACCTTCCTCTGAAAGCAGATCGGCGGTGATCTGATGCTCGGCGGCATTGGTATCACAACCCACCACCAGGGCTCCCTCACGCGCAAAACGCAGCGCCGCAACTCTGCCCTGCCCTCCACCAGTACCCGTGATCAGAGCAACCTTACCCTTTAAACGTCCCATGAAATCTACCTCGCAACGACCATGACGGATGACCGGGCTTGCCGGTTATTCTTCAATCTTTACCAACCAGAGTGCTTCGGCTGGGCAAGCTGCAGCGCCTTCACGGGCGGCTTCCTCCAGTTCCGGCGCAATCCGGTCGTCGTCGAAATAAACCAGACCATTGTCGTCGAGCTTGTAGACTTCGGGACAGATCGAGGCACACAGACCATAACCGCAGCAGCGACCACGATCAGCAACAGCACGGAAAACAAACTTATCTGAACTCATACCTTTATCCTCTTTATTCGTCAGGCTCAGCCAGGGATATAATGAACATAAAATTCATTTTTGTAAATTTTTAGTTAGCTACTGGTCGCCAATTTCACTGGCAAAGAGGTATATCAGCGGGCCGCTACGGTTATGCCAACCAATAACCCCTTTGAAATCAGATAGTAAGCTAAACCCACTCGACATCCCAGACGATATTCTTAACAAGCACAGAAACAGAAATATCGTTCATATTACTAGATATCAGGGGAGATCTGTACTCGCTTCGCCGCATCGATAAGTGCTTGCCCGTCCGCAGGGCGAATAAACCCCTTGTCAACCGCCTCTTCGGTGGCTGCAGTCCACGCGTTCACAAATACCTGCTGAGTTGGGTACCGGGCGTCCAGCTCAGCCGCATTGTAGGGTGTGGTGGTGCCGAACAGTCCGCAGAAACCGTTACCGCCGGAGTTGCCGGCTCCACTGAGTACGGCAAGCGGTACGTCGACGAAGGGCGTACGTATGCCGCCCAGAGCATTGCCCGAAGCATCACGCTCGAGCCTCGGGCTGTAGAGAGTGAAATCGATCGCCTGCAATTGGTTCGCGGTGGCCGGAGGGTTGCCTGTTCTGACCCACTTATCCAGCGCATGGATAGCAGCACTCAATACGAAGTTCATTGGTCCTGCGTTGATCGGCTTGTCGCACGTGATCAAGCCAAACACCGACTTGGGCGGGCTTAACAGCGCCTGAACAGCAAGCACCGCGCCCTGCCCGTCCCCGGTATCGGTCAAACCGGCCCCTCCGCCGTAGGCATCGAAGTGTGCGGTACCGGCCACTTCCCATAACCGGTAGGTCGAGGTCTCAGGCTGTCGCGTCACCTCATTGATGTCGGTTTCCGTCTGAAACACCAGCACCGGCACACCGAGGTCGGGACGAATCGCCGTCGATCCGGACACGTCACCCTCAGCGAAGAGCGGTGCCGGGTTGGCCAGGCGGCTGTGCAGAAGAAAACCGTCATACACTGTGACCAGCGGATGCACCGCATTGGCATAGGTCACCAGCCGATAGGCAGATTGCGACTCGCCGGCACCTATAACACGCTGGGGTATGAGCCCGTCGAGAAGCAGATCGGCGTGATCCCAGACTGCCTGCCCGACTTGCGAGAAAATGTCGTAGGAATGGTTGTCCCCCGGGTGCTGAAGCCGAGTGTACCTCTCAGGATCCAGTGCCTTGGTGCTTTCCACGCCGGCAGCCTGGGCCGACAGGCTGACCAGTACGTAGCCCTCCCTGATCAACTCGTTATGAGTGTAGATCAGCACCGGACTGACATCGCTGCCGCTGGTCACGTTCATCCACTCCACTATAACGGTGCCATTGAAATTCGCCGCAGCCAGTGGCCGATAAACCACAGCGCGGGTAACGTACGGCGCGGCAGTTCCCGCTTCGATATCCCACAGGCCGTCCTCTGTCAGCACCTGACCAGCACGCGACAGATATGACCGCGCAGTGCCTGAAAGGAAGTACTCCTTCTCACTGTAGCCCAGAGTCTCCAGCGGAATATTCAGCCCGGCAGCAAGGGCTGGCTGGCCCATCCCGCCATCCGCTGCCTGCACCTCAGGCGTCTCTGCGCGGGGCTCGTTCCTACCGATATCGATACCTTCACTTTTGCCACCACTTCCTTTGCAAGCGCCAAGTGCAAGCATGGAAGCCAGTAGAAATGTCGCTGTCATGTGTTGCATGGACTCTCTCCCTCAGGGTTGTTATGGCTAACGCATTCACCTATCTGCGCTCAGACTGGCCCACATAATCGTTTCAACAGGTAGTCCCCAGCACGATCAGTTGCCGGCGCGCCAAGCCGGACAGCTCCTTATCCCCTACACGCGCGTATATCTGCAGGTCGCGTCCTGCCATATTGGTCTGCAGATTTCGCGTATTACACCTGCGAACGACCTTCCACTGGCTATCCGCGTCAACGACCAATCAGCGCCCGATTGGATAAATGATGGACTTTTCCTCGGTAAACTCTTTCAACCAGTCCGGCCCAAACTCCCGGCCGATGCCCGAGCGCTTGTAACCGCCGATGGGCGCGTAAGGCATGGTGCCGCCGCCCCCGTTGATATATACGCTGCCTGCCCGGATACGCTTGGCCATCTGATACGCTGTTGCGGCATCCGCACTGACGATGCCGCCGTTGAGACCGAAGCGCGAATCGTTGGCGATGGCCACAGCTTCTTCATCGGTGTCGAATCCGATCACCACACCGACTGGCCCGAAGATTTCCTCCTGGGCGATAGTCATGTCATTGCGCACATCGTCAAACAGCGTCAGCTCGACGAAAAAGCCCTTCTCAAGCTCGGCAGGACGGCCGCCACCGCATACCAGGGTGGCCCCCTGCTCCAGACCACTGGTGATCAACTCTTCGACCTTTGCGCGCTGCGACTCACGGATCAGCGGCCCCATCAGCACGCTGGGATCTGCCGGATTGCCCACTTTCAGCTGGCCGACAAGGGTCTGGGCAAATTGTACGAATTGTTCGCGTATGGAGTTATGCACAAGGAAACGGGTAAGGAGCGCGCAACCCTGCCCGGCGTTCACCGTGAGACCACCGACAGCGCCCATCACCGCCGCCTGAATATCGGCGTCATGTCGCACTATCAACGCCGACTTGCCACCCAGTTCAAGATGCACCCGTTTGAGGGTCGTCGCTGCCTGACTCATGATGCTGACACCCACCGCCTCGGAACCAGTGAAGGAAACCATATCCACCCTGGGATCACTGCTCAGCAAGGTGCCGACCTCCACTCCACCGGTCACGATATTGAGCACGCCCGGCGGCAGACCGATCTCTTCGGCAATTTCACCGAAAAGCAGTGCCGAATACGGCGTGAACGGCGAGGGTTTCAAGACCAGCGTATTGCCTGCCAGCAACGCCGGAAACACCTTTGCCAGATTGAGCAGAAAGGGAAAGTTGTAGCCGGTAATACCCGCCACTACCCCAACCGGTTCGCGCTCGATACTGCCGCTGCCGAGGATCATCGACCCGCTGGGATCCATGGGGTTGGGTACTGCTGTTATCGGAATTTGCCGCGATTCCGCATGCAGCGACTGATCAATCGCCGTCAGCACGTGCGCCAGCGGCATATCAACCTGCATGCCGTAGGTTATATTTTGCGAGCAACCCACCTCGGCGATAATCAACGCCGCTATCTGCTCGCGCCGAGCGACCAGCGCAGCATGCAGGCGGCGCATATAACCGGCACGCTCAGCCATGCTCAAGGAAGGCCAGGTACCGTGATCAAAGGCGCGGCGTGCGGCTGCAATGGCTGCCTCAGCCGTCCCTGCACTGCCCACTGGCGCACGGCCGATCACCTCTTCGGTAGCAGGATTGAGCACGTCTTCGGTTCTGCTGGCGGCCTGCCAACTACCGTCGATGTAGAGTTTGTCGAGATGAGTGAATGGAATAGTCATGCGGCGTCTTCTCCTTGTTGGCCAATACCAGTGATGATTTCTGCTGCGCGCATGGCAATGGCCATGGCCGGTGCATTGGTGTTGCCGGAAACCAGTGAAGGCATGATCGAGGTATCTATCACGCGCAGGCCTTCTACGCCGCGAACCCGTAATTCGGGATCCAGCACTGCGTTCGCATCGATGCCCATGCGACAGGTTCCCGCCACGTGGAATGCCGTCTGGCCGTAACGCCGGAAGGCGGCAAGCATCTCGTCGTCGGTCTGCACCTGAAGTCCCGGCGTAAGCTCTTCGACGATAAAAGACTTGAGCGCAGGCTGTGCCGCCAGTTTGCGAATCCATTGCAGCAGCGCAATCGCCGCAGTCTGGTCAGCTTCGGCACTCAAATAGTTGGCAACGATTTTGGGTGGCACTGCAGGATCAGCGGATTGAATGCGAATCTCGCCCCGGCTCTCAGGGTGCATGAAATACCCACCGAGCGTTATCCCCGGCTGTTTATCGATCTCCACTGTTTTGCCGTCTCCGGCCATCGAGAAAAGACTCACCCCAATCTGGGCATCGGGGCGCTTCAGCCTCTGCCGGGTCTTCACGAAACCACCCGCTTCGTGTGCAGCGTGGGTCATGGGGCCTTTCCTGAACAGGAAATACCGTATTACCGAGCGCAACAGCCCGAGCCCGCCGAAACAATGATTGAAGCTGCCATGGGTAACGCGGAACTGCGCTGCGATATATACATGCTCGCGCAGGTTACAGCCCACGTCTGGCGCATCCTGGATCACCGGAATACCCAGCGACTGCAATAGTCCGGCGGGCCCTATACCGGACAGCTGCAATAGTTTGGGCGACTCAATGGCACCGGCGCAAAGCAGAATTTCCCTGCTTGCATCGATACGCCGCTCGCCCGACTTACCCTGCACGTGCACTGCTGCCGCGCGCCGTCCAGCGAACTCGATACGCCGTACGTCAGTATCGGTTACCACTGTCAGATTGGCACGGCTTCGCACCGGATCCAGGAAGGCCTTGGCCGCACTGAATCGCTGCCCCTTCCAGGTAGTTTGCGGCTGGTAACCGAACCCGCCCTGACTGACGGAATCCACGTGGTTGGTGTCGGCAACAGTGGGTATACCAACGCTCGCCGCAGCGTCGATAACCGCATCACATAGCGCATCACCCTCGGGGTGCACGGTGACCTTCAACGGCCCCCCCGTTCCGCGCCATTGCGATTTGCCTAGCTGATGATCCTCCAGCGCAACGAACTGCCTGCCCATATCGCCCCAGCCCCAGCCAGTGCATCCCTGCGCCTCCCAGGCGTCATAGTCCGCCGGTGCGCCGCGCACGTAAACCATGCCGTTGATCGAACTCGAGCCGCCAATGGCTTTGCCTTTCATCCATAGCTCATCGGCCATGCCCTCGCCGCGTGATGCGGTGTAGTCCCATATATGTGGATTACCGGGTATGAGCAGCTTGCCGATGCCTCTTGGCATGGCGATCAGCGGGCTGGTGTGTTCCGGGCCGCTTTCGATCAGCAGCACAGATACCACAGGGTCGGCGGACAACCTATTAGCCATGACACAACCCGCCGAACCGGCACCGACAATGATGTAATCGTAACGTTCATTCATGTTCTGGCCTCCCTCGCGTCGGCACATCCCATTCCAGTTCGAGCTCTTCCATACTGAATACCCCATAAGCGTTGAAGCGCGGAACGGATCCGCTGGCAATACGAAAAGGCGGCAAGTAACGAAGCCATAGCTCCAGGGCGATACGCAATTCGCGGCGCGCAAGGTGGGTGCCAACGCAATGGTGCACACCGTAGGAGAAAGCCATATGGGGCGGGTAACCGGGCTTGCGCAGAAAGTCGACCTTCTCAGGCTGGTTGAAAACCTCCGGGTCGAGATTGGCCAACTCTGTGCTGATCAGCACTATGTCGCCTGTCTTCATGGTTGCTTCGCCGATCTGCACGTCTCGGGTTACTGTGCGGCGCATATTGACGACGGAGTAGGAACGCAGCATTTCCTCAACAGCGCCGGGGATCATTGCAGGGTCAGCCCGCAATGCAGCCTGCTGCTGCGGGTTACGCGCCAGATGATGGACGAACAGGCCCATGCTTGAGGTAACGGTGTCGAGCCCGCCGATGAAGATCAGAAAGTTGATGCCGAGCATCTCGTCATCAGTCAAGGGTCGGCCATCAATCTCGCTGGCCAGAAGATAACTGGTAAAGTCGTCGCCAGGGTTGGCGCGGCATTCAGCGATACGCGCGCGAATCCAGCCGGTAATCTCACGAGCATTGTCGGTAACGACCTGTGGGTCAAAGCTCTTGATCAGAGTCTGTGTCCAATGCTGGAACAGAGGCTGCTCTTCCAGAGGCCAGCCCATGAGCTTGAGGAATATCAGGGTCGGAAAGGGCTTGGCGAAGGCCTCGTTGAAATCGCAGCGCCCTTTTTCTGCGACCTGGTTGATCAGATTGCTCGCCAAGTCCCGCATGTCCTGCTCGAGCGCATCAACCTTCTTCGGTGTAAACAGCGGGTTAAGTAATGCACGGTATTTGGCATGGGCTGGCGGATCCACTTCCAGCGGAGTCAACCGCCAACTCTCCCCGAGCAGCATGGGGTAAGGAGTCAAACCAGCACTGCTGAACGTCTCTGGATCCTGCAGTATCCGCCGCATATCTTCCGCGCGCCGCGGAATCCAGGTGCCTGGCAAGAAACCCAGACGGGGCACCCAGAATATAGGAGGAGTACTCTGGTGCAGGGTTGCTGCCCAGGCATAGGCCTTCTCTCCCTGCGCGGTAAGTTCGGCCCACAGGTCGACATTTCTTACCAGATGAACAGGCACGTGATGCGGCACGGCACTGTCTATATCGTCACTGACGTTCATTTATTATTAGCTCCGGTAATGACTGACACCCGGAGTCTAGGGTTGGAGCCGAAACACAAACAACAGACAGAATTTTGGAACCGTTCGATTTCGAATGGAGAACAGCGGCCAGGGTTTGGCTTGCCTGGGCTACCAGGCTTGTGTCAGGCTCATTGCAAGCCCATGCGCAGCGCTCAGCCATACGCAATTCGGCTATCCAGGATAATAATTGCCTACAGAGGCACAGAATGAATCAGCTACTTGATGCCACTGCGCCGAACGCAGCGGTGTTCCCCGGCAACCGTCACAAGGCGCGCGCACGCCGTACCCGTGAGCGGCTTATCGATGCCATGTATCTGCTCGTTCTGGAAAAGGATTATCGTGAGATCACGATACAGGATGTACTCGAAAAGGCAGGTGTAGCACGCTCTACTTTTTATGCACATTTTCGGGACAAGGAAGATCTGCTGGTCGCCGGCTATGAATGGATAGGGACTCCACCTACCAAACTACTGGAGGTTTCTGGGCAAAAGCAAGTTGTTCTGGATGTGTCTGCCTGGCTATTCGCAGCTACCGAAAGGCATCGCTCACTTACCACGTCCTTCTTCAGCAATCCGTCCCAGAACATCATCCTTGCTCACCTGGAAAACATCCTCATTATCCAGGTCAGAGAGCATTACCAGAAGCAGGGAATCTACAGCGAAGGCCTGCACGGCGAAGTCGCAGTGCGCTGCTTCGTGGGTGCCTTGCTGGGGCTGTGGCTATGGTGGGTACGACATGGCTATCCCTGTTCTGCGCAGGAAATGACGGAGGCATTTGACGCGCTCATGAATAACGGCGTATGGCCCGCATCAACAGGCCGTATCGTCAGGCCCGCGAAGCCGTAGCGACTCGGGATACAGAGCAAATCATTTAGTCAGTTCAATTGCAGCCTGATCAATTTTCAACATCGCCATGCCCAGATAACGTTCGACGGCATTGGGCATCCACCGCCCCGCCTGATTGAACAATTGCTGCCGAGAAAAGATATATTGTCGTGCAGGGTCCGTAAGTGCTCTGTCCAGCTCCGGGCTGAGGGCGGACAAGCGGGTGAAGTTATCAAGGACACGCTGGTCTTGATCAAGCACCTGCTGGGCAGACATGACCCACTGCTCCGCTCCAAGGCGGCTGAACGAAACTATCTGATATCCCAGCAGCAATTGACCTATATCACGGCTCAGAGCATGCAAACTGCTTTGCAGCTCTTCAGCATTATCGATACGCCTATAGTGCGCATCCAGTAGTTCCTGTAAGCGCGCATGGGAGTCCACCACAGGCAATAACCAGCGTGTATAGCCCGGAGACGTTCTTCGCAGTTCAACCTCCGACTGCGGTAGCTCGGCCGTGTCGGCCACGCTCGATTGCAGGCGGCTCAGTTCTGCGCTTACATCCTCAAGCCGCTGACTGGCGGCCAGGCTCTGTAAGCGGGTCATGCCCTGCAGATATGCTTGCTTATTGCGCAGCTCATAAGGGCTACCATTTTCGTTGAAATACACCAGAATGTTGGCGCATACCGAAAAGCCCAACGAACGCATCTCCTGTATCGCCTGCGCCGAGCTCGCCTGTGTTGCATGGGCTGGCAACATCGCAACCAATAACGCAAAACCCCACGCGCCCCACTTGAATCCCTTCATAAAAACCTCCAGCAAACTTGTCTGCGGCCCCTTCAGGTCCGGAAATGACTGACTGACAGCTCAAGCTCTCCTGCCAGTTCCCTTAGTGATGCCACGGCCGAGGTCACCTGATGGGAGATCAGATCCCCCTCTTCCGCCATTTTTGCGATTCGCTCTATGTCCAGTGAAATATTCTTGCCGCCCTCGTTCTGTATCTGCACCGCCGAAGCGATTTCACTCACCCCGGTACTGGACGCGCCGACCAGACCTGCCGCCTCCAGCAGCACATTCTCCAGTTCCTGGAGCAGCACCTGGCTGCTATCCAGTGCTGCCGCACCTTCATCCAGCACTCGCGTGACACTCCCTGACTGGCTTTCGAGTTCATCGGTAAGTTCATTGATGGAGTTGGCCGCCACTGCCGAACGCTGGGCCAGAATGCGCACCTCATCAGCCACAACGCTGAAACCGCGACCACTCTCCCCCGCCCGCGCGGCCTCAATCGCGGCATTCAGTGCCAGCAGATTGGTTTGTGCGGAAAGCTCCTTGACCCGGTTGATGCTGTCAGTAATGGCAGTGGTGCTGGAGACGAAGTCGCCGACCGACAGGGTGATCGCGGCAAAAGCATCCCGCACCCGGCAGATTTCATCCAGCAGCCTGGCCAAAGCTGAACGGCCATTCTCTGCCCCTCGCATACTGGCGTCGGCTGAAGACCGCAAATTTTCTGCATGCGAGGCAATTGAAGCGATACCCACGCTCATCTGCTCAACGGTGGATGAGGCCTGAAGGCCGCACCGGCCTGCTCATTGGCACCCCGTGCCACCTCATTGGAGGTGGTCACCAGCTCCTCCGCGGAGGCTCCGACCGACTCGGCAATACGCGTCACTTGCTGCACTGCCCTTTGCAGACTGATGATCAGCGCATTGAAGGCCATGGCTGTCTGGGCTATCTCGTCCCTGCCTGTCACCTCGACACGATGGGTCAGATCGCCGTCCCGCAGCTTGATAGCAGCCTGCTCGATTGCCTTGATAGAGCGCAGAATCTGATGACGCACCAGTAGCCCGACAACGAGCGCCAGCGCGATGGCGACCAGAACCGCAACCGCCAATGCGGTAGTAACTGATTTAGCAGTCGCGTCTGCCGACGTGAACGAGATGCTGGCCAACTCCTTCTGCTGATCCAGATACAGGTTAAGGAGGCCGACCAAGCGCGTATAATCCGCCCTTACATAGCCTAGCTGCGATGGGGCCAGATACGGATTGTTCAGTGACGCCTCCGCGAGCTGCTCTACTCCCCCGCCAAACGCCACGGCCTGTTCCTGCAGGTTCTGGTAGAGCACCATCTCCTCTGCAGTGAGGCTCGCTGACTCAGACAGACCCTGCCCGATCCCTGCCAACATATCCTTCACACTGGCCTGCATGTCTTCCACGTAAAACTGCATTTCTTCTTCGGCGACATTACCCTCGCTTGAATGACCTGGACCACAGCCGCGTAAGAGCCGACCATCGCTGCCTGAGAAGCGGCTGCAATGTCCAGTGCGCGCTGGTATTGACTGAAGCGGACGTGCTCCACCTGGTGCAGCACAGCCTGCTGCCGCTTGAGCCCGTCATAAGCAACAGCGGAGATAACGATAAGCAGGAAAACAATCAGTGCGGGGGCAAATAAAAGCTTCGCGCCAATGGAAAAGCGGCTGAGCCATGGCATCATTATGGTACCTCGTTCCTTTTATTATTGTTGTGCTGCGGGAAAGGTGCCCGCGGTGTGGACAATCCGATCCTTATGCAATATTCTGACATCAGTATACAGTTCTGTAATCAGAAGCTGGTAGCATTTCTCCGATAAGCTGATGCCATAAAAAAAATGAAGGACAGCGTATGAATCATTCAAGCAATAGCGCCGCCATCGATTTTTCGGAATTTAGAACCAGTTGGCGGGTACTCATCCTGGCCTTGCTGGGCATTGGCATCAGCATCAATTCCTCATTGCTTTATGGCTTCGGAACCCTTGTCGTTCCGTTGGAAGAAGCCTTTGGCTGGAACAGAAGCGCACTGCAGATAGCCATTACCTTTCTATTCGTGGGCGCAGTTATCTCGTTGCAACTGGTAGGCTGGTTCAATTTGCGGTTTGGGATCAAGAAAGTAACCGCAATTTCCACGTGCTTGACGGTGCTGGGTTATTTGGCAGCCACCCGGCTCGGTGAGTCGATCTGGAGCCTTTATCTAGCATTCACGATCATTCCGATATTGAGTATTGGCAACCTCGCTGTCACCTGGACTCAGTTACTCAACATGTGGTTTGAGAAGAATCGCGGTCTGGCGTTGGCTATTGGTCTCTCAGGAACCGGCCTCGCCGCAGCTACTGTCCCACCGTTGCTTTCCTGGGGCATTGGCATCTGGGGCTGGCAAGCAGCCTTTATCATGCTGGCCATGATCAACCTGCTTCTGCTGTTACCCCTCACCATCTGGTGGTTTTCGGTTCCAAAACCAAAGAGCCATAAAAGCGAAGCTGACAAGCAGGCGGCCCTGCGCAGCATTACCGGAATGACGTTCAAGGAAGGCTTCACCTCGAAGAACTTCTGGATCTGCAATATTGCCCTGGCGCTGGTGACGTCGGTGGTTATTGGGATGGTTACCAATACCATACCCATCTTGCGTGACCTCGGGCTCTCTGCAGAAGAAGCCGGCTTGGTATTCAGTGGTTTCGGTATTTCGCTGGTGTTTGGTCGAATCCTGGTCGGCTATCTGTTAGACCGCGTGTGGCCCCCAGGCATATCGGCCCTCAGCCTGGCCATGCCAGCCTTAGGCTGCTTAATCCTACTCAGCGGGACAACCGACTTTACCTTGCTCCTGCTAGCCGCAATCGCAATTGGCTTTGGTGCAGGTGCCGAGTTCGATATTGCCGCATTTTTGATCGCTCGCTATTTCGGGCTGAAAGATTACGGCCGGCTGTATGGTTTTCATATCGGCTTATTGACCGCTACAGCGGCTGCGGCTCCTTTATTATTTGCGGCCTTCTTGAGCCAGACGGGGTCGTATACAACCATGCTCGTTTACTGTCTTGTCTGCTCGATTGTGGGCCCACTGATGCTTCTGACCTTGGGTCGAGCCCCCCAATTTGAAACCCAACCCCCACTCAAGCCTGCTGTGGCCTGAAACCGTTGACTGGAGAAAAACAATGCCAACGATAACGCTGATCGAACATAACGGTACCCAACATTCCATTGTCGGTGAAGTGGGCCAATCCGTGATGCAAGCCGCCATGAATGCCATGATTCCCGGCATCCAGGGAGATTGCGGCGGTGCCTGCAGTTGCGCAACCTGCCATGCATACGTTGACGAGGCCTGGGTGAAATCTGTACCACCAGCGGAAGAATGCGAGTCCGATATGCTTGAGTTCGCCAGTGCACGCCAGGATAACAGCCGCCTTACCTGCCAGCTTGTCATTCATGATGATATGGACGGAATAGTGCTGCATTTACCTGAATCCCAATACTGAAGTACTCAGGAGTTAATATGTCGCTTTCGTCAGTGGTTATTGTCGGTGCCGGCCAGGCAGGTTTTCAGGTTGCCGCATCCCTGCGCCAGGGGGGGTTTACCGGACGCATCTCGCTTATCAATAATGAGCCCGGTTTGCCCTACCAACGCCCGCCGCTATCCAAAGCTTATCTGCTGGGAAAAATAACGGCATCCAACCTGGCCTTTCGCCCGGAGGCTTTTTTCGATCAGCAACAGATAGAGTTGCTGCAGGACGATGCCATCGCTATTGACCGGCAGAACCAGCATGTCGTTTTGGCCAGCGGCAAGAGCCTGCAATACGATCATCTGGTACTGGCTACAGGGGCGCACAACCGCCCACTGTCAGTACCAGGCGATGACCTTCAAGGTGTGTTTGGCATCAAGACCCTCGCCGACGCCGACGCGCTGGCCCCCAGGGTAAAAGACGCTCGTAACGTCGTGGTGATTGGCTCAGGCTTCATCGGTCTGGAATTTGCCGCCGTTGCCGCAGCGTTGGGAGCGTCGGTTCATGTGGTGGATCTCGGCGACCGACCCATGGCCAGGGCGGTTTCCAGTGAAATGGCCGCCGTTTTCCGCCAGACACATGAGTCTTGGGGCGTCCAGTTTCATTTTCATCAGGGCGTCACCCGACTCATCGGCGAAAATGGCCAGATTACCGCGATTGAAACCACTGACGGCAAGGTATTGCCCGCCGAACTCCTGGTCTACGGCATCGGTGTCATACCCAATATAACCATCGCCAACGAGGCGGGACTGGCAATCGAGAACGGTATCAAGGTCGATGCCAACCTGCTGACCTCCGATCCGCACATATCGGCCATAGGCGACGTTGCCTGTTTCCCCTGCATTCAGAATGAAGGTGAGCATACCCGTATCGAATCAGTGCCTAATGCCATGGAACAGGCGCGAACCGTTGCCAGCAGGTTATTGGGCAACGCCAGCCCATTTAATGCATTACCCTGGTTCTGGACTGACCAAGGTAACCTGAAATTGCAGATCGCGGGTCTCTCCAGCGGCTATGACAATACTGTCATACTAGGCTCGGAAGCGACCCAGCAGTTTTCGGTTCTGTGTTTCCGCAAGGGCCAGTTGGTTGCTGTGGAGTCCTGCAACCGTCCCGGCGATCACCTGGCAGGGAAGAAAATCCTCTCTCGTCCACCGGAGCTAACGTCTGCCGAGGCCAGTGCACCGGACTTCGATCTCAAAACCTGGGAACTGGCTCACCGCCCTTAGTCAGTAATTGTTTAACCCCGGACATCCATTAGGGTGAAAGGGGTTTTTCAATTCAGGAGCCAGCAGTTTTGGATACCAGAACCACAGCCTCCACGCAGCCCTCGCTGTCGATCATTTTCATCGTCTGCTTCAACTTCATGTCATATGTGGCCAGCGGGCTGCCTTTGGCGGTACTGCCCGGCTTTGTCCTCAACGAACTCGAATTCGGCACTGTCTGGGCTGGTATCGTGATCGGTACACAGTATGTGGGAACACTGCTGTCTCGACCATTGGCCGGCTTGCTTGCCGATCGCTTCGGGGCCAAATCCGCCGTCATCATTGGACTCGTCGCCCTCGTTCTTTGCGGGATACTGACCACACTGGCCATCGTGATGTATGCCTCGCCCTGGCTCAGCATTTGGCTCCTACTCGGCACCCGCGTGATCCAAGGCTTCGCCTCAGCGATGGTTTCCACTCCGTGCTGTACCTGGGCTATCGGCTTGCACGGCAAATCGCATACCGCACGGGTAATGTCCTGGAACGGCATTGCCGCCTATGGCGGTATCGCCGTCGGCGCGCCACTGGGGGTGTTGATCAGAGACCAGTTCAACTTGGCCAGCATCGGGATGTGCATCGTAGTGCTCGGACTGTTTGCGCTACTGGTGGCGGTCGTCAGACGCCCCGCGCCGCTGGGGCGCGGCGAGCGACTACCCTTTCTCCACGTGTTGTGGTCGGTATTGCCCAACGGTCTGGCACTGGTCTGCAGTTCGGCCGGTTTCGGCAGTCTGACGGCCTTCATCGCACTCTATTTTGACAGCCTCGGCTGGGCGAACGCCGCTTGGTGTCTGACCGGCTTCGGTATCGCCTTTATCTTTGCCAGGCTCGCCACGCCCAATGTGATACCCCGTTTTGGTGGCTATCAGGTCGTGACGCTATGTCTTTCAATACAAGGCCTGGGCCTGCTGCTGGTTTGGCTGGCACCCTTGCCCGAGGTCGCGATTCTCGGTGCATCCCTCACTGGGCTGGGAGTGTCCTGGGTATACCCGGGACTGGCGGTGGAGACCCTGGCACGCACCCCGGATGCCAATCGCAATTCCGCACTGAGTGCACTTTCGTTGTTCTTCGATATGGCGGTGGGGTTGGCAGGGCCATTGATGGGCTTGCTCGCTGCCAGTTTGGGTTTCGCTCAGATTTTCCTCAGTGCGGCGCTGCTATCGGGGATCGGTTTCGTACTGGTTCTGGCGCTGCGCCGAGGCGCGCGTTAGCCGATCCCGACGTCCGGAGCTAACAGCCTGCATTCTTTTTCAGCTTGTTAAGCGCAAACAGGTAAGCAGTCCATTACCGATACTCCTTGAACCGAGAATTCCTGCGCCCGGAATATTATTCTTAATATGAAATGCAATTCTTCATATGGATTCCTCAAGCTTGCTCTGCTACCTTAAGTTTTCTATTTTGCCCAAGCACGGGCAGGACTGCGGAGTCACCGATGTTATTTTTCATGCTGCGTGTCTTTTAATGTCATATTCCGAACCAAGGCCCTTCTTCCCCGGCTGGTTATTTCTTCTCGCCATGATGACCGCGTTGTCGCCGCTGTCGGTTGACCTGTACCTTCCCGCTTTTCCAACCATCGCTTCAGATCTGGGTGTTCAGTCTGCTGACGTGCAGATAACACTGGCCGTTTTTCTGTTCGGGATGTCCGTAGGGCAACTTGTTTACGGCCCTTTGAGTGATCGCTACGGACGCAAGCCACCGCTCTATTTTGGGCTCGCGCTCTTCTTGCTTGCCTCCTTCGGGTGCATGCTTGCCACAGACTTGGCGACTTTGACCGTGGCCCGGTTTTTCCAGGCCCTGGGCGGGAGCGCGGGCGTGGTTGTCAGTCGCGCAGTCATTCGCGACCGCACTACCACAGCGCAGGCTGCCTGGGCCTTCTCGATGCTGATGCTGGCACTGGGGCTGGCCCCTATTCTCGCCCCCGTCGCCGGCAGTCTGCTGTTGAAGGTCATGGGCTGGCGGGAGATATTCGCCATCCTGGGGATAGCCGGCACGATTCTGCTGCTGGCCGTGCATTTCAATATGCACGAAACTTTGTCCAGACACACCGCAGAGCGCCTTGGTGTGGCGGGCACATTCAAACGTTACGCCGATCTATTCCGCGACCGGCAGTTCATCATGTATGTGCTTATCATTGCCCTGCCCTTCGGCGCGATGTTCGCCTACGTCGCGGGTGCTCCGTACGTGATCATTGAGCTCTACGAGGTGCCCGCCGTGCATTTCGGCTGGCTCTTCGGGCTGAATGCGTTCGGCATGATTGCGGGCTCCCAGCTCAATGCCCGGGTGGTGGCACGCTTCGGCCCGGCTGCATTATTGCACGCCATTCTCTGGCCGCCATTCCTGGCGGCATTGGTCGCTCTCACAGCCACCTTGGCAGGATACGCTTCCTTACCGCTGCTGATGGCCTGCTTCTTCGTATACATGTTCTCCATGGGTATGTTGTCGCCTAATGCAGTAGCACTGGCCATGGCCAGTCAGGGTCATCGCGCGGGATCGGCGTCAGCAGTTATAGGTGCCGTACAGTTTCTCTTTGGTACCTTGGGTGCCGTTGCGGTGAGCGTCTGGGTCATGCCCAGCGCAATACCCTTGACGGGAGTCATGGTGATAATGCTGGGCACCAGCCTGCTCATCCATCATTTCGGCCATCGCCACAACATTCTCATTCTGCACGGATCGGACATCGAGCCGTCGGCCCTGAAATAGGAGGCAAAGCTGACTGGGACTTGCAGTGGCCCGGCGGAGTGAACAGATCAGTCGTGTATCACAACAGTCCATTCGAGCTTTCTTCACGGGGCAACAACAAGATACCTTGAGGTGCTTATGAATGAATCAACATTGCATGGGCTGCGTGTCGTCAGCCTGGGTTCAGGGATCGCGAGCGCTGCGGCGGGTTTGCAGCTTTGCGAGGCAGGCGCGGAGGTGATTCTGGTTGAGCCGCCTGACAATCCCGCTCGACAGGAGCAGGCGCTGTTTGCTGTGCTTAATCGGGGTAAACGCAGCGTCATCCTGGATATCAACGAGCCGGAGGGACAGCAGCGACTCGAACGGCTGCTGACATCCGCCGACGTATTCATCCACGAGTTCAGCCCGAAAGTGGCAGGCACGCTGGGGCTTGACGATGCCCAGTTGGCGCAGCGCTTCCCTGTAATGACCCAGCGGAATTTGCACACTCAAGCCGCTAATTGTTGGTAAATCGTACTGGGTGTTTTCATCCCCAGTGCCTGATGAGGGCGCTGCTCGTTGTAGTACTTGAACCACGCCCTCAAGGTTTGCCTGGCTTCATCCAGTGTCTGGAAGTTATGAAGCCAGAGACACTGCTCTTTCACAGTTCGGATCAGTCGCTCAACCATCCCGTTCTGCTGCGGGGTGTGGGGACGGATGAACTCCTGTTTCAGACCGTATTGGTACACCGTCCGAGTGTAATGCCGAGAGGTAAATACCAGGCCGTTGTCACTACGCAGCGTGATCGGATCC
>NZ_FOYD01000003.1:0-401110 GCF_900115905.1 Halopseudomonas formosensis
CGTCGTTGTAATCATTCTTCTGGCCACGCAGGTAGCCCTTGATGTGCTGCGCTGGCAGCAGCTCGACCACATGCCCCAGCGACTCCATCTCCCTGGCCCAATAATGGGCACCCGAGCAGGCCTCCATGGCAATCATCGCTTCGGGATAGTTCGCCAGAAACGGCAGAAGCTCGCTGCGACGGAGCTTCTTGCGTCGAGCCTGTTTGCCCCGTTGGTCCAATACCACAACGAAGAACACAGTCTTTGCCAGATCGATACCGATTGTCGTAGATTTGTTCATGGTCTCCTCCTGTCTCTTCTCGTTTCTCAATAGATGTTTAGCATCTATTTCCTCTGGCGCATCACGACGCCGTATGAGGGAGAGGGAGGAGACCATCTCATCGAGCACCAGCTCGTCCACATCCAGCGCCCATCCGTCAGAAGCACTCGTCCGGCATTTCCAGAGTGATGCGATCTCCCTGCTCCAGCACCTCGGCCAGCGCCAGTGGCTTGGGCAGCTCGTAGCGCATGAAGTACTCGCAGGCCCTGAGCTTGCCCTCGTAGAAGGCTTTGGGCTGGACACCATTGCCCTGCAGCCCGCGCAGCGCGGCCTGGGCCTGACGCAGCCACATCCAACCGACCACCACATGGCCGAAGCACTCCATGTACAGGTAGGCATTGGCCAGTCCCCGCTCCACATCCTGCTTGCGGATCGCCTGCAGCGCCTCTGTCACCCGCTCCAGGGTCGTCAGCGCCTCGCCCAGCAGCTGGCCGGAAACCTGAAGCTCGCTCACCCCTTCGCACTCGGCGATGGTGCTGCGGATGCGCTTGACCAGTGCCTGGTAGAAACGCCCGTCCTGCATGGGAACCTTGCGGCCCAGCAGGTCCTGGCCCTGGATGCCGTGGGTGCCTTCGTGGATTGGGTTCAGCCGGTTGTCGCGGTAGAACTGCTCCACCGGGTACTCCCGGGTATAGCCATAACCGCCATGCACCTGGATGGCCAGGCTGTTGGCCTCGACACAGAACTGCGACGGCCAGGACTTGACGATGGGGATCAGCAGATCCAGCAGACCGGAAGCCTCCTCGCGCACCAGCGGGTCCTCGGCATGCTTCTTCTCATCGGACAGGGTCGCCGCGTACAGGCACAGGGACAGGCCGCCTTCAACGAAGGCCTTCTGCGCCAGCAGCATGCGACGGATGTCGGCGTGCTGGACCAGTGGAATCATCGGGCTCTGCGGGTCGCGTTCCTTCAGCGGACGGCCCTGACGGCGCTCCCGTGCATACTCCAGTGCGTGCAGATAGCCGGTGTAGCCGAGCATCACCGAGCCCAGGCCCACGCCGATACGGGCCTCGTTCATCATGTGGAACATCTGCGCCAGGCCCTGGTGCGGCTCACCCACCAGATAGCCGACCGCCCCACCCTTCTCGCCGAAGTTGAGCATGGTCGAGGTGGTGCCACGGTAACCCATCTTGTGGATCAGGCCGGCGAGGGTCACGTCGTTGCGCTCACCCAGGCTGCCATCCTCGTTGACCAGGTACTTGGGCACGATGAACAGGGAGATACCCTTCACGCCGGGCGGTGCGTCCGGCAGCTTGGCCAATACCAGGTGCACTATGTTCTCGCTCAGCTCGTGGTCGCCGGCGGAGATGAAGATCTTGTTGCCGCTGATGCGGTAGCTGCCATCCTCGGCGGGCACCGCGCGGGTCTTGATATCGGCCAGTGAAGAGCCGGCCTGGGGCTCGGTCAGGCACATGGTGCCAAAGAAGCGACCCTCCATCATCGGCTCGGCAAAGCGGCGCTTATATTCCTCGCTGCCGTGGGCCATGATCAGGTTGCAGGCGGCGATGGTCAGCCCGGCGTAGGCCTGGGTGCTGACGTTGGCGCCCTTGATCAGACCGATGCAGGTCTGGGCGATGACCGAGGGCAACTGCATGCCGCCGCGCTCGTAATCCTGGGCGGCAGCCATCAGGCCGGTATCACGCAGTACCGCCAGCGCCTCGGACACCTCCGGACGCATGACCACCTTGCCGTTCTCGAAGCGCGGCTCGTCGCCGTCGCACAGGTGGTTGTGCGGTGCGAAGGTTTCCGCACCGACTTTCAGTGCCAGTTCGATGGCCGCATCAAAGGTGTCGCGGCTGTGATCGGCGTAGCGGGAATACCGGGTAAAACGTTCGACATCCAGCAGCTCGTACAACAGAAAGGCCAGATCGTTGGTGTTGATGATCTTCTGCATGGCAATTTCCCTGGAAAGGCAGCTTCAGGCTGCAAGACAATCGGAGGCAAGCCAGAAAACACAAACCCCGAGCGCGGCCCGGGGTTTGCTTGCTGCTTGCCGCTTAAGGCTTGTGGGTGCCTCAGACGATCTCGAACAGACCGGCAGCACCCTGGCCACCGCCGATGCACATGGTGACAACCACGTACTTGACGCCACGGCGCTTGCCTTCGATCAGCGCATGGCCGGTCAGGCGGGAGCCGGTGACACCGTAGGGGTGACCGATGGCGATGGAGCCACCGTTGACGTTCAGGTTTTCCATCGGGATGCCCAGACGGTCGCGGCAGTAGACAACCTGGGAAGCGAAGGCTTCGTTCAGTTCCCACAGACCGATGTCGTCCATGGTCAGGCCGTTGCGCTCAAGCAGACGCGGAATGGCGAAGACCGGACCGATACCCATTTCATCGGGCTCGCAGCCGGCGACGGCGAAGCCGCGGAAGATACCCATGGGCTCGATGTTCAGCTGCTCGGCGACCTTGCTGTTCATCACGGTGCACACGGAGGCGCCGTCGGACAGCTGGCTGGCGTTACCGGCGGTGACGAAGTGCTCCGGACCACGCACCGGCTGCAGAGCGGCCAGGCCTTCCAGGGTGGTGCTCGGACGGTTGCACTCGTCACGGGTCAGGGTGACTTCCTGACTGGTGATTTCGCCGGTTTCCTTGTTCTGCACCTTCATGGTAGTGGTGAAGGGTACGATCTCGTCGTCGAACTTGCCGGACTCCTGACCTGCAGCCACGCGCTGCTGGCTGATCAGGGAGTACTCGTCCTGGGACTCGCGGCTGACGTTGTAGCGGGCAGCGACAATGTCGGCAGTCTCGATCATGGACAGGTACAGCTCGGGCTTGTTCTTCATGATCCATTCGTTGGTGCCGCGGAACATGTTGATCTTGTCGTTCTGGCACAGGCTGATGGATTCCACGCCACCGGCAACGATGGCCGGGATCTTCTCGCTGACCACACGCTGGGCAGCAATGGCGATGGACTGCAGGCCGGAACTGCAAAAGCGGTTCAGGGACATGCCGGCGGTGGTTACCGGCAGGCCGCCACGGATGGCTGCCAGACGGGCCATGTTCTTGCCCTGAGCACCTTCGTGGAAGGTGGCACCGAGGATCACGTCCTCGACCAGCGCCGGGTCAATGCCTGCGCGCTTGACCGCTTCCTGGATCACGAAACCGGCCATGTCGACACTGTGGGTGTCGTTCAGTGCGCCGCGGTAGGATTTGCCCAGGCCGGTACGGGCCGTGGAAACGATTACTGCATCAGTCATGGTTCAGCTCCTGTTTTTCAAGCCTGGCACCCTGCTTCGGGTGCCGAGAGTAAAGGGTGAATGCATCAGGCGTTCTGTTCCTGCCGGGCACCCCAGGCAGCGAGTGTTTCCCGCGCCTCACGGTAGGGCTTGATGCCCAGCCACAGCAACACTACTGCACCTATGGTGATGACACTGGCCACCCAGAAGATCGAATAACGTACCGCCATGTCGTCCTGGAACACGTAGTCGGTCACCAGGGCCACCGCCGTCGGACCGATGCCCAGGCCGATCAGGGTGATGACGAACAGGTAGATAGCCGAGGCCTGGCCCCGCATCGAGTTCGGCATGACCTCCTGGATGGCCGCCGGGGCGACACCGAAGGGCATGGCGACGGTAAATACATTGAAGAACATGATCACCCACAGCAGGGTCATGTTATCCACCAGGAAGACCACATTGCACATCAGCGTGAGCACCGCCGACAACAGGCCTACCCGCATGTTGGCATCCTGATGGCCCTTGCGTGCCAGATAGTCCGACAGGCGGCCGCCGAACACGATGCCCAGCGAGCCGGCTACCATCACCAGGCTGCCGTAGTAGATACCCACCTCACCGGCTGTCAGACCGTGGGTGCGGATGAAGAAGGTCGGAATCCATGCCGATGCGCCATAGGAAGCAAAGGACAGGCAGGCAAAGCCGAAGTTGTGGCAGATCACCGCCTTGCGGATCTTCAGCAGATAGGCGCCCACATCCTTGAGCGGCACAGCCACGCCGGCGCCCACGCCCTTGCGGGTCGGCTCCCTGATGGCCAGCAGCACCAGGCTGAACAGCGCGCCGACCACACCCAGCACCAGGAAGATCAGCTGCCAGGGACGGATGACACCCAGTACCGGCAGGGTCACGTCACCCTTGGCATTGGCCCAGGTAATGACGATGCCGCCAAGCAGGAAAGCCATGCCGGCGCCCAGATAGATACCCATGGAGTACACGCTGATGGCGGTAGCGCGCTTCTCCGGCGGGAAACTGTCGGCCATCAGCGAATAGGCGGCCGGCGACAAGGCAGCTTCCCCGGCGCCGACACCAATACGGAACAGCACGAAGTGCCAGTAGGTCTTGGCCAGGCCGCAGGCGGCGGTCATCAGACTCCAGAAGAAGATACCCCAGGCGATCAGCCCACGACGGCTGCGCGAGTCGGCCACCCGGCCCAGCGGAATCCCGGCTACGGTATAGAAAATAGCGAACGACAGGCCCATCAACAGGCTCATCTGGGTGTCGGAAATGCCCAGATCGGCACGGATCGGGCCGACCAGCAGATTCAGTATCTGCCGGTCGATGAAGGACAGCACATAAGCCAGCAGCAGAATGACCACGGTGAACCAGGCACGCCCCGTGGTGGGGTAATTATTGTTGTTCAGCACTCGTGTACTCCGCTCGCAAGAGGACTCACCCGAAGACTATCAGGTTCGCACAGCGAAAGTCGATTTCGAAAACCACTCATCAACAAACAGGATGCGGAATTATCAGTTGGAGCTATGACGGTTTCAAATCGTTAAGGAATCGGCGTCCGCGGCGGCGGTGAAGGACAGATGCAATAGGAGGGAAGACCCGCCGGGGGAAGGGACAGGCGCGCGAAGGAAAAAGCACCAGCGGCAGGCCTCCGGGGCGTCACCGCCCCGGGGCAGCTTTCAGCGCTTGATGAACAGCAGCGTCATCCGGTCGCTTTCGCCTATCGCCAGATACTGGGCACGATTCTCATCGCCCAGCCGCAGCGTGGGCGGCAGGGTCCAGACACCTTCGGGGTGGTCGGTGGTATCTCTGGGGTTCTGGTTCACCGGACTGCGCCCGACCAGCTCGAAGCCGGCCTGTTCAGCCAGCTGCACCACCAGCTCTTCGGTGACGTAACCGGTCTTTATCATGGTCTCCAGATCGGTGCCGATGCGCGCCCGGTGCTCCACCAGCCCGAGCAGCCCGCCAGGCTTGAGAGCCGCATACATCTTGGCAAACACCACAGCCGCCTGCTCCTCACCCTCGGCCAGCCAGTTGTGCACGTTGCGGAAGGTCAGCACCCGATCAGCGGATTCGGGCGGCGCCATGGCCACATCCGGCTCATAGTTGAGCACCGTTACCTCGACCTTGTCATAGACATCCGGCTTGCCTGCCAGCTTTTCCTCGAAGCTGGCACGGGACTGGCGGAAGTAACCGACCGGGCTCTGCGGATCGAAATGCGCCGCAATATACCTCCCCTGCTCGCGCAGCAGCGGGGCGAGAATCTCCGTATACCAGCCCGCGCCCGGCCAGACTTCCACTACCGTATGCTGCGGTTCCACCGCAAAGAAACTCAGGGTCTGTTCGGGATTGCGACCGGCATCGCGCATCAGGTTGCTGATCGTACGGTGGGGATTGCCTACCGCCTGGCGGATCTGCTCCTGCTGCTCGGGCTGCAGTCGCGGCGCGGCCTGGTAATCCTGGGCGGCAGCCAGACCGGCGGTCAGTACCAGCGCGACT
This sequence comes from Halopseudomonas formosensis, assembly GCF_900115905.1. Taxonomy (GTDB): domain Bacteria; phylum Pseudomonadota; class Gammaproteobacteria; order Pseudomonadales; family Pseudomonadaceae; genus Halopseudomonas; species Halopseudomonas formosensis. The sequence goes on from NZ_FOYD01000003.1 coordinate 6,007, forward strand.
GCAGTGAGGGTCTTGAACATCATCTACTCCATGGGTCAGTGAATTTCGGCGGGGTCGGCGCCAGCCCGATCAAATTTGCTTATGCACCTCCATTCCAACTGCAGGACATGCTTTTCCCGGTGCCTGTCCCTCTATAAGGTCGGCGTCAACCGGCCACCGCTACTACTGTGGTTCAATCTACTCCGACTCTGCAAGGATCCATTATGTTCGATCTCAGCCCCCGCATTCAGGACCTGAAGCAAAAGCTCGAAGCCTTCATGGATGAGCACATCTACCCCAACGAGGAACTGTTCTACCAGCAGGTGAAACAGAACAAATGGGGCCACCCGGCCATCCTTGAAGAACTCAAGCAGAAGGCGCGCAACCAGGGGCTGTGGAACCTGTTCCTGCCCGAGTCCGAGCGCGGCGCCGGCCTGACCAACGAGGAATACGCCCACCTGTGCGAGATCATGGGCCGCGTCTCCTTCGCCCCCGAGGTGTTCAACTGCAACGCCCCGGACACCGGCAACATGGAAACCATCGAGCGTTACGGTAACGAAGAACAGAAGGAAAAATGGCTCAAGCCGCTGCTGGCCGGTGAAATCCGCTCCTGCTTCTCCATGACCGAGCCGGATGTGGCCTCCTCCGACGCCACCAACATCCAGTGCGAGATCCGCCGCGAAGGTGACGAGTACGTCATCAACGGCACCAAGTGGTGGTCCTCCGGCGCAATGAACGAGCACTGCAAGATCGCCATCGTCATGGGCAAGACCAACCCCGATGCACCCCGTCACCTGCAGCAGAGCATGATCCTGGTGCCGCTGGACACCCCCGGCGTGACCATCGTCCGTGACCTGCACGTATTCGGTTATGACCACGCTCCCCACGGCCACGCCGAGATCCGCTACGAAAACGTGCGGGTTCCGGCCTCCAACATCCTGCTGGGTGAGGGTCGCGGATTCGAGATCGCCCAGGGTCGCCTCGGGCCGGGCCGTATCCACCACTGCATGCGCGCCATCGGCCAGGCCGAGCGTGCGCTGGAAGCCATGTGCCGCCGCGCCGCCGAGCGGGTTGCCTTCGGCAAGCCGATGTACAAGCTGGGCAGCGTGCCGGAAATGATCGCTCGCTCGCGCTGCGAAATCGACCAGGCCCGCCTGCTGACCCTGCACGCCGCACGCAGCATGGACAAGTACGGCAACAAGGTTGCCCGTCAGCAGATCGCCATGATCAAGGCCGTGGCCCCGACCATGCTGTGCAACGTGATCGATCGCGCGATTCAGGTCCATGGCGCCAAGGGCGTATGCCAGGACAGCTTCCTTGCCTCCTCCTACGCCAAGGCCCGTACCCTGCGCCTGGCCGACGGTCCGGACGAAGTGCACCTGAACAGCATTGCCAAGCTGGAAATGGGTCAGTACCTCTGACGACTTCGGTTGAGGGCATCCGGCGGATGCCCTCACGATGACCGACAATCCTCTCACCACTTTCACAGGAGCTATCCATGAGCTCTCTTTTTGATCTGACCGGCAAGGTCGCAGTGATCACCGGTTCCACCAAGGGCATCGGCAAGGCGATCGCCGAAGAGTTTGCCAAGGCCGGCGCCCGCGTGGTCATCTCCAGCCGCAAGGCCGATGCCTGCGAAAAGGTTGCCGGTGAACTCCAGGCCCAGGGCTTCGAGGCTCTGGCCATCCCCTGCCATGTGGGCGACAAGGCCCAGCTGCAGAACCTGGTGGATACCACCCTCAACACCTGGGGCAAGATCGACATCCTGGTGTGCAACGCCGCCACCAACCCCGTGTACGGCCCCACCTCCGAGGTCAGCGACGAGGCCTTCGACAAGATCATGGGCACCAACGTCAAGGGCACCTTCTGGCTGTGCAACATGGTGATCCCGCAGATGGTGCGCCTGGGCGGCGGCTCCATCGTGCTGCTGTCGAGCATCGCCGGCATCCGTGCCAGCGCCAATATCGGCGTCTACGGCATGTCCAAGGCAGCCGAGGCGGGCCTGGCGCGCAACCTGGCGCTGGAGTGGGGTCCGAAGAACATCCGCGTCAACGCCATCGCCCCCGGCCTGATCCGCACCGACTTCGCCCAGGCGCTGCTGGACGACCCGGACCGTCTGACCCGGGTCGAACAGGCCCTGCCGCTGCGCCGGGTCGGCGAACCGGTGGACATCGCCGGTGTCGCCCTGTTCCTCGCCTCCTCCGCCGGTGCCTACGTGACCGGCCAGACCATAGTGGCCGACGGTGGCGACACCATCACCTGAGCCCGGTCAACCCGCCTGCCCTGCTGGCAAAATCCTTGCCGCGGTGGCAGGCTCTGGTAGCTGAAGCACAACCACAACACTAGTTACGCATGGGATCCTGTAGATGAGCGAAGCCATCCTGATCGACGTATTGCCCGCCCACCGCTTCGATGAAGCGCGGCTGGCAGCCTACCTGAAGGGACGCATACCGGGCGTTGAAAACGGCATGCAGGTCAAGCAGTTCCAGGGTGGCCAGTCCAACCCGACCTTCCTGCTGACCATCGGCGAGAAGCGTTATGTCCTGCGCAAGAAGCCGCCGGGCAAGCTGCTGCCCTCGGCGCACATGGTCGAGCGCGAGTTTCAGGTGATCAACGCCCTGGGGCAGACCGATGTGCCGGTGCCCAAGGCGCGCCTGCTCTGCGAAGACCCGGAGGTGATCGGCACCGCCTTCTACATCATGGATCACGTCGAAGGCCGCGTGCACTCCCACCCGCTGCTGGAGAAGGTCGACATCGAACAGCGCATGCCCATCCACCGCTCCATGATCGAGACCATGGCACGGCTGCACAATGTGGACTGGAAGGCCGTTGGGCTGGAGAGCTACGGTCGCCACGAAGGCTACGTACAGCGTCAGATCAAGCGCTGGAGCGGCCAGTTCGAGGCCAGCCGTACGGGTGACATGCCTTCGATGGACGCACTGATGGAGTGGCTGCCCAAGAACGCGCCCCAGGACGACTTCACCACCATCGCCCACGGCGACTTCCGCATCGGTAACCTGATCCTGCATCCGACCGAACCCCGGGTCGTGGCCATCCTCGACTGGGAACTGGCGACCCTGGGTCACCCGCTGTCGGATCTGGCCTACTGCTGCCTGCCCTACCATCAGGACACCGGCTTCGAAGGCATGCGTGGTCTCAAGGGGCTCAACCTCAAGGATTACAACGTTCCCGAGGAGCAGCAGGTGCTGGACTGGTACTGCGAGTACACCGGCCGCTCGTCCATTCCGGACTGGAACTTCTTCCTGGCCTTCTCCCTGTTCCGCCTGGCGGCCATTGTCCAGGGCGTCTACCACCGCGCACTGCAGGGCAACGCCAGCAACGCCGATGCTCTGGAAGTAGGCAAGCGGGCCGGTCTGCTGGCCGATGTCGGCTGGGAAATCGCCCAGCGCAAGTAACGGCACACCGGGGTGTAGCGCACCCGCGCTACCCCTGGCGGGGCCGGGACAGAGCAGCGTCGACGCGCCGGTGCCCGCCAACCCGGATCGGGGTGTGCCGCACCTGCGCAAGGCCCTTGCCCCAAGCACTGTCAATCGAGGTACTTCATGTCCAAACCGGTAAAACGCGTACTGCTGACCAATGACGACGGCTGGCGCGGGCCGGGCTTCCAGGTGCTCGAGGAGATCGCCCGCGAGATCGCCGAGGAGGTATGGCTGGTCTCCCCCGACCTGGATCAGAGTGGCGTCTCCATGTCCATTTCGGTACACCATCCGCTGCGGGTTCACCAGTTCGAGGAGCGCCGCTTCAGCGTCAGCGGCACGCCCAGTGACTGCATCCTGCTCGGTGTCGCCGAGTTGCTGCCGGCCAAGCCGGATCTGATTCTGTCCGGTGTCAATCGCGGAGCCAATATCAGCGACTCGGTGGCCTACTCCGGCACCATCGGCGGTGCCCTTACCGGCACCCTGCTGGGCATTCCGGCCATTGCCCTGAGTCAGGCCTACCACTCGACCAATCCGGTTCACTGGGAAACCTCCCGGCAGTACGGCGCGCAGCTGGTGCGCGAACTGCTGGAAAGGGGCTGGCCGGAGGATTGCGCCATGAACATCAACTTCCCGGCCCTGGCGCCGGAGGATGTGCGTGGGGTAGCCATCTGTCGGCCGCAGCGCGGCAGCATCGGCGGCGTGAAGATCGAGCGTCGCGAGGACACCCGCGGCGTCCCCTACTACTGGCTTGGCTTCAAACGCCAGAGCGAACGCATCATCGGGCGGGAAACCGATGTCGGTGCTCTGCGCGACGGTCTGATCGCCCTCTCACCGGTACGCTTCGAACGCGGCATCGCCGACTCCTGGCATATCGATACCGATCAGCTGTCCGACCGGCTTGGCATCAATACCGACGACCGGGATGACGTTCCAGCAAGCGAGCCGAGCATCGACCACTGAGCCGGCAGCTGAACAATAACAGGAGATGAGAATGCAGCGCTTCGAGAACAAGATTGTACTGATCACCGGTGCCGGCAGCGGCATTGGCCGGGCTACCGCCAAACGCCTGGCCAGCGAGGGCGCCCGCCTGATGCTGGTCGACCGCAATGCCGAAGGTCTGACCGAGACACTGCAGCAGTTGCCGGAGCACACCGAGGTGCTGCACCGCGAGCTGGATGTATCCGATGAGGCCGCTGTCGAGCAGTGCGTGGCCGACACCGTGGCCCACTTCGGGCGGCTGGATGTACTGTGCAACAACGCCGGCATCGCCGGGGGTGACTACAGTCTGGCCACCGACCAGAACATGGAAACCTGGCAGAAGATCATCAACGTCAACCTGTTCGGGGTGGTGCTGTTCACCAAATATGCCTCCCGGCAGATGCGTGAGCAGAACGGCGGCGCCATCGTCAACACCGCCTCGGTGGCCGGCATCCGCTCCGGCGCCGGCGGCAACGCCTACAGCGCCTCCAAGGCCGGAGTGATCAACTTCACCATGACCTCGGCCTGCGATCTGGGGCAGTGGAATATCCGTGTCAACGCCGTGTGCCCCGGGCTGATCGAGACCGGCATGACCCAGCGGGTGTTCGACTATGCGCGGGAGAACAACAAGGAAGACAGGCTCGGTTCGCGCTGCGAGCTGCGTCGCTACGGCCGCCCGGAGGAAATTGCCGGCGCCATTGCCTTCCTCGCCAGCGACGATGCCAGCTATGTCACCGGCCAGGCGCTGGCCGTGGATGGGGGCAACACTGCCTCGCTGAACCTGCCGGGCATGAAGTTCTAGTCCCGTTACGGGAACGCCCGGAGCCGCCCGGGCTGTTCCCGCTCCCGAGGGTCCGCTTGCCGCTACCGGCTTGCTTTTCCGCGCCCAGCAGATAGCTTTAGAGCAGGACTACCTACCGGGAGGCAAGCATGGACAATACCCAGGTACGCATGACCAACCTGTTCCTCCAACTGGGACTGGATTCCAGCGCCGAGGCCATCGCCGAGTTCATCCGAACCCATCAATTACCCGCCGACGTGCGGATCACCGAGGCGCCCTTCTGGAGCGAAAGTCAGCGACAGTTCCTGCAGGAGAAGCTGGAGGACGATGCCCGCTGGGCCATAGTGGTCGACCAGCTCAACGAATCACTGCACGAGGATGCGGTAAAGGCCCAATGAGCGCGCCAGCGCCGCGCCTCAACGGGCCCGGCGCGGAATGGTCTTGAGCAGCTCCTCCGGGGTGATGCTGCCGACGATATTGCTGCCGCTGCCCGGCGGCGGCGAGTGGAAGATGTTGCTGCGCATCTTGCCGATCACATGCATCTCGCAGGGCTTGCAGTCGAACTTCAGGGTCAGCACCTCGTCACCGTGCACCAGCTGCATGGGCGCCACCTTGGTGCGCACCCCGGTCACACCCTTGGCCTGTTTCGGGCAGAGGTTGAAGGAGAAGCGCAGGCAGTGCTTGGTGATCATCACCGGCACCTCGCCCGCCTCCTCATGGGCCTCGTAGGCAGCGTCGATCAGTTCGACCCCGTAGCGCTGGTAGAAGGCGCGCGCCTTGTGGTTGTAAACGTTGGCCAGAAAGCTCAGGTGCGACTGCGGGTACACCGGCGGCGGCACCGCCACCGGCTTGCGGAAACCATGGGGGAAGGCGGCCACCCGGGCTGCATCCAGCTGCTCCACCAGCTCCCGGCGCAGTGCCTTGAGGCGCGAACCGGGCAGGAAGGGAACCGGACCGCCGCTGATGCGGATATCGGTAGCGTGATAGTGAGTATTGCCCAGCTGCCCCAGCACATCCTGCATCTGCTCCAGGGCGCGATCGGCCTGACGGGCCTGATCGAAGGGCCCCTCGATCTCGGCACTCACGCTGACGCCCTCTTCGCTGGTGGCGCCGAAGCGCAACTGCTCCGGACCCAGCTCGACCTCCCAGCGCAGACCCACGCGCCGCTCGGCGGAGGTACGCTGCAGCGCCTGCTGCCAGTCGTGATCCAGATTGCGGTTCAATTGCTGAGGCAGGCGCGCCCGGCGCAGCTGGGCAGGCAGTTCGTTGGGCTCGACCCGGTATTGCCAGCGCGATCTGCCCTCCTCCTCGTACTGTGCCAGTTGCTGGGCGACATTGGCGCGGAAGCCCACCACCTCGCGCTTGACCAGCACGTTCAGGCCATCACCGTTGGACAGCGGCACATCGGTGACCACCAGCAGGTCGTTCCTGCGCACCTCCAGCAGCTCGCCCACCGCCAGACCGGTGAAGGTCGGTGAGTCGAAGGCGCCGATGTCGATCTTGCGGTCGGTAACGAAGTAATCGGTGCTACCACGATGGAAGGTCTTGTCCGGGTCCGGCACGAAGAAATGCTCGGTGCGGCCGCTGGAGGCCCTGGCCAGCTCCGGACGCTGTTCGAGAATGGCGTCGAGTTGCTGCCGGTACCAGGCGGTGATGTTCTTCACATAACCCATGTCCTTGTAGCGGCCCTCGATCTTGAACGAGCGGATGCCGGCATCGATCAGGGCTTCCAGATTGGCGGTCTGATTGTTGTCCTTCATCGACAGCAGGTGCTTCTCGTAGGCCACCACCGCGCCGCGCTCGTCCTTCAGGGTGTAGGGCAGCCGGCAGGCCTGGGAGCAGTCACCCCGGTTGGCACTGCGACCGGTCTGGGCGTGGGAGATGTTGCACTGCCCGGAAAAGGCCACGCACAGGGCCCCATGGATGAAGAATTCCAGCGTTGAGTCGACCTGCTCGTGGATCGCCCTGATCTGCTGCAGGTTCAGCTCGCGGGCCAGTACCAGCTGGGAAAAGCCGGCCTGATCGAGGAAGCGCGCCTTGTCCAGGGTGCGGATATCGCACTGGGTGCTGGCATGGATCTCGATAGGCGGTATATCCAGCTCCATGATGCCCATGTCCTGCACGATCAGCGCGTCCACTCCGGCATCGTACAACTGGTGGATCAGCAGTCTGGCGGCTTCCAGCTCGTCGTCATGCAGAATGGTGTTGAGGGTAACGAAGATGCGCACATGGAACAGACGGGCGAAACGCACCAGCTCGGCGATCTCCGCCACGCTGTTCTCGGCATTGTGCCGCGCCCCGAAGCTCGGACCGCCGATATACACGGCATCGGCACCGTGCAGTATGGCTTCGCGGGCGATGGCTACATCCCGGGCCGGGCTGAGCAGTTCGAGGTGATGACTGGGAAGGGGCATGGCAACTACCGTGATTCTGGGAAGCCGCCGATTGTAGCCCGATTGACCGGCGCCTGCATGACTGCGTGATTACCGGCCACCGGCAGATCCCGTCCTAGCTCTTCAGACCCAGGCGCCGCGCCAGCTTGTGAAGGTTGCTGGCATCCAGTTCAAGCAGGCGGGCGGCAGCACTCCAGTTGTCGTCGCAGGCGGCGAGCGCCCGGCGGATCTGCTCGCGCTGGCAGGCCTCGACACTCAGACGCAGTGGTTGCAACTCGGCCGGATCCAGCTCGGTCTGCGCAGATTGCGCGGTCAGCGCACCCGAGCCGATGGGAATATCCAGCAGTGCCGCATCCAGCGTCAGCATGGCCTGGCGCGAGCCGTTACGGCCCAGCGCCTTGATCGCCGCCCGGCTGATGACATGCTCCAGTTCACGCACGTTACCCGGCCAGTCGTAGCCCAGCAGCGCCTGCTCGGCATCAGGGGACAGGCGCAGGCTGCGCACCCCAAGGCGGGCGCGGTTGAGTTCGAGAAAGTGCCCCGCCAGCAGCAGCACATCATTGTCCCGCTCGCGCAGCGGTGGCACCGGCACCGGGTATACCGACAGGCGATGGTACAGGTCAGCACGGAAGTCGCCCTTGGCCACCGAGTCAGCCAGGTTGCGGTTGGTCGCGGCCACAATGCGCACATCCACCCGCAGCGGCTGGTCGGCCCCCAGGCGCTGGATCTCGCCGTTCTGCAGGGTACGCAGCAGCTTGGCCTGCACATGCAGGGGCAACTCTCCCACCTCGTCGAGGAACAGGGTGCCTCCATTGGCCGCATCGAAACGCCCGGCCCGGTCGCTGTTGGCGCCGGAGAAGGCCCCCTTCACATGGCCGAACAGCTCGCTCTCGGCCAGCGACTCAGGCAGGGCGGCACAATTGACCTGCACCAGGGGCTTGCCCGCCCGGGGCGAATGGGCATGCAACCAGTGGGCGAACAATTCCTTGCCCACGCCGGTCTCGCCGGTGATCAGTACCGTGAGGTCCGAATCGGCCACTATCGACAGCTCGTCCAGCAGACGGGTGATCGCCTGACTGTTGCCGACAATGCCATGCTGCTTGATTCCCGGCAGAGCCCGCTGCTCGTCGGCACGCACCATGCGCAGGGCCCGGTTCTCCTGCTCCAGCCGGGTTACCCGCAGCAGCCCCTCGATCAGCGGCAGCAGGCGCTGCAGCTTCTGCCGGGCACCCTCGTCAAAGGTCCCCTCCTCCAGCGCATCCAGGGTCAGCACGCCCCACAGCTCACCTTCCACATGCAGACTCACCCCCATGCAGTCGTGTACCGGCAGCGGTTCGCCGGGGCTGTCATCAAGCAGGCCATCGTAGGGATCGGGAAGGGTGCTGTCGGCTTCGAACCGGGTGATTTCCCGCCGGGAGATCAGCGCTGCCAGGCGTGGATGCCTGGCGAGGTCGAAACGACGACCCAGGGCATCCTGGACCAGCCCCACGGCCGCCACCGGGCGCAGGGCGTCGTTGTCATGCTGCAGCAGCACTACCGCACCACACATGAAGGTCTCGCGCAGCACCTGCACCAGACGCTGCAGGCGGATGGCGGCGGGCAGTTCGGTCACCAGATCGGGGAGGAGAAAGTCTTCAATCATGGTCAATCAAACCCTTTAATGGTTCATCGAACCATACGCCTGCCGGGTAGGAAAAACCATATATTTATAAAACACCCTATATATCAGTCAGATACAGCTGGCATGCGACTTGCTCTGATGAATATATCAGCGGAATCAACCATTCGGAGAGCCCCATGCCCCACGCCCATCCTCCCCGCCTCGATACCCTGCGCCTCGATACCGGCAGCTGGGTAAATACTCCCACCGACCAGCTTATCGACCACATCCTCCACGAGTTCCATGAGCGCCACCGCCAGCAGCTCCCCGAGCTGATACGTCTGGCACGGCGGGTGGAACAGGTGCACGGCGGCCACCCGGAGTGCCCCAACGGTCTGGCCGACCACCTGTGTGATATCCATCAGGCGCTGGAGAGCCATATGCAGAAGGAGGAACAGATACTCTTTCCGATGCTGCTGCGTGGCGAGAGTCTGATGGCGCGCGGCCCCATCAGCGTGATGCGTTTTGAACACCAGCAGCACGATGAGGGCCTGGCCAGGCTGCGGGGGCTGACCAACAACAACCAGCCACCGGAGTATGCGTGCGGCACCTGGCGAACCCTGTACCGCGAACTGGAGATTTTCTGTCAGGAACTGGACCAGCACATCCAACTGGAGAACGAGGTACTGTTCAACCGCTGACCTCAGAGCACGAACATGCTCTTGGCACAGACCACCAGCAGCACCGCATGGACCAGCAGGCTGACGTTCAGCCAGTGCATGCCGCGTTCACCGATATGCCGACCGCGGCGCAGGAAGATCAGCGCCACATAGTGACCTATGATCAGGAAGGCCAGCAGTATCTTCAGGGACAGCAGGATGGTGAAGGTGCTGGACAACGGATTGGCCAGCAGCGTGCGATAGGGCCAGGCCAGGGTAAGACCGGCGCCGTAGAGCACCAGCGCAACGAAGTGGATGACGTGACGCGCCTGCTGGCCCAGCACCGGACCGATCGCCTCCCGTACTGCCGGGGCCAGGCGGCGCGAAGCGGGAGCAAGAATGAGCACCTGGAAGAACAGCGTGCCGATGAAGGCGATGGCCGCCAGCAGGTGCAGTGTTTTGATCGTCAGATAGGTCATGTTTTTCCCGTCGCCGTTGGCCTGGGTGCCATCGGTCGCGGAGTACCGGTGACACCGGGAAAAGCATAACAAGCAATCAGGAGATTTTCATGCAGGAACCTCGCAGCACACTCCCCGCCCTGTTCGCCCTGGGCTTTCGTCCGCTATTTCTGGCCGGGGCGCTGTTTGCGGTGCTGGCCGTGCCACTGTGGATTGCCGCCTTTCTCGGCCATATCGAGTTCACACCCGCCGGTGGCAGCCTCGGCTGGCACCGGCATGAGATGGTGTTCGGCTTCGGCATGGCGATTGTTGCCGGCTTTCTGCTGACCGCCATCCAGGCCTGGACCGGGGTGCCGACCATCAGCGGCCTGCCGGTACTGCTGCTGACCGCGCTGTGGCTGGCGGGCCGGCTGGTCTGGCTGCTGAATGCTCCGCTGTGGTTGCTGGTGCCGGTGGACCTGCTGTTTCTGCCACTGGTGGCGCTGGTCATCGGCCGGCTGCTGTTCAAGGTCCGGCAGACTCGCAACTACCCGGTGCTGGTGATGCTGGTGCTGCTGACCCTGTGCAACCTGCTGGCATTGCTGGGTCTGGCGCAGGATGACTTCGCCCTGCAGCGGCATGGCAGCGTCGCCGCGCTCTGGCTGATCGCCGGATTGATGGGCCTGATCGGTGGTCGGGTGATCCCCTTCTTCACCCAGCGCGGGCTGGATCTGCGCGAGCAGACCGCCGCCCTGCCCCGCCTGGACAACCTGCTGATGGCCGGCAGCGTGTTTGTCGCGCTGTTGATGCTGACCGGCGTGGGCCTGCGGCCCTCACCCTGGCAGGCGCCGATCTACCTGCTGCTGGGTCTGGGGCACCTGCTGCGGCTGCTGCGCTGGCACCACCCGCGCATCTGGACAGTGCCACTGCTGTGGTCACTGCACCTGTCCTATGCCTGGCTGGCGCTGGCACTGATTGCCATGGCCCTGTGGCACGGAGGCTGGCTGCTGGGCTTCAGTCAGGCCACCCACCTGCTGGCCATCGGCGGCATGGGCGGCATGATCCTGACGATGATCTCACGGGTCAGCCTCGGCCACACCGGCCGCCCCCTGCAACCGGCGGCGGCAATGAGCCTGGCCTTCATCCTGATCAACCTGGCGGTGCCGCTGCGGGTCTGGCTGACAATCCCCATGCCGCTGACCGGCTACTGGCTGGCAGCGCTGTGCTGGGCAAGCGCCTTCGCCCTGTTTGTCTGGCACTACACACCGATCCTGCTGGCGCCGCGGCCGGATGGCCGGCCCGGTTGAGTCAGCTGTAGAAGCGACTGAAGACCTCCACCGGTTCCCGGGGCATGCACAGGGCACTCCCGGGCCGGTCAATCGAGACGAGTCAGAGGCTGATGCGGATCAGAGCAGCTCCTTGCGCAACTGCTCGGGCGACTTTGGCGACAACAATGCCGGCGCTACATCCAGCACCGTCTGCGCCCCCACCACACCCTGCTGATTCAGGCGCCAGGTGGCGCGGGCGTAGGCCACCAGCACCGCAGCAGTGAATTCCGGGTTGCTGCCCAGCTTCAGGGTATATTCCATCACCTGGGTGGTCCCGGCAGCGGAAGTGCCGCTGCGGATCACCACGCCACCATGGGGCATGGCGGCATGATCACGGCGCAGCTCTTCTTCCGTGATGAAGGTGACTGTGGTGTCGTAGTCGGCAAAGTAGTGCGGCATGCTGACGATCGCCTGCTCCACCTCGGCGGCATCCGCTCCGTCAGCCAGCACCACGTAGCATTCACGCTTGTGCTTTTCCCGTGTACTGAGCTCGGGCAGCTCGCCGTTGCGCACCCGTTCGATCGCCTCTTCGGCGGGAATGGTGTATTGCACCCCGGCCTTGACCCCGGGCACTCGGCGCACCGCATCGGAGTGGCCCTGACTCAGCCCCTTGCCCCAGAAGGTGTAGGTTGCCCCGACCGGGAGGATGGCTTCGCCGTACAGGCGATTGAGGGAGAACAGGCCCGGATCCCAGCCGACCGACAGCATCGCGGTCTTGCCTGCCGGGCGGGCGGCCTGATCCAGCGCCGCATGGTATTCGGGGATGGTGGCATGGGTATCGAAGCTGTCGACGGTGTTGAACAGCGCCGCCAGCGCCGGGCCCTGCTCGGGCAGGTCGTTCTTCGAGCCACCGCAGAGGATCAGCACATCGATCTGCTGCTGGAACCGCTCGATATCGTCCAGGGGATGAACCGGTACGCTCGCATCCAGCAACTGGATGCTGGCCGGATCACGCCGGGTGAAGACGCCGACCAGTTGCATATCAGGACTCTGGGCAATGGCCATCTCCACGCCACGTCCAAGATTGCCGTAGCCGGCGATACCAATTCTGATTTTCGATTGCATGGGAAGCCTGTCGTGTCAGTGAGCCATAAAGCCGGGCATTATACAGATTCGCGGCAGCAGGCTCGCGGACACTCAGAGGGTGTGGGCGTAGCGGTTACCATTGCCGACCTGCTGGTAGGCATCGAACACCATGCAGATTCGTGCGATCAGGGGCTTGCCCGCCGGCAGCACCTGGATACCGCGCTCCCCAAGCTGCAGCAGCCCGTCGTCATGCATCTGCTGCAACTGGGCCCGGCAATCGGCGAAGTAGGCGAAGAACTCGATATTGAAGCGTTTTTCGATGTCACTGAATCGCAGGGCGAAACGGCACATCAACTGCTGGATGACGGCACTGCGCAAGCGGTCGTCAGCGGTACAGCGCAGACCCGTGCGCAGCGGCAGCCGGTCCCGTGCCAGACTCTGCTGATACTCCAGCACATCGCCGGTGTTGCGGCAGCGCAGGTCCCCCACCTGACTGATGGCCGCCATGCCGAACCCCAGCAGATCCGTTTGCTCTCCCGGGACATAGCCCTGTAGCCCCCTGCTCATCAGGCCGGTTTCCCGGGCCAGACTGAGATCGTCATCCGGCAGAGCGAACTGGCCCATGCCGATATAACGGTAGCCGGCCTGAAGCAGCTGGCACTGACTCCGGGCGTAGATCGCCAGCCGCTCATCACGACTGGGCAGGCGGCTCTCGTCGATATGACGCTGGGAGGCATGCAGCTGGGGCAGGTGCACATAGTTGTGCAATGTCAGCCGATCCGGCTTCATCTCCAGCACCCGTTCCAGGGTATGGGCAAAGGAGTCCCGCGTCTGACCGGGCAAGCCGTACATCAGGTCCATGCTGACCGAGCGGTAGGCCAGCGCGCGCGCCGCATCCATCACCGCTTGGGTCTGTTCCAGGCTCTGCAGGCGGTTCACCGCGCGCTGCACCTCCGGGTCCAGGTCCTGGACACCCAGGCTCACCCGGTTGAATCCCAGCTCGCGCAACAGACCCAGCGTCGACCAGTCGGCCTCCCGCGGGTCGACCTCGACGCTGTAGTCGGCGTTATCATCCTCGTGCAGATGGAAATGCCCGCGTACCCGAGCCATCAACTCGGTCAGATCGGCATGGCCGAGGAAGGTCGGGGTGCCGCCCCCCAGGTGCAGTCGCTGCACCGGCTGATCACCTTCCAGATGCCGGGCGACCAGCTCCATCTCGCGGTAAAGCGCAGTCAGATAGGGTTGTGCACGACTGCGGTCCTTGGTGATAACCCGGGGACACCAGCAGTAATGACAGGCGTTGGCGCAGAACGGGATATGGATGTACAGGGACAATGGTCGATCCAGATGACCGCTTTCCCGCAGCGCGGCGAACAGGTCATTTGGGAGGATGCCGTCACTGTATTGGGCAACCGGCGGGTAGGCAGTGTAAAGCGGTCCGGCCTTGTCGTAGCGGCGGATCAGACCCGCGTCCCAACTGATTGGATCGGACATGGAAAGCGTGCTCCGGTACATGTCTTGCTGATGGTCCGCAGACTACGCCCTTCAGCTGTGTGCCACTTTGACGCATATCAAGGGATGCCCGGATAGTGCTCCGGTCAGCGCCGAGCGCCGCAGAAGCCTTATAATGTGTTCAGGATGCGGCAGAACACGGGGCGTCCCGCCCCCAACTCACCGAAGGAAGAGCAGCCATGGTCTCAACACAGGAACAACGCCAACTGATTCTGAATCATCCGCTGTTTTCCCATTTCGATGAGAAGGCACAGGAGGAACTGCTGGCCGATGCCCAGGTACGGGAGTACCCGCCACAGGGCCTGATCCAGCGCCAGGGCGATCCGGCCGAGCGCTTCTATCTGGTGCAAAGTGGCAAGGTCAAGCTCTACCGCATTTCCGCTGACGGCAAGGAAAAGGTCGTCGAGATCATTACCGCAGGCAACACCTTCGCCGAAGCCATCATGTTCATGCAGCGTTCGGTGTTTCCGGTATGTGCCGAGGCCCTGGAGCCGGTTCGCCTCATAGGCTTTTCCAACAAGCTGATGCTGCGCCATCTGGAGCAGAACCCCCACACCTGCCTGCACCTGCTGGGCCACATGAGCGTGCGCCTGCACCAGCGCCTGGACGAGCTGGAGAACCTGACCCTGCAGAATGCCACCCAGCGCCTGGCGCTCTACCTGGTAGGACAGGTTCGCGATCGCGGGACCGACAGCGCCGAGATCGAACTGTTACTGCCCAAGAGCCTGATTGCCGCGCGCCTGTCGATCAAGCCGGAAACCTTCTCCCGGGCCATCGCCAATCTGCGTGAGCGGGGGCTGATTGACAGTCGGGCGCGGATCATTCGGATTCCCAGCATCCAACGGCTGCTGGACGAGTTCGCCGAGGGCCAGACACCTGCCCCGGAACACCGCGCCGGCATCATTGCCAGCGACAACACCTGAGAGCAACCCGATGAAATGGCACTGGCGCAGCATTGCCTCCCTTGCCCTGGGGCTGGGCGCCCTTGGCGTGGTGCTGCCCGGTCTGCCCACCACCCCCTTCCTGCTACTGGCGGCCTGGGCGGGCGCGCGGGGCTGGCCGCAGATGGAGCAACGCCTGCTGCGTCATCCGAAATACGGTCCGGTGATCATCGACTGGCGCGAGCGCCGGGCGGTACCACGCAAAGCAAAATGGATGGCCAGTGCGCTGATGCTCAGCAGTCTGGTATCGATCTGGCTGCTGCCCGCCCCCATGCTGCTGCGCTGGTTCCTGACGCTGTTTCTGCCCTGCGTGGCGCTATGGCTGTGGAGCCGCCCGAACTCCTGAATCCGGACAGCACCTGCATGGAAAGCCGCCCGACGCCGGCGAGAGTTCGCGGCGGCGCGTCCAGGGTGACGACCCTTCGGGTCAGAGACTCTGCAGAATGGCGTCCAGCGCCTGGGCCGGATCGGCGGCGGAGGTGATCGGCCGGCCGATCACCAGATAGGTACTGCCGTTCTCTATGGCCTGCGCCGGGGTGACGATGCGTTTCTGGTCGTCGGCACTGGCATCGGCCGGGCGAATGCCCGGGGTGACCAGTTGCAGGTCGTCGCCCAGGGTATTGCGCAGCGCCTTGGCCTCCCGCGCCGAGCAGACCACACCATCCAGACCGCACTCCTGGGTCAGGCGTGCCAGACGCTGAACCTGCACCATGGGCTCGATATCGATGCCCACTTCCTGCAGATCCTCCTGCTCGAGACTGGTCAGGACGGTAACGGCCGTCAGCAGGGGCCGCTGGCCGGTGCGCTTGTCCAGCACCTCCCGACAGGCTTCCATCATGCGCCGGCCGCCACTGGCATGGACGTTGACCATCCACACACCCAGCTCAGCAGCCGAGCGCACCGCCCCGGCCGTGGTGTTGGGGATATCGTGAAACTTGAGATCCAGAAAGACTTCAAATCCCTTGTTCTGCAGCGCCTCCACTACCTGCGGGCCGGCGGCGGTGAACAGCTCCTTGCCGACCTTGACCCGGCAGTGGGTCGGATTCAACCTATCGGCCATGGCCACTGCGGTGGCCGCGTCAGGGAAATCCAGGGCAACAATGATCGGAGTTTGGCAGGGCATTTCGTATTCCTGTATCAGATAAATCGCTGTGTGCCGGCCTTCGCCAGCTCACGTCCCTTCAGTGGGCGTATGGTTGACCAGCCATGACAGGTCGGACACTGCCAGTGCAGCTGGCGGCCCGAAAAACCGCAGGCCTGGCACTGATACTTGTGCTGATCCACCAGCAGAGCCTCGACGATCCCACGAAGAATCATCAGATTGGCATAGCCTCTGGGCTCCACACTGCCCTTGTGCAAATCAATCAGATAGAGCAGTCCGCTCAGGGAGGGCTGTTGTTGCAGATGGGCCAGCACATGATTGCTCGCCGCACTGATACCATTTCGCCTGTTCAGCTCGTCCGCCTTGGCCAGTACCGTGGCCATCATCGGCGGCTGGCTATTGTCCAGTACCTGATCAAGATATGCCAGCACATCGATCGCCCCGCGCTCGGCCAGCCGATGCAGTAGCGGCAGCGCCTCGGGCACGAAATCCGAGTCATGGGTGGCCAACCGCTGGAGCCATCTGCGCACCTCGGCATCGCGCCCCTGCGCCGCGTCGAGATCGGCCAGCATCAGCATGGCCCGCACACTCTGCCGATGGACCGCCAGAGCATCCAGCAGTTCGTGCCGTGCCTGTACCACCTCCCCGCGTCGGATGGACTCACGTGCCAGTTCACAGTAGTAGTGTGCCAGCGTGACCGCGAACTCCTCGCGCTCGCGCAGCAGACGTCGCCCGGTTTCAACGGCCTTCTGCCAGTCCCGCTCCCGCTCGTGGATACGAACCAGATCAGCCAGCGCCTCCGCCCGCAGAGTCGAGCTGTTTTCCACCAGCTCGTTGAGCAGCCGCTCGGCCCGGTGATGCAGGCCTACTGCCAGATAATCCCTGGCCAGTTCGAACTGCACCCGGTCGGCCTGCAGCGCGGTCAGATTAGGCCGCGCCAGCAGGTTCTGGTGTACCTTGATCGCACGCTCCACATCACCCCGCTGGCAGAACAGCTTGCCGATGGCAATATGGGTCTCGACCGTTTCCGGGTTGACCTCAAGTGCCCGGATGAAGGTTTCTATCGCCTCATCCGGCTGCTCGTTGAGCAGGTAGTTGAGACCGATGAAATACTGCTTGTCGATGGCGCTGCCGTGGGGTGCCAGCATGACGCCGACCCGGATTGCCTCGCGGCGCCCAAGGAACCAGCCGATGGCCAGGGCCACTACAAACAAACCGAGGAACAGCAGTTCCTGCATGTCGGTCAGCCTTTGACGGCCTGGGTGCGCAGCTTGTCGATTTCCTTGCGGTAGCGGTTCAGCTCATTGCTCTGCACCATCAGGCGCAGGCGCAGGCGGGTAGTCATGAGCCAGCCGATGAAGATGCCGAGCAGACTGCCGAGAATGAAGGCAATCACCATGAAGAGGGAAATGGGGAGCTGGGGAGAGGAGAATTCGAGGAACTGCAACGCAATGCTCTGCTGGTTCTCCAGCATGAAATCAATGGTCGACAGTGCCACCAGTAACAGAACGATGATAAGCACCGCGCGCTTGAGCCATTGCATGCAACACCACCCTCATCCATTAAGCATGCCGGAAAGTATAGCGCAGCACCGTGTTTTATTATACCGGGCTCAGGCTGTTTCCAATGACTCGTTAACCCGATCACGGAGTTCCTTGCCCGGCTTGAAGTGCGGTACATACTTGCCTTCAAGGGCAACCGACTCCCCCGTCTTGGGGTTACGGCCGACCCGGGGAGCGCGGTAATGAAGTGAGAAACTGCCGAACCCGCGGATTTCTATACGCTCTCCGGCCGCCAGCGTCGCCGACATGTGTTCCAGCATGGTCTTGATTGCCAGCTCTACATCCTTGGCCGTCAACTGCCCCTGTTGTTGCTCGACTATGCGCTCGATCAACTCAGACTTGGTCATCATTTTCCCTTTTTATTCAAGCGAGTAGGATCCACTTCAAAGGTTGTACCACGCTTGTGCTTAAAGGTTCAAGGCTGAAGATCCGAACACCTTCACGAAGTCAAGCCTCAGGTGCCGTTTTTTTATGCGGGCACAAAAAAGGGCGACCGAAGTCGCCCTTTCTTGCATGGAGTCACTCAGGCAATCAGTTGCCCTTGTTTTCCATCTGCTGCTTGATCAGATCACCAATGGTGGTCGGACCGGCGGCCAGCATTTCCTGCTTGCGCAGATCCTGCATGGCTTCCTTCTCGTCCTCGACGTCCTTGGCCTTGATCGACAGGCTGATGACGCGGGTCTTGCGGTCAACACCGATGATCTTGGCTTCGACTTCGTCGCCGACGTTCAGCACGTTGCGCGCATCTTCAACGCGGTCACGGCTGATTTCGGAGGCCTTCAGGGTACCTTCGATGTCGTCACCCAGGGTAACTACCGCACCCTTGGCGTCAACCTCCTTGACGGTACCGGTAACGATGCTGCCTTTCTCGTTCAGGGCAACGAAGTTGGAGAACGGATCGTCTTCCAGCTGCTTGATACCCAGGGAGATGCGCTCACGCTCCGGATCAACGGACAGGATGACGGTTTCCAGCTCGTCGCCCTTCTTGAAGCGGCGTACGGCTTCTTCGCCAGTCTCGTTCCAGGAGATGTCGGACAGGTGAACCAGACCGTCGATGCCGCCGTCCAGACCGATGAAGATACCGAAGTCGGTGATGGACTTGATGGAACCGGAGATCTTGTCGCCCTTGTTGAACTTGCTGGAGAACTCTTCCCAGGGGTTCATCTTGCACTGCTTGATACCCAGGGAGATGCGACGACGGTCTTCGTCGATGTCCAGAACCATGACTTCCACTTCGTCGCCAACCTGAACGACCTTGGAAGGATGGATGTTCTTGTTGGTCCAGTCCATTTCGGAAACGTGAACCAGGCCTTCGACACCCTCTTCCAGCTCGGCGAAGCAGCCGTAGTCGGTGAGGTTGGTGACCTTGGCCATGACGCGGGTACCTTCCGGATAACGACCGGTGATGGCGACCCACGGATCTTCGCCCAGCTGCTTCAGACCCAGGGAAACGCGGTTGCGCTCGCGGTCGAACTTCAGCACCTTGACGTCGATCTCGTCGCCAACGTTGACGATCTCGGACGGATGCTTGATGCGCTTCCAGGCCATGTCGGTGATGTGCAGCAGGCCGTCTACGCCGCCCAGGTCAACGAACGCACCGTAGTCGGTGAGGTTCTTGACGATACCCTTGACAACCTGGCCTTCCTGCAGGGTTTCCAGCAGGGCTTCGCGCTCGGCGCTGTTCTCGGCTTCGAGTACGGCACGGCGGGAAACGACAACGTTGTTGCGCTTCTGGTCCAGCTTGATGACCTTGAATTCCAGTTCCTTGCCTTCCAGGTGCGCGGTATCGCGAACCGGACGGACATCGACCAGAGAACCCGGCAGGAACGCACGGATGGTGTTGACGTCGACGGTAAAGCCACCTTTGACCTTGCCGTTGATGACACCCTTGACGATTTCTTCTGCGGCGAAAGCTGCTTCGAGGACTTTCCAGGATTCGGCGCGCTTGGCCTTCTCGCGGGACAGTTTGGTCTCACCGAAGCCGTCTTCAACGGCGTCCAGTGCAACGTGTACCTCATCACCCACGCTGATGGTCAGTTCGCCCTGTTCGTTCAGGAACTGCTCGCGCGGAATGACACCCTCGGATTTCAGGCCGGCGTGAACGGTGACCCAGTCGGAGTCGATGTCCACAACGATACCGGTGATGATGGAGCCCGGCTCCATATCAAGGGTTTTCAGGCTTTCTTCAAAAAGTTCGGCAAAGCTTTCGCTCATTTGGATTCCTGTAGATATGTAAAAGGCCGCTACCGCCGAGCCGCCAACTTCGCGCGCCCTGCAGCCACGTACCCGCCACGCCACCAGCTTGCGTGGGTTGATTAAAGTAATGCCCCTGACGGTGATGCTGGTTGCCCGACAAAGGACTCGCCTGATCAGCCCAGAAGGTTACGTTTGCGCGCTTCCGCCTGCACTGTCTCAAGTACGTTTTCGATGCTCATGTGCGACGAATCGATCAGAACCGCATCCTCAGCCGGCCGCAGTGGCGCTATGCTGCGATTCATGTCCCGCTCGTCCCGCGCATTGATCTCATCGAGAAGACCCGCAAGACTAGCAGTTTCGCCCTTTTCCAGCAACTGCCTGTAGCGCCGTTCGGCGCGAATCTCGGGGCTTGCGGTCAGAAAGATCTTCAACTGCGCATCGGGAAAAACCACTGTCCCCATATCCCGGCCGTCGGCCACCAGTCCGGGCGCCTCGCGGAAGGCCTGCTGGCGAGCCAGCAGCGCCTGACGTACCGCCGGCAGGGCTGCCACACGGGAGGCGCCGGCACCGACGGTTTCGGTCCGTATGGTGCGGCTGACATCGTCGCCCTCAAGCATGATGCGCTGCTCGCCACCCTCGGCATCGGCGATGAACTGCACGTCCAGGTTGGCCGCCAGTTCTACCAGCGCCAGCTCGTCGGCCAGGTCGGTGCCGCGCTTCTGCGCGGCAAAGGCCAGCAGCCGGTACAGGGCGCCGGAGTCCAGCAGGTGCCAGCCCAGACGAGCTGCCAGCATGCCGGACAAGGTACCCTTGCCCGAGCCTCCGGGCCCGTCAACAGTGATCACGGGGGTGGAGTGGTCACTCACGCGCTGGCCTCCTGACGAAGATTCATACCGACCGAACGGGCCAGGTCGATAAAGCCGGGGAAGGAGGTACCCACATGCACGCAGTCGGTGATGCGGATATCCGCGGTGGCGCGCAGGGAGGCCACGGCGAAGGACATGGCGATGCGGTGGTCCATGTGGCTGTCCACCGTGGCGCCGCCCATGACGCCGCCCTCAATGATGATCCCGTCCGGGGTCGGCTCTGCCTTGATCCCCAGCTGCTGCAAACCGTCAGCCATGACCTGGATACGATCGGATTCCTTGACCCGAAGCTCCTCGGCGCCGCGCAGCACGGTGCGCCCTTCGGCGCAGGCGGCAGCGATGAACAGCACCGGGAATTCGTCGATCGCCAGCGGTACCTGATCCTCGGGAATCTCGATACCCTTGAGCGGCGCGTAGCGCACGCGGATGTCGGCCACCGGCTCGCCTCCCACTTCGCGCTCGTTGCTCAGGGCGATATCGGCACCCATTGCTCGCAGGATATTGATCACTCCGACCCGGGTGGGGTTGATGCCGACGTGCTCCAGGGTCAGATCCGAGCCTTCGGCAATGCTCGCCGCGACCATGAAGAAGGCTGCGGAGGAGATATCCGCCGGGACGTCGATCCTGCAGGCAGTCAGCTTGTGACCAGGCTCGACGGTCACCCTGCTGCCCTCGACCTTGACCGGATAACCGAAGCCCCGGAGCATGCGCTCGGTGTGATCCCGGGTCGGTGCCGGCTCGGTCACCGAGGTAGCCCCCTCGGCGTACAGACCCGCCAGCAGCAGGCAGGATTTGACCTGGGCACTGGCCATCGGCATCTGGTAATCCATGCCCTTGAGCCGGCTTTCGCCGCCCTTGATCACCAGCGGCGGACGGCCACCCTCGGCGGTATCGATACTGGCGCCCATCTGCCGCAGCGGATCGGCCACACGCCCCATGGGGCGCTTGCTCAGGGAGGCATCACCGGTCAGTTCACTGGTGAACTTCTGCCCGGCCAGCAGGCCGGCCAGCAGCCGCATGGAGGTGCCGGAATTACCCAGATAGATGGACCCCGGAGGAGCCTGCAGACCGTGCAGACCCACGCCATTGATGGTCACCCGGCCACGGTGCGGCCCCTCGATGACCACGCCCATGTCGCGGAAGGCCTGCAGGGTCGCCAGGCTGTCCTCACCCTCGAGGAAGCCCTCGACCTCGGTCACCCCTTCGGCCAGGGAGCCCAGCATGATCGAGCGATGGGAGATGGACTTGTCGCCCGGTACGCGGATACGTCCCTGAACGGTGCCGCCGGGGCTGGCGATGAAATTGATTGATTGAGTCTGCATGGGTTCCATATATGCCCTGCGGGCCAGAATCTTGCTGAAATGCTCACGTGCGGACCGGGCCCGGGTAAACACCCCCAAAAGAGTGTTGGCATCCCCCTCCTCGACCGCCGCACGCAAGCGGCTTAAATCACGGGTGAAGGTGTCAAGACTGCGCAGCACCGCATCGCGGTTGGCCAGAAACACATCACGCCACATGACCGGATCGCTGGCAGCGATCCGGGTAAAATCTCGAAAGCCGCCGGCAGCATAGCGGAATATCTCCAGGTTCTCGCTGCGCGAGGCCAGGGTATCGACCAGCGAGAAGGCCAGCAGATGCGGCAGATGACTGGTCGCCGCCAGCACCTCGTCATGGTCTGCCAGCGGCATGTCCTCGACATCGGCGTCCAGCAACTGCCAGGCCCGGCGCACCACAGCCAGGGCGGCCTGGTCGGTATCCTCCAACGGTGTCAGTATGACCTTGTGCCGGCGGAACAGCCCGGCATCCGCGGCTTCCACGCCGCTGCGCTCGGAGCCGGCTATCGGATGACCGGGCACGAAGCGGGGCGGCACGCGACCATAGGCCTGACGGACCGCCTCGACCACTGCGGTCTTGGTGCTGCCGGTGTCGGTGATCACCGCCGACCCCAGGTCCAGGGCGGCAAGCTGACGCAGTACCGACTCCATGGCCAGCACCGGCACCGCCAGCAGGATCAGATCAGCGCCCCGCACCGCATCGGCAATGTCCGCGGCCATGCGATCCACCACACCCAGGGATACCGCCAGCTGCTGGGTCTGCGGATCGGGATCGCAGCCGACCACCTCTCGGCAGCAACCGGACTCGCGCAGCCCCTTGGCAAAGGAGCCGCCGATGAGGCCGAGCCCGATGACCGCCAGACGGCCTATTGTCGGCTGGGCCGAGGACGATCCGATGATCGACTGGCTCACTGGGCGAGCACCCCGGCCAGCGCTTCGAGGAATCGCTGGTTTTCCTCGCGCAGCCCGATGGAGACGCGCAGGTGATTGGGCATTTCGTAGCCGGCGACCGGGCGTACGATGACACCGGCGCGCAGCAGTCCCTGGTAGACGGGGCCGGCATCGCGCCCCAGGTCCACGGCAATGAAGTTGCCGCGCGAGGGAATCCACTGCAGTCCGAGCTCGTTCAGCCCCTGCTCCAGCTGGCGCATGCCATCGCGATTGAGCTGGCGGCTTTCCGCCAGATAGCTCTCGTCTGCCAGGGCGGCGACCGCTGCGGCCAGGGCCAGGCTGTTGACGTTGAACGGCTGACGCACCCGGTTCAGCACATCTGCCACCTGCGGATGGCTGATGCAGTAACCGACCCGCAGGGCTGCCAGACCATAGGCCTTGGACAGGGTGCGGCAGACGATCAGATTGGGATAACGCTCGATGTAATCGAAGCCGTTCAGCGCCTCGCCGGGCTCGACGTATTCGGTATAGGCTTCATCCAGCACCACCAGCACATGCTCCGGCACGCTGGCCATGAACGCCTCGAACTCCGCCCGCTCGAACCAGGTGCCGGTCGGGTTGTTGGGGTTGGCGATGAACACCAGCCGGGTCGCCGGGGTGATGGCCGCAGCCATGGCCGGCAGGTCATGGCCCCAGTTGCGCGCCGGCACCTGGACCGCAGTAGCGCCCACCGCCTGGGTCACTATCGGGTAGACGGCGAAGGCGTGCTGACTGAACACCACCTCAACACCGGGCATGGCAAAGGCGCGACCTATCAGCTCGAGCACATCATTGGAGCCGTTGCCCAGGGTGATACGCGACAGCTCGAAGCCGAAGCGCTCGGACAGCGCCTGCTTGAGGGTAAAACCGTTGCCATCGGGATAACGGGTCAGCTCCGGCAGGGCCCGCTGCACCGCCTGAAGGACCGAGGGAGCCGGCCCCAGGGGGTTCTCGTTACTGGCCAGCTTGACGATGCTTGCCGGGTCCAGACCGAACTCCCGGGCCAGCTCTTCCACCGGCTTGCCGGGCACATAGGGCGACAGCTTCTGCACGCCCGGCAGCGCCAAACTCAGAAAATCACAACTCATGTCCAAGCCTCAAGCTTCAGGCGGCAGGCCCCAAGCATCGCCTTTCGCCGGACGCTTGCGGCCTGCTGCGACAGTTTCAAAGTACCGCTTTGGGATAGGAACCGAGAATCTTCAGCCCTACCGACTCATCGCGAATCTTTTCCAGTGCATCCTTGACCAGCGGATCATGCTGATGGCCGAGGAAGTCGATGAAGAACACGTAGGTCCACTTGCCACTGCGCGAGGGACGGGTCTCGATGCGCGTCAGGTCCACGCCGTTGTCGTGGAACGGCTGCAGCAGATGATGCAGCGCGCCCGGACGGTTGCTCATGGACACGATCACCGAGGTCTTGTCATCGCCGGTCGGCGGCACTTCCTGATTGCCGATGATCAGGAAACGCGTGGAGTTGTCCGGGCGGTCCTCGATCTTCTCGGCAATCCGGGTCAGCCCGTAGAGTTCGCAGGCCATGTCGCCGGCGATGGCCGCCGAATTCCACTCGCTCTGCACCCGGCGCGCCGCATCCGCATTGCTGGCCACCGCCACCCGCTCGATGTTGGGGTAGTGGGCATCCAGCCACTTGCGGCACTGCGCCAGGGACTGGGCATGGGAGTAGACCCGGGAAATCTTGTCCACCCGGGTGTTCTCGCCCACCAGCAGATGGTGGTGAATGCGCAGCTCCACTTCGCCGCAGATCACCAGGTCATGCTCGAGGAAGCTGTCCAGGGTGTGGTTGATCGCACCCTCGGTGGAATTCTCCACCGGCACCACGCCGAAATGCACGGCGCCGGCCGCCACCTCGCGGAAGATCTCATCGATGGCCGCCATCGGCAGGCTCTTCACCGAGTGACCGAAATGCTTGAGCGCCGCGGCCTGGGTGAAGGTACCCTCGGGCCCCAGATAGGCCACACGCAGCGGCTCTTCCAGTGCCAGGCAGGCAGACATGATCTCGCGGAACAGCCGGGCAACCTCTTCGTTGTCCAGCGGCCCCTTGTTCAGCTCCATGATGCGCTTGAGCACCTGGGCCTCGCGCTCGGGGCGGTAGAACACCGGCTGCTCGCCCTCGGCCAGGGTCTTCTGCTTCACCTCGGCCACCACCTGGGCACAGCGGGCACGCTCGCTGATCAGCTCCAGAACCTTCTCGTCGATGGCGTCGATCCGGTTACGCAGGGCCTTGAGTTGGGCTTCTTCTGACATCGCTGATCAACCGTGCTGTTTTTCGAATTCGGCCATGTAGGCCACCAGCGCATCCACCGCCGCCTCGGGCACGGCATTGTAGATGGAGGCACGCATGCCACCCACCGAGCGATGCCCCTTGAGGTTGAGCAGGCCGCGCTCTTCGGCACCGGCCAGGAACGGCTTGTCCAGACGGTCGTCGGCCAGACGGAAAGGCACGTTCATCCAGGAGCGGTCGGCGATATTGATCGGGTTGGTGTACAGCTCGCTGGCATCGATCGCGGCGTACAGCTTGCGCTGCTTGGCGTCGTTGATGCGCTGCATGGCCTCCAGCCCACCCTGCTCCTTGAGCCACTGGAAGATCAGCCCGGACAGGTACCAGGCGAAGGTCGGCGGCGTGTTGTACATGGAGCCATTGGCGGCGGCCACGCTGTAATCGAGCATGGTCGGACACCTGCTGTGGGCCTTGCCGAGCAGGTCCTCGCGGATGATGACCACTACCAGGCCGCTGGGACCGATGTTCTTCTGCGCGCCGGCGTAGATCAGGCCGAAACGCGATACATCCAGCGGACGGGACAGAATGGTGGAGGACATGTCCGCCACCAGCGGCTTGTCACCCACATCGGGAATCCAGTTGAATTCCAGGCCGCCGATGGTTTCGTTCGGGGTGTAGTGCACATAGGCGGCATCGGCCGACAGCTGCCACTCGTTCTGCCCGGGGATGGCGAAGTAATCGTAGCCCTTGGCCGAGGCCGCGACGTTGACGTGACCGTAACGGGAGGCCTCCTCGATGGCCTTGCGCGACCAGATGCCGGTGTCGATGTAGTCGGCGCTGCCGCCCTCGCCCAGCAGATTCAGCGGGATCTGCGCGAACTGCTGACTGGCGCCACCCTGCAGGAACAGCACCTTGTAGTCCGACGGGACGGCGAGCAGGTCGCGCAGGTCCTGTTCGGCCCGCTCGGCGATACCCACGAACTCGTCACTGCGGTGGCTCATTTCCATGACCGACAGGCCCTTGCCCTGCCAGTCCAGCAGCTCAGCCTGGGCTGTCTGCAATACGGCTTCCGGCAACGCTGCCGGGCCAGCACAGAAATTGAACACGCGTTTGCTCACCTTGACCTCTACTCTTCTGCGTCTGTGGTTCCGGTACTGCCTTCGGCTGCACCGGCGTCGGTATCGCCCATCTCTTCATCATCGCCTTCCTCGTCATCGGAAGGCTCCTGCACCCGCTCAAGACCCACCAGCTTCTCGCCGTTGGACAGCTTGATCAGGGTCACGCCCTGGGTGTTGCGGGACAGGCTTGAGACCTCGGACACCCGGGTACGCACCAGAGTACCCTGATCCGAGATCAGCATGATTTCCTCGCCGTCGACCACCTGTACCGCGCCGACCAGCGGACCATTGCGTTCGTTGGTGATCATGGCGATGACGCCCTGGCCACCCCGCTTGTACTGCGGGAACTCCTCCACCGGGGTGCGCTTGCCGTAGCCGTTTTCGGAGGCGGTCAGAATCTGCGTACCCTCCTCGGCAATCAGCATGGACACCAGTCGCTGTCCGTCGGCCAGGCGCATGCCGCGCACGCCGCGCGCGGTACGGCCCATCGGCCGGACGTCGGACTCCTCGAAACGGGTCACCTTGCCGCCGTCGGAGAACAGCATGACCTGCTTGCTGCCATCGGTCAGGGCAGCGCCGATCAGGATGTCGCCCTCGTCCAGATCCAGCGCGATCAGACCAACACTGCGCTGACGACTGAACTGCGGCAGCGGGGTCTTCTTCACGGTGCCGTTGGCGGTGGCCATGAACACGTACCAGCCCTCGGTGTACTCCTCCACCGGCAGCATGGCGGTGATGAACTCGCCCTCTTCCAGCGGCAGCAGGTTGACCAGCGGCCGGCCGCGGGCGGTACGCGAGGCCTCGGGAATCTCGTAGGTCTTGAGCCAGTACACCTTGCCCTTGCTGGAAAACAGCATCAGCGTGGTGTGACTGTTGGCCACCAGCAGGTGGGATACGTAATCCTCGTCCTTTACCCCGGTCGCCGCCTTGCCGCGACCGCCACGGCGCTGGGCCTGGTAGTCGGCCAGCGGCTGGCTCTTGGCATAACCGCCGTGGGAAATGGTCACCACGCGGTCTTCCTCGGTGATCAGATCGGCCACACTCAGATCCATGCGCGAAGCCACGATCTCGGTGCGGCGCTCATCGCCGTAGCTGTCACGGATCTGCTCCAGCTCCTCGACGATGACTTCCATCAGGCGCACCTCGCTGTTGAGGATGCGCAGCAGCTCGCCGATCTGAACCAGGATCTCCTGATACTCGGTCAGCAGCTTCTCGTGTTCCAGACCGGTCAGGCGGTGCAGGCGCAGATCAAGGATGGCCTGGGCCTGTTCCGGGGACAGGTAGTACTTGCCGTCACGCAGACCGTACTGCTCGGGCAGCTCATCGGGACGGCAGGATTCGGCACCGGCACGCTCGACCATCTCCATCACGCTGCCCGGCTCCCAGGCGGTCGCCAGCAGGCGCTCGCGAGCTTCGGCCGGGGACGGCGAAGCCTTGATCAGCTCGATCACCGGATCGATGTTGGACAGGGCCACCGCCTGGCCTTCGAGAATATGGCCGCGCTCGCGGGCCTTGCGCAGTTCGTAGACGGTGCGGCGGGTCACCACTTCGCGGCGATGGCGGATGAAGGCGTCCAGCAGCTCCTTCAGGTTGAGGATGCGCGGCTGGCCGTCCAGCAGACCCACCACGTTGATGCCGAACACGCTCTGCATCTGGGTCTGGGCATAGAGGTTGTTGAGCACCACCTCGGCCACTTCGCCACGGCGCAGCTCGATCACCACGCGCATGCCGTCCTTGTCGGACTCGTCACGCAGCTCGCTGATGCCCTCGAGCTTCTTTTCCTTGACCAGCTCGGCGATGCGCTCGATCAGCTTGGCCTTGTTCACCTGGTACGGCAGCTCGTTGATGATGATCTGCTGCCGGCCGCCGACCTTGTCGATATCCTCGATCTCGCAGCGGGCACGCACGTAAATGCGGCCACGGCCGGTGCGGTAGGCCTCGACGATACCGGCACGGCCATTGATGATGCCGGCGGTGGGGAAGTCCGGACCGGGAATGTGCTCCATCAGCTCGTCGATGGTGATATCCGGATTGGCGATCATCGCCAGACAGCCGTTGATCACCTCGGTGAGGTTGTGCGGCGGGATGTTGGTCGCCATGCCCACCGCAATACCGCTGGAACCGTTGACCAGCAGGTTGGGGATACGGGTCGGCAGCACCTCGGGAATCTGCAGGGAGCCGTCGTAGTTGTCGACCCAGTCGACGGTTTCCTTGTCCAGGTCCGCCAGCAGCTCATGGGTCAGCCTGGTCATGCGGATTTCGGTGTAACGCATGGCTGCCGCGCTGTCACCGTCCACCGAACCGAAGTTGCCCTGACCGTCCACCAGCAGGTAGCGCAGGGAGAACGGCTGGGCCATGCGCACTATGGTGTCGTAGACCGCCGAGTCACCGTGGGGGTGGTATTTACCGATCACGTCACCGACCACACGGGCAGACTTGAGATAGGGCTTGTTCCAGTCGTTCTTCAGCTCGCTCATGGCGAACAGCACCCGGCGGTGCACCGGCTTGAGTCCGTCGCGCACATCCGGCAGCGCCCGTCCCACGATCACGCTCATCGCGTAGTCGAGGTACGACTGCTTCATCTCATCTTCAATATTGACTGGAAGGATCTCTCTGGCCAGCTCACCCATGAAACGGCATTCCTTTTATTGTCGGCCACCGCTGGGGTGACCATGCGTACACAACGCGGAACGAGGCCCTGTCGGGTCCGGATCAAAGGGGCAAATGATACCACACCCCATGCCCCGGCGGGAGCCGCCCGACAATCCCGTGCTCGACATCACAGTCGCTCGACGGTCCTCTCAGTGCAGGCGCAGCGGACTCAGCAGCTCGGCGATTCGACCGGCGTCGGGACGCTCGACCACCCCGCGCTCGGTTACCAGCACATCGATGAGCTCCGCCGGGGTGACATCCAGTTGCAACCGCCCATCGCGCTGCAGCAGCGCATCCTCGGGCTCGATCTCATCCGCATCCTCCAGCCCCACATCAAACGCCGAGCTGGGCGCAACCACCATGAAACGCAGCCCATGGTGCATGGCCAGCACCGCCAGCGCATAGGTGCCCAGATCGCTGATCACATCACCGTTGGCGGCAACGCGCTGGGCACCCACCACCACCCAGTGCAGATTGTCGCCCTTCATCAGCTCGCCGGCTGCAGCGAGTACCTGAGCACTGACCGGCACCCCATCCTGCTCCAGCGCCCAGCGCGCCAGGCGCAACGCCCCGGCATCCTGATCCGCACACAGATGGAGATGCTCCATCAGCCCCGCCCCATGGGCGGCACGGGCCAGCTCCAGCAGCCCACGCAGACTGCCGCCGGCCAGATTGCCGGGCATTGCCAGCAATCGCTGCGACTGACTGGCGTGACGCTTGAAGACCTGCAGCCCCAGCTGGCCCATGCTGCGCGCCGCCTCCCGATCACTCAGATGCAGATCCATGGCCAGCTGCGCCAGCAGCTCCGGCACATCCGCTCCGCTGGAAGGCAGACGCTGCAACCGATCAATCACGACGCTCAGCACCCAGCCCAGCTGAGCCGATGCCGGTGACGACCCGGCCAGCAGCGTCAGATCAGGTTTCAGCGCCGCCAGCCAGTCAGCGCTCCGACCGATACGGCGCGCCGCCAGGGCGATACCGTAGGCCGCCACCACGCCGGCGGCCGCACCCGGGACCACGCCCTGGACGATGGCGTCTGCCACCTCATCCGCATCCCGACATTCCACCCACACCCGGGCCTCGGGAAGACTCCGATGATCGAGCAGGCGCAGATGATTGGTGTGCCATTCCAGTGCCGATGCGGCCGGCGGCACCTGATCCCGGGAAGGAAACTGCATGGGGGACTCCAGCGAAAACGCCATTATACCCCCAGCGCCTCGGCGCGTGCGCAAATGTCACTGCCCCAGCCCGGGAGCAGAGGGTATACTGCCGGAAGCCTCCTGCAATCCGCGACACGGCAGCTCGCGGCATCCGGGACTACACTGGCCGCAGGCGCCGCTGCCGCCTGTCCTGGCAGGTCAATAACAGATATCAGCCCCGCGGGGGCCGGCTAATTCAATGAGGGGATTGAAATGACGCTTAACGTCGATCGTGCGGAAGTTGCCAAATTCGAAGCACTGGCCAGCCGCTGGTGGGACCGTGAGAGCGAATTCAAGCCACTGCATGAGATCAACCCGCTGCGTACCAACTGGATTGACGACAAGGCATCACTGGCCGGCAAGGAAGTACTGGACGTCGGCTGCGGCGGCGGCATTCTCAGCGAAGCCATGGCCCAGCGTGGCGCCCATGTCACCGGTATCGACATGGGCGAAGCGCCGCTGGCGGTTGCCCGTCTGCATCAGCTCGAGTCCGGAGTGCAGGTGGACTACCAGCAGTGCACCGCCGAGGAAATGGCCGAACTCCACCCCGGGCGTTTCGATGTAGTGACCTGCATGGAGATGCTCGAGCACGTCCCCGATCCGGCCTCTGTCATCCGCGCCTGCGCCACCCTGGTCAAGCCGGGCGGCCACGTGTTCTTCTCCACCATCAACCGCAACCCGAAAGCCTTCGCCTTTGCCATTGTCGGTGCAGAATACCTGCTGCGCATGCTGCCGCGCGGCACCCACGAATATGCCAAGTTCATCCGCCCGGCCGAATTGAGCCGCTGGGCTCGGGAAGCGGACCTGGATACCCGGGACATCATCGGCCTGACCTACAACCCGCTGCTGCGCCACTACAAGCTCGCCCCGGACGTGGACGTCAACTACATGATCCACTGCCAGCGCGGTCAGTGACCATGCTCCAGGCAGTTCTTTTCGACCTGGACGGCACGCTGCTGGATACGGTCGAGGATTTTCTCGCGATCATCCACAGCATGCGCGAGCAACGCGGCATGCCGGAAGCGCCGCTGCACCTGATCCGCTCCACGGTCTCCGATGGCTCCGCCGGCATGCTCTGCGCCGCCTTTTCCATCACCCCCGAGCATGCGCAGTTCGCCGAGCTCAGGGACGAGTTTCTGGAGCGCTACCAGCAGGACATCGCCCGCCACACCCGCCCCTTTCCGGGTATTGTCGAGCTGCTCGACTGGCTCGACGCCGAGCAGCTGCCCTGGGGCGTGGTAACCAACAAGATGAGCCGGTTCAGCATCCCGCTGCTCGAAGCGATGGGTCTGGCCGGGCGCTGCGCCAGCCTGGTGTGCCCCGATCAGGTCAGCCGTGGCAAGCCGCACCCCGAGCCCCTGCTCAAGGCCTGCGCCGAGATGGGTGTGGATCCGGCACGCAGTGTCTACGTCGGTGATCACCTGCGGGACATCCAGGCCGGGCACGCTGCCGGCATGCGCACGGTCGCGGCGCTCTATGGCTATCTTCCCCCCGGGGATGATCCGTTACACTGGAACGCCGATTTCACCATCAGGAACGCCGCTGCCCTGCGCCCCTGGCTGGAGCAGCTGAAACAACAGGAGTCTTCCCATGTTTGATTACCAGGCCTCACCGGATCTGCTGCAAGGACGTGTCATTCTGGTCACCGGCGCCGGCGACGGCATCGGTCGCGCCTGCGCCCTGGCCTGTGCCGCCCACGGCGCCACCGTGGTGCTGCTGGGCCGCACCCTGGCCAAGCTGGAGGCGGTGTACGACGAAATAGAGAAAGCCGGGTATCCGCAGCCGGCGATCTGTCCGCTGAATCTGGAGACAGCGGCAGAGAAGGATTACAACGACCTGGCCGACCAGCTGTTCGATACCTTCGGCAAGCTCGACGGCCTGGTCCACAATGCTGCGCAGCTTGGCCCGCGCACCCTGCTCGATCAGGTCAAGAACGAGGACTGGCTCAGGCTGATGCAGGTCAACGTCAACGCGCCCTTCGCGCTGACCAAGGCGATGATGCCGCTGCTGCGCGCTGCGCCGGATGCCTCGGTGATTTTCGTGTCCTCCAGCGTCGGTCGCCGGGCGCGGGCCTACTGGGGCCCCTATGCGGTCAGCAAGTTCGCCCTGGAGGGGCTGATGCAGGTGCTGGCCGATGAGCAGGAAGGTACCAGCGAGATTCGGGTCAACAGCATCAATCCCGGCGCGACCCGCACGGCGATGCGCAAGGCAGCCTACCCCGCCGAGGAGCCGGAGAAGAACCCCGAACCGGCGGATATCATGCCGGCCTTCCTGTACCTGCTGGGCCCCGACAGCCAGAAGGTCAACGGCCAGGCGCTGGACGCGCGGGGCTGAAATGACAGGCCCCGGCGAACCGGGGCCTCAGATCGATCAGCGGCGCCGATCCCTGTCCCTGGGCTTGCTCTGGCGTACCGAGCGCGCCTGATGCATGGAGGGCTTGCGCGACTGGCGCTTCTGCCTTTCCTTCTCCGCCACGCTGACTTCGGGCAGACGCACCGGCGGCAGTCCGACCTCGGCGCTGAGCACATCCAGCTCCTGCTGGTTCATCTCACGCCAGCGCCCCACCGGCACCTCCGCGCCCAGGAACACCGGCCCGAAACGTACCCGCTTGAGACGGTTGACCCGCACGCCCTGGGATTCCCACAGGCGTCGCACTTCGCGGTTGCGGCCCTCCAGCAGACAGACATGGAACCAGCGGTTGATACCCTCGCCACCGGAACTGACGATGTCGGTGAAGCGCGCCGGCCCGTCCTCGAGCATGACGCCCTCCTTGAGCCGCTCGATCATCTCCTCGTCCACCTCGCCCATCACGCGGACCGCGTACTCGCGGTCCATCTGCCAGGACGGATGCATCAGCCGGTTCGCCAGCTCGCCATCAGTGGTGAACAGCAGCAACCCGGTGGTGTTGATATCCAGTCGTCCGACATTGACCCAGCGCCCCTGCTTGAGCCGCGGCAGCTGGTCGAACACGGTCGGGCGCCCTTCGGGGTCGTCACGGGTGCACACCTCGCCCTCGGGCTTGTTGTAGATCAGCACCCGGCGTACCACTTCGGTGTTGAGGTCACGCTTGAGCGGGCGGCCATCGACGGCGATCTGGTCGAGGCTGTCCACGCGACAACCCAGACGTGCCGGTTCACCGTTGACGGTTACCCGACCGGCGGAGATCCACTCCTCGACCTGGCGGCGGGAACCCAGCCCCATGCGGGCCAGGACTTTCTGCAGTTTTTCCCCGGCGGCAGGCACGTCTTCCTGCAGTTCGGGATTGATGGGTTGGTCTGTCATGGGCACCTCCCGGTGTGTTTGCGACTGAAATGAACGGATGGGTGCGCAGAATAGCACCCTGCCCGCGCAGCAGCCAGCGGGATCTACTACTCGTCCGGGTCCTCGGGCTCGACATCCATCCCCGGTGGCGGCAGGTCGGCAAAGTCGGTCTTGAGGCCGGTCTCCATTGCATTGAGCTCTTCGAGCAGGGTATGGAAGTCGGTGCCGGTCTCCACCTCCTCCTCGCCGCCGTCGGCCGGCGGCCAGGCAGGCTGCGAGCCCTCAGGTGCCTGTTCATCGGCCAGCGGCGGGTGCTCCAGCACCTCGCTGGGTTCACGCAGCTCCGCCAGTGGCGGCAGCTCGGCCAGACTGGTCAGATTGAAGTAGTCGAGAAACTGCCGGGTGGTAGCGTACATGGCCGGTCGGCCCGGCACCTCCCTATGGCCGACCACCCGTACCCATTCCCGATCCAGCAGCGTGCGGATGATCTGGCTGCTCACCGCCACGCCCCGCACTTCCTCGATCTCGCCCCGGGTTACAGGTTGGCGATAGGCGATCAGCGCCAGGGTCTCCAGCAGTGCCCGGGAGTAGCGCTGCGGCCGCTCCTCCCAGAGCCGACCGACCCACTCGGCATAATCACTGCGCACCTGCAGACGCCAGCCACCGGCCACCTCGCGCAACTCCACCGCCCGGTCGGCATACTCCTCCTGCAAACGGGTCAGCGCGCTGCGCAGCTCCTGCGCGGAGGGCGCCAGGTGCTCGTCGAAGAGTTCACGCATGCGCTCCAGGCTCAGCGGCTTGCCCGCCGCCTGCAGCACCGCCTCGAGAATCCGTTCAAGCGCTGGCTGTGACATCTGTCCTTACCTTGACGTGAATGGGTGCAAAGGGCTCGCTCTGCACCAGATCGACCAGTTGTTCCTTGATCAGCTCGAGCACCGCCATGAAGGTCACCACCACCCCGAGCCGCCCCTCCTCGGGAGTGAAGAGGCCGCTGAAGGGCACGAACTGGCCGCCCTGGAGCCGCTCCAGTACCTGTGTCATGCGCTCTCGGGTCGACAGTGTCTCGCGACTGATCTGATGACTTTCGAACATGTCGGCCCGACGCAACACCTCGGCCAGCGACAGCAACAGCTCCTCCATGCTCACCGGCGGATGGGCGGTCCGCGCCTGCAGGGCCGGCGGCGCAGCGCTGGCCAGGGCGATATCCCGACCCACTCGCGGCAGCTCGTCCAGCTGCTCGGCGGCCTGGCGGAAACGTTCGTATTCCTGCAGCCGCCGGATCAGCTCCGCCCGGGGGTCCTCTTCCTCGTCACCCTGGGTCTCCTGGCGTGGCAGCAGCATGCGCGACTTGATCTCCGCCAGCATGGCCGCCATCACCAGGTATTCGGCGGCCAGCTCCAGGCGCACGGCCTTCATCAGCTCCACGTAACCCATGTACTGGTGTGTGATCTGGGCAACGGGGATGTCGAGGATATCCAGGTTCTGCCGGCGGATCAGGTACAGCAGCAGATCCAGGGGCCCTTCGAAGGCATCAAGAAAGACCTCCAGCGCCTGGGGCGGTATGTACAGATCCTGGGGCAGTTCGGTAAGCGGCTGGCCATTGACGATGGCCAGCGGCAGCTCATGCTGCACCGGAGCCGGAGCAACCGGCGGCGCCGCTGTCGGGGCAGCGGCGGTCAGTTGCTCCGGCTCGCGAGTGCTCATCAGCCGCGGCGGTAGCTCAGGCCCATGGCCTGGCGCACTTCGTTGAGGGTGTCACGGGCCGCATCACGGGCGCGCTCGGCACCTTCGTTGAGGATCAGGCGCACCGCATCCGGATTGCCTTCGTACTCCACGGCCCGCTGCTGGATCGGGCCCAGTTCGGCGCAGATGGCGTCGATCACCGGCTTCTTGCAGTCCAGACAGCCGATGCCGGCGCTGCGGCAACCCTGATTGACCCAGTCGTGGGTGGCCTGATCGGTATACACCAGGTGCAGCTGATAGACCGGGCACTTGTCCGGATCACCCGGATC
This sequence comes from Halopseudomonas formosensis, assembly GCF_900115905.1. Lineage (GTDB taxonomy): Bacteria > Pseudomonadota > Gammaproteobacteria > Pseudomonadales > Pseudomonadaceae > Halopseudomonas > Halopseudomonas formosensis. The sequence goes on from NZ_FOYD01000003.1 coordinate 41,549, forward strand.
GGTGCGCCGCACACGGGCCGGATCGGTCGGCATGCGACGCACCTTCTCGCTCACCTCGTCGGTGGTGTCGCGCAGGGTGATGGTATTGCCATAGGATTTGGACATCTTCTGCCCATCCAGCCCCGGCATCTTGGAGGCCGGGGTCAGCAGCGCCTGGGGCTCGGGCAGGATGACCTTGCCACCGCCTTCCAGGTAACCGAACAGGCGTTCCTTGTCACCCAGGGTGATGTTCTGCTGCTCCTGCAACAGCGCCCGGGCCGTTTCCAGGGCCTCGGCATCGCCCTGCTCCTGGTACGCGGCGCGCAGGTTGCTGTAGAGCTTGGCGGCCTTCTTGCCCATCTTCTGGATTGCCGCACGGGCCTTGTCCTCGAACCCCGGCTCCTTGCCATACAGATGGTTGAAGCGGCGCGCCAGCTCCCGGGTGATCTCCACGTGGGACAGCTGATCGGCGCCCACCGGCACCAGACCGGCGCGGTAGATCAGGATGTCCGCACTCATCAGCAGCGGGTAACCGAGGAAACCGTAGGTGGCCAGATCCAGCTCGCGCAGTTTTTCCTGCTGATCCTTGTAGGTCGGTACCCGCTCCAGCCAGCTGAGCGGGGTGGACATGCCCAGCAGCAGACTGAGCTCGGCATGCTCCGGCACCTGGGACTGGATGAACAGGGTCGCGGAGGTGCCGCTGACGCCAGCTGCCAGCCAGTCGATCATCATGTCCCAGACGTTCTGTTCGATGTCCTGCGGGTTCTCGTAGAGGGTGGTCAGGGCGTGCCAGTCGGCGGCAAAGAAGAAGCACTCGTACTCATGCTGCAGCTTGACCCAGTTCTTCAGCACACCGTGATAATGACCAAGATGCAGGCGTCCGGTAGGACGCATGCCGGATACGACCCGGTGCCGGGATTCAACGGAACTCAAGGGATACTCCTGATTGTCTGGTAGTTCATAGGGGTTGGCAGTCGTCGGTTAGTTGCCGGCCACCAACGGTCCGGTCGGCGGCCGGCATGGCTTCAGTCACGGCTTGCACCGAAGGGCTCGGGATCGCCGAGACCGATGCGGCGCACCTCAGTCTCGCCATCGAGCAGCGCCACCACAGTGGTCGGCTCGATGGCGCAGACGCCGCCGTCAATGATCAGATCCACATGGTTATCCAGCCGGTCGCGGATATCCTCCGGATCGGTCAGCGGCAGGTCCTCGCCGGGCAGCATCAGGGTGACGCTCATCAGCGGCTCGCCCAGGGCTTCGAGCAGCGCCTGGGTAATGCGGTGACCGGGAATCCGCAGGCCTATGGTGCGCCGTTTGGGGTGCAGCAGCCGCCGGGGCACCTCGGTGGTGGCGTGCAGAATGAAGGTATAGGGCCCCGGAGTGTTGTTCTTCAATGCGCGGAAGGTGGCATTGTCCACCTTGGCGTAGACCCCCAGCTCGGAGAGGTCGCGGCACACCAGCGTGAAGTTGTGCTTGTCGTCCAGCTGCCGCAGCCGCCGAATGCGCTCCAGCGCGTTCTTGTCGCCGAGATGACAGCCCAGTGCATAGGCCGAGTCGGTCGGATAGGCGATCACCCCGCCCGCACGGATGATCTCAACCGCCTGGCTGATCAGCCGCGGCTGGGGGTTGTCCGGGTGGATCTGGAAGTATTGGCTCACGGCAGTAATCTCGCGTTGTTTAGCAGGAGTTTAGGATTTATTGAGCATGCATCACAACCGCATCGGTAAATCGGTTGTCGGTCCACAGCGGCTGGCAGTCGCTCGGCAGGGGCGTCATGGCGCCCAGGGCCATCCAGGGCGCCGCAGGATGGTGGAAATCGCTGCCGACACTGGCCAGAAAGCCGAATTCGATGCTCAGCCGGCCCAGCAACCCGACCTGCTCCGGCGCCTGCTTGCCATTGACCACCTCCAGACCGCGCCCGCCGGCCTCGGCGAAGTCGCGCAGCAGGCGCCGCAGCCGGGCCCGGGTAAAGCCGTAATGCCAGGGGTGCGCCAGCACCGCAACCCCGCCTGCCCCACGCAGCTGCTGCACCGCCTCGGCCAGGGTCGGCCAGTGCTGCTTGATATCCCCCAGCTTGCCGGCGCCCAGCCACTTGCGGAAGGCTTCCCCCTGGTCCCGGACATGTCCGACCTGCACCATCCAGTCGGCAAAATGCGGCCGTGCCGGCGGACTGTCGGGGTCGCCCCCAGCGGCGCGCTGGGCAGCCAGCGCGCCCTCCAGGGCGCCGGGCATGCGCTTGGCGGCCAATCGCTCGGCAATCTGTTCGGCCCGGCGCCAGCGCCCCTGGCGCACCTGCCCCAGGGCGTCCTGCAACCCCGGTGCGACAGGGTCGAAGCCATAGCCCAGCACGTGCACGGTATGGCCCTGCCACTGGGCCGAGAGTTCGACGCCACTGACCCACGCCATGCCCAGCCGGGCAGCGGCGTCACGGGCCTCATCCAGACCGTCCACGCAGTCGTGGTCGGTCAGAGCGACCAGGTCGACACCGGCCTCGGCCGCCCGGGCCATCAGCTCGGCCGGCGCCAGGGCACCATCCGACGCGGTACTGTGCATATGAAGATCAACCAACACGCCTGTCTCCGGTCATCCGGCAAGAGAATTCGGCTATTATGCCGCCTGGGCGCTGACAACACCTAACCGAATCGCATAACGTAGGCGCCAGGACCCGCTTCACCGATCAGGAGAACCCATGTTCTACGCCATCATCGCCAGCGATGCGCCTGGCTCACTCCAGGCCCGACTGGCCGCCCGACCGGCGCATCTGGAGCGCCTGCAGCAGCTGCAGGATGCCGGCCGCCTGCTGCTGGCCGGCCCCCACCCCGCGGTGGACGCCAACGACCCCGGGGAAGCCGGGTTCACCGGCAGTCTGGTAGTCGCCGAGTTTGCCTCCCTGGAGGAAGCACGCGCCTGGGCCGATGCCGACCCCTATGTCAGCGCCGGGGTGTATTCGCAGGTCGTGGTAAAACCTTTCAAACGCGTACTGCCAGCCTGATGACCGGAGAATCCACATGTCCAACCACCCCCTGATCCTCGCTCTGCTGGCCACACTCTGGCTTCCCCAGACCGGCATTGCGCAGTCTGCCGACACGCCCGCCGATGAGTCTGCCATCGAACAGCAGACCGAACAGGACATAGGCACCCTTCAGGCCGAGCTGGCCCGGATCGAAGCCGAGCGCCAGCGCCTGGCTGACCAGCTGGCCGGCAGCGGCAATGACAACGCTGCGCAGATCGAACAGTTGAGTACGCAGAACATAGCCCTGCGTGACCGCCTGGCGGTCATGGAGGAACTGGTTGACACCCAGCGCAGCGAAGAACAACGCAAATGGTTCACGGTCGGCGGTGCCACTGTGGCGCTCAGCCTGCTGGCCGGCTGGCTGCTGGGCCGTCTGGGTGGTGGTCGCAAACGCAATATGTGGTTGAATTGAAACAGCATATCCTGATGATCGACGACGACCGGGAACTCTGCGATCTGCTGGGTTCCTGGCTCGAGGCGGAGGGTTTCAGCCTGACCGCCGTGCATGACGGTGCCGAGGGCCTGGAGGCCGCGCTCAACGGTGACTACGGTGCCATAGTGCTGGACATGATGTTGCCCGGCATGAATGGCCTCGAGGTGCTGCGCGCACTGCGCCAGAGCTGCAACACGCCGCTGCTGATGCTCAGCGCCCGGGGCGAGCCGGTGGACCGCATCCTCGGTCTGGAGCTGGGCGCCGACGACTATCTGGCCAAGCCCGCCGACCCGAGGGAACTGGTGGCGCGGTTGCGAGCACTGCTGCGCCGCTCCGCCGCAGGAAGCGATGCGCCGGTACTGGAAGTCGGCGATCTGCGCATGGACACCGCCAGCCTGATGTGCTGGCAGGATGACGAGCTGCTGCCCCTGACCCAGACCGAGGCTCTGATCCTCAGGACCCTGCTGGAGCACGCCGGCCAGCTGGTTGATCGCCAGTCCCTGTCCCGGCAGGCACTGGGCAAGCCGCTGGGCCCCTATGATCGCAGCCTGGACATGCATATCAGCAATCTGCGACGCAAGCTCGGCAGTTTTGCCGACGGGCGCAACCGCATACAGTCGATCCGCGGGCGCGGCTATCTGTATGGCTGATGCCGTTTCCGGACGCCACGGCAATGACTTTACACAGCCTTTACCCAACGCTGGCGCTGGCTGACACTGGCATCCCTAGACTGTCAATCACTGGCCGGATTCCCCGGTCGTCATAACGGGAGCAAGTCCATGAAACCTATTCTGATTGCCGGTCTCTTCACCCTGACTACCGCCCTGGCCACCAGCACACTGGCCGCCACCGAGGTACCGGGCAAGCATCACCAGCGCCATATGGAGCGCATGGCAAGCGAACTGCAGCTGACCGAACAGCAGCAGGAACAATTGCGCGACATCCACCAGCAGCAGCGCGAACAGATGCGCACCCTGCGCGAACAGCGCCAGGAGCAGGTCAACGCGGTGCTGACCGAGGAGCAGCGCAGCAAACTGCAGGAAATGCGCGAGCAGCGCCGCGAAGAGATGCACAAGCACATGCAGGAGCGTCGCCAGGGCCGTGGCGCCGAGCGCGACGCCGACACTAACTGACACCGGGAGTAACCCCGCCCATGCGGCTGTTCTGGAAGGTCTTCGCCGTTCTCTGGTTGGCCACCCTGCTGGTGGGTGGTTCGGGCTTCCTGATCAGCCGCGCCCTGCAGCAGGACTGGCTCCTGCTGCAGTTCCATCCGCAGCTGCGCGATTTCAGCTCGCAGCTGGTTGGCGTCTATGAGGAGCAGGGGCCAGCTGCCGCGCAGCAGTGGCTGGAGCAGCAGCTGCAGCAGTACCGTCTGCGCGCCGAGCTGTTCAATGACCAGGGCCAGCGACTGCTGCAGGGCACCCTGCCCACCCTGCCCCGGCGCGAGGCCAGCGACGAAGCCTCCCCCCCGCGACCGCGCTATGGCCGCCTGTTCCAGCTGGCCTGGGATTCCGATCAGGCGTCCTACCAGTTGCTGTTGCACATACCCGGCCCCGAACTCTTCCGCTGGCAGCGCACGCCCTTTGCCATGCTGACCAATATCACCATCGCCATGCTGGTGCTGGCCGCACTGAGTCTGCTGCTCAGCCGCTACCTGACGGCTCCCCTGCGCCAGCTCGGCGCCGCCGCCGAGGATCTGGCCGAGGGCCGCTTCGATGCCACTGCCCTGGCCCGGACCGGGCGCCGCCGGGACGAGATAGGCCAGCTGTCGCGCCAGTTCCAGAACATGGCAGACAGGGTGCAGAGCCTGCTCAACAGTCAGACCCAGCTGATGCGAGACATTTCCCATGAGCTACGCTCGCCGCTGGCGCGGCTGCGTATCGGACTGGCGCTGGGACAGAAGCAGGGGCTGAGCGCGGACAATCCTCTCTGGGAGCGCCTGGACCGCGAATGCAGCCGCCTTGACAGTCTGATCGGGGATATTCTGACCCTCAGCCGGCTGGATGCGCGGGACATCCCGCCCGCCCCCTTCGAACTGGACAGTCTGGTTGCCAACACCCTTGAGGATGCCCGTTTCGTTGCCGGTGATCGGCAGCTCAGACTGGAAGGTGCCACCGGCGGCACCCTGTACGGCTGGTCGGACCAGCTGGCCAGCGCCGTGGACAATCTGCTGCGCAATGCCCTGCGTTTTTCCCCGGCAGGAGGAGAAGTGATGGTCAGGCTGGAGGCCACTGGCCGTGATTATCAGGTGGAAATCAGCGATCAGGGTCCCGGGGTTCCCGAGGAGTGGCTGTCGCGCCTCGGTGAGCCCTTCGCCCGGGTACCCGGCCAGCCCGCCGACTCAGGCCATGGCCTGGGGCTGGCCATCGCCCGGCGGGCGGTGGCCAGACACGGCGGCACGCTGGATTTCAGTCTGACCGATACAGGCGGCCTGCGCGCCCGCATCAGCCTGCCCCGCCATGCTCAGTTGTCGGGCCAGCGCTGGAAGAAGTCCCGCGAATCGAGCACCGGCACCGGCTTGGGCTCCCCAAGAGGCTGACCGACATAGAGGAAGGCAACGATGCTTTCCTCGGCGCTGAGCCCCAGACCCTCACGTATCACCGGATCCCGGGCCGGATCACCCGTGCGCCACACCGCCCCCAATCCCAGCGCATGGGCTGCCAGCAGCATGTTGCCCACCGCCACGGCACAGGACATTTCCTGCTCCTGAGCCGGCACCTTGGGGTGTACCTTGGGACTGCAGATGGCAACAATGATCATCGGCGCGCGCAGGGGCAGCTTGCGTGCACGTTGCACTTCCTCGGCCGAGGGGTCTCCACAGCGAGCCAGCGCCGCTGCATGGAAGAGTTCGCCCAGCCGCTCCAGATCCGCCCCCTCCAGCACCAGAAAACGCCAGGGCCGCAGCCAGGCATGATCCGGTGCACGCAGGGCGGCGCGGAACATGGCCTCCTGTTGCTCCGCGGTCGGTGCCGGACCGGTCAGCCTTGGCATGGAAACACGGTTGTGCAAAGCACTCAATGCATTCATTATCAGACCAACTCCAGAAACATGAGTTGGGGATCATAGCAAACCCCCGGCAACGACCGGCGGGCAGGATCCAGTAACAAACCCATAACAACAAAGGAGAACATCCATGTCCGATACCAGCATCCAGCAGCCCGCCGCCAGCCGCGAGTTCCGCTCCTTTGCCGAGTTCTATCCGTTCTACCTCAGCGAACACAGCAATGATGTGAGCCGCCGCCTGCACTACGTCGGCAGCCTGCTGGTCCTGACGATACTGGCCTGGGCCCTCATCAGCGCCAACTTCTGGCTGCTGCTGGCACTGCCCGTGGCCGGCTACGGGTTTGCCTGGGTAGGCCACTTCTTCTTCGAGAAGAACCGTCCGGCGACCTTCAAGTACCCGCTGTACAGCTTCATGGGTGACTGGGTCATGCTGCGCGACGCGCTGACCGGGCGTATCCGCTTCTGATGCGCCCCCTGCAGCACGGGGCGGTACTTTTCCCGGTGATACATGCGTACTATGATCGGTCCGGCGTCCGGTCCGATCAGGGCATGCCCCAGAGATCAGGCCGGCAAACGCCAAGGCCAGGGAACGACTGATCATGAATCTGGATACTCGAACGCAACCGGTTCGCCCACCGCTGGAGGGCTACTACTCCCGGGTCATGGCCTATCTGTGCGTGGCCCTGGTATTTGCCGCGCTGGCCCGGGAGCAGGGACTGACCCCGATAACCGGTGGCGCGGTCCTCTACGCCCTGATCTACCCCCATCTCATGCGCCTGATCGCCCGCTGGCGCAACAAGGGGCAGCGCAGCCAGTTCAATCTGGTGCTGCTCGCGCTGGATGCCGTGCACACCGGGGTGTTCATCACCCTGTGCCAGTTCAGCATGGTCCCCAGTCTGGTGTTCCTGCTGCTGATCAGCTTCACCGCCATCATCATCGGCGGGCCGCTGTATCTGTTTTCCGCCCTTCTGCTGGCACTGACCGGTACCATGCTGTCCGCCGCGCTGCTGACGCCGGAGCCGCAGTTTGCCAGCAGCCCGCTGCTGGCGTTCTGCAGCCTGGCGGGAGGCGGGATCTTCACCGTGGTGATGGCCATGTTCATCTATCGTCAGGGCCGCCATCTGGAACAGGCGCAGGAGGTGATCAGCGCTGAACAGGAAAAGGCGGCCACCCTGGCCAGCAATCTGGCCAAGTATCTGTCACCCCAGGTCTGGGAATCCATCTTCTCCGGCAACCAGAAGGTCACCCTGGAAACCCGACGCAAGAAACTCACGGTGTTCTTCTCCGACATCCGCGGCTTCACCGAGCTGGCCGAAGAGATGGAAGCCGAAGCACTGACCGACCTGCTCAACAACTATCTGAACGAGATGTCCCGCATCGCCCTGCAATACGGCGGCACCATCGACAAGTTCATCGGTGACAGCATGATGGTGTTCTTCGGCGACCCGGTCAGCCGCGGCGCCAAGCAGGACGCCGAAGCGGCCGTATCCATGGCCATCGCCATGCGCAAGCACATGAAGGTGCTGCGCCAGCAATGGCGCAGCCAGGGCATCACCAAGCCGCTGGAGATCCGTATGGGTCTGAGCACCGGCTACTGTACCGTCGGCAACTTCGGCGCCGACATGCGCATGGACTACACCATCATCGGCCGCGAGGTGAACCTGGCCAGCCGCCTGGAAAGCGCCGCCGAGGCCGGGGAGATTCTGATCTCCCACGAAACCTGGTCGCTGACCAAGGATCTGGTCATGTGCCGGGACAAGGGCCAGCTGAACGTCAAGGGCTTCAGCCGGCCGTTGCAGATCTATCAGGTGGTCGGTCTGCGCCGGGATCTGGGGGCCGCCCCCACCTTCGTCGAGCACGAGCTGCCGGGATTCTCCATGTACCTGGACACCAACGGCATTCGCAACTACGACAAGGACGAGATCGTCAAGGCCCTGGAGCTGGCCGCGCGCAAGCTGCGCGACAAGGTCATCATCTGAGCACTCGCCGGCGGGTGCCGGCGCTGAAACAACTCCCCCCGGGCCGGCGGGTGCACCCCGGGTCTCCTGCCCCGTATACTATGGCGCAATCCGTTCGCCCCCTTTGTCACTCTTCAGGCCGTACCATGTTCAGATCCGCGCTCATTCTGTTGCTCCTGCTGTTGTGCCTGCCGAGTCTGGCCGATACCACCACCGCCAGCGAACCCCGCACCGGCCTGGTACTGTCCGGCGGAGGCGCCCGCGGCCTGGCCCATATCGGCGTGCTCAAGCAGATCGAGAAGATGGACATCCAGATTCACGCCATCGCCGGCACCAGCATGGGCGCGGTGATCGGCGGTCTGTACGCCGCCGGCTACAGCGCCGAGGAACTGGAACGCATCGCCCTGGAAATGGACTGGCCGGCGGCCCTGAGCGACTCACCCCAGCGCGAGGACATTCCCTACCGCCGCAAGCAGGACGACCGGGACTTCCTGGTCAAGCAGCGGCTGTCCTTCAAAGACGGCAAGCTGAGTTTCCCGCTGGGCCTGCTGCAGGGCCAGAACCTGGGCCTGGTTCTGGAGAGCCTGCTGGTCCATACCAACGACATAGACGACTTCGACCGGCTGCCCATTCCCTTCCGCGCCGTGGCCACCGACATTGCCACCGGCGACGCCGTGGTGTTTGATCGAGGCCACCTTCCCCAGGCCATTCGGGCCAGCATCGCCCTGCCCGGCTTTTTTGCCCCGGTGACCGTCGACGGGCGCATGCTGGTAGACGGCGTGCTGTCGAAGAACCTGCCGGTGGACGTGGCCCGCGAGATGGGCGTGGACCGGGTGATAGTGGTGGACATCGCCACTCCGCTGAAGCCGGCGGAGCAGATGACCACCATTCTCGACGTTATGGACCAGACCACCACCCTGCTGACCCGACACAACACCCAGGAGCAGCTGGCCACACTGACCGGTACGGACATGCTGCTGCAGCCGGAACTGGGCGACATCGCCTTCAGCAGCTTTGCCGAGGCGGAGGAGGCCATAGCTGCCGGGGAACAGAGCCTGCTGCAATCGCCCCTGCTGCACGCCTATTCCTCACCCCGGGATGACCGCACCGGGGGCAACCTGGCCCGTGCCCGCCCCCACCGCCAGCCGATCATCCATGACATCCGGGTGATCAACAGCGGCAAGGTCGCCGACGAGGTAGTACGCAGCATGGTGCGCCAGCAGCTGGGTGAGCCGCTGAACCCCGACCACCTGGCCAAGGACATGGGCACCATCTACGGCACCGACTACTTCAGTCAGGTCAATTACGAGATAGTGCATGAGGGCGAGCGCAATACCCTGCTGATCCGCACCCATGGCCGCCAGACCGGCACCGACTACCTGCGCCTGGGGCTGAACCTGTCCGACGATTTCGAGGGAGGCAGCCGCTTCACCATAGGCGCCAGCTTCCGGGTCAATGGCGTCAACCCGCTGGGCGCCGAGTGGCTGACCCGACTGCAGCTGGGTGAGCACCAGCAGCTGTACAGCGAGTTCTACCAGCCGCTGGACTACGGCTCGCGCTACTTCATCGCACCCTTCATCGACGCCGAAGCACGCAATGTGGAAGTGATCTTGGACAACGACCCGGTGGCCGATTATCGCCAGCAGCGCTACGGTGCGGGGATCAACGTGGGTCGGCAGATAGCCAATAATGGTGAGGTGCGCTTCGGCATCTCCCGCTACGACGGCGAGGCGGAGATCCGGGTGGGCGATCAGGATCAGCCGACCCTGAAATTCAACGAGGCCTTCTACACCCTGCAGGTCGATCGCGATACCCTGGACAACGTCAACTTCCCCCGCTCCGGTGATTCGGCACGCTTGATGTGGCGACAGTCGGAGCCCAGCCTGGGTGCCGATGAGCGCTACCAGCAGGTCGAGCTGCGCGCCAGCCGGGCCTTCGCCAGCGGTCCGCACAGCTTGCAACTGGGCGCCTCCATCGGGCGTACCGATGATGATGTGGACGTTGCGCAGAGCAGCTTCCTGCTCGGCGGGCTGGGCAAGTTCTCCGGGTTCCGGGAGAACGCCCTGGCCGGCCAGAATTACAATCTGGCGCGGGCCGTGTACTACCGCCGACTCAACCCCAGCAGCATGCCGCTGACCCTTCCCATGTATCTGGGGGGCACCCTGGAGTACGGACGTATCTACAACCGCGGAGCCAACGAGCTGGATACCGGCTACATGGGCGCCGCCAGCCTGCTGCTGGGCATGGACACCTTTCTCGGGCCACTGTTTCTGGGCATCGGTGCCAACGAGGAAGGCGAGCGGGCGCTGTACATGAACCTGGGGCAGACCTTCTGAGTCCGCCCCGGCTCAGCCGCTGATCTCCAGTACCAGAGCCGCCCGGATGCAGTGCAGCACGCCCTCCTCCACCGGCTCATCCAGTTCCCGGGCCACGGCGCGCACCCCCGGAAGGTCGTCCTCGGCCTCGTTCAGGAACAGATCCTGGATTCGCTCCAGCTGCCCCGGCGGCAGGTCCACGGCATGGTGCAGCTCCAGCTGGCCGGTACTGATGGCCTGGGCCAGCTTCAGATAGACCTGTTTTATCGGCATGCCGGTCTGCGCGGCAATCTGCGCCGGCTCCATGCCGGCCAGCGCCAGGGCCTGAACCTCCTGGGCCTGGTGCACCGGCGGGACAGCATCCCCGCCCTCGCCATAGGCCAGCAGCACCTGCAGGAAGTCCGCACCGTAGCGCTCCAGCTTGTGCGCACCGATACCGCTGACCTGGGCCATGTCCTGCATGGTGGTGGGACGCAGACGCAGCATGTCGACCAGGGTGGAGTCGGCGAATACCACATAGGGCGGAACGCCATGGGCCTCGGCCAGGCGCTTGCGCAGCGCCCGCAGCTGCTCCCAGAGGGCACGATCGGCCTCGGCAATCACCGGCTTGTCGCCTCCGCGGGCCGGCAGCGGTGCGGTTCTGGCGATATCCCGGCGCAGGGCCAGGGTCTGCTCGCCACGCAGCAGCGGACGGCAGCTCTCAGAGAGTCTGAGGCTGCCGAAGCCGTCGAGATCGATCTCAACCAGCCCGCGGGCGATCAACTGACGGAATACCGAACGCCACTCCTGCTCGCTCAGCTGCTTGCCGATCCCGTAGGTGGACAGGTGCTGGTGTCCAGCGCTGCGGATCTTCTCGTTATCCCGTCCCAGCAGTATGTCCACCAGATGCCCCACCCCATAGCGCTGTCCGCTGCGGTAGATGGCGGACAGGGCCATGCGGGCTGCCTCGCTGCCGTCCCAGGTGTCCGCCGGTTCCAGGCAGTTGTCACAGTGCCCGCAGGGCTCTTCCAGGGTTTCACCGAAATAGCCCAGCAGCGACTGCCGCCGGCAGCCGGTAAGCTCACACAACGCCAGCATGGCGTCGAGCTTGTGCCGCTCGATGCGCTTGTGTCGCTCGTCGCCCTCGGAGCTGGCCATGATCTGGTTGAGCAGCAGCACGTCCTGCAGCCCGTAGGCCATCCAGGCATCGGCCGGCAGCCCGTCACGTCCGGCACGACCGGTTTCCTGATAATAGGCCTCGATGCTCTTGGGCAGATCCAGATGCGCCACGAAACGCACGTTGGACTTGTCGATACCCATGCCGAAGGCGATGGTCGCCACCATGATCAGCCCCTCCTCGTTGAGGAAGCGCCGCTGGTGGGTGGCCCTCAGCTCCGGCGGCAGCCCCGCGTGATAGGGCAAGGCCGGCCAGCCCTGCTCGCTCAGCCACTGGGCGGTGTCCTCCACCTTCTTGCGCGACAGGCAGTAGACGATACCGGCATTGCCGCGCTGGTCCCTGAGAAAGGCCAGCAGCTGCTGGCGCGGGCGGTCCTTGGGCACGATGCGGTAGAAGATGTTGGGCCGGTCAAAGCCGGAGATGAAGCGTCTGGCATGCTCCAGGCGAAGTCGCTGGGCAATCTCCTCCCGGGTACGCTCATCGGCCGTGGCGGTCAGCGCCATGCGCGGCACGCCGGGGAACAGCTCGGCCAGTTGCCCCAGCTGCAGATACTCGGGGCGGAAGTCATGCCCCCACTGGGATACGCAATGGGCCTCGTCGATGGCGAACAGGGCAATGTCCAGACTCTGCAGGAACTGCAGGGTGCGGGGCTTGAGCAGGCGCTCCGGGGCCAGATACAGAAAGTCCATGTCACCCCGACGCAGGCGCTCGGCGATATCCCGCCGACTCTGCTCGTCCAGGGTCGAGTTCAGCGCCGCCGCCCGCAGCCCCAGCTCGTTGAGGGTGGCCACCTGATCGTCCATCAGAGCGATCAGCGGCGACACCACCACCGTCAGCCCGGGGCGCAGCAGGCCGGGGATCTGGTAGCACAGGGACTTGCCACCGCCGGTGGGCATCAGTACCAGGGCATCACCGCCGCAGGCAACCTGATCGATGATATCGGCCTGCTGTCCGCGAAACTCGCCATAACCGAAAATATCCCGCAGTTTCTGTAAGGCTTGCTCGCGCATGGTTCTCCTTGCATGATTGCACTCGGGCAGCCGGTTGAGACCGGCATGAAAGGGGCGAGTATATCAGCCCAGGCGGGGTTCGCCCGGACACACTGCCGGTTTGCCAATGCTTTGGCAAAACGCCCGGCAGATGCGTACAATGCGACCCATTATCCATGATGAGGTGTGCCATGTCCTTTGCCGACCAACTCGAGCGCCTGCAGCAGTTCCTTGATGCCGACGACCTGCACGATGAAGCTCTCGATTATCTAGCCGGGCATGGCTACCTGACCGCCCTGTCCATCGCCCCGGTTGAAGTGCCGGAACAGGAATGGATGTTCGAGCTGTTCGCCGAGGAGCCCCGCTACGTTGACGAGGCCCAGAAGGCCGATATCGAGTCCGCCCTGCGCGAGCTCAAGGCGCAGATCGCCCGGACCCTGGCCAGTGACGAGGATCTGGAGCCGCCGTGTGAACTCACCCTGGGTGACGAGCCGGACCTGTCGGATCTGCGCAGCTGGTGCGTGGGCTTTCTGGAAGGGGTATTCCTGCGCGAGGAAGACTGGTTCCGTCAGGACGAGGAAACCGTCAGCGAACTGCTGCTGCCGATCATGGTCGGCTCCGGCCTGTTCGAGGATCAGCCCGAGTTCGCCGAGATCGCCCAGGACGAGGAAATGGTACAGGACATGCTGGACCACATCCCCGACGTGCTGACCCAGCTCTACCTGCTGTTCCAGGCCCCCGAAGAGAAAGGCCGCCCGGCCCTGCTCGACCCGCGCCACTGAGTCCGAGAAGCCCCCGCCCTGGCGGGGTTTTTCTCAGCCCGCCTCCACCCAGCGCTGCAGCAGCGGCAGTATCCGCGCCGCCGGCTGATAGCCGTTGGCGAGCAGTGCCAGCATGCCGTTGCGCTGGGCCAGCAGCGTGGGGAAACCACTGATCCCCAGATCCGCCACCCAGTTGAAATCCGCTGCGGTTGCCGTCACCGCCTGTTCGGCGATGAAGGCCCTGTGAAAGCGCTGCCGGTTGTAGCCCACCTGCTCGGCCAGCTCGATGAGGATCTGGCACTGCGTCACATCCCGGGCCTGGGTGTAGAAGGCAGCCTGAATGGCCCTGGCCAGCGGCCAGACGCACTGTGGATCCAGCTCCCGGGCCACCACCAGCGCACGGCAGGCCGGCTCGGTGTTGTAGATGAAACCGTCCGGCAGGGCATCGGGCGTCAAAAGCGGCTGACCGCTGCTCCGGCCTACCGCCTGCCAGTGCTCGCCGAGCGTGCGACGGGTGGCTTCGGACAGCGGATCGGTGACGCCGGGGCGCAGCCCGCCGACCACCAGATGCAACGGCAACTGTGGGTGAGCTGCCTGCAGCGCATCGATCACCGGGGCGAAGCCCCAGCACCAGGAACACATGGGATCCATTATGTAGATCAGGCGCTGGGACATGCGCTGCTCTCCGGCCTAACGGGCGTTGGGGCTGGCCAGTTCCGGTGCCAGGCCTATGGGATGAGGCTGATTGCGCCGCTTGGCCAGCTCGATCTGCCGCTGACGCTCCTGCGCCCGGCGCCGGGTCTTCTCCGGCAGGCTGTCATAGCAATGCGGGCAACTGACGCCCTGCTCGTACTGCGGGGAAACCATGTCCTCGGCTGATACCGGATGCCGGCAGGCATGGCACTGGTCGAAGGTGCCCGGCGCCAGGTCATGGCGGACGGTGACCCGGTTGTCGAACACGAAGCACTCGCCTCGCCACTTGCTCTGCTCGGCGGGCACTTCCTCCAGATACTTGAGAATGCCGCCCCTGAGGTGGTAGACCTCCTCGAATCCTTCCTTGAGCATGAAGCTGGACGCCTTCTCGCAGCGGATGCCGCCGGTGCAGAACATGGCGACCTTCTTGTGCTTCTGCGGATCGAACTGCTGACGCACGTACTCGGGGAATTCCCTGAAGGTCCTGGTCTGCGGATCAATAGCCCCTTCAAAGGTGCCTATGGACACCTCATAGTCGTTGCGGGTGTCGATCAGCAGCACCTCAGGATCACTGATCAGGTCATTCCAGTCCCTGGGCTCGACATAGGTACCCACCCGCTCGTTGGGGCTGATACCGGGAATGCCCATGGTGACGATTTCCTTCTTCAGCTTGACCTTGGTGCGGTAGAAGGGCATCTCGTCACAGAAGGACTCCTTCCAGTCCAGATCCGCCAGACGCGGATCGCGGCGCAGCCACTCCAGCAGCGCGCTGGTACCTTCGCGGGTGCCGGCAACGGTGCCGTTGATGCCTTCCAGGGCCAGCAGCAGGGTGCCTCTGACCCCATGCTGGTTCATGGTATCGAGCAGCGGCTCGCGCAGGGATTGAAAGTCTTCCAGGGTGACGAACTTGTACAGCGCCACCACGACAATATTGGACATGCATACCTCGTTGTTCAGTAGACGCCCGCGTAAAGGGCATACCTTGAAAGAGCGCAGTGCTGCGCGGTGGCGATTCTAGCAGGAAATACCCGGCGGCGAGGTACCGCCGGGCAAACGGTCAATGGTCGGCCTTGCTGCCGCCCATGCAGGCCGGCGAGTCCGGTGCGGCGCTGCGCGCCTGCCATTCGGCCGGGCTGTAGGTGTGCAGGGCCAGGGCATGGATCTGCTGCATCAGGTCGCCAAGGGTGCGGTAAACGGCCTGGTGGCGCTTGACCGCATTGAGCCCCTCGAACTCCTGGCTGACGATCACCAGCTTGAAGTGGGATTCCGAACCCGGCGGCACGGCGTGCATGTGACTCTCGTTGAGCAGTTCCATATGCACCGGCGCCAGGCTCTGCAGCGCTCGTTCCAGGGCGGCTTGGGTAGTAGTCATGGGCAGTTCTCCGGAAAGCTGAGGCAATGCCCCGCATTGTACCCTGCATTCACCCGTCGGTCGGCCCCAGCTGGTGCAGTTCCAGCTCGCGCCCCATCTCCTCGATCAGCTGTTCCAGCTGCGGCGCCAGCACCTCCTCGACCCGCTCCCGGGCGATGGCCATGGAGCCCCGGGTCAGCTCCGGCAGGTGCTCGAGCAGCTTGCTGCCGACCTCCGACTCATAGAATCGGGCCAGTTCCTCGAACTCCTGCTCGGAAAAGACCGGCAGATACAGCTCGATCAGCTCGTCGCGGATCGCTTCCCAGGCCAGCTGCCTGTCCAGCAGCGTTCTGGCACGCTCCCGGTACTTGCGCAGCAGGGTCTCGTGCTGCATGGAGCCGCCCAGCTGGGCAAAGCGAGCGACCAGCAGCTGGTCGGTCTGCACATAGAGGGGCGCGGTCATGCTCTGGGCCCTGGCCAGCTTGAGAAAACGCTCGGCGGCTGCCCGGTGACCGGCCTCGGAGGCCAGCGCCACGGATGACATCGACAGGCAGCAGAGCAGCAACAGGCAGAGCGGGCGCATGACGAAAGGTCCAGTGAAGGTCGGGCTAACTATACTGGCAGCTTGGAACGCCATTCTCCAGTTACAGGCCAACACGATGAAGACACGTATCGAATCAGACAGCATGGGCAACATCGAAGTCCCGGCAGATCGCTACTGGGGCGCCCAGACCCAGCGCTCGCTGCAGCATTTTGCGATCGGCGAAGAGCGTATGCCGCTCCCGGTCGTGCATGCCCTGGCGCTGATCAAGAAGGCCGCCGCCCTGACCAACGGCGAGCTCGGCAATCTGGACAGTGCCCTCGTGGAACTCATCACCCGGGCCGCGGATGAGGTGTTGACCGGCCATCTCGACGAACACTTTCCCCTCGCGGTATGGCAGACCGGCAGCGGCACCCAGAGCAACATGAACGTCAACGAGGTACTGGCCAACCGTGCCAACGAACTGGCCGGCCAGCCCCTGGGGGGCAAGACGCCGGTACATCCCAATGACCACGTCAACCGTTCACAGAGTTCCAACGATACCTTCCCCAGCGCCATGCATGTAGCGGCGGTGATTCAGGTAGACCAGCAGTTGTTGCCTGCCGTCAGTGAACTGCGCGACAGCCTCGAGGCGCAGGCTCGTCGCCACGCGCAGCTGATCAAGATCGGTCGTACCCACCTGATGGACGCCACCCCGGTGACCTTCGGCCAGGAGCTGTCGGCCTTTGTCGCACAGCTGGACATGGGCATCGCCGCGCTGCGCCAGGCGCTGCCGGCGGTCTGCGCCCTGGCCCAGGGCGGTACAGCGGTGGGAACCGGCCTCAACACCCCCGCCGGTTTTGCCGAACGGCTGGCGGATAAGCTCAGGGCGCTGACCGGCCTGCCCTTCACCTCGGCGAGCAACAAGTTCGCCGCGCTCAGTGGGCATGAGCCGCTGGTCCAGCTGCATGGAGCCTGTCGTCAACTGGCGGTCACCCTGATGAAGCTGGCCAATGACCTGCGCCTGCTCGGCAGCGGCCCGCGCGCCGGACTGGCTGAAGTGCGCCTGCCGGCCAACGAGCCGGGCAGCTCGATCATGCCGGGCAAGGTCAATCCCACCCAGTGCGAGGCCCTGTCGATGATCGCCTGTCAGGTGCTGGGCAATGATGTCAGCCTGGGGGTGGCGGCCAGCCAGGGCCAGCTGCAGCTGAATGTGTACAAGCCGGTCATCATACATACCCTGCTGCAGTCCGTGCGGCTGCTGGCCGATGGTTGCCGGAGCTTCCGCGAGCACTGCGTGCAGGGGCTGCAGCCCGATGCCCAACGCATGCGTGAACACCTGGACAACAGTCTGATGCTGGTGACGGCCCTGAATCCGGTCATCGGCTACGACCGGGCGGCGGAGATCGCCAAGAAGGCCTATGCCGAGGGACTGTCCCTGCGCGAGGCAGCCCTGGCGCTGGGCTATCTGGATGCAGCCGGCTTCGATCAGGCCGTACGCCCCGAATCCATGCTCGGCAACCCGGCCCCGCTCAGCGATTGACCCCTTGCCGCAGGCGCCGGGTCCGCCACTGGTGCAGCAGGGTCGGCGCCAGGGCGATGAGCGCCGAGCCCGACACCACCAGCAGGGCCCCCAGATAGGCCAGGCTGTTGAGCAGCTCGGGCTGGATAACGGTAGGCCAGAGTGCGGAGCCCAGGCCAACCAGGGCGAAGGTGAACAATGGCGTGGTGGCCACGGTGGCGCCGACCCGGGAGGCTTCCCAGTGCACCAGTGCTTCGGCAAAGGCGCCGTAGGCCACCAGGGTGTTCAGGCAGCAGCCCAGCAGCATCCACAACTGCAGCGCGTCGAGCTGCAGGATCTGGCTGGGTGTCACCAGCGGCAGCATCAGTACCGCGCAGGCCAGATAGATCACCAGCATGATGCTGACCGACGACCAGACGGTCAGCAGCTGCTTCTGGGCCAGCCCGTACAACGCCCAGGCGAAGGCCGCCGCCAGGGTAATGAGAATGCCGAGGGTGTAGTCGGTGAGCTGGGTGAAGAGCTCCTCCAGCCGCTGATTGAAGAACAGCACGAAGCCCAGCAGCAGTATTGCCAGACCCGCCAGTTGCCCGATACCGAAGCGCTCTCCGAATACCAGCATGCTGCCGAACATCAGCATGATGGGCGCCAACTGGATCATCAGCTGCATGGTGCCGGGGGTCAGGCGATCCAGCCCCTGAACATAAAGCACATAGTTGCAGCCCAGCCCCAGCACCGCGACCGCCAGCAACCAGCGGTTTGCCGGGGACAGCGACCGCAGGGATGGCAGCTGGCCACGGACGCCGAGCCAGATCAGCAGCACCACCCCCGAGGACAGCATGCGATACCAGGAGACAGTCGCTGCATCCATGCCCTGCAGCACCTGCTTGAGCATGATCGGCAGCACGCCCCAGAGCAGCGTGGTGGTCAACGCCAACAGGAATCCGTACAACCAGCGACCGGATGTGACATGCATGGGGATTTCTCGATTCGAAGAGGAAAGGCAGCGTCCATTGTAAGGTCCGGGGCAAGGACTTAACAGCCGCGGAAGTATCAGTCGCTTCGCGACAAGCGCCTTCGGTCATGTAGCCAAATGGTCTAAAAGACGCTCGCCGGCTTCTGGAATAGTATGAAAAGCGGGCGATACTACAAATGGACGTTGTGAGGAAAACGCGCACAACGGATAGTCGGACCCATGCTCGCCCCCTGCGGATTGACTGGATTCGTCCGTACCGGGCCTGCGATCAGAACAATAAAAGGTGTGTCCATGAAATATTCCATTCAGGCGAAATTGCCGAGCGTTGCGCTGATCTTTCTGGCGACCTGGTTGCTGCTGATCCTGCCCAATATGGGCTGAGGCTTTTCCGGTTACAATGGCGCGCCCCAGTGTGCGCCGGAGTAACCGTGAATACGCCCCCCTTTGCCCAGTTGAGCTGGTCGGAAGACGGTCAGCCCTTTTCCACCCGCTTCGATGATGTGTACTTCTCCCGGGAGTCCGGGCTGGCGGAAACCCGCCATGTGTTCCTGCAGCACAATGATCTGTCCCGACGCTGGCGCAACCTGCCCCCAGGAACCCGATTCTGCATCGGTGAAACCGGCTTCGGTACCGGCCTGAACTTTCTCTGCGCCTGGCAACTCTGGGACGAGCTGGCACCGGCGGATGCCCGGCTGCATTTCGTCAGCTGCGAAAAATATCCCCTCCGCCGCGAGGATCTGCAGCGTGCCCTGGCACTCTGGACGGAGCTGACTCCCTGGGCCGACCAGCTGCTGGCCCAGTACAGCGACCTGGCGCCCGGCTGGCAGCACTTCAATCTGGCAGATGGACGGGTCACCCTGACCCTGCTGATCGGCGACGTCCTGGATACCCTGCCCCAGCTGGATGCCCGAGTCGATGCCTGGTTCCTGGACGGGTTCGCTCCAGCCAGGAACCCGGACATGTGGCAGCCGGCACTCTACGCCCAGCTTGCCCGGCTATCTGCCCCCGCCGCCACCCTGGCCACCTTCACCAGCGTCGGCGAGGTCCGCCGCGGCCTGCAGGCGGTCGGCTTCGAGATGCGCAAGGTCAAGGGTTACGGGCGCAAGCGGGAAATGCTCTGCGGCACCCTGGCCGGCGCCGGCGCCGGCGCCGCTGCCTGGAGCGCCCCCTGGCTGGCCCGCCCCGGGTCGCCGGCCGGCGAGCGCAGCGCGCTGATCGTAGGCGCTGGACTGGCCGGCTGCGCTACCGCCCTGGCCCTGGCACGACGCGGCTGGCAGGTGACCCTGATAGAACGGCATGACCGGGCCGCAGCCGAAGCCTCCGGCAATACTCAGGGCATTCTCTACTGCAAGCTCTCGGCTCATCAGACGCCCCTGTCGCGCTACGTTCAGGCCAGCTATGCCTTCGGCCTGCGCCTGCTGCATCAGATCCTGCCGCAGGGCCAGGACAGCTGGCAGGCCTGCGGCGTACTGCAGCTGTGCACCGATGACCGGGAGCGTCAACGGCAGCTGGCCCTTGCGGAACAGGGTTATCCGGAGAGCTTCCTGTGTGCGGTGGATGCCGACCGGGCCAGCACGCTGGCGGGCGTGGCAGTAAATCGACCGGGGCTGTTCTTCCCCGGCGCCGGCTGGGTGCACCCACCGAGTCTGTGCCGGGCCATGCTGCAGCACGGCAACATTCGTCTGCTCACCCACAGCGAAGCCATGTCTCTGCAACACCGGGACGGCGAATGGCAGGCACTGGATGAAAAGGGGCGGTCACTGGCCCGGGCCAGCGTCGCCGTTATCTGCTCGGCCAACGACAGCCAGCGCTTTGCCCAGACCGCCGAACTGCCACTCAAGCCCATCCGCGGCCAGGTCACCCAGTTGCCGGCCACCAGCAGCAGCAAGACACTGAAGACGGTGCTCTGCGCCGAAGGCTATATCTCGCCGGCGCGTCATGACGAACACCATGTGGGTGCCAGCTTCCGTTTCGATCGCCTGGATACTGAGCCGAGCAGCGAGGAGAACCACAACAACCTGCAGCTGATCGGCCAGCTGTCGCCGGAGCTTGCCGGACACCTGCAGCTCGAGACGCTGGACGCCGACCGGTTGCCGGCACGCGCCGCCCTGCGCTGCACTTCACCGGACTACCTGCCACTGATAGGCCCGGTGGTGGATGCCCAGGCCTTCCGCGAGCGCTACGCAGAGCTGGCCAAGGATGCCTCGCGCCAGCCGACCGCGCCGGCCCCCTGGTATCCGGGGCTCTACATCAACGCCGGTCACGGCTCGCGAGGCATGATCAGCTGCCCGCTGAGTGGCGAGCTGATCGCCGCCTGGCTGAACGACGAGCCACTGCCCCTGCCCGCAGATGTGGTGGCAGCGGTACATCCGACGCGTTTCATGCTGCGCCGGCTGATCCGGGGCCGCTGAACTCAGGCCAGCAGATTGGTGATCCCGTCGTACAGCAGCTTGCAGCCGGTGAAGAACAGGAAGACGTAGCACAGTTGGTAGATCAGTTCCTGATTGGTGCGCTGCAGCATCCAGAACCCCAGACGAATGCCGATCGGGGCCAGCGGCAGCAGCACCAGGGCAGTCAGCAGGTTGCTGGTGTCGAACAGCCCCAGCTGGATGTAGAAGGGAATCTTGGCGAAGTTGACCACGGCGAAGAAGACCGCGATGGTGCCCATCAACAGGGTCTTGTCCAGCTTCTGCGGCAGCAGATAGACGTTGATCGGCGGCCCGCCCGCGTGGATGCTGAAGCTGGTAAAACCGGCGATGGTACCCCAGAAGCCGCCGCGCCAGCGGCTCACTCCCCGGGTCGGCGGCTCGCCCCGACGCAGCCAGATATTCAGGGTGAAGACCAGCGCGATAATGCCGATCATCAGCTGGATATGCGCCTCGCTCATCCAGCGAAAGCCCACCCAGGCCAGCACCGTGCCGACCAGCGCCGCCGGCACTATGATGCGCAGATTGGGCAGACTCCAGCGCCCGCGGAAGGTCCGCAGTGCCACCAGGTCCATGGTGCAGAGTATCGGCAGCAGTATCGCCGCCGCCTGCTGGGGCGGCATGACCAGGGTCATCAGCGGTACCGAAAGTATGGCGATATTGCCGCCGAAACCACCCTTGGCTATGCCGTAGAGCAGCACGGCGGGGATGGCGCAGAGATAGAACAGGGGATCAGTTAGCATGGGCACCGCAAAGGCATGGAAAAGCCGACAGTGTATCATTGACGCGTAGCCCCGCCCGTGGGTTCCCCCTGTTCAGTCCGTCATCCGGGAAGTAGACACCATGCTGATACCCCACACCCTGCTCGACCCCGAAACCCTGCAGCGCCTGCTGGAGGACTTCGTCACCCGCGACGGCACCGACAACGGTTACGAGGCCACCCTGCAGCAGCGGGTCGAGCGCCTGCGCCGGCAGATCGAACGCAGCGAAGTGCTGATCGTATTCCATCCCGAGACCGGTGATACCAGCCTCGCCCACCGCCGGGATGTCCCGCCGGAACTGCTGCGCGAACTGCGGGAAACGCTCTGAGTCCCACCTGCTACCGGGTGACGCACCCGGACCGAGATGCTTGGAGTACGGCGGACAAGGGACTAATATAGATGGCCTTATACCCACGCGGGTCCGATGAGGTAAATGATGAAACTGCGTTCTCCCCTGATTCTTGTTGCCCTGCTGGGCTTCGCCACACTGGTATCGGCAGAAAGCGTCGAGACCACTGACACACCGCCCTATGTCTGCACCCCGGAAGAAGCCCTGAAGAAGGCGGAAGAAACCGCCATCACCATCAATGAGATTGCCGCCGGGGATGCCGCTAAGGCAGAACGCCTGCACAATCAGCTGATCGAGCTGCAACAGCGCGATCCGACCCGCAGTGATCATGGGGCCTGCGAAGCCTACGACCGCGTGATCAAGGAACTGAAGGAGAAAAACCCCAGCTGACCAGCTGGGGTTCCGTTTGCAGATCTGAGCGGTGATGCCCGTCCGGGCCACCGCCGTTTCACCTGATCAGTCGATCCGGGTGCGCCCGGCCAGGGCATGGGCCAGGGTGCCGCCATCAATGAATTCGAGCTCACCACCCAGGGGCACCCCATGGGCTATCCGCGATACGCTGATACCCAGCGGCTTGAGCAGCCCGGCGACATAGTGTGCAGTGGCCTCACCCTCGACCGTAGGGTTGGTCGCCAGAATCACCTCCGCCACTTCACTGCCCTGCACCCGCTCCAGCAGCGCCGGCACGCCTATCTCTTCGGGGCCGAGGCCGTCGATCGGCGACAGGTGCCCCTTGAGCACAAAGTAGCGCCCGCGGAAACTGCCGGCCATCTCCACCGCCCAGACATCCGCCGGGCTCTGCAGCACGCACAGCAGACTGTCATCCCGACGCGGATCACGGCAAAGCTCGCAGATCTCGGTCTCGCTCAGGGTGCGGCAGCGCGAGCAGTAACCCACCCCATCCATCGCCGCTTCCAGTGCATGGGCCAGCTGCCGCCCCGCCTCGCGGTTGCGTTCAAGCAGGTGCAGCGCCATGCGTTGTGCGGTTTTGGGACCTACCCCGGGCAGGCCCCTCAGGGCGTCGATCAACTGACGGATCAGCGGGCTGAAACTCATTGCTCGGTTAGCCTGCTCAGAAGGGCATCTTGAAGCCGTCAGGCAGGTTCAGTCCGGCGGTCATGCCGGCCATCTTCTCCTGACTGTTCTTCTCCACCTTGCGCACGGCGTCGTTGACCGCTGCAGCAATCAGATCCTCGAGCACTTCCTTGTCCTCGGTCAGCAGGCTTTCATCGATGGTGACCCGGCGCACGTCGTGGCGACCGGTCATCACCACTGACACCAGGCCGGCGCCGGACTGGCCGGTGACTTCCGCGTTGGCCAGTTCTTCCTGCATCTTCTGCATCTTTTCCTGCATCTGTTGGGCCTGCTTCATCAGGCCAGCCATGCCACCTTTCATCATGTCGGTATCCTCGGTATGGATTTGATTACGCGTCTATCGGGCGAATACTGTCAGGGTAGACCTGCGCAGAGAAATCGGTGATCAGAGCCTGTACCAGCGGGTCGGCCTGGATGCTCTCCTCGGCCTGCCGCTGGCGCGCCGCCCGACGGCGTGCCGCTGCCACCGCGGGGGTTTCCTGATCGGGTGCCTTTACCAGCACCTCAAGGGTGAGCGGACGCCCTTCCAGCTCGACAAGGGCATTCTGCAGCCGCAGACGATGGTTCTCGTTGTACAGGGCGCTGTGACCGGGGTCCAGGTGCAGACGCCAGTGATCCCCTTCGACGGCGACCAGCTGGCAATGCGCGGCAATGCTCTGGGTCAGGCCCGCCACGCCGAGATCGGGGTAGATATCCAGCCAGCGGGCTGCCAGCCCGGTGGCAGGGGGCAGATCGCTGGTTTCATCCGCTGTATCGGCCACAGGGGCTGCGGGCTCTGCCGGCTCCCAGCCATCCATGTACTGGCTGACATCAACGTCCTGATCTTCGCTCTCGGCCTCGAAGTCGTCATCCGGCGGCGCCTCCTGCAACCAGGCGGGAGGCTCCTCGGATTGGCCAGACTGCTGTATGCCCGACCGGGTTTCGCCAGGCGCCGGCACGTCGGTGACCGTGGCTGCATCAACGCAAGCCTCGGTGATCGCTGGCGCCGCGACAACAGCAGGGGCAGCCACCGGTTGTGCTGCTGGCCGCTGTGTATCGGAATCAGGCCTGGCCTGGCTGACTCCCGTCGACTTTCCCGACACCGGTTCCGGATCGGGCTGCGGCGGGGGGGCCGGGGTTGCCGTCTGGGAGCGCGGTACCGCAGATGCCTGCCGGGACAGCTCCGTCGCTGGAGCAGTCGGCCCGGTATGGGTCAGGGTGCCGGGGCGGAACGCCAGCATGCGCAGCAGCGCCATCTCGAAGCCGCCACGGGGGTCCGGTGCCAACGGCAGGTCCCGGCGCCCGTGCAACGCCAGCTGATAGAACAGCTGAACGTCCTCGGCACTGACGCGACCCGCCAGCTCGAGTACCCGCTGCTGATCGCCCAGGCTGTTGTCCGCCGCCTCGGGCAGAACCTGGGCCACGGCAACACGCTGCAGGGTGGTGATGAGTTCGGCCAGCACGCCGGCGAAGTCCGCGCCCTGCTCCGCCAGCTCGGCCACTGCGGCCAGCAGCCCGGGGGCATCATTGGCCACCAGGGCGTTGAGCAGATCGAATACCTGCCCCTGATCGATGGTCCCGAGCATGGCGCGCACTTCTGCCGCCCGCAGCTGGCCGTTACCGAAGGCGATGGCCTGATCGGTCAGGCTCAGGCCATCACGCATGGAGCCGTCAGCGGCCCGGCCGAGCAGCCACAGGGACTCCTCGTCGAAGGGTACCTGTTCTTCGGCCAGCACATGGCGCAGATGTTCGACCACCCGTTCGGGCAGCATGTTCTTCAGGGAAAACTGCAGACAGCGCGACAGAATGGTGACCGGCAGCTTCTGCGGGTCCGTGGTGGCCAGCAGGAACTTCACGTGTGCCGGCGGCTCCTCCAGGGTCTTGAGCAGGGCATTGAAACTGTGCCCGGAGAGCATGTGCACTTCGTCGATGAGGTAGACCTTGAAACGACCGCGGGACGGCGCGTACTGCACGTTGTCCAGCAGCTCGCGGGTGTCCTCGACCTTGGTACGGCTCGCGGCGTCGACCTCGATCAGGTCAACGAAGCGCCCCTCGTCGATTTCCCGGCAGGCCGAGCAGACCCCGCATGGCTCGGAACTGACCCCCGCCTCGCAGTTCAGGCACTTGGCCAGAATCCGCGCTATGGTGGTCTTGCCCACCCCACGGGTACCGGTGAACAGATAGGCATGGTGCAGCCGGTTGTGGTCCAGGGCATTGATCAACGCCTGCAACACGTGGGTCTGGCCGACCATTTCACGGAACAGGCGCGGACGCCATTTGCGGGCTAATACCTGGTAACTCATCGTATGGGCTGCTATCCGGTGTCAACTATAGGCAGCTACTGTACCTTAAAGGGCCCGGTGAAGGCGAGATGCACGCCACCGGGCCCCGACCCGCTCAGTCCTGCTGGTAGTCGTTGAAGATCAACGATATGCGGTGACCCGAGGAGGCCCAATTGGGCACGTTCAGTATCTGCTGATTGGCCGTGTCGCCGCGGGGCGAGCTGACAATCGAGATGGTGCCATCCGGCGGCTCAGCGGCGGGCATGTAGACATCCACACCCCACTGGAACGGCTGGTCCGGGAAGTACGGCAGCGGCTCGCCACTGGTCAGCAGCGGTGTGGCCTCATCATCATGCACATGGATGCCGATATTGGCGCTGCCCATGGCACTGCTGATGATATCCACGGCGGCCTGATCGCCGGAGGCGCTGGTGGTGGAGATTTCCAGCACATCATTGTCCGCACCCCGGTCGCCCCACCATTCCATGTCCCGACTGATGACCAGCGCGGCATGGTCATCGCTGACATGGGTATTGAGCTCGATCTCGGACCCCGCCGGCGAGGTATTGAGCCGCACCAGATGACTGTCACGGATCAGCGGCTGGCGGTAGAAGTGATGATCGGCCCTGCCCGGGCGCAGCAGCAGGAATTCATAGTGCGCCTCCGGGTCGAGACGGACCGGTCCCCAGCGACCGTCGGTGCCTATATTGAAGTTGGCCAGCGAACTGTCGCCCAGCCGCTCCCCGGTATCCGCGTCCACTTCCCAGATCTGCAGCTCAGTACCGGCGGCACCGCTGTTGGCCGGGAAGTAGACCGCCCGTCCGGAAATATTCACATCACCGCGGGCGGGCAGAATGCGCACGCGCTCGGGCTCGACCCCGGTGAAGAATTCGAACTGGGCAGCGAAGGAGGCTTCCGATGTTGCCACCTGAACGTGGGTCTCATCCGGGAAGTAGGCATTGTTGGAGCCCAGGCTCCGCTCCTCGCTGACAAAGATGCCCATGCAGTTGGAGTTACCGGGGCAGTTCTCGCCGGTGGCGCCATCAATGGCGACATAGCCAGCGACCTTGGCGGCGCGCGCGGGATCAGTCAGGTAGTAGCCACATACCGCAGTACCGAGCGAGTGACAGGCGAGATAGACCTGGTCAGCGTCCAGATCACTCAGCACCTGGTCGATGAAGGCGTCCAGATCCGGACTCAGTTCACCGGTCAGCGCCCGCGTCACCTCGCCGATACCTGCAGTGCTGTACTCGAAGGCCAGAACGTGATCGTCAGGATAACCGTTGCTGGAAAAGCGCATGGCCTGGGTCTGGTACTGGGATGCCGAGCCGGCGGTACCATGCACGAAGATCAATGGCAGAACCCGCTCCTCGGGTATGTCCGGCATGGACGGCCCAGGCAGCAGTCCACTCCCCGAACTGGAGCCGGAACCACTCAGGCAGCCGGCCAGCAGCGTTGCCATGCCAAGACCCAGAATGAGTCCGGCGCCACGCAGGTATGCGGTACTTCTCATGAAAATGCCCTCTTCTTGTTGTTATTCGGCTGGAGTCTTCCAGCAGGATGATTCTGAATGCCGGAGCACCATTGTGCAAACACCAGGAATGTATCATCACAATCGAAAGATGCAGAATGGCCTGTGACCGGCTGGGTGCAGGGCAGAATCGAAGAAGGGATGGCTTGGGAAAAAACAACAGGGGGGGGGAAACAAGGGTGGCAACCCTGCCAGCCACACCCCGGCACACGACGGTACCGCTACGGCTGCTCCCTTCCGGGCCTGACCGGGTTCACGGCGAATCGTTGCGAGGGGACCGACAGGGTCGCCATAACGAACCCGACTGATGCGGGCCGCGCTATTGTAACGGCTTGCCCGCAAGTTACAAGCCGATTCTTCTCCTGCAACCAAACCGGCATGTGCGGGATCGGCCATCCCCCTGCCGACGAGCGCTGGCCGGCCGGCGTCGGTATACTGTCCCGGTACCACCTGCAAGAGACCCTTCATGCAACCTGAAGATCTGCAACTGCTGGTTACCCGCCAGATGCCCTTCGGCAAATACAAGGGGCGGCTGATCGCCGACCTGCCCGGCCACTATCTGAACTGGTTTGCCCGCGAAGGCTTCCCCGCCGGCGAGATCGGCCGCCTGCTGCAACTGATGCAGGAGATTGATCACAACGGCCTTTCGGCTCTGCTGGAGCCGCTGCGCCAAACCAAGCGGGGACGCCCCCTATCGCCGCGGCAGTGATGGTAGGATGGGCTCCCGGCCGCTCAGAGCTTTGATCCATGGATGTAATGAATACCCTCTTCGTGATCTGCGCCGGTCTGCTGTCCATCAGCATTCTGGCCAGTTCCATGTCCTCCCGCCTGGGCATTCCCCTGCTTCTGCTGTTCCTGGTGATCGGCATGCTGGCCGGCGAGGAAGGCCCTGGCGGCATTGCCTTCGACAACGTGGATACCGTCTATGTCCTCGGCAGCCTGGCGCTGGCGGTCATATTGCTGGATGGGGGCATGCGTACCCGCGCCGAGAATTTCAAGGTAGCGCTCTGGCCTTCCCTGACCCTGGCCAGTTTCGGCGTTCTGGTCAGTGCCCTGCTCACCGGCCTGGCGGCCACCTGGCTGCTTGGCCTGCACTGGCTGGAAGGCCTGCTGCTGGGCTCCATCGTCGGCTCCACCGATGCTGCTGCGGTGTTCTCCCTGTTGCAGGGCAAGGGGCTGAATCTCAAGCGCCGGGTCAGCGCCACCCTGGAGATGGAATCGGCCTCCAACGACCCCATGGCGATCTTCCTGACCATTACCCTGGTGGAAATGGTCGCCAGTGGTCAGACTTCCTTCAGTTGGTCGTTCCTCGGTCTGCTGGTCCAGCAGTTCGGCATAGGCGGACTCTGTGGGCTGGTCGGAGGCCTGGGCATCGTCTGGCTGGTGAATCGACTGACCCTGGAGGGCGGCCTCTACCCCCTGTTGATCACCAGTAGTGCGGTGCTGGTTTTCGCCTTGACCAACATCCTCGGCGGCAGCGGCTTTCTGGCCATCTTCATCACCGGCCTGGTGCTGGGCAACAAGCGCCTGCGCAGCCTGCAGAACATCCTGCACATGCAGGACGGCATGGCCTGGCTGAGCCAGATCGGCCTGTTCCTGATGCTCGGTCTGCTGGTCAGCCCTTCGGCCATGCTGGATGTAGCCCTGCCGGCGCTGGCCGTGGCTGTCTTTCTCATGCTGGTGGCACGACCGGTGGCGGTTCTGGTGTGCCTGGCCCCCTTCCGGTTCTCCACCATGGAGCGCCTGTTCATCAGCTGGGTGGGGCTGCGGGGCGCGGTTCCGGTGATGCTGGCGATCTTTCCGCTGGTAGCCGGACTGGAACAGGCCCAGCTGCTGTTCAACGCTGCCTTCATCGTGGTGTTGCTGTCACTCCTGCTGCAGGGCGCCAGCCTGCCGCTGGCCGCTCGGCTGTGCAAGGTGGAAATACCCCCGACGCCCGAACCGCTGTACCGCACCAGTCTGGACGTCATTGTGGAAAGCGACTATGAACTCATGGTCTACCAGCTGTCCCAGGCCAACTGGTGCGTGGGGACCCAGCTGCGCTCGCTGAAGATGCCGCCTGATACCCGTATTGCAGCGGTGTTTCGCCAGCGAAAACTGCTTCACCCCTCCGGCAGCACCCGACTGGAGCTCAATGACGTTCTCTGTGTAGTCGGACGTGGCCGGGATCTGCCGGCGCTGTCACGCCTGTTCAGCACCACCTCCACCCGGCAGCACCTGAACAACCGTCAGTTCTTCGGAGACTTCATTCTGGACGGCGGCGCCCGGGTGAAGGATGTGGCCCAGGTGTATAATTTCGAGGTGCCCGAAGACATGGCCGGCATGAGCCTGGCCGAGTTCTTTGTCAGGCAGTTCGATGGCTACCCTGACATCGGTGACAGTACTGACTGGCAGGGGCTGACCTGGGTGGTGGCCGAGATGGAAGATGGCTGGATTCAGAAGGTCGGCCTGAAACTGGGCGGCCAGTCCGAGAGCCAGCATGGCCGCAGTTAGCCTGCGGCAGCGGGGGTGACGAGATGATGAACATCAGCCAGGCCGCAGCGGCGACCGGCCTGACAGCGCGGATGATCCGACATTACGAAAAGATCGGCCTGCTGCGCGATACCCGACGTACCGCCTCGGGTTACCGCCTGTTTGATGAACAGGATATCCATACCCTGCGCTTCATCCAGCGGGCACGCAGTCTGGGGTTTTCCATTGAGCAGATAGGTCAGCTGCTCGCGCTGTGGCAGGACCGGGAACGCAGCAGCGCCGTGGTCAAGCAGCTGGCCCGCCAGCACCTGCAGGAGCTGGAGGAGAAGATCGCCGGCCTGCAGGCCATGCACGCCAGCCTGGCGGAGCTGGCCAGCTGCTGTCTGGGTGATGATCGCCCGGACTGTCCGATTCTCGAGCGACTGGCCGATGACCAGCCGCTGCCCGGCGGCACGCTCAGGGCTGATTGAGGCGTCTGTTCCAGGGCATACGCTGCAGCAACAGAGCCATGCCGCAGAACCCGCTGATACCCGCAAAGATCAGCCCGGCGCCGACGAATCCCGACAACAGAAACAACCAGGGCGACAGAGCGTAGCCCAGCAGCACGCCCAGCAGCACCAGGCTGCCGGCGGCGATCATTACCTGCCGCTGCAGCTCCAGCGGTTGGGTCGGATCCTGCTCCACCTCCAGACCGGCCGCCTTCCAGGCCTGGATGCCCCCTTCGAGCATGTAGGCATCGCAGCTGACGCAGGCCGCCAGTCGGGCCTCGTTCATGCGGGTGCGCTGACCGCCCCGGCAGTGGAAGATGACGGCCTTGCTGCCGACCAGCTCGGTGCCGGCAGCATTCAGCTGATCGAGCGAAAGGTGTCGCGCACCACGGATATGCTCCCGGGCATACTCATCCGCACCGCGGATATCCACCAGTACAGCCCCGGCGTCCAGCAATTGCCTGGCCGCCTGCGGCGAAACGGATTTCAGAGACATCAACATTCCCTCCTGTAGTGTCAGGGGCAGAACATTTCCTTAAGGGTACCCAGCAAGCGTTCGACCCTCGGGTCGGCGATGCGATAGTACAGCGTCTGGGACTCGCGCCGGAAAGCCACCAGCCCCTCCTCCCGCATGCGCGCAAGGTGCTGGGACAGGGCCGACTGGCTCAGTGGTATGCGCTGCAGCAACTCCCCTACGGTCAGCTCACCGTGGGCGACCAGCAGGCACAGCACCAGCAGGCGGTGCTCATTACCCACCGCTTTGAGCAGTGCTGCGGCACGTGCTGCCCCCTCGGCGAACTGCTCGATGTCCTCGGCACTCAATGACATGATCTGCTTCTCAAGAAACTAAATTAGAATAATCTAATGTTAAGGAAAATCAAAGCCCTGCCGGGGCCCTGGAGTCAGGGGATAGTCTACCCCAGGGCCGGGGAAGTTCAGCGCAGGAAGTTGAACAGACTCAGATTGCTGGTCTTGACGAAGCTCTGCTGGGCCGCCTGAAGCACTATGCTCTGCATGCTCAGTCGACTCAGGGCCTCGGCATAATCCAGATCCTTCAGTCCTGATTGCACCTGGGTGTTGATCAGTGTGGCCTCGTCGTTCTCCAGCTGGGTCGACTCGATCACGTTGAGACGAGCACCGAGGCTGGTGCGCACGCCATCGACCTGCCCTATGGCGTTGTCGATGTTCTGCAGGCTGAACGACAGTGCAACGGCCAACCGCTGCCTGTCGGTGCCGGCGTCCCCCGGGTTTTCCAGCACCTGGCGTAGCTGGCGTACGGTATCGAGCACACCCTGCTTTTCCCGATGGCCGACAGTGAAATGATCATCGGCGGCGAGGTTTCCACTCAAGGTGACCGCCATGCCGGCATAGCTGATGTCGTAATTCCCGTCGGCGTTGGGCTCCAGCGCCAGTCTGAGCGGGTTGCCGTCAGCATCGGTGTAGTCCGGGACAGGATCGCCATTGTCGTCCAGAACCGGGCTTCCGTCCGCATTGCTGATCGAATACTTGTCGATAACCGGGTTGGTATCTGCATCTTCCGGAAGGGATGGATCTGTTGCTTCCCGATGGATGGTTACCCGGAAGCCCGCACCCGGGTACAGGGCCGCTTCATCCACCACCCCGGCCTGAGCGATATAGCCCTCCCGGGAGCTCGCCGCCATCTCCAGGCGGGAGGCATTGGGCACGTCAACAAACAGCTCCTTGCCATTATCATTGATAGCCACCATCCTGGAGCTGCCGATCTGGATCGACCGCTGCCCCTCGTCACCCTGATAGCGATAGCTGCCATCGGCCTGACGTTCAAAGGGCCTGGCATCACTCTTGAACCCGCCGAACAGATATTCCCCGCGCGCGTTCTGGCTGTTCAGCAAGCCATAGAGTTCATCTTCCCGTTCCGCCAGCTCCTGGGCCAGCGCCTGTCGGCCGCCGGCATCCAGCGCGCCATTACCCGCGCTCAGGGCAATTTCCCGCACCCGCTGCAGAATATTGTTCACCGAATTCAGCACCGCTTCCTGCTGGGTGAGGCTGTTGGTCGCTGCCGTGAGGTTGTCCTTGTACTGACTCAGTTTGCTGGCTTCCTGATCCAGTTGCAGCAGGCGCACGGAAGCCACCGGGTCGTCCGCCGGACTCAGCAGCCGCTTGCCGGAGCTGATCTGCTCCTGGGTACGCATGGCCGCGGAATAGTTATCCTGAATGCCGCGCACACTGGTGTTGAATGCCTGAATGGTAGAAATACGCATGCCGGTCTATCCCCTTCAGCGCATGGTGCTGATCAATGTATCGAACACGGTGCGCGCAACTTGAATTATCTGTGCGGAGGCGTTGTAGTACTGCTCGAACTGGATCAGGTTGGCTGCCTCTTCGTCCAGATTCACTGCCGATATCGAGTTTCGCTGATTGGTCGCCTGCACCAGCATGGCCTGATTGGCCTCGGCTTCGGTACGGGACTGGGCGGTCAGTGTCGCTACCCGCTGAACCAGATCACCGTAGCCATCCAGCAGGGAGAAGCCGCGAGCCCCGTCGGCCTGCCCCAGAACCTGGCGACTCTGGAGTTCGGACATCAGCAAGGCGTTGCGATTGTCTGCCACGCCCCCCTCGTTGAAGCTGACGGCAAAACTGTCCCCGTCCAGCGGTCTGCCGGAAATGCTCATGCTGAAGCTGTAACCGTCTATGCTCCACTGCAGCTCGGCGGTCGCGCCTGCCTCCAGACTCCATGCACCGGGATTGGCCGGGTCGGTCGGGTTCAGTATTTCAATGGTCCGCGGCGGGGTTGCCGTACTTTCGATGCTCAGGGTGCCGTTGACGTAGGTCAGGGTCACGCCCATCGCCTGCAACGCCTGCAGGTCCATGGGCTCGGGCCCGCTGTTGAGCACCGGCTGGGTCATGCTGCCGGTGCCCCGGTTCTGCAGATCGGCCTCCACTGCCACAGGTCCCGCAAAGGCCAGCTGACGCGGATCCGTCATTACCACCGACAGGCTGCCCGCTGCGTGGCGTGTCGGGGTCAGCAGATACCGGTCGCCCTCGATATAGCTACCGTTGCTCTGGCTCAGATCCAGTCCGTCGAAGGCCGGGTAACCGGGCGCACTCTCATCCGTCACGCTCAGATCGAAGGGCCCCAGCATCTGGCCGTCACTGACCCGGCGCACCCTGAATTCCGTGTCACCGATGAAGGTCAGTTCATAATCCGAGGTCTGCAGCTGGCTGGTGTCGCCGATATGCACCGTCAAGGGGTCGGTGGACTGGTTTCCATCCCGCCCGCGGCTGCGCAGCTCCACCAGCGCATCGGCATTGATGTCATTGAACAGCCCGCGGCCAAGTTCGCTGTTGAGGTCCAGCCCCTTGCCCAGCTGCTGATTGAACTCGCTGGCCAATGCCAGCGACATCCGCCCCAGGGCGTTCTGCGCCATGTCCAGCACGTCCCGGCGATAGCTCAGCAGCCCGCCCAGCTCCCCGCCACTCAGCAGGCTGGTCACATTCTGGGCGGTATGCCCGCTGACCACATGCAGTTCGAGCCGCGAGGGATCATCCAGCCCCGGCAAGGTCTGCAGGCTGGATGCTTCCTTGCCGATGACCAGGGGCTGACCGGAACCGATGAACAGATTGACGCTGTGGTCATCCTGGGGCACCACATTGATGCCGACATAGCTGCTCAGCTCGCGGATCGCTTCATCCCGGGCATCCAGCAGGTCGTTGGGCATGGCGCCGTTGGCCGCTGCCTTGGCAATCGCGTCGTTGTAGCCGGCCACGGAGCTGGCCAGGCGCGTCACCTGCTGCGCTATCGAGGTGAGCTCTTCGTTGATGAAGCGGTTCTGGGCCGACAGCTGATCCTGGGCGGAGTTGAAGCGCCCGGCCAGCCCCTGCGCCTCGGACAGGAACAGCTGGCGAGCAGGCAGGCTGGCGGGATCTTCGATGGCAGTCTGCAGGGCATTGAAGTAGTTCTTCATGGCATCGGTGATGCCCGATGCGGTACTCGACAGGGTGTTGTTCAGTGCCTCAATCTGGGCGTTGTAGGCCTGGTTCGCCGCTGCCGCCGAGGTGGTGGTGCGTACCTGGTTGGTCAGGAACTGGTTGTAGATACGCTGGATATCCACCACCTTGGTGCCACTGCCCAGATAGCCCGCGCCGGTGAAGGCGGCGGGACCGGTGGTCTGAACAGCGGTCTGCCGGGTGTAGCCCGGCGTGTTGACATTGGTGATGTTCTGGCCGGTGACCGACAGGTTGGTCTGGGCTGCGCGCAGCCCGCTCAGGCCGATTTTGAACAGGTCTGCCATGACTTACACCCTACCCTGGTTGTCCGGCGCCTGGCTGGCGGCTGCAATG
The DNA here is from genome assembly GCF_900115905.1 of Halopseudomonas formosensis. Classification (GTDB taxonomy): domain Bacteria; phylum Pseudomonadota; class Gammaproteobacteria; order Pseudomonadales; family Pseudomonadaceae; genus Halopseudomonas; species Halopseudomonas formosensis. The sequence continues at coordinate 75,918 of NZ_FOYD01000003.1, forward strand.
TTCTGGCCGATCAGCTTGCGGGCGATCTGCGATACCTTGCTGGCGTAGCGAGGGTCGGTGGCGTAACCGGCCGCCTGCAGCTCACGGAAGAAAGTATCGCCATTGTCCGTGCGTTGCAGCGCCCGGGAATAACGACCGTTGCGATGCAGGAAGTCCACATAGTCGTTGAAGCTCTCCTCGTAGGAGGCGTAACTGCGGAACTCGGCCCGCTCCTTGCGCTGCACCCCGTCACGGTATTCCGTGGTCTGCACCTCGGCCGAGTTGCCCTGCCACTGGCCGTGACTCTTGATGCCGAACAGGTTGTAGCTGGTGCTGCCATCGCCGTTGCGGATGATGGACTTGCCCCAACCGGTTTCCAGCGCTGCCTGAGCCACCAGGTAATGGGGGTCCACGCCCAGTCGCGAAGCGGCCTTCTCCGCCATCGGCAGCATGGCCGCGGCGAATTCCTCCGGACTGTTGAAGCGGGTCGGCGCAGCGGCCTGCGCCGCCTGGCTGCGCTCGGCGGCGCGCAGGCCGCGCAGGGGCTGCCAGCTGGCCGAGGGTTCGGTACGGGTCGCCGGAGCCGCGTCTCGGGCAGCAGCTGCCGGGGCCTCGGTTGTACTGCTGCCACCCAGGGTCGCCTCGCCGTGACCCAGACGAATGGCCAGACGGCGGCGCGCCAGCAGGGCGGACTGGTCCGCACGCTCACCGGCATCGCTGCCCGACGCCACCGCACCGACCGCCGGGGCCGGACGGGCCTGGCTCGGCTGCAGCTGACGCAGCATCACGTCCGCCAGACCCATACCCTGTTTTTCCGCCAGGTGTACCGCCATCTGATTGTCGTACATGTCCTGATAGAAGCGGGTCTGGGGACTGTTCAGCGGGTTACCCTCGGCGAACACCTGGTTGGCGTCACGCATGCTCTTGAGCATGACATTGAGGAACAGCGACTCGAACTGGCGGGCTACCCGCTCCATGTTCTCGGGACTGTCGGCCTGACTGCCGGCCTTCATCTGGGCCATGGCGTTGAGGTCGGTGTAGCTGAGACTCGGACCGTTCATGTCAGTACTCCTCAGATCACTATCAGGTCGGCATTCAGCGCACCGGCCTGCTTGAGCGCTTCGAGAATGGCCATCAGATCGCCGGGGGCGGCGCCTACCTGGTTGACCGCACGCACGATCTCATCCAGCGATACTCCCGGGTTGAACACGAACATGCGACCGTCCCCTTCCTCGATGCTGACCTGGGAACTGGGCGTCACCACGGTCTGGCCACCACTGAAGGGCTCGGGCTGGCTGACCTGATAGTTCTCGCTGATGGTCACGGTCAGCCCGCCATGTGTCACTGCCGCCGGCTGCACCCGCACGTCCTGGCCGATGACGATGGTGCCGGTACGGGAATTGATGACCACCCGTGCCGCCGCGGTGCCCTGCTCTATCTGCAGGTTCTCGACCATGGACAGGTAGTCGACCCGCTGGTTGGGGTCCAGCGGCGCGCGCACGCGAATGGAACCGGCGTTCAGCGCCTGGGCCACATCCGGCCCGAAGGTGCTGTTGATCTGATCCACCACCCGCTTGGCCGTGGTGAAGTCCGGCCGGTTCAGGTTGAATACCAGATGGTCGCCACTGGCGAAGGGGTTGGCCACCGCACGTTCCACAGTGGCACCGTTGGGAATCCGCCCGACGCTGGGCACGTTGACCGTGATGCGCGAGCCGTCAGCCCCTTCGGCACCGAAGCCGCCGACCACCAGATTGCCCTGGGCAATGGCGTAGACCTGACCATCGATGCCCTTGAGCGGCGTCATCAGCAGGCTGCCACCGCGCAGGCTCTTGGCGTTACCGATGGAGGACACGGTAATGTCGATGGTCTGCCCGGGGCTGGCGAAGGGTGGCAGCTCGGCGTGGATGGCCACCGCTGCCACATTCTTCATCTGGATGCGGGTCCCCGGCGGCACCGTGATGCCGAACTCGGTGAGCATGTTGTTGAAGGTCTGCACGGTGAACGGCGTCTGCGTGGTCTGATCACCGGACCCATCCAGACCGACCACCAGGCCGTAGCCGATCAGCTGGTTGCTGCGGATGCCGGCGATGCTGGCGATATCCTTCAGGCGTTCGGCCTGCGCCCACGGACTTACCAGGGCCAGGCAGAGACAGATCAGCAATGTGCGCATGGATGACTCCTGGATCCTAGAAAGGCCACACCGGGCTCATGAAGAACTGGCTCAGCCAGCCGGGCTTGCTGGCGTTGGCAAAGGCCCCGGTGCCCGAGTAGGTGATGCGCGCGTCGGCAATCCGGGTCGAGAGCACCGAGTTGTCCGGGCCCACATCCTCGGGGCGGATCAGGCCGGAGAGGCGGATCAGCTCGTCACCGTTGTTCAGCGTGATCCATTTCTCGCCGCGTACTGCCAGCAGGCCATTGGGCAGCACATCGGCCACGGTCACCGTGATCGAGCCGGTCAGGCTGTTGCTCTGGTTCGCATCGGCCTCGCCATTGAAGCCACGTTCACCGCCGAACTCGACACCGGTGTTGATGCCGGCGATGCCCGCGCGTCCGAACAGCATGGGATTGGCAATGCTGGTATTGCTGCCCTTGCTGATCTCGTTCTCGGCCTTCTTCTGCGCCGCCATGCGCTCGGTCAGCACCACGGTGATGACATCGCCCACCCGGTTGGCCTTGCGGTCCTCGTAGAGGTTGCGCTCGAACCCGGCCTGGTAGATGGCGCCGTTGTTCAGCTCCTGGGGAATCGGCGTGCGCGGCATCACCGGCGCATAGGCCGGATCGTCCGGCTTGGGCGGGGTCTGCACGCAGGCGGCCAGGGTCGACAGGCTCAACAGCATCAGGGTGGCACGCAGGGCTTTCATTCTCATCTACTCCCCGAACCCGTCATCACAGGTTCTGGCTGATGTATTGCAGCATCTGGTCGGCGGTGGAGATGACCTTGGAGTTCATCTCGTAGGCGCGCTGGGTGGTGATCATGTTCACCAGCTCCTCGACCACGCTGACATTGGAGTTCTCCAGGGTGTTCTGCAGCACGGTACCCAGGCCGTTCTCACCGGGGTTGCCGACCTGGGGAGCGCCACTGGAGGCGGTCTCCAGGAACAGGTTGCCCCCAATGGCCTGCAGTCCGGCCGGGTTGATGAAGTCGGCGGTCTGGATCACGCCCAGCTGCTGTACGCCAGGGTCACCGAATACCGAGATGGACACGGTGCCGTCCTCACCGACGGTAAAGGTCTGCACATCCTGCGGCAGCTCGATGCCCGGCTCCAGGGGGTAGCCGTTGGAGGTGACGATGCGGCCATCGGCATCCAGATGGAAGCTGCCATCACGGGTATAACCGATGTTGCCGTCGGGCATCAGGATCTGGAAGAAGCCGCGGCCGTTGATGGCCATGTCCAGCGGCTGCTCGGTGGTCTGCAGGGTGCCGGCAGTGAAGATCTTCTGGGTCCCGGCCACACGCACACCGGTACCCAGCTGCAGGCCCGAAGGCAACTGGGTGTCCTGGGTACTCTGGGCACCGGGCTGGCGCTTGATCTGATACAGCAGGTCCTCGAACTCGGGCCGGTCACGCTTGAAGCCGGTAGTGGACACGTTGGCCAGGTTGTTGGAAATGGTGGTGAGCATGGTGTCCTGGGCGGACAGTCCGGTCTTGCTTACCCAAAGTGCTGCGTGCATGTGCTGTCTCCTTGCCTGTCAGTGGCCTGACCCGGCTGATGAAAATCCGCTTAGCTGATCTGCAGAAGCTTGTTGGTGGACTGGGCGTTCTCTTCCGCGGTGCGCATCATCTTGACGTGCAGTTCGAACTGCCGCGCCAGTGACAGCATGGCGGTCATCTCCTCTACCGCATTGACGTTGCTGCCTTCCAGAAAACCGGTGACCAGGGTCACGGCCCCGTCCGCCGGCTGGGCCAGACCGTCCTCGGTGCGCATGAGGCCGTCGGCGCCCTTGATCATGCGCTGCTCCGGGCGTACCAGCTTGATCCGGTCCACCTCGGCCAGTACCGCCGGCGCCTCGCCCTGGGCTCGGAAGCTGATGGTGCCGTCGGTGCCGATCTCAACCTTGTCCACCGGCGGCAATGCAATGGGACCGGCATTGCCCAGCACCGGCAGGCCGCTGCTGGTACGCAGCACGCCGAACAGGTCGATCTGCAGACTGCCCGCCCGGGTGTAGGCCTCGCTGCCATCCGGCGCCTGCACGGCAATCCAGCCTTCGCCATTGATGGCAACGTCCAGATCTCGCCCGGTTTCCTGAAGCGTGCCGGCCGACAGGTCAGTGCCGGGACGTTCGGTCATGGCATAGACCCGCGTCGGAAAACTGTCGCCGAACACCGGCATGGAACGCGCCTGCTCGAAATCCCGGCGGAAGCCGGTGGTGGCCACGTTCGCCAGATTGTTGGCGTGGGCACGCTGGGCCAGCATGTTCTGGCTGGCTCCGCTCATGGAAATGAAGAGTGATTTGTCCATGCTGTAACTCCGCTCCGGCAATCCCTGACGGAAATCTGCCGCATCTGATTTTGCTTGCAGATAACCAAGCAGAGATCGTGCCAACAGTCGGAGGGAGCCAACAGAGACGTCAAATCAATGAGTTAGGAGCCGGTAGAGCGTCAGAAGCGGCAATAGCGGCAAGGTCATTGCCGCTATTGCCGCCCGGGGGAGGGATCAGCGCAGGTTGATGATGGTCTGGGTTACCGCATCTTCGGTCTGGATGGTCTTGGCATTGGCCTGGTAGTTGCGCTGGGCAACGATCAGGTTGATCAGCATCTCCGACAGATCGACGTTGGACTGCTCCAGAGCGCCGGACTGCACCAGTCCCAGGGTTCCGCTGCCGGGGGCTCCGACCACGGGCTCCCCGGAGGCGCTGGACTGGGCCCAGGCGGTATCACCCAGGGGCACCAGCCCCTGCTGGTTGGCGAAGGTAGCCAGTACCAGCTGGCCCTGGGTCCTGGTCTGACCGTTGGTATAACGCGCCACCAGCATGCCGCGATCATCAATCTCCAGACCTGCCAGCTCACCGGTGGTGAAGCCATCCTGCACCACCGAGGTGACTCCGAAGGTGGAGGCGTACTGGGAAGACCCGGTCAGGTTCAGGGTGAATGCCTGCACCTGTGCACCTGCCGGCTGACCGTTGGCATCCAGAGGGGTCCAACCGGCAATCTCGTTGATCTGGCCACCGACCAGCACACCGTCATTGTTGAACACCAGTTCCCGCGGTGTGCTGGTGAAAGCGGGATCCGTCGCCAGCACACCGTCCAGATTGCGACCATCGATCAGGATGTGCATATCCCAGGTGTTGGCGTCGGTCTTGACGAAGTACTTGGACATGACGTGGGAGTTGCCCAGGCTGTCGTACACGGTGACGGAAGTCGAGCTGTTGTAGGTGGAAGAGTCCGAGGGGTCGAACTGCGCGCGCGAAGCCTGGGTAGCCGCGAGTACGGCCTCGGCGGAAGCCACCTGCACACCTGCCGCCTCAGCTGCCGCGGTGGCAGCCTCTATCTCGGCAGGGGTAGGGTTCAGCGGATCGGCGGCACCGGCTATGGCAGTCGCGTAGGCGTCGTCATAGGCAGTCTGGTAGGCGGTAGCATAAGCGGCGTCATAGGCTGCCTGGGCACCTGCCGGGCGCACGCTGGTGGAGTTCAGGTTCAGCGTGGAGCTGACCGCGCTGGTCGGGTTCGGGTTGGCCGCCTTGGTGTCGACCCGCAGGTCCGTGGGCACCCCTTCATTGATGCGCCCGGTCACGGCGTTGACGCCATAGCCCTGCAACCGTTCGCCCTGGTTGTTGACGATGAAGCCTTCGCGATCGGTACCAAAGTAGCCGGCACGGGTGTAGCTCAGCGCCCCGTTCTTGCTGGTGACAAAGAAGCCGTTGCCGTTGATGGCCAGGTCCAGACTGTTTTCGGTGTAGTTGATATTGCCCTGAGTAAAGATCTGGGCCACGTTGTTCAGCACCACGCCGCTGCCCTGGGCATTGCTGCCCGTGCCCAGAATCGAGGCAGCATAGACATCACCGAACTCGGCCCGTGCAGCCTTGAAGCCGACGGTGCTGGCGTTGGCGATGTTGTTACCTGTGATATTCAGATCGGAAGATGCCGCCCGGATACCACTGAGACCAATATTGAAAGACATGATCAAACTCCTTTTCGCGCTATTCGGACGAGGTTATTTACCGATAGTGAAGACGTCGGACAGGCCGATGCTGCCCAGGCCTGCCAGGTTGAGAACCATTTCACCGCCATGCCCCACACCGAGGGAGACACTGTCCACGTTCGCCGGCAGCAGCGTGGCCAGCTGGGTGGTTTCGCCATTGATGCTGGCCTGGGCCTCGAAACGGTATTTGCCGGCCGGCAAGGGATTGCCGCTGGCATCCTGACCGTCCCAGGCGAAGTCGCGGATTCCGGTTTCCTGGGCCCCGAGGTTGATGCTAGCCACCATGCTGCCAGCCTCGTCATAGACGTTGACCAGCACCATCTGGCTGGGCTGGGGCAGCACGAACTGGCCGGTAAAGCCTTCGGCCGGATCAACCATGGCCCGGTCACTGGGAAATACCACGGTGCGCCCGACCATGGAGGAGGCCTGCAGGGCCTGGGAAGACTGGAAGCTGCTGGCCATGGCATCGATACTGCTGTTCATCTTCTCGATGCCTTCGACGGTGCTGAACTGGGCCAGCTGGGCAATGAACTCGCCGTTTTCCTGGGGCGCCAGCGGGTCCTGGTTGTTCAACTGGGCTACCAGAAGCTGCAGGAACTCGTTCTTGCCCAGCTCGTTACCCTTGGCAAAGCGCCCCTGATCCACCTGGTACTGGTCAAGCACACTGCTGCCGACACTGATGCTCATTCCCTGCTCTCCTATTGTCCGAGGGTCAGCACGCGCTGCAGCATGCTCTTGGCGGTATTCATGATTTCCACGTTGGTCTGATAGGCGCGGGAAGCGGCCATCATGTTGGCCATTTCCTCGACCACGTTGACGTTGGGGTAAAACACATAGCCTTCTTCGTTGGCCATGGGATGGTCAGGTTCATAGCGGGCCTGCAGCTCGGCATCCGACTCCACCACACCGAGCACGCTGACGCCCTGCCCGGCCTGATCCTCCGGAGCGAACAGGGATCCGCCAAGCGATTGCTGCTGCTCGTTGAACAGGGTGGCGAACACGGCCTGACGCGCGCGATAGGTCTGATCGATGCTGCTGGACACGGTGTCGGCGTTGGCTATGTTGCTGGCCACCGCGTTCAGGCGCACCGACTGGGCGTTCATGCCGGAACCGGCAATATCGAAGATTCGGTCAAGGGACATGGTCAATCTCCCCGCAGGGCCGTCATCAGCCCTTTGAACTTGCTGTTGAGGAAGGTGAAGCTGGCCTGGAAGTCGATGGCATTTTCCGTGTATCTGGCCTGCTCGGCCTGGACCTCCACGGTGTTGCCATCGATCGACGGCTGATGCGGTGTGCGATAGCGCAAACCTGCCGCCTGATCGATCAGACTCTGGGCGGGAATGTGATTGGCATGGGTGCGTTGCAGCGACACGGTGCTGTTTGCACCGCTCTGCTGAGCCTCCAGTACGCTGGCAAAGTCCAGATCCCGGGCCTTGTAGTTGGGCGTATCGGCATTGGCAATATTGTTGGCCAGCACGGCGGCACGCTCGGCACGGAAAGCCAGCGCTTTCTCATGCAATCCCAGGGCGCGGTCAAAACTCAAACTCATGGTGGCAATCCTCACATCGGCCAGGGCCAGTGTTCTGTCGCCAAGTACACAGCAATACCTGTGCCACCATTGAAAACTCTTTTATTTTCAATTGGATAGCAGGAAACCTAGCACGGGGAGCGGCAAGGGATTTCCGCCGGGCGGCAAGGCTGCCGCAGTCATCGGCAAACCTTGCTGTACGCTGCCGTCGGCAAGGAACGGAGAGGAAGGGGTGTCTTCAGCGGGCCTGGTAGACGATACCCGGGTTGCACTGGACCATGGAATACAGATCGGGCAACCCATTCAGCGCTTCGGAGGCGCCCAGCATCAGATAACCGCCGGGGCGCAGGGTGGCATGAATGCGCCGTAATATGTCCTTCTTCACATCGGCCGAGAAGTAGATGAGGACATTGCGGCAGAACACGATATCGAAGCGCCCCAGGACGCTGTAGCTGTCCAGCAGATTGAGCTGGCGAAACTCCACCCGACTGCGGATGGCCGGCTTGACGGTCCACTCCCCCGGACCGGTCTCATCAAAGTAACGGTCCCGGCGCTCGCGGGACAGGCCCCGGGCCATGGCCAGGCTGTCATAGCAGCCGGCACGGGCGGCATTGAGCATGCCGGCCGAGATCTCACTGGCAACGATCTGCACCCCGCCGCGCAGACGTCCGGGATTGGCGCGCTCGAACTCGTCGACGGCCATGCTCAGCGAATAGGGCTCCTGTCCCGAGGAGCACGCGGCCGACCAGATCCGCAGCCGCCCGTTGGGGTTGCTGGCAAGAAACTCGGGAATCAGCCGTGATTTGAGCACCTCGAAAGGGTACCCGTCGCGAAACCACAGGGTTTCGTTGGTGGTCATGGCATCCACCACCATCTCGCGCAGGCCGGACGCGGGCTGCTGCTGTACCTGACGTACCAGCTCCCCCAGACTGCGGATACCGCGCTGGGTCAGCAGACGACCGAGACGACTGGTCACCAGATACTGCTTGTTGTCCCCCAGCACGATGCCGCAGGTGCGCTCCAGGTAATCCCGGAACAGGTCGAAGTCCGGATCATTTGCCGACACGCATCAACTCCAGACCCATGAAATCATATTCAAGCATGTTCAACTCCGGCTCCACGCATCCGCGCGAGCACCCTGTCGGCCAGTTCGTCGGGGCTGAACTTGGCCAGGAAATCGTCCGCCCCCACCTTGCGCACCATGGCCTGATTGAACACACCGGACAGGGAGGTGTGCAGCATCACGTGCAGATCCTTCAGCCGGGGGTCACTGCGCACCTCGGCGGTGAGAGTGTAGCCATCCATCTCCGGCATTTCGATGTCGGAGATCATCATCAGCAGATCCTCGGTGACATCCCTGCCCTGGTCCGCCTGCTGCTTGAGCCAGTCCAGCGCCTGACGTCCATCATTGAGGGCAAAGACCTCGATGCCGAGCGATTCCATGCAGCGGATGATCTGCCGCCGCGCCACTGAGGAATCGTCCACGACCAGAATGCGGCTGCCGGTAGCCTCCGGCATCGCCTCGGTGGTGGTTGCCTGCTGCGGCAGGGCCTCGTCCCCGGCCAGCACCTCGGCCAGAACCTTCTCCACATCGATGATTTCCACCATCTGGTCTTCCACCCGGGTAACCGCGGTCAGGTAGTGGTCGCGACCGGTCCCCTTTGGCGGTGGATGTACGTCACTCCAGTTCAGGTTGACGATGCGCTCCACCGCCCGCACCAGAAATCCCTGAACCCGGTTGTTGTATTCGGTGATGATGACGAAGGCCGTGGACAGGTCTTCCAGCGCCCGGCCACCGGTAGCCCGCCCCAGATCAATGATCGGCAGCGTTCCGCCGCGGATGTGCGCCACGCCGCGGACAATGGGATTGAGCCTGGGTAGCAGCGTCAGTCGAGGGCATTGCAGTACTTCCTTGACCTTGAACACATTGATGCCATACAGCTGCCGCCCGTTCAGGCGAAACAGCAGCAGCTCGAGTCGGTTCTGTCCTACCAACTGGGTGCGCTGATCCACTGAGGCCATTATGCCAGCCATGAAACTACTCCTTCTTTAATGGAAGCGCAGACGGCATGATCCTTGCTTGCATCCATCAGACACTTTGGGACGCCGGCGATTTGACACACATCGCACGATCGAGGTTGGATTATATGCAGTTTCGGGCACCTTTTATCCGGCTGATTATAGCCATTACCCTCACGGGCTGTGGCAGCCTGCACGCCAATCCGCTTATCGACCAGCTTATCGGCACCACCACCGCATATCTTGAGGATCAGGTTGCGCTTCATCTGGCCGCCAGCAGCCAACCGGCCCGGCATGAGATCAGCGTCAACCGCCTGGACCCCAGGCTGCGTCTGCCGCTGTGCCCGGCGGACGCGATCAGCGCCCAGCTCGAAAGCCCGGAGATCCCCGTCGGCCGGGTCACGGTCCGGGTCAGCTGCGACAGCAGCCAGGTACAATGGCGCCTGTTTGTGCCCGCCCAGGTGGACCTCTTCCAGTCGGTAGTGGTACTCACCCGACCACTCGCCCGTCACGCCATCCTCGGCCCGGAGGACATCACACTGCGCGAGCGCAATATCGGCCAGATCAGCGGAGGTTACCTGCTGCAACCTGAACAGGCGATCGGCATGCGCCTGCGGCGCCCGGTACAGGCCGACAGCGTGCTCAGCCCCCAGCAGCTGGAGCAGGATGAGACGGTCAAACGCGGCGACCGGGTGGTCATCACCGCAGCCAACAGCCGGGTCGCCGTGCGCATGCCCGGTGAAGCACTGGAAAGCGGTGGCACCGGCGCGCAGATCCGGGTGCGCAACACCCGTTCCGACCGCGTCGTGCGCGCCCGGATAGTCGGGCCCGGTCAGGTGGAAGTCCACATGTAGTGCCCCTCCCACGGAAGCTATACTTGCCAGCCTGCCATCCATTGGGCAACACTGTGAGGCAGATCACATATCCAACCCTGAATCTTTCAGGAAAAGCCTAAAGTTTACGGCCCCGCGGCCGTTACAGAGGCCGATGAAGCATTCAGGCTGAGGACATACACATGGTCATCGATTTCAACCCGGGCACCAACGGCGCCTCGCGCAGCAGCCAGAGCAGTGCTACTGCCGGCAAGCGCGAGGTCACTGCCGATCGCCCGGCCGGCACCCAGAATACCGGTCAGCCGGCAACCGGCGACGCCGAGGTCCGTCTGAGCAATCAGGCCCAGCAGCTGCAGGCGATAGAAGAGCGTCTGCGTGAGCTGCCGGAAGTAGACACTGCGCGCGTGGAGCGGATCAAGCAGGCCATTGCCGACGGCAGCTACCAGCCGGACAGTCGCCGCATTGCCGACAAGCTGATCGACCTGGAATCCTGAGTGACGGCCGGCGCCCCACTGGTGGAGAGTGAAGGATGCGGCAACTGAGCGAGCTGTTCGCGAGGGCTACAACCCTGTGCCAGCAGTTCACCGACCTGCTCGACAGGGAGAAGCAGGCCCTGCTCGATCAGGACATGACGGCGTTGCAGGGGCTGCTTGACGAGAAGTCTGCGGCAATGGCTGCGCTCAATGAGGTGCACGCCGAGATGACTGCGCAGTTGCAGGCAGCCGGCATGCCCGAGGATCTCAGCCCCGGGGATTTCATCCGCGGTCTGGGCGACGACCAGCTGTCCCGGCAGCATGCCGATTTCCTCGACGCAGCCGGGGCCTGCGAGGAAGCCAATCTGCGTAATGCACGCCTGATCCGCCACAGCCAGCACATCAACAGCAACCTGCTCGACCTGCTGCGCAACCAGGGGGAAACCAGCCTGAATGTGTATGATCGCCTCGGCAATGCCAACCGCGCACGCCCGGGACGACCGATCAGCCGCGCCTGATATATGATCGCTGTCACCGGTCAGGAATTACGGATGAGAAGCTGACGTGTCAATGCTCCTAGAACAGGGTCTCGGCCCGCAGCCCCCCAGGGAAGTCACCGCACCGCTGGAGATCCAGTCACTGCTCAAGGCATTGCACGCCGCGAGAACGCCGCTGGAGGTCCGTTTCGAGGAGCGGGCCCAGACCTTCCAGAGTTATCTGGTCGAACTCGATACCGCCAGCGGCATGTTGTATATCGACGAGCTCATTCCCTCCGTCGGTGACAAGTGGATGACCCAGCGCGAGAATTTCCGTGTCGATGCCTGGCTCGACGGCGTCCACCTGCGCTGGCAGCACAGCGACGCCGCGCAGGTCGAACTGGATGACGGCGCTCCGGCCTTCAGCCTCCCCTTCCCGACGCAGCTGACCTATCACCAGCGCCGCGGCGCCTACCGGGCAGCGGTACAGCGCAGCATCGACACCCGCCTCGAGCTTGTGCACAGCGCCGACAAGCGCGCATTCGCCGGCGAACTCCTCGACATCTCCGTTACCGGCTGCAAGCTGCGCCTGGCCGGCAACCAGCTTCAGGCCCTGCAACCGGGCGAGCGCTACGAGCGCAGCCAGTTGCAACTGGAGGACAGTCCCTTGCTGGACGTGGCGGTGGAGATCCGCCATCGCACCTACCATGAGGCCGGCGATGAAACCCATGTGGGCCTGCACTTCCACCAGCCGCCGGCGGTCACCCAGCGCCACATCGAGCGCTTCGTAACCCAGTTGCAGCGCGAAGCGCGGCGTCAGGCGCGCGAAGACCTGTTCTGATCGCCCGTGCCGGCCAGGGCTCCCTCAGCCCGGCCGGTGCTCCTCTTCATCCTGATCCCCGGCCGGCTCCAGGGCGGCCTCATCCACCATCTGCTCCATCACCACCTGCTCATCCACCCGCGGGTCTATCGCCGCCGCCAGCGGAGAGCTCGCCAGGTTACCCGCCGCCGGCATGAACTGGATGGGCGCCTCTTCCACCAGATTCTCCCCGGTGACCCGCTCCGGGCGCACGAACACCACCAGCAGCAGACTGCAGCAGGCCATGAACACGTACAGCATGCCGGGCCCGCCCAGCTGCATGAGCACCGAGCCGAGCAGCGGACCGGTACTGGCACCGACACCGAAGGTGACCAGCAGGGTCGCCGCCAGCTGCACCCGCCGCTCCTGATCGACGTGGTCATTGGCCAATGCCACCGCCAGCGGATACAGCGTGAACGCCAGCAGGCCGAACAGGGTAGTCAGCCACATGAGGACCCCAGGCAGAGAAATCAGGGCTATCAGCAGGGACACCGTGGTCAGGATGATGGCATTCACCTGGATCATGCGGCTGCGGTCAAAGCGGTCGGACAACCAGCCGGCCGGCCCCTGCGCGAAGAGCCCCGCACCGATGGTGACCGCCATGAAGACGCCGACCAGATGGGTATCCAGGCCCGACGCGGCCGCATAGGTCGGCGCCAGTCCGTAGAAGGAACCGAGCAGCAGCCCGGCCACACCTATGGTGCTCAACGCCTGGGGGATGCGTTTGATGAAATGGCGGATTTCCAGGGGCGCGGGATGCAGCGGCGCCGGGTGAATACGGCGGGTTACCGCCACTGGCACCAGGCACAGGGAGAAACACATCGCCACCAGAATCACGTGCCGGAAGCTCAGCTCGGGCATCCAGGTCAGGATCAGTTGCCCCAATCCCAGCCCGAGAAAGGTCACCAGCATGTAGCCCGCAAACACGGTGCCGCGCTGGTGGGACTCGGCCTGTTCGTTCAGCCAGCTCTCCAGCACCATGTACTGGCACATCATCGCCACCCCTACCAGCCAGCGCAGCGCCAGCCAGACTTCCACGCTGGAGGTCAGCGCATGGCCAAGTACCGACGCCGTCACCACACCGGCACTGGCGACGAAGGCGCGGATATGGCCGACCCGGGCGATGAGCCGGTGCCCCACGCTGGCACCCATGACCAGCCCCACGTAATAGCCGGTCATCAACAGTCCTATCCAGACCGCGTTGACCCCTTCGGCCGCCAGACGAAGGCCCAGATAGGTACTGAGAAGGCCGCTGCCGATCAGCATCAGCAACGTGGAGAAATAGAGCGAGGAGAACGAGGAAAGGGTACTGGGCAACGGTGCCTCCCGAAAACGTACAGCAGGTTGGCTGAAGGGTTGATCAATGGCCGCATCCCTGCTGGCCAGAACAAGCATAGCAGCCGTTTGCCCACAAACGAAAAAGGCAGCCCCAGGGCTGCCTTCTCCGGATCACGCCGTTGTCAGGCCGGCGGCGCGGCAGGCGGCGTCACCGAGGCGGAAAACCAGCCGGCCTGGAGACCGAACAGGGCCAGCCCCAGTACCACCACCAGCAACAGCAGCCAGGGCCATACCGGCCTGCGGGCGGCATAGGGATCGCGCAGGGAACGGGCCGACCCACCGGGCAGAGTGGCCAGCTGGGTAAGCGCGGTGCCGAAGGCGATGTTGATCCGCGCCTGGCTGTTGACTGCCCAGCCGTTGGCATCAAGGATCGGCCCCAGGTTGCGCCGGCGCAGCTTGAACCAGGCCATCAGCATCGACGGACCGGAAATGGCCAGCAGCACACCCACCACCACCAGAGGCCACTGCCACCACTGCAGCGACATCAGTCCGCTGAAGATGGCAGCCAGGGCGGCGCCCAGCGCACCAACCGCCAGGCCGATGGCGGCAAAGATCCCGGCAAACTTGGCAATGTCGAAGGTCTTGGAGGCGGCACTGGCTTCCGCCGGCGCGGTTGCACTGGTGCCGACCTGGGCGGCTGCGTTGTTGACCAGGGCGTCATCACGGCTGGCGGCGAATTTCTGGATCTGGTCGGACACCAGCTTGGAGATCCGGCGGTAGGGTGACCAGAAGGCTTCCCGTACGCTGATGGCGCTCTGCACCACCTTGACCACGGTGGCGTCCCAGTCGTTGCCATCGCGATCATAGAACAGGCCGTTGCGTCCCACCGCCAGCTCGCTCTGCTCACCCGCGGTGACCGCTGCCACTATGTTCAGCGTCTCCCGGTCCCTGACCGGCTGGCCACGACGGGTACAGGCGCAATACAGCAGGAAACTCTCGCTGTTGGCGGCCACTGCACTGTGGGCATCCACATCGCCCACTTCCACCACGAGATCGCAGCTGCGGCCATCGATGTACAGCCGGCCGGCCTGGAAAATGGCCTTCTCCCGACGCCAGTAGAAGTTCTGGAAGGACACGAAGTTGCGCAGCAGGGTTACCAGTCCCCGTTGCAGACGCAGCAACTTGTCCAGATCCACCAGACCACCGGCGGCCTCGGCCACTTCCAGGTCCCTGGCCACCAGTTCCAGCAGGCGCGGCTGCACGCCCTGCTCCACCAGCTCGACAACGCGCTCCACACTCAGGACCTCGAGAATGCGCACCTGGGGCTTGGCTGCCTGCCAGGCAAAATAGTCATCGCTGCGCGCGGTCAGCTCCTGCCACTGGCTGCGTGTGATGGACTCCACATCGCCCAGCACCGGACGCACCACATGCTCGCGCAGAGCCAGCATAGCCGGTCGCCAGGCAGGGTTTATGCCCTGCTGCAGCGGCAGGCTCTCGCCGTACTGCAGGCTGGCCAGGGGCAGATCGGCAATCTGGCTGGCATCGGCCAGGTTCAGGGCAGACAGGCGTGTCAGCTCGGCCTCATCGGCATTCATGATGCTGGCCGCCCGCGGGTCGAAGGCCGCCATCTCCACCCGGGTGAAGTAATCATCGATCTTGTCGCGCAGTGCACTGATGGCAGCAACCGCCTGCTCCTCGTCCGGACCAAGCGACTGCACGCCGTGCTGCGCACCGCCCTGTTGCCACTCCTGCACTTGACGGGCCTGATCGAAGAACTCGTTGATCAGTGCTTCGGAGACGGCAGGCTCTCCACTGCGATCCTGCTCGCCACCCAGACAGCTGATGATATCGGCAATGGCCGCCTGCAGCCCGGCGTCACTGGTCAGGCTGGCCGGCACCAGACCGTCGCCGTTGGTCTCACCCGGCGGGAACAGCGCTGCCAGGTCATCGGTATCCGCCGCTGTCAGCCCCTGCTCGGGGTCACGGCCCAGCACCTTCAGCAACCGCTGCGCTGCAGCGGCAAGACGGTGGCCGTCCTCGGTGTCAGGGAAGGACGCCAGCGTCAGGGGCTCTTCCCGGAACAGGCTCTGGGGATCGGCCAGATGGGCCAGGGTCCAGTCCACCGCGTCCAGGATCTCCGGCGCACGGATCCGCCCATCGCCGTTGGTATCTATATAGGCCAGCATGCGCTGGTCCAGTTCAAGATTGCGGGTGGGACAGGCCAGCGCGGCCCACAGCTTCTGGTCCAGACCACGCAATGCAGCCAGGTCTTCCGGAGTTTCCAGTTGCACCTGGTCGAAACCGCCGGCACGGAAGAATTTCCAACGATGAGTGGATAGAGCGCCCATAACATTCCCTTCATATTCAGGACGAGAGGTAAACCGCTGTATTCTGGCAGCAAACCCGGGTTGCGGCGAGAGGTCCGAACAAGTTTAGCGAAGGTTTCGCGCTGCGCCCGAAGCAAAACGCAACGGCGGCATGGGGAGGAAATGGTGCGCAAGCCCGGATTCGAACCGGGGACCTATCGCTTAGGAGGCGATTGCTCTATCCAGCTGAGCTACAAGCGCACGGAAATGCAGGTTTCAGCGTGGCGGATATTACCCGATTACAGGAATACTTGACCACCTTGACAAATGCTGCCAAAGTTCGATCTCAAATGGCCAGCGTCGGAAAGTCGTCACCTTGTGGACGTATTTCCGGCACTTTGGGAGCGGACGCAGGAAGATCGGGCATTGAATTTGAGCAAAATGCCTTTATCCGTTGTCCATGTCACGGGCTCGTGGGTCATCTGCCAGCCCAACGACACGGCAGCTTGGATGGCAGGAAGCCATAGGGTTCCAACTGGCCGGGATCGATTCATCAGCTAAAAGCGATATTTTTGCCCATGAAAACTGCACTTCAGCACTACACTAGCCGCACCGCCGACAAGTTTGTCGTTCGACTGCCCGAAGGCATGCGAGACCGCATAGCAGAAGTTGCCAAGCAACATCACCGCAGCATGAACTCCGAGATCATTGCACGTCTGGAGCACAGTCTGCTGGACCTGCCGAGCCTGCCCGAGTACCCCTCTCGCCAGGCGCTCAACGATCAGCAGATCGATGCACTGAATCAACCCGAGCGTGAACTGCTGCTGCGCTTCCGTGAGATGAGCCGCCGCCAGCAGAACGCGCTGCTTGCCCTGTTGGCCGCCGAACAGGCCTGATCGGCAGTCAGCTCCAGACACCCCCGCCGGGGACCGGAAATGAAAGAGCCCGCCAGGGTTGCCTGGCGGGCTCTTTCGTTTCCGCAAAGCGGATATCAGCTGACGAAGGCCAGCAGGATACCAGCGGCGACCGCGGAGCCGATCACACCCGCCACGTTCGGACCCATGGCGTGCATTAGCAGGAAGTTCTGCGGATTGGACTCCAGCCCCACCTTGTTCGACACCCGCGCTGCCATAGGCACCGCCGACACCCCTGCCGACCCGATCAGGGGGTTGATCTTGTGCTTGCTGAACAGGTTCATCAGCTTGGCCATCAGCACCCCACCGGCGGTGCCCATGCAGAAGGCAATCATGCCCAGCACCAGAATCCCCAGGGTAGTCAGCTGCAGAAAGGCATCGGACGACAGCTTGGAGCCCACCGCCAGCCCCAGGGCAATGGTGACGATATTGATCAGGGCGTTACGGGTGGTATCGGCCAGACGCTCCACCACGCCACACTCGCGCATCAGGTTACCGAAGCAGAACATGCCTACCAGCGGCGCGGCATCCGGCAGCAGCAGGGAGATGAGCAGCAGCAACACCAGCGGAAAGACGATCTTCTCGGTCTTGCTCACGGTGCGCAGCTGGGTCATGACAATGGCCCGCTCCTGTTCGGTGGTCAGCGCACGCATGATCGGTGGCTGGATCAGCGGCACCAGTGCCATGTAGGAGTAGGCTGCCACGGCAATGGGGCCGAGCAGATCCGGCGCCAGCTTGGAGGTGACGAAGATCGAGGTCGGACCATCCGCCCCGCCGATGATGGCGATCGAGGCCGCTTCACGCAGGGTGAACTCGAAACCGGGAACGCCCCAAGCGGTCAACGCCAGCGCCCCGAGCAGAGTACCGAAGATGCCGAACTGCGCCGCCGCGCCCAGCAGCAGGGTGCGGGGGTTGGCCAGCATCGGACCGAAATCGGTCATGGCGCCCACGCCCATGAAGATCAGCAGCGGGAACACACTGGTGGGAATGCCGATATCGTAGATCAGCCTGAGCAACCCCCCGGCCTCGGCCATGCCCGCCACCGGCAGGTTGGCCAGCACACCGCCGAAACCGATGGGAATCAGCAGCAGGGGCTCGAACCCCTTGCGGATGGCCAGATAGATCAACAGCAGACAGACCAGGATCATCAGCACCTGGCCGGGTGCAATGTGGTACAGACCTGTGGTCTGCCACAAGAGTGCCAGCTTTTCCATGGAGCTCTCCTCAGCCTATGGTCACCAGGGTGTCGCCCACGGCCACGGCATCGCCGGCCTTGACTGCGACGGACGCAATGACACCCGAGCGCTTGGCACGGACCTCGGTCTCCATCTTCATGGCTTCCAGGATGAGAATCAGCTCACCCTCCTCGACCTGATCGCCGGGATTGACCAGCACCTTGAAGATATTGCCGGCCAGTGGCGCGCCCTGCGGCTCGCCATCACCAGCCGCCGACGCCGGAGCGGGTGCAGCGCTGCTGACACCACTCAGCGGCTTGATGCCACTGATATCACCGCCCTCGGCCACCTGAACCACGAAATCGCGACCATTGACCGAGACGGTGTAGACCTCCGGTCCCGTCGCCGGTGCTGCCGCTGTCTCCCGGCCCGTGGGCACCGGCTCGAAGGCCGCCGGGTTGCCGCGGTTTTCCAGAAACTTGAGGCCGATCTGCGGGAACAGGGCGTAGGTCAACACATCATCGATCTCATTGGCGCCGAGCTGGATGCCCTTCTGCGCAGCAATTTCGCGCAGCTCTTCGGTCAGACGATCCAGCTCCGGCTCGAGCAGATCCGCCGGGCGACAGGTGATCGGCTCTGCGCCATCCAGAACCCGGGCCTGCAGGCCGGCATTGAACGGCGCCGGCGCGGCACCATACTCGCCCTTGAGTACACCGGCGGTTTCCTTGGTGATGGACTTGTAACGCTCACCGGTGAGCACGTTCAGTACCGCCTGGGTACCGACGATCTGCGAGGTGGGCGTTACCAGCGGAATGAAGCCCAGATCCTCACGTACCCGGGGAATCTCCTCGAGCACCTGGTCGAACTTGTCTCCGGCGCCCTGCTCCTTCAGCTGGCTCTCCATGTTGGTGAGCATGCCGCCGGGAACCTGGGCGACCAGAATGCGTGCGTCCACACCCTTGAGGTTGCCCTCGAATTTCGCGTACTTCTTGCGCACCTCGCGGAAGTAGGCCGCAATCTCCTCCAGTAGATTGAGGTCCAGTCCGGTGTCCCTGGGCGTGTTCTGGAACATCGCGACGATGGACTCGGTCGGCGAATGGCCATAGGTCATGGACATGGACGAAATGGCGGTATCCACGTTGTCGATACCCGCCTCTGCGGCCTTGAGGATGGCCGCCGAAGACAAACCGGCAGTGGCATGGCACTGCATGTGGATCGGGATGCTCAGGGTCTGCTTGAGTCTGGAAACCAGTTCGAATGCGACATAGGGGGTGAGAATGCCGGCCATATCCTTGATGGCAAGCGAGTCGGCACCCATGTCTTCGATTCGCCTGGCCAGGTCCACCCACATATCCAGGGTATGCACCGGGCTGGTGGTATAGGAGATGGTGCCCTGAGCATGCTTGCCGACCTGACGCACCGCCTGCAATGCGGTCTCCAGATTGCGCGGATCGTTCATCGCATCAAACACTCGGAACACGTCCACACCATTGTACGCGGCGCGCTCGACGAACTTCTCCACCACATCATCGGCATAATGGCGGTAGCCAAGCAGGTTCTGACCGCGCAGCAGCATCTGCTGCCGGGTATTGGGCATGGCCCGTTTCAGCTCGCGGATGCGCTCCCAGGGGTCCTCGCCCAGATAACGGATGCAGGCGTCGAAGGTGGCTCCGCCCCAGGACTCGACAGACCAGAACCCCACCCGATCTAGCTTCTCGGCAATGGGCAACATGTCTTCAAGACGCATGCGGGTAGCAAGAATGGATTGGTGCGCATCCCGCAGGATGACATCGGTGATACCCAGTGCACCGGGTTGCAAGTCACTCATGTAGGTCAGACCTTATTGTTTATCTTGTCTTTTGCGTTATGCGCAGAATCGGTCAGGCTGCGCGACGGGAGCGATGCTGGCGTATCGCGGCAGTGATGACCGCCAGCATCTCGGGATCAACAGCCGGCTCGCTTGCGGGCGCCTTGCGGACCGGCGCAGCAGCAACCGGCGCCTGCTCCGGAAAGAAACGCGATACCAGCCAGGACATGAGATTGGTGCAGCCGACCAGCAGGATGAGGAACAGGAATACCGCCCCCATTCCGACGAACATCAGCTCCACCCCCTCCATCAGCAACTCATTGGACGTCATTGTTATTCCCCCTTGGTCAGGTATCCGGATCCTGATGAGCCGGTTGAATGTACCTGTGCTCGGGCTTCCAATCAATCACAAAGCGGAAGTAGACCGCCAATTCGAACGGTAGTGATCAGGAAAGCCGCCAGGCACTGGTCCGAGCAAGCGGCGCGTGCGCGGGCCAGCACGGAGAAACTCGAGACGAAAAAAAACCCACTGCCTGGGCAGTGGGCTTTCCGTATGGCGCACTCGGGAGGATTCGAACCTCCGACCGCTCGGTTCGTAGCCGAGTACTCTATCCAGCTGAGCTACGAGTGCGTTGTGGGTGCGTATTATAGAGTGTTCTCTTTGCCTGTCAACCTGTTTTTTCTTTTTAATTCAAGAAATTACCTGTTGACAACTCTACAATACAAAAGTGGCGGAGAGGGAGGGATTCGAACCCTCGACACCCTTTTGAGGTGTACTCCCTTAGCAGGGGAGCGCCTTCGGCCTCTCGGCCACCTCTCCGTAACACGCGCAGAATATTAACCGTGCCGCTGCGCTAATGCAATGAAAAATTTAAGAAAATTAGGTATTTGATGACTCATCCTTTTCTTTCTGGATGCGCTGGTAGATTTCCTCGCGGTGAACCGCCACTTCTTTCGGAGCGTTGACGCCGATTCGGACCTGATTGCCCTTCACACCCAGCACAGTTACCGTTACTTCATCACCTACCATCAGGGTTTCACCCACCCTGCGAGTCAGAATAAGCATTCCATTTCTCCTTGCTCATTTAATCAGGACACAGTCCGAAAAACCCGGGCCCTTGTATTGGCCGTCACGTTCGCCTAAGTGTGACCACAACCTTGCCCGGGCGTTCGATTGGATGAACCTTTTAATGCCCTGGCCAGAGGCAGACGCTGCTGCGCCCGCCCCATTTTCGCCCGAAACGACGTCCCTTACTCGGTAACCTGCTCCGAGGGCGCATCCAGCTCGAAGGCCGAATGCAGACTGCGGACTGCCAGCTCCAGGTACTTCTCATCGATCACCACGGAGATTTTGATCTCCGAGGTAGAGATCATCAGGATGTTGATGCCATGCTTGGCCAGCGCCTCGAACATCTTGCTCGCCACACCGGCATGGGAGCGCATCCCGACCCCGACAATGGAGACCTTGGCAATGCCGCTGTCGCCTGCGACCTCGCGAGCACCGATCTCCGCCGCTACCCTGTGCAGTATCTCTTCGGTACGACGCTGGTCACTGCGGTTGACGGTGAAGGTGAAATCGGTGGTGTGATCCTGTGCCACGTTCTGCACGATCATGTCGATCTCGATGTTCGCCGCACTGACCGGCCCCAGAATCTTGTATGCCACGCCGGGAGTGTCCGGCACACCACGAATGGTCAGTTTGGCTTCATCACGGTTGAATGCAATGCCGGAGATGACGGGCTGTTCCATTGAAAGCTCTTCCTCAAGGGTAATCAGGGTCCCGGGACCCTCTTTGAAACTGTGCAGCACACGCAGTGGCACGTTGTATTTGCCGGCGAACTCCACCGCCCGGATCTGCAATACCTTGGAGCCGAGACTGGCCATCTCGAGCATTTCCTCGAAGGTGATCTTGTCCAGCCGGCGGGCGCTGTCTACCACCCGGGGGTCGGTGGTGTAGACGCCATCCACATCAGTATAGATCTGACATTCATCTGCTTTCAGCGCAGCGGCCAGCGCCACCGCGGTAGTATCGGAGCCGCCCCGGCCCAGAGTGGTGATATTGCCGTTGTCATCCATACCCTGGAAACCGGCGACAATGGCTACCTTGCCGCTGTCCAGCGCATCGCGCAGCTTGCCATCATCAATATGCTGGATACGCGCCTTGCCGAAGGCGTTGTCGGTACCGATGCGCACCTGGGGTCCGGTAAAGGACACGGCCGGCACCCCAATGGCCTTCAGCGCCATGGCCAGCAGACCTATGGTCACCTGCTCACCGGTAGACAGGATCACATCGAGCTCCCGGGGATCCGGATCCTCGCTGATATCCCTGGCCAGCGCGATCAGCCGGTTGGTTTCGCCACTCATGGCGGAGACCACGACCACCAGCCCGTGCCCTTCGGCTCTGAACTTCCTGATTTTCTCGGCTACCTGGGTAATGCGTTCCACACTGCCCACCGAGGTACCACCAAACTTCTGGACAATAAGTGCCATTTGTTGCACCAACCCCCATGCCGTAATCGGTTGCCCGATTTGTTGCGTCCGCCCTCAGGGCCGACCCCTCAAATTCCTACTGCTGTGCCACCCACTCGGCCGCGCTGTTCAGCGCTGCGTCCAAGGCGGCAACGTCGGTGCCACCACCCTGCGCCCTGTCCGGGCGACCGCCGCCCTTGCCGCCGACGGCCTGGGCAGTCTGGCGAATCAGATCGCCGGCCTTGACCCGACCGGTCAGGTCACCGGTGACACCGGCTACCAGCACCACCTTGCCATCCAGCTCGCCACCGAGCAGGATGACCGCCGAACCCAACTTGTTCTTCAGCTGATCGATCAGTGCCAGCAGACCCTTGCCGTCGACACCGTCGACGCGCTTGATCAGCACCCGCATGCCGTTGATCTCGCGGGCTTCGCCGGCCATGTCGCTGCCGGCGGCGCTGGCGGCCCTGGCCTTGAGCTGCTGCACTTCCTTCTCCAGCTGCTGGGTACGCTCCAGCGCCGCCGACAGCTTGCCGAGCAGGTTCTCCCGGTTGCCACGCAGCAGTTGCGCGGCCTGACGCAGCTGATCCTCGGCCTCATTCACCCAGGCCATGGCTGCCGCACCGGTGACCGCCTCGATCCGGCGCACCCCGGAAGCAATACCGCCTTCGCTGATGATCTTGAACAGACCGATGTCCCCGGTGCGGCTGACGTGGGTGCCACCGCAGAGCTCGACGGAGAAGCCGCCTCCCATGGTCAGCACGCGCACCTGGTCACCATATTTCTCACCGAACAGGGCCATGGCGCCCTTGGCCTTGGCGGTCTCGATATCGGTCACCTCGATCTCCACCGCCGAGTTGGCGCGGATCTGTTCGTTGACCAGCTGCTCCAGCTCGCGCAGCTGCTCGGGACGGATGGCCTCGAAATGACTGAAGTCGAAGCGCAGGCGCTGGCTGTCAACCAGCGAGCCCTTCTGCTGAACGTGTTCGCCGAGTATCTGGCGCAGGGCAGCGTGCAGCAGGTGGGTCGCCGAGTGGTTGGCCTTGGTTGCATCGCGGATGCTGTCATCCACCACCGCCTTGACGCTGGTACCTACCGCCAGACTGCCGCTGGTTACCACACCATGGTGCAGGTGGGCGCCGCCGGCCTTGGTGGTGTCGCGTACATCGAAGCGCACCCCGGCGCTGCTCAGATAGCCGCTGTCGCCGACCTGCCCGCCGGATTCGGCGTAGAAGGGGGTCTGGTCCAGTACCACCACACCCTTTTCGCCCTCAGCCAGACTGTCTACCGCCTGACCATCGCGGAACAGCGCGACGATCTGCGCGGCGCCGCTGGTGCTGGTGTAACCCTCGAACCGGGTGTCGGCATCGACCTTGACCAGCTGGTTGTAATCCAGCCCGAACTGACTCGCAGCCCGGGCACGCTCGCGCTGGGCCTCCATGGCGACTTCGAACCCGGCTTCGTCGATGGTCAGCCCGCGCTCGCGGGCGATGTCGCCGGTCAGGTCCATCGGGAAGCCGTAGGTGTCGTACAGCTTGAAGACGATGTCCCCAGGAATCTCGCTGCCCTTGAGCTCGGCCAGATCCTGCTCGAGGATGCGCAGGCCCTGCTCCAGGGTACGGGCGAACTGCTCTTCCTCGGTCTTGAGCACCCGCTCGATGTGGGCCTGCTGCGCCTGAAGCTCGGGGAAGGCCTCGCCCATCTCCGCGACCAGCGTCGGCACTATGCGGTGGAAGAAGGTCTCGGTCGCACCAAGCTTGTTACCGTGACGGCAGGCGCGGCGGATGATGCGGCGCAGCACGTAGCCACGGCCTTCGTTCGATGGCAGCACGCCGTCGGCAATCAGGAAGCTGCAGGAGCGGATATGATCGGCCACCACCTTCAGCGAGGCTTGGTTCTCCTGAGCGCAGCCGATGGCCTCGGCGGCGCCCTTGAGCAGATTCTGGAACAGGTCGATCTCGTAGTTAGAGTTCACATGCTGCATCACCGCGCTGATGCGCTCCAGGCCCATGCCGGTATCCACGCTCGGGGCAGGCAGGGGATGCAACACACCATCGGCGGTGCGGTTGAACTGCATGAAGACGTTGTTCCAGATCTCGATATAGCGATCGCCATCCTCTTCCGGGCTGCCCGGAGGGCCGCCCCAGATATGTTCGCCGTGATCATAGAAGATCTCGGTGCAGGGACCACAGGGACCGGTATCACCCATGGCCCAGAAGTTGTCCGAGGCGTAGGGCGCACCCTTGTTGTCACCGATGCGCACCATGCGCTCGGCGGGTACACCGATCTCCTTCGTCCAGATGTCATAGGCCTCGTCATCACTGGCATAGACGGTGACCCAGAGCTTCTCGGCAGGCAGATTCAGCCATTTGTCCGAGGTCAGAAACTCCCAGGCATAGTGAATGGCATCACGCTTGAAGTAATCGCCGAAGCTGAAGTTGCCCAGCATCTCGAAGAAGGTATGGTGCCGTGCGGTGTAGCCCACATTCTCCAGGTCATTGTGCTTGCCGCCGGCACGCACGCACTTCTGGCTGCTGACCGCCCGGGTATAGGCGCGTTTTTCCAGTCCAAGGAAGCAGTCCTTGAACTGGTTCATGCCCGCATTGGTGAACAGCAGGGTCGGGTCATCGGCCGGCACCAGCGAACTGGAGGCGACTCGGGTATGGCCCTTCTCTTCAAAGAAGCGAAGGAAAGCTTCACGGATCTCAGCGCTTTTCATAGGTCCCTTACCACGGATCAGGTCAGCCGGGCTCACGCCGGGCAAAGTGAGTCATTATATAGGCATAGCCGCAGGGCATGCATTACCTGCGGGATCAGATAGTTCTATCGTGGCGATTGAGTCTGCCGATCAACTCAACCGGCCACCGGTCCGGCATAGGGGTCCACGTCGGCGACCCCACCCAGCAGTGGGACGGCCCGCACCGGCGTACCGGCCCGCAGGCGCAGACGTTCAGCCGTCTCGGCGGCAACCACCAGGGTTCCGGCAGCAAGGCGCCCCGGTGCGGCGGTGATGCGGCAATCGGCCCGCCCACGGTTGTGGATCAGATAGGTCTGCGCCTCGTCTCCGGGCGTGCCTATGGCCAGCAGCAGCGTCTGGCTGTCGCGGATGCTGCGGATGTGATTGAAGGGCGCCTCTATGGTGACGCCGCCGTCGAAGATATCGATGTACCCCTGATCCTGCAGCCCCTCCTCCAGCAGCATCACCAGCGCCGGCTCGGAATCCGGATGCACCCGGCCCATGGCCGCGCGCGCCGCCTCACTGAGAAAACACGCATACAGCGGAAACTTCGGCATCATCTCGGCGATGAAGGACTTGCTGCCGGTGCCTGTCAGGTAATCCGCCCGGGCAAAGTCCATGCGGAAGAAGTGCCGGCCCAGACTGTCCCAGAACGGAGAACGACCCTCGGCATCGGACAGGCCACGCATCTCGGCTATGACCCTGGGGGCAAAGTCGGCAGCGAACTCGGCCATATGGATGAAGCGCGCCCGCGACAGCAGCCGGCCATTGAGACTGTGCCGATACGGCGGACTCAGAAACAGCGAGCACAGGGCAGAGGCACCGGTCAGATCATTGGTCAGAAACAGCGTCGGTTGCTGGCGGTACACGTTGAGTTCACGGCTGGCGGTGACCGTCAGCCCGCGACGATAACTGTACCAGGGCTCACGCAAACCCGCCGCCGCCAGCACACCGCTGGTACCGATCACCTGGCCCGAGGCATCCTCCAGCACGAACAGGTAGTCCGCGTCGGCCATCGGCAGGGTACCGGCAAAGCTCGCCTCCACCGTCTGCAGTCGTCGTTCCAGACGCTCCTCACTGGCGGGCAGACTGGTCAGACCCGACCCGGCCTCCAGAGCCAGCTGCAGCAGCGCCGGCAGATCCGCAACAGTTGCCGCCCGTACCAGCATGCTCAGGCCCCTCCGATCAGTCTGAGACTGTCACCCTCGGTGACATTCAGCAGTTGCGCCAGCTGCGCATCCAGAATTACCGGCTCACCGGGGTTCCAGGCCAGCGGGATGAGACAGGCACGAAAGTCCCTGACCTTCTCGTTGGCCACCAGCCAGCTGCCGGTCGGCTCCAGGGACTGGCCGATCCGGACACTGGCCACCTGGCTGGCGCGTACCGTGTGAAGCTCGGCCGTGCGCGCCTGTACCACGGGGCCACCGTCGAAGATATCGATGTAGTTGTCGCTTTCGAAGCCTTCATCCATGAGGATGTCATAGACCATCTGCGAGGCAGGCCGCACCTGACCGATCACTTCCTGGGCCGAATCCGGCAGCATGGGCACGTACAGGGGGTAGCCCGGCAGCAGTTCGGCCAGCACGCTGCGACCCAGGCTGCTGCCCAGGCGCTCCGCCTCGGCGTAGTCCACATCGAAGAAATGCCGACATACGCCATCCCAGAACGGCGAGTTGCCTTGCTCGTCGCTGATGCCCGAGATCTCCACCGCTATCGAGTCGGCAAAGCGCTGGGGATGGGAGGCGGCGAACAGCAGCCGGCCACAGGCGTTGAGCTTGAGCGAGTCGTGGCTGCGCCAACGCGGATCCATGTAGAAGCCGGTCAGCAGGCTGTGGCCTGTCAGGTCATGACACAGCGACAGTACATGGATGCGGTTGTGCAGGCCCAGCTCGCGGGAGGCGTGAACGAACATCTCGTTGCGGAAGGTGTAGAACGGCTGGCTGAAGCCGGCAGCGGAGATGATGCTGCTGCAGCCGACCAGGGTGCCGCTGTCCACATCCTCGAGCACGAAGAAATAACGCTCGTCGCCGGTGAAGACCACATCCTCATCCATCGCCGCTTCGGTACCCTCGATGATCACCGACAGGCGCTCGCGGTCGGCCGGCAGGGAGGTGATCCCTACCGGGCTGGCGATGGCCAGCCGCTCGATTTCGGGTAGATCCGCCAGGGTACACAGGCGTTGGATGAGCATGGTCTCCTCCGGTTACTGCGCCAGTTTCAGCAGCGCTGTACGCAGCCGTCCCAGCGCTTCACGAATATCCGCCTCGGGAATGATCAGACTCGGTGCCAGACGCATAACGTCGGCGCCGGCCTGCAGCACCAGTACCCCTTCCTGCTGGGCCAGTTTCATCAGCTGCCCGGCCTGGCCCTGATAGCGCTCGGCCAATACCGCACCGATGAGCAGGCCCTGTCCACGGACCGCCGAGAACACTCCCAGCTCATCATTCAGGGTCCGCAGGCCGCGCGTCAGCAGGTTGTGGCGTTCGGTCACCCCTTCCAGCACCTGGGGGGTGTTGATGAGGTCCAGTACCCTTTCAGCCACGGCACAGCCCAGCGGGTTGCCGCCGTAGGTGCTGCCATGGGTGCCGACGCTCAGGGCCGGGGCCACCCGGTCGGTGGTGAGCATGGCGGCAATCGGGAAACCGCCGCCGATACCCTTGGCGCTGGTCAGGATGTCCGGGGTCACGCCGCTGTGCATGTAGGCGTAGAGTTTGCCGGTACGACCCATGCCGCTCTGCACCTCATCGAAGATCAGCAGTGCATTGTGCTTGTCACAGAGCGCCCGCACCGCCTGAAGGTATTCGGTACTGGCCGGGATCACCCCGCCCTCGCCCTGTACCGGCTCCAGCACCACGGCACAGGTGCGCTCGGAGATCTGCGCTTCCAGGGCAGCAATGTCATTGTAAGGCACGTGGCTGATTCCACCGATGGCCGGACCGAAGCCCTGGGAGTACTTGGGCTGGCCACCCACGCTGACGGTGAACAGGGTCCGACCATGGAAGCTGTTGCTGCAGGCGATGATCTCGTGCTTGTCCGGACCGACATTGTCGTTCGCCCAGCGCCGGGCCAGCTTGAAGGCCGCTTCGTTGGCTTCGGCGCCGGAGTTGACGAACAGCACCCGGTCTGCGAAGGTCGCCGCCACCAGCTTGGCCGCCAGGCGCAACGCCGGCTCGTTGGTCATGATGTTGGATACATGCCAGAGCTTCTGCGCCTGACGGGTGAGTACCTCGACCAGTTCCGGGTGGGCGTGACCCAGCGAGTTGACCGCGATGCCGCCGGCCAGGTCGATGTATTCGCGACCCTCCTGGTCCCACAGGCGCGATCCCTGCCCTCGCACCGGCACCATATCGACGGGGGCGTAATTGGGCATCATGTACCGATCGAAGTCGGCGCGGCTGACCTGCATGGACTGCGACATCTACTCAACTCTCCTGTGATCGCCTGAGGCGCATACGAATCGGCATGCCGTGCATGCCGTGCTTACAAACTGACCCGTCCGTCCTGTGCCTGCTGGGCACGGTACTGGTTCCGGTCCTCCCGGGGAGTGACACCGAAACAGTTGCGGTAGGCACTGGAAAAATGCGGGCCAGAGGAAAAACCGCAGGACAGACCTATCTGGATTATGGATTTGCTGGTCTGCTGCAGCATCTGCCGCGCCCGATTCAGGCGCAGCTCAAGATAATACTGCGATGGAACGCTGTTGAGATACTGCTTGAATATGCGTTCCAGCTGCCGCCGGGAGACACACACGTGCCGCGCGATCTCGTCGGTGGTCAAGGGCTCCTCGATATTGGACTCCATGAGGATCACGGCCTGGGTCAGCTTCGGATGAGTACTGCCCAGACGGTTGCGCAGCGGCACCCGCTGCTGTTCACTTCCCAGGCGAATGCGTTCGATGTTCAGGTCCTCGGCCACCAGCGCTGCCAGATCGGCTCCGTGGTGCTCGGTCACCAGGGTCAGG
Source organism: Halopseudomonas formosensis (assembly GCF_900115905.1). GTDB lineage: Bacteria > Pseudomonadota > Gammaproteobacteria > Pseudomonadales > Pseudomonadaceae > Halopseudomonas > Halopseudomonas formosensis. The sequence goes on from NZ_FOYD01000003.1 coordinate 104,872, forward strand.
AACAGATCGGTGATGGCGTAACCGCTGCCACTCATCCGTCCCTCGTCACGCTCGAACAGCCGGGTGCCCGCCTGCACCGTCGGGAAGCGCTCGCGAAACTCCTCCAGCATCCGCCAGTGCACCGCGCAGCGACGCCCATCCAGCAGACCGGCCATGGCCAGCGGGAACACCCCCTCCTCCAGCCCGCCGAGCGTCACGCCCTCCCGGGCCAGACTGCGCAGCTGCTGCGCCAGCGCCGGTGGAATGGATGTCGGCAACTGCGCCACATCGGCCACCAGCCACAGCTGGTCCAGATCCTCAGGCACCTGATCCCAGCGCCGCGCCGGCAGCTGCCAGCCTTCGGATGACACCAGGGACTCATCGTCCAGGGTATAGCAGTCGACCCGATACAGCTGCGTCTCGGCCATGCGATTGGCCGAGCGCAGTACCGTCAGGGCAGGCATGACTATCGCCGGGTGACAGCCCGGCCACAGCAGAAACGCCGTGCGCCGTACGGTCATCCGCTGGTCCGCCTGTGGCTGAGAAAAGCGCTCATGGTCACGCCCGAGTCCGTTTTGGAGTCCAAGGGCGCATTGTGCCACAGGCCGGGGCCGGCAGCGAAGAGTGGATCAGGTGGTGTCACCGCAACTCGGAATAGCTGATCTTCCGGTATCCCGGCAGGCAGCGCTGCAACACGGCCTGCAGCGACTGGTCGTCCGGCAGGTAGTCATCACCAAGACGGCCGTCCGGCAGCCGCCGAGGATGGGCGACGATCTCGACCAGCGCACCGGGGCGCAGGCCGTGAAGCAGGTCGCGGGGGGTGCAGACCTGCCTGACGGTCGCCGTACAATGCCGACGCAGGTGGGCATTCAGCAATCCCTTGTAGGCGCGTTTCAGTGGCCCTATGTTGCGTCCCAGATTGCGCGCCAGCCGCACCGGAACCCTGTTTTGCCCGGCAAAGACAGCCACCACGCTGCCGACCGGCAGGCGGTTGTGCACATGCTGATGGGAGTCGATGTGGCTGGGCACGACACCATGGCGAACGCAGCGATCCCATTGCGCCTGCAGCTCGGCCGCCACCAGTTGCCGGGAGGCGGAATCCAGGCGCAGACGCCAGGGCGGGAGATTCAGGTCAAACTGTCCATCGCGGCAGAACAGCCGGTGCCGGCGCAGCCCGTCGGTCAGCGGCTCGCCGTAGGTGAGATTGAAGTGCAACCCCACCGCTCCATGCAGCCCCCGCTCGGCGATACCGGCACAGGCCTCCTCGAATGCGGGCATGTTGGCCATCAGGGTCGCAGAGGAGACGCAACCCAGGGCGAAAGCCTCCCAGATCAGGCCATTGGTCTCACTGTCCAGACCCAGATCATCGGCATTGACTATTACCCGTGAGTCGGTCATGACATCTTCTCCTTCCTGATCCGTGGTTTGACTCGGGCCCAGAGCCGATAGGCGATGCCCAGAAGGATGCCGCCGGGGCGCCGGGAGCAGAAGCGCCAGTGGTGATTGTCTATCAGCCCATCCATCCGCTCATGCAGCTGGTGATTGGAGTTGTGCAGACTCACGCGGGATGCATCCACCCATTGCCAGCCCTCCTCCAGCCCCCACATCAGCCATTCATGCAGCAGCAGACGACCGCTGCCCAGCGCCGAGTACTCGGGGAGATAGGCGATGTTGTAATCGTACAGCCGGCCGCGCTCCAGAAGGCCCAGTCGGTAGCTGATGCAGCGCCCTTCCCGCTCCAGATAGACCACCCGCACCCTGCCCTGGGCTGCCAGGGCGGTCAGTGCCGCAGTCATCAATGGCAGCCGCTCGGGGGAGAACAGCCCCACGCCCTCTTCACCTTTCCAGCTGGCCTGCTCCACCGCGGCGAGCTCGCCCACCAGATCGCGCATCTGCCCGGCATCCGGCGCCAGGCGGCGCAGCTGGGCCGTCGCCTCCCCCGCCCGCCGGCGCGCCCGGCGCAACTCCGAGCCCAGTACGCCGGTGGGGTCCTTGTGATCCGCCTCGGTGATCCGGTGCTCGGGTACCCGGCAACTCAGCCTGTCCTCCCGGTAGGAGCACAGATCGCTCCAGACCGCCGCCAGCCGGTCCGCCGATTCGGTGGCCAGCACTTCGTTGAACTCGAGCAGGCTGTGCGGCAGGCGCGAACGAATCTGCCGCAGGGCTTTCCCGAGCAGAGGGGAGTCAACACCGTCCACCGCCAGCACGATACGGTCGGCCAGGGGATATCCGAGGTGCCGGACTACCCGCCAGGGCATGCCCAGCAGCCTTTCCCGGCCGATGGTCAGGGGCAGACACAGCACCATGTGTTCCCCCTGCCAGGCCGCGAGTATGCGTAGCTGCCGCCCCGCGAGCTGGTCGGCGCAGGCCCGCAGCCAGGCCAGCTGATTGAAGGGAGTCACCTCGGGTAACCGCTCCAGCAGCTGCGCATAGGCCGTCTCAGGAAAAATCGCCGGGTCAAGACTGTCATACCAGGTGTAGGTTTCAGTCACACCGCCCCTCCGATGACTGCGCGTGGACGGGGCGCAGGCAGACGACGCCCAGCGTAGCGCTCACTGCGGGACAGGTGCAGGCAGCCGAACAGACAATAGACATGCACACTCTCGCCTATCTCACGAAAGCCCAGTCGGGTGTGCATGGTCAATGCCGGTGGGTTGGAACAGCTGACCAGTGCCCGAGTCCGGGTGAAACCCCTATCCCGGTAGTGTGCCCATACCCGGTCCAGCACCAACAGCGGCAGCCCTCGGGCGCGATAGGGCTGTGCCACCTCCCCGGCGAACTGGTAGATGCACTCATGCGGCACCCGCACCCAGCAGCGGTAGAGATGATTATCGTAGTAGTCCCGGTCGCTGACCCAGACCATACAGGCAGCATGCCCCTCGCGATCAAGGTGGGCGAAGCCTGTCACCCCCTCCCGCTTCAGCAGATCGGTCACCGTGGGAAGATAGGCCGGGAAATAGCGCCGCAGCGTCGGCAGGTGCCGGGCTGTCACCGTAACCGCAGGCCAGTTCGCTTCCACCAGCCGCGGCGGCAGCGGCAGGGGTGTGACCAGTTCCCGCTCCAGCACCAGCAGCACCCAGTGTCTGTAGAGGAAACGTTCACGCAGGATGCGCAGGCTGCCTCGCAGTCCCTTGCGTCTCAGCTTTTCCCACAGTTGCTGTGGCATGCTATACCTCCCAGTAAAGGATGAAGAGGGTATTGCCGGGCACCCGGAAGCGACCCTGACCCTCTGTGCAATCAATTGCGTGGCTTGCCAGTGGTCCCTCGGGACCCAACCCCTCCAACCGCAGGCCGCGACAATCGTCGGGCAATCCGATCAGACGCACCTGTTGTTCGCGGCCGACCTTGTTCACTCCGAGAACGGCCCGGCGCTGTCCGCCGGCCAGAGCCAGGGCATCAACCTCGAAGGCGTCGTTGGCCAACTCCTGTACCTGCGGCAGCCAGTGGCGGGCGATCAGCGCCTGAGCCTGAGCCACCGGCTTGGGCTGGAAACTGCCAGACTCATCCATTCTCAGCATGCCCTTGGGATAATCCGGCTCGTCCGCCGCCAGGAACCAGCTCAACAGCTCCAGCAGGCCATCCTGCGATGAATTGATCACCACCGAGGCCCACCACAGGGCAGCAAAATGACTGTCCTGCTCATAGGGACTGAGCGCGGCGCCGCTGGAGATATTGGTCTGATCCAGAAGCAGCGCCTTGCGCGGGCGGCCGTGCTCGTCGAGCCCGACCAGGCGGGCCGCAGCCGCCACACTCTGGCGATAGCGCCGGGTTGCCAGCAGATCACGCACCATCCATTCATGCCAGGCCAGGGCGTCGATCCGATCGCTGTATTGCGCCAGCAGCTGCTGCGTCCAATCCACCCCCCGGCGCCGTGCCGCCCCGGGCCTGAAGGGACCATCCAACCAGCGGGAGCTGGCCGGCGCGACCACCCTGATGCCCGCCTGCGCAGCACGGGGATCACCCTGCAGCGCCTCTAGCATGCGGCCGAAATAGCGGGCAAAGCTCGGGTAGTCCGGGTAGTTGAGATTGGGCTCATCGGCAAATCCCAGATAGTGAGGGCCCTGCCCCAGCAGCGCGCTGTCAGCCAGCCAGGCGGCCAGCCCCGCCAGCGTCTGCGGATCCGCAGCCAGCACCGCACGTCTTCCGGTGCCGGCCAGCAGGGTCACACTGGTGCGCAGTCCGAACTCTTCAGCGTAGAGTCGCCGATAGCCAATCTCGCGGCCGGGCTGTTCGGGCAGGACATCGACGAAGCTGTAGTAGGTTGCTGCCCTCAGCCCCAGTTCACGCAGCAGGGGATGGACCGCCTCGGGCGGGTCAGTGTAGGGCAAGGCCACGCCCAGCTCGGGGGTACGACCAACCCTGGCAGCGCCGAGGGTCAGCTCGACCTGCCCCGGAGGCAACTGCACCTGCCGCAGATGCTGTACCTTCATGGCAAACAGGTTGTCAGTCCCATCCAGCCAGAAGGCTGCCTTGCCCTGTCCGCCCAGGTCCAGGCGCCAGATCTCGTCCCGCTCGGAATCAGGCAGTGGCAGGTTATCGAACGCCCAGTACTGTTCGTGCTCGCGCAACGGCAGGCGAACCTGGCGGCCATCGGACAGACGCGTGGCTACCAGCAGATTCACGCCACCGTGGTACTTGCCGGCAAGGCTGGCCTGCTGCCGCGCCGCCACGCGGAAATACAGCTGGACGCCGGGGCCGACCTCCGAGTTGAAGTGCAGCTTGACCGGCTCGTACAGAGCCTGCACGTATCCCGGCAGCTCTACCTCCCAGGCACGGAAGCTGTATCCGGGCACGCTCAGACGATGATCGCCATCGCCGGGGCCAAGGGCGAACTGGCGCACCCCACGGGTCTGGCTTGCGTCGACATCAATCTGGTGCATGAGCCTGCCGTGTCCGTCCAGCAGATACAGCTGCTCATGATTGGCATCGGCCTGCCAGGCCGGCTGCCAGCGCAGGCTGAGTGTGGCTTCCCGCTCCGTGTTCAGATACAGATCGCCATCGCGCAGCTTGCCCCAGACCAGAGTATCGGCCAGGCCCCAGCAGCTCCAGATGACCAGCATGAGCATCAACAGCCCCCGCATCAGGCTGTGCTCCCCTGCCGCGAGCGCAGCAGTGACCGAAGCATGTTCAGGTCCTCCGGCAGCAGGAACAGCGTCCGCCACCAGGCCACCCCGGACAGCCGGCAGAACTGCCAGAGCATGGCCGTGGCCGCCAGCACGTAAGCCAGCGAGGAGGCCAGGCCCGCGCCGAGAATGCCCCAGCCCGGGATCCACCAGAGGTTGAGCAGCAGATTCACCCCGGCGGCAACGCCGGTGATCAGCGACAGGGTGCCCGGTCGTTGCTTGCCCAGAAGATCCAGCCGCAGGATGCTGGCATAGCACAGGGCGAATACCCCGGGCAGTAGCGCCAGCAGTGCCACCGAGGCCGGGACGTAGCTGTCGCCGAACAGGGTGACGATTAGCCACTCGCCCAGCAGGGCCATGAGGATGCAGGCCAGCAGCATCACGCTGGCGGTCAGGCGCAGCGCCAGCGGTGTCAATCGCTCCATGCCTTCGCCCTGCTGCAGCAGGCGCTTCATCAGCGGCGTGGTGACCGCTTCGGGAACAATCAGCAGCAGCTCCACCGCCGCACTGGCCATGGCGTAATAACCCAGCTCGGCGGCTGGCAGCAACATGCCGATCAGCAGATAATCGGCGCGCAGCAGCACCTGCTGGAAGAGCACCTCGGGGTGGCTGCGCAGGCCGTAGCGGGCCAGTGCCCCCTGCTCGTCCCGTTGCCAACGCGGGCGCAGCTGGTGGAACCGTCCCAGCCAGCAGATACCCACCACCACCACCATTACCAGGCCGATCAGCCAGCTGCCGATGGCCGCCTCCAGTGCGGCGTAGGGAAACAGCGCCCACAGCGCCACGAAAAGCAGCAAGGGTCCCAGGGACTCCAACAGGCGCAGGGAGTTGAACGGCCCCACCCGGCCATCGGCATTGTGCAGCACCAGCAAGGCGTTCTTGCCGATCACCACGGGCACGGCAATCAGCAGCCCCCAGACCCAGGGACCCAGCCGCTCGACAAACTCGGGCAGGCTCCCCAGGCTATGGATGGCAAGCAGGACCAGCAGGGTCAGCACGCCAGCCAGTGCGCACCCCTGCACCAGGATATGGGCCAGCAGCGGCCCCATACCCCGTTGCCGCGCGGCATGGAAGGCCACCGCGCTGGTCAGCCCGCCGCTGGTAACGGCAACAATCATGTCAGGCAGCGCTGCGAGCAGTGCGAAGATGCCACGGTCGGCGGGGCCCAGCAGCCGGGCGAGCAGAACGTTGCGCACCAGACGCAGGGCTATCATGGTCAGGCGGGTAGCCAGGCTCAGCGCCAGGTGGCGCAGGTAGTCGCCGCCTTTCATCGCAACGCCCCCTGCATCAACCGCCATCCCAGCAGTCCTGGCCAGCGCGCCGCGCTGTGGCCGACATCTATGCGCGGCAAGGCCAGGGGATCGCTTTCCGGTGCAACGAGGCCGGCCCGGGTGGCCAGCGCACGGGGATAACCCTGAACGGCGACCGCTGCGCGCACCCGCGCATCCACATCACCGTTGGGGTAACAGAACACTTCCAGGGGGTGGCGGCAACGCTCACGTAGCACTGTCGCCGAGCGCGCAATATCGGCCCGCAGTTGCGGATCGTCCAGCCCGGTGAGAATCGCATGGCCGGCACCGTGGGAGCCGAAACGGATCAGACCTGAGGCCTCCATCATCGCCACCTGCTCCCAGGACAGGGCATCGCAGTGGTCCTGCGGCGGACAGAACCCCGTGAGCTGCTCCAGACGAGCCGGTGGCAGCGGTTTAAGGCCCTGCAGATAACGGGCAATCGCCTTGCTGCGCGCCGCGCTCATCTGTCCGCCCCGGATGATGGCGGGCACCGGGTGGCCCTCGGCCTCCAGGGCCGAGAGCAGGGCGGTACAGGCCCCGCCGCATTGCCACAGGCTCTCGCCGATTGCTTCCCACCAGAAACGGCGCGAGGTACCTATGTAATCAGTCGCCAGGAAGATGCTGGCCGGTACGCCGTGGCGCTGCAGCAGAGGAAAGGCCTGTTCGGCGTTGTCGTGCCAGCCATCGTCGAAGGTCAGACTGATCCGCGGACGTTGACCGGCCGGCGCGCTCAGCAGATCCTCCAGAGGTACGCAGTCGAAATGCTTTTTCAGCCAGCCGAGCAGTCGGTCGAAGGCGCCGGCGCCGATGCACAGGGCTCGACGATGCGGCAGATCCGCCTCGGCATCACTGGCCAGCACCCGGTGCAGCATCAGCACGGTTCCCCGGCGGGCCAGCCGGACCCGGGCCGGAGGCGCTGCCAGCCAGATGCTGCCCATCAACCGCTTGACCTGCTGCTTCATGACCATGTCATCGACTCTGCTGCGGATTCCACAGGCTGTAGCGCCGCCCGCGGATGAACTGAACCAGGCCCACTGCCATGCCGACCAGCGTCACCAGAAAGAAGCCGGCCAGGCGAAAGGCGCACGGCAGGCGATCACTCCGATCGAACAGACCGGCCAGGCCAACGGCATAGCCGGTCAGTTGCAGCAGCAGACTGAACCGGTACAGCGGACCGGCGTCCCATAGCGCCAGATTGGCGAGCAGCAGCGGAACCAACAACAGCGGTGCAAACCGTCGAAGTACCTTGTGACTGATCAGTGCCAGGGCGTAGGCACCATAGCGCATGGGGTTGAGCAGCTGACGTCGTACCAGCAGGCTTTGCAGGCCGCCCACCGTCACCCGGATGCGGCGATGCAGCTGCTTGTCCGCTTCGGCCAGTCCATGATCCAGCACCACGGCGCCCGGCACATGGACGATACGCTGCCCCTGAACCGGGGCACAGGTACTCAGAAAGAAGTCGTCATTCACCTCGTCCGGAATCGGCTGCCACAGCTCCCGGCGCAGGGCCAGCAGTGCGCCATCGGCGGAGACCATGCAACCAACCCGGTTCTCCAGCTCACGCAACCAGGCCTCGTAACGGCGATACCAGCGGTCACCGATGCTCAGCGACGAACCCGACCTGTGCACTACCAGGGTGCCGCCGCAACAGCCGACAGTGGGATCAGCCAGGGGGGCCAGCAGATGATTGAGAGTCTCGGCCGTCCAGACGTTATCCGCATCGGTGAATACCAGCACCTCGTACCGAGCCTCCGCGACCGCGGCGTTGAGCGCCCGGGTCTTGCCCATGCGTGGCAGATCCAGCACCCGCACCCGTGCGTTTCCCACCGCTTCGGCCAGGGCAACGGTATCATCGCTGGAGCCGTCGCTGGCCACCAGAATCTCCAGCGCCGAGGCCGGATAGCCCTGCCCCAGGAGGCTGCGGATCTTGCTCTGGATGTGCGCCGCCTCATTATGTGCAGCGATGATGATACTCACCGACAGCGCGCTGTTGCCGCTTCGCACCGGGCGTGAGATGAAGGTTCCAAGTACCCGCAGAACGAGCGGATAACCCAGCCAGGCATAGGCCGGCAGCAGCAGACAGGTCCAGAAAAGGAATTCAGCCACGGGCGGGCCTCCGCGAGGAATGGTTGAAAAGCGCGGCGATCAGACCTGCGGCAGTCAGGTGCAGACGCAACCAGTGCAGGCCGGCCAGCTGCAGGCTGAGCAGCGGATCACGATGCCGCCAGCTCTGGCGCAGAGACAGGGCCAGGGCGATCAGGACACCGGGCAACAGCAGCAGGAAAGCCATATCTGGGCGAATGGACAACACCGATGCGAGGCTCAGCAGAGAAGCCGCCGATACCGCCAAGGCCAGTAGCGGAAAGCGCCACTGCCGCAAGCCGGGATGTTCCCGCAGCAGCTGCAGATGACTGCCCTGGCGCCACCACTCCTTTCCCAGCCACTCTGCCCAGCTGGCCTCATAACCCCAGTGCAACGCTGGGGGAGTCGGCATCAGCAGCAGGCGGGCACCGGCGGCATGCAGGCGCAGGCCCAGTTCCTTGTCCTCGCCGGTGCGCAGCTGCTCGTCGAACCCCCCTACCCGTTCGAACCAGTTTCTCGGCAGACACAGGTTGGCACTGGGCAGCCAGTCACGCAGGCGTGCAGCACCGGTGCTCTGATTACGTAGCTGCCAGCTCCGGGCGAACCAGGGGGCTTCCGCCGGCGCGGCGCATTCCAGGGCAAAGACATCAGCCCTGTCCTGCTCAAAGATGTTGCGCCCGAGAATGAACCAGTCCGCCGGCATTTCCATGTCGGCATCCAGAAAGGCCAGCCACTGACCTTGCGCCGACCGTGCCCCGAGGTTACGCAGGGCCCCTATCCCCAGGCCGGCACCATCCAGCACGCGGGCACCGGCCTCCCGGGCCAGCTGCGAGCTGGCATCAGTGGAGCCGTTATCCACCACCAGCAGCTCGCAGGCAATACCAGCATGCTCGGCGGCGGTGCGTACGCTCGCCAGGGTACGGGCGATATGCCGCTCTTCATTGAACATGGGGATGATCACGCTGAGCTTCATGCGCTACGGACCTCCGCCGGGCCACCGGACTCGGCCTGTTGACGCAACACCCAGGACAGGCCCAGCAGCAACCAGAGCAACTTGTGGTTGGGCACGCTGAGAAACAACAGGAACAGGGTCATGGAGAAGAAGGCCAGGCCCAGGTGCACTACCAGATCGGCCAGCTCGCGCTCCCCGCGGTCCAGCCAGGCGCGCCGCGCCCGCTCGAAGTTGCGCCAGCCCATCAGCAGCAGCGCAAGAAACAGCAACCCTGCGGGAATACCCATCTCGGCGAAGATCTCCAGGTAGGTGTTGTGCGCACGGCGGTAGATGTCCAGGCTGTCACTGCTGTCGGAGAAGGCCTTGGCGTAACCGGTAGTCGCGTAGCGCAGGGCGAAGGTGCCGGGACCGCCGCCGAACACCGGATCCTCCCGGATCATCTCGCCACCGACCAGCAGATAGGAGGCCCGGCGACCCAGGGAAGCGTCCTGATGGGCATTGACCCCGGACCGGAGGATCGACAGGGACTTGATGCGCTCGACGTAGTCGTCCGGCACCGACATCAGCCCCAGCGGCACCAGCAGCGCCGCGCCCAGCATGATGAATCCCAGGTGTCTGGGCCGGATGCGGGCCAAGCGTGCCCGGTGGTGCCAGAGCCCAACGAGCAGAGCGAGCAGCAGCACCACCAACCCTGACCGCGAGTCGGTTCGGGTCATCCCCGCCAGCAGTACCACCCCCAGCCCCAGCCACAACAACCGCGTCAGCCAGTGCCGGGCGCGCATGGCCAGCAATACCGCCAGGGGCATGGCAACCGTGATCAGCAGGGCAAAGTAGTTGGCGTCCTGCAACAGGCCGACCGCACGCCCCTGTACCTGGTGCCGGGCGGAAAACAGGGCGATGAGGCAGGTGGCCGCCACACTGATCACCAGCAACCGGCACAGCGGCAGCAATGGCACGTCTCGCCCTACCAGCAGGACTATGCCGAACAGGGTCATGCCTATCAGCAGTTCCCGCAGGTTGCCCAGCGATGCCGGATGGTTGCTGCTGAACAGGAAACTCAATCCCACCCACAGCAGGAACAGCAACAGCAGCGGCCACAGATTGCTGCGCGCCCGTCCCTCCGGTAACTGGCGCAGCAGCAGCTGCATCAGCAGAATGCCGATCAGCGAGGCCCCCAGGAACTTGGCCGGGGAAAACGCCAGTTCCTTGAACAACCCCTCGAGCGGCACCAGTACCACCAGTCCGAGCAGTCCCCAGCCCGGTCGCCGGTAGAGGAAGGCGACCACGGCCAACGCGCCTATCACCATGGGCGCAAGCCAGGGCCAGGGACTTGCAAGGGCCAGCACGCAGGCCAGGCCCAACATCATCCCCATCATCGCGACTATCAGCATGCTCGCTCCTCCTGCGCCTGGCGATACAGTTCCTGCCAGCGCACCGCCAATTGAGGCAAGGCATACTCGCTGGCCTGGCGCAGCCGCGCGGCGCGTGCCAGACGATCTGCCAGCGACTTGTCTTCCAGCAGGCGCAGCACGCAGTCGCCCAGCAAGGCACTCTGTCCCGGCGGCGCGAGCAGGGCATGTTCCCCGTTCTCCACCACGTCCGGGATGCCGCCGACAGCGAAGGCGGCCACCGGCGTGCCCGCCGCCATGGCCTCCAGCAGCACCATGGGTGTGCCCTCGGTTCGGGAGCTGATTACCAGAACGGAAAGGCGCGCCAGCCAGGCCGCGATATCGGTCTGGTAACCGGCCAGATGAATACGCCGCCCGAGCCCCGCCGCCTGGATCCGCGCAGCCAGGCTGTCCTCCAGCGGGCCATCGCCGATGAGCACCGCCTGGGCTTCCGGACGACGCACCAGCACCGGTAACAGCGCGTCGAGAAACTGATCTGGACCCTTCTCGTGGCTCAGTCGCCCGACGTAGCCTACCAGCGGCGTGGTCACCGCCCGGGGCAGCGACGCTCGTGGCGGCAGACCATTGGGAATCACCCGCAGCTTGCCGGCGCAGACCCCCGCGCTCAGGTGCAGCTCGGCGACTCCACGGGAAACGCAGGCCACCCGGGTGACTGTCCTGCTGCGCCCCATGCGCAACGCCAGCCAGGTATAGAACTGCTGCTTCAGGCTTCTGGGCGTGAAACCATGCTGCGTCCACACCAGCGGCATGGCCAGCCGTCGGGCACACAGCCAGCTGAACAGCTGCGCACGGAAGTTGTGCGCATTGAGCAGACCCGGGTGCCGACGCAGCTCGGTATACAGGCTCTTCAGTCCGGCACAGGGGACCGCGGTCACCCCGGCTTCACTGAAGCGGCGCAGCAGCTCGCCGGGCCCGTCGAGGAAGATCACTCGATGACGACCCGGTACCTGCAGACAGTGATCCAGCAGCATGCGCTCGGCGCCGTAGAAGCCCCCGCTGTGAATCACGTGATTGATGTTCACGTCCGTGCCCAATGCCAGAACCAGCGCCAGCTGCCCGGGCGGTGCTGATTGATCACCGGCGTCTCGTCAGCATTGATCACCAGCAGCACCGGCAGGCCCAGATGCTGGGGCACCTGTGACGGCTGCTTGAAGCGATGGTCGAAGAACTCCCGCACATAGGCCAGCGCCAGAGCGAGCAGCAGCCCGGTCAGCAATCCCAGCGGGATGATCAGCAGCGGCTTGGGAAACGCCGGTTCAGTCGGCTCATAGGGCTGACTGAGGATCCGGGCATTGGACAGGGAACCATCGATCAGACCCTGACTGCGACTTTCCTCGGAGCGCTGGGTATAGGTGAAGAACGCCTTGTGCAGCGCGTCAATCTCGGTATCCAGCTGGCGCAGCTTGCTCTGCACCTCCTGCAGCAGGCGGATGCGATCCTTGTACTGGGCGATCCGCTCCTCCTTCTGGGTGATCACCGAGTGCATGATCGCCAGGTCTTCACTGCGCTCGCGGATGCGATTCTCAACCACCTGCAGGAATTGATTGCGGGTCTGGGTGATCTGCCGGCGCTGCTCGCGGATCGGCAGACTGTCATCCTGATAGGACGCTGCCGCGCTGGCGTAACGTCCGACCTGCTCCGCCAGCTGCTCGCCCAGCTGTTTGATCTCCCGATCCTCGTAGGCGATGTTGTCGATGATGTTGGCGAAGGCATAGGGGAAGGTGTAATCGGTCAGGCCCGACCTGCGCGCCTCCTGCAGACTGGCCTGCAGGTAGTCACGCCAGCGCTGGCTCTCCAGAGCGCGGTCGCGGTACTGGTTGAGCGCCTGCTCCTCGGTATTGATGGCGTTGAGACGGAAGGTGATCTCTTCCGCCGGGTCCGATGCGTTGGCCGCAGCCAGCAGCTCCAGACGCTGCGCCTCCAGATCATCCAGGCGCTGTTCGTACTGTGCCTTCTTCTGCTCATAGAAATGCTGTGGCAGGTCGTTGGACTGCAGCATCTGCCGATTGAGCAGGTAGTTGGCCAGCAGGCGCTCGACAAAGCGGGTACCCTGCACCGGGTCCGGGAAGTCGTAGACCACGGTTATTACGTTCGAACCCGGGCGGGTCTCGATGGTCAACGCCTTCGCTGCCTGTTCGGTCCAGGCATCAAGGGTAGTGTCGCGCACCGGGTCGGTCTCAAGTCCGAGCAGGTGACGCAGCGGATTGACCACGTGATTGCGGATCGGATTGGCGATGTAGGTCTTCAGAGGCCGGACCAGCCATTTGTTCAGCAGGCCCGGACGCGGATCGTAGCTGCCCTCTTCCCGGAGTTCGGCGATGGTCTGCCGGATCAGGGTGGTGGAGCGCAGGATATTGACCTCGGTTTCCATGTCCGTCAGCGTCGGCGGAATGAACTTGTCGCTTTCCTGGCTGAGCGCCGTGCTGACGTCAGCCTGGGACAACTTCTTGGACTGCACGATGATATCCGCACTGATCTCGAAGGTCTGCTTGAGCACCAGCGGCAGCAACAGCGTGATCAGTGCGAACAGCAGGAACACCCGCTTGATCAGTCGCCTGTGCACGAACAGTACTCGCAGGAAGTCGTGCAGATAGTTTTCCATTCTGTTCATGACCCGTCCTTGATCAGTCGTCATCTTTGTTATCCACACGGTAGGAGAAGCTGAAGCCGACGCCCTGGAAAAGCACCACGTCCGCCAACTGGCGGCTGACCTCGCCGGCTCTGGTCAGGCGGGTCTTGGGTACATAGATCAGGTCATCGGGCTGCAGATAGGCAAAGGCCTGCGCCTGGCCCTTGAGAGCCGCATCCACATCGTACAGATGCACGGCCACCTCGTTACCGCGCCGGCGCATGATCGCCACCGTCTCGAGGTTGGCACCCAGCAGCGGCCCCTGGGCCATGGTCAGGGCCTCCAGCACCGAGACCGGACGCCGCACCGGGTAGGCACCGGGCTGGGTGACGGCACCAAGCACGTAGACCTCGTTGGCCACGGTCGACTTGAGCAGCACATCGGCGCGGATCTCGCCGAACTCGGCGGCATACAGCTGATTCAGCTCTGCCACCACGTCCTCGACGCTCTTGCCCTGCAGTGCCAGGGTGCCCACCAGGGGAAAGCTTGCACGACCGTCCGCGCCGACGGTGATCTCGCGGCTCATGCCAGTAGCCGGGTGGTTCAGCGTCATGCGCAGGTTCTCCAGCTGGGCCATGGGCCTGGCCACCGAGACCACGATCTCCGGTCGGCGCAGTACCCGACTGTATTGCTCGATCACCTTGCGCTGAACATCAGCCACCGACAGGCCGGCCACCTCTATGGCTCCCACATAGGGCATGTCGACCACGCCATCGGGCATGACGATGCGCGTACCATTGAGTTCACTGGTGGTCAGGAACATCATTTCCAGATGGTCACCGCGCTGGATGCGGTAAGGGCCATCGCTGGAGGTATTGAGATGAAAGATCACATCCAGTACGTCGCCGGGACGCAGCAGCTGTTTGATGGGCATTACTTCGGATGCCTGACTGTGTTCCGCCGGTGCTGTCACCAGCTGTACCGGCAACTGGCTTTCCTGCACGCTCGAGCAGCCGCCCAGCACAAGCCCCAGCATCAGGGTCGATAACGGTATTCTCATGGGTCGCTCGCTCAAAGATTGTCGTAAATCCATTTCGGCATGTAATAGCGCCGGGCATTGAATATGCTGCCGATCACGCGGGCGTCCGCCTGATTCAGCCGCTGCACCGCTGCCTGGGCTACTTCCCAGCGCGTTTCCTCCGCGCGTACCACCAGCACCACACCGTCGACCCGAGCGGCCAGACTGACCAGGCCGGAGTTGGCATAGACGGCGTCGCCATCGAGAATCACGAAGCGATAATGCTGCCCCAGCGCAGCGAACAGTTGCGGCAGGGCCTTGGGATCCAGTGTCCCGTTGCCGCCCAGCGGCAGAAAGTCGAAGGGTTGCTGCTCCAGCTTGACTACACAGGACTGGGGCGCCATCTGTGACGTCGCCAGAAGGTCGAGAAAACCCGGCCGGTCCTCGAGCTTGTGCGCCCGGGTCAGCCCCGCATCGGACAGGCAGGCATCCACCACCAGCACTGGTTCCCGGCTAGTCTGCGCCAGTTCCCCCGCCAGTGTCAGGGTGCAGGACGATGTCCCGCTGCCCGGGCTGGCCGCTGTGACCAGTATCACCTTGAGGTCCTGATCCACGGCCAGCGCGGCGAGATTGCTCTCGCTCGGTCGCCGCGCGCGAATCGCATTCGACATCCTTTCCATATCAACTTGCTCCCTGGCCGTTCAGCACCTTGAAGGGGGTTATCAGAAGTATCTTCAGGTCCATCAGCGGACCCTGTTGGGCGATGTATTTCATGTCCAGCTCGACCCGCTCGTCGAAGCCCACATCGCTGCGCCCGGACACCTGCCACAACCCGGTGATACCGGGATAGATGCTCAGGCGACCCAGATGGTGGTCATGGTAGGTGGTGGCCTTGAATGACGTCGGTCGGGGGCCCACCAGACGCATGTGGCCCAGCACCACGTTGATCAGATTGGGCAGCTCATCCAGACTGGAGCGGCGCAGATGGCGACCGATCCCCTTGATGCGCGGATCCCTGTCGATCTTGAAGTCGACCGAATCCTTGCCATGCTTGTTCAGATGCCGCAGAGACTCCTTGAGCTCCTCGGCATTGACCACCATGGTGCGGAACTTGAACATGCCGAAGCGCCTGCCGCGAAAGCCCGTACGCTCCTGAATGAAGAATACCGGCCCAGGGCTGCCGAGCTTGATGGCCAGCGCGATAGCCAGCAGCAGCGGCGATATAAGCACCAGCAGCAACGCGGCGATCAATGCCGACACCCAGCGATTGCAACGGGACAGCGTCCATGGCCGGCCACCGATTCGGCCGGTGATCCAGCCCCGGTCGTGCACCCGCAGGGCATTGTCCATCTTCTGTCTGAATACATGATCCCGTCGGTCTGCCGACGGGGAGACTATGCTGCCGACTTCCAGCACGGGTGATGCGTCGTCCATGTCCACTTCTCCATGGCGGTGTTAACAGGTATATGTACGAAACCACTTCACGAACAGGGCCAGCCCCTGCTCCAGATCCACCCGGGGGGCGAACCCGGTGAGCTGCTCCAGGGCGCGAGTATCGGCGCAGGTCTCCAGTACGTCCCCGGGCTGTAGCGGGAGAAACTCCAGAACCGCCTCGCGCCCGAGCCGACGCTCCAGAATCGCGATGTAATCGATCAGATGTACCGGGCGCTGGCCGCCAATGTTGCAGATCCGCCAGGGCGCGTAGCTGGTCGAAGCACTGCCATCCCAGGTCAGGCTCCGGGCCGGTGCCTTGTCCAGCAACCGGGTGATGGATTCGACTACGTCATCGATGTAGGTGAAATCCCGCCGGTGACGACCGTAATTGAACAGCTTGACCGGCCGCCCTTCACTGATGGCATGGGCAAACAGCATCGGCGACATGTCGGGGCGCCCCCAGGGACCATATACCGTAAAAAACCGCAGGCCGGTGCAGGGGATGTCGTAGAGATGGGCATAGGCGTGCGCCAGGCCTTCGTTGGCCTTCTTGGTTGCGGCGTACAACGACAACGGATGGTCCACGTTGTCTTTTTCCGAGTAGGGAATGTGCTCGTTGGCGCCGTAAACCGAACTGGACGAGGCATAGACCAGATGCCGGGGCATGAATGCGCGACAGGCTTCCAGCAGATTGAGAAAGCCCACCAGATTCGATTGCAGGTAGACATCCGGACGCTCGATCGAATAGCGAACCCCGGCCTGAGCGGCCAGATGCAGTACCACCTCCGGTCGAAACTGCTCGAAGAGTTCGAGCAGGCCACTGCTGTCGGCGATATCCAGTCTGTGCAGGTCGAAACTGTCGACTTCCCGACGCAGCCAGGTGATCCGATCCTCCTTCAGCTGGGGCGAGTAATAGTCGTTGAAGTTGTCCACCACGCACAGCTGGTGTCCTTCACGGACCAGGCGATGAACGCAGTGGGCGCCGATGAACCCGGCACCTCCGGTAACCAGGATTCTCATGCTGCAGGCGCCTGATAGGGAACCCCTATGCCTCGGTAGTGCAACCCCGCGCGGGCCACCTCGGCCGGATCATAGAGATTGCGGCCATCCAGAATCAGGCGGGAGCGCAGCTTGTCCCGCAGCAGGTCGAAGTCGACAACGCGAAAGGTCTTCCACTCCGTACAGATGACCAGCGCATCGGCATTCTGCAGACAGTCATCGCGGGTGGCGCACAATTGCAGGTCCGGGCGATAACCGTAGAGGCGCCGGCACTCGGTCATGGCCTCCGGGTCATAGGCCTGGACCACGGCCCCGGCCGCCCACAGCGCCTCCATCAGATAGCGGCTGGGGGCTTCGCGCATGTCATCGGTATTGGGCTTGAAAGCCAGCCCCCACAGGGCAATGACCTTGCCACGCAGATCACCCTCGAAGAACTCCTGCAACCGCCTGAACAGCACCAGTCGCTGCTGGTTGTTCACCTCGCTGACCGCCCGCAACAGCAGGGGCGGCACGTCCTGCTCCTCGGCGGTGCGGATCAGTGCCTTGAGATCCTTGGGAAAGCAGGAGCCGCCAAACCCGCAACCCGGGTAAAGGAAGTGATAGCCGATGCGCGAATCCGATCCCAGCCCCTTGCGCACGGCATTGACATCCACCCCGAGGCGGTCCGCCAGCAGGGCAATCTCGTTCATGAAGCTGATACGGGTCGCAAGCATGGCGTTGGAGGCGTACTTCACCAGCTCGGCACTGCGGTTATCCATGAACAGGATACGATCATGGTTGTGGTTGAAGGGCGCATAGAGCTTGGCAATGCATTGCCTGGTTGCCTCGTCCGGGCAACCGGCAACGATACGGTCCGGGCGGATGCAGTCGTTGACCGCCGAGCCTTCACGGAGAAACTCGGGATTGGAGACTATGCTGACGTTCAACATGCCCTTGCCAAGCTCGGCCAGCGTTTCGCGAGCCACCGCCAGCACACGGTCGGCGGTACCCACTGGTACAGTGGACTTGATGATGAGAGTCTTGTCGCGGTCCATCAGCCGGGCGATCTCCCGAGCCACGTCGAGGACGTGACCGAGGTCGGCGGAACCGTCCTCGTTGGGCGGCGTACCTACGGCAATGAAGATGATGTCTGCATGGAGGACGGCGTCCGATGCCTGGGTGGTGAACCCCAGCCGGCCCTCGGCGAGATTGCGTTCCAGCATTTCCGCCAGACCCGGCTCGTGAATGGTCGGCACGCCGCGTTGCAGCTGGGCTATTTTCCTTGGATCGATGTCGACGCAGATGACCTGATGTCCTACATCCGCCAGAGCGGCGGCTTGAACCAGTCCTACGTATCCCGTACCGAAAACGCTGATTTCCATATTGGCACTCCCTGCCCACCAACCGGGGCAAGCGTCAATTTACCAGCGAATCGATCCAAGTCAATCAAATTGAGACATATTTTTGACATGCAGGCGATACGATATCGCCATGGCATAGGTTAAATATTTGAACTAGCTCAAAAAAAGAGAGGCACCAACGAGACGAATGGACTTGACTCGGGCGACGAACGGTAGGCGAAGGGGGAAGCAGAGCACTTCCCCCTGGAAGGGAATCAGGCGCGCTTGGCCAGTTTCTTGACAGCCAGCTTCACCATTTCTTCATGGATCAGCCGGGGGTTGCTCTGCTTGAGCTCCCAGGCTTCGCGCCCCTTGTCATGGGGCAGGATCATGAAGGTGCCGGCCTGACTTTCGCGGTGAATGATCTCGGCGATATCTGCTGCCGAAATCGGCGAGCTTTCCAGCAAGCGAGCAATGTCCTCCTTGGATCCGGAATCCGGCCCGCGGTAGGAATCCATCAGGTTGGTCTGGAAGAAGGAGGGGCAGACAACATGCACGGCGATGCCCTTGGGCTGGAGTTCGCACAGCAGACTTTCCGACAGCGCGACCACCCCGGCCTTGGCCACGTTGTAGTTGCTCATGGCCGGGGCCTGCATCAGGGCGGCCATGGAGGCGATATTGATAATGCGCCCACCCTTCTGCAGCAGCGGCAGGAAGGCCTTGCAGCCCTTGACCACACCCATCAGATTGATACTGATCTGCCAGTCCCAGTCGTCGAGGGTCAGATCCTCGAACCAGCCACCGGAGGCGACCCCGGCGTTATTGATCAGGATGTCGATGCCACCCATGCTTTCTTCGCAGCTCTGCGCCAGCGCCGCCAGCTGACTGTAATCGCGGACATCGCAGCGCCGGGTGAAACCGCTGCCACCGGCCTGTTCGACCAGGCGAAGCGTCTCCCCCAGTCCGGCTTCCTGGATATCCGCCAGGGCCAGCCAGGCGCCCTCCCGGGCATAGCGCAACGCCAGCTCGCGCCCCAGTCCACTGCCCGCTCCGGTTACCACCACTCGCATCTTCTTCGTCATACCGCCTCCAGTTTCCACCCCGACGACATCGAGTCATTCTTGTTATCTGTCTCAGTCAGGTGATGCTGCCAGTCTAGCGGGCTGCGGGGTATTGGAGGAACGGAAAACAGCAATATCACTGTCCCGAATGTGGCGCATTCAACTTCAGCGGACCCGGCGACTGCCGGGGCTGGCGCTGAAACAAAAAAAAGCGGTTACCGGAGTAACCGCTTAAAGGCCTTGCGAGCCATGCACGTTGAAAATCGAGAATTCAGGAGTTCCTGTTGCGGGCCTTCTGCGCATCCTTGTAGATGAACACGCCTACCCCGGTGAGGAACACAACCATAAGACCGACTGTAAGCAGACCGGCAATCACTGCGTCATCAATAAACATCTGGGCATCTCCGCATCCGTGTATGGCTAGAGAATACCCATATGGTCGATCAGGGTAATTGACCGGGATCAATTAAAGCGACTTTCAGCGCTTGCGCGACTTCTTCTTCGAGCGGGGCTTTTTCGGCGGGGGTTCAGGCAGGGGAAATGCCTTCTCGAAGGCTTTGCGCACTTCGAGCAGTCGGGCTTCGTGGATATCGTGCAGCCGATCACGGCGCGCTTCGGCAAGATCGATGACAGTGGCGGGCACGGTGGGATCGGACATCTCGGCTCCTGGGAAATCTGGCCCACCAAGCATGAAAAGCTCAGGCCCTGATGTCAACCAGCAGCCCCTTGCGCGGCAGCTCCGCTGCGACCGGGGCAGCGTCCGGCTGAGTCTGGACGGTATCGGTCTCACCATCAGCCGTAGCGGTTTCGGCCTGCGGCTGGGGCTGCCGGCCTGTACCACCGGAAGTGTCCTGATCCACTGGCAGATCCGCCAGCGGATCCTGTGCCAGCGCTTGCGCCCCGGTAGGCCGGGGTTGCCGGTCCGGCTTGAACACCTCCTGCTGGGTGCCCGCCGGGGGTAATCCTGGAATCTGCATCGCCTGCCTCGCTACCGAATGATCCGCTCTGTCCCGTATGACCGCCTCAAGGCAAATTATCGGCGGCTTATCGCCTTAGTAGAGTGCGTTGGTCGGCTCGGGTTCATAATTATCCCCGTACGGCTGGGTTGCAACGCCAGCCAGCGGTTTTTACACACCCATGTATCAGTTACCATAGCGCCCTTTTCTCGGTACCGCAGGAGTGAGGCATGACAGTATTTACCCCCGGACAGCGCTGGGTGAGTGACGGCGAGGCAGAGCTGGGATTGGGTACCGTGTTATCACAGGACGGCCGCCTGGTGGTCATGCTGTTCCCTGCCAGTGGCGAGACCCGTCACTATGCGATTCGCACCGCCCCGCTGACCCGGGTGCGTTTCAGTCCCGGCGATACCATTACCCATCACGAGGGCTGGAGCCTGACCGTCAGCGACGTGAGCGAACGGGACGGGCTGCTGCATTACCGCGGACTGCGCGAGGATGGCAGCGAGGCCGACTTCAGCGAGACCATGCTGGACAACTTCATCCAGTTCCGCCTGGCCAGCGACCGGCTGTTCGCCAGCCAGATAGACCCCCTGCCCTGGTTCGGCCTGCGTTACGAGAGCCTGCGCCATTATTGCCGCATCCAGCGCTCGCCGCTGCTGGGACTGGCGGGTGTACGTACCCAGCCCATTGCCCATCAGCTGCATATCGCCCGTGACGTGGCCGACCGTATCGCCCCTCGCGTGCTGCTGGCGGACGAGGTCGGCCTGGGCAAGACCATCGAAGCCGGCCTGATCCTGCACCGCCAGCTGCAGACCGGACGGGTCCGCCGGGTGCTCATCGTGGTACCGGAGAACCTCCAGCACCAGTGGCTGGTGGAAATGCTGCGCCGCTTCAATCTGCGCTTTGCCCTGTTCAACAGCGAGCGCTGCCAGGGCGCCGAGGACAATCCCTTCGAGGAAGAACAGCTAGGACTGGTGTCCCTGGAGTATCTGCTGGCCGATGCCCGCGCCGCCGAATGGCTGCAGGCCACCGACTGGGACATGCTGGTAGTGGACGAGGCGCACCATCTGGTCTGGCACGAGGACGGCGCCAGCGCCGAATACCAGCTGATCGAACAGCTCGCCGGACGCATTCCCGCCGTGCTGCTGCTGACCGCCACCCCCGAGCAGCTGGGCCAGGCCAGCCATTTCGCCCGCCTGCGCCTGCTCGACCCGGACCGTTTCCATGATCTGCAGGCCTTCCGCGAGGAAAACGAGCGCTATCAGCCGATTGCCGATGCGGTACAGCGCCTGCTCGATACCCGCCAGCTGGCCGACAGTGACCGACTGGCACTGATCGACTGGCTCGGTGCCAGCGCGACTGCCATCATCGACAGGCTGGACGACGCCGATGAGACTGTCGCCGAGGAAGCGCGCCGCAGTCTGATCCGCCAGCTGCTCGACCGCCACGGCACCGGTCGAGTGCTCTACCGCAACACCCGCGCGGTGATCAGCGGTTTCCCCGAGCGGGAGCTGCACGCCTACCCGCTGGCCTGTCCGGCCATCTATGAGGACCTGGAAGGGCGCGCCGCGCTTTATCCGGAGAACGGCCTGCAGGATGAGACCGAAGCGGACGGCAGCCGCTGGTGGCAACTGGACCCCCGGGTCGACTGGCTGATCGACACCCTGAAGATGCTCAAGCACAGCAAGGTACTGGTCATCTGCGCGCATGCCGAGACCGCCCTGGATCTGGACGATGCCCTGCGCGTGCGCAGTGGCATCCCGGCCACGGTTTTCCACGAGGGCATGAGCATAGTCGAGCGCGACCGCGCGGCGGCCTTCTTCGCCGACGAGGAATTCGGCGCCCAGGTGATGATCTGTTCCGAGATCGGCAGCGAGGGCCGCAACTTCCAGTTTGCCCACCATCTGGTGATGTTCGACCTGCCCGCCCATCCGGATCTGCTGGAGCAGCGCATCGGTCGTCTCGACCGTATCGGCCAGCGCCACACCATCCAGCTGCATGTCCCCTATCTGGAAGGCACTGCCCAGGAATATCTGTTCCAGTGGTACGACCAGGCACTGAACGCCTTCCGCGCCACCTGCCCCGCCGGCAGCGCCCTGCAGCACCAGTTCGGCGCCAGCCTGCTGCGCCAGCTCGACCATCCGGACCCGCAGCAATGGCAGTCCCTGCTCACCGAGGCTGCCCGCACCCGCAGCGAGCTGGAGGCAGAACTGCAGCGCGGTCGCGACCGCCTGCTGGAGCTGCATTCGCGCGGCCACACCGGCGATGCGCAGAAGCTGATCGACGCCATCGAGCAGCAGGACAACGACTTCCAGCTGCCCATCTATATGGAGCGCCTGTTTGACGTCTTCGGCATCGACAGTGAGGACCACTCGGACAACGCCCTGGTGCTGCGTCCCAGCGAACGCATGCTGGATGCCGGTTTCCCCCTCGGCGACGACGAGGGCGTGACCATCACCTACGACAGGGACACCGCCCTGTCGCGCGAGGACATGCAGTTCATCACCTGGGAACACCCCATGCTACAGGGTGGCATGGATCTGGTGCTGTCCAGCAGCATGGGCAACAGCGCCGTGGCACTGCTCAAGAACAAGGCACTCAAGCCCGGCACCATGCTGCTGGAATGCCTGTTCGTCAGCGAGGCCATCGCCCCGCGCCAGCTGCAGCTGCAGCGCTATCTGCCGCCGACACCGGTGCGTGTGCTGCTGGATGTGGGTGGCAACGACCTGGCTGCCAAGGTCGCCTTCGAGACGCTGGATGCCCAGCTCGAGAGTCTGCCCAAGCACCTGGCCAGCAAGATCGCCAAGAGCCAGCGAGATACCGTGGAGCAGCTGTTGGACCGGGCCGAGGCCCTGGCCGATCTGCAGCATGCCGAGCTGGTACAGCAGGCCAGCGAGCGTTTCACCAGTGAGCTGGATGAGGAGATTGCCCGACTCAAGGCCCTGCAGCAGGTCAACCCGCTGGTACGCCAGAGCGAGATCGATGCGCTGCAGAGCCAGCGCGAACAGGGCATGGAAGTGCTGGGCCAGGCCAAGATCCGCCTGGATGCCCTGCGCATCATGGTGGTCGGCTGATCCGCCCCGGGGTCTGGCGCACCGACGTCAGGCCCCGGCTTGCACCCTCTCCAGACCCAGGAAGTTGCACAGGTCATCGGCCCGGGCCAGAGCGTCGCGCCGGCCCAGCTCGATCAGTTCATTGCAGTACTCCGCCTCGAACAGCAGGTAGCTCAGCAGGTCACTGCCAGAGCTTCGGGTGGCACCACTGCCGCGCAGAAACAGCCGCAGCGCCGCCGGCAACGCGCGCCGGTGACGCGCCGCGATCACATCCAGCGGTTCGCTGGGCGATATCACCATGACGTCCACATGCCGCAGACCGGTGTCCCGCCCGTCCAGTGCCGAGTGCGACGCCAGGAAGTTGAGGCGCTCCAGCTGTTCCAGGTCGGTTTCCAGGTTGTCGATGAAGGTACTGTGCAGCAGATGGCCGCCCAGCTGTGCCAGCGTGGGTGGCGGTGGCGTCTGATCGGCCGCAGCCGCGGGCATCGACGACGGACCGCTGCCGGTCCGGTGAGTAACGCCTATCACCAGAACCCGATTGGCTCCAAGGTGCAGCGCCGGACTCAGCGGCGCCTGCTGGCGCACGGCCCCATCGCCGTACCAGCTGCGGTTCAGATAGACCGGCGGGAACAGCAGGGGAATCGCCGCCGAGGCCATCAGGTGGTCGAGCCCCAGCCGGGTCTGCACCCCGACCCGTCGGTGCCGCCGCCAGGGGGTGATACGGTGGTGGCTCTGATAGAAGTACACCGAGCGCGAGGCATGGTAGTCGAAGGCGCAGACCGAGACCGCCTGCAGGCGTCCGGCCTGCAGCCCTTCCTCGATACAACCGAAACGCATGTGCCGGGCAAGCAGGGAGCGCAGGGGGCTATTGTCCAGCAGCGCGGTGGTATTCCCACCGCTCGTGCCCAGAAGGTTGGTGTGCGACCAGCGCCAGGCCTGGGCCAGCAGCCCCGGCCAGTCAGTGCGCATCACGTGGTCACTGCGAAAGCCGGCCCAGACCGCCAGCATGCTGTCGACCGCGGTATGCAGACTGGCCGAGTGCGTCGCCAGTGCCAGGGCGTTGATCGCCCCGGCGGAAGTACCGGTGATGATGGGAAACGGATTGGGCGCATTCGCCCCGGTCAGCTGGCGCAGGCCGGCCAGTACTCCCACCTGATAGGCGGCCCGGGAGCCGCCTCCGGAGAGAATCAGCGCCAGACGCTGGCTTGCCTCCCTGCCGGGCCGGTTCATCAGGCCGCGCTCCTCCGCTTGCGGCGCTTGCGACTGCGCTTGGGATAGGGCCGGGGCTCGCCCTCGGGGCGTGTCTTGAAGCGCCGGTGTACCCACATGTACTGCTCCGGCTGCTGCAGTATCTCCTGCTCGACCCACTGGTTGATCCGCCGCGCGTCGGTTTCATCATCCCCGCTCGGGAAGTCCTCGAGTGGCGGATGCACCCTGAGCAGATAGCCACTCCCATCCGCCAGCCGGGTCTGGGTAAAGGGAACCACCAGAGCCTTGCCGAGGCGGGCAAAGGTCGCGGTCGCCGTCACCGTGGCAGCGGTCACGCCGAACAGCGGCACGAAGACACTGGCCTTGCGACCGTAGTCCTGGTCCGGTGCATACCAGATGGCCCGCCCCTTGCGCAGAGACTTGAGCATGCTGCGCACATCCTCGCGCTCCACCGCCACGGCGTCGGCATTGTGCCGTTCGCGGCCCCGGCGTTGCACGTAGTCGAAAGCCGCGTTCTTGTGCTCTCGGTACATGCCGTCGATGGTGGCTTTCTGGCCGAGCAGCGCGGCGCCAATTTCCAGCGTAGTGAAGTGCGCTGACATCAGCACCACGCCCTGCCCCTGCGCCGCCGCCTGCTGCAGATGTTCAAGACCTTCGATCCGGGCCAGTCGCGCCAGTCGCCGTTTGGGCCACCACCAGGCCATGGCCATCTCGAACAGGGCGATGCCGTTGGAGGCGAAGTTCTCCCGCAGCACCTTCTTCCGGCGCTCCGAACTCCAGTCCGGAAAGCACAGTTCAAGGTTGATCCTGGCGATCTCCCGCCGCTCGCGCATGAACAGGTACATCAGCCAGCCCACGGCCCGCCCCAAAGGAAGCAGAACCCGATAGGGCAGCTGGATGATCAGCCAGAGCACCCCCAGGCCGAGCCACATCGGCCAGTAGCGGGGGTGAAGCAGTGCAGCCTTGAAGCCGGGACGAGTCATCGCAGAACCATGCAGACAGAAACGGGGCATCCATTCTACCCGGCCCGTCGCCGGGAGGGAAAATCCCGGCAGGAAGATCAATTCCGGTTTCGGCTTGCCGTCAATTCTTGCAGACTATATAAGTGTGCCCACCCAATGCTCTATGGATCCATCATGACTTCCAACTCGAACCTCGACCTGCTCGACAGCGACCCCGTCTTCCACCTCAAGGGCGGCATGCTGGCCATGACCGTGGTGGAACTGGTGCGCCAGGCACCGGAACGCTTCGCCATTCAGCTGGCGGAAAAGGTCGAGCAGGCACCGAATTTCTTCCAGGACACCCCGGTACTGATCAGCCTGGAAAAACTTGATGACCGGCTGGACATCTCCGGCCTGATTGCGCTGCTGCGCATCTGCCGCGACCATGGACTGTTGCCGGTCGCCCTGCGTGGCTCCGAGGATTACCGCCCGCTGGCGCAGCAGTCGAGCCTGGTGCTGCTGCCCCCGGGACGGGGCGGCCGCGACAAACCGCTGGAAACCACGGAACCCCAGCCGCAGGCTGTTGCCCAACAACCAACCGCCAACCCGCCGGCGCCGGAAGTGGCTCCCGCCCAGCCGACGCCGACCAGGGTCATCACCACGCCGGTACGCTCCGGGCAGCAGGTATATGCACCTGGTGGAGACCTGATAGTACTGGCACCGGTGAGCGCCGGCTCGGAGCTGCTTGCCGACGGCCACATCCATGTCTACGGCCCGCTGCGCGGCCGCGCCCTGGCCGGGGTGCGTGGGGACACCGGGGCACGGATCTTCTGTCAGTCGCTGGAGGCCGAACTGGTCTCGGTGGCGGGTCAGTACAAGGTCGCCGAGGACCTGCGCCGGCAGCCGTTGTGGAAAGCGGCGTCGCAGATCGCACTTGAGGGGGACAGCTTGAAGATAACAGCCCTTTGACAGATACTGTTTTCCCAGTCGGAAACACCCGTATGCCGTGGCCTGGAGCGCTGTTACCGGGCCAGGCCGGTCAGCAGCAACGGCGCCCAGTCACAGCATTTTGTGCGCCCCATCAAACATTCAAAGATCAGTCAGGAAGGTCATTTTGGCAAAGATCCTAGTCATTACCTCAGGCAAGGGGGGCGTTGGCAAAACCACTACCAGCGCTGCCATCGGTACCGGGCTCGCTCTGCGTGGATACAAGACGGTCATCATCGACTTCGATGTGGGGCTGCGTAACCTCGACCTGATCATGGGCTGCGAGCGTCGTGTGGTGTACGACTTCGTCAACCTGATCAACGGCGACTCCAACCTCAATCAGACGCTGATCAAGGACAAACGCTCGGACAACCTCTACATCCTGCCGGCGTCCCAGACCCGGGACAAGGACGCGCTGACTCTGGAGGGAGTGGAAGGCGTTCTCAATCAGCTGAGCGAAACCTTCGATTACATCGTCTGCGATTCGCCGGCGGGTATCGAGAAGGGCGCTCACCTGGCCATGTACTTCGCCGACGAGGCGATCGTGGTCACCAACCCGGAAGTGTCATCTGTCCGCGACTCCGACCGCATGCTCGGCGTGCTGTCGAGCAAGTCCCGCCGTGCCGAACAGGGCGAGCGGATCAAGGAACACCTGCTGCTGACCCGCTACAGCCCGGCCCGCGTGGAAAGCGGCGAGATGCTCTCGGTCAGCGACGTCGAGGATATCCTGTCGATTCCGCTGCTGGGCGTGATCCCCGAGTCCCAGGCCGTCCTCAAGGCCTCCAACCAGGGCATCCCGGTGATCATGGACGACAAGAGCGATGCTGGTCAGGCCTACAGTGATGCCGTCGAACGCCTGCTTGGCAAGGAAGTGCCCCACCGCTTCCTCGAAGCCCAGAAGAAAGGGCTGCTCAAGCGCCTGTTCGGAGGATGACCATGAGCCTGTTCGATTACTTCACCCGGCGCAAGAAGCAGGAATCCCCTGCTTCCGTGGCCAAGGAGCGCCTGCAGATCATTGTTGCCCATGAACGTGGCCAGCGCAGTCAGCCCGATTACCTGCCGCAGCTGCAGCAGGAAATCATCGACGTGATCAGCAAGTACGTACCCATCGACCGGGATCAGGTGCATGTAGCCCTGGATAATCAGGACGATTGCTCCATCCTCGAACTGAACATCACCCTCCCCGATCGCTGACAGACAGGTGCCGTCCCCGGGCGGCACCTTGGACCCCCGATGCCCCTGACCGATATCGGTATCCTCCATGAGGATCCCGCCTTCCTGATCGTTGACAAACCCACCCTGCTGCTCTCGGTGCCCGGGCGTGCCGAGGACAACAAGGACTGCCTGATCACCCGCCTGCAGGACAACGGCTACCCCGAAGCGCGCATAGTGCACCGTCTGGACTGGGAAACCTCCGGCATTCTGGTCATCGCCCGGGACCCGGACAGTCACCGCGAGCTGTCCCGCCAGTTCCACGACCGCGAGACCGGCAAGCGCTACATTGCCCTGTGCTGGGGCCAGCCGGAGGCCGATGCCGGGCATATCGACCTGCCCCTGCGGTATGATCCCCCGAACAAACCCCGGCACATTGTCGACCATGAGCTGGGCAAGCCGGCGCAGACCTTCTGGCAGGTCCTGGAACGCCTTGGCGATTACTGCCGGGTGGAGCTGACCCCCATAACCGGACGCTCCCACCAGTTGCGCGTGCACATGCTCAGCATCGGCCATCCGCTGCTGGGCGACCGGCTCTACGCCCATGAACAGGCACTCAACGCCTGCCCGCGACTGGCCCTGCATGCCGCGCGGCTGGAGATCAACCATCCGCAGACCGGTCAGCGCATGGTATTCGACAGCCCGGCCCCGTTCTGAACAGGAGAATTCACGTTGCACAACAGCACCAGTCAATCCCTCGCCGATTTCATCCAGGCTTCCCCCACGCCCTTCCATGCCGCCCGCAGCCTGGCGGAACGTCTGCAGGCCGCCGGCTATCAGCAGCTGAACGAGCGTGACGAGTGGGATCTCACGGCTGGTGGGCGCTACTACGTGCTGCGCAACCAGTCTTCGCTGATTGCCTTCAGCCTGGGTCAGCCCGGCGCGCTGGAGCGCGGCATCCGGCTGATCGGCGCGCACACCGACAGTCCCTGCCTGCGGGTCAAGCCGCAGCCGGAACTGAACCGTCAGGGGCTCTGGCAACTGGGCGTGGAAGTCTACGGCGGCGCTCTGCTGGCGCCCTGGTTCGACCGTGACCTGTCGCTGGCAGGTCGCGTGACTGCGCGCAATGCCCAGGGGCAGCTGCTCAACCTGCTGGTGGATTTCCAGCGCGCCATTGCCATCATTCCGAGCCTGGCCATCCACCTCAACCGCGACGTCAACAGCGGCTTTGCGGTCAACCCCCAAACCGACCTGCCCCCGGTGCTGGCCCACAGCATCGAACCCGGCCGGGACCTGCGCGCCCTGCTGGCCAGCGAACTGCAGGGCCGTCACCCCGAACACGGCCCGCTGACCGTGCTCGATTACGAGCTGAGCTTCTACGACACCCAGGCGCCGGCGGTGGTGGGTCTGGATGGCGATTTTCTGGCTGCGGCCCGGCTGGACAACCTGCTGTCCTGCCATGCCGGGCTGGAGGCGCTGCTGGCCAGCGATGGTGAGCAGGCCTGCCTGCTGGTCTGTACCGACCACGAAGAGGTCGGCTCCAGCTCCTGCTGCGGCGCCGACGGCCCCTTCCTGGAGGATGTCCTGCGTCGCCTGATTCCCGACGACCAGCAGCGCATCCGCACCATCCAGCGTTCGGTGCTGGTATCAGCGGACAACGCCCATGGCATCCACCCCAACTATGCCGACCGTCATGACGGCAATCACGGCCCGCAGCTCAATGCCGGTCCGGTGATCAAGATCAACAACAACCAGCGCTACGCCACCACCAGCGAAACCGCGGCCCTGTTCCGCCATCTGTGCCAGCAGGCCGGGGTACCGGTGCAGACCTTCGTGGTGCGCAGCGACATGGGCTGCGGCAGCACCATAGGGCCCATCACCTCCAGTCGTCTGGGCGTGCGTACCGTCGACATAGGCGCGCCGACCTTCGCCATGCACTCGATCCGCGAGCTGGCGGGGGTGAAGGATGTGGAATATCTGCAGAAGGTGCTGACCGCGTTTCTCAACAGTACGCAGGTGTGAAGGCCGGGGTGTAGCGCAGGCGCTCGACACCCCATTCGCCCCCGGGGCGGGGGCTCCTACAAAAAACAAACAGACATCGAGGCCGCAACTGTAGGAGCACCGCCGGGACGCCGGACCGCCCGGTGCGAACCCCAGGCACCGCCGGGACGCCGGACCGCTCGATGCGAACCGCAGGCAACGCCGGGCCGCTCCGTGCAAAACGCAGTCGGCATGGGCACCGCCCCCATTCGCCCCCATTCGCCCCCATTCGCCCCCGGGGCGGCGGCTCCCACAAAAACGATTAGACATCAAGGCCGCAACTGTAGGAGCACCGCCCCGGTGCGAACCCCGGGCACCGGACCGTCGGACCGCCGCCCCTCACTCCTCAGTTGTTGACCAGCACTATCTTGCCGACCACCTGATCCCTGGCCAGCTCGGCAAAGGCCTCCTCGGCCTGATCGAAGGTGTAGGTCCGGGCCACCAGAGGTTTCAATTGTCCGGATTCGAACAGGGGCCAGAGCTTCTCTTCCATCCGCGCCAGCAGTCCGGCCTTGAAGTCGGCGCTGCGGGTGCGCAGCGTGGAGCCGGTCAGCTGCAGCCGCTTGACCAGTACCTTGGCCAGATCCAGCTCGGCATTACGACCGCCCATCAGACCGATCAGTACCCAGCGCCCGTCCTGGGCCAGCAGATCCAGATGCTCGGGAGCATAGGTGGCGCCGACCGGATCCAGCGCCACATTGAAGGGCCCGAAGTCCTTCAGAGCGGCAATCCCATCATGGCGCAGCACCCCGCCCTCAGCCCCCAGGGCCTGACAGGTTTCCAGTTTCTCCTGGGAGCCCAGGCTCACCCAGCAGGGGTTGCCGAAGGCCTTGCACAACTGGATCGCCGCGGTGCCGACACCACTGGCCCCGGCGTGGATCAGCACCTTCTCCCCGGGCTGGGCTGCGCCCAGCTCAAACACGTTCAGCCAGGCAGTACTGAACACCTCGGGAATCGCCGCTGCGTCTTCCCAGGCCATATCCCGGGGTACCGGCAGCAGGTGCCGGGCATCGACCACCACCTCATCGGCCATGCCGCCACCGGCGAGCAGCGCGCATACCCTGTCCCCCACCTGCCAGCGGGTCTGACCGGCCGTTTCGATCACCTCGCCGGCACATTCGAGCCCGAGAATATCGGTTGTACCCGGCGGCGGCGGATAGTGGCCGGCTTTCTGCAGCAGGTCCGCACGGTTGATTCCAGCAGCCTTGACCCTCACCCGAACCTGCCCGGGTTGCAGGGCGACAGCCGGCTCCGTACGCCAGCTCAGCACCCCACCTTCAGCTTGCAATCCTCTCACTGTGCCTCCAATATTGATTCGTTGAATGACCTGAAAACGGGAACCCACGGCTTCCGTCAGCACACTAAAGAAAGCATACCTTCAGCTCTCCGGACACGATACCTCAGATGACACTATCTACCACCCTGCGCAAATCCTGCCTCATTGCCCTCCTCTGTCTGGGCGTGGGCAATGCCGTCGCTGACGAGGCAGTTAGCGCTA
The DNA here is from genome assembly GCF_900115905.1 of Halopseudomonas formosensis. Classification (GTDB taxonomy): domain Bacteria; phylum Pseudomonadota; class Gammaproteobacteria; order Pseudomonadales; family Pseudomonadaceae; genus Halopseudomonas; species Halopseudomonas formosensis. The sequence goes on from NZ_FOYD01000003.1 coordinate 135,948, forward strand.
TCCCTGTTCTGGATCTGGAGAGTCTGCAGCCGACCCGTGAGCAGATGATCGCCAGTCTCAATACCGTCGAACTGCTGCGTCGTCACCATTACAACCGGATCCGCCTGGACGATGAGCTGTCCAGCGAGGTTTTCGACACCTACCTGCGCCAGCTGGATCCACAGCGCAGTCTTTTTACCGAAGCGGACATCCGTGATTTCTCCGAATACCGCTACAAGTTCGATGACCTGCTGCAGGCCGGTGACCTGAGCGTCGGTTTCGCCATGCATACCCGGCAGATCCAGCGTGCCGACCAGCGTATCGCCTTTGCCCGTCAGCTGCTGAGCGAAGGCATAGACAAGCTGGACTTCAGCGGCGACCAGATGATCCTGATCGATCGCGAGAAGGCGGACTGGCCCGCTGACGACAGCGCGCTGCACAGCCTCTGGCGCCAGCAGATCAAGGATGAGGTGCTGCGGCTGAAACTGGCCGGCCGCGAAACCGACTCCATCCAGGAGCTGCTCGAGAAACGCTACGCCAACCAGCAGAAGCGCCTGTACCAGACCCGCAGCGAGGACATCTTCCAGAACTACATCAATGCCCTGGCCCAGGTCTACGACCCCCATACCCAGTACATGTCTCCGGATAACGCGGAGAACTTCGACATCAACATGAGCCTGTCCCTCGAGGGCATCGGCGCCGTGCTGCAAAGCGACAACGACCACACCAAGATCGTCCGTCTGGTGCCGGCCGGTCCGGCGGAGAAGAGCAAGCAGCTGGCTCCGGCCGATCGCATCATCGGCGTGGCCCAGGGCAACGGCGAAATGGTCGATGTGGTCGGCTGGCGGCTTGATGAAGTCGTCAAGCTGATCCGCGGTCCCAAGGGCTCCACCGTGCGCCTGGAAGTCATTCCCGCCAGCAACCCGCCCAGTGACATGACCAGCCGCGAGGTGGTTCTGGTGCGTGAAGCGGTCAAACTGGAGGACCAGGCCGCCAAATCCTCGGTGCTGGAATTCAACGAGCAGGGCCAGGATTACCGTATCGGGGTGATCGAGGTGCCCGGCTTCTATATCGATTTCAAGGCCTATCGCCGGGGTGATCCGGATTATCGCAGCACCACCCGCGATGTTCGCCGGCTGCTCAGCGAGCTGCAGGAACAGAACATTGACGGCATCGTTCTGGACCTGCGCAACAATGGCGGCGGCTCCCTGCAGGAGGCCACCGAGCTGACCGGCCTGTTCATAGGTCAGGGCCCCAGTGTGCTGGTACGCGACGCCAAGGGACAGGTGCAGGTGCTGGATGATCCCGATGCCGGCGTGGTCTACCACGGCCCCCTGGCGGTGATAGTCAACAAGCTGTCTGCCTCTGCCTCGGAGATCTTTGCCGGCGCGGTGCAGGACTATGGGCGTGGCCTGGTGATCGGCGAGCCGACCTTCGGCAAGGGGACGGTGCAGTCGATCCAGCCGCTCAACCATGGCGAACTCAAGTTCACCCTGGCGAAGTTCTACCGGGTGTCCGGACAGAGCACGCAGAACCGTGGCGTGGTCCCGGACATCCTCTATCCGTCGCTCCTGGAAACCGCCGATTTCGGTGAAAGCAGCCTGCCCCGCGCCCTGCCCTGGGATACCATCCCGCCGGTGCCGTACAAGGCCGATAACATGCTGCAGGTACTGGTACCCCAGCTGATCGACCGGCACAAGGCACGGGCGGAGAAGAATCCCGAGTTCATCTACACCATGGCCCGCATCGACCTCAACCGGGCCATGCAGGAGCGGGAATACCTGCCGCTGAACGAAGAGCGTCGCCGGGCCGAGCAGCAAGAGTTCGAAGAGAAGCTGCTGGCCATGGAGAATGCCCGCCGCCGGGCCCTGGGCGAAGAGCCGCTGGAAAAACTGGAGAAGGAAGATCCGCTGCTCGAGACCGCCGGCATTCCGGATACCGATGACGAAGTCGATGCCGCCAAGGACCCCTTCCTCGCCGAAACCGGCCACATCCTCATCGACCTGCTGCAATTGCAGGCTCAGGTAGCCAAAGCGGGCTGACCTTCCCTTCCCGACAACCCCGGCGCCTTCGCCGGGGTTACCCACAGATCCTGTGGATAACTCTGTGAACAAGCCCTGATCAAATCGCCCAAAGCCGCATGAAAATGCAGCTGGACACTGCTGGGTATTTTTTAATCAGGAAGAAAAGACTTGAAAAACAGGCACTTGCGCTTGGCACAAAATCTGCTGGGAGACGTCTTCCCGGGACTGGACCGTCACCGGGAAATGTGCATAACAGTAACACCGAGGGGACAGGTGCGTCTGCCCTGCCCCTCCGAGGGCGTTACCTTTCTACTCACTCGGTGTCGCCGTTCCCTTGAATACCGAGCAGCTGCATGTCGAACACCAGCACGGAATTCGGCGGAATCAGCGGACTCGGGCTCACCGGGCCGTAAGCCAGCTCGCTGGGAATGGTGACTTTCCATTTGTCGCCCACACGCATCAGCTGCAGGGCCTCTACCCAACCGGGAATCACCTGGCCCACCGGCAGATCGATGGGCTCGCCGCGCTGCAGGGAGCTGTCGAATACGGTGCCATCAATCAGGCGACCCTCGTAGTGCACGGTTACCACGTCATCGGCACCGGGCTGGGCGCCGTCGGCATTACCGGATTCAATGACCTCGTACTGCAGACCGGAATCGGTAGTAGTGACACCTTCACGCTTGGCATTGTCCGCCAGATAGTCGGCCGCGGCCTGCTGATTGGCCTCGTCCGCCTCGCTGGCCTTCTCTTCCAGCCTGGCCTGCAGGTCACCGAAGGCGGCAATAATGTCCTTGTCCTCCAGGCGCGGCTGCTTGCCACCCAGCGCATCCTGCATGCCCAGTTTCAGAGCATCGAGATCCAGATCGTTAAGACCGTCCTGCGCCAGCGTCTGACCCATGTTCAGACCTATGCCGTAGGAGGCCTGCTGAATCGACGTGGTGAGTTCCACGTTCTGTTCCTTGTCCTTATTATTGCAGCCCACCAGGGTCACAATACCTATCGCTACAGTGGCTGCCAGCAGATTCCGCTTCATGCTTACCTCTTGAGTTGGCCCGTTGTGGGCGAAGGATGATGCCTGAAGCATAACAGTGCAGCCCCAGCCCGGCTACAGTCCACCCGGACCGGGATAATGATCAGGTTTGCAATTTACAAAGATGGGTAAACCGCGATCGGGGGTACTGCTGAACCCCGCCGCCCGGGCGGCGACGGGGCGGGAACGGAGGTCTGGCGACCTCCGCCGTCGTCAATCAGCTCCGTCTGCTCTGCTGCCCGCCCTTGCGTCCGGCCTCCGCCGCCCGCTGCGGATTGTTCTTGAAGTTACCACCGCTGGCCTGACCGCCTTTTCTGCCAGCTTCCGCTGCACGTTGCGGGTTTTCAGCAAAATTGCCTTTACCACCTCTACGTTGAGTCATGTGCTTGGCCTCCAATCAGGTTGTACATGCAGGTGCAGGGGCACCTGTAGGGTTGGAGGCCCGCCTCTGGCAGAGGTTCGCGTTATTTTTTCCCCCTGGCGGTACAACTCGTCGCCCGGGCGCCGGTCAAAGCTTCTAACCACAGAGTCCTGACAGGAGCCGCCATGACCAGCATGACCGCCGTGACCGACCAGCACCGCCAGCAGTACAGCGAGGTCCTGCTGGCCAGGGCTGCGCCGCTGTTCGAACGGACCGCACTGGCGGCCGGTGAAGCCGGGTTGCATGCCCGGGTGCATGTGCAGGGCACGCCCCCGGAGTTGTGCCTGCAGGTCAGCCGCGACGCTGACAGCCGCTCGAGTCACTATCTGATCCGACTCGACAGCGACGGCCGGGTGCTGCATCAATTGCTGCTGGTTCCGGAGGGCAGTTGTCGCCGGCTCAGCGCGGGACTGGAATCGATCAACAGCATGGTGCTGGATACCCAGCTCGACGACCTGTTCCGTGAAGCCTTCCAGCTATCCCTGCCGGAACTGCGCGAACGCCATCCCGAGGGCTTCTGGTAACCACTCAGTGGTTCTCGAAGGGATTGCGCAGCCGGGCCACATAACGCTCCACTGACAGCAACGCATGGCGCGCCGCCTGCTCGCGCACCTCGTTGCGCTCACCGGGGAATTTGATGGTCTCGCTGACCACCCGGGGTTCACCTTCCACCAGCATGGCGCAGGCAAAGCACAGGGTTCCATCGAGCTCGCCATCGGCTTCGGCCAGACCGGTATTGGCCAGCGTGATGCCGGCACCGCAGTTTTCCAACGCACCGAGGGCCATTTCCCGCGCCACCTCCTCGCTGGTCAGGCCGAATTCATCGATCGTCCGCTGACTTACCCCGAGCATCTCGCGCTTGGCCTCCACCGCATACACCACGTAGCCGCATTCCATCACCGCACCGCTGCCGGACACCTCGGCCAAGCGGGCCGCAATCAGGCCGGCGGTACAGGATTCGGCGGTGGCCAGAATCAGTTCGTTGTTCTTCAGATAGTCCACCACGGGCTGCAATTCATGCATCTTGCTGTTCTCCTCTGGCCGTTGCGCGGATCAATACCGGTTTAGAGCGCCTGGCCCTGCATGCAAGTTCCCCCAACCGACGATCACAGCCAGACGAAAAAGTCGAAACTTCTATCAGACCCATCGGTCACTGAATTGAGTGATGGACAGAACAGCAAGCGTCCCCGGCAGCAATTGCCGGCACCGAGTCAGCCAAGTCGGCTACACATTATCGAGCTGCAATCTACAGGGTTTGGAGGATGGTATGGGAAATGCCGCGGCGGTCCTGCCGGAAGAGTCGTTCAAACACGCTGCATCAACACTGACACCCTTGTCACTGACCCGGTCCACTCCACCGGATGCCCAGCGTATTCTCTTTGTCACGTCGGAGTTCACTGATCTGGTCAAGGTGGGCGGGCTCGGCGATGTATCCGCTGCCCTGCCCCGGGCGCTGTCCCGGCATCATGATGTCCGGGTACTCATCCCCGGTTATCGCCAGGTGATGCGCAGTGGCCTGCCGATGCGGGTCATCGGCAAGCTGCCGGGACGTGGTGCCATCCCGCCCTGCCTGATCGGCGAACTGACACTGCCTGATCAGCTGGTGGTGCACGTGGTTCTGTGTCAGCAACTGTATGATCGCGAGGGCAACCCTTACGGCGACAGTCAGGGCAACGACTGGCCGGACAATCATATCCGCTTCGCCCGCCTGGCCCTGGCGGCCGCGCAGATTGCCGGTGGCAGCGGGATCCGCAACTGGACACCGGACCTGGTGCATGCCAACGACTGGCCTACCGGCCTGACCCCGGCGTACATGAAGTGGAGCGGCCAGAACACGCCCTGCATCTTCACCATCCACAATCTGGCCTACCAGGGCCTGTGCGAGATGGAAAGCCATGTGGAGCTGGGCCTGCCCGCCGAAGCGCTGAGCCCCGAGGGCATGGAATACTACGGCAAGCTGTCCTGCATGAAGGCCGGGATCAACTATGCCACCCGCATCTCCACCGTCAGTCATACCTATGCCCACGAAATCACCTCGGCTGCCTTCGGTTGCGGGCTGGAAGGGCTGCTGCGGCGCAAGACCAGCGAGGGCCTGCTGTGCGGCTTCGTCAACGGCATTGACGACAGTTGGGATCCGGCCAATGATCCCCGCCTGCTCCAGGGGTTCAAGTCCGGACAGTGGGAAGCCAAGCAGCTTCATGCCCGCCACGTGGCACGAACGTTCGACCTGCACGACGACGGCCCGCTGTTCGCCGTGGTGTCACGCCTGGTTCACCAGAAAGGCATCGATCTGACCCTGGCGGCGGCCGAGCACATTGTCGCCGGTGGCGGCCGGATCGCCATCATCGGTCAGGGTGAACGTGCTCTGGAGCAACAAGTGGAAGCGCTGGCCACCCGTTTCCCCGGTCGTGTCGGAGTCAACCTCACCTTCTGCGAGACGGAGGCCCGGCGGATCATTGCCGGCAGCGACTTCCTGCTCATGCCTTCGCGCTATGAACCCTGCGGCCTGAGCCAGAGCTACGCGCAGTGCTACGGCTCGTTGCCGATCGCGCGTCGCACCGGTGGCCTGGCCGATACCATCGAGGACGGGGTAACAGGTTTCCTGTTCCGCGAAGCCACGCTGGACAGTTATCTGCAAGCCATAGGCCGCGCCCTGAACGTGCATCGGCGGCCACTGCTGCTCAATGCCATGCGGCGCAAGGCGATGGCCGCCCCGCTGTACTGGCACCAGGCCGTGCAGCCCTATGACCGGCTTTACCGTCGCCTCATAGATGGCACTGATGCGGCCTTCTCCAGCCGCCGGAGAGTCCGCGCATGCGCGAGCTGACGCATCTGCACGGCGCTACGCTGCAACCCGACGGTGCCACCTGCTTCTCCCTGTGGGCACCGGATGCGCGCAGCGTCGCCGTCCGTCTGGGGGACGGCAGCGTGCACCGCATGCTGCATCAGGACGAGGGCTGGTACAGCGTTCGAGTCAACTGCGGCGCCGGCACCCTGTACCGTTTCCTGATCGATGATCGCCTGTCGGTACCTGATCCGGCCTCGCGCTATCAGCCCCAGGGACTGGAGGGCCCGAGCTGCGTGGTCGACCCCGCTGCCTACCCCTGGCAAAACAGCGACTGGCACGGGCGACCCTGGCACGAAACCGTGATCTACGAACTGCACCCGGCGGCCTGCGGCGGTTTCGCCGGGATTCGCCAGCAGTTGGCCGAACTGCGCGAGCTGGGCGTGACCGCCATAGAGCTGATGCCGGTCAGCCAGTGCCCGGGCCGACACAACTGGGGCTATGACGGCGTGTTCCCCTTCGCTCCCCAGGCCAGTCTGGGCACCCCTGACGAGCTGAGGGACATGATCGACACCGCCCATGGTCTCGGGCTCATGGTGTTCATGGACGTGGTCTACAACCACTTCGGTCCGCAGGGCAATTACCTGGGTGATTATGCCAGCGCCTTCTTCGACCCGCTCAGCAATACCCCCTGGGGTGCAGCGATCGATTTCAGTCGGCCCGAGGTGGCGAATTTCTTCCTCGAGAACGCCCTGATGTGGCTGATCGACTATCGTATCGACGGCCTGCGTCTGGATGCCGTGCATGCCATCGGCGACGACAACTTCCTGCGTGATCTGGCACGGCGGATCAGGGAAAGTGTGCCTGACAACCGTCAGGTGCACCTGATGCTGGAAAACGAGAACAATCAGGCCAGCCTTCTCGAAGCCGGCTACGACGCCCAGTGGAACGACGACGGACATCACGCCCTGCACGTGCTGATGACCGGTGAGCAGGAAAGCTATTACAGTGATTTTGCCCGGGACACCACCATCAAGCTGGCCCGCTGCCTGCGCGAGGGTTTCATCTACCAGGGCGAAGTCAGCCGCAGCGGCAAGAGCCGTGGCGAACCCAGCGGCCACCTGCCACCGACCGCGTTCATCCTGTTCCTGCAGAATCACGACCAGATCGGCAACCGTGCCCTGGGCGAGCGCCTCGTTTCCCTGGCGGACCATCGTGCAGTGCGTGCCGCCCTCGGTCTGGTCCTGCTCTGCCCCATGATCCCGCTGTTGTTCATGGGTGAGGAGTGGGGCTGCGAGCAGCCCTTCCTGTTCTTTACCGATCACCCGCCGGAACTGGGCGAGGCGGTACGCGAAGGGCGACGCAGGGAATTTGCCGACTTCAGCGCATTCAACGACGAAGCAGCGCGCCAGCGCATTCCCGACCCCAATGATCCGGCTACCTTCCTGGCATCGGTACCAAATCGGGAAGCCGCCAACCCGACACTGGTGGACGACTGGCGCGCCTACTACCGCACCCTGCTGCAACTGCGCCGTGCCCATATCATTCCCCGCCTGCCGGGCAGCGAGTCCGATGGCGCACGCATTCTCGGCGAGAAGGCCATCTCCGCCTGCTGGCGACTGGGCGACGGCAGCCGACTGCGTATCGATCTCAACCTGTCGGAGCATCCGGTCACGGTCAGCGCGCCGGAGCCGGGCAGCACCGTCATCCACGACGACCGAGCCAGTCTGTCGAAGGATGCAGCGCTGCTTCCCGGATTCAGCTCCCGGGCTGTACTGGATCCAGCAACATGAGCAGCCGACCGCTGATCGAACTGGCCGATGAAGTCGGTCTGCTGCGCCAGTGGACCGATGCCCATGGCGAGGCCGCCCAGCTGGACGAGGATGCCATGCGCGCAGTGCTCAGGGCGCTGGACCTGGCCGTCGACAGCGAAGCGCAGATCCGCGCCAGCCTTGGCGAAGTGCGCCAGCGCAGGGAGGCCGAGTCCGGCCACCTGATCATCACCGACGCTGATCTGCCGATAGACCTGGGTGAGCGATTGCCGCCCGGCAGCCACTGTCGACTGCAGCGCGAAGACGGCAGTGAAATCGACCTGCACACAAACGCCCGCGGCCACCTGCCGGGTCAGCCCGGTGGCTACCATCGATTGTTCAGTGACGAGGGGGAGTGGCTGCTGGCCTGTGCCCCCGGCGCCTGCCCGAGTGTGACGCAGCTGACCGGACGCAATCACATATGGGGTATCGCCGCCCAGGTCTATTCCCTGCGCCGCCCGGGTGATGGAGGTCTGGGCGACACCGGCGCACTCGAAGAGCTGGCCATCAGTGCCGGTGGCCTGGGCGCCGATGTCCTCGCGATCAGTCCGCTGCATGCCATGTTTACCCAGTTGCCCCAGCAGTACAGCCCCTATTCCCCCTCCAGTCGCAATCATTTCAACGTTCTGCACGCGACACCGTCTCAGGTGCTCGATGCGGCCTGGGTCGAACAGACCCTGCGTGACTGCAATCTGGAGAAACAGAGTACCGAGTTGGAGGCGCTTGCGCTGATCGACTGGCCGGCTGCCGCCGCGTTGCGCATGAAGATACTGCGCAGGCTGTTTCAGCGCTTCAGCAGTGCGCCGGTCGCCGCGCAGGAGGATTTTCAGCACTTTCGCCTGCAGGGCGGCGAGCAGCTGCAGTTGCACTGCTGCCATGAGGCCCTCCAGCAGCACCTGCTGGAACAGGGCGAAGGGGCGGACTGGCGACGCTGGCCTGCGCACTGGCGTCAACCCCGGTCTCCGGAAGTGCGCCAGTTTGCCCGTCAGCATGCCGAGGAGCTGGAGTTCCACGCCTTCGGCCAGTGGCTGGCCGAGCGCGGTCTGGCCCGGACTCAGCACAGCGCCAGGGAAGCCGGGATGGGCATAGGGCTGATAGCCGACATGGCCATAGGCGCAGACCCGGCCGGCAGCTTCGGCTGGGCCTGTCAGGAGCAGCTGCTCGCCGGGGTCAGCATCGGCGCACCGCCCGATCTGCTCAATGCCCGAGGTCAGAACTGGGGCGTGGCGGCATTCTCGCCCCAGGGCCTGCGCGATCACGACTACAGCGCCTTCATCCGGATGCTGCGGGCCAACCTGCGCCACAGTGGTGGCCTGCGCATTGATCACATCATGGGACTGCAGCGTCTGTGGCTGGTCCCCGACGGCGCCGATGCAAGCCAGGGCGCCTACCTGCGCTATCCGCTGGAAGACCTGCTGCGCCTGCTGACGCTGGAGGCCTGGCGACACCGGGCGCTGATCATAGGGGAAGATCTGGGCACGGTCCCCCACGACCTTCAGGAGACCCTGGCGCAGCGCCAGATCCTCGGTATGCGGGTACTGCAGTTCGAGCAGCAGGATGATGAGCTGCCGGCGCCCGGCCAATGGTCCGACCGAGCCCTCGCCACCACCAGCACCCACGATCTGCCTACCACCTGCGGCTGGCTCAACGGCCGCGACATCCAGTGGCGCCAGGAAGTTGACCAGTGCGATCAACGGCAGGCCGATGAGCAGCGCCAGGAACGACGGCATCAGATTCGGGTACTGGACAGCGCGCTGCACGCCGAGAACCTGCCGACAGGCACTGATGACGAGCTGCGACTGGACGCCAGCATCCGCTTCCTCGGCCGCACCCCGGCGCCCCTGGTGATCGTGCCACTGGAGGATGTGATGGCCGAGATGGAGCAACCCAATCTGCCCGGCGCGCCCGACTCTCACCCGAACTGGCGGCGGCGCTGGCCCCTGCCCGCCAGCCGGATGCTGGAACAACCGGGCGCCCGACAGCGCCTGAAGAACCTTGATGAAGAACGCCGTAACCTGGCCAGGAAACAAACGAAATGACCGACCTGCGTGCTACGATGCGCCTGCAATTCCATGCCGGGTTTACCCTGGACGACGCCGTGGAATGGGTGGACTATTTCGACCGTCTGGGCATCAGCCATATCTACGCCTCCCCCCTGCTCACTGCGCGCCCCGGCTCCCTGCACGGCTATGACGTGATCGACCCCACCAGGGTCAACCCTGAACTGGGTGGTGAAGAGGCATTGCGCCGCCTGGTTCATGCCCTGCGCGAGCGGGGTATGGGCCTGATCCTGGACCTGGTACCCAACCACATGGCCGCCGACTGCCACAACCCCTGGTGGCAGGATGTGCTGCTGTGGGGCAGTACCAGCCTCTACGCCAGCTTCTTCGACATCAACTGGCAATGCCAGGATCCGTACAATCGTGGCCGGGTGTTGCTGCCGATCCTCGCCGACGACTATCTGACGACACTGAAACAGGAGAATCTGCGGCTGACCTTCGTCCCGGTCACCGGCTGTTTCTACCTGTACCACCACGATCATCAACTGCCCGTGGCCCTTCCCAGCTACGCCCGGATCCTCGACGACAGCGGTGATGACAGCCTTACCCGCATCGCTGACCGCTGCGCGGCTCTCGAGGATCAGATGGATATTGCCGGCATCAGTCACACCATCCATGGCGAGCTGATTGACCTCGCCCGCGGCCCGGCCGCCGCCGCACTGGAGCGTGCCGTGGCCCGGTACAACAACCGGACGCCGGAGTCGGCTGTGGCTCTGCATCAGCTGCTCGAGCAGCAGCACTACCGACTGGCGCACTGGCGCACCGCCAATGACGATATCAACTGGCGGCGCTTCTTCGATGTGAATGAACTGATAGCCCTGCGGGCGGAACTGCCTCAGGTATTCGAGGCCACCCACCGCAAGGTATTTGAACTCATTCAGGACGGTCTCATTGACGGCCTGCGCATCGACCATATCGATGGTCTGGCCAACCCGCGGGCCTACTGCCGGCGGCTGCGACGGCGGGTCGAACGCCTGCTGCCGCCCGGTCATGGCCCCTTCACCATCCATGTCGAGAAGATCCTCGCTGACGGTGAGCGACTGCCGAACGACTGGCAGGTGGACGGTACTACCGGCTACGACTTCATGAATCGGGTAGCCCTGCTGCAGCACGATTCGGACGGTCAGCGGGAACTGACGGAGCTGTGGAGTTCGCTCACCGGCAGGCCGGGGGACTTCAGTGAGGAAGTACGCCAGGCGCGTGCCATGGTACTCGAAGGTTCCCTGGCGGCGGATTTCGAGGTAGTGGCCCGTGGCCTGCTGCGTCTGGCCCGCAGCAGCCTGGCCACCCGGGACATCACCCTCGGCGCCATCCGCCGCAGCCTGCGCGCACTCATCATGCACTACCCGGTCTACCGCACCTACACCTGGGTCTGCGGGCATACACCCCAGGACCGGCAGCTGTTCGATCGGGCGCTGGAGGGGGCCCGGGGCGAGCTGGGCCAGAACGACTGGCCGGTACTCGACCAGCTCGAACGCTGGCTTGGCGGGGATCCGCTGCACGCCTCCCCGCCTGGCAGTAAACGGCGCTTTCAACGGCGTCTGCTGGCGCGCTTCCACCAGCTGACGGCGCCGGCGGCCGCCAAGGCGGTGGAGGACACCGCCTTCTACCGCTCCGCCGTGTTGTTTTCGCGCAACGATGTGGGCTCCGACCCCGGGCGTTTCAGTGCCTCACCGGAGTGGTTCCACGCCGAGTGCATCGATCAGGCCGAACATTTCCCCCTGGGCCTGCTGACCACCGCCAGCCACGACCACAAGCGCGGCGAGGATGCCCGGGCGCGCCTGGCGGTGGTCAGCGAGCATGCCCCCTGGTTCAGTATCCAGGTGCGCTTCTGGCACAAGCTCGCGGAACCACTGCGCTCCCTGGCAGCGGGTCGCCCGGCGCCGGAGCCGGCTGACGAGCTCATGCTGCTGCAGACGCTGTTTGCCCACTGGCCGCTGGGCCTGGACCCGGATGATCAGCAGGGCTGCGGTGCGCTGGCCGAACGCGCCGGCCAGTGGCAGCAGAAGGCCCTGCGCGAAGCCAAGCTGCGCAGCAGCTGGACAGCACCGGATGCGACCTACGAGCAAGCCTGCGAAAGCTATCTGCAGCGCCTGTTGACCGCCCGCGAGGGCATCGAGCTGCGTCGGGCCCTGGCCCATGCGGTCCAACTCACCGGCTGCAACGGCGCACTGAACGGTCTGGCCCAGAGCATGCTGCGCATGACCTGCCCCGGGGTGCCGGACCTCTATCAGGGCTGTGAGTACTGGGATTTCAGCATGGTCGACCCGGATAACCGTCGCCCGGTGGATTACCCCACGCGGATGTCCAGCCTGAGCTCCAGTCCGGATCCGACCGAGCTGCTGCGGAGCTGGACCGATGGCCGGATCAAGCAGTGGTTCATCGGCCGTGTCCTGACTACCCGTCGGCAGTTTCCGGAGCTTTTCAGTCGAGGCGATTATCAGCCGCTCCGGGTCCAGGGCCAGCACGCACATCGCTTGGTTGCCTTCTGCCGGCGTCATGGTGAGCATCTGGCGGTGGTTCTGGTCCCCCGGCTCGCCGCGCCGCTGTTGCGCGACAGCGAACAGCCACTCATCCCGCCAGGCAACTGGGGTGACACCCTTGTCGACCTGCCCGCCGTGCCGCTGTGCAGTGCCCTCACCGGCACCCCGGTACACAGCGGACCAGCTGTGCCGGTCAGTGAGCTATTGGCCGAGACCCCGGTCAACCTTCTTGTACCCCTCTACCATCAGGCACCACGTCATGAGTGATATCGAACAGCGTACCCGTGAACTTGCCTATCAGATCTGGGAAAGCGAGGGCCGCCCCGAGGGCCAGGAACAGCGTCACTGGGAGATGGCAACCCGACTGCTGCACAGTGAGCAGCAGGGTGAGCTGCAACCGGCCCCGAAGAAGAAAGCGGCTCCCCGCAAGCCGCGCAGCAAGGCAGGCACCGTCCCGGCTGATGAGACTCAGCTGGAAAAGCCGGCGCTGCTCGGCAAACCGGCAGCCCGCAGCAGCGCCAAGGCGCGCAAGCCGCCGGTAACGCGCACCACCAAGATCAAAGAGCCGAAGTCCGACGCCGATTCCGCCCAAGAGTAATCCACCATGAATGCCAGCAAGGGTAGCAACCAGGGCCGCACAGCCCAGCATCGCTCGCGTATTGCCGAAGGCCAGCCCTTTCCCCTGGGCGCCACCTGGGATGGCCTGGGGGTGAATTTTGCGCTGTTCTCCGCGCATGCCACCAAGGTCGAACTTTGCCTGTTCGACAGCCAGGGCAAGCGCGAACTGGAGCGCATCGAACTGCCGGAATATACCAACGAGATCTGGCATGGATACCTGCCCGATGCCCACCCGGGCATGATCTACGGCTATCGGGTCTACGGGCCCTACGAGCCGGATGCCGGCCACCGTTTCAACCCGAACAAGCTGCTGATCGACCCCTACGCCAAGCAGCTGGTCGGCCAGCTGCAATGGTCCGAGGCCCTGTTCGGCTACACCATAGGCTCGCCTGACGCGGACCTGAGCTTCGACGAGCGCGACAGTGCGCCCTTCGTGCCCAAGGCCCGGGTCATAGATCCGGCGTTCACCTGGGGGCGTCATCCCCGGCCGCAGACCCACTGGGATCGCACCATGATCTACGAGGCCCATGTACGCGGACTGACCATGCGCCATCCCGAGGTTCCCGAATCCATCCGCGGAACCTTCGCCGGTCTCATGCACCCCGAGGTGCTAAGGCATATCCGCTCCCTCGGCGTCACCAGCGTCGAGCTGCTGCCGATCCATGCCTTTGTCAATGACCAGCACCTGCTGGACAAGGACCTGAGCAACTACTGGGGCTACAACAGCATCGGCTTCTTTGCCCCCCACCCTGCCTATCTGGCCACGGAAAACATCAGCGAATTCAAGGAGATGGTCGCTCATCTGCATGACGCCGGGCTGGAAGTGATCCTCGATGTGGTCTACAACCACACCGCCGAAGGCAACGAGCTGGGGCCGACCCTGTCCATGCGCGGTATCGACAACGCCACCTACTACCGGCTGATGCCCGAGGAGCGACGCTACTACATCAACGATTCGGGCACCGGTAACACCCTGGATCTCAGCCATCCCTGTGTGCTGCAGATGGTCACCGACTCCCTGCGCTACTGGGCAACGGAAATGCAGGTGGACGGCTTCCGTTTCGATCTGGCGACCATCCTGGCCCGTCATGCCCATGGCTACGATGAGCGCCACGGCTTTCTGGTGGCCTGCCGCCAGGACCCGGTACTCAGCCAGTGCAAGCTCATTGCCGAGCCCTGGGACTGCGGTCCCGGGGGCTACCAGGTGGGCGGTTTTCCGCCGGGCTGGGCGGAATGGAACGACCGTTTTCGGGATACCGCGCGGGCCTTCTGGATGGGTGAGGAGGGCAAGATTGCCGACCTGGCCAGCCGGCTCACCGCCTCGGGCGATCATTTCAATCAGCGCGGCCGGCGTCCCTACTCCTCGGTCAACTTCATCACCGCCCATGACGGTTTCACCCTGCGCGACGTGATGAGTTACGACCACAAGCACAACGAGGCCAATGGCGAGAACAACCAGGATGGCAGCGACCACAACCTGTCCTGGAATCACGGATGCGAGGGGCCGACCGATGATCCCGAGATCAATGGCCTGCGCATGCGCCAGATGCGCAACCTGCTGTCCACCCTGTTCCTGTCCCAGGGTACGCCCATGCTGCTGGCCGGCGACGAGTTCGCCCGCACCCAGCAGGGCAACAACAACGTCTACTGTCAGGACAACGAAATCGGCTGGATCGACTGGAACCTGGACGACGACGGCCGTGAACTGCTGGAGTTCACCCGCTATCTGATCAGCCTGCGCCACCAGTACCCGATCTTGCGCCGTGGCCGGTTCCTGGTCGGCGAGTACAACGAGGAGCTGGACGTCAACGACGTCACCTGGCTTTCCCCCTCCGGCGATCCCATGAGCGACGAACAGTGGGATGACCCGCATGCCCGCTGTCTGGGCATGCTGCTGGACGGACGCGCCCAGTCCTCCGGGATCCGCCGACGCAGCGACGACACCACCCTGCTGCTGCTCAATGCGCACCACGACGTGGTCAGCTTCTGCCTGCCCCAGGTTACCGGCGGCAGCCACTGGCTGTGCCTGCTGGACACCAATCGGCCGGAACTGCGCGACGGCGAGCAGCATGCCTTTGAAAGCGAGCTTCTGCTGACCGGGCGCTCTGTCCTGCTGTTGCGGCTGGAGCGTGAAAAAGCTGAACCAAGCCGCGAGCCTCCAGTCGGAATTCATAACAGACGCTGAGGGCCTGTTGCCCCCAGCGCCATGATTCTGGAGGGTATGGCATGAAAGCAGTGGTATTCAACAGCGTTGGCAACACCCGCCCCGGGGAAGAAAAGACTGACCCGGCTCGCAAGACAGCCGAAGAAATCGACAAGGCCGAAGAAGCCGACAAACGGCTGGACGAAGCCCTCGAGGCAAGTTTCCCTGCCAGTGATCCGCCCTCGCCTGCGGCACCGAAACGCTGAGTGGAAGCGGCTGCGCGAGGAGTTTCAGTGACCTCTCACCAATCCCCCGAACGCCACCTGACCAATACCGCTCCCACGGTGGATGCGGTACGGGTACTGACCATCAATACCCACAAGGGCTTCAGCTTTCTCAACCGGCGTTTCATCCTGCCGGAACTGCGAGATGCGGTGCGCACCCTGTCATCGGATGTGGTCTTCCTGCAGGAAGTACTGGGTACCCATCATCGCCATGGCGAACGCTATGACAACTGGCCGGACGCCCCGCACTACGAGTTTCTCGCCGACACCATGTGGCCGGATTTCGCCTATGGCCGCAACGCCGTGTACCCGGACGGGCACCACGGCAACGCGCTGCTGTCCAAATTCCCGATACTGCATTACGAGAATCTCGACGTGTCCATAACCGGTACCGAAGAACGCGGCCTGCTGCACACCATTCTGGATGTGCCCGGCCAGCTGGATCTGCATGCGATCTGTGTGCACCTGGGTCTGCGCGAGGGGCATCGGCGCGAGCAGCTGCGGCTGCTGTGCCGCCTGCTCGACCAGTTGCCCGCCGATGAGCCGGTGATAGTCGCAGGCGATTTCAACGACTGGCGTCAGCGGGCCGATGCCCAGCTCGCCGGCTGCGAGCTCAAGGAGGTATTCGTCGAGGCCCACGGCGCGCCGGCCAGGAGTTTTCCTGCACGCTTCCCGCTGCTGCGCCTCGACCGAATCTATGTACGCAATCTGGACATCCACGAACCCAGGACTCTCTACCGGCGCCCCTGGTCCCACCTGTCGGACCATGCGCCTCTCGCTGTCGAGGTACGCTTCCAATGAAACACATATGGCGTGAAGGCAATTCTGTCGATCTGCTGATCAATGGGGAGGAGTTCTTCCCGCGGGCGTTCGAACGCATTCGCCAGGCACGGCAGGAAGTTCTGCTGGAAACCTTCATCGTGCTTGAGGACAAGGTGGGCCTGGAACTGCAACAGGCGCTGATCTGCGCCGCGCGCAACGGCGCCCATGTCGAGGTCATAGTCGATGGCTACGGGACAGTGGACCTGAGCAACGAGTACCTCGCCGCCCTGCGCGATGCCGGTGTCCGGGTACATGTCTTCGACCCCCAGCCCCGGCGCTTCGGCATGCGTACCAACCTGTTCCGCCGCCTGCATCGCAAGATAGTGGTGGTCGACAGCGAAGTCGCCTACGTTGGTGGCATCAACTTCACCGCCGTGCATCTGGGCGACTACGGCCCCGGGGCCAAACAGGACTACGCGGTCGAGGTCTGCGGGCCCATCGTCATGGATATCCGCCATGCCAGCCTCAACCTGTTCCGTCATGCGCGCAAGGAACCGCCACTGCCCCTGCGCCCGGAGAACCGGCACAGCCAGCGCTTTGCCGGCAGCTCGCGGGTGATGCTGGCACTGCGCGACAACCGCCATCACACCTCGGACATCGAGGACCACTACCTGCGGGCGATCCGCTCGGCCAACTACCGGCTGGTGGTGGCCAACGCCTACTTCTTCCCCGGCTACCGGATGCTGCGCGAGCTGCGCAATGCTGCGCGGCGGGGTGTGCAGGTAACGCTGGTACTCCAGGGCGAACCGGACATGCCCTGGGTGCGCAACTGCTCCACCTTCCTCTACACCTACCTGCTGCGGGGTGGTGTGGTGATCCACGAGTACTGCGAACGCCCCCTGCATGGCAAGGTCGCACTGATGGACAGTGAGTGGGTAACCGTCGGTTCCAGCAACCTCGACCCGCTGAGTCTGGCGCTGAACCTGGAAGCCAACCTGTTCATCCGCGATCCGAAACTCAACCAGCAGCTCCACGACCACCTGATGGCCCTGTCACGCAAGCACTGCAGCCAGATCACCGAGAACAAGGCCGCCCGCGGGCTCTGGTGGCGCGCACCGCTGACCTTCCTCAGCTTTCACTTCCTGCGCCACTTCCCGGCTATCGCCGGCAGCCTGCCGGCGCATACTCCGCGGCTGGAGCCGCTGGTCCCCGAGGAGGAACCGGAAGAGCCGAGCGGCATTCCTGCCCTTGAGCAGCAGGAGAAAGCACTGTGAGCGGCTCGGCGGCCTCGGCGCCGCTGTTCCAGCGGCTGCAGCGCTGGGCCAAGCCTGTTCTGACCCTGGCGTTGCTGATCGCCATACCCATCCTGCTGTATCTGCAGTTGCGTGACACCGACTGGCAGGAAGTGGGCGAGTCGCTGCGCGGCTATCCGCTGTGGGTGCTGGGCCTTGGTGCTGTGCTGGCCCTTGCCAGCTATCTCAATTACAGCTGCTATGACCTGCTGGGCCGGCATTACACTGGTCATACGCTGCCGGTACGCCAGGTGCTGCCCCTGGTGTTCGTCTGCTACGCCTTCAACCTCAACCTCAACGCCCTGGTGGGCGGCATCGCCCTGCGTTTTCGCCTGTATTCCCGGCTCGGTCTGGATGTGCCCACCATCACCAAGGTATTCAGTCTCAGTGTCATTACCAACTGGCTCGGTTACCTGTGGCTGGGCGGAATCATCTTCGCGCTCGGCGTGGTCCCCCTGCCCGCGAGCTGGGAAATCGGCAGCAACGGCCTGCGGCTGATCGGCGTGGTCATGGTCATCGTTGCGCTGTGCTATCTGGCCGCCTGCGCTTTCTCGCGCAAGCGCAAGTGGCATGTCCGGCGTCATACCATAGAGCTGCCCGGCTGGCGGCTGGCGCTTTTCCAGGCGCTGCTCGGCGCCTTCAACTGGCTGCTGATGGCCAGCCTGATGTGGCTGCTGCTACCCGAGGACGTGGCCTATCCCACGGTGCTGGGCATACTGCTGATCAGCAGCATCGCCGGTGCCGTCGCCCATATCCCTGCCGGGCTCGGCGTGCTGGAAACCATCTTCCTCGCCCTGCTCCAGGAGGTACCCAAGGGGGGAGTGATCGCCGCCCTCATTGCCTATCGCGCGCTCTATTACCTGCTGCCACTGAGCATCGCCCTGGTCACCTACCTGATCATGGAAAAACGCGCCAAGGCCATGCGCGAGAGCAACACCGAAGCCCACACCGAACCCCGGGAGCAGCAGGAGCCAGCGCAGGCGGATTGTCGAGCGCCGGGGCGCTAGACCCCGCTCCTCCACGGACGAGCTGGTCGTCCCTCCCGGGAAAGCCCCTTCGCACCCGGGGCGGGTGCTCCTACGACAGCCGACGCCAGCCCCCCTTTGTAGGAGCACCCGTCTCGGGTGCGAATACAGGCCATCCCGTTAGCGCCAACGCGCCCACGAGCCAGCGCGATAAAGGAGGCGGGTTGTCGAGCGCCCGCTCGACGACAATGCCCCAGCTGTACCAGGTTCCTGCAGGCGTAGCGCAGGCGCGCTACACCCCGTTACTCCGCGGACGAGCTGGTGCTCGTCCCTCCCGGGAACGCCCCTGTTCGCACCCGGGGCGGGTGCTCCTACGGCAGCCGACGCCAGCCCCTTTTGCAGGAGCACCCGTCTCGGGTGCGAATGCAGGCCATCCCCATGGCGCCGACGCAACCCGGCAACACCTTCGCAACGCTCGCGTGAAGATTCATTCTGTAGGAGCACCCGCCCCGGGTGCGAAGCGGCGGCGCCGGCGAACCGCGGCATCAAGGGCCGCGTGCGGGCATGAGGATCAGCGTGCCCAGCGGCGGCAGGTCCAGCTCCAGGGACTGGGGCTGACCATGACTCTGCTGGGGCTGGGTGTGCAGCTCGCCACAGCTGCCTGCGCCTGAGCCGCAATACCGCTCGGCATCGCTGTTGAGCAGTACCTGCCAGGGGCCGGCTTCGGGCACGCCAACGCGGTAGCCGTGCCGCACCACGGGGGTGAAATTGTGCACCACCAGCAGCATCTGTCCCTGCTCGCCGCGGCGCAGCCAGGCGTAGACGCTGTTGGTGCTGTCGTCACCGATCAGCCACTGGAAGCCATCCTCCCGGTCGTCCCGCTGATGCAGTGCCGGCTGCTCGCGGTAGGCTCGGTTGAGATCCCGCAGCAGGCTCTGCACGCCGCCATGCTCTTCATACTGCAAGAGATACCAGTCGAGCTGGCGGTCGTGTCCCCATTCCCGCCATTGGCCGAACTCGCATCCCATGAACAGCAGCTTCTTGCCCGGATGGCTCCACATGAACGACAGGTACAGCCGCAGATTGGCGAACTGCTGCCAGCGATCCCCCGGCATCTTGCCCAGCAGCGAGCCCTTGCCGTGCACCACCTCGTCATGGGAGATGGGCAAGATGAAGTGCTCGGTAAAGGCATACAGCAACCCGAAGGTGATCTGCTGATGATGATGGCGCCGGTGCAGCGGATCCTCGCTGATGTACTTGAGGGTGTCGTGCATCCAGCCCATGTTCCACTTGCCGGAGAAACCCAGTCCGCCTTCCCGGGTCGGGTGGCTGACCCCCGGCCAGGCGGTGGACTCCTCGGCGATCACCAGCGCGCCCGGCACCTCTTCGGCCACCACGTCGTTGAGATGGCGCAGGAAATCGATGGCCTCGAGATTCTCGCGACCACCGTGGCGATTGGGTATCCACTCGCCGCTCTTGCGCGAATAGTCGCGGTAGAGCATGGAAGCCACCGCATCCACCCGCAGGCCGTCGATGTGGTACTCGCGCAGCCAGTGCAGGGCCGAGGCGATCATGAAGCCGTGCACTTCGGTCCGGCCCAGGTTGTAGATATGGGTATCCCAATCCGGATGCCAGCCCTCGAAGGGGTGGGCGTATTCATACAGGGCGGTGCCATCGAACATGCCCAGCCCGTGGGCATCACCGGGAAAATGCGCCGGTACCCAGTCCAGAATCACCCCGATGCCGGCCCGGTGGCAGGCATCAACGAAGGCGGCGAACTGCTCCGGCGTCCCGTAACGGGCACTGGGGGCGAACTGCGACAGGGGCTGATAACCCCAGGAGCCGCCGAAGGGGTGCTCCATCACCGGCAGCAGCTCGATATGGGTGAAGCCCATGTCCTGCACATAGGGAATCAGCTGCTCAGCCAACTGGATCCAGTCCAGGGGCTCGCCGCTGTCGGTATGGCGCCAGGAGCCGGCATGTACCTCGTAGATGGACAGCGGCTGATCCCTGCCCTGGCGTTCCCGGCGCTGGCTCAGCCACTGCTCGTCCCGCCAGTCGAATGCCAGGGGCGGCGCCACCACGGAGCCCGTGGCCGGCGGATGTTCGGTCATCAGTGCCAGGGGGTCGGCCTTCAGGGGCAGCAGCCCATCGGCTCCCAGAATCTCGTATTTGTAGACCTCGCCGGCAGCCAGCCGGGGAATGAAGATCTCCCAGACACCGGCCGCCGGGTGCAGCCGCATGGGATGGCGGCGGCCATCCCAGCTGTTGAAGTTGCCCACCACGGAGACCCGGCGGGCATTCGGCGCCCAGACCACGAAGCGCACGCCGCTCACGCCATCCACCTGCCAGGGTTGTGCGCCGAAACAGCGTCCCAGCTGACGGTGGTTGCCTTCGGCAAACAGATGAATGTCCAGCTCCCCCAGCTGCGGACCGAAGGCGTAGGGATCCTCGGTTTCCTGACTGCCGCCACTCCAGTTGATGCGCAGCCGATAGGGCTGACGCTCGGGCAACTGACCGATGAACAGCCCCGGTACCTGCTCCTGCATGAAGCCCAGGGAGTCTCCCTGGCCATTGAGCAGCTCCACCTCCAGAGCACCGGGCTGCCAGGTCCGCACCAGGATCCTGTCCCCCTGCTGGTGGGGTCCGAGAAACGCGAAGGGGTCACCGTGCTCGGCGCGGATAAGCGCCTGCACCTGGGCTGCGTCCATCCGTTCTTCGACCGCCTTGCCGTTATCCATCGTCATTCTCCATGAGGGGTTTGCACAGCTCT
Source organism: Halopseudomonas formosensis (assembly GCF_900115905.1). Classification (GTDB taxonomy): domain Bacteria; phylum Pseudomonadota; class Gammaproteobacteria; order Pseudomonadales; family Pseudomonadaceae; genus Halopseudomonas; species Halopseudomonas formosensis. The sequence continues at coordinate 157,378 of NZ_FOYD01000003.1, forward strand.
ACCAGCCCAGCCAGGGGCACATCCAGCCACTCCGGGCGGTAGCTGGCTTCGTACGCAATCTCGTAGGCGGCCTTCTCGATACTGAACAGCGCCAGCGCTGCCTGTTCTCCATCGTCCTGCTGCCAGAGATGGGGCAGACCGGATGCGGCCTCCCGGTAGGCTTTGAGAAACGCCTGCACCGATTGTTCCCGGTATCTTTCACTGATGACCGCCCTGGCCTGCTGAGCCGCCTCCGACTGCTCGGTGCCATGGAGGCTGCGCAGGGCTGTGGCTGCCGCATAATCGAAGGAGCGCAGCAATCCGCTGACGTCCTTGTACGGACTGTGGCGCTGACGCCGCTGCTCCAATGGCCGCGCTGGCTCGCCCTCGAAGTCGATGAAGCAGACATCACCGGGCAGCACCAGCACCTGTCCCAGATGCAGGTCTCCATGCACGCGGATACGGATGGCACCTTCGACGTGTTGTGCCAGACGCTGCACCTTGTCGCCCAGTCCCTGACGATGCTCCAGCAGCCAGCTGATCTGCTGCCCCGCCAGCTCCGACAGGTGGCCGACATGCTCGGCCAGGGTATCCAGCGCCGCCTGCAATTGGGCGTTGATGTGCTCACCGCTGGCTCGACAGTTATCCGGGCCCGAACGCAGGAAACCGAAGTCCTGCCCCCCCTCGGGGTCGGCCAGCAGCTGATGCATCTGCCCCAGACGCTGCCCGAGAACGGCGGCAAAGGCCTCCAGTTCGGCCAGAGCGGTGAACTGGTTTTCCTGTTCGGAGAGGCCACCCACCAACTCGTCCCGCACCGCCCGCTCCAAGGTGTCCCGGGTCCATTGCCAGGCATCACCACGGCTGGCAACGTACCCCTGCAGAATCATCAGGGTGTACTGCTCGCCATCGGCGGCAGTGCGTCGCACTTCGCCGAGCAGAGGCGCTATGGCGGGGAACTGCCGCCGGGTCAGGAAACGGCCCATTTCGGTTTCCGGGTGCACACCCGGCATGACCTTGCGGATGATCTTGAGCATCATGCGCTCGCCGATCAGCACCGAGGTATTGGATTGCTCGGCGGTCAGAGCCTGGATCTCTTCCTCCGCCAGATCCTCAGAGTCGAGGTCTGGGGCTGGCAGGAAGGCAATCTGCTGCGAGCCGGTACCCAGCACCTGCCCCTGGCCCATGGCGGCCAACACCTGCCGGGTGAATCCGGCGAGGGTTGCCGCGTCGGTCAACAGCCCCAACCGCGGGCCCCGACGCAGTCGCGCCACGGCGAAGGCAGCCGCTGCCTGGCCGGCGTTCTGGTCCGCTTCCTCCATCGACAGATACCCCAGCGGCAGCTGGTAGTGGCTGTCCCCTGCCTCCAGCTCACAGAGCACGCAGGGCGCGGGGTCAGCGCAGAAGGGGACGGCGTACAACAGGCGCACTCCGTCATCGGCGTGACCGGCGAACCAGCGCCGCTTGGTCAGCCACTGGGGCAGGGATTCCTGCTCCAGGACCTGACGGCAGGCCGGGTTGAGCAGCTCCGACAGATCGCGCTTGATCACCAGGGTCGCCAGCTCGGGCATCTGCTGCACCGGCTCCACGTGCCACGCCGGCATCTGACTTTCATCGGCCAGCACGAACCAGTAGAAGCCGTAGGGCGGCAGGGTCAGCAGATAATGCAGCTGACCTATCGGCGGAAAGCTGCTGCCCCCGAGCATCTCCACCGGCACCTTGCCGGCCCAGGCCGACAGATCCAGCTCCGTGGCCTGGGCCGAGCGGGACAGGTTGGCCACGCAGAGTATGATTTCCCGGTTACCCTCGGTGGTGGTGTATTCGCGCAGATAGGCGAGAATCCGGCGATTGGCCGGCGCCAGCATCTTCAGCGTTCCCCGACCGAAGGCCTGGTGCTGCTTGCGCACGCTGAGCATCCGCCGCGTCCAGTTCAGCAGGGAGTGCGGGTCGCGGATCTGCGCCTCGACATTGACCGTGTGATAGCCGTACAGGGGGTCCATGATCGGTGGCAACACCATGCTCGCCGGGTCCGCCCGGGAGAAGCCGCCATTGCGGTCGACCGACCACTGCATGGGTGTACGTACGCCGTCCCGGTCGCCGAGAAAGATATTGTCGCCCATGCCGATCTCGTCGCCGTAGTACAGGGTCGGGGTACCCGGCATCGACAGCAGCAGACTGTTGAGCAGCTCGATGCGCCGTCGATCACGCTCCACCAGCGGCGCCAGGCGGCGGCGGATACCCAGGTTGATGCGCGCCCGACGGTCGGCCGCATAGTAGTTCCACAGGTAGTCGCGCTCCTGCTCGGTAACCATCTCCAGGGTCAGCTCGTCATGGTTGCGCAGGAAAATCGCCCATTGGCAGTTGTCGGGAATCGCCGGGGTCTGGCGCAGGATATCGGTGATCGGGAAGCGGTCTTCCTGGGCGATGGCCATGTACATGCGGGGCATCAGCGGGAAGTGAAAGGCCATGTGACACTCATCACCCGGGCCGCCATCCTCCCCGCCGAAATAGGGCTGGGTGTCCTCCGGCCATTGATTGGCCTCGGCCAGCAGCATGCGGTCCGGATACAGCCTGTCCAGCTCGGCGCGGATCTTCTTCAGCACCACGTGGGTTTCCGACAGATTCTCGTTGTTGGTGCCGTCGCGCTCGATCAGGTAGGGAATGGCGTCCAGCCGCATGCCGTCCACGCCCATGTCCAGCCAGAAGCGCATTACCGAGAGCACCGCCTTGAGTACCCGGGGATTGTCGAAATTCAGATCCGGCTGGTGCGAGTAGAACCTGTGCCAGAAGAACTGCCCGGCAACCGGGTCCCAGGTCCAGTTGGACTGTTCGGTATCCAGAAAGATGATCCGCGTGCCCTGGTACTTCTGATCGGTATCCGACCAGACGTAGAAATCCCGCTCCCAGGATCCCCTGGGTGCCTGACGGGCGCGCTGGAACCAGGGATGCTGGTCCGAGGTATGGTTGATCACCAGCTCGGTGATGACCCGCAGCCCGCGACGATGGGCTTCGCGGATGAAGCGGCGCACGTCCGCCATGTTGCCGTAATCGGGGTGCACACCGCGATAGTCTGCAATGTCGTAACCGTCGTCGCGCCGCGGTGATGGATAGAAGGGCAGCAGCCACAGGGTGTTGACGCCCAGATCCACCAGGTAGTCGAGTTTCTCGATAAGTCCGGCGAAGTCGCCGATGCCATCATTGTTGGCATCGAAGAAGGATTTGACGTGCAGCTGATAGATGACCGCGTCCTTGTACCAGCACGGGTCATGAAGAAATACCGGAGCCCGGTTCTTGCGCGCCATTGCTCTCCCCTCAGGCCATGGGCCGTATACGCCATATTCCGAACGGCAGATGCCAGGGCTCGATACGCATCCACTGGGTCTTGCCGTACCACTGCCAGGTATGGCCGTTCATCAGATCCTCCCCCTGGGTGACCGCCTCGTCGGGCAACCCGAACTCCCAGAGCGGCAACTCGAAATGGCACTCCTGGGCGTTGAAGGGATCGAGACTTACCGCCACCAGAATGAAATTGGACAGGTCCTCGGTGCGCTTGCCGAAGTACAGGATGTTGTCATTCCAGGCGTGGTAGGCCTGGAAACCGAGATGGGTCTGCAGAGCCGGATTGTCCCGGCGGATACGGTTGAGCCGGGCGATCTCGGCCACGATGTTGCCCGGGGCGTGCCAGTTGCGCGGGCGCAGCTGGTATTTCTCCGAATCCAGATACTCCTCCTTGCCCGCCAGCGGCTGGCTTTCGCACAACTCGAAGCCCGAATACATGCCCCACAGCCCTGAGCCCATGGTGGCCAGTGCCGCGCGGATCAGAAAACCGGCCCGGCCGCTGTGGTGCAGAAAGCGCGGGTTGATATCCGGGGTGTTGACGAAGAAGTTGGGGCGGTAGCATTCGCGCCAGGGTGACTGGTTCAGCTCGGTGAAGTATTCCTGCAGCTCGGCCTTGGTATTGCGCCAGGTGAAATAGGTATAGCTCTGGCTGAAGCCGACCTTGCCCAGCCGGGCCATCATCGCCGGGCGGGTAAAGGCCTCGGACAGGAAGATCACCTCTGGGTGGCGACCGCGCACCTCGGCGATCAGCCACTCCCAGAATGGCAGGGGCTTGGTATGCGGATTGTCCACCCGGAACTGGGATACGCCCTGCTCCACCCAGAACAGCACCACATCACGCAGGGCCAGCCAAAGATCGGGCATGGCGTCCTCGTTGTAAAACTCCACGTTGACGATGTCTTCGTACTTTTTCGGTGGGTTTTCCGCGTAGCGGATACTGCCGTCCGGCCGCCAGTTGAACCAGCCGGGATGATCGCGCAGCCAGGGATGATCGGGGGAGCACTGGATGGCAAAATCCAGGGCGATCTCGAGGTGATGCTCGCGGGCGGCTGCCACCAGCCGGTGGAAGTCCGCCAGATCACCCAGCAGGGGGTGGATGGCGTCGTGACCGCCCTCGTCGCTGCCGATGGCGTAGGGACTGCCGGGGTCGTCCGGGCCGGCCTGCAGGCTGTTGTTCGGTCCCTTGCGGTGGGTCAGGCCTATCGGATGAATCGGCGGGAAATACAGCACATCGAAACCCATGCGGGCGATGTCCGGCAGCCGTCTGATGACATCGGCGAAAGTGCCATGGCGGTCCGGATCACCGCTCTCCGAGCGGGGAAACAGCTCATACCAGCTGGCAAACTCAGCGCGTCGGCGCTCGATATCCAACCGGTAGCAACCCGAGCGAGTCAGATGCGGGCGCGTGCCGCTGAGCCGCATGATGTCTTCGGTCTGCGGCGCCAGCAGGCGTTCCACCCGCCGCGCCGTGGTACCCGGCTCGGCAAGGGCCACCAGCAGCTCTTCGAGCATGTCGATATGCTCGGGCGCGGCCTGGGCCAGACCCTCATGGATCAGGCGCTCACCCTCCTGCAGCTCCAGCTCCACCGGCACGCCGGCCTGATGCTTCTTCTCCAGTTCGTCGCGATAGCTGGCCCAGTCATCAACCCAGGCCTGGATGCGAAAATGCAGCATGCCCAGGTGTTCGGGGGTCAGCTCCACCTGCCAGTGGTCGTTGCCCAGGTGCACCATGGGCAGCGCCTGCCATTCCTCGTCCGCAGTCATGCGCCATAGCACCTCGGCGCCCAGCTTGCGGTGGCCATCGCAGATCAGCACCGCGGACAGGGCCACGGGCCGGCCGATCAATGCCTTGGCGGCAAAGCGGCCTTCCTCCACTGCAGGTGTAACCGCTTCGATGGCAATCCTGGGCGAGGCAAGCGCCTGCTCAACCGATGCCCGTTCAGCCATTGACCACGGTTCCACCGTTGACGCGGATGCCGCGCTCGCTGAGGCTCATCCCCACACCGCGGCACTGCTCAGTGATGAATACCGGTTGCGGGTCCATGCGCCGCTCAGATCCAGGACGTTTCTCCTGATGCTGAGCCGGGGGTGTCTGCTTGTCAGTCATGACCTGCCTCGCTTGTCATCTCGCTTGCCATGGGATCGATCTCCAGTGCGCGGTGGTGCTGCTCGGAGGTCGGACGACCGGGCACCAGATCGGTGCCGCCCTGCAGGATGTTGTTCGCATCCCTGGCTTCGAGCCGGCCCAGCATTGCGGCGTAGCGGTAGAGATGGTCGAAGTTCTCGAGCAGCTCGAAACGGTGGTTATGAGTCCGACATCGGCACTCATAGCAATAGGCAGACAGGGCAATTGTTCGTTCAAGGCCTTTATAGACCCAATTCTTATTGGCTCGCGCTTGCCATATAACACCCGCGAAAAAAGGTTCCCGGAACTCTCGTATCGCTAAAAAGTCGGTAATTCAGCGTGTTATTCGGAACGGAGCGCAATCTTGCCTACACCGGACAAGTGCACCCAGCAGCAAGAAACAGAAGGGGAAAGGCAGGGAGAAAATGCCTTATTCCATTGGGCCACTAATTTGGCTCCCGGGCACATCACCGCAATATCAGATGGCTCCGGATAACCCCCTTTCATCGGTGATTCGAACCGATATCTGGCAAAGCGATAACCGTGTACTAGATTCAGACTTCAACTGAACGAACAGGAGGAAACGATGCTTACCAATCTGGCCAGATGGCATGCTGCCTTGCCTGATTGCAAGATTTCAGCAGCCCCTCGCCCGGACGGCAGTTGTGTACTGGTGGTGAAGTCCGCCGATGGCAAGGAGCTTCGGCGCGTGCTTCCCCGGGATCAGAAAAATGTGGATCAGTTGATTCGCAGGGTTCGGCTGGATCTGATGCTGGCGAAGGGACAGGCACCCACTCGGGAAGTCATCGGTACCATTGATGTCTCGACATTGCCGACTTACACCAATGGCCGTCTGTACAAGACCCGTGCAGCCAGCCTCTGGGAGCGGCGCCGGGTGACCGGCAAGACCGCTTCCAACTGAGCACAGCGCATAGTCTTGCGTCCCAGGCCCCCTGCTCCGTCAGGGGGCTTTTGCATTCAGCTGGCGCCAGTGTTCCTTGCGGATGCGCTGGCGATGGTGATAGTCCTTCCACGGATCCTCGTCCAGCGCCGCAAGCCGCTGGGCCAGATTGCCCACGTGCCACTGGTCGGCACCGCGCAGCCCTGACAACTCTTCCCGGGATACGGGGACCGACACCGGCAAACCCGGGCGCGCCCGCACCGAATAAGCCGCCACGGTACTGGCGCCGTGCTGATTGCGCAGGTAATCGATAAATATCTTGCCGACCCTGTTGCGCGGGCCCATCTTGTCGGTGAAGCGGTCCGGCAACTGCCGCGCCATGAACGAGGAGATCGCCCGGCTGAATGCCTTTGCCTGTTCCCAGTCGGTATGCCGGGCTATCGGGACTATGATGTGGATGCCCTTGCCACCACTGGTCTTCAACCAGCTCTGCAGCTCCAGTTCGTCAAGTACGGCCAGTACCAGCTCGGTCGCTTCCAACATGCTTTTCCACGGCAGCCGGGGATCCGGATCAAGGTCCAGGGTGATGCGGTCGGGCTGATCCAGATTGGTACTGCGCGCCCCCCAGCTGTGGAACTCGATAGTCCCCATCTGCACCGCACCGACCAGAGCACGGATATTGTTCACCTCCATGTAGGGCTGATGGTCGGGGTCCAGATGCCGGATGTGCGGTATCGCCAGCTTCTCAGCGTGCTTCTGGAAGAACTGCTGGCCGCCCACCCCATCCGGTGCACGCAACAGAGACACCGGACGGCCGCTCAGATGGGGCATGATCCATTCACAGATGCTGGCGTAGAACTCGGCCAGCTCGCCCTTGGTGAAACCGCTCTGCTCATCGATGACCCGTTGTGCATTGCTGATCTTCACCCCGGCCACCTTGCCCGACAGCAGCCGGCGGCCCATGACCTTCTCCACCTGTTCGGCGGACATCGGCTCCTCGCGTACTATCTCCTCGGCGGGCTTGTCGCTGCGCAGCGCGATGAAGGCCGGCTGGCGTATGACACCGCTGCCGGTCCACTCGGCAAACTCGACCTCGCACACCAGCTGTGGCTTCACCCAGGTGGCGGTCCGGGCATCGGGGATCTTGCCGCCCACCGGCTGGCTGGTGCGGCTCAGCTTCTTCAGCTGGGCATGCAGCTCGGTGATCTTTGCCTGACTGAAACCGGTGCCCACGCGACCGGCGTAACGCAGCTCGCCCTTCTCCCCGTCATGGACACCCAGCAGCAATGAGCCGAAGCCGCTGCGGCTGCCCTTGGGCTCGGTGAAGCCGATGATCACGAATTCCTGCCGCTGCTTGCATTTGAGCTTGATCCAGTCGGCGCTGCGCCGCGACACATAGGGGCTGCCGGCGCGCTTGCCGATCAGACCCTCCAGCGACATGGCGCAGGCGCTGCGGAAGATCGAGTGATAGTCGGCCTCGAAGGTCTCCGAAAAGCGCAGCAGGGGATGTTCGTGGGCTGCCAGCAGTTGCTCCAGCGTCTGTCGCCGAGCTTCCAGCGGTTGCTGACGCAGGTCCTCGCCGCTGAGAAAGGGCATGTCGAACAGATACAGCAACATGTCGCCGGTGTGGCTGGCGTCGAAGGCATTCTGCAGCGCCTGGAAGTCCGGCATGCCATCCTCGTTGAGTACCACCAGTTCGCCATCCAGCCAGGTGTTCTTCAGTCTGAGGCTGGCCAGTGCCTTGCACTGTGCCGCCAGCCGGTGGCTCCAGTCGTGACCGTTACGGGTGAACAGGGTGACCTTGCCCCGGGCGTCGAAACGAATCATCAGCCGGTAGCCATCGAACTTGATTTCATACAGCCAGTTGCCCTCGGGAGGCTGGCTGGCCAGGGTGGCGAGCTGGGGCGACAGGGTCTGCGGGAACGCTGTCTTGCCACTGGGTTTCCTGCGCTTGCTCGCCCCCTTGTCGCTGGGCGATTTTCTGCCGGTGGCAGCACCCTTGCCTGTCGGCTTTGCCGGCGCAGCCGCCTTGCGGGGAGTGGCCGGGCCGCTGGCCACCCGCTTGCCGGAGGCGTCGATCAGGGTCTCGGACAGTACACTTTCCGGCCGCTCGGCCAGGACATCGTACTCCCCCGCCGGGCGGGCTTCCCCGTCCCGCTCCTTGATCAGCAGCCACTGCTCCTTGTCGCCGCTGCCACGCAGGCGGGTGCGCACCAGTGTCCAGTCCCCGGCCAGTTTCTCGCCGACCAGGGTGAACTTGAGCTTGCCGTCGCGGTAGGCCTTTGCCGGATCCCCATGGGGCTGCCAGATGCCGCGATCCCAGACGATGACATCACCGCCGCCATACTGCCCCTCGGGTATGCTGCCCTCGAAGTTGCCATAGCTCAGGGGGTGATCCTCGACGTGTACTGCCAGGCGCTTGTCTGCGGGATCCAGGCTGGGCCCCTTGGGCACCGCCCAGCTGACCAGAGCGCCATCCAGCTCCAGGCGAAAGTCGTAATGCAGATTGCGGGCGGCATGCTTCTGGATGACGAAACTCAGGGCAGTATCGGGCGCACCGCGGTGCCGGGCAGACTGTCCCGGTGGTTCCCGGGTTTTCTTGAAGTCCCGCTTGCGGTTGTACTCGGTAAGAGGTCTGGGCATGGTCAGTTCACTCGATAACGGGGGTGCGACGCAGCGGCGTTATCAGGCCTTGGCCCGCTTGCCACCTTTGCTGCTGCCGCCACTCTTGCCTTTGGCCTTGCCACCCAGACTGCGCTTGAGCAGCTCGGTAAGATCGACCACGTCCGCGGTCTGGCGTTCTTCGTCCGCCTCTTCGGTCTCCACCGCCTCGATCTCGCCCGCCTCGGCCTTCTGGTCGACCAGAGCCATGATCTGCTCCTCGAAATTGTTGTGGTAATCCCCCGGTTCCCAGCCAGTGGCCATGTCCTCGACCAGGCGCTTGGCCATGTCGAGTTCCTTCTTGGTCAGTTCCGGCTTGCGCACCTCGTCCTTCAGATCCAGATAGTCCACGCCGCGCACTTCGGAGGGCCAGCGCAGCATGATCAGCGCCAGTGCATCCTCCAGCGGCATCAGAGCAGCCAGACTCTGCTTGGTGCGCACCACCACATGGGCCAGGGCCACCTTGCCGGTGCTGATCAGGGTCTCGCGCAGCAGCGCGTAAACCTTCTCGCCCCGCCGGTCCGGGCTCAGGAAATAGGGCTTGTAGATGTTCAGCAGCGGAATGTCCGCGCTGTCGAGGAAGGCGAAGATATCGATGGTCTGCGTCGCCTTGGGCAGGGCCGCCTTGATCTCCTCCTCACTGATGATGACGTAGCGCCCTTTTTCGTAGGCGATACCCTTGACGATATGCTCGGGCGCCACCTCCTTGCCGGTGGTCTTGTTGATGCGCTTGTACCCCACCGGGTCCATGCTGCGCTCATCCAGCCAGTCGAAATCGATGCCGCTGCTGGTGGTCGCCGAAACCAGTGAAACGGGAATATGCACCTGTCCGAAGCTGATGGCGCCCTTCCAGATTGCCCGTGCCATGACAGACCTCCCAGACGATGACGGAACAGGGCCCAGGCCCTTGTCTACGGATGACCCGGCCCGCTGGGCAAAAGTTCAGGCCCGCCGCAGCCTGCCGGCGCAGACAACGGAAAAAACAATGAACCCCGACCCACGTATCGATGGTCAGATCAGATATGACCACCGGCCAGGGAGGGCACTGTCCGGGAGCTACGCCCATGCACGAAAAACGCTTTCTCGTCAGTTTCATCGTTGATGATCAGCCCACCACCATCGAGGTCAACAGCACAGGTGACGACCTCACCCCCGAGCAGGCCCGGGCGCATATCGAAGCCCACCCGGCTGTGAATGCTGGCGGTCGCATCAGCGATATCCGCATCACCCCCATCCTGCATCCGGACTCCGAGCCGGGACACAACTACCAGCCCTGATCCAGCCAGAGGAGTAACGCATGCGCGCACTTACTTACCACGGCAGTCATGATGTCCGCGTCGAAACGGTACCGGATCCGACCATTCTGGAGGATGACGACATCATTCTGCGGGTCACCTCCACGGCCATCTGCGGCTCCGACCTGCACCTGTATCGCGGTTCCATTCCGCAGGTGAAGGAGGGTGACATCTTCGGCCACGAATTCCTCGGCGAAGTGGTGGCAACCGGCAGGGGCGTAACCGCTGTGAGCAAGGGCGAGCGGGTCATAGTGCCCTTCGTGATCGCCTGCGGCAGCTGCTTCTTCTGCAACATGGACCTGCACGCCGCCTGCGAGACCACCAACCCCGGACGAGGCGCGATTCTGAACAAGAAGCAGATCCCCTCCGGGGCTGCCCTGTTCGGCTACAGCCACCTGTATGGCGGCGTCCCTGGCGGGCAGGCGGAGTATGTGCGGGTGCCGAAGGCCAATGCGGGCCCCTTCCGTTTTCCCCAGGAGCTGGATGACGAAAAGGTGTTGTTCATGACCGATATCCTGCCTACCGGTTATCAGGCGGTGGTCAACGCCGGCGTACGGCCGGGCAGCTCGCTGGCCATCTTCGGCGCCGGCCCGGTGGGGCTGATGTCCGCCGCCTGTGCACGTCTGCTGGGGGCCGAGGATATCTACATGGTCGATGACGACGAGCACCGCCTGGAGTTCGCCGCCCGTACCTACGGGGTCATACCGATCAATTTCAACCAGTACGACGACCCGGCCCACGCAATCATCGAGCAGACCCCGGGTTACCGCGGCGTTGATGCGGCCATCGACGCTGTGGGTTTCGAGGCCAAGGGCAGCACCACCGAAACCGTCCTCAAGAACCTCAAGCTCGAAGGCAGCATCGGCAAGGCCCTGCGTCAGTGCATAGCCGTCGTACGCCGAGGCGGCACGGTCAGCGTGCCCGGGGTATACGCCGGCTTCATCCACGGATTCCTGTTCGGAGACGCCTTCGACAAGGGGCTGACCTTCAAGATGGGTCAGACCCATGTACACCCGCTGCTGCCGACACTGCTGGAACACATAGTACGCGGCGAACTGCACCCGGACGTGATCATCAGTCATCGCATGTCACTGGAGCAGGCCGCCGACGGTTACCGCATGTTCGACCGCAAGGAACAGAACTGCCGCAAGGTCATTCTCCGCCCCTGACCTCCAGAGGAGACACCGCCATGCCACAGGGCGATAAAGACAAGTACACCGACAAGCAGAAACGCAAGGCCGAACACATCGAGAAAAGCTACGAGCGCAAGGGCGTATCCGGCAAGGAGGCGGAAGCCCGCGCCTGGGCCACGGTCAACAAGCAGTCCGGAGGGGGCAACCGCAGCGGCGGCTCCGGGCAGAAGAAGTCGTCACAGGCCAAGTCTGCCGACCGCAGCGATTCGGCCAGGCAGGCCGCAGCGACCCGCCAGAGCGGATCGCGCTCGGCATCCCTGGCTGACCAGACCAAGGAGCAGCTGATGAAGAAAGCCCGGGCGCAGAACATCCGCGGCCGCTCGACCATGCGCAAGCAGGAGCTGATTTCCGTCCTGCGCCGCAGCAACTGAGGGAGGCAACAACCATGTACCGCGCCATGCGTGATCTGGTCAAACCACCTACCCACAATGTCACCTCAACCGAGAAGTGGCTGTCCATCGGCGGCGGTCTGCTGCTGATCGGCAAGGGGCTGCGCCGTCCGGGACCACTGGGCTGGGCGCATCTGGCCGTAGGCGCCGTCACCGTGTTCCGCGGTGTGCGTGGCTATTGCCCGGCCAAGCAGAAACTGCAGGAGGCGCGCCAGCAGCGTCTGGCTTCCCTGCCCCGCCCGCCGGCAACCACAGGTCGCCGCTGAAGCGGCGCCTGCGACATGGCCGACCCGCCTGCCGCCCCCGTGCGCGGCGTACTCTTGCTGCGCACGGGGGCGGCCTGTGCCGAGCACGAGCGCGTGGTGCAGCATCAACTGGCGCAATCCCTGGCTCAGGTGCTGCGCCTGCCCTTTCTCGGCGCGGCCAGCATGCTGCCGAACAGCACCAGCTGCTATCTCATCCCGGACGCCACCCTGATCGCGCCGCAACCCGGGATAGCCACCGAGCTGGATCTGTATGGCGCAGTGGTCAGCCATCCCTTCGTCGCTGGCAAGGCGATTTCCCATCCCCTGGTGGACAGCAACGCCACCGCTCCGCAGGGCTGGAGCAGCGAGTTCATTGCACGTGCCGCGGGGGCAGTATTGCCCGGCTACAGTGCCTTCGACCGGCGTGACGCCCTGCGCGCCGGCCGACTGCTTCTGCCAGCCGGGCCGCTGCGGGCCAAACTGGTGGAGGGTCGGGCCGGTCGGGGGCAGTGCGTACTGCACGATGAACGGCAACTGCAGGCCTGGCTGGATGAGCTGCCCGATGATCTGCTCCGCGAGCAGGGGGTGGTACTCGAGCAGAATCTCACACAGGTCAGCACCTACAGCGTCGGTCAGCTGCGGGTCGGGCCCTGGTGTCTGAGCTACTTCGGGCAGCAGCGCCTGACCACCGCCAACGACGGCGCGACCGTCTACGGAGGGTCGGACCTGTGGCTGGTGCGCGGCGGCTACAGCTGCCTGGGGGACCATTTCCAATCGCCACTGATTCGCCTGGCAATCGCCAAGACCCGCTGCTACGAGGAGGCGGCCGAGGTCAGCTTCAAGCCCTTCATCGCCTCGCGGCGCAACTGTGATGTAGCCATTGGGCTGGCACCCACGGGACAGCAGGTGATGGGAGTGCTGGAACAGTCCTGGCGCATCGGCGGCGCCAGCAGCGCGGAGATCCAGGCCCTGCTGGCCTTTGCCGCCGACCCCGACCTGCAGCATCTCTGCGCCAGCAGCTGGGAGCTCTACGGCAAGAATCCCGTTGTACCACCGCAGGGGCGCATCCTCTACCAGGGTAACGACCCCGAGGTCGGACCCATTACCAAAGGAGTCAGCATCAGACCATGGCAGCCACCAGTCACCCCATAGACCTCGAGGTCGACAACGAGACCCTGGCCGGCACCCTGCTGGCCCCTCAGCAGCGCATGCCCGGCATTCTCTTCGTGCATGGCTGGGGCGGCAGCCAGGCGCGGGACATGCAGCGCGGGTGGCACATCGCCGGGCTCGGCTGTGTGTGCCTGACCTTCGACATGCGCGGCCATGAGAAAACCCTGCAGTACCGCCAGTCGGTCACGCGGGAGCAGAACCTGCAGGACATACTGGCCGCCTACAACCGCCTGATCCAGCACCCGGCCACCGACCCGGAGCGCATCGCGGTCATCGGAACCAGCTACGGCGGTTATCTGGCGGCCATCCTGACAGCCCTGCGCCCGGTGCGCTGGCTGGCCATGCGCGTGCCGGCCCTGTACTGGGACGAACAGTGGGACACCCCCAAGCAACAGCTGGAGCGGGCGCGTCTGATGGAGTACCGCAACAGCCGTGTGGCACCTGAGACCAATCGGGCCCTGAGCGCCTGCGCCGCCTTCAGCGGTGACGTGCTGATAGTCGAATCCGAGCATGATGAGCATGTACCCCATGCCACCATCATGAGCTACCGCGCTGCCTTCCAGCGCTCCCATTCCATGACGCACCGCATCATCGACGGCGCCGACCACAGCCTGTCTAGCGAGCGTTGCCAGCAGGCCTACACCGATATCCTGACCAGCTGGGTAAGCGAAATGGTCATCGGCGACCGCATCGGCCATCTGAATTGACGCGCTGGTGCAATTCTGTTTGAACCTTGAAAAACCCAGCGCCTCTATTCAAGTACGTTCATAAGAAAGCAGAGGTGAGACATGCAGAGTTCTAAACCGACGCATCTGAAACTGCTCGCTACCGCCATCATGACGGTTGCCCTGGGCTATGTTGCACAACCGGCCTTCGCTCAGGATCCGGGTGGCAGTGGTACCCCCCAGACCTCGGGCCCGACCGGCACGCCGGCTACCACCGGTGATGGCGGCAGCGCCGATACCACTGGTGCGATCCGCAACGGCGATCAGGTCGATGGCGGCATGGCAGGCACCGACGCCAATCGCGACAGCATCGACGCTGAAGACTTCATCGACGAAGCCTCCGCCAAGGGCGTGGCCGAGATCGAATCAGCCCAGAAGGCGCTGGAACAGTCCCAGAATGATCAGGTTCGCGCCTTCGCCGAACGCATGATCAAGGACCACGCCGCCGCCAACGAGAAGCTGGCCAAGCTGGCAGCGGACAAGGGGCTGGAAGTGTCTGACGAAGCCACCCTGATGGACAAGGCCAAGACCCTGATCCTGCAGGCCCGTGACGGCGAGTCCTTCGACGCCGCCTACGCCAACAATCAGGTCAACGCCCACGAGCAGACCATCGAACTGTTCGAGCGGGCTTCCCGCTCCGAAGACGCCGAGATCGCCGCCTTCGCCCGGGAAACCCTGCCCAAGCTGAAGGAGCACCTGGAAGAAGCACGCAAACTGGTCGAGGCCACGCCGGATACCTGATCCGTCAACGCCTGCGGTAACCAGAAAGGGCTCGCCATGCGAGCCCTTTTGCTTTTCCCGTCCCAGACAGCACTCCCCGGCTACCCTGCGCCCATTACCCACCCGCTGCCGTTGTGCGCTATAGTGCCCCGCTGCATCGAAACGCGATGCCAGCCCGCTGCTTTCCAGCTTCATTTCTGATCGAACTGCTCCGTGTCTGCCCATCTATCCAACATCTTCGCCACCGTACTGCCCATTCTCCTGTCGCTGCTGATCGGCTACCTGACCGGCAAACGACTGCCCAAGCCCGTGGTCACGCCCCTGGTGGGTGCCATTACCCCAGTGGTCTGGGTCATCCTGTTTATCATCGGCATGGAGTCGGGGGCGGCCTTCAGTACGCTGGCGTCAGGCATGCAGGTGCTCAAGCAGTCGGCAATCTACGCCTTCACCCTCAGCGCCGTGGTATTCGTCTGCCTGCTGCCGCTGAACCGAAGCGGAACCGCGCAAACAGAGCGCCTGGGCGGCTGGCATGGACTCTGGCATCCGCTCAAGCAATGCCTGATCGCCTTCGGCCTGGTACTGCTCGGCGCCTTCGCCTGGCGATTGCAATGGCTGGAACATCCGGTCGGCAGCCTGCTGCTCGACATTGCCTGGTGGCTCTATGCGCTGCTGTTTCTGATCGGGATTGATCTGGCCCAGGTCGCCATCAACCGCTCCTGGCTGGCCCTGCGGGTGCTGAAGATCCCGCTGATGGTGATGCTCGCCTCCATGCTCGGCGGCGTACTGCTGAGCTGGATGACCGGCGAACGCCTGCCCGTGGCGCTGGCGCTGAGCACCGGCTTCGGCTGGTTCAGCCTCTCCGGCGCCCTGGCCGGACAGCACCTGGGTGACGCCTACGGCAGCGTCGCCCTGCTCACCGACCTGATGCGCGAGTTGATCGGACTGACAGTGGTGTTCCTGTTGGGCCGCAACTTTGCCAACAGCAGCATCGGCGTCTGCGGCGCCACCGCCATGGACACCACCCTGCCCTTCGTCCGCCAGGCCTGCCACTACCAGCACGTGCCCACCGCCATCATCAGCGGCCTGGTCCTGACCCTGGCGGCGCCCTTCTTCATGCTGTTCTTTCTGAGTCTGGTGTGAGTTGTTGATTTCATCAGCAACAGGCACACGCTCCTGTAATGACCCAGCGGAATTTGCAGGGTGTGTAGTGGTCTGAGGCTCCTGGCGCTATCGGATGATGCAAAGCATGAGCCGCCGTGGCAACCGCTGGGATCATGTTCAGACAGCGGTATGCAACGGTGTCTGCTGCAGGCGATTAAGCGCCAGCTCTAGGGTAGCCAGATCAAACAGCTTCAGCTTACGTTGCGCCCAGCTCTCACCGGCTGGCCACTGACTCACACCCTCTTGCAACGCCTGCGGCTCAGGTGCTACCTGCTCTTCCACCAGCAACCAGTCCACAGTAGACAGCAGCTCAAGCCCGAATGGTGATTCAAACCCATCAATCAGCTTGGATGTCCTCTCCAAGGCCGGTAAGTAAGCACTGGCCTCTGTCTTAAGGTACAGCTCCAAAATTTCGCGCTTGGAATCGTTGAACCAGATGGGGTCCAGTGGATCAGAATCACTGATGCGTTTATCGCTTTTCAAGTAACTCCCATCCAGCGCATCCAGCAAATGGCGCAGACGGTCAGCGTAAGGGCCATAGTTTTTGGCGACAAAGCGCAGATTCAGCGGTTCCAGTCCCTCGGCCTCGATAGCTCGCTCCAGGAACCACGCAAGCTTCTGTATTTCCAACAGACTGCACTCCATACCCATCACCCAATAGCGGCGAACAAGCTCAGCGATCAGGGCACGGGCAGGTGTCAGCTTTTCAACGCCCTTGGCTTTGGCAACATTCTGGTAACGAGCAGTGGGCTCATAAATGATGATTTCCACACCCTCCAAGTCACCCAGGGCCTGCTCGATATGCGGTTTCACTTCATGCCAATTCAGGCCACCATTCCCAGCCCCCAAAGGCGGGATAGCAATGGAGCCAACCTCATGCTCTTCGATAAACCGGCGCAGGTCTGCCAAACCATCGATGATCCACTGCATCTGTGACTTTGCCCGCCAATGCTTCTTGGTCGGGAAGTTGATGATCCAGCGCGGCCCCATGAGCTCGCCAGTTTCGGTGACGAACATACGCCCGACCTGTACCTCATCCGCTTTGCAGGCTTTGGCATAAGCAGCCATGTTGTCGGGGAAGCGATCCTTGAACATCAGTGCGATACCCTTGCCCATCACGCCTACGGTATTGACTGTGTTCACCAGCGCATCAACGTCCGCATCCAGCAGATTACCGGTGGTGTAACTAATCATGCTGTTCTCCAGAATCGCGCCTCAAAAATACCACTGAGGCCTGCAGTGGACACCCAATTGGACACCCGACCTCGCCACCTGCTCCTCCAACTCGCTCTTCACCTGTGACGTGTTGCAAACCACACCCAACAGCGCCTGGAGTGGAGCCTGCCGATAGATCAGCGCCTTTGCCTGGTAACGCTCAACCTTCTCAGGGTCGTTCGGGTCCCGCTTGAAATTGCGCTGTTGCAGCAGAGGCCAGTCGATGAATCTTAAGTCTGCGAGGTCATTATAGTAATTCGCCGTCTGGGTGTACGCATGACGATCCGTGAAGACAAACGGCAAACCCAGCTCTGAGAGCCGATGCAGACTGGAGACCAGAATAACGATATCGGTACTGGGTACCTGAGCCACTCCTCCCCGCCCGGTCAGAATATTGAGAAGCATAGGTGAAAAAGGTGTGAAGTAGAAAGGGACAAAATCGTTAAGCATCCCACCTGGTGGCAACGGTACCACGCGCGAGCCTCGACGGTCGATCAGCTCCTGGTTGCCTATCGTCACCCAGTCCGACGATCGAGCCTGGCTATTCACTGCATGCAGCCCATTGGCCAAAATCCACGGCATATTGCGTCGATGGGTGATCCGCCAGATCAACGCCTTGTCGGGGTTTAGGTTTTTATAGTTCATCAGCAAGCCTATTACGATTCACCTTTCGCAATCGCGGATGACAACACGGGCGGCCGGGGGCGTAGAGGGCTTGCATGGGGTGTCCTTTTACTGCTGCACCAACACGAAACCGCTCGATAAGCGCTGCACCAACGGTCCCTGTCTTCGGTTTTGGCTCTTCATTAATGGCAGGATGATGCTTCAGATTGGCGGCAAAGGGAAGAACCCATGCCGCCCTACCTGACAACCTGAGGTGCAGGCCAGCCACATTCAGTCCGCCGGCACGCAATTGTCCGACATAGGCGTTTTGATAACATCGCCACGCCCGGTACAGATCAGCGTAACCCGCATCCCTGGTGCCAGACGCGCTGCGTAGTCGCTGTACTGTCTGCTCAGCTTGAACTGCGGCTCCATGAACTGATTCACCCCACCGCGCATGGTGATGTAGGGATTGCCGAAAAGGTCTGTATTGATCGAATCGACAACTCCCGTGACCTTGAGGCGTTTACCCTTGTATTTCTGGTCGGCCGCTACGGTGTTGCGATCATAGGCCGAGGCCAGCTGTGCAGCGCTTGCCTCCAGCACCTCCACTTCGCGGGTTGCGCTGCGCTGTGTCTGTGCTTCCTGGCGCACCCCGTCAGAGCCACTGTTTACACTGTCCGGAGTGTCGACCAGGGCCAAGGCCAACGTCAGTCCCAGCCAGGCAAAGCCGAGCACTCGTGCGAGGGTGCTGTGCCCCTTGCCAACCTGGTGGTTTGCGGGTCCAGCGTCCGCAGCGCTTCATACTGGCTCAGGAAAACCTGCCCGCCAAAGCTGTCGAGGAACTGCGAGCGGCGCAGCTGATCCATCACCGGCCCTTTCACTTCTGACAGGTGCAACTGGATACCCGCCTCCCGCAGCCGCTCGCCAATGGTCTGCAGGCTGGCCAGCGCACTGGCATCAATCAGGTTGACGGCCGAGCACATCAGCACCAGGTGGCGCACGCCGGGGTGTTCGCTGACCTGTCTGGCTACCTGGTCTTCCAGATAGCGTGCGTTGGGAAAGTACAGGCTTTCATCCACCCGGATGGACAGCACGCTGGGGCTCTGAATCACCTGATGGCGCTGCACATTGCGAAAGTGCTCGGTGCCCGGCAGCTGGCCGACCACTGCAATGTGCGGCTCGCTGGTGCGCTTGAGAAACAGCAGCAACGACAGGCCGACGCCGAGCAGAATACCGATTTCAACCCCTGCCAGCAGCACTCCCAGCATGGTCACGGCCATGGCCAGCGCGTCAGGGCGGGAATAAGCCCAGGTGCGACGCAGTGCGCCGAGATCGACCAGGCTGAGCACCGCCATGATGATGGTCGCCGCCAGCACCGCGTGGGGCAGGTTATCCAGCAGCGGGGTGAAAAACAGCACGGTCAGGGCAATCCCGACGGCACTGAAGGCACCGGCCATCGGTGTCCGCGCGCCGGCATCATGATTGACCACTGAACGGGCAAAACCGCCGGTTACCGGAAAACCACCGCTCACCGCCGCGGCGACGTTGGCCGCGCCCAGCCCGACCAGCTCCTGATTCGGCTCGACACGCTCCCTGCGCCTGGCAGCCAGGGTCTGGCCGACCGACACCGACTCGACAAAACCGACCAGGCTGATCAGTAAGGCTGCCGGTAGCAGCTGCACGGCCAGGCCGGCATCCAGGGCAGGCAACGCCAGGCCGGGCAGACCAGCGGGGATAGTCCCCACCACGCTGACCCCGGCGTCCGCCAGGCCAAGCAGGCTGACCACCAGTATGGCCAGCAGCAGGGTGAGCACCGGGCCGGTCCGAGCCAGGTGGCCGGCCATGGCCTCGGCGCAGCCCAGACGCTGCAGTGCGGATTTGAAGTGGAAACGCGCCAGATACAGCAGGGCCAGACTGCCCGCGCCTATCAGCAGCGTCGGCAGATGCGTGTCAGGCAAGGCCTGCCACAGGTTCACCAGCATGTTCAGTGCATTGTCGCCGGACACGGAGAGCCCCAGCAGATGGCGCAGCTGGCCAAGGGCGATAAGGATCCCCGAGGCTGAGATAAAGCCCGAGATCACCGGATGACTGAGAAAATTGGCAATGAAACCCAGCTTCAGCGCGGCCATGCCCAGCAGGATGGCGCCGGACATCAGCGCCAGCAGCATGGCGGCGGCGACATAGTCGGCACTGCCCGCGGGGAACAGCGGCTGCAGCGCCGCGGCGGTCATCAGCGAGACCACCGCCACCGGCCCCACGGCCAGGGTGTTACTGGTGCCGAACAGGGTATACAGCAGCAGCGGCAGCATACTGGCATAGAGCCCGGTGATCGGCGGCAACCCGGCGAGCATGGCATAGGCCAGGCTCTGGGGTATCAGCATCAGGGTGACAATAACCGCCGCCAGTGCATCCTGGCTCGCGAGGCTGCGGTTGTAACGTCGCAGCCAGCGGGCGCAGGGTAGCCAGCGGGACAGGTGCTCAGCTGTCATCGGCCCCCTCAAGCCTTGGTCATTCCCATGAGGCCATGACTCAGGCTGGCCACCCGCTCAAAACCGGCTTCCTGCAGAATGGTCACCGCCATTGCCGAACGGCGGCCGGAGCGGCAAAGGGTCACCACCGGCTTGTCGCCGGGCACATCCGCCGTGCGTTCGCGTAGCTGGTCGAGGGGGATATGGATGTCCACCAGCTTGCTGGAGGTGCTGCAATCGGTCGCTTCTTCGGGCAGGCGCACATCCAGCACGGTAACCCGGTCCAGGTGGTTCTGCAGCCAGTCGGCATCCACCTCGGGCACGCCGCCGTAGGTCAGGCGGATATCCGCCCAGTCGGGCACGGCAGGCAGTTTGCCGTCTTCCGGGCAGCCACTGCGCATATTGGCCGGCACCGCTTCGTCAATCAGCTTCGGATGGGGCAGGCGCATGGCGCGCATGAACTCGATGAAATCCGTTTCGCTGGCCCCGGCGCCAACCCGCACGTTGAAGGCTTTTTCTTCACCTATGCTGCTGACGGTGCGGCCGTGGTAATCATGGCCGGGGTACACCAGACAGGCGTCCGGCAGCGTGAACAGCTTGCCGGTGAGGGACTGGTACAGCTTCTCGGCGCTGCCCTGCTGAAAGTCGCTGCGGCCACAGCCGCGGATAAGCAGCGTATCACCGGTGAACACCATGGATTTATCGTCCAGCACGTAGCTCATGCAGCCATTGGTGTGCCCGGGGGTGGCAATGGCACGCAGGACGATGCCGGCAACGCCAAAGGTCTGGCCATTCTCCAGCGGCAGATCCACATGCTCGGCGCCGATGGCTTTGGCCGAGGCAATCCGGCAGCCGGTTTTCTGCTTCAGCAGCCAGGCCGCCGTGACATGGTCGGCGTGGGCGTGGGTATCGACCACCAGCGCCAGTTTCAGTCCCAGCTCGCGGATCAGCGCCAGATCGCGTCCCGCCTGACTGAAAACCGGATCGATCAAAAGTGCCTCGCCATGCTGTTCATCGGCGAGCAGATAGGTGTAGGTGGATGAGGTGGTGTCGAACAGTTGTCGAAAAATCATCTTGCATCCCCGCTGGATATGGATAAAGTCATAGTTCAATGTTGTCTAATTTAGATTACTCTTATATACGTTTCAACTCGCATGTGCGCAGTAATGGGAGAAAGAGAAATGGCACTTCGTATCAATGACACAGTACCCAACCTGGATCTGAAGACCGACCTTGGGAACTTTACCCTGCATGACTTCATTGGCGACAACTGGACCATTCTGTTCAGTCACCCGAAAGATTTCACGCCGGTGTGCACCACCGAGTTCGGTGCGGTTGCGCAGTTGGCTGCAGAATGGGAAAAGCGTAACACCAAGGTTATCGGCCTGTCGGTAGACGGCGTCGATGAGCACGTGGAATGGAAAGCCGACATTGAGAAATATTGCTGTGCGCCGGCCACCTTCCCCATCATCGCCGACGATGACATGAGTGTTGCCAAGGCGCTGGACATGCTGCCGGCTGATGCCTACCTGCCGGACGGCCGCACCGCAGCGGACTCTGCCAGCGTGCGGGTGGTATTTATCTTCAGCCCGGACAAGAAGCTGCAACTGTCCATGACCTACCCGATGTCGGTAGGCCGCAACTTCGCTGAAGTGCTGCGTGCGCTGGACGCGCTGCAGGCTACCTACAAGGTGCCGCTGGCCACGCCGGCCAACTGGGAAGCAGGTCAGGATGTGATCGTTGCCCTGTCCCTGAACGACGACGAGGCCAAAGCCAAATTCGGCGAGATCGACATCAAGCTGCCTTACCTGCGTACCACCAAACAGCCGTAAGGGCTGTCCGGACGCTACTGTCGGGTAATTACGCCCCGCTGGCATCGGAAGGTGCAGCGGGGCGTTTTTTATGCGGCTATCTCTGGCACAATCATGGCAGTCCTATCTATATCAGTGTCGCGGGGGCATTCCCCGGATTCCGCATTCCCAAATCGCCCGGAGCGCAATCATGAATCGTGGTAATCAGATCAACCTTTGGTATGTCCTGTTTGCGGTAATGGGCGTGGTCCTGTTGCGTGACATATGGGTGCAGACACAAACGGTGGAGTCGATCCCCTATAGCCAGTTTGAGAGTTACCTCGAGCGTGATGTGATCGAGAAGGTCGAGATCGGCAGCACCAGCATCAGGGGTACCTTCAAGGTTGCCCAGGACGGCAAGACCGGATTTATCACCACGCCGGTCGCGCCCGACCTGGCCGAGCGCCTGAGTGAAACCGGCGTAACCTATGCCGGCAAGGTGGAAAACACCTGGTTTACCGCGCTGCTGTCCTGGGTGCTGCCGGCCCTGTTCTTTATCGCTATCTGGCTGTTCCTGATCCGGCGCATGAGTGCGAAGTCAGGCATGGGCGGGATGATGTCGATCGGCAAGAGCAAAGCCAGAGTGTATGTCGAGACCGACATCAAGGTGACATTTGATGATGTGGCGGGCGTCGATGAAGCCAAGGCCGAACTTCAGGAAGTGATCGATTTCCTGCGTAACCCCAAGGAATACGGCAGCCTCGGTGCGCGTATGCCCAAGGGGATTCTGCTGGTCGGGCCGCCGGGGACGGGCAAGACCCTGCTGGCGCGTGCGGTCGCAGGTGAGGCGCAGGTGCCCTTCTTCTCTATTTCCGGCTCGGAGTTCGTCGAGATGTTTGTCGGCGTAGGCGCGGCGCGGGTCAGGGACCTGTTCGAGCAGGCCCGCAAGGCAGCCCCGGCCATCATCTTCATTGACGAGCTGGATGCGCTGGGCCGGGCCCGCGGTGCGGCCAATGTGCAGGGCGGCAACGAAGAGCGCGAGCAGACCCTGAACCAGTTGCTGTCCGAGCTGGATGGATTCGATCCGGGTGAGGGCGTGGTGCTGCTATCGGCGACCAACCGTCCGGAAATACTCGACCCGGCCCTGTTGCGTGCTGGGCGCTTCGACCGCCAGGTACTGGTGGACCGGCCTGACCGTGCCGGGCGGGTGCAGATTCTCAAGGTTCACATGAAGAAGGTGCTACTGGCCGACAACATAGCACTGGACGATATTGCCGCGCTGACCACCGGCTTTTCCGGCGCCGACCTGGCCAATCTGGTGAACGAAGCCGCCCTGCTTGCCACCCGCCGGCGTGCCAAGGTGGTGGGCATGGAAGATTTTACCAGTGCGATCGAACGCATCGTCGCCGGCCTGGAAAAACGCAATCGTCTGATCAACCCCCGCGAGCGGGAAATCGTCGCCTACCATGAGATGAGACATGCGCTGGTAAGCATGGCGTTGCCGGGGCTGGATCAGGTGCACAAGGTCTCGATCATTCCGCGTGGCGTGGGTGCGCTGGGCTACACCATTCAGCGTCCTACCGAGGACCGCTTCCTGATGACCGAAGCGGAGCTGCGCAACAAGATAGCCGTGCTGCTGGCCGGGCGTGCCGCCGAGAAACTGGTGTTTGACCATCTTTCCACGGGCGCGGCGGACGACCTGGCGCGGGCCACCGATATTGCCCGTTCCATGGTTGCACGTTACGGCATGGATACGCGTCTGGGCGGGGTCAGTTACGAATACGAGAAGAACAGCTTCCTCGGTGGCAGAACGCCCAGTTACATCGAGCGCAGCTACAGTGAAGCCACCGCCGAGGCGATGGACGCGGCCGTGCGTGAGTTGCTGCAACAGGTGTCGGCCCGGGCGCTGGAGATACTCCAGCACAACCGCGCGATTCTGGAAAAAGCCGCCCAGCGTCTGCTGGAGGTGGAGACACTGGATGAAACCGAACTGGCAGAGCTGACCCAGGGGTTGCAGCCGGCGAGGCAATAGAGGGGAGCAGTCACGTCTTGGTCACAGAGTGAAAATCACTCGCAGGCCAACATCATGAAACCAAGCCTGAAAAACGAAAAAAGCCCTTGGCTTTCAACAAGCTAAGGGCTTTCTAATATGGCGCAGCGGACGGGACTCGAACCCGCGACCCCCGGCGTGACAGGCCGGTATTCTAACCAACTGAACTACCGCTGCGCGTTACCTCGAGTGGTGGGTGGTGACGGGATCGAACCGCCGACCCTCTGCTTGTAAGGCAGATGCTCTCCCAGCTGAGCTAACCACCCTCTCTCGAAGTGAGCGCGCATTCTAATGGGCTTTTCCGATTCTGGCAAGCCGGGTGTGGATGTTCCGCAATACCGTCCTCGACACCTGGCCCCCAATCGTCAGCCGGTCGGCTGGGGTGTCGCCAGACCGAGTGACGTGCACAACAGAGCCGCACAGACTGCGATCACGTCGCCCGGAAACGAAAAAAGCCCTTGAGCGTTAACTCAAGGGCTTTCGATATGGCGCAGCGGACGGGACTCGAACCCGCGACCCCCGGCGTGACAGGCCGGTATTCTAACCAACTGAACTACCGCTGCGCGTTACCTCGAGTGGTGGGTGGTGACGGGATCGAACCGCCGACCCTCTGCTTGTAAGGCAGATGCTCTCCCAGCTGAGCTAACCACCCCTTTACTCTCGAAGTGGGCGCATTCTAGGCAGGTTTCCGTTGTCTGGCAAGACCTTTTGTGAAAAAAATCTCACTCTTTTTCAATATGTTATGCACTCATCGCCGGGGACTGGCTGAAATCCGCGCTGCGCGCAATAATGCCCGCCCGCTTTTTCATCTCCATCCACGCATCACAAGGATCACTCATGTGGTTTCGTAATCTATTGCTCTACCGTTTCAGCCAGCCCGTTCCCTTTACCGAAGCCGAACTGCTCACCGCCCTGGAGCAGCGTCCTGCCCGCCCCTGTGCCAGCCAGGAAACCCATACCCTGGGCTGGACCACGCCGTTCGGCCGTCATTCGGAAAACCTGCTGCAGGTAGCCGAAGGGTACTGGCTGGTGGCAATGCGCAAGGAAGAGCGGATTCTGCCGGGCAGCGTGGTCAAGGACGCCCTGGCCGAGAAGATCGAGGAAATCGAAGCCCGGGATGCGCGCAAGGTGTACAAGAAGGAGCGCGACACGCTCAAGGACGAGATCGTCATGAGTCTGCTGCCCCGTGCCTTCACCCGCAGCCAGACCACCCTGGCGCTGATTGCACCCCAGGAAGGCTGGATCGCCGTGGATACCTCCAGCGCCAAGCGAGCGGAAGATCTGCTCAGCCTGCTGCGTGAAGGCACTGGCAGCCTGCCGGTGCGCCCGATGAACGTCAAGATCGCCCCCGCTGCCTGCATGACCGACTGGGTCAAGGCCGGCCAGGCGCCTGAAGGGCTGATCATTTCCGATGAGTGCGAGCTGCGGGATACCGGCGAAGACGGCGGCGTGATTCGCTGCAAACGTCAGGATCTGTCCAGCGACGAGATCCAGCAGCATCTGGCCGTTGGCAAGCAGGTCAGTCAACTGGCCCTGCACTGGCAGGACAAGGTGTCCTTCACTCTGGATGACAAGCTGAGCGTCAAGCGGCTGCGTTTTGAAGAGTTGCTGCGCGATGAGGCGGACGACCAGGGCGGTGACGATATGGCCGGTCAGCTGGACGCCAGCTTCATCATCATGTCCCGTACGCTGTCCGAATTGCTGCCCGCTCTGACCACCGCGCTGGGCGGTGAAGACATCCCCCAGGGGGTGTGACCAGCGAGTCGTCAATCGACCTGCAGGCTATCCACAGAAGCTGTGGATAACATTGTGGATAGCCTGCTTAAAAGTGCCTCTGGGGCTGATAATTCATGGCCGCAGGTTAAAATGATCAAATTTTAACCTTGCAAAAAGTCCTTATAAATCAGTAGGTTGCGATAAAACACTGATTTGACGCGGGTTTGCAGCGGGTTCAGCGGAACGGCGAGCGGCGACTTGCTCCGCTTGTGCACAATGTCAAGGGCAAATATCTCACAAAGGGCAAAAAAAGCCCTTGCCACATGCACCCTGATGGGGCACGTGGATGCTACCAGGCGGTGCCCGGGGGCACGTTCTCGTCTTCATCTCCAGTACGCGCTTCCAGCCAGTTGCCGGCCTGGCGCGCGGCCCCGCTGAGGGGGTAGTGACGCATTATGTATTGCATGCGCGCCTGCGCCGTGCTGCGGTCACCGGCATTGGCCGCCGCCTGCGCCAGGCGCAATTCGGCACTGGCCATTTCATCGAGCAGGGTATTGAGCCGTGGCCCCACTTCGGTGCGGTATTCGGAATCAGGATAGGTGCGGGCGAATTCGGCGTAGCGGGCATGGGCTGCACGACCTTCGCGCAGACGCGCGGTATCGTCCTCGGTCAGCTCGAAGCGCAACTGCTGGGTCAAAGCCAGCAGATAGGCCGAATAATCCGGGTGCGGCGGATCGCGGTGGCGCTTGCTGTAGTCAGCGAGCAACTGCTCGACCGCCTCCAGCTCGCCCCGCTGCAGGCAGACATAGGCAGCCTCCTGGTCCAGCTCCGGCATGTTCTGGTTCCGCAACCCTGTTACCAGCCCCTCGTCACAGCGCCCGAGGGCAATCTTGGCCCGCACATCCGCCAGCTCGCTGTCATTACCCGGCTGGGAGGCCATGCCGGCGCAACCGGCCAGGCCAGCAAGCACGACCATCATCACCATCAAACGCATCGAATATCTCCAAATTGTCATTGCAGCTGTGCCCGCCAGCGGATCCAGCCCTGATTATCTGCCCGGCCCAGCAGGCCCAGCCCGCTGGCCAGGGCCGGTTCGGCATCCGCCCGGGCCTGCAGTTGCGCGTTGATCTTCATAGGCTGTCCTGGGCGCCAGCGCGCGTCCCCGCGCAGTCCCAGCGGTCCCCCCTGATCCTGCAGGCGCAGCAGCAGCCAGCCATCGGCCTGATCCAACTCGGCCGTCAGATGGCCGAAGGGCATGGCCCGGGGCAGGCCACCGGCCGCCTCCTGCCAGACCAGCCGGCCTTGGGCACCGGATACGTGCTCCAGATTCTCCAGCGCCAGCTCAGGCACATCCAGCAGCCATTTTCCGCCGAGGGCGAAGGGCGCATTGTGGATGATCGCCATGCTGGACGCATCCAGTTCACCGCTGATGTTGTGCAGGCTCAGAGCACCGGGGCTGACGCGCAGCTGCGCCAGCACCTGGCCGTTGCGCGGCTGCCACTGCAGCTCCAGACCTATGGCGCCGCTCAGCAGCATTCCGGGACGCCAGCGCCAGTCCAGACGGCCCTGATTGATGCCATCCACCACCAGCTGACCGGCCTGGCCGGACCAGAGCGTGCCGGTCAGGCCATGGATGGTCACCGGCACTGGCAGACGGGGCTGCAACTGTTTCCAGACCACTGCGGCGGGCAGTGTCCAGATGAGCGTCAGCAGATACAGCAGCAGACCACAGATCAGGGTTTTCTTCAGGTTCCAGCGAATCCTCATCAGCGCGGCTCCACCTTGATTCGGGCGGTCACGGTACCGGGGGCATTGCCCGCGTCCACTGCCAGCTGACTGACCTGCAGACCATGGCGCTGCTCCAGATCCCCCAGCCAGGCCATCAGTTTGTCGAACCCGGTTTCGGTAAGCCACAGCCGTGCGCCCTGGCCTTCGGGCTGCACGCGCTCCAGAGCCTGATGCAGCCCGGCACTGCGCGCCGACACCTCCACCAGGGTCAGTACCGAGCCGCCGCTGGCAGCCGCTGGCTGACTGCTCTGCTGCGCGCCGCGGCGCTTGACCTGACCGGCGACCTGCTGCATCCAGGCCAGATCCGCGGACAGGGCACCGATATCGGCGCGAACCTCGGCACGCTGCCGGGCCAGTGGCTCCCAGATCGCCAGGTAAAGGACCACCAGCAGCAACACCACGCCACCACAGGCAAGAATGATACGTTCACGCGGGGCCAGTCCCGCCCACCAGGCATTCATGACGGATTCCTCTGTATGCGCAGTCGTGCGGTTACCCCTTCCCCATCGGAGTCAGCGCCCTGCAGGGATTCGCTCAGCCCGGCGCTGGCCGCCAACTGGCTGCGCAGTTTTTCCAACTCGGCAAAGGACGGCAGACTCAGCTCCAGCTCCAACTCCGCAGGGGTGGCGCGGAACTGCAGAATCTTCGCCGATCCTTCGGCCGCCACCGCGGCCAGCGCATCATGCAACAGCACGCCCATGCCGTCCGCTGCAGCCTGGCCACTGGCCCCCTCCAACACCTGACGGAACTGGGTGACCGGGTCCACCCGCCGGCTTCTGGGCAGGGTCTCGTCGAACAACTGGTCGATCTGTGCCTGCAGCCGGTCCCGTTCCTTGTTCAGCGTCACGGTCTGTATGCCCTGCTGGGCGATCAATACTGCGAGCAGTACCCCGGCAGCCACCAGCGCCGGGCGCAGCTTGCGCCAGGGCGGTGCGGCCATGCCGCTGCTGTAGCCGCCAGTCAGCAGATTGAGCGATCTGGCCGGTTGCAGACTGGCAAGCAGCGCCGCTTCCAGGCTGGCCGGGACGGCGGTGTCCACCTCGCAGTCGGCGTCAATCCCCAGCTGCTCCGGCGTCAGGCCGATCAGCTGCACCCGTCGCTGGTCCTCGTCCAGCTGACCCAGGCGCTGTTTCAGCCAGAAGCCGAGCAGTTCCTGTTCGATGAGTACCGGCTCCTGATCGACGCTGGTGACCAGCACCGTGGATTGCCCGTTCGGCCATGGCGAGGGCTGGATGCGCAGCCCCCGCTCCGGCGTCTGATCCTGATGCAGACTGCCCTGGGGCAACATGGCGTCGGCGCGCCAGCCGGCCGCCTCGACCAGCTGCATCCATTCCTGCATGCAGCGGTGCTCGGTTACCGCTGCCACATAGCGACCATCGGCCCGGCGGGGACCGGCTACCAGATGCAATTCCTCCAGCTCCTGGCCGAGCTGATCCTCCAGCGCAAAGGGCAGCGCCGCACGGGCTGCCGATGCCCGGCGTACCGGGATGGAAACCCGATACAGACTGGTGGCGGTGGCCGGGGCCAGCAGCCGCAGTCGCTCCGCCGGGTAGCGTCTGCGCAGGGCCGGCAAGTCATCCTGCCCTGACTCCAGCAGGCCCCCCTCCCGCCCGAGGCGCCACCAGTACAGCGGGGGTGACTCCAGTCCTGCAGCGAGGAGCGGCTCCGGTAATAGCACTATCAGCATGGTGTGATCCGTCTGTTCATGGCTCGCAGGCCGTCTGTTCTCTGAGCACCACCTTTCCATTGGGTGCGTCCAATAATGTGCACTGGTAGAAGCGTCGATTGGCAAAGTGCGCGACCACCTGCAGGCGCATGTACCAGGCTGCGTCACCACCCAGCTGGCGGTCGGAGAATACTTCCTGTATCAGCTTGGGGCTGCGCTCCAGATCGATCGGACTGGCACTGCCCGGGTAGGCTGTCACGTAGGGCGCCAGAGCCTGCCAGGCTTCCGCGGTCATGCCGGCCACGCTGTTGATTTCCGAAGCGGTAACCATGGGCCGGTTACCCGATACCCGGGCCGGGTTCTCCAGCCGATATACGGGATCATCGCTTTCCGCATCCATCCAGTCCGCCACCGCCAGCGCCAGCTGGGCGCCCGGGGGCATGCGCACGCCACTTTCCTGGGATACCCGGTCGACCAGCCGGGCAAAATCGGCAAGCTCCGCTTCCTGTCCTCCGCCCAGGGCGTTGAGGTTGTAACGACAGCGCATGTCATCCAGAAAAGCCTCAAGCCGCACCCCGTCAACCTCGAAGGGCAGCACCGGCGAGCGGCAGGTATCCCACACCAGATCCTCCGGCCCATCGGCCCGCTCCAGCATCTGCAGCACCATGTTCTCCGCCCCGCGCGCGACCTGACGGGAAAAGTCCCGCTCGAATACTGCGCTGGTCCGGCGAATATCCGCCTGCCCGCGCACCGCCATGGCGACCGCAGCCACCACCGCCAGGGCCATGACCAGCAGAGCTGTGATCAGCGCCACGCCGCGCTGCCGCTGTGGTCCGCACCGCCTCATAAACCTACCGCCATCAGCCGCCGGATTTCCCCCAGACCGGGGATGTCCAGCACCAGCTCGACTGCCATCGGCAAGCCGCCCGCCTCGGGATCGGCATCCGCCGGCGGCCAGGCATCCACCCGGTCCAGACCGGCCTGGGTCCGCACAATGAAATGGAAGGCACTGTCCATTCCCAGCCGCTGGTCCTCGGCCACCAGGTCGGCAAAGGGGCGAACCCGCATGCTCTCGGGATCGACAATATCCACACCCGGCCACAGGCGGCGTTCCAGCCCGCGCTCGGTAATCTGCCAGGCGGTGCGTCGCAGGCGCTGATCGCCCCCGGCACCGGCCCTCACCAGCTCCAATAACTGATGTTCACCGCCGGCGCGCAATCTGAGCGGCGGCAGCGGATCACCGAACTCGTCACGCACCCGCACATCCACCACCTGGGCCAGATCCCGCTCGAGCACACTCAGGGTCACCTGCAGATCGGCCAGCCGCTGGGCCTGCTCCCGGGTGATGTGATCGGCATCCAGCACGGCCCGCAATCCCTGGTAGGCCACCATGCTCATGACCGCGAACACGGCCATGGCAATCAGCATCTCCAGCAGGGTGAACCCGCCCTGCCGCTTCCGCTCGGATCGGATCATGGCAGCAGAAACCCGGATACATTGGCCCGCTGCGCCTGCTCGCCCTCTTCGGCCAGCCACAGGCGGATGTCCACACGTTTGACCGCTGGCAGAGGAAAAGGCGTGGTGGCGGTGTAATCGCTCATCTGAACGCGGAAGCCGAACCTGTAGGGCCCCATGCTGATGTCCCCGGTACGGCCGCCTTCGGCAACGACGCGCATGCCGGTCTGGAATTCGGTCAGCAGGTTCTGGCCGGCCCAGTGGGCCAGGGTACGCTCCTGCAGATAGGCGGAGTTGCGCGCATGGTCGGCGCCGGTCTTGACCAGCGCCGCCAGGGCCACGGCCAGCACGGTCAGCGCCACCAGCACTTCGAGCAGGGTAAACCCCCGCTGCCGGTCAGCCCTGCGGCGTCGCATCCCGCACCTCCACGCGCCCCTCCAGGGTCACCTCTATCTCGCGGCGCAATTCGCTCCCCGCCACCCGCAGGGTAATGACCGCCGGCGTCATCTCACCGGTATTGCCCAGACGGATATGCGGTTCCCAGCCACGGGTCTGGGGCAAGGCAGTGTACTGGCCATCCAGCTCCAGCTGGACCTCGATCAGATCCTGTGGGAAACGGCGCGGCCCCAGCTGCGGGTCCTCCAGTGCATGCCACTCGCGGGTATTGTCATCCAGCACCATGAGCTCGAGGAAACTGTAGCCATCGCGGCGCAGCCCCAGCGCCCGGTCCGATTCGCCGGTGATCAGCAACTCGTCCCGCGCCAGTCGCAGGGTCATGGCCAGGCGTTCGGTTTCGCTGCGCAACTGTCGTTCTGCGCCATCGCCGATCGACAGTGACGCCAGACCAGCCACAACGCCGATCAACACCATGACCACCAGCAGCTCCATCAGGGTGAAACCCTGCTGGGCCGGCCGGCAACCGGGATGGCGGAACTGCGCTGCGGCCACTGTGTTCACCTGTTGTTTTCGTCGTCCGCGTTTTCCAGGTTCCAGTTGCCGATATCGGCATTGGCACCGGTGCCGCCCGGACGGCCGTCGGCGCCCAGACTGTAGAGGTCGAAGTCCCGACCATCACGACCCGGGCGCAGATACTGGTATTCGTTGCCCCAGGGGTCACGCTGCAGGCGGTCGATATAACCACCGGCCCGCCAGTTGCGCGCAGCATCGCCGCTGGGTCGCTCGACCAGTGCCCGCAGGCCCTGCTCGGTGGTGGGGTAGTTGAAGTTGTCCAGTCGATACAGGTTCAGCGCACTCTCCATGGCGCGGATATCGTTCTGCACCTTGGTGGTCCGGGCCTGGTCGGGTCTGTCCATGACCCGGGGCACCACCACGGCGGCGAGGATGCCGAGGATGACCACCACCACCATGACCTCGATCAGGGTGAAACCACGTTGGGCTGAGGAGACTGTCTTTACGCTTTGCATATCAGTTGACCAGTTGGTTGAGTTCAAAGATGGGCAGCAGGATGGCCAGTACGATGATGAGTACCACGCCCCCCATTGCCAGAATCAGCAGCGGCTCGAAGACCCCCATGACCATGGCAATCCGTGCCTCCAGTTCCCGTTCCTGGGTTTCCGCGGCCCGTTCGAGCATCTTGTCCAGGGTGCCGCTGCTCTCCCCGCTCTTGATCAGGCTCAGGGTCATGGGGGGGAAGTAGCCACTGCGCTCCAGCGCATGACCGACGCCGGACCCTTCGCGCACTCGGCGGGCAGCCTCGGCCACGGCCTCGCGCATGGGGGTATTGCTGATGACCGAGGCGCTCATGTTCAGCGCATCCAGCAGGGGGACACCGCTGCCGGCGAGGATGTTAAGGGTGCGGGCAAAACGGGCGGTGTTCAGGCCCCGTACCAGGCGCCCGATCAACGGCAGCTTCAGCAGCATGCCATCCCAGCGGAGCCTTGCCGCCGGGCGTTTGAGGATCTGCCGCACGCCGGTGATCAGGGCGATCAGACCCAGCAGCATCAGCCAGCCCCACTCCCTTACCGTATCGCTGGTGGCGATCAGCGCCCTGGTCAGCCAGGGCAGCTGCTGATTCATGCCGGCGAATACCTGTACCACTTCGGGCACCACATAGGTCAGCAGGGCCACCACCACCAGCATGGCCACCAGGGTCAGGATGGCCGGGTAGAACATCGCCAGGGTGATCTTCTGGCGCATGGCATTCTGCGCTTCGACGTTGTCCGCCAGCCGCTCGAGCACCAGCTCCATGCGCCCGGCCTGTTCCCCGGCGGCAATGGTGGTGCGGTAGATCATCGGGAACACCGAAGGAAACTCGCCCATGGCGTGAGCCAGGGGCAGGCCTTCCATTACCCGGGTGCGCACCGCCGCCAGGGTCGCCTTGACCCGTGGCGATTCGCTCTGGCGGGCCACGGTACCCAGGACTTCCTCGATGGGCATGCCGGCCCTGGCCAGGGTGGCCATCTGCCGGGTCGCCAGCGACAGCTCCAGCGGCTTGATGCGCCGCTGGAACATGGGCATGCGCAGCAGCGAAGGTTTTTCCGCCACCTCGGTGACGGCCATGGGCATCAGGCCCTTCTCCCGCAGGCGGCTGCGGACCTGACGGGAGGAATCGCCCTCCTCCACGCCCTTGCGGGTGCGACCGGTCTGGTCCAGGGCAACGTACTCGAAGGCCGGCATCTCAGTCCTCCCGGGTCACGCGCAGGACTTCTTCCAGCGTGGTGTCCCCGGCCAGCACCCGGCGCAGACCGTCCTGACGGATGCCGATCTGCGACAGCCGGGCATGCCGGACCATCGCCTGCTCACTGGCACCGTCATGGATCAGACCGCGCAGGGTGTCGTCGATCTCGATCAGCTCATAGATGCCGGTACGCCCGCGGTAACCGCTGCCATTGCATTCCGGGCAACCCACCGGGCTGTACAGGGTCGGTGCCTGTGCCGGGTCCACTTCCAGCAGCTTGCATTCCCGGACGGTGGCGGTATGCGG
The DNA here is from genome assembly GCF_900115905.1 of Halopseudomonas formosensis. GTDB lineage: Bacteria > Pseudomonadota > Gammaproteobacteria > Pseudomonadales > Pseudomonadaceae > Halopseudomonas > Halopseudomonas formosensis. Next base: position 190,976 of record NZ_FOYD01000003.1, read on the forward strand.
ACGGCGGCAGTCCGGGCACAGGGTCCGCACCAGACGCTGGGCCAGCACACCGTTGAGCGTCGAGGACAGCAGGAAGGGCTCTACTCCCATGTCGCGCAGACGGGTAATGGCACCGATGGCGGTATTGGTGTGCAGGGTGGAGAACACCAGGTGGCCGGTGAGACTGGCCTGAATGGCGATCTGTACCGTCTCCAGGTCGCGGATCTCCCCGACCATGACCACATCCGGGTCCTGACGCAGGATCGCGCGGAGCCCGCGGGCAAAGGTCATGTCGACCTTGGTGTTGATCTGCGTCTGGCCGATCCCGTCCAGATAGTATTCGATGGGGTCTTCGACCGTGAGGATGTTGCGGCTGCGGTCGTTGAGCCGCATCAGCGCCGAGTACAGGGTGGTGGTCTTGCCCGAACCGGTCGGGCCGGTGACCAGCACGATGCCGTGGGGACGATTGATGATGCGCTCCATGGCCTCGTAGTGTCCGTCGCACATGCCCAGCTGACGCAACTCGAGACGACCGGCCTGCTTGTCCAGCAGACGCAGCACCACCCGCTCACCATGCCCGGACGGCAGGGTCGAGACCCGTACGTCCACTGCCCGGCCCACCAATCGCAGGCCGATGCGGCCGTCCTGGGGCAGGCGTTTCTCGGCAATGTCCAGCTTGGCCATGACCTTGATCCGCGACACTATCACCGGCGCCAGCGCCCGCGGTGGTTCCAGCACCTCGCGCAGCACACCATCGACCCGCAGACGGATTGACAGGCGATTCTCGAAGGGTTCGATATGGATGTCCGAGGCGTTCTCCTTGACCGCCTCGGACAGCAGGGCGTTGATCAGACGGATGATGGGCGCCTCATCCTGGGACTCCAGCAGGTCTTCCGGCTCGGCCAGGGACTGGGCCACCGACATCAGATCGGCGTCCTCGCCCAACCCTTCGACGAACTGCATGGCATCGTTGGCTGACCGCTCGTAGCGGTCACGCAGGCGGGCGGCGAAGGCATCATCATCCAGCATCACCGGATGCAGCGGATGACCCGCCAGCCGCCGCAGCTCCAGCAGCGCCTGGGGATCACAGTCGGCACGCACGAACACATCCAGCCGGCCGTCGCGCAGCTGGTCCGGCAGGACCCCGAAGCGCCGGGCGAAACGGTAGCCGGTCTCGGCCTGCAGACCTGCCTCCGGCAGTGGCTGGGCCCCGGTTTCCGGCAGTACTGTGCTCATATCTGCCTCGTTCACTGTGGTCATCGTGCCCTCGGCGGCGCGGGAATCGGCGTGCTCACCGCCACATCGGGCTGGCTGGCATTCTCGAAGGGCGGCGGCAGGGTCAGCAGGTAGTTCCAGTCCGGCAGGATCGGCATGTCCTGACGCGGCAACAGATTGGCGCGGCGGCCCTGCTCCTTCAGCTGCTGGTCCCGCATGTAACTGTACTTGGCGTGGGTCAGACTTTCAGCCACGGCGGTGTCGCGGACGATGACCGGACGCAGGAATATCATCAGATTGCGTTTCTGCACGTTGGCCGTGTCGTAGCGGAACAGCCGACCCAGGCCGGGCACGTCGCCGAGCAGGGGCACCTTGTCCTGGGTCTCGACCATCTGGTCGTCGATCAGACCGCCGAGCACGATCAACTGGTTGTCGTCGACCATCACGTGGGTGTTGAGGCTGCGCTTGTTGGTGATCAGGTCCGCGGCGGCGCTGGCACCGGGGGCGATCTGGGATACCTCCTGGGCAATTTCCAGGCGCACCGCGTTGCCTTCGTTGATCTGCGGGCGGATGCGCAGCTTGATACCCACATCCTCGCGCTGGATGGTATCGAAGGCCTGACCGGAGTTCTCCACCGAGCGGCCGACAATGAAGGGCACGTTCTGACCGACCACGATCTCGGCTTCCTCGTTATCCAGGGTCAGCAGACTCGGAGTGGACAGGATATTGCTCGAACTGTCGCCCTGAAGGGCATTGACCAGCAGGCCGATCTGGGTGCTGCCGATGGTCCCTACCCCGCCCAGGGTGGCGCCATCGGACAGGGACGGCGGGGAGGTCACTTCACCATCGAGGAAGGCGTCGATACCGGCGGCCAGGTTGACTATGCCGCCGCCGCCGCGGGCGAAGTTGATCACGCCGACGCCGGCGTTCTCGTTACCGAAGCCCCACTGCACCCCCAGCTCCTTGGCACGATCATAGGACACCTCGGCGATCACTGCCTCGACCAGCACCTGGGCACGACGGATATCGAGCTGGCGGATGATCTGCGCCATCTCGCGGCTCAGCTCCGCCGGGCCGTGCACTACCACCGAGTTGGTGCTTTCGTGGGCCTGGATGCGCACCCGGGAATCCCGGTTGCCATAACCGTAGGAGCTGCCACTGCCGCTGGTGCTGCTGCCACCGCTGCTGGAGCTGGTGCCATTGTCCACGTCCCGACCTTCGGCAATGCCGCGCAGCACCTCGGCCACGTCTTCGGCCTTGGCGTAGCGCAGATAATGCACCTGGGTATTGCCCTCGTCGCCGACCACATCCAGCTGGCGGATCATCGCGCGATAGGAAGAACGGCGCTGGGGGTCGCCCAGAAGGATCAGTGCATTGGTGCGCTCATCGGCTATTACCCGCACCCGCTTGGTGCCACCACTCTCCTCGGGCCTGGCAATGTTCAGCCCCTCGATGATGCGCACCAGCTCCAGGGCCGACGCATGCTCCAGCGGCACCACTTCGAAGTCCTCCATGGACTCCTGGTCGATACGCTTGATCAGCGCCTCGATACGCCGCACATTGGCTGCAGTATCGGCAATCACCAGGGAGTTGGATTCCGCCGCTGCCGCCAGATGCCCGCCCTTGGGCACCAGCGGTCGCAGGATCCGTACCAGCTGGCTGGCATCCAGATGGCGGACGCTGATCACGTGGGTGATGAACTCGTCGCCCCGGCTGTTCTGCTCCAGGCTGCCCACCTCGTTTTCCTTGGCCTGCACCTCAGGCACGATACGCACAGTGCCGTCAGCACCGGTCACCGCGGCAAAGCCGTAGGATCTGAGCACCCCGAGGAAAAGGTCGTACAACTCGTCGCGCTTGATCGGCTGGCCGGATACCACGTTGACCTGACCGCGCACCCGCGGATCAACGATGAAGTTGATGCCGGTCTCCTGGCTGACGATCTCGATCAGACCATTGATATCGGCATCGCGCAGGTTCAGGACCAGCTCATCATTCTCGGCCTGCACCGCTGCGTTCTGCGCAGCAAGGCTCCCGCTCAGCATGCTCAGGGCCAGGGCCACCGGCAGGGCGTAACGACACTTGGGCAACAACATAGGCATTCGGGCTTAATCCATATTGATCGTAATGTTCATCGGTTCTCCGTTACGCTCCAGAGAAACAGACACCGAACTGGCATCGGCCAGCTCGGCAAGCAGGTCACGGTAGTCACTGATTTCCGCTACCGGCCGGCCGTTCACCTCGGTGATCACGTCACCGGAGACCAGACCAGCGGCCTCGAACTCCCGTGCATTGCGTGCAGGTGAGACTTCCAGCCCATAGAGGACGCCGTCCTCCATGACCGGGTTGGCACTGATCACATCGAGAAAGCGCTGGGGATCGTTTACCCAGGCATCCCGGTCAACTCGGGGCTCGGCCTGCGCGGCAGCCGGCAGGGCCGGAGCGCTGCGCCGCCCGGCACTGGCCGGGGCATCGTGGCGTTTGAGGCGCAGGGTTTCCAGGCGGCCGCCGCGATCAAGAATGACGCGATCGGCAAAGACTTCCTGCAGGGTCACGCTGCCCGGCAGGGACGCGCCCACGCGATACAGTTTTTCCGGCTGGCCCTGGGGGGCGAGAATGGCCGCACTGCGGCTGGGATCGGGGTTGGTGAACACGCCCTTGAGTGTCCAGCTGAGCGAGGTTTCGGGGGCGTTGACGACCCGGTTTTCCCGGGCGGGGGTACCGAATACGGACAGGGCGGCAAGTTCGCGAAAACCGCCCCGGGCACCGGTGGCCGAATCGGCCTGGAGTTCGGCGAGGGGAACGGAGGCGGCCGGGGGCAGCACACTGGTCGGTTCTATCAGGGTCCAGGTCAGGCGGGCCAGCAGTACAGAGGTGATAGCAACCAACAAAAAGGTGGCCAGTTTCACCACCGAGTCCAAGCTGAGACGGGCTATCACGGGCATGCATACTCCAGGCAAAGCGCGCAGCCCTCGGGCTGCAGGATCAGTCGCAGGAGGCTACCGATCTTTCTTTGCAGTTTTATTGTTATATCCCTGAAACATATTTTCAGTGATTCGATTGTCACGATTTTGCCATACGCCAGCAACCCCTCAATCTCAAATAACAGCGGCATAGCACGCTACCGGTCGCGTGAGACCGGCCTCAATAACCTGTTTGGGTGAAACGAAAGCGCGGAATATCTCATTGATATCACTGGCGAAAGCGGCTCCAGAGCCCTGCACGCTGCGGCGGTGAGACAGGTCAAAGAAAAAGGGGTGGCTGCCGCCACAGCGACAACCACCCCTGAAGGAAGGAGGATAATCAGCTACCTATGACTCCCCCATCATCCTTCCAGATCACTACCGTGGCCGAACGCGGCGGCAGACGCGCCGGGTTACGGTCCGGCCAGGTACTGCGCACGTAACGCGGACCCAGCTCCCACTCGGTGGGGGTGGTAGTGGCCCCGGGGTGCTGCACGTTGATGAACATGGTGCGCTGGTCCGGCGTGGTGATGACACCGGTGATCTCCTGGCCGATGGGCCCGGTCAGGAAGCGGCGCATCTCGCCGGTCTTCGGGTCGGCGCAGAGCATGGCATTGTTGCCGAATACCTCGTACACACCCGAGTTCTGGCTGCCTTCCCCGATATCGGTCTGGATCCACACGCGGCTGTCCTTGTCGATCCACAGACCGTCGGGCGAGCTGAGCAGGTTGTCCACGGTCAGGGCATCGCCATTGGGGTCCTTGCCGGCCAGGTTGGGCTGACCGCTCTGCCCTGCATCTCCACCAAACAGGAAGATGTCCCACTCGAATGTAGTGGAGGCATGCTCGCCATCGGCTTCCGCCCAGCGGATGATGTGACCATGGCGGTTCTGCGTCCGCGGGTTGGCACCGTTGGCGGTACTGCGGCCGCTGTTGTTGGTCAGGGTGAAATAGACATCACCGTTGTTCGGGTCCACCGCACCCCATTCAGGGCGGTCCATGGGCGTGGCACCGACCAGGCCGGCAGCCAGGCGGGTGTTGACCAGCACATCCGCCTGGTCACGGAAGCCGTTGCTCGCATCCAGGCCGTTCTGACCGTACACCAGCGGCAGCCATTCGCCGGTGCCGTCATCGTTGAAGCGGGCCACGTAGAGCACGCCGGTATCGAGAATGGAGCCGTCGGTCACGCCCTTCTGGAAGGGCTGCTCGCTGACGAACTTGTAGATGAACTGGTTGGTGGAGTCGTCCCCGGAGTAGCACACCACCGGCTTGCCTTCGATGGCCGGGCCGAATACCACGCCCTCATGACCGAAGCGGCCCAGACTGGTGCGCTTCTTCGGCACGCTGTTCGGGTCAAAGGGATCGATCTCGACCATCCAGCCGAAGCAGTTGGGTTCGTTGCGGTAGTCCTGGGTCGCATCGGCGCCGGTGCTGGTGGCGTCGAAGCGGATGAATTCATCGCCACCGCCTTCGGCCAATGCCCAGCGGTAGCGGCTGTCGTTGGCGCGGATGCCGTAATGGGCGTGCTCCCGGGGAATGGTCTCGTCACGATTGCCGAAATAACCGGCCCAGTTCTCCTCGGCGGCCATGTAGGTGTTCCAGGGTGTGACACCCATGGCACAGTTGTTCAGGGTACCCCGGGTGGCCAGGCCTTGCGGGCTGTACTTGGTTCTGACCAGATCGCTGCCGCGCACCGGGCCATGCAGCTCCATGGGTGTCAGGCCGGTGATGCGGCGGTTGTATTCGCTCTGCACCAGCTCCCAGCGGTTGTCGGCGCGCTTTCTGACGTGCACCACGGACACGCCATGGGCATTGATCTCCTTGAGCGCCTGATCGCGGTCACGCACATCGCCCTTCATGACGATGGCACCGCTGCCCAGTGCCACACCGATATGGTCGGCATGCATGAAGCGGGGCTCCACGTACTCGTGGTTCATCACCAGCAGCCCCTCGTCGGAGCTGCCTTCGAACGGCTCCTCGCCCTCGATCGGGAAGAAGTGCATGCCGTCATGGTGCGAGCCCATCTGCATGCCCTGCTCTTCACCGGTATTGGTGATATCGAAGGCCGGCATGGTACCAGTGATGGGCGTACCCCAGGGCAATATGACCTGATAGCTGTAACCCGGCGGGACGACAATCTCGTCCGACTCGCTCGGCGCAACGGCGGTAAAGCCGATCAGCGGACCGGCCTCGCCACCATTGTCACCATCGCCCCCGCCGACCTCATCGTCGCTGCTGTCAGAGCTGCTCAGGCAACCCGCCAGGCCCAGGCTCATGAACCCCAGGGCGGCGGCACCGGCACTGCCCTTGAGCAGTGAACGGCGAGCCAGCCGCGCCTCCAGCACGCTGGCGAAGGGCCTGTTATCCGTGTAACTGATCTGCGGCTCGTCACCGTTACCGTTGTCAACGATGGTTATCTGATTGCGAACTTCTTGCGACATCCGTGCTTCCCTCTACAGGCTGCTGGTTGAGATGCAGTAGAGGATGGCCAGCGAAGGTTAAGAGCGGACGACAATCGGATTAAGCTTTGGCTACGGAAATATTAAGCTGCAGCGGCGAGGATCAACCCGGATTGCGCCACCAGCTCAACACCAGCAGAACGCCAAGCAACAGGGAAATGCCCTGCCAGACCAGCACCGGATTGCGCTCCAGCAGGGCCGGTCGGTGCATGCCTTCCCGGGCAAGGCCTGGCTGACTCAGATCATGGGTAAATTCCGACAGCTCCTGGCAGCGCCTGGCCGGGTCCGGCTGAAGCGCCCGACGCAGCACCTCATCCAGCCAGGGCGGAAGGTCCTGCCGGTAGTGTCCGAGCCCACGGTACCTGAGTTTCAGTTGCGCCGCCCGGCTGGTCGCCTTGGCCACCTCGGTGCCGTAAGGCAACTGGCCGGTGAGCATCTGGTAGGTGATCACCGCCAGCGAGAAGATGTCCGAAGCCTGGGTGCCGGAGCGGCCGGCAAAATACTCCGGTGCGGTGTACTGGCAGGTGCCCAGTATGGGGTCAACGCCGGTTGCCGGCTTCAGCTCGGCCAGACCGGCCACGGCCACCGAACCGAAATCGATCAGGGTCACATTGCCCAGCGCATCGATGAGGATGTTCTGCGGACGCAGATCCTGATGCAGCATGTCGAGGCGGTGCAGGGCCTGCAGGCCACGGGCAATCTGCCCGATGATATCGCGCACGGTCTGCAGGTCCGGGCGCGGATGATCGCGCATCCACTGCTGCAGTGTCTGGCCCTGCACATATTCGCTGACGGTGTAGAGATAATGCCGTGGGCGGTGCTGGGGCGGTGCCTTGAGCACATTCGGATGGTTGATGCGACGGGCTACCCACTCCTCCAGCATCAGCCGCTCCAGGTAGGCCAGATCATCCCGCAGGTCCAGTGAGGGCACCTTCAGCACCAGGGTCTCGCCGGTGTCATTGTCGGTGGCGAGATACACATGACTGCGGCTGCTGGCATGCAGCTCACGCTGCACCGTGAACCCGTCGAACTGTTCGCGGCTGGCCAACAGTGGTGCCGGCGCAAGCTCGCTGGCCTGACTGCTGAATTCCAGCGCGCTGGCGGGGGGCAGATCATCCACCCGCACCAGCTGAATGGTGAGATTGTCGTCGCTGCCATGCCCCAGCGCGTGCTCGACGATGGCGCCGGCAGCGCGATCCAGATCATCCCCATGTTCCCGGATCAGCTCGCACAGTCTGGCCGGCTGGATGAACCCGTACACCCCATCGGTGGCCAGGATGAACAGATCGCCCCGTTGCAGGCCCAGGGACTGGTAATCGATCTGCAGATACTGGCTGACACCCAGCGCACGCTCGAGAAAATGCTCGTGGCTGCCCACCCAGACCCTGTGGTCCCGGGTCATCTGCTCGAGGACGCCCTGGCGCAGCCGGTAGATGCGCGAGTCGCCCACATGCAGCAGATGGGCGGTAGCCGCCTTGAGAATCAGCGCGCTGAAGGTACACACATACCCCCGGTCACTGTCGTAGCGGTATTCGCTGCGGCGGGTCTGGGAATACAGCCAGGCATTGGTCGCGGCCAGCACCCGTTGTGCCGACTTGCGTACCGACCAGGCGTCGGGAGTGGAGTAGTAGTCGGCAATGAAGCCGGTGACCGCCGTCTGCGCGGCTATGTGACTGACGGTACTGTTGCTGATGCCATCGGCCAGCGCCACCACCATGCCCTTGAGACTGCCCTGGGGCTGGCCCGGGTGGCTGGCGGCATGAAAATCCTGATTGGATGGTTTGCGCCCCCGGTCAGTTGCCTGACCGAGGGCGATCCGCAGTCCCTGCCCCGCTGCGCCGCTGGCGGGCGGGGGGCAGAGTTGTTGCATGCTGCTCATGCCGGCTGATGCAGCTGGGTACGCTTGGGCACGGTGCGCACGTGGGTGGTGTACAGGGTCAGACCGGTGAAGGCCAGACCGCCGACCAGGTTACCCAGGGCTGTGGGAATCTCGTTCCAGATCATGTAATCCATCACCGAGAAGTCGCCGCCCATGATCATGCCGAAGGGGAACAGGAACATGTTCACTACCGAGTGCTCGAAGCCCATGAAGAAGAACAGCATGATCGGCATCCACATGGCGATGGCCTTGCCGCCGACGGTGGTGGAGATCATGGCGCCGACCACGCCCAGCGACACCATCCAGTTGCACAGCATGCCGCGCAGAAAGATGGTGGCCCAGCCGGCAGCGCCATACTGGGCATAACCCAGGGTGCGGTTCTCACCGATATGGGAGATGCGCTCGCCCACCTCACCGGCCTCGATGGAGAAGCCGTAGGTGAAGACGAAGGCCATCATTACCGCCACGGTCAGCGCACCGGCAAAGTTGCCGAGAAACACCCAGCCCCAGTTGTGCAGGATGCCCGCTACGGTCACCCCGGGGCGTCGATCCAGCAGCGCCAGCGGGGTCAGCATGAACACCCCGGTCAGCAGGTCGAAGCCCATCAGATAGAGCATGATGAAACCCACCGGGAAGAAGGCCGCGCCGACCAGCGGCGAGCCGGTCTGAATGGTGATGGTAATGGCGAACACCGCCGCCAGGGCCAGAATGGCGCCGGCCATGTAGGCGCGGATCAGGGTATCGCGGGTGGACATGAACAGCTTGGACTCGCCGGCGTCCACCATCTTGGTGACGAACTCACTGGGAACGAGATAGGACATGGGAAGGATTCCTTGAAAAGTCAGTTGCTGGCGCTGGCACTGTCAGGGGCGAGAATCTCCACCTGATCGCCATTCAGGCGGACCGGCCAGACGGTGAGCGACAGCTCGGGCTGTTCCAGGCACTGCCCGTCCTGCAGACGGAAGTGCTGCTTATACAGGGGCGAGGCAACCACCAGCGAGCCATGCAGGTGGCCGATCATGCCGCGCCCTATCACGTTGGCGCCGGACTGCGGGTCCCGGTTGTGGATGGCGTACAACTGCTCGCCCTCGGGCATGTCGGGCAGGTAGAACAGCGCCACCTGGGCACCGGCGAACCAGGCCACTACACCGGAATGGGCCACCAGATCCCGGCGACTGCACAGCGGTTGCCATTGGGTGCTGCGTCCCTGGCTGTCCTGGCTCCAGGCGGGGGTAGTCAGCGATTGTGCTGTGCTCATCAGAGTGCCTCCTCTTCGATGGGGATGAGTTTCAGGTGATTGCCGGGTGCCGGCCTCGGCTGGCCGCGCTCTCTGACAAAGCGGATATCGGGATCGGCGCGCTGGTCATTGACGAAGGTGCGGAAGCGCTTGAGCTTCTCCGGATCCTTCAGGGCATTGGCCCATTCGCATTCGTAGCGATCGATGACCTGCTGCATCTGTTCTTCCAGCTCCGCACCCAGTCCCAGGCTGTCCTCGAGGATCACCTTCTTCAGATAATCCAGGCCGCCGTCCAGGCTCTCGCGCCAGGTGGAGGTGCGCTGCAGCCGGTCGGCTGTGCGGATGTAGAACATGAGAAAACGGTCGATGGTGCGGATCAGCGTCTCTTCATCCAGATCCGTGGCGAAGAGTTCGGCATGGCGCGGACGCATGCCGCCGTTACCGGCGACATAGAGGTTCCAGCCGCGCTCGGTGGCGATGACGCCGATGTCCTTGCTCTGCGCCTCGGCACACTCACGGGTGCAGCCGGAGACGCCGAACTTGATCTTGTGCGGTGCGCGCAGGCCCTTGTAGCGGTTCTCCAGTTTCAGCGCCATGCCGACGCTGTCCTGCACGCCGTAGCGGCACCAGGTACTGCCGACGCAGGACTTCACCGTACGCAGGGACTTGCCGTAGGCGTGCCCGGTCTCGAAACCGGCCGCAATCAGCTCGGCCCAGATATCCGGCAGCTGGTGCAGCTGGGCGCCGAACAGGTCGATACGCTGGCCACCGGTGATCTTGGTGTAGAGGTCGTACTTGCGGGCCACTTCGCCCAGCACAATGAGCTTGTCCGGGGTGATCTCGCCGCCGGCAATGCGCGGCACCACAGAGTAGGTGCCGTTCTTCTGCATGTTCGCCATGAAGGTGTCATTGGTGTCCTGCAGGGGCACCAGCGCCGGGTCCATTACCGGCTCGTTCCAGCAGGAAGCGAGGATGGAGCCGATGGCGGGCTTGCAGATATCGCATCCGATGCTGCCCTTGCCATGGCGGGCCAGCACGTCCTCGAAGCGCTTGATACCCTCCACGCGGATGATGCCGTACAACTCCTGACGGGTGTGGGAGAAGTGCTCGCACAGACTGTGATCCACCGCCACACCCCGGGCGCTGAGCTCGTGTTCGAACACCTGCTTGAGCAACGCGCTGCAACCGCCGCAGCCGGTACCAGCCCTAGTCGCCGCCTTGAGTTCGCCCAGGTCGGTTACGCCGGCATCCACCTGGCAGCACACCGCCCCCTTGCTGACGTTGTGGCAGGAGCAGATGGTGGCCGATTCCGGCAGGGCATCCACACCCAGCGCTGGTGCGCCAGCCGACTGCGGCAGGATCAGGCTGGCCGGGTCAGCCGGCAGGCGGATGCCGTTCTGGGCATACTGCAGCAGACTGTCGTAGTAGCTGTTGTCACCGACCAGCACAGCGCCCAACAGGTGCTTGCCGTCGGCGGAGACCACCATGCGCCGGTAGGTATCGGTGGCCTCGTCGATGAAGCGGTAACTGCGCGAGCCCGGTGTTGCGCCGTGGGCGTCGCCGATCGAGCCTACATCCACACCCAGCAGCTTCAGCTTGGTGGACATGTCGGCACCGGTAAAAGGCTGGGCGTCCTTGCCTAGCAATTGTGCCGCCACCAGCCGCGCCATCTGGTAGCCGGGGGCTACCAGACCAAAAATCTGTCCGTTCCAGCTGGCACATTCGCCAATGGCGAAAATGGCCGGGTCACCGGTGCGGCACCAGTTGTCCACCACCACACCCCCGCGCTCGGCGATGGGCAGTCCGGCAGCCCGGGCCAGCGCATCCTGGGGGCGGATACCGGCGGAGAACACCACCAGATCCGTCTCCAGGTACTCGCCGTCGGAAAAGTTCATGCGCCAGCGGTATTCCTCACCACTGACGATCTCGCTGGTTGCCCGGGACAGGTGGACTGTGACTCCCAGCGCTTCGATACGCGCGCGCAGGGCAGCGCCGCCCTCGGCATCCAGCTGCACCGGCATCAGCCGGGGCGCGAATTCCACCACATGGGCTTCCAGACCCAGCGACTTGAGCGCGTTGGCCGCCTCCAGACCGAGCAGACCACCGCCTACCACCACACCGCGACGGGCCGTCGTGGCCGCAGCGCGGATGGCATCCAGATCGTCCAGGGTGCGGTACACCAGCTGTGCAGTGCCGGTGGCGCCGCTGATCGGCGGCACGAAGGGCCATGAACCGGTGGCCAGCACCAGCTGGTCATAACGGAAACGCCCCTGCGCCGTGACCACTTCCCGCGCCTGTGGATCCAGCTCCAGCACGGGGCAGTCCAGATGCAGCTGTACGCCTTCCCGGGCATACAGCTCAGCCTGCCCCAGGGCGAGGGATTCGGCATCACGGCCACCGAAGTACTCGGACAGGTGGACCCGGTCATACGCCCGCTGGCGCTCGGCACCGAACACGTGGATCTCGAAGGCGTCCAGAGCCCCCTGCTCGACCAGTTGCTCCAGACAGTGGTGGCCAACCATGCCATTGCCGACGATGACCAGTTGTTGCTTCGGTCCGCTGTGTGCCGCCATGTGTCTCCCCTCGTTACGCGTTGCTGTACAGGGGAAAGAGCAAGGGCTGTGCCAGAAGCTCGGCTGGCAGTGAAGACAGGCGGAGAAGCCCCGATCCAGAGAGGTTCAGCTGAACTCCGGGGCCAAACGCAGCGCTGGATAACGGTGCGCATCACTGATCCAGGACAGTGCAGGCGGGCGCCCATGGCGCCCGCTTTGGTGCATGCCCGATCAGACCGGCTCGGCGCCGCCGTTCCGCCCTGCGGTCATCAGCGGGCGCTCGCGCGGGTCGGCGATGGTGATGCCTGCCCGGCGGAAACGCTCCAGGATACGGCGGTTGATTTCCCGCTGCATGCCGGATCTGGCCTTGTCCACGCAGCGCATCTGTCCGGCCAGGGTGACCATGGAGCCGTCGACCGCATCCACACCCCACACCTCCATGTCCGCCAGGGTATTGGGACCGAACACCGGGTCCTGCCGCAGCTCTGCCCCTATGGCCTTGAGCTCGCTGATCGCCAGGTCGATGTCGGTGTCGTAACTGACTCCGACCCGCACCGCCGCATTGCCGATGCCGCGGTGGGCGTTGCTCACCGTGCTCACGGAACTGAAGGGAATGATATGCAGCACCCCGTCCGAGGAGCGCAGGCGCACGGTGCGGATCGACAGGTTCTCTACCGTGCCGGACACCCCGGCCACGGTCACCGAATCCCCTACCTGCATGGCATTCTCCATCAGCAGGAAGATGCCGGTGATGAAGTCCTGCACCAGCTTCTGCGAGCCGAAGCCCACCGCGACGCCGATGATGCTGGCGCCGGCAATCAGCGGCGCGGTACTGATGCCGATCTGGTTGAGGGTGGTCAGCCCGACGATCAGGGCAATCACCAGAAACAGCGCCGAGCGCAGCATCGGCAGCAGGGTATTGAGACGCGCCGCACGCAGCAGGTCCCCTTCCGAACGCCAGCGGGCAATGCGCCTTTCCAGCGCGCGGTTGCTGGCCTGCCAGACCATGAGTGCGATGACCACGGCCACGGCGATGGTCGCCATGGCGGAGGCCAGCATGCGGCCGATGGTGCCCGGTGCGAACCAGGCCAGCGCATCCAGCCCCCAGGCCTGGAGCAGCGCCACCAGGGTTACCGCGGTTATCACCAGCGACACCAGCCAGCGCAGCAACGGGTAGTACTGGGCCAGCAGCCGGCCGCGCAGGCTCCGGGGCTGGCGGGAATCCGCATCCACTCCGGCGAGACGGCCAAGCATGCCGAGCACCAGCACCGCCACCAGGCGTCCCAGCACCAGAATGGCCGCCGACAGCCCGATGAACTCCAGCAGCCGGGTGAAGCCATCCTCGATACCCATGGCCCAGACCACCCAGGTCCCCATGATCAGCACCGCCGCCAGCAGGGGCCAGACGCCGGCCAGCCACTGGCGCAGTGCATGCACCACCCCTTCCCTTTCCGGCGTACCGGCAATCCACTGCGCCACGGGGTGGCGGAAGCGGAACACCAGATAGATGAGATTCAGGTGTACCAGCAGCGATGTCGCCTTGATCACGACCAGTTGCGCCTCGGTACCCGAACCCAGGATGGCCAGGGCGTTGCCGAAGGCCACACCGAAGGTCGCCAGCACCACCAGGCGACGGGCCCAGCGGTGTACCTGCTGTGCGGCCAGATCATTCAACTGGACGATACGCAAACTGGCATCGCCCGGCGCCAGCAGCAGGCGCACTACCGCCATCACCACCCGGGTGATGACATAGGCATAGACGAACTCGCGGGTCACCAGATGGGTACGGATATCCAGACCGGGAAGCAGTTGCAGCACCAGCGCCGCGATACCGAAGAACAGCCCCAGCGGCAGCAGATCCAGCACCATGGCTGTCAGAGCAAAAGGCAGCCGGCGCAGGGCCTTGACCTCGGACTCCACAGGGGCGGCAACGCCGGAATGGGTGTCCTCCGGCACCGCCTCCTGCGGGTTGATCAGGACCGACGGTGGCTCTATCGGGACCGCCTCGACCTGCTCCAGACCATCGCGCTGGGTCTGCACCAGGGCAGTACTCTCATCCATCGGGTCCAGTGCTGCCTTCACCACCGGATCGGCAACCTGGGTCGGCGCCACGACTGGCGGCGCCTGAACATCCGCCTGCCGGGCATTGTGCAGCAGGCTCTGCATGGAACGGCGCAGCAGCCTACGCAGCAACCACTCCAGACACAGCCCCACACCCAGCACCAGCGCCATATCGGCCAGCGCCTGCAGCAGCAACAGGCGCCCCTGCTCATTGAAAAAGGTGGTCTGGAACCAGTTCGGCAGCTCGCCCAGCGCCTGGGTCACGCGCATCAGCTGGACCCGCAGCCCCGCTGCCCAGTCCCCTACCTGATCCAGGGTGCGGGCAATAAGTCCATCGGCCTCCAGCGGCACGATTGCACTCAGCGGCGTCTCTTCCTCCACCGCCACCTCAGACTCCTCTGCAGACTCCTCGGCCGCCCTCTCCTCCAATGCGCGCAGCACCTCCTCCCGGCTCTCGTCGTCCTGCAGGGCATCAAGCACTTCCCGGGCCTGCTCGGGCGTTACTTCCTCAATGACCGAAGACTGCGCCTGGACCAGCGGCACAACAAGCAGAATCCAGAACAGGGCAAGAAGGGCAGATATTGGCTTGAGGAACATGCGGTTCATCCCGTTGAAGTCGAATTCCGGCGTTGTGAGGTTGCGTCCTGCTCATTCGAGTCGCAGGCAGCGCTCCGGTTCGATGGGTGTCGAACCCGGGCTTGCCAGGCAGACATGATACGCGTCGGGGCAGCCCGGCGGCATCCGCGGATACCCGGGTTACCCGAGCGCTTTACTCACTCGTCATCAGTTGGACCAGCTCCTTGCGCCCCTGCAGGTTCGGCTCGTCCTGATTGCGTCCGGCCAGGCATTTCTCCAGTGCCGGCACGGACACACCGGCATACCGGGCGTAACGCCCCTCCTGCGTACCGTAATGCATCAGATTGGCGGCGATTACCACGTCGACATAATCAGGCAGCGGGCGGCCGTTGTCCCGCAGGACGGTCTCGTGCCAGCGGGCCATCTGTATCAGATCCTCCGGCATATCCCAGTGCCGCAGCAGCATGGCCCCGACCAGAGGATGCAGCATCAGCTCGAATCTGAGCCGCTCTATCCCGCTCAGCTCGGGCTGCTGACGCAGAAACTCGCGCAGTGGCAGTTTGCCGATGTCATGCAGCAGCCCGCCGAGGGCGGCCAGCTCCGCATCCAGATAGGGGAAGGACTCGGCCAGATCGCGGCACAGGGCACTGATATGCAGCCGCCCTCGACAAAACCGCGCAGGCGCCCGGGGTCCCCGCCAGCCCGACCCATGGTCTGCAACAGCGCCAGCTGCGTCACCATCGAGCGCACCAATCTGAAACCCAGCAGCACGATGGCCTGACGCACCGAAGACACCGGAACACCTCGGCGCATGATCGAACTGTTGGCAACCTTCACCAGACGCGCAGCGATGGCCGGATCCCGCGAAATCTCCCGCTCCAGCTCCTCCACCGAACAGTTGCCGGACTCGGTCAGCGCCCGCACCCGGATCACCACCTCCGGCAGCGAAGGCAGTACCAGCTGGTTGGCCGCAATAGCCGCCTCCAGCCGCCGAAGCAGCTCCCTGGCCCGCTGTTTCATGTCCATATCCCTACTCCTTGCGGTCCGCCCTTCTGGCCAGCCAACAGCACTACACACAGGGCACGTAGCAGCCCTGAGTGATTATTACACGGACCGAAGGTCATTATGGCGTCCGGGCAATTGTTCAACAGTCTGTTGGACAATCTCGGCATCCTGGCGCGGGCAAAGGCACGCATGTATTTCAGGTTGTACGGAAAAGCGAAATTGCGTCTCCGGTAGTGGAATTGGCGCGGCGGCCTTACGTCAATAAGTACTGGCTATGATCGCCGTTTTCCATTTAGCCTTTGCACTCACTTGGCAACCATACCCCCTCAACTCTGCTCGCTCTATCATTGCCCTGGCTCCGCCAAGAGCGTGCTTGAGCCAACCTCTTGAGCGCACCCTGCCCCCTGATATCAGCTCAGATACCAGTTCCTTCATCGTCTGGTTGCAGTCGATGTTCGCTTCGATCATGCGTTCCACTACTTCCACCGTCGCGCTATTGAAATGGGGCCTGCTTCTGGAGACTGATACATCATTCCCGATAAACAGCACGATCAAACCGTGCAGTTCGTTTTTCTGCAACTCACTCAGCATCGCTCACCCCCATAAACCCGAGAATCTCATCGCGAGAGAAGCCCTCCGGAAACAGCATGAGCAATTGCTCCGGCTCAGCAGCGCGAGTAGCGAATATCAGGCATGAGGGGAATAAGCAGGCGCTGTAGACGACGCCCCGTTCGTGCTCGATTGCGGCGGTCTCCGCACCCGGCCCAATACCGAAGGAGCCAAGCGCTCCCTCAAGGACCTGCTTCAGTTCTCCGGAGAGGGAGTCAGTTGTCTCGAGCCCGAATATATAGCGAGGATAGCGCGCCAGTTCGAAATCCTCTGGCAGCCCCAGCGTTTCGTGGGTCGCAATCGTCCCAGCCAATATGACCGAATCGGAAAACTTTATGACCGGGCCATCCACACTCAGTATCTTTGCCCCAGCCAGTTGATGCGTGGGCACCTTCAGTTCGAATCGCCCGTAAAAGATAGAGGTGGTTTTGCTGTCGGCGTGTTTGCCATGTACGGAAGCGGTCGCCAGGGCCACGGTCAGGGCCAGTACGATCTTTTTCAACATAGGAGTCTCACCAGATCAGAGGGAAGGAGCAAGGATACGAGAACGCTCCAGTGCTGCAAGAAATCGATGCCCGGCCTGCCAAGCCGTTCATGTTCCAGTGAGATAGGGAATATACGGTATCAAGCAACAGCACCAAAAACGGGCACCCAGCCGGACTCAGTCACGCGCAGTCCGCCACCCTGTCACACAGCCATCCGGCCCGATGCTCACAATCTGGTCACCCGCAGGATTCCAGTACTCCCATTCATCATCACCAGGATGCGCGCGACGCACCCGCGTCGGCTCGCCCCAACTGCGCTTCACGTCCGCCGCCTTCATCCCCACCCGGATGGTCTTCTGGATAATGGCCTGGCGCAACTCACTACACTGGCCTGGCTCCCGTAGGAGCACCGCCCTCGGTGCGAACGGGGCGAGCACATTTTCGCACCCGGAGGGTGCTCCTACTGGTAAAGGAGCGGCACTCGGCAGCAACCAGCGTCGGCATACATGCCAATACAAACGCAACCGCAACTGCATACAGCTTGAGGCTGTGCATGGTAGGCAGAGGAGCAGGCAGGATGGTGCATTGGATCACGAGCGCATGGTTACGAAAATCGTAAACAAACGAGGCTCTTTCCGCCCTCTCACCTGAAACGAAAAAACCCAGCCGAGGCTGGGTTTTCGTTCATCTGGCGGAGAGCCAGGGATTCGAACCCTGGGTACCCTTGCGGGTACAACGGATTTCGAATCCGTCCCGTTCGACCACTCCGGCAACTCTCCAAGTCGGCGCGCATGATAGCAGCTTCGCTGCGGCCGATAAAGCGTTAAGACAGGGGGACGCCCAGGCGCTGGGCGACTTCTTCGTAGGCTTCGATGACGTTGCCCAGACCCTGGCGGAAGCGGTCCTTGTCCATCTTCTTGCCGGTTTCCTTGTCCCACAGGCGGCTGCCGTCGGGGCTGAATTCGTCGCCGAGGGTGATTTCGCCCTTGAACAGGCCGAACTCCAGTTTGAAGTCGACCAGCTGCAGGCCGGCGTCGTCGAACAGTTTCTTGAGGATGTCGTTGACCTGGAAGGTCAGCTCGCGCATGCGCTGCAGCTGCTCGGCGGTGGCCCAGCCGAAGGTGACCACGTGGGATTCGTTGATGAAGGGGTCACCCTTGGCGTCGTCCTTGAGAAACAGCTCGAAGGTCGGCGGGGTCAGTTTGGTACCCTCTTCCACACCCAGCCGGCGGACCAGGCTGCCGGCAGCATAGTTACGGATCACGCACTCGACCGGGATCATGTCCAGCTTCTTGACCAGACACTCGGTGTCGGACAGCAGCTTGTCGAACTGGGTCGGGATGCCGGCTTCCTGCAGCTTCTGCATGATGAAGGCGTTGAAGCGGTTGTTGACCATGCCCTTGCGCTCGAGCTGCTCTATCTTCTTGCCGTCGAAGGCGGAGGTGTCGTTGCGGAACAGCAGGACGAGGCGATCCGGATCATCGGTGGTGTAAACCGATTTGGCCTTGCCGCGATAGAGTTCAGTGCGTTTTTCCATTATCGGCTCCCGATGCAGGCGATAGTTGGTTGTGTGGTCTCGGTTATCTCTTGCCAGGGCAGGCCCTGGTTCTGTGCCGCGAGCTGCAACTGTCCCGACCAGCCATCCAGCGCACTGGAAACGGCTTGCCGGGCCAGTTCCGGCCGGTTGTTCTTTTCACTGATATGGGCAATGACGATCTGCTGCAGCCGACGGGTATCCAGGGAGGCGAGCAGGCCGGCGGCCTGCTGGTTGCTCAGATGGCCCAACGCGCCGCCCACTCGGGCCTGAAGAAAGCGTGGATAGGGTCCGCTGGCGAGCATGTGCGGATCATAATTTGCTTCCAGCAAAAGCGCATCCAGTTCACTGTACATTTCTGTTATCAGCGGGGTGATGCTGCCGGTGTCGGTGAGTACGCCGAGGCGGTGATAGCCGCTGTCGAAGATGAACTGGCTGGGCTCCCGGGCATCGTGGGGTACCGGCACCGGGGTGACCCGGATCTCGCCGATGTCGATGTCCTCGCCGAAGCGGATCAGGCGCACCGGCAGATCGGTCGACCCCATGCCGTGGCGGGTACCTGCGGTCATGTAGACTGGCAGGGAGTAGCGCTGCGCCAGACGCTCGACGCCGCTGATGTGATCGGAGTGTTCGTGGGTGACCAGAATGGCCGTGAGTTGATGCGCGCTGAGCCCTGCCCGCGCCAGTCGCTGCTCGGTTGCGCGCAGGCTGAAGCCGCAGTCCACCAACAGTCGGGTTGTGCCGTACTCAATCAGCGTGGCATTTCCCCGACTGCCGCTTCCCAGTGAGCAATAGCGCAAATGCCGCCTCAGTTGAGATTCTCGAGGATCCGGCTGAGCAGCGCTCTTGCCTCGCTGGAATCAGAGCTGGTGGTGATGCTGTCTTCCACAGTGACCTGCACCCGATTGCCTACCGGTGTCAGCCGTACCTGGGTACGCTGCTGCGCGTCGGCCTCCGCCTTGCCGCGGCCGAACAGGCGACCGAAGAAGCCCGGCTTGTCCTGTCTGGCGCTCTGCTGCGGATTGACGTAATACACACCGGCGCTGCGATCCAGGTCATCGACATGGATGTCGGCGCTGGCCAGTGCCTGACCCACGGCCGCCCAGGCGCGGTTGAAGTCTGTGTTCATGTTCAGCACCGGGTTGCCAGCACCGTCCTGATCCAGCGAGCTGCGCCGCGCGGCAGGCGCGTCACCGGCACTGGACAGGGCCACCGAGTCGGCACCGCCACTCTGGTTCAGGTAGCTTTCCAGCTCGGCCAGAACGGCCCGCTCGAGGTTGCTGTTGCTGGACGTCTCGGGCCAGCTGTCCTGGGTGCTGCCCTGGCTGCGCTGTGCCTGCAGCACCTTGATTTCGCTGGTGCCGGACTGGACACCGGGTTCAACACGGATCCGCAGGCGCAGTTCCTGACCGTCCGTGCGGCGGTTCTGACCGACCGCCGGCGCCAGGCGCCGTACCAGCGGGTTGTCCGCGTCCACGTCGAAGCCCAGCCAGCCGGTCTCCAGCTCACCGAGGGTAGCGGACTCCCGGGCGACCGGCACACGGTAGTCGTTGAGGAACTGACGCACCCGCGGCCACATGGCAGAGGTGCCATGCTGGGCCAGCAGCCAGCGTTCACCGCCGTTCTGCTGCATCGAGTATTCGCTGTACTCGGTACCTGTTGCCAGCCCCTGCGGGCGCGGCACCTTGTACTTGCCTGTGCCGCCGGCGCGGACTTCGCCGGGTACCGGCAGCAGATCGCCGATGGGCTTGCTCTGCAGCTCCGGCGGTACTGTCATGCGCGGTTCGATGGTGGCGGTCTGGTAGTCCGACCCCCGATCACGGAAGTAACCATCTTCACCGAACAGATAGCCGCAGCCGCTCAGTCCTACGCCAACCATCATCAGAGTCAGTGCATTGAGCACAGGCTTCATTCGCATTTCCTTGATTATCAGGTTCCCGGGATTCACAGCAGACCGCATTGCTTGAGTGCTTCACGCACCACAGGCTGGCAGTCGTCACTCAGTCGCGTCATCGGCAGGCGCAGGCCATCGCCGATCAGCCCCATTTCATGCAGCGCCCATTTCACCGGAATCGGGTTGGATTCGATGAACAGCTTCTTGTGCAGCGGCATCAGTTGTTCGTTCAGACGGCGGGCGGTTTCCGCATCGCCGTTCAGCGCCGCCTCGCACAGCTGGTGCATCAGCCGCGGTGCCACGTTGGCGGTAACGGAAATATTGCCCTTGCCGCCCATCAGGATGAGTTCCACGGCCGTGGGGTCGTCGCCGGAATAGATTGCCATGCGATCACCCACGCGGTCGATCAGTTCACGGGCACGCTGCAGGTCGCCGGTGGCTTCCTTGATGCCGATGATGTTGTCGATATCCGCCAGACGCACCACGGTGTCGGGCAGCATGTCGCAGGCGGTACGCCCGGGCACGTTGTAGAGAATCTGGGGAATGTCCACCGCCTCGGCGATGAACCGGAAGTGCTGATACAGGCCTTCCTGGGTCGGCTTGTTGTAATAGGGGGTCACCAGCAGGCAGGCATCGGCGCCGACGCTGCGCGCGTCCTGGGTCAGCTCGACGGCTTCGCTGGTGGAGTTGGCCCCGGTGCCGGCAATCACCGGAATGCGCCCGGCGACCTTGTCGACCACACGGCGGATGACTTCCTTGTGCTCTTCCATGTCCAGGGTGGCGGACTCCCCGGTGGTACCGACCGCAACAATGCCGTCGGTGCCCTCGTTCAGATGGAATTCGATCAAGCGGTCAAGCGCCTGCCAATCCAGGTTGCCACGCGAGTCCATGGGGGTTACCAGCGCCACAAGGCTGCCTGAAATCATGCAAGGGGCTCCAACAAGATACGAGATGATCAGCAATGGTACTTAGGCCATGGGATCAGCACAAGGGACGCGGCCCAGCAAAGCTGGCGGGCGGCAATAAAACTGGTGGTTGAACGCCCGGCGGCAGACGGGGACAATAGGCAGCCTGATGGCCGCTGGCCAAGTTCATTACCTCGAGGAGTATCCATGTCCACAGCGCCCAGCCCGCGGGAGCAGTTTCTGGTGATCAATGCCATGGGCCAGCAGACCACTGCCATGGCGAGTACGCTGACCCGCCTGTGCATGGAACAGCGCTGTCTGATCGTCAGCAGCCGCATGACCCGCCACGGCACCTGCACTGCCCTGCTGCTGCAGGTCAGCGGCAACTGGGACGCCCTGGCCCGCCTCGAGACCCTGTTGCCCCCTATGGCCCGCAGGGAACACTGGACACTGTCCCTGCGCCGCAGCAATGCCCTCGAAGAACGCCCCTCGGCACTGCCCTACAACGTCTTTGTCACTGCCGCTCAGCGTCCGGAACTGATTGCCGAGCTGTGCACCTTCTTCCAGCATCTGGAAATCGACATCGAGGAAATGCTCAGCTTCACCTATATGGCTCAGCACACCGGTACCCCGATGCTCAACCTGACGCTGACCATCGCCATTCCGGTCAAGACCCAGCTCAGCTGGCTGCGCGAGCAGTTTCTGGACTTCTGCGACGAACTCAACCTGGACGCCGTGATAGAACCCTGGCGTCCCCTTCACTGAACCCTAGCGAGGCTGTTTTCATGAGTATCAAGGTGGACACCCCACTGCCGGACTTCACTGCACCCGCCACCAGCGGCGTCACAGTTACCCTGTCGGAACTGGCCGGCAAGAAGGTCGTGCTCTACTTCTACCCCAAGGACCATACCCCCGGCTGCACTACCGAGGGTCAGGACTTCCGC
This sequence comes from Halopseudomonas formosensis, assembly GCF_900115905.1. Lineage (GTDB taxonomy): Bacteria > Pseudomonadota > Gammaproteobacteria > Pseudomonadales > Pseudomonadaceae > Halopseudomonas > Halopseudomonas formosensis. The sequence continues at coordinate 213,269 of NZ_FOYD01000003.1, forward strand.
GACATGTACGAGCAGTTCCAGGCCGCCGATACCCTGGTGTTCGGCATCTCCCGGGACAGCCTGCGCACCCATGAGAACTTCCGCGCCAAGCAGGGCTTCCCCTTCGAGCTGATCAGCGATGCTGATGAAACCCTGTGCCGCCTGTTCGATGTGATCCGCCAGAAGCAGCTGTATGGCAAGCAGTACGAAGGTATCGAACGCAGCACCTTCCTGATCGACCGCGAAGGCGTACTGCGCCGCGAATGGCGCAAGGTCAAGGTCCCCGGCCATGTTGCCGAGGTGCTGGCCGCCGCCCAGGCGCTGGACTGAACCAGCTTCCCGGCAGCATGCCGGACGGGGTGGTGCCCGCACCCTGCAGCGGTGCGAGCACCATCTGCCTCCATCACTCAGGCCTTGCGCAACCAGTAATGGAACTCCCCTTCCCTTTCCTCAGCCTGTAACAACTCGTGTCCGGCCAGCTCGGCAAAGCGGGCGATGTCCCGCTGCGAACCGGCATCGGTAGCCACCAGATACAGCAACTGCCCGCTCTGCATGCCATTGAGTGCCACCTTGGCCCGCAACAACGGCAGCGGACAGGCCAGCCCCCGGGCGTCCAGACACTGGTCAGGCTGCAATTCACTTTTTTCATCAAACATGCGTACACTCCAGATCAAGCCGCGAGTATAACCCTGCGACGCGCCACCCGCTGCGGCACATCCTGAACCACGAGTGAGTCCATGCGATTGATCAACGCCGTCAGAGCCCCCGCCCGAATCCTGCTGTTCTCCCTGATGACAGCGGTAGCCATGCCCCTGACCGCCAACGAGTTCAATCTGCCCTCCCTCGGCGACACCAGTTCCTCAATCATGTCCCGCGAGCAGGAATACCAGCTCGGCCGGGCCTGGCTGTCCATGCTGCGCGGCTCGGTACGTACTCTTGAGGATCCGCTGCTCAAGGACTACGTCGAACGCCATGTCATGGGGCTGGCCGAAACCAGTCAGCTGGAGGACCGGCGCCTGACCTTCGTTACCCTGGACAGCCCCCAGCTCAACGCCTTTGCCGCACCGGGCGGCATCATCGGGGTCAACGGCGGGCTGTTCCTGCATGCCCATAGCGAAGCCGAGTTCGCTTCGGTCATGGCCCACGAACTGGCTCACCTGTCCCAGCGTCATTTCGCCCGCGGTCTGCAGCACCAGCAGCAGAACCGCATACCGCTGATGACCGCCATGCTGGCCAGCATCATCCTCGCTGCCAGTGGTGGCGGCGATGCCGGCTTCGCTGCCCTGGCCTCGACCCAGGCCGCCGCCATTCAGGAACAGCGCCGGTTCTCGAGGCAGAACGAACAGGAGGCCGACCGCATCGGCCTGCTGAACCTCAAAGGCGCAGGCTATGATCCCAATGCCATGCCGGACATGTTCGAGCGTCTGGCCAGACTCAGCCGCTTCAGCCGTACCCCGCCGGAATTCCTGCTGACCCACCCGGTCAACCAGTCGCGGATCGCCGACTCGCGCAACCGCGCAGGCCAGCTCAGCGGCGATGGCCGCCGTGACAGTCTCTACTACCAGATGATGCGTGCCCGGGTGCAGCTGTTCTATGAAGAAAGCCCCGGGCTGGCTGCCCAACGCTTCCGTGCCCTGCTGGACCAGCATGAAGGCGAGCACTCTGCCGCCCGCTATGGTCTGGCCCTGGCCCTGATCCGCAGCGGCCAGCAGGCCGAGGCGGAAACCGAGCTGCAGACGCTGCTGGCCGAGCACCCCGACAACATTGCCGTGCAGCTGGCCCAGGTCGAGCTGGACGGCAGTCGCAACCGCCTGGACCAGGCCCTGACCCGCCTTGATCAGCTGCTGGCAATGCAACCGGACAACTATCCGCTGCTGGAGGCCAAGGCCAACATGCTGCTGCGCAAGCAGGATTACCGCGGCGCCGAGCAGGTTACCGACCGCCTGGCACGCCTGCGCAGTGACGACCCGGACGTCTGGTATCTGGTGTCGGAAGCCCGCGGGCTGGCCGGCAACATTCTCGGCGTGCACCAGGCCCGGGCGGAATACTTCATGCTTGCCGGGGATCTGGATCAGGCCGACGAGCAGCTGGATCAGGCGCTCAAGCGCGCAGGCGACAACTTCGTCGTCACCTCGCGGATCAATGCCCGCAAGGACGAAGTCGCCCGTCGCCGGGAAATCATCAAGAGTTTCTGAGTCTGCATGGCGAGTCTGACCGGGACCCTGGTCCCGGCCAGATGCCACCCATCAGCGGTTGAGGTTGGCGGTGAAGTCCAGCATGCGCTGCAGCGGACGTACCGCCGCCGGGATCAGCTCCTCGGGCACCAGGATCTCGTTGGTGCCCTGCTCCAGGCTCTGCAGCAGACGCGGCAGGGTGTTCATCGCCATCCACGGACAATTGGCGCAGCTGCGGCAGGTGGCGCCGTCGCCGGCGGTGGGTGCATCGATGAGTCGACGATCCGGAGCGGCCTGCTGCATCTTGTAGAAGATGCCCTTGTCGGTGGCCACGATGAAGGTCGGGTTGGGCAGTTCCTGGGTAGCCCTGATCAGCTGGCTGGTGGAGCCGACCACATCGGCCAGTTCCACCACCGACGCCGGCGATTCCGGGTGCACCAGTACCGCGGCCTCCGGATAGACTGCCTTCAGGTCCAGCAGGGCCTTGGCCTTGAATTCCTCGTGGACGATGCAGGCACCGTCCCACAGCAGCATGTCGGCGCCGGTCTGGCGCTGGATGTAGTCACCCAGGTGCTTGTCCGGTGCCCAGAGGATCTTCTCGCCCTTGTCCATCAGGCTCTCGACGATCGGCAGTGCGCAGCTGGAGGTCACCACCCAGTCGGCACGGGCTTTCACCGCTGCCGAGGTATTGGCGTAGACCACCACGGTACGATCCGGGTGCTGATCGCAGAACGCGGAGAACTCATCGGCCGGGCAACCCAGATCCAGTGAGCAGGTGGCGTCGAGCGTCGGCATCAGCACGCGCTTTTCGGGGCTGAGGATCTTCGCCGTCTCGCCCATGAAGCGCACGCCGGCCACAACCAGGGTGCTGGCCGGGTGGTTCTTGCCGAACCGGGCCATTTCCAGAGAATCGGACACGCAGCCACCGGTTTCCTCTGCCAGCTCCTGCAGCAGCGGATCAGTGTAATAGTGCGCAACCAGCACGGCATCGTGCGCCTTGAGCGCAGCCGCGATGCGAGCCTTGTAATCCGCCTTTTCCTGATCGGTCAGCGGAGCCGGCTCTTTGGCCGCCAGATGGGCCTGCACCAGCAGCCTTTCGGAAATCTGAGACATCTAACAACCCCTCCGGGAACACAGACCGACATCATACCACGAGCCACAGGTTCTACCGATCCCGCCGGCAAGCCAACCGGAACTATCCCCAGGGGCTCCAGTCAAGAAGTACAAGGTCACCGGAAAAAGGCATATACCATGTTCAGACATGTACCAGGTCTATTCTACGCCCCCCGCAGAACCTGGACCCATATCCATGACGATATAGAGCGTCGGCCCTGGGCCTTTCTCCCGCTGCTGCTGATCGGATCCCTGATTCCCGCCCTGAGCACCTGGTATGGGGGCACCAACGTCGGCTGGGAACTGTTCGGCTCCGAGGATCGCCGCTTTCTCACCAGCCAGAGTGGTGCACTACTGGGCGTAGCGGTCTGGCTGGCTTTTGTCACCAACGCCGTCATCATGGGTTATATAGTGCGCTGGGTACTGTTCCGTACGCCCCATCGCCCGCCCGCTTCCCATGGCATCGCCTTCGCTACCTTCCTGTCGATGCCCTTCATGCTCGGTGGCCTGGCCGCTCTGTATCCCGAACGCTGGCTGCTGCTGCCGGTCTTCGGCCTGGTGGGTTTCTTCTCTATAGTGCAGCTGTACTTCGGCCTGCCCCATTTCATGCGCCTGGCGCAGGACAAGGCCTATTTCTACGGCGCCTGCATCATAGGCGCAGGCATGCTGGCCATGGTCAGCGTCGGGGTGTTCTACATGGAAAGCTGGAGAGCGGTCTCGCCGCCGGGCGAATACCAGGATATCGAGGAGCGCCAACTGGACCCCGGCCTTATTCCCTGAGTTTGCCGTCCAGGCTGTAGTGCTGCAGAAAGCTCAACAGGTCCACCTCTTCGGGCTTGAGCCAGCGGCGTCTGGCCCGACCGGTGCTCCATCTCACCCGATCCAGCCCCGCCTCCAGGAAGGCATCCAGAATCGCGGGATGGATATAGCATTTGCGACAGACCGAGGGCGTGTTGCCCAGGCGCTTTGCCACATCCTTCACCGTATCCACCACTGCCTGCCGGCTGGGCTCGCAGCCCTCGGCCAGGCATTGCCGCAGGGCTGCCAGAGCCAGCGTGCTGCCGGGGGGCAGATCCAGACGTCACGATAAGCCGGGGGAATGGCCAGGGCATTGATGCGCCGGATGGTTTCCGGGTCGCGTATGCGTTTGCCCTGCTGGTCGAAATAGGCGGGTTTGTCGTTGAGGATCCGCCGGGAATAACCCGGCGAGTCGTCACTGACGTAATGTAAAGCCGGCGGACAACCGGGAGCGGGCTCGACAACTGACGCCGGCTTCATGGGTCAGTGCATCAGCTGCGGGCGCGTTCGGCGTCGCGCAGCATCTTCACCTGGTCATGGTTGCGCAGTACGCCGTCGTACTGACGCTGCACCACCTGGCGGATGTCTTCCGGCAGAGCCTTTTCCAGGGCCTTGTGGTAGCTGCGCTTGGCGACATCTTCGCCGCGCTCGCACTCGTTCAGAATGGCCTCATCGTCCTTGCCGGTGATGGCCGACTTGAGATCTACCCAGCGGCGATGCAGGTCGCCAGCCATGCTGGTGCTGTCCTCGGGGTTGCCACCCAGACGGATGACAATGGCCTGTAGTTCCTGAGCGGCCTGGGCGCATTCGCCGGCACGCTGGTTGAACAGCGTTTTCAGCTCGGGACGGGTAATGTCCTCGGCGCAGACACGAAAGCCCTTTTCACCATCCTTGCAGGTTTCGATCAGATCATTGAGGGTGGAAATCACTTCTTTGGTATCTAAGGTCATGAAGTTGCTCCTGCTCATTCAGCAAGTGAGTGGTACAACAAATGACCGGGCCGTTTGGGTAGTGGTTCAACCAGTTTTAACGCAGCACCTCGACCGGCAGATAATCTGAACGCCCCGTGAGGCGAGCCGTCCAACAGATGTACCACGAGGCCAAGCAAGAACACCGCGCTGTGGACTCCCTGGTACTGCCTGATCTTCTGAATACCGATCCGGGTTCCCTGGAATTCGCCGGCAGAATCAAGGTGCTCAAGGAGCTGGTGGAGCACCACATCGAGGAGGAGGAAGAGGAAATGTTCAAGGATGCGCAGGAGTTGCTGAGTGCGGAGCAGCTCGAGGAACTTGGCGAACAGATGAAGCAGAAAAAACTCAAGCTGATGAAGAGAGCTGCCTGATCATCGAAAGGGAGTAAAGCAGAGGATAACGTGGGGGAAAATGGTGGGTCGTGCAGGATTCGAACCTGCGACCAATTGGTTAAAAGCCAACTGCTCTACCAACTGAGCTAACGACCCGTTGAATGCGCGATATCTTACTGATTCAGATGGAAAATTCAAGAAGTTTTTTCAATTTTTTCAATCGCTGGCCGCTCACGCGGTGGCCGGCACCCATCTGCACTGGTACGCCCCGCTGACGCCTGCTCAGAGTGCGTTGAGGTCCCGCCGGGCGAGCTGTGCGGCTGAGGAATTGCCGTGCTTGCTGAGTACTTCCTGGTACAGCTGTGCAGCCTTGTCTCGATTGCCCAGACGACGTTCAACATCGGCAAGCTTGTAGAGAGCGTCGGCCTCCTTGCGGTGGCCGGGGTACTGGCTGATTACCAAGGCGAAGGCCTTGCCGGCGTTGTCCAGATCGTTCTGCGCCAGATAGACCTCACCCAGCCAGTATTGGGCATTGCCCGCATAATCGCTCTGCGGGTAACGACGCAGGAAGGCATTGAATGCCATCTCGGCCTTTTCGAAATCACGCAGCCGCACCTGCTCGAACGCGGCTTCGTAGAGCAACTTCTCGCGCTCCGGATCGGCTTCTGCCGGCGGCGTGTTGCTGGTCTGATTCTGGGTGGAAGGCGTTACCGGGGCCAGGCCCGGGGATGCAGAACCACTGTCGCCGGAAGGCGCCGGTGATCCCGCGGAAAGTGCAGAAAGTCGGCGATCAATATCCTGATAGCGATCAAGCTGATCCTGTTCCAACTTCTTGAGGCGATACTCCTGCTCTTCGAGCAGGCCACGCAGCATGGATACTTCCTGCTGCATCTGATCCAGCTGAAGCAGAAGCTGGCCCTCTGCCGAGAGGCCAGCCGAGGCAGAACGGGTATCAGGCAGACGCGGAGCCTGTTGCTGCGGATAGTAGCCGGTGTTACCCGACCCTTCCATCACCGGTACTTGAGCCAGAGCCGCGACCGGCAACAGCAGACAACCCAGCGTGAATCCCTGATACCCTTTCATGTGACCTCTTACTGCTTACTTGCGCAATTCAACGCGACGGTTCTGAGCCCATGCTTCTTCGGTGGAGCCAACAACAGCCGGCTTCTCTTCACCGTAGGAGACCAGCTCGAGCTGGGCCGGGGACACGCCCTGCAGAACCAGGTAGCGCTGAACGGCAGCGGCACGACGCTCGCCCAGAGCCATGTTGTACTCACGGGTGCCACGCTCGTCGGTGTGACCTTCCAGAACAACGCGGTTGCCCTGAGCTTTCAGGTCCTTGGCGTGAACGTCCAGAGCGCGCATGGCTTCCGGCTTCAGGTCGGAGCTGTCGAACTCGAAGTAGAAGGTGGTGATGGCGCGCAGAGCGGCTTCTTCGCTGCTCAGGCCACTGTCAGCACCGGTGGTAGCGCCAGCGCCGTAACCGGCGTTCGGGTCTACCGCGCCGGTACCGGCAGCGTCACCACCCTTGGAGGAACAACCAACCACAACGCCGAAAGCGACAACCAGAGCTGCCAATTTGCCGAACTTGATAACTTCCATCATAGACTCCTGATAAACCCCAAGTGGTTTAGTGTTGGTATACCCTATGGCAGGTATGGGGACCATGATGGTACGCGCAGGTCTGTGAACTTCGTCGGAATCTCCGACCGTGCACGACCATTGGTCGAAACCAGCATAAGTACACCCCGCCCCTGTTGACGGGTAGCGTAAATTAACATAGTGCCGTTGGGTGCGACAGTAGGAGACTCATCCAACGACGTTTCTGTTAATACTTTCAGATTGCCTCTTTCCAGATCCTGTGTAGCGATGTGGAAATTCCTGTAGCCATCCTGGCGATGGACCATGACCATAGTCCGACCATCCACTGAGAGTTTGGCATTGGCATTATAGTTGCCCACAAAAGTCAGACGTTCTGTGGAGCCACTATTCAGGTTCTGTTTATAAATCTGGGGACGCCCGCCCCGGTCAGATGTAAAGATCAGGGTATTGTTGTCCATCCATGTGGGCTCGGTGTCGATCCCGTAATGGTTGGTCACCCGACGCATCTGCTTGCTGTCCAGATCCATGACGTAGATTTCGGGATTTCCGTCACGGGACAATACAAAGGCCAGTCGCTTGCCATCAGGCGACCAGGCCGGCGCACCATTAAGTCCTTCAAAACTGGTTATCCGTTCCCGGCGACCGGTCTGAACATAGTGAACATATATTTCCGGACGCCGCGACTCGAAGGATACATAGGCAATCCGCTGCCCGTCCGGTGCATAGGACGGAGACAATATCGGCTCCCGCGATTGCAGAAGAGTAACCGCTCGAGCACCGTCATAATCCGAATGCTGCAAAGTATAGCGGATATTATCGGCGGAGAAACGCTCCGCCGCCACATATAACAACTTGGTGCTGAACGCACCCTTGATGCCGGTTATATGTTCGAATACCTCGTCACTCAATTTGTGCGCGATATCCCGCAGCTGGTTCTGACCACCACTTACTGTGCGTGACAGTATCACCTGTTCCCGCGGCACGCTGTACAGATGATATTGCAGCTGATAGCCCGAGCCCGTGGCCGTTACCTGGCCTGCCAGCACATATTCGACACCCAGCATCTTCCAGTCACGGGGAAAGATTTCCTCGGCACGGGTGGGATAGCTGAGCATGTTCTCGCGGGCGAAGGGGGCGAACATGCCGCTGTTACGCAGGTTGTTGGCGGTGATCTGCGCCATGTCCTCGGCCAGCGGAGACGCCCCCTGCCAACCGAAGGGCACCACGGCAATCGGTGTAGCCCGGTCGCTGCCCCGGGTAATCTCGATGGCTTCCTGAGCCAGTGCGACCTGTGCCATCAACAGCATGGCAGCGCAGGCCAGCCAGTACTTCAATGAATTCATCAAAAGTCCAAGTCCTCTGGTTTGAAGCGCAAGGTACGCTGTCTGTACATACGGTCAAATGCGGCGGGATTCTCCCGCGACAACTGCTGCATTTCCGGGATACGACCGACATTACGCACGGCCTGCACGGCCGACTGGTCAAATCCCACATCGCCACTGGAGCGCAGCACCACCACATCGGTGATATCACCCGTGGGCAGCATGCTGATCCGCACTTCCACCACCATGCCGTTGCGTGCGGTCGGCGGCCTGCGCCACTGCTCGCTGACGTAACGGCGGATCACATCATCATAACTGGCCGCCACCTGATCACCGATCTGGTCGGCCTGGGCCCGCTGGTACTGGGTTTCCTCGGCCAGCAGATCCGCCAGAGCACGGGCGCGGGCTTCCTCCTGCTCGCGCTGCAGTCTGGCGACGCGTTCGGCTTCCGCCTTGGCTTCAGCCTCCTGCTTGCGCTTGGCTTCCTCAGCGGCGCGGCGCCGGGCCTCTTCCTCACGCTTGCGCGCCTCCTCGGCGGCCTTGCGTTGGGCTTCTTCCTCGGCGGCCTTCTTTTTGGCCTCTTCCTCGGCCAGTCGTCTGGCCGCCTCGGCACGCCTTGCCTCTTCCGCCTTCTGCCTTTCGACCTGCTCAGCCTGCCGTCGTTCCTCGGCGGCCTTCTGTTCCTGGGCAGCGCGCTCCGCCGCGGCGGCCGCCTCGCGCTGCTCGGCCTGACGCTGCTGTTCAGCGGCGCGCGCGGCCTCCTGTTCCTGCTGGCGCTTCTGCTGCTCCTTGGCCAGCTCCTCGGCTTCATGCCGCTGGGCTGCGGTGCGTTCGGCCTCACCGGCAATGCGCTGCTCGGTCTGGGTGGTCGCCGGGCTCTTGGAATTGAGCTGTACCAGCGTCGCCTGAACTATGGGCTTGGCCGGCTCGAATTCGGGCGCCTTGCTGAAGGAGACGAACAGCAGCATGGCGACCAGCAGGTGAATGCCCAGCGCCTTGATCAGGGGAGCGCCGAGGCGCTCTTTGTTCGACTCCACCATAGATCTGTCGCTCACGGAGCCTCGGTGATCAGGCCCACATTGGGCACGCCGGATTGCTGCAGGGCGGCCATTGCCGCCACGACTACACCGTAGTTCACTTCACGGTCACCGCGGATATACACCAGAGTGTCGGGGCGGGCACGCATGATCTTGGCCACCCCCTCGGTCATCTCCTCCAGGGAAATGGCAGTTTCTGTTCGATTTTCGGTATCCACCGTTTCGCCCAGGTTCCAGTAGTAGGTGCCATCAGCCAGTACCGACAGGGTCAGCACCTGCTGATTGGAGTCCGAGGGCAATACCTCGCTGGCCACCTGCGGCAGGTCCACCTTGACGCCCTGGTTGAGCATCGGGGCGGTCACCATGAAGATCACCAGCAACACCAGCATGACGTCGATATAGGGAACGACGTTCATCTCGGCGACAGGTTTGCGTTTCTGGCGTCTCCCCTGTTGGGTGTACATGCTCACTCCCCTTCGCTGGTATGCACGCGGCGATGCAGGATGCTGGAGAACTCTTCGGCGAAGGTGTAGTAGCGGCTGATCAGGATCTCGGCACGGGCCGAGAAGCGGTTATAGGCCACTACCGCCGGAATCGCGGCGAACAGACCGATGGCCGTGGCGATCAGGGCTTCGGCAATACCCGGGGCTACCGTGGCCAGTGTTGCCTGCTGCACGGTGGCCAGACCACGGAATGAATTCATGATCCCCCACACGGTACCGAACAGACCGATATAGGGGCTGGTGGAACCGACGGTCGCCAGGAACGGCAGATGCTGCTCGAGCTTTTCCTCTTCCCGGGAGATGGCCACGCGCATGGCGCGCTGCACGGCATCCATCACCGCCTCGGGCTCGACACCCGGCTGCTGACGCATGCGGGAGAATTCCTTGAAGCCGGCACGGAACACCTGCTCCAGCCCTGAATCGGGGTTCGGATTGCCGGTTACCTGACGGTACAGCTTGGCCAGGTCGATCCCGGACCAGAAACGGTCTTCGAATTCGTCCAGGCTGTGCTTAGCAGCACGGGTCACCGCGCTGCGCTGGAAGATCAGAACCCAGGAGGCAATGGATGCCAGGACCAGGGCCAGCATGACCAGTTGCACCAGAACACTGGCGCCACTTATCAGGTGCCACATAGACATTTGATCAGCTTGCACTCTCTGCTTCTCCTCGATCCTGCATTGACTGGTTCGCCTGGACGGTCTTGAAAGCCTCGTTCAGGGCCAGAGGTATCATCCTGGGTTTGTACTGATCGGCACTGACACAGGCCACCAGCACCTCTCCCTCACACAACAACCTGCCGTCGGCTCGTCTTACCTGCTGAGCGAAGCGGACGCTGGCACGCTTGAGTTCCAAGACATCGGCTGTCACCACAAGTTCATCGTCCAGCTGCGCCGGAGCATGGTATCGGGCGCTGACGGAGTGGACGACAAAGATGGTGTTTTCGCGCTGCAGTACGCTCTGATCAAAACCAAGGGCACGCACGAGCTCGGTGCGGGCGCGCTCCATGAATTTCAGGTAATTGACGTAGTAAACAATACCGCCGGCGTCGGTATCCTCAAAGTAGACACGGGCTCTGAGCTCGAATGGCCGCCCGCTGATTTCAGCCGACATAATGTAGTGCCAGATTGTGTTCTTGCATAGCGGGTGCAACCTCCAAACGGGATAGTATTTTTTTATCAGGACGGCACCGGGGCATCACTTATTGATCAAACAGATCCCCCGCCTGCGGTCCCTTACTGGCCGGCAGGTCCATACCGAAGTGCAGATAGGCGTGGCGGGTCACCACCCTGCCCCGCGGCGTACGCATGATGAAGCCCTGCTGGATCAGATAGGGCTCCAGCACATCCTCGATGGTATGGCGTTCCTCACTGATCGCCGCGGCCAGGCTGTCAATGCCCACCGGGCCGCCATCGAACTTGTCGATCATGGTCAGCAGCAGGCGCCGGTCCATGTGATCGAAGCCCTGGGCATCCACATCCAGCAGGTCCAGCGCCCGGTCGGCGATCTCCCGGGTAATGCTGCCGGAGCCGCGCACTTCGGCATAGTCACGAACCCGACGCAGCAGCCGGTTGGCGATCCGCGGCGTACCCCGTGAGCGACGAGCGATCTCGAAGGCCCCCTCGGGGTGAATCTTCAGCCCCAGGATGCCCGCCGAACGGGAGACGATGGTGGCCAGATCCTCGTTACTGTAGAACTCCAGACGCTGGACAATACCGAAGCGGTCACGCAGCGGGTTGGTGAGCATGCCTGCGCGGGTAGTGGCGCCGATCAGAGTAAAGGGGGGCAGGTCGAGCTTGATCGAGCGCGCCGCCGGGCCCTCGCCGATCATGATGTCGAGCTGGTAGTCCTCCATCGCCGGGTACAGAATCTCTTCGACTACCGGCGACAGGCGATGAATCTCGTCGACAAAGAGCACATCGCCCTCTTCGAGACTGGTGAGCATGGCCGCCAGGTCCCCGGCGCGCTCCAGCACCGGGCCCGAGGTACTCTTGATCTTCACCCCCATTTCCTGGGCGACGATATTGGCCAGCGTGGTCTTGCCCAGGCCGGGTGGACCGAAGATGAGCAGATGATCCAGGGCCTCGCCGCGTCCGCGGGCAGCGGCCATGAACAGCTCCATCTGCTCGCGCACCGTCGGCTGACCTATGTAGTCGGCCAGGCGATAAGGCCGGATGGCCCGATCAATCATCTCTTCCTGCTGCCGTGGTCCGGCGGCGATCAAGCGGTCTTCTTCCAGCATGGGGTGTCCCGGGTAAACAGTTTCAGGTGACCGAAGTCAGAGCCTATCAGGCCATGCCCTTCAAGGCACGGCGGATCAATTCTTCGCTGCTGAGTCCTTCTTCCTTGATCGCATTTACCGCCCGGCTGGCCTCCTGAGGCTTGTAGCCCAGAGCAATGAGGGCACTGACCGCATCCGCGGTGCCCGAGGTTGCCTGCGCAGCGGGACCGGTTGCCAGCGGGGCCGTGCCGGGCAGGCTTTCCCAGGCCGTGAACTTGCCCTTGAGCTCGACCAGCAGACGTTCGGCAGTCTTCTTGCCCACCCCCGGCACCCGGGTCAGGGCGCTGGTATCCTGGGCCTGGACGGCGCCGATCAGCTCGTCCACCTCGAGCCCGGACATGAGCGCCAGCGCCAGCTTGGGCCCCACACCGTTGAGCCGGATCAGTTCACGGAACAGCTGACGATCACGCTTGTCGGCGAATGCATACAGCAGCTGCGCATCCTCGCGCACGACCAGATGGGTATGCAGGGTGGTCTTTTCGCCCAGCGCCGGCAATCGGTAGAAGGTGCTCATCGGCGCCTCCACCTCGTAACCCACACCACCCACATCCAGCAGAATCTGCGGTGGTTGCTTCTCCAGCAGTATGCCTGTAAGCCTACCAATCATTGTGCATCCCTTATGCGTCTGCCCGATTCATAATATTGCCCACGCCTGCCGAGCGCCTCAACGCCGCCGCATGCGACCGGCCCGCAGGCCGATCAAGCCGCCTCCGACCTGCTGCTTGAGCCCTATGGAGTGGGCATGGCACAGGGCGATTGCCAGCGCATCCGCCGCATCCGCCTGGGGGGTGCCGGAAAGGCCCAGCAGCTGGGTCACCATGTGCTGCACCTGGATCTTCTCCGCCGCTCCGGTTCCGACCACCGCCTGCTTGACCTGCCGCGCCGTATACTCATGCACCTGCAGCCCGGCGGATACCGCCGCCACTATGGCTGCCCCCCTTGCCTGCCCGAGCTTGAGCGCGGAATCCGGATTGCGCGCCAGGAAAACCTGCTCGATGCTGAGCACCTCGGGCCGGTACTGCGCGATCAGTTCGCTCAAGCCGTCGAAGATGTGTTTCAGACGTTCGGGGAACGGCCCGCTGCCCAGCCGGATGCAGCCGGAGGTGACGTACTCGCAGCCGTTGCGCCCGTCACGGATGATGCCGAAACCGGTGATGCGCGAGCCGGGGTCGATACCGAGAATCAGCGCCATGCAAGCAGCCATCCTGTGCCGGATAGACGAAAGGGAGGCAGCGCCTCCCTTTCAGCGAATGCCCTGACTATACCACTCACTCCATCTGCGCCAGAACATCGTCCGGAATGTCGGCGTTGCTGTAGACGTTCTGCACGTCGTCCAGATCCTCCAGCATGTCGACCAGGCGGATGACCTTCTGCGCAGTATCCAGATCCAGCTCGGTGGTGGTGGACGGGATCATGCTCACTTCCGCCGCCTCGCTGGTGAAACCGGCGGCATCCAGCGCATCCTTAACCGCGCCGAAATCCTCGAACGCGGTAAGCACGTCGATGGAGCCATCGTCATTGGTCACCACGTCCTCGGCGCCCGCTTCCAGCGCCGCCTCCATCAGGGCGTCCTCATCCACGCCCGGGGCATAGCTGATCTGGCCTCGGCGGGTGAACAGGTAAGCTACCGAGCCCTCGGTACCCAGGTTGCCACCGCACTTGTTGAAGGCATGACGGACCTCGGCGACGGTACGGTTACGGTTGTCGGTCATGGCCTCGACCAGGATGGCCACACCACCGGCGCCGTAACCCTCGTACACCAGCTCCTCGACGTTGTCCGCGTCGTTGCTGCCGGCACCCCGGGCGATGGCCCGGTCGATGGTGTCACGGGTCATGTTGGCGGTCAGAGCCTTGTCCACCGCCGAGCGCAGCCGCGGGTTGTCAGCCGGTTCCGGCCCACCCAGCTTGGCTGCCACGGTCAGCTCTCGGATGAGCTTGGTGAAGATCTTGCCCCGCTTGGCGTCCTGCGCCGCCTTGCGGTGTTTGATGTTGGCCCATTTGGAATGACCAGCCATGAAAACCTCCGTACTTGTTACATCCGGCATGCGTTGCACGCCGTTCGCACCGGGGCGGTGCTTCTACCCAAAAGACACCCTTCGCACCAGGGCGGTGGTCCTGCAAGAAAGAAGTGTCGCACTTGCGCCCTGTGGGAGCCGTGACCCCGCGGCGGAGCGGGATTTCGGGCGTGCGTTGCACGCCGTTCGCACCGGGACGGTGCTCCTACAGGGAGGAGCGGTGCCCGGGGCGAAGGGCTTGCGGCCTTATTCGACCTTGGGCTGCTCGCGCAGACGGATGTTCAGCTCGCGCAGTGCCTTGGCATCCACCGCACCCGGAGCCTGGGTCATGACACAGGCAGCGCTCTGGGTTTTCGGGAAGGCAATCACTTCGCGGATCGAGCTGGCGCCGGTCATCAGCATCACCAGACGGTCCAGACCGAAGGCCAGACCACCATGCGGCGGCGCGCCGTACTTGAGGGCGTCGAGCAGGAAGCCGAACTTCTCCTGCTGCTCCTCGGCACTGATACCGAGGATGTCGAACACCGCCTGCTGCATTTCCTTGCGGTGGATACGAATGGAACCGCCGCCCAGCTCGGTCCCGTTGAGCACCATGTCGTAGGCACGCGACAGCGCCGCCTGCGGGTTGGCCTGCAGCTCCTCGGGGGTGCACTTGGGCGCGGTGAAAGGGTGGTGCAGCGCACTCAGGCTGCCGTCGTCGTTCTCCTCGAACATCGGGAAGTCGACCACCCACAGCGGTGCCCACTCGCAGGTGAGCAGGTCCAGGTCATGACCCAGCTTGATGCGCAGGGCACCCAGCGCCTCGGAAACGATCCTGGCCTTGTCGGCACCGAAGAACACGATGTCGCCATCCACGGCGCCAACGCGATCCAGGATCACGTTCAGGTTGTCCTCGGGGATGAACTTGACGATCGGCGACTGCAGACCTTCGACGCCCTTGGCCCGTTCGTTGACCTTGATGTAGGCCAGGCCCTTGGCGCCGTAGATGCCGACGAACCTGGTGTAGTCATCGATCTGCTTGCGTGCCATGGAGGCGCCGCCGGGTACGCGCAGGGCAGCGACACGGCCCTTGGGATCGCTGGCCGGGCCACTGAATACCTTGAAGTCCACATCGGTCAGCTGGTCAGCCACGTCCACCAGCTCCAGCGGAATCCGCAGGTCGGGCTTGTCCGAACCGTAGCGGCGCATGGCTTCGTCATAGGGCATGTGCGGGAAGTCGGCCAGATCCACGTCCAGCACTTCCTTGAACAGGCCGCGGATCATGCCCTCGGTCAGGCCCATGATGTCCGACTCTTCGAGGAAGCTGGTCTCGATGTCGATCTGGGTGAATTCCGGCTGACGGTCGGCACGCAGGTCCTCGTCGCGGAAGCACTTGGCGATCTGGTAGTAGCGGTCGAAGCCCGCCACCATCAGCAGCTGCTTGAACAGCTGGGGCGACTGCGGCAGGGCGAAGAAGCTGCCGGGATGGGTACGGCTGGGTACCAGGTAGTCGCGTGCGCCCTCGGGAGTAGCACGGGTCAGGATCGGGGTTTCCACATCCAGGAAGCCGTTGTCGTCCAGATAGCGGCGAATGCTGCTGGTGATGCGCGAACGCAGTTTCAGTTTGGCGGCCATTTCCGGCCGACGCAGGTCGATGAAGCGGTAACGCAGGCGGGTTTCTTCGCCCACATCGGAATATTCGTCCAGCGGGAACGGCGGGGTCTCGGCCTGGTTGAGCACTTCCAGCTCGTAGCCCAGCACCTCGATGGCGCCGGAGGCCATGTTCGGGTTCACGGCGCCGGCCGGACGCGGGCGGACCTTGCCGCGCACCTTGACGACATACTCGCTGCGCACGCGGTCGGCCAGAGCGAAGGTCTCTTCCCGATCCGGGTCGAAGACCACCTGGGCCAGCCCTTCACGATCGCGGATATCAAGGAAGATAACGCCACCATGGTCGCGGCGACGGTGAACCCAGCCGCAGAGTGTCACTTCCTGGTCTGCCAGCGTTTCGTTCAACTGGCCGCAATAGTGGGTACGCATCATGAGTGTGGAATCCTGTTGTCGACAGAGTGGCTGCCCCGGCCGGATGGCCCGGCAGCCCGGATAGATAAAAGCGCCATAATATACCCGAAACCACCCGACTCAGGCGAGCATTGCCGGCGCAACGGCCAGGCCATAGGCACAACCAATACCGACAATTGGCAAACTCAGCTTGAGCGGCGCCTGCTTCGGCATATACTGAACAGACTTTTCGTAGCAAGCCTGGAGATCATAATGAAGATTGATATCGGTATCAGCCAGAAGGATCGTGAAGCGATCGCCAAGGGGCTGTCCCATCTGCTGGCAGACACCTATACCCTGTACCTGAAGACCCACAACTTCCACTGGAACGTGAAGGGGCCGATGTTCCAGACGCTGCACACCATGTTCGAAACCCAGTACAACGAGCTGGCACTGGCGGTGGACGAGATCGCCGAGCGCATCCGTACCCTGGGCTTCCCGGCGCCGGGCACCTACAAGGCCTTCGCTGAACTGAGCTCGATCAAGGAAGATGACGGCGTGCCGGCCGCAACCGACATGATCCGCTTGCTGGTCGAGGGTCACGAGACCTGTGCACGCACTGCACGCGAAGCTTTCCCGGCCTGCGACAAGGCCAGCGATGAGCCCAGTGCCGACCTGCTGACCCAGCGCATGCAGGAGCATGAAAAGACCGCGTGGATGCTGCGCAGCCTGCTGGAGAAGTAAGCTCTGTAGGAGCAGGCGAACGCCTGCTCCTCTCTCCCCTCCCCATCCGCTTTGTGACCGTCGACATTTCAGGTTAGAGTGCGCACCCGGCCATGACGCTTGTACAGCCGGTTTTTCACTCATAGAACAGTTACAACAGGATGGACCACCTTGAATAATCTCCGTTACCTTCACCTGATCGCAGGTCTGGCAGCGCTGCTGTGCGGCCTGTATTTCAGCCTGCCGTTCTTCTCCCGCCAGGGCGCCATCGATCTGACCGCCATTGCTGCCACACTGCTGGGCCTGGCCAACCTCCAGCAATTCAATGTCCAGCCACGCAAGCAGTCGGCTGTACGCAACGGCCTGAGTCTGCTGGGCTCGGCCCTGTTACTGGTCAGCGTGCTGCTGCCTCTGACCGTACTGCTGATCACCCCCACGGCCGGCCCGCTGCTGACCTGGGCCGTGGCTGCTGCCATTGCCGGAGTCTGCCTGCTGACCGTACTTACCCTGACCACCATGCTGTCGCTGGGCAGCGGCCGCAGCCGCGCCAGAGCAGACGGCCCGCGGGAAGCCGGCACCGTCAAGTGGTTCAACACCAGCAAGGGCTTCGGCTTCATTTCCCGGGACCAGGGTGACGACGTCTTCGTCCACTTCCGCGCCATCCGCGGCGAAGGCCACCGGGTACTGGAAGAAGGCCAGCGCGTCGAGTTCGTCGTCGCACGCCGGGAGAAGGGCCTGCAGGCCGAGGACGTACAACCCCTCGATTGAGAATCGGGAGCGCAGCCGCCGGCCGGGCACACCCGCCGGCGGCCATCGCTCAGTAATGGGGTGGCGGCTGATCCTCGTCCGCTTCCCCGGGCAGCGCTGCTGCCAGATCGGCCTGGCGCCGAGCCAGCAGTTCCACCGCCCGCTGCAGTCGCTCCAGTTCCAGCTCCTGCTTGCTCACCACGTCATTCAACGCCTGAATGGTGTCGTCCTGAAAGGCCAGCCGGGTCTCGAGATCATTCATCCGCTGTACAAGATCATCGCTGCTCATCGAAAACCCTCCCCATAACGAATGTTGGAAGTCAGCACCGTCTGCAACCGTCTGATGCATTCACCGACCTGTTCCTCGGTATAGGGCACTGCAGGCAGCTTCCCCCACACGGGCGCAGGCCAGGCAGGATCATGGCGATAACGCACGATATGGTGAATATGCAACTGGGGCACCATATTGCCAAGCGCAGCGACATTGATCTTGTGGGCGCCGAAGGCATCCTTCAGGGCTTCGCCCAGCCAGCAGGATTCATTCAGCAATTGCTGCCGATCAACTTGGTCGAGCTGGAATATCTCACTGACATCCTCACGCTGCGGAACAAGAATAAACCACGGATATTGAGAATCGTTTGCCAGAAGAAGTTTGCTTAGTTGGAACTCGCCGATAACGATACTGTCCTGGGCAAGTTGCGGATGCAGAGTGAACATACCGGATTCCTATGGATGACGGGTGCATTGGCAAAAGCACATCATGACGTAAATCAAGGAAATACATTTCCGACACGTTATGCTGGCTGACGAATAATAATATATCCGCCCGCACTGGCGGGCGCCTTGCTTATTTGAAAAACAGCAGGCAGATTTCTTTCGTATTTGAGGGTTTGGTGCTTTACTCATCCTCGACACCAGACAAAGAAGCTGCTTGAAGTACTTATACAAAAGCATATTCACCGGAAGGAGCAGGTAACATGAGAACCACTATCAGATGGAGTTCCATCGCTCTGGCAGTTGCACTGGGCAATGGACTTATCGCCACTCAGGCCGTCGCTCAGGGAGAAGGTTTTGTTGAGGGGGCCTCCGCCACCCTGAGCAACCGCACCTTCTATTTCAACCGTGATTTCCGTGACAACGTTGGGCAGAGCAAGCGCGAGGAAACCGCCACCGGTTTCGCACTGCACTTCCAGTCCGGTTACACCGAAGGCCCGGTAGGCCTGGGCGCCGATGTGCTGGCTCTGGCAGGCATCAAACTGGACAGCGGCCGCGGCCGCGCCGGCACCGGACTGCTGCCGGTGGACAATGACGGTTCCGTACCGAACGAATACTCCGAGATTCGCGGTGCAGTGAAAGCCAACTTCGGTGGTGACACCGTACTGCGCTACGGCTACCACCTGCCGGAAAACCCGGTCATCGCCTACGAAGACTCCCGCCTGCTGCCCAACCACTACTTCGGTTACAGCATCACCAACACCTCGATCGATGGTCTGTTTCTGGAAGCCGGTCGTATGACCGACCGCGGTGAAATGAACGACTCCGCCGAGTATGAAGATCCCTATGGTTTCTCCGGCGGCGATATCGATCATGACAAGGTGACCTACCTGGGCGGTACCTACGAGTTCAGCGACAACCTCAGCGCCTCGCTGTATACCTCCAAGGCCGAAGACCTGTGGAAGCGCCACTTCGCCGGTATCACCCATACCGCCGAGCTGGGCAATGGCCTGAACCTGACCACCGATCTGGCCCACTACCATACCTCCGACGACAGCCCGGTGGGTGAGGAATTCGGCAACAAGGCCACCTCGCTGGCCTTCACCCTGGGTGCCGGCTTCCATGACTTCACCGTAGCCTACCAGCGCATGGGCGGGGACTCCGGTTATGAATATGCCGACAACGCCATCTATCTGGCCAACTCGGTTCAGGTCATCGACTTCAACGCCAAGGACGAGCGCTCCTGGCAGGCCCGCTACGACTACAACTTCGAAGGCATGGGTATTCCCGGTCTGAGCTTCATGACCCGTTATGTGCGTGGCAGCAATATCGACACCGACTTTGTCGGCATTGATCGCGACACCCGCTGGGAACGCAGCACCGACCTGCGCTACACCATCCAGCGCGGCGCGCTGCAGGGCCTGGACCTGACCTGGCGTAACGCAACTGTCCGTCAGGACGCAGGCCTGGATGGGGGCGATATCGACGAGAACCGTCTGATCGCCTCCTACACCTGGACCCTGCTCTGAGCACCACCCTGCTGTAACCCCGAAGAACCCGGCTCCGGCCGGGTTCTTCGTTTCTGCACCGACAGGCCGCCGAGGCCCGCTGACAGGCTATACGTCCATGGGGCGCGAACGTACAATAGACGCCATTTCCCGATCTTCTCTCAGCAGGACACCACCCAGCCATGCGCACCAGCCAATATCTGATCTCCACCCTCAAGGAAACTCCCAGCGACGCCGTCGTCATCAGCCACCAGCTGATGCTGCGCGCGGGCATGATCCGACGGATCGCCTCGGGGCTCTACACCTGGCTGCCGATGGGCCTGCGGGTGCTGCGCAAGGTGGAAGACATCGTGCGTGACGAGATGAACAAGGCCGGCGCCCTGGAGGTGCTGATGCCCGCCATCCAGCCCGCCGAACTGTGGCAGGAATCCGGCCGCTGGGAACAGTATGGCCCCGAACTGCTGCGCCTGAAGGACCGCCACGACCGCGAGTTCTGTGTCGGCCCGACCCACGAGGAAGTCATCACCGAGCTGGCCCGCAACGAGATCACCAGCTACAAGCAGCTGCCGCTGAACATGTATCAGATCCAGACCAAGTTCCGCGACGAGATCCGTCCGCGTTTCGGCCTGATGCGCGCCCGGGAATTCATCATGAAGGACGCCTACTCCTTCCACATGGATCAGGCCTCCCTGCAGCAGACCTACGACCGCATGTACCAGGCCTACAGCAACATCTTCACCCGTCTGGGTCTGGAGTTCCGCCCTGTGGTGGCGGACAACGGCTCCATCGGCGGTGAAGGTTCCCACGAGTTCCACGTGCTGGCCGAGTCCGGTGAGGACGACATCGTGTTCTCCGACACCGGCCGTTACGCGGCCAACATCGAGAAGGCCACCGCCCAGCTGCCCCAGGGCGAGCGTCCGGCGCCGAGCCAGCAGATGCAGCTGGTCGACACCCCCGACCAGACCACCATCGAGGCGGTGTGCCAGTTCCTCGACCTGCCGGCAACCCGGACCGTCAAGTCGCTGATCGTGCTCGGTGCCGCCGAAAAGGATCAGCCCCAGCCGCTGGTTGCGCTGATCCTGCGTGGCGACCATGAGCTGAACGAGATCAAGGCCGAAAACCACCCGGCCGTCCATGCTCCGCTGACCTTCGCCAGCGAAGCGCAGATCCAGCAGGCGCTGGGCTGCAAGCCGGGCTCCATCGGTCCGGTCGGCATGAACATCAAGGTCATTGCCGACCACAGCGCGGCCCATCTGGCCGACTTCGTCTGCGGCGCCAATCAGGACGGCAAGCACCTGACCGGCGTCAACTGGGATCGCGATGCCCGTTACGACGAGGTGGCCGACCTGCGCAACGTGGTCGAAGGGGATATCAGCCCTGATGGCGACGGCAAGCTGGTGATCAAGCGCGGTATCGAGGTCGGCCATATCTTCCAGCTGGGCCGAAAGTACAGCGAGGCCATGGGCTGCAGCGTACTCAACGAACAGGGCAAGACCAGCACCCTGCTGATGGGCTGCTACGGCATCGGCGTGTCCCGCGTGGTGGCTGCCGCCATCGAGCAGAACTATGACGACCGCGGCATCCTCTGGCCCGACGCCCTGGCCCCCTTCCAGGTCGCCCTGGTGCCGATGAAGATGGAAAGCTCCGACGCCGTGCGCGAAGCCACCGAACAGCTCTACTCCGCGCTGCAGCAGGCGGGCGTGGAAGTGCTGCTGGACGACCGCGACAAGAAGACCAGCCCCGGGGTGAAATTTGCCGACATGGACCTGATCGGCATTCCGCACCGGGTGGTCATCAGTGACCGCGGCCTGGCTGAAGGTCAACTGGAATACAAGTACCGCCGCGCCGAGAACGCCGAGAGCGTGCCCGCGGACCAGATGTTCGACTTCCTGCTCAAACGTATCGGACGTTCATGAAAACAGCGCTGCATAATTCACTGGCACCCTGGGCAGTCTGGCTGTGCGCCGGCCTGCTGCTCAGCGGTTGCAGCACCCAGCAGCCGGCCAGCCCGGCTGCCAACCGTGTCGAGCACAATCTGGTCAGCCACACCCTGAGCATTGACGCAGGCGAACCACGGGTACTGTCCCGCCCCCAGCGGATCATCCGGGTAACCGAGCACAAGCTGCATGAAGTCATCGAGCTGGATGCCGAGGGCCGACAGCTGAGCAGCCGGGAGAGCTACCAGACGGTGCCCTGGGCCAACCAGACGCTGACCCTGATTGCCGAAGGTCAGGAGTTTGCGCTGCAGACCGACCATGAAGGTGCGGTACGCCTGAACCTGCTGGAGGAGCAGTTCGTGGATCTGGACCTGAACCAGCTTCGCGCCATTGAACTGGTTGCCAGAACCAACGGCAATGTAGTTGCCGAGGCCGACCTGCTGGTCAGCCGCGAGCTGCGCAGTCTGCTGCAGCAGGCCGTGCCGCTGATCTACGACAGCCTGGAGGAAGGGGATGTCGACCAGTGGGTGAGCCGCGTCCGGCAGCTGGAAGCCCTGGGCCTGAGCGAGGAATCCACCCAGCTGGAGAACATGCTCATACTGCTGACGATCGGCGATCCGGAGCTGCAGTTCGAGTTCGTCGAAGCCCTCGACCGGCAACAGGCACAGGACCACAACGGACAGCCCTGACATGCTGCGCAACACATGGATAGTGTTATGTCTTCTGCTCTGCACCGCCCCGGGAGTCGGGGCAGTGAGCCAGAGCCCGCCGGTCGACCCCGAGCTGCGTGCGCTGCTGATGGAGGCGGTGTCCCAGGCTGACAGCTTCAGTGACGCCTTCGATGCCCAGGTCTGGCTGCTGGACATGTCCACGCGAATGCGCCGCTATATCCCCGACGAGGCCGAGCGTCTGCGCTTTCTGCGTCTGGTGCACCGCGAAGCTACCCGCGCCGGGCTCAAGCCCGACCTGGTATTGGCGGTCATTCATGTGGAAAGCCTGTTCGACCGCTTCGCCCTGTCCCGGGCTGGCGCCCAGGGCATCATGCAGGTCATGCCCTTCTGGAAAAACGAACTGGGCCGGCCGGATGACAACCTGATAGACCTGGCCACCAACCTGCGTTACGGCTGCACCATTCTCAAGTACTACCTGGATCTGGAAAAAGGTGATCTGCGGCGCGCCCTGGCCCGCTACAACGGCAGCCTGGGCAGTCACAGGTACCCGGACAAGGTGCAGGAATACTGGTACCGCTATTGGTACGTCCGCGACTGAGTCCGCTCAGTTCCGGTCCTGATCCAGCAGTGCCAGCAGGGATGCTTCGGTCTGCGGCCCGGGCAGGCTGTGCACCAGCTCACCGGCGGGATTGAAAATGTAGGTGGTAGGCAGCACCTGCGGGCGCTCCAGCTCCAGACTCTTCTCGAAGTCCTGCCCCATCACCGGAAAGGCAATCCCCATGCGGTCGGACAGTTCGCGCAGCTCCTCACCGCTGACACCGTCGTAATTGACGCCGAATACGCGGATATCCGGCCGCGCCGCCGCCAGCCGGTTGAACTCAGGCAACTCGTGCAGACAGGGAGCACACCACTCTGCCCAGTAGTTGACCACCACCCAGTTGCCCTGCAGCTCGGTCCTGGCCACGGCTTCGCCCTGGTGATCGCGCCACTGCTCGCTGCCGCAGCCGGCCAGCCCGAACGCTGCAATCACCAGCGTTACCCACAACCACTTTCTCATGCGCCCTCCCCCTCCGCGTTCGCCTGGCCGTCATCCGCCAGCCAGCTGCGCAGGCTGCCGTCCAGCACCAGCCGGCGACAGTCTTCCAGCCTCTGCAGCGCTTCGCGCAGCGGCGGATACCAGTCTTCATGCTGCCCCAGTGTAACCGGCAATTGCGCCACCGATGGCATGGGTTCGGGCAGGCTGCCCAGCAGTTCGGCCAGCGTCATCTGCCCGGGGTCGCGGCTCAGCACATAGCCGCCCTGCTGGGCACGGGTGATCAGTCGCTGCTGCTCCATCCACTCGGTCAGGTCCAGCCACTGGTCTTCGGGCATGATCCAACCCGAGGCGTTGACCCCGGGCAGATCGACCACCTGCCCGCTTTTCTGCGCCTGCATGAACACTCGCAGCAGTGCCAGCAGGCTGAGCAACCAGGGCTGGGCCGGACGCTGCCAGGCGGCGCTGCTGCCCAGATTGCACACCAGTTCGGCACCGAACAGGATGATCAACCAGCTGACATAGATCCACAGCAGAAACAGCGGGAAGGTGGCAAAGGCGCCGTAGATCAGCTGGAAGCTGGGAAACAGCGCGACATACAGGGCAAAGCACGCCTTGGCTCCCTCGAACAGCAACGCCACCAGCACACCACCGGCCAATGCATGGCGAAAACGCACCCGAGTGTTGGGTACGGCGGCGAAGATCAGGGTAAAAGCGGCAATGCTCAGCATCAGCGGCAGCCAGGCGAGCAGCTCCTTCCAGGCCGAAGCCAGCATGGCGTCGCCGGTGAGAAAGGACAGCGAAGCCAGATAGGTACTGACCACGAAACCGGCTCCCAGCAACAGGGGTCCCAGACTGAGCACCGCCCAGTACAGCAGAAAGCTCGACAGCCCGCGTCGGGGCTGGCGGATACGCCAGATGGCATTGAAGGATTTTTCGATATTCACCAGCATCAGGAAGGCAGTGACCATCAGCAGCGCCACACCGATGCCGGTGAGCTGCCGGGCCTGCTGGGAGAATTCGCTGAGGTATTCGCGCAGCGCCGCCCCGGTGGAGGGCACGAAGTTGTCGAAGATGAAACCCTCGATCTGGCTGCCGACCTGACTGAAGGCCGGGATCGCCGCCAGCATCGCGTAGGTCACAGTCATTACCGGCACCACGGCAAACAGCGTGGTGTAGGTCAGGGCAGCGGCATTCTTGGGACAGTTATCCTCGCCAAAGCGGCGCAGCAGGTAGCGACAGAAGTGCATCAGCCGCTGGAGTCGACGTGTCATTCATGTTCCCTGACAATGGTTGCAAGTACCTGCGCTGGACGGAACCGGTGCAAGGACTTGTCCCGTAACACCGCCGGATGGCTTTTCCAGAGCGCTTTAGGCTTAGAATAGCGGGCAAGCCCGGCTTAAACCACCCACAGGATCTGATTGGAGAGCTGCCATGTCCAAGGTCTGTATCTATCACAACCCCCGTTGTTCAAAGTCCCGCCAGGCGCTGGCGCTGCTGGAGCAGCAGGGAGACGAGCTGGAAATCGTCGAGTACATTGAGACACCCCCGGACAGCGCCACCCTCAGCGCCCTGCTGCAGCAGCTGGGCATGAACGCCCGGGACCTGATGCGTCGGGGAGAGGATATCTACAAGGAACTCAAGCTGGACAACCCGGACCTGAGCGAGGCCGAGCTGGTTCAGGCCATGGTCGATTACCCGCGCCTGATCGAGCGCCCCATCGTCATCCGTGACGGCAAGGCCATCGTTGCCCGCCCACCGGAGAAAGTCCTGGAGCTCTACGCATGACTGCACCCTATGTACTGGTTCTCTACTACAGCCATAACGGCGCCACCGCGCGCATGGCCCGCCTGATCGCCGAAGGTGTCGAGCAGGCCGGGATCGAAGCGCGGGTGCGCACCGTGCCCAAGGTGTCCCCGGAAACCCGCGCCAGCGCACCGGAGATTCCCGAGTCCGGCGCCCTGTACTGCACCGAGGATGATCTGAAGCATTGCTCGGCGCTGATTCTCGGCAGCCCGACCCGCTTCGGCAACATGGCCGCGCCGCTCAAGTACTTCATCGACGGCACCAGCAGCCTGTGGCTGTCGGGCAGTCTGGCCGGCAAGCCCGCCGCGGTCTTCACCACCACTGCCAGCCTGCACGGCGGGCAGGAAAGCACCCTGCTGTCCATGCAGCTGCCGCTGCTGCACCACGGCATGCTGCTGGTGGGTCTGCCCTACAGCGAGAGCGCACTGACCGAAACCCGCGGCGGCGGTACGCCGTATGGCGCCAGCCACCATGCCGGTGCGGACGGCTCCCGCCCGCTCGACCAGCATGAAAGCACCCTGTGCCGGGCGCTGGGCAAGCGTGTGGGCACGGTTACCCGGCAGCTGCTGGCAGGAGCTGCCCATGTCCAGAGCTGACAAGCCGCTGCCGCCGCTGAGCTACCTGCAACCGCGCATCCGCCTGAGCCGCCTGCTGGCGGCGCTGGGCTATGCCGGGCTGCTGGCCTGCCTGTTCATCTACAACGCCTTCATCGCCGACCTGCACGGCGCCAACCCGCTGGTCATTGTCAGCGTGCTGATCGTGCCGCTGCTGATCTTCCTCCCGGGCATAGCGCTGGGCAATGTGCGCGCCCATGCCTGGCTGTGCTTTGCCATCAACCTGTATTTCATCTACGGCGTGCAGACCTGCTTCGTACCGGGCAAGCAGCTGTATGGGGGGATACTGGTGGCAACCAGCGTGCTGTATTTCGTCGCCGCGCTGGGCTATGTGCGCTGGAGTTATCAGGCACAGCGGGTGCGCAACACGGCGGTTGCAGCGCAGCACCAGCCAGGCTGAACTCACCGCCGCCCGGCTCGCCGGAGTCTGTTATTGTGCGGAGCAAGGCGCGAGGAGTGAAGTTTGGTATTCCAAATGAACGACGAGCTACGCAGCGCCGCGCAATAACAGGCCCGGCGCTACCAGCCCATTACCCGCTTGACGAAGGGAATGGTCAGCTTGTGCTGGGCCTGCAGGGAGGCCTGATCCAGCTGCTCCAGCGCCGCGAAAAGCTCACCCATGCCCCGGGCACCGCGACTGAGGATGTAGCGCGCCACCTCGTCGGGCAGCTGCAGCCCGCGGCGCTCGGCACGCATCTTCAGCATCTGCTGCTTGGCCTCGTCGTCCAGCGACTGCAGCTGGAACACCAGCCCCCAGCCCAGGCGTGACACCAGATCCGGCAGTTGGAACCCCAGCACCCGGGGCGCCGCACCGGCGGCCATGAGCAGGCGGCCCTGACGCTGCTGAATGCGGTTGTAGAGATGGAACAGACTCTCTTCCCAGTCACTATGCCCGGCCAGCACATCCAGGCCATCGAGACACAGCAGGTCGACTTCATCCATGCCCTCGAGCAGGCCGGGACCGTGGTCGATCACCTCGTCCAGGGGCAGATACATGGCCAGGGAACCGGCTTCGGCCATGCGGTGGCAGGCCGCCTGCAGCAGATGGGAGCGCCCGCTGTCGGGTGCACCCCAGATGTAGACGCAGCGCTCTTCGGGGGTCTGCAACGGGTCCGACAGGCGCTGCAGCACATCCAGCACCCCGGCATTGGGGCCACCGAAGAAGCTGTCGAAGGTTGCCTCGTCCCGGAGCTTGACGCCCAGGGGCAGCTGCATGGGTTGACCGGACATCAGACGCGCCCCGTCACGACAGTAACCGCATTACCCATGGGCCGCCTTAACCGCGCCAACGGAAATAGAGTGTGGGCAGCGCCGGGGCAGCCGGTTCGACCGGCTGCTGAGTGGCGGCCACGTCCGGCGCGGCCGAGTCTTCCTCATCTGCCATCTCGGCTGACTCCGCCTCAGCTACCGGCGACTCGGGGGCGTTGGGGTCCAGCTCGACAAGGGGCAGATCGGTCTGTTCCGTTTGAACCGACTCGAACTCCGGCTCGGGCTCCGGCTCACGCACCGGCTCCTCGATCCGCTGCAGGCGCATATCCAGCCCCAGCATGCGTTCGAGCTGCTCCTCACTGCCCGGGAAGCTGACCTGCAGCACCACTTCATCCCCTTCGATGCTCAGCAGCCGCGGCTGCTGCTGGGTACCCAGCCGGCGCAGCATGCCCAGCAGAGCGGAGTAGGCGCCCACGCCGTCGACACCCTGCACATGCAGACGCCACTCGGCATGCTCGCCGGTGGCAGCAGCAGGAATGGCGTACTGGGCAAAGACCTGAGCGGCCAGGGCCTGCATCAGCTCGTCGGCCGCCTGGGTGGCAGAGCCGCTGATGGTCCCGGACTGGTGCTGATCATTGAGCCACAGGGTCCACTGCAACTCGGTGTTCTCGTCGGAGCCGCCGGCAACCAAGGCCAGAGTGCCATCAGCGGGATAGCGCTTGCTGGCTTCCAGCAGCTCTTCGCTGCTGGCCTGACGAATGACCTGCTCGCTGACCAGGCTCAGGTCCTGCAGATCAGCGAGGGGAAAGCTCAGGGCCACCCCGCGATGCTGTGCTGCCTGCTTCAGCAGCAATGCCCGGGGAGCCACCGGGCTAAGCAGTCTGTCGCCCAGTTCCCCGGCTTCTACGGCCCACAGCAGTATGCCCGGTCGGTTGGGCCCCAGCAGCGGCTGACCGGACTGCTTGAGTACACGACCCAGGGCATCGGGCTCGAACTGGATGCGCAGCTGCCCGCCTTCAGCGGTGGCGATCCGGCTCATCAATTCCTGGGGAGATTTGAGGGCGTTGGCGATAGCCTGGTGCTTCAGATCAACATTCTGGCCGGCCAGGCGTTGCAACATGACCACGGTGGCCTCACGCAGGGCCTGATCACGGCTCTGGTCTTCCTGCTGGGTGAGTTGAACCTGGTAGAGGTTATCCAGTACAGCGGCCGGAGCGTGGAGCGCGGCCACAAGAGCCATGCCTGACAGGAGCGCGCGGATGCCTTGCTTGAAACCCATGGTCATTCCATATGATGATGCTGCCGCGCCGAAAACGGCCTGCTACAGCGGTCGTAAAGCGCATACATTAAACAAGCACCGCTGCGGCGGCAACCGCAGCGCGCAAAGTTGTCCGGGCATGGTCGGGCAGCGCTGGAATTTGCTACACTAGCGCGCTATATCGCGACACCCCCTTGCGGGTCTGTTCGCCTCCTCCCTTTGATGACTCGAGACCCACGCATGAGCAGCCAAACGCCCTCCAAGCCTTCCATCAGTTACAAGGACGCCGGTGTCGATATCGACGCAGGCAATGCGCTTGTAGATCGTATCAAGCACGTCGCCAAACGCACCGCACGCCCGGAAGTCATGGGTGGCCTCGGCGGCTTCGGCGCGCTGTGCGAGATTCCCGCCGGCTACAAGCAGCCGGTGCTGGTATCGGGTACCGACGGTGTGGGCACCAAGCTGCGCCTGGCGATGGATCTGGGCAAGCATGACCAGATTGGTATCGATCTGGTGGCCATGTGCGTGAACGACCTGGTGGTATGTGGCGCCGAGCCGCTGTTCTTCCTCGACTACTACGCCACCGGCAAACTCAATGTGGACGTCGCCGCCCAGGTGGTCACCGGTATCGGTGCCGGTTGCGAACTGGCCGGCTGTGCGCTGGTCGGTGGCGAGACCGCCGAGATGCCCGGCATGTACGAAGGTGATGACTACGACCTGGCCGGTTTCTGCGTCGGTGTGGTGGAGAAGAGCGAGATCATCGACGGCAGCAAGGTGCAGGCCGGCGACGTGCTGCTCGCCCTGCCCTCCTCCGGCCCGCACTCCAATGGCTACTCGCTGATCCGCAAGATCATCGAGGTCGCCGGTGCCGACATCCAGAACATCCAGCTCGACGGCAAGCCCCTGACCGAGCTGCTGATGGCCCCCACCCGCATCTACGTCAAGGCACTGCTGCAACTGATCCGTGAGACCGGTGCGGTCAAGGCCATGGCCCACATCACCGGTGGCGGCCTGCTGGAGAACATTCCCCGCGTACTGCCCCAGGGCGCCAGTGCCAGCATCGACCTGAGCAGCTGGCAGCGCCCGGCAGTGTTCAACTGGCTGCAGGAGCAGGGCAACGTCGACGAGACCGAAATGCACCGCGTGCTCAACTGCGGCGTGGGCATGGTCATCTGCGTCGCCGCAGACCAGGCCGAGCGCGCCCTGCAGGTGCTGCGTGACGCCGGGGAATCGCCCTGGGTCATCGGTGCCATCGAACAGGCCGACGCCAGTGGCGAGGCCGTCGTACTGCGCAGCGGCAACTGATACGTGGGTTGCCGCACCGTCATCCTGATCTCCGGATCAGGCAGCAACCTGCAGGCATTCATCGATACCCTGCACCCCGAGCAGGCTGACATCGTCGCGGTCATTTCCAACCGCGCCGATGCCTATGGACTGGAACGGGCGGCCCGAGCCGGCATCCCCCATGCCGTGCTCAGCCACAGGGACTACCCGGACCGCGCCAGCTACGATCAGGCGCTGGCCGCGCTGATCGACAGCTACCAGCCGGAGCTGGTGATACTCGCCGGTTTCATGCGCATCCTCACCCCCGGGTTCGTCAGCCACTACCTGGGCCGCCTGCTGAACATCCACCCCTCCCTGCTGCCCAAGTACACCGGGCTGCATACCCACCAGCGTGCCCTGGAAGCCGGTGACAGCGAACACGGCGCCACCGTACACTTCGTTACCGAGGAACTGGACGGCGGGCCGGCAATCATGCAATCCCACGTACCGGTACTGCCCGATGACACGGCCGACAGTCTGGCCGAGCGCGTGCGCAACACCGAGCACCGTCTCTACCCGCTGGCTGCCAGCCTGTACATCGAAGGACGTCTGCGCCTGGAGGATGGCCGGGCCCTGCTGGACGGCTCGCCCCTGCCGGCCAGCGGCCTGCGGCTGGACCAATTTGAAATGGACATGCGAGGTAACCGCAATGACTGACAAGCTCTCCTCACTGTGCCGCAGACCGGGCCGCTGGCTGATGGCTGCGGTACTGAGCCTGGGCAGCAGCCTGGCCCTGGCCCAACCTTTCCAGCCCTTTACCGCCAGCTACGCGGCGGACATGAAGAACATCCCGGTCAATGGTGAAGCCGTGCACAGCCTGGCTCAGAACACCGATGGCACCTGGTCGCTGAACTTTCACGCCAGCATGTTCGTCGCCCGACTGACCGAGGAAAGCACCCTGCGCCTCGAAGGCGAAGAGGTCGTCCCCCTCACCTACCGCTACCAGCGCAAGGGCCTGGGCCGCAGCCGGGAAACCACCCAGCAGTTTGACTGGGCCAATGGCGAAGTACGGGGCGTGCACAAGAAGGAAGAGTTCACCCTGCCGACCCAGCCGGGCCTGCTGGACAAGACCACCTACCAGCTGGCGCTGCAGCGCGATCTGATGGCCGGCAAGACCGAGATGAGCTATCTGGTGCTGGATGGCGACGAGATAGAGCAGTACCAGTTCCGCGTGACCGGCGAGGACAGAGTCACCACGCGTAACGGCCAGTTTGACGCGGTGGAAGTGCAGCGAGTACGCGAACCCGACGCCCGCCGGGAAACCACCCTGTGGTTCGCCAAGGACTGGAACTACCTGCTGGTGCGTCTGAGTCAGGTGGAAACCGATGGGCAGCACTATCAGATCGTACTCAAGGAAGCGACCGTGAACGGTCAGCCCGTCGCGGGCAATCCCATCGGCGGAAACTGATCACGGGCGTGCCATGCGCGCCGTTCGCACCGAGGCGGTGCTCCTACAGCGACAGCTACCTGCAAACTCCGTTGTAGGAGCACCCGCCCCGGGTGCGATTGGGGGTAATCCGCATTGGGCGTGCTGTGCACGCCGTTCGCACCGGAGGCGGTGCTCCTACAGGCACAGCTACCTCCAAACTCCGGTGTAGGAGCACCCGCCCCGGGTGCGATTGGGGGTAATCCGCATTGGGCGTGCTGCGCGCGCCGTTCGCACCGAAGGCGGTGCTCCTACGGGCACAGCTACCTCCAAACTCCGTTGTAGGAGCACCCGCCCCGGGTGCGAATACCGGCAACACCGAGGCGGAGATCCGCCTCAGCCGATGAACTTCTCACCCGCTTCAGCCCGACGCACCAGCCCTTCAGCCGGCTTCCAGAACTCGCCACGCTCGGCTTCGAACGTGCGGATCTGCTCCAGCACCACATCCAGACCCAGGCTGTCGGCGTAGGCCATCGGACCACCGCGCTCGGCCGGGAAGCCGTAACCGAAACGGTATACGCGATCGATATCCTCGGCGCTTTCGGCAAAGCCCTCATCCAGAATCCGCGCACCTTCGTTGATCAGGGCCAGAATGCAACGCTGAACGATTTCCTCGTTGCTCACCTCGCGCTGGGTGTAACCGGCTTCCTCGGCCACTTCACGGGCCATCATGTCGGTTTCCGGATCATGGATGGCCTGACGGCTGCCCGGCTCGTAGCGGTAGAAACCGTGGCCGCTCTTCTGACCGAAACGGCCCATCTCGCACAGACGGTTGTCCAGCCACACGATCGGCTCACCACGGCCCAGACCGGCCAGCTGACGGGAGCGCCAGCCCAGATCCACACCCACCACGTCGTACATACGGTACGGACCCATGGCCATGCCGAAGCCCTGCAGCGCCTGGTCGACCTGCCACGGAGTGGCGCCTTCCAGTACGACTTCGCGGGACTGGCGCGAGTACATGGACAGCATGCGGTTGCCAATGAAGCCGTGGCAGTTGCCCGCCAGTACCGCTTCCTTGCCGATCTTCTTGCCGACCGCCAGACAGGCGTCCAGCACGTCCTGAGCAGTGGCCTTGCCACGCACCACTTCCAGCAGCTTCATGATGTGGGCCGGGCTGAAGAAGTGCAGACCCAGCACCTGGGCCGGACGCTGGGTCGCCGAGGCGATCTCGTCGATATCCAGGTAGGAGGTGTTGGTGGCCAGAATGGCGGACGGCTTGGTCGCCTTGTCCAGCTCGGCGAAGATGGTCTTCTTCAGATCCATGTTCTCGTACACGGCTTCAACAACCAGGTCCACGTCCTTCAGGTCGGCATAGTCCTGGGTGGTGCTGATGCGGCCGAGGCGGGCCTTGGCTTCGGCCTCATCAAAGCGCTGCTGGGCGACCGAACGCTTGTACACGCTGTCGATCTCGACCAGGCCCTTCTCCAGCATCTCCGCGTTCACGTCCAGCCATACGACCGGGTAACCGGCATTGGCAAAGTTCATGACAATGCCCCGCCCCATGGTGCCGGCACCGATAACCCCTACTTTCTTGATGTCTTCGAACGAAGCCATGACAGGCCCTCTTTGTTGCTTGAATGAGTGGGCAATACCTTACGCAAAACGCCTGTTCAATAGAACGCAGGGGCTGCTCAGGCAGCTTATTCACAGCGTGAATGCAACGGCGGGCAAGCGCGCCGGTTTCACGTACAATGGCCGGCGCCGCAGTATCGGATTCCCCGGTGTGCCATTGCTATAAGTTGTTCAATGTTCAGATCCTGTCGTACCGTTCTGGCTGTACTTGCCGTCGTCTTCACCCTTCCCGCGGCCCTGGCCGCGCCCACCAGCTTCGAGGCCGCCAAGGTCCTCGCCCGTCAGCAGGTCTACCACGACCGCGCGGATCAGGGCACCTTCTACTGCGGCTGCCGCTGGGAATGGGCCGGCCGCTCCGGCGGGCTGGTCGACCACCAGAGCTGCGGCTACCAGACCCGCGCCCAGGCCAATCGTGCCGCCCGCATCGAATGGGAACACATAGTGCCCGCCTCGCTGTTCGGTCAGCAGCGCCAGTGCTGGCAACAGGGCGGGCGCAGCAACTGCAAGAATACCGATCCGGTGTTCAATGCCATGGAAGCCAACCTGCACAACCTCACCCCGGCGGTGGGCGAGATCAATGCCGACCGCAGCAACTTCCGCTTCGGCATGCTGCCGGGTACCGGCTACCGCCATGGCCAGTGCGACTTCAAGGTGGAATTCAGCGAGCGGACCGTGGAGCCCCGCGACGAGGTGAAGGGCAAGATTGCCCGGGTCTGGTTCTACATGCACGACCACTACGACCTGCGCATGTCCAACGCCCAGCAGCGCCTGCTGATGGCCTGGGACCGGCAGTTTCCACCCAGCGCCTGGGAGCGGGAGCGTGACCGGCGCATCAGCCGCCTGATGGGCCACGCCAACCCCTTCGTCACCGGCGAGCGGCAGTGGACACTCAACCACCGCAACAGCCGTGCCGGGCTGCAGAGCAGCCTGCCGGCCCAGGCTGCCCGGAGTACCAGCGGTGCGGGGCGGATCAAGGGCAATCAGCGCAGCAAGGTCTATCACCTACCCCAGGGCTGCCCCGGTTACAGCCAGATGAGCGACAGCAACGTCAGGTGGTTCGACAGTGAAGCCGACGCGCTCGCCCAGGGCTACCGCAAGGCCGGCAACTGCCGTTGACCTTGCCGGGCGACCTCAGTCCTCCAGCTGCTTCTCGCCCACGTCCTTGCCCTCCGCCGAGGCATGTTCGATGGTAGCGTTGAGCTGCGCACCGAGCAGCAGCACCGCCGCGGATATGTAGAAGTACAGCAGCAGTACGATGATGGCACCGATGCTGCCGTAGGTGGCGTTGTAGTTGCCGAAGTTCTGCACGTAGATGCCGAAGCCGATCGAGGCCGCCAGCCAGACGATCACCGCCACCACCGAACCGGGAGTGATGAAGCGAAAGCCCTGCTCGACATCCGGGGTGGCGTAGTAGATCAGCGCTACCGCCAGCATCATCAGCAGGATCGCCAGCGGCCAGCGGATCCAGGTCCACAGGGTGACCAGCATCTGTTCCATGCCGATCTGCGAGGCCAGCCAGCTCATGACCTGCGGTCCCAGCGTCATGAAGCCCGCCGCCAGCAGCAGCATCACCGCCAGGCCGACGGTATAGGCAACCGACAGCAGCACCAGCTTCCAGCTCGGGCGGCTCTCCTCGACCGCATACACGCGGTTCATGGCATTCATCAGGGAGCGAACACCAATGGACGCGGTCCAAAGCGCCAGGAGGATACCGAAGGACATCAGCCCGCCCTGACTGTCCTGCAGCTGATCGATCACCGGACCGACCTGCTCCATGGCCACCGGTGGCAGCAGGAGGTCTGCCTGGGAGCGCAGCCAGTCGAAGAAATCCGGCAGGTGCAGAAAGCCCAGCAGCGCCAGCAGAAACAGAATGAAGGGAAATATCGAAAACAGCGCGCGGTAAGCCAGCGCGGCAGCATAGGTGGACAGATCATGCTCACTGAACCCCTTGGCCGTACGCTTGATGACTTCCCACACACCGGCATTACGCAATCGCAGAAAAGACATGGTATTCCTCACCCGATCCATTCACAGATTCTGACGGCTCATGGCCCGAGAAGTTTGGGCATTTCCCACCTCAATCACGCTCCGGCTTACCTGGCCCCTCAGCTGGACTATGCTGGAGCCTCTGACAGGAACCGTCTCATTACAGGAGCAGACCGATGATCAAGACCAGGGGCTATGCCGCGCACAGCGGTGACCAACCCTTGCAACCCTTCCACTTCGAGCGCCGGGCACCGGGAGCCGGGGATGTGCAGATCGACATTCTCTATTGCGGCGTCTGTCACTCCGATCTGCACACGGTGCGCAACGAGTGGAACAACACCCTCTACCCCTCGGTACCGGGCCATGAAATCGTCGGCCGCGTCAGCGCCGTAGGCGATCAGGTAGACAGACTCAAGGTCGGCGACATCGTCGGCGTCGGTTGCATGGTGGACAGCTGCCAGCAGTGCTCATCCTGCGCTGAAGGCCTGGAGCAATACTGCGACAACGGCTTTGTCGGCACCTACAACGGCCACGCCTTCGGCGGCAGCGAGAACACCTACGGCGGCTACTCGGACAACATAGTAGTGCGTCAGGAGTTCGTCCTGCATATCCGCCATACCGATAACCTGGCCGCCGTGGCGCCGCTGCTCTGCGCCGGTATCACCACCTACTCACCGCTGCGCCACTGGAGCGTCGGCCCCGGCCAGAAGGTCGGCGTGGTCGGCCTCGGCGGACTCGGCCACATGGGGGTGAAGCTGGCCCGGGCCATGGGCGCGCATGTGGTGCTCATCACCACCTCGCCGGACAAGCGCGACGATGCCCTGCGCCTGGGCGCCCAGGAAGTGATCGTTTCCCGCGATGAGGATCAGATGGCCGCAGCTGCCGGCACACTGGATTTCATCCTCAATACCGTGGCCGCCCCGCACGACCTCAATGCCCTGCTGTCCCTGCTCAAGCGCGACGGCACCATGACCCTGGTCGGTGCGCCGGCCGAGCCACACCCTTCACCCGAGGTGTTCCAGCTGATCTTCAAGCGGCGCAAGCTCGCCGGCTCGCTGATCGGTGGCATTGCCGAAACCCAGGAAATGCTCGACTTCTGCGCCGAGCACGACATCGTCTCCGATATCGAGATGATCCCGATCCAGGAAATCAACGAAGCCTACGAGCGCATGCTCAAGGGGGATGTGCGATACCGCTTTGTCATCGACATGGCCAGCCTCAAGGACGACTGACCAGCATCACAAGCAGCTAGGTGCGACCCGAGGGGATGGGTTGCACCTCGATATCCGTCAGACTTCGCCGCGGATGTACTGCTCGAGCTGACGGATCAGCTCCTCCTGCTCGGCAATGGTTTCCTTGACCAGGTCACCGATGGATACCAGGCCCACCAGCTGGCCATCTTCCAGCACCGGGAGGTGACGCAGATGGCGGTCGGTGATCAGCGACAGACATTCCTGCACGCTCATCTTCGAGTTCACCGAAATGGCCGGACTGCTCATGATCTCGCGCACCAGGGTACCGACCGAGGCGCGGCCCTTGAGTACGCACTTGCGGGCATAGTCACGCTCGCTGATCACACCTATCACCTTGCCGTTCTCGGTGACCGGGAGCGCCCCGATGTTGTGCTCAGCCATCTGCCGCAGTGCATTGAGTACAGTGTCCTCCGCATCCACCGTATGGACCTGCTTGATCTGCTTGGTCTGGATTACCTGAGCCACAGTCTTCATTCGATGCTCCTTTTCATCTGCCGGGCAATTGGCCAGCAAGGGTCTGCCGTTTCATCTTCTTGTTGAGGCAAAGCGGTATTTTCATCGCCTCGCTTGCGCGTACTCACAGTCAACTGACATTACCGGTAAATTTCGCCGCCGTACAGACAGGCGGCAACGCGCCGCAGCCGCTGTGCTGCACTTGTGTTTCGGCAACCCAAGACATACCATGCCCACCGCTATTCATGCAGGTGCGCCTGATTCAGGCGTGAAACGGAAAGCCGGTGCGTTCGACGAACAATCCCGGCACTGCCCCCGCAACGGTAGCTGGCCCCGATTACGATCGGCGTCTGTTCGGAACCACTGTGCCTGAGCATGGGAAGGTGAGCAGATGAGCGCCAGGAGTCCGGAGGCCGGCCTGCGTGCAAAGTGACTGGTGTTGCGGAGGGCATCACCGTCAAGTGCCGCCGGCCGTATCGCACCACCCGCCCCGTCGCACTTGCTTACCTGCCCTCCTCGAAAGTCACCCCGACCTTTTGAGGATCCAGAATGAAACTGTCCCGTATTGCCCTGGCTGTAGCGCTGGCCCCGAGCCTGGCGTTGGCCGCTGAACAACCCGAACAGACCTCTGCGGCCCAGCTGCCACCCACCGTGATCACCCGTGCGACCAATCTCAAGGCTCCAACACCTGCGAGCGTAGCGGTTATTGATCGCGAGCAGATCGAGCGTAGCGCCGCTACCGACCTGCTGGACCTGCTGGGCAGCCAGGCAGGAGTACAGATCCGCGATACCATGGGTGACGGCAACCGCGCCTCCCTGAGTTTGCGCGGTTTCGGTGAGAATGCCATGAACAACACCTTGGTGTTGGTGGATGGCCGTCGGCTGAACCAGCCCACTCTGTCCGGCCCCGATCTGAACAGCGTACCGCTGGCCAATATCGAGCGGATCGAGATCATTCGCGGCGCGGGCACGGTTCTGTATGGCGATCAGGCAGTGGGTGGTGTGGTCAACATCATCACCCGCACGCCAATGAGCAATGAAGTCTATATCGAGGCCGTCCACGGCAGTCATGATCTGAAAGCCTATCGCGGACATATTCATCAGCAGCTCGGCGGTGGCTTCTCCCTGTATGCCAGCGGTGAAAGTCGTACCAATGACAACTACCGCGACCACAACGAAGCCAACTATGACAACGCGTTCGCCCGTCTGCGTTATCAGCATGAGACCGGCCACGTGTTGTACGAATATCAGACAGTGGACGATGAACTCCGCTTCCCTAATGCCCTGCCGCTGGCCCAACGCCGAGAAGACCGCAAGCAGAGCGTCGGTGCCCAGGCCTGGAACGACAGCAAGAGCCAGGTACACCGCATTGCCTTGGAACAGAGTCTGGGCGACATCTGGAGCACCCACCTGGACTACAGCCACAGTGACCAGGATGGCGTCGGCAGCTTCGGACCTGGCTCCGAGTTCGCCCAGGGTACCCGTATCGAGACCATCAGCCCGCGCCTGACCGCCCGTTTTGACTCCCCACTGGGCTCAGCCGAATGGCTGCTCGGTCATGACCACATCACCAGTGATTATGAATATCTCGCGCCCTGGGGCGACACTCTGGCCAGGCAGAAGCTGCGCGACTGGTACACCCAGTACAGCCAGAATCTCGGCAGCGGGGTTGATCTGGTACTCGGTTTCCGCACCAGCGAGGTCGACGATGACACCACGGCCCTTGCCAACAGCTACCGCGATCGTGAAAACAGCACCAGCGTTGGCCTGAGCTGGCAGGCCAATGACCAGACTCGCCTGTTCCTGCGCCGCGAAGATGTGCTGCGCTGGGCCAATGTCGACGAGAACGGTTTTATCCCTCTCACCATCAACCGCCTGAAGCCACAGACCGGCGAATCCTGGGAAACCGGCGTGGAGTGGGTTGATGGTCTGCAACAATACCGCCTCAGCGTCTACCGACTCGAGCTGGAAAACGAACTGATGTACGATCCGACGGCGGAAGGCCCGAACAGCGCCTGGGGCTTTGATGGTGCCAACATCAACTTGGACAAGACCTTACGCCAGGGCCTGATGCTTGAAGCCGAGCGCCAGCTGACCCCTGAGCTCAGCATTGGCGGCCAGTACAGTTTCACCGACTCCGAATATCGCGACGGTGCTTTCAAGGGCAAGGAGGTACCCTGGGTCTCTCGCCATAGCGCCAGCGCCCACGTCAGCTATGAAATCCTGCCTGGACTACGCAGCTACGTCGAGGCCATTTATACTGGCAACCGTTATCACACGGGAGATGATGCCAACATCCTCGGCAAGACCGGTAGCTATACCCTGTTCAATGCTGCTCTCAGTTACGACTACCGGCAGTTCAATGCCAAGCTGCGGATCAATAACCTGACGGGCAAGAGATACGACGCCTTCGGTAGTTTTGCCAATCGCTACCCGGCCCCCGAAGAAGAGTATCAGCTCAGTGTCGGTTATCGTTTCTGATGCTTCGCACCGCAGCACTGCCTACTTCTGGCAGTGCTGCGGCACACAACTTCAAGTCATGGAATCTTCACAGGTTCCCGACCGGAGCATCAGATCAAGTTAATCCATATGTTAACTCGCCTACCTAGCGTGCTTCTCGCAGTGATACTTTCGGGCCTGTCAGGCTTGGTTTGGTCAGCTCCCAGCCGCATCATCTCCCTCGACCTGTGCATGGACTGGATCCTCGCTCACCATGCCGATCCGGCGCAGGTGGCGGCACTGTCGCCCATGCTCAAGCGTTATCCGATCCAGTGGATCGAGGACGGCTGGCCAATCCACGACGGCACTCTTGAGCAGGTAGTTGAGTTGCAGCCTGATCTGGTACTGGCCGGACAGTACAGTGCCCTGCTGTTGCGCGAACGCCTGCGCAGCCTGGGTTACCGGGTCGAGGTCATGCCCCTGCCCAGCACTCTGGAACAGGTGGAAGCCTATGAACGCCGCCTGCTCGACCTGATCGGCCGCGACCCGGCCCTGGCTGCCACCGCGCCGCCGCCCACAACCCTCGATGAACGCGCACCCCGCCTGCTGCTGCTCGACGCCAACGCCATAGGTACCGGCCGGGAGACCTTCGAGCACCGCATTCTGGAACAGGCCGGCTGGCGCAATTACCTGCAGACGCCGGGACTGGTGCGGCTAGATCTGGAACAGATCGTCAGCGACCCGCCGGATGCCATACTCTTTGCCGCGCCAGAACATCAGGCGCTGGCCAACCGCTTCGCTGAACACCCGGTACTGCGCCGCGCCGTCCCGGCAGACCACTGGCTCAGCACCGACAACTGGCGCTGGCAATGCCCCGGCCCCTGGACCTGGGATCTGATAAGGCAGCTCAACCAATGGCTCGACTGATCACCTCCTCCCTGCTGGTCCTGCTGCTGGCGACCTTTGTGCTGTCGCTGACCATAGGCTCGACTTCGGTTCAGGTACTGCCCGGGCTGTGCGGCTTTCTCGGCGGGCAGGACACTCTGGACGCCATCGTCATCGGCGAGATCCGCCTGCCGCGCACACTGATCGCCCTTGCCGTGGGTGCCGCGCTGGGTCTGAGCGGCGCTGCGCTGCAGGGGCTGCTGCGCAACCCGCTGGCCGAGCCCAGTCTTACCGGCGCCAGCCAGGGCGCCGCCCTTGGCGCGGCCAGCGTGTTCTACTTCGGTCTGTTCCCCCAGCTGGGCGCGGCAGCCCCGGGCGTGGCCGGGCTGATCGGCGCGGCAGTTGCACTGATGCTCATGCTGATGCTGGCCGGCTCGGCGCGCTCGCATATGGTCATCATGGCGGGGCTGGCCATCTCCACTGTCAGCGGCGCCGCCCTGGCCACGGTACTCAACTTCGCGCCCAACCCCTACGCCATGCAGGAACTGGTGTTCTGGCTGCTCGGGTCGGTATCGGAACGGGGACTGGAACACCTTTGGCTGCTGCTGCCCGCCCTGCTGATCGGCAGCGGACTGATCCTCAGCCAGCGGCGTCTGCTCAGCGGCCTCAGTCTGGGTGATGAGGTCGCCCGCAGCATGGGCCTCAACTACCGTTACGGCAGCATCATGCTGGTACTGGGCGCCTCCATGCTGGTCGGCTCCTCCGTGGCGGTGGCCGGCAGCATCGGCTTTGTCGGCCTGCTGGTGCCGCATATCCTGCGCCCCCTGGTGAAACACAGGCCCGACCGTCTGCTGATACCGGCGACACTGGCCGGCGCCATTCTGGTCTGCGCGGCGGATATGGTGGTGCGTCTGCTGCCGCCCGGACGCGAACTCAAACTCGGCGTGCTCACCTCCCTGCTCGGCGCACCGCTGTTCATCTGGCTGGTCTGGAAGGAGCGCAAGCGGTGGATCTGATCACTATTCGGCAGCTCAGCGTCAGCAGACGCATCGCCGACATCAACCTGAACCTCGTCCCCGGTGAAATGCTCGGGGTGATCGGCGCCAACGGCGCCGGCAAATCCACCCTGCTGCAGTGCCTCGGCGGGGTACTGCCCTACCGGGGCGAGATCCTGCTGAACGACAGGCTGCTGAGGCAGATGCCCGGGCGGGAACAGGCACGCCAGATCGGTTTTCTGCCCCAGAGCAGCCAGAGCGCCTGGGCGCTGACCGTGGAGGACGTCATCACCCTCGGCCGTCTGCCCTGGGGCGATAATGACCAGGAAGCGGTACGCCAGGCCGCCGCCGACACCCAGGTCAGCGATTGGATGCAGCGCCAGGTCGATCAGCTGTCCGGCGGCCAGCAGGCCCGCGTCTGGCTGGCCCGGGTACTGGCCGGCAAACCGACGGTGCTGCTCGCCGACGAGCCCGTCGCCAGCCTCGACCTGTACCATCAGCAATACATTCTTACACTGCTGCGCCGCTACGCCAGGAACAACCGAGGCGTGATACTGTCCATTCACGATCTGTCGCTGGCGGCTCGTTATTGCGACCGGCTGTGCCTGCTGCACCAGGGCCGTGTGCTGGCGGCAGGTACCCCGGCAGAGGTACTGACCCAGGACCACCTGCGCACCGCCTTCCATATCGACGCCCATATCGATCTGGAAAGCCAGCCGCCGATCATAGTGCCGAAATAGGCAAGTTCACAGGGTGGCCGTCAGGGTCACCCGGGCATGGACGCCGGTTAATGCAGTATCAGTAACGCAAAGGCAACGCATGCAAGTATCCATCAAGACCCTGTTTCTCCTGCTGTGCATGGCGATACTCGCCGGCTGCAGCAGCGCGCCCCTGTCCGGCAACACCGGCAAATGGGCAGGCCACAAGGAAAGCGGCCAGGCCTCGTACTACGCAGACAAGTTCCAGAACCGCAAGACCGCCAGCGGCGAGCTGTACAAGGCCAATCTGAAAACCGCAGCACACCGCACCCTGCCCTTCGGCACCAAGGTCAGGGTGACCAATGTGAAGAACGGCAAGAGCGTGGTAGTGCGCATCAACGACCGAGGCCCTTTCGTTCGCGGCCGCATCATCGACCTGTCCCGCTCGGCCTTTTCCAGCATTGGCAACACCCGGGACGGCCTGATCAATGTACGCATCGAAGTGCTCAGGTAAACAAGCCCCGCCCTGACTTGACGCCCCGCGCCCGAAACGCGAGCATGCTGGCAAAACAATAACAATGTCAGGAGTACCGCATGACCGCCTTCGAGCGCCGCAGTTTTGCCGTGGCCGTAGTTCTCGGGCTGATCTACCTCGCCCTGCTGCCCCTCAAGCCCTACCCGCTGAGCTGGCTGCTCAAACCCATCCCCATGCTCATATTCGCCGCGCTCGCCTGGCGCGCCTGGCGCGGAGTCACCGGCATACTGCTGGGCCTGGCCTTTATCGGCGCCGCCGGCGGCGACTTCTTCCTCGACTATGGCGACCGCGACGGCCTTTTCATCCAGGCGCTGTGCTCCTTCCTGATCAACCAGCTCGCGCTGGTCGCCGCCTTCGCCCTGATGGCCAGGGGCAAACCCTGGCTGCGCTGGCGCATGCTCCCGGTCACCCTCTACAGCCTGCTGCTCGCCCTCTGGCTGGTACCCGCCGCCGGCACCTATCAGGTCCCCGTCGCCATCTACCTGCTATGCCTCTACGCCATGGCCATCATGGCCTGCCGCGTAGAAGCCAAGCCCGGCCTGCTGTGGCTCGGCGCAATGCTGTTCGTGATTGCCGACTCCCTGATCGGCGTGAACAAGTTTGCGATGCCCTTTGCGTATGCAGTGCCGGTGATTGTGACGATTTATTTTTCGGGGCAGGTTTTGATTGCGGCGGGGGTGTTGAGACAGCGATGAGCTGACCGTATTCTCGCGTCCTCGGCAGCTCCCTTTCAGATACTCACTATGCCCCGGCATCTGGGATATTCCGAGCATCCCCAGAACACATTGCCAGCATTAGCACCGCGCTTGGCGGTACGCTTGATCATGGGGGCATTGCACTGCGGGCAGCTGGGCACCTGCGGTTGCTCTGGGGTCACGAGGGTGGTCGGTGCGGGAGGCGCTTTGCTTGGCTGACTCTTGTGCTGAGCTATCCACTGTTTGAGGATGGGCCCCTCGATCAACTGGATATTACGGCCAGATGCAAAGTCCTGCGCTTCCTTGGTGAACCGGCCGGAAGTGACGACAAAACCGCCTGCCGCCCCCTCCACTGCCATGGCACCAAAGAACTCGCGGATAACCGCGACGCCCACCTTGAGCGAGCGCCAGTGCTTGCATTGCACCAGATACTTTTCACCGTCCTTGCGCAGGATCAGATCTATGCCGCCATCGGGGCCGTTACCGCCGGTTTCGGTGATGCTGTAACCCTGGCGGCGGAAGGCTTCGCCGACCAGCTGTTCAAACTGGCGCCAGTCGAGGCCATCGATGGCTTTGCCAGGCTGGGTGGCGGCCTGCACGTCATTGATGAGTTTCTTGCGGTGTCTGCGCGAAGCGACAGAAGCGATCGCAGCTATCACGCAGGTCATGGGGACAAAGTACTGGCCGACCAAGGCGAAGGCCCGAATCATCTGACCTCTGAGAACGCTACCCATATCGTTGGCTGTGAGAACCTGGGAGGTGTCGACAGGTGCAGTAGCGATAGAATGCAGAACAAGCCACGCGACAAGTGCGATCGCCAGACAAACCCACCAGGGCAGCCGGGCCAGTACTGTTACCAAGTCCTCAAAACCTGAGGTACGTCTGCGACGAGCCATCCGTTGGTCTCCATGAATGACGGCATCCTGCCATATCCGGACCATACCTTTTTATGTCGCAGCAGGTAAAGCCGGAGCGCGCCCTCCCCTTACCGTTGACATTTCGCGGCATGGCGTCAGTTTTCTCTGGGCAAAAAAAGGGCGCAATGCGCCCTCTTTATGGTTGCTCAGGCCTTCGCCGTTACTTTCCCTCTCTGTCCACCATGTCCTTGCCCAGGCGGGTCCAGGTCAGCAGGAAGCACAGGGCGCTGGCCGCGTACAGGCAGGCCATGATGACCATAGAGGTCTGCAGGCTCTGTGAGTAGACCTGACCGCAGACTTCGCGCAGATCTTCACTCAGCTGACCGATCACGGCGGGATGGCACTGGCTGCGAGCCAGATCGCCCGCTGCTACGCCATACTCGGCGGCACCGGAATTGAACAGGATGTCGGACACCAGGC
This sequence comes from Halopseudomonas formosensis, assembly GCF_900115905.1. Taxonomy (GTDB): domain Bacteria; phylum Pseudomonadota; class Gammaproteobacteria; order Pseudomonadales; family Pseudomonadaceae; genus Halopseudomonas; species Halopseudomonas formosensis. The sequence continues at coordinate 257,193 of NZ_FOYD01000003.1, forward strand.
CGATGAACAGCGGGCCGAAGCCGTAACCGATCAGGTTGACCAGCAGCAGCATGACTGCGGTGGCCATCGCCCGCACGCGCATGCTCACCACGCCCTGGCCGATGGTGTACTGAGCGGCCAGATAGCCATACTTCACGAAGCCGCCGATGATCAGGCCAATGGCCGCATAGAGCAGATTGTTTGTGGTAAAGGCGAAGATATAGAAGGGAACCGACAGCAGCAGACCTGCAGCAGGTACCCAGGCGATGGCGCCGGGGTGCTTCTTGTAGATTCTGGTCGCCAGCCAGCCGGTGGCGAAGGTGCCGACTGCAGCAGACAGGGCGACCGGCGTGTTGATCCAGATGGCCGCCTGGCCGGCGGTAATTTCGTAGGTACGCACCAGAAACAGCGACTGGAACGAGGAAATGCCGTAACCACAGAATGCGGCGATGGTGGCACCGGCGGTCATCAGCCAGAAAGCAGGCTTGCCCAGCAGCTCATGGATGGCTTCCCCAAGGCTGGCGCGCTCCTTCTGCACGGCTTGCGGCGGATCGGTGTAACCCCGCGGTGGCTCCTTGACTGTAAGCTTGAACACCAGGGCGACCAGCAGTCCCGGCAGGCCGACAACGAAGAAGGCGGTGCGCCAATCGAACATGTCGGTAACCCAGCCGCCGACGATGTTGGCGACCATGGTGCCGAGGGTTACGCCCATGGCGTAGAAACCCAGTGCCTGGGACCGCTCACGCGGAATGAAGTAGTCCGCGATCAGGGAGTTGGCCGGCGGCGTGCAGCCAGCCTCGCCGATACCCACCCCGACGCGACACATCAGCAGAATCCAGAACGCACCTATGGTGATCGAACCGATGGTGACTTCCGTCGCAAGGCCGCAGAGCGCCGTCATCAGGGACCACAGGGCCACGCAGACGGTCATGATCCAGACGCGGTTGGCGACATCGGCATAACGCGCCAGCGGGATGCCCACTGTGGTGTAGAGCAAGGCGAAACCGAATCCGGTGAGAAGGCCGAACTGGGTGTCCGTCAGCCCCAGATCAGGTACCAGGTCGGGACCGACGACCGCCAGCAGGGCACGATCGACGAAGTTGAGAATGTAAATGAATGTCAGCGCGAAGAGCACATAGTTGCGGTACGCCTTGGAGCCGAAGCCGGTCAAGTGGCCCTGGGCTCCCCCTTCTATGGCATGGTTGGTTCTCATGGACAGTTCGCCTTCCCAGTGTGTTGTTATAAGTCGATGCGGGCAGTCGTCCGCTGCGGTGACTCAGGTTCATCCGAGTCACCGGTATGCCCTACCTTAACGCTTAGAAGCCGATCCACCATACATGGTTGAGCCAATCAGCCCTGTTGAATATCGATCCATAAGCGTAAAGCATGGCTTTAGCGGGACATTTGTCGTGCGCTTGATCACAGGGTAATCACATTGAGCCAGCGAGGCCCGTTTGTGTCAGATCATTGAGAGCCCGGGTACGTCGTTGGGGCTGCCGGTACGGCGTGGAGATCGCGGAAGTGTCGCCGTCGACGAAGGGGGTAACGCTTCAGCGGGCTTCGGATTCCATTCAGGACGTCCCGGGAATCCGAAGCAGCAGGTTCAACCCAGCTTCACATTCATGGTGATCTGCGCGGTAAAAACCGTCTTGCCCTCGGTATCCGTAACGACAACCGGCACCACCTTGTCGCCTTCGCTACTCCAGTCCACGCCCTCGCCGCTGGCTACAGCGGTCAGATCAGTTTTCGCCTTGGCCAGATACTCTACTGTCATGCCCTTGGGTATCCAGCGGGCGCCTACGGGTATAGACACGTTGGTCATCATGCCAGCGGCCAGCTCCGCCGCATTGCACATGGCAATCGCATGCACTGTACCCAGATGATTGGTGACATCCTTGGCGAAGGGCAGCTGAACTATGCAGCTGTTGACGTCCAACTCGGATATGAGCGGGCTGATGGTGCTGAAGTACGGTGCCATCTGGCATGCCATCTTGCTGAAGGCCTCGGGGCCGGCGGACTGAAACATCTTGAGTACCTGGTTCATAACTTCTCCTTGATTAGATACAGAATATTATTCTGTTACGGAACTATATTCTGTACACATGGCAGCGTCAATGCTGCACGCGCGGAGTCCGGCGAGGTAACATGGCGTCTTCTGATCACTTGGATGCGGTAGATGGATATTCTGGAGCGTAGCTATCCCGGCAGGCGGGCGGAACTCAAGAGAGCCATCCTGCGCGCAGGGCTTGAGTGCTTTAACGCGCAGGGTATCGAAGCGACAACCATCGAGATGATTCGCAGCGGGTGCGACACCAGTGTCGGGGCCATCTACCACCATTTTGGCAACAAGGAGGGCCTGGTCGCGGCTCTGTTATTCGCCGCCATGGAGGATCAGGCCTCCCTTCGCCAGCAATATCTTGCAACCGCGCAGACGCCCCGAGACGGAGTAAGCGCCCTGGTTCTGAGCTACGTTGACTGGGTTGCAGACCAGCCCGAGTGGGCACGCTATCAGTTCAACGCCCGCTTTGTGGTTGCCAACGGTCCCCATAAGGAAGAACTGGTTGCAAGAAACCGGGCCCGGAACCAGCAGTTGCAGGAGTGGTTCGCCCGAGCATGTGCAGGTGACAAGCTGACCAGCCTACCCTACGAGCTGGTTCCTTCCCTGATCATTGGCCCGGCGGAAAGCTACTGCAGGGCCTGGCTCTCAGGCAGAGTTGCCAGCAGCCCAAGGGTTTACCGTGAGACACTGGCCGAGGCGGCCTGGCGAGCACTCGGCGTAGCCTGATCTGCCAGGGGCGCCCTTCCCCGCAGGCTGCCGCTTTGAATACGTGGCAGCCTCATCCCAAACCGGTCTGCCTTATGGGCCGGCAACGTCTGATGGAGAAATACCATGATCAATGAGCAGGATCGCAAGCACCTGCAGCGGTGCATTGAACTGGCGGCGGAAGCACTGGCCGCTGGCGATGAGCCCTTCGGTTCGGTGCTGGTGTCGGCTCAGGGAGAGGTGCTGTTCGAGGATCGCAACCGGGTTGCCAGTGGTGATCATACTCAGCATCCGGAATTCGCCATTGCCCGCTGGGCGGCGCAGAACATGAGCCCCGAGGACCGAGCCGGTGCCACGGTATATACCTCGGGCGAGCATTGCCCCATGTGTGCGGCCGCTCATGGCTGGGTCAGGCTGGGGCGCATCGTCTATGCCAGCTCCAGCGCGCAGCTGGGCCGTTGGCTGACCGAGCTGGGCGTACCGGCTCCCCGGGTGCGGTCGCTGCCTATCGGCGACGTCATCTCGGATACGCCTGTCGCAGGGCCGGACGAAGAGCTGGCCGCCAGGGTTCACGAGTTGCACAGACAATTTCATCAACAGCGCAGGATTGGAGAATGAGCATGCGTATCTGTGGCATTGAATTGACCGGTAATGATGCAGTGGTGTGCCTGCTTGATAAGGACGATGGGTTGTTCAACCTGCCGGACAGCCGCACACGCAAGCTGACCCTGAAGAAGGGCCACACCCGCGAGGATCTGCTGGCGTTCCAGAAGGAGCTGGTGCAGTTTCTGGGGGATTACAAGGTGCAGAGGGTAGTGATCAAGGAGCGGCTGCAGAAGGGCAAGTTCGCCGGTGGCGCGATCAGCTTCAAGCTGGAAGCCACGATCCAGCTGATCCCCGCGGATTATGAGGTGGAGCTGCTGTCAGCCACGCAGATCAAGTCCATTCTCGCGGCGAACCCGCTGCCGGTGCATTTTGCCGACACCGGGCTGAAGCAGTTTCAGGAAGCAGCCTTTCTCACCGCCTACGCGGGTCATTTCAAGGATTGAAGCCGCTCAGGCCCAGCGGTGATCACCGCTGGGTCAGCGACAGCCGTATACCCAGCCCGATAAAGGCCGTACCCACGATACGGTCCATCAGCTTCTGCAGCCTGCGGTTCCCGGAAACCACGCCCATTGCACTGCCTGCCAGCAGCGCAAAGGTCGCATCGGTGAGAAAGGCCACCAGGGTATAGGCCACCCCCAGCAGCAGGAAGGACTCCACCTGATGCTCGCCGCCCGGCACCACGAACTGTGGAAAGAAGGAAACGAAGAACAGCAGCACCTTGGGATTGGTCAGGGTGGTGATGAAGCCTCTGGTCAGCAGACCCCTCAGGCTCGCTTCGGGCCTGATCCGGGGCTGCTCTGGGTCGTCGGCTTGCTCCTTGCCGAAGGTGCCGAGGATGAACCTGCTACCCAGATAGATGAGATAGAGCGCACCGGCCAGCTTCACTACATTGAACAGCGTGGGCGAGGCAGCAATCAGCGCCGTAAGCCCGACGACACTGGCCAGGGCGTGGGTACAGCTGCCCAGCGCCACCCCTGCCGCCGAAATCACTCCGGCACGCCGCCCGTTCGCCACACTCTGCCCGACCACATAGGCCAGGTCGGGGCCGGGGGTGATGGACAACAGGAAGACCGCAACGATGAAGAGCCAGAGACTGGTTATGTCGAACATCGGGGAGGCTCCGGGTTGGGATGGGTGGGATCAGGGGATTTTAGGGCGATGGGGCTGGGGGATAAAGCCTGATGTCATTTTAACCGGCTCGGGGGAGTGGTGACCCGCCAAGGACTACTGCCTTAATGCCAGCAGTGGGACTGCCTTCGCATTCACGCGGTGCGAGAGATGTAATACTGAGCGCCGACCCATGATCGCGAGACGCTTGAACGCGCCCCGAACAGCAAGGTGGGAGCTATGGTTCTTTCAATGTTGAAGAGGCAAGAAACAGCACAATGACAGATGAGGACGAGCTTTGCAGATCCGCCCTGCACTGGGCGCAGCGCAACAAGAAGCTTTTTGCCCAAGCAGAAACTGATAAGCAAAGATTCCCGCCAGAGGAAAATCCCGTCACCGTATTCATGGCCGGCTCTCCCGGAGCAGGTAAAACGGAGGTCGCAGAATCATTGGCAGACGAACTGGCCCGTGGAGGAGGTGCCCCGGTCTTGCTGATCGACCCTGATAAATACAGGGAACGTTTCGCTGGCTATGATGGATCCAATGCGTGGATTTTCCAGAGTGCGGTCAGTGTACTAGTGGAAAAAGTATTTGATTTTGCACTCACGCAGAATCAGAGCTTTATCCTGGACGGAACGCTCAGCAATTACGCGAAGGCATTAAGCAACATCCAGCGCTGTCTCGGTAGAGGGCGCGAAATCCTCATTCTTTATGTGTACCAGGATCCGCTGCTGGCATGGAGGTTCGTACAGGCTCGCGAGGCGACAGAAGGGCGGCGTATTCCAAAGGCGCATTTCATACATCAGTACTTTGCTGCCAGAGATGCGGTTAATCGTCTGAAAAACGAATTCGGCCAACAGCTTGTCGTAGACGTAATCGTAAAGAATCTGGACAATAGCTTACAGTTCTACAGGGATAACGTGGATCGCATTGATCATCACGTCCCAGAACGCTACACCCGCGAAGATCTGGAGCTTCGCCTACCGTAACGGAGTGTTGAGCATGAAACTGTTTGGAGCCAAAGAACCACTGGCTTCCTCGTCCCCGCTCTCTGACTTTCTGCGTAACACCAAGTCGAGAGACAAGAAGCGCGTATACAGCAAGGTGATCGCGGTCGCGTCACAGCGCCAGTACGCTATCCTTGAGGCCGCCAGCAGAAAAGCCTGACCTTCAGCCTTTATTGGAAAGCCCACCGTCGCGTGGGCTTTTTTGTGTCTGCGAAACTGCGGATGGCAGTCTGCAAAAGCTTGCAGGTCGTTTGAGCGTGAAACTGCCCGCGCGGCGAGGGCGGGATTATTCGATTCGGTCGAACCACGAGGGTTCTCACCCGCCCTGCACCGGAAAGCAAAAAAGCCCAGCATGAGCTGGGCTTTTTCGTTTGTCTGGCGGAGAGGGAGGGATTCGAACCCTCGATACGCTATTAACGTATACACACTTTCCAGGCGTGCTCCTTCAACCACTCGGACACCTCTCCGGATTCCCGTCACTGGACGTTGCCAGTTCCGAGGCGCGCTAATGTACCCAAACCAGAGCGGTTTGGCAAACCCTATTTGCAGACTCGGCAGTCATTTATTTGCTGGTACACTGCCAGACCGGGCCGGGATGCGCCTGTAGCTTCCAACGACGAGGGTTTTGTGATGAGTGAACTGGTTTCCTACAGTTTTTCCGACGGTATTGCCCGTCTGGGTCTGGACAATGGCAAGGCCAATGCCCTGTCGCCGGAAGTGTTCGAGGCGCTCAATGCGGCGCTGGATCGTGCCGAGCAGGATCGTGCGGTGGTGGTCATCTCGGGCAAGCCGGGGATCTTTTCCGGTGGCTATGACCTGAAGGTCATGACCGCCAGCCCTGAGGCGGCGAAAGGCCTGGTGAGCATCGGTTCCTCCCTGTCCCGTCGTCTGCTTGCCCACCCCTACCCCGTGGTTGCCGTGTGCACCGGCCACGCGATCGCCAAGGGCGCCTTCCTGCTGCTGTCCTGTGATTACCGCATCGGTGTGCAGGGTCCGTTCAAGATCGGTCTGAACGAGGTTGCCATCGGCATGACCATGCACCATGCCGGCATCGAGCTGGCCCGGGCCAGGCTGACCAACAGTGCCTTCAACCGCTCGGTGATCAATGCCGAGATGTTCTCCCCCGAGCAGGCTGTGGAGGCGGGCTTCCTTGACCGTGCGGTGCCGGCGGAGGAGCTGGAGGCCGAGGCAATGGCGATAGCCCGCCAGCTGACCCAGCTGAACATGACAGCCCACCGCAAGACCAAGCTCAAGGCCCGCAAGGGTCTGCTGGAGCTGCTGGACTGGGCGATCGACGAAGACAAGCACCACAACCTCTGATGGATTCCATAACCCAGGCGGTACTCGGCGCCTCCGTTCAGGGGGCGCTGCTGGGCCGCTGGCAGGGGCGCAAGGCGCTGCTGTACGGCGCCGCACTGGGCACCCTGCCGGATCTGGATGTGGTCATCGACTACGGCGATGCCGTGGCCAACATGACCTATCACCGCGGATTCAGCCATTCCCTGCTGGTGACGGCGGCGGCCAGCGTGCTGCTGGCCTGGCTGGTGCGCCGCTATCGTCCGCACCCCGGCTACAGCGCGATGCGCCTGTGGCTGTGTATCTGGCTGGTGCTGACCACCCATATCCTGCTGGATGCCTTTACCACCTACGGCACCCAGCTGTTCTGGCCGCTGAGCACGCCGCCGGTGGCAATCTCCAGCATATTCATCATCGATCCGCTGTACACCATTCCGCTGCTGCTGGCGGTGCTGGGCGGGCTGCTGTTCGGCCTGCATCGGACCGGCTGGTTGCGTGCCCAGTCCGTAGCCCTGCTGCTGAGCAGTCTGTATCTGGGGAGCACCCTGATCGGTCAGCAGATGGCCGGGCAACGTCTGGAGCAGGCACTGGCGGCGCGGGGCATCGAGGCCGAGTCTACCTTTGTTGCCGCGACACCCTTCAATACGATGCTCTGGCGGGTGATGGCGGTGGATGGGGACGATTATTACGAGGGGCTGGTCAGCTGGTTTGATCAGCGTCCGATGGAGCTGGAGCGGCTTCCCCGCCGGGCCAGTGAGGGCCAGCAGGCGCTGGAGCAGTCACCACAGCATGCGCGGCTGCGCTGGTTTACCAATGATCTGCTGCGCTATGACCTGATTGATGGCCAGTGGGTAGTGACGGATCTGCGCCTGGGCATGCCCGGTTATCACCCTTTCCGCTTCGCCCTCGCCGAGCAGGATGAGCAAGGGGACGTGCAGCTGATCAGCTCGGTCGAACAATGGCCGATGGGCCGGCCGCCGCTGGCGGATCTGCTGGCCCTGCGAGATCGGGCGCTGAGTCAGGATCGTCCCATTGCCATCGGCCGGCTTGCCGGTGCGCTGGCCAGGGCACCGGTGAGCGAGTCTGCCGACTAGCTCTTGTCCTGCAGGGCGGTGACCAGCACCTGGGGGTCGCCGTTGTGCACCCACTCGCGCCAGATGGCCAGCAGCAGCGACATCAGCACCGGGCCGACAAACAGCCCCACGATACCCATGGTGGTGACCCCGCCGATCAGACCGAAGAAGGTCAGCAGGAAGGGCAGCTTGATCGGGCCGCCGACCAGCGACGGGCGGATGGTCTTGTCGACGATGAACAGTTCCACCGCCCCCCAGATGAACAGCGCCACGCCGGCAAAGACGTTGCCGCTGCCCACCAGGTAGAGCGACACCAGGGTAAAGGCCAGTGGCGCGCCACCCGGGATCAGCGCCATGACCCCGGTGATTACCCCCAGGGCCACCGGGGAGGGTACGCCGGCGATCCAGTAGGCGATACCCAGCACTATGCCCTCGCCTATGGCGATCAGACCCATGCCGATGACGGTGGCGGTAACCGTGGCCGGCACCATGCGCGAGAAGCGCTGCCAGCGCGCCGGCAGTACGCCCTCCCCGACCCGATCCAGCTGGGCAACCAGGTGGTGCCCGTCGCGGTACAGGAAGAATAGGGTAATGAGCATGAACAGCAGCGCCAGCGCCAGGGAGAAGGCCTTGCCACTCATGGTCATGATCACCCGGGAGATGTTGCCCAGGTGCTGACCACTGGCCATCTGGATGATCTCGCTGATGGCGTGGGGGTGGTTCAGGTAGTCATTCCACTGGATCGCCAGCCATTCGCCGGCAAAGGGCAAGGCGGCGATCCAGGTGGGTACCGGCGCGCCATCGCGGTTGGCCTCCAGCAACCAGGCGACCCAGCTCTGGGCCTCCCTGAGGGCGAAGGACAGGGCCATGGTCAGGGGCACCACCAGTACCAGCAGAATGACCAGAATGGCGATGGCCGCCGCCAGCGAGCGACTGCCGCCGCACAGGCGCAGCAGGCGCTGGTACAGCGGCCAGCTGGCGAAGGCGACGATCAGTGCCGCCAGAACCGGGACGATGAAACCATGGAAGAAGTAGATGCCGGCGACGATCACCAGCAGCAGCAGCCAGCGCGCCGCTGATTGCGCCGGGACTATCGATGGGGGTGGGGGTGTGCTCATGTGCTCCCTTCATTGTCCGTGGCTGACCCGGTCCGGGCCGTAACCTGCACATCATAACAGCCGCATTGCAGGCCGTGATCCAAAGACTTTTACATGCTGTTTATACACAAGTGCCGCGCCTGTGCATAAGCGATCCTGATACTGGCTGTGATGTTCATGCTATTGCGGGATCTGCGATAATGGCAGGCCCTCGCCCATGCCGGACAACCTGCCCTGCCCGGTGCAGGCCACAAGGAGACCGTACAGGTATGCCCAGCCCCTTCCCTGCCCCGCAGCCTCTGCCGGCTGCTGCCTGCCGATGATGCAGTCGCCACGCCTCGCAATGGGCGCCTGCCTGCTGGCGATCTTCACCACCATCTTCGCCAGCCACCTGCCGACACCGCTGTATGCCGTGTGGCAGCAGGCCTGGGGCTTTTCCTCCACTGCGCTGACGGCGGTGTTTTCGGTGTACGTGCTGGGCGTGGTGCTGACACTGCTGACCATGGGCTCGCTGTCCGACCAGATCGGGCGCCGGCAGATGGTGATTCCCGGGCTGCTGTTCATTCTGGTGGGCTCGACGCTGTTCATGTTCGCCGGCAACATCAACCATCTGGGCGTGGCGCGACTGATTACCGGCATCGGCACCGGCCTGGTGACCGGAGCCGCCACCGCAGCCGTGGTGGAAATGATGACCGATGGCAACTGGGCCCGGGGCGCAACCTTTGCGGCGCTGGCCTTTACCCTGGGCGCGTCCCTGGGGCCGACCACCAGCTCGCTGGCCCTGCGCTGGACCAGCCATGCCCATGTCTGGCCCTTTCTGGTAGTCATCGCTCTGGTGCTGCTGTGCCTGATACTGCTGCTGAAAGCGCCCTGGCCGGCGGGGCTTGGTCAGCGCCACCCGGATTTCCGGCTGCGCAAATGGCGGCCGACACCGATCAAGGTGCCGCGTCCGCTGCTGGGTGTGTTCGTCTTCGCCGCCTCGGCCATCTGCCTGGCCTGGTCCACCGGCAGCCTCTATTCTTCGCTCGGTCCGAGCATGGCGCGGGAACTGGCGGGTGTCAGTGATCTGGCGCTGGCCGGGCTGTTTGCTGCCGGCTGGCAGCTGGTGGCGGGCATCACCCAGTTTGCCGCCCAGCGCCAGCCGCTCACCCGGTTGATCCTTGCCGGTCCGCTGCTGCTGATCATGGGTCTGGCCGCCATGGCCGGCGCCGTTCTGCTGGGCTCGGTCTGGCTGTTCACCCTGGCCACGGTGATGACCGCAACCGGCGCCGGCACCATAGGTGTGATCGCCACCGTCACCATTGCCCGCTCGGCACCGCCGGCCGAGCGCGGCGGCATGACCTCGGCGTTCTATCTCGCCGCCTACCTGACCATGGCCACCGTGGTGCTGGGGCTGGGTTTTGCCAGCGACCGGCTGGGCATGGTCAACAGCATGCTGGGGTTCACCGTGCTGATCTCACTGGCCGCCGTCGCGCTGATGTGCACCCGCCGGCGGGTTCAGCCGTAGAACCAGCGCCACAGGAAGAAGCACAGGATGCCGCCGGCAATGGTCGCCAGCAGATTGCGCCAGCGTGCAGCGATGAGAATGGCGGCTACTCCGCCGACCAGATAGTGGTTGTGCAAAGACAGCTGCAGCCCTTCTCCCTCGGGCATCAGCATCACCGGCACGACGATGGCTGACAGCACGGCGACCGGCACATAGGTCAGCGCCTGCACCACCAGCGGGCTGAAGCGCACCCGGTGGCCCACGGCAAACAGGGTATAGCGGATGGCAAAGGTGATGATCGCCATACCCAGGATAAGCCCGATCTCGAAGCTGCTCATGCCGCCTCCTCCTGCGCCGGCTTGCCGCGCTCGGCCAGGCGCTGGCTGATCACACCGGCACAGACACCCAGCAGCGCCGCCAGCATCAGTCCAAGCTTGTACGGCAGACCGTGGGCGGCGACCGCCACCGCGCTGGCCACCAGCGCCGCAACGATCATCGGCCGGTTGCGCAGCAGCGGCACCACTATGCCGATGAAGGTGGCGATCATGGCGAAATCCAGGCCCCAGTCGCCCAGGCTGGGCAGCGCCTGACCCAGCAACACGCCGATCAGGGTGCAGGCGAACCAGAGGCTGTACATGGCCAGGCAGGAGCCGAGGAAGTACCAGTGCTTGCGCTCCACCGGACTGTCATCCAGCAGGTAGTGCCGGTGCACCACGGCAAAGCTCTCATCGGTCAGCCAGAAGGCCAGCGGCGCCCGCCAGCGCTGCGGCAGATGGCGGACGAAGGGCAGCAGGCTGGCGCTGTACAGCAGGTGCCGCAGGTTGACGATCAGGGTGGTCAGCAGGATCACCGTCAGGCTGGTGCCGCTGGCCACCAGACTGGCGGCGACGAACTGCGCCGAGCCGGCGAACACCAGCAGGGACATGGCCAGGGTGGCGGCCACGCTGAGGCCCGAGGCGACCGCCAGCGTGCCGTAGACAATGCCGAAGGGGACGGCGCCGACCAGCATGGGGATGGTGTCCCGCATGCCCAGCAGGAACTGCCGAGAAGATGACATTCTGCTCCCGTTACATCTCAGAGGGTTCTACAGACTGACGTAGCGACTGATCAGGGCCCGCAGCGCCGCCGGCTTGACCGGCTTGGGCAGGTAGTCCAGCCCGTGCAGGCGGATCTGGGTGACCAGCTCGTTACGACCATCCGCGCTGATGACCACACCGGGCAACTCCGGATTGATCTGCTCGCGCAGCCAGCCCATCAACTCCAGGCCGGTGTCGCCATTATCCAGATGGTAGTCGGCCAGCACCAGCTCCGGCACGAAGCCGCGTTCCAGCACCGCCTGCACCTCGGCGCCGTCGCGGGCCACGGCGACATTGCACTGCCAGCGGCTGAGCAGACTCTGCATGCCGGTAAGGATGGTCGCCTCGTTGTCGATGCACAGTATCTGGGCGCCGCTGAGCACGGGCACGCTGGGCGTGCGGGCGCTGCGCGGGTTGCGGTCGTAGCGCGCCACCGGCACGGTGACGCTGAACACGCTGCCCTTGCCCGGCCAGGAACGTACCGCCAGCTCGTGACCCAGCACCCGACACAGACCATCGGCGATGGCCAGCCCGAGGCCCAGCCCCTTCTCCGCCTGGGTGCGGTGGTTATCCAGACGCTGGAATTCCTCGAAGATGGTCTGCAGCTTGTCCCGCGGGATGCCCGGGCCCTGATCCCAGACCTCGATGCGCACCGCATCCGGCAGACGACGCATGCCCAGCACCACCCGGGAATTGCCTGCATAGCGGAAGGCGTTGGTCATGAAGTTCTGCAATACCCGGCGCAGCAGACGGATATCACTGCGCACCCGCAACCGGCTGCTGTGCACCCGCAGGTCCACGCCCTGCTCCGAAGCCAGTGCACCGAACTCGATGCGCAGGGGCTCGATCAACTCGGTCAGCACGAAGTCGCTCCACTCGGGGATGATTCGCCCGGACTCCAGCCGGGACAGGTCCAGCAGGTCGGAGATCAGGTCCTCGGCCGAGCGCAGGGAGGTATCCAGATGGCGCACCAGCTGCTGGGCCTCCGGCGGCAGGTTGGCCTGGTGCATGAGCGAGGCGGAGAACAGCCGCGCAGCGTTCATCGGCTGCATCAGGTCATGACTGACCGCCATCAGGAAGCGCCCCTTGGACTGACTGGCCTGCTCGGTCTGTGCCTTGGCCACCGTCAGCGCCTGGTTCAGTTCGGACAGTTCCCGGGTACGCTCGGCCACCCGCTGCTCCAGGCTCTCGTTGGCTTCCTTGAGCGCCTGCTCGGCCTTGCGGAAGGCGGTGATGTCGGTGAAGCTCATGACGAAGCCGCCGCCGGGCATGGGGTTGCCGATGATCTCGATCACCCGCCCGGAGGGAAACAGACGCTCGGAGCGGTGGGCCGTGCCGCGGCGCATCCAGTTCACGCGCTTTTCCATGTGCATGTAAGGGTCGCCCGGACCACAGAGGCCGCGCCGGGCATTGCACAGGATCAGATCGGCAATCGGCCGACCTATGGTGATCAGCCCCTCCGGATACTGGAACATTTCCAGATAGCGCTGGTTCCAGGCCACCAGACGCAGCTCCTTGTCCACCACGCTGATGCCCTGGGTGATATTCTCGATCGCGCCCTGCAGCAGGCCACGATTGAACTGCAGCACCTCGGAGGCCTCGTCGACGATGCGCACCACATCCTCGAAGTGCATGTCCCGGCCTTCGATCGCCGCCTTCACCACCACCCGCGCCGAGGAAGCCCCCAGCACCCCGGCAAGCAGACGCTCGGTCTGGGTGATCCAGTTGCTGTCGGCCACCTGGGCGGGGTTGAAGGGCACTTCCTGGGCCTCGGCAAAGCGCTCGAAGCCGGCCCGCGCACGCTCCTCGCCGATGAAGCGGGCGGCGAGCATCAGCAGGTCCTCCACTGTGACCCGCAGCATGGCCCGGCTGGGGCCACGGTCCATCTCGTCATCCAGGCTGACGAAGCGGCTGGCCTGCCAGTGCTCCACCACCCGGGTACGGGTGACCATGGACACCACCACGAAGATCAGGAAGTTGCAACTCAGGGCAATGATGCTGCCCAGGGTGATGGCATCCAGCGGCAGGCCGAAGGCATCCTCGTAGAGGCGACTCAGCACCGGCCAGTCGCCCTCCGCGGCAATGCCCAGCAGCGGCAGTACCAGCAGCAGGAACCACAGGCTCATGCCGACGAACAGACCGGCATAAACGCCGGTGCGGTTGGCATGTTTCCAGATCAGCGCACCGAACATGGCCGGGGCCAGCTGGGCGATGGCGGCAAAGGCGATCTGCCCGGTATTGGCCAGACTGCCGGCGGAACCGATCAGCCGGTAGACCACATAGGCCAGCAGCAGGATGATGAGGATGGCACTGCGGCGCAGGTTGAGCATCCAGCCGCGGAATTCCTCATAGGAGCGCTTCTGCTGCTTGCGATGGCGCAGCAGCAGCGGCATGACCACATCGTTGGACACCATGGTACTCAGGGCAATGGCCGCCACAATCACCATGCCGGTGGCCGCCGAGGCACCGCCGAGAAACGCCGCCAGCGCCAGGATCGGTCTGCCTTCGAACAGCGGCAGGTTGATCACATAGGAATCCGGTGTGATGCCGGTGCCGAAGTTCAGCTGCCCGGCCAGGCTGATCGGTATCACGAAGATGCCGGCCAGCAGCAGATAGGCAGGGAATACCCAGCGCGCCACGCGCAGGTCCCCGGAGCGGATGTTCTCCACCACCGCAACCTGGAACTGCCGAGGCAGACAGAGAAACGCCAGTATCGCAATGAAGGTCTGGAACACCAGGTTCAGATGCAGCGTTTCGCGCTGCCAGTAGTCCGTCAGCTCGGGACTGTTCAGTGCCCGGTCGAACAGATCCGTGACCCCGCCGAACAGCATGAAGGTGACAAAGATACCGACCGCAATGAAGGCCAGCAGCTTGACCAGCGACTCGAAGGCAATTGCCAGCATCATTCCCCGGTGGTGCTCGGTCACATCCAGGCTGCGGGTACCGAACAGGATGGTGAACAGCGCCAGCAGCAGGGTCACCACCAGCGCGGTTTCCTCGGGACTGCGACTGTCGCCGCCGGTGAGCGATACGCCGGTGCCGGTGAGCAGGTTGAAGCCCAGCACTATGCTCTTGAGCTGGAGGGCGATGTAGGGCAGCACGCTGATCAGACAGATCAGCGTGATGATCACGCCCAGACCCTGCGACTTGCCGTAGCGCGAGGCGATGAAGTCGGCAATGGAGGTGATGTTCTCCTGCTTGCTGATGGCGAGCATGCGGGCGATCAGACGCCAGCCGAAGAAACACAGGATGATGGGCCCGATGTAGATCGGCAGAAAGTCCCAGATCTGACCGGCGGCCATGCCGACGGCGCCGAAAAAGGTCCAGCTGGTACACCAGACGGCAATCGACAGGCTGTAGACCCACACACGCAGACGCGGGCCGAACTCCCCGGTCTGCCGATCCCCCCAGAAGGCGATGGCGAACAGGCAAGCTATGTAAATGAGGAACGTGGACGCAACCAGCCCACCGGAGAGCATCATGGGGTGGATCTCAACTCGTGTAACGGCGGCATAGTCTGGCAGGCGACGATCATTTTTCCCATACGTTACCCCCCAGACCTAAGTCGAAGCGCACCGCCCTGCCGTCGTGTTTACCGCCCCGCGATGGGCTGCTATGAGCGCGACAGTTCCATCTGCTGCAGCGCCAGCGCCGCCTGGGTACGGGTACGCACGCCGAGCTTGCGGAATATGGCAGTCACGTGGGCCTTGACGGTCGCTTCGGATACCTGCAATTCATAGGCGATCTGCTTGTTCAGCAGGCCATCGCAGACCATGCTCAGCACCCGGAACTGCTGGGGCGTCAGGCTGGCCAGCTGACTGCTGATGGCTTCCTGTTCGCTGCTCAGCGGCGATACCTGATCATCGACCTGGGACGGCCAGCAGGTATCGCCGTCCAGCACATCCTGAACCGAGCTCTGTATGATCTCCAGACTGGAGGATTTGGGGATGAAGCCGCTGGCCCCGAAGTCACGGGCGCGGCGCACCACCGCCGCCTCTTCCTGGGCGGAGACCACGATTACCGGGATCTGGGGGAACTGGCTGCGCAGCAGCACCAGTCCGGAAAAGCCATGGGCACCGGGCATGTTCAGATCCAGCAGCACCAGATCCCAGTCGCTGCGCTGCTCCAGCAGTGACTGGAGTTCGGCGATGGAACCGGCTTCGGTGAGACGAATATCCCCGTTCAGACCGGTGTTGAGTGCCTGAAACAACGCGCTACGGAAAAGTGGGTGATCATCGGCGATCAGAATCTCGTAGGTTGTCCCCATGCCTTGCTTCCTGCCCGCTTATCAGACTGTATCGAGGTGAGCCATCATGTCAGGGTTACAAGCCTGACACCGGTGGCCCCAACCGTCAACCAAGCCGCGGGCCCGGCCGGTTGGCGGCACTGTCTTTCCTGCCACGCCGGGCGCATAATCCCGGCTTTTCGCCGGACTTGAGAACTCGATGAAACGCCGTACCCTCCGGGCCGATGCCCTGATGCTGCTGACCGCCCTGATCTGGGGCACCACCTTCGTGGCCCAGAGTCTGGGCATGGAGCATATCGGCCCCTTCCTTTATACCGGACTGCGCTTTGCCCTCGGCTGTCTGGTGATACTGCCGCTGGTACTGCTGGCCCGCCCGAGCGGCGCCGAGCAGGCGCACCGCCGTTTCAGCCGCC
Organism: Halopseudomonas formosensis; assembly: GCF_900115905.1. Taxonomy (GTDB): domain Bacteria; phylum Pseudomonadota; class Gammaproteobacteria; order Pseudomonadales; family Pseudomonadaceae; genus Halopseudomonas; species Halopseudomonas formosensis. Next base: position 273,343 of record NZ_FOYD01000003.1, read on the forward strand.
CCATGCTGCTGGGCAGCATGCTGCTCGGCGCGGTGCTGACCATCGGCATCAACCTGCAGCAGATCGGCCTGCTGTTCACCACGGTCACCAACTCGGGATTCATCACCGGCTTCTATGTGATCCTGGTGCCGGTGTTCGGTCTGGTCATCGGCATGCGCAGCGGTCTGGGTACCTGGTGCGGCGCGCTGCTGGCAGTGGCCGGCATGCTGCTATTGAGCGTCACCGCGGACTACCGCGTGGCGCTGGGTGACGTGCTGCAGCTGGCCAGCGCCGCCTGCTGGGCTGTGCACGTGTTGCTGGTAGGGATGCTGGCATCACGCTATGATCCGGTCCGTGTCTCCTTCGTCCAGTTCGCGGTATGTGCTGTGGTGAGCCTGATGCTGGCAGCCGCCCTGGAGGAAACAGACCTCACGGCAATACTGCTGGCAGCCCCGGCGATTGCCTTCGGCGGTATTCTCGCAGTGGGTATAGGGTTCACCCTGCAGGTGGTGGCCCAGAAGGACGCCATCGCTTCCCATGCTGCGATCATTCTCAGTCTTGAGGCCGTGTTTGCAGCATTGGCCGGCTGGCTGATTCTCGGCGAGATGCTGAGTCTGCGCGGCCTCATCGGCTGCAGTCTGATGCTCTGCGGCATGCTGGTGGCCCAATTGGCGCCCATCTATCAGCAGCGCCGGCAGCAGAGACAGGCTCAGCGGGGACGGGCACAGGAGGCCTGAAAAAAACTCTGCTGCCATGCAGAACCTGTGCACCCCTGCATGGTCACAGTGGTAATCCACAAGCTGCAACCGCCCCCGATGGGAGACCCCATGCGTTATCTGATAGCTGTACTCGCTGTTCTCGTTGCCCTGCCGGCCCACTCCGTTTCTCTGCGTGATACCCGACTGGAGGAGACGCTGCGTACCGTGGCTCAGCAAAGCAGCAAGGACACGCCCCGCCAGGTGAACGAGCACATCACCGATGAAGGCTTCAGCGCCAAGGGCAGGGAGCTGGTGAATCATCTGAGTGTCGATGCCGATTACGCCACCCGTATGCAGAGCGAGCCCCTGCTGGTGCGCAGTCAGCTCCAGGCCAGCGTCTGTGCCGATCAGCGCTTTCGGCGGCTTCTGGACATGGGCGCCACCCTCACCTATCACTTCGTGCTGACCGACACCCAGCAGCCCATACTGACCCAGAGCTTCGTGGCGGATCACTGCCAGGCGATGTAGCCTGTTCAGATGAAATCCGAAAGCAGTACACAAGGGACAAGCATGTCAGAGGACACCCACGCGGCAGACTATCTCGGCCGCCACTGGCAGACCGGGAGTACCGGCCTGCAGGGCAAGGTTGAGGAGCTGCTGAATCTGGCCCACGGCCGCAGCGACAACCGCCAGCTGTATCAGGACATGCTCCTGAGCATAGTGCGCATGGCCCAGGCTGACCGCAACCGCTGGGACGCCAAGATCATGCGCCACACCATCCGCGAATTGGAGGAGGCGTTTGCGCGGCTTGAGCAGTTCAAGCGGCGGCGCAAGGTCACCGTATTCGGATCGGCGCGCACGCCCGTGGACAGCGAGCTGTACAACGTAGCCCGGCACATGGGCCGGCTGCTGGCCGAGGACGACTTCATGGCTATCACCGGCGGTGGAGGCGGCATCATGGAGGCCGTGCATGTGGGCGCCGAGCTGGACAACAGCCTGAGCTTCAATATCACCCTGCCCTTCGAGCAGAAGCCCAACCGCGTGGTGGCCGGCACGTCACATGACATGCCGTTCCGCTTCTTCTTCCTGCGCAAGCTGTTTCTGGTACGCGAGGCAGATGCCATCGTCCTCTGCCCGGGCGGCTTCGGCACCCTGGATGAAACCCTGGAAGTGCTGACTCTGGTGCAGACCGGCAAGAGCCCCATGGTGCCGATCATACTGCTCGACGTCCCCGGCGGCGGCTACTGGTCAGCGCTGCTGGACTTCTTTCACCATCAGTTGCTGGCCGAGGGCTACATTCTGGCCAGCGACCTGAAGTTGCTGCAGCAGGTGGACTCGCCGGAGCAGGCGTTGGACCGCATCCGGCACTTCTACAGCAATTACCACTCCTCGCGCTGGCACAACGATCAGTACCTGATCCGCCTGAATCGCCCGCTCACGCCCGAAGCGCTGGACATGCTCAATACCCGCTTCACGGATATCTGCTCCAGTGGCGGCTTTACCCAGAAGCCCTTTGCCGAGCCGGCTCTGGAAGATCCGGAGCTGCAGCACCTGGCGCATCTGACCTTCGCCCTCAACGCCCGGGCCCAGGGCCGGCTGCGCGAACTGATCGACGAGCTGAACCGGCCGGAAAACCAGATCGACCCGCGCTGACGCAACCCCGCGTGGGCGAAACAGATACCCGCCGCCCCTTTGCGCCGCGCTGCGGAGTGACTACCATGGGACGTTTTCGACGAAGAAACGAGAGAAAATGACCTACGACCACAACTGGCAGCTCGATACCATCGTCGAGCAGCTGCGCGAAGCCCGTTCCGAATGGCGCAGCGCCCAGGGACGAACCCACGAGCCGGGCGACCGTGAGCTGCCGTCGCGTACGGCGATGAAGAGCATAGTCGAATCCCTGGCCGGAGCCCTGTTCCCCATGCGGCTGGGGCCGGCGGATCTGCGCAAGGCCAACGAAGACTTCTATGTGGGGCACACCCTGGATCAGGCGCTCAACCTGCTGCTGCAACAGGCCATGCTGGAGCTGCGCCACACCCATCGCAAGAATCCGCTGGATCCCGATGATCTGCTGCAGCAGGCACGGGACATAGTGCGCCGCTTCGCCGCCGAACTGCCGCACCTGCGGCGTATCCTCGATACCGACGTGATGGCCGCCTACCGCGGCGATCCGGCGGCCCAGTCGGTGGACGAGGTGCTGCTGTGCTATCCCGGCGTGCTGGCGGTCATCCATCATCGCTTCGCGCACCTGCTGTACCGGGAGGGCCTGACCCTGCTGGCGCGGATCATCAGTGAACTGGCTCATTCGGAAACCGGCATCGACATCCACCCCGGTGCCCGGATCGGATCGAGCTTCTTCATTGATCACGGCACCGGTGTGGTGATCGGCGAAACCGCCATCATCGGCGAGCGGGTACGCATCTATCAGGCGGTGACCCTGGGTGCCAAGCGCTTCGAGTCGGATGACGAGGGCAAGCTGCTCAAGGGCCAGCCACGCCACCCTATCGTCGAGGATGACGTGGTGATCTATGCCGGGGCGACCATTCTCGGGCGCATCACCATAGGCGCCGGCTCCATCATCGGCGGTAATGTCTGGGTTACCCGCAGTCTGCCGCCGGGCAGCAACGTGTCCCAGGCCAGCCTGAAGAACCGGCCCTGCACCGACTGATCAACCCTTGAGGACATTGCCCTGTTGCAGGGTTTCGCCACCCTGCCACAGGCGCCACTCCCCTGACTCGCAGGTATTCCACTGCTCGTTACTGGTCAGCGGCTCGGTGGCGATCACCGTCACCACGTCATTGGGCGTGGTGTGTTCCTGGAAGTCCACCACCATCTCCACATCGCGCAGCTGCGCCGGGCCGAATGGCGCCCGGCGGGTGATCCAGGACAGCTTGGTGGTACACAGGCTGAACAACCATTCGCCGTTGCTCAGCAGCAGGTTGCAGACACCGCGCCGGGCGTAATCGGCGCAAGCGCCGGTCAGGCAGTCGAGAATCTCCTGCTGGCTCGGGCGCTGCGTGAAACGCGCCCGCAGGCGGTTGAGCAGATCGCAGAAGATGGCCTCGCTGTCGGTATTGCCTACCGGCTGGAAGGGCCCCTCCCCCGCTGCGAAGTCATTGATCTGCCCGTTGTGGGCGAAGGTCCAGTACTGGCCCCACAGCTCCCGGGTGAAGGGATGGGTGTTGGCCAGAGTGACCCGTCCGACATTGGCCTGGCGGATGTGGCAGATGACGTTTTCGGATTTGATGGGATAGCTCTCGATCAGCTGGGCAATGGCCGAGCTGTGACAGGGCGCCGGATCATGGAAGCAGCGCACCCCGCTCCCCTCGTAGAAGGCCACTCCCCAGCCGTCGCAATGCGGACCGGTACGCCCACCGCGCTGCATCAGCCCGGAAAAGCTGAAACAGATATCCGTGGGTACATTGGCGCTCATGCCCATCAATTCACACATTCAGTTACTCCCCCGACAAAACCTCGGGACTTCTATTGGTTAGACTGGTCAACCTTCAACGGAATGGTACTGCAAAATCTCATCCGGGACCGCCAGGGACCTGCATTGCACGCGCCCAACCATAATCCGGCGTTCTTCGGCGATGAGAGTCCACTGGTAGTGGGCACCCGTGCGATGGCCATGATGGCGGTCAACTTCCTCGCGCCCGAGGAGTAACCTGCAGCCACGGCTGTCCGCCCGGTGCGGGCGGCCGTCGGCTCTGCCGGGCTGCGTTACCTGCAATCCGGATCCGCTTGGCTTTATTCCCGCCCTGGGCGACCATAGCGCCCCATGAATGCACTTACCCAGATTCCCGGCCCGCTGCAGAGCTGGCAGGCCGCCATTGAACAGGGCTTCGTCGAAGACCCGGCCCAGAAACAGGCTGCGCTGGCCCTGGACCAGCTGCAGCAGCAACTCCACGGCAAGGGGCGGCTGAAGGGCCGTGGCCTCTATCTGTGGGGCCCGGTCGGCCGGGGCAAGACCTGGCTGATGGACATCTTCCACCGCAGCCTGCAGGTGCCCAGTCGGCGCCAGCACTTCCATCACTTCATGCAGTGGGTGCACAGGCGCCTGTTCGAGCTGACCGGCACGGTCGATCCGTTGAAGGTGATCGCCAGGGAACTGGCCGCCGAGGTGAAGGTGCTGTGCTTCGATGAGCTGTTCATCAATGACATCGGCGATGCCAGCATCCTCGGACGGCTGTTCATCACCCTGTTCGATGAGGGACTGGTGCTGGTGCTGACCTCCAACATCCCTCCGGAGCGCCTGTACGAGCACGGCCATAACCGCGAACGTCTGCTGCCGGCGCTGGATGCCATCAAGAAGCACATGCAGGTTATCAATGTGGACGGGGGCCAGGACCACCGCCTGCACCCGGCCGAGCAGGTCCAGCGTTACTGGGTAAAGGACCCGGAGGCGCTGGAAAGGACCTTCCGCCGGCTCAGCCAGGGTATCGACAGCAACTACGAGCCGATCGAGCTGAATCACCAGCTGGTCAGGCCCAGATACCACTGCGCCAGAGCTGTGTGGTTCGATTTCGACGAGCTGTGCGAAAGGCCCCTGGCGGCGATGGACTTCATCGACCTGTGCGATCGCTTTCCGGCAGTGCTGCTGGGCAAGGTCCCGCGCCTGAGCGCGCCTGCCCGGGAAGTGCGTATCGCCCGGGGTACGGAGGATGCCGTGGAGCAGGTGCAGGCCGGCGACCGGGTGCTGCCTCCGCTGTCCAAGCAGGATGACAGCGTGCGCCGGCTGATCGGTCTGGTGGATGAGTGCTACGACCGTGGGGTGCCGTTGTACATCGAAGCGGAAGTGCCCCTGGACGAGCTGTACACCCAGGGCGCCCTCACCTTCCCCTTCCAGCGCACCCTCAGCCGCCTGCGGGAAATGCAGTCGGTGCGATTCCAGACCCGGTAGCCCCCGCGTACGCCCGCATTCGCACCCGGGGCGGGTGCTCCTACCGTCCGGCCTCCTGCGCCAGCCCCGGTTTCCTGTAGGAGCACCGCCCTCGGTGCGAAAGCGGAGCCAAACCCCAACCACCGAGCCTACACCCTTCGCACCCGGGGCGGGTACCGTCCGGGGTCCTGCGCCAGCCCGGTTTCCTGTAGGAGCACCGCCCTCGGTGCGAAAGCGGAGTCAAACCACAACCACCGAGCCCGCCGCCCCCTTCGCACCCGGGGCGGGTGCTCCTACCCTCCCGAGTCCTGCGCCAGCCCCGGTTTCCTGTAGGAGCACCGCCCACGGTGCGAAGCGGAGTCAAACCCCAACCACCGAGCCCGCCCCCTTCGCACCCGGGGCGGGTACCGTCCGGGGTCCTGCGCCGGCTCTGGTTTATGTAGGAGCACCGCCCACGGTGCGAAAGCGGAGCCAAACCCCAACCACCGAGCCTACACCCTTCGCACCCGGGGCGGGTGCTCCTACAACAAACTAGTCGAAGTCCTCGGCGGAGTGCCGTTCGGGCACCTGTTCGTCCAGCTCGCCCCAGGTACGGTTGACCTTGCGGCCGCGCTGTACTGCGGGCCGTACGGCGATCTTCTCGGCCCAGCGCATGAGGTGGGTATAGCTCTCGGCATCGAGGAATTCGGCGGCGCCGTACACCTGGTTGGTCACTATGCCGCCATACCAGGGCCAGATGGCCATGTCGGCGATGCTGTACTCGTCCCCGGCGATATAGGGGTTGTTGGCCAGCTGCCGATCGAGCACGTCCAGTTGACGCTTGGTTTCCATGGTGTAGCGGTTGATCGGGTACTCGTACTTCTCCGGCGCGTAGGCGTAGAAGTGACCGAAGCCGCCGCCGACGAAGGGCGCACTGCCCATCTGCCAGAACAGCCAGTTGAGGCACTCGGTACGACCACGGATGTCCTGCGGAATGAAGGCGCCGAACCTGTCCGCCAGATACAGCAGGATGGAGCCGGACTCGAACAACCGCAGCGGCGGGTCCATGCTGGTGTCGAGCATCGCCGGGATCTTGGAGTTGGGGTTGATCTCGACGAAGCCGCTGCCGAACTGATCGCCCTCGCTGATGCGGATCAGCCAGGCGTCGTATTCCGCCTCGCTGAAGCCGGCCTCCAGCAGCTCCTCGAGCATGATGGTGACCTTGACCCCGTTGGGCGTGGCCAGCGAATACAGCTGCAGCGGATGCTTGCCACGCGGCAGCTCACGCTCGTGGGTGGCCCCGGCAATGGGCCGGTTGATGCTGGCAAACTGGCCGCCGTTGTCCTTGTCCCAGGTCCAGACCCGTGGTGGTACGTAGCTGTCTTTGCTCATCTGATCCTCCCGGTTTGCGCCCGGTCGGGTATCGACCGGCAACACTCTTGGGAAGCATGGTACCCCCGGCCGCCGGCACAGGCCACCGGCCGGGGAACAGATCAGCCGGCCTGCAGCTCACCGTCCTCGAGAAACACCCGGCTGTTCACCGGGCGGATCCAGGCATCGCCGCCCTGCACCAGTCCCAGTTCGCGGTAGCGGTGCTTGCTCAGTTCCGCCTGCACCACGTTCTCGCTGTTGTCGGTGCGCAGCTCCAGGCGCACGGTGGGGCCGACCACCGAAACCAGCTCGATCTGCGCGTGCAGCGCATCCTCACGGCGTTCGCCCAGCACCTCGATATCATGGGGACGGACGTAGGCCAGGGCCCGGCTTTCGCGCTGGCCGGCATACTCCGGTGCCGACAAATTCAGGTTGCCGATACGTGCCACGCCATCCTGCACCCGGGCGTGGAACAGATTGACGTTACCCAGGAACTCGTAGACGAAGGGGTTGGCCGGATTATCGTAGACCTCCTCCGGGCTGCCGTCCTGTTCCACCCTGCCCTTGTTCATCACCACCACGCGGTCGGACACTTCCAGTGCCTCCTCCTGATCGTGGGTGACGAACACGCTGGTGACGTGGATCTCGTCATGCAGACGGCGCAGCCAGCGGCGCAGTTCGGCCCGCACCTTGGCGTCCAGCGCGCCGAAGGGTTCGTCGAGCAGCAGCACCCTGGGCTCCACTGCCAGCGCCCGGGCCAGGGCGATACGCTGACGCTGCCCACCCGAGAGCTGCGACGGCAGCCGGTCGGCGGTCCAGTCCAGCTGCACCATCTCCAGCAGGTGCATGACCTTGCGGCGGATCTCGGCCTTGCTCGGCCGCTGGCTGCGCGGCTTGACCGTCAGCCCGTAGGCGACGTTCTCGAACACGCTCATGTGCTTGAACAGGGCGTAGTGCTGGAACACGAAGCCGACCCCGCGATCACTCACGTGCAGGTCGGTGGTGTCCTGGCCGTGGAAGCGGATGCGTCCGCTGTCGGGCTGCTCCAGCCCTGCAATGATGCGCAGCAGGGTGGTCTTGCCCGAGCCGGACGGCCCCAGCAACGCGGTCAGCTCGCCGTCATTGAGGCTGAGACTGACATTGTCGACGGCGACAAAATCACCGAAACGCTTGTTTACCTGATCGATTTCAATACTCATGTCGGCTCTCTCAATGACTGTCGCCGGCCGGGCGCTGACGCTCGTCCAGCCACTCGATGAAACTCTTGACCGCGATGGTGACCAGCGCCAGGCCGGTCAGCAGCGAGGACACGGCAAAGGCGGCGGTGAACATGTACTCGTTGTAGAGCACCTCGATATGCAGCGGCATGGTGTTGGTCTCGCCACGGATGCGTCCCGAGACTACCGCCACCGCGCCGAACTCGCCCAGGGCGCGGGCGTTGCACAGGATCACGCCGTAGATCAGTCCCCACTTGATGTTCGGCAGGGTCACGTACCAGAAGGTCTTCCAGCCGCTGGCGCCCAGGGTCAGCGAAGCCTCTTCCTCCTCCTTGCCCTGCTGCTGCATCAGCGGGATCAGCTCCCGGGCAATGAACGGCAGGGTGCCGAAGGCGATCACTATGACGATGCCCGGCACGGCAAAGATGATGCGCAGGTCATGGGCGGCCAGCCAGGGGCCCAGCCAGCCCTGGGAGCCGAACAGGATGACGAAGATCAGGCCCACCACCACCGGCGAGATGGCAAAGGGCATGTCGATCAGCGAAATCAGTATCGGCTTGCCGCGGAACTCGAACTTGGCGATGGCCCAGGCCGCCGCCACACCGAATACCAGATTGATGGGCACCACTATCAGCACCACCATCAGCGACAGGCGGATGGCCGCCAGTGCATCCGGTTCGTTGATCGCCGCCCACCAGACCTGCAGGCCCTGCTCGAAGGCGCCGTACAGCACCACAGCCAGCGGCAGTACCAGAAACAGGGCAAGGAAGGTGAGCGCAACGCCGATAAGGGTCCAGCGCACCCAGGCCGGCTCCTCGGTGGCGCGGCGCCAGCGCGCGGCCAGCTCCGGATTGGCCACATGTACAAGTGTCTGTGTCGTCATGGGGTCGTCCTCAGAGTCCGCGACGCTGGGTCCACCACTGCAGACCATTGATCAGCAGCAGCAACAGGAAGGCCGCGATGAGCATCACGGTGCCGATGGCGGCAGCACCCGGATAGTCGTACTGCTCGGCCTTGGCGACGATCAGCAGCGGCGTGATTTCGGTGCGATAGGGCATGTTTCCGGAGATGAATACCACCGAACCGTACTCGCCCACGGCGCGGGCAAAGGCCAGCGCGTAGCCGGTCAGCAGTGCCGGCAGCAGCGACGGCAGTATCACCCGGCGGACGGTGGTGAAGCGGCTGGCGCCCAGGCTGGCGGAGGCTTCCTCACGCTCGGCCTCCAGGTCCTCCAGCACCGGCTGCACGGTACGCACCACAAAGGGCAGTCCGATGTAGGTCAGCGCGACCACCACCCCGAGCTGGGTATAGGCGACCTTGATGCCGAAGATGGTCAGGTACTGACCGACCCACCCGGTGGAGGCGTACAGGGTGACCAGCGCGATCCCGGCTACCGCCGTGGGCAGCGCGAAGGGCAGATCCACCAGGGCGTCGACCACTTTCTTGCCCGGGAAGCTGTAACGCACCAGTACCCAGGCGACCAGCGCACCGAACACCAGATTGATGCTGGCGCCGATCAGGGAAGCGGAGAAGGACAGTTTGTAGGAGGCCACGACCTGGGGATGGCTGACGGCTCTCCAGAAGTCCTCCCAGCTCATCATCGAGGTGTACAGCAGCAGGCCCCCGACGGGGATGAGGAAAATGAAACCCAGATACAGCAGGCTGAAGCCCATGGTCAGCCCGAAACCGGGTATGACCCTACGTTTTCTGGTGGCAGTAGACATGTTCACCTCGAAATGATCCCGGGCGTTGGCGTCCGGGTTGGCATCCATCAAACAGCTGGTGTATCCGACTGCCGCGCTCCTGCGGCAGCCGGGACCCTGCGCCTCAGCGCTTGGTCAGACTCTCCAGAATGCTGTCGAACTTGCCACCGTCGTTGAAATGATCGTTCTGTGCCTTCTCCCAGCCGCCAAACACGTCATCGATACGGAACAGCTCGACATCGACGAACTTGTCGGCAAACTCCCTGGCGATCTCCGGGTTGCTCGGGCGGTAGTAGTTGCGCGCGGCAATCCGCTGGGCTTCCTCACTGTACAGGTACTGCAGGTACGCCTCGGCAACCTCACGGGTGCCCTTGCGGTCGACGTTCTTGTCCACCACGGTCACCGGCGGTTCGGCCAGGATGCTCACCGAGGGCACCACGATCTCGAACTCACCCTTGCCCAGCTGCTCCACCGACAGGTAGGCCTCGTTTTCCCAGGCAATGAAGACATCACCCAGTCCACGCTGCACGAAGGTATTGGTCGCGCCACGGGCACCCGGGTCAAGTACCGGCACGTTGGCGAACAGCTTGCGCACGAACTCGTAGGCCTTCTCCTCATCACCGCCGTTCTGCTTCAGGGCATAACCCCAGGCGGCCAGGTAGTTCCAGCGGGCACCGCCGGAGGTTTTCGGGTTGGGGGTGATGACTTCCACGTCGTCACGGACCAGATCATCCCAGTCCTTGATGTTCTTCGGGTTGCCCTTGCGCACCAGCAGCACGATGGTGGAGGTGTAGGGCGAGCTGTTGTTTGCCAGGCGGCTCTGCCAGTTTTCCGGGATCAGGTCGGCGTGCTGACGCAGCGCATCCACGTCATAGGCCAGCGCCAGGGTAACCACATCGGCGTCAAGACCGTCGATCACCGCACGGGCCTGGGAGCCGGAGCCACCGTGGGACTGGCGCACATTGACGCTCTGCCCGGTCTCGGCCTGCCAGTACTTGCTGAAGGCCGCGTTGTATTCACGGTACAGCTCACGGGTCGGGTCATAGGACACGTTGAGCAGGTTGATGTCAGCTGCCAGAGCGGAGCCCGCAATCAGGGTGGCCAGTGCGCCCGCCAGGGTATTTTTCAGGATGTTTTTCATTTTCATTACTCTCGTAGAAATCTGTTTCATGTGAAGTCGGGCCGAGTCGTTCCTGTTACCGGCACATTCGTGCGGTCAGATTTCTACAGGAGCTGGTCTGACTGTTCAGGGCACACCGTGTCATGGGGCTCTCCATGTGATCCATGTTGTAAGCCACCTCTGGTGATCCAGTCGGCAGTAATGAAAATGCGAGTTGGACTGTCCCGTGGTCGGGTGTCAGGACGCTCGGGTCGGGGGCTGGAAACGGATCTTTTCCTTCCGTTCGATCTGCACCACCTGGCCGTTGTGCAGGGTGATCTCCACTGCACCGAACTGAATGCTTCGCAGCGCTTCAGTGATGACGGCCACTACCTTCTGATCGTCCACCGCCGCATGCAGTTGGGTTGTTGCTGACATGTTCTCTGCTCCGTTTGCGGGTTGGGCTGGATACCTGGGGTATCGACGGAGGAGATATTAGAGGGGAAATTGATATAGCGAAAAATACTATTTTGGAACTTGTATATTCTTTTTTCGAATAACAAAATTAGACCCGGGAGGGACGAGCACCAGCTCGTCCTGCGGATTCGGCCCGATACCCTACGCGTGCCGGCTGACTCCTATCATCGAGCTGGTGCTCGACGCTCCCAGGGAGAGCAACACTCACCCCGCCGCAGTCATATGCGTCCAGGCCATCCACCCCGCATACAGCCCCAGCGCCAGGAACAGCATGGCGGTAACCACGCGGATCAGCCCCAGCGGCAGTTTGCCCGCCGCAGCATTGCCGAGAAACACCACCGGCACGTTGGCCAGCATCATGCCCAGCGTGGTACCCATCACCACCCACAGGTAGGCGTCAAACTGGGCGGCCAGGACCACGGTGGCGACCTGGGTCTTGTCGCCCATCTCGGCGAGGAAGAAGGCCACCAGCGCCGCCATGAAGGCGCCGTAGCGGCTGATCGGCGGGGTGTTATCGTCGTCGAGCTTATCCGGAATCAGGGTCCAGGCCGCCACGGCGAGGAAACTGACGGCCACCAGACTGTACAGCCAGGCATCGCTGAGCAGTTCGCTGACCAGCTGGCCGACGGCACCGGCCAATGCGTGGTTGACCACGGTGGCGATCAGAATGCCCCAGATGATCGGCCATGGCCGACGGAAACGGGCTGCCAGCAGCAGCGCCAGCAATTGGGTCTTGTCGCCGATCTCTGCCAGCGTGACTACCCCGGTCGAAACGAAGAAGGCTTCCACGGATATTCCATTACGAGGGCGGGTTGACTGTTCCAATGACACGGCGACACCCCCGCCCTCGGCTGGTGTTCCGTGTCAAAGGTCTCGTCAAACCCGGTCACCCTGGGTGACGGCGGGTCGCAGACGCCATGGCCTGTGGGCCAAGTATGTTGACGGCTGCCTTGGAAGGCGGGCTTCCGGAGAGACTACTCCCCTAAGACGGGCGCAACTCTAGCAAGACAGCCCCGGTGAATCAACCCGGCGCCACCGCCGAGTAGACCTTGAAGCGGCTGTTTTCGCGCAGCACCCGGCAGGGACCGATATGGGCCTCGATCAGCGGCGGGTACTTGAGAAAACCGTTGGCCACGATGCGCAGCTCGCCCCGGGGCAGCAGGTTGCGCGCCACGGCGTTGAAGAAGCGCTCGGCGATGCTGGTGTCGTGGCGCACGCCGGTATGAAAGGGCGGATTGCTGACCACGGCGGCAAAGCGGCCATGCACGTCACTCAGACCATCACTGGGATAGACCTGGGCGTCCACGTCATGCTGGTCCAGGGTCTGACGCGCGCAATAGAGCGCCAGTGCATCGATATCGACCAGCTCGAAACGGCAACCCGGATTGCGCCGCGCCAGCACCAGGCTGAGCACCCCTGCCCCGCAGCCGAAATCCAGCACCTTGCCCGCCGGCAGAGGCGCCATCTCCTCCAGCAGCAGCGCACTGCCCTCATCCAGCCGGCCATGGCTGAACACCCCCGGCAGGCTGGTCAGCTGCACCTTCTGGTCGGGGAAATCGAGGTCGATCTGCTGTTGCCAGTCCTCCAGCCGGAAGGCCGGGGCATCACCCTTGACCTGGGTGCGCCACAGCTGGCAGTGGCGGGCCGAATCCAGTTTCTCCGCCCCGTCGCCCAAGCCGGCCAGCAGCTTTTCTGCCCGGGTGATGCCGCCCTTCTTCTCGCCGACCAGATACAGCGGACAGCCGGCGGCCAGCAGTGGTGCCATCTGCGCCAGCGCATACTCGGCCCGCTCGATGGCCTTGGGCATGACCAGGATGGCCCCTTCCAGCCCTTCCACTGCCGGACACAGGTGGGAGAAGCTCAGCTGATGCTCCGGCAACCTGCCGCGCAGGCCGAGAAAGGCCGAGTAGTCCCAGGTCCACACATGCCAGTCGCCCGGCAGCTCTCGGGTCAGCTCGTCAGCCGCGGGGTTGACCAGCAGCAGCCGCTGACCGGCAAGCAGCTCGGCACTGCGCAGAAGAATCTGACTGGTGTTGTCCATGGCGACTCCGAAGGTAGGTAAGCAAGGGGCCGGGCATTGTACGCGATGGCGAGCACTCTCTGGGAGGACGAGCTGCTCGCCACCCGGGGTAAAGCCCATCCGCTTTACGTCAGGACGGTCACTTGCGTGGCTTGGCCCGGGTGGTGGGTTCGGCCTGCAGGGGATCATCCGGCCAATAGTGTTTGGGGTAGCGCCCCTTCATGTCCTTCTTCACCTCGGCGTAGCTGCTGCGCCAGAAGCCCTCCAGGTCCTGGGTTACCTGCACCGGCCGCTGCGCCGGCGACAGCAGGTGCAGCTTGAGCGCCATACGGCCATTGGCGATGCGCGGCGTCTGCGCGCTGCCGAACATTTCCTGCAGCCGCACCGCCAGTACCGGCGGCGTTTCGCTGTAGTCGATGCGGATGCGCGAACCGGTGGGCACCGTCCAGTGGGTCGGCGCCTGCTCATCCAGCGCCTTGGGCAGCGGCCAGGGCAGCAACCCGGTGAGTATGGCCGGCAGATCCAGATTGGCAAAATGCGCCAGCCGCGTGACCTTGCCGAGCCAGGGCGCCAGCCACTGCTCCAGGCTGTCCAGCAGGGCCTGATCGGATACATCGGGCCAGGCGGACTCGCCGCCCTGCTCAAGATCCAGATTACGCAGCAGCAGGATACGCGCCTGCCACTGGCGCAGCGCAGGGGTCCAGGGCAGCAGGTTCAGGCCCTGCTTGCGTACCACCGCGCAGAGTGCGCGATTGCGCTGTTCCGGTTCGATGTCCCTGAGCGGCTCGCGGCGGTACACCAGTGCCCCCACCCGCCACTGCTGCTCGGCCACCAGGGTTTCGCTGCGCCCATCCCATTCCAGCGTCTGCTCCTGATGCAGCAGCTCCGGCAGGTATGTCGGCAGCCAGGCAGCATCCAGGGCCGCGGCCAGGAAGATCCGCGCATTGCGCTGACTGGCGTGCCCGCCGAGACTGGCAACCACCAGCCACTCCTGCTGCTGCAGACTGTCGACCTGGGGGAAGGCCGCTGATCGCCCGTTGGCCAGGCGATAGTCGCTGCCCTGCTCGCCACGCCGCCTGGCGATGCGATCCGGATAGGCCAGCGCCAGCAGCAATCCCGCCCAGTGCTCGTCCTGCGGGCTCGGCAGGGGTTCGACTACCGGGAAGCGGGCCAGCAGTTTCTGCCACTGTTCGACCAGACGCCGTGCCCGCTGCAGGGCGCCGCGATCCAGCGCCGGCTCGTTGCGCGGTGCATCGAAAGTGGCCAGCCGGCGGGCAATGTCGGCATCCTCGACCCCGCGCAGCAGGTCCCGCTCGCCGAGGATGGCCGCCAGCCGGCAAGCCAGCTGTCCCAGGCCCAGAGCCTGGCCGCGCAGCAGCATGTGCGCCAGGCGCGGGTGCATCGGCAGCTCACTCAGAGCAGTGCCGTGTTCGGTCAGTGCCCAACCGCTGCCACGGCCCTCAAGGGCACCCAGCTGAACCAGCAGGTCCCTGCCCTGCTGCAGGGCGGCGGCAGGCGGTGGGTCGAGCCACACCAGTTCGGCGGGATCGTCCACACCCCAGCGCGCCAGCTGCAGTGCCAGCGGCGCCAGATCGGCCTGCAGGATCTCCGCCGGACTCTGGGCCGCCAGCTGGGCGTGCTGATCGGCGGACCACAGGCGATAGCAGACACCCGGCTCGGTACGGCCGGCGCGTCCGGCACGCTGCTCGGCGGCAGCCCGGGAGATGCGCCGGGTATGCAGGCGGGTCATGCCCGACACCGGATCGAAAGCCGGCTCCCGGCACAGGCCGGAGTCGATCACCACCCGCACCCCGTCGATGGTCAGGCTGGTCTCGGCAATGGGCGTGGCCAGCACCACCTTGCGCCGCCCCGGTGGGGCCGGGCTGATGGCCGCACGCTGGGCGGCAAAGTCAAGATCGCCGTACAGCGGCGTCACATCCACATCCGGCGCATCGGCCAAGGCGGTTTCCAGGCGGGATTGCAGTCGCCGGATCTCTGCGGCGCCCGGGAGAAACACCAGCAGACTGCCGCTGTCCGTGGCCAGCGCCTGCAGTACCAATTGCTCCAGCACCGGCTCGATGGGCTGCCCCGGGGCCAGCGCACTGCCGTGGTGGATCTGCACCGGGTACTGCCGGCCTTCACTGCTGACCAGCGGCGCATCGTCCAGCAGCCGGCTGACCGCCGCCGCATCCAGCGTGGCCGACATGACCAGGAGTTTCAGCGGGTCCTGCTCATCGCGCAGGTACTGCTGGGTCTGCAGACAGAGCGCCAGGCCCAGATCGGCGTCCAGACTGCGTTCATGGAATTCGTCGAAGATCACCAGGCCGACGCCGGGCAGCTCGGGGTCGGCCAGCAGCAGACGTTGCAATATTCCCTCGGTCACCACTTCGATGCGGGTGGCGGCGCTGACTCGGGTTTCCAGGCGGATGCGATAACCGACGGTCTGACCCACCGGCTCGCCGAGCAACTGGGCCAGGCGTTCGGCTGCGGCCCGCGCCGCCAGCCGCCGCGGCTCGAGCAGAATGATCTTCTTTCCTGCCAGCCAGTCGCTGTCCAGCAGCGCCAGCGGCACCAGAGTGGTCTTGCCGGCACCGGGCGGCGCCTGCAGCACCACACAGGGGTGCGTGGCCAGCTGCTGGTCCAGTGCCGGCAGCACGGCCTGTACGGGAAGCTCGTTCATCGGGGCTCACTTTCGATTGAAGCCGGGCATTATACTCCGCCATCTTCAAGCCATCAGTGCGGACGCGTATAGTTGGCGCATCCAGTCACCTGCCTGCATGTGAGGGTTCAACAATGCGTCTGAAGGCTCTGGCCAGCATCCTGCTGAGCACTACCCTGGTCACCCAGCTCGCCGCCTGCGGCACCGTTTTCTATCCCGAGCGGCGCGGGCAGATCAGCGGCGAGATCGATCCCGGCGTGGCCATTCTCAATGGCATCGGCCTGCTGTTCTATGTCATCCCCGGTCTGGTGGCCTTTGCGGTGGACTTTGCCACCGGCGCCATCTACTTCCCCGACGCGCGCTATTCCCTGGCTCCGGAACGTCTGGGCGAGGCGCTTGATGACCAGGGTGCGGTGGACCCGCTGAAGCTCAAGGCCATATTGCACCGGGATCTGGGTGTCGACCTGCCGATGGAGCAGGCAGTTCAGGTTCAGCACCCGCGCAGCCAGGCACTGGCCCTGCTGAACCTGCCGGCACGCGGCTGATGACCGACAGGGCACAAGTTACCGCGGAAAATGGCCGCCTGCTGCGCCGGGTAACCTACGCCTCACTGGCCACCGCGCTGTTGCTGATCGGCCTCAAGACCGCCGTCTGGCTGATGTCCGGTTCGGTCAGCCTGCTGGCCTCGCTGACCGACTCGCTGATGGATGCCGGTGCCTCGCTGATCAACCTGCTGGCTGTCGGCTATGCGCTGACACCTGCGGACAAGGGGCACCGTTTCGGTCACGGCAAGGCCGAGGCCCTGGCCGGTCTGGCCCAGTCCGCGTTCATCACCCTGTCCGCCGGCCTGGTGTTGTGGCAGGGTTTGGAGCGACTGCGCCACCCTGTGCCGCTGGACGGCGCCTGGTACGGTGTCGGGGTGATGCTGTTCTCCATTATCGCTACCCTGCTGTTGCTGCGTTTCCAGAACCGTGTGATCCGCCGCACCGGCTCTACCGCCATCCGTGCCGACGCCCTGCATTACCGTTCCGACCTGCTGATGAACACCAGCATCATTGTCGCCCTGATCCTGGCCTGGTACGGCATCAGCGGTGCGGACGCGCTGTTCGGCATCGGTATTGCCCTGTTCATTGCCCTGGGTGCCCTGAAGATCGGCCGCGATGCGGTGCAGATTCTCATGGATCATGAGCTGCCGGAGGAGGTTCGTCAGGAGGCGCTGGCCCTGGCCCGTGCCGTGCCCGGGGTGATGGGCGTGCATGACCTGCGCACCCGCGAGTCCGGGCAGCAGTGGTTCATCCAGATGCACCTGGAGCTGCCGGCCGAGCTGCCGCTGGGACAGGCCCATGCATTGGGGGAGCAGGTGCGCCTGGCGATCTGCGAACGCTTCCCCCAGGCTGAGGTGCTGGTTCACAAGGACCCGGTCTGACACGCAGAAACGCCAACGGCCGACTGAGTCGGCCGTTGGCGTTGATGTCCGTCGCTATCCTGGTGGGATACTGCCTCTACTCCTGACCTTCTGGGTCGGGAAGCCGGGTGATGAGTGGAACCTTCTGGGTTGCTCATCCCAGTCCTGCTCTTTTGAAGCGGCTGGTTGGACGCGCCGGCTGGCGTTGAAACATGTGGCTATATTACTCAGGCGACCGCGCCATTTCTTTTCTTTTATTGCCCATCCAACGCTATACTCCGCAACAATTCACTAATAACCACCCATTTCAAGCAAGAGAACAGGAGCGCCGCCATGATGCCCACCGATCTAGACCGCTACGACCTGAAAATCCTTGCGGCACTGCAGGAAAACGCTGCCATCAGCAATCAGGAGCTGGCCGACCGCATCGGCCTGTCGCCATCGCCCTGCTCGCGACGGGTCAAGCAGCTGGAGGAAGCCGGCTACATCCTGCGCCAGGTGGCTCTGCTTGACCCGCACAAGCTTGGCCTGACGCTCACGGCCTTTGTCATGGTCGGCATGGACAGGCATACTCCCGACCGTTTTGCCCACTTCGAGGACACCATCCGCCAGTGCCCGGAGGTGCTCAACTGCGCCCTGGTAACCGGAATGGACGCCGATTACCAGTTGCGCGTGGTGGTGCAGGACATGGATCATTATCAGCAGTTCCTGCTGGGCACCCTGACGCGGATCGAAGGCGTGTCCAGCGTACGTTCGAGCTTTGTGCTCAACCAGGTGGTCTCCAGCACGGAATTGCCCCTCAATCATCTGGTCAACAGATAAACACCCCTTGCCGGAGGACCCCGTGAGCTACGAAGAATTCGAAGCCCTTGCCCTGCCCCTGACCATCTTCGCGCTGGTTGCCTTCATGGGCTTCATCGTCTGGGATCTGGCCAAGCAATCCAAGGCCGGCCGCTGGGGCACAGCGGTGCTGTTCTTCGCCCTGGGCCTGGGCGTGGTCGGCTTCGTGATCAAGGCAATCATCCTGGGCAATGTCGAAGGTTTCTGACCCGGCGGGCCGGCGGCAGCGCCCCGCCGCGACGCGACCCGATCGACGCCCCCGACGCCAGCCGGCTGCGCGTCCGGCGGTGCCCCGTCTGATCGCACTGAACAAGCCCTTCGATGTGCTGACCCAGTTCACCGATGATCAGGGCCGGGCAACCCTCAGGGACTTCGTGGATATTCCCGGCATCTATGCCGCTGGGCGGCTGGACCGGGACAGCGAGGGCCTGCTGCTGCTGACCAACGATGGTCGCCTGCAGGCACGGATCACCGACCCCAGACACAAGCTGGCCAAGACCTACTGGGTGCAGGTCGAGGGCGAGCCGACCGCCGAGCAGCTGGCGCAGCTGCGGGCCGGTCCGCTGCTCAATGACGGTCCGACCCGTCCAGCCGAGGTGGAACAGATGGCCGAGCCGGCCCTGTGGCCCCGCCAGCCACCGGTGCGCTTTCGCAAGAGCATTCCCACCAGCTGGCTGGCGATCACCATACGCGAAGGACGTAATCGCCAGGTAAGACGCATGACCGCTGCCGTGGGATTGCCCACTCTGCGACTGGTCAGGGTGCGGATCGGGGATTGGGAGCTGGGTGACCTGCAGCCGGGCGAGTGGCGCGAGCTGCCCTGTTGAGCCCGGCGGAGGCCACCGCGTTCAGTAGCGCCAGCCGAGGCGGCGGAACACGAACCCCATCAGCCAGGCCGGACCGATCAGCAGAAACTGCACATCTTTGAAGAAGGACGGTTTCTTGCCTTCCACGTGGTGACCGATGAACTGGCCGATCCAGGCCACCACGAAAATTGCCACACAGGGCCAGAAAACCACCGGCATCAGATGCAGGATCCACAGCATCACCAGACCCTGCAGCGCCATGACCAGCGCCAGCTGCCAGGACAGCACCACATAGAAGGCCAGCGCCAGGCCGAGCACCACGGCCGCCACCAGCGGATGGAGCGCCCAGAGCATGCCCAGTACGCTGAAGGTGATCAGCGGCACGCAGACCCAGTGCACCAGTTTGTTCAAAGGGTTGCGATGGCTCTCGCCATACTCATCGAACCATTGCTCTACGGTCTTCATCAGCAGCTTCCCTCGCGAGTTATTGTTATAGTCAGCGGTCATCAGCGGCGGCCCTGCCTGTTACGGCGGCGACCCGCCCACATACCGATACCTGACCTTCGATGGTAAGCTTAACGCATGAATACGCCTACTCCTTTTCGTCCCGTTGTTCTCTGTCTTTCCGGCCATGACCCCAGCGGTGGTGCCGGCCTGCAGGCCGATATCGAGGCGTTGCTGGCCCAGGGCTGTCATGCCGCCCCCACGGTGACCGCGCTGACCGTGCAGAACACGGTGAATGTCAGCGATTTCCGCGTACTGGATCGCGAATGGGTACTGGCCCAGGCCAATGCCGTGCTCAACGACATGCCGGTGGCGGCGGTCAAGCTGGGCATGCTCGGCAATCTGGAAATGGTCGACACCGTGGTGGAGATACTGCAGGCCCACCCGCACCTGCCGCTGGTCTGCGACCCAGTGCTGCGCGCCGGCGGTGGCGGCTCGCTGGGCAAGGATGAGGTCGGTTATACGATGCGCGAGAAACTGCTGCCGCTGGCCCGCATCGTCACCCCCAACCTGCCCGAAGCACGCATCCTCGCCGAGCTGCCCGAGGGCACCGCGGACGAATGCGCAGAAAAACTCATGCCGCTGTGCCAGAACCTGCTGATCACCGGCGGTCACGGCACCGAGCAGGAAGTGCATAACCGCCTGTACTGCCAGGATGGCAGCGAACATACCTTCACCTGTGCCCGCCTGCCCGGCGAGTACCATGGTTCCGGCTGTACCCTGGCCAGCACCCTGGCCGGACGCCTGGCGCTGGGCGAGGATCTGGTCAGCGCCGTGGAGAATGCCCTGGACTACACCTGGCGCACCCTGCGCGACGCCGAGCGGCCGGGGCAGGGTCAGTATGTACCGCGCCGTCTGCCGCTGGACTTCTGCCAGTGAGCCCGCGCGGCCTCTACGCCATCACCGACAGCGCCCTGCTCGCCGATGGCCGCCTGCTGCCCTGGGTCGAGGCGAGCCTGGCCGGCGGTGCCCGACTCCTGCAGTACCGGGACAAGAGCAGGGACAGCGTGCGCCGGCGGGAAGAGGCCGGCCAGCTGAGAACGCTGTGCGCGCAGTACGGTACCGAGCTGCTGATCAACGATGATCTGGCCCTGGCCAGCGAACTCGGGGTCGGTGTGCACCTGGGCCTGGAGGATGGCAGCCTGCAGGAAGCCCGTGCCGAGCTGGGGCCGGAAGCCATCGTCGGCGCCACCTGCCACGCCAGCCTGGCCAATGCCGAAGCCGCGCTGGCCGCCGGCGCCAGCTATATTGCCTTCGGCCGTTTCTTCGACTCCCGGACCAAGCCCGGCGCCCCGGCCGCCACCCTGGAACTGCTGGAGCAGGCCCGCGAGCGCTTCAGCGCTCCCATCGTCGCCATCGGCGGCATCACCCTGGAACGCGCCCCACAACTGATCTCCGCCGGCGCCGATCTGCTGGCAGTCATCCACGGCCTGTTCGGTGCGGACTCGGCCGAGGCCGTGCGCCAGCGCGCCGAGGCCTTCACCACCCTATTCAAGCATTGAGAGATAACCCCATGTCCCGTTCAGAATCCCTGTTTGCCAGTGCTCAGAAACACATCCCCGGTGGCGTCAACTCGCCGGTGCGGGCCTTCCGCAGCGTCGGCGGCAGCCCGCTGTTCATCAAGCATGCCGAAGGGGCCTACATCATCGACGAGGATGACCGCCGTTATGTGGATTATGTCGGCTCCTGGGGCCCGATGATCCTGGGTCATGGTCACCCCGAGGTGCTTGAGGCGGTGCGCCGCCAGCTCGAGCATGGCTTGTCCTACGGCGCCCCCACCGCCATGGAAACCGAGATGGCGGAGCTGGTGTGCTCGCTGGTGCCGTCCATGGACATGGTGCGCATGGTCAGCTCCGGTACCGAGGCGACCATGAGCGCCATCCGCCTGGCCCGGGGTTACACCGGCCGCGACACCATCATCAAGTTCGAGGGCTGCTACCACGGTCACTCCGACAGCCTGCTGGTCAAGGCCGGCTCCGGCGCCCTGACCTTCGGCGTACCCAGCTCGCCGGGCGTACCGGCGGCCTTTGCCCAGCACACCCTGACCCTGCCCTATAACGACATTGCTGCCGTGCGTGAAACGCTCAGCCGGGTCGGCAATGAAATCGCCTGCATCATCGTCGAACCGGTGGCCGGCAACATGAACTGCGTACCGCCGGTACCGGGCTTCCTCGAAGGCCTGCGCGAGGCCTGTGACGAACATGGTGTCGTGCTGATCTTCGACGAGGTGATGACCGGTTTCCGCGTGGCACTGGGCGGCGCTCAGGCCCATTTCGGCGTGACCCCGGATCTGTCCACCTTCGGCAAAATCGTCGGCGGCGGCATGCCGGTGGGCGCCTTCGGCGGCAAGCGTGAAATCATGCAGCACATCTCGCCGCTGGGTCCGGTCTACCAGGCCGGCACCCTGTCGGGCAACCCGCTGGCCATGGCCGCCGGTCTGACCACCCTGAAACTCATCAGCCGCCCCGGCTTCCATGACGAGCTGGCCGCCTACACCAGCCGGCTGCTGCAGGGCCTGCAGGACCGCGCCGATGCCGCCAGCGTGCCCTTCGTCACCACCCAGGTGGGCGGCATGTTCGGTCTGTACTTCAGCGGCGCCGATGCCATCCAGACCTTCGAGGATGTCATGGCCAGTGATGCCGAGCGCTTCAGCAAGTTCTTCCACCTGATGCTGGACCAGGGCGTGTACCTGGCGCCCAGTGCCTATGAGGCCGGCTTTACCTCCATCGCCCACGGCGAGGCGGAACTGCAGCTGACCCTGGACGCCGCCGAACGCGCCTTCGCCGCACTCTGAGTCCCGCCCCGAACGGGGTTCTCCACTGCGCATCCACCGCCGGCCAGCCCGGCGGTTGGCGCCGACGCGGATTCCAGCGCACAATGACACCTGACGCATCAGCCAACGGGCCCCTGACCATGACCAGACCGCTCCGCTCTCTCCTGTTCTGCACCCTGTTCGGACTGGGCCTGGGCTCCGTGCCGGCCCTGGCCCAGAACGACGAGCCGCTGGTGATCAGCACCGAGGAACACTGCGCGCTCAACCGCGTGGATGATGACAACCTGCCCCTGGCGCTGGACAGCTGCCGCAGCATGGCCGAGGCCGATGACATGCAGGCGCAGTTCGAGATGGGGGAGTTCTACTACCATGGCGAGCGCAGCGAGCGGGACCTGGCGCAGGCGCTCAAGTGGTACGAACGCGCCTCGATCCAGGGGCACCCCGATGCCCAGTACCGCCTCGGCCTGATGCACGCCACCGGTGAGGGCGTGGAGCGCAACCTGCCCCAGGCCTACATCATGCTGAAGATGGCTGCAGTCAATGGTCAGGACGCCGCCATGGATGCCAGTGATCGCCTGGCCGAAGAGATGAACGAGGAGGAGATTGCCTCAGCGACCCAGGTGCTGGGCACGCTGTTCCGCAATTATCTGCGCCATATCCGGGAAGAGCAGCTGCGCCGGCTGCATCCGGAGTTGCTGGAAGAGGAGCTGCAACCCGAGATGGAGTGAGCCGGGGCTCACCCCTGCCCCGACCCCGGACCGGGCGGCAGCGGAAAGGACATCACGTTGCTGCCACCCTTGGCCTCGCTGATCTTGGCCTGACCGACACGCTCCACCTCGTCGATGCGCACTATGGCGTGCAGCGGGATGAAGCTGCGGTTGACGCCTTCGAACTGGTTCTTGAGCTTTTCCTCGCCCGGGTCGACCAGCATCTGCGAACGCTCGCCAAACACCAGCTCCTCGACCTCGAGAAAGCCCCACAGCTCGCTCTGGAAGATCTGGCGGGCATAGATTTCAAACACCTGCCCCTGATTGAGGAAAATCACCCGGAAGATGGGCTGCTGCTTGTCTTTGCTCATGGACTCGTACGTTACACCACAGGTCAGTAATGCCGGGCGCCGAAACGCCGGATTGAAGGTCGCGGATCATAGCACATCCGCGAGCGCTGCAAGCACCCGACCACCACCATCACATTGCCCGGGTCAAGCGTGTATAATCGCCGTTTTTCTCCACGAGTCACCCCCGCAAACCCATGGCAAAGAAACTTTTTATCCAGACCCACGGCTGCCAGATGAACGAGTACGACAGCTCGCGCATGGCAGATCTGCTCGGCGAATATCAGGCGATGGAGCTGACCGACAGTCCCGAAGAGGCTGACGTGATCCTGCTCAACACCTGCTCGATTCGCGAGAAGGCGCAGGAGAAGGTGTTCTCCGAGCTGGGGCGCTGGCGACCGCTGAAGGAGAAGAATCCCGACCTCATCATCGGCGTCGGCGGCTGTGTTGCCAGCCAGGAAGGGACCGCCATCCGCGAGCGGGCTTCCTATGTGGACGTGGTGTTCGGCCCTCAGACCCTGCACCGTCTGCCGGAGATGATCGACGCCGCGCGCACCACCGGTGCTCCCCAGGTAGACGTATCCTTCCCCGAGATCGAGAAGTTCGACCGCCTGCCCGAGCCCCGGGTCGATGGCCCGACCGCCTATGTTTCGGTCATGGAAGGCTGCAGCAAGTACTGCAGCTTCTGTGTGGTGCCCTACACCCGGGGCGAGGAAGTCAGCCGTCCCTTCGATGACGTGCTGGCCGAGTGCGTGCACCTGGCCGAGAACGGCGTGCGCGAGATCACCCTGCTGGGCCAGAACGTCAATGGCTACCGGGGCGAGACCCATGATGGCGGCATCGCCGACCTGGCCGATCTGATCCGGGTGATCGCCCAGATCGACGGCATTGATCGGATACGCTACACCACCTCGCACCCGCTGGAGTTCTCCGACAGCCTGATCCAGGCCCACGCCGAAGTACCGGAGCTGGTCAAGTACCTGCATCTGCCGGTGCAATCGGGCTCCGACCGGGTGCTGGCCGGCATGAAGCGCAACCACACGGTGCTGGAATACAAATCCCGCATCCGCAAGCTCAAGGCGGCGGTGCCGGACATCATCCTCAGCTCGGACTTCATCGTCGGCTTCCCCGGGGAGACCGACCGCGACTTCGAGCAGACCATGAAACTGGTGGAAGAAGTCGGCTTCGACTTCTCCTATTCCTTCATCTACAGCGCCCGCCCCGGCACCCCGGCAGCCGACCTGGTGGATGACACTCCCGCCGAGGTGAAGAAACAGCGCCTGCAGATACTCCAGGCCCGGCTCAACCAGCAGGGTTTCGAGAACAGCCGTCGCATGGTCGGCACCACCCAGCGCATTCTGGTCACCGACTATTCGAAGAAGGACCCGGGCATGCTGCAGGGTCGTACCGAACACAACCGCGTGGTCAACTTCCGCAGCGACAACCCGGCGCTGATCGGCCAGTTTGTGGACGTGCGTATTGATGAGGCCCTGCCCCACTCCCTGCGCGGCACTCTGCTGAGCGAAACCGTGCACTGAGCCAGGCTGCCGCTGCCGCCGGAGGCCGCTGGCCGTCCGGCTTTGCAGCGGCCATTTTGCGCGCTATGCTGTGACTTTCCCACTGCCACAAGGCCCCCTGAAGACCAATTTGAACGCTCCCTTGACCATCCATCGTTTCAGTATCGAGCCCGTGGACTCCCGGCGCTTTGCCAGTCTGTGCGGCCAGTTTGATGAAAACCTGCGCCTGATCGAACAGCGCCTCGGCATCGAGGTGCGCAATCGTGGCAATCATTTTGAGTTGATTGGCGATCCGGCCATCACCCGCTCGGCCGAGGCGGTGCTGCGTCAGCTGTATCGCGAAACCCGCGATCACCGTGACCTGGAGCCGGAAACCGTGCACCTGTATCTTCAGGAGTCCGGTCTGGAGAACCTCAGCGAGGCACTGGCTCAGGACAGCCACCATCAGCCGGTGATACTGCGCACCAAGCGCATGACCATCCAGCCCCGGGGTCCGAATCAGCAGAGCTACGTGCGCTCGATCCAGGAGCACGACATCAACTTCGGCATCGGCCCTGCGGGTACCGGCAAGACCTATCTGGCGGTGGCCTGCGCCGTGGATGCCCTGGAGCGCGAGCAGATCCGCCGCATCCTGCTGGTGCGCCCGGCGGTGGAAGCCGGCGAGAAGCTGGGCTTTCTGCCCGGCGACCTGTCGCAGAAGATCGACCCCTACCTGCGCCCCCTGTACGACGCACTGTACGAGATGCTCGGCTTCGAGCAGGTGGCCAAGCTGATCGAACGCCAGGTGATCGAGGTAGCCCCGCTGGCCTACATGCGCGGCCGCACGCTGAACAACAGCTTCATCATCCTCGATGAGAGTCAGAACACCACCCTGGAACAGATGAAGATGTTCCTCACGCGGATCGGGTTCGGCTCAACTGCCGTGATCACCGGGGACATCACCCAGGTCGACCTGCCCCGCGGCACGCGCTCGGGTCTGACCCACGTCATGGAAGTACTCAAGGACGTCAAGGGCATCGGCTTTACCCACTTCCAGTCCAAGGACGTGGTGCGCCATCCGCTGGTGCAGCGCATCGTCGAGGCCTACGACCGTTTCGACCAGCGTCAGGAGCAGGAGCGCCAGGAGCGCCGTCATGACCATTGAGGTAGACATACAGAGGGCGACCGACGCGCCCGATCAACCTGACGACGACAGTCTCATGCGCTGGGCCGCCCTGGCCCTGCGCAACAACCCCGGCAGCGAACTGACCATACGTCTGGTCGATGCCGAGGAGAGCCAGGAGCTCAATCGGGAGTACCGTCACAAGGACTACCCGACCAATGTCCTGTCCTTCCCTGCAGACCTGCCCCCGGAACTCGAGATCCCCCTGCTGGGCGATCTGGTCATCTGCGTGCCCGTGGTCAACCGCGAGGCAGCGGAACAGGGAAAGCGGCGCGAGGACCATTGGGCCCATATGGTGATCCATGGCTGCCTGCACCTGCTGGGCCATGATCACATCGAAGACAGTGAGGCCGAGATCATGGAACAGCTCGAGCGCGAGCTGCTGGCCGAACTGGGCGTTGCCGATCCCTACCTTGAATCCGACGAGTAATGAGAGAGCCATGAGCGAAGATCGACCGAGCAGCGGACACAGGTCCTGGCTGGAGAAGCTAGTTCAGCCCTTTGCCCAGGAACCGCGCAGTCGCCAGGAATTGCTTGAGGTCTTGCGTACCGCCCAGCGCAACGAGGTGCTGGATCTGGAAGCACTGAGCATTATCGAGGGAGCCCTTCAGGTGGCGGACATGCAGGTCCGGGATATCATGATTCCCCGGTCGCAGATGAACACCATCAAGGCCAGCCAGACACCCCGGGAGTTCCTCCCAGCGATCATCGAGGCGGCCCACTCGCGGTTCCCGGTCATCGGCGAAAGCATCGATGACGTGCTCGGCATCCTGCTGGCCAAGGATCTGCTGCCCCTGCTGCTGGAGGGCAACACCGAGCGCTTCAACATCAAGGACGTGCTGCGCCCGGCTACCTGCGTGCCCGAGTCCAAGCGCCTGAATGTCCTGCTCAAGGAATTCCGCGCTACCCATAACCACATGGCCATCGTCATCGACGAGTACGGCGGCGTGTCCGGGCTGATCACTATCGAGGACGTGCTTGAACAGATCGTCGGCGACATCGAGGACGAGCACGATTTCGATGATGAGGAATATATCAAGGCCCTGCCCTCCGGCGACTATCTGGTCAAGGGGCTGACGCCAATCGAGGACTTCAACGAGGAGTTCGAGACGGATTTCTCCGACGAGGAGTTCGATACCTTCGGCGGACTGGTGATGAATGCCTTCGGTCATCTGCCTAAGCGCAACGAGATCGTCGAACTGGATGGCTTCCGCGTCCGCATCCTGAATGCCGACAGCCGCCGCATCCACCTGCTGCGGGTCAGCCTGATCCAGCCCTGAGGCATTGCCTGCCCGATGACGGGGCCTGCAACCGATGACGATGATGGTTTGACACGAGGAACCCATGCCGCTGGCACATGAACTGCTCGACTGGCTGCGCGCCCCCGGCTGGCGCGGCCACCTGCTGGCCCTGATTGCCGGTGCCCTCACTACCCTGTCCTTCACTCCCTTCGATATCTGGCCGCTGGGCCTGCTGTCCATTGCCCTGCTGTACCAGGGCCTGCAGCGCCTGGAGGGCCGTCAGGCGCTGTGGCGCGGCTGGTGCTGGGGACTGGGACTGTTTCTCAGCGGTGTATCCTGGATCTATATCAGCATCCACGTGCATGGTTATGCCGCACCGGCCCTGGCAGCCCTGCTGACCGGAGGTCTGGTGGCGGGACTGGCGCTGATCCCGGCGCTGACCGCCTGGCTGTGGGCCCGCTGGCTGCGTCCGCAATCGGGTCCCTGGCTGGCAAGTCTCGGCTTCGCCGCTCTCTGGGTCGGCCAGGAGTTTTTTCGCAGCTGGTTCCTCACCGGCTTTCCCTGGCTGTATCAGGGCTACGCCCACACCGACACCTGGCTGGCCGGCTGGGCACCGATTGGCGGAGTCTGGCTGCTGAGCTTCATCACCGTGTTCAGCGCCTGTCTGCTCAGCCACGGCGGACTCTGGCGTCGCTGGAAGAACGCCCTGGCGATGATCGCGGCGCTGCTCGGAATCTGGGGCGCCGGCGGCCTGCTGACCGGCATCGAATGGACGCGCCCGGCGGGCGAGCCCCTGTCGGTCGCCCTGATCCAGGCCAATATCGAACAGTCGCGCAAGTGGGACCCGGCGCACATCGACCATACCCTCGCCACCTTCCGCGACATGAGTTATGCCCAGCGCCGGGATACCGACCTGATCGTCTGGCCGGAAACCGCAGTCCCGGTTCTGAGCAGCAGTGCCATGCCCTTTGTCCAGGGCGTGGCGGCCAATCTTGCCAGCCAGGGCACCACCCTGATCACCGGCATCCCGGTAGACGAGGACGACCAGGGCCAGCTGCGCATCTACAACGGCATCATGGTCGCGGGCAGCGAGCCGAATGTGTACCTCAAGCACAAGCTGGTACCCTTCGGCGAGTACGTCCCGCTGGAGCAGTGGCTGCGCGGGATGATTGCCTTCTTCGATCTGCCCATGTCCAGCTTCTCCCGCGGCCCGCTGCAGCAGGACCCGCTGCAGGCCGCCGGTTATCAGCTGGCCCCTTTCATCTGTTACGAGACCGTCTATCCCGACTTTGCCGCGCGCCTGGCCAGGCGCAGTCAGCTGCTGATCACCATCAGCAACGACAGCTGGTTCGGTGAGTCCATCGGGCCCATGCAGCACCTGCAGATGGCCCGCATGCGGGCTCTGGAGTCGGGCCGCTGGATGATCCGCGGCACCAATAACGGGGTCACTGCCCTGATCGATCACCAGGGCCGGATTACCGCGCGTATTCCCCAGTTTCAGCAGCTGGCGCTGCACGGCTGGGTGCAGCCCCGCGACGGCCAGACACCCTGGCTGCGCTGGGGCAACTGGCCGCTGGGTACGCTAATGGCGGTGGTTCTGCTGCTGTGCTTCGTGAAGCGCCGAAATGATCGACGGTGATGCGGACACGCGGTTGAGTTTGATGCTGCGCAGGATCTGATCGAGCAGCCGCAGGTCGGACTCGCTCAATCCCTGTATTTCCAGTTCTCCGGGGGCACTTGGCTGTCCACTCAGCCATTGGCGGGTACAGGCCAGATCCATCGCCTGATCCAGTCTTCGCAGCAATCGA
This sequence comes from Halopseudomonas formosensis, assembly GCF_900115905.1. Taxonomy (GTDB): domain Bacteria; phylum Pseudomonadota; class Gammaproteobacteria; order Pseudomonadales; family Pseudomonadaceae; genus Halopseudomonas; species Halopseudomonas formosensis. Next base: position 302,537 of record NZ_FOYD01000003.1, read on the forward strand.
CCGTAGGACGAGTCCCGATCACCGCGCAGGGCCGCTGATTGCACTGATTTCATGCGATTCTCCCTGATGGGTACGATATCCGCCCACGGCGGACTCCTCGGAAGCCGCCGTGCAGAGCGTACCAATCGGACAACGCGGCTCCCTTGCCCCTTAGCATAGTCGGCAGCCGTGGACTGCCCGACGGCCGGCGACGAATGGCATACCGCTACCGGTTCAGGGCCGCTGTGGTGTATGCTGCCCCATTACTTTTTATCCTGATAGAGCCTACAGACAGCCCTCCCCATGCAAGAACAGTATTCTCCCCGCGAAATCGAACATGCCGCCCAGCAGGAATGGGAAAGGACCGACGCCTTCAGGGTTGAGGAAACCCCCGACCGCGACACCTACTACTGCCTGTCAATGTTCCCCTACCCCAGCGGCAAGCTGCACATGGGGCATGTTCGCAACTACACCATCGGTGACGTGATCGCCCGCTACCAGCGCATGCAGGGTCGCAATGTGCTGCAGCCGATGGGCTGGGACGCCTTCGGCATGCCCGCGGAGAACGCCGCGATGAACAATCAGGTGGCCCCGGCGGCCTGGACCTGGTCGAACATCGACTACATGCGCAACCAGCTCAAGAGCCTGGGCCTGGCCATCGACTGGTCGCGCGAGTTCGCCACCTGTGCGCCTGACTACTACCGCTGGGAACAGTGGCTGTTCACCCGCCTGTTCAAAAAAGGCGTGATCTATCGCAAGAACGGCACGGTTAACTGGGACCCGGTGGACCAGACGGTACTGGCCAACGAGCAGGTGATCGACGGCCGCGGCTGGCGCAGTGGCGCACTGGTCGAGAAGCGCGAGATCCCCATGTACTACTTCCGCATCACCGATTACGCGGAGGAGCTGCTCAGCTCGCTGGATGACCTGCCCGGCTGGCCGGAACAGGTCAAGACCATGCAGCGCAACTGGATCGGCAAGTCGGTGGGGATGGAGGTGCATTTCCCCTACGACCAGGCCAGCATCGGCCGGGACGGCAAGCTCAAGGTGTTCACCACCCGCCCGGACACCCTGATGGGGGCCACCTATGTGGCCGTGGCGCCGGAACACCCGCTGGCCGCTCAGGCCGCCGAGAGCGATCCCCAGCTGCAGGCCTTCATCGAGGAATGCAAGCGCGGCGGCGTATCCGAAGCGGACATTGCCACCCAGGAGAAGAAGGGTCACGCGACCCGGCTGTTCGTCGAGCACCCGCTCACCGGCGAGAAGCTGCCGGTGTGGGTCGCCAACTATGTACTCATGGGCTACGGCGAAGGCGCCGTGATGGCCGTGCCGGCCCACGACGAGCGCGACTTTGCCTTCGCCAGCCAGTACGGTCTGCCGATCAAGCCGGTGATCCGCACCTCCGCCGGGGACAGCACCCCCGCCCCCTGGCAGGATGCCTATGCCGAGAAGGGTGTGCTGATCAACTCCGACGAGTTCGACGGTCTGGACTTCGACAGCGCCTTCACCGCCATCGGTGAAGTGCTCAAGCAGAAGGAGCTGGGCGAACCTCGCACCCAGTTCCGCCTGCGCGACTGGGGTATCAGCCGCCAGCGCTACTGGGGCTGCCCGATTCCGATCATCCACTGCCCGAGCTGCGGCGACGTACCGGTACCGGACGACCAGCTGCCGGTGGTGCTGCCCGAGGATGTGGTGCCCGATGGTGCAGGGAGCCCGCTGGCGAAGATGCCCGAGTTCTACGAGTGCACCTGCCCCAGCTGCAACCAGCCGGCGCGCCGGGAAACCGATACCATGGACACCTTCGTGGAAAGCTCCTGGTACTTCGCCCGTTACGCCAGCCCGCACTACGACAAGGGCATGGTCGACCCTACCGCGGCCAATCACTGGCTGCCGGTGGACCAGTACATCGGAGGCATCGAGCATGCCATCCTGCACCTGCTGTACGCGCGCTTCTTCCACAAGCTGATGCGCGACGAAGGACTGGTGGACTCCGATGAGCCCTTCAAGAACCTGCTTACCCAGGGCATGGTACTGGCCGACACCTACTACCGCATCGACGAGAAAGGCGCCCGCACCTGGTACAACCCGGCGGACGTGGAGGTCGAGACCGACAGCAAGGGCAAGGTGCTGAGCGCCCGCCTGCGCAGTGACGGCCTGCCGGTGGAGATCGGCGGTACCGAGAAGATGTCCAAGTCGAAGAACAACGGGGTCGACCCGCAGGCGATGATCGATCAGTACGGCGCCGATACCTGCCGCCTGTTCATGATGTTCGCCTCGCCGCCGGACATGAGCCTGGAATGGTCCGATTCCGGCGTCGAGGGGGCCCAGCGCTTCCTGCGTCGGGTCTGGCGTCTGGCCCATCAGCACATCACCGACGGGCTGCCGGGTGCGCTGGATATCACCAGCCTGAACGACGCCCAGAAGCAGGTTCGGCGTGCCACCCACCTGGCGATCCGTCAGGCCAGCCAGGATATCGGCCAGCATCACAAGTTCAACACCGCCATTGCCGCAGTAATGACCCTGATGAACGTACTGGAGAAGGCGCCCCGGGACAGCGAGCAGGACCGCGCCGTGCTCCAGGAAGGTCTGGAAACCGTCACCCTGCTGCTGGCGCCGATCACCCCGCACATCGCCCACACCCTGTGGCAGGGTCTGGGCCACGACACGCCGGTGATCGATGCGCCCTGGCCGCAGCTGGATGAAAGCGCCCTGGTACAGGACAGTCTGGAGCTGGTCATCCAGGTCAACGGCAAGCTGCGTGGGCACATTCAGGTGCCCGCCGACGCCAGCCGTGAGGACGTGGAAGCCGCTGCCCGCAGCAACGAGAACGTGCTGCGCTTCACCGACGGTCTGACCATTCGCAAGGTGATCGTCGTGCCGGGCAAGCTGGTCAATATCGTCGCCAACTGACAACAACGGAGAAATGGCATGCCCTTGCAACGTCCTCGTCATCTGCTGAGCTGCGCCGTCCTCGGCGCAGCCCTGCTGCTCAGTGCCTGCGGCTTCCAGCTGCGCGGTACTGCAACCGAAGATATCCCCCTGCAGGAACTGCGCCTGAGCGTCCAGGACGAATACGGCCAGATCCACCGGGCGCTGCGTGAGAGCCTGATCAACCATGGCGTTCGGGTCACCGACAGCGCCCGCTACCACCTGCAGCTGCAGGAAGCCGACAGCCGTCGTTCACTGGGCAACGCCAGCCGCGGCGGCCCGATCGAGCGTGAGCTGCGCAGCGAGCTGACCTACGTCATCAGCAACAGGGACGGTCGGCTGCTGCTCGGACCCGAGACGCTGACCGCCCAGCGCTCCTATGGTGCCGACCGCAACAACGTGACCGGCAATACCGAGGAGGAGCAGCTGCTGCGCAACGAGATGCACCAGGAGCTGATCCGTCAGCTGGTGCTGCGTCTGTCCCGTGTGTCACCCGCGGTCCTGGAAGCACGTGAGCAGGCGCTGGACGGTTCCGGACAACCTGCACCGACCCGATGAAACTCAATGCCGCACAACTGCAGCGCCAGCTCCGCGATGGGCTGGCGCCGGTGTATGTCGTCAGCGGTGACGATCCACTGCTGTGCGGCGAGAGTGCGGATCTTATCCGCCAGGCCTGCCGGGACGCCGGCAGCGAAGAACGCCTGGTCTTCCATATCGATCGCAGCTTCGACTGGGGTCAGGTGCGCGAGGCCGGTAACAGCCTGTCGCTGTTCGCCCAGCAACGCCTGATCGAACTGCGCATACCCGGGGGCAAGCCCGGGGACGAGGGCATACGGGTGTTGCTCGACTGGCTCGAGGCACCCGCGCCGGACACCACCCTGCTGATCAGCCTGCCCAGGCTGGATTCCAGCGCCCAGCGTACCAAGTGGGCCAAGACCCTGATGGAGCACGGGAACAGCCGTTTTGTGCAGGTCTGGCCGGTGGATGCCCATCAGCTGCCCAACTGGATGCGCGACCGTCTGGCGGCTGCAGGACTGCATGCCACCCCCGAGGCGCTGGATCTGCTGACTGTCCGGGTGGAGGGCAACCTGCTGGCCGCCGCCCAGGAAATCGAAAAGCTCAAACTGTTCTGCGATGGCGGCCAACTGGACCTGGAAACGGTGCAACAGGCGGTGGCCGACAGCGCCCGTTTCGACGTCTTCAGCCTGTCCGACGCCCTGCTCCAGGGCAACGCCCAGCACGCCCTGCGCATTCTCCAGGGACTGCGCGGCGAAGGCGTTGAAGCACCGGTGATTCTCTGGGCGGTCAGCCGCGAAGTGCGCAGTCTGTACAGCATGGCCCTGGAGCAGGCCCGGGGCATTCCCCTGGATCGCATTTTCGCCAACCAGCGCCCCCCCATCTGGGACAAGCGCAAACCCCTGCTCAGCCGCGCCCTGGAACGCCACCCTCCGCGGGTCTGGGCCGAGCTTCTGCGTCTGGCCCAGCAGGCCGACGAGCAGATCAAGGGCCAGGCTGAAGGCTCGGAATGGGACACCCTGGCCCGGATTCTGGTCCGCGCGGCCGGCGTGCGCCTGCCCATCAGTTCCTGACGCCCTGGCTTTTGCCAGCGGTCGGGGAACCTGTCCGACCGCCGACTCTCAAACAGCATTAGCCGGCCCAGCGGTGCGTTTGTGTCGAAACGCATGCTACAGTGGGGCCGTTCACGAAATGCCGGAAGCCGATACATGCGTAAAGTCCTTCTTCGCCCCGCCGCCCTGTTGCGCACCCTGTCAGCGGTGACCGCCAGCCTGCTGGTGCTGTCCGCCTGCGCCGAGAATCGCCTGGAAGCCTCGGTAAAGCCCGTCGCCAGCCCGGTGGTGGTCGAGGAGTCACGGACGTTCAGCCAGTGGCGGGATGACTTCCGCAGCCGCGCCCTGGCTTCGGGCATTCAGCCCCGGGTATTCGACGAGGCCTTCCGTGGGATAGAGCCGGACCCAGCGGTCCTGCGCGCCGATCAGAGTCAGCCCGAGTTCACCCGTCCGATCTGGGAATACCTTGATGGCGCCCTGTCCACCCAGCGCCAGGCCACCGGACGGGTCATGCTCAACCGGCACGCCGCGACGCTGCAGCAGATCGAGGCCCGCTACGGCGTTGACCGCCATATCCTGGTGGCGATCTGGGGTCTGGAAAGCAACTTCGGCAGCAACATGGGTGACCGCTCGGTAATACGCTCCCTGGCCACCCTGGCCCATCAGGGGCGCCGTTCCGAGTTTGCCCAGACCCAGCTGCTGGCGGCGCTGGAAATCCTCCAGCGCGGGGATACCACGGCCGCCGACATGACCGGCTCCTGGGCCGGGGCCATGGGTCAGACCCAGTTCATCCCGACCACCTACAACGAGCATGCGGTCGACTTCGACGGCAACGGCAAACGGGATATCTGGCACACCGAGGCCGACGCCCTGGCGTCCGCCGCCAATTACCTGCGTGCTTCCCACTGGCAGAGCGGCGCGCCCTGGGGTCAGGAGGTGCGCTTGCCGACCAGTTTCGATTACACCCTGGCGGACATGTCGATCCGCAAGACCCTGGCCGAATGGAGCGCGCTGGGCGTGCAGGATGCCCGAGGCCGCAGGCTCGTCAACCATCTTCAGGATCAGGCCAGTCTGATACTGCCCGCCGGGCATCGTGGCCCGGCCTTCCTGGTGATGAACAATTTCCGCAGCATCCTGAAGTACAACAATTCGACCAGTTACGCCCTGGCCATCAGCCTGCTGGCCGAGCGATTCCAGGGGCGAGGTCAGGTGCTGGCCAGCTGGCCGGTCGACGATGATCCGCTGTCCCGCGCCGAACGGGTGGAGTTGCAGGAGCGCCTGCAGCAACAGGGTTTCGAGCCCGGCGCGGCCGACGGCATCATCGGCGCCAACACCCGCCAGGCTATCCGTCGCTCGCAGATTGCCCTCGGCTGGCCGGCGGATGGCTACCCGGATCGTCAGTTGCTGAAGGCCCTGCGCAACCGGGTGCAGTGAGGGGTGTTCACAATATCCAATTGTTTCGGGACAGCAGAAAGCGTATAAGGTTCTTTCCAATGGCAACCGGTTTAATGTTTTGAACTCTGTCCCTCCCCGAACATATGCGATGACAGACCGTCTTCGCACCCCCTCTTCACAATCCGTCGTCACCTCAATTGTGTATCCCGCCGTAATGGAGATAGACCATGTTTGAATGGCTCTCCGACCCCACGGTATGGGCGGGTCTGCTGGCACTGATCACCCTGGAGATAGTGCTCGGCATCGACAATCTGGTATTCATCGCGGTACTGGCCGAGAAGCTGCCTCCCCACCAGCGGGACAAGGCGCGCATTCTGGGTCTGTCCCTGGCGCTGGTGATGCGCCTGATCCTGCTGATGAGTATCGCCTGGCTGGTCACCCTGACCAATCCGCTGTTCCATGTCGGCGACCATCCGGTTTCGGCCCGGGACCTGATCATGCTCGCCGGCGGCCTGTTCCTGCTGTTCAAGGCCACCATGGAGCTGCACGAACGGCTCGAAGGCCGACAGCACGTCAGCGGCGCCCGTATCGCCTACTCCAGCTTCGGCGTGGTGGTCACGCAGATCGTGATCCTCGATGCGGTGTTCTCCATCGACTCGGTGATCACCGCCATCGGCATGGCGGATGAACTGGCGGTCATGGCCATCGCCATGATAGTGGCCATGGCTGTGATGCTGGCGGCCAGCAAGCGCCTGACCCGCTTCGTCAACGCCCATCCGACACTGATCATCCTGTGCCTGGGGTTCCTGCTGATGATCGGCTTCAGCCTGATCGCCGAAGGCGTGGGTCTGCATATTCCCAAGGGCTATCTGTACGCCGCGATCGGTTTCTCGATCATGGTCGAGTTCTTCAACCAGCTGGCGCGGCACAACAAGCAGAAATGGCTGAATACCGGCGGTACCCTGCGCGAGCGCACCGCCAACAACATCCTGCGTCTGCTCGGCAAGAGCGACCAGGCCGAAGCCCTGGATACCGCCAGCACCTCAGACGAGGACGAGCCGGAGCCGGTGTTCAACGAGAACGAGCGGGACATGATCCGTGGCGTGCTCAGCCTGGCCGATACCAATATCAAGGCGCTGATGACACCGCGCCGCGATGTGCATGTGCTGGATCTGGCCAACAGCTTCGAGGAACAGCGTCAGCAGCTGCTGGATTCGCCCTACTCCCGACTGGTGGTGATCCGCGATGGCAAGCAGGACGAGCCGCTGGGCATTGTGCAGAAGAAGACCCTGCTCGATTCCCTGTTGCAGGGCGGCGAGCTGGATCTGGAGGCGCATATCGAGCAGCCGGTGGTGCTGTTCGAGACGCAGAATGCGATCCGTGCCCTGGAAGCCTTCCGCCAGGAGGGCAAGCAGATGGCCTTTGTTGTCGACGAGTTCGGCACGCTCGAGGGCATCGTCAGCCTCACCGACATCATGGAGGCCATCGCCGGCGAGCTGCCGGAGGCCGAGCACGGTCTGGACTTCACCCCCAGCGTGGTGGAACTGGAGCCCGGCCGCTACGAGGTCGACGCCAGCGAGAACCTGGAGGAGATCAACCGCCACCTGCCCGCCCCGCTGCCGCGCAATCCGCTGTACACCACCCTGGCCGGGCTGATCCTGCATGAGCTGGAGCACATGCCGGAACAGGACGAAGTGCTGACGGTGGATGGATGGCAGCTGCGCATTCTGGAGATTGAGCACGTACGTATCGCCCGGGTGGAGCTGATCCGCCTGGACGAAGGCCACCACCACGAGTAGGCCGCACGCGCCGGGGCAAAGCACAGCACCAGCTGTGGTAAACTGAGCCCCGGCCACAAGCCCAACTCAGTCCCCCTTGCAGTGGAAGCCTACCAGGAGTCCGTAACCGATGTCTGACAACTCGCCAACCCATGTCGCCAGTGGTGAGAAATTCCGCAATGCCCAGGGCATTACTGCCATCAAGGACGGCCAGAAGCGCCGCGCCAGCCAGGCGGAACCCACTCCCTTCCAACCCAAGCCCAAATGGCTGCGGGTCAAGGCGCCGGCGGGCGACCGCTTCGAAGCGGTCAAGCGCAACGTCAGCGAACATCGGCTGAGCACTGTCTGTCAGGAATCCCACTGCCCGAACATGGGCGAATGCTGGAGCAACGGCACCGCCACCATCATGCTGATGGGCTCGGTCTGCACCCGCGCCTGCCGCTTCTGCGCGGTGGACACCGGCAACCCCAATGGCTGGCTGGATCAGGAAGAGCCCGAGAACACCGCGCGCTCGGTTGAACTCATGGCGCTGCGCTACATAGTGCTGACCTCGGTCGACCGCGATGACCTGCCCGACGGGGGCGCAGCCCATTACGCCGCCTGCGTGCAGGCAATCAAGCGTCGCACGCCGGAGGTGGTCGTGGAAGCCCTGACCCCGGACTTCAATGGCGATCTGGCCGCGGTGGAGCTGGTGGTGGACTCGGGTCTGGAAGTCTTCGCGCAGAATGTGGAGACCGTCGAGCGGCTGACCCATGAAGTGCGCGACCCCCGTGCCGGCTATGCCAAGACGCTGCGGGTGCTGGAGCACGCCAAGCGGCACCGCCCGCAGGTGCTGACCAAGACCAGCCTGATGGTGGGCCTGGGCGAGACCGACGAGGAAATCCTGCAAACCTTTGACGAGCTGCGCGCCATTGGCGTGGATATCGTCACCCTCGGCCAGTACCTGCAGCCGACCCGCAACCACCTGCCGGTCAAGCGCTGGGTGACCCCCGACGAATTCAATCACTACCGCGAACTGGGCCTGGCCAAGGGCTTCATGGAAGTGGCCGCCGGCCCGCTGGTACGCTCCAGCTACCGCGCCGACCGGGTATTCGAGAAGAACAACCTGGGCCTGGCCGCCCCCGCCGCCGTACCCGGGCAGCAGGTCGACAGCAACCTGATTCCGACGCTGACCATTCGCTAGCAGGCTTGCTATCTGGGCTAGCCCCGGCGTAGCGCAGGGGCGCTACACCCCGGCACCGCGGACGAGCTGGTGCTCGTCCCTCCCAGGCAAACTCTTAACGCCTTCTCTGGGAACGTCGAGCACCAGCTCGATGAAGGGTTTCGGGTTGTCGAGCACCGGCTCGACGACACAGTCCCGCCCAAGGTCGAGGCGTAGCGCGGGTGCGCTGCACACCGGGGGCTATGCGCGCGTCAGACGCTGGCGCAGTATCTTTTCCAACCGACGCGCGACCTCACTGATATCCACCGGCTGCTCCAGCAGCTCGCTCAGCTGTACCATGCGCAGTCCGCTGTAACCGCAGGGATTGATGCGGCTGAAGGGCTCCATGTCCATGTCCACGTTCAGTGCCAGACCGTGGAAGGAGCAACCGCGGCGTACCCGCAGTCCCAGCGAAGCTATCTTGGCCGCACCCACATAGACCCCGGGCGCATCGGCCCGGGGTGCCGCCTCGATTCCATAACCGGCCAGCAGCTCGACCAGACTCTGCTCCATGAGGGTGACCAGTTCGCGCACTCCGAGATCCAGTCGGCGCAGGTCAAGCATCAGGTAGGCCACCAGCTGACCGGGGCCATGGTAGGTGACCTGCCCGCCCCGCTCTACCTGGATCACCGGTATATCCCCGGCGGCCAGTACATGCTCGGCCTTGCCGGCCTGTCCCTGGGTGAACACCGGGGGATGCTGCAGCAGCCAGATCTGATCCGGGGTGTCGGCATTGCGCTCGGCAGTGAGCTGCCGCATAGCTTCCAGCGTGGGCTGGTAGTCCACCAGCCCCAGATGTCTGACTATCAGCTCGGCCATCAGAGCACCATGTGCACCTGGCCGGTGGCCTTGAGGTCGGCATGCAGCTGCTGCAGTTGCTGCTCGCTGGTGGCACGGATGATCAGCCGCAGGGACTGGAAGCGGCCATTCTTGCTGTCCTGTACTACCAGCTTGTCCGCATTCAGCGCAGGATCGTGGCGACGGACCACCTCCAGCACCTGTTCCAGCACACCCTCGGCACCATTGCAGATCACCTTGATCGGATAATCACAGGGAAACTCGATCTTGGGCGCGTCCGGAGTCTTGTCGCTCATCTCGCCTACCCCTCAGTTGAACAGGCCGTAGAAGAACAGACGGATGCTGTCCCACAGGCGACCGAACAGACCGGCGCTTTCGACGTCAGCCAGGGCAACCAGCGGACCTGTGTGCACCACCTCTTCACCCAGCTTCACTTCCACCTGACCCAGTACATCGCCACGGGCAATGGGAGCCTTGATGGTGGAATCCAGGGAGACCGTCGCTTCCAGCTTGTCCGCCTGCCCCTTGGGCAGGGTCAGGACCAGACCCTCGGCCAGACCGACGCCCACCTGATTCTGCGCACCGGCCCAGACCCGGGCGGTGGAGACCACCTGATCAGGCTGATAGAAGTGGCGGGTCTCGAAGAAGCGGAAGCCCCAGGTCAGCAGCTTCTGGGTTTCAGCGGCGCGGGCCTGCTCGCTGGCGGTGCCCATGACCACGGATATCAGACGCATGCCATCACGCTTGGCCGAGGCCACCAGGCAGTAACCAGCTTCGTCGGTATGGCCGGTTTTGAGGCCGTCCACGGTGTTGTCACGCCACAGCATGAGGTTGCGGTTGGGCTGACGGATACCGTTCCAGACGAATTCCTTTTCCTTGTAGATGGCGTAGTGCTGGGGGTCATCCTCGATGATGGCCTTGGCCATGATCGCCATGTCCCGGGCACTGGAGACATGGTTCTCGCCCGGCAGACCGGTGGCATTCTCGAAGTGGGTGTTGTTCATGCCCAGACGACGCGCGTGGCTGTTCATCAGGTCGGCGAAGGACTCTTCGCTGCCGGCAATATGCTCGGCCAGGGCCACACTGGCATCGTTACCGGACTGGATGATGACACCGCGCAGCAGGTCGATCACCCGCACCCGGTTGCCCACCTCGATGAACATCTTGGAGCCGCCCATGCGCCAGGCCTTCTCGCTGACCAGCACCTCGTCCTCTTCCCGCAGCTGCCCCTTGAGGATCTCCATGCTGGCGATGTAGCTGGTCATCATCTTGGTCAGACTGGCCGGCGGCAGCGGGGTGTCGGCGTTGTGCTCGGTGAGCACCTTGCCGCTGTCGGCATCGATCAGCAGATAGCTGGAGGCAGCCACCGTAGGTGCCGGCGGAATCAGCGGCGCACTGGCCTGGGGCTGTGGTTGAGGCTGCGGCTGGGGCGTCTGCGCCAGTGCTGCAGGGACCAGCAGCACAGCAGCGGAAACCAACAGGGTATGCATTATCTTCTTGAACATGGTGCTCACTGTCTTGAATGAATCGAAGGGTTAATGTGCGCTGACCAGGGTGGGCGAACCCAGGTTGGCCAGGCGTAATCTTTCCATCAGCTGCTGCGCCTCGTCATGGCTGTCCAGCGGACCCAGCCGCACCCGGTGCAATGTACGGCTATCCACCTGCACCGGGCTGACGAACACCGGCGTCTGCACCATTCCCTGTACCCGGCTGCGCAGCTGTTCGGCGGCCTGATCCGAGGAGAAGGCCCCCAGCTGCAGGTAGAGCCCGCCTTCCAGCGCGGCGGCACGGGCCGTCGGGTTGGGCGCCGGCACCGAGACCGGGGCCGGACTGCCAGCCACGGCGCGATTGCCGTTCTGCTGCTGCCATACCACAGGGTCGATTCCCTCTACCCTGACCCGGGCGGTCCCGCGCTCGGCGAATCCGAGCTTGACCGCGCCGGCGTAGGACAGGTCAATGATGCGGTCCGAATGGAAGGGGCCGCGGTCGTTGACCCGCACTATGATGCTGCGCTGATTGTCCAGGTTGGTCACCCGAACATAACTGGGCAGGGGCAGCGTCTTGTGCGCCGCGGTCATGCCGTACAGGTCGTACTGCTCGCCGTTGGCGGTCAGTTGACCATGAAACTTGGTGCCATACCAGGAGGCCAGTCCGGTCTCGCGGTAGTTGCGCCCATCCTGTATGGGCACATAGCTGCGCCCCAGAACCGTGTAGGGCGAGGCCTTGAACGGCCCCTGATGGGGTACCGGGACAGCGTCCGGAATCTGCGATACATCCCTGAAATAGGCCGGGGCGCCATCCTGCACCGTGCGCGGGATACCGCCACTGTCCCCGCGCTGAACCGGCGGCGATGAGCAGGCCGCCAGCAGCATGCTCAGACAAAGGACAATGGTACCTGATCCGGCACCCGGCAGTTTGATCATTCGCCCCTCGCTTCCCGGATGAGTTCGGCCAGCTGATGCACGACCATAGCGTACATCACGCTGCGATTGTAGCGGGTTATCACGTGCAGGTTGTGCAGGCCCAGCCAGTATTGCTTGTGGTCCCCGGCGTCAAACTCGAAGGCCATCACCTGGGTATCGTCCTGCAGTTCGACGCTGGGGGTCCAACCCAGCTCTTTCAGCTCGCCGACACTGATCTTGGCTTCCAGCCCGCGGTCCAGGGTGAAGCCCTGCGCGTAGTCCTCGCCGCTGACGGTGGCTTCGACTGCCACGGTTTCGCCGTGTTTCCACTTGTGTTCGGCAAAGTAGTTGGCGGCGCTGCCGATGGCGTCCACCGGATTGTTCCAGATGTCTCGCACCCCATCCTCATCGAAGTCCACCGCGTAGGCCAGGTAGCTGCTGGGTATGAACTGGGGGAAGCCCATCGCCCCGGCGTAGGATCCGGTCAGGCTGAGGGGATCGACCTGCTGCTCGCGGGTCAGTACCAGGAAGGATTTGAGCTGGCCGCGGAAGAAGTCGGCCCGGGGCGGATAGTCGAAGCCCAGGGTGGACAAGGCATCTATCACCCGATGACTGCCCTTGTTGGCACCATAGAAGGTCTCCACACCAATGATCGCCAGGATAATTTCCGGCTCGACGCCATAGACTTCCTCGGCACGGGCCAGCGCATCGGCGTGCTGGTTCCAGAACGCCACACCCTCGGCGATGCGCCGGTCGGTGATGAAGATCTTGCGGTACTCGTGCCAGGGGCGGACCCGCTCGGCGGGCCGGGATATCGCCTCCAGGATGGAGTCGCGGCGCTCGGCCTGGGCCAGCAGCTGGCGCACATGCTCGGGATCGAAGCCGTATTCGGCACGCATTTCCTCAACAAAGGGGGCCACCGACGGGTGCTCGGCGGTGTAGTTCTGGGCCAGCGCCAGCATTGGGCTGAGCGCCAGGGCAGCGGCCGGCGCATGCCTGCGCAGCCAGGCGGAGATCTGAAGCGTCATGTACCTTCCTGTTATCCAGTTACCATCTGTCATCCGTGTATCATCCACTTGCGGTGCGTATGGACAGACATCAGGATGCCGAAACCCGCCAGCAATGTGATCAGTGAAGTGCCGCCGTAGCTGATCAGCGGCAGCGGCACGCCGACCACCGGCAGCAGGCCACTGACCATGCCGATATTAACGAATACATAGACAAAAAAGGTGAGCGTCACGCTGCCGGCCAGCAACTTGCTGAAGGCCTCCTGGGCGTGGTGGGTGATGTAGAGGCCCCGGGCGATGATCAGCAGATAGACCAGCATCAGCAGGGACACCCCGACCAGACCGAACTCCTCGGCCAGCACGGCAATGATGAAGTCGGTATGCCCTTCGGGCAGGAAGTCCAGATGGGACTGGGTGCCCTGCAACCAGCCCTTGCCATAGACGCCGCCCGAGCCGATGGCTGCCTTGGACTGGATGATGTTCCAGCCGGCCCCCAGCGGGTCGCTCTCGGGATTGAGCAGCGTCAGCACCCGCTGTTTCTGGTACGCATGCATGACAAAGAACCACATGGCCACCGCGCCGGGCACCAGCATGACCAGAGCCCCGAGGATATAACGCCAGCGCAGCCCGGCCAGCAGCAGGCCGAAGATGCCCGAGGCAGCGATCAGCAGGGTGGTCCCCAGATCCGGCTGTTTGAGGATCAACACCACCGGCACCATGATGATCGTCAGGCACACAGCCACATGCTTGAAGCGCGGCGGCATCTCCCGCCGCCCGAGATACCAGGCCACGCTCATCGGCATCACCAGCTTCATGATCTCCGACGGCTGGAAGGTGATGACCCCGGGGATGCTCAGCCAGCGCTGGGCCCCCTTGGCCTCGGTACCCACCACCAATACCGCCAGCAGCAGCAACGAGGAGCCGACGTAGGCCACCGGCACCCAACGCTCCATGAACCTGGGCTTGACCTGGGCAATGAACAGCATCACCGCCAGCCCGATCGCATAATGCGCGCTCTGGCGATACAGCATGGACAGGCTCTTGCTGCTGGCCGAATAGAGTACGAAGCCGGCGGCACCGGCCAGAATCAGGATCAGCAACAGCAGCCAGGGGTCGACATGAATGCGCATCCACAGTGGCTCCCGACGCAGTCCCGGGCTGGGGGCGGAGACTCCGGACAAGGGCTTCATGGCGTCACCTCTTCCTCGATGGATTCCGGCTCGGGTTCAGGTTCGGGCTCTGGCAATAGCCAGGCGTCAAACAGCATGCGTCCCACCGGTGCCGCGACCCGGCCACCGGACTCCCCGTTCTCCACCATCACCGCCACGGCAATCTGCGGGTCGTCTACCGGCGCGAAGCCGACGAACAGTGCATGATCTCGGTGACGCTCGCGCAGCGCAGCCGAGTCATAGCGGGCACCCTGGGCGATGGCTACCACCTGGGCGGTACCTGTCTTGCCCGCCATGCGATAGGGTGCTCCGGCGGCCGCCGAACGGGCCGTACCACGTTCGCCGTGCATGACCATCTCCATGGTGCGGATGATGAAGTCCCAATCGGAGGGATTGCGCAGCACCACGTTCTCGGGCGTATCACTTTCATCCGGCCCCTGACCATCGGCATCGGCCAGCAGCCGCGGCCGTTTCCACACGCCCCGGTTGGCAATCAGCGCGGTGGAATGCGCCAGCTGCAGGGGCGTGGACAGCATGTAGCCCTGGCCGATGCCGGTAATCAGCGTCTCCCCCGGGTACCAGGGCTGGCGGCGCGAGGCACGCTTCCACTCCCGGGACGGCATCAGCCCCGCGGATTCCTCGAAGATGTCCAGGGACACCCGTGTACCCAGGCCGAACTTGGTCATGAACTCGTGCATGCGGTCGATGCCCAGCTTGTGCGCCAGATCATAGAAGTAGGTGTCGTTGGAGCGCGCCATGGCCAGTTCCATGTCCACCCAGCCATCGCCGTAGCGGTTCCAGTTGCGGTATTTGTGCGAGTTGTTCGGCAGCTGATAGAAGCCCGGGTCATACACCCGCGCCGTGCGGGTGGTGACGCCATAATCGAGCCCGGCCAGGGCGACGATCTGCTTGATGGTCGAGCCCGGCGGGTAGAGTCCGCGCACGACCCGGTTGAACAGCGGCTGGTCGATGGAGTCGCGCAGCTCACCGTAGTCCGCATGGCTGATCCCGGTCACGAACAGGTTGGGGTTGAACGACGGCTGACTGACATAGGCCAGCACACCTCCGGTCTTGGGCTCGATGGCCACCACAGCGCCCCGGCGGTTGCCCAGCGCCTCTTCGGCCACCGCCTGCAGGCGGCTGTCCAGATGCAGGGTCAGATCGCGACCGGATTCCGGCTCGGTGCGCTTGAGCACCCGCAGTACCCGGCCGCGGGCGTTGGTCTCCACTTCCTCGTAACCGACCTTGCCATGCAGCAGGTGCTCGTAGAACCGCTCCACCCCGGTCTTGCCGATGTAGTGGGTTCCGGCATAGGCGACCCGGTCGATGGTCTCCATCTCCCGCTCGTTGATACGGCCGACGTAGCCCACGGCATGGGCGAAATGCTCCGCCCGGGGATAATGGCGCACGAAACTGGCCTGCACCTCGATGCCCGGCAGACGGAACTGGTTGACCGCGATACGGGCGATCTGGTCCTCGGTCAGGTTGAACATCACCGGCACCGCCTCGAAGGGGCGACGCCGCTGGCCGAGGCGGCGATGGAGCTGGTTGATGTCCTCATCGTCCAGCTCCAGCAGCGACTGCAGCAGCGCGACGGTCGTTTCCAGATCCGGGACCCGCTCACGGGTGATGTTCAGGCTGAAACTGGGGCGGTTCTCCGCCAGCACCACGCCATTACGGTCATAGATGCGCCCGCGGGCCGGCGGGATCGGCTGTACGTGGACCCGGTTGTTCTCCGACAGGGTGGCATGATGCTCGTATTGCACCACCTGCAGCCAGAACATCCGCGCCAGCAACACGCCGGACAGCAACACGATGACGACCGTGGCCAGAATGATCCGTCGCTGGACAATGCCGGCTTCGTTGAGGTGGTCCTTGATGCGAATCGGCTTGGCCATGGATCACTTGTGGTAGGGATGGCGGGTCAGGATGGTCCAGGCACGGTAGAGCTGCTCAGCGAGCAGGATGCGCACCAGCGGGTGGGGCAGGGTCAGCGGTGACAGGGACCAGCGCTGGTCGCTGCGCGCCAGCACCTCGGCGGGCAACCCTTCCGGGCCGCCGACCATGAGGTTGACCGTGCGCGCTTCCAGCCGCCAGTTCTCGAGCTGCTGCGCCAGGGCCTCGGTGGACCAGGCGCGCCCCTCCACCTCCAGGGTCACTATGCGGTCCCCGGGCTGGGTGGCGGCCAGCATCTGCTCGCCTTCCCTGCGCATCAGACGCGCCACGTCGGCGTTCTTGCCGCGGGTGGTCAGCGGTATCTCCACCAGCTCCAGCGGCAGGTCGGCCGGCATGCGCTTGGCATACTCGGCATAGCCCTGCTCTACCCAGCGCGGCATGCGGGATGCCACGCTGATCAGGCGGATACGCAAGTGCCCTTACTCCGCGGTCGGTTGCTGCTGCGCGCGACGGGACTCGGCACTCTGCCAGAGCCGCTCCAGATCATAGAACTGGCGGGTAGCCGGCTGCATGATATGAACGACGATATCGCCCAGATCCACCAGCACCCACTCGCCCGATTCCTTGCCTTCGACGCCGAGGGGGCGACGTCCGGCTTCCTTGGCCTTCTCGATGACGTTGTCCGCCAGTGCGCCCACCTGACGGTTTGAACCGCCGCTGGCGATGATCATGTAGTCGGTGACACCCGTCAGCTCGCGCACATCGATGCGTACCACATCCTTGGCCTTGAGTTCGGCCAGTGCGTCTTCCACGGTCTTGATCAGATCTTCAATCTGCATGGTGGTGTTCTTTTCCTCAGTTCGGGGACCGGTATAGTCCCCGGGTTTCAATATAGCCAAGCACTGCATCCGGCAGCAGGAAACGCGGTGAGCGCCCGGCCGAGATCAGTGCGCGAATATGGGTGGCGGAGATTGCCAGCGGCGTCTGAGCCAGGCAGAGGATCTCGCCGTGGGTGGCCTTCATGGCCTCCGGCGTGCTGACACTGCGCGCGGCCAGCAGGTCCTTCAGCACCTCGGGCAGCTCCTGATCCTGTTCCGGACGCTGCAGCACCACCAGACTGGCGAGCTCCAGCAGCGACTCCCAGCGGTGCCAACCCGGCAGACCACAGAAGGCATCCCAGCCGACGATCAGGAACAGAGTGGCGTCCGGGCCCAGCTCCGCGCGCAGCGCCTCCAGGGTTTCAACCGTGTAGGAAGGACGCTCGCGGCGCAGCTCACAGTCGTCCACCAGCAACTGGTCATCGGAGGCCGTCGCCAGACAGACCATCTCCAGACGCTGCTGCGCCGTCGCACCGGGTCGATCCCGGTGCGGCGGACGGGCATTGGGTACCAGCCTCAGCTCATCCAGACCCAGGCATTCCCGCACCTCAACGGCACTGCGCAGATGACCGAAATGAATCGGGTCAAAGGTACCGCCGAGGATGCCAACGCGTATCACTGACGAATGTGCCCATCGCCAAGGACAATGTATTTCTCGCTGGTCAGCCCTTCCAGTCCAACCGGACCCCGTGCGTGAAGCTTGTCGGTAGAAATACCGATCTCGGCGCCCAGCCCGTACTCGAAGCCATCGGCAAACCGGGTCGAGGCATTGACCATCACCGAACTGGAATCCACCTCGGCGAGGAAGCGCCGGGCACGGGTGAAGTCCTCGGTCACAATCGATTCGGTATGCTGCGAGCTGTAACGGCTGATGTGATCCATGGCCTCATCCATATCCGCCACCACGCGGATCGACAGGATCGGGGCCAGGTACTCGGTCTCCCAGTCCAGCTCGGTCGCAGCAATTGCCTCGGGCAGGATCGCCCGGGTGCGCTCGCAGCCGCGCAGCTCCACACCCTTGGCCGTGTACAGGGCCGCCATGCGCGGCAGGAACTCGCCGGCGACGGCCTCGTGCACCAGCAGGGTTTCCATGGCGTTGCATACGCCATAGCGATGGGTCTTGGCATTCAGGGCAATGGCTTCGGCCTTGCCCAGGTCCGCACGGTCATCCACGTACACGTGGCAGATGCCGTCCAGGTGCTTGATCACGGGTACCCGGGCATCACGACTGATGCGTTCGATCAGTCCCTTGCCACCGCGCGGGACAATCACATCCACATATTCGGGCATGCTGATCAGTGCACCTACCGCGGCGCGGTCGGTGGTTTCCACCACCTGCACCACCTGCTGCGGCAGACCGGCGGCTTCCAGTCCCTGGCGCAGACATTCGGCAATGGCACGGTTGGAATGGATGGATTCGGAACCGCCACGCAGGATGCAGGCGTTGCCGGACTTCAGGCACAGGCTGGCCGCCTCGACCGTTACGTTCGGGCGGGACTCGTAGATGATGCCGATCACCCCCAGGGGCACACGCATGCGGCCGACCTGAATACCGGAAGGCAGATACTTCATGTCGCGGACAGCGCCGATCGGATCGGGCAACGCAGCCACCTGGCGCAGGCCTTCAACCATGTTCTGCAGCCCCGAGGGGGTAATGGCCAGACGATCGATCATGGCCTCATCCAGACCATTGTCCCGGCCAGCCTGCAGATCCAGCGCATTAGCCGCGATAAGGCTGTCCGCCGCTGCTTCGATGGCATCGGCAGTCGCCAGCAGCGCCTTGTTCTTGACCGCAGTAGTCGCTCGTGCAATAACACGCGACGCCGCACGTGCCTCACGGCCCAGCCCGGTCATGTAATCCAGTACCTGATCAGCACTCATTCGGTTCACCAATCTGCTGCGACAACGAAACCCGCATTATACCGGTACCTCTGAGGGCTGGACAGGTCGAACCTGCTATCATCGCTGATATGTCTGCTACCAATCCTTTCAATCATGCCCCGACCCCTCTGCCGCAAGGGTTCTTCGACCTTGATGTGGGACAACTGGCGCCGCGGCTGCTGGGCAAGGTCATTCGCCACTTCCACCGGGGTCTGTGGCTGTCGGCACGCATCATCGAAACCGAAGCCTACCGCCGGGAGGAGAAAGGCAGCCATGCCTCCCTCGGCCTGACCCACTCCCGTCGCGCCCTGTTCATGCCCGCCGGCACCCTGTACATGTACTACGCCCGGGGCGGCGATTCGCTGAACATCAGCGCCGCCGGCGAGGGCGATGGGGTGTTGATCAAATCCGGCTATCCGGTAGTGGATGAGATCAGCCGGGCCGAGAGTCTGGCCCTGATGCGCGAGCTGAACCCCGCTGCCGATGGCCGCCCTCGGGAGACCCGCCGTCTGTGCAACGGTCAGACCCTGCTGTGCCGCTCCCTGCACCTCAAGGTTCCGGAGTGGAATGCCCAGCAGATGCAACCGGGCCGGCTGATCGTCGAGGACGACGGCTACCGGCCGGAACTCGTCATCCAGACCACCCGCCTGGGCATCCCCCTCGGCCGTGACGAGCACCTGCCATACCGCTTCGTCGATCACGCCTACGCGCCCTTCTGCACCCGCAACCCGCTGGGTCGCACCCGTGAGGAAGGCCGTGACTACATCCTGCACCACGCTGACGCTGCCCCATGGAAGCACTGCTGACCGGCGAGCTGCTGACCTGGCTGGCCAGCCATACCCGCTGGCTGGGCCTGGCCATTTTCATGATCGCCATGCTCGAATCGCTGGCGGTGGCGGGACTTCTGATACCCGGGGTACTGCTGTTGTTCGCCGCCGCGGCGCTGGCCGGCGGTGGCAGCCTGGGATTGCTGTCGACCCTGGCCTGGGCGTTCGCCGGTGCGGTCTGTGGGGATCTGCTCAGCTTTGCCCTGGGCCGCTGGTTCCACCAGGACATCCGCCGCCTGCGGATATTTCAGCGCCACCCCCAGTGGATCGACCGGGGAGAAAGCTTCTTCCGTCGTTACGGTCCCTACAGCATAGTACTGGGCCGCTTCATAGGGCCCATCCGTCCCATCATCCCCATGGTCGCCGGCATGTTCGACATGCCGACCTGGCGGTTTCTGCTGGTCAATGTGCTCTCGGCGCTGGCCTGGGCTCCGGTCTATGTGCTGCCCGGCTACATCACTGGCAATGCCGCCCGCTGGCCGGTCCCCGAATCCTTCTGGGGTGAAGCGCTGGTGCTTCTGGGCGGCGTGGCGATCTACGCCTTTGCGCTGTTGCTGATCCTGCGCACGCAGAAGCGCTGGAGCAGTCTCGCGGCGGCCGTACTCAACCTGATCGCACTGTTGTTGCTGGCGCTCCTGACGCCCCGGCAGGACGTGCTCTACAACACCTTGGACGGCTGGCTGACCAATACCCGCCTGCCGCTGCTGCCGCCACTGGACCCGCTGGCAAGCGAGGCTTTCCTGTGGCTGAGCTATCTGCCGGTTCTCGGTGTCCTGATGCTGCTGCGCCGCGGCTGGGCGATGCTGGTGTTGATGACCAGCGCGCTGCTGTGCCTGGCCCTGGGACTCTTGCCTGAGGGAGGCGCCAACCATCTGGCACTGGTGCTGACCCTTCTGCTGACCGTGGTCATGCTGAGCAATCGCCAGTATTCATTCTGGCTGCGACTGAGCTGGGGGCTGTATGTGCTCCCCCTGTGCGCTCTGCCCGTGATTACCTGGCTGACTCTGCCGCTATCACTGCCAGTGGTGCTGGCCAGCATACTGCAGGCCGCCTGTGCCACCCTGCTGGCCTTCTGGCTGGTGGAGCGCGCTGCGCCGCTGCAACCCCTGCCCCGCCCCTGGTCGATTCTGCTGCCCGCATGGCCGCTGGGCGCCGGCACCCTGCTACTGGCAGGGGTCAGCTGAACAGGAGTATCGAGCTCCAGCTCGACACAGAGTGCTACGTCCCGGGAACGTCGAGCACCAGCTCGATGAGCGAAGCCAGCTATAACACCGCACTTCCTTCCAGCCCACTGGACGAGCTGGTGCTCGTCCGTCCCAGGGGTGCAACCCGCTGTTTCAGACCAGCTTGAGCTACGGTCACAGCATTCAGCACACCAATGAAAGCCCCCCATCCATTGACCCTGCCCTGACCGCTTGCAACCATGTCACGACTTTCCCCCTGGGGGCCAACAACAATATTGCCATGGAGAACGCCATGACCACCGTCACCGTCAACGACCTGCCTTCCTATATCGGCAAGGACCTGGGCCATTCCGACTGGCTGCTGATCGACCAGGAGCGGGTCAACCAGTTCGCCGATTGCACTGGCGACCACCAGTTCATCCATATCGACGAGGAAAAGGCCAAACAGACGCCGTTCGGCGGCACCATCGCCCATGGTTTCCTGTCCCTGTCGCTGATCCCGGCGCTGTCGGCCGGTCTGGCGATTCGTCCGGAAGGGCTGAAGATGGCAGTCAACTACGGGTTGGACAGCGTGCGCTTCATCCAGCCGGTACGGGTCGGCTCCCGGGTGCGCATGCAGCTGACTGTGATCGACGTGACCGAGAAGAACCCCGGCCAGTGGCTGGTGAAATCCCGCGCCACGCTTGAGATCGAAGGCGTGGACAAGCCCGCCTACATCGCCGAGACCCTCGCCCTGTACTTCGTCTGATCCTCCCCCTGGCCGGCCCGGCCGGCCAGGGATATCGACCTGGGTCGCAAAATACCCAAACGAAGCGCCGCAATCCTCCGCTATGTGACCCAAGCCACGGCCCCGAGACAGTACCACTGCTAGGCTCAGCAGCATCCTGACAGCCAGAAAAAGGGTACTGCCATGGAATCCTGGCCTCTGACCATCCGCATCGCCGGCATCATTCTGCTGTGGTTTCTCAGCGTGGCTCCCGGCCTTTTCGCCTCGGTGAACGAGTCCGCCCCGCGTCGCCAGACCGAGTTCAATGATCGCAATTACCAGCCCAGTCGACAGATCAACACGGCGGCACCTCTCCACCGCACGACCCGATCAGGAGCGCCGTCGCGGGAAAGACGGATCATCCAGAGCCAGCAGGAAACGGTCCGCTGGATCGATGCCCGGGGAGCGGAGGAAAAGTACGATATGTATTACGAACACGATGGCAGCCAGGTGACCTTTGCCAGCGTCTGCAGCAATTACCGCAGCGGCTCCATCGATTATCGCAACTGCCGCAAGGCGGCCAGACAATGGTTCGGCACTCGCTGCAATACCGCCAGCAGTGTCGGTCGCATGTTCTGCCAGGCCAGCAACGCCTTCAGGCCCTGATCGAGATCAGGGCGCAGCGCTGTCCTGACGTCGGATTTTCTCGACGATGGCCGTGGTGGAGCAGCTGTCGACGAACTTGAGCACCTTCACCTCGCCACCATAGGCCTGGACGATGGGAGCACCGACCACCTGATCGATACCGTAATCGCCCCCCTTGACCAGCACGTCCGGCCGCACCTGCTCGAGCAGGGCTTCGGGCGTGTCCTCGGCAAAACTCACCACCCAGTCCACAGCCTCGAGCCCGGCAAGTACCGCCATGCGCCGATCAACCGCGTTGATCGGTCGGCCCGGGCCCTTGAGCCGGGTGACAGAGGCATCGTCGTTGATCGCCACCACCAGTCGATCCCCCTGCGCCCGGGCCTCCTCCAGATAACCGACATGACCGGCATGGATGATGTCGAAGCAGCCATTGGTGAAGACAATGCGCTCGCCATGGGCCCGGGCATCCTCCAGCGCTACCAGCAACTGCTCGGTGGACATGACGCCACGGCCGGCGCCCTGGGTGTGCTGCACCGCGCGGCGCAACTCCGGCGCACTGATGGCAGCGGTACCCAGCTTGCCGATGACGATACCGGCCGCCAGATTGGCCAGCGCTACCGCCAGCGGAAGGGATTCACCGGCAGCCAGCACCGCTGCCAGAGTAGAAATGACAGTGTCACCGGCACCGGTGACATCGAAAACTTCGCGGGCGCGCGCCGGGAGATGCAGGGGTGCCTCGCCCTGGCGCAGCAGGGTCATGCCATGCTCGCTGCGGGTCACCAGCAGCGCCTGCAGATCCAGCTCGGTGATCAGCGCCATGCCCTTGTCCACCAGTTCCTGCTCGCTGGCACAGCGGCCCACCACTGCCTCGAACTCGGCCATGTTCGGCGTGATCAGGGTCGCGCCGCGGTAGATGGAAAAGTCCTTGCCCTTGGGATCGGCCAGAACCGGCAGGCCCCGCTCCCGGGCCAGGGCAATCAGTGCCTGATGGTTGACCAGCGCCCCCTTGCCGTAGTCGGAGAGGATGACCACTTTGACCTTGTCCAGCAGCCCGCCCACTGTCTCCAGCATGGCCTGCCCATCGGTGCTGAAGGGCTCCTCGAAGTCCACCCGCAGCAACTGCTGATGCCGGCTCATGACACGCAGCTTGGTGATCGTCGGTTGCTGGGCATGGCTCTGGAAGGCGCAGTAGACACCAGCGGCATTGAGTCGGCGGCGAAGGATCTCGGCCGCCTCATCCTCGCCGGTGACACCGACCAGCCATGCCGGTGCACCGAGTGCGGCGATGTTCAGTGCCACGTTGCCCGCGCCACCGGGCCGGTCCTCGATCTGGTCGACGCGGATAACCGGTACCGGCGCCTCCGGGGAGATGCGTTCACTGGGACCATGCCAGTAGCGATCCAGCATGACATCTCCGACAACCAGGACAGGGGCGCCATCAAAACGGGGCATGGTCAGTTTCATTGCATTACTCATCTGTTGCGTGTTCCTGCCCGTTGGGCGCGTTCTCCTCGAACTGCATGCTGTGCAGTCGGGCGTAATATCCGTTGAGGGCCATCAGCTCGGCATGGCTGCCGCGCTCGACGATACGCCCCTGGTCCATCACCATGATGATGTCCGCCTTTTCGATGGTGGACAGGCGGTGGGCAATCACCAGCGCCGTACGCCCTTGCATCACCCGATCCAAAGCAGCCTGGATATGGCGCTCGGACTCGGTATCCAGGGCCGAGGTCGCCTCGTCGAGGATCAGGATGGGCGCATCGCGCAAAAGCGCGCGGGCGATGGCCAGCCTCTGGCGCTGGCCGCCTGACAGCAGCACCCCGTTCTCGCCGACCAGCGTATCGAACCCCTGGGGTAACTGCTCGATGAATTCCCGCGCATAGGCGGCCTCGGCGGCGGCGATCACTGCGTCCCGCGGAGCGCCGGCCAGATCACCATAGGCGATATTATTGGCCACGGTATCGTTGAACAGGGTCACATGCTGGGTAACCAGTGCGATGTGCCGACGCAGATTGCGCAGCCGGTATTTTTCCACCGCCACACCGTCGATCAGGATCTGGCCCTGTTCGTGCGTATAGAAACGGGGTATCAGGTTGGCGAGAGTCGATTTGCCACTGCCGGAACGGCCGACCAGCGCCACCATCTGACCGGGCTCCACAGTGAAACTGATATCCTGCAGCACCGGTTTGTCAGAACCCGGGTAGCCGAATGTCAGGTTGTTTACCTCGATGCGACCCGTTACTCGATCCCGCTCAATGGTGCCGGTATCCTGCTCCGGCTCCTCATCCAGCTGCTCGAAGATGCTTTCCGCCGCGGCGATCCCCTTCTGGATATTGGCACTGACTTCCGACAGCTGGCGGATCGGCTTGGGCAGCAGGCCCGCCGCAGTGATGTAGGACACCAGATCCCCTGCGGTAGCATCGCCGCGCAGGAACAGCACGAGGAACATCACCCCGGCCATGGCGCCGTAGGTAGCCAGCTGCAGGGTCGGAGTGAAGACAGCGCCGGTGCGCACCATCTTCAACCCCCGCTGCCGGTTGTTCTCGCTGGCCCTGTGAAAGCGCTGGCTCTCGTAATCCTCGCCGCCGAAGCTGCGCACTACCCGGTACCCGGTAATGGTTTCCGAGGTCACATGGGTCACATCCCCCATGGCGGTCTGGATCTTCTTGCTTTGCTTGCGGAATTTCTTGCTGGTGCTGTTGACCATCAGGCCGATCAGCGGCAATACGGCCATCAGCACCAGGGTCAGCTTCCAGTTCATCCACAGCAGGTAGCCGAACAGGAAGATTACCGTCAGGCCCTCGCGGAACACTACCTTGATGGCATCCGTCGCGGCGCCGGTAACCATGGTGACGTTGAAGGTAACCCGCGATACCAGATGGCCGGAATTATTGTTGTCGAAGTAACGATTGGGCAGCGTCAGCAGGTTGTCGAACAGGGCCGTGCGCAGGTCATGCACCACCCCCAGGGAGACCTTGGCGATGAAGTAGTTCCCCAGGTAGGAACCGATCCCCTGATACAGCGCCACCAGAATGATGAACAGCGGAAAGCCCCAGATCAGCGGCACACCGAGAAACTGGGCACTGGCCCCCTCGGTCAACCCGTCAACGAAGTATTTCAGCATCCAGGCCATGGCCGGCTGGCTGGAGGCGAAGATCACGAACCCCAGGATACTGATCGCAAAGGGAATCCAGTAGGGCCTGACGTAACCGAGCAGGCGCAGGTAGATGCGGGCGCTGGAGCGGGCAAAGCTTTCTTTCTTCGAGTCCGACATAAGCTCTTCGCGAAATGGAATCAGGCAGCGAGTTTATCACAGCAGGCCGGGACCGCCCGCCCCGGACCATCACACATGAAGTGGGGGCCTGCTTGGGTTAAACTGCGCTTTTGTTTCAGGACTAATTCAATGCAGCTACTGAGCAGGGAAAAATATGACAGGTGGCGCGCCGGCGCCCAGGTGCTGGAGCAGGACGCCTACGGCGAAAAGGTCCTGCGCCTGGCCGACGGTACCTTTCTCAAGCTGTTCCGGCGCAAGAGCTGGTTGTCCAAAACCGCTTTCTACCCCCCTGCAAAACGCTTCGCAGACAACGCTGACGCATTGCAGAAGCTCGGTATACCCTGCCCGGAGGTGATACAGCTGTACCGCCTGAGCGAGCCTTACCGCTCGGTCGTGCACTATCACCCGCTGGAGGGGAAGACGTTGCGCCAGCTGCTTCACGAGCAATCCGCATTCGATGAACGCGAGCTCTTCGCCCGACTGGACGATTTCATCACTCATCTGCACGACTGCGGCGTCTACTTCCGCTCCCTGCACATGGGCAATATAGTCCTGACCCCCGATGATCGATTCGGGCTGATCGATATCTCCGATATGCGCTGCCTGGGTCGCCCCCTGTCCCGGCAAATGCGCAAGCGAAATTATCGACACCTGCTGCGTTATGAGAGTGACTGGCAGAAGGTGTCCCCGCAAGCAACTGCTCTGTTCACCACCCGTCGCTGAACCGCCTTCCTGATCGGCGACCTCTCCCACAACGGGGATGACCGCCATCCCCGCAGGATGACTGCAAGGTCACCCTGTTTTCAGTCAACTGCCATCTTGCAATGGCCGGCGAATACTGATTGTATTACCGCGTTCCAGAGCGTTGCGCGCGTTCTCTCGCGCGGCCCGAACGCATATAACGACAGATAAAAATGATCATAATCGTCAATTCAAAAGTGACAGATACCAGTATCCAGACCTCCCTGGGAAAGTCTGAATACAGCTACTACTTCCTGTTCAAGCAGTTCATGCCTGCCCTTGAGCAGATAGCCCGGGTGATTCCGGTCGCCTCGCCCGATGAAGTTGATCCCCTCTTCCACCAGCTCTCCAGCTCGGGCGAGTCAGTGATCTTCCTCAGCATCAGTCCTCCGCAGCAGACTCCCCTGCATCTGCGCTGCCCTACCGTCTGCCTGTTCGCCTGGGAATTCCCCGACGCGCCTGATCGCATGTGGGACAATGATGCCCGTCACGACTGGCGGTATGTGCTTACCCGCATTACCGGTGCCATCGCCTGCAGCCACGAGTCTGCACAGTCAATACGCAATCTGATGGGGCCGGATTACCCCGTGGTCACAATACCCGCTCCGGTATGGGCGCATTTTGGTGATCTGCTCCCCGCCGGGGGCTGGCAGCCCCACTCGGGACCACGCAGCTTCGAGTTTTCCGGCAATATCATCGACAGCAGCGTCCTGGGGCTGTCGGCAGACGGCCTGGTGCAACATTTGCCGCGCCCGCCCCGCCACAGTGTGACCTGCCCGGTAACGGCGCAACCCGGTCCGTGGCGGCTCAGTTGGAACCTGTTCCGCTCCTGGATTGCCGCCCTGCGCCGCGACCGACATCCCCGTGTGGCTCCCAAGCCCAGCGGCGAGCAGCCGCCACCCAGCCAGGCAGGTTTGCAGCCGCAGGAGAAGAGTCGACTCGAGCTCTCCGGGGTGGTGTTCTGCAGCATCCTCAATCCCATGGATGGCAGAAAGAACTGGATCGACATCATCACCGCATTCTGCTGGGCCTTCCGCGACACCCCTGATGCAACCCTGATCCTGAAGATGACCCATCACGACCTGGAGTCCTATCGCATCATTCTGCTGACGCTGTTATCCAGGCTGGCCCCCTTCCAGTGTCGGGTAGTGGCGCTTCACGGCTTTCTGGATGACGACAAGTACCGCGAGCTCATTACGCTGACCGACTTCTATATCAATGCCTCGAACGCGGAAGGCCTGTGTCTGCCGCTGATGGAATTCCTCTCGGCCGGCAAACCCGCTCTGGCCCCCAGACACACGGCCATGCTGGACTATTTGGACGAGGACGTCGCCCGCCTCGTGGAAACCTCGGAGGAGCTGGCCAGCTGGTCCCACGACCCGGTGGGCATTCTCGGCAGCCGCCGACACCGGTTGAACTGGGAGTCACTGATGCAGGGCTACCGCGACTGCCACACACTGGCCCGAACCGACCCTGAGGCCTATCAACGCATGTCCGTCTGTGGCTGGCAGCGGATGCAGCAGCTGTCCGAAACCTCCGTTGTAGCTGCCGAATTAAAGGCGTTTCTCAACACCCTCGTCGCCGCCGAACAGGTGGAGGCTGAAGCATGAAGATCCTGGCCTACTCGGCCATGAACGCCGAAACCATCCTGCAGAATTTCGGGGAACCGGAATACAGCTACTTCTTCGTGCTGCGCGAATTCATGCCGGTATTGCAACAGCTCGGAGAGGTGGAGATCGTAGAGGATCCCGCCAGCGAGGTCGACCGTCGCTACCACGACGCGATTGCGCGTGGCCAGCAATGCATTTTCCTGAGCTTCTCCCCTCCCCATCTCACCACGCTGGGGCTGGACTGCCCTACCATTCCGGTATTCGCCTGGGAGTTCAGCAGCATGCCGGATGAGGCCTGGTGGCACGACAGGCCGGAGATGGACTGGCGCTGGTGCCTGGAACAATGCGCCGGGGCCATAGTGCACTCCAGGCAGAGCGCCATGGCGGTACGCAAGCTCATGGGTGAGGAATTTCCGGTCATTGACATACCTGCTCCGCTTCAGGACCGCCTGGCCGAAGCTCGCCGCTGGCTGAGCCAGACCAGCCACACGGCCGAGGCTTCCATAGAGATCGCCAGGGGCACCCTGTTCGATACCCACGATCCGGAGTTGGCACGCTGGCTGCCTACCGAAGAGGACATCATTCGTGCGGTAGCAGAAGCACGCAGCGTGATTCCCATTGACGAGAACAAGGGGTTTCGCCGCGGCCCCAAGACCGCGCGTCGGATTACCCTGGAACATCTGGTTGCCTGGTACCAGCAGGTGCTGGCTTCCCGCCTGCCGGAGCGGCTGCGCAGGCCTCTGGATCGCTGGGCAGTGCGTACCGACCCCTGGCAGCTCGGCCGCCGTCAACTGAAGCTGGACGGGGTAGTGTTCACCAGTCTGTTCAACCCCCACGACGGACGCAAGAACTGGGTCGACATGATCACCGCGTTTTGCGTGGAGTTTCACGACCAGCCCGATGCCACCCTGGTTCTGAAGCTCGGGCACCGCCGACATGAGGATGCCCTGCAGGGCTTCCTCATGCTGCTGCCCAGGCTGCCGGCGTTTCGTTGCCGCCTGGTGATACTCAACGGTTTTCTCGATGACGAGGCCTACCTGCAGTTGCTGAGAGCAACCCACTTCGCCGTCAACACCTCCTACGGCGAAGGGCAATGCCTGCCCCTGATGGAATACTTGTCCTGCGGCAAGCCCGCGGTCGCCCCTTGTCATTCGGCATTGGCCGACTACATCAGCCCGGACATCGCCTTTACCGTCGACAGCTGGGCGGACGCCACCGCCTGGCCACATGATCCTCGGGTGGCCTACCGGACGCTGCGCCAGCAGATCGACTGGGCCTCCCTGCGCAGAGCCTACCGTGCCGCCTTCGAGTGCTATCGCGAACGACCCGAGACCTATAGGGCCATGGCACGAGCTGCCGAGCAGCGCATGCAACGACACTGCTCGCAAGCTACGGCCGCCGAGCGTCTCGCCCATTTTCTGAACCCTGTGATCGAGAAAACACCAGCATGATTCCTGAATGGTTGCGCGTCCCCAGCCTGGAAGAATGGCAACGCAAGGCAGACCACCCCGACTTCCACGATGCCCGCAATGTCGGCCTCAAAGATGCGGTCCAGGCTGGCTGGTATCAATCCGAGACCGGCGAGCTCTTTCGTGGCTTCCCTGTTACCGCCGAAGATGTCGTGGTCGATGTTGGCTGCGGGGCGGGCGGCGCCAGTCTTTTCTGCGCTCGCTACGGAGCCCAGGTGGTGTACTGTGATCTGGACCCGACCAATGTCGAGCGTCTGTACGAAAAGATCAGAAGCACCGCCGCCCGGGACCCTCGCGGTATCGTCACTGACTGCACCCCGCTGCCTATTGAAGATGGTTTTGCCAGCAGGGTCATCGCAATGGAAATGCTGGAACATGTGGATGATCCCGACGCGATACTTGTCGAGCTGGCCCGCATCGGCAAGCCGGGGGCGCTTTACCTCATCTCGGTACCGGACGCGTCAGCCGAAAGGCTGCAGCTGCCTATCGCTCCACCAGAGTACTTCCGCAAGCCCAATCATATCCACATCTTCGAAACCGCCGACCTGGAACGACGCATCACATCTGCCGGCCTGGAGATTGTCGAGCGAAGCAGCTACGGGTTCTTCTGGAACCTCTGGATGAACATGTACTGGGTCTGCGACCGGGCGGCAAATAATACGCCCCAAGCGGTCAGCCATGATTGCACCAAGCCGCCCTACTTCCCACTGCTGGACGACTGGACGTTGCTATGGGCACGTCTGAGCAGTCTTGAGGAGGCCCAGCCGCTGATCCGCGAGCTGGATAAGGCACTGCCCAAGAGCCAGATATTCATCGCGCGCAAGCCGCAGCCCTGAACGCCGACAGGAAACAGATTATGCTCACTCGATTCAAACGCATGTTGTCGCCATCTGTGCAAAAGGCGGAAAAATCTGTCTTTCAAGCAGAGCAGACTCCTCCTCCCAGCCTGGACGTCACCATGCAGGACGCGAAACTGACTGGCTGGTTCCAGGACAGCGGAGAGCTGTTCTCAGACTTCATGGTGACTTCCGAAGACAGCGTATTGGATGTGGGCTGCGGCGATGGAGGCTTCATATCCCATTGTGCGCAACGCGGAGCGGCGGTTACCTTTGTCGACATCGACGAGGGCAAGATCGCCGAAATCGAGCTCCGTCTGAAGGACTCCCCCGCACGTCAGGTTCGCGGCCTGGTCAGCGCCGCCAATCCATTGCCCCTGCGGGACGAGGAATTCGACAAGGTGATCTGCACCGAGGTCATGGAGCACGTGGATGATCCCGAACGCTTTCTCGCGGAACTGGTTCGAGTGGGTAAACCCGGAGCCCTGTATCTGCTCAGCGTGCCCGACCCCGCCAGCGAACAGGTTCAGCAGCTGGTGGCGCCGCCACTGTACTTCGAGAAGCCGCACCATATTCGCATATTCTCCCGGGACGACTTCCGCGACCTGGTCAATCAATCAGGATTGATCGTAGAGAAGCAGACTACCTATGGTTTTTTCTGGTCGATCTTCTGGGCGTTTTTCTGGACCTGCGACCAGGACCTCGATCAACCATGGCATCCCCTACTGAGGCACTGGGGTACCACCTGGGAGACGCTGCTATCGATGCGAGACGGTCCACGCATCAAGCAGGCGCTTGACGAGGCCTTGCCGAAAAGCCAGGTAATCATCGCCCGCAAGCCGACTTAGAATCATCCGCACCGAACTGTGCATTGAAAATGCAGACAAGTTCGCAGAAAACGAAGCGAAATGATTAAAAGAGCAACTTTCCGAGTACTTGACACGACATTCAAACACACGTTTAATACCTGCAATTCTGTCTCACCACAGGACAATCGAAGTCCACCAAGAAGTCGCAACATAAAAACAAGGCGGCGGAATGTTACGGCACGTGCCATTTGAACTGAACTGCTCCTCGCACCGGCGAGATTCTGTCCAGCCAAGACCCTCGCGACCACCGCGCCGTAAGGAAATGTACTGTGCGTGATCTCTTGATCACTGGCCAGAACGGCTTTGTCGGCCGCCATGTAACGGCTTTGGCCGCAGGAAGATGGCGCGTCATACCCCACGCGCCGCATGATCTGCTGAACCCGGTTTCCCTCGATGATTGGCTTGCCCACTGCTGCCCGGCAGCAGTCATCCATCTGGCCGGCCAGACGTTCGTACCGCAGGCCTTCCGTGACCCTGCGCAGACATTGCAGATCAATCTGCTGGGCACTCTCAATCTGTTGCAGGCACTCAAGCGCCGCGGCTTCCGAGGCACCTTTCTCTATGTGAGTTCCGGCGATGTGTATGGCCAGGTCGCTATTGAGCAACTGCCCATTACTGAATCCTGCCCACCCCAGCCACGCAATCCCTATGCGGTCAGCAAACTGGCGGCGGAACACCTCTGTCTGCAATGGTCGTTCAGCGAGCCGGACTGGCGCATCCTGATCGCCCGTCCCTTCAATCATGCAGGGCCCGGTCAGGCTGACCACTTTGTGTTGCCAGACATGGCGCGCCAGCTTCTGCGTGTACGGCAGGGTCTGCAGTCACCGCAGATATCGGTCGGCGACGTGGATGTCACTCGCGACTTTCTGGATGTCCGCGATGTGGTTCAGGCCTATTTCGACCTGTTGGATAAAGGCCAGCCGGGAGAAATCTATAACGTCTGTTCAGGCCAGGAACAGCTTATTCGCGACCTCATAATGCAAATGGCAGAACTGGCTGATGTCCAGATCACGCTGCAACAGGACTCCACGCGTCTGCGTAAAGCAGAACAGCGCCGTACACGCGGCTGCAGCAACAAACTCCAAAGGCATACCGGTTGGCAACCCCGGGTACCAATCACAACAACCTTGCGCGATGTGCTCACCGATTGGGAAAAGAGGGACTGATAATAATGAACAAGCATGCACTTATTACCGGCGTAACGGGTCAGGATGGCGCCTACCTCGCCAAACTGCTTCTGGACAAGGGTTACCGGGTGTATGGCCTGGTTGCGCGTCGCAGCACCGACACCAGCTGGCGTTTGCGCGAGCTGGGGATCGCCAGCGATATCGAGTTTATCGAGGGTGATCTCGCCGATGCCTGCTCCGTGCAGCGGGCCGTAATCAAGTCCCGGCCTGATGAGGTCTACAACCTCGGAGCCCAGAGCTTTGTCGGCAGCTCCTGGGACCAGCCGGTCACCACCGGTATTGTCGATGGACTGGCGGTTACTCACGTGCTGGAAGCTATTCGCCAGTTCTCACCAGAGTCACGTTTCTATCAGGCATCCACCAGCGAGATGTTTGGCCTGATCCAGGCGGAGCGGCAGGACGAATCAACGCCCTTCTATCCACGCAGCCCTTATGGGGTCGCCAAGTTGTACGGACACTGGATCACGGTGAATTATCGGGAAAGCTTCAATCTCCACGCCTCCAGCGGAATCCTGTTCAACCATGAATCACCCCTGCGTGGTATCGAGTTTGTCACCCGTAAGGTGACCGATGCGGTAGCGCGCATAAAACTCGGCAAACAGAAGGAATTGCGACTGGGTAATATCGATGCCAAGCGCGACTGGGGATATGCCGGGGATTACGTGGAAGCCATGTGGCTCATGCTGCAGCAGGATCAGGCCGACGACTATGTGGTGGCAACAGGACGCACCGCCAGTGTTCGCGATATGTGCGCCCTGGCCTTCGAGCATGTAGGCCTCAATTACCAGGATCACGTCGTTATCGACCCGCGCTTTTTCCGCCCCGCGGAGGTAGACGTACTGCTGGGGAATCCAGCCAAAGCCCAACGCAAGCTCGGTTGGTCCGCCCGGACCACCCTTGCCGAACTCGTTGCCATGATGGTTGAAGCTGATCTGCGCAGGGTCAGCAAGGAGTAACAATATGTCGCTCGTCCCCGTCATTCTGTCCGGCGGTGCCGGCACGCGGTTATGGCCGGTTTCACGCGAAGGGCACCCCAAACCTTTCATTCGTCTTCCGGATGGCCAGACGCTGCTGGGCAAGACCTATCGCAGAGCAGCCGCCCTGCTGCCTGACGGCGGCACCATTGTGACTGTTACTAACCGAGAGCATTATTTTTCCAGCAAGGACCAGCTACTGGAGGTGGTTACCGGCCAGCACCACCAAGCCCACTACCTGCTGGAGCCCGAAGGCCGAAATACTGCTGCCGCCATCGCCCATGCGGCACTGGCTCTAGCTGCAAGCCATGGCGAGGACACTGTGCTGGTCGTCATGGCCGCCGACCACCTGATCGAGAACGAAGGCGCCTTCTGCCAGACGATGGGACATGCCCGGCAACTCGCAGAGCAAGGTTATCTGGTGACCTGCGGCATCGTCCCGACACGCGCCGAGACCGGGTTCGGTTATATCGAAACGGGATCGCCTCTGGATGATTGGGGTGGATCCAGAGTGGCTCGTTTTGTCGAGAAACCCGATCTGACAACCGCCCAGGAGTATCTGCGCAGTGGGCAGTTTCTGTGGAATGCCGGCATTTTCTGTTTCCGGATCGACACCTTCCTGACCGAGCTGCGCCTCCACGCCCCCGGCATCCTGGATGCGGCCGAACTTTGTCTGAACGCCAGTCCTGCCCATGACAGCGGAGGCATCAGACTTCAGGAGCTGCATTGCGAGAGTTTCGTGCAGCTCCCGGACATCTCCATCGATTATGCCCTCATGGAACATTCCAGCAGGGTCGCGGTAGTCCCCTCCGCCTTCGACTGGAGCGATATTGGCTCCTGGACTGCTCTGGGGGACCTGGTGCCTGCCGACAAACAGGGCAACAGGGTCACCGGGGATGCCTTGCTGGAAGACACCCGCAATACTCTGGTGCACAGTGAAAGTCGTCTGGTCGCTACTCTGGGGCTGGAAGATCTGATCATTGTGGATACCGATGACGCTGTTCTTATCGCCCGCGCGGATCGCGTACAGGACGTAGGCCGGATCGCCAAACGCCTGAAGCATGAAAAGCATCCGGCATACCATCTGCACAACACGGTGAACCGCCCCTGGGGCAGCTATACCGTGCTGGAAGAAGGGCCACGCTTCAAGATAAAGCGCATTGTGGTCAAGCCCGGCGCAGCGCTTTCCCTGCAGTTGCATCATCACCGAAGCGAGCACTGGATTGTTGTTCAGGGCATGGCTCAGATTGTCAACGGGTCGGATCAGCCGCGTATGGTGAACACCAACGAGTCGACCTTCATACCCGCCGGGCACAAGCACCGCTTGAGCAATCCCGGGGTAATCGATCTGGTGCTCATTGAGGTGCAGAGTGGCGAATATCTTGGCGAGGATGACATCGTTCGCCTGGATGACAAGTACGGGCGGGCGACCTGATGTCGATGGCGATACTAAGCTCGCTCTGGCATTACCGGGGTTTCGTGCTGGGCAGTGTGCAGAGAGAGTTCCAGTCACGCTACCGTAACTCTCTGCTCGGCGCCCTGTGGACCATCATCAACCCGCTGGCGATGATCATCGTTTACACCGTGATCTTCTCCCGGTTGATGCAGGCACGCCTGCCGGGTGTGGATAACGATCTGGGCTACGGCATCTACCTGTGTGCAGGCCTGCTCACCTGGGGCCTGTTTGCCGAGATACTGGGCCGCGGCCAGGCTGTCTTCCTGGAACATGCCAACCTGCTGAAAAAGCTCAGCTTTCCAAGAATCTGTCTGCCGCTGGTAGTGGTACTCAATGCGCTTTTGAACTTTGCCATCATCTTCGGGCTGTTCCTGGGCTTTCTGGTGGTCACCGGCAATTTCCCCGGCTGGGTGGTGCTTGGCATGTTGCCCGTCCTGCTGGTTCAGGTGGTATTCGCGGTGGGCTTGGGCATCATCCTCGGTGTACTGAACGTCTTTTTTCGTGACGTCGGGCAGATGACCGGCATCGTTCTGCAGTTCTGGTTCTGGTTCACCCCTATCATCTACCCACCCACCATTCTGCCCGAAGGCGCAGCAGAGCTGTTGCGCTGGAATCCGATGGTGCCGCTGGTCCAGGCTTATCAGGGCATATTCGTCAACGCCGCCTGGCCCCAATGGCAAAGCCTGTGGCCGATGGCAGTGATCTCTGTCCTGCTATGCCTGGTTGCGCTGTCACTGTTCCGTAAACGCTCCGGTGAAATGGTGGATGAACTCTGATGGGCAGCATCATTGTTTCAGAACTGGGCAAGGCCTATAGACAATACCCGACCCGTTGGTCGCGGCTGGCCGAATGGCTCCTGCCCGGCGCCAGACCCCGACATCAGTTGCACTGGGTACTGAAGGATGTGAGTTTCCAGGTATCTCCGGGAGAAGCTCTCGGCATCATCGGTGTCAATGGTGCCGGCAAGAGCACCCTGTTGAAGATGATCACCGGTACTACACAGCCAACCGCCGGCAGCATCAGGCTAGAAGGCAAGGTAGCGGCCCTGCTGGAACTGGGTATGGGCTTTCATCCGGAGTTCACCGGACGCCAGAACGCCATTATGGCAGGGCAGTTGCTGGGCATGAGCGTGGAAGAACTGCACCACCTCATGCCGGCAATCGAAGGCTTTGCCGAGATCGGGGAGTACATGGATCAGCCTGTGCGCACCTACTCCAGTGGCATGCAGATGCGATTGGCATTCAGCGTGGCCACCTGCCGCAGGCCCGACATACTCATCGTCGACGAAGCACTCTCGGTGGGTGACGCCTATTTCCAACACAAGAGCTTTGACCGTATCCGTGAATTCCGCAAGGCCGGCACTACCCTCCTGATCGTCTCCCATGATCGCCAGGCGATACAGACCATATGCGACAGGGCATTGCTGCTGGACAGGGGCCGAGTGGCCCTCGCTGGCGCCCCCGAAGAGGTCATGGACTTCTTCAGTGCGATGATTGCCGAGCGCGAACAGAGCACCATCCGTCAGGAACGTCTACCGAACAATCGCGTTCGCACCATATCCGGCACTGGCGAAGCAAGCATCGCTGACGTCACACTGCTCAACGATCAGGGCAAGCCCATTGATGTGCTGGAAACAGGCACACCGGTCACTCTCAGGATTACCGTCGACATCCACGCCGACATCGAACGGCTGGTTCTCGGCTTCATGATAAAAGACCGCATGGGTCAGGCGATTTACGGCATCAACACCCACAGGATCAACCGTCCGCTTGAGAACCTGCGGGCCGGCGAACAGGTGGTTTACAGCTACCGGTTCAATGCTGACCTGGGCAAGGGCAATTACTCCGTGGCCCTGAGTCTGTCGCGCCTGGACTCACACCTGGACAAGAACTATGAATGGCGTGATTTCGCTCTGATTTTCCATGTCATCAACACGCGAAAGCCGGACTTCGTCGGCTGCGCCTCGTTGGATGCGCAGCTGGAAATTGAACGGCCTCAACTCGTACAAGGAGCGGCAGCGGATGCGCTTTCTCGTTGAATGTACCTATGTTTATGAGCATCCCAATGTCAACTCGGGCATCCAGCGGGTGGTACGCAACGTTATCAACAACCTGGAGCAAGCCCACGCACCGGAATGCATTCCCGTCATCCTGACACCGGGTGAGATTTACCGTGTCAATCAACTCCAACCTGATCCGGATCAGAAGTTCAAGTCGCGCGTACACGCCTGGCTGACCCGACAGCACAATCGGCTTGGCCGATTACGAGAGCGCACAGCCCTGTACCGCGCCTCCCTGCGAGAAGGCAATTATTCGATCGTCCGCAGCGTTAAGCAGCTGGCCTGTCTGGTTATGCAGCTGGCGCTGAGAGTGGTTATGAAGTGCCTGTCATGGATGTCACTCAACTATGCCGAAACCAACCGGTTAGAACCCCTGACCTATAAGCCCGGGGACGTACTTATACTGCTGGATTCGTCGTGGCACGCTGATTTCTTTCCAATGGCGGAGCGGCTCAAGTCAGAAGGCGTCAAGATTGTGGCTGTCATCTACGATCTCATTCCCCTGACCCATCCTCAATTCTGTGATGACGGTCTGGTGAGGGTCTTCGACCACTGGTTTGACTGGATAACCCGAACCGCGGATGGGTATGTCGCCATTTCTCGCACCATTATCGAGCAGGTTCGAGGCGAGGTATGCCGCCGGCTGGGGGAGGACGCAGCACAACAGCGCTGGTTCGACTATTTTCACCTGGGCAGTGACCTTGATCAGATAGCGCCGAACAGCACAGTGCGTCCCGAGGTGGAAAGCGTATTCCGGCAACGCCCCGTCTACCTGATGGTCAGCACCATCGAGCCACGTAAGAATCATGCCTATCTGCTGGATGCATTCGATCAGCTGTGGTCCGAGAATCGAGATGTGGCCCTGTGTTTTGTCGGAAAGATCGGCTGGAAAACGGAACGGCTCATCGAACGCATACGCCAGCATCCGCAATTGGGCCAGCGTCTGTTCATGCTGAACGATCTGAACGATCGCGAGCTTGAGCATTGTTATCTGCACGCAAGGTCACTGGTCTTTCCTTCACATGTCGAAGGTTTCGGGCTCCCCCTGGTAGAGGCCATGCAGCGCAACCTGCCGGTGATGGCAAGCGATATCCCGGTTTTCCGAGAAATCGGTGAAAACAGTATGGCCTACTTCGACCTGAGCGATCCCGCCTCTCTCGTCCAGCTTGTTATCCAGTTTGAGGACAGCGGCCAGTTTCCAACTGCAGATACAGCAGACCAATGGCGATGGCAGAGCTGGCAGGAAGCAACAGTTCAGCTGATTGCACGGGTGCAAACCCGCACTCGAGCGGCAGCCGGAGGCTGAGGTGCGGATCGCCTTTGATGCCAGCGTACTCCAGGCACCTCGGACCGGCGTGGGAGAATACACGCTGCAGCTGGGGCAGGCGCTGCAACAGCTCCCGGAAATGGAACTCTGTCTGTTCGATGGACTGGGCTGGCCTGATACATTCCCCCAAACCCCGCGTAGCGGGTACGGCAGAACAAGCCGACTCATCAAGGCGCTTCTGCCCGGCGCCTATCCTGCCCGGCGCGCCCTCATGCAGTTGCGCTTCAACCAGGGCATTCGGCGTTTGAAACCCGAACTGTACCATCAGCCCACGCTGTGGCCGCTGGAGTTCGATGGTCCTACGGTCATGACGCTGCATGACCTGACCCATGTTCATTACCCCGAAACCCAACCGCGTGATCGCCTCAGGGAAATCGAGCGGCGGCTTCCAGCAAGCCTCCAGCGAGCCAGCCGCATCCTGGTCGACTCCAGGTTCATCGCGGAGGAAGCCATACAGCATTACAGCCTCCCCGCAGACAAATTACAGGTCGCCCCCCTGGGAGCGGCGCCACGCTTTCATCCCCGGGATGAACACGAGTTACAAGAGTGTCTGACCTCTTTTGGCGTCGGGATGCGCAGCTACTACCTGTGCGTAGGCACCCTTGAGCCGCGCAAGAACCTGAAGCTGGCGGTGGGTGCCTATCTGGGACTACCGAAAAGCCTTCGCGAAAGGATGCCACTGGTGATCGTCGGGGGAGCAGGCTGGCGTCAGGAGCAGCTGGAGTACATCCCGGCCCGGGAGCTATCATCAGGGCGCATACGTCTGCTCGGGTATCAGAGCGGGGAATGTGTAGCCCAGCTGCTGGCTGGCGCCCACGCACTGCTGTTTCCATCACGTTATGAAGGGTTCGGTCTACCAGTACTTGAAGCCTTGGCCAGCGCAACCCCTGTCATCGCTTGCGATCATGCAGCCGTACCCGAGGTAGCTGGCGACGCGGCCTTGTACGCCGATGCAGAGGACTCCGATGGCTATCGCACCCAGATGCTGCGCCTGATAGAAGACAGCGAGCTGCAGGAGAGATTGCGCCAGGGGGGGCTGGAGCGGTCACGCCAGTTCAGCTGGGAGCGCTGTGCCCGGATCACTACAGACACATACAAGGCAGCGAGGTATTCATGATGCGCGTGCTGCATCTGTTCAAGGCCTACATGCCTGAGTCCACGGGTGGTATTGAGCAGACCATCTTTCAGCTGTGCGAGGCCTGTAAGCCCTGGGGAGTCACCAGCAGTGTCCTGACCCTTAGTGCGGAACCATCTCCAAACCCCATCAAGGTAGGCAACCACCTGGTGTACCAAGCGAAACTCGATGCCCATATAGCGTCGACCGGACTGTCCCGGGAAGTATTCGGCCGCTTCCGGGAGCTGGCCCGGGAGCATGACGTCGTCCACTACCACTTCCCCTGGCCATTGATGGACCTGCTGCATCTGCACGCACGTCACGACAAACCCAGCGTCCTGAGTTACCACTCGGATATCGTACGTCAGCGGGTGCTGCTGCAGTTCTATCGTCCACTGATGCACCAGTTCCTCGGCTCGGTGGACCGCATAGTGACGGCTTCACCCAACTACCTGGCCACCAGCGACATTCTCGCGCACTATCGGGACAAGACCGATGTCATTCCCTACGGACTGGACCGCAGCGGCTACGCCCCCGTGGATGTGGAACGCATGGCCTACTGGCAACAGCGCTTTCCCGATGGCTTCTTCCTCTTCGTCGGCGTCATGCGCTATTACAAGGGACTGCATATTCTGCTCGACGCCTGCAGGAATACCGAATACCCGGTGGTGATTGTTGGCGCGGGTCCCATGGAAGCCCGACTGCGCGAACAGGCCCGGCGTCTGCGCTTGAATAATGTTCACTTTCTTGGCCCCCTGTCCGATACCGAGAAGAACGTCCTGCTGCAGCTCAGCCGGGTGATCGTATTCCCATCCCATTTGCGCTCCGAAGCTTTTGGCGTATCCCTGCTGGAAGGGGCCATGTTCGGCAAGCCGATGATCTCCAGCGAGATCGGCACAGGTACCAGCTATATCAATATCTCCGGGCAGACCGGACTGGTGGTCCCGCCCAGCGATGCCGCAGCGCTGAGGGCCGCCATGCACCAGCTCTGGCATGACCGGGAGCTTGCCGAAAAGCTCGGCCTGGCTGCAGCCGAACGTTACCGGCAATTGTTCACCGCCGAAAGGATGGGAGAACAGTTCCACAACCTGTACCGCAAGCTGCTGATTGGAGAAGCTCAGAGCACTCGCGTTAGTCAACAGCAGGGATGACAGGACCAGAAATATACGGCGCCATGCTGTCTTCCGGATTACATAACTCCCGGATGATATTATGGCCACCAACACTAGCCCCTTGATTGCTGGTCAACCGCAGTCAACGTCGATCAGCACTTGGTGACGCCGGTCAGCGACCAGATACAACTGGTTATGGAAATCAGAGGGTTTGGTCAGTTGAAGTAGCGATGCAGAGGAACCTTGTCGTCCCCGAGGTCAATCTCAAACGGATAGAAACCCGCAAATACATTTGATAAGCTCCTGCACCCTGTTATTTTGGCAATACTCAAGGA
Source organism: Halopseudomonas formosensis (assembly GCF_900115905.1). Taxonomy (GTDB): domain Bacteria; phylum Pseudomonadota; class Gammaproteobacteria; order Pseudomonadales; family Pseudomonadaceae; genus Halopseudomonas; species Halopseudomonas formosensis. Next base: position 343,142 of record NZ_FOYD01000003.1, read on the forward strand.
AAGGTGAAGGTAAATTGATCACGAGTACAGAAGCCGCGCAGAGGCTCTCCTGTAGTCACAACGGATGATGATGAACAAACGAGAAGCACTCTACTCCGCGCTGGGAGCCAGTAGCCTCGCATTTGCGTTTTTCTGGCTTCCGGTTCCCAGGCTGTTTGATGTCGCCTGTTACCTGCTGATTCTGCTGTTTGTACCTATGACCGTGGCGCCATCAAATGCGGATCTTCGGAAGGATCCGGTGATTCTCCTTGGTTTTGCGTTCTTCCTGTTCGTTGTCTTCTCGATCATCTGGCACCGGCTGACACTGCCCGATCACTTCCCTCCCACGACCAGTGACCGTCGTTTCCTCAGGGTCCTTTACTTCGTCGCTATCGCATATGCCATATCCCGAAGCAGTCTGCTGACCGCGTGGCGACTGCTCTGGGTAGCGTTCGCTGGGCTCTTGGTGTACCTGGTAGTGCAGTTCAACCCCACCGAATGGCGCAACGCCTGGCAGGGTGAACGTGTCGACTTCGGTATTCACAATGCCCAGCATACGGGTATCGTGTTTGCGACCTGCGCCCTGGCATTGACCGCTTTCGCACCGCGTCTGTTTATCTGGACAAGGCGCAGGTGGGGGCCTGCTGCTCCTCTTGGCGTAATACTCTGGGCACTGGCTTGGCTGTTTTCCTTCTGGGGAATCTTTGTCTCTCAGACACGCGCGGTCTGGCTGGGATTATGCGTTACTCTGCTTGTGCTTCCCGCATTGCTTGGAACCGCTTACTGGCTCCAGGGGCGGCCTCAACTCTCGCTGCGCAAACCGCTGCTGGCGAGTATCACAGCTGGGGCGCTATTGGTTCTGCTGGCCAGCAGCTTTGACATCCCCGAGCTGGTTAGCGACCGCCTCGAGTCAGAGAAGGTTACATGGGAGAGCTTGCGACAAGCCGCTAGCCATGAGGAGCGTGATTTGAGCAGTATCGAGATTCGCGTTGCCAGCTGGTCAGCTGCAGCCGGCTGGATAATGGAGAAGCCCTTCATGGGTTGGGGCGGGCGCGGGTCCAGACCCCTGATTCGCAACTCAGATCTGTTCAGCGATGCCTTCAAAAAACAGTTTAACCACCTGCATAACTCCTACCTTCAGACGCTGGTGGAAATAGGTCTGATCGGCGCGATGTTTATTGTAGCGCTCATCACTCTGGTCGGTCGCGCGACTATCAAAGCCTATCAACAAAAGCAGATGCCGTTAGACGTCTTTCTCTTTGCCTGGACATTCTTCGTCTTCTGGCTGGTCGTCAGCTGCTTCGAGTCCTATATCATCTATCCGACCGGCACCTATGTGATCGGTCTAGTGGGTGGATTTTTCTATTCATTCTGCCTGCGGCATAGAGAACGTCTGGCCTGAATCATCAGGCTGGATGAAATCCCCGACAGTCGATACGCCACTTCTGCGCTGCAGCTAGGGCGCTGATCCGGACAGGATCAGTCAGCTCGCTGTTCTCGCCGAACAGACGCTTCCAACCCAGAAAATGAAAGTAGGGGTAGGTCTTTCCGAGCATGCGGTCGTTAGTCAGTCGACCCATTTCCCATTGCCAACAGTCCGGAAAATCGCGGGTACCATCAACCCAAGCTACCTTGCCATTGGGCGTACTGAAGGCCTCTTGGAACTCGGCAGCGCGGCGCAGGGGATTGAAGAGCCCTACCAGCTTGAACAATGGCTCAGGGAAGTTCTTCCGCTTCAGGAACAGGCGAGAAAACCCGCCCTCATCCAAGGCATGATGCTGCTGATCCTGTATCCGCTCATGGAACATTGGGATCTGCCAGAACAGATTGCGCATACGCTCGTTATTGCGCAGTAAACAGAGATGACCGGATACCCGGCGCGCATGGGTCGAAAAGAAGTCGTAGCGGCGGAGCTTTTCTTCCGTGAAGTAGGACCTGAGGTCGCCATAGACCAAATCTAAATCACCAAACCCCCAGAAATCGTAGCCTTCGGTCTCTTGCTGATGGATAAAACCAAGCGCGGGCTTGAGATCACAAAGCTTGTAGGGGTTTTGAGGGTAAAACTCCAGTCCTAACAGCGCTGACACATGGTCGCAGTATTCAGCATACCCGCAATACCGATATTGGACGTTCCCCGGCAAGCCCAAAGGCTCACCGCAATCTCCGATAAGCAGCCAATTGATATCGGGATTGAATTCACAACTCTTTAGAAAAAGGGGCATCCAGAAAGGCCATTGCCCGAAATAAGGTATCAGGATCAACAGACTGGGGGGCTTAGCTGACACGACCACTCTCCCGTAGTATCTGAAAAAACAGCGGGCGAATCGCATCATCCACATAATGCTCGTTCAGACGTTGCAACATTCGCTGTCTCAGCAACTGCACATCCGCTTCTGTCAGGTGGGACAATTCCAGCAGAACGGTTGCCAGAGTATCTGCATCTCCCAACGGGAACAACGGCCCGATACCCTCGACGATTTCCTTGGCGCCTCCGCAATCGGTACTCAACAGCGGCACTCCAGCCGCCATGGCCTCGAGCAGGACCATACCAAACGGCTCGTGGTCTGAGGTAAGCGCAAACACGTCAAAGGCCTTGAAATAACGTCTGCCATGTTTGACCTGACCCAGAAACAGGACCTGGCTCGCCACCCCTAACCGCATTGCCAAGTCCTTGAGCTTGTCCTTCAACCGCCCCGTACCCATGATCGCCAGCACGCTTCCGTTGGGGAGGCCAGGTAGCGCGGCTGCGAAGCCACGGATGAGCGTCGCCTGATCCTTGTCCGGGTGCAGTCTGCCCACATTACCCACGACCCAAGCATCACGAGGTAGCCCAAGATGCGCGCGCGCTTGTTCACGCGTCAGCTGTTCAGCCTGAATAGCCGTCACATCAATACGGTTGTAGAGAGTCGCGAGACCGGCGCTGTCCCAGCCGGGGAGGCAGCGTCCAATATCATCCCGAACTGCATCGGATACCCCGAGCAGCAACAATCGCGCGCGAAAACGCCTCACGAACCAGCGCCGCATCTTGCGCTGATATACCCCGAACGCGTGGTGGACGCCGATAACCGGCAAACGCGTAGCGAACAGACTGATATAGATCGGCTTGAAGCGATGGGCTATACAGAAATGAAACTCCCGCCCACTTACCAGTTCGCGTACCCAGCGTATTGCATCAAGCTTCAACCCGCGGATGTCCCTGCTATGGTAATCAAGGAAGACTACTTCGTCAGACGCTGAGCCGCGAACGACCTCGTCGCTCGGCGAACCGGTCAAATATACCGTGCAGACTTTATATTGCGATCCAGAAAAAAGCGCAGCGTACTGACGAGCGCAATCCAGAAACGGTCCATCGTAGCCGTGACAGAATTGCAGCACCCAGGGTTGTGATGTCGACCCGCCTTCAGGCGATTTCATAATCCGCGAGCGCCCTCCTTCACTACCAGCACATCCTCCATGATCAGATACTGCAGATCCGAGCCATAGAACATGTTCAGCGCGTCGGTGGGTGAGCACACCATGGGTTCACCACGACGGTTCAGCGAGGTATTGAGGGACACACCGTTGCCGGTGAGCTTCTCCAGCTCCACCATCAGGTCGTACCAGCGTGGGTTGTGGCGGCGCTCCAGTACCTGGGCGCGGGAGGTACCATCCTCGTGCACGACCTCGGGTACCCGGTCCTTCCACTCCTCATTGACCTCGAAGGTGAAGGTCATGAAGGGGCTGGGGTGGTCGACCTTGAGCATCTTGGGCGCCACGGTATCGAGCATGGAAGGGCAGAACGGGCGCCAGCGTTCGCGGAACTTGATCTGTTCGTTGATCCGGTCGGCCACACCTTTGACGCTCGGGCAGCCGATGATGGAGCGACCACCCAGGGCCCGCGGGCCGAACTCCATGCGCCCCTGGAACCAGGCGACCGGATTGCCCTCCACCATGATCCTGGCGATACGCTCGGGCACATCGTCGATCTTCTGCCACTGGGGCTTGTTCGGGTGGCGGGCGCAGGCGGCAATGACATCCTCGTTGCTGTAGCTGGGACCGAGGTAGACGTGTTCCATCTTCTCCACCGGCACGCCATTCTTCACCGAGATGTAGGCGGCGGCACCGACAGCGGTACCGGCATCGCCGGAAGCGGGCTGGACGAACAGCTCCTTGACCTCGGGGCGGGCAATGATCTTCTGGTTGAGTTTGACGTTCAGCGCGCAGCCGCCGGCAAAGGCGATCTTGCCGGTTTCACGGATGATATCGCCCAGGTAGTAGTCCATCATTTCCAGCGCCAGCTTCTCGAACAGGGCCTGCATGCTGGCGGCATAATGGATGTAGGGATCGTCGGCGATGTCGCCTTCGCGCTTGGGCCCCAGCCACTCGATCAGCTTGGGCGAAAAGTAGTAGCCCTTGCCCTTTTCCTTGTAACGGCGGAAGCCGATGACGTTGGCGTAGTCGGTATTGATGATCAGCTCGCCGTTCTCGAACCTGGCCAGACGGGAGAAATCGTACTTGGCGGCGTCACCATAGGGCGCCATGCCCATGACCTTGAACTCGCCATCCAGCATCTCGAAGCCCAGGTACTCGGTCAGCGCGCCATAGAGGCCGCCCAGGGAGTCCGGGTCATAGAATTCCTTGATCTTGTGGATCTGGCCATTCTCACCGTAACCGAAGAAGGTGGTGGCATACTCACCCTTGCCGTCGATGCCCAGAATCGCGGTCTTCTCCTGGAAGCCGGAACAGTGGTACGCGCTGGAGGCATGCGCCAGGTGATGCTCGACCGACTCCAGCTTGACCTTCTTCAGATCGAAACCCAGCTGCTGCAGGCACCACTGGATGCGTTTCCTGTAGCGGTGGTAACGGCGGTTGCCCATGAGAATGGCATCCAGCGAGCGGTCAGGCGCATACCAGTAGCGCTTGGCGTAGTGCCAGCGGGCCTTCTCGAAGATACTGATGGGTGCGAAGGGTATGGCGACGATATCCACGTCCGCCGGAGTGATTCCGGCCTGCTCCAGGCAGAATTTGGCCGACTCGTAGGGCATGCGGTTCTTGGCATGCTTGTCCCGCACGAAGCGCTCTTCCTCCACGGCAGCAATCAGCTTGCCATCGATATACAGGGCAGCGGACGGATCATGGCTCAAAGCGCCGGACAGTCCCAGAACGGTCAATCCCACGGATGCACCTCTCAGGTAGAAGTAAAAGCGGGCATTTTATCCCAATTGCGGAGCGCTGGCTTGTCCCTGTACCCGAACGGCTTCGGCATTAGAGCAGGCAGCTGATCGGCACATGTGCAACATGCAACAAATACTACTACAATGTGCATAACGAACAGGAGAATGTCATGCATACAGCCGAACGCTTCGCTCCCTCTGCCGAGTCGGTACTGGCCAAGGCCGTACTGCGGGCCGCTGCACAGCTGGGCCTGCGACAAGCCGAGCTTGGGGATGTGCTCGGCATTCATCGTACGGCCGTCAGTCGCCTCAAGCAGAGCCAGGCGCTGGCCCCGACCAGCAAGCAGGGCGAGCTGGCCTTGCTGCTGATTCGCCTTGCCCGGGCGCTGCATGCCTTGACTGGCGGAGATGAGGAGTGGATAAGGCATTTCATGCGCACGCCCAACCGGATTACCGGCGGCATCCCCGCCGAGCAGATCACTCGTATTCAGGGGCTGATGACCGTACTGCAGTTCGTTGACGCAATGCGGGGCAAGACCTGATGCTGTGGCAGCAGCTACAGGGAGCCAGCCACATCAAACCCATTCAGGGAACCTTGTTCAGGCTGGTGGAGAGCCAGGCCAAGGTGGCTACCCTGGATTACGTGGATACGCTGGAGGAACAGGCTCTGCTCGAGGAGCTGCTGGAGACCGCCAAACCGGCCTACCGGGACGAGCTGCACCAGCTGCATTACCTGCTGCGCAGCCCGTTTCGCTATCCGCCCCTGCCCTGGGGCTCGCGCTTCGGCCGCACCCATGAACCCAGCCTGTTCTATGGTGGCGGCTCCATTCATACCACCCTGGCCGAGTCGGCCTATTACCGCTTCCTGTTCTGGCATTCCATGGAGAGCCCGCCCGTCAGAGACCGCATCCATACGGAACACACCCTGTTCTCGGCCCGCTATCGTACCTCCCAAGGAGTACAGCTGCACAAGGCGCCGTTCTCGGCCAACCGGCATGAGCTGACCCACCCCAGCGACTACTCCGTATGCCAGCAGCTGGGTACCGCCATGCGTGAAGCCGGGGTGGAGGCATTCCAGTATCAATCGGCGCGCGATGGCAAGGGCGGCTTCTGCGTGGCGCTCTTCACGCCAACCTGTTTTCAGGGGCGCCAGCCGGGCGACATCAGCCTCTGGCAGTGCGAGCTGGATGCCACATCGGCTACCTTTCGCCAGACCGCCAGCAATACCCTGACCCGCTTCGATCTGGCGGACTTCCTGCACGGCGGCCAGCTGCCCCTGCCCGCCTGATCAACCGGGGAGATTGGCCTCCAGCCAGAGACGCAGGGCCGAGCCTTCCGGCCAGTTGCGGATGAAGCGGGCACGGTCCTTCTGCCAGGCGCGCTGCCAAGCTGCCGGTTCGTTGTGGGTCTGCATGGCGTCAAGATCGATCAGCACCGCCTGCTCCTGATGCCAGAGCAGATTGGTCGCCTTGAAGTCACCATGGCTGATCCTTGCCGCATGCAACTGGTGGAATGGCCTGAGCAGTTGCTGCGCCTCCCTGCCCTGCGGCACCCGCTCACCCTGTTCACCCAGATGCTGCAACAGATTCTCACCGGGACAGTACTCACTGATCAGCCAGGCCTGAGAGCGCAGGGGGCCGAAACGACGTTCGATCATGGCCAGTGGCTGGGGAGTGGCAATGCCGAGGAAGTCCAGACGCCAGGCTGCCAGCCAGGAATGCCAGGCACGACTGGGGCGCCAGAAGCGTTTCAGCCAATGACCGGGACCCTTTATGTTGTAGCGTTTGACCACCAGTTCGCGACCGCCGAGAGTGACACGGGTAACAGTACTGCTGCCGCCGTCCTTGAGCAGTGGCTGGCCGGCAAAGGCGCTGTCGGGGTCAGCCAGCAGCGGCGCCAGCAGCGCCTGCTCGCTGCGCAGCACGCTGATGAAACGATCGAAGCGCCGACTCACGGCAAACTGGGTGCAGTCGCGCAGGGTCTTGTCGAGGAACTGTTGCAGGCGCGCCTGGCGCCGGCGGGCAGTCGCGGCAACGACGGCCGTCGCGTCCAGCCCACCGTCGCACGAGACCATGTAGGCGCCCATCAGCTCGCGCATCCGCTGATCCCATTCCGGCGGCAGCTGGGCAAAGAACAGCCCGAGATTGTCCAGCCGTGCCGCGTCAGAAAGCGGCCGACCGGGATCGGACACCTCGATGGCATCGCCATCAATGACGTACAGCTCGTCGTCCTGCTGCAGAAAGTTGCCCAGATGCAGGTCAGTCTGCTGCAACCCCTGCTGGTGCATGCGGCCGATAAGAGTGAGGGCATGGTGCAATATGGCCTCGGCAGCGGCGCTGCCCGGCTGCTGATCGGCCAGCTCGTCCCACAGCTGCTGCAGGCTGCGCGCATCCGTCAGATACTCGGTCAGCAGATAGCGACCACCGCCTTCCAGCTCGCCGCAGGCCAACAAGGAAGGCGTACTCAGGGCTGCCCGCTGCAACGCCTGGATGCCGACACTTTCGCGCTGCCAGTGCCGCTGCGCCCCGGTGGCAATGAACAGCTTGGCCAACACCGGCTGTCCGTTCAGCTCGCCATGGCCGACCAGCCGCTTGCCCGGCAGCACCCGCAACCAGCGCCGGATACGCAGCTCCCCTTCTGCCAGGGGCAGGGTCATGGGCTCGGGGGGCGTGCGGCCGTATTCGCGCAGCCGTGCGGTCAGATGACTCATCAGCGCCCCTTGTTCTTTCGCGCCGAGCGCTTCAGCACCCGCGCTACCCAGCGGCGCACCTCTGCATCGACGCGTTCCTTGCCCAGATAACTCAGCAGAAAACGCAGGCGCTGGGTGCGGCTGGGCTCCTTGCTGCGCCGGTTGAGGGCATCCAGATCGCGCTGGAAACCGCCCCGTGAGAAGTGCTGAAGCCGCAACTTTTCCAGATCGATGAAGCGCGCCCCCATACCATCGGGCAGAGGCTTGAGAAACACGTGCTTGGGATAAAGACTGAAGTGCACCGCCCTGCTGGCATGCAGGCGGGCGACCAGCGCAGCACTGGCGCGGATCATGTTCTGCCGCAGCCGATAGTCCAGCTCATCCCAGCGCTGGTACCAGTAATCCAGCGGCGCGTAACCCTCGAGATCGCGCGTCAGCAGAATCGCCTGCAGCTCGCCGTTCTGCCGCCGCTCGCCGAAGAAGGCGACGTCCAGCGCCGGGATGCACAGCCGCGCGCAGGTTTCGATATTCTGGAACTCGCGCGCCACGGTGGACTGGCCCAGTGGATGGCGCAGGGTGCGGATCAGGTAGTTGCTCTGACGCTTGAGATAGAACACCTGCTCCTGACCCTGCTCGTCGGCCAGCCGCAGCCGACTGACGCTGCTGATGCCGCCCCGGGCGCGGTTGGGCTCATCCACCAGCTCGGCGTCAAGATCCCACAGGGCAGCAAAACTGGTCAGCCCATGGCGCCGCAGGATGGCTTCGGCGTTGACCGCAATGAAAGGCGCGGAACTCATTCACGACCCTCGAAGTACTCGACAATACGGCGCAGCCTGCGCCTGTCCTCCGGTTGCAGGCGTGCCTGGCCGGTGTAATACAGATAGAAGCGCAAACGCTGGGTGCGACTCAGCTGATACTTGGCAACCTTGTCCAGGCACGCCAGATCCTTGATGATCCGCCGCTGGAGAAAAGGTCCCCACCAGAAGGTGCCGCCCGGGCAGTCGATCAGATGGATGTCGGCCCCCGGCCCCTGCTCCACCAGCACATTGCGCCACTTCAGGTCGTTATGGGCAAACCCGTGACTGTGCATCAGTCGGGTGGCCCGGGCCAGCTGGCGGGACACCCGGTCCACCCAGCGCGGATCCTTGAGACGCGGGTCGCCGGCTGCGGCCAGCTCGGCCAGGTCAGCGGTATCCTGCAGCTCCTCGGTAATCAATGCACCGCGATGGAAGAGCCCACCCCTGCGCTCCAGCCCGAAGGCCACCACGGTGGCCGCCGGGATACCCCAGGACCGGAACAGCATCAGATTGCGCCATTCGGACAATACCCGCGGGCGGCCGATGAAGCGGCGCAGATGCTTGCCGCTGCCGTGATAACGCTTGAGATAGTAGCGGCGGTCCCCCACCTGCACGCGGATCACTTCGCTGAGCGGGTCGCGGGTGATGAATTCAGCCTGCAGGGCAAAGACCGAATCCAGCGAGGCAAAGGCCTCTCCGGTGGGTCCCACCGCGTATTCGGGGTTGAGAGTCCAGTCCGTCATGCGCCAGTGGCATCCTTGGCATATTTGCGCTCGAACCGTTCCTGCAGACGCGCTGCCTTGCGCTCGAGCATGGTCAGGAGTGCAGCTTCCTCAGCCAGAATCCGGCGCAGCGGGCGCTGGAAATAGTGCTTCAGAAAGCGCAACCGATCCCGTCGGGTCAGGCCGATATCCAGCGCCGAGAAGTACAGACCGGCCAGATCCTTGTCGCGCCAGCGACGTGGCACGCTCGGACGCACCTGAGCCCGGTGCAGGTCGATCAGCGACAATCTCAGATTGTCCGCTGTGGGCGGCGTGTCGGTGTGCAGCAGGAAGTGACATATATAGCAGTCCCGGTGATTGACGCCGGCCCGGTGCATGCGCCCGGTCATCTCCGCGACCCGGCGAATCAACGCGTGCTTGAGCGCAGCCGGTGGCGGCAATGCGCGCCAGTCCCGGGTGAAGTCCTCCAGGCTGATGGTTGGCGCCAGTTCCTCGGTGATGATGAAGGAATGCCGAGCGGCCGGATTCGCGCCGCGCTCGCCGAAGGCCACCGCCGTCATGGTCGGCACCCCGGCCGCGGCCAGTGCGGCAATCGCATCCCACTCCTGATCTGCGCCCAGCACCGGCTTCTTCAGGGTCACCCAGTTCTTGAGGATCTCACCCCAGCCAACGCCCCGATGGATCTTGACGAAGTAGCCCCGCCCCTCCACCTCGGTTCGCAGGGTGCGGCGGGCTTCCAGTTCGCGGAACACCTCGCCCTGCAGCTGCTCGACCTCGGCAAAGGCATCACGCCCGGCCCAGAGTCGCTTGAACGGCTCATGCAATACCAGTCTCAACCCAGGTCTCCCAGAATCACGTCAGCGGCCCGCTCCGGCATGCTGTAAAGATCGGCATGCTCGGCATAGTCCAGCGCGTTTTCCTGCCATTCCCTGCGAGTTTCCGGATCATCGAGTATGCGCGCCAGCCACTCATTGAGGGTCTTCTGCTCGAAGGGCTCCGGCACCACCAGGCCGCAGTCGGCCTCCTCGATATAGTGCGCATAACCGCAGGCCGCCGTGGTCAGCACCGGCAGCCCGGCCACCAGTGCCTCCAGCAACACCGTCCCGGTGTTCTCGTTGTAGGCAGGGTGAATCAGCAGATCCGCCCCCAGCAGAAAGCGCGGCACGTCACTGCGACCCTTGAGGATCTGTACCTGATCGGCAATGCCCAGGGCGCGGCTCTGGCGCAGGAAAGGTGCAGGATCATCAGCGCCCATGACGATCAACCGGGTGCGTTGGCGCAGCGCCTGCGGCAGAGCCGCGAGCGCCTCCAGGGTGCGATCCAGCCCCTTGGTCTTGAAACCGGAGCCGATCTGCACCAGCAGCAGATCGTCCTCCTTCAGGCCGAACTCGGCGCGCAGACCGGCACGGATCTCGCCCGCATTGGCCGGCGCCCGCCGGTCCAGGGAAATACCCGGCGGCAGCATATGGAAACGTTCCAGCGGGGTACGGTAATGCTTCATGAACAGCGGCAGCTGCAGTTCGGAGATCATCAGTATCTCGGTGCGACCCTCTGGCGCGAATACCGCCCGCTCGTAGGCAGAGAAATGGCGGTAGCGCGGACCGAACTGGTAGAACCAGCTGCGCTGGTTCTGGGCCTTGTCCTCATAACAGCCGTCAGCGGCGTAGTAGATATCCAACCCCGGCATCTTGTTGAAACCGACCACCCGATCCACCGGATCACGCTTCAGATCGGCCTGCACCCGGGCGACGAACTTCTCGTTACGCCCTTGGCTGGTCAGGGCGCCGGCCTTGACAATGCGGATATCGAAACCGGTCGGGCGCTCGCCCTCCCAGCCCATGGTGTAGACCCGGATGCCATGACCGCGCTGCTGGCAGACCTGGGCGATGCGCAGGAAATCCCGCTGCAGGCCGCCAAAAGGGAAGTATTTATACAGTACGAACGCCAGTTGCATCGGGGCTCTCTTGGGCAGGGCTCTGAGTCAAAGCGCTAAAGTTTACCATAGCTGACAATATCGCAGAGGATGCGCCGGAACGGGGCGGAGCAATCCGCGCCGGTCAGGCCTGGCTTCACGCGCTGGCCGCTATCTCGGGGTTGGCCGGGGAGACAGCAGCGCCTGCAACTCCTGCATCACCCGCTCAGGCTGCAACCGGGTAAAGCACAGCGGCAGCTCCTGGCGCAGGTCGAATTGCCGGGCATCTTCACGGGTTGGTTCGTACTTGCACTTCCTGCTCATGCAAGGTGCGCAGGGAAAGTCGCTGGCCAGATGCACCTGGCTGCGACCATAGGCGCCACTCCAGCCGGGATTGGTCGGCCCGTAAAGCGACAGAGTCGGCACATCCAGCGCGGCGGCCAGGTGGCCCAGCCCGGTGTCCACCGCCACGCAGGCGCGGGCGCCGGCGAGCAGGGTTGCCACCCCCGCCAGCGGCAGCTTGGGCAGCACCTGAACACCTTCGAGCCCCTGGGCGATCCGCTCCGCCCTGGCCTTCTCGGCGTCGTTGCCCCAGGGCAGCTTGACCTGAAACCCCCGGGCCGAAGCCAACTCGGCCAGCTGCCGCCAGTAGAGTTCCGGCCAGTGCTTGGTCACCCAGGTGGTACCGTGGAGGAACACCAGATAATCCGCCCCGCTCTGCTCACCGGCAATCCAGGCCCGATCCAGACCGTAATCGCCCACCCGCGCCGGCAGCCGGTAACCCAGAGCCTGGGCAAAGAGCTGGCGTACCCGCTCCACCGCATGTTGATCACGCGGCACGGCGATACGCTTGTCGTAGAAACGGCTGGCCAGGGGTTCCCGGGCGGAGCGCCGGTCCAGACCGGCTACCGGGACTTTCAGCCCCAGGGTGAGAATGGCACTCTTGAACAGCCCCTGGGCATCGATGATCAGATCATATTGGTGTTTGTGCAGACGCTCGCGGAAACGCTGCCACTCGCCGCTGCGCAGGGTCTTCAGGGGGCTCTTGCGCCAGCGCCGGATGGCCACCGGGATGACCTCCGCCACCGCCGGATGCCAAACCGGGATTTCCGCAAAGCCTTCCTCCACCACCCAGTCGAAGCGGATCCCCGGTATGGCTTCCAGGGCATCGGTCAGCGCCGGCAGGGTATGGATGACATCACCCAGTGAAGAGGTCTTGATCAGCAGGACGCGCATGGTCAGTCCGGAAAGGGATCGGCCAGGGGCTCACCCACCAGACGATCCAGAGCATCTATCACCCGCTGCGGCTCGAGCTCGCGCAGGCAGTTGTAATGACCGAACCGACAGGTGCGATCAAAGCAGGGGCTGCAATCCAGTCCCAGGCGTACGATCTCCACCTGCTCGGCCAGCGGTGGGGTGAACTCGGGGGAAGTGGACCCATAGACGGCCACCAGCGGGCGGTTGAGCGCCGCCGCCACGTGCATCAGGCCCGAATCATTGCTGACCACGGCCGTAGCACAGGACAGCAGGTCGATAGCCTCGGCCAGACTGGTCTCCCCTGCCAGATTCACCACTTCCTCGCGCAGCCCGGGACGCAGGCGGTCGCGGATCTGCTCTCCGCCCGGATGATCGTTCTTCGAGCCGAACAGCCAGACCTGCCAGCCCTGCCGCACCTTCTGGTCGGCGACGGCGGCATAGTGCTCGGCCGGCCAGCGCTTGGCCTCACCGAACTCGGCGCCCGGACACATTGCCAGCACCGGCCTGTCCAGCTCCAGCTCGAACCGGGCCAGCGCCGCGTCCCGGCTGGCCGGATCGATCTGCAGCGTGGGCCGGGGATAGGGGCGGGTCAGTTGATGGTCCGGCTCATAGGCCAGCGCCATGAAACGCTCGATCATCAGCGGATACTGCTGCTTGTCGAGCAGTCGCAGGTCGTTGAGCAGGCCATAGCGCATCTCACCGCGCCAGCCGGTACGCCTGGGTATGCCGGCAAAGAAGGGTACCAGTGCAGACTTCAGGGAGTTGGGCAGCAGTATGGCCTGGTCGTACTGACCGGCCAGCTGTTTGCCGATGCGTCGGCGGGTGGCGATATCCAGCACGCCGTGCCCCAGGGGGAAGCTCAGCGCCTGGTTCACCTCGGGCATACGCTCGAGGATAGGCCGGCTCCACTCGGGAGCCAGCACATCAATCAGGCAATCCGCGCCGTGACGCAGCTTGAGGCAGGCAAACAGCGTCTGCGCCATGACCATGTCGCCGACCCAGCTGGGGCCGATAACCAACACTTTCATCCAATGTCACCTCTAGGGCCTTGGCAGCAGGCCGTCCGGCCGGCTGACACCTCATCGCACCGAGGCGGTCGCGTCCCGGCGGCGCTCCTACAGACGCCCGCCTGATTGTGGGAGCCCCCGCCCCGGGGGCGAATGCGGGCTCGTCGGCTGAAACCCTTTCGCACCGAGGCGGTGCTCCTACAAAGGCAGACTGATCCTGCCCCCCGACTGTAGGAGCCCCCGCCTCGGGGGCGAATGTGGGCTTGCCGGCTGAAACCCTTTCGCACCGGGGCGGTGCTCCTACAAAGGCAGACTGATCCTGCCCCGACTGTAGGAGCCCCCGCCCCGGGGGCGAATGTGGGCTTGCCGGCTGAAACCCTCTCGCACCGAGGCGGTCCGGCGTCCCGGCGGCGCTCCTACCGGACCGAGGTCAGCCACTCAGCGTGGGCGGCATTCTTGCCATTGACCAGATCGAAATAGGCCTTCTGCAGTTTCTCGGTAACCGGGCCGCGGCGGCCGATACCTATCTGACGGCAGTCCACTTCGCGAATCGGGGTAACCTCGGCGGCGGTGCCGGTGAAGAAGGCCTCGTCGGCGATGTACACCTCATCACGGGTGATGCGCTTCTCGACCACCGGAATACCCAGCTCCCCGGCCAGGGTGAGGATGGTGGCACGGGTGATGCCGTTCAGGCAGGCGGTCACCTCCGGGGTGTAGATCACGCCGTTCTTGACGATGAAGACGTTCTCACCGGAGCCTTCGGCCACATAGCCTTCCGGATCCAGCAGCAGGGCCTCGTCGGCGCCGGCGGAAACCGCTTCCTGCAGGGCCAGCATGGAGTTCATGTAGGCGCCGCTGGACTTGGCCCGGGTCATGGTGATGTTGACGTGGTGACGGGTGAAGGAACTGGTACGGATGCGGATGCCCTGCTCCAGTGCTTCCTCGCCCATGTAGGCGCCCCAGTACCAGGCAGCAACCACGACGTGTACCTTGAGATTGTCGGCGCGGATACCCATGCCTTCCGAGCCGTAGAAGGCCAGCGGGCGGATATAGGCGGTTTCCAGGTTGTTCTCGCGTACCGCAGCGCGGCAGGCTTCGTTGATCTCTTCCTTGGTGTAGGGGATCTTCATGCCCATGATGTGGGCGGAATCGAACAGACGGTCGGTGTGGGCCTGCAGGCGGAAAATCGCCGTGCCCTGATCGGTGTTGTAGGCACGCACGCCTTCGAACACACCCATGCCGTAGTGCAGCGAGTGGGTCAGCACATGGACGTTGGCCTCACGCCACGGAACCATTTTTCCATCAAACCAGATAACACCGTCACGATCAGCCATCGACATAACAACCAGCTCCATTCTTCATCTATCTATTCATCTGCTTCAGGCACTGTGCCTGTCCGTTGGGTTCTGGCCCCGGTCATGCCCGCCGAATCTCTGGGTAATCATGCATCCGCTGCGTCGGGCAGCAGTTGCTGCCAGAGCCGAATGATATGGTGTCGGTAGTCATGAAACTGGTCGCCTGGTACTGTCCCTGGCTGCTTTTGCAATGCCAGGCGATGGGCCGCTGCCCGGTAGGCCTTGTAAGCCTCCTGCAGGTGCTGAACGTCCTCACCGGGGATCAATCCGGCGTCACGCAGCCCGTCCGATATTCTGATGTTGTCCGTAAAGCGCAGTAACTCTGGGTACCGGCACGACCAGGCCAGAACGGCATATTGCACCATAAATTCGATATCGACGATACCTCCCGCGTCCTGCTTCAGATCAAAAGCCGCTTCGGCAGTGAAGGCAGTCGGGTCCAACCCGCCATGTGTGGCCTGGGTTGCCAGGTTATCGCGCATCTTCTTGCGCATGTCCCGTACCGCGGTGCGCAGCTCTTCCTCGTCGCGCTGACGTCCCAGCACCTCGGCCCGCAGGCGGTTGAACCGCTCGCCCAGCTGCACGCAGCCGGCCAGCGGCCGGGCACGCACCAGGGCCTGGTGCTCCCAGGTCCAGGCCACCTCGCGCTGGTAGCGGGCAAAGGCCTCCAGCGAGGTAACCAGCAGACCCGCATCCCCGGACGGGCGCAGACGCATATCCACGTCATAGAGCACCCCGGCGGTGGTATGGGTGTTGAGTATGTGGATGATGCGCTGCCCCAGACGTGTGTAAAAGCGCCCGCCATCCAGGGGTCTGGGGCCGTCGGTCTCGGCCTCGGTATCGCCATCGTGGATGAACACCAGATCCAGATCCGAACCGTGCCCCAGCTCGATGCCGCCGACCTTGCCATAGCCGACGATGATGAAGTCCAGCTCACAGGGCGTGCCATCGTGGCGTTTGGGCACGCCATGGCGGCGGACCATGTCTTGCCAGGCCAGCTGCAGTACCTGCTGCAAGATGGCCTCGGCAATCCAGGTCAGATAATCGCTGACCTTCATCAGCGGCAGGCTGCCGGCAATCTCCGAGGCGGCCACGCGCAGTGAGTGGGCCCGCTTGAAATAGCGCAGGGCCTCCATCTGCTGTTCCAGATCATCCTCGGGAATACGCAGCAGCTGCTGACGCAGCTCGTCGATCAGCTCGGCGGTTTCCGGCGGGCGATACAGGCGGCCGGCGTTGAGCAGTTCGTCCAGCACCACGGGATAGCGGGCAATTTCCTCGGCGATCAGCGGACTGGCGGAACAGAGCACCAGCAGCTCGCGCAGGGCACCGGGGTTCTCGGTCAGCAGTACCAGGTAGGCGGAACGGCGCGCCACGGCTTCCACCAGCGGAATGACTCGCTCCAGTGCCAGATCCGGATCGTCCTGTTCGCAGGCCATCGCCAGCAGCCGGGGCAGGAAGACATCAAGCCGCTCGCGACTCATGCGCTGCATTGCCCGCACCCGCGGCGAGCGCAGCAGATGCTGCAGCAGCTCCCAGGCCCGGGCTCCGTCCTTGAAGCCGCCTTCGACCAGCTGCTCGCAGGCCTGCTCCGGCTCGGGGAAGCCGGTAAACAGGGTCAGCCACTGGGTATAGGGCGCCTGCTCACGCTCCTCCTCTTCGTCCGGATCGGCAATCACCCCGGCGAAGTGCCGCGCTACCCGACTGCGCTGCAGCTCCAGCTGGCGACGGAATTCCGCCCAGCTGTCGAACCCCATGATCATCGCCACCCTGGCCTGGGTCAGGCTGTCGGTCGGCAGCATCTGGGTCTGGCGGTCATCGATGGCCTGCAGCGCATGCTCGGTGTCACGCAGGAACAGATAGGCGCCCTTGAGTTCGTCCACCGTCTCGTCGGGCAGATAGACATTGGCCGCCAGCATGTCCAGCACCGCCAGGATCGGCCGCTGTTGCAGACTGCGGTCACGCCCGCCATGGATCAGCTGGAAGGCCTGACCGATGAATTCCACCTCGCGTATGCCGCCGGCACCCAGCTTGACGTTGTCGTGCAGCCCCTTGCGCTGCACCTCCCGCTGAATCAGCTGCTTGAGGTTGCGCAGTGCCTCGATCGCAGCGAAATCGATGTAGCGGCGGTAAACGAAGGGCCGCAGCCGCTCCATCAGCTCGGCCCCGGCGACCTGATCGCCGGCCACCACCCGCGCCTTGATCATGGCGTAGCGCTCCCAGTCACGACCCTGGCTCTGGTAGTACTGCTCCAGGGCATTGAAGCTGAACACCAGGGCGCCACTGTCGCCGTAGGGACGCAGGCGCATGTCGACCCGGAACACGAAGCCATCCACGGTGACCTCGTCCAGCAGCCTGATCAGCTTTTGCCCGACCCGGGTGAAGAACTCCTGATTCGACAGACTGCGCCGCCCACCCTGCGTCTCGCCCTGGGACGGAAAAGCGAAGATCAGATCGATATCCGAGGACAGGTTCAGCTCCTGCGCACCCAGCTTGCCCATGCCCAGCACCACCAGGTGCTGCTGCTCACCCTCCTCGCTGCAGGGTGTGCCGAACTCGGACTCCAGCTGCGCATATACCCAGCGGTAGGCCTGCTCCAGACAGGCGTCTGCCATGTCCGACAGATCCCGGGTGGTATCCATTGTGGAGGCCTGACGGGTGATATCGCGCCAGATGATGCGCACCTGATGCTGCTGGCGGAAGCGCCTCAGCGCCTGGGCGAACTGCTCCTCGGTCAGAGCGGCGTCCAGTTGCTGGCTGAGCAGCTGCGCCATTTCACCCGGTGCCAGGGAGCGACTCAGCCGCTGGTCTTCCACCAGCCGCCAGGCCATGACCGGATCGCGCCGCAACTGCTCGGCAACGAAATCGCTGCCCGCCAGAACCAGCTGAAGTTCGGCCATGAAGCTGTCGCCGAGCTGCTGCAGGTCCGGCTCCAGCCCCGCCTGATGAACGGCCCCCAGCCACTGCCCAAGATGGTGATCAACCACCGCGCTCAGGGTGTCGGGCAAAGTGACGGGCAATGAAAATGGCATGGTCTATCCTGAATACACATCGAAAGATGCAGATTGCCACGGGCGGAACGGGCGGAAAAGGGCGAAGCCGAAATTCGAACACCCCTGTGTAGTTTAACTACAGAACAGATGATGACCGGATAGTCTTTTTCTCAAAAATGTAGTAAAACTACACACACCCTCGACTGCCGCACCCCAGAGTCAATACTCCATGCTCGGGCGATGTGACAGTTTTCATCTGGGACTCACAAGGTCTGGAGAAAAATATGAAGCATGACGATATCGATCCACTCGAAACCCAAGAATGGCTCGATGCCCTGGAGTCCGTCCTCGAGAACGAAGGTGAGGAACGGGCCGGATACCTGATCCAGCGGATGGGCGAACTGGCCAGCCGCAGCGGCACCCAGCTGCCCTATGCCATCACCACCCCGTACCGCAATACCATCCCCGTAACCCACGAAGCGCAGATGCCCGGCGACCTGTTCATGGAGCGCCGTATTCGCTCCATGGTGCGCTGGAACGCGCTGGCGATGGTCATGCGCGCCAATCTGCAGGACCCGGATCTGGGCGGCCACATTTCCACCTTCGCTTCCAGCGCCACGCTGTACGATATCGGCTTCAACTACTTCTTCAAGGCGCCTACCGAAGAGCACGGTGGCGACCTGGTATTCTTCCAGGGCCATGCTGCCCCCGGCATCTATGCCCGCGCCTTCCTCGAAGGTCGCATCAGCGAAGAGCAGATGGCCAACTTCCGTCAGGAAGTGGACGGCAACGGCCTGTCCTCCTATCCCCATCCCTGGCTGATGCCCGAGTTCTGGCAATTCCCCACCGTGTCCATGGGGCTGGGTCCGATTCAGGCCATCTACCAGGCACGTTTCATGAAGTACCTGGAAAGCCGTGGCTTCATCGAGCCGGGCAAGCAGAAGGTCTGGTGCTTCCTGGGCGACGGCGAGTGTGACGAGCCGGAATCCCTGGGCGCCATCTCCCTGGCCGGCCGCGAGAAGCTGGACAACCTGATCTTCGTCATCAACTGCAACCTGCAGCGCCTCGACGGTCCGGTGCGCGGTAACGGCAAGATCATCCAGGAGCTGGAAGGCAACTTCCGCGGCGCCGACTGGAACGTCATCAAGGTCATCTGGGGCCGCCTGTGGGATCCGCTGCTGGCCCGCGACCACGACGGTCTGCTGCAGGCCCGCATGGAAGAAGCGGTCGACGGCGACTACCAGAACTACAAGGCCAACGACGGAGCCTATGTCCGCGAACACTTCTTCGGTGCCCGCCCGGAGCTGAAGAAGATGGTCGAGAACATGTCCGATGAGGAAATCTGGAAACTCAACCGCGGCGGTCACGACCCCTACAAGGTGTATGCCGCCTATCACGCTGCGACCAACCACAAGGGTCAGCCCAGCGTGATCCTGGCCAAGACCATCAAGGGCTACGGCACCGGCGCCAGCCAGGGTCAGAACATCGCCCACAACACCAAGAAGGTGGATACCGAGAGCCTGCGCAAATTCCGCGACAGCTTCGGCATTCCGATCCGCGACGAGGATCTGGAGAACCTGCCCTTCTACCGTCCCGAGGAAGGCAGCGCCGAATACAAGTATCTGCACTCGCGCCGCCAGGCCCTGGGCGGCTACATGCCCCAGCGCCGCGTCAGCAGCAAATCGATTCCGGTACCGCCGCTGGAAACCCTCAAGGCCATGCTCGACGGCACCGGCGAGCGTGAGATTTCCACCACCATGGCCTTCGTGCGCATTCTCGCGCAACTGCTCAAGGACAAGGAAATCGGCCAGCGCATCGTGCCCATAGTGCCGGACGAGGCGCGCACCTTCGGCATGGAAGGCATGTTCCGCCAGCTCGGCATCTACTCCTCGGTCGGCCAGCTGTACACCCCGGTCGACAAGGACCAGGTGATGTTCTATCGCGAGGACAAGAAGGGCCAGATCCTCAACGAGGGCATCAACGAAGCCGGCGCCATGTCCAGCTGGATCGCTGCGGCCACCGCCTACAGCACCTACAACCAGCCCATGCTGCCGTTCTACATCTTCTACTCGATGTTCGGCTTCCAGCGCATCGGCGATCTGGCCTGGGCCGCCGGCGACAGCCGCGCCAAGGGCTTCCTGATCGGCGGCACCGCCGGGCGCACCACGCTCAACGGCGAGGGCCTGCAGCACGAGGACGGACACAGCCACATCCTGGCCTCCACCATTCCCAACTGCCGCACCTATGACCCCACCTATGCCTACGAGCTGGCGGTGATCATCCGCGAAGGCGCGCGGCGCATGATGGAAGAGCAGGAGAACATCTTCTACTACATCACCGTGATGAACGAAGCCTACGCCCAGCCGGCCATGCCCGAAGGCGTCGAGGAAGGCATCATCCGCGGCATGTACCTGCTGGAGGAAGCCACCGAGAAAGGCAAGCATCACGTACAGCTGATGGGCAGTGGCACCATCCTGCGCGAAGTCCGCGAGGCGGCAACCATTCTGCAGAACAACTACGGCATCAGCTCGGACATCTGGAGCGTGACCAGCTTCAACGAACTGCGCCGCGATGGCCTGGCCGTGGAGCGCTGGAACCGCCTGCATCCGACCGAGCCCAAGCGTCTGAGCTATGTCGAGCAGAACCTGGCCGGCCGTACCGGGCCGGTGATTGCCTCCACCGACTACATGAAGCTCTTCGCCGACCAGATCCGTCAGTGGGTACCGGGTAACTTCAAGGCGCTGGGCACCGACGGCTTCGGCCGCAGCGACACCCGACGCAAGCTGCGCGACTTCTTTGAAGTCGACCGCCGCTGGATCGTCTACACCGCGCTGGTTGCGCTGGTCGAGAACGGTGACCTGCAGCCCGAGGTATTGGTTGAAGCCCAGACCACCTTCGGCCTGAACCCGAACAAACCCAACCCGCTGGACTGCTGAGGAGAGCTACCATGAGTGAATTGATCAAGGTACCCGACATCGGCGGTGAAGGCGAAGTCATCGAGATCCTGGTGCAGGTCGGTGACCGCATCGAGGTGGAGCAGAGTCTGGTCACGCTGGAATCGGACAAGGCCAGCATGGAGGTGCCCAGCCCCAAGGCAGGCACCATCACCGCCATCAAGGTCAATATCGGTGACACCCTGAAAGAGGGTGACGATCTGATCGAGCTGGAGGTCGAAGGCGCCGACGCCGCTGCCGAGCAGCCGGCCGAGCCCGCCGAGGCCGAAGAACCGGCCGAGGAAAAGCCCCAGGCGGCCCCCGCCGCAGCCGAAAAGCCGGCGGCGAAGAAGGCCGAGAGCAGCGTGCAGAGCTTCAACATCCCGGATATCGGCGATGGCAGCGCACGGGTAATCGAGCTGCTGGTTCAGGTGGGTGACAAGGTCGAGGCCGACCAGAGCCTGCTGACCCTGGAGTCGGACAAGGCCAGCATGGAGATCCCCTCCCCCGCTGCCGGCGTGATCGAAGCCATCGAGGTCAAGCTGGAGCAGGAAGTCCAGACCGGCGACCTGATGCTGCGCATGCGCGTGGAAGGCGAGGCCGGTGAAGAGGAATCGGCACCGGCTGCCATCGTCGAGGAAGCCGAAGACGAGGTAGCTGTCGCCCCGGCCAAGGAAGAACGGGCTCCGGCTGCAAGCCAGCCGCAGGCCACCCCTGCTCCGGTCGGCGCCCCGAGCCGTGGCGGCAAGAAGGTCCACGCCGGCCCGGCGGTACGCAAGCTGGCCCGCGAGTTCGGCATCGACCTGACCGAGGTCAGCGGCACGGGCCCCCGAGGCCGCATCCTCAAGGAAGATGTCCAGGCCCATGTGCAGGCCATCATGCGCCAGCGCAAGGAAGGCGGTGCCGCGGCTGCCGCTGGCGGCGCAGGCATCCCGCCGGTGCCGGAGGTCGACTTCACCCGCTTCGGCGAAGTGGAAGTCAAGGACATGACCCGCCTGCAGCAGATGGGCGCCACCAACCTGCACCGCAGCTGGCTCAACGTGCCCCACGTCACCCAGTTCGACCAGGCCGACATCAGCGAGCTCGAGGACTTCCGCAAGGCGCAGAAGGCCGTCGCCGAGAAAGCCGGGGTCAAGCTGACCGTGCTGCCATTCCTGCTCAAGGCCTGTGCCCATCTGCTGCGCGAGCAGCCGAACTTCAACGTCTCGCTGGCCGCCAACGGCAAGCAGCTGATCGAGAAGAAATACGTGCACATCGGCTTCGCCGTGGACACCCCGGACGGCCTGCTGGTCCCGGTCATCCGCGACGTGGACAGGAAGAGCCTGCTGGAGCTGGCAGCCGAAGCGGCCGCACTGGCAGACAAGGCGCGCAACAAGAAGCTCAGCGCCAACGACATGCAGGGCGCCTGCTTCACCATCTCCAGTCTGGGGCACATCGGCGGCACCTACTTCACGCCGATCGTCAACACACCGGAAGTGGCCATCCTCGGCGTCAGCCGGGCAACCATGCAACCGGTCTGGGATGGCAAGGCCTTCCAGCCGCGGCTGATGCTGCCGCTGTCCCTGTCCTACGACCACCGCGCCATCAACGGCGCCGCCGCCGCCCAGTTCACCCGCCGACTCGGCGAACTGCTGGGCGACATCAGGTCGATGTTGTTGTAAGAGATGTGCAGTAATCAGAAAGGCCGACAGTTGTCGGCCTTTCTGTTGTTGGCACCCCTCAGGAACGTCGAGCTTCCAGAGAACGTCGCACTCCCTGGGACCGTTGAGCCCCCCCTGGGAACGCCGAGCCCTGGGAACGTCGAGCACCAGCTCGATGATGGACGAGCCAGTGCTCGTCCCCCCCCAGGCAACCGCCGAAACACCGCACTCCCCGGCAACGCCGAGCGTCCAGCCCTCCATGAACGTCGAGTTTCCTGGGAACGTCGAGCACCAGCTCGATGGTGCGGACTACTCTTCCCTCTCAGCCGCTTACCTCAGAGCAGATCCAACTCCCTGCCCGCACTCGACCACTGCCAGTCCTCAGCCCGCTTCACCAGCCCCGCCGTTACCGGATTGGAATGAATGTAGTGCACTGCCGCAGCCAGATGACGCTCATCGCGGATATAGCGATCCCAATAACCTCGCATCCAGACGCGTCCACCCTGCAGCCCCAGACCCAGCCGTTCGTTATGCTCCACCGCCCAGCGGGCACTGTAGGACTTCCAGCTTTGCACTATGCGCGCCAGCGAGTAACGGCATTCGATCAGGACATGCACGTGGTTCGGCATGATGCACCAGGCCATCAGCCGATAACGGCGGCCATGGTGCAGGAGCAGCCCCTGGCGGAATACCCGGGCCAATTCGGGTCTTGCCAGTGCGCAGCAACCCAGGCCCTGATCCAGCCAGTACTCCACCTTGCGTCGGCGCTGAATCTCCTGCTCCGCGGCTGGCAGCATTCGCAGCTCCGCTTCAATTTGTCTGAGCTTGGTGATCGGCAAGGCGTCCGCCAGGCGGAAGGTGATGAACTGCAGCACATGCGGGGCATCGTAATGCGGCAGCTTGCGCGCCTGATACCAGCCGAGGTGTTGATTGGGGGCTGGAGTCATGGGAGGAGTCCACTCTGTAACCGCCTGCAAGATTAATTGCAGGGACGGAAAGGAGCAGTGAACGGGTTGGGGTTTCGAGTGGATGAGTAGGGGATTGTGTGAGCCGAGTCGCGGTTTGGCCTGCGGGAAGGAATAGGAACTGGGTGGCCGCGTCATCGAGCTGGTGCTCGACGTTCCCAGGATGCCAGCCACTCGGCATTACCGGGAGGTACGGTGTCAAGGGAGTGGCCCGGGAGGGACGAGCACTGGCTCGTCCGCGTCATCGAGCTGGTGCTCGACGTTCCCAGGAAACTCGACACTCTCGGAGGGCTCGACGCTCGGCATTACCGGGGAGTGCGGTGTCAAGGGAGTGACCCGGGACGGACGAGCACCAGCTCGTCCACCCCCAATACCCCTCAACCGACTCAGCTGGTAAAGCTGAACTCGTCGCCTTCGACGCCAGCCTTGATCACCGCGCCGGGTTCGAAGTCGCCGGCGAGGATGCGTTGGGCCAGCGGGTTTTCGATCCAGCGCTGGATCGCGCGCTTGAGCGGGCGGGCGCCGTAGACCGGGTCGTAGCCGACGGCGATGAGTTTTTCCACCGCTTCGCCGCTCAGCTCCAGGTTGAGGTCGCGTTCGGCCAGACGCTGACGCAGGCGGTTGAGCTGGATGTCGGCGATGCCGGCGATCTGCTCCTTGCCCAGCGGTTCGAACACCACCACTTCGTCGATCCGGTTGATGAACTCGGGACGGAAGTGCTGGCCAATGGCGTCCATGGCCGCCGCCCGCTGTGCTTCCACGTCACCGGCCAGTTCCTGGATCTGCGCCGAACCGAGGTTGGATGTCATCACCACCACGGTGTTGCGGAAGTCCACGGTACGGCCCTGGCTGTCGGTCAGGCGACCATCCTCCAGCACCTGCAGCAGCACGTTGAACACATCCGGGTGCGCCTTCTCCACCTCATCCAGCAGGATCACCGAGTAGGGCTTGCGGCGAACGGCTTCGGTCAGATAGCCCCCCTCCTCATAACCCACATAACCCGGAGGCGCCCCGATCAGCCGGGCCACGGAGTGCTTCTCCATGAACTCGGACATGTCGATGCGCACCATGGCGTCTTCGGTGTCGAACAGGAACTCCGCCAGCGCCTTGCACAGCTCGGTCTTGCCCACCCCGGTGGGGCCGAGGAACAGGAAGGAGCCACTGGGCCGGTTCGGGTCCGACAGCCCGGCACGGGAACGGCGCACCGCGTTGGATACGGCAACCACGGCCTCGTGCTGGCCGATCACCCGCTTGTGCAGTTCATCTTCCATGCGCAGCAGCTTGTCCCGCTCGCCTTCGAGCATCTTAGATACCGGGATACCGGTCCACTTGGAGACCACCTCGGCGATTTCCTCGTCGGTCACCTTGTTGCGCAGCAGCTGGTTCTCGGTCTTGCTGTGCTGCTCGGCCATCTGCTGGCTGCGCTCCAGATCGGGGATGATGCCGTACTGCAGCTCGGCCATGCGATTCAGGTCACCCTTGCGCCGTGCCTGTTCCAGCTCGGCCTTGGCCTGCTCGATCTTCTCCTGCAGCTGGGCAGTGCCCTGCACCTCGGCTTTCTCGGCCTTCCAGATCTCTTCCAGATCGGCGTATTCCTTCTCGACCCGGGCAATCTCTTCCTTCAGCTTCTCCAGACGCTTGCGGGCAGCTTCGTCCTCTTCCTTCTTCAGCGCCTCCTGCTCCACCTTGAGCTGGATCAGGCGACGGTCGAGACGGTCGAGTTCCTCGGGCTTGGAGTCGATCTCCATGCGGATGCGGCTGGCAGCCTCGTCGATCAGATCGATGGCCTTGTCCGGCAGCTGGCGGTCGGTGATGTAGCGATGCGACAGCTTGGCCGCAGCGATGATGGCGCCGTCGGTGATCGCCACCTTGTGGTGAACCTCGTAACGCTCCTTGAGGCCACGCAGAATGGCGATGGTGTCCTCCTCGCTCGGCTCATCCACCAGCACCTTCTGGAAGCGGCGCTCCAGCGCGGCGTCCTTCTCGATGTACTGACGGTATTCATCCAGGGTAGTGGCACCCACGCAGTGCAGTTCGCCACGGGCCAACGCCGGCTTGAGCATGTTACCGGCATCCATGGAGCCCTCGGCCTTGCCGGCCCCGACCATGGTGTGCAGCTCGTCGATGAACAGGATGATCTGCCCTTCCTGCTTGCTCAGCTCGTTGAGGACCGCCTTCAGGCGCTCCTCGAACTCGCCGCGGAACTTGGCCCCGGCGATCAGCGCGCCCATGTCCAGCGACAGCAGACGTTTACCCTTGAGGCCGTCCGGCACTTCGCCGTTGACGATACGCTGGGCCAGACCTTCGACAATCGCGGTCTTGCCCACCCCGGGCTCGCCAATGAGCACGGGGTTGTTCTTGGTACGGCGCTGCAGCACCTGGACAGTACGGCGAATCTCGTCATCCCGACCGATCACCGGATCGAGCTTGCCTTCCTCGGCACGACGGGTCAGGTCAACAGTGTACTTGTCCAAGGCCTGACGGGATTCTTCGGCGTTGGCATCCGTCACGGCTTCGCCTCCTCGGAGGTTGTCGATAGCGGTTTCCAGGGCCTTGGCAGACACACCCTGCCCCAGCAGTATCTTGCCCAGGCGGGTGTTGCTGTCCATGGCAGCCAGCAGCACCAGCTCACTGGAGATGAACTGGTCGCCCCGCTTCTGCGCCAGGGCATCGGCCTTGTTCAGCAGGCGCGCCAGATCCTGGGACAGGTTGATATCCCCGGTGGGGTTGCTGATGGTCGGCAGCTGCTCCATGGCCTCGCTGAGTTGCTGGCGCAGCGCGTTGAGATCGAAGCCCACCTGCAGCAAAAGCGGTCGAATGGAGCCGTGCTGCTGCTCCATCAAGGCCAGCATCAGGTGCAGGGGGTCAATCTGGTTGTGGTCCCGTCCCACCGCCATGGACTGGGCATCGGACAGGGCCACTTGCAGAGTGCTTGTGAGACGGTCGATACGCATGAGTATCCATCCTTAACAGATTCATATGAGATGAATGATAGATAAGGATGATTATCCCGCTTTCAAGGGCAAAAACCTGACGAGCGTCAATTTTCTGTCAGATTGACGCTTCAATCCAGATCAGTGAAGCGAAACGACCGGTCTGACCGTCCCGGCGATAGGAGTAGAAGCGTACCGAGTCGCTCACGGTGCACCAGCCACCACCATGAATGGCCTCTATCCCCAGCGCCTGCAGGCGCAGTCGCGCCAGCTGATAGATATCCGCCAAATAGTGCCCCGGCCTTGCCGATGGCTTGAAGCAGTCCGCAGCGGCGATGCTGCCGAAGATCTCCTTGACTTCCGGCCCGACCTCGAAGGCGTCGGGACCGATCGCCGGCCCCAGCCAGACCAGCAGTTCCTCCGGGGGCACCTGCATGGCAGCCACGGTATTTTCCAGAATGCCGGAGGCCAGCCCCCGCCATCCGGCATGGGCTGCTGCCACCCGGGTACCGGCGCGGTCGCAGAACAGGACCGGCAGGCAATCGGCAGTCATCACCGCGCAGGCTACACCCGGCTCGGTGGTCCAGCTGGCGTCAGCCTCTTCCACCAGGCCGGGGGCAGCCTCGACCACATCGGTACTGTGAGTCTGGTCCAGCCAGGCAATGCGGCTACCGGTCAGCCGCGCCAGCTCGGCGCGGTTGGCCAGCACGTGGTTAGGATCGTCGCCCACATGGTTGCCCAGATTGAACCCCTTGAAGCGTCCCTGACTGCAGCCATCCTGGCGCGTCGTCACGCAGGTTCTTACCCATTCGGGAGCAGGCCAGTCGGCCTTCAACCAGAAATCCTTCATTCTTCCTGTTCACCATCGGCGCGCAGCAGCGCCAGCAGTTCCACCATATCCTGCGGCAACGGGGCCTCCCAGCGCATGGGCCGGTTGTCGTCAGGATGTTCCAGTTCCAGTCGCCGGGCATGCAGCGCCTGGCGCGGAAAGTTGCGCAACATCGCGATCAGTTCCGACGATGCGCCCGCCGGTATGCGCAGCCGACCACCATAGGTGCTGTCGCCCACCAGCGGATAATGAATATGGCTCATGTGGACACGGATCTGGTGCGTGCGGCCGGTCTCCAGCTTGACCCGTACATGGGTGTGGGCACGGAAACGACTGATTACCCGGTAATGGCTGACTGCCTCCTTGCCGCCGGCCACCACTGCCATCTTCTGGCGATTGGTACCATGTCGGGCAATGGGCGCATCCACCTTGCCACCAGCGGTCATGACACCGACCACCACGCATTCGTATTCCCGGGTCACGGTGCGGTTCTGCAGCTGCACGACCAGATCGGTCTGCGCCTCCAGGGTCTTGGCCACGACCATGAGCCCGGTGGTGTCCTTGTCCAGCCGGTGCACTATGCCCGCCCGCGGCACGGTGGCCAGCTCCGGGGCGTGATGCAGCAGCGCGTTGAGCAGGGTGCCATCCTGATGGCCGGCGGCGGGATGTACCACCAGACCGGCGGGCTTGTTGATCACCAGCAGCGCGTGGTCTTCATAGACGATGTCCAGCTTGATGTCCTGTGGCTGCCAGTCGCCCTGGATTTCCCGCTCGGCATCCAGCTCCAGCATCTCGCCGCCATAGACCATGTCCCGGGGACGGATCTGTTTGCCGTCCACGGTCAGGCTGCCGTCCTTGATCCAGCCCTGCAGACGGGAACGGGAGTGGCCGGGGAACAATTGGGCTGCGGCCTGGTCAAGGCGTTGACCACCACACTCGGGAGTGACCTGCGCGGACAGGCGGATTCGTTCTGACATCTGAGGCTCGCTGGCATGCGCCGAGGCGCAGAGATGACACGCAATCCCTTTTGGTTTCGGCTCGACGCTGTGGTTAAATACGGCTTCTGTGCGGGCACAAGAGGTGTCCGGCAACAGTAGCCAACTATAACAGGACGGCTGTCACGGCAACAGCACAAGGTCGTCCCTCCGGATGTCAACATATGTCGATAAAACATCTCATGCTGGTGGGTCTGGTGGTACTGCTGGCAGCCTGCTCATCAAACAAGGCAAACGTACTGGATGAGTCTCTCAGCGAGTCCGAACTGTATGCGATGGCCCAGAGGAATCTGGATGCCAACAACTACAGCATGGCAATCGATTCGCTCCGCGCGCTGGAGTCGCGCTACCCCTTCGGCCGCTTTGCCGAACAGGCCCAGCTGGAGCTGATCTACGCCTACTACCAGAGCATGGAGCTGGAGGCCGCCAAGTCCTCGGCAGACCGTTTCATCCGTCTGCACCCGCAGCATCCCGATGTGGACTACGCCTACTACATGCGCGGCATGACCTCCTTCACCCGTGACCGCGGCCTGTTCGAGCGCTTCCTGCCGCTGGACATGACCCGCCGCGACCCGGGCGCCGCCCGCGACTCCTTCAACGAGTTTGCTCAGCTGGTCAGCCGCTACCCGGACAGCCGCTATGCGCCGGATGCCCGCCTGCGCATGGTCTACCTGCGCAACCTGCTGGCAGCCTACGACGCCCACGTCGGCCACTACTATCTCAAGCGTGGCGCCTATGTGGCGGCGGCCAACCGTGGCCGTTACATTGTCGAGAATTTCCAGCAAACCCCGGCGGTGGGTGACGGCCTGGCGCTGATGGTGGAAGCCTACCGCCGGCTGGCGATGGATGATCTGGCCGACAATGCCCTGCTGACCCTGCAGACCAACTACCCCGATCACCCGAGCCTGAAGGATGGCGAGTTCCGTCACCATGTGGAGCCGGCACAGAAGGATGCGGGCTGGTTCAAGTCCATGACCACCGGCCTGCTGGACAAGGCACTGACCCCGCCGTCGATGAACCGCGAGACACAGATGGAGCGGGAGATGGAGCAGCAGTACCAGAATGCCCGCAGCGCCCTGCCCAAGGACATCCGCGCACCCCAGCGGGAAGAGCAGCAGCCCAAGCGCTCGATCTGGAGCCGCATGACCTTCGGATTGTTTGACTGAAACGCTACCACCGGGGAGCGTCGAGCTTCCTCGTCGCGTTTCCTGGGAACGTCGAGCACCAGCTCGATGACGCGGACGAGCCAGTGCTCGTCCCTCCCAGGCAACCCCGGACTCCCCACTCCCGAGAACACGGAGCTTCCCGAAAACGTAGAACTCCCGGGAACGTCGAGCACCAGCTCGATGAAGTGGACGAGCCAGTGCTCGCCCCTCCCAGGCAACCCCGGACTCCCCACTCCCGAGAACACCGAGCTTCCCGGGAACGTCGAACTTCCTGGGAACGTCGAGCACCAGCTCGATGAAGTGGACGAGCCAGTGCTCGCCCCTCCCAGGCAACCCCCGGAACACCCTCCCAGCAACGTTGAACTCCGGGGAACGTCGAGCTTCCCGGGAACGTCGAGCACCAGCTCGATGACGCGGACGAGCCGATGCCCGTCCCTCCCGGGTCGCTGTTACCCCTCCAGCGCCCACCTGGCCGTAATCGGCAGCCGCCGATCTCGACCAAAGCCGCGCTGCGTCACTCGGGGGCCTATCGGCGCCTGGCGCCGCTTGTACTCGTTGCGGTCCACCAGGGTCAGCACCCTGTGCACCAGCTCCGCGTCGAAACCCGCTCTGACAATGTCGTCCGCCGACTGATCCTGCTCCACGTACAGGCGCAGTATCTCGTCCAGCACCGGATAGGGCGGCAGGGAATCCTCGTCCTTCTGCCCGGGCGCCAGCTCGGCTGACGGCGGGCGGTCGATGACCCGCTGCGGAATCACCGGTCCGAGGCTGTTACGGTACTCGGCCAGCCGATAGACCATGGTCTTGGGCACATCCTTGAGCACACAGAAGCCCCCGGCCATGTCGCCGTACAGGGTCGAGTAGCCCACCGCCGACTCGCTCTTGTTGCTGGTGGTCAGCACCAGGGCCCCGCTCTTGTTGGACAGGGCCATCAGCAACACGGCACGGCAGCGTGCCTGCAGGTTCTCCTCGGTGGTATCACGCTGAGTACCCTCGAACACCGGGGCCAGCGTCGCCATGAAGCTCTCTACCATGGGGGCGATCGGCAGTACCCGGTAGGTCACCCCCTGCTGGGTGGCCTGCTCGGCGGCATCATGGATGCTGATTTCCGAGGTGTAGTGGTAGGGCATCATCACCGCTTCCACCCGCTCCGCCCCAAGGGCATCCACCGCTACCGCCATGGTCAGGGCCGAGTCGATACCGCCGGACAGCCCCAGCAATACGCCCTTGAAGCCATTCTTGCCGATGTAGTCGCGAACGCCGACCACCAGCGCCTGATAGATGCTGGCCTCCAGCTCCGGCAGCGGCTCGAGCCGGCCCTGCTGCAATCGCACGCCCTGCTCGTCGAAGTCCACGTCCACCGCAAACAGCCCTTCGTCGTATGCCGGCGCACGCAGGGCAATATCCCCATTGGCCGCCATGGCCAGGGACCCGCCGTCGAATACCAGCTCGTCCTGCCCGCCGATCTGGTTGACATAGAGGACCGGCATGCCACCTTCGGCACAGCGCAGGCGCAGGGTGTCCTCCCGCTCGATCTGCTTGCCCATGTGGAACGGTGACGCATTGATATTGAGCATCAGCCTGGCTCCGGCCTCCCGCGCCTGCTGCATGGGCTCGGGGTGCCAGATATCCTCGCATACGCTCAGGGCCACCTTGAGCCCCTTGATCTCGGTGACGCAGGCGCTGTCGCCCTCGGCAAAGTAGCGCTTTTCGTCGAACACCTTGTAGTTCGGCAGCTTCTGCTTGTCGTAGGTCGCCTGCACCTGGCCATTGAACAGCAGCGCCGCGCGGTTGAAGCAGTGACCGTCCTGTTGCCAGGGGTAGCCGACCAGTATGTGGATGTCCGGCACCCGTTCGGCCAGCTCCGCCAACGCGCGCTCAATGCGCTGCTGCATGCTCGAACGCAGCAGCAGGTCCTCCGGCGGATAGCCGCACAGCGCCAGCTCGGGGAACATGATGGCATCCGCCTGCAGCTCATCCCGCGCGCGGATCGCCGCGTCCACCAGACGCTGCAGGTTGCCGTGAATATCACCGACCCGCAGGTTGAGTTGAGCCAAAACCATTCGCACACGGGCTGTCATCGCCGATCTCCTGTCTCGATAATGGGCATATTGTCGATCAAGCCCGAAGGCGTCGCAACGAGGGCGACAGATCTGTTTGGTACAGTGCCCCGGTGGGATACACTACGGGCTGTTTTCATAGGGACAACGGTACACATGGGCTTGATCAGGTTTCTCATTCTGTTGGCACTGGCCTACGTGGCCTACCTGCTGTGGCGTCGCTTCAAGGCGGCCAGGGCCGAATCGCGGCGCCACGACGCCCCCGAGCCAGAGCGTATGGTCCGCTGCGCCCAGTGTCAGTTGCATCTCCCGGAAAACCTGGCCCTGTACCAGGACGGCAAATGGTATTGCTGCAGCGAGCATCGCGATGTGGACCAGCGCACCTGATACGGTTGACTCCCAACGCCCGAAAATATTGCGTGTTTACAATATCTATCGGGTGGTACTGGGGTTCTTCCTCACCCTGCTGACCAGCTCCGCCCTGCGCGATGGGCTGATCGACCTGCGCAACGCGGACCTCTACGAGAGCCTCAGCTGGATCTACCTGATCGTCAACGTGCTCATCGCACTGTTGCTGCATCAGGGCAAGAAGGACATCCATCTGTTCGTGCTCGCTGCAGTGGATATCTTCCTCCTGTCCATGCTGTTCTACGCCGCTGGCGGCGCCGCCAGCGGTCTGGGCAACCTGCTGATCATACCGGTGGCCTCGGGCAACATCCTGCTGCATGGGCGCATCGGTCTGCTGCTGGCGGCACTGGCCAGCATGGCGCTCATCTACCTGACCTTCTTCCTCAGCCTCTCCGACCCCGCACTGAACCAGAACTACCTGCAGGTCGGCGTGCTGGGCTGCATCTATTTTGCCGTTGCCCTGTTCGTGCAGCGCCTGAGCCGCCGCCTGCGTCATTCGGAAAGCCTGGCTCAACAGCACGCCGCCAGCCTGGCCAGCCTGGAAAAGCTCAACCAGGTGATCATCCAGCGCATGCGTACCGGCATCATGGTGCTCAACAACAACCATCAGGTCCTGCTGGCCAATGAAGCGGCGGCGGAGATGCTGGGCAAGGCGGTGATCCGTGGCATGGAGCTGGACCGACTGGCACCGGAGCTGGGCCAGCGCCTGCGCCAGTGGCAGATCAACCCCTGCATCCGCGGTCTGCCCTTTCGCAATCACGTGGGCGGCGTTGAAATCATGGCCAGCTTCAAGCGCCTGCCCGAAGAGGACAACGAGTCGACCCTGGTATTTCTGGATGACAACACCGTGGTGGCGCAGCAGGCCCAGCAACTCAAGCTGGCTTCCCTGGGGCGGCTGACCGCCAGCATTGCCCACGAGATCCGCAACCCGCTCAGCGCCATCAGCCATGCGGCGCAGTTGCTGGCCGAATCCCCCAGCTTCCAGGACCAGGATCGCCGCCTCACCGACATCATCCAGCAGCATTCCCGCCGCATGAACCGGGTGATAGAAACCGTGCTGGAACTGTCCCGCCGCCGCCAGAGCGATCCCCAGCTGCTGGATCTGACCTTGTGGCTGGCGCATTTCGTCCGCGACTACGAGCTGGCCAATCCCAGCACCGACATCATCGAGTGCGAGTTCGAGAAGGAAGGCATACTCACCCGCATGGACCCGAACCAGCTCAACCAGGTGCTGACCAATCTCTGCCAGAACGCCTTCCGCTACAGCGGCGAACCCGGCAGCCCCCGCACCATCTGGCTGAAGCTGTATGAGGACCGGGAAAGCGGTCTGCCGATTCTCGAAGTGATAGATCACGGTCCCGGGATCGACGACCGCAACATACCCCAGGTCTTCGAGCCCTTCTTTACCACCGAAAGCACCGGCACGGGACTGGGCCTGTATATCTCCAGGGAACTGTGTGAGAGCAACCAGGCGCGACTGGAGTACCGGCGACTGGAACCCCGGGGCAGCTGCATGCGGATTGTCTTCGCCCACCCCAAACGACTGGTATGATGTCGGTCAGATAGTTTTTACGCACGGAGCATCCAGTGAACAAACCGCTGGCACTGATCATTGACGACGAGCCGGACATTCTCGAGCTTCTGGATCTGACCCTCGGCCGCATGAACGTCCAGACCCGAACGGCTACAACGGTTGCCGAAGCCCTCGACCTGCTGGCCCGACAGCAGTTTGATCTCTGCCTGACCGACATGCGCCTGCCCGATGGCGAAGGGCTGAGCATAGTCCGGCACATACAGCAGCATTACCCTGCCACCCCGGTGGCCATGATCACCGCCTACGGCAGCCTGGACACCGCCATCAACGCGCTCAAGTCCGGCGCCTTCGACTTCGTTACCAAACCGGTGGAACTGCAGCGTCTGCGCGAGCTGGTCAACACCGCCCTGCGCCTGGCCGGCCCCAGGCAGAAGGCCGACGCTGCCACTGCGGACGACGATCCCATCCTCGGAACCTCGCCGCCGATCCAGCAGATGCGGCGTCAGATCCTCAAGCTGGCCCGCAGCGAGGCGCCCATTTATATCAGTGGCGAGTCCGGCAGCGGCAAGGAGCTGGTGGCCCGGCGAATCCACGAGCTGGGTCCCCGTTCCTGTCACCCCTTCGTGCCGGTCAACTGCGGTGCCATTCCCTCCGAGCTGATGGAGAGCGAATTCTTCGGTCACCGCAAGGGCGCCTTCACCGGGGCCGTGGCGGACAAGCCAGGCCTGTTCCAGGCCGCCTGCGGAGGCACCCTGTTCCTCGACGAGGTGGCCGACCTGCCGCTGCCGATGCAGGTCAAGCTGCTGCGTGCGATCCAGGAAAAGGCCGTGCGCCCGGTCGGCACTCAACAGGAAGAAACGGTCAACGTCCGCCTGCTGTGCGCGACCCACAAGGATCTTGCCCTGGAAGTGGCCGAGGGCCGCTTCCGCCAGGATCTGTTCTACCGTCTCAATGTCATCGAGCTGCGCGTACCCCCGCTGCGTGAGCGGCGCGAGGATATCCCGCTGATGGTCCAGCACATACTGCAGCAACTTGCCGCTAGGGTCGGCGTGGAGCCGCCGAATGTTCACCCCGATTGCATGGAACGCCTGAGCAACTACCGCTTCCCCGGCAACGTGCGGGAACTGGAGAACATCCTCGAGCGCGCCTTCACCCTGTGCGACAACGACGTCATTACCGCGGCGGATATCCAGCTCAACACCGCCCCGGTTCCCGGCGACGAAACCGACCTGACCCAGATCGACTCGCTGGAGGACTTCCTTGATGACATCGAACGCAAGGCCCTGACCCAGGCCCTGGAAGAAACCCGCTGGAACAAGACCGCCGCCGCCCGCCGCCTCGGGCTGACCTTCCGCTCGCTGCGCTACCGGTTAAAGAAACTGGGGCTGGAGGATTGAACCGGCGGGACAGCCGTACCCGCCCCGGTGCGAACAGGTGCTCGCCCGGTTCGCACCGAGGCGGTGCTCCTACAATCGGGTCCAACCACCCCTTCGTAAATCGCCTGCCACCTCAGTCGTAGGAGCACCCGCCCCGGGTGCGAATAATTGCCGGCCCGCTTCGCACCAGGGGCGGTGCTCCTACAATCGGGCCCAACCACCTCGGTAAAATCGACCTCTGCACCTTCGCCGTAGGAGCACCCGCCCCGGGTGCGAACAAATGCCCGCCCCAATTCGCACCGAGGCGGTGCTCCTACAATTGAGCCCAACCACCCCGGTAAAATCGACCTCTGCACCTTCGCCGTAGGAGCACCCGCCCCGGGTGCGAACAAATGCCGGTCCGCTTCGCACCGGGGGCGGTGCTCCTACAATTGGGCCTAACCACCCCGGTAAAATCGGACCCTGCACCTTA
Organism: Halopseudomonas formosensis; assembly: GCF_900115905.1. Taxonomy (GTDB): domain Bacteria; phylum Pseudomonadota; class Gammaproteobacteria; order Pseudomonadales; family Pseudomonadaceae; genus Halopseudomonas; species Halopseudomonas formosensis. The sequence continues at coordinate 378,314 of NZ_FOYD01000003.1, forward strand.
GTCGTAGGAGCACCCGCCCCGGGTGCGAACAAATGCCCGCCCGCTTCGCACCGAGGGCGGTGCTCCTACAATTGAGCCCAACCACCCCGGTAAAACCGAACCTGCACCTTAGTCGTAGGAGCACCCGCCCCGGGTGCGAACAGGTGCCCTCCGCTAGCACGAACAGGGTCTGGAATCACCGCACTCCCCAGGCTGACACTTCAGCCCTTCCCCCACTAAACACCCGTTTGAATAGACCTAAAGCTTATGACACTCGGCGGAATAAAACGGGTATGATACGCGCAGTTTTTTGTAAGAGGCGACATGTTAATGACAGCAAAAGATGTAGACGTATTGCTTGTCGGTGGTGGCGTCATGAGCGCCACGCTCGGAATGTTGCTCAAACAGCTGGATCCGCATATGGCCATTACCCTGGTCGAACGTCTGGATCACGTTGCTCACGAGAGCACGGATGGCTGGAACAATGCCGGCACTGGGCACGCCGGTTACTGTGAGCTGAACTACACCCCCGAAGCCGATGATGGCAGCATCACTATCAACCGCGCGTTGTCTATCAATGCCAACTTCGAGGTGACCCTGCAGTTCTGGTCCCACCTCGTGGAGCAGCAGATACTGCCGGCGCCCACCAAGTTCATCAATCCCACCGCTCATCAGAGCTTCGTCTGGGGTGAAAAGGACGTTGCCTTCCTGCGCAAGCGGCATGAACTGCTCAGCGCCCATCACCTGTTCGCAGACATGCAGTACAGCGAGTCGCCGGAACAGATCGCCGAGTGGATGCCGCTGGTCATGCAGCAGCGCCAGCTCAATCAGCCCATCGCCGCCACCCGCGTGGAGTACGGCTCCGACGTCGACTTCGGCTCCCTGACCCGTAACATGGTCCGGCACCTCACCAGCCTGGACAACTTCCAGCTGCACCTGAGCCATTCGGTCAAGAGCCTGCGCAAGAGCAAGAGCGGTCGCTGGCGTGTCACCGTGCGCGACGAACAGAGCGGCGAAGACAAGGTATTCAAGGCTAACTTCGTGTTCCTCGGCGCCGGTGGCGGCGCCCTGCCCCTGCTGCAGAAGTCCGGGATCGACGAGAGCCAGGGATACGGCGGCTTCCCGGTCAGCGGTCAATGGCTGGTATGCAAGAAACAGGAAATCGTCGAGCAGCACCATTCCAAGGTGTACGGCAAGGCAGCCGTGGGCGCTCCGCCCATGTCGGTGCCCCACCTGGACACCCGGATCATCAACGGCCAGCCCGCACTGCTGTTCGGCCCCTTTGCCGGTTTCACTACCAAGTTCCTGAAAAAGGGCTCGGTGCTGGATCTGTTCACTTCGGTCAAGCCCAACAACCTGGCGCCGATGATGGCGGTGGGTCGCGACAACATGGACCTGACCCGTTATCTGATCGCCGAATCACTGCAGTCGCACAAGAGCCGTGTGGCCTCCCTGCGCAACTTCTTCCCTGACGCCAAGGAAGAAGACTGGACCCTGCAGAATGCCGGCATGCGGGTACAGATCATCAAGAAGGACGCCAAGGGCCACGGCAAGCTCGAGTTCGGTACCGAAATCGTCGCCGCGAAGGATGGCACCCTGGCTGCACTGCTGGGCGCCTCCCCCGGGGCCTCCACGGCGGTGCAGGCCATGATCGATGTGCTGGAGCGCTGCTTCCCCGAGCGCATGGCCTCAGCCCAATGGCAGAGCCGCATGAAGGAACTGGTGCCCTCCTATGGCCAGTCCCTGGTCGAGGACGCCGAACTGCTCAAGAAGGTGCGCGAGCGCACCCTGAGCACGCTGAACCTGCGTCGCGACTGAGCCACCTGCAGCAGGCGGGCCTCGGCCCGTCTGCCTGCGTTGATCAGAGATTCACCTCCATCTGTGCATCCCTCGCCTTCAGGCGGTCGAAGGCTTCATCCAGATCCTGTTTGAGCTGCTCTGCAAAGCCCGAATGCCGTGACAGCAGAAGCCGCATCGGCAATTCCACTACCGGCACCCAGGGCAAAGGTTCCATCTCCAGCGACCCCAGTGCCGACTGCACCTGGCTGCGATAATCCAGCAGATAATCCCCTCGCCCCTGCCTGAGCATCTTCACTGCCCCGGTATGTGAATTGCTGCGAAGAATCGCCAGATTGCGCGACGGATCTGCCAGCAGATTGCGCAGCTCCTCGGTATAGGTGTAGTTGGTGATGGTGATGACGCTGCCGTTACGCAGGTCATCCGGCCATACAGGGGGCGCCCGCCCCGGCAGGTAATAGAGGTTGATGCCGACATAGCCCAGATCGCGTTCGGTCTGGATGGTGTGCTCGATGAGCCCGGGCTTGTTGAAGATGCCCGGCCAGGCATGGATGCTGCCGTTTTCCAGCCCCCGCCAGATGCGCGCCGGCGGCAGTATCGACTTTCTTATCGGGTAGCCGGCCTCGGCGAAGATTCTCTCCACCATCTCCACGCCGCGACCGACCACCTCACCGGAGGGCGACAGCTCCGAGTACCCGGCAAGCCCGAGGAAAACCAGATTCACTTCCGGCTTGCCCTCGGCCCGCAGTACGCCCATCCCTGCCAGCATCAGTATCAGGCCGATTGCCGCGTTGCGCATGTCCTTATCTCCGCAGTCCCGATCATCCCAGCCTACCCAGCCCGGTATAAATTGCAATAAAAAACCCCCTGCCGGATTGCCGACAGGGGGTCTGAGCTACTGCGGGAGCAGTCGAATCAGTCGACGTACACCGGGAAGCGGGCGCAGATGGCCTTGACCTGATCGCGCACCCGATCCACCACGGACTCATCGCCCATGTTGTCCAGGATGTCGCAGATCCAGCCGGCCAGCTCGCGGCACTCGGCTTCCTTGAAACCACGGGTGGTAACGGCAGGAGTACCGATGCGCAGACCCGAGGTCACGAAGGGCGAACGGGGATCGTTCGGCACCGCGTTCTTGTTCACGGTGATGAAGGCGCGACCCAGGGCGGCGTCCGCATCCTTGCCGGTGATGTCCTGCTTGATCAGGGACAGCAGGAACAGGTGGTTCTGGGTGCCACCGGAAACCACGTCGAAGCCGCGCTCGATGAATACGCCGGCCATGGCCTGGGCATTCTTCACTACCTGCTGCTGGTAGGCCTTGAACTCGTCGCTCATGGCTTCCTTGAAGCAGATGGCCTTGGCAGCAATCACGTGCATCAGCGGACCACCCTGACCACCGGGGAATACGGCGGAGTTCAGCTTCTTCTCCAGCTCCTCGTTGGCACGGGCGAGGATCAGACCACCACGGGGGCCACGCAGGGTCTTGTGGGTAGTGGTGGTGACCACGTCAGCGTAGGGCACCGGGTTGGGGTAGACGCCAGCGGCGACCAGACCGGCCACGTGGGCCATGTCGACAAACAGGTAGGCACCGACCTTGTCAGCGATCTCGCGGAAGCGGGCGAAATCCAGAATCTGGGAATAGGCAGAGAAGCCGGCAATGATCATCTTCGGCTTGTGCTCGACCGCCAGGCGCTCGACCTCGTCGTAGTCGATCAGACCGGTCTCGGTGTCGATACCGTACTGGATGGCGTTGTACATCTTGCCGGAGAAGTTGACCGCTGCACCGTGGGTCAGGTGGCCACCGTGGGCCAGGCTCATGCCCAGTACGGTATCACCGGCCTGCAGCAGCGCCTGGAACACGGCACTGTTGGCCTGGGAGCCGGCATGGGGCTGAACGTTGGCGTAATCGGCACCGAACAGGGCCTTGGCACGGTCGATCGCCAGCTGCTCGGCCACGTCGACAAACTCACAGCCGCCGTAGTAACGCTTGCCCGGGTAACCTTCGGCATACTTGTTGGTGAGCACCGAACCCTGCGCCTGCATGACCGCAGGACTGGTGTAGTTCTCGGAAGCGATCAGCTCGATGTGCTCTTCCTGCCGCTGAGCTTCCTGCTGCATAGCAGACCACAGCTCGGGGTCGAAGGAGGCAATATCGTTGGAACGGCTAAACATGTCACGGCCCTCTGCCAGAGATGTACAAATAAAAAAGAGGCCGCATTTTACCTCAAACCGTTACAGACTGGCACATGAAAAGGATTCAGGCGGTCGAATGGTTGGGTTCATGGTGCCACATTTGCCCTCACCCCCGACTTCAGCTAGCCTTGCCCACCATTCCGCACCCGTTCGAGGTGCCACTCCCTCTACTTCGTAATCAAGGTTATTTCCACATGGCCCAATACGTATACAGCATGCATCGGGTGAGCAAGGTAGTGCCGCCCAAACGGCAGATCCTCAAGGACATTTCCCTGTCGTTCTTCCCCGGCGCCAAGATCGGCGTGCTCGGCCTCAACGGCGCGGGCAAATCCACGCTGCTGCGCATCATGGCCGGCGTTGACAAGGAGTTCGATGGCGAAGCCCGGCCCATGCCCGGGATCAAGGTCGGCTACCTGCCCCAGGAGCCGGAGCTGGATGCGGACAAGACCGTGCGCGAGATCGTCGAGGAGGCCGTGAGCGAGATCAAGGACGCCCAGGCCCGTCTGGATGAAGTCTACGCCGCCTATGCCGAGCCGGATGCGGACTTCGACGCCCTGGCCGCCGAGCAGGCCAGGCTGGAGGCCATCCTCCAGGCCGCCGATGGGCACAACCTCGACCGTCAGCTGGAAGTGGCCGCCGACGCCCTGCGGCTGCCGCCCTGGGATGCGGTGATCGGCCACCTGTCCGGTGGTGAGAAGCGCCGCGTCGCCCTGTGCCGTCTGCTGCTGTCCGCGCCGGACATGCTGCTGCTGGACGAACCCACCAACCACCTGGACGCCGACTCGGTCGCCTGGCTGGAGCGTTTCCTGCACGACTTCCCCGGCACCGTGGTAGCCATCACCCACGACCGTTACTTCCTCGACAACGTCGCCGGCTGGATCCTCGAGCTGGACCGCGGCCATGGTATCCCCTTCGAGGGCAACTACTCCCAGTGGCTGGAATCCAAGGCCGCGCGTCTGGAGCAGGAGGCCAAGCAGGAAGCCGCCCATGCCAAGGCCATGAAGGCCGAGCTGGAGTGGGTACGTCAGGGCGTGAAGGGGCGTCAGGCCAAGTCCAAGGCCCGTCTGCAACGCTTCGAAGAGATGCAGTCCCAGGAGTTCCAGAAGCGCAGCGAAACCAACGAGATCTATATTCCCGCCGGTCCGCGACTGGGTGACAAGGTCATCGAGCTGCACAACGTCACCAAGAGCTATGGCGACCGTGTGCTGATCGACGACCTGAGTCTGAGCATTCCCAAGGGCGCCATCGTGGGGGTGATCGGTGGCAACGGTGCAGGCAAGTCGACCCTGCTGCGCATGATCACCGGCAAGGAACAGCCCGACAGCGGTGAGATCATCATTGGTGAAACGGTGAAGATCGCCAGCGTGGATCAGAGCCGGGACAACCTGGATGGCAACAAGACCGTCTGGGAACAGGTCTCCGACGGCTTCGACATGATCACCGTGGGCAGCTACGAAGTGCCCTCCCGCGGCTACGTCGGACGCTTCAACTTCAAGGGCGCCGACCAGCAGAAGTTCGTCAAGGATCTGTCCGGCGGTGAACGCGGTCGTCTGCACCTGGCGCTGACGCTGAAGCAGGGCGGCAACGTGCTGCTGCTCGACGAACCCTCGAACGATCTGGACGTGGAAACCCTGCGCGCGCTGGAAGAGGCTCTGCTGGACTTTCCCGGCTCGGCCATCGTCATCTCCCACGACCGCTGGTTCCTTGACCGGATCGCCACCCACATCCTGTCCTACGAGGACGACGCCAAGGTGGTATTCTTCGAGGGCAACTACACCGAGTTCGAAGAAGACCGCAAGAAACGCCTGGGCGAGGCCGCTGCCCAGCCGCATCGCGTACGCTACAAGAAGCTGGCCTGAGAAAAGTCACATTTTTCGGGAACTTTTCTGGTGCATTGCCTGCGACCGAATGGCGCAGGCAATGCAGCCCTCCCGAATCAGAAAAAATTCTTGCAAAACAATCATATAGCATGAAAAACCCACCCCGGGGCGCGGGTGGCGCTGAGCTTTCTCCTCCAATCAATAGCGCAGAAAGGGTGCAGAAATTTCTTTCCCTGCTATTTCAGAGTGCACTCGCCTCTGATAAATTTGCGCCATTACGTCTTAAACTTGCAAAAAAGAGACTTCCATGACTGACACCCTGAACGCCTGCCTGGCGCACCTGAAGCTGCGCGATCCAGACCAACCCGAATTCCACCAGGCAGCCGAAGAGGTATTGTCCACACTGTGGCCGTTCCTGGAAGAAAACCCCAAGTACCTCAAGGCGGGCATCATCGAGCGCCTGATCGAGCCCGAGCGGGTCATCATGTTCCGCGTGCCGTGGATGGATGATAACGGTCAGGTTCACGTCAACCGCGGCTACCGCGTGCAGATGAACAGCGCTATCGGCCCGTACAAGGGCGGCCTGCGTTTCCACCCCTCGGTCAACCTGGGCGTGCTCAAGTTCCTGGCCTTCGAGCAGGTATTCAAGAACGCGCTGACCACCCTGCCCATGGGCGGCGGCAAGGGCGGCTCGGACTTCGACCCCAAGGGCAAGAGCAACGCTGAAGTAATGCGCTTCTGCCAGTCCTTCATGACCGAGCTGTCGCGCCACATCGGCGAGAATCTGGACATCCCCGCCGGTGACATCGGCGTCGGTGCCCGGGAGATCGGCTTCCTGTATGGCCAGTACAAGCGCCTGCGCAACGAATTCACTTCGGTACTGACCGGCAAGGGCCTGACCTACGGTGGCAGCCTGATCCGTCCCGAAGCAACCGGTTACGGCTGCGTGTATTTCACCGAGGAAATGCTCAAGGAGTGCAACCGCAGCTTCGAAGGCAAGCGCGTGGCGATTTCCGGTTCCGGCAACGTGGCGCAGTACGCGGCACTGAAGGCCATGGAACTGGGTGCCAGGGTCATTACCGTGTCCGACTCCGGCGGCACCCTGTACTTCCCCGAAGGCATGACCGCTGAGCACTGGCACTACCTGATGGACCTGAAGAACGAGCGGCGCGCACGCCTGCTGGACATGGCCAACGAGCTGCAGCTGGAATTCCTGGCCGGTCAGCGTCCCTGGCACCTGCCCTGCGACATCGCCCTGCCCTGCGCTACCCAGAACGAACTGAACGGTGATGACGCCCGCACGCTGGTCGCCAACGGCTGCTTCTGCGTCGCAGAAGGTGCCAACATGCCCTCCACCCTGGAGGCCATCGACGTGTTCCAGGAAGCCCGCATCCTGTTCGCACCTGGCAAGGCTGCCAACGCCGGCGGCGTAGCGGTAAGCGGCCTGGAAATGAGTCAGAACGCCATGCGCATGCAGTGGAGCGACGGCGAGGTGGATACCCGCCTGCACGCCATCATGCAGTCCATCCATTCTGCGTGCGAGCGCTACGGCAAGGGCCCGGACGGCTACATCGACTACGTCAAGGGCGCCAACATTGCCGGCTTCGTCAAGGTAGCCGACGCCATGCTGGCCCAGGGCGTGGTCTGACTCTGCCGGAGATCACCGGGGGTGTGGCGCGCCTGCGCTACGCCTGCGGACCCACCGCTGCAAATTGTCGCGCTCTTCTGTGCTGCGCCCTGCAGCGGCTATACTCAGCCCAATGCCCACTCCATCAGTGAGGGCCGCCATGCCTGATGACCGCCGCCGTTTCAGCCGTATCCCCTTCGATGCCCCCGTGCGTCTGCACCAGGAGGACTGGCATGCGGTGGCCGGGCTGGTGGATATTTCCCTGCGCGGTCTGCTGATACTCCAGCCGGATGGCTGGTCCCGGATCCAGCCTGATCAGCCGTTCCATGCCGTGATCGAACTATCACCTGTCGAGCATATCCATATGGACGTCCGCATGGCCTTCGCCCGCGAGGGACTGGTCGGGCTGGAGTGTCAACACATGGATCTGGACTCGATCAGCCACCTCAAGCGCCTGATCATGCTCAACCTGGGTGACGAGGCACTGGCCGAGCGCGAGCTGGCCGCCCTCTACCACTGACCCGCTCAGCTGGCCCGCAGCACCACGAACTTGTTGTTGCCCCCTACCTGCTCAACACGGCGGAAGAATCGTCGCAGCTTGACGTGGTAGCCCAGATGCCGGTTGCCCACCACCAGCAACGCACCGCCCTCGACCAGTGCCCGCCGGCTCTGCTGGAACAGGCGCATGGCGATCTCATCACCTATGACCTGCTGCTGGTGAAATGGCGGGTTGCACAGCACCAGATCGGCCGAGCCCGGCACAGCATCCAGCAGACCATCGGCGATCTGGAACTGCGCCTGCCGCCCGGGAAAGGCTGCGGCAAAGTTGTCCCGGGCCGAGGCCACCGCCACATAGGATTCGTCAATAAAGCGCAGCTGCGCATCGGGATTGTGCAGCGCGGCCTGGATACCCAGGGCGCCATTGCCGCAGCCCAGATCCACGATCCGTGCTGCCTTCACACCGACAGGGATGCAGGGCAGCAGCACCCGGGTCCCTATATCCAGTCGCTCCCGGGAGAAAACGCCGGGCCGGTTGGTCAGCAGAAAGCCGGTATCTGCCAGCTCGTACCGGGTGACCAGATCAGGAATCTCCGGTGCAGGGGCTTCACTGGTTGTGGCGATCAGCAGGCGGGACTTCTTCCAGGCCAGGCTTGCCTGATAGGGGCCGATATGGCGCTCCAGCAGATCACCCGCCGTGGGCGGCAGGTGCTTGAGCATGGCGCCCGCCACCACCGCCACGCCGGCACCCAGCAGCGGGCGCAGCCGGCTCAGCTGGTCCTCCAGCAGCGCCAGGCTCTTGGGAATGCGCAGCAGAACGCGGTCAACCGGCCCGATTGGCAGCTGCTGGCTGTCGACAAAGTCCACCTGATCGGCGGCCAATGTATTGCGTTCCAGATTCAGTCGCAGGGCCTGCTCGGCAAGAAAGGAGTCGCTCCAGCTGATGACCTGACAGCCGCCCCGGGCCAGGGCGCAGGCCAGACTGCCGAAGTTGTCATTGATCACCAGCACACGCCCGCCAGTCCCCGGATGGCACTGCTGCAGCATATGAAGGTCTGCCGCATCCCAGGCCTGCAGGGTTGGGTTGGCGGTCGGCGGATAGCGGTCGAGCGTCAGCACGCCGAAAGGAGTTTCACATTCTTGCATGGATTACCGGGGGTCGATTTCGGGGGCGCACAGTATACCCCAGCGCCGGGACCGACGGGCTGGCGGCGGCCCGGCTCGATATCGCCAACCACCACCGGATTTATTCGATGGTGACCGGTATAGTGAGCGCTGCACGAATTCCAACTGGATCAACGATGGCGAAGAACAAGCGACTCTACGGCTGCACCGAATGCGGTGCCACCTTCAGCAAATGGGCCGGCCAATGCTCGGAATGCCAGGCCTGGAACACACTGGTGGAGACGGTTATCGACACTACCCCGGTCGGCGGCAGCAGTGCCGGACGCAGCAGCCACTGGGCCGGCGAAGCCGCGCAGGTAAAGACCCTGGCCGAGGTCTCCACGGAGGAAACACCACGCCAGCCCAGCGGCTCCTCGGAACTGGACCGGGTACTGGGCGGTGGGCTGGTCAGCGGATCCGTGGTGCTGATCGGCGGCGATCCGGGTATCGGCAAATCCACCATATTGCTGCAGACCCTGTGTCAGCTGGCCCGCAGCATGCCCGCACTCTATGTGACCGGTGAGGAATCCCAGCAGCAGGTGGCCATGCGCGCCGAACGCCTCGGCCTGCCACGGGACCAGCTCAAGGTCATGACCGAGACCTGTATCGAGAACATCATAGCCACTGCCCGCCGTGAGCAGCCCCGAGTCATGGTGGTGGACTCCATCCAGACCATTTTCACAGAACAGTTACAGTCGGCCCCCGGCGGGGTCGCCCAGGTCCGCGAGAGCGCCGCCCTGCTGGTACGTTTCGCCAAACAGAGCGGCACAGCCATCTTCTTGGTCGGCCACGTGACCAAGGAAGGCTCCCTGGCCGGGCCCCGCGTACTGGAGCACATGGTCGACACAGTGCTCTATTTCGAGGGCGAATCCGATGGCCGTCTGCGCATGCTGCGTGCGGTGAAGAACCGCTTCGGCGCAGTCAACGAGCTCGGCGTCTTTGCCATGACCGACAAGGGCCTGAAGGAGGTAGCCAACCCCTCGGCGATCTTCCTGTCGCGCTACGACGCGCCCATCCCCGGCAGTGTGGTCATGTCTACCTGGGAAGGCTCACGACCCATGCTGGTGGAGGTGCAGGCACTGGTCGACACAAGCCATCTGGGCAACCCGCGGCGGGTGACCCTGGGGCTGGATCAGAACCGCCTGGCCATGCTGCTCGCCGTACTGCACCGCCACGGCGGGGTGGCCACCTATGATCAGGACGTATTCGTCAATGTGGTCGGCGGGGTCAAGGTGCTGGAAACCGCCGCCGACCTGGCGCTGCTTGCCGCGGTCATCTCCAGCCTGCGCAACCGCCCGCTACCGATGGATCTTATGGTATTCGGTGAACTGGGACTGTCCGGCGAGATCCGCCCGGTACCCAGCGGTCAGGAGCGCCTGAAGGAGGCAGCCAAGCATGGCTTCACCCGCGCCATAGTGCCCAAGGCCAACGCCCCCAAGGAGGCCCCCAAGGGCATGCAGGTGGTTGCCGTCACCCGCCTGGATGAAGCGCTGGGGGTGCTGTTCGAGTAGGAGCACCCGCTCCGGGTGCGAACAACGGCCGGCTCGGTGTTCTGGCTTTACCCTTCGCACCGAGGGCGGTGCTCCTACAATCAACACACGCCTCTCCTGTAGGAGCACCCGCCCCGGGTGCGAACAACGGCTGGCTCGGTGTTCTGGCTTCACCCTTCGCACCGGGGGCGGTGCTCCTACAATCATGCACGCGCCTCCTGCGTAGGAGCACCCGCCCCGGCTGCGAACAACGGCCGGCTCGGTATTCTGGCTTCACCCTTCGCACCGAGGGCGGTGCTCCTGCAATCAACACACGCCTCTCCTGTAGGAGCACCCGCCCCGGGTACGAACAACGGCCGGCTCGGTGTTCTGGCTTTACCCTTCGCACCGAGGGCGGTGCTCCTACAATCAACACGTGCCCCTCCTGTAGGAGCACCCGCCCCGGGTGCGAACAAGGGCCGGCTCGGTGTTCTGGCTTCACCCTTCGCACCGGGGGCGGTGCTCCTACAATCAACACACCCCTCCACCGTAGGAGCACCCGCCCCGGGTGCGAACAACGGCCGGCTCGGTGCTCTGGCTTCACCCTTCGCACCGGGGGCGGTGCTCCTACAATCAGCACGCGCCTCCTGCGTAGGAGCACCCGCCCCGGGTGCGAACAACGGCCGGCTCGGTGTTCTGGCTTCACCCTTCGCACCGGGGGCGGTGCTCCTGCAATCAACACACGCCTCTCCTGTAGGAGCACCCGCCCCGGGTGCGAACAACGGCCGGCTCGGTGTTCTGGCTTCACCCTTCGCACCGGGGGCGGTGCTCCTACAATCAAACACGAACCCACCGTAGGAGCACCCGCCCCGGGTGCGAACAACGGCTGGCTCGGTGTTCTGGCTTCACCCTTCGCACCGAGGGCGGTGCTCCTACAATCAGCACGCGCCAACCGTAGGAGCACCCGCCCCGGGTGCGAACGGGGTGATGGACGATCCCCGTCGCAGTTGCCCACACAATCTGTGGATAACTCTGTGAGCAGCCTAGGAGCAACTGCCGCTGGGCCACGCCACGACAGGCTGTGAGGCAATTCGTTCAAAAAATGGACAACCCCGACCGGCTGGTCTCAAAAAGGGGGGCAGCTGCAGCTCAAAGCCGCACCATTACGGGGCTGCCGCCTCGCTGATAAGAAAAAAGGTCGACTGGTTCACGGATCACCGGAAAGGGTGATTGACAGCAATTCACGCCAGCAGAGCCAACAGGGTAATCCACACAAACTGTGGATAACCCTGTGAGCATTCATGGGAAATACAGCGCGAACGCTTGTCAGCTCTGGCTTGGAAAGGGCTGATCAGGGTTTGAGCAGGGGCTCGATGCCGGGCGCTTCGCCGGGGCTTTCCCGGTCATCATGCTGGTTGCGCTGGCTGATCGCCTGGAGTCGTCGTACCACCCGGTCATTGATGGAGCCGGCGGGGAAGTTGCCGTCCTCATCCGGCTCTCCGGCGTCCTCCCCGGCCAGCAGACTCAGCGCCTGATCGACGTTATCCACCGCGTAGATATGGAACAGTCCCTCGCGTGCTGCATCCAGTACCGTCTGATGCAGCATCAGATTGGGTACATTGGAGCGGGGAATGATCACCCCCTGCTCCCCGGTCAGGCCGCGGGCCTGACACAGGCGGAAGAAGCCCTCGATCTTGACGTTGACCCCGCCGATGGCCTGGACCTCGCCGAACTGGTTGATCGAGCCGGTGATGGCGAAGCACTGCTTGAGCGGTACCTTGGCCAAGGCGGAGATCAGTGCGCAGACCTCGCCCAGCGAGGCGCTGTCGCCGTCGATATAGCCGTAGGATTGCTCAAGGGCGATGCTCGCGGAGATCTCCAGCTCATGATCCTGCGCGTAGCGGCTGCCCAGATAGCCGGTGAGGATCATCACCCCCTTTGAGTGGATGGGCTGACCAAGATTGACCTCCCGCTCGATATCCACGATGCCGCTGCTGCCCGGATACACCGTGGCACTGATGCGGGCCGGCACGCCGAACACCGAATCACCGATGGCCAGCACCGTCAGGCCGTTGCACTTGCCCACAGCGGCGCCGTCGGTATCGATGAGGATGACGCCGGACAGCATGTCCTCGCGAATCCGCGCGCTGGCTCGGCCGGTGCGGTTCTCCTTGGCCTGCAGCGCGCGCTCGATATGGCCGGTGTCGGTGATGCGGTCGCCGGCCAGCTCCCGCACCAGATCCGCTTCGGCTACCAGCTGGAAAATGTCGCTGATGCTGGCGGACAGGTGCTGCTGGTGTTCAGCCAGGCGCGCACTGTAGGTCAGGATGCGGGCCACCGCAGCGACGGTCAGAGGAGCCATGCCTTCCTCGTCGACGCGGGTCTTGAGCAACTGGGCCATGCCCTCGATGCTGTCGGGTGTACGTGGCAGGTGGTCATCGAAGTCCACCAGCACGCGGAACAGCTCCTGAAAGTCCGGATCGTAATCCTGCAGCATGTAGTAGGCGCGCCGCGATCCGATCAGCACCACCTTCACCGACAGCGGAATCACCTGGGGCGTCAGGGTGACCGTGGTCAGCCGACCGAGGTCCGCCCAGGGTGATTCCATCTTCAGCTGGCGGGAATGCAGCGCCCGTTTGAGCGCCTCCCAGGCGAAGGGTTCGGCCAGCAGCTTGTCAGCCTCCAGGACCAGGTAACCGTAGTTCGCCCGGTGCAGCGCACCGGCACGGATATTTCGGTAGCTGGTGACCAGCGCCCCCTGCTCGGAGGTGTATTCCACCCGTCCGAACAGGTTGTCATAGGACGGGTGCGGCTCGTGGACCACAGGCGCCCCCGGTGAACCGCTGTGCTCGACGATGACGTTGGGACTGTAATGGTCGATCAGGGCCGCTTTCTTCACCGCATCGGAGCGCAACTCGGCGCGCTCGTCGACCAGCAGCTCCACCACCACCTTGAGCAGGTTCTGGTGTACAGCCTGGATGTACTCGCACATCGCCGGGTTGTCGCAGTAGCGTTCGGTCAATGGCACCAGCAGTGGGTTGAGCGCCTCGGTAATGGTTTGCTCGTTCAGCTCGCGCAGCTCGTTGCTGGACTCGCGCTTCCATTGCGGCAGGCTGGACAGTGCCTCGCTGAGCAGATCCTCGAGTTCGGCAATATCGGCGTGGTAGCGCTCGCGCTCGGCCTCGGGCAACTGTGCGAACTCGGCCTCCTCCAATCCCCTGCCCTCACGGATGGGGGTGAACGCCAGGTTGCCGTTGTCCCGGTAGAGCATGATGTTGCGTTCCAGGGCCTGACGTTCGACGCTCTCTATGGCGGCGTCATAGCGGCGGTTGAATTTCTGGTCGATGGCGTTCTTCTTCTGCTGGAAGGCCGGGTGCTCGAAGGCCGCCGGAAAGGTCGCCAGCAGGTTGTCCACCAGATTCTCGATGTCTTCGACGAAGCGCCCGGAGGTCCCGGCAGCCATATGCAGCGCACGGGGTGCACGGCTCTCCTCGAAATTGTTGACGTAGGCGCAGTCCTGCGGCGTCGGCATGCGCTTGGCCTCCGCCTTCAGATAGCGCATGGCATAGGAAAAACGCCCGGTACCCGGTTCACCCATGACGAACATGTTGTAACCGGCGCGCTTCATGGCCACCCCGAAATGCATGGCTTCGACGGCCCGATCCTGACCGAGGATGCCCTTGAAGGGCTCCAGATCATCAGTGGTGGAAAAGCCCAGGCTCTCCAGATCGATCGGAACAGTCAGCTGCTCTGGCAGCAAACGAAGCGGACCGGATTTGCTCATCAAACTTCCTTTGGTAACGAGGTGAATGGGATCAGTGTAAACCAGTATCCGAGCCCGGACCTGCGGCCGGGTTGGCGAACCGGCGTACCAGCTCGCGCACCAGCGGCTTCATGAAGAAGCTCTGCTCGGGCATCAGATCCACCTCAACACCGCGATCGCGCAGCTCTTCGGCCACGACGGGGCCGACCGCGGCAACGGCCACCCCTCTCAGAATTGAAACCAGCTGCGTTTCGCCGACACTGCGCCGACCGATCTGGAACAGCCGGCGAACCTGGGTAGCGCTGGTAAAGGCAATGGCATCCAGTGTGCCGGAGCCCAGCTCCTGTATCAGCTCCTCCACCTGCCGATTTTCCACATCGTCGGCGTAGACGTAGGGGGCCACCGGCGCGGTCACCGCCCCGGCCTGACGGAGGAAATCCATCAGTGTCGGGTTGGGATCAGTCCCGTAGAGCTGCACGGCAATCCGCCGTCCCTGCAGGTTCTCGTCCGCCAGGGTGCGGATCACGCCTTCGGTGGTCGGCTCCACCGCTACCAGGTCAGCCTTGAGACCGATAGTGCGCAGCGCTGCACCGGGTTTGGGGCCGCGGGTGATCTTGCGTACCTGCGCCAGCCGGGCGATGAAATCCTCGCGCAGGGTGCCTCCGGCTCGCTCGGCGGCAGCGAGCAGCCGGCGGATACCCTCACCGGTCAGGGCAATGAAGTCATCCCAGGGCTCATTGGTGAAACGGACCAGCCACTCCTGGACCGGCTGCTGGTCGGGGGCGTCATGGATGGAGACCAGCGGGCAGCGCAATACCTGAGCACCACGTTTGAGCAGCATATCGGCAAACAGATCAAGTTCACGGCTCTCGGGCAGGGCGATACGGCGCCCGCTGAGGGGCAGATTGTCAGACATGGCAAGCATCCGTTCCGGGAATCACAGGGGGTCAATGCTAACCGGTTTGCCACGGGCCGTCGCCCCTCAGGGCAGCGACGCCCGGGCCTGCAGCTCGCCGACCGAGTCGGGTGAAGTCAGATGTGGCGCCAGTACCGGGGCCATGCTTTTCAGCACCTGCGCCGGCAACGCCGAGGTGAAGTGGAAGGACCCGGCATCCTCCCCCGGAACGAAGGCGGTCAGCGTGCCGAAGTGGCGGTCGCCGATAAAGAACACGAAGGTCGCGGTGCGGTTGAGTACCGAAGAGGCAACGATGGCCCCCGAGCGGGTCACGGTATGGATGCGGTTGTCACCGGTGCCGGTCTTGCCACCGACCACCAGGGGCTGGCCCTCGGCATCGGTGAACACGCCCTGCAGCCGGCGACCGGTACCATCCAGCACCACCGCCGACAGCGCACCGCGCAGCGCTGCGGCTACCGCCGGATGCAGCACCTGCTCCTGCTCAAGGGGGGCCGGCTCGAAACGGGTCTCCCAGGGCGTGCCTTCGGCAAAATGCAGACTGCCCAGCCGTCGCACGCCGATTCGCCGACCGTCGTTGAGGATGATGCCCATCAGCTCGGCCAGGGCGCTGGGCCGGTCTCCCGAGCTGCCCAGCGCCGTACCCAGCGAGGGCACCAGCTGCGGAAAGGGGTAACCGACCCGGCGCCAGCGCTCATGCAGGGCAGCGAAGGCCTCTTTTTCCAGCATGATGCGCATGCGGGTATTGCGGGCACTGACATGGCGGGTGCGGAACAACCAGCTGTAGACCTCCTGCCGCTCATCAACGCTCGCTTCCAGCACCTCGGACAGCGTGGCCTGGGGATGCTCGCGCAGATAGCCCAGCAGCCACAGTTCCAGCGGGTGCACCTTGGCAATGTAGCCCTGATCGTTGAGGTTATAGCTGCCCGGGGCATAGGTGCGGTACAGGCGCTCTATCCTCTCCGGGCTCTGCGGCACCCTGACGTGGGACTCGAGAAATTCACGGAAGGTATCGTAGTCCGCCTGCGGGTGCAGCTCCCGGTACACCACTGCCAGCCTGGCAGCGATCGGCTGGACCTGGCGCAGCAGGCGTTCAAAGCGCTGGGCTTCGTCCATACCCTGATAGCGACGCCAGAAGCGCTGCAGGAACACCCTGCCCTCGCGGTCGGCGAAGGTTTCCAGATAAGCCCGGCGTCGCGGATCGCGATCGTTGGTCAGCAGGCCGTCAGCATCCTCCACCCGCTGATGCATGCAGTAGCGGATGACATCGCGCAGCAGGCGTATGTAGGGCAGATTGATCGACTCCTGCAGCGCCTGCTGCACGGTGACGATGCGATTGTTGTCCTCCTTGCGGAAGTTGTTGAAGCGCTGCACGCCGCTGCCGGTGAAGAACTGCTCATAGGGAGAGGCGGAATATCGGCGCTGCAGGGCCGCTTCGAGCATCTGTTCCAGGGTGGCATCGGGGTTGCGGCGCAGATAATCGGCTGCCCACAGCGTCAGCGGGTCGCCACGCCGGCTGCGGGCGGCCTGGATTACGTCGGCATCGGCGCCGGCCAGTTGCTCATGCAGCTCGGCGATGATTTCCAGATAGGTGGTCAGTACCCGCAGCTTGGCGGTGGAGCCCAACTCCAGCTTGCTGCCGGAATTGAGATCGAAGGGCAGCCCGGTGGTATCGGTCTGCACCCGCACCTGATGGCCATCGGGGGTCAACTCCATCAGGGTGAAGCTGTAGCGCACCTGCGAGGCCTGCTGCGGCGACAGCAGCCGCTCACCCAGCAGCCCTGCTTCGGAGGCGACAATGTCATCGGCCAGCGCTTCGAGAAAATCGCCCACGGTGCGCTGCAGATTGGCATCCAGAGTGCTGTTGACCTGCAGATCCAGACGGTCCAGGTCATAGGCCGAACGGCCCAGCAGCGACACCAGCTGATTGCGCGCCACCCAGGCGGTCTTGTCCGCACCGCTTGGCTCCAGCAAGGGGTCTGCCTGCCAGTCCCGGTATTCCAGCCTGGTCCCCAGAGCCGCCAGGGCCAGCTGCTCATCTATGCGCTGATGACTGGCCAGCAGGCGCACATGGCTGTCGACCAGCTGCTGCAGCTCCTCCCGACCACCCAGCAGATACCAGCTGGGCCGGCGCTGGGCGATGATCAGCGACAGGGCCTGGCGCAACGCCCGGGCCTGATCGGCGAGACCGTTGTCGCCGTTGAGATTGGCGGAAAAGCGCTGCAGATCCTCGGCAAACCAGACCCACAGGGCGTCCCCTACGCCATGGACTTCGCCATGACCGGGGGCGGCAGCCAGGGGTACCGTGTTCAGGTAATCGCGCACCAGCTGCTGCCGGGCCTGCAGGGTATCCGGGCCGTGCATGTAGGCGCGCACCGTGGCCGAGGTCATCTGCCGCAGTTTGTCGATGGGCGACTGGGTGCGCCCCTCCAGCGAGTGGCGGTATTTTTCCATCTGGGTCGCCAGGGTGCTGGCTCCGTGCCCGGGCCCCTCGCCGCCCAGAGTACCCACCAGCATGGCCATGGACGCCCCCATCAGCCGCGGCCAGTCCACCGCCGGGTTGGCCCGGGGCAGGGTCTCATCCAGCAAGTATCGGTTTTCGATGAACAGCAGGGACTCCACCAGCAGCGGGGGGATTTCCTCGAACCCGGCAAAGCCCGACCGGGGGTAACCGAACTCGTAGATCACCTCACCCCGGGCATCAATGATTCGCAGGCCCGCCTGGGTTTTCTCGTCATAGGGCACATAAAGTCCACGACCTGCATATTCCATGAGTTCCGGTGAAAAGCGCATCTGCCGGGTGATCTGGAAGCCTTCGCGCTGCAATCGCGGCTGGAACTGGGGAATCAGACTGTAGCCAAGACGCTGATCGAAGGGTCCGGATTCCGGGAAGTGGATAGCATCGCTCTGGCCCTCCACGGGCTGGTAGCGCAGCTGGCTGGCATACTCGCTGATCCAGTTGGACTGGAACCAGGCATGACGGAACTCGAAGCCAGCCACACAGATCATGGTCAGCGTCAGAAAGCCCAGAATCAGCCAGATGCGTAATCTCATGATTCCCCCATGCTCAGTTCCCTTAAAGTCTAGTTGAGGATCAGCACTGCGTTAGTGCGCAACCCCCTTTATCCCGCTTTTTGCAGACGCATGGTTAGGCCTGAAACTTCGCCCACGCCGCGACAGGATGGCTTCGTAACCGGGGCTATGGGAAAATGACCGTTCGTCCCTGTGAGGTACCTGCGATGCCCGCCACTCAATTCACCCTCGACGATCTCACCTGCGAATGGCTGGAGCGGCTGGACAGCTTCCCGGCCGATGTTCGTGAGCGGGTGGCACAGACGGCAGAACGTCATCGCACCGATCTGGCGTCGCATTTCTACGGCGTGATGCTTGCGCACAAGGAAGCAGCGCAGTTCCTGTCCCACGAGGAGGTCAAGACACGGCTCAGCAGATCCATGGAAAACTGGATCACCAACCTCTACAACAGCAGCGAAGCCGCCGATATCCAGTCGGTCATCGCCCACCAGACCCGGATCGGCGAGGTCCACGCCCGCGTTTCCATCCCGGTGCATCTGGTGCTGCGTGGCGCCCGGCTGCTCAAGCAGCGGTTGATCACCTACCTGCGCGAAGAACTGCCCGAACGCCAAGCCGCCGAGGCGGCGGCCTTTGCCGCCACCCTCATCGATCTGGCGATGGAGATCATGAGCCACGCCTATACCACCTCACACGACCGCCGCTCCCGCGCCGAAGAGAGTTACCGACTGTTCGCGGTAACCCAGAACATGGCGTCGGAAAAAGAGCGCCAGCGCGCCGCTCTGCTCGACTGGGAAAATCAGCTGATGTTCGACGTGGCAATGAACACCGCGGCCCAGCATCTGCCCCGGCTGAGCGCCTCCGAGTTCGGCCTGTGGTTCCGGCACAAGGGCGCGCACGGATTCGAGGGCGCACCGGAAACGGAGCTGATTCTGGAATCCATGACCCGGATCGACGAGATGCTGCTGCCGCTGTTCGCCAACCGCCAGAGCGAGGCAAACCCGACCCACACCATGCAGCTGCTGCGAGATCTGCGCGAGCAGGCCAAGAGCATCAGCTATCACCTGGATCTGCTGTTCGAGCAGAACAACGAACTGGAATCCGGCCGCGATGTGCTGACTCGCCTGCTCAACCGCAAGTACCTCTCGGTAGTGCTGAACAAGCAGATCACCTATGCGCGCAGCACCGGTGGCAGCTTCGCCGTGCTGGCCCTGGACCTGGACCATTTCAAACAGATCAATGACAGCCATGGCCACGAAGCCGGCGATCTGGTGCTGCAGCAGGTCGCCGTGCTGATGCTCAACCGCAGCCGGGCCGGGGATTACCTGTTCCGCACGGGTGGCGAGGAGTTCCTGATGATCATGGTGGACGTCAATGACCACAGCGCCGCCAAGGCCGCCGACAACATCCGCCGCGCCATCGCTGCCGAAACCTTCCGCCTGCCCCAGGACGTTACCATGCATCTGACGGTCAGCCTCGGGCTGGCGGTGTACAACGGGCATCCCGATTACCAGCAACTGCTGCGCCGGGCCGATGATGCCCTCTACGAGGCCAAGAACAACGGCCGCAACCGGGTGGTGATAGCCCCGGAATGACTCCAGCGTGACGCCCGTGTTCACTCGCTGGAGGATATCCGTCGGGAAGTCGCCCGAAGGCGGCGCTTTCCGTTAGAATGCGCCCCTTCCTCGACGGACCGCCTTCACCCGTCGATTTCCTCTCGTTCGGTTCCATCTTGATGACTACTGCAGACACCGCCCCCCAGGGCAGCTGGCTCGGCGTTATTGCCCTGGCCCTGGCCGCATTCATCTTCAATACCACCGAGTTTGCCCCGGTGGCCCTGCTCAGCGACATCAGCGCCAGCTTCGGCATGCTGCCGGAACAGGTCGGCCTGATGCTGACCGTCTATGCCTGGCTGGTTGCCCTGACATCACTGCCGCTGATGCTGATGACGCGCAACATCGAGCGCCGCCGCCTGCTGCTGGGCGTATTTGCCCTGTTCATTGCCAGCCATCTGCTGTCCTTCCTGGCCTGGAGTTACGGCGTGCTGGTGATCAGCCGCGTGGGAATCGCCCTGGCCCACGCGGTGTTCTGGTCGATCACCGCGTCTCTGGCTGTGCGCATTGCACCGGCCGGACGCGAGGCCCAGGCCCTGGGTCTGATCGCTGCCGGCACCACCCTGGCCATGGTGCTGGGCGTTCCCCTCGGTCGGGTGATCGGCGAGATGATCGGCTGGCGCATCACCTTCCTCAGCATTGCCGTGCTGGCCCTCATGACCATGGCGGTGCTGGCCAGACTGCTGCCGCTGCTGCCCAGCCGCAACAGTGGCTCGCTGGCCAGCCTGCCTCTGCTGGTCCGCCGTCCGGCGCTGATGGTGGTCTACGCCCTGGTGGTCATCTGCGTCACCGCCCAGTTCACCGCCTACAGCTATATAGAGCCCTTCGTCCGGGACATCGCCGGCCTGGTCGGCAACCAGATCACCGGACTGCTGCTGGTATTCGGTGGCGCCGGGCTGGCCGGCGCGGTGATCTTCAGCCGCTGCAGCCCCTTTCATCCGCGCACCGTCCTGGTCGGCAGCATGTTCGCCCTGACCTTCTGCCTGCTGATGCTGCTGCCGTCCGCCGCCAACCTCTGGCTGCTGGGCGGCCTGAGCTTTATCTGGGGCGCTGCCATCCTGACCCTGACACTTGCCCTGCAGTCCCGCGTCCTGCGCATCGCCGAGGATGCGACGGATGTAGCCATGTCCCTGTTCTCCGGCCTCTATAACCTGGGAATCGGCGCCGGCGCGCTGCTCGGCAGCCAGGTCACCAGTCAGCTGGGGCTGGCCAACGTGGGCTCGGTCGGCGGCATGCTCGGCCTCGGCGGCATGCTGATCTGCCTCACCGCCCTGTGGCGGCTGCCGCCCCAGATGCCGATCCAGCAAAGCGCTCGACCCTGACATCGAACCGTCATATTCGTGTAATAAGATCGCCCCGCTGTTTCATCACAGGGGCCATGGATATGTCAGTTTTCTCCTCGCTGCGCTCGGCGCGTGTCAGCCGCCTGCTGCTGGCCGGTCTTATCATTCTGAGCGCACCGACTCAGGCAGCCGATCTGCACCTGCAGATCAATGGCTCCAACACCATAGGCGCCGAGCTCGCACCGCGGCTGGTGGAGGGCATGCTGCTCGCCAACGGCGCCAGCGATATCCGGGCAGACCTCAACCAGACCACCCGGGAACACAGGATCACCGCTGTCAGCGTTGATGGCCATAGCATTGAAGTACGCATCCACGCCCACGGCTCGGGCACCGCGTTCAAGGGATTGAAGGACGGATCGGCGCAGATAGGTGCCGCCTCCCGCCCCATCCGCCAGGCCGAAGCCAGAGACCTCGCCGCCGCCGGGGACATGCTCAGTGCCGATGCGGAACAGGTCATAGGCCTGGACGGCATCGCGGTGATAGTCCATCCGGACAACCCCATCCAGACCCTGGATCTGGATCAGATAGCCCAGGTGTTCGCCGGCCAGATCACCGACTGGCGCGAGCTGGGCGGCCTGCCCGGCCCGATCCATATCCATGCCCGCGATGGCAACTCCGGCACCTGGGAAACCTTCCGCGACATGGTACTCAGCCCGCGCCAACTCGAGCTGGCGACCAGCGCACAGCGCTACGCCTCCACCAGCGAGCTGTCCCTCTCGGTCCGGCGGAATATCGGCGCCATCGGCTTCGTCGGCCTGTCCGGTATCGCTCCTGCCAGAGCCATCGCGGTATCTTCCGGTGACTCGCAACCCATGCTGCCGACTGCGGAACTGATCACCACCGAAGACTATCCCCTCGCCCGCCGGCTGTTCATGTACATCCGCCCAAACGAAACCAACCCCCTGGCCAGGGCGCTGCTCGACTTCACCCAGAGCCACGCCGGGCAGGCCGTGGTAGATCAGGTCGGCTTTGTCGGTCAGAACATCCGTACCATCACCATCAGCCCGCAACCGGACATGCCCCAGGCCTATCAGCAACTGACCAAACGCGCCGTACGGCTGTCGGTCAACTTCCGCACGCAGGAACGCTCAGCCAGGCTCGACAACAAAGCCTGGCAGGATATGGACCGACTGGAGGAATTTCTCACCGAACGCGCCCTGACCGATGATCGCATTGTACTGGTCGGCTTCAGCGACCCGCGGATGAAGGGGGCGGAAGAGCTGCTGGCCCGGCTGCGCACCAATACCGTCCGCCGAGCCCTGCAGGAGCGCGGCATCAACGTTGCCGAGACCCTCGCCATCGGCAACGAGCTGCCGGTTGCTACCAACAGCAACCTCAGCGGCCGCCTGAAGAATCGTCGTGTCGAGGTGTGGGTGTACAACGACTAGCAAAGCGCCCATCAGGCATAGATGGGGATGTAGGCCTCTTCATAGGGTGTGGATTCGGGGAAGTGCTCGCGGATGATCGCGATCAGATCGTCGAGTTGGGCTTTTCGGCAGTAGAGCAAGCGGTCCGTATCTATCATCCGCCCCTTTCCTTCGTCAGCCATCGGATTAAAGTAGGTGAAGTCCAAACCGATGATCGCGCG
>NZ_FOYD01000003.1:401925-409428 GCF_900115905.1 Halopseudomonas formosensis
GCTATGGCGCCAATCAATGCCGCCGGGTGTATCGTGGCCAGCATCAGCATGAACACGCAGGTGATGCCGGCCGCCCACTTCAGCATCCGAGGCAGCCACTCGGGGAATTCCTTCCATTCGCAGAACTCCAGCCCTGAAGCTGTCAGCCGGTAGGCGAATTTGGTTGTCTGGTGGGTTATGCTGAATATCATTGAGCCAAATAAAAATAGGCCGAATATTGTTAAAGACAGTTGCCAGAATAGTGGGCGTTCAATGTCAAACCCCAGCCAAATAGCCATTGGTATAGCAATCAGGGAAACTCCTAGGCACAGTCCATTGGCAATATCCGTGTTGTACGCTCGGGCCCTCAATGACCACTCGGCCAGGGCCGGTTCATCCTTGTACTGCCAGTCCAGCTGGGGCGGCAGGGTCAGGGGTTTGCGTGAGAACATCTGAAGTCTCCATGGCAGCCAACAACTCAGCTGGCAAGTTCCGTTTTGTTGGGCAGCATCAACCCATCAGGCATAGATGGGGATGTAGGCCTCTTCATAGGGTGTGGATTCGGGGAGGTGCTCGCGGATGATCGCGATCAGATCGTCGAGTTGGGATTTTCGGCAGTAGAGAAGCGTCTCCCAGGGGATCATTCGACCCTTGCCGCCATCAGCATTAGGGTTATACCACTCGAAATGTAGCCCAATGATGGAGCGCCGGCGGAACACCGTCATCTTGGTAAAGTCACTCCATGGCTTCACCTTGTGCCGATACCTTTCATGCATTTCCCGGAACTGACTCGACGTCCCCATTTTCAGATACATCAGCCCCATCATGCCCGGCCCTGCTATGGCGCCGATCAATGCCGCCGGGTGTACCGTAGCCAGCATCAGCATGAACACGCAGGTGATGCCGGCCGCCCACTTCAGCATCCGAGGCAGCCACTCGGGGAATTCTTTCCATTCGCAGAATTCCAGCCCGGAAGCGGTCAGCCGGTAGGCGAACTTGGTTGTCTGGTGGGTCATGCTGAATGCTCCACTCATGACAACACAAAAGAGCAAAACATCAATGAGGATGTGATGGTCGCCTAATGTCCTGTGCCAATACGTCCCCGCTAATGAGATAAGCGTGAAGATAACCAGGAGACCATTAGCAATATCCGTGTTATACGCCCGGGCTCTCAATGACCATTCGGCCAGGGCCAGTTCATCCTTGTACTGCCAGTCCAGCTGGGGCGGCAGGGTCAGGGGCGATTCAAACATCTGAAGTCACCATGGCAGCCAGCCGCGCTCGGCTGGCAAGTTCCGTTTTGTTGGGCAGCATCAACCCATCAGGCATAGATGGGGATGTAGGCCTCTTCGTAGGGTGTGGATTCGGGGAGGTGCTCGCGGATGATGGCGATCAGATCGTCGAGTTGGGCTCTGCGGCAGTAGAGCAAGCGGTCCGTATCTATCATCCGCCCCTTTCCTTCATCGGCCATCGGATTGAAGTAGGTGAAGTCCAAACCGATGATCGCGCGCCGCCGGAAGACGATCATCTTGGTAAAGTCAGTCCACGGGTGAAAACCCTGGTGAAACCGCTCATGCATTCTCCGGAACTGACTCGACGTCCCCATTTTCAGATACATCAGCCCCATCATGCCCGGCCCTGCTATGGCGCCAATCAATGCCGCCGGGTGTATTGTGGCCAGCATCAGCATGAACACGCAGGTGATGCCGGCCGCCCACTTCAGCAGCCGGGGCAGCCACTCGGGGAATTCCTTCCATTCGCAGAATTCCAGCCCAGAAGCGGTCAGCCGGTAGGCGAACTTGGTTGTCTGGTGGGTCATGCTGAATGCCCCGCTCATGACAACCATATAGAGGAAACCCCCGATAAGTAACTGATCCTTCAGATTCGTCGCCATCGATGGCAACAACCAATACAGACAGGGTACTTGGACGATCAGGAAGAAGGCCGCAATCGCGTTGGCAATATCCGTGTTATACGCTCGGGCCCTCAATGACCATTCAGCCAGGGCCAGTTCATCCTTGTACCGCCAGACCAGCTGGGGCGGCAGGGTCAGGGGTTTGCGTGAGAACATCCGAAGTCTCCATAAAGGGTGCTGGCAGGGTAATCATTTGTGGTTGTACGGCAGTGCGTGAGAGAAGCTCACCTTCCACTGGCCCATCCGACAGCGGGTCGCTGATCAGCTCGGCGGCTCGGGGGGCATTCATCAGCTTGGCCCTGAACATGAAACGCATGGGTTCACGTTCCTTATCCAATTCCGGGTAGCTCAGTTCCAGCTCGACATAGGAAGCACCACTGACCGGTATCCAGGTGCGCCAGTGGTAATGGCTGGCCTCAGCGGAATAATCATGGTCGCTCGGTAGTTTGTCGTTATGGCCGACCGGGGGCATATTCGACAACGGGTCATCCTCCAGTGCCGGGCTCCAGTAGCCACCGCTCAAGCGGTCGTATACCTGCTGCTCCAGAGCAATCACGCTTCTGCTGGCCAGGAACCCGCCGGCCTTGCGTACAAATACGGCCTTGACCTCGCAACCCTGGCCTGCCAACTGGGCCGGCAGGCTGATCTGTAACCAGGCACCATCGAGCCCGTTCCAGTATGGGTTATTGGTCGAGCGAACACTGACGCCCGGGGTCAGACATATCTGCGCCAGTTGCCAGAGGCTCTGCCCGTGGGCTTCATCGGTGTTATCCATGGGGATGGCGGCCTTGCCCCAGTAGCACTGGTACAACCAGAGTCGCAAACCCTCACGGTGATAGAGGCTGACCAATACGCTGGCGACCAGATAGACCAGCCCTACAATGGCCAGTAAGCCAATCATCCAGCCGCCCATGACCCAGGCAAAGTTGAAGTAAAGACCTGAAAGGCTGCCCAACGTCTGGATAGACCCCAAGAACCCCATCGCATAAAGTGAACCTAACTGCAGGTTCAACGCCTCGGTCTGCTCCTGACTGGTCGCCCGCTCCATCTGTCGACCGACCTGCACAATCTCGCTTGCTGCCGCGATGACATTCAGTGCCGCCATACCTGCGGTGCGGGCAATAAGGCGCTGGGCGAGCTTGGCGTGGGCAAACTGGCTTTCCTTCAACCAGACACGCGCCCCTGCCTGGGTCAATTCCAGTGTCTGGCCCCGAATCACCCCCACCATATTCCCCACCCGCGCCCACATCGGCATCACCATCAGCGCCATCAACAACGAGCCCGCGGTAGCCAGCGAGGTGAGCAGCTGGTTCTTTTCCTCACCGGTGAGGTAACCGTCGTGATGCACCGCCCGGGTGGTCACCATCAAATTCCACAGGCCGAGGCCGGCAAGCAGTACCGGCAGGGTTCCTCCCAGGTTGAGGTCAACCCACGCCTTGGTACGGGCGGCATAGGCGGCCGGGCTGGTTGCCTTGAGGTGCAGCTGGGTCTGCGCTTCTGACTGGCCGACCGTAAACAGCAACACTTCAAGCTGTTGGACGCTGACCGTGGTGCTGCGGGACTGGCCTTTCAATACACCATATACATGCCGGGGGCAGTTGCTGTAGTGGTCCTGCAGCGCCACATCCAGTGCACGCAGATCCTGGCGTGCTGACTTCTTGTCATACCAATTGCCTGATCTGCTCAGTGTTCCCTGCTGACCTCGCCGCTGCCTGGCTATTGTCTGTTGCTCCATAGTCCATTGCTGTTGTTCACGGGCGAAGTTCCTGTTGAGCTTCAGGGCCACAATGTCGGAAACCTCATGGCTCACCACAATCTGGATGAGCGAAAGGCGCAGCACATGCACCGCCGTCGTCGGATTATTGGCCTGGGCCTTGAGCGCCGGCAGGAACAGTGTCGACAACCGATTCCATACTTCACCGGCGCGTTGAAGAGTAGCCTGACGCAGAGCGTCCATGCTCATGCGAGCTGTCTCGGACAGCGAGCGGTAGAGGCGGCTGTTCCGCACCATTTCCAGACTGAGCAGATCCTGAACGTCCTCTGCCCCCTTGAGCGTCCGCTGCCAGAAGTCGCTCCCGGTATTGATCTGGCCGCTGGTGTCCGGCTGCTGTCCCAAGCCATCGATCGTGCCGGTGGTGGTGTAGTTGTAGGCGATCTGTTCCAGGGCCTGGGCGAGCTCGCTATTGAAATTGAACAAGGCCAGACCTATGAGATTGCTCTCTTCCGTCATCTGGCGATACAACCATGACTGCCCCTGGAATTGGAGCCGGGCCAACCGCATGATGCTGTTATTCTGCGCTGGGGCGTCCACTTCGTCGCTGCTGCAGCCCCCCAGGCTCTGGGCGATTCCCTCCACCCACTCAAGCAGTTCTGCGCTCTGCTGCGCGTTGCAGGTGTCGTAGAACAGCGCTTCTACTTCCGGTCGCAGGGACTCAAGCCAGCGAATCAGATCAGTCTCGGAAACCCGCACGTGGCGACGCAGACGCAGTAGTTCATCAGCCCTCTCATTTAAAAAGATGCAGACTTCGTCGTAGCGCACATCGTTGCGCCAGGTGTCCTTGGCCCGCCAGTCTTTGGCCAGCTCATGCCATGCCGGATGGTTGTGCGACACCTGCCACTTGTCGCGCATGATATCCACATCGATCTGGTGTGCGTGCAAGGCGCCGGCAACCGCACCTAACTCAGCATGCGCGCCACCATGCGCATAGGCATAGCTGGTGAGAAAGCGGTGCGCATCGGCAGTGAATGCAAGTCGCTGCTGCAGATCGTCCCTCACCGCCGTCGGCATGACTGCGTCCAGGTCGACGCCGCAGGCCTGATGCACAGCCAGAGCACTTTGAATGGTGTTGCGGTACTGGATGTCAAACTCGCCGATCTCTGCCAGACGACCGTTGAGCTGCATGTTCAGATCCTGAATGACCGCCAGAGGATCATCCAGCGCGATAAACAAGGCCGTATCCTGATCCGGTACCGCGCCCAACACCTGAGCATCGCTGATGCCGGGTTTGACTTGCATGGCCGGGTGTTCGCTGTTCGGCTCCCCTGTGGTGGGCACGAAGGTCGTCTCGAAACCGGGGACCGCTCCAGCGCTGCTGATATCGGCTACACAGTCGCCCAGAGTGCGCAACGGGGCGCCATGGGCAATCTGCAGGCCGTTGCAGTAGCTGCCCAGATCCAGGTCACGCATCCACTGCGTCTGCTGCTGAACATTGCTGCGCATTCGTTCGCAGATGCGCCACGTCCATTGCACCGGCGAGTAAGCCAGGCGCAGACGACTGCTGCGCGGGTAAAGCAGATAGGGTCGGGTGTCGCCGGCATTGTCGCGCGCGTCCTGCCCCAGCTCCCGCTCTGTCCAGACCATCCGGGTGAACAGATGGCCCTGTACGCGGTACTCATGAAAGGTGCGCGCCACTTCGTCCCAGACATACAACCAGCCATCACGCAGCTGACGCAGTGTATAGCTGCGCGACTCCAGAGGCGGCAGATGCCCGGCGTCGAAACCTGTCGGCAGAGGATTCGGCCCCTGTGACGAGCCCTTGGCAGGCGACTCATCCAGTGCATAGCGTACCGGGAAGATCGCCACTTCCTGTGCACGCAGCGGGCACTGTGCATTGGCACTGGCAGGCTTGTCCTCGAACTGCTGATTGCGTTGGGCCTGCGCGAGGGATAGCGGATGTACGACCGTCATGAAAGTCCCTTCTGCTGACAGTTGAGAAAATCGGCTTCGAAAGCCTGAATGCGTGCATCCGGAGGGACGCGCTTCATATGAGGGTTATCAGTCAGCCAGACGGCATACCGGCCCTCCTCGGCACTGCACACCCCATCGCCGAGCCGAGCATGCAACTCCAGCCAGATGGCGATACTGCGTTCGGTGGTCAGCCCCCAGGCCTGGGCTGCCTGATATTGCCCGGTAAGCCAGTCGCCCCATCGGCTGCCCAGAGCTTCCCTGAAGTCGGGGACGGCCTGCTCAAGCCAGCTATCCAACCGGTCAGCAAAGCGCCGTTGGTAGGCCTGTTCCAACGCCTGGATCTGTGGCTCTTCCAGGTGGCTGAGCCGAAAGGGTGATGACGAGGTCGTGGGTTCGGACGAATGAAAGCTGAGCCACTCGGTGTGTTGCCGGTTCTGCCAGCGGCCTCTGTGGGCCGCCATGCGCCATTCATCGATCGGCCCCAGTACGGCAGACAGGGCCTGGGGACCGTAGCTGGCCAACCAGTGTTGCGCCACCAGAGGATCGGCAAAACGCAGCAGACTGGCACTCCCCAGCGTATCGCTGACCTCTATGAACTGCCGCAGATGGTCGGCCACCGCCGCTATCGCCGCCTTGCTGCGCAGTACCGACGCGCAGGCCTGCAATGTCGGGTCACCCTCAAAGTTCATGATCAGCCCGTTGGGGGACAATGGCTGCACCAGCACAGGACCAATATCGGCCAGCTCGCGCCAGGGAGTGCGCGCATACAGAGGTTCAACCTCCAGTGGCTCATCCTGCAGATACAGCCAGGGCAGCAACTGTTCGCGCAGGACGCCGTCGAACAGCAGGTAGGACTGGCCAGCGACGCTCATTGCCCGGTTCCTTCCCTCGCCAGTGCCGGCTGTTCGGGCTGCAGGCAGATGTCGCAGCGCGGCGCAGCACGCATCAAAGCCTGACGCTGCGCTTGCACCAGCAACTTGCCCTTATCTGCCACCTCGGACGCCACCGTCTCACCCGGCACCAGCGGCCTGGCTCCTGAGCCCTGGCCTGCGCTGCCACCGGAATTCATCTTCACGTTCGGGCCAACCAGAGTGACGCCACCGGGGTCGAGCTTGACGAAACTGCCACCGACCTTGAAGGTGATTTCCGCGCCGGCTTCCAGCACCACTTTCATGCCGCTGGACAGGTGAATCTCCTGCCCTGCCTCGATGAACTGCCCCTGCCCAAGCTTTACATGCTGGTTGTTGGCGACGGTCAGGTGGTCATCCGCCTTGATTTCTGTTCTGCGGTCGGCGTGGGTGCGGTGGTGCTCTTCGGCCAGGTTCTCGGTGTAACGGTTGGCCTCGATGCGTTCATGCCGTTCGTTGCCGACGCGGATGCGCTGGTCGTGCCGGATGCTCTGATCCCAGTCGCGCTGGGCGTGAATAAAGATCTGCTCCTCGCCGGCCTTGTCCTCGATGCGCAGTTCGTTGAAACCGTTGCCGCCGGGGCTGCTCAGGCTCTTGAACAGGCTGCGGGTCTTGTGTGCCGGCAGCTCACAGGGCACCGGATGGGCACTGTTGTACAGACAGCCGGAGACCAGTGGCTGGTCCGGGTCGCCTTCCAGAAAACTGACCAGTACTTCCATGCCGATGCGCGGGATGGTGACGCTGCCCCAGTGGTTGCCGGCCCAGCTGCTGGCCACCCGCAGCCAGCAGCTGGTGTGGGCGTCGGCCTGGCCTTCGCGGTCCCAGTGGAACTGGACCTTGATCCGGCCCTGTTCGTCGCAGTGGATTTCTTCGCCGGCAGGGCCGGTGACCACCGCGGTCTGCTGGCCCTGCACCCGGGGTTTGGGGTGGCGCAGGGCTGGGCGGTGCGGGGTGTCCCAGGGGGTGGCCTGGAAGTGGTTGCGGTAGCCTTGGGTGAAGGCTGTTTCCCCCTC
>NZ_FOYD01000010.1 GCF_900115905.1 Halopseudomonas formosensis
TTTGAGAAAACCCTAAACTTGGCTCAGCCTTTAATAAACTCATGAATTCACGAGTTACTTGTCAGGCTGATAATCTTGCGATCATCCAGCTACTCACAAGCACCCACACGAATTACTTGATTCCAATTTGTTAAAGAGCGATTCGGTTGCCACTTCGTTCAACCAAGGCCGCGCATTCTACGCTAACCTCCTGATCTGTCAAGCGTTTTTGTTTCGATTCTGTTGCCTCGAAACCGCCTGGCGATCGACCCGGAAGCTGTTCGCCTGCCGTGTCAGGGAGGCGCATTCTACAGGATCAGAACCCCTTGTCAACGCCTTCCGTAAAACCTTTTTCACTGCCTCGGTGACGGGGTTGAACCGGCCGCCGCAGCGATGAGGTGGCGAATTATAGACCCATTCGCCGCCTCGTCAAGCACCTTTTGGCGCACTGCTGCGCAGCCCGGTCGGGCTGCGCAGCAGCCACCTCAGAAGCAGTCTTCGACCGACTTCAGCGGGTAGTGTGCCGGGTAGGGCAGACGGGCCACGCCGCTGTCGATGGCAGCCTGGGCTACTGCAGCGGGCACCTTCTCGATCAGACGCACATCCATCGGCTTGGGAATGATGTACTCGCGACCAAATTCCAGATTCAGATCGCCGTAGGCCTGCATGACGTAATCCGGCACCGGCTCCTTGGCCAGCTCGCGGATGGCGTGCACAGCGGCGATCTTCATTTCCTCGTTGATGCGGGTTGCACGAACATCCAGCGCACCACGGAAGATGAAGGGGAAGCCCAGTACGTTGTTGACCTGGTTGGGGTAGTCGGAACGACCGGTAGCCATGATCACGTCAGGACGAGAAGCATGGGCCAGCTCCGGACTGATTTCCGGATCCGGGTTGGAGCAGGCAAAAACGATGGGGTTTTCAGCCATCAGCTTGAGCTCCGCCGGCTGCAGCAGATTCGGACCGGACAGGCCGACGAATACGTCAGCACCCTTGATCGCATCGGTCAGGGTGCGCTTGTCGGTTTCGTTGGCGAAGATCGCCTTGTGCTCGTTCAGGTCGTCGCGACCGGCATGGATCACACCCTTGCGATCAACCATGCTGATATTTTCTACGGCAGCACCCAGACTGATAAGCAGCTTCATGCAGGCTACGGCGGCGGCGCCGGCACCCAGACAGACGATCTTGGCATCTTCCAGCTTCTTGTCTGCCAACTCCAGAGCGTTGAGCATGGCTGCTGCAGTAACAATGGCAGTACCGTGCTGATCATCGTGAAAAACCGGAATATCGCACTGCTCGATGAGCGCACGCTCGATCTCAAAGCACTCCGGAGCCTTGATATCCTCAAGGTTGATACCGCCGAAGGTGCAGGAGATGCGCTTGACCGTATCGATGAAGGCCTGGGGGCTTTCCGCTTCGACCTCGATATCGAACACATCAACGCCGGCAAAGCGCTTGAACAGTACGCCCTTGCCTTCCATTACCGGCTTGGAGGCCAGCGGACCGAGATTGCCCAGACCGAGAATAGCAGTACCGTCGGAGATCACCGCCACCAGGTTGCCCTTGCCGGTGTATTTGAATGCCAGATCTGCGTCCTTGGCAATTTCACGCACAGGCTCAGCAACACCGGGACTGTAAGCCAGCGCGAGATCGCGCGCAGTAGCGGTAGGCTTGGTCAGCTCGACACTCAGCTTACCCGGACGGGGGTGAGCATGATATTCGAGTGCATCGGTTCTCAGATCAGACATGATTACAATTCCGGTCAAGTTGCTTATTGTGTTTCCGAACAATCGAGAATACAGAAAACACCTACCCCTCACAAGGCTGCCGCTGCGCCTGCTGCAAAGGGTCGCAGCGCCCTCCTGTCACTGCAGGAACATCAGCCGGGCTTCGGCCTGCGGGAGCATGTAGCGCTTCTGTCCCTGCCTCGCCCGTCCGCGATCCACCACCCAGCCACGCACTTCCAGCTCGCGTCCCGTTGCACGCAGCAACTGGTCCACCCCGACCATGTCCCGAGGCAGACGCAGGGTAAGCGGCCCATCCATATCCAGCCAGACATGCTCGCGACTGCGACTGACCCGCTCGATCCGACCACGGACAAGCTGGAAACCGGGCCCCACCTGAGCAGCGCGGCGCACGGGAGAGTACTGCCAGACACCCAGACCACGCTGGCGGGCATGCTGCTCGTGTTGAAGGTGACACTCCAGCAGACCGGTATTGGGCGGCAGACCGATAGTGAAACCCAACCCACGCATCAACAGCCTGGCCTCGATATTGGCGCCGCGGGCGTCAAACAGATGACCGAGCGTGCGACCGTACCTGTCCTGCGGCTGCGCACCAATGATCATGCGCAGCTGCGAGCCGCTGACCAGACGCAGCAGCTCCCGACGCGCGGCCTGGGCATAGGGCTCGGACGGCTGACCGTCGCGCCCCATCTCAGGTGCATTGATCCCGATCAGTCGCACACGCCGGCCATCGGCCAGATCCAGGGTATCGCCATCAATGACACGCTTGCTCGATACCACCTCGCCGGCGCCCGGCTGACTGCAGTATTCAGCATGGATCGTCGGAGCCAGTAGCCAGAAAACAAGAAAGGCGCCCCAGAGGGACGCCTTTCCTGATAACAGGGCCATGGTGATGGCGCCGGTCTTACTTCTTGGTGCTGACGGCACCGAAACGCTGGTTGAAGCGCTCGATACGACCGCCGGTGTCCACAACCTTCTGCTTGCCGGTATAGAACGGATGGCAGGCGGAGCAGACGTCCAGATAGATGTTCTTGCCCAGAGTGGAGCGGGTCTTGATCACATTGCCGCAACCACAGGTGGCTTCGATTTCTTCGTATGCAGGATGCAGATTAGCTTTCATGGTCATTCCTCGGTTTTGTGTGCCGCCACCGGACCAACCTGATCAGGCACCGCACTGTGTAATCTACCCGGCACCGAAACAGACACGAATGGACCGGAAAATAGGCCGGCGATAATAACAGAATTCCGCTGGCACGCAAGTACCGCGGTCTACAGGCCGGTCCACCGATGTTACCATCAGCTGTCTGACAGAGAAGGATATCCGCCGACGTGCCAGCTCCGATCATCCAGGTTGCCCTGCCCTCCCCATTGCGTCGCCTGTTCGATTACCGCGGGCCGGCCGGGGTGCGCGCCGAGCATCTGCCGATTGGTGCCCGGGTCCGGGTCCCCTTCGGCAACCGTCAGCTGGTAGGCCTGATTGCCGGCATCGCCGAGCATTCCAGCGTACCCGCCGGCAAGCTGAAGCAGGCAGCGGAGCTGCTGGACCACCAGTCGCTGCTGCCCGACAGTCTCTGGCAACTGTGCCGCTGGACAGCCAGCTATTATCAGCATGGCCTGGGCGACACCCTGAGCAGCGCGTTGCCCGTGCTGCTGCGCCAGGGCGAGCCGGCGCTGGCACGTCAGGACATGCTCTGGCAATTGCTCCCCGGAGCCTACCCGGAACATCCAGCCATCAGTCGTGCGCCCAAACAGAAACAGGCAGTACAGACTCTGGCCATGCATCCCCACGGCCTGTCCCACGCCCTGCTCAGCCAGTGGGGGCTGACCCGGGACGCACTGGAATCACTGGAGCGCAAGGGCCTGGTACAGAGAATCACCCAGTCACCCCACCACAGCAACGAGCCCCGTCCTCTATTAAGGGAGCCGGCGCTGCAACCCAACGACGAACAGCAGGCTGCGCTGGACCGCATCATCGCCGCCGAGGGCTTTCAATGCTGGCTGCTGGAGGGGGTGACCGGCAGTGGCAAGACGGAAGTCTACCTGCAGGCGATCGAACACTGCCTGAAGCGCCAGCGCCAGGCACTGGTCCTGATCCCGGAGATCGGCCTGACGCCGCAGACCATGGAGCGCTTCCGACGCCGCTTCAATGTGCCGGTGGTGATCCTGCACTCGGGCCTCAATGACCGCGAGCGTCTGGACGCCTGGATCGCCGCCCGCGACGGCGAGGCGAGCATCGTCATCGGTACCCGCTCGGCCATATTCACACCCCTGGCCAGGCCCGGCCTGATCATCGTTGATGAAGAACACGACCTGTCCTACAAGCAGCAGGACGGCCTGCGCTACAACGCCCGGGACCTGGCGGTCTACCGCGGGCATCTGGAGCAGGTCGGCGTGATCCTCGGCTCTGCCACACCCTCCTTCGAGAGTCTGCACAATGTCCAGCGCGGTCGCTACCAGCTGCTGCGCCTGACGCAACGGGCCGGGAATGCGCAGCCACCCCGCTTCCAGAGTCTGGATATCCGCAGTCGCCCTCTGGAGGGCGGCATGTCCCGCCCGCTCATCCAGCTGATGGGCGAGCACCTGCGCCAGGGCAACCAGGTGCTGGTGTTCATCAACCGGCGCGGCTTCGCCCCTACGCTGATGTGTCACGACTGCGGCTGGATGGCCGAGTGCCGGCGCTGCGATGCGCGCATGACCCTGCACCAGTTCCCGCCCCAGCTGCATTGCCACCACTGCGGCAGTCAGCGGCCTGTCGACCGCACCTGCCCCTCCTGCCAGGGCGAGCAGCTGCGCCCGGTGGGCGCGGGTACCGAGCGCACCGAAGAGCATCTGATCAGCTGCTTTCCGGACTTCCCGGTTCTGCGCATTGACCGCGATACCATGGGCCGCAAGCAGGCCATGCAGGAAATGCTTGCGCGCATCCACAGTGGCGAACCCTGCGTGCTGGTCGGCACCCAGATGCTTGCCAAGGGGCATCACTTCCCGGACGTGACCCTGGTGGCGATCCTGGATGCCGATGGCGGCCTGTTTTCCGCGGACTTCCGCGGCCCGGAACGTATGGCCCAGCAGATCATCCAGGTGGCCGGGCGCGCCGGACGCGCCAGCAAGCCCGGACAGGTCATCATCCAGACCCACATGGCCGAACACCCGCTGCTGCTGGATCTGGTCGAGCATGACTATGCCCGCTTCGCCGAACGGGAGCTGGCCGCGCGTCAGCAGGCCGGACTGCCGCCCTACAGTTTCACCGCTCTGCTGCGCGCAGAGGCCAATGACCTGGCCCAGACCGACGCCTTTCTCGACGGCGCGGTGGAGCTGGCCGACGGGCTGCTCGCCCGCCACCGGATCCAGGGCCTTGAGCTGCTCGGACCGGTACCTTCGCCGATGGAGCGCCGGGCCGGTCGCTACCGCGCCCAGCTGCTGATCCTGGCCACCCAGCGCTCGGCGCTGCACCAGCTGCTGCACCTGCTGCTGGTCGAACTGGAGCAGCAACCCCAGGCGCGGCGGGTACGCTGGTCGATTGATGTCGACCCGATGGACATGTTCTAGTTAAGCTGCAGCCACACCTGACATGCACAGGGATTTGGCAAGCCTGCGGTTAAGTCGGATAATGTCGGGTTTTCCACAGGCCGTAGCCGGAATCCATAGCACCCATGAAAAATCTCCTCAGCCAGTTGCTCGCCAGCGCCATCAGCACCCTGCAGACCGAAGGCGTGCTGCCCACCGATATCAGTCCCAACATCCAGGTGGAAACCGCCCGCGACAAGAGCCACGGCGACTTTGCCAGCAACCTGGCCATGGCCCTGGCCAAGCCCGCCGGCATGAAGCCCCGTGACCTGGCCGAGAAGATCATCGCCGCCTTGCCGCCCAGCGAGGCCGTGGCCCAGGTCAGCATTGCCGGCCCCGGCTTCATCAACTTCTTCCAGGACCGCGCCTGGCTGGCCCGTCAGCTGCAGCAGGCGCTGGACGATGAGCGGCTGAACGTCCCGGCCGCCGACCCTGCACTGCGGGTGGTGGTGGACTACTCCTCGCCCAACCTGGCCAAGGAGATGCACGTCGGCCACCTGCGCTCAACCATCATCGGCGATGCGGTGGCCCGGGTGCTCGAGTTCCTCGGCCATACCGTGATCCGCCAGAACCACGTGGGCGACTGGGGCACCCAGTTCGGCATGCTGCTGGCCTATCTGGAAGAGAACCCGGCGACCGCCGAAGCGGAACTGGGTGATCTGGAGAATTTCTACCGCCAGGCCAAGAAGCGCTTTGATGAAAGCCCCGAATTTGCCGATCGCGCGCGCGAGCGGGTGGTCCAGCTGCAGGCCGGCGACGAGGAGTGCCTGGCTCTGTGGCGGCGCTTCAACGATATCTCCCTGGGCCATTGCCAGGCAGTGTATGACCGTCTTGGCGTCAGCCTGACGCCTGCCGATGTGCGCGGCGAGAGCGCCTACAACGATCAGCTGGCCGAGGTGGTCGACAGCCTGCAGCAGCGTGGCCTGCTCACCGAAAGCGAAGGCGCGCGCTGCGTGTTCCTCGACGAGTTCAGAACCAGCGAGGACAAGCCCCTGCCGGTGATCGTCCAGAAGGCCGGCGGCGGCTACCTGTATGCCACCACGGATCTGGCTGCCATGCGCTACCGCCACCAGGTACTCAAGGCCGACCGGGTCCTGTACTTCGTTGACCAGCGCCAGGCCCTGCACTTCCAGCAGGTCTTCGCCGTGGCACGCAAGGCCGGCTTCGTACCCGAGGCAATGCAGCTCGAGCACATGGGCTTCGGCACCATGAACGGCGCCGACGGCAAACCCTTCAAGACCCGCGATGGCGGCACCGTGAAGCTGATCGACCTGCTGGACGAAGCGGAGCAACGCGCCTATCAGCTGGTTCAGGAGAAGAACCCCGAGCTGGATCCGGACGAGCTGCGGCAGATCGCCCGCGCAGTCGGCATTGGCGCGGTCAAGTATGCCGACCTGTCCAAGCACCGCAGCAGCGATTACAACTTCAACTTCGATCAGATGCTCAGCTTCGAGGGCAACACCGCACCCTACCTGATGTATGCCTATACCCGGGTGGCCAGCGTGTTCCGCCGCATCGACCGCGACATGCATCAACTGGATGATCTGGCCCCACTGGTGCTGGAACAGGAAGCGGAGATCGATCTGGCTGCGCACCTGGCCCAGTTCGGCAACCTGCTGCAGTATGTGGCCCGTGAAGGGACCCCCCACGCCCTGTGCCATTACCTGTATGAGCTGGCTGGACGCTTTTCCGGCTTCTACGAGAACTGTCCGATCCTGGCTGCCGAGCAGCCCGCCCAGCGCGACAGCCGGCTGCGCCTGGCTGCGCTGACTGGACGAACCCTGCAGCAGGGCCTTAACCTGCTGGGTATTACCACCCTGGAGCGCATGTAACCTGCATGGCCAAAGCACGTAAAGCCCCCCGCCGCGGCGCCAGCCGGGCCAGTCCGAAATCCGGCCCGCGGGTGCCGGTATGGCTGATCGCCTGTTGCGTGGCCGTGGTCGGCCTGTTCGTCGCCTTCCTGTTTACCCTGGAACCGGGGCAGGACAGCGTCAAGCGGGACACTGTGGTCACCCCGCCTGCCCCCAAGGCCGAGCCACCCCGGCGCCAGAGCCCGAGCTACGATTTCTACACCCTGCTGCCGGAATCGGAAGTGGTGTCACCCGGTCGTCGACCCGAGCCACCCCCGCCGCCACCGCCGCCCGCGGAGCCGCCGACAAGCAAGCCTGAACAGGCGGCGGCCCCCACCACCCAGTATTTTCTCCAGGCGGGCTCCTTCCGCCAGCGCAGCGAGGCAGACCGGGTGCGTGCGCAGATCATCCTGATGGGGCTGGATGCCCGACTCGAGGATGCCAAGCTGGCCAACGGCGAGGTCTGGCACCGGGTTCAGGTCGGCCCCTTCCCCGACCAGTCCCGCCTGGCGCAGGCCGAGCGCACCCTGTCCGGCAACGGCTTCAGCAACCTGCTGCGCCAGCAGCGCAGCGTTCGCTGAGTCCTTCCATCGGCGGCCAGCCGGCCGCCGATCTTTGCTCGACCTCCCGCTTGAATTCGTCCCGCAGCGTCCCCAGATAAGGCTCAAAGACAGCGCGTCCGTCGTGCTGCATTTTCTGAACAGCCAACAGGAGCTGCGCGTGACTACAATCGTTTCAGTACGCCGCCACGGCAAGGTGGTCATCGGTGGCGATGGCCAGGTTTCCCTGGGCAACACCGTCATGAAGGGCAACGCACGCAAGGTGCGTCGCCTGTATCACGACAAGGTGATCGCCGGCTTTGCCGGGGGCACGGCCGATGCCTTCACCCTGTTCGAACATTTCGAAGCCCAGCTGGAGAAGCACCAGGGTCATCTGGTACGTGCCGCCGTGGAAATGGCCAAGGAGTGGCGTACCGATCGCACCCTGCGCCGGCTGGAGGCACTGCTGGCGGTCGCCAACAAGGATGCCTCGCTGATCATTACCGGCAACGGCGATGTGCTCGAACCCGAGGAGGGTCTGATCGCCATCGGTTCCGGGGGGCCCTATGCTCAGTCCGCCGCTCGCGCCCTGCTGCGCCATACCGATCTGTCCGCCCGGGAAATCGTCGAATCCAGCCTGGGCATCGCCGGCGAGATCTGCATCTATACCAACCAGAATCAGACAATCGAGGAGCTGGACGCCGATACCTGAGGCGGCCGGAAGCACAGCACATGTCCATGACACCCCGTGAAATCGTCCATGAACTGGACCGCCACATCATCGGCCAGCACGATGCCAAGCGCGCCGTGGCCATAGCCCTGCGCAACCGCTGGCGGCGGCAGCAGCTGCCCGAGCACCTGCGCCAGGAAGTGACACCGAAGAACATCCTCATGATCGGGCCGACCGGCGTCGGCAAGACCGAGATCGCCCGTCGCCTGGCGCGCCTGGCCCAGGCCCCCTTCATCAAGGTCGAAGCCACCAAGTTCACCGAAGTGGGCTACGTGGGCCGCGATGTGGAATCCATCATCCGCGATCTGGTCGATGCTTCGCTGAAGATGCTGCGCCAGCAGGAAATGGAGAAGGTCGGCCATCGCGCCGAGGATGCCGCCGAGGAACGCATCCTCGATGCGCTGCTGCCTCCGCCCCGCCAGGGCACCGGCGAGGAGCCGGCGCGGGAGGACTCCAGCACCCGCCAGCTGTTCCGCAAGCGCCTGCGCGAGGGTCAGCTGGACGACAAGGAGATCGATATCGAGGTGGCCGACGCGCCGGTGGGTGTGGAGATCATGGCACCG
Source organism: Halopseudomonas formosensis (assembly GCF_900115905.1). GTDB lineage: Bacteria > Pseudomonadota > Gammaproteobacteria > Pseudomonadales > Pseudomonadaceae > Halopseudomonas > Halopseudomonas formosensis. The sequence continues at coordinate 8,971 of NZ_FOYD01000010.1, forward strand.
CCGGGCATGGAAGAGATGACCAGCCAGCTGCAGAACATGTTCTCCGGCTTCGGCAAGGGGCGGCGCAAGACCCGCAAGCTCAAGGTGCGGGAAGCCTTCAAGTTGATCCGCGACGAGGAAGCTGCGCGCCTGGTCAACGAGGAGGATCTGAAGGCCCGTGCCATCGAGGCCGCCGAGCAGAACGGCATCGTCTTCCTCGACGAGATCGACAAGGTCAGCAAGCGCGCCAACAGCGGCAGCGGTGCCGATGTGTCCCGCGAGGGTGTGCAGCGTGACTTGCTGCCATTGATCGAGGGCTGCACGGTGAACACCAAGTTCGGCATGGTCCGCACCGACCACATCCTGTTCATTGCCTCGGGCGCCTTCCACCTGACCAAGCCGTCGGATCTGATTCCGGAACTGCAGGGCCGCCTGCCTATCCGCGTGGAACTCCAGTCGCTGACCCCGGAGGACTTCAAGCGCATTCTCACCGAGCCCCATGCGTCCCTGACCGAGCAGTACCGCGCCCTGCTCAAGACCGAGGGCCTGGAGGTCGAGTTCGCCGAGGACGCCATTGCCCGTCTGGCGGAGATCGCCTGGCAGGTCAATGAGAAGACCGAAAACATCGGTGCCCGCCGCCTGCACACGGTGCTCGAGCGCCTGCTGGAGGAGCTGTCCTTCAGCGCCGGGGATCTGGCTTCCAAGCAGGAGGGCAAGCCCCTGGTGATCGACGCCGCCTACGTGAATCAGCATCTGGGCGAGCTGGCGGTCAACGAAGACCTGTCGCGTTACATCCTCTGACCCGAGTGGAATCGATCAGCCATGAGCAGCCCCATCCCCACCGGCATCAAGTTGCGCAAGGCGTCACGCACGCTGGAACTGGAGTATGCCGACGGTACCCGTTTCAGCCTGCCGGCGGAGTTTCTGCGGGTGCATTCGCCCTCGGCGGAGGTGCAGGGCCATGGTCAACCGATTCTGCAGACCGGCAAGCAGAATGTTGCCCTGGTGGGCCTTGAGCCCGCCGGCAACTATGCGCTCAAGCTGGTGTTCGACGATGGCCACGACAGCGGCCTGTACAGCTGGGACTACCTCTACCGGCTCGGGCAGGATCAGGACCGACTGTGGCAGGAGTATCTGGACCGGCTGCGCCGGGCCGGCGCCAGCCGCGACCCGGATGTTTCCGTGGTCCGCATCCTGCCCTAGCAACCCGGGCAGCGGGCCCGCAGGAGCGGGCGGGCCCTGCCGGATCAGACCAGATAGCGGTTGAGCGCCTTCTCGATCTCGCCCTTGACCATGCCGGCCATCGGCGACAGCATCATGCCGAGCTTGACTGCCACGCGCACGCTGTCCTCGCCGACCAGGATGCTGCCATCCACACCGCTGCGCTGGAACGTCAGCTCGTCATCCTGCCAGCGGCACTCGGCCCCCAGCTTGGTGGCCAGCTTGTCCGCCATCTTCTGCGCTCGCACCTTGGCCTCCTCCTTGCCCAGTGCATGCTCGCGGGTAATTTCCACTGTTGCCATGATTTTCCCTTCTGAGATGTGAAAAAGGTGCATAGCATGCCGCAATACACGCATCTGCGACAGCCTGTCCTATCATACAGTTGCTTGTCGCTGCCTTCGGCGCGGCAAATACAGGTAGAATGGCCATTCAACTTGCCAGGGCAGATGCTTCCATGACTGATAAATCCAGCTCAGATCGCACCACTCACTTCGGCTTCCAGACTGTTTCCGAGTCGGAGAAGGCCGGCAAGGTGGCCGAGGTGTTCCACTCGGTGGCAGCCAAGTACGACCTGATGAACGATCTCATGTCCGGCGGCATCCATCGCCTGTGGAAGCGTTTCACCATCGAACTTTCCGGCGTGCGGCCCGGCAACCGGGTACTGGACATCGCCGGCGGCACCGGTGACCTGACCCGCAAGTTTTCCAGCCTGGTCGGTCCCACCGGCGAGGTTGTACTGGCCGACATCAACGCCTCCATGCTCAAGGTCGGTCGTGACCGCCTGCTGGACAAGGGCGTGGCGGGCAATGTTCGCTTCGTTCAGGCCGACGCCGAGAAGCTGCCCTTCCCGGACAACCATTTCGACTGCATTACCATCGCTTTCGGACTGCGCAACGTGACCCACAAGGAAGACGCCATCGCCTCCATGCTGCGGGTGCTCAAGCCCGGCGGCCGACTGCTGGTGCTGGAATTCTCCAAACCGGGCAACGAGCTGCTGTCCAAGGCCTACGACCGCTACTCCTTCACCATGCTGCCGCTGATGGGCCGCCTCATCACAGGGGATGCCGACAGCTACCGCTATCTGGCCGAGTCCATCCGCATGCATCCGGATCAGGAAACCCTCAAGGGCATGATGGAAGAGGCCGGCTTTGCCCGGGTTACCTACCACAACATGACCGGCGGCATCGTCGCCCTGCACCGGGGTATCAAGCCCTGATGCCCAGCCGTCTTCTGCTGGCCGGGGTCGAACGCAGTCTGCAGCTGGCCATTCAGCAGGACCCCCTGACCGCCCAGCGCCTGGCGGCACTGCAGGGCCGGGTCATCCTGATCCGCAGCCGCCAGCCGAGCCTGTCGGTGTACCTGCTGCCGGGGGCGGATGGGCTGCGCCTGAGCAGCGAGCACCATGCCGAGGTCGACTGCAGCCTCAGCGCACCGGCGAGCCTGCTGGCACGTCTGGCCCTGAGCAGTGATCGGCAGCAACTGCTGCAGGCGCCGGAACTGGAGCTCAGCGGTGATACCCAGGTACTGGTGCAGCTGCAGAATATCTTTGCCGACCTGCGGATCGATGGCGAGGCGGCGCTGGCGCGCTGGCTTGGCCCGGTGGCGGCGCATGCCATAGGTCGTGCGGCCCGCCAGGGTCGCAACTGGCTCGGCACCAGCCAGGCCAGCCTGGAGCAGGCCGTGGCCGACTACCTGACCGAGGAAGGCCGCCAGCTGGTCGGGCGCGCCGAGGCGGATGTGGCTGCCGCGCAGATTCACGAGCTGCGCCTGCAACTGGATCGACTGGACGCACGAGTACAGCGTCTGTCGCACCCCGATACTGGATCCGATGCATGAACCTGACTGCCTTTCTGCGCCTGTTTCGCATTCTGCTGGTGTTCACCCGCTACCGCCTGGACCAGATCCTGGCTCCCCTGCCGCTGCCCTGGTACATGCGCCTGCTGCTGATCGGCCCCTGGAAGCTGTACCCGGCCCCCAGGGACCTCAGCCGCGGCGCCCGCCTGCGTCTGGCCTTCGAGAACCTGGGGCCGGTGTTCATCAAGTTCGGCCAGATCCTCTCCACCCGCCGCGACCTGCTGCCCGATGACATCGCCACCGAGCTGGCCTTCCTCCAAGACAAGGTTCCGCCGTTCGCCCCGGCCGAGGCCCGCCAGCGCATCGAGGAACAGCTGGGCGTTTCCATTGCCGAGGCCTTTGCCGAATTTTCTGACGAGCCATTGGCCTCTGCCTCGGTGGCCCAGGTACACAGCGCCCGGTTGCACGACGGCAGCGAGGTGGTGGTCAAGGTGGTGCGCCCGGGTATCGAGGATGTCATCCATCAGGACATCCAGTGGCTGTACCTGGCTGCCCGCACCCTGGAGAAGGTCTCGCGCGAGGGTCGTCGACTGCGCCCGGTCGAGGTGGTACGGGATTACGAGCAGACCATCTTCGACGAGCTGGATCTGTATCGCGAAGCGGCCAACGCCTCACTGCTCAAGCGCAACTTCCAGGATTCACCGGTACTCTACGTGCCGAAGATCTACTGGGACTGGTGCCGCCACAAGGTACTGGTGATGGAGCGCATCAGTGGCGTCCCGGTCACCGACATCCAGGCATTGCGCGCCCAGGGTACCGACATGAAGAAGCTCGCCGAGCGTGGTGTCGAGGTGTTCTTTGCCCAGGTGTTTCGCGACAGCTTCTTCCATGCCGACATGCATCCGGGCAACATCTTCGTTGCCCACGGCAGCCCCGACGAGCCCCAGTACATCGCCATCGACTTCGGCATCGTCGGCAGCCTGACCCCCGAGGACCAGACCTATCTGGCGCGCAATCTGATGGCCTTCTTCAAGCGTGACTACCGTCGGGTGGCCCAGCTGCACATCGACTCCGGCTGGGTCCCGCCGGAGACCCGGGTCAACGAATTCGAAGCGGCCATCCGCAGTGTCTGCGAGCCCATCTTCGAGCGCCCGCTGAAGGACATCTCCTTCGGTCAGTTGCTGCTGCGGCTGTTCCAGACCGCCCGCCGCTTCAACATGGAAGTGCAGCCCCAGCTGGTCCTGCTGCAGAAGACCCTGCTCAACATCGAGGGCCTGGGACGTCAGCTGTATCCGGAGCTGGACCTGTGGCGCACCGGCAAACCCTATCTGGAACGCTGGATGCGCGAGCGCGCAGGTCCCCGTCATCAGTGGCAGAACCTGCGCCAGCATATGGAGCGCATACCGCCGCTGTTGCAGACCACCCACCGGGCGCTGGACAATATTGCCCAATGGGAGCACCATCCGCGGACACACCGCAAGGATGCCCTTGCCCTGCGTCTGCTTGGCGCAGCCCTGATTGCACTGGGAGCAGGCACTCTGGGCGCCGACCCGAATACCTGGATCCAGACCCAGCCGATCTACTGGCTGTCTCTGGCCGCCGGCGTCTGGCTGGTATTGCGCCGCTGACCTGTTCAGACATGACCATGACCGATACGCATACAGATACCACCTGGCTGGACTGCATCAAATGGGATGCCAACGGCCTGATCCCCGCCATTGCCCAGGACCACGAGACCGGTCGGGTACTCATGGTGGCCTGGATGAACCGCGAAGCCCTGCAGCTCACCGTGCAGGAGAACCGTGCCATCTACTGGTCACGATCCCGTGGCAAGCTGTGGCGCAAGGGCGAGGAGTCCGGCCACGTGCAGATCCTGCACGAGCTGCGTCTGGACTGTGACAGCGACGTCATCATCATGCAGGTCGAGCAGCGGGGCGGCATCGCCTGCCACACCGGCCGGCAGAGCTGCTTCTACAAGGTCTACAGCAATGGGCAATGGCAGGACAGCGACCCTGTCCTGCGCAACCCGGAAGACATCTATGAACACAAGCACAACTGACACCCTGCAGCGCCTGGCCCAGGTGCTGGAGCAGCGCAAGCAGGCCCCGGCCGACAGCTCCTACGTGGCCAGCCTGCATGCCAAGGGACTGAACAAGATCCTCGAGAAGGTCGGTGAGGAATGTACCGAAACGCTGCTGGCGGCCAAGGATTGCCAGCATGGCGGCGACACACGGGAGCTGATTTATGAAACCGCGGATCTGTGGTTTCATAGCCTGGTCATGCTCAGTCACCTGGGCCTTGGCCCGGACGATGTCCTGAAAGAACTGGAAAGGCGTTTTGACTTGTCCGGCCTGGCCGAGAAAGCAGCGCGTGTCACTAAGTAGGGCGATGCCCCGGAGGTAAAGATGGGTTTTGGTGGAATCAGTATCTGGCAACTGGCAATCATCCTGCTGATCGTGATCCTGCTGTTCGGCACCAAGCGGCTGAAGGGCATCGGCTCCGATGTGGGCGAGGCCATCAAGGGCTTCCGCAAATCGATGAACGATGATGACAAGCCCTCCGTGGAGCAGCGCAAGGGCGAGACCCTGGATGTGCAGGCGGAGAAGAAGACGGAATCCACGTCGCACAAGGACTGATGGTCCATGTTTGATCTCGGCTTTCTGGAAATGGTGGTGGTCGCCGTGGTCGCCCTGCTGGTGCTCGGCCCCGACAAGCTGCCGGGCGCCGTGCGCACGGTCGGTCTCTACGTCGGCCGCATCAAGCGTGGCATGGCGGAGGTACGCAGCCAGGTGGAGCGGGAAATCGGCGCCGATGAACTGCGCCAGACCCTGCATAACGAGAAGATCATGGCCGATCTGGCGAAACAGTCGACGACCTCCAACGTCAAGCGCACCCAGCCCGACGCTACCGCTGCGGCACCCACAGCCGATGCCGCTGCGCCGAGCGCCGAGGCCGTCGAACCGGCGCCCGGCGCACCGTCCACCGATGACCCGGCCCCACGCCCATGAGTGATCAACTGCCCCCCGAGCACAACGACAGCCACATGCCGCTGGTTGCTCACCTGACCGAACTGCGTTCGCGCCTGTTGCGCATCGTGGCGATCTGGCTGCTGATCTTCCTCGGCCTGTTCTACTTCGCCAACGACCTGTATACCTTCCTGTCGGAGCCGCTGCGCGCCTTCCTCCCGGAAGGCACCAGCATGATCGCCACGGACGTCGCCTCGCCGTTTCTGACGCCCTTCAAGCTGGCCCTGATCAGCGCCCTGTTCCTGGCCATGCCCTTTGTACTGCACCAGTTCTGGGGCTTCATCGCACCGGGGCTGTACAAGCACGAGAAACGCATCGCCCTACCGCTGCTGGCGTCGAGCATCATCCTGTTCTATGCCGGCATGGCCTTCGCCTACTTCGTGGTGTTTCCGCTGATCTTCGGCTTCTTCACCAGCGTGGCCCCGGAGGGGGTGGCGGTGATGACCGATATCAGCTCCTACCTCGACTTCGTGATGACCCTGTTCCTGGCCTTCGGCCTGTCTTTCGAAATTCCGGTAGCCACTGTGCTGCTGGTGCTGGCCGGCGCCGTGGACGTTGCCAGGCTCAAGGCAATCCGCGGCTATGTGATCGTCGGCTGTTTCGTCATCGGCATGCTGCTGACCCCGCCGGACGTCATCTCCCAGACCATGCTGGCGCTGCCCATGTGGCTGCTGTATGAGGTAGGTATCCTGTTTGCCGGCTTCCTCAAGCCGGTTCAGCGCGATACTTCCGGACAGGATGACAGCGCCGGCGCATGAACCTGCTGCTGCTGGATGAGCCCGATTTTGTTTCGGCCGACCGTGTGCTGCTGCGGGGCAGGCGCCTGCAGCACATGCGCGAGATCCATCAGGCCAACCCGGGCGACAGCCTGCGGGTCGGCCTGATCGGCGGCCTGATGGGCAGCGGCCGGATCCTCTCGCTGACTGCGCAACAGGCCGAACTCGAGGTCAGCCTCGACCAGCCACCGCCACCGAAGCTGCCCCTTACCCTGCTGCTGGCCATGCCCCGGCCCAAGATGTTCCGCCGCATACTGCAACACTGTGCCACCCTGGGCGTGGCGCAGATAGTGCTGCTCAACAGCTACCGGGTGGAAAAGAGCTTCTGGCAGACGCCCTTCCTGCAGCCGGACAGCATCCGCGAGAATCTGCTGCTGGGCCTGGAGCAGGCGCGGGACACCATACTGCCCGAGCTGCACATCGAGAAACGCTTCAAGCCCTTCGTCGAGGATCGACTGCCGGAGCTGCTCGGCGACAGTCTGGGCCTGGTGGCCCACCCCGGTGACTATCCACCCTGCCCCAGGGCAGTCGACGGCGCAGTCACCCTGGCCATAGGCCCGGAGGGTGGCTGGATAGCCTACGAGGTGGACAAGCTGATCGAAGCCGGGCTGCAACCGGTACAGCTGGGCGAGCGCATCCTGCGCGTGGAAACCGCCGTCACTGCGCTGCTTGCCCGATTGGGGTGATCAGCGCACCTGGGGCAGCACTTCCTCCACCCGGTCGCCCCAACCCTCGCCGGGCTCCACCCGTATATCCCGCGCACTTACCTGTTCACCGCATTCCGAGCAGCTGATGAGCGGCCGCATGACCTGACCACAGCCCTTGTGCACGTGACGCACCGGCGCTCCTCGCTCATCAGCCATGTGCCGGTCGCCCCAGCTGACCAGCGCCAGGATCACCCCATGCAGGTCCAGCCCCCGCTCGGTGAGTCGATACTCCTCGCGCAGTGGCCGCTGCTGGTAGGGCACCCTGATCAGTACGCCATGGTCGACCAGCTTCTTCAGGCGGTCAGCCAGTACATGCCGGGTGATGCCCAGGCGCTTCTCGAACTCGTCGAAACGCCGGATCCCTAGAAAACAGTCACGCAGCACCAGCAGGGTCCAGCGATCGCCGACCACCGCCAGGGTACGTGCCAGGGAGCACGGCTGCTGATCCAGTTCTTCCCAACGCATGACAGTTCTCCTCATCCGAGTGTCACAGCATAGCTTGACAAGTTCTTTAAAGGAACCGACTATGCAGTGAGTTCCTTAAAAGAACCCATAACAAGCGAGGAGGACTCATGTCCAGATCCCCAGTAACCGTGGTCATAGGTGCGGGCGATGCCACCGGCGGCGCCATCGCCCGCCGCTTCGCCCGTGAGGGGTACACCCTCTGCGTCACCCGCCGGCAGGCGGACAAGCTTGAACCGCTGGTGGCGGCTATCGAGCACGAAGGTGGTCGAGCCCACGCCTTCGGCTGCGATGCACGGCGCGAGGAGCCCATGGTCGAGCTGTTCGAGCATATCGAGCGGGACATAGGCCCCATCGAAGTGGCGGTGTTCAATATCGGCGCCAACGTGCGCTTCGGCATTACCGAAACCACCGAGCGGGTCTATCGCAAGGTCTGGGAAATGGCCGCCCTGTCCGGCTTCCTGACCGGGCGCGAGGCGGCCAGGGCCATGCTGCCCCGGGGCCGGGGCACCATCATCTTCACCGGCGCTACCGCCTCCCTGCGTGGCGGCAGCGGTTTCAGCGCCTTTGCCGGGGCCAAGTTCGCCCTGCGCGCCCTGGCCCAGAGCATGGCCAGGGAACTGGGGCCCAGGGGCATCCATGTGGCCCATCCGATCATCGACGGGGCCATCGATACGGCCTTCATCCGTGACAATTTTCCCGAGCGCTATGCGCTGCGGGAGCAGGACGGCATTCTCGATCCCGAGCACATTGCCGAGCAGTACTGGCAGATCCATTGCCAGCCCCGGGACTGCTGGACCCATGAACTGGATCTGCGCCCCTGGATGGAAACCTTCTGATTGACGGAGAACACGAGATGAGCAAGCAGGTAGAGTTCTATTTCGATGTGGGCAGCCCGGCCAGCTACCTGGCCTGGACCCAGATCGCCCAGTTGGCCGAGCGCCATGGCGCCGAAGTGGTCTATCAGCCCATGCTGCTGGGTGGCGTTTTCAAGGCCACCGGCAACGCCTCGCCGGCATCGGTGCCGGCCAAGGGTCGCTACACCCGCATCGATTTCGAGCGTTTCGCCCGGCGCTATCAGGTGCCCTTCGCGCAGAACCCCTTCTTCCCGATCAACACCATGCAGCTGATGCGCGGAGCCGTCGCACTGCTGGATGGCGACCAGTTCCAGCCTTATGCGGATGCTGTCTTCCGAGCGATCTGGGTGGAGGGTCAGAACATGGGCGACCCGGATGTGGTGGCCCGGGTGCTCGGCGGTCAGGGGTTCGATGTGGCAGGACTGCTGCAGCAGATCAATGACCCGGCGGTGAAGGAGCGCCTGCGGCAGATCACCGAGCGCGCCATCGAGCGCGGCGTGTTCGGCGCACCGACCTTCTTCGTCGGGGACGAGATGTTCTTCGGTCAGGACCGGCTGGACTTTGTTGAGGCGGCGCTGGCAGAGAGCTGAGGAGCAGAGGGCAGTCCTCAGGTCTCCAGCAGAATGGTCACCGGCCCGTCGTTGACCAGGTGTACCTGCATGTCAGCGCCGAACCGGCCGGTGGCAGTCTGCGGCCAGGTCTTGCGGGCCTGCTCGACCAGATAGTCGAACAGCTGCTCGGCCTGCTGCGGCGGCGCCGCGGTGGAAAAGCCCGGACGCAAGCCCTTGCGGGTATCCGCCGCCAGGGTGAACTGGGACACCAGCAGCAGCCCGCCCTGCACATCCTGCACCGAGCAGTTCATGCGCCCCTCGGCGTCGGCGAATACCCGGTAATTGAGCAGCTTGTGCAGCAACCGATCGGCACTGGCCCGGTCATCCTGCGGCTGCACGCCGACCAGCACCAGCAAGCCCTGATCGATGGCCCCGACGACCTCACCTGCGACCTCCACCCGGGCCTGGCTGACCCGTTGCAACAAACCCTTCACTATTCCGCCTCCGGCGCCAGCTTCAGCAACCGCTGCGCCATGCTCTGGGTGGCGCGCACCAGCGCATCGGCAATGCCCGGCTCGCCCGCCGAATGACCGGCATCGCGGATGATCTGCAGCTCGCTGCCAGGCCAGTTGCGGTGCAGCGCCAGGGCATTGTCCAGCGGACAGATCATGTCATAGCGGCCGTGCACCAGGATGCCCGGAATATGGGCAATCTTCGGCATATCGCGCAGCAACTGGTTGGGTTCCAGAAACGCCTTGTGGATGAAGTAATGGCACTCGATGCGCGCCATGGCCAGGGCACGCCGGCATTCGGTGAAGCGATCGACCACCTGGGCGCTGGGCCGCAGGGTGGCGCAGCGGCCCTCCCAGGCCGACCAGGCTCTGGCAGCATGCATCTGGCAGATCTCGTCATCCCCGGTGAGCCGGCGGTAGTAGGCACCGACCATGTCGCCCCGCTCGGCCTCGGGAATCAGTGACTCGTACTCCTCCCAGTAGTCGGGGAAGATGCGACTGGCACCCTGCTGGTAGAACCAGTGGATGTCCTCGTCACGGCACAGGAAGATGCCGCGCAGTATCATGCCCATGACCCGCTGCGGATGCGCCTGGGCATAGGCCAGTGCCAGGGTGGAACCCCAGGAGCCGCCGAACAGGACCCACTGGTCGATGCCCAGGTGCTGGCGCAGCACTTCCAGATCGGCCACCAGGTGCGCCGTGGTGTTGTTCTCCAGACTGGCATGGGGCGTCGAGCGACCAGCACCGCGCTGGTCGTAGGTGATGATGCGATACACCGAGGGATCAAAGAAGCGTCGGCTCAGCTCATCACAGCCGCCACCGGGGCCGCCGTGAATGAACACCACCGGAAGCCCGTCTTCGCGGCCGCTTTCGTCCACGTAGAGCACATGGGGTGGTTCCACCGCCAGATCATGGCGCGCATAGGGCTTGATCGAGGGATACAGCAATTGCATGAGTCTTGACTCCCATGCGGCAGCCCGGCTCCGGGTCTGCCGCAACTGGTGTTGGACCGGCGCCACGGCGCCGGGGGTTGGTTTGCCTCAGCCGCCGAACGGCCGCACGCCGATCAATGGCCAATGCAACAGCAGGGCAAACACCACGAAGCCCACCAGCCCCAGCACCACCGCGATCAGATCACGACTGGCACCCCGGGCCGGATAGGTGATGCCGGTCTGGCGATCCCGGCGGCGCAGCACGATGAACAGCGCTACCGCCCAGGCGAGAAATCCGCCGAACAGCAAGAGGTCGGCGAGGGTGCCATTGGCGATCAGGTGCGCCAGTGCCCAGAACTTGACCCCCAGCAGCATCGGATGGCCGACCCGGGCACGGATATGGGTACCGGGTACGTAGGCCGCCGCCACCAGAATGAACGCCGGGATGGTCAGCAGTGCCGCCAGATGCCGTGTCCAGACCGGAGATACCCACAGCCACTCAGGACTCAGACGCGCCTGGCCATAGCCCCAGATGATCAGAATCAGCCCGGCCAGGGAGACCACCGCATAGATCCCCTTCCAGGTCAGCAGGCCCAGCCGATCGATCTGCCGGACCCGCCAGTCCGCCGCGAACAGGCGAACGGAATGCATGCCCAGAAAGAGTATCAGACCCAATATCAGCGCCAGCATGTGTTTCTCCCTATCCCCAGTTTATCTTCAATGTTCCAGACGCGCCTTGAGGGCGCCCTCGGACGTGTACAGCAGCAGGGCACCGGTGTCATCGATATCGAAGCGCTGCACCTGTGCCAGGCTGTTCAGAACCCGCTGTTCCTGCTCCATCAGTGCCGGTGAGCAGGCCATGCGGGTGGTAGCCGCCTGGCCGATGGCAAGGCCTTCACCGCTGAGCTGATACTGTCCCATGAGATTGTTGCAGGATGCCCGGCCGGTCAGTTTGCCATCCTGCCAGAAACGCAGGGTCACCCGCGAGCGGTCGATGATACCGCCGCCCAGGATGTCCTCGACCACCCATTCTCCGCCCTGCAGCAGGCGGGCCGGATCGCCCCCGCAGCCCAGCAGCTGCTCGCCTCCAACCTCGACGCGTACCCGTTGCGGATAGGGCATGCCGCTCATGTCATCCCGGCAGATTTCATCGCGCAGCTGCAGACGAATCGGCGGCTCATCCCGGGTCAGGTATTCACCTTCGTCATCACCGGCCTGCCAGGTCTGCACGGGCAGCTCACCCTGGTTCAGGCGATTGAGTTCCAGCTGTCCCTGCTCGGCCCGCAACGACCAGAAAGGCTCATTGCCCGACGCGCGGAAGGGCTCGATGAGCGAACCGGGCGGTACGCACAGGGGGTACTCCACGCCATCCAGCAGCAGACTGGCCTGATCGCCCTTGAACCAGAGGCTGGTCTGTTCCTGCTCCTCCCCTTCAGCAGCCCCTTCCCCGTCCTGTCGTTGCACATAGCGGGCACCCGAGGCACTGACGGCCTGCTGCAGCTGTCGCTGCTCCCCGCCGATCTCCAGCTGCAGTGACTCGCCTTTACCCTGAACGCGGATCGGCAGCTGGCCGCAGCGCAGCTCGGTGCTGAAGGGGGTGTCCGCGTCCCGGCGCTCATCTTCTGCGGCGCCGCAGCCGGCCAGCAGGACGCACAACACCGTCCCTGTCAGCCCTGTGATTGTCTTCATGCTGTTGTCTCCTGTTGGTCCACTCGAGGGACACCTGCTGCATTGACCACTGCTCAGAAGGACGAGCCCGGCTGGGCAAGAAAGTCCCGCTCCTCCGGGGTCGATTCCCGACCAAGGACAGCGTTACGGTGCGGATAGCGTCCGAAACGCCTGATGATATCCCGGTGCCGCCGTTCATAATCCAGGCTGCTCTCCATGCCCGGCACATCGAACAGCACCACGGCCCGGTCATGCATTGCCAGCGACTCGCTGTGCATGAAGGGCATGTAGAGAAAACTGCGCTGCATCACCGGCAGCGCCTGATCCATACCCAGCGCGATCGCCTCCTGCGCCAGCACCAGGGCCATGCCATCCTGGGCGAAGGCGGCGGGATGGTCGCGGAACAGATTGCGCGAGAACTGATCCAGCACTATGACCTCCGCCAGTCGGCCTTCGGCGCTGGTGCGCCAGTCCCACAACTCGCCGGCAGCCGCCTGCCGGTGCACCTGGCCGAAGCGCTGACGAATCAGCTCATCCAGCGCACTGTCACGCCTCCACCAGTCGGCCGGCTCGAGTTCATCGAACCAGAATGTCAGTATTGCCTGATACATGGCTTGCTCCGGTTGTCCTGATCCGACCCAGTGTAACCAATCCCACACTGCCGCGGTTGGATGCGCCGCAAAAGGCGCAGGGGATTGGGCGGCCGCAAGCCTGCGCCTGCACTGGAAAAGGGCACGCCTTGGAGTATAATCCCCGGCTCGCAGGAGAGAGGGACTTATCCAAGCTCCCCGCCGAAGGCGCAAACTCCCATAATCGCTCAGGCACCAGTTACTGCGAATCAGATCCGACACTGCCACGGCAGTGCCGTACCGCCAGCTGGAGAGAGGTTGTTCGACAACCCACCGAAGGGGCAAGCAGTCCATCGACTGCGTAAACTCTCAGGTAAAAGGACAGGGGGAGAGGCGACACAGCTTGAGGACTCCTGTGTGCTTCTCTATATCTATCTGATCGCCATCACTGCCGAGGCCATGTCCGGCGCTCTCGCCGCGGGACGGCGCAACATGGACCTGTTCGGCGTGGGCTTCATTGCCTTCATCACCGCACTGGGTGGCGGCACTGTCCGCGACATGCTTCTGGGCAACTATCCGGTGACCTGGACCCAGCATCCCATGTACATCCACCTGACGATCTCAGCCGGATTGCTGACCATGCTGGTGGCGCGCTACATGCATCGCCTCCACACCATCTTCCTGGTACTGGATGCCATGGGCCTGATCGCCTTCACCGTGATCGGCTGCAATGTTGCGCTGGAGCTGGGCTACACCACCACGGTGGTGATCATGGCCGGCATGACCACGGGCATCTTCGGCGGCATCCTGCGCGACATCCTGTGCAACCGTACGCCCATGGTACTGCGCAAGGAGCTGTACGCCAGCGTGTCGCTGCTGGTGGCCATTCTCTACCTGACCCTGCGCCACCTAGACGTCAACCACGATCTGAACCTGCTCGCCTCCTTTGTCTTCGGCCTGACGATTCGCCTGGCGGCCATCCGCTGGAGCTGGTCATTGCCGGTATTTTCCTATGCGCCGGGGCGCTGGAGTGACTGATAGCTGGACGCCCTTTCAGGTAGCGGCTAACGGTTGTCGGTGGGCGCTGATACTGATATTAGTATGCCTGCCGCTCTTCCCGACAACCTGAACACAGGTTGGGGTTACTGCGGTACTTCATAAAGACGGTGCCATCGCCACAGGGACGTGACATGCAGAAACATAACAAGGACATTCAAGTCCTGAGAGCCCTAGCCATTCTGCTTGTGCTGGTGCATCACGGCCGTCACGGACTTTTCGCGTCGCTGCCCCCCCAATGGGAACGCTTCTTCGCCTACTTTTTCGGCACGAGCGGAGTGGATCTGTTTCTGGTCATCTCCGGGTTCGTGGTATCCCGTTCATTTCTGGCCACGCTAAGCGTTACCCCAGCACCCCACGCACTGAAAATTTTCTGGCTCAAACGCATATATAGGATCTTGCCGGCAGCCTGGTTCTGGTTGGGTGTGGTATTGCTGCTAACCATCTTTGTAAACGAGTCCGGAGCCTTCGGCAGTATTCGCTCCGCCGTGGAAGGGGCGATCGCAGCGGTAATGAACGTTGCCAACGTCCGCCTGGCTGACTGCTTCCAGCAGCTCTTCGAGTGCGGCCCCACCACGGTATACTGGAGCCTGTCGCTCGAAGAACAGTTCTACCTCCTGCTACCGATCCTCATTCTGGTGTCCGGCCGGTTCATCCCGTACCTGTTGATGGCCTTCGTACTGACCCAGATCGTTATCGTCCCACTGACATTACCCGATACATTTCGCTCTACCGGGCTGGCGTTGGGAGTCATTCTGGGCTGGTATTCCAATACTGCCGGCTACAGGACCTTCTTCATCGGCGCAGCCGACCGCAACAAAGCCAGATTGTTCTTTGCGGTGCTCTGCATATGCCTCGCTGTAACGCTGCACCCGGCCCTTAATATAGTATCCATGCGGCTGGGGTATCAGCTGGTCGCCATAATCTCGGCCATCATGGTCTACATGGCTTCGATGGAACAGATCGATTTTGCGGGCACTGGCCGGATCCGCACCCTGCTTTGCTGGATCGGCGACAGATCATATTCTCTGTATCTCAGTCACATGCCCGCACTCTATCTCTGTCATGAGATATTCCATTACCTCCCGGCGGAGTTACTGGAACAGGTAAACAGGAATGCCACTGCCGCCATCCTGTATTTCACTTTATCGGTGACTGGAGCGGCACTCAGCTACCGCTACCTTGAGCAACCCTTCCTTCGCGCTGGCCGAAGCCGCATAGCCGGGCTCATGCCGCCGAGGGTCAGCGTTCCCTCCGACGGCAGCACCGATACCCCTGCGTCGGTCAGCAACCCGCCCCGCCCTGTGCACATACCGACGCGGACCGCGGAGGAGGCGCTGCCCTGACCGGCAGCGCTCTCAAACCCGTACAGTCTCAAGCTGATCAGACTGTCGACCAAGGCTGGGGTCAGATTGAAAGGAATTATCCAGGGCGCTTGAGTGACTAGCGCGACTTATCCAGTCCCAGCCGACGGCGCCAGCGGCCCAGACGCTTGCGCCACTTCAGGCGCAGGCGCGAAACCCGGATCGGCCGTTCCAGCTTAGCTAGCACAGCCCCATGGCAGCACGGCGACCGAGGGCCTGACCTGGGCCTGCGACGCCATCAGTCCTCTGCCGCCACCAGCGCCTGCAACCGCTGGCGATCGGTTTCGCAGTCCATTGCCTGCAGGCTGCGCTCCAGTGCCAGCGCCGCCTGCACCGCCGCGGCCTGTCGGAAGTCTGACCTGCCCAGACGCTGCAATGCAGCCAGGGATTTCTGCAGGCGCAGCTGTACCTCGATCAGCCGTGCACCATCCCGGGCCATGAGCATGAAGGCATCCTCGAACAGATCGGCATCGCTCAATGGGTGCAGGTGCAGTTGCGGATAACGCACCGGAACGTCCGCGCGACCTTCTGCCCAGTGCGCCAGCAGCCGGGTGAGTCGGCCGATCACATCGATTGCCGTACCCGGATCATTGGTCGCCGGGGACAGCGCCCGGGAGCCGATTTCAGCCATGACTGCCAGACCGAACCGCGGATCCTGATCGAAGCTGCGATTGGTCGCGATAATGAAATGGCCCGCCACCCTGCCCATCAGCCCGGAAGCCAGCCCATCGGGAGCATCCAGCCAGGCCAGCACGGTATCCTCGAATACGAAGGTGCCGGGATTGAGCGGCAGATAGGCTTCGCACCCCGCCTCCTCGCACAGATGGGCAATGGCCTGGATATCGATGAACTGGATGTAGCCGATCGTTCGGGCGTAGACCGGCGTGGCGCCGACCGGCAGAGTCGACAGGTCAAACCAGGGATTGGCACCCAGATAGGGCTGCTCCTGCCGTTCGGTCAGTGCTGCGCTGGTGGCCGCCTCGACCCGATCTATGGTGGTGCCGACCCGGCCGAGGGAAATCAGATGGTTGATCCAGCGCAGCAGCTGGATCACCACCAGGGCGATCACCACTATGGTGATGAGGAACAGCACGGCCCGGCCGCGCTCCCCATAGGAGCCGGTCTTGAGTACTATGATGCCCACTATGCTGAACAGGAAGGCACCGATGAAGGTCGACAGCACGTTGTTGGTAAGATCGTCTTCCATCAGCAGCCGCGTCGCCCGGGGTGTGACGTTGGTGGTAGCGGCGCTGAAGGCGGCGGTCATGACGCCGAGAGAAAAGGTGGTCACCGCCAGCATGCTGGATGCGATGATGTTGAGCAGGCTGTCGACTGCATCCGGCGTCAGATTGAACGGGATTTCCCAGGGGAAGATCCTTTCGGCCACCAGCGCCAGAACAGCCGTGAGCATGCCAGCGATACCGTAGGCCACCGCGCGCCACCAGAGTTGACGCCTGACCCGTTCATAGATCCAGTGCCAGTAGTTCACCTCAGCTCTCCTTTCCCTGTTCTGCGAAGCCTAGCACCGGTTCTCCAGGACTGCGCTCCGGGCTGCCTCAATCGGCCAGGTCATCACGCTCGGCACTGGCATCCTCGCGACTCCGCGCCCGCGGCAGGCCACCGGCAGCGACCGCCGGGAACCGGGCGGAAGCAAAGCGCACTACCAGGATGGCCAGCGCCAGCAGGAGGATGGCGCCCGAGACCATGACCACGCCCCAACCCGGCTGGTGATGATGGGAGATGTCGGAGATCAGCAGGCGTGTGAGCGCCGTGATGGCCACATAGATCATGAAGCGGATCGGCATGTGGTTGGTCTTGAAATAGATGCCCACCATGGCCGCCAGCTCGAGATAGATGAACAGCAGCAGGATGTCATCTATGGAGATATGGCCCTTGTCCAGCATGCCGATGAAGGCCAGGGTGCCGCCCCAGGCGGTGACCACCCCGATGGCGAACAGCGCCAGGTAATGGAAGGCCTCCACCAGCATGTTGCCCAGTGAATCCGCCACGCTGTGCATGCCAGCGCGCATACGCTCGATCCTGCTCATGTCCCTGTCTCCCTCTGGTCCGCTGGGCCAGCCTCAGTATGCCACCGGTGCCAGCCACCGGCGAGGCGGCAATCGCATCAGATCTGCAGTTTAATCTGCCGACCCGCTCTCAGCTGCCCGCGCAGCCCCTCTGGACCTGACGAGCCAGACCGATATACTGTATATGCACACAGTAAAAGGTGGCCCATGACTTCCGTTATCGACAAGCTCTCCATCCTCGCCGATGCGGCCAAGTACGATGCCTCCTGCTCATCCAGCGGCAGCCGGCGGGCGAACAGGAACACGGGGCCTGACAACTCCATCAGCACCCGACGCTTCCAGCACATTATCCGGGAAACCCTGAAGAATCTCGGCGTTGCCACCCGGCGGGCGCGCCATTTCATCAGCTGTCCCGGTCTGGCCGCCAGCCCCGACTGGGATACTCCGCAGCTGCGCGAACACCTGATTGCCCCCGCCGGTCGCCCGCTGCAATCGCCGCAACTGAGCCTGTTCGGGTAGCCATGGCCATCTATCTGACCGATGGCAGCTTCGAAGCCCTCCTGTGCGCGGTCTACGCGACCTATCGCAGCCCGGCGCCTGTGGCCATCGTCGACCGGTCGGCCTATCAGGCCAGCCTGCTGGATGACACGGTAGAGGTAACGACCGACCCGGGCATTGCCCGGCGGGTGTTGGAGGGCATCGATAACGTCAGCGATGGTCAGGCCGGACGGCTGTGCCTGATGATCTTCCTCTCGGAGTTCGCCGACGCCCCGCTGCTGGTCTGCCGCCTGATCCGCAAGCTGATGCGGGTCAGGCAGGCAGACTATCTGAAGAACTACGCCGACAGCGATGTTCTGCGCGCCGCCCAGATCCGCAAGATGATGGACCGGGAAATCCACCGCATGCACGCCTTCGTCCGCTTCCAGCAAGGGCAGGACGGCTTCTGGTATGCCCTTGTCGATCCCGACTTCGATGTACTGCCCCTGCTCGATGATCACTTCGTACGCCGCTTCGCAGACATGGGCTGGCGGATCTTCGATGTGCGCAGAGGTTATGGTATCGCCTATGACGGCGAGCAGGTGCGCCTGATCGATTCGCTGGGCGCGGTGCTGGATCCCCTGCGGGCGCAGCTCGACGAAGCCCGGCTGGACGGGCAGGAGACGGCCTTCCAGGAAATGTGGAAAGCCTACTTCAAGGCGGTCAACATCCCGGCCCGGGAAAATCGGCGCCAACACCTGCGGCAGTTACCGCCACGTTACTGGAAATACCTGTCGGAAAAGCAGCTGCAGCGCCCCGAGCGTCCCACGGACCTCAACCTGCGCGACCGCTGACCTGGAGCAGCTCAGCCGCGGCGCCGGGTTCTTCCGTTTCGGTGAGGCAGGATGCTATTGTGTGCCATCCTCCAGACAACAAGAAATACTGCCATGCTCAACACCCATTTCCGCTTTGCGCCCCTCCTTCGGCTGGGTCTCGCCTGCCTGCTGCTGACTACCATGGCCCACGCCGATACCGGCAGCATTGCGGCCGAACGCTTCCAGCAGCTGGATCAGGCCCTGCAGGCCGAGGTCGATCAGGGTCGTCTGGCCGGCATCGACGTACTGATCGAGGAGAACGGCAAGCTGCTGCATCGCAGCCGCCACGGCTATCAGGACATCGAAGGCCAGGTCCCTCTGGCGGATGACAGCCTGTACAAGATCTTTTCCCTGACCAAGCCCGTCACCAGCGTTGCCATGCTCATGCTGCAGGAGCAGGGCAAGCTGTCGCTGGATGATCCACTGGAAAAGTATCTGCCGGAATTTGCCGATCTGCGGGTCGCCATTGCCGAGGGTCCCGACGGTGTGCCGGAGACAACCGTACCCCGCCATCCGCCAACCCTGCGCGAGCTGATGAACCAGACGGCCGGATTCAGCTACGGCGTATTCAGCCAGTCCCAGGTCGACACCCTGTATCTGCAGGCCGACCTGTTCAATACCGGACAGACCCTGGAGCAGATGGTCGCCAAGCTGGCGCAGCTGCCCCTGCTCAACCAGCCGGGCACCGTCTGGAACTACAGCCTGTCAGTGGATATCCAGGCGCGGGTAGTGGAAGTGGTCAGCGGCCAGCCCTATGACCGGTTCCTCGCCGAGCACATTTTCCAACCGCTGGGCATGAAGGAAACCGGTTACCACGTCAGCGCCGAACAGGCGCCGCGCCTGGCGGTCTCCTACAAGCCCGGTGAGAATGGACTGGAGCCGCAGGACAACAGCCAGTATCTGCACAAGCCGACCCTGACTCAGGGTGGCAGCGGGCTGATCTCCAGCATGAATGACTATCTGCGCTTTGCCCGCATGCTGCTCAATGGCGGCGAGCTGGACGGGGTGCGCCTGCTGTCCCCCGAGTCCGTCGCCGAAATGGCCCGCGACCAGCTGCCGCCGGAGGTCGCCGGCCCCTCCTGGGCGCCGGGCAACCGCTTCGGTCTGAATGTGGCGGTGGTCGAGGACAGCGATGCCGCCGGGCATCTGCCGGTCGGCACCTACTGGTGGTGGGGCATCCAGGGTCCCTGGATGTGGGTCGACCCGAACAGCGGGCGGATAGTCCTGGGCATGCTGCAGAACACCGACTACCGCCATTCACGGGTGGTTCACGGCACCGTCAGCAGCATACTGTTCGGCGAGCGCTGAGGCACGCAGGCGGGGCCGACTCAATCGGCGTCGGTGCGCTCGCTCTGCACCACGCCGGCCTCGAACCGGGGCAGGTCGTCGCCGACCGTCCACCAGCTGGCGGCCGAACCGACGTAGATATGCATGCCCGGACGCGCCGCCAGCGGTTCGTTGATCAACCCCGCACGGACGCGCAGGACCCCGGGCTTGGCCTCGGTGCGACTGAATATCGGTGACCCGCACCGGCTGCAGAAGAAGCGGTGCTTGCCCGGGGACGACTCGAAGGAGCGCAGCAGCTGCGCGCCGGTCAGCTCGAAGGCGTCCTCGGCCACCGGCAGGTTGCTGGCGAATGGCGTGCCCTGGGCCCGTCGGCATTGGGAGCAGTGGCACAGCTGGATCGCGGCCAGCTCCCCCCGGATTCGAAAGCGGACGCCGCCGCATTGACAGTGGCCTGTATGCACTCCATCACCTCGATCAGTCGTTGTTGGCTGGGGGCTGACACCCTAGCAGTTTCAGCGTCTGCCCGTCCCGTTCACCGGCGAAGAAGTGCTGCTGCGCGGCGTGACAGCGCTCAAGGTCGAAAGAGTCCTGCATGGCGTCCACTCCCCGTTGCATCAACATGTGTCGGACTATAGCCCAGCCACGGCGTCTGAACCGGCATTCTGCCGCGCGGACAATCTCTGAAACGACCGGCTTTGGACAACCAATTCTTTATTGCTGTATCCTTTTGCCCGTCCCGACCAGACTGTCGGCTGCAACAGACGAACCCGTCGCAGGCACCTCCCGCCAGTAAACCGATTGATTATCGACGACCTTACGCGCACGTTCTTTCCTGCGCGCACGCCTGCCTCGGTTGAACACCGATCAGATATATGTGAACAGCTCTAACTATGAAGACACTTGATTCCGCTGTTGCGATCCACGAGATCACGCAACACACCGCTACCCCTGAACGCTTCCGCGTCTACACCGCCCGCCAGCTCGACCAGATACCCCAGCTGCGCCAGCTTTCCGAGCAGCAGCGTTTCGACATGCGCGTAGTCGCCAGCGTGCTGCCCTTCCGCGTCAACCAGTACGTCATCGACCAGTTGATCGACTGGTCAGCGGTCCCCGAGGACCCGATCTTCCAGCTGACCTTCCCCCAGCGCGGCATGCTGGCGCCGGAGCACTTCGAGCGGGTGGCCCGCGCCCTGCGCGAGGAGTGGCCGGCGGCCGAGTTCAATGCGCTGGTGGCCGAGGTTCGCCACGCCCTCAATCCGCACCCCGCCGGTCAGCTGGAGCACAACATCCCGCAGCTGGACGGCGAGCGGGTCGAAGGCATCCAGCACAAGTACCGGGAGACGGTGCTGTTTTTTCCCAGCTCCGGCCAGGTCTGCCACAGCTATTGCACCTTCTGCTTCCGCTGGGCCCAGTTCGTCGGCGACAAGGACCTGAGAATCGCCGCCAGGGAGTCGAGCCGGCTGTGTGACTACCTACGCGCCCACCCTCAGGTCACCGATGTGCTGGTCACCGGCGGCGACCCGCTGGTAATGAAGACCCGCAACCTGCGCGCCTGCCTCGAGCCGCTGCTGGCGCCGGAGTTCGACCATGTGCGCACCATCCGCATCGGCACCAAGGCCCTGACATTCTGGCCCCAGCGCTTTGTCACCGACGAGGATGCCGATGATCTGCTGGCACTGTTCGAGGAGATCCAGGCCGCCGGCAAGCACCTGGCGATCATGGCGCATTACAACCACTGGCGTGAGCTGGAGCCAACCATCGCCCGCCAGGCCATTGCCCGCCTCCGCGCTACCGGCGCGCAGATCCGCGCCCAGGGCCCGCTGCTGGCGCACATCAACGATGATCCTGCAGTGTGGGCGCGGCTGTGGCAGACCCAGGTCGAGCTGGGCATCATCCCCTACTACATGTTCGTGGAGCGGGATACCGGCGCCCGGCACTACTTCGAGGTGCCACTGGTACGCGCCTGGGAAATCTACCGCGAGGCCATCCAGCGGGTGTCCGGCATCGCCCGCACCGCCCGCGGCCCGTCCATGAGTTCGGATCCGGGCAAGGTGGAGATCCAGGGCGTCACCGAGATCAACGGCGAGAAGGTACTGGCCCTGCGCATGATCCAGGGCCGCAATCCTGACTGGGTACAGCGCCCGTTCTTCGCCCGCTATGACGAGCAGGCGACCTGGCTGAACCATCTGCAACCGGCCTTCGGCGAGGAGCGCTTCTTCTTCGAGCAGGACTGACGCCGCGGCCTGAAACGAAAAAGCCCCCGATGCCTGCGCATCGGGGGCTTTTCCTTTACCGCCTGTACTCAGTTCTTGGCGGCGCGCTTGCGCTGGTTCTCGTCGAGCAGCTTCTTGCGGATGCGGATCGACTTGGGCGTTACTTCAACCAGCTCGTCGTCGTCGATGAACTCCAGCGCCTGCTCCAGGGTGAAGCGCACCGGCGGAGTCAGCTGCACGGTGTCGTCCTTGCCGGAGGCGCGCATGTTGTCCAGCTTCTTGGCCTTGGTCGGATTCACTACCAGGTCGTTATCCCGGCTGTGGATACCGATGACCTGACCTTCGTAGATCTCCTGACCCGGATCGAGGAACAGCTTGCCGCGCTCCTGCAGGGTTTCCAGAGAGTAGGTCAGTGCCTTGCCGGTGGCCATGGACACCAGTACGCCGTTCTGGCGGTGAGCGACATCGCCGCCCTTGATCGGACCATAGTGACTGAAGGTGGAGGCCAGGATGCCGGTACCCGAGGTCATGGTCAGGAAGTTGTTGCGGAAGCCGATCAGGCCGCGGGCCGGAATGGTGTATTCCAGGCGGATGCGGCCCTTGCCGTCCGGCGACATGTCGGTCAGATCACCCTTGCGCAGACCCATCTGCTCCATGAGTGCGCCCTGGTGCTGCTCCTCGATGTCGATGATGACGTTCTCGTAGGGCTCCTGCTTCTCGCCGTCGACCTCGCGGATGACCACTTCGGGGCGACCGATGGCCAGCTCGTAACCTTCGCGGCGCATGGTCTCGATCAGTACCGACAGGTGCAGTTCGCCACGGCCGGAGACCTTGAACTTGTCCGCCGAGTCGCCTTCTTCCACGCGCAGGGCCACGTTGTGCAGCAGTTCCTTTTCCAGACGCTCCTTGATGTTGCGGCTGGTGACGAACTTGCCTTCCTTGCCGGCGAACGGGGAGTCGTTGACCTGGAAGGTCATGGACACCGTGGGCTCGTCCACGGTCAGCGGCGGCAGGGCTTCGACGTGGTTCATGTCGCACAGGGTATCGGAGATGAACAGCTCGTCCATGCCGCTGACGCAGACGATGTCGCCGGCCTGGGCCTCTTCGACTTCAACACGCTGCAGACCGGAGTGGCCCATGATCTTGAGAATACGACCCTGGCGCTTCTTGCCGTCGGCACCGATGGCCACCACCGGGGTGTTGCTCTTGATCTTGCCGCGGGTGATACGGCCGACGCCGATCACGCCCAGGAAGCTGTTGTAGTCCAGCTGGGAAATCTGCATCTGGAAGGGACCATCCAGATCCACCTTCGGCGGCGGTACGTGGTCGACGATGGCCTGGAACAGCGCGTCCATGTTGTCGTCCAGCTTCTCGTGGTCGAGACCGGCAATACCGTTGAGGGCACTGGCATAGACGATCGGGAAGTCCAGCTGCTCCTCATTGGCACCCAGGTTGTCGAACAGGTCGAATACCTGATCCACCACCCAGTCCGGACGGGCGCCGGGGCGGTCGATCTTGTTGATCACCACGATGGGGTTGAGACCGGCCTGGAAAGCCTTCTGGGTCACGAACCGGGTCTGCGGCATGGGGCCATCGATAGAGTCGACCACCAGCAGTACGCAGTCGACCATGCTCATCACCCGCTCCACTTCGCCACCGAAGTCGGCGTGGCCGGGGGTATCGACAATGTTGATGTGGTAGTCGTTCCACTTCAGCGCGGTGTTCTTCGCCAGGATGGTGATGCCGCGTTCCTTTTCCTGGTCGTTGGAGTCCATCACCCGCTCGTTTTCCGCTTCTTTGCGGTCGAGGGTGCCGGACAGGCGCAGCAACATGTCTACCAGGGTGGTCTTCCCGTGGTCAACGTGAGCAATGATGGCGATATTACGGAGTTTTTCGATCACGGGGCATTCCTGCTAGGGGCGACAGGCAGGCCTGTCGGAAAAAAAGAGTCACGCATTATACAGACACTGAGCCCACAGTGCCTGCATTTTCGTACAGACGGTCGCGATTTGTCCCGAACTCAGCCCTTGGGAAGGCGCAGCACCCGCACATTGTCGTGGCCGCGGTCGAGCAGATACTGGGCGTGCAGCCGGCTCATCACGCCCTTTTCGCAGTAAAGAAGATAGGCGCGGGCCGGGTCGAGTTCGGCAAAACGGCTGTTGAGCTGATAGAAGGGCACCTTGAGCACTTCAACGCCCTCCAGCTCCAGCGGCTTGAGTTCTTCCTCATCCGGATGACGGATATCCAGCACCACCTGGCCGGCCAGCGCCTGCTCGACGGTCTCCACCTGGGAGCCCTCCAGCTCCAGCTCCAGATCACAGCAATCGGTGGAGGTGGCCTGCTCCACCGCCGCATCCAGCACACTGAAATCGAAGCCCGTCTCGGCCGCCTCGACCTTGCGCACATTGGTGTGGATGTCCGGGCTGACGGAGATCACGCCGCAGTATTCGGGCATGCTGCTGGAAAACGCCTCGGTGCCGATGCGACGGGCGGTACGGATGATTTCGGTCTTGCTGGTGGTGATCAGCGGTCGCAGCACCAGCATGTCGCAGACCTGGTCGATGGCGGCGAGGTTGGGCAGCGTCTGGCTGGAGACCTGGGCGATGGCTTCGCCGGTCACCAGGGCATGATAGCCGTAGCGGTGGGCAATGCGACTTGCGGCGCGCAGCATCATGCGCTTGAGCACTACACCCATCTGGCTGTTGTCGACGTTCTGCAGGATTTCCGCGACCACTCCTTCAAAGGGCACGCTGATGAATCGCAGGCGATGACTGGCGGCGTACTTCTCCCACAAATAGTGCGCTACCTGGCGCACGCCCAGTTCGTGTGCACGACCACCGAGATTGAAGAACACAAAATGGGGCAGCACGCCGCGCTGGAGCATCTGGTAGCTGGCCACCGTGGAATCGAAGCCGCCCGACATCAGGCTGAGCACCGGCTCCATGGTGCCCAGCGGAAAGCCGCCGAGCCCCTCGTGACGGGCCTGAATGAGGAACACCCGCTGCTGACGTATCTCCAGCTGCACCACCACCTGCGGGTCCCTGAGCGATACCCCGGCCGGCACACCGGTCAGCATCAGGCGTGAACCTATCTCGCGGTTGACGTCGTTGGAGGTAAAGGGATGGTGGCCGACGCGCTTGCAGCGCACGGCAAAGGTCTTGCCCGCCAGCTGGTCGGTAAAGCGCTCGACGCACAGCTCGGCCAGCTCGTCCAGAGTCCCCAGCGGGTACTCGCGCACCTCGTGGATGTGGTTGATGCCGGGGGTGTTGCGCAGCCGCGCGAGCAGCGCTGTCTGCAACGCCGGATCGTCACCGGTGATGACCTCCAGGCTGTCCCAGTTGCCGCTGATTCGCACATCCGGATCGATCGCCTTGAGCAGCACCTTCAGGTTCTTGCGCAGCTGGCTGACGAAGCGCTTGCGCACCTGGGGTGACTTGATGGTGACTTCAGCGAAGAACTTGATAATGAGTTTCATAGGTAATATTCAGCGGTCGGCGGTGCGAAAGCGGCGCATTATACCTGCGCCGCCCGGATGCTGCGCAAAATACCGACAGATGCGCCAATATGGTGCGCAAGTCTGTTCCACGCACCGATCAAGTGCGCGATAATGGCGCCCAATTGCAGCATTGCACCGCGGATGGCGCTGCGACAGGGGTTTCGGCAGCCAGGCAAAGATGGCACAGCTTTTGCTGTCCTTGATAGGTGAATAACGAACCGGCGGGAGCCTTGCATTCCGCACCATTTCCAGGTCACGGCTGAACCCGTATCTGGGTAACGATTCCTTCTGGAGAACAGCATGTCGAAAGCGATCCAACTGATCAAAGAATTTGACGTGAAGTGGGTTGACCTGCGCTTCACCGATACCAAGGGCAAACAGCAGCACGTGAGCATGCCCGCCCGTGACGTCAACGAAGACTTCTTCGAGGAGGGCAAGATGTTCGACGGCTCCTCCATCGCGGGATGGAAGGGCATCGAAGCCTCCGACATGATCCTCATGCCCGACGACAGCACTGCGGTACTGGATCCCTTCACCGAAGAGCCGACCCTGATTCTGGTGTGCGACATCATCGAACCCTCTACCATGCAGCGCTATGAGCGCGATCCGCGCAGCATCGCCCGGCTGGCCGAGGAATACCTGAAGTCCACCGGCATCGGCGACACCGCCTTCTTCGGTCCGGAGCCGGAGTTCTTCATCTTCGACGAAGTGAAGTTCAAGTCCGACATCTCCGGCTCCATGTTCAAGATCTACTCCGAACAGGCCTCCTGGAACACCGACGCCGCCTTCGAGACCGGCAACAAGGGTCACCGTCCGGGCGTCAAGGGCGGTTACTTCCCGGTGCCGCCGGTCGACCATGACCACGAGATCCGCACCGCCATGTGCAACGCACTGGAAGAAATGGGCCAGACCGTCGAGGTTCATCACCATGAGGTGGCCACTGCAGGACAGAACGAGATCGGCGTCCAGTTCAACACCCTGGTAGCCAAGGCCGACGAGGTGCAGAACCTGAAGTACGTGGTTCACAATGTGGCCGATGCCTACGGCAAGACCGCTACCTTCATGCCCAAGCCGCTGTACGGTGACAATGGTTCCGGCATGCACGTACACATGTCCATCAGCAAGGACGGCAAGAACACCTTCGCCGGTGAAGGTTATGCCGGTCTGAGCGACACCGCCCTGTACTTCATCGGCGGTATCATCAAGCATGGCAAGGCGCTGAACGCCTTCACCAACCCCTCGACCAACTCCTACAAGCGTCTGGTGCCCGGTTTCGAGGCTCCGGTCATGCTGGCCTACTCCGCGCGCAACCGCTCGGCGTCGATCCGCATCCCCTATGTGACCAGCCCCAAAGCCCGGCGCATCGAGGCTCGCTTCCCGGACCCGTCAGCCAACCCCTATCTGGCCTTCGCCGCCCTGCTGATGGCCGGCCTGGATGGCATCCAGAACAAGATCCACCCCGGCGATGCGGCAGACAAGAACCTCTATGACCTGCCCCCGGAAGAGGCCAAGGAAATCCCGCAGGTGTGCGGCAGCCTGAAGGAGGCACTGGAAGCGCTGGACGCCGACCGTGGCTTCCTGACCAAGGGCGGCGTGTTTACCGACACCTTCATCGATGCCTTCATCGAGCTGAAAGCCGCCGAGGAGATCAAGGTTCG
Organism: Halopseudomonas formosensis; assembly: GCF_900115905.1. Lineage (GTDB taxonomy): Bacteria > Pseudomonadota > Gammaproteobacteria > Pseudomonadales > Pseudomonadaceae > Halopseudomonas > Halopseudomonas formosensis. The sequence goes on from NZ_FOYD01000010.1 coordinate 36,478, forward strand.
CACCTTCGTTCACCCGCTGGAATACGACCTGTACTACAGCGTGTAATCCCGGCAACACCCTGAACAAAGGCGCTCTTCGGAGCGCCTTTTTCGTTTGCCTGCGCGCCCTCCGACGACCGGTGCCGCCGGCAGTGCGAACGGCGTCGCACCATCCACCACGGCACTTGCCACACGGGCAATTGGGTGCAACCCTTGGGACAGTCTACAAGGGAGTGAATGGCATGCCGCGTTTGTTACTGCCCCTGCTTTGCCTGTGCCTGCTGCTGGCCGGTCCGGCCGGCGCCCAGATCTATTCCTGGACCGATGCCGACGGCAATCGGGTGTACTCCGACCAGCCCCGCCCGGGTGCCAGCACCATAGAACTCAAACCCACCAATGTGGTGGAGCCCACTCCGGCGCCCCCGGTATCGAGCCGTGGCAATACGCAAGGTGACCGGCCCAGCGGCCCGGTCTACCAGCGCCTGATGATCACCACCCCGGCCCACGACACTGCGCTGCGCAGTAACGAGGGTGATCTCACCCTGACCGTGGTCACCGAACCACCGCTCAGCGGCAGCCATCTGCTGAAGGTATCCATCGACGGGCAGCTCAGCCAGACCGGCGTGCCCGGTTCCGGTGCCGAGGTACATCAGTTGACAGTGCACAACATTGACCGGGGCAGCCATGAGGTCGCTGCGGTGGTAGTCGATGCCCGCGGTCAGGAGGTCCAGCGCACCGCCCCCATCACGGTGCACCTGCAACGCACCTCGCTGAATCAGCCGGCCCGCGGGGGTGCCAATCAGGCACCGCGCGCGCCGGCAGCTCCCCGCGCACCGAATGTGCCCCGTCCAGGCAGCGGCAGCTGACCAACCTCCGACATGTGCACCAACATGGTGCACATGCACTTTTTTCGTGCCATAGTTCAGTCACCACTACCTCTCTTCTGCTTCCCGGCGGCGCAGGCGCCTGTCCGCCGGGGCGCAGCGGCGCGGGCTGCTCCGATTCCGTGCGCTCCCTGCATGGCCTGCGGAATCTGGTTTGATTCTTGCAAAGAACAATCGCCCCCGTCACAACGGGAATAATCACCCGGGATAACGCCCTATGCTGCCTGAGCACCTTCTTCGCCAGATACTGGATAACCTCACCACTGCGGTGGTGCTGCTGGATGGGAGTCTGCGGGTCAGCTACATGAATCCGGCGGCGGAAATGCTTCTCGAGGTCAGCGGCCAGCGGGTACAGGGCCAACGGATCTCCAGCCTGTTCAGCGATGCAGTCGAATCCATGGAGTCGCTGCGCAACTCGATCAGCAACGGCCACCCCTTCACCAAGCGCGAGGCCCAGCTGAATCTGAGCAACGGTCAATGCCTGATGGTGGATTACTCGGTGACGCCGGTGCAGGCCTCCGAGCGCAACTGGGTGCTGCTGGAGCTGCTGCCCCGGGACCGCCTGCTGCGCATCACCAGGGAAGAGGCCCAGTTGTCCAAGCAGGAGGTCACCCGGGTGCTGGTACGCGGGCTGGCCCACGAGATCAAGAACCCCCTGGGGGGCATCCGCGGAGCAGCCCAGCTGCTGGCCCGGGAGCTGGTCGAGCCCTCCCTGCAGGACTACACCGACGTGATCATCCAGGAGGCCGACCGCCTGCGCAATCTGGTCGATCGCATGCTCGGCCCCTACCAGCCGCCGCGCCTGGCGCCGATCAACATCCACGAGATCACCGAGCACGTGTGCAGCCTGATCCAGGCCGAGACCCAGGGCAACATGGACATCCTGCGCGATTACGACCCGAGCATTCCCGACCTGCTGGGGGATCGCGAACAGCTGATCCAGGCGGTGCTCAATATAGTGCGCAACGCCATGCAGGCGATCATGGCCGAAGCCGATGGCCGGCGCGGCCAGATCATTCTGCGCACCCGCACCCTGCGCCAGTTCACCATAGGCTCCAAGCGCCACCGCCTGGTCTGCCGCCTGGAGATCACCGACAACGGCCCGGGCATTGCCCCGGGCATCCTCGACAGCATCTTCTATCCCATGGTCAGCGGCCGCGCCGATGGCACCGGCCTGGGACTGTCGATCACCCAGAACATAGTCACCCGGCACCAGGGTCTCATCGAATGCGACAGCGTGCCGGGCCACACCACCTTTACCCTGTTTCTACCGCTTCCCGGGGAGGATGAATGAGCCAAGCCGCCAATATCTGGATCGTCGATGACGACCGCTCCATCCGCTGGGTTCTGGAGAAGGCCCTGCAACAGGACGGCATGGAACCGACCTGCTTCGACAGCGCCGACAGCGCCCTGCTGCGCCTGCACCGGCAGCAGCGGCCCGATGTTCTGATCAGCGATATCCGCATGCCCGGCAGCAGCGGCCTGGAGCTGCTGTCGAATGTCCGCGAGCTGCACCCGGGGCTGCCGGTGATCATCATGACCGCGCACTCGGACCTGGACAGTGCGGTGGCCTCCTATCAGGGCGGCGCCTTCGAGTATCTGCCCAAGCCCTTTGACGTCGATGAGGCCGTGGCGCTGGTGCGCCGCGCGCTGGCCCACAGCAATGAACAGGACACGGTGCACGCCGGCCAGTCCACCCACACACCGGAAATCATCGGCGAGGCGCCGGCGATGCAGGAGGTGTTCCGCGCCATCGGGCGGCTGTCCCACTCCAACATCACCGTACTGATCAACGGCGAGTCGGGCACCGGCAAGGAGCTGGTGGCCCGGGCACTGCACCGCCACAGTCCGCGCTCGCGCAGCCCCTTCATTGCCCTGAACATGGCAGCCATTCCCCGGGAGCTGATGGAGTCCGAACTCTTCGGCCACGAGAAGGGTGCCTTCACCGGCGCCGCCGTGCAGCGCCGCGGGCGTTTCGAGCAGGCCGACGGCGGCACCCTGTTCCTCGACGAGATCGGCGACATGCCTGCCGAGACCCAGACCCGACTGCTGCGGGTGCTGGCCGATGGCGAGTTCTACCGGGTGGGCGGGCATGCCCCGATCAAGGTGGATGTGCGCATCATCGCCGCCACCCACCAGAATCTGGAGGAGCTGGTGCAGGCGGGCAAATTCCGTGAGGATCTGTTCCACCGGCTGAACGTGATCCGCATCCATATTCCGACGCTGGCAGAACGGCGCGAGGATATCCCGACCCTGGCGCAGCATTTCCTGGCCCGCGCCGCCAAGGAGCTGGCGGTGGAGCCCAAGGTGCTCAAGCCCCAGACCCAGGAATACCTCAAGGCGCTGCCCTGGCCGGGCAACGTGCGCCAGCTGGAGAACACCTGCCGCTGGATCACGGTCATGGCCTCCGGTCGCGAGGTGCTGGTGGACGACCTTCCGCCGGAGCTGCTCAACCAGCCGCACACCGGCACCACCGACAACAACTGGGAACAGAGTCTGCGCAACTGGGCCGACCAGCAGCTGACCCGCGGTGTCGGCAACCTGCTGGATCAGGCGGTACCCATCTTCGAGCGGGTCATGATAGAAACCGCCCTCAAGCACAGTGCCGGCCGGCGCGGGGATGCCGCCATACTGCTGGGCTGGGGCCGTAACACCCTGACCCGCAAGATCAAGGAACTGGGCATGCAGGTGGATGAGAACGGCGACGACTGAAGACAGCGGGCCGCGCCCTGCCCAGGCGCGGCCCGAAAGACGTCTGCAGCTTGAAGCCGGCTGCCGGTCGCCCCTACACTTGCAGCCGTTTTCCTGCGGACTGCCCCCATGTTCCATATCGCCCTGCTCGAGCCGGAGATTCCCCCCAATACCGGCAACATCATCCGCCTGTGCGCCAATGCCGGCTGCCAGCTGCACCTGATCGAGCCCCTGGGGTTCGAGCTGGACGACAAGCGCCTGCGCCGCGCCGGGCTGGACTACCACGAATATGCCGCCGTGCAGACCCACGCGGATCTGGCCGGCTGCCTGGCCAGCGTGCAGCCGCACCGGGTGTTTGCCCTGAGCACCAAGGGTGCCCGCTGTTACAGCGAGGTGCGTTATGTGCCGGGGGATCTGTTCCTGTTCGGGCCGGAGAGCCGGGGCCTGCCAGCGGACATACGCGACAGCCTGCCGCCGGAGCAGGTACTGCGCATCCCCATGCGACCGGGCAATCGCAGTCTCAATCTGTCCAACAGTGCGGCGGTGCTGGTCTATGAGGCCTGGCGCCAGCAGGGGTTCGCCGGCGGCAACTGAGAAGGGGAATGGCCCGCCGGCGGCGGGCCATTGCGCAGGGCTTCAGCGGGTCTTGATGACGATCTTGCCCACCGCCTGACGGGTACTGAGGGTGTTCAGTGCAGCTTCGTACTGATCCAGTTCGAAGGTCTGGGACACCAGCGGCTTGAGCTTGCCCTCGCTGTGCCACTGGAACAGCTGACGGAAGTTGTCCAGGTTGGCCTGGGGCTCACGGGTGGCGAAGGCGCCCCAGAACACCCCGACCACGGAGGCCCCCTTGAGCAGCGCCAGGTTTACCGGCAGCTCGGGAATGCGGCCGCTGGCAAAGCCCACCACCAGCAAGCGACCCTTCCAGTTGATGCAGCGCATGCACTGATCGAACAGGTCGCCTCCGACCGGATCATAGATCACATCGGCGCCCTTGCCGCCGGTCAGCTGCTTGACCTTCTCCTTGAAGTCGCCCTCGCTGTAGTTGATCAGCTCGTCGGCACCGGCCTTGCGCGCCACCTCGAGCTTCTCGTCGCTGGAAGCGGCAGCGATCACCCGGGCGCCCATCGCCTTGCCGATCTCCACGGCGGCCAGACCCACGCCACCGGAGGCGCCCAGCACCAGCAGGGTCTCGCCCGGCTGCAGCTGGCCACGCTGCACCAGGGCATGCATGGAGGTACCGTAGGTCATGCTGAAGCCGGCCGCGGTGACATAGTCCATGTCATCGGGCATCGGCAGTACGCGGCTGGCGTCGGCCTTCACCTTCTCGGCGAAGCTGCCATAGCCGGTCAGGCCCATGACCCGGTCACCGGGCTTGAGGTGCTTGACCCTGGCGCCGACGCTGGCGACCACGCCGGCCGCCTCGCCGCCGGGGGAGAAGGGGAACTCGGGCTTGACCTGGTATTTGCCTTCAATGATCAGCGTATCCGGGAAGTTGACGCCGGCGGCATGGACATCGATGACGACTTCGTTGTCGCCCGCTACCGGGTCGGTGGTCTCCTCCAGCGACAGGCTGCTGGCGGGACCATAGGCTTTGCACAGTACGGCTTTCATGATGGCTCCTGATGGGTATTTTTTATTAGTCTAGCCGCGCCTACCGGCGCCGGGTCAATCACCATACCGGGGATTGATCGGTCTGCATAAGACAGGCGTCGGGCCTCCCTGCCCGCCCGCCGGGTCACTGCGCCAGGTAGCGCGCGACGTAGGTATCGAAATCCAGGGTGTCGCCCTGCTCCAGGGCAAGCTGATCCGCCAGCGACTGGCGCGCCAGCTCGCTGAAGTGCTGCTGTTCGGCGTCACTCAGCGGGCGGCTGCGGAAATGGTCCCGGTGATTTTCCGACTGGTCCATGGCGAAGCGGAAGAAGCTGTCACCCTGCTCATGGATGGCCGCCAGCACACGGGCCGACGGCGTCAGCGCAGGGTCCTGCAGCTTGGCCCGCTGCCGGGCCAGGCTGTCGCTGTAGGCATGGGTCCCGTGGGCCTGATCCAGCAGCGCAGCGCAGGCGGCCATGTTGTCCAGCAGGTGCTCGCCCCATGTCAGCAGCTCGCAGGGCTGGCCCTTGCGGGTCAGCTGCAGACCCGGCTCGCGGCCGCGCATCACCGTCAGATCGAAGTTCTCGCTGCTGGTGCGGCATTCCTCGTCGGACATCGCCGGGCTTTCGGCCAGCGCACAGAACAGCAGGAAGCTGTCGAGGAAGTAGGCGGTAGCCGGCTCTATGCCCAGTGGCAGGAAGGGATCTATATCCAGGCAGCGCACCTCCACGTACTCCACGCCCCGCTCGGCCAGGGCCTGCACCGGCTTCTCGCCGCTGCGCGTGACGCGCTTGGGACGGATGGAGCTGTAGAACTCGTTCTCGATCTGCAGCAGGTTGGTATTGAGCTGCTGCCACCGACCATCGGCATCGTGGGTGCCCAGCTCGGCGTAGCGCGGATAGGGCAGGCTGATGGCCTTGCGCATGCTGGCGATGTAACTTTCCAGGCTGTTGTAGCAGACACTCAGCCCCGACTGGGCGTCGTTGTTGTAACCCAGGTCGCTCATGCGCAGGCTGGTGGCATGGGGCAGATACAGCCCCTTGTCGCCCAGCGGCTGCAGCTGGTGCTCGCGGCCCTGGAGGAAACTGGCGCACAGCGCCGGTGAGGCCCCGAACAGGTACATCAGCAGCCAGGCATAGCGGCGGAAGTTGCGGATCAGCGCCACATAGCGCTCGGACTGGTAATCCTGGGCGCTGCGGGCATCGCCGTCCTGCCGCTGCAGTGCCTGCCACAGGCCGGGCGCCAGCGAGAAGTTGTAGTGGATACCGGCAATGCACTGCATGGGCTTGCCATAGCGCACCGCCAGGCCCCGGCGGTAGACATGCTTGAGCATGCCGACGTTGGAGGTGCCGTACCAGGCGATCGGAATGTCGTCATCCCGGGCCGGGAGTATGCAGGGCATGGACTCGGTCCACAGCAGCTCGTCGCCCAGCTCGCTGTAGACGAAGCGATGGATGCGGTCCAGTTCGCCGAACAGCTCGTCAATATCCCCGGTCACCGGAGTGATCAGCTCGACCAGCGCCTCGGAGTAATCGGTAGTGATACTGGGGTGCGTCAACGCCGAGCCCCAGGCCGGCGGGTGGGGCTGCTGCGACAGGGTTCCCTGTGCATCGATCCGCAGGCTTTCCTTCTCGATGCCATGCATGGCCTGACGCAGGTCGTCCTGCAGGGCCGCCTGCGACAGCAGCTCGATGCGTTGCTTCAACAGTGGTGACAAGAGCGTCACTCCTCAACAAGAAATGGGCCAGGCTCAGATTCGGGCAAAGGTACCCAGGGCCTTGGCGGCCAGTACGCCGTCCTGATGGACCTCGGCATCCACCACCATGGTCTTGGTGCCCACATGCACTACCCGGGCCCGGCACGCGAGCACGCCACCGGTAATGGCCAGAGTGTAGTTGACCTTGCACTCTATGGTAGCGGTCATCTCATCCGGGGCCAGATGGGCGTAAACCGCCGCCCCCATGGCCGAATCGAGCAGCGAGAAGGTCACCCCGCCGTGCACCCGACCGCCGGCGTTGAAGTGCTGCGGCCCTATTTCCAGGCGCATGCTGCAGCCCTCCCTGTCCAGGTTCACCAGCTCCAGGCCAAGTGCCTCGGTGAAGGGGCTCATGCGGTTGAGACGGATGTCACGGGTCTTGGGGTGCTCACTCATGGAACTACTTCCTCAGATGCCGGGCGTTGGCGAACAGGTTGGCAAAGGTAGCACCTGACTGCGCCGCGGGGCCAGACTGATTCTTCTCCGCCCGCGGGCGGCTGCGTCGCTCGCCGCCGGCCTCTCGACCGCCGCCACCGGTACTGCCGGGCTGATCGCCCATGCGCATGGTCAGGCTGATGCGCTGGCGCGGTACGTCCACCTCCAGCACCTTGACCTTGACGATATCCCCGGCCTTGACCACATCCCGCGGGTCCTTGACGAAGGCCTCGCTGAGCATGGAAATATGCACCAGACCATCCTGGTGCACGCCGATATCGACGAAGGCACCGAAGTTGGCCACGTTGCTGACCACTCCCTCGAGCACCATGCCGGGCTTGAGGTCGCTGATCTTCTCCACCCCTTCCTGGAAGGCCGCCGCCTTGAACTCGGGACGCGGGTCGCGGCCGGGCTTGTCCAGCTCGGAGAGAATGTCGGTGATGGTCGGGATACCGAAGCGCTCGTCGGTGAAGCGGGCCGGGTCGAGCCGGCGCAGGAAGGCCGAATCGCCGATCAGGCTGCGCACGTCGCGACCGGTCTGCTCGGCGATGCGCTCCACCAGCGGGTAGGCCTCCGGGTGCACCGCCGAGGCGTCCAGGGGGTTGCTGCCGTTCATCACCCGCAGAAAGCCCGCGGCCTGCTCGAAGGTCTTCTCGCCCAGCCGGCTGACCTTGAGCAGCTCGCGGCGGCTGCTGAAGGCGCCATGCTGATCGCGGTAGTCCACTATGTTCTGGGCAATGGTCGGGTTGAGCCCGGACACCCGGGTCAACAGGGCTGCCGAGGCGGTATTGAGGTCCACGCCCACGGCGTTCACGCAGTCCTCCACCACCGCATCGAGGCTGCGCGCCAGCTTCACCTGGGACACGTCGTGCTGGTACTGGCCGACACCTATGGCCTTGGGCTCGATCTTCACCAGTTCAGCCAGCGGATCCTGCAGACGGCGGCCGATGGACACCGCGCCGCGGTAGGTCACATCCAGATCGGGGAATTCCCGGGCCGCCAGTTCCGATGCGGAATACACCGAGGCACCTGCCTCGGAGACCATGACCTTGTGCATCTTGAGTTCCGGACACAGCTTGAGCAGATCGCTCGCCAGCTTGTCGGTCTCCCGGGAGGCGGTGCCGTTGCCGATGGCCAGCAGGCTCACCTGATGCTTGCGGCACAGGGCTGCCAGGACCGCCAGGGACTGATCCCACTGATTGCGCGGCGCATGGGGGAAGATGGTCGCGGTATCCAGCAGCTTGCCGGTGCCATCCACCACGGCGATCTTGACCCCGGTGCGCAGCCCCGGGTCCATCGCCAGGGTCACCCGCGGGCCGGCGGGAGCGGCCAGCAGCAGATCCTTGAGGTTGCTGGCGAACACGCGAATGGCCTCATCCTCGGCACGCTCGCGCAGCTCGCCGAGCAGCTCGGTTTCCATGTGGCCGAGCAGTTTCACCCGCCAGGTCCAGCGCACCACCTCCTGCAACCAGCTGTCCGCGGCACGACCCTGATTGCTGATACCGGCGGCCTCGGCGATCAACCCTTCGCAGGGATGCGTGGCGCCAGCCGGCGCCTCGGGATCGCCCAGCTCCAGCGCTATGCTGAGGATGCCTTCGTTGCGCCCGCGCAGTATGGCCAGGGCGCGATGGGAGGGCACATTGCGCAGCGGCTCGTCGTATTCGAAATAGTCGCGGTACTTGGCGCCCTCCTGCTCCTTGCCCTCGACCAGCCGGGATACCACCCGGCCGTCCTGACGCAGGGTCTGGCGCAGGCGTTCCAGCAGCCGGGCATCCTCGCTGAAGCGCTCCATGAGGATGTACTTGGCACCGTCCAGCGCCGCCTTCACATCGGCCACGCCCTTGTCGGCATCGACGAAGCCGGCGGCCAGCTGCTGCGGATCCTGCGTGGGATCGGCGTACAGCTGATCGGCCAGGGGTCCCAGGCCCGCCTCCAGGGCGATCTGGCCCCGGGTCCGGCGCTTGGGCTTGTAGGGCAGGTACAGATCTTCGAGCGTGGTCTTGGTTTCGGCCTGACGGATGTCCCGCTCCAGCTCCGGGGTCAGCTTGCCCTGCTCCTGGATGCTGGCCAGGATGGTGCTGCGGCGGTCTTCCAGTTCGCGCAGGTAGCGCAGCCGCTCCTCCAGCTGGCGCAGCTGGGTGTCATCCAGACTGCCGGTGACCTCCTTGCGGTAGCGGGAGATGAAGGGCACGCTGGCGCCCTCGTCGAGCAGGGCTACGGTGGCCACCACCTGTTCGGGGCGCACGGCCAGTTCGGAAGCAATACGCGCGGCAATACTGTCCATAGGGGCTTTCCACATCAATTGTCTCAAGCGCGGCAGTATAACCGAGTCGCCGGTCCAAGCGTTGCTGCCTTGTGCGCTCTGGCCGCAGGTAATCCGGCAGTCGGGGCGGTTGGGAAGTAAACTCTTGTAACAATGGCCGGCTCCCCCCGCATCCGGCATCAGCGACAATGCAACGCTTACCAAGAGGTGATGCTGCTTATGAGCAATACGGAAGGCGAAAAGATACTCATCGTCGACGACGATGCCCGGCTGCGCCGTCTGCTGGAGCGTTTTCTCAGCGAACAGGGTTACCGCGTGCGCGCCGTCGAGGACACCGCACAGATGGACCGGCTGCTGGATCGCGAGCTCTACTCGCTGATAGTGCTCGACCTGATGCTGCCCGGCGAGGATGGGCTCAAGGCCTGCGAGCGCCTGCGCGAGCAGGGCAACAGCACCCCGATCATCATGCTCACCGCCAAGGGCGACGAAACCAGCCGTATCCAGGGGCTGGAGCTGGGCGCCGACGACTACCTGCCCAAGCCGTTCAACCCCCGTGAGCTGGTGGCCCGCATCAAGGCCGTACTGCGCCGCCAGGCGCCGCAGATTCCCGGGGCACCGACCATCGAGGACAACGAGGTGACCTTCGGCGACTTTGTGCTCAGCCTGTCCACCCGGGAGCTGAAACGGGGCGACCAGGTCCACATGCTGACCTCCGGCGAATTCTCGGTACTCAAGGCGCTGGTGCACCACCCCCGTGTGCCCCTGACCCGGGACAAGCTGATGCAGTTGGCCCGGGGCCGGGAATGGGACGCCCTGGAGCGCTCCATCGATGTGCAGATCTCCCGCCTGCGCCGGCTGCTGGAACCGGATCCGTCCAAGCCGCGCTATATCCAGACGGTGTGGGGTGTGGGTTACGTCTTCGTGCCGGATGGCCAGCAGCAGTGAAGGGCGGTCCGGGCTGGCACCCGCTGCTGCCCCGCAGCTTCTTTGCCCGCACCCTGTTGCTGGTGCTGCTGACCCTGCTGTTCTCCAAGATCCTCACCCTGCTGTACCTGATCAGCAACGAGGATCTGCTGGTGGACCGCCAGTACAGCCATGGCACCGCCATGCTGGTGCATGCCTACTGGGCCAGCGGGCCGGAGGCCCGTGCGGACCTGGAAAAGCTGACCGGCATGCAGCTGGTCCACCACAGTCAGGTGCCTCCCGGCGAGGTGCACTGGCCCTATTCCGGGGTGTTCACCAGCCAGCTGCGCAACGAGCTCGGTGACCGTACCCAGATCCGTGTGCAGACCCATGACCAGGCGGCCATCTGGGTACACCAGCCGAGCTACGGCGAACACTGGCTGAAGGTACCGCTCTACGCCCACCCGCTACGCGGACAGCGCCTGGGCCTGGTGCTGACCTGGTCGGCGCTGATCATCATGCTGTCCTTTGCCGCCGCCTGGATCTTCGTGCGCCAGCTCAACCGGCCGCTCAAGGTGCTGGAGCGCGCGGCTCAGCGCATCGGTCAGGGCCACAGTGTGCGTCTGCTGGACACCAGCGGGCCGGCGGAGATTGCCGAGGTCTACCGGGCGTTCAACCAGATGGCCCAGGACGTGGAACAGGCCAACAGCGACCGGGCCCTGCTGCTGGCCGGGGTGTCCCATGACCTGCGCACACCGCTGACGCGCATGCGTCTGTCCACCGAACTAATGTCCGGCGTCGAGCCGGAGCTGACCGAAGGCATGATCCGCGACATCGAGGACATGGACGCCATCCTCGATCAGTTCATGGCCTACATCCGCGACGGCAATGCCGAACCCTGCGAACCCTGCGATCTGAACGAGCTGATCCGCGAGGTGGTGACGCCGATCAACAGCACCGAGCCGCGGGTGGCCCTCTATCTGCAGCCGGTACCCGAACTGGCGCTGCGGCGGCTGTCAGTCAAGCGCATGCTGAGCAATCTGGTGGAGAATGCCCTGAATCACGGAGGTACCGGGGTGGAGATCACCAGTCATCTGGAACACAGCGCCCTGCAGCCCTGCGTGGTGGTCAGCGTGCTGGATCGGGGGCCGGGTGTCGACCAGAGCGAAGGCAAGGATCTGTTCACGCCATTCATTCGCGGCGACAGCGCCCGTTCGACCAAGGGCACTGGGCTGGGCCTGGCCATCGTCAAGCGTATCGCCGACAGCCATGGCATCAGTGTGCAGTTGCTCAACCGCAGCGGCGGGGGAATGGAAGCACGGCTGTGCTTCCCGGCGCCGACTCACTGAGCGGCGAGCACCTCGGTCACCACCTGCTCGATGGCCTCCAGATCCGGTATCAGCAGCGGCTGCTCCTCATCCAGCAGCTGCACCTGCTGACTGACGAAATCGCCGGCCTGACCGGTGGCCGCCAGCTCCCTGCGCAACACCCGGCGGGAACGGGGAATGCCACCGATGCGCAGGGCGATGAAATTCAGTCCCGGGCGACCTCCCACCGCGTTGAGAATGAGGATCCGCGTGCCCGGCCCCTCGGTCGGCGGCTGCCCCATCAGCAGTCCGGGGTCGACCAGCGGCACCTTCTGGTCGCGCCAGCTGGCCCAGCCGATGAACCATTCCGGTCCACGCGGGGCGGTCTGGCCCACCCGGTAACCCACCAGCTCGGCAACGGCCACGTTGGGCAGCAGCAGCGGCTGACCCGCCAGGGGGATGATCAGACCGGTAAGACTGTCCAGTGCATCTGACATAGCAAAATCCTCTTGCACCGCGCGCCCCTTCAGGCAGGCGTCGTGCGTTCCTGTTCAAGCCAATGGCGCATCGCCAGGGCCAGTTCCTCGGGTGAACCCTGCAGCAGGCTGTGGCCGGCGTCCTGTACGGCCTGGGGCATGATCGCACAGGCCGCACTGTCGGCGCTCTGGGTCCAGACCGGCATACCCTGCCGGCGCATGCGCCCACAGGCCTGCACTCCATCCTCTCCCATGCCACTGAATATGATCGCCCCGCACAGGGGCGCGAAGGCCGTGATCACCTCGTCGAGCACCGCTTCTATGGCCGGCTGATAGGCGCCGGGCCAGGGGCTGTCCTGCAGATGGATGAGACCGTCGCTGCTGAAACTCAGACGCCGCGTGATGGGCGTCACCAATACTTCCCCCGGCTGCAGACGGCTGCCCTGTTCGCAGTTGCGTACCCGCCAGCTGTTCTCCCGACCAATGATGCGCGGCAGCTGCTCCTCGAAACCGGCATCGATATGCTGGGCATACACGAAGGCCACCGGCAGCTCCGACGGCAGGGCATCGAGGAAGCTCTTGACCGCCGCCGGCCCACCCAGTGACGCACCCAGCAACCAGACACTGCAGCTGCCCACCGCCACAGCTGATGTGGGCACCTGCAGTTTCGGTGCCGAAGGCGGTGCCCCCAGCAATCCGCACAGCTTGCCGTACAGCCGCCGCTGCCAGCGGGGATAATCCTCATCGCGGGGCGGCGGGATCTCGTCATTGCCCAGCAGCACCGGCACCTCGCTGCTGTCCAGCAGCCAGTCCAGCAGCGGCGAGTCCTCGGCCATGTCCAGCAGCCACAGATCGGTGGGCACCTCGGCCAGCTGCCCGGCCTCCAGCGCTTCCGGCTCGCCGGCAAATACCACCCGGTAGCCGAAGTGCTGCACCACCTCGCTCAGGCGATCGCGTTTGCGGTTGCAACCAACCAGCAGCGCGACACCGGGCGTTCTGTCGTCACTCACCACGCCCCACCAGTTTGCCGATCAATTCAAGCAGCTGCGCTTCCTGGTACGGCTTGCCGAGGTACTCGTTGACACCGATGCTGCGTGCCCGCTCACGGTGCTTCTCACCGGTACGCGAGGTGATCATGATGATCGGCAGGTCCTTGAGGCGCTCGTCGTGGCGAACCAGGGTCGCCACCTCGAAGCCGTCCATGCGCGGCATCTCGATGTCCAGCAGCATGACATCGGGCTGGATGTCCTGCAGCCGGGCGATGGCGTCGACCCCGTCCTTGGCGGTGACCACCTCCATGCCATGGCGCTCCAGCAGCCGTCCGGTGACCTTGCGTACGGTAATGGAGTCATCCACCACCATGACCAGGGTGGCGCGGTCCTCCACCGCTGCCGGCTGAAGCACCTGACGTGCCTGCTGGGCATGGGCCTGCTGGGCCCGGATCACCGCCAGCAGATCGAGAATCACCACCACCCGACCGTCGCCGAGGATGGTCGCGCCGGAGATGCCCGACAGCACCGAGAACTGCTTGCCGAGGCTCTTCACCACGATCTCCCGGGAGCCGGCCAGGGCATCCACCTGCACCGCAATGCTGTGTTCTGCACCCCGTACCAGGATCACCGGCAGCGGCAGGCTCTGACCGCTGAGGCGCGGCTGCTGACCGGTGCCGAGCAGGTCGCCCAGATAGCGCAGATCGTAATGCTTGCCGGCGTACTCGAACGCCGGTGCCCCGGGCGCGTAGTAGGCCTCCAGCTCGTAGCCGGAGACCCGCACGATACCCTCGATGGTATTCAGCGGAATGGCATAGAGGTCGTCGCCGGAGTACACCATCAGCGCCCGGTTCACCGACACGGTGAACGGCAGTCGTATGGTGAAGGTCGTGCCCTGCCCCGCCTCGGTGCTCAGCGTCATGCTGCCACCGAGCTGCTTGATTTCGCTGTTGACCACATCCATGCCGACCCCGCGGCCGGAAATCTGTGTCACCTGCTCGGCGGTACTGAACCCGGCCTGAAGGATGAACTGCAGCACCTCGTGATCGGTGAGGTGGGCATCGACATCCATCAGGCCGCGCTCGATGGCCTTGGCTCGCACCGCCTGCAGATCCACCCCGCGGCCGTCATCGGACAGCCGCAGCACTATCTCGCCACCCTCACGCTGCAGGTCCAGGGTGATGCGCCCGGTCTCGGACTTGCCACGCTGGTTGCGCGCCGCCGGCAGCTCGATCCCGTGGTCGACCGCGTTACGCAGCATGTGCTCGAGCGGTCCCATCATGCGTTCCAGTACGCTGCGGTCCATCTCCCCTTCGGCGTTGAGCACCTCCAGGTTGACCTGCTTGCCGACCTCCGCGGAGACCTGACGGACCACTCGCCGCAGGCGCGGGAGCAGACGATCGAAGGGCACCATGCGGGTACGCATGAGGCCTTCCTGCAGCTCGGTGTTGACCCGCGCCTGCTGCAGCAGAAGGGTTTCGGCATCCCGGCTCTTGGCCGCCAGGGTTTCCTTGAGGTCGAGCATGTCCGAGGCGGACTCGAACAGCGAGCGGGACAGCTGCTGCAACTGGGAGTAGCGGTCCATCTCCAGCGGGTCGAAGTCCTCGTAACCCTGCTCGATCTCCTCCTGGTGGCGCGACAGGATCTGCGCCTGGGTTTCCATGTCCAGACGCCGCAGCTGGTCGCGAACCCGCTCGATGGTGCTTTCCATATCATTCAGCGTATGGCTGATATCGGTGACCTGCTGTTCGATGCGGCCGCGGAAGATGGAGGTTTCGCCCGCCAGGTTGACCAGCTCTTCGAGCAGCGCCGCAGGCACCTTGACCGATTCCTGCACGGCGGAGCGGTTGCCACCGGTCTCGGCCTGCCCCTGACCCATGGCGTCGCTCAGGATCTGTCGAACCTGCGCCAGGGTATGCTCGGAGGTCGGCAGCGCCGCAGGGGCCTCCGGCTCCGGCTGCGCGACCGGGACCACCGCTGCGGTCCAGTCCTCCACCACCTGGCTGTGACCACCGGCCAGTTGCTCGATATCCGCCTGCAGCCTGGAGAAACCGGTTTCCAGCTGCTGCTGCAGTTGCGGACCGGCTTCGTGCAGGGCGCGCTCCAGCTCCCGCGCCTGTTCGGCGAGGCTGTCCTGGCCGGCCAGACGGGCAGACCCCTTGAGCGCCTCGACCCGGTGCAACAGCTGCGCAGCGGCCGCCGGGTCGCCGGGCAGCTGGGCCAGCAATGCGGCGCAGGGCTGCAGCAGCTCCCGGGCCTCTTCGATGAACATGCCGAGCATGCCGGATACCACCGGGCTCGCCACAGGGATTTCCGACAGCGGTTCGTCCGCGGGCGGCAGTTCGGCCAGCGATACCTCGGGCACCATCGCCTCCGCCGGGGGCGCAGTGCGGAGTGGAGTGTCCTCCCGCCACTGCGGTACCTGCTGCGGCGCGGCGCGGAACTCGCGGATGGCGCGGGTCAGCGCCATGCCATCGCTGATCGCACGACCGGCCTGAATGCCCTCGACCATGTCGGCCAGGGCGTCATGGCAGGCCATCAGCAGCTCGGGCAGACCGTCAATCAGCTCGAAGCGGCCGCCCACCAGCCCCTCGTAGAGGAACTCGAGTTCGTGAGCCAGATCGCCGACCGGACGTATCTCGGCCATGCGCGCGCCGCCCTTGAGTGTGTGCAGGTCTCGCAACAGGGCATGCAGTGCCTCGGCGTCGCCCGGCTCGGCCAGCCAGCGCTGCAGGCCGGTGGACGCACTGTCGAGGATTTCCTGCGCCTCCTCGAGGAAGATATCCACCAGTTCGCTGTCGACATCCGCCTCGGTCGGCAGCCACTGCCCTGCTGCCACAGCGGACTCGGCCTCGGCGGCCGCCGTCTCCACCGTCGGGGCCGGCGTTTCGATCGGCACGGAGAACAGCTCGCGCAGCTCCTGCAGTTCGGCCTGTGCCGACTGCACATGCTGGTGCGCAGCGACCTGGTCCATCATTGCGATCAGGCGCTCATGGGCCCGCGCCAGGGCGCCGGTGACGGTGTTATCCAGCTGCAGGCGCTGTCCGACCAGGGCTTCGTGAACGTCTTCCAGCCCCTGACAGAGTTCTTCGATGGCCGGCAGCTCGACCTCCTGGGCCACCTCGGCCAGGGCACGCAATGCACGACCCAGTTCGACATGGTCGATCGCCTGCCCCTCGGCCAGCTCGTCGGCGGCGTCCAGCAAGAGTTCGACGCCCTCGGTCAGGAAGATCGACAGCAGGTCGGTATCGCTACCTCCCTCCAGCTGGGCGCGGCTGCTGTCGAGCCGCTGCATGGTCTGCTGATAGAGCGCATCAAGCCGCTGCAGGAATTCCTCGCTGCCGCTGATGGCCTGATTCGCGTCGTCCTGATCCAGCCAGGCCTGCAGCATGCCGACCGCCTCGCCAAGCAGTTCGGCGACGGCCTGGTCGGCGGGAATCAGATTGGTCTTGAAGTCCTTGGCCAGCTTCTCCAGGGGCGTGACCAGGGCCGCCACCGGCTGAATGCCGGCCATGTGTGCGCTGCCCTTGAGGGTGTGCAGCGCCCGCTGCAGTGCATCGCTCAACGGCTGGGGCAGCTCGCGATGGCATTTGTCCAGGAACCCGTTGATCTGGCTGATATGGGACTGGGTTTCGGTACGGAAGATCCTCAGCAGCAGCGGATCCAGCTCGGTCGCGCTCTCCGCCGCCAGCGGCGCGGTGTCGGTCGGCTCGAGTGTCTCGACAGTTTCGACTGCGTCGGTGGGTTCCTCTGCCTCCAGCGCCACCGGCTCGGCCACCTCATCAGGCAGCTCGGGCAGTGCGTCCGGCGCCGACTCCTCGACCAGCTCCGGCAGCGGCAGATCCGCGCTTTCCAGCTCGAATTCGATGGCCGGCAGCGACGGTGCATCCCGTTCCGCTTGTGTCTCCGGCTCTGCTTCCAGTTCCAGCGGCAGCTCTGCTTCGTCCTGCGGCTGCAACTCTTCGACAGGCTCGATGATCGGGGACTCGTCCACAACCTCGTCGGACAGCCCTTCGGGCTGCTCGGCCACCAGGGTTTGCGGTGCCGGCTCCAGCTCGCCGATCACATCGGCCGGCATCTCCCCACGGGACAGCATCTCCGCCTGCCCGGCAAGACGTTCGACCACCTGCAGGGCGCTGGGCCGGCCATTGGCAAAGTCGTCCAGCAGGGCCGGCATCAGGCCACGTGCTGCATTGACCACGGCAAAGATCGCCGGCGTGGTGTCCACGTTGCCGTCGATCACCCGGTTGAGCATGTTCTCCACCGCCCAGGCCAACTCGGCCAGTACACTGGCCTGGACCATGCGCCCACTGCCCTTCAGGGTGTGGAAGGCCCGGCGGACTTCGGTGCGCGCGCTGACGTCGTCGTTATCGGCCTCCCAGCGCGGGGTATACTCCTCGAGGGTTTCCAGCACTTCGCCGACTTCCTCGATGAAGATCTCCAGCAGCTCCGGGTCAAGCTCCTCATCATCCTCCGACGCCTCTTCGACCAGCGCCGGCTCGACTGCAACTGCCGCCTCGGCGGCCTCCTCGGGGCTGGCGATGCTCTCGCGGTCATCCAGCGGCACGGCGCCGGCCTGCAAGCGCGACAGCTCTGCCGGCGGGTAACCCAGGGCTGCCAGGCGCTCCTCGGCGGTGGTGAGAATGCCATCGCCGCGACTGGCGTCATCCCGGGCCACCCGCTCCAGGTAGTAGTCGATACCGGAGATGACGTCCGCCAGGGCATCCAGCGCCTCCCAGTCCGGGACGCGATGGGCGTCGATGAGTTCGCGCTTGATATAAAGTCGACAGGCAGCCACGGCGTCGGCGGCCCGCTTGAGCGGCAGCATCGCCAGACCACCACGGATGCTGGTCAGCAGCTCGTCCACGGGTTCCAGATGGCTGTAATCCCATTGACCGGCGACGAAGGCGCTGATGGCCTCGCGGGTCTGCTCCAGATTGTTGCGCGCCTCCAGTACCACCTGCTGCTGAACCTGCAGCAGGGCGCCGGTGGTCGACAGCTGGCCGCCGGCGGCAGCCTGCTCGTTCATGCGCTCCATGGCCAGGATGCCGTGCATGCTGGCCTCGACATAGAGCATGCCGCCGGCCACTTCCATCAACTGTGCATCGGTCGGCGAGTCCGGGGCGGAGGCCAGCTGCTCGACCCGCTCGATCTGCTCCTGCAGCACCCGCCGCGGCTGGCCGAGACCAAGCACTGCCAGGGTATCGGCGATGCGCTTCATGTCCGGCAAAAGTTCGCCCAGCTCGTGCTGGCTGCGGCTGGTACTCCGAACGAAGAGATCCAGACGCTCCTTGACCTGCAGCAGCTCCTCGTTGAGCGCCGCGGCCACCGACTGCATGGTGCCCTGATCCAGACCCACCAGCGGGTCGCTGCTGCCGGTGCTGGTGTCGCCGCCTTCCTGCCAGAGATCGGCCAGCTGGTAATGCTCCTTCAGGGCCTTGAGCCGCGGACTCTCGCCCCCGCTCTTGGCAATGTAGAACAGCAGGTTGCGCAGCAGCTCGGGACTGGGGTCCTGCTGCACGATGTCGCTGGTTTCCTCCAGCAGCTGGCGAAGCTCACGGTCGGCCAGGCGCAGCAGCTGGCGTACCGCCGCACCATTCTCGATGCTGCCATGCTCGAGCCCTTCGGCGACCCCGGCAAAGGCCCCCCACAGCTCGGCATAGCGGGTCCCCTGGAACAGCTGCTCCAGGCGCACGAAGACCCGACCCAGCTGGTGACTGTTGCGCTCGACATCCTGGCCGCGCAGGATCGCCGCATGGGTGATCTGCAGCGCCTGACGCAGCTTGCGCAGCTGCAGGGTTACCGTGGGGCTGGCGAAGTCCACCCGGGCGACGGGTTCGGCCTCGCTGTCGCGCAGCTGCGGATTGAATACTGCGGTCTCGGTCAGCAGCTTCTCGTCCCGGGCACTGCGCATGTCGTTGAGCAGTGGCAGCAGCAGGACAGGTACATCGCGCCGCCCACTCTGCACCCGATCCAGGTACGAGGGCATCTGCAGGATGGCCTGCATGAGCACTTCCAGTGCTTCGGCCTGGCGGCTGCAGGTACCGTGCATCAGCGCCTGGGCAAGCTTCTCCATTTCTTCGGCGAGCAGCGCAGCACCGTAGAATTCGACCATCTGCAAGGTGCCGTGGACCTGATGGATATAGGTCAGGCAAAAGCGCAGCCGCGTAGTGTCCTCGGGGTTCTCCACAAAGGCTTCCAGTGCCTGACGCGCCTGATTCAGCGTCTCGGAAATCTCGCCTTTAACCCAGTCGAGGGCGACATAATCATGCCGATCACCCATAGTCACTCCAGACATTCCATGCAGTCCCTGCGCCTGTAAGCCTGTACGCCATCATCCGCTACGGGCTCGAGCAAGGGATTATCCCAGTCCATGATTTCACCTGGCCCGATCACCAGCATGCCGCCGGGCGTCAACCGTCTTGCCAGTTGGTTGAGCAGCTCGCGACGGCGCCAGCGCCGGAAGTAGATGAGCAGGTTCTGGCAGAAGATGATATCCAGGTCCCGGATCGGGGCCTGGGCCAGTTCCAGGATGTTCAGCCGGGTGAAACACACCCGGTCACGCAGCACACTGGCTACCTGATACTGTCCATCCGGCAGTTGTTCCAGCCATTGATGTGTCTCGGCGGCGGTCATCCCACCCAGGCGCCGGGCCGGATAGACCCCCCGGCGCGCCTGATCCAGCGCCTGCTGGCTGATATCGGTTGCCCAGATGCCGAAATCCCGGCGCGGTTGCCCGGTCTCGCTGAGCACCTGTTCCACCACCATGGCCAGGGAATAGGCTTCCTCACCGCTGGCGCAGCCCAGGCTCCACAGGTGCAGCGGTCGCTGTTGCGGCTGCTGCAGGCGTTCCCGAAGCAACCGCGCGACACATTCGAAGGAGGGACGGTGGCGCATGAAGCTGGTTTCGCGCACGGTCAGGCATTCCACCAGCGCCGACCATTCCACCGCGCCGCTGACGCCCTCGGTCACATGTTCGTAGTAGGTCTGATAATCGCTGATCCCCAGATCCCGCATCCGCGCCCGCAGACTGGTCTGCAGATAGATCTGGCGTTCGGCATTCACGCAGACACCGGTACGCATTTCCAATAGGGCCTGCCACTGACGGAACTGATGTCCGTCCATGTCTGGCAACTTCTCCAATGACCAGTGTGGCGTTGTATGCACTGTGCGACCCTCGCGGTGCCCTCAATGGGGGTGGCCTTGCGGCCACCCCGGCGCTGCCCCTCAGTTACGCTCGGGCAGCGTGAAACCGTCCACCGACTGACGCATGCTCTCGGCCAGCTTGGCCAGCTCGCCGATGCTGCGCGCGGTGGCGGTCGTACCGGCAGAGGTCTGCGAGGTGATCTCGCGGATCACGTTCATCGTGTTGGAAATGTGGCCGGCGGAGGACGCCTGCTGGCGCGCCGCGTTGGAGATGTTCTGGATCAGCGCCGCCAGGCTGGTGGATACCTTTTCGATCTCCTCCAGGGCCACACCCGCATCCTGGGTCAGGCGGGCACCGCTGACCACCTCGGCGGTGGTCTGCTCCATCGAGATGACCGCTTCGTTGGTATCGGTCTGAATGGTCTTCACCAGCGCCTCGATCTGCTTGGTGGCCGCCGAGGAACGTTCCGCCAGACGCTGTACCTCGTCCGCTACCACCGCGAAGCCACGACCGGCATCACCGGCCATCGCCGCCTGGATGGCGGCGTTCAGCGCCAGAATGTTGGTCTGGTCGGCAATGTCGTTGATCAGGCTGACGATGTCACCGATCTCCTGGGAGGATTCACCCAGACGCTTGATCCGCTTGGAGGTGTCCTGGATCTGCTCACGGATCACGTCCATGCCGGCGATGGTGCTCTGTACCACCTCGTTGCCCTTGTTGGCGATGGCTACCGAACGTTCCGCTACCGCGGCGGACTCGGCGGCGTTGGCCGATACCTGGTCAATGGACACGGCCATCTCGTTCACCGCGGCGGAGGCACCGGCGA
The DNA here is from genome assembly GCF_900115905.1 of Halopseudomonas formosensis. Taxonomy (GTDB): domain Bacteria; phylum Pseudomonadota; class Gammaproteobacteria; order Pseudomonadales; family Pseudomonadaceae; genus Halopseudomonas; species Halopseudomonas formosensis. The sequence goes on from NZ_FOYD01000010.1 coordinate 57,727, forward strand.
TTTCCTGGGCCTGGTGCTCGGACGCCTCGGCCAGGTGCATGGCCGTGCTCTGGGTTTCCTGCGCCGCCTTGGCCACCTGCAGTGCGGTGTGGTTGATGGTCTCTACCAGGGCACGCAGCTGGTCGATGGAGTAGTTGATGGAGTCCGCGATGGCACCGGTGAAGTCCTCGGTCACCGTCGCTTCGGCTGTCAGGTCACCGTCCGCGAGGTCGGCGATCTCGTCCAGCAGTCGCAGAATCGCCGCCTGGTTACGCTCGTTGGTGGCAGCGGTTTCCGCCAGACGCTGGCGGGTATCGCGGGTCAGCTGCAGGCCGATGAGCAGAATGCTGCCCAGGGCGATCAGGCCCAGCAGATAGCCCAGCAGGGTGTTGAACCAGCGGCCGTCGGCACGTTTCTCGAAGGCCTGGGATAGGGTGGACACGTTGTCCAGCAGCTGCTGGGAATCGCTGAAGATGTTGTTGGCCGCGCTTCGTACCTGATACAGCTCGGGCGAGGTGAGCAGGATCTGCTCAACCGATTCGGATACATAGCTGAACAGGTCGGCGATCTCCTCCAGACGGCTCACCGCATCAGGGTCGGTTACCCGGGTCACGCCCAGTACCTCGTTGCCGTGCAGCATGCCATCGAGCACCCGACCGAACAGGGTAGCGTCGCGACCGAAGCTGTCGGCCGCCATGACCGCGTCCTCGTCACCCGCCAGTACCCGGTTCACCGAGCCGAGAATCCGCTCGGCCAGCAGGGATTGACGCTGGGCCATGGAAACCTGATGGGCGGAGGCACCGCTTTCGATCAGCACGTCCACCACATCCTCGTACTCGACCTGCAGCTGCGGCACGGTATCGGACAGCTGGGCGGCCACCTCGTGCAGCGCCAGTACCGTCTCTTCACTGTTCAGAATGGCGTCGGCGTTGTTACGCAGCTTCTCCCAGTCCGCACCGGCCGCAGCCAGCTCCTCGGACAGGGCGCCGGGCGTCGGCGGCAGGCCGGTTTCGTCCCGACCGTTGGTCAGATAGCCCCAGCGCTGCTCGTAATCGTTGCGCGCCTGCAGCAGCAGCGGGAATGCCTCACGGGTACCGGTTGCCGCTTCGGTCGCCGATTTGGAGATCTGCTGGGACAGTACCCGCAGCTCACCCGAGTGACCGATGTACTCGGTGTCGTATGAGCTCTGCACGTTCACGTACAGGAAGTTGATGAACAGCAGGATCAACGAGACAACCAGCGCGACGAACAGGCCACTGATGGTCCGGTTGCTGCGCAGAGTCGAGAGGATGCTGGTGGTGTCAAAATTTTTCATTTTCTGGGCCCCTACCTGGCCTACCGCATGCTTCTTGAAGTCCTGAAATGTTGCGCACCGGCAACCGCCGGCCCGCCCCCCTCCGATCAGACCGCCACGTCAAGGAACGCCTGGTCGCGTGCCAATGCCCGGAAGTTGAATATCATCGATACCTGCTCTCCGGTATAGGCGCCCACCACGAAGGGCCTGAACTGCTGCGGCAGATCAGGCACCGAGGTGGTAAAACTGCTTACTGGAAAATGCTGCATGCCGAACAGCTCATCGACCAGCAGACCGACGAAGATCTCGTCCCGGTCCAGCACCAGCACCCGCCGCTGCTTGCGCGGAGCACTGCTGGTGGCCCCGAAGAACTGGCTGAGGTCGATGATCGGCAGGAGCCTGCCACGCACATTGGCCACACCCCTGACCCAGGGCTTGACCCTGGGCAGTGCGGTGTAGCGCGGCTCATGGAGAATTTCACTGATCTCGCCGAGACTGGCGATCATGGGCTGGCCGGCGAGGCGGAAACCGATGCCACTCCAGGTTTCGGCCACCACTTCCTGTGACGGCAGGCCGGCGGCCATCCGTACACAACGCTCCGCCAGCTGCTGGAGAAGATCGAAAGGATGCAATGTCTCTGACATACCGTCCCTGTTGTCATATGCACCGAGATGTCGGTGCCGGTCAGTTACCCAGCACCGTCTTCAGTGTCTTGATCAGCGTGGTTTCCTCAACGGGCTTGGTCAGATAATCCTTGGCCCCCTGACGCTTGCCCCAGACCCGGTCGGTTTCCTGATCCTTGGTGGTCACGATGATCACCGGGATATGTGCGGTTTCCGGGTCCTTGGTGAGTTGCCGGGTAGCCTGGAAGCCGTTGAGTCCGGGCATCACGATGTCCATCAGTACGGCGTCGGGCTTTTCCTGTCGGGCCAGTGCCACGCCATCGGCGCCGTTCTCTGCCTTGAGCACCTCGAATCCGTTCTTTTCCAGCATGCCGCTGAGCTTGTACAGCTCGGTCGGCGAATCATCCACTACAAGTATGCGAGCCATTTACCCCCCTGGATCAAAATTACCGGCGGCCTCAGTTACCGGCGCCGACCACCTTCCTGTCCGACTGCGGAACATGAGCGCGGATGGCGCCCAGCAATTCTTCCTTGCTGAATGGCTTGGTCAGATACTGATCCGACCCCACGATCCGACCCTTGGCCTTGTCGAACAGACCGTCCTTGCTTGACAGCATGATGACCGGGGTGGAACGGAAGGCAGCGTTGTTCTTGATCAGTGCGCAGGTCTGATAACCATCCAGACGCGGCATCATGATGTCGACAAAGATGATGTCGGGGTGATTATCAGCGATCTTGGCCAGGGCATCAAAGCCGTCTACAGCGGTGATGACATTACAACCGACCTTCTTCAGCAGCGTTTCCGCGGTACGCCGGATGGTCTTGCTGTCATCAATAACCATGACTTTCAGGCTCTCGAAATTTTCGTCCATAAACATCAGCCCTTGTTATATGCGGCGGTCAGTTACCGGGCGGCCAGGCTCACCAGACCGACCAATTCCATTTCGCCGTACTTTTAGCATAGATTTCCCGGGCAATCCATAAAGGCTTCCTGCCGGTGAGACAGCTTGCGACTTCGGTCATCCTTTCTTCGTATCCGGCCCAGGGGGTACACTGCGGTCAATATCCGCTCGACACAGTGAAAACCCCATGAGTATTCGTATTGGCATCGTCATGGATCCGATCAGCGCGATCCACTACAAGAAGGACAGCTCCCTGGCCATGCTGCTGGCCGCCCGGCAGCGGGGCTGGGAACTGAGCTACATGGAGCCGCAGGACATCTACCTGCAGAACGGCCAGGCGATGGGCAGCATGCGCCCGCTGCAGGTCTTCGCCGACCCCCAGCGCTGGTATGAGCTGGGCGAGGCGCAACTGCTGCCGCTGAGCCAGCTGGACGTGATCCTGATGCGCAAGGATCCGCCCTTCGATAACGAATTCCTCTATGCCACTCATATCCTCGAGGCAGCCGAGCGCGACGGTGTGCTGGTAGTCAATCGCCCGGCCAGTCTGCGTGATTGCAACGAGAAACTCTTCGCCACCCGCTTCCCCCAGTGCTGCCCGCCGAATACGGTAACCCGCCGGGCAGACCTGTTGCGCGCCTTCATCGCCGAGCATGGGGATGTCATCCTCAAGCCGCTGGACGGTATGGGCGGGTCGCAGATCTTCCGTGTGAATCAGAACGATCCGAATATCAGTGTCATCATCGAGACACTGACCCAGCATGGCCACCAGCAGATCATGGCCCAGCGCTACCTGCCCGAGATCATCGATGGCGACAAGCGCATCCTGATGATCAACGGCGAGCCGGTGCCCTACTGCCTGGCGCGTATTCCCCAGGCTGGCGAGACCCGGGGCAACCTGGCGGCCGGTGGGCGCGGCGAGGCGCGGGCGCTGAGCGAGCGCGACCGCTGGATCGCCGCCGAGGTAGGGCCCGAGCTGCGCCGGCGCGGCCTGCTGTTCGTCGGCCTGGACGTGATCGGCGACTACCTCACCGAGATCAACGTGACCAGCCCAACCTGCATCCGCGAGATCGATGCAGCCTTCGATACGGATATCGGCGGAAAACTGATGGATTGCATCGAACAGCAGCTCAAAGCGCGACACAGTGCGTAGATTTTTTTCCGTGACAGGGGCAGACTGCGCTGCAGTACGCCCCCCACGCCTATGGACAGCATGAACACAGCAGCGACGCAGCCAGCCCTTGCCGGGCCGCCCAGACCCGGTATCGAACCCAGGGACCGCCTGGGGTTCACCCTGTTCCTGGCGGCGGTGCTGCATGCTCTGGTCATCCTCGGCATCACCTTCGATGTGCCCGATCCCCGGGAGCTGGCGCGCAGCCTGGAAATCACCCTGGCCACCCAGCCCAGCACCGAGGCGCCGGACGAGGCGGACTACCTGGCGCAGTTCGATCAGCTCGGCAGCGGCACCCTGGACGAGAAGGCCACCCCCAGCACCCCCGAAGAGACGGTGTTTCAGGACAGCGAGATCCAGCCGGTGATCCCGGTCGAGGAGGCCGCCCCGCCGCCGGAACCGACCCAGCAGCAGGTGGTGACCACCAAGGCACCGGCGCCCGAGCGCGTGACCAGCGCCCCTGTGCAACCCGAGCCCCGGGATGCACCCCAGGCCGGCATCCGTTTCGATCTGAGCCAGCTGTCCCAGGAAATTGCCAGCCTCGAGGCACAGCTGGCCGAGGAGCGCCAGCAGTATGCCGAGCGGCCCCGGGTGCACCGGCTCAATTCCGCCTCGACCCGCCGGGATCCGGGGGCCTTCTACATGGACTCCTGGCGTCGCAAGATCGAGCGCATCGGCAACCAGAACTACCCGGCCGAGGCGCGCAGTCAGGGCATCTACGGCAGCCTGGTGCTGCGCGTGGCCATTCGCCGTGACGGCAGCCTCGACAGCGTCGAGCTGATCGAGTCCTCGGGTCATCAGGTACTGGATAACGCCGCCCTGCGCATCGTACGTCTGGCCGCACCCTTCGCGCCCTTTACCGGGGATCTGGCCGAATTCGGCCTGCTCGAGATCACCCGCACCTGGCGCTTCGAACCCGGAGATCGCGTTTCCAGTTTCTGAGCCGGCCTGCTCTTGCCCTCCGCGCGCCCGCACCCAATACTATGCGGCATGACCCAGACACTTCCGAGCTACCTCAAGCACCACTTCCTGATCGCCATGCCGCACATGGAGGATCCGCGTTTCGCGCAGACCCTGATCTATCTGTGCGAGCACAACGCCGATGGCGCCATGGGGCTGATCATCAATCGCCCCAGCGGTCTGAATCTGGGTGACGTGCTGGAACAGACCTCCCCTGGCCTGGATATTCCCGCGGGCATAGGCGCCCGCGTGGTATTCAATGGCGGCCCGGTCCAGAGCGAACGAGGGTTCGTCCTGCATCGCGGGCCCGGTCACTGGGAAGGCAGCCTGGACCTCGGACCGCTGCAGCTGACCACCTCCCGCGACATCCTGGTGGACATGACCCGCGGCCGCGGGCCCAGGGAATCCTTCGTTGCCCTCGGCTACGCCGGCTGGGACGCCGGGCAGCTGGAGCGCGAGCTGATGGACAACGCCTGGCTCAGCTGCCCCGCCGATTACCAGATTCTCTTCGAGCTGGAGCCCGAGCAGCGCCTGAACGCCGCCGCACGCAGCCTGGGCATCGATCTCAGCCTGCTTACCAGCCAGGCGGGCCACGCCTGATGACGGCGATCCCCCAGCGGGTCCTCGGATTCGACTACGGCACCCGCCAGATCGGCGTCGCCGTGGGTCAGACGCTCACCGGCAACGCACGCCCGCTCAGGGAGCTGCGCGCCCGGGACGGCGTGCCCGACTGGGAGCAGATCGCCGCCCTGCTGCGTGAATGGGAGCCGGATGCGCTGGTCGTCGGCCTGCCGCTGAACATGGACGGCACCCCGAGCGAGATGAGCGCTCGGGCGCAGAAGTTCGCCCGCCGCCTGCACGGGCGCTTCCAGCTGCCGGTGCACTGCATTGATGAACGCCTTTCCACCTTCGAAGCCAAACAGACGCTGCGTGAAAGCGGCCGTCGTACGCCGGCCAGTTACCGAGACAACCCGGTGGACAGCCTGGCCGCGGCGCTGCTGCTGGAAACCTGGCTGGCCAGCCAAACCAAGGAGACGTGATGACTGAATTACCCGACGTCGGGACCCTGCTGCAACGCATGGGGGAGGACCTGATCGCCCTGCTGGACCGTGAGCAGCGCACCGATCCGGCGGTAGTGGGCATCCACACCGGCGGTGCCTGGATCGCCGAGCAGCTGCGTGACCGCTTCCTCCCGGATTCCCCGCTGGGCAGTCTGGATATCGCCTTCTACCGTGACGATTTCTCGCAGATCGGCCTGCAGCCGGGGGTGCGGCCATCCGAGCTGCCCTTCAGCGTGGAAGGTCGGCATCTGGTGCTGGTTGATGATGTGCTGATGACCGGTCGCACCATACGCGCCGCGCTCAACGAGCTGTTCGACTATGGCCGTCCGGCCTCGGTAACCCTGGTCACCCTGGTGGACCTCGAATCCCGCGAACTGCCGATCCGTGCCGATATCCTCGGCGTCAGTCTGGCACTGCCCCGGGGCCAGCGGATAAAATTGACCGGCCCCGAGCCGTTGCGGCTGACCCTGAACCCCATCGCCGAGTCCTGATCGCCATGAGCCTCAAATCCAGCAAACTGCAACTGAACGAACAGGGCCAGCTGCGCCACTTCCTCGGCATCGATGGCCTGTCCCGCGAGCTGCTGACCGAGATCCTGGACACCGCCGACTCCTTCCTCGAGGTGGGCGAGCGGTCCATCAAGAAGGTACCGCTGCTGCGCGGCAAGACGGTATGCAACGTCTTCTTCGAGAACTCCACGCGTACCCGCAGCACCTTCGAACTGGCGGCCAAGCGCCTGTCGGCGGACGTTCTCAACCTCGACGTGCAGACCTCCTCGACCAGCAAGGGCGAGACCCTGTATGACACCCTGCGCAACCTGGAAGCCATGGCTGCGGACATGTTCGTGGTCCGTCACGGCGACTCCGGCGCCGCACACTTCATCGCCGGCAACGTCTGTCCGGACGTGGCCATCATCAATGCAGGCGACGGCAACCACGCCCACCCGACCCAGGCGATGCTGGACATGCTGACCATCCGCCGTCACCAGAAGCCCTTCGAGCAGCTGTCGGTGGCGATCGTCGGTGACATCCTGCACTCCCGGGTGGCCCGCTCCAACATGGAAGCCCTGCGCATCCTCGGCTGCCCCGACATCCGCGTCATAGCCCCGCGCACCCTGCTGCCCGAGGGCATCGAGCAGTACGGGGTCCGGGTGTTCAACGATCTGCGCACCGGCCTGCGGGACGTGGACGTGGTGATCATGCTGCGCCTGCAGAAGGAGCGCATGCAGAGGGGCCTGCTGCCCAGTGAAGGCGAGTTCTACCGTCAGTACGGCCTGACCAGCGACAGCCTGGCCCTGGCCAGACCCGACGCCCTGGTGATGCACCCCGGCCCGATCAACCGCGGCGTGGAAATCGAGTCCGCCGTGGCCGACGGCGCCCAGTCGGTGATTCTCAAACAGGTCACCTACGGCATCGCCGTGCGCATGGCCGTGATGTCCATGGCCATGGCCGGACAGACCACCCAGCGCCAGTCCAGACAGGGAGCAGAATGAGCATGCGTATTACCATCAGCGGCGCCCGGGTGATCGACCCTGCCAGCCAGCTCGATCAGATCACCGACGTGCATATCGACCACGGTCTGATCCACGCCCTCGGCGACGCCCCGCAGGGCTTCCAGCCCTCCATGACCATAGACGCCCGCGGCCTGATTGCCTGTCCCGGCCTGGTCGATCTGGATGTGAGCCTGCGCGAGCCGGGTTTCGGTCGCAAGGGCAATATTGCCAGCGAGACCCGCGCCGCCGCCGCCGGCGGCGTCACCAGCCTGTGCTGCCCGCCGGACAGCCGTCCGGTGCTGGATACCCCGGCCGTGGCCGAGCTGATTCTCGACCGCAGCGAGCGCGCCGGCCAGGCCCGCGTATTTCCCATTGGCGCACTGACCCGTGGCCTGGAGGGGGAGCAGCTGAGCGAGCTGGTGTCCCTGCGTGACGCCGGCTGCGTGGCCTTCACCCAGGGCCTGGCGCCGGTGGCCAGCAACCGCATCCTGCGCCGGGCCCTGGAATACGCCGCCGGATTCGATCTGTCGGTCATCTTCATGCCCCAGGATGCCGCTCTGGCCGAGGGCGGGGTGGCCCACGAGGGTCCTACCGCTGCCCGGCTCGGCCTGCGCGGCATCCCGGAAACCGCCGAGACCGTGGCCCTGGCCCGGGACCTGCTGCTGATCGAGCAGACCGGGGTGCGCGCCCATTTCAGCGGCCTGAGCAGCGCCCGGGCCATCGACATGCTGGCGGACGCCCAGAGCCGCGGTCTGCCGGTCACCGCCGACGTCGCCATGTATCAGCTGCTGCTGTGTGACGAGGACCTGGACGGCTACTCCAGCCTGCTGCATGTGATGCCGCCCCTGCGCAGCGCCAGCGACCGCCGCGCCCTGCGCCAGGCAGTGCAGAGCGGCGTCATCCAGGCCATCTCCTCGCACCACCGCCCGCACGAATCCGAAGCCAAGCGGGTGCCCTTTGCCGCCGCCGAGGCCGGTATCAGCAGTGTGGAAGTACTGCTGCCGCTGTCACTGACCCTGGTTGCCGATGGCCTGCTGGAGCTGCCAGCACTGCTGGCGCGTCTGACCAGCGGCCCGGCTGCCGCGCTGGGTCTGCCCGCCGGCCGGCTGGCGGTGGGTGACAGTGCGGATCTGGTGCTGTTCGATCCCGCCGGTACCACCGAGATCGGCCACCACTGGCTGTCCCGCGGCAGCAACTGCCCCTTCATGGGCCAGAGCGCCCCGGGGAAGGTCAGTCACACCCTGTGTCAGGGTCGCCTGGTCTACCAGGCCTGATCGTCGCGGCGCAAGCGCCGGAGAGGGAAGCGGCGGCGGACCCGAGGGTCCGCCATCCGGGGAGGGAGGCGCCTAGCGGCGCAGGAAGTTTTCCTCGTCATCCTGGATGCTCAGGGTCTGGTCCTCGCGCATCAGGAACTTGCCATCGGTCTCCGAGCCCAGCTTGATCAGCAGGCGCAGGTCGTTGGCCGAATCGGCATGGGCCAGCGCATCTTCATACGTGATCTCGCCCTGACTGTAGAGCTTGTACAGCGCCTGGTCGAAGGTCTGCATGCCCAGCTCGTTGGAACGGGCCATCAGCGGCTTGAGTTCGTGCACCTCGCCCTTGCGGATCATGTCCGATGCCAGCGGGGTGTTGAGCATGACCTCGATGGCCGCCCGGCGACCCTTGCCATCCGGTGTGGGGATCAGCTGCTGGGCGACGATGCCCTTGAGGTTCAGCGACAGGTCCATCCACACCTGCTGGTGCATGTCGGCGGGGAAGAAGTGAATGATACGGTCCAGCGCCTGGTTGGCGTTGTTGGCGTGCAGGGTGCACAGACACAGGTGCCCGGTCTCGGCGAAGGTCAGCGCGTGCTCCATGGTCTCACGGCTACGCACCTCACCGATCAGGATCACGTCCGGCGCCTGGCGCAGGGTGTTCTTCAGCGCCACCTCGAAGGTATCGGTGTCGATGCCGACCTCACGCTGGGTGACGATGCAGTTCTGGTGCTGGTGAATGAATTCGATCGGGTCCTCGATGGTGATGATGTGACCCGTCGAGTTCTTGTTGCGATAGCCGATCATGGACGCCAGCGAGGTCGACTTACCGGTACCCGTGGCACCCACGAAGATCACCAGGCCACGCTTGGTCATGGCCAGGTTCTTGAGGATCTCCGGCAGGCGCAGCTCCTCGATGGTGGGAATCTGGGTCTCGATGCGCCGCGCCACCATGCCGACCAGGTTGCGCTGGTAGAAGGCGCTTACCCGGAAGCGACCGATACCGCGGGCACTGATGGCGAAGTTGCACTCCTTCTTCTCGGCGAACTCCCGGCGCTGCGCCTCGGACATCACCCCGAGCACGGTTTCCCGGGTCTGCTCGGGTGACAGCGGGGTCTTGGTCACCGGCAGGATGCGGCCGTGCACCTTCATGCTCGGTGCCACACCAGCGGTGATGAACAGGTCGGACGCGCCCTTTTCGACCATCAGGCGCAGCAGCTTTTCGAACTCCATAATTTCCTCATCCGGGACGCCTTCCTGCGCCCTCTACATGTCTGTCAGATGGCGTCCGACGCCTTGGCCTTTTCCCGCGCCGCTTCCCGGGTAACCAGACCACGGGCCACCAGGTTCTTCAGGCACATGTCCAGGGTCTGCATGCCGATGTTGCCGCCGGTCTGGATCGCCGAGTACATCTGCGCCACCTTGTCCTCGCGGATCAGGTTACGGATCGCCGGGGTGCCGATCATGATCTCGTGGGCAGCCACCCGTCCCCCACCTATCTTCTTCAGCAGCGTCTGGGAGATCACCGCCTGCAGGGATTCGGACAGCATGGAACGGACCATGGCCTTTTCTTCACCGGGGAACACGTCCACTACCCGGTCGATGGTCTTGGCGGCGGAGGTGGTGTGCAGGGTGCCGAATACCAGGTGACCGGTTTCCGCGGCGGTCAGCGCCAGGCGGATGGTTTCCAGGTCACGCATCTCACCGACCAGGATGATGTCCGGGTCTTCCCGCAGGGCCGAGCGCAGCGCTTCGGCAAAGCCATGGGTGTCACGGTGCACTTCACGCTGGTTGACCAGGCACTTCTTCGACTCGTGGACGAACTCGATCGGGTCCTCGATGGTGAGGATGTGCTGGTACTTGGTGTTGTTCAGATAGTCGAGCATGGCCGCCAGGGTGGTGGACTTGCCCGACCCTGTCGGTCCGGTGACCAGCACCAGCCCGCGGGGAACATCGGAAATCTGCTTGAACACATCGCCCATGCCCAGCTCTTCCATGGTCAGCACCTTGGAAGGAATGGTACGGAACACTGCGCCAGCACCACGGTTCTGATTGAAGGCGTTGACCCGGAAACGGGCTACCCCCGGGACTTCGAAGGAGAAGTCCGTTTCCAGAAATTCCTCGTAATCCTTGCGCTGCTTGTCGTTCATGATGTCGTAGATCAGCGCGTGCACCTGCTTGTGTTCCAGTGCAGGTACGTTGATGCGGCGCACATCGCCGTCCACACGAATCATGGGCGGCAGTCCGGCCGACAGGTGCAAGTCCGACGCGCCCTGTTTGGCGCTGAAGGCTAACAGCTCGGTAATATCCATAGGGTTCCCCATTGCAACCTGCAAGCATGTAGAATGCCGTTCAGGTCAGCTCCATTGGCAAGGTGTTCAACGTCCGTAATGTCCACGATAGCAGAGAATATTGCAAACGTTCGTATGCGCATTTTGCGTGCTGCGCACGCTGCCGGTCGTGATCCCGCGGAGGTCACCCTGATGGCGGTCAGCAAGACCCGGGCAGCACCCGATATCCGCGAAGCGGTCGCTGCCGGCATCGAGCACATCGGGGAGAATTACCTGCAGGAAGCCCTGTCCAAGATGGCCGAATTGCAGGATCTGCCGCTGGTCTGGCACTTCATCGGGCCGATCCAGTCGAACAAGACGCGGGCCATCGCCGAGCATTTCGACTGGGTGCACAGCGTCGATCGCCTGAAGATCGCCCAGCGACTGTCGGCACAGCGGCCTGACCAGCTGCCACCGCTGAATATCTGCCTGCAGGTGAACATCAGCGGCGAGGCCAGCAAGTCCGGGGTAACCCTGGCCGAGCTGCCGGAACTGGCCAGCGCCGTGGCCGCCCTGCCCGGCCTGCGTCTGCGTGGCCTGATGGCCATCCCCGCACCGGCCAGCGACAGCGCCGCCCGCCGGGTACCACTGCGCGCCCTGCGCGAGGCCATGACTGCTCTCGAGCTGCCGCTGGACACCCTGTCCATGGGCATGAGCGACGATCTGGACGAGGCCATCGCCGAGGGCTCGACCCTGGTGCGTATCGGCACCGCGCTGTTCGGCGCCCGCGACTACTCCACTCCCGCAGCAGAGGAACAATGAGATGACAGCACCGCGAATCGGATTCATCGGCGCCGGCAACATGGCTACCAGCCTCATCGGCGGCATGCTGCAGAACAGCTTCAAGGCCGGCCAGATACTGGCCAGCGATACCAGTGCCGAACAGCTGGAGCGACTGCACCGCCAGTTCGGCATCCACACCACCACCGACAATGCCGAGCTGGCCCGGGACTGCGATGTGCTGGTGCTGTCGGTCAAGCCGCAGGTCATGCAGGCGGTATGCGCAGCGCTGCCGGCTCCGCGCCGCTCCGGCCAGCTGGTGATTTCCATTGCCGCCGGCATCACCTGCGACAGCCTGGCCGCCTGGCTGGGCGCCGACACGCCACTGATCCGCTGCATGCCCAATACCCCGGCGCTGCGGGGTCAGGGTGTCAGCGGCCTGTTCGCCGTGCCCCGGGTCAGCGCCGAACAGAGAAAGCTGGCCGAGAGCATCCTCAATGCCGTGGGCATCAGCCTGTGGCTGGAGCAGGAGAGCCAGATCGATGCGGTCACCGCGGTATCCGGCAGTGGCCCGGCCTACTTCTTCTACCTGATGGAGGCCATGACCGACGCCGGCGAGCAGCTGGGCCTGCCCCGCGAGGTGGCCGAACGCCTGACCCTGTTCACCGCCCTGGGCGCCGCCGACATGGCCGTGCACAGCGACGTGGACACCGCCGAACTGCGCCGCCGGGTGACCTCGCCCAACGGTACCACCGAACGCGCCATCAACAGCTTCGCCGCCGATGACCTGCCGGGCATGGTGGCCCGGGCCATGCGCGCCGCCGCCGAGCGCTCCGCCGAACTGTCCAGAGAACTCGCCTGAGGAGACAAGATGAACGGACTGAACATGGCCGCCGTATACGTGGTGCAGACCCTGGGCAGCCTGTACCTGCTGATAGTGCTGCTGCGCTTCATCCTGCAGCTGGTGCGCGCCGACTTCTACAACCCCCTGTCACAATTCATAGTGCGTGCCACCCAGCCGCTGCTCAAGCCGATGCGGCGGGTGATTCCGGGCTTTGCCGGGGTGGATGTGGCCTCCCTGATCCTGGCGGTGCTGGTGCAGCTGGTGATCCTGGCGCTCATCATCAAGCTGATGGGTTACGCCCTGCCACCGGTGCTGCAGCTGCTGGTCTGGTCTCTGGTAGGCGTCACGGCACTGTTTCTGAAGATCTTCTTCTTCGCCCTGATCATCAGCGTGATCCTGTCCTGGGTAGCGCCGCACAGTCACAACCCGGCGGCGCTGCTGGTCACCCAGATCTGCGAGCCGGTGCTGGCGCCCTTCCGCCGCTTCCTGCCGGCGATGGGTGGGCTGGACCTGTCGCCCATCTTTGCCTTCATCGCGCTCAACCTGCTGGACATGCTGCTGATCACCAACCTGGCGATGGCCACCGGCATGCCCAAAGGCCTTACCCTGGCGCTGTGATGGCCGGCTTCTACCAGTGGCGCGGTGCCGATCTGCTGCTGGACTGTCACCTGCAGCCCGGCGCCAGGAGCATCGGCTTTGCCGGTCAGCACGGCGAGCGGCTGAAGATCCGTATCAGTGCGCCGCCGGTGGACGGCAAGGCCAACGAGATGCTGCTGGCCTTCCTGGCCAAAGAGTTCGATGTGGGGCGGCGGCAGGTCAGCCTGCTCAGCGGTCAGCAGAGCCGGCAGAAGCGGGTGCTGATCGAGGCGCCCGGGCGGCTTCCCGAGGAGCTCGGTATTGCCCGGCCCTGATGGCCGTCGGCTTGCGATCCGACGCCCTCAGACCCTAGACTGACGCCTCGCTCATTGGGCCGGCCCGCATGACGGCCGGCGTGCCAATCCAGAACAGGAAAACGAAAACCCCATGTCCCAATTCCCTGCTGATTCCGTCGGCCTGGTCACGCCCCAGCGACAGACCTTCAGCGAACCGCTGCAACTGGCCTGCGGGCGCAGCCTGGCCAACTACGAGCTGGTCTACGAGACCTACGGGCAGCTCAATGCCAGTCGCAGCAATGCGGTGCTGATCTGCCACGCGCTGTCCGGGCACCACCACGCCGCCGGCTACCACAGCCCGGATGACCGCAAGCCCGGCTGGTGGGATGTCTGCATCGGGCCCGGCAAGGCCATCGACACCAACCGCTTCTTCGTCGTGTCCCTGAACAACCTCGGCGGCTGCCATGGCTCCACCGGCCCGTCGAGCATCAACCCGGACACCGGCAAGGCCTGGGGCGCACATTTCCCCATGATAGTGGTGGAGGACTGGGTCAACAGTCAGGCCCGGCTGGCCGACCATCTGGGTATCCGGCAGTGGGCCGCCGTGGTCGGCGGCAGCCTGGGCGGCATGCAGGCGCTGCAGTGGGCCATTGCCCACCCCGATCGGCTGCGCCATTGCGTGGCCATTGCCACTGCCTCCAAGCTGTCGGCGCAGAACATCGCCTTCAACGAGGTGGCCCGCCAGGCCATCCTCAGCGATCCGGACTTCCGCGACGGTGACTACGCCGCCCATGGCCTGGTGCCCAAGCACGGCCTGGGCCTGGCGCGCATGGTCGGGCACATCACCTATCTGTCCGACGATGCCATGGGCCAGAAATTCGGTCGCGAGCTGCGCAGCGATGAGCTGAAGTACGACATCAAGGGCGTCGAGTTCCAGGTCGAGAGCTACCTGCGCTATCAGGGCCAGGAATTCTCCCAGCGCTTCGACGCCAATACCTATCTGCTGATGACCAAGGCGCTGGACTACTACGACCCGGCACGGGCCCATGGCGGCGACCTGGCCAGGACCCTGGAGCCGGTGCAGGCCAGGTGCCTGGTCATGTCCTTCAGTACCGACTGGCGCTTCCCGCCGTCACGCTCCCGGGAGCTGGCCAATGCGCTGATTGCCGCACGCAAGGACGTCAGCTATCTGGAGATCGAGGCCGATCAGGGGCACGATGCCTTCCTGCTGCCGATTCCGCGCTATATCCAGGCCCTGAGCAGTTACATGAACCGTATCGAGGTGGATGCATGAACCTGCGCGCCGATCTGCAGATCATCGAAAAATGGATCAGCCCCGGCAGCCACGTGCTTGACCTGGGTTGCGGCAATGGCGAGCTGCTGCACTACCTGCAGAGCCAGAAAAAGGTCCGCGGCTACGGCCTGGAAATCGATCCGGACAACATCAACACCTGCATCAACAAGGGCGTCAACGTGATCGAGAAGAACCTCGACCACGGATTGGACAACTTTGCCGATCGCAGCTTCGACACCGTGGTCATGACCCAGGCCCTGCAGGCGGTGCACTACCCCGACCGCATCCTCGAGGACATGCTGCGCATCGGCCGCGAGGCGATCCTGACCTTCCCCAATTTCGGTCACTGGCGCTGCCGCCTGTACCTGGGGATGAAGGGCCGCATGCCGGTATCCGAGTTCATGCCCTACACTTGGTACAACACCCCGAACATCCACTTCTGCACCTTCAAGGACTTCGAGAACCTGTGCCATGAAAGGTCGGTGAAGATTCTCGACCGCCTGGTGGTGGACCAGACCCACCAGAGCAGCCGCCTGAGTGCCATGTGGCCCAACCTGCTCGGGGAAGTCGCCATCTATCGTGTCACACGCTGACAAGGAGCCACCATGTTTCGCCATCTGTTTGCCGCCCTGCTCATGCTGATCGCCGGCGTCGCCACCGCCCAGCAGGGCCCGGCACAAAGCCCGCAGCGCTTCGGCGATCTGCTGGTGCATCACAACGCCTTCAACAGTTCCTACCTGCAGCCGGAGATCGCTGCCGCAGCAGGCCTGCAGCGCGGCCCGCGCCAGGGCGTGGTCAATATCGCCGTGCAGCGGCTGACCGAGGAGGGTGTGGAGGTCGTGGATGCCCGGATCGAGGGTACAGTGACCAACCTGCTGCAACAGACCACACCACTGCGCTTCATTCGCATCCAGGAAGAGGATGCCATCTACTTCGTTGCCAACTACAGCGCCGGACAACGCGGGCTGCTGCGCTTCGAGGTGAAGGTGCAGGCCGACGACAATGCCCCGGTGCACACGGTGCGCTTCCAGCAGGAGTTCCATCCGGATGAGTAAGGCTGCCCTGCCCTTCAGCAGACTGGTGCTGGCCAGCAACAATGCCGGCAAGCTCAAGGAGTTGCAGGCCATGCTCGGTGACGACATCGAGGTGCTGCCGCAGCGGGAGTTCACCGACCAGGAGGCCGACGAAACCGGCCTGAGCTTCGTCGAGAATGCCATTCTCAAGGCCCGCCACGCCGCCCGCGCCTCGGGCCTGCCCGCACTGGCGGACGATTCCGGACTGGCGGTGGATGCCCTGGGCGGCGCCCCGGGCATCTACTCGGCGCGCTATGCCGATGGACAGGGGGATGCGGCCAACAACGCCAAGCTGCTGCAGGCTCTGCGCGACGTACCGGACGCGGAGCGCGGCGCGCGCTTCATCTGCGCCCTGGCGCTGGTACGCCATGCCGAGGACCCGGTGCCGATCATCTGCGAAGGCGCCTGGGAGGGCCGTATCCTGCACGCCGCCCGGGGTGAGCACGGCTTCGGCTACGACCCGCTGTTCCTGATTCCGGAGCTGGGGCTGTCCAGCGCCGAACTGCCGGCCCGGCAGAAGAACCAGCTCAGCCACCGGGCCCGCGCCATGCAGCAGCTGCGCGCCCGCCTGGGACTGGCGTGAGCGGCACCGGAGAATCCGGCCTGCCACCGCTGGCCGCCTATGTGCACATACCCTGGTGTGTGCGCAAATGCCCCTACTGCGACTTCAACTCGCATACCTACGACAGCGGCCTGCCGGAGGCCGAGTACATCGATGCCCTGATCGCCGATCTGGAGCTGGAGCTGCCTCAGGTGCATGGTCGGGAGCTGGTGTCGATCTTCTTCGGTGGCGGCACCCCCAGCCTGTTCTCCGCTGCCAGCCTGGACCGTCTGCTGCAGGCCATGCAGCAACGCCTGCGCTTTGCCGGCGACATCGAGATCACCCTGGAAGCCAATCCGGGCACCTTCGAGCAGGCCAAGTTCCGCGACTACCGCGCTATCGGCATCAATCGCCTGTCGATCGGCATCCAGAGCTTCAACCCCGAGCACCTGAAGGCGCTGGGGCGCATCCATGATGACAGCGAGGCGCTGGCGGCGGTGGACATGGCCCGCCGCGCCGGTTTCGACAACCTCAATCTCGATCTGATGCACGGCCTGCCCGGTCAGAGCCTGGCCCAGGCCCGCGCCGATATCGACCAGGCCATCGCCCTGGGCCCGGAGCACCTGTCCTGGTACCAGCTGACCCTGGAGCCCAACACGGTGTTCTACAGCCGCCCGCCACAGCTGCCCGAGGACGAGGTGCTGTGGGATATCCAGGAAGCCGGCCAGGCCCGGCTGGCCGAGGCCGGCTATGCCCAGTACGAGATTTCCGCCTATGCCCGCAGCGGACGCCGTGCCCGGCACAACCTGAACTACTGGCAGTACGGTGACTTTATCGGCATAGGCGCCGGCGCCCACGGCAAGCTGACCCAGCCGGACGGCACGGTGGAACGCAACTGGAAGACCCGCCAGCCGAAGGACTACCTCAACCCGAAAACGCCCTGGCTGGCCGGCAGCAAGCGGCTGAGCGCCGAGGAGCTGCCCTTCGACTTCCTGATGAACGCCCTGCGGCTGGTGGAGGGTGTACCCAGCGCCTGGTATCAGCAACGCACCGGTCAGAGCCTGGCGACCATCGCTCCACTGCTGGACAAGGCCGTGCAGCGCGGACTGCTGGAGCCCTGGCAACAGCAGTTGCGCCCTACCGAACAGGGCCGGCTGTTTCTCAATGATCTTCTGGAGATGTTTCTCTAGCCCGCTGGACGAGATGGTGCTCGTCCCTCCCGGGTGCTCACTGCGCCTGAGGGAACCGAGCAGAGGCGGGTTGTCGGCCAGCCTGTGCTCGCCATCCCGATGGGGTGCCGCGCACCTGCGCTACGCCTGATCCTGATCAATGTCCTGCATGACCTGAGCGGCTATCCTCCCCGGCCTTCTTGTCTTGTAAACAGGATCACACCATGAACCAAGCTCCCGAACTGCTGGCTCCGGCCGGCACGCTCAAGGCCATGCGCTTTGCCTTTGCCTATGGCGCCGATGCGGTCTACGCCGGTCAGCCGCGCTACAGTCTGCGCGTGCGCGAGAACGACTTCCACGACCCGGCGGTCCTGGCCGAAGCCATCGCCGAGGCCCACGCGCTGGGCAGGAAGTTCTATCTGGCCAGCAACATCTCCGCCCACAACAACAAGGTCGCCACCTACGAACGCGACCTGCAGCAGGTCATCGAAATGGGGCCGGATGCGCTGATCATGTCCGATCCGGGACTGATCATGCTGGTGCGTGAACGCTGGCCGCAGATGCCGGTGCACCTGTCGGTGCAGGCCAATGCCACCAACTGGGCCACGGTGAAGTTCTGGCAGCAGCAGGGGCTGCAACGGGTCATTCTCTCCCGTGAGCTGTCGCTGGAGGAGATCGAGGAGATCCGTCGCCAATGCCCGGACATGGAACTGGAGGTCTTCGTTCATGGAGCCCTGTGCATCGCCTACTCAGGGCGCTGCCTGCTGTCGGGCTACTTCAACCACCGCGATGCCAACCAGGGCGCCTGCACCAACGCCTGCCGCTGGAAATACGATCTGCAGCCGGCCAGGGAGACCCCCGAAGGCAATGTCGAGCCGGTGGTGGTGGAGCCCCAGGCCCAGCCGCTGTACCTGCTCAACCAGAGCGACAAGCCCGACGAGCAGATGGCCGTCGAGGAAGACGAGCACGGCACCTACATCATGAACTCCAAGGACCTGCGGGCGGTTCAGCATGTACCCCGGTTCGTCGAGATGGGCATCCACTCGCTGAAAATCGAGGGCCGCACCAAGTCCCATTTCTACGTCGCCCGTACCGTGCAGACCTACCGCAAGGCGATCGACGATGCCATGGCCGGCCGGCCCTTCGACATGGCCCTGATGGACGATCTGGAGAGTCTGGCCAACCGCGGCTATACCGAGGGCTTCTACCGCCGCCATCCACCGGGGGTGTACCAGAACTACGAACGCGGCAACTCCAGCATGAGCCGTCACCAGTTCGTCGGCGAGGTACTGGAGGAGCAGGGTGACTGGCTGAGCATCGAGGTGAAGAACCGCTTCGCCGTCGGCGACCGGCTGGAACTCATGACCCCCTCCGGCAATCACAGCTTCGTTCTGGAAGCGCTGCAGGACCGCCATGGGCAGCCAGCCGAAGTCGCACCGGGCACCGGCCATGTGGTGCGCATCCCCAGGCCGCAGGGAGTCGACACAGGGTACGCACTGCTGCTGCGCCATCTGCCGGCCAGCTGACCGGAAGCTGAACGGGTCATGCAAATGTTCGCTCCGCCGGGCAGTTCGTGGTTTACTTGCGCGTTTTCCAGCCGTTTCCCCAGACCACGGAGCGAATGCGTAGATGGATTGGTTGCAAGTTGTGGTACTGGCCCTGCTCCAGGGCCTGACCGAGTTTCTCCCCGTTTCCAGTTCCGCCCACCTGATCCTGGTGCCCGCCCTGACCGGCTGGCCGGACCAGGGCCTGGCGTTTGATGTCGCCCTGCACTTCGGCAGCCTGTTTGCCGTGCTGCTGTATTTCCGCCGCGACCTGATCGGCATGACCGCCAGCTGGGGGCGCTCGGTCGCGACCCGGCAACTGGATGACAATGCACGACTGGCCTGGGGCGTGGTCTTCGCCACCATTCCCGTGGGGCTGGCGGGGCTGGCGTTCAAGGATCAGATCGAGCTGTACCTGCGCTCGCCCTTCTATCTGGCCATGGGCCTGGTGTTCTTCGGTCTGCTGCTGGGCTGGGCGGACTGGCGCCATCGGGGCGATCGCAGCGAGAGCCAGATGACCTGGAAGGATGTGCTGATCATCGGCTGCGCCCAGGCCCTGGCGCTGATTCCCGGCACCTCCCGCGCCGGTATTACCATCACCGCGGCCCTGTTTCTGGGGCTGAACCGGGAAGCGGCCTCGCGCTTCTCCTTCCTGCTGTCGATCCCGGTGATATTGCTGGCCTGCCTGCTCAAGACCAAGGACCTGATCGAGGAGCAGGTGCCGGTAGACTGGTTCGCCATGGGGCTGGGCGTGTTGGTGTCGGCCGTCAGCGCCTTCCTGTGCATCCACTACTTCCTGGTGTTCATCAAGCGCATCGGCATGCAGCCCTTCGTCATCTACCGCATCCTGCTGGGCATCGCCTTGCTGGCGGTATTCTACTGACAAGGGTTGGCGAGCACCGGCTCGCCGACGGGCTTCGTGAAGGCGTAGCGCACGTGCGCCACGCCTGCTCAGCTCAGAAGCTCAGATCCAGCTTGGCCCAGAGCGTGCGCCCCGGCTCGTTGATCCGGGTATCGGCCGGGAAACCGAAGCTGCCGTTGCCGGCCAGGTTCAGATGCTCGGCGTAGGCCTTGTCCAGCAGGTTGTCGACCCCGACGCTGGCGGTTACCGCCTGATTGAAGCGGTAGGCCGCATTCAGTGACAGTACCCCGAACCCGGCAGAGTCGCCGAAGTCCCGGCTGGTGACATTGCCCTTGCCATCGGCGGTGCGGCTCTGCGCCGCCACTACCCGCCACAGGGCACCGGCACTCCAGTTGTCCCGGGCATAGGTCAGGTTGAAGCGGGCATCCAGCGGCGGCATCTGCGGTATTGCCTCCCCGTCGCTGCGATTGCGGCCCCAGGCCCAGGCCAGACTGGTCTCCAGCTCCCAGTTGTCGGTCAGATCCAGCGCCAGCCCGGCCTCGGCACCCATGATGTGGGCGTCGATGTTCTGCGCGCTGCTGCTCATGCCGGTGTAATCGAACAGGATGAAGTCATCCACCACCCCGGCATAGCCGGAGATCCACGCCTGCAGGCTGTCACGCTGGTACTGCAGACCCACGTCCAGCTGGGTGGTGCGTTCCGGCTCGATAGCGTCGAAGGCATTGACCGCTCCCGGCGACCGGCGGGGCGAGAACAGCTCCCAGTAGTCGGGGAAGCGCTGCACATGGCCGATACCGATATAGGCGGTGGCGGGCAGGCTGGACAGATCCTGCTCCAGCCGCAGGAAGGCGGCGGGCAGGGTCTCCCGGCGGGTCTCCCCGGCGGTAGGATTGGCTGGCGGTGGCATATGCCCACCGCCATGGCCGGCGCTGACAGTCTGGCGAAAGTCCTCGACATGGTGCTGATCCAGTCGCACACCCCCGATCAGCCGCTGGTCCTCCCGGCGCGTCCAGGTCAGTTCGGAGAACAGGCCGATCTGGCTGAAGCTGGCGTCCTTGAGCCAGGGCTGGTGCCGGTAGGCATCCTCGACGCCCATGCTGTTGCGGGTGCGGTGGGTGTTACGCTGGGCATCGGCCCCGGCCAGCAGCTCGATATCCTCCCATACCCATGTGGCCGCGAGCCGCGCGCCCAGAGTACGGCGGTCGACGTTGGAGGCCATGCCCCCGGCCATCATGCCGGTGCTGGGCGGTACCCGCAGGCTGTAGTTGTCCATCACATGGTCGGCATAGTTGTAGTACACCCGCGCCTCCAGTTCCTGCAGCGCACCGCCCTGGAATTGCTTCTCGAAGCGCAGGCCCAGGCTTTCGCGCTCGAACTGGGATCCATCCATGCCGCGCCCGGCATAACGCGCCTCGCCGTCTCCGGCGCCAACACTCAGCTCCAGCAGGGTGTCATCGTCCGGGGTCCAGCCCAGCGCCAGATCGGTATTCCATTTGTACCAGCGCGAGGGCACCCGGTCGCCGTTGCCATCTTTATAGTCGCCGGAACGGGAGCGGTTGCCACTCAACCGCAGATAGCCCTCACGGCTGCCGATGGCACCGTCCAGCTGCAGATCCCGGCGGGTATTGGACCCAGCCACCACGCTGGCATCCAGCCGCGTACCCGGCTCGTCGAAACTTTCCGGCAGGCGATCGAACAGCACGGTGCCCGCCGAGGAGCCCGGCCCCCAGGCCACGGTCTGCGGACCCTTGATTACGGTCAGTTGATCGAAGTTCTGCGGGGCGATATAGGAGGACGGAGTATCCATGCGCGAAGGGCAGGCACCGAGCATTTCGCCGCCGTTGGTCAGCAGCTTGAGCCGCGAGCCGAACATGCCGCGCAGCACCGGATCACTGTTGCTGCCGCCACCGCGTACTGCGGAAAAGCCGGGGATGGTCTTCAGGTAGTCGGCCCCGTCACTGGCTGGGATCGGCTGGCGCGCGTCCCCGGGGTTGGTGATGATGGTCAACGGTGAGTCCTGCTGCACCGAGGTGATCACCCGGGGCGGCAGCAACAAGAGGTCCTGCTCCCCATGCGGGTGATGATGCTGTTGAGCCAGGGCACTGCCGGCCAGCAACGCCAACAGGACGGTATGTGCAGCCTGCCAGCGCAGGCGGGAAGGGTGAACGGCAAAACGCAGGGACGGGCAGGCAGACGCCACCCGGTCACAGTCATATCTGGACATGGCAATTTCCACTTCAATAATCAGCTTCGCCGTGCTCCTGCACGGCTATGGAGGTCAACTGTGGAAATGCACGGGAGGGGCGCGGGGCTGACTGTCGCCATGGCGCAGCGTCGGCCGCCGCGGTGTTTCAGGTAACGGCTGGGCCTGCTGCGGCTGATGCCGGGGCAGTACCAGCTGCAGGGACAGAATCAGCGGCGGATTTAGGGTCAGCAGCTCACAGTAGCCGCACAGCTCCAGCGCCGCCAGCCAGTCGGGCAACTCGGCCGTGGTCGTATGGTGGCCGTGAGCCGAAGGCGGCGCATGATGCGTTTGATGGTGCCCCGCATGTGCCGGGGCAGCCGCCTCCATCCGCAGCGCGGAGTACAGCGGACCGGCATGAATCATCAGCATGGCAAAGAGGCCAAGCCAGATACTCAGTGCATTGAGGCGTTTACGCACCAGCAGCGGATTCCTTCGGCGACCCCGAGTAACTACACCGGGAAACTCGCCCGGTGCACCCGGTACCTGTCCCCATGACAGGTTCCATGCACACAGCATAGCGGAGCATCCCGATACCCACCTTGTCCGGGATCAAATTTCGGTCGGTACCCTAATCGGGCCTTATCTTGATCTGTATCAGCTCGGCTACCCCGGTGCCCTGTATCTTAGGCTCAGGCCACTATAACGATATCAACACACCACTATGTCGACATTTCTTGATCTGCTCCGGCGGCGCCTCGGCAGTCTGCTGCCAGCGGAGATTGCCCCCGGTGAGAGTCTGAAACTGCTGACCCCGTTTCGGCACCCCCTGCTCATCAGTCGCCATCGCGCCGGGCTGATCGTCGACCGGGTTCGCCTGTTCGCCTTCCTGTTTGCCGTACTGACCCCACTGTGGAGCATGGTGGACTTCATCGCCTTCCCCTCGCCGCTGTGGGGGCAGTTGATGGGCCTGCGGCTGATGGTATGTCTGGCCTTCCTCTGCCTGCTGTTGTTCTACCGGGACCAAGAACGCATGGGGGACGCCTACCTGGCGATGTTCATCCTGTTCGCCATCCCCACCCTGTTCTATATCGCCTCGCACACCCTGCTGATGCACTACGATCTGGTGGACATGCCGGCAGCGGTTGCCGCGGGCTACGCCTTCCTGCCCTTCGTGCTGATGGCCGGGCTGGCGCTGTTCCCGCTGACCCTGCTGGAGAACCTGCTGGTGGCCGCCGTGCTGCTGCTCGCCCAGGGCCTGGCCGGCTATCTGAACTGGTCGACCCTGAACTGGCCGTCCTTCGTCGGTGCCTTCTGGCTGCTGATCCTGATCGCCGGCGTCACCAGCCTGGCCTGCATGAGCCAGCTGGCCTACATGGTGGCGCTGCTGCGCCGGGCCATCCGCGATGACCTGACCGGGGTCTTTGCCCGCAACAGCGGCGAGGAAATACTCCAGGTGCAGTGGAATACCAGCCTGCGCAACAACAGCGCGCTGTCCGTGGCGTTCATCGATCTGGACCATTTCAAGCAGATCAATGATCGCCACGGCCATGCCAGCGGCGACGACGCGCTGCGCCAGACCAGCCAGCAGATCCAGAGCTGCATGCGCAGTTCCGACAGCCTGGTGCGCTGGGGCGGGGAGGAATTCCTGCTGATCATGCCCGACACCGACATGACCCGGGCGCGTCAGGCCCTGGAGCGTCTGCAGCGCAACGGTCTGGGCGTGCGCCCGGAAGGCACGCCCCTGACCGCCAGTATTGGCCTGGCCGAACGCTTCTTCGACCAGGTGGAGAGCCCGGGGGCTCTGCTGGAACTGGCGGACCAGCGCATGTACCAGGCCAAGGAACGGGGCCGCAACCGCATCCAGGCCTGGTAACCCGGGGCGACAGCATTACTCCGCCCGCTGCAGATCGGTCACCAGCGCCTTGAGAAAGCGCGCCGCCTCGCCACCGGTAACGGCGCGGTGATCCACCGTCAGCGACAGCGGCAATATCCGGTGCACCACCGGCTGTCCATCCACTGCCACCACCTGATCGCGGATGACCCCGGCACCGACGATGGCCACCTGCGGCGGGACCACCACCGGGCTGGCGTAGCGGCCGAACAGGGTGCCGTAGTTGGACAGGGTGATGGTCGCGCCCATCAGCTCCCGGGGCGGAATGGAGCGATTCAGCACATCCGCACGCAGCCGATCAAGCCCGGCGCGCAGATCCTCCGCATCGCGATTGGCCACGTCCCGCAGTACCGGCACGAACAGCCCGTCGGGGGTGTCCACCGCCACACCGAGGTCGACCTGCTGATGCCGCACCAGGCTCATGCGCACCCCATCGAAGGCCACGTTCAGCGCCGGCTCGGACAGACAGGCACGGGCTATGGCGCGTGCCAGCCGCACCATGGGGTCACGCTGCCCGGACGGCCACAGGTGCAGATCGGCGTCCTCGACCAGGGTCACCGGTACCACCTCGGCATGGGCCCGAGCCATGTTCCTGGCCATGCTGCGTCGCACGCTGCGTACCGCTTCGCCACCATCGGGGCCGGCTGCAGCGCGCTGCACGTCCTCCTCGGTAATCAACCCATCGGTACCGCTGCCCTGCAGGGTGTCCAGTGCCACGCCGAGGCGCTCCGCCAGCTGACGGGCGCGCGGGGCAGCGCGCACCGCCCGGGCCGCACGACTGGACGGTGCCGCGCCTATGATGAAGTCATCCGCCGCCAGGTCGCTGTGTCCGGCGGCCTGGCCCAGGCTGCCGACCACGGTACCGCTGTCCTCGGCCGGCCCTTCGAACTCCACCAGCGGCGAGCCGACGTGCAGCAGGTCCCCCGGTGCGCCGAAGCAGCGGCTGACCACCCCGGCCCGGGGCGACGGCACCTCGACGATGGCCTTGGCCGTCTCCACCGAAACCAGCAACTGATCGACTTCCACGGTATCACCGGGCTGCACATGCCACTCGATGATCTCCGCCTCCTGCAGCCCCTCGCCCAGATCAGGCAGTCGAAATTGCTTCATGATGCTTGCTCCAGGGTCCGCAGCGCGGCCCGACAAATACTTTCCACATCCGGCAGGTAGGCCATCTCCTGACGCGCATAGGGAATCACGCAATCGAAACCGGTAACCCGCTGCACCGGTGCCTGCAGAGCATGGAACAGCTGCTCCTGCACCAGTGCCGCAATCTCGGCACCCGGGCCGTAACTGCGTGCGGCCTCGTGCACCACCACACAGCGCCCGGTCTTGCTGACCGAGGCCAGGATGGTCTCGGCATCCAGGGGCTTGAGAGTGGCCACGTCGATCACTTCGCAGTCGATGCCCTCTTCGGCCAGACGTGCGGCGGCCTCCAGGGTCTCCTTGAGCGCCGCTCCCCAGCTGACCAGGGTCAGATCACTGCCCTCGCGCAGGGTAAAGCAGGTGTCCAGCGGCAGGGGCTGACCGTCATCGGTCACCGGCTGGCGCACCGACCGGTAGAGCCGCGAGGGCTCGAGGAAGATAACCGGATCCGGATCGGCGATCGCCGCCAGCAACAGGCCATAGGCGCGGCGCGGGGAGGAGGGAATCACCACCCGCAATCCCGGCACATGGGCCAGCATGGCCTCGGTGCTCTCACCGTGGTGCTCCGGCGCATGGATGCCCGCGCCGTGGGGCGTGCGTATGACCATGGGGCAGCTCAGGCGTCCGCGGGTGCGACTGCGCAGGCGGCTGGCATGGGATACCAGCTGCTCCATGCCCGGGTAGATGAACCCCATGAACTGGATTTCCGCAACCGGGCGCAAGCCCTGGGCGGCCATGCCCACGGCGATCCCGGTAATCAGGGTCTCGGCCAGCGGCGTATCCATGACCCGGCGGAAGCCGAAACGCTCATGCAACCCCAGGGTGGCGCGGAACACGCCGCCGTTGGGCCCCACGTCCTCGCCGAGCACCACCACATCCGGGTCGTCGGTCATGGCCCGGTGCAGCGCCAGATTGATGGCCTCGACCATGCACAGCGTATTCTGCTCAGCCATGCTCACCTCCCGCCAGTCGCCCGGCCCGCTCCAGCCACTGGTCCCGCTGCGCTGCATAACCGGCGGGCAACTGCTGGTACAGGTGATCGAAGGGTGCCGATGGCTCAGGCTCGGCGAGCGCGCGGAAGGCCTCCACCGCAGCGTTGATCTGCTCACCCAGCTCCCGGTGCAGGCGCTGCTCCTGCGCCTCGTCCCACAGCCCCTGCTGGTGCAGGAACCGCTGCAGGCGGCCCAAAGGTTCACGTTTCCACGCCTCGCTCAGTTCCTCGGCGGAGCGGTAGCGGCTGGCATCGTCCGAGGTAGTGTGGTCGCCCAGACGGTAGGTGACACATTCGATCAGCGTCGGGCCCTTGCCGGCCCGGGCACGCTCGATGGCGGTCCGCACCCGGTCGTATACCGCCAGCACATCATTGCCATCCACCTGCTCCCCGGGAATACCCGCCGCCAGCGCCTTGTGCGCCAGGGTCGGCGCGGCGGACTGCAGACAGCGCGGTACCGAAATCGCCCACTGGTTGTTGTTGACCACGAACACCACCGGCAGCTGCCACACCCCGGCCAGGTTCAGGCTTTCGAGAAAATCGCCCTTGCTGGTGGCGCCATCCCCGCAGGTGGTGACGGCGACCCGGGGCTGCTGCCGGATACGGAAGGCGGCGGCCACACCACAGGCATGGCAGGCCTGGGTGGCAATGGGCACACAGATGGGGAAATCCTCGACGGCGGCGGGCGCCGACCAGGCGCTGCCGCGCTCGTCTCCACCCCAGTACAGCAGGATGTCCTGCATCTGCACCCCACGCTGCAGCTGGGTGGCGGTATCGCGGTAGTAGGGAATCAGCACATCGGCGTCGGTCATCGCACGGCCCAGCGCCGTGCCGACGGCTTCCTGCCCGAGCGTGGACGCGTAGGTGCCGATCTGGCCGGTGCGCTGCAGGGCAACACATTTCTGATCGAACAGCCGCACCAGATTCATCTGGCGGTACAACTCGAGCAACAGCGGGGGATCATCCACCCAGCCCGGCAGGTCGCCCTGCGGCTGGCCCTGGTCGTCCAGATAACGGGTAAAGGGAATCTGCACGGTT
Source organism: Halopseudomonas formosensis (assembly GCF_900115905.1). GTDB lineage: Bacteria > Pseudomonadota > Gammaproteobacteria > Pseudomonadales > Pseudomonadaceae > Halopseudomonas > Halopseudomonas formosensis. The sequence continues at coordinate 84,959 of NZ_FOYD01000010.1, forward strand.
AACGGCATACTGTCCTCCTGTCCGGGGTGGCCGGCTTGTGGCCGGACTGCCCGCCAACGCCCGGATAGGGCGCTGACGTCGACAGCAAAACTGCTCTCGCCAAGCAGTATAGGTCAGGATCGGCTTGCCGCCCGGGGCTAGCCCTACGGAGGGTCCGCCGGAGGCTGCAGCCCCCGCTGCTGGCGCCGCAGGTGACGCAGGCCCTCCAGCACCAGCACGGCAACCGCCAGCCAGATCGGAATGTAGGTCAGCCACTCGCTCGGCCCTATCTGCTCGCCAAGCAGCAAAGCCACCATCACCAGCAGCACCGGCTCGACATAACCGAGCAGGCCGAACAGGGTAAAGGTCAGCAGGCGGCTGGCCACGATGAAGCAGATCAGCGCGGCGGCACTGAATACCCCGAGCAGGGCCACCAGCGGATACAGGCGGGGCGCCTCGGCAAACAGGGCAAGGGCCGCCCCACCATCCCAGGCGAACCAGAAGGCCACCGGCAGCAGAAACAGCATGTCGAACCAGAAACCACCCAGATGGTTGGTACCCCGCGCCCGACGCAGGATGAAATAGGCCGGATAACCTATGGCCACCAGCAGGGTTTCCCAGGCCAGGGTGCCGGCCTGGAGCAGCGCATGGCCGACTCCGAACACCGCGAAGGCAATGGCCAGCTGCTGCAGACGGGACGGGTGTTCGCGGTAGATCAGATAGCCGGCCAGCACCATGCTCAGCGGCAGCAGGAAGTACCCCAGCGAGACCTCCAGCGCCCGGCCGTTGAGCGGTGCCCACATGAACAGCCACAGCTGCACACCCATCAGCGCGGTGCTCAGAAGCTGTATCAGCAGCAATGTCGGCCGCCGCCGCAACCGCCCGGCGATCTCCCGGGCCAGCGGCCAGTAACCGAACCACAGCATGAACAGGGTGACGCAGGGAAAGGTCAGCAGCATGCGCCAGCCGAAGATCTGCTCACCGTTGAGCGGCTCCAGGAGGGTGGAGAAATAATACAGCCCGCCAAACAACATGGAGGCCAGTACGGACAGAACAACACCAAGGGACAAGGATGCCTCCGGCAGGATGGAATCAGTGCCGCCATTGTAGGCGTTGGATGTGAGGCAATGACAGCCGCGGAAGGTCGCAGGCGGAGAGAGTAAGGAAGGAACCGGGCGGGCCATGGCGGCCCGCCCGATAACCGGCGTGCTTAGAGGATGTTCATCGGGAAGTCGACGAAGATCCGCACTTCGTTGCCATCGTCGTTATAGGCGCTGGCATTGTTGGACACACGCAGGAAGGAGCTGCGCAGGCGGATGCTCATATCCTTGGCAGCGCCACTCTGTACCACATACTTCAGCTGGTTGAAGATTTCCCGCTCGCTACCGCTGCCGCGACCGGTACCATCATTGATATCGGTGCCGTAGATATAGGCAAAGTTGTAGCTCAGACCGGGAATGCCGTACTGGGTAAAGTCGTGGCCGTAACCGAACTGCCAGGAGCGCTCGTCTTCGGCGTTGAAGTCGGACCAGAAGGAGTTGGCGACCCAGATGGTGGTGCCACCATCACCCACCGCACCCTGGTTCTGGTAGAAACCATAGTTGTAACCAGTGTCACCACTGCTGCGCTGGTAAGCCACGGTGAAGTCATGCGGGCCGGTAGCGTAGTTGGCAGACAGGCTCCACAGATTGTTACGGTCACCCGAACCATCCCAATCCTTGTCCTGCTTGGTGCGGTAGCCGCTGAAATCCAGGGTCAGGGTATCGTTCTGATCCATCGGCAGAACATAGTTCAGGTTGGCGTACTGGCGCTTCAGGCGATCTTCCACATCGGAGGCATAGAGAGCCGCACGGAAGTTGTCGCTGAACTGATAGCTGCCGCCCAGGACTTCGATGGACTTCAGTCCGCCACTGTCACGACCTTCATCACTCTTGCGATGCTGAGCATGGAAGCGGCCGGCATGCACGGTCAGACCGTCAATCTCGTTGGAGGTGATCATGGTACCGGTATAGGCTTCCGGCAACAGACGGCTGTTATCATGGCTCAGTACCGGCAGAGCGGGCTGTTGATCGCCGTAGCTGAGAACGGTATTGGAGAAACGCGCCTTGATGGCTGCACCAGCGTGGGCAACGTCCTTCTCAACATCGCCATTGTTATCGATCATGAAGAAGTCGATACCGCCGGCACCGGCGCGGCCCCGGCCGCTGTCCAGACGCACGGCATACTGACCAAAGGCGTCAACACCAAAGCCGACAACACCTTGGGTGAAGCCGGAATTGAAGGTCAGAACGGCGCCCTGGCCCCATTCCACCTTGTCGTCAGCACCGTGCTTGTAGTCGCGGTTCATATAGGCATTGCGCAGGAACAGATCGAGACTGCTGTCCTCGACAAAGCCCTTGGAGTCGGCCTGACCGGCAGCCAGTGCCGGGACGGAAGTCATCAGGGCCAGTGCTATGGCGCTCAGTTTGTATTTAGTCATTTTCAGATGCCTGGATGCTGTTTTTAGTAGAGTTCGTGCCCATCACCCATCCGTGGGACGTTGTAATGGGATGGTTCCGCATTATCCATATTCTGACCAGTTTGCCTAGCGTTGCGGGTCACAACTCCCCGTTTTTCGCCCCCTTCAGGACAGCGAGGCGCTGCTGGAAGCGGGGTCTGCTCCATTTTGCATCATTTTTATCTGTTACGTTTTTCGGAAATCCACGGAACATACAAGTGCGCAAGAAGTTGCGCACTTAAATATGAATAAACAACAAAAATTAGAATCATCCAGAGCTTCATGACAAATCCATACTGCGCAAATTCTTGCCAACCTTTAAACAGGATGACTCTCTAACTAATAAACCGTCCAAAGTGTGAAACAGATCACCTGGAATCCGGACCAGAAACAAATCATGCCGTGTCAAGATCCGCTTTTTAGACGCTCCCATGCACAATTTTGCCGTCCTATTTCCCGGAAACGCCAAGCACCTCACATAACTGCCCTTGTTCTTGAAGAGCATGGAAACTAGAGTTCGCTGCGGTGAAATTAATGCTGCGCAACAAGTTGCACACAACAACCAAGCTCTAGCACGTCGCTGAATCTCAGCAGTATCCGGCGTATCAGAATTCGATGAATCAGGGCGCACCAGATATCTGGCGCGTCATGCCTATTTTTACAGGTCTGGCATCCGGAATGCTTACATCTCGATATATCGAACTGGCCACCCAGCCCATTGCCGACGGCGACTTTGCCGGCGTTGATGTGCGCTATTGCGGAGAATTCGAGGCCATCGAATCGACGGTGACACAGCAGGGCTCCATCCACGCCAGTGGCGAGCCCGACTGGCAGCAGGTGATTGCGCAGAGCAGCGCACTGCTGGCCGAACAATCCAAGGATCTGCGGGTGGCCTGCTGGCTGGCCTGGGCGCTCTATCGCCACGAAGGCCCGTCCGGTCTGCAGGCGGGGCTTGAGATGATCGGCGCGCTGCTGCCGCACTGGTTGCAGCTGCATCCGCGCCGCGACAGAACCCGTGCAGCCGCCATCGGCTGGCTCGCGTTGCGCCTGGAACAGGCCATGCCCGACCTGCTTGAGGCGGGTACCAGCGAGCAGCTGCAAGGATTGCAGGGGGCGTTGTCCGGGCTGGACCAGCAGCTTGCCGAGCTGCTCGGAGAGCAGGCTCCCTTGTTACAGCCGCTGTGCCGGCAACTCCGTGAGCGCAGTAATGCCGCAAACCCCGCCAGCAGTCCTGCCCCGGTACCCGGTGCCACTGCCTCACCTGCGCCGGCCCCTGTCCCGGACCCCGGCAGCGTCGGCGGATCGACGGGTCCGGACATCATCGTCTCCCCTAGGGACGCGCATCGGGCGCTCCGATCCCTGCAGGAACAGGCCCGCAGCATCTGCCAGTGGTGGCAGAGCCAGTCGCTGACCGATCCGCGGGCAATGAGCCTGTCCCGCTGCCTGCTGTGGCTGCCGATCGAAGCCATGCCGGAACACGACGCCAGCGGGCGCACCCAGCTGCGCGGCCTGCCGGCCGACCGGCTGCAGCAGTTCCAGGAGCGCCTGGGGCAGGGGCAGCCCGGCGAACTGCTCAGGGACATCGAAAGCAGCGTCGCCCGCTCCCCATTCTGGCTGGATGGCCAGCATCTGGCCTGGCAGTGCCTGGATGCACTGGAGGCCACGGCCGCCAGACAGGAACTGGAGCTGCAGCTGGGCAGCTTCCTGCGGCGCCTGCCCGGCATCGAACAGCTGCAGTTCTTCGATGGCACCCCCTTCGCCAACCCGAAAACGCTTTCCTGGATCAGCAGCCGGGTACTCATGGACCACAGCGGCGCCAGCACGCCAGCCCTGGAATCGCCGACGGATGAGCCCTGGGACACCGCCCTGAGCGAAGCCATGGTCTTGCTGCAGGGCGAGGGTCTCAAGGCCGCCATGACCAGGATGCAGACCGGTATCGACAGCGCCCGGGGCGGACGCGCACGACTGCACTGGCAGCTGGCGGCAGCTCGGCTGTGCAGCCAGGCAGGCCGACAGGATCTGGCCCGGCACCTGCTCGAGGGGATGGAACACACCCTGCGCGACCCACGGTTGAGCCAATGGGAGCCGCAATTGCTGGTACGGGTCATGCGCCTGCTGCTGCGCACCCATGAGCAACTCGCGGACAAGGCATCGCGCCAGCGCCGCGATGAAATCTTTCAACGGTTGTGCCACCTCGATTTCGATGTGGTGCTGGAGCAGGCCCTCGGGCCATAACCCAAGCGGAGAACGACACATGGCCAAAGAAGGCTCGGTAGCACCCAAGGAACGCATCAACGTCACCTTCAGCCCGGATACCAATGGCGCCCAAGAGGAACTGGAGCTGCCACTCAAGCTCATGGTCCTCGGGGATTTCACCCAGCGCGAGGACGAGCGCCAGATCGAGGATCGCAAACCCATCTCGATCGACAAGCACAACTTCGACGAGGTGCTGGCCAAGCAGGAGCTGAATCTGACGCTGACGGTGCCGAACCGGCTTCAGGACGACCCGCAGCAGGAAGATCTGGCGGTGAAACTGCAGATCAATTCGATGAAAGACTTCAACCCTGCCAGCCTGGTGGAGCAGGTTCCGGAGCTGCGCCAGTTGATGGAGCTGCGTGACGCCCTGGTCGCGCTGAAAGGCCCCCTGGGCAATGCCCCGGCCTTCCGCAAGGCCATCGAAAGCGTACTCGGTGATGACGCCTCTCGGGAACGCATTCTCAACGAACTCGGCCTCACCGACACCCAGCAACCCGATTCCTGATCCCGAGGACGCCAGCCATGACCACACAGACAGCGCTCGACACCAGCCGGCAAGCCACCGACGACAGCATTCTCGACCGCATCATCGCCGAGACCCGCCTGAGCCCCGAAGACGAAGCCTACGGCATCGCCCGGCGGGGTGTGTCCGCCTTCATCGAGGAACTGCTCAAGCCCCACAATCAGCAGCAGCCGGTGAAGAAGGCCATGGTCGATCGCATGATTGCCGAGATCGACAGCAAGCTCAGCCAGCAAATGGACGAGATTCTCCATCACCCGAGTTTCCAGGCCCTGGAATCGGCCTGGCGCGGACTCAAGCTGCTGGTCGATCGTACCGACTTCCGCGAGAACACCCGCATCGAACTGATCAACGCGTCCAAGCAGGATCTGCTGGAGGATTTCGAGGACAGTCCCGATATCGTCCAATCCGGCCTGTACAAGCACGTCTACACCGCCGAGTACGGCCAGTTCGGCGGCAAGCCGGTGGGCGCCCTGATCTCCAACTACTACTTCGGCCCAAGCGCACCCGACATCAAGACCCTGCAGTACGTGGCCAGCGTTGCCAGCATGGCGCATGCCCCGTTCATCGCCTCGGCGGGCCCGCAGTTCTTCGGCCTGGAAAGCTTCAACGGGCTACCCGACCTCAAGGACCTCAAGGATCACTTCGAGGGCCCTCAGTTCGCCAAGTGGCAGTCCTTCCGTGAGCGGGACGACGCCCGCTATGTCGGTCTGACCCTGCCGCGCTTCCTGCTGCGCACCCCCTATGACCCGGTCGAGAACCCGGTGCGCAGCTTCGTCTATCGGGAGAATGTCGCGGGCAGTCACGAAGACTACCTGTGGGGCAATACTGCCTTCGCCTTCGCTACCCGTCTGACCGAAAGTTTTGCCCGCTACCGCTGGTGCCCGAACATCGTCGGCCCCCAGAACGGTGGCGCCGTGGAAGACCTGCCGCTGCACCACTTCGAGAGCATGGGCGAGATCGAGACCAAGATCCCCACCGAGGTACTGGTCTCCGACCGCCGGGAATACGAGCTGGCCGAGGAGGGCTTCATCGCCCTGACCATGCGCAAGGGCAGCGACAATGCGGCCTTCTTCTCCGCCAACTCGACCCAGAAGCCGAAGTTCTTCGGCAACAGCGAGGAGGGCAGGAATGCCGAGCTCAACTTCCGCCTGGGAACCCAACTGCCCTACCTGTTCATCGTCAACCGGCTGGCGCACTACCTCAAGGTACTGCAGCGCGAACAGATCGGTGCCTGGAAGGAGCGCACCGACCTGGAGCTGGAGCTGAACAAGTGGATCCGCCAGTACGTTGCCGACCAGGACAATCCCAATCCGGAGGTGCGCGGACGCCGGCCGCTGCGGGCCGCCCAGGTGAAGGTGGCCGATGTGGAGGGGGAGCCGGGCTGGTACCGGGTCAGCCTCAGCGTGCGCCCGCACTTCAAGTACATGGGTGCCGACTTCACCCTGTCGCTGGTCGGCAAGCTGGACAAGGAGTAAGCCGCGGTGAGCTACGGCAGTCTGTTCGAACGGCTGGCCGGCGAGGTCGGCGCCCGTGAGGGGCTGGCCACCGCAGACGCGGTGGCCGCCTCGGTATCCCGGCACCTGACCCGCATGCTCAGCACCCGTGCCGGCAGCGTGCAGACCCTGCCGGACTACGGTCTGCCGGACCTCAACGACATGCGCCTGTCGGTGCACGACGCCCTGCAGCAGGCACGCTCGGCCATCGAGCGCTTCATTGCCGACTACGAGCCGCGCCTGCAGCAGGTCCGCGTCACCGCCCTGCCCCGCCACCACGACCCCCTGCATCTGGCCTTTGCCATCGAAGCGGTCATGGATGGCGAGGGTGAACGCCGGAAAGTGAGCTTTGCCGCCAGCCTCGATGGCAGCGGCCGGGTTCGCGTCCGGTAACCGCGCCAGCCACCAAGACAGGGTCGCCAGTCATGTCCTTCAACCACTACTACCAGAGCGAACTGAGCGCCCTGCGCCAGGCAGGCAAGCGTTTTGCCGAGCGCAACCCGGCGCTGGCGCCCTTCCTCGGTCAGAGCGGCAGGGACCCGGACGTGGAGCGTCTGCTGGAGGGCTTCGCCTTTCTCACCGGACGGCTGCGGCAGAAGCTGGATGATGAACTGCCGGAGCTGACCCATTCGCTCATGCACCTGCTGTGGCCGAATTACATGCGCCCGCTGCCGGCCTTCAGCATGCTGCAGTTCGACCCGCTGAGGCGCGCCGGCCCGGCGGTGACGGTGCCCCGTCACACCCCCGTGGAGTCCCGGCCGATACAGGGCATCTCCTGCCGGTTCCGCACCACCAGCGAGGTGGAGATTCTGCCCCTGCAGCTGAACCGGCTGGATTACTCGGTCAAGGGTGAAGGCGCGCTGCTCAGCCTGCGCATGGCCATGGTCTGCGAAGGCTGTCTGGGTGATCTGGGCCTGCAGCGCCTGCGCCTGCATCTGGCCGGCGAGCGCTACGTCAGCCAGATGCTCTACCTGTATCTGCTGCAGCAGCTGGACAGGATAGAGCTGGTCCTGCTGGATGCCGAAGGCCGCGCCCTGGCACTGCCGGAGGGCCCCGGCCGACCACGCGCATTGCAGATCGACGCCGACCAGGTGCAGGCCGGTGGCTTCGACCCGCAACAGGGGCTGGTCCCCTACCCGGTCAATACCTTCACCGGTTATCGCTGCCTGCAAGAATACTACGCCTTCGAGGAAAAATTCCTCTTTGTCGACGTCACCGGGCTGGACTGTCTCACCCGGCTCGATCCGGCGCTGCTCCAGCAGGCCTGCGGTCTGGAGCTGCGCTGCCACATCCGCAAGACCGGCAGCCAGCGCATCAGTCCGACCCTGGACAACGTGCGTCTGTACTGCACGCCGGTGGCGAACCTGTTCAGTCACGATGCCGTCCCTATCCGCCTTGATGGCCGACAGGACCACTACCTGCTGCGCCCGGCGGAATATCCGCAGCACCAGTGCGCGGTCTACTCGGTGGACCGGATCACCGGCTGGAAGCCCGGCGGCATGGGGCATACCGAGTACGTCGCCTTCGAATCCTTCGAGCACGACAACCGCACCGAGGGAGCTGTGTCGGCGCCCCACTACAGCCTCCGTCAGTATCCGTCCCTGCACGGCGAAGGGCTGGAGACCTTCCTCAGCTTCGGCGGCGGCAGCGAGGATCTCCACGAGACCCTGTCCATCGAGCTGACCTGCACCAATCACCAGCTGCCCAGCCAGCTGAGTATCGGCGACATCTGCTGCCTCAGCGAGGACACCCCGGACTTTCTCGGTTTCCGCAACATCAGTCCGGTGACCCCCAGCTACGCACCGCCCCTGGACAGCGATTTCCTGTGGAAGCTGATCAGCAACATGTCGCTCAACTACCTGTCGCTGACCAATGTCGATGCACTCAAGGCGATGCTGCGCAACTACGACTTCCCGCGCTATCACGATCAGCACGCGGCGCGCATCGGTCAGCACCGGCTCGATGGCCTGAAACATATACGGCACCAGCATGTCGACCGTCTCAAGCAAGGGCTGCCGGTGCGCGGCATACGCACCGAGCTGGAGATGGACGCTGAGCACTATCTGAGCGAGGGCGAACTCTTCCTGTTCGCCAGCGTGCTCAACGAATTCTTTGCGCTGTACGCCAACCTCAACTCCTTCCACGAGTTGCGGGTCACAACCACCCAGGGAGAGCGGTACCAATGGACGCCACGCATGGGGTTGCAGCCCCTGCTCTGAGCAGTCTGGGCCGCACCATTCGAGAATACAGCCTGTTTCAGGGCATCAGCCAGGTAATGCACCGCCTGCGCCAGGCCCACCCCGGCCTGAGCGAGGAGGCGCTGTACGAGCACCTGGAATTCCGGGCCAATCCGAGCATGGGGTTTCCCGGCACCGATATCGAGCAGGTGGAGTTCGTGCATGAGCATGGGGAGCTGCGGGCGCGCCTGTGTATCAATCTGATCGGCCTGTTCGGCTCCGCCTCTCCACTGCCGACCTTCTACAGTGAACAGGCCCTGGGCGATGCTCCGGGGGACATTACCACCCGGGACTTTCTCGACCTGTTCAACAACCGGCTGCAACGGCTGCTGCTGCCGATATGGCGCAAATATCGCTACCAGAGCCGCTACCGTCCCGGCGCCGGCGACGCCGTTTCGGCGCACATGTTTGCCCTGGTCGGGCTGGGTCTGGCGCCGCTGCGCGAGGCCGGCGACCTGCAGTGGAATCGTCTGCTGCCCTACCTGGGCCTGATCAGCATGCGCGTGCAGTCCGCGGCACTGCTGGAATCCACCCTGCGCTACTACTTCCAGCACCCGGGCATGGACATCGAGGAATGCGTCGAACGCCGGGTGGAGATCGACGTGGAACAGCAGAACCGGTTGGGCCGGGCCAACAGTCAGCTGGGCAGCTCGCTGGTACTGGGGGACCGCATCCGCGACCGCAGCGGCAAATTCCGCATCCATATCCGCGATCTGGACTGGGAAGGTTTCCATGACTTCCTGCCTGGCGGCAAGGGCTATGCGGCACTGCTGACCCTGGTGCGCTTCTGTCTGCGCACACCCCTGGCCCATGACCTGCGGCTGCAGCTGCGCCGGGACGCCATTCACCCGCTTTTTCTGGCCGGGGACAACCTCTGCCGGCTGGGCTGGACCAGCTGGCTGGGCGAATCCGACTACCCCCCGGAAGTCACACTGGCCTCTGGAATCAAGGACTGACAGATGATCAACGTGGATATTCAGAAACTGGTTCAGGCGCTCGATGCGCCCAGCCGCCGCGACCTGGAAGCCGCCGCCCAGAGCTGCGTGCGCCGGGGTGCCGGCAAGGTCCTGCCGGAGGATCTGCTGCTGGCGTTGCTGGAGCGTCCGGACAGCCTGCTGCTGAAGGCTCTGGAGGACGCGGAACAGGATATCGACGGCTTGCGCAGCGCCCTGCAGCCCCGCGGCGAGGGCGACGGCGGCCGCAGCCCGAGCTTCGCCCTGGAGCTGGTGCAGTGGCTGCAGGACGCGCTGCTGGTGGCCACCCTGGAACTGGGCCGCAGTCAGGTGGACCAGGCGGCACTGCTGCTCGGCCTGCTGCGCAATCCGGTGCGCTATGCCGGCACCCGCTACCAGCCGGCCCTCGACAGCATCCGCAGCGACAGGCTCCTTGACCATGCTCTGGCCATGCAGGAATCGCCGGCCAGCGCTCCGGCCGCCGGTGGAGACAGCGCCCTGGCCCGCTTCACCCACAACCTCACAGCCCAGGCCCGGGACGGCCGTCTGGACCCGGTTCTGTGCCGCGATCAGGTCCTGCGCCAGATGATCGATATCCTCGCCAGGCGACGCAAGAACAACCCCATCGTCATCGGTGATGCGGGTGTGGGCAAGACCGCCGTGGTCGAGGGGCTGGCCCTGCGCATTGTTGCCGGGGAGGTACCCGAGGCCCTGCGCGATGTCGACCTGCTGGCCCTGGACATGGGCCTGCTGCAGGCGGGCGCCAGCATCAAGGGTGAGTTCGAGCGTCGCCTGCAGGCGGTGATCGACGAGGTTCGCAGCGCCGCCCGCCCGGTGATCCTGTTCATCGATGAAGCCCACACCCTGATCGGGGCTGGCGGCCAGCCGGGCACCTCGGACGCCGCCAACCTGCTCAAGCCGGCACTGGCACGGGGCGAGCTGCGCACCATCGCCGCCACCACATGGAGCGAATACAAGAAGCACTTCGAGAAGGACCCGGCCCTGACCCGACGCTTCCAGCCGGTGCAGGTGCTGGAGCCGACCACCGACGAAGCCGTCACCATACTGCGCGGGCTGGCCCCCCTCTACGAAGCCAGTCACGGGGTCTACCTGCGCGATGATGCGGTGATTGCCGCTGCGCAGCTGTCCGCGCGCTACCTGGCCGGACGGCAGCTGCCGGACAAGGCAGTGGATGTGCTGGACACGGCCTGCGCCCGGGTACGCATCGGGCTCGCCTCACCGCCGGAGGCCATCACCGACCTGCGCACCCGAATCGCCGAGCAGGAACGTCAGCTCCAGGCCCGGCAGCGCGATCAGCAGGCCGGACTGGCGGTGGCCAGCAGCGAGCTCGACCATCTGCAGCAGGAGATTGACCGGAACCGCCACACCTTGCAGGAGCTGGAGACCGACTGGCAGCAACAACGGGAACTGGCGGATCGCCTGTTGCAGCTGCGCCGCCGCTGCACCGCGCGGCGCCAGTCCGACGCGCCGGCCGACAGCCCAACGGATCAGCCGCAGGCACCGTCACTGGAGCAGCTGAGCGCCGAGCTGGAGCAGCTGCAGGGCCAACTGCAGAGCATCCCCGTCGAGCGGCGGCTGGTGAGCTACGAGGTATCCCCGCGCCTGGTGGCCGAGGTCATCAGCCACTGGACCGGAGTACCGCTCAGCCAGCTGGCCCGGGAACACAGCGCACGGGTTACCGGCTTCGCCGACGATCTGCGCCAGCGCATCCGCGGCCAGGAGCAGGCAGTGGTGGCGCTGGACCGCGCCATGCGCGCCGCGGCGGCGGGGCTGAACAATCCGGATGCGCCGGCCGGGGTATTCCTGCTGGTGGGTCCCAGCGGGGTCGGCAAGACCGAGACCGCGCTGGCGCTGGCCGATCTGCTGTATGGCGGCGAGCGTTTTCTCACCACCATCAACATGTCCGAATTCCAGGAAAAGCACAGCGTATCGCGGCTGCTCGGCGCGCCGCCCGGCTATGTCGGCTATGGCGAAGGCGGCATGCTCACCGAAGCAGTGCGCCAGAAGCCCTACTCGGTCATCCTGCTGGACGAGATCGAGAAGGCCGACCCCGAGGTGCTCAACGTCTTCTATCAGGTCTTCGACAAGGGGGTAGCCAATGACGGTGAAGGTCGGGAGATCAACTTCCGCAATACCCTGATCCTGATGACCTCGAATCTGGCCAGCGAACAGATCATGCAGCTCTGTGCCGGGGGCCAGCGGCCGGATGCCGCGCAACTGGAACAGAGCATACGCCCCACCCTGAGCCGCCACTTCAAGCCGGCGCTGCTGGCCCGCATGCGCGTGGTGCCCTACTACCCGGTCGACGATCAGGTGCTACGGGAGCTCATCGCACTCAAGCTGGAGCGCTTCGGCGAGCGCCTGCAACGCCGCCAGCTGGGCTTCAGCCACAGCCCGGCGCTGGTCGAGCATTTCGCCGGTCGCTGCCAGCAGGGCGACAGCGGCGCGCGGCTGATCGACTACCTGATCGACCAGCAGTTGCAACCGCGAATCGTCGATCAGGTGCTGGACAGCATGGCCACCGGCGCCAGCCTGAGCCACGTTCACGCCACCCTGGATGCCGAAGGAGCGCTGGTCTGTGAGTTCGCTTGAATTGCCGCCGCTGTTCGACCAGCTGAGCCGGCCGCTGGATTACGCCGAGCAGCTGCTGGTCCGCTTCGCCGCTCTGGCCCGCAGCCGAGACAATCGGGAACTGCAGCAGGGTCTGGCCGAGGCGGCGGGTGCGCTGTCCGGCAGCGCCCTGAGTCAGCTCTATCTGCTGGACGTGACCCATACCCAGCTGAATCTGACCGCGCAATGGCGGGATGGGCGTTCCTGCTCCCGGGACGGCGGCACCCTGTCCAGCGACTACCGTGACCAGCAGCTGCTGCAGTATTGCCTGACGCAGAACCGGCCACTGCATATCGACGATCTGCATGGCAGCCTGTATCAGACGGATTTCCTGCCCGCCGATGCTGGTCAGTGGCGCTGCCTGACCTGCCTGCCGCTGCAGGACGGCGAGCAGCATGTCAGCGGACTGCTGTTGCTGGCCGGGCGCGCAGGTCAGGCCTTCCAGGCCTACGAGGAATCCCTGCAGTTACTGGGTAACTTCACTCTGCAGCAACTGCAGCTGTTGCAGCACAATCAGCCGGCGTCACCCCCACCCCCAGCAGTGACGCCTTCAACGGCTCTGGCCCGCAGCTACGGCCTGATCGGTGAAAGCACCGCCATGCAGCGGGTCTACCAGCTCATCGGCAAGGTGCTGCACAACCCGGTCACAGTGCTGATAACCGGGGAAACCGGCACCGGCAAGGAGCTGGTGGCACGGGCGATTCACGATTACGGCTCCCGCCGCAGCGAGAACTTCGTGGTGCAGAACTGTGCGGCCCTGCCCGAACACCTGCTGGAAAGCGAGCTGTTCGGCTATCGCCGGGGCGCCTTCACCGGTGCCGATCGGGACTACGCCGGGCTCATCGCCAGCGCCGATGGCGGCACCCTCTTCCTGGATGAAATCGGCGATATGCCCCTGTCGCTGCAGGCCAAGCTGCTGCGCTTTCTGCAGGAAAGCGAAGTGCGCCCGCTCGGCAGCAACGAAACCCGCCGGGTGGATGTGCGCATCATCACCGCCACCCATCAGGATCTGCAAAGCATGGTCAGTAAGGGGTTGTTCCGCGAGGACCTCTACTACCGGCTGACTCCCTTCCCCATCCGCCTGCCGCCCTTGCGCGAGCGGGGTGAGGATATCGCGCTGCTGGCCCTGCGCTTTGCCGACGAGGCCTGCCGCTTCCTGCACCGCAGCCCCTGCAGCTGGGGCGAAGGCACCCTGCAGCAGCTGAGCAGCTACAGCTTCCCGGGCAACGTCCGCGAGCTGAAGGGGATGATCGCCAGGGCCCTGCTGCTGTGCGAGGACAACCTGCTGCTGCCCGAGCATTTCAACCTGCCCGCCGACAGCGGGCCGGCCACAGGCATGAACCTGCGCGACCGACTGGAGCTGGTCGAACGCAACCTGCTGCTCGATTGCCTGCAGCGCAATCAGGGCAATCAGACCAGCGCCGCGCAGGAACTGGGGCTGCCCAGACGCACCCTGCTGTACCGCATGCAACGACTGAACATCAGCCCCGCCGACCTGAGAACCAGGGAGAGACACCATGTTCAACCTGGCCAATGAAGCCCACTTCACCCTGGACCTGCCCGGCCTCGAGCACGACTTCCGGGTGCTGTCCTTCCGCGCTCACGAAGCCATCAGCCAGTGCTACCGCATCGAACTGCAGCTGGTCAGTGACCAGCCGGACCTGGATCTGGAGGCCCTGCTGCAGCGCAATGCCTGGCTGGGTATTCAGCATGGCGAAGGCGAGGGGACCGGCCTGCACGGCCTGATCCACCACGCCGCCATCGGCGAGGCCGGCAAGCGCCTGACCCGCTACCGCCTGGAGCTGGTACCCCACCTGCACTACCTGGGCCTGCGCCACAACCAGCGCATCTTCCAGCACCTGACGGTACCCCAGATCATCAGCCGGGTGCTGGCCGATCACGGTATCCAGAGCGATGCCTACAGCTTCCAACTCGGTGTTGACTATCCCGAGCGCGACTACTGCACCCAGTACGACGAGACCGACCTGCACTTCATCCAGCGCCTGTGCGAGGAAGAGGGCATCCACTACCACTTCCGCCACAGCCCGGA
>NZ_FOYD01000002.1 GCF_900115905.1 Halopseudomonas formosensis
TCCTGATCTGTCAAGCGTTTTTGTTTCGATTCTGTTGCCTCGAAACCGCCTGGCGATCGACCCGGAAGCTGTTCGCTTGCCGTGTCAGGGAGGCGTATGTTAGCGAATTCTGAAGGCTTGTCAACCCCCCCTTGCCACTCACTTTGTTCGATATGGCCGTCGCGGCGCGGGTGAAGAGGCTGCGCTTTCTATCCGATCTATCCGGTATACCGACATATGGGGAAGCATGTCCAGCATCACCCCACTCAACCTGACCGGCACACAGGGTCAACTACCCGGGGCCCAGCGCATTGGGGGAAGTCGACAGCGCCGTTTGCTCCAGCAATCTGCGAAGCTCAAAAACGCTGCCAAGCTAACTATAGTCAGGGGAAAAGCTCACCCGGGTTTGCGTAGTTCGTTCGGCGTGCTGCGCCACAACGTGCCGGGCCGGCACCTGGATATCGTCGCACGCATGTAACCCCGCAGCACCTTTCGACGGCCGGCTGACGCTCCATGCCCGGCACCTGCCAAGCAACTACAGGAACTCGGAAAACACCACTGGCTTGATCGGATAGGGAAAAACGCCCACCTTTATCGCGGCGATGGCTTGTTGAGATTTCTGTATCAGGTCGTCATGGTCTAGCCCCAACTCCAGAACCAGCTCGGCGCAGGAGCAGACTCCTCCTCGTGATGGCCTTCCACCCGTAGCACTTGTGGAAACGGGTATAGCGACGCGAAAGACGCTGACCCAATGGAGGCTGCCGCCTGGCGCGGTATGCGCAGCGAATTCCAGGCGCAAAAAAAACTTTCACATTTCAGTTAGTTAATGTATAGTTCGTCCCGCTTTGGCAGGAACCGCAAAGCATCGTCGGGGCGTAGCGCAGCCTGGTAGCGCACTTGCATGGGGTGCAAGGGGTCGAGTGTTCGAATCACTCCGTCCCGACCAAATACTGAAAACCCAATCATCGAAAGGTGATTGGGTTTTTTAATGCCTGCAGAACGGGTAGAAAACGGAAACAGCGGGGGGGGGGGGGGAATCGCGGCGGGGACCCGGGAGGGATTCACCGCGAATGCACACTCAGTGGGTCTTGAGCACCTGCAGCACTTCTTCCAGCTCGGCGATGGTCTGGCGGATCAGCTGCTTGTAGTGGCTGTTATCCTCCTTCGCCTCCTCACCTTCCAGACGCTGGCGGGCGCCGCCGATGGTAAATCCCTGATCGTACAGCAGCGAGCGGATCTGGCGGATCATCAGCACATCCTGACGCTGATAGTAGCGCCGATTGCCGCGCCGCTTGACCGGGGACAGCTGGGGAAACTCCTGCTCCCAGTAGCGCAGCACGTGGGGTTTGACCGCGCAGAGCTCGCTGACCTCACCAATGGTGAAGTAGCGCTTCCCGGGAATAGCCGGCAGTTCATTATTGTGGCTGGGTTCCAGCATAGGCTTCTACTCGGGCTTTGAGTTTCTGACCGGGGCGGAAGGTGACCACGCGCCGGGCGGTGATGGGTATTTCCTCGCCGGTCTTGGGATTGCGACCGGGCCGCTCGCGCTTGTCGCGCAGGTCGAAGTTGCCGAAACCCGACAACTTCACCTGCTCGTTGTTTTCCAGCGCGTTGCGGATCTCTTCAAAAAACAGTTCCACCAGTTCCTTGGCTTCACGCTTGTTGAAACCAAGCTCCTCGTAGAGATGTTCCGCCATTTCTGCTTTTGTCAGAGCCCCCATACGCACTTTCCTATTTTCTCAAGATGGCATTGAAGTCCTGCTCGAGTGAACCCAGTACCCTTTCCATGGTGGCGTTCACTTCGTCATCAGTAAGAGTGCGCGAGGAATGTTGCAAGGTCAAGCCGATCGCCAGACTTTTGCTTTCCGGATCAATGCCTTTGCCCTGATAAACGTCAAACAGTCTGAGGTTTTTCAGCACCGGCCCAGCCTCGTCGCGGATGCGCTGCAGCAGGTCGCCGGCGACAACGGACTGCTTCACCACCACGGCGATATCCCGTCGGACTTCTGGGAACTTCGAGAGTTCCGCGAAGGCCGGCAGACGTCCCTCGGTGATACCGGCAAGGCGCAGCTCGAAGAGGAAGACCGGGCCATTGAGGTCCAGCTTGTCCACCAGCTGCGGGTGCAGGGCACCGATCCAGCCAACCAGCTCGCCATCCCTGAGGATGCGGGCGCTCTGACCGGGATGCAGGGCGGGATGTTCAGCCGCCTCGAAGCGGAAGCTGTCCAGCGCACCGCCCTGCCCCAGCACCGCTTCCACATCGCCCTTGACGTCGTAGAAGTCCAGCTTGTCGGCACCATTGGCCCACCCCTCGGGCAGCCGGCTGCCAGTGGCGATGCCGGCCAGCATCGGCTCCTGCAGCAGCTCACCGCTGGGCTGGGGCACAAAGCGCAGCCCGCTTTCGAACAGCCGTACCCGTGCCTGCTGACGGTTCTGGTTGTGCTGTACCGCCTTGGCCAGACCCGGCCACAGGGAGGAGCGCATCACCGCCATGTCGCTGGAGATGGGGTTGGCCAATGCCAGGGGCTCGATCTGCGGATCGAACAGCCGGTTGAGGCCGGGCTCGACGAAACTGTAGGTAATCGCCTCCTGATAACCCCGGGCTACCAGCAGCCGGCGCAGTACCGGCAGCTCGTTCCGGGTTTCCGGGTTGGCGCTGAGGTTCAGCGATGCCCTGGGCGCGCTGACCGGCAGTCGGTTGTAACCGTACAGGCGGGCCAGCTCCTCGATCAGATCGATTTCCAGGGTAATGTCGAAGCGATGGCTGGGCACTTCCACCTGCCACTCCCCCGCCTCGGCACGAACCACCCCGAGCTCCAGGCCACGCAGGTAACCTTCGACTTCCTCTTCGCTGATCTGCAGCCCGAGCATCTGACTGACACGCTCGTTACGCAGGCGGATGCTGACCGGAGTCGGCAGCTGGGTCTCGGCCACGGCTTCGATAACCGGGCCCGGTTCACCACCCACGGTCTCCAGGACCAGGGCGGTCAGACGCTCCATGGCCTGACGCGGCAGTTGCCAGTCCACGCCGCGTTCGAAGCGGTGCGAAGCGTCGGTGTGCAGACCGTAGTTACGGGCCTTGCCGGCAATGGCGATCGGGTCGAAGAAGGCACTTTCCAGGAACAGGTCGGTGGTGTTCTCGTTGATGCCGCTGTGCTCGCCACCCATGATGCCGGCCATGCCCAGCGGACGCTCATGATCCGCGATAACCAGCGTATCGTTGCGCAGGGCGATTTCCTGGCCATCCAGCAGAGTCAGCTTCTCACCCTCCTCGGCCAGACGCACACGGATGCCACCGCGGATTTCCGCCAGATCGTAGGCGTGCAGCGGTTGACCGAGTTCGAGCATCACATAGTTGGTGATATCCACCACCGGGTCGATGCTGCGGATGTCACTGCGACGCAGGCGCTCGACCATCCACAGGGGCGTCGGGCGGCTCAGGTCGACATTGCGAATGACCCGACCGACAAAGCGGGAGCAGGCCTGGGGCGCCAGCAGCTCGACCGGGCGAACCTCATCATGCACAGGTGCCACGGCTTCGATGGCGGGACGGCTGACCGGCGCACCGTAGTTGGCCCCGACTTCCCGGGCCAGACCGGCGATCGACAGACAGTCACCCCGGTTGGGCGTCAGGTCGACCTCGATGATGGCGTCATCCAGACCCAGGTATTGGCGCAGGCACTGGCCGACCGGCGCATCCGCCGGCAGCTCGAACAGACCATCGTGGTCATCCGACAGCTGCAGTTCGGCAGCCGAGCACAGCATGCCGAAGGATTCCACGCCACGCAGCTTGGCCTTCTTGATCTTGAAGTCCTCGCCCAGCACGGCGCCAACCATGGCAAAGGGCACGCGAATCCCGGCGCGGGCGTTGGGTGCACCACAGACCACCTGGAACTCCTCGGAGCCATTGCTCACCCGGCAGACCCGCAGCTTGTCCGCATCGGGATGCTGCTCGGCGCTGAGGATCTCGCCAACCACCACGCCGCTGAACTCGCCGGCAACCGGGCTGACACTGTCGACCTCGAGGCCGGTCATGGACAGGCGCGCCACCAGCTCGTCCCGGGTTACTTCCGGATTCACCCAGCTGCGCAGCCACTGTTCACTGAATTTCATGTTTCATTCCTGCTTCAAAAGGGTTGCGGTTACGGCGTTCAGCGGAACTGCGCAAGAAAACGCAGATCGTTGTCGAAGAACAGGCGCAGATCATTGACGCCATAGCGCAGCATCGCCAGGCGCTCCACGCCCATGCCGAAGGCAAAGCCCTGATACTGCTCCGGGTCGATTCCCGAGGAGCGGAACACGTTGGGGTGCACCATGCCGCAGCCCATGACCTCGAGCCAGCCGGTCTGCTTGCACACCCGGCAACCGCAGCCGTTGCACATCACGCACTGGATATCCACCTCGGCGGACGGCTCGGTGAAGGGGAAGAACGAGGGGCGGAAGCGCACCTGCAGGTCCTTCTCGAAGAACACCTGCAGGAACTCGGCGATGGTGCCCTTGAGGTCGGCAAAGCTGACCTCCCGGTCGACCAGCAGCCCCTCTACCTGATGGAACATCGGCGAGTGGGTCAGGTCCGAGTCGCAGCGATAGACACGACCGGGGCAGACGATGCGGATCGGCGGCTTCTGGCTTTCCATGGTACGCACCTGCACCGGTGAGGTGTGGGTACGCAGCAGGGTGTTGGCATTGAAATAGAAGGTATCATGCATCGCCCGGGCCGGATGGTGGCCGGGGATGTTGAGTGCCTCGAAGTTGTGGTAGTCGTCCTCGACCTCGGGGCCTTCCGCCACGGCATAGCCGACGCGGGAAAAGAATTCTTCGATGCGCTCCATGGTACGGGTCACCGGGTGCAGACCACCGCTGGTCTGGCCACGGCCCGGCAGGGTCACGTCCACCCGCTCGGCCGCCAGCCTGGCGTTGAGTGCCGCCGCTTCCATGTCGCTCTTGCGAGCATTCAACTCGCCTTGCACGCGCTCCTTGGCCTCGTTGACCATGGCGCCGACTCTGGGCCGCTCTTCAGCGGGAATGTTGCCCAGGGTCTTCATTACCTGAGTAAGTTCGCCCTTCTTGCCAAGGTACTGGACGCGCAACTGCTCCAGTGCGTTGACATCTGCCGCCTGCTTTACGGCTTCCAGGGCCTGGGAAACTAGCGCGTCCAGGTTTTCCATTTAACACTCCAGAAACAAAAATAGGGGAAGAGCTGCAAGGCTCTTCCCCTATTAATGACGTTGCCAACCGGCGCAAGCGCCGGTGATTGTCGTAACGAGGGCTTAAGCCAGGCTAGCCTTTGCTTTTTCGACAATCGCAGTAAACGCCGCTTTTTCGTTCACGGCCAGATCGGCCAGAACCTTACGGTCGATTTCGATGGAAGCCTTTTTCAGGCCGGCAATCAGACGGCTGTAGGACAGACCATTCTGACGGGCACCAGCGTTGATACGGGCAATCCACAGAGCACGGAACTGACGCTTGCGCTGCTTGCGGTCACGGTAGGCATACTGACCAGCCTTGATGACCGCCTGCTTGGCAACCCGGAATACACGCGAACGTGCACCGTAGTAACCTTTGGCGAGTTTCAGAATCTTCTTGTGACGCTTGCGCGCCATTACACCACGCTTAACACGAGCCATTCTCTAGATCCTCAACCTTGATTAACGGAGACGCAGCATGCGTTCAACTTTCTGGACGTCTGCAGCATTGAGCTGAGAAGTGCCACGCAGTTGGCGCTTACGCTTGGTGGTCATCTTGGTCAGGATGTGGCTTTTGAAAGCGTGCTTGTGCTTGATGCCACTGCCAGTCACTTTGAAGCGCTTGGCGGCACCACTTTTGGTCTTCATCTTTGCCATGTTCATGTACTCCAAATAGAGTGGATAAGATAATCACAAGGCCTGGCGTTGCCCTGGAGATTACTTTTTCTTCTTGGGTGCAAGGACCATCATCAACTGACGACCTTCCATTTTCGGGTGCTGTTCAACGGTGCCGTATTCGGCGAGGTCGGCTTCGACCCGCTTCAACAGCTCCATGCCCAGCTCCTGATGGGCCATTTCCCGGCCGCGGAATCGCAGGGATACCTTGGCTTTGTCACCCTCGCTGAGGAACTTGATAAGGTTGCGAAGCTTGACCTTATAGTCCCCTTCTTCCGTCCCTGGACGAAACTTGATTTCCTTGATTTGAATCTGTTTCTGATTCTTCCGGGCGGCAGCCTGCTGCTTCTTCTTCTCGAAGATATGCTTGCCGTAGTCCATGACTCGGCATACAGGCGGCTCTGCATCGGGGGAGATTTCAACCAGGTCGAGCCTGGCCTCCTCGGCGGCGGCCAGCGCTTCCTGAATGGAGACGATACCGATCTGTTCACCTTCGGGGCCAATCAGGCGAACTTCACGCGCCGTGATGTTTTCGTTGATCGGCGGGCGTTGTGCGGCTCTTTTGTCTTGTCTCATCTCGCGTTTAATCTTTATTGCTCCGAATTCGGGCGGCCTCGTTGTGCGACGGCGCGGGCGAGGAACTCGGAGAACTCGGCAATGCTCATCGTACCCAGATCTTTACCCTCCCGCGTGCGCACGGCCACAGTGTGCGATTCGACTTCCCTATCCCCGATTACCAGCAAGTAGGGAGTCTTGTGCAAAGTATGCTCGCGGATTTTAAAGCCGATCTTCTCGTTTCTCAAGTCCGCGACGGCGCGATAGCCCATTTCATTGAGCGATTTCTCGACTTTCCGACAGAACTCGGCCTGGTTGTCGGTGATATTCAGCACCGCCACCTGGGTCGGCGCCAGCCAGGCCGGGAAGTCACCGGCGTAGTGCTCGATGAGAATGCCGATGAAGCGTTCGAAGGAGCCGAGGATCGCCCGGTGCAGCATCACCGGCGTCTTGCGGGTGCCGTCCTCGGCCACATACTGGGCATCCAGACGACCCGGCAGCATGAAGTCCAGCTGCAGGGTGCCGCACTGCCACACCCGGCCCAGACAGTCGCGCAGGGAGAACTCGATCTTGGGCCCGTAAAAGGCGCCCTCACCCGGCTGCAGCTCCCACTTCAGACCGGCCTCGTTCAGCGCCTCTTCCAGACCGCGCTCGGCCTGATCCCAGTCGGCATCATCACCCATGCGATCTTCAGGACGGGTCGAGAGCTTCAGCTCGACATCATCGAAGCCGAAATCGCGGTAGACCTGCAGAGTGAGGGCAATGAAGTTGGCCGCCTCGGTCTTGACCTGCTCATCGGTACAGAAGATGTGCGCATCGTCCTGGGTGAAGCCGCGAACCCGCATCAGACCGTGCAGCGAACCGGAGGGTTCGTTGCGATGGCAGGAACCGAATTCGGCCAGGCGCAGCGGCAGATCACGGTAGCTCTTGAGCCCCTGGTTGAAGACCTGGATGTGGCACGGACAGTTCATCGGCTTGACCGCGTAGTCGCGGCTCTCCGACTCGGTAGTGAACATGTTCGCCGAGTAATGCTCCCAGTGACCGGAACGCTCCCACAGCACACGGTCAACGACCTGCGGCGTACGGATTTCCTTGTAGCCGCTGTCCTTCTGCACCTTGCGCATGTACTGCTCGAGCACCTGGTAGACAGTCCAGCCGTTGGGGTGCCAGAACACCATGCCCGGCGCCTCTTCCTGTGTGTGGAACAGGTTCAGACGCTTGCCGAGCTTGCGGTGGTCGCGCTTTTCGGCCTCTTCGATCCGCTTGATGTAGGCTGCCAGCTGCTTCTTGTCAGCCCAGGCGGTGCCATAGATGCGCTGCAGCTGTTCGTTCTTTGCGTCGCCGCGCCAGTAGGCGCCGGAGATGCGAGTCAGCTGGAATGCCTTGAGGAAGCGGGTGTTGGGCACGTGCGGACCGCGGCACATGTCCACGTATTCCTCGTGGTAGTAGAGCCCCATGGCCTTCTCGTCGGGCATGTCCTCGATCAGACGCAGCTTGTATTCCTCGCCACGCTCGGTGAACACGCGGATCACCTCGTCGCGGGGCGTCATCTTCTTGATGACGTCATATTCGGTATCGATCAGCTCGCGCATGCGCTTCTCGATGGCGGCCATGTCCTCGGGGGTGAAGGGACGTTCGAAGGCGATATCGTAATAGAAGCCTTCTTCGATCACCGGACCGATGACCATCTTGGCAGTCGGGTACAGCTGCTTGACAGCATGACCCACCAGGTGAGCACAGGAGTGACGGATGATCTCCAGACCTTCCTCGTCCCGCGGCGTGATGATCTGCAGGCTGGCGTCCTGCTCGATCAGATCGCAGGCATCAACCAGGCGACCGTCGATCTTGCCGGCGACTGTTGCCTTGGCCAGACCGGCACCAATGGATTGCGCCACCTGATACACGGTGACCGGGGTATCAAATGTGCGCTGACTGCCGTCGGGGAGAGTGATTACAGGCATGGTGTCGCTCCTTTCTCAGTGGTGACCGCTACGCAAGGCCACGTGATGGAATACAGAAATGATAGAAACAAAAAAGCCCAACCACAGGTGGTCGGGCTTTGTATCTGGTAGGCACGATTGGATTCGAACCAACGACCCCCACCATGTCAAGGTGGTGCTCTAACCAACTGAGCTACGTGCCTGCGATGGAGGCGAACTATACGCACCCACCCGGAGGGCGTCAACCCCTAAGTCACTGAATATCTGCAAAAAGATCGGTACTGCAGAGAGCCGTCCCAGAGCCTCTTCCCGAGCTGTTCACAGATTGACCAGTCGCTCGCGCAACTGCTGTATCTCGTCGCGCATCTGGGCCGCCGCCTCGAACTCCAGATCCCGGGCATGCTGGTACATCTTCTCCTCCAGCTGGCGTATGCGCTTGGTGATCTCGGCAGGTGAACGCAGCTTGTCGGCCTGGTAACCCGCGCCCTCCTCGGCCACCTTGGCAGCGCGCCGCTTGTTGTTCCGGCTGCCGGGAACCACCGCACCCTCAAGGATGTCCTGCACGCTCTTGACCACACCCTTGGGCGTAATGCCATGCTCCTCGTTGAAAGCGATCTGCCTGGCCCGCCGGCGCTCGGTCTCGCCGATGGCCCGCTCCATGGAACCGGTGATCCGATCCGCATAGAGGATGGCCTTGCCGTTCAGGTTTCGCGCCGCGCGGCCGATGGTCTGGATCAGCGAGCGCTCTGATCGGAGGAAGCCTTCCTTGTCCGCATCGAGAATCGCGACGAGGGAAACTTCAGGCATATCAAGACCTTCGCGCAACAAGTTAATGCCGACCAGCACGTCGAACACCCCCATGCGCAGATCGCGGATGATCTCCACCCGCTCGACGGTATCGATATCGGAATGCAGATAGCGCACCTTGACCCCGTGGTCGGCAAGGTAGTCGGTCAGATCCTCGGCCATGCGCTTGGTCAGGGTCGTCACCAGTACGCGCTCGTTACGCGCGGTGCGCAGCCCCACCTCGGACAGCAGATCATCCACCTGGGTAGTGGCCGGGCGCACTTCGATTTCCGGATCCACCAACCCGGTGGGCCTGACCACCTGCTCAACCACGCGGCCCGCATGCGCCTCCTCATAGGGTCCCGGGGTGGCGGAGACGAAGATGGTCTGCGGAGAAATCGCCTCCCACTCATCGAAACGCATCGGGCGGTTATCCAGCGCAGAGGGCAGACGGAAGCCATACTCGACCAGGGTCTCCTTGCGCGATCGGTCGCCCTTGTACATGGCACCCACCTGGGGCACGGAGACGTGGGATTCGTCTATCACCAGCAGCGCGTTGGCCGGCAGGTAATCGAACAGGGTCGGCGGCGGCTCGCCCTCCGGGCGCCCGGACAGGTAACGGGAGTAGTTTTCGATGCCATTGCAGTAACCCAGCTCCATGATCATCTCCATATCGAAGCGGGTACGCTGCTCAAGCCGCTGCGCCTCGACCAGCTTGTTCTGGCTGTGAAGCACCTCAAGCCGCTCCCTGAGCTCGACCTTGATCTCCTCAACCGCCTCCAGCAGCTTCTCCCTGGGAGTCACATAATGTGATTTGGGATAGATAGTTACGCGAGGAACCTTGCGTAAAACCTCACCTGTGAGCGGATCAAAGAAGCTGATGGTTTCCACCGTGTCGTCAAACAGCTCGATACGGATTGCCTCCAGATCGGATTCCGCAGGGAACACATCGATCACATCCCCCCGCACCCGGTAGGTGGCCCGCGCCAGCTCCATGTCGTTGCGGGTGTACTGCAGCTCGGCCAGACGACGCAACAGCGCGCGCTGATCCAGCTGATCACCCCGGTCCACGTGGAGCACCATGCGCAGGTAGGACTCGGGGTCACCCAGGCCGTAGATGGCCGACACCGTGGCCACTATGATGGCGTCCGGCCGCTCCATGAGGGCCTTGGTCGCCGACAGGCGCATCTGCTCGATGTGATCGTTGATCGAGGCATCCTTCTCGATGAAGGTATCCGATGCCGGCACATAGGCTTCAGGCTGGTAGTAGTCGTAATAGGAAACGAAGTACTCCACGGCATTGTTCGGGAAGAATTCGCGGAACTCGCCATACAGCTGCGCCGCCAGGGTCTTGTTGGGCGCCATCACTATGGTCGGACGCTGGACCTGCTGGATGACGTTGGCAATGGTGAAGGTCTTCCCTGACCCCGTCACCCCGAGCAGCGTCTGGTGAGACAGGCCGGCCTCCAGGCCCTCCACCAGTTGCGCAATGGCCACCGGCTGATCGCCGGCCGGCTTGAAACGGGTTTGCAGCTTGAAATGTGTCATGACAGGGAAAGTACCACGGGTCAGAAGAACAGCCTCCATCATAGCACCGCAATCCCGCCCAAATGCAGGACCACCGGACTCGCACCCGCCCCCTCTCTCTGTTTATAATGTCCGGCCGCCTGCGGCACAGCCCGACAACTTCATTCACCTGTTTCGAGTCTGCCCATATCATGAGTCTGTTTTCCCCCGTTGAAATGGCGCCCCGCGATCCCATTCTTGGCCTCAACGAGGCGTTCAATGCCGATCCGCGCGCAGAAAAAGTCAATCTGGGTGTTGGCGTCTATTACGACGAGAATGGCAAGGTCCCCCTGCTGCGCGCTGTTCAGGCAGCAGAAGCGGCCCGGGTGGCCGAGGGCGCACCGCGCACCTACCTGCCGATGGAGGGTCTGGCGCCCTACGATCAGGCTGTGCAGAAACTGCTGCTCGGCGCAGACTCGCCGCTGCTGAGTTCCGGCCGTCTGGTCACGGCCCAGTCGCTGGGTGGTACCGGCGCACTCAAGCTCGGTGCAGACTTTCTCTACCGCCTGGCCGGCAAGCGGCTGGTAGCCATCAGCGACCCCAGCTGGGAAAACCATCGGGCGCTGTTCGAAACCGCCGGCTACGAAGTGGTGACCTACCCCTATTACGATCCGGCGACTCATGGCCTGAACCTGCAGGGCATGCTCGACGGCATCAAGGCCCTTCCCGAAGGCAGCGTGGTGCTGCTGCATGCCTGCTGCCACAACCCCACCGGGGTCGATCTGAACGTCGAGCAGTGGAAGCAGGTCATCGAGGTCATCCGCGAGCGCGGCCATGTGCCCTTCCTGGATATCGCCTATCAGGGCTTCGGTGACAACCTGGAAGACGATGCCGTGGCGGTACGCCTGTTCGCCGAGTCCGGCCTGCCCTGCGTCATCTCCAGCTCCTTCTCCAAGTCCTTCTCCCTGTATGGGGAGCGGGTCGGCGCGCTGACCTTCATCACGGGTACCGCCGAGGAAGGTGAGCGGGTACTGTCCCAGCTCAAGCGGGTGATCCGCACCAACTATTCCAACCCGCCGACCCACGGCGCCAAGGTTGTCGCAGCCGTGCTGAACAACCCCGAGCTGTATGCCATGTGGGTGGAAGAGCTGGCTGAAATGCGCATCCGCATCAAGCAGATGCGCAGCGCCCTGGCGGAGAAACTGCGCGCCGCCGGCGTGCAGCAGGATGTCAGCTTCATCGAGCAGCAGCGCGGCATGTTCTCCTACTCCGGTCTGAGCCGCGAGCAGGTCAGCCGCCTTGCCGAAGAATTTGCCATCTACGCCGTGGGCAGCGGTCGCATCTGCGTCGCCGCGCTCAATAACAGCAATATCGACACTGTGGCCAATGCCATGGCCAAAGTCATGCTGGAGGCCTGAAAGCGAGGCTGCGCATTTTCACTAAAATGCCTCTCAAGGTGTTGACTTGAAAAGTTTTTTTGGTAAAGTGCGCACATCGATTCCGCGATAGCTCAGTCGGTAGAGCAAATGACTGTTAATCATTGGGTCCCTGGTTCGAGTCCAGGTCGCGGAGCCAAACACGAAGCCCGACATCCTCACGGATGCCGGGCTTTTTCGTATGCGCCGATCATTCGCAGTCGATGGTGATCCGCACCCGGTTGATGGCCCGGCGGAAGAACTGACTGACCACCTCCTGCTTGCCCGGGTGCAGGGTAATGTGCCGCGGCACCGGGCGCTCCGGCCCGTTGACGAAGGCGACCCGACAGTCCAGAACAGCGGACTCCCGGCTGGTCATCAGCACCGCCGCCATATTGGCCTGATCCACAGTCCCGACAGCAATATCGAACTCCGCAGGTTGAATCTGCACATCGACCGGGAAGGCCCAGGCGGGCAGTGCCAGGGCCAGGGCCATGCCGAAAGCCAGAAAAACTTGATACATTGAGTCTCACCTTCATCAGGAAACTGAAACATCAACATAGACCGAAGGTCATTCGGATGAAAGCACCCCGGGTCACACTGGATCAATGGCGAACCCTGCAGGCGGTAGTCGACCATGGCGGCTTTGCCCAGGCGGCAGCGGCACTGCATCGTTCCCAGTCCTCCGTCAGCTATACCGTGGCCCGCATGCAGGAGCAGCTGGGCGTTCCCCTGCTGGAAATCGTCGGGCGTCGCGCGGTGCTGACAGACGCCGGCGCTGCCCTGCTGCGCCGCTCCCGGCACCTTGTGCAGCAGGCTCAGCAACTGGAAGAGCTGGCAAGAAATATGGACCAGGGCTGGGAGGCCGAGGTTCAGCTGGTGGTCGATGCCGCCTACCCCACCGAGCATCTGTCCTGCGCCCTGGAAGCTTTCATTCCCCAGAGCAAGGGCTGCCGGGTGCAGTTGCGTGAGGAGGTACTGTCCGGTGTCGAGGAACAGCTGCACAGCGGCAGCGCCGATCTGGCCATTTCCAGCATCGGCATCGCCGGGTACCTGCCGCAGCAACTGGGTACGCTGCAGTTCCTGGCCGTGGCCCATCCCCAGCACCCCCTGCACCAGCTCAGGCGAACTCTCAGCCATCAGGATCTGGAAGGCCATCTGCAGGTGGTCATTCGCGATTCGGGCCGGCGCCAGCCCCGGGACGAAGGCTGGCTGGGCGCAGAGCAACGCTGGACGGTTACCAGCCTCTCTACCGCTGCCAAGCTGGTATCACGCGGCCTCGGCTTCGCCTGGCTGCCCCGTCACGACATTGCCGCCCAGCTGGAACAGGGCACTCTGGCCGTACTGCCACTGGCCCAGGGCAGTGAGCGTGCCGCGCCCATCTACCTGTACGCCCGCAAGGACAGGCCCCTGGGCCCGGCCGCGCGCATTCTCGCCGATCTGATCATCAGCCATTCGCAATCAGACTGACATTGCCTGCGCAGGGCGTTGAGCCCCGCCGCGCTTGTGCTTACACTCGCCGAACAACACCAACGTACACCCATCTGTCCGGAGTCCTGAATGCTGAAAAGAATCATCGGAACCTGCGTCCTCGCCCTGCTCGCCAGCGCTGCCCTGGCCGACAACCCCCGCGTCCTGCTGAGCACCAGCCATGGTGATATCGAAATCGAGCTGGATGCCGAGGCGGCGCCCATCACCGTGGAGAACTTCCTGCGCTACACCGATGCCGGGCACTATGATGGCCTGATCTTCCACCGGGTGATTCCCGGCTTCATGATCCAGGGCGGCGGCTTTGACAGCAACATGCGCCAGCGCCCCGTCGGCCAGCCGATCAGGAACGAAGCCGATAACGGCCTGAAGAATGATCGCTACACCATTGCCATGGCCCGCACCCAGGTGCGCGACAGCGCCACCAGTCAGTTCTTCATCAACCTGGCCAACAACGACTTCCTCAACCACGGCGCCCGTGACTTCGGCTACGCCGTGTTCGGCAAGGTGGTCAGCGGCGAGCACGTGGTCGAGACCATCGGCAAGGTACCCACCGGCCGGCAGGCAGGGCACAGCGACGTGCCGGTCAACCCGGTCACCATCAACAGTGTCAAGCGGGTTACAAGCGACGACTGATCAGCTGATGCCTGCCGCAGGGCCCTGCTCGGCCCTGCGGTACGGCAGATAGGCCATGGCATCCTGCTGATATTCCCGTACCCCTTCCCTTTCCTGCTGCAGATAATCCGCTACCGCCTCATGCAAGCCCGGCTGCAGTCTGTGCCATGACCGGGTCAGCACGGGCTCGAATCCCCGCAGCAGCTTGTGCTCTCCCTGGGCGCCAGCATCGAAGCGCTGCAGCCCTTCGGCAATGCAGCGCTCCATTCCCTGATAGAAACAGGTCTCGAAATGCAGACTGTCATACTCCTCCAGACAGCCCCAGTAGCGCCCGTAAAGACAGTCATCCCCCACCAGAAACAAGGCACCGGCCACATCCCGCCCCCAGTGACGGGCAAATACCAGACGCACTGATTCAGCCACACCCGCGCCCAGCAACGGAAAGAATTCCGGTGTCAGATAGGGACGCCGGCCGCGCTTGAGATAGGTGGCAGCGTAGAAGGGATAGAAGCGCTCCCAGTCCGCCGGTGTTATCTCTTGCCCGGCCAGCCACTGGAACTCGATGCCCGCCCCAAGAATGCGTTCGCGCTCCCGGCGGAAGTTCTTGCGTTTGCGCGAGTTGCACGCCGCGAGAAAATCATCGAAACACCGGTAACCCCGATTGAGCCAGTGGAACTGGCAGCCCAGGCGCAGCAGCCAGCCCCGCTCCGCCAGCCAGGCATCCTCGCGCCCATCGTTGAACAGCAGATGCAGGCCGGACACCTGCCCCTCGTGCAGTTCCAGGTCCAGGTCATCGAGCAGACATCCGGCCACCTGTGCATCTTGCGCCAGCAAACGCGGGCCCTGCACCGGCGAAAAGGGAACCGCCGACAGCGCCTTGGGATAGTAGCGCCGCCCTGCCCGCTCCCAGGCGTCGGCCCACTGGAAGTCGAACACATACTCGCCGTAGGAATGGCTCTTCAGATACAGCGGCATCAGGCCCGCCAGCCTGCCATCAGCGCGCACCACCCTGTGCGCAGGCTGCCACCCGGTGGCAGCGCAGACAGACCCGCTTGCCTCCAGCGCCTGAAGAAAGCCGTGACGCAGAAAGGGGTAGCCAGAGGGGATCAGGCTGTCCCACTGCTCGGCAGCTATCTGCGAAATACTGTCCAGGCGTTCCAGACTCAGTGTGCTCATCCGCCCCTCCCCCTTGGCATGCAGCCGAGAGTATCGCACCACAGACATGAAAAAGCCCCCGCAAGCGGGGGCTGAAGGAGCAACAGACAGATACCGACCGGCTTATCTGGCCCAGTCGAGGAAGGCTTCCCGGCTCGCGGGGCTCATCAGGCGCCACAGCTGCTTGAGGGTGGTCAGGGTCGCATCGTTATGCGGCAGGGTTTCCTCGGCCTGATCGCTGGCGTCGAGGCTGGCCTGCGGACTGGGGTGCGCAGCGGCATTCAGCGGGGCGACCGTGCTCGCGGCGTCTGCCGCACCTGCCCCCATCAGCGAACTGAGCAGCGAGCTGTTGCGCTGACCGCGCTCGGCTTCCACTCGTTCACCGGTACGGGTATTGACCGCCCAGCTGATGAACTCGTCCTGCAGCAGGCGGGCCTCGGCCAGGTTGGCCGGACGCTCGAACTCCAGCTTCCAGGTCTCACCCGACTTGCCATCAATGCTGTATACCGCAGAGCGCCCCCGCACCACCTCATGACTCAGACCGCCATCCACATCAAATACGTTCTTGTAGAAGGCATTGATGCGGTACTGGCCGGGCTGCAGATGCAGGGTCTTGTCCTGGGTGCCGAACAGGGCGTTGGCTGCCGGTACCTGCTCACCGTTGATGCTCTGCACTTCCAGCTCGTAGGGCACCACCACCGTCAGCACCTGACTCTGCTGTTTGGCTGAGCCGGGGTACAGCTGCACATGGGATTGCTGCGCACAGGCAACCAGCAGACAGGACAGTGCAAGAACAAACAGGCTACGCATGAAAACTCCTTGGCATGAATGGGCGGGATATGAACCGGATCGGTTACAACCTGGAAACAAGGATAAGAAGGATTCATGTCATTCAGATGACAAAAAACCGGGTTGCCCGAAGGAACAACCCGGCCGGATACCTCCCTGTACCCACTACCGACTCAGAAGTCGTAGCGCAGACCCACCGACAGGGCGGAGGCTTTCTCACCTGCGGCACCACTGGGCGTGGCAGAGCGGCCCTGCCCCCAGGGAGTCAGGCTGCGACCGTCATCGTTGTCCACGACAGCGTAGTTGGCGTAGACCCGAACGGCCTTGTCCAGCTTGTGCTCCACACCCAGAACCCACATATCCGCATCGGCATTGTCGGCATCCGAATCCAGGGTCATCCACATGGCTTTCAGTGCAGTGGCATCAGTGAGCTTGAACTCGCCACCCAGACCGTAGGTGTCGGTGGTGTTCAGATCGCGCACCGCATCGGTAGTATCGACAACACCGTCATACTCTGTGGTCTGATAGAAGCCGACCATCTTGAAGGCGTCGGTCAGGTTGTAGGATGCTGCGGCGCGAACGGCGTCACGCTCGCCACGGCTATCGGCTTCCTCTTCAACCTTTTCGTAGGCCAGCGAGGCAGCAAAGGGGCCGGCGGCATAGTTCAGCGAGGTGCTGAACGCATCGGCATCCTGATCTTCAACCGCGGACTGTCCCGCATAGACCGAGTAGGCTACCGCCAGATTGAAACCACCGAAGCTCGGGGTGGTGTACTGCAGGGTATTGTCGTAACGCTCGTCAAAACGGGCGTTGCCGGTACGCGCCAGGTTGCGCATATCGCCCACCTGATCACCGAACAGGTTGGCCGGGCCACGGGCTTTCTTGAACGGGCTGTCAAAGCGACCCATCTGCACGGCACCGAAGTCACCCTTCAGGCCGACAAAGGTGTCGCGGGTAGCAAAGCTGTTGGAGCCGTTGCTGCCGGTGGCGAAGTTGATTTCCTGCTCGATCTGGAAGAAGGCCTTCAGGCTGGGGTTGATTTCATGATCGCCCTTGAAACCGATACGGGAGGAGTTGCTGGACAGGTTGGTTTCGGAGTAGTCGGCACCGTCGTCCAGGAAATCCACGGACACGTGGGCACGACCATAGATGCTCACATCAGCCAGCGCCAGAGCCGGCATGACAGCCGCAGCACCAACAGCAATCGCAATCAACTTCTTTTTCATCGTGAAAAGCTCCTTCGGGTATGTATGACGTCGTCCTGTCGGGCGTTGACGTCGTCGTTTTGTTTCGACGGGAGCGATTATGGAAAGCGCATATGACAGCGGGCTTGCTGTTATATGAAGATTTGAAGACAGGGGAACTTTTCAAAATTCGAAGATATAAGCAGCGGCGGCGAGACGTGCGGTTGCGGTTGCGGTTGCGGTTGCGGTTGCGGCAGGAAGGAAACGCCGAACCCGCCATGGTTGCCATGGCGGGTTCCTGTGCGGGGGCTCAGCGCTTGCGAACGACCACGCTGCCGATCGAGTAGCCGGCGCCGAAGGAGCAGATGACGCCCAGACTGCCTGCAGGCAGATCATCCTGGAACTTGTGGAAGGCAATGATCGAGCCGGCGGAACTGGTATTGGCGTACTCATCCAGCACCACAGGCGCCTCCTTCTGCAGGTCCGGATCACGTCCCAGCAGCTTGCGGGCAATCAGCATGTTCATGTTCAGGTTGGCCTGGTGCAGCCAGAAACGGCTGACCTCGGTCACCGGAATGTCCAGCTGTTGCAGCTGCTCGGCGATCAGCTCGGCCACCATGGGACAGACCTCGCGGAACACCTTGCGCCCTTCCTGGACAAAGAGCTTGTCCGGCTTGCCGATACCCGACTCATCGGCACGGTTGAGAAAGCCGAAGTTGTTGCGGATATTGTTGGAGAACTGGGTCAGCAGCCGGGTGCCCAGAATCTCGTACTGATAGGGCGAGGTGGCCTGATCTGCCCGCTCCAGGATCACGGCAGTGCAGGCATCACCGAAGATGAAGTGGCTGTCGCGGTCACGGAAGTTCATGTGCCCGGTGCAGATTTCCGGGTTGACCATAAGGATCGCCCGGGCCTGACCGGTGCTGATGCTGTTCACCGCATTCTGGATGCCGAAGGTCGCCGAGGAACAGGCCACGTTCATGTCGAAGCCGAAGCCCTGGATGCCCAGCGCCGCCTGCACTTCAATGGCCACTGCAGGATAGGCCCGCTGCAGATTGGAACAGGCCACGATGACACCGTCGATATCCGCGGCAGTACGCCCGGCACGTTGCAGCGCTTCCTCGGCAGCCTTGACCGACATCTCGCACAGAATCGACCACTCGTCATTACTGCGTTCCGGGATGTAGGGCACCATACGATCAACATCCAGAATGCCCTGCTTGTCAGTGACATGCCGGCTCTTGATACCGGAGGCCTTTTCAATGAACTCGCTGCTGGACAGCGGTGCCGGCTCCATCTCCCCGGCGGCAATGGCGGCAGCATTCTCCGCGTTGAAACGTTCCGCCCAGGCATTGAAGCTGGCCACCAGCTCGTCGTTACTGATGCTGTTCGGGGGGGTGTACAAACCTGTGCCACTGATGACTACTTTATGCACGGTCGGGCCTCTCTGGATTCAATCTGTTCAGGTGTCAGCAATGCGCGGCCTTGCAGGGGACTCTCCGGGAGTCCGACTGCGCATCCAGGACGGTATAAATGGAAAATGATCTTCGACGGCCTGAGTCAAAATCATCACCCGGGTCGCGCCATTTCGGGTCATTTTGCCACATCAGCGCCCCATCATGCAGCTGTCATGCAATATCCCGGCTGAATCCATCGGCCGGCGGGGACACGGCTCCTGTCCATCTGCCGATTGCCGCAGCCCGGGCTCCGTTGCCGGCCACCTCAGCCGGTGATCTCCTGCCAGTGTTTCTTCAGTCGCTTGTCGGATACCGGCATGCGCGTTCCCAGCTGTTGCGCGAACAGGGATACCCGGTACTCCTCCAGCATCCAGCGCCACTGATCCAGGCGTTCATCCTCACGCCCCTCCACCCGGTAACGCTGGCTGAGGGACTGGTACTGCTGCCAGAAACCCTGCAACTCATCGGTCCAGACCCGGTCGCGCTGCACCTGCCCCGGCAGCTTGTCCAGGCGCTGGGCAATGGCATTGAAGTAGCGGGGATACTGGTCCAGCCACTGGGCCGGCACCTCGCGCACGAACCCGCGGAACACCAGATTGTCCAGCTGCGTGCGAACGTCGTTCATGGCAATCGCATGGCTCAGGTCGATACGCCCCTTGAAACGCTTCTGCAGGCCGTGCCAGAGCTTCATAATCTCCAGCACCCGGGCTCCCAGCTTTTCCGCCACCGGTATCAGCTCAGCGCGACCCCGGGCGGCACAGGATTCCAGCTCCTGCGGACTGCGCGGCAGGGCACTGCCCGGTGCCAGACAGGCACGGTCGATCGCGGCCAGCAGCAGATCCTCGGTCAGCTGCTGCTGAGTGCCGAGATCCCGGTAGTAGATCGCCGCTTCCTTCGCGGTCGTCAGTTTCTGCCGCAGATACTTGACCTGCTCCGGCAGGCGCTGCAGCAGCAGGCGCTGAACCCCGTGCCTGTGCGCCTGCGCGGCCTGCAGAGGGTTGTCGAACAGCTGCTCAACGACCGCCTCGCCCTGCTCCACCCAGGCCGGCCAGAAATCCACATCGATGCCAGCCTGGCGCCGACTCACCTTGGCCGGTAACGGGGCCTGGCCTGCCTCGGCGGAAGCCTTCTCGGGTGCCGCCGCTACCGGAGCATTGACCCGTTGCTCACTGAGCTGACCGGCCATGCGCTGGCACAGCGCGCCGTAGTCCCTGCCGCTGGCCAGTTCACGGCCGTCCTCGTCGACCACCCGGATGCGCATCAGCAGGTGATCTTCCAGGCTGACCTGGTCCCAGCTGTCCTCATCCAGGCGCACGCCGGTCATGCGGGTCAGCTCGCGACTCAGCGCCTGGGTCAGCCGTCCTTCACCAAAGGACATGCGCTCCAGCGCCGCGCTGACGAAATCAGGCACCGGTACGAAATTCTTGCGTATCGACTTGGGCAACCCGCGTACCAGCGCCACGCACTTGTCATACAGCAGCCCCGGCACCAGCCACTCCAGACGCTGCTCCGGCAGCTGACGCAGCAACGCCAGCGGCACCGTCAGGGTCACCCCATCGGCCTCGTGCCCGGGCTCGAAATGGTAGCTCAGCGGCAGGGCAATCCGCTCCCAGCGCAGGGTGTCCGGATACTGCTGGGCACTGACCTCATCGGCCTCGCGCTGCAGCAGGTCGTCCCGGGTCATGTGCAGCAGCTTCGGCTCCTGCTGGCTGGCGCGCTTGAGCCAGCGTTCGAAGCCGGCCAACTGGTGGATATTGTCCGGGACACGCTGATCGAAGTAGCGATACAGGGTTTCCTCATCCACCAGGATGTCCCGCCGACGGGCCTTGGCTTCAAGTTGATCGAGTTCCTCCAGCAGCGTCTGATTGGCCCGGTTGAAGGCGGCCCGCCCATGCCATTCCCCGGCCACCAGCGCCTGACGGATGAAGATCTGCCGGGACACCACAGGATCGATCGGACCGTAATGCACCTTGCGCCTGGGCACTATGATCAGCCCGAACAGGGTTACCTGCTCATAGGCCACCACCTGCCCACGGCGTTTCTCCCAATGGGGCTCGCTGTGGCTGGTACGGGTCAGGTGTGCAGCCAGCGGCTCGACCCACTGGGGCTCGATGCGCGCCGCGATGCGACCGTAAAGCCGGGTGGTTTCGGTGAGCTCGGCCACCATGACCCAGGCCGGACGCTTCTTCGCCAGCGCCGATGACGGGTGCAGCAGAAAGCGCCGCTGCCGCGCGCCCATGTAGTCGCCATCCTCGGTCTTGTTGCCCAGATGGCTGAGCAGGCCGGCCAGCAACGCGCGGTGCACGGCATCATAGCCGGCGGGCTGGCTGTTGAAGGTCATCTGCAGATCGCGGCAGGTCAACAGCAACTGGCGATGGGTTTCCCGCCATTCGCGCAGGCGCAAATAGTTGAGAAAGTGGCGTCGGCACCAGGCGCGCAGCTGATTCTGGCTCAGCTGCTGGCGCTGCTCCTCGAAACCACGCCAGAGATTGATGAAGGCGGCAAAATCCGAATGCTCGTCGCGCCACTGGGCATGGGCCTGATCAGCGGCCTGCTGGCGCTCCACCGGCCGCTCACGCGGGTCCTGCACCGCCAGCGCACTGGCAATGATCAGCACCTCCTCGAGGCTGCCCTGCTCCGCCGCCTCGATCAGCATGCGGCCGATGCGCGGGTCCACCGGCAGCCGTGCCAGCTGGCGACCCACCTCGGTGATCTTGCCGTCCCGCTCGACTGCACCCAGCTCCTGCAGCAGATTGAAACCGTCACTGATGGCACGCCCGTCCGGCGGCTCGATAAAGGGGAAATCCTCGATGCGCCCCAGGCGCAGATGCAGCATCTGCAGTATCACCGCCGCGAGGTTGGTACGCAGTATCTCCGGGTCGGTAAAGGCCGGGCGGCTGTTGAAGTCCTCTTCGCTGTACAGCCGCACGCAGATACCCGGCGCCACCCGCCCACAGCGGCCCTTGCGCTGATCGGCACTGGCCCGGGAAACCGGCTCGATGGGCAGCCGCTGCACCTTGGAGCGCGGACTGTAGCGGCTGATGCGCACCTCGCCCGGATCAATCACGTAGACGATACCCGGCACCGTGAGTGAGGTTTCCGCCACGTTGGTCGAGAGAATCACCCGCCGACCCGCATGGCGGGAAAAGATCTTCTGCTGTTCGGCCACCGACAGCCGTGCATAGAGCGGCAGTATCTCGGTGTGTCTGAGGTTGGCCCTGCGCAGGAATTCGGCGGTATCACGGATCTCACGCTCGCCGGGCAGAAACACCAGCGCATCGCCCGGCGGCTGGCCGTTGGCGCGCTCATGCTGCTCCAGCTCGCGCAGGGCCGCGAGAATGCCCTGATCTATGGTCAGGTCTTCTTCAACCCGGTTACCGTCCTCATCGGTCTCGGCGGCCAGCGGGCGGTACCAGACGTCCACCGGGTAGGTACGGCCGGATACCTCGATGATCGGCGCCTGATTGAAGTGCGCGGAAAAACGCTCCAGGTCGATGGTCGCCGAGGTGATGATGACCTTGAGGTCCGGGCGCCTGGGCAGGATGGTCTTGAGGTAACCGAGCAGGAAATCGATGTTCAGACTGCGCTCATGGGCCTCGTCGATGATCAGGGTGTCATAGCGGCTCAGGTACCGATCGTTCTGGGTTTCCGCCAGCAGGATGCCGTCGGTCATCAGCTTGATCAGCGTGCGCTCGTTGCTCTGATCGGTGAAACGCACCTGATAGCCGACCAGCTCGCCCAGCGGCGTACCCAGCTCCTCGGCCACCCGACTGGCGACGTTGCGCGCTGCCAGTCGACGGGGCTGGGTATGCCCGATCAGCCCATGGCTGCCGCGACCCAGCTCCAGACAGATCTTCGGCAACTGGGTGGTCTTGCCGGAGCCGGTGGCTCCGGCGATCACCACCACCTGATGCTCGGCAATCGCCTGGCGGATTTCCTCCCGTTTGGCAGCAATCGGCAGACTGTCGTCATAGCGCAACGGCGGCACACTGGCTGCCCGGCTGGCCGCCCGCGCACAGGACGCCGCCAGACGACTCTGCCACTGCTCCAGACGGCCCCTGTCGGGATTCTTGCCAAGGCTCTGCAGCTGGCGCAGCAGGCGATGGCGGTCCGCAGACATGGCGGCGTCAAGTTGAGAGGCGAAAGTACTGAGATCGGTCATGCTTTCCCGTCAGAAGTCAGAAGGTTCATTGCTCGCGGCAGGGAGCGATCTCCAAACCCCACAAGGTGAGTCCGCACAAAAAAGCCCCAACCGGAAATACCGGAAGGGGCTATTGTCGCAAAGATGCGGACTCAGGTGTTATGCGGCGCCGAGTTTCTTCAGTTCCTCGTCACGCAGCTCGCGACGCAGGATCTTGCCCACGTTGGTGGTCGGCAGACTGTCGCGGAACTCGACCTCCTTGGGCACCTTGTAGGCGGTCAGTTTGTCACGCATGTGACTGCGCACATCCTCCGCGTTCAGCTGAGCACCGGGCTCCTTGACTATGAACACCTTGATCGCTTCGCCGGTCTTCTCGTTCGGCACACCGATGGCAGCACACTGCAGCACACCCGGAATGGCGGCCATGACATCTTCCAGCTCGTTGGGGTACACGTTGAAGCCGGAGACCACGATCATGTCCTTCTTGCGGTCGACAATGCGCATGTAGCCATCTTCCTGGATGATCGCTATATCACCGGTACGCAGCCAACCCTCGGCATCCAGCACCTCGTCGGTGGCCTCGGGGCGCTGCCAGTAACCCTTCATCACCTGGGGGCCTTTCACGCAGAGTTCACCAGGCTCACCTATGCCCAGCTCGCGGCCGTCATCGTCAACCACCTTGCACAGGGTCGAGGGAACCGGGATACCAATGGTGCCTACCTGCACCGCGTCCGCCGGATTGACCGAAACCACCGGGCTGGTCTCGGTCATGCCGTAGCCTTCGGAGATCTCGCAGCCGGTAACCTTGTGCCAGCGTTCGGCGGTCGCCTGTTGCAGCGCCATGCCGCCGGACAGTGTCAGTTTCATGCCGCTGAAGTCCAGCTGACGGAACTGCTCGTTGTTGCACAGCGCGGCGAACAGGGTATTGAGGCCGACGAAGGTCGAGAAGCGCTGACGGGCCATGTCCTTGACCGTCGCCGGAATGTCCCGCGGGTTGGTGATCAGGATATTGTGGCCACCGAGCATCATCACCGCCATGCAGTGAAAGGTGAAAGCGTAGATATGGTACAGCGGCAAGGGACAGATGATGACCTCCTCGCCTTCGCGCATGTTCGACGGCATCATCACCTTGCACTGAAGCATGTTGGCGATCAGATTCCGGTGGGTCAGCATGGCACCCTTGGCGACGCCGGTAGTGCCACCGGTGTACTGCAGCACGGCAGTGTCCTCGGCCGCCGGGCTGGCTTCACGCAGGCTGCAGGCCGCACCGGCCTTCAGCGCCTTGACGAAGGGCACGGCGCCCGGAATGTTGAACGCCGGCACCATCTTCTTCACCCGCTTGACCACGGTATTGACCAGCAGGCGCTTGACCGGCGGCAACATGTCGCCGACCTCGGTGACGATGACGTGCTTGACCCCGGTCCTGGGCACGACCTGTTCGGCCAGATGCGCCATGTTGGCCAGACACACCAGCGCCTTGGCACCCGAGTCGTTGAACTGGTGCTCCATCTCGCGGGCGGTGTACAGCGGATTGGTATTGACCACCACATAGCCGGCGCGCATGGCGCCGAAAACGACGATCGGATACTGCAGCACGTTGGGCAGCTGCACGGCAATGCGGTCACCCGGCTGCAGCCCGGCGTGGGTCTGGAGATAGGCAGCGAACTCCCCGGACAGGCGGTACATCTCGCCCCAGGTGATGGTCTTGCCCAAGTTGGTGAACGCCGGCTTGTCGGCAAAGCGTTCGCAGGATTCCTTCAGGACTGCCAGAACATTGGGGTACTGATCTGGATTGATCTCGGCGGGAATACCCTCCGGATACTTGTCAGCCCAAAAACTCTCTTGCATGAAGCCCCCTGGATGCGTCCGATTGCAGTGTTGCTGCTGTTTTATTTGGTAATGAACAGTACTGATCTCGACCCGTTCGTGAATATTAAGCTCATTCCGGTCGAAAAGTGGCTGAAGCCTATCAGTTTTTCAGAAACCCGGCCAGAGTTTCTGGGAGGCCCGTTACAGACCCTTACACAAGCCGGAAAACGGACCCTGAAAAAGCAAACCGGCGGACAGCGAAATACGCTGCCCGCCGGTTTGTCTGGGATGTTACCTAGGCGTCGCGAAGCTCCCGGCGCAGGATCTTGCCTACCGGCGTCATCGGCAGGGACTCCCGCAGTTCATAGTGTTTCGGCACCTTGTATCCGGTGAAGTTGGCCTTGCAGTAGGCCTTGAGCTCATCCACCGTCAGATCCGGCGAGGAAGGGACGACGAACAGCTTCACCGCTTCTCCGGATTTCTCGTCCGGCACGCCGATGGCCGCCGCGTTGGCGACTTTGGGATGGGCGGCGACCACATCTTCGATCTCATTGGGATAAACGTTGAAACCGGAGACCAGGATCATGTCCTTGATACGGTCGACGATGCTGACAAAACCGTCCTCGTCGATCACCGCCACATCGCCGGTACGGAACCAGCCCTCGCTGTCCATGACCTCGGCGGTTGCCTCGGGACGCTGCCAGTAGCCCTTCATGACCTGGGGCCCCTTCACGCAGAGTTCGCCACGTTCGCCGATCGGCAGTTCATTGCCCTGCTCGTCGATCACCTTGACCGCGGTACCGGGTACCGGCAGGCCGACGGAACCGAGGCGGGCCAGGCCGTCCCCCGGGCTGGCGCAGACCACCGGGGAACACTCGGTCAGACCATAACCCTCGCCGATGAGCACCCCCGTCTTGTTCTGCCAACGCTCGGCGGTGGCCTTGACCAGCGCTGTGCCGCCGGAAGTGGTGCTCTTGAGCCTGGAGAAGTCCAGATCCTTGAATTCGGGGTGATCCATCAGTGCGACAAACAGGGTGTTGAGGCCGACGATGGAGGAAAACTTCCACTTCTTCAGCTCCTTGACGAAGCCGGGAATGTCGCGGGGATTGGTGATCAGCACGTTGTGCTGACCGGACAGCATCATGCACATGCAGTGCACGGTGAATGCATAGATGTGATACAGCGGCAGCGGTGCAATGACCACCTCGCCCCCCTCTTCCATCAGGCGGTTGCCCTCGCGATCCAGCTGCTGCATGTTGGCGTGCACCTGCAGCATGTTGGCCACCAGGTTGCCGTGGGTGAGCATGGCGCCCTTGGCCACACCCGTAGTGCCTCCGGTGTACTGCAGTACGGCAACGTCATCCAGCGTCCGTGTAACCGGAACCGGGCTGACGCCTTCGCAGCGTGCCAGCGCACTCTTGAAGGAGACGGCCTGCGGCAGGTTGTAACGCGGCACCATCTTCTTCACGTGCTTGACCGCAGCATTGACCAGAAGACCCTTGAGCCCGGGCAGCATGTCTCCCATGCGCGCCTCGAACAGGTACTTGATGTCGGTATCGGGCAGCACCTGCTGAACCAGATGACCGAAAATGTTCATGTAGATGAGCGCGCGCGCACCGGAATCGGTGAACTGATGGCGCATTTCCCGGGCGGTATACAGGGGATTGGTATTGACCACAACCAGACCGGCGCGCATGGCGCCGAAAACCGCTATCGGAAACTGCAGCACGTTGGGCATCTGGATGGCGATCCGGTCACCCGGCTTCAGATCGG
Source organism: Halopseudomonas formosensis (assembly GCF_900115905.1). Classification (GTDB taxonomy): domain Bacteria; phylum Pseudomonadota; class Gammaproteobacteria; order Pseudomonadales; family Pseudomonadaceae; genus Halopseudomonas; species Halopseudomonas formosensis. The sequence goes on from NZ_FOYD01000002.1 coordinate 26,454, forward strand.
TGTACTTCTGGATATAGCCGGCAAAGGCCGCAGAGTAGCGTTCGATATCCCCCCAGGTCAGGGTCACACCCATATTGGTAAAGGCCGGGCGGTCGGCATGGGTGGCGCAGGAGGCGTCAAACACCTCGAGGATAGAGCCGAACTGGCTCAGGTCGATATCATTGCTGACCCCATTGGGGCGCTTGTCATTCCAGAACGATGCTTCCATTGGCTCCATCTCTCCCGTTGGAGTAAGCCAAGCGTCCATTTCATGCCTCGATGGACACTTGTGTTGTTATTATTCAGCCCCTAGCCGTGGCTCTGCGCCAAATTACCAGCAATACGGCAAAATACAAAACGCGCTTTTGTTTCATTTTTGTTTCCTGACACTTCCGGAGCGCTCGCGCCGGTCCGGATCAAATGGAGTCTAGTCGATGTCGATGTTGGAAAACCGTACCTATGAAGAGCTGTCCGTCGGCGATACGGCCAGTGTCACTCATCTGGTCAGCGAGCGGGATCTGATCCTGTTCGCCACTGTCTCGGGGGATGTGAACCCGGTGCATCTGGATGAGGAATTTGCCGCCGCCACCCCATTCAAGGGGCGGATCGCCCACGGCATGCTGTCCGGTGCCCTCATCTCAGCTGCCATTGCCTGTGAATTGCCGGGGCCCGGAAGTATCTATATCGGTCAGGAACTGAGCTTCCTGCGCCCGGTACGCCTGGGCGATGACATCCGCATCGAGCTGGAAATCCTGGAGAAGCTGCCGAAGAACCGGGTCCGCATCGCTACCCGGGTAGTCAATCAGGAAGGCAAGAAGGTGGTTGACGGTACCGCCACCGTGATGGCGCCGACCGACAAGGTGAAGATCGACCGGCCGACCCTGCCGCCGGTAACCTGCTGAACCTGACGCAGAAATGACAACGGCCGCTCCCTCCCCGGGGCGGCCGTTGTCGTTTCAGGCGTTGCCAGCGTTATTTCTGCTGGACGCGCGGGTCCGCCGCCAGTTCCTCGGCGCTGCGGTTGCGGGTACGAATCCAGCTCATGGCAATGGCAATGATCAGCACCAGACCTACCACACCCAGCATGGGATACACGGTACCCACCAGCTTGGTGAAGCCGGCCTGACTCAGCCCCAGACCGATGACCGCGAAGATGGCGCTCAGCACCTTGAAACTCCCGGTTTCCGGGGTGGCGAAGCGCGCACCGAATGCGAAGAACATGCCTACCGCGGTGCTGTAGATCATGCAGATCAGCGCCAGCGACATCAGCACAGCCAGCCACGGATGGATTGCCTGGGCCAGCAGCAGGGTCGGAATCTCCACACCTACCAGTCGATCAAGGTTGGCGAACAGGCCGATGTTCAGCACGATGATCAGGAAACCCAGCCCCAGGCCACCACCGATACCGCCGAGGGCTGCCGCCTTGGGCTGCTTGGTCAGACCACCGATCACCGCCAGCATGGGGAAGCCCACAGCAATGTTGAAGGACGCATACAGCAATCCGCTCAGCGCCCAGTTCGGCACTTCAGCGCCGAGGAAGGTGATGACCGGAATGTCCTCGGATACCGCCGACAACTCGGCCTGAGAACCCGTGCTGGTATAGATGGAATAGATGGTGATCGCCAGCACCATGACCAGCAGGAAGGGCATTACGGCACTGATCAGGTTGATGATGCCCTTGACGTTCAGGCACAGAGTACCGATGACCAGCACCGTCATCAGGATGGAGCCCACCAGGGGCGCCAGACCGAACTGCTGGGCCAGGGTCGAGCCCGCACCCGCCAGCATCACCACACCCACGCCATACAGGAAGAAGGAGAGGATGACATCCACTACAAAACCGGCTTTCTCGCCGAACAGGATATACAGCACCTGCTTGTGCGAACCGGCCTGCATGATCGAGCTGATCCGCGCGATCTGCATGCCCAGGAAGGCAAACAGCACCGCTGCCACTACCGATCCCGCTATACCGGCGAGGCCGTACCCGGTAAAGAACTGCAGCACCTCGTTACCGGAGGCAAAACCACCACCAATGACCACGGACATGTAGGCCAACGCGATCTGCAAGGAGTATTTATTCATTCTTCTATCTCAACTGTAATTTTATAATTCTAGTCGGCCGTCTCACTCACGCTTGACGGCGGTTACTGACATTTCCACCAGGATGTCGGACTCGCACATCCCGGCCTCCACTGTGGCCCGCGCCGGGGCAACGCCCTCGGGCAGCCAGCGATCCCACACGGCATTCATGCCGGCGAAATCGCGCTCCATATCTTTCAGGTAGATGGTTACCGAAAGAATATGCTCCTTGTCGCTGCCCGCCTCGGCGAGCAGCTCCTCTATGGCCTGCAGCGTATCGGCGGTCTGCTGCTCGATACCCGTATCGGTGTTCTCGGCGGTCTGTCCGGCCAGATAGATGGTGTCCCTATGGATCACGATCTGGCTCATGCGCCTGTTAGTGTGCAGTCGCTGGATTGCCATGCTTGCTGGCCTCCTTGTTGTTGCTGTAACGGGAAATGGCCAGACCCTCGGTGCTGATCTGGGGCTTTTTCCTGGCCAGGAGATCGGCCAGCAGGCGACCGGAGCCACAGGCCATGGTCCAGCCCAGGGTGCCGTGACCGGTATTCAGGAACAGGTTGCGGTAGCGGGTCGGCCCGATGATCGGGGTACCGTCCGGGGTAGCCGGGCGCAGGCCTGTCCACAGATTGATCTCGCTGGTATCGGCAGCATCCGGGAACAGATCATTGACGATCATCTTCAGGGTTTCACCCTTGCGCGGGTCGATCTTCAGGTCGTAGCCGCGGATTTCCGCCATGCCACCGACGCGGATGCGATTATCGAAACGGGTAATGGCCACCTTGTAGGTTTCATCCAGCATGGTGGACACCGGCGCCGCATCGGGATTGATGATCGGCACGGTGATCGAGTAACCCTTCAGCGGGTAGATGGGCGCCTTGATGCCCAGCGGCGCCAGCATCTGCCGGCTGTAACTGCCCAGCGCCAGCACGTAGTTGTCGGCGGTCAGCAGCTTGCCGTCAACCCACACACCGTTGATACGGTCACCGGCATAATCCAGACGCTCGATATTCTGGTTGAAGCGGAATTCCACACCCAGGTCACGGGCCATCTGCGCAATGCGCTGGGTGAACAGCAGGCAGTCGCCGGTCTGGTCATTGGGCAGACGCAGACCCCCGGTGAGTTTGTGGGCGACCTTGGCCAGCCCCGGCTCGGCGCTGGCCAGCGACTTGCTGTCCAGCAGCTCGTAGGGCACGCCCATCTGCTCCAGCACCTTGATGTCCTTGGCCGCCCCCTCCAGTTGCGCCTGGGTACGGAACAGCTGGGTGGTACCGCGCTGGCGGTCCTCGTAAGTGAGACCGGTCTCCACGCGCAGTTCATCCAGGCAGTCACGGCTGTATTCGGACAGACGCACCATGCGCTCCTTGTTCACCGCGTAACGGGCAGCGGTGCAGTTGCGCAGCATGCGCGCCATGAACAGGTACTGGTTGATGTCGGCAGTGGGCCGGATCGACAGCGGCGCATGCTTCTGCAGCATCCACTTGATGGCTTTCAGCGGCACCCCGGGCGCAGCCCAGGGCGAGGCATAGCCGGGTGAAATCTGTCCGGCATTGGCATGACTGGTCTCTTCCGCGACCGCCGGCTGACGGTCGATCACCGTCACCTGAAAGCCCTGCCGAGCCAGATAATAGGCGCTGGTGGTACCCACAACGCCGCTGCCAAGAACCAGAATATGCATTGCCTAACTCCTCGTCCCCGGTCGGGGGTCAATCACGAATGCCGGATTATAGGAGAGCCGTCACAGTTGATTTCACTGTTTTACCCGCTATATTTAGCGCTTAATCCCGTTCAATTAGCTTAAGGTCTAGTCAGATTCACCAATGAGAACCAAACATAAAGCCCAACGCGAGTTGGACCGAATCGATCGTCATATCCTTCGTGAACTGCAGGCCGAAGGCCGTCTGGCCTTTACCGAACTGGGCGAACGGGTTGGACTGTCCACTACCCCCTGCACCGAGCGCGTCCGTCGACTGGAGCGCGAGGGAGTCATCATGGGCTACAGCGCCCGTCTCAACCCCGAGCATCTGAACGCCAGCCTGCTTGTGTTCGTGGAGATCAGCCTGTCATACAAATCAGGCGACATCTTCGAGGAATTCCGCCGAGCGGTGCTGAAACTGCCGCATGTGCTGGAGTGCCATCTGGTATCCGGTGACTTCGACTATCTGATCAAGGCACGCATCAACGAGATGGCGTCCTACCGGAAATTGCTCGGAGACATACTGCTCAAGCTGCCCCATGTCCGTGAGTCGAAAAGCTACATCGTCATGGAAGAGGTAAAGGAATCGCTGGCGTTACCGGTTCCTGAATAACCAGGGGACTGTGGCCAGCCCCCTGGTCAATTTCAGCTTAGCTCAGCTTTGGGGTGATTGCTCGATCACGCCCTGTGCCTTGAGTTCGGCCAGGCGGTCCTGACTCAGACCCAGGCGCTCGCTCAGAACGCGGTCGGTATCCTGTCCGAGCATCGGCGGCGGCCGATGGTAACGGACCGGCGAAGCGGACAGCTTGATCGGATTGCCGACCATGGTGAAAGCGCTGTTGCGTGGATGGGGAATATTCACCAGCAGGTCCCGCGCCTGAACCTGGGGCTCGGCCAGCGCCTGGGCGATATTGTTGATCGGCCCGACCGGCACCTTGACCGCCTGGATACGCTCAACCCACTCGTCGGCGCTGGCCCCGAGAAAGTGTTCTGACAGCAGGGCCACCAGCTCCTCGCGGTGCTGCACCCGGTCGGCATTGCGCACGAAACGCGGATCTTCCGGCAATTGCGGCAGGCCTATCGCCCCACACAGGGCAACGAACTGGCTGTCATTGCCGCAGGCAATGATGAACTCCCGATCTGATGCCCTGAATACCTGATAGGGCACGATATTGGCGTGGGCGTTGCCGTAGCGCCCGGGCACCCGGCCGGATACCAGGTAGTTCATGTTCTGGTTGGCCAGGGTAGCCAGCTGGACATCGAACAGCGCCATGTCGCAGTGCTGCCCCCGCCCCGTGCGCTGGCGGTCGATGAGGGCGGCCTGGATGGCAATGGTGGAATAGAGTCCGGTCATCAGATCGGCGACCGCCACGCCGGCCTTCTGCGGCCCGCCACCTGGCAGATCGTCACGCTCGCCGGTAATGCTCATCAACCCCGCCATACCCTGGATGATGAAGTCATAACCGGGCTCCTCTGCCCGGGGGCCGGTCTGGCCGAAGCCGGTGATGGAGCAGTACACCAGACGCGGATTCAATGCGGACAGCGAGGCGTAATCCAGCCCGTAACGGGCCAGGGATCCCGCCTTGTAGTTCTCGATAAGCACATCGCAGTCCGCCGCGAGTGCCCGGACCAGCTCCTGCCCCTCGGCGGTTGCCAGATCCACCGCCACCGAGGATTTGCCCCGGTTGGCGGACTGGTAATAGGCTGCCTCGCCGCTGGAGCCGCCCTGCTCGTCCGGCATCCAGGGCGGTCCCCAGCCACGGGTATCGTCACCGCTGCCGGGTCGTTCTATCTTGATCACCTCGGCCCCCAGATCCGCCAGGATCTGCCCACACCAGGGCCCGGCCAGCACCCGACTCAGATCCAGTACCCGTATTCCTGACAGTGCGCCCATTATTCTCTCGCTATATTCTCAGTACGTCGTGGAGGCATCTTAAAAGACCCGAGACCCGGATCACACACCTCGCTTAAATTCCGCAGAGCGGTATTTGGTTTTGTTATTATTGATCATTGCCCCCGCACAGCGCTACCATGCTGCAGGCAAATTCCCCCTAACGGGACTATTTTCAAGGCACATACCGGCCCTCAGGAGAGACCATGATTCGCGATCCGGAAACCCTACAGATTCTGCTCGACTCGATCCGCCAGTTCGTCAATCAGGAACTGATTCCCCGTGAACATGAAGTCGCAGAGACCGACAGCATCCCGGCGGATATCGTCGAACAGATGAAGGAAATGGGCCTGTTCGGTCTGACCATCCCGGAGCAGTACGGCGGCCTGGGCGTGACCATGGAAGAGGAGGTGAATATCGCCTTCGAACTGGGTCGCACTTCCCCGGCCTTCCGTTCCTATATAGGCACCAACAACGGCATCGGTTCGATCGGCATCCTGCTGGATGGCACCGAAGAGCAGAAGGCCCACTATCTGCCACGGCTGGCCGCCGGTGAGTACCTGAGCTCCTTCTGCCTGACCGAGCCGGACTCCGGCTCCGACGCCGCCTCGCTGAAGACCACCGCGGTGCGCGATGGCGACTTCTATGTGCTCAACGGCACCAAGCGCTTCATCACCAACGCTCCGCACGCCGGTATTTTCACCGTCATGGCACGTACCAACCCGGAGATCCGCGGCGCTGGTGGCATCAGTTCCTTCATCGTCGAGCGCGGCACTCCGGGGCTGACCATCGGCAAGCCGGACCAGAAGATGGGCCAGAAAGGTGCGCATACCGCCGACGTCATCTTTGACAACGTCCGCGTGCCGGCCGCCAACCTGATCGGCGGCAAGGAAGGCGTCGGTTTCAAGACGGCCATGAAGGTACTGGACAAGGGCCGTCTGCATATCGCCGCCCTGTCGGTCGGCGCCGCCGAGCGCATGCTGGATGACTCCCTGCGCTATGCGGTCGAGCGCAAGCAGTTCGGCCAGCGGATTGCCGATTTCCAGCTGATCCAGGCCATGCTGGCCGACAGCAAGGCCGAGATCTATGCCGCCCGCTGCATGGTGCTGGATGCCGCGCGCAAGCGTGACGAAGGCCGCAACATCAGCACCGAGGCCTCCTGCGCCAAGATGTTCGCCACCGAAATGTGCGGACGGGTAGCCGACCGGGGCGTGCAGATCCATGGCGGCGCCGGTTACATCAGCGAGTACGCCATCGAGCGGTTCTACCGCGACGTGCGCCTGTTCCGGCTGTATGAAGGCACCACCCAGATCCAGCAGGTGATCATCGCCCGCAACATGATCCGCGAGATCGAGGACTGAGCTCCTCCGTAGGGCGAGGCCTGGGCCTCGCCCTGTCCCGTCACCCTGCCGTCTGCTGCAGGGTACGCCGCACGAACTCCACGCAACGCTGTGGCTGGGTCAGCGGCAGCATGTGTCCCCCTTCTACCAGCTCCAGCTCTCCTTTCGGCAACTGATCGGCCAGCACCCTGCCCTGTTCCTGCGGGTCCAGGATGCGGTCGCCCCAGCCATACAGGATATGCACGGGCAGCTGCAGGTCCTCGTAGCCTTCCTGCAGCCGTGGCAGTACCGGCTCAAGTGCCACCAGATCCCGGGAGGCGGCGATATAGTTGCTGGGACGCATGGCCTGGGCGCCACCGCCACGCAGGGCAAAGTGCGCAGGTACGGCCTCCGGACCGAAGGCCGTCTGCATGATCCTTTCACGCTGGCGCGCGGCCAGCGGCAGCATCAAGGTCCAGGCAAACAGCCAGCGCAGCCAGTGCCAGCGGATCCTCAGGCTGGCGAAGATACCGGGTGGCCCGCCGGCCGGCATGCGGCTCAGAGGGGCGATCAGCGCCAGCGCGCTGATCTTGTCCGGGTGCCGCAGGGCAGCAGCCAGCGCTACCGCGCCACCGAGGGAATGCCCTACCACTACCGGGCGATCCAGCTGCAGGGCATCAATCAGCCCGGCGATCACATCCGCCTGCACCGCCAGGGAGGCGGATGAGCGCAGCGGGCGCTTTGAGTAGCCGCTGCCCGGCCGGTCGATGGCTATCACCCGGCAATCCCTGGCCAGCTCGCCCAGCATGGCATAGGTGAAGTTCTGCAACACGCCGGTCAGGCCATGCACCAGCAGAACGGTGCGGGGGCCGGAGCCCTGCTCCACGTAATGGATGCGGTTGCCCATGATGGTGATGAAGCGCCCTTCGGGTGGCAGCCCCAGCTCGATCCGCCGGGCCGTCAAAAAGCTGAACACCATGAGCCCGGCGACGATCAGCAGCACAAGCAGTAACAGATATCCCATCTCTCTTTTCCTTGTTGAAACTCCGGGGTCAGGCCTTGTCGATTCCCGGCAGCAGTCGCCAGTAGTTCACCGGCATCAGGCGTTCCAGCCAGGACAGGATCAGCGCATCCTTGCCGACAATGACCCGCTCCCGGTCACGGCGAATGCCGTCGAGTATGATCTGCGCCGCCCTGGCCGGCGGCATGCGCAGCAGCTTCTCGGTGCGGCGCATGCGCTGCTCCCGTTCCGCCTCGCACAACCCCTCGGGAACCCGGGCACTGGTGGCGATGGCCGTGGCAATGCCTCCGGGGTGCACCACGGTAACCCCGACCGGACCACCGCGCAGCTCCAGACGCAGGGCGTTGGAGAAGCCCCGGACGGCAAACTTGCTGGCACAGTAGGCGGTCTGGCCCGCCGGTGTCACCAATCCGAACAGGCTCGACAGGTTGACGATGCGGGCCACCGGGCGCTGGCGCAGCAGCGGCAGAAAGGCCCGGGTCATGCAGACCACGGCATCGAAGTTGATCGCCATCAGCCAGTCGAAGTTCTCCACCGTTACCTGCTCGAAGGTTCCGCCCAGGGCGACCCCGGCATTGTTGATCAGCAGGTCCACCCTGCCGTGCCGGGCCAGCACCTGCTCCGGCAAGGCGGCCACCGCCTGCCGGTCCGCCACGTCAAGCGGGTGCTCGGAAACCACCACACCCTGGTGCCTGGCCTGCTCGGCAGTCTCCTGGAGCCGAGCCGGATCTATGTCCACCAGTGCCAGATGGCACCCCTGCTCTGCCAGCGCCTGCGCCAGCGCGCGACCGATGCCGCTGCCGGCACCGGTCAGTACTGCCACACATTCCCTGATATCCATATTCGCCCCCGGTAGTTACTGAAACCGCAGAACGCCGTCATCCAGCTCGCCATACTGGATCATCAGCTTGTCCTTCAGATAGCTCTGGTGCACGCGCCAGGCTGGCTGGTCGCCCTGTTTCGGCAGAATGTCCGCCGCGCGCTGTACATAGCCGGAGGTGAAGTCGATGAAGGGCTGCTCCTGCACGTCCGGCGTGCGCCGGGCCACTGCGACCCGCAGCCCGCGGCGATCCATGTAGCGCAGCAGCCGGGCCAGATAGTTGCAGGTCAGGTCCGCCTTCAGGGTCCAGGAGGCGTTGGTATATCCGAACACCTGGATGAGGTTGGGTACATCGCTGAGCATCATGCCCTTGTAGGTCAGGCATTCTCCGGTGTTCACCGGCTGTCCATCCACTTCCAGGCGCACCTCGCCGAGGGCGGTCAGCTTCAGGCCCGTGGCTGTGACTATGATGTCCGCCTCCAGCTCTGCGCCACTGCTCAGCTGTATACCAGCCGGGGTGAAGCGCTCTATGGTATCGGTAACAACCTCCAGCTGCCGCGCCCGCAGCATATGGAACAGATCCCCATCAGGCACGGCGCAGACACGCTGGTCCCAGGGCTTGTAGTCGGGGGTGAAGTGGCGCATGTCGACGTCCGGCCCCAGCTGCCGCTGGGCCAGTTGCAGCAGGTAGCGGCTGGCCTCCTCCGGCCGGCTGCGGGCCCGCCGATAGAAGAAGCTGCCGAGCAGCACGTTCTTCCAGCGGGTCAGGTGGTAGGCCAGCGGCAGTGGCAGCCATTTCTGCATGCCCTGGGCCAGGCGGTCGACCTGGGGACGGGCAAATACATAGCTTGGCGAACGCTGCAGCATGGTGACATGGGCGCCCTCCCGAGCCAGGGCCGGCACCAGGGTCACGGCCGTTGCACCGCTGCCGATCACCACCACCCGCTTGCCCCGACAATCCAGCCCTTCGGGCCAGGCCTGGGGATGGATGATCTGCCCGGCAAAGCTGGCTTCGTCGGGAAACCCGGGGCGATATCCCTCGTCGTAGCTGTAATAGCCGGAACAGGAAGCGATGAAGCGGGCCTGCAACTGTTCTTCTCGCTGGCCTGTGCCGTCGGTGATCTGCACCCGCACCGTCCACAGTGCCTGCTCGCTGTCCCAGCTGGCGGAAAGCACCCGGTGGCCATAGCGGATGTTGTGCACCGCACCGGATTCCTCAGCCGCTTCTTCTATATAGCGTTTGATATCCGGCCCGTCGGCAATGGCCTTGCGCCCGGTCCAGGGCTTGTCCGCATAGCCGAGGGTATACATGTCCGAATCCGAGCGGATACCGGGGTAGCGAAACAGATCCCAGGTACCGCCTATTGCTTGGCGCCGCTCAAGGATCAGATAACGCTTGTCCGGACAGCGCCTTGTCAGCGCCCTGGCCATCCCTATCCCGGACAGACCGGCACCTATGATGAGTACATCGAGGGGAGTCGGCTGAAATTGTTCTTCTTGTTGTTGATGCATGCAAGCTCTCCTGCTCCATGAAAGCAGAAGCCCCGACAGATTGCTCTGCCGGGGCCTCAATCAGCTACCGATAATGTACCTCGGTTTGCCTTCCGGGTTCAGCTATCACACACGCTCAAAAATGGTGGTGATACCCTGACCCAGACCGATGCACATAGTGGCCACGCCGATGGTGCCGCCATTCTGCTTCATCACGTTCAGCAGGGTGCCGGAGATCCGCGCACCGGAGCAGCCGAAGGGGTGACCCAGGGCGATGGCGCCGCCGTTGAGGTTGACCTTCTCGTCCATCTTGTCCAGCAGCTTGAGGTCCTTGAGCACAGGCAGCGCCTGGGCGGCAAAGGCCTCGTTCAGCTCGACGTGGTCGATATCGTCCATGGTCAGACCGGCACGCTTGAGCGCCTTCTTGGTGGACGGAACCGGACCGTAGCCCATGATGGACGGATCGCAACCGGCCACCGCCATGGAGCGGATCACCGCCATGGGCTCGATGCCCAGGGCCTTGGCGCGCTCGGCGGACATGACGATCATGCAGGAAGCACCGTCGGTGATCTGCGAGGAAGTACCCGCGGTCACGGTACCGCCCTTGGGGTTGAACGCCGGACGCAGGGCGGCCAGGCTTTCCAGGGTAGTCTCGGGACGGATGGTCTCGTCTTCGGTGAACAGGCGCAGGAAGCCGTTCTCGTCGTGACCTTCCATCGGGATGATCTCATCCTTGAAGCGGCCTTCGACGGTAGCCTGGTGCGCACGCTGGTGCGAACGCACACCGAACAGATCCTGCTGTTCGCGGGTAATGCCGTGCATCTTGCCGAGCATTTCCGCAGTCAGACCCATCATGCCGGCAGCCTTGGCTGCGTACAGCGACAGGGCCGGGTTCGGATCAACACCGTGCATCATGCCGACGTGGCCCATGTGCTCCACGCCACCGACCACGAACACATCGCCATTGCCGGTCATGATGGCCTGGGCAGCGGTGTGCAGCGCGCTCATGGAAGAACCGCACAGACGGCTGACGGTCTGGGCGCCGGAGGTGTGCGGAATCGGCGTCATCAGCGACGCCATCCGGGCAATGTTCCAGCCCTGCTCCAGGGTCTGGTTCACGCAGCCCCAGATGACATCTTCAACTTCGGCCGGGTCCACTTTCGGGTTGCGCGCCAGCAGCCCGGTGATCAGGTTGGCGGACAGGGTTTCGGCACGGACATTGCGGTACATGCCGCCCTTGGAACGGCCCATGGGGGTGCGACCGAAGTCGACAATTACAACGTCTCTCGGATTGAGGCTCATAAATTCACTCTCGCTCTGTACGTTCCGCGGTTAACCGAAGAATTTCTGGCCGTTGGCAGCCATCTCACGCAACTTTTCAGTCGGGTGGTACATGGGGCCAAACTCGGCGTATTTGTCAGCAATGGCCACGAACTCGGCCACCCCAATGGTATCGATGTAGCGCAGAGCGCCGCCCCGGAAGGGAGGGAAGCCGATACCGTAGATCAGACCCATGTCGGCGTCTGCAGCGGTCTCGACGATGCCGTCTTCCAGGCAACGGGCGGTTTCCAGGCACAGCGGAACCATCATGATCTCGACGATCTCTTCATCGGTCAGCTCGCGCTGCTCCTGCACGATCGGCTTGAGCAGTTCGTAGGCTTCGGGATCGACCACCTTCTTCGGCTTGCCCTTCTTGTCCACTTCATAGGCGTAGAAGCCCTTGCCGGTCTTCTGACCCAGGCGGTTGGCCTCGTACATGACGTCGACGGCGGTCTTGGTCTTGTCAGCCATGCGATCCGGGTAACCTTCGGCCATCACATCACGGCCGTGGTGACCGGTATCCATGCCCACCACGTCCATCAGGTAGGCCGGGCCCATCGGCCAGCCGAATTTCTCCATGACCTTGTCGACGCGCTGGAAGTCGGCACCCATGCCGATCAGGCGGGCAAAACCGCCGAAATACGGGAAGAGCACGCGGTTGACCAGGAAGCCGGGGCAGTCGTTGACCACGATCGGGGTCTTGCCCATCTTCTTGGCGTAGGCCACGGTGGTGGCAATGGCCTTCTCGCTGGACTTCTCGCCACGGATGACCTCAACCAGCGGCATCATGTGTACCGGGTTGAAGAAGTGCATGCCGACGAAGTTTTCCGGGCGCTTCAGGGCCTGGGCCAGGTAAGTGATGGAGATGGTCGAGGTGTTGGAAGCGATGATGGCGTCTTCCTTCACATGCTGCTCGACCTCGGCCAGCACGGCGTGCTTGACCTTCGGATTCTCGACCACGGCCTCGACCACGATGTCGACGTTGCCGAAGTCGCCGTAGGACATGGTCGGGCGAATGGCGTTCAGTGCCCTGGCCATCTCGGCGGGCTTCATGCGGCCCTTCTCGACCCGCTTGCCCAGCAGCTTGGAGGCTTCGTCCAGACCCAGCTGGATACCCTCTTCGCGGATGTCCTTCATCAGGATCGGCGTGCCCTTGTAGGCGGACTGGTAGGCGATGCCGCCGCCCATGATGCCGGCACCCAGTACCGCTGCCAGCTTCACTTCACCGGCCAGCTTGTCGTACTTCTTCGCCTTGCTCTTGAGCGCCTGGTCGTTCAGGAACAGACCCACCAGGGATGCAGCCACGGTGGTCTTGGCCATCTTGGCAAAACCGGCTGCCTCGATTTCCAGTGCCTTCTCGCGACCGTGGTTGGCCGCCTTCTGCATGGTCTTGATGGCTTCCAGCGGCGCTGGGTAGTTCGGACCGGCCTGCCCGGCAACGAAGCCCTTGGTGGTTTCAAAGGCCATCATCTGCTCGATGGTGTTGAGCTTGATCTTCTCCAGCTTGGGCTGGCGCTTGGCGCGGAAATCCAGCTCACCGGCAATGGCGCGGCGGACCAGATCCAGAGCCGCATCGCGCAGCTTGTCATCGGCTACCACGGCGTCCACGACACCGGCCTTCAGGGCGGCCCCGGCGCGCTGCTCGGCGCCACCGGCAATCCACTCGACGGCGTTGTCCACACCGATCAGGCGCGGCAGACGTACGGTGCCGCCGAAACCGGGATAGATACCCAGCTTGGTTTCCGGCAGACCGATCTTGGTGCTTTCAGCCATGACGCGGAAGTCGCAGGCCAGACACATTTCCAGACCGCCGCCCAGGGCCAGGCCGTTGATGGCCGCCACTGTGGGCACGTTCAGATCTTCAAAGGCGTTGAAGATGCGGTTGGTTTCGATGTTGGCCGCAACCAGCTCCTCTTCGGACAGCTTGAACGCATGCACGAACTCGGTGATGTCGGCGCCGACAATGAACACGTCCTTGCCACTGGTTACGATGACGCCCTTGATGTTGCTGTCGGACTGGATCTTTTCAACGGCTGCCTTGAGTTCGGCGAGGGTAGCCTGGTTGAACTTGTTGACCGACTCGCCCTGCAGATCGAACTTGAGCTCGGCGATGCCGTCGTCAAGGATTTGAACCGTGATGGCTTTACCTTCGTAAATCATCAACTGATCTCCACGCTGTGAAAGCACATGAGAAACACCGGTCCGACCCACTGCCGGACGGTGTCATGATTGTTCCCGATAACTATGAAGTGCTGCCTGCCTGGCAAATTCATACGCTCGTTTGATTCGGGTACGCACACCTTTATGGAAAACGCGGGCGTTGTCAATCTGCGGCGGGCAACTGACTACAAAAAACACTATAGAGCCGTTACCTCGGGAAGTCAGTTCGCAGGGGGCCGGATCAGACCCCGCGCAGGGGCTGCAGGGCTGTCACCAGCTGGTCCAGCACGGCAATATCGTCCGGCTCGCGCCAGTACACCACCACCGAGAGACTCTGGCGGTCGATACCCCGCACCTGCTCGGGCAGGCGCTCGAGCACCTCCATGCAGTGCGGCGTGGCGGCCGAGCCGCTGAGCCACAACCAGCCCTCTTCCCCTCTCCGACAGCTGAACTCGGCATCCACCCGACAGCGCTCCAGCGGCATGCGGTAGGCGATGCAGCCTGCCAGCTGGTTGACCTGCTGCGACTCGCGCAGCCACTCCACAGCCAGACCGCGATGCCTGGCCTGCTCGCGCAGCCGGTGCAGGTGAAACTCCCGGCCACGGGGCATCAGCTTGAACAGACTGGAGATCAGGATGGCCGCCACCACGGCGACTATTACCCAGGTAGGCATGATTTCGATTCCTCGTGAGGTTTTGCGTGGCCGCAGGCCGGTAAACTGTGGACCTGCCGGCAAAGACTGCTAAGATCAGCGAAAACAAGGAAGGAGAGACTCTGCATGCTCTACTCACATGTGCTGGTAGCTGTAGATCTGATTGATGAGTGTCGCGCCGTGGCCGACCATGCCCAGCAGCTGGCCAGGGCATTGGGCGCCAAGCTCACCGTACTGCATGTGGTCGAACCACTGGCCATGGCCTATGGCGGTGATGTCCCCATGGACCTGTCCATGCTTCAGCAGCAACAGTTCGAGCAGGCCAGGGAGCGCATGCAACTGTTCGCCGGGGATTACGGACTGCCCGAAGAGCAGATGCAGATTGCCTTCGGTCACCCGCGTCAGGAGATTCACCGGGTCGCCACCGAATTCGGCTGCGATCTGATCGTGGTCGGCAGCCACGGCCGACATGGCCTGGCCCTGCTGCTCGGCTCCACCGCCAACGACGTGCTCCATGGGGCCCCCTGTGACGTGATTGCGGTCCGCCTGAACAAGACCGAGAACACCTGATCTGACACGACCCTACCGATAGAGGGCGCCGCTGGCCGGCTCAGCCGGCCATGTCCTCCAGTTCCGCCCAGCGTTCCAGCGCCTGATCCAGCTCGGCCTGCTTGCTGTCCAGGGCCGCCAGAACAGGCGCCGTCTGCTCATGGGGCTGCTGGTAGAACTGCGGATCACTGACCTGCTGCTGCAATGCTTCGAGCTCGGCTTCCAGGCGCTCCAGCAAAGCCGGCATGGCCTCCAGCTCGCGCTGCAGCTTGTAGCTGAGCCTGGGCTTGGCCGCCGGCGCTGCCGTGCGCGCAGGCTCGATCACCGGAGCCGGTTGTACCGGTTTCGGTGCCGGCTCATCCAGACGCTCGGCCAGCAGTTCGACTCGGCCTCCCTGGCGCAACCAGTCGGCGTAACCGCCGACATATTCCCGGACATTGCCCTGCCCTTCGAACACCAGCGAGCTGGTGACCACGTTATCCAGAAAGGCCCGGTCGTGACTGACCAGCAGCACTGTGCCGTCGAAGCCCGCCAGGACATCCTCCAGCAACTCCAGGGTTTCCACATCCAGATCGTTGGTGGGTTCGTCCAGCACCAGGACGTTGGCCGGCTTGCTGAACAGCCTGGCCAGCAGCAGTCGCGCACGCTCCCCGCCGGACAGGGCCTTGACCGGCGTACGGGTACGCTCCGGCGAAAACAGGAAGTCACCCAGGTAACTGATCACGTGGCGGCGCTGACCGTTGATCTCGATGAAGTCGCGACCCTCGGAGAGGTTGTCGATCACCGTCTTTTCCAGATCCAGCTGATCGCGCAGCTGATCGAAATAGGCCACTTCCAGTTTGGTACCGTGCTTTACGGTACCGGAGGTGGGCTGGAGCTGGCCGAGCATCAGTTTGAGCAGGGTGCTCTTGCCCGAGCCGTTGTTGCCGATCAGGCCGATGCGGTCCCCCCGCAGCACATGGGTGGTCAGCTCACGGATCAGCGGCGGCTGGCCCGGCCAGGCGAAGCTGACCTTGTCCAGCTCGATCACCCGCTTGCCCGACGCATCGGCAGTCTCCAGCTGGAAACTGGCCTTGCCCTGACGTTCGATACGCCGTGCGCGCTCCTCGCGCATGGCCTTGAGTGCCCGCACCCGGCCTTCGTTACGGGTGCGCCGGGCCTTGATGCCCTGGCGGATCCAGGCTTCCTCCTGGGCCAGCTTCTTGTCGAACAGCGCATTGGCCGTCGCCTCGGCCTCCAGCTGCTGCTCCTTGTGCTCGAGGAAGCTGCGGTAGTCCCCCTGCCAGTCGATCAGCTGACCGCGGTCCAGCTCCAGGATCCGCGTCGCCAAGGCCTGCAGGAACTGCCGGTCGTGGGTGATGAAGAGGACCGCGCCGCGGAACTCCAGCAGCACCTCTTCCAGCCAGGCGATGGTATGGATATCCAGGTGGTTGGTCGGCTCGTCCAGCAGCAGCACATCCGGCTCGGATACCAGAGCCTGGGCCAGCAGCACCCGCCGGCGCCAGCCGCCGGACAACTCCGACATGCTCTTGTCCGCCGGCAAACCCAGTCGGGTCAGGGTAGTCTCCACCAGCTGGTTCAGCCGCCAGCCATCCCGGGATTCCAGCTGATGCTGGACCTTCTCCAGACGCGCCAGTTCGGCCTCGCCCATCTCGCCGGTAACCAGGGCATGGTACTCGGCCAGCAGTTCACCGACCCCGGCCAGGCCCTGGGCTACCACGTCGTAGACCTTGCTCGCATCCGCTTCGGGCAGCTCCTGGGGCAGCTGGCCGATCTTGAGGCCCGGGGCAAACCAGATCTCCCCTTCGTCCGCCGCCTGCTCGCCGGTCACCAAGCGCAGCAGGCTGGACTTGCCGGCACCGTTACGACCGATCAGACACACCCGCTCGCCCCGGTCCAGCTGGAAACTGACCCTGTCCAGCAGTGGATTGAGGCCATAGGCCAGGGAAACGTCGGTAAAGGAAAGCAGAGCCATAACACACCTTTTTCAGATTCAGGGTCGCATTCTACCCGCAGGCCTGTGTAACTGCATGTTTATTGCGGCCAACGGCTTTGAAGGAGACATGCAAACAGCTAAGCTGAGCTCAGCCCCGGATCCCCCGGGCATTCAGACAAGCCAGTGTCAGGTCTCCCATATCTATGCTCGTGCACGCGTCCTCTACCCTGCTCCGCGCCATTCGCCTGCTGTGTGTCAGCCTGTTGCTGCTCAGCCTGCCTGCCCAGGCCGACCGTCTGACGGAACAGCGCAGGCAGTATGACCAGGCCAGGGCCGCTCTGGAGCGCGGTGACATGGAAAGATTCAACAGCCTGAGCAGCGCGCTGACGGATTATCCGCTGTACCCCTATCTGGTCATGGAGTCGCTGCGCAAGCGCCTGGACCGGGCGCCGCACGGTGAGATCGAGCAATTTCTCAGCCGCCATGGCGACCTGCCGGCGGCCAGCAGCATCAAGGCCACCTGGCTCAAGCGGCTCCGCGCCGAAGGGGACTGGCCCCGGCTGCGTCGTCACCTCGACGCGGACAGCCTCACCGCGGAACTGGAATGCCCGCTGGTCCTGCAGGACTGGAACGAAGGCAAGGTCGAGCAGGCCCGCGAGCGTGCCCGGGAACTCTGGACAGTCGGCCATTCCCAGCCGGATGCCTGTACTCCGCTGTTCGAGCGCTGGCGCGCCTCCGGCGGCTTGACCGAAGCCGTAGCCTGGGAACGTATCCGCCTGGCCCTGCTGCACCGCCAGGATGCCCTGGCCAGGTATCTGCTGCGCTATGTTCCGAGCCAGCAGGCCCTGGCCGAGCGCTTCGTCGCCACGGCGATCAATCCGCGCATGCTGTCCGATGTGAGCAAGTACCAGCCGGGCGCCAACCAGCCACCCGAGCAGCTGACCGACATAGTGACAGTCGCCCTGCGCCGCCTGGGCCGGGACGACGCCAGCGCCGCGCTGGCGCTGTGGCCGCACTATCAGCATCTGCCCTTCAGTGACGAGCAGCGCCTGGCCCTGACCCGGGATATCGGCGTGCGTCTGGCCCGCCGCCATGAACCCCGGGCCCTGGCGTTCATGGCCGCCAACGACCCCGAGCTGAAGGATGACACCGTCACCGAATGGCGTGGTCGGCTGGCGCTGCGCACCGGTCAGTGGCACAACGTACTGGATCTGACCCGACACATGCCCGAGCACCTGCGCCAGCAGAGCCGCTGGCGCTACTGGGAACTGCGCAGCCGCCAGCTGGCCAATTCCGCCGTGGGTGAACTGACCGAGGATTACGCCAGCCTGGCCGGCGAACGCGACTTCTATGGCTTCCTCGCCGCCGAGCGCAGCCGACGCCCCTACGCCCTGAATCACCAGCCGGTGGCGGTGGACGCCCGCGCCGCAGCCCGGGTAGCCAATACCGCCGGGATCATTCGCGCCAGGGAGTTTCATGCCCGTGGCGACTATCTGGATGCCCGGCGCGAGTGGTACCACGCCGAGCGCCTGTTCAGCCGCGAAGAACTGATCGCTCAGGCCGCACTGGCCCGGCAGATGGACTGGTATTTCCCCGCCATCCGCGGCATCAGCAAGGCTCAGCACTGGGATGACCTGGAGATCCGCTTCCCCCTGGCCTACCGCGAACCCATCGTCCGTCAGGCACGCCTGCGTCAGCTTAACTCCACCTGGGTCTACGCCATTACCCGCCAGGAAAGCGGCTTCATGACCGACGCCCGTTCCCATGCCGGTGCCCTGGGGCTGATGCAGCTGATGCCCGCCACCGCGCAGGAAACCGCTCGCCGGAACAATATTCCCCTGGCCAATACCAGCAGCGCGGTACTGGACCCGGAACGCAACATTGCATTGGGAACGGCCTATCTGTCACAGCTGTACAGCCAGTTCCGGGGCAACCGGGTGCTCGCCTCCGCCGCCTACAACGCCGGGCCCGGTCGTGTACGTCAGTGGACAAGGGATCTGCCGGCGATGCCCGCGGATATCTGGATCGAGACCATCCCCTTCGACGAGACGCGCAGCTATGTGCAGAGCGTCCTGACCTATGGGGTGATCTACGGAGAGAAGCTGGGCATCCGCCAGCCGGTGATGGAGCCGCACGAGAAATACATCGAGTAACGGCACAGGGCGTGTAACGCACGCCCTGTATTCAGCACTCAGTAGTAGGCATTTTCCGTGACCGAATGGTCGGTCACGTCACGC
Source organism: Halopseudomonas formosensis (assembly GCF_900115905.1). Lineage (GTDB taxonomy): Bacteria > Pseudomonadota > Gammaproteobacteria > Pseudomonadales > Pseudomonadaceae > Halopseudomonas > Halopseudomonas formosensis. Next base: position 45,601 of record NZ_FOYD01000002.1, read on the forward strand.
ACACCGGTGATTTCCGGAATACGCGCAACCAGGGTCTTCTCGACCCCTTCCTTGAGTGTTACATCCGCCATGCCGCAGCCCTGGCAACCGCCACCGAACTGCAGCACCGCGATACCACCTTCAACCACGTCGATCAGCTTGATCTCGCCGCCATGGCTGGCCAGGCTCGGATTGATCTCGGTCTGCAGCAGGTAGTTGATACGGTCATTCAGCGGGCTGTCCTCATTGACCATCGGCACCTTGGCATTCGGCGCCTTGATGGTCAGCTGACCGCCCATACGGTCGGTGGCATAATCCACCACCGCGTCCTCAAGGAAGGGCTCACTGACCGCATCCACCCAGACCGGAAAGGCCGCCAGGGAGATGAGCAGATCCTCCGCCTTCTCCTCACCCGGCTTGCAGTAGGCGATGCAGGTTTCAGCGTAGGGAGTGCCGGGCTGGGTGATGAACACGCGGATGCCGACACCGGTGGTGTCCTGCTTCGACAACAGCTCCGCCAGATAGGTCTGAGCAGCCTCGGTGAAGTGAATACCTGCCATGAAATGCCTCTCGGTCGATGACGTAATGCGTGTATTGTACGGGATAAGGCCCCCCGAATAAAGACCCACCAATTCACTTGGTTATTAATCTTTCGTATCCCTTTCATCAAGCTGAACCATCACGACAGGCCACGACGGGGCGTAGCAGTGCGCAGGCATGCACGTAGATGCAACCGCGTAAAACCGCGTTAACACAAGCAGACACCAACATCTGCTTGAATCAAATCAATAGCATCATGAGTTCCATTCATATCAGGCACGGGCGCCCGTCTGGTAGACTTAACCGTTTATTTCATTGCTGATCCCGGAGCTCCCATGTCTGACCTGAGTACCCGCCTGACTCTCCTGCACGAGGCCCTGCGCCAGCGCATTCTGATTCTCGACGGCGGCATGGGCACCATGATCCAGAGCTACAAGCTGAGCGAAGCGGATTTCCGCGGCGAGCGCTTCGTCGACTGGCACCGGGATCTCAAAGGCAACAACGACCTGCTGATTCTCAGCAAGCCCGAGGTGATTGCCAGTATCGAACGGGCCTATCTCGACGCCGGCTCCGACATCATCGAAACCAACACCTTCAACTCCACCCGGGTATCCCAGGCCGACTACGGCATGGAAGACCTGGCCTACGAGCTGAACTACGAAGGTGCCCGCCTCGCCCGCCGGGTCTGTGACGAAAAGACCGCCGAAACCCCGGACAAACCGCGCTTCGTAGCCGGCGTACTCGGGCCGACCAGCCGCACCTGCTCCCTGTCCCCGGACGTCAACAACCCCGGCTACCGCAACATCACCTTCGATGAGCTGGTAGACAACTACAGTGAAGCCACCCGCGGCCTGGTCCGGGGTGGCGCCGATCTGATCATGATCGAAACCATCTTCGACACCCTTAACGCCAAGGCTGCCATCTTTGCCGTTCAGGGCGTGTTCGAGGAACTGGGTGTGGAGCTGCCGATCATGATCTCCGGCACCATCACCGACGCCTCCGGCCGTACCCTGTCCGGCCAGACCACCGAGGCCTTCTGGAACTCCGTCCGCCACGCCAAACCGATCTCCGTGGGCCTGAACTGCGCGCTGGGTGCCCGCGAGCTGCGTCCCTATCTGGAGGAGCTGTCCAACAAGGCCGACACCTATGTCTCCGCCCACCCCAACGCCGGTCTGCCCAATGCGTTCGGCGAGTATGACGAAAGCGCCGCCGAGACCGCGGAACTGGTCGCCGAGTTTGCCCAGTCCGGCTTCGTGAATATCGTCGGTGGCTGCTGCGGCACCACCCCCGAGCATATCCGCGCCATCGCCGAAGCGGTGAAGGACATCGCCCCCCGGCAGATCCCCGATATCCCAAGGGCCTGTCGCCTGTCCGGACTCGAGCCCTTCACCATCGATCGCAACTCCCTGTTCGTCAACGTCGGCGAGCGCACCAACATCACGGGCTCGGCCAGGTTCGCCCGGCTGATCCGCGAGGAGAATTACACCGAAGCGCTGGAGGTGGCGCTGCAGCAGGTAGAGGCCGGCGCTCAAGTCATCGATATCAACATGGACGAGGGCATGCTGGATTCGAAGAAGGCCATGGTGACCTTCCTCAATCTGATCGCCGGTGAGCCCGACATCTCCCGGGTGCCGATCATGCTCGACTCCTCCAAGTGGGAGATCATCGAGGCCGGCCTCAAGTGCATCCAGGGCAAGGGCATCGTCAACTCCATCTCGATGAAGGAAGGTGTCGAGGAGTTCAAGGCCCACGCCCGCCTGTGCAAGCGCTACGGCGCCGCGGTCGTGGTCATGGCCTTCGACGAGCGCGGCCAGGCCGATACCGCCGAACGCAAGAAGGAAATCTGCCAGCGCTCCTATGACATCCTGGTCAATGAGGTCGGCTTCCCGCCGGAAGACATCATCTTCGACCCCAACATCTTTGCCGTGGCCACCGGCATCGAGGAGCACAACAACTACGCGGTGGACTTCATCGAAGCCTGCGCCTTTGTCCGCGACCACCTGCCCTACGCCCTGACCTCCGGTGGCGTGTCCAACGTGTCCTTCTCCTTCCGGGGCAACAACCCGGTGCGCGAGGCCATCCACTCGGTGTTCCTGTACCACGCCATCAAGGCCGGTCTGAACATGGGTATCGTCAACGCCGGTCAGCTGGAGATCTACGACCAGATCCCCGAGGACCTGCGCAACAAGGTCGAGGATGTGATTCTCAACCGCCACCCGGGCGCCACCGAGGCCCTGCTGGCGATCGCCGAGGACTACCGGGGCGACGGCTCGGTCAAGGAAGTGGAAAACGAGGAGTGGCGCAGCCTGCCGGTGGACAAGCGGCTGGAGCATGCCCTGGTCAAGGGCATCACCACCCATATCGTTGCTGATACCGAAGAAGCACGCCTGCAGTACGCCCGCCCCATCGAGGTGATCGAGGGGCCGCTGATGGCCGGTATGAACGTGGTCGGTGACCTGTTCGGCTCCGGCAAGATGTTCCTGCCCCAGGTGGTCAAGTCGGCCCGGGTCATGAAGCAGGCGGTGGCCCACCTGATTCCCTTCATTGAAGCGGAGAAAGGCGACAAGCCCGAAGCCAAGGGCAAGATCCTCATGGCGACCGTCAAGGGTGACGTGCATGACATCGGCAAGAATATCGTCGGCGTGGTGCTCGGCTGCAACGGCTACGACATCGTCGACCTGGGCGTGATGGTGCCGGCGGACAGGATCCTCAAGACCGCCATCGAGGAAAAGTGCGACATCATCGGCCTGTCCGGCCTGATCACCCCGTCCCTGGACGAGATGGTCCATGTCGCCCGGGAGATGCAGCGGCAGGGCTTCAACCTGCCGCTGATGATCGGCGGCGCCACCACCTCCAAGGCCCATACCGCGGTGAAGATCGACCCGCATTACACCAACGATGCGGTGGTCTACGTCACCGACGCCTCCCGTGCCGTGGGCGTGGCCACCACCCTCCTGTCGAAGGAGCTCAAGCCGGCCTATGTGAAGGACATCCGCGACGAGTACGCGATGATCCGCGAGCGTACCGCCAACCGGGCCAGGCGCACCGAGCGGCTCAGCTACGAGCAGGCACTGGCGGCCAAGCCCCAGTTCGACTGGAGTCAGTATCGCCCGGTGCAGCCCAGCTTCACCGGACGCCGGATTCTGGAGGACATCGACCTCAATGTGCTGGAGCAGTACATCGACTGGACGCCCTTCTTCATTTCCTGGAACCTGGCCGGCAAGTATCCGCGAATCCTCGAGGACGAGGTCGTCGGCGAAGCCGCCACTTCCCTGTTCAACGATGCCCAGACCCTGCTGCGCAAACTGATCGACGAGAAGCTGATCCGCGCCCGCGCGGTGTTCGGTTTCTGGCCGGCCAATCAGGTGGATCATGATGATATCCAGCTGTTCGACGACAATGGCAAGCCGCTCAAGCGCCTGCATCACCTGCGCCAGCAGACCATCAAGACCGACGGCAAGCCCAACTTCGCCCTGGCCGACTTCGTCGCCCCGGCCGACAGCGGCCTGACCGACTATGTGGGCGGCTTCATCACCACCGCCGGCATCGGCGCCGAGGAGGTGGCCAAGGCCTACCAGGAGGCCGGTGACGACTACAACTCGATCATGGTCAAGGCGCTGGCCGACCGCCTGGCCGAGGCCTGCGCCGAGTGGCTGCACCAGCAGGTACGCAGGGAGTACTGGGGCTATGCGCCGGATGAGCAGCTGAGCAACGAGGAGCTGATCCGCGAAAAATACCGTGGCATCCGCCCTGCCCCCGGCTATCCGGCCTGCCCTGACCATACCGAGAAGGATGCGCTATTCCAGCTGCTGGACCGGGACGGTGACAGTGGTGTGACCCTGACCGAGCATTACGCCATGTTCCCCACGGCGGCAGTCAGCGGCTGGTATTTCGCCCATCCCCAGGCCCAGTACTTTGCCGTGGGCAAGATCGACCGCGATCAGGTCGAGAGCTACAGCCGGCGCAAGGGCCAGGATATCGAGGTCAGCGAGCGCTGGCTGATGCCCAACCTGGGTTACGACATCTGAAGGGAAGACCTGACGAGTGAGCCTTGTTCCCACCCATGATCGCTTCAGGACCATCGTCATGCTGGGCCTGCCGATCATGGGGGGCATGCTCAGCCAGAGTCTGCTGAATCTGGTGGATGCCGCCATGGTCGGCAGCCTGGGCCAGGCCGCGCTGGCCGGTGTCGGCCTGGGTGGCTATGTCAACTTCATGGCCATCGCCCTGGTCATGGGTCTGGGGGTCGGGGTACAGGCCACGGTAGCCCGTCGACGCGGCCAGGGACTGGTCGATCAAAGCGCGGAGCCACTGAACAACGGCCTGCTGATCGCCGCGCTGATCGCCCTGCCCCTCAGCCTGCTGTGCTGGTTCAACGCCGAGGCCATCCTGGCCCAGCTCAGCGACGATCCCGAGGTGACGGCAATAGGCGCGGACTACTTCCGCTGGCGGGCACTGGCGATCATCGCGGTGGGCTGCAACTTCGCCTTCCGCGGCTACTGGAACGGCATCCGCCAGACCGGGCGCTATCTGCAGATCCTGGTGGTGATGCACATCTTCAATGTGGTCATCAGCTACGGCCTGATCTTCGGCCGCTTCGGTCTGCCGGAAATGGGCGCAGAGGGCTCGGGACTCGGCACCACCCTGGCCATGTTCCTCGGCACAGCGCTGTACTTCACGCTCACCTGGTTTCGCGGCCGCCGGCAGGGCTTCCTGCGCCGTCTGCCGCCGCTGGCCGAGCTGCGCCTGATGTTGCGCCTGTCGCTGCCCAACTCCCTGCAACAGCTGTTCTTTGCCACCGGCGTGACAGTGCTGTTCTGGATCATAGGCCAGATCGGCACCGCCGAACTGGCGGTGGCGCATATCCTGATCAATCTCGCGCTGCTGCTGATTCTGCCCGGGGTGGGCATGGGCATGGCCGCCACCACCCTGGTCAGTCACAGCCTCGGCGCCGGGCAGCCCCAGGACGCCTATCGCTGGGGCTGGGATGTGGTCAAGGTCGCGGCACTGATGCTGTTCCTGCTCGGCCTGCCCTTCTGGCTGATGCCGCAACTGGTGCTGCAGATCTTTACTCAGGACCCCGAACTGCTGGCGCTCGGGCAGTGGCCGCTGCGCATCACCGGGCTGGGCATGACCCTGGATGCCACCGCCCTGGTCCTCACCCAGGCGCTGCTCGGCGCCGGAGCCAGCCGCATGGTGATGGGAGTGAATCTGGGCAGCCAGTGGTTGATCTTCCTGCCCTGCGCCTATCTCATCGGGCCGGTACTGGGCGGCGGGCTGCTGGCGGTGTGGCTGTTGCAGAGCCTGTACCGGGTCATGGCCTCCGTGATCTTTGCCATACTATGGAGGCGCAAGCACTGGGCCGATATCCGGTTATGAGCGCGACCTGTCAACTCCCGCAAGAGGCAGCCATGAGCGAAAACAACAAGAACAGCGGCAGCAAGCACCAGCAGCCAGAGGACAGTTCACCCCGCAACGGACTGGGCTTTCGACAGATGCTCAGCACCATACTTTTCGGCGCCCTCGGTGTGCAGAGCAACCGGGCACGGGAGCGGGACTTCAGTCAGGGCAAGCCCAGCCACTTCATCTACTTCGGGGTGGGCTTCATGCTGGTCTTCGTGCTGGTCATCATCGGGGTGGTGAAGCTGGTACTGCATTTCGCCGGGCGCTAGAATGTCCGGCTCCGGAGTCCCTGCGACTCCGGACTGCAGTCGGAAGCCGGGGCTCGGCGTCAGTGCTGGCTGACCCAGAACACGGCGGTAGCTACTGCTATCAGAATCAGGGCGACAGCGGCGAAGGCATCCAGCCCGCTGTCGGGGCCACCGCCGGTATGAGTATCCTGTTCCTGCATGGTGCGTTCCTCTTGTTGTTCGAATGGGAATGGAGTTGATCCGGCATGGATACTCCTGCCCTGACAGTTAAGACCACTCCGATCCGACGCACAAGTAATACGCATCGGTAATGAGATTATGCGATATAAGCATATAGATAAACATTCCTTTTAAGCATAAAGAAAACCTGATATTGTCTGCCCGCCCCTGGAACCCAGTCGGGTGAAACACCGTTAGCTATGGGCCTTGGCCCACCAACAGGTTGTCAGAATGTACATTTACGACGAGTATGACCAACGTATCGTTGAGGACCGCGCCAGGCAGTTCCGCGATCAGGTACGCCGCTATCTCGCCGGCGAGCTTTCCGAGACAGAATTCCTGCCGCTGCGCCTGCAGAACGGCCTGTACGTCCAGCGCTACGCACCCATGCTGCGTATCGCCGTACCCTATGGCGTACTCTCTTCCCAACGTCTGCGCAAACTGGCCTATATCACCCGTCGTTACGACAAGGGTTACGCGCACATTACCACCCGCCAGAACATTCAGCTCAACTGGCCGAATCTGGAAGATGTGCCGGATATCCTGGAAGAACTTGCCTCGGTGCAGATGCACGCCATCCAGACCAGCGGCAACTGTATCCGCAACACCACCACCGACCAGTTCGCGGGTGTGGCCGCCGATGAGATCATCGATCCGCGGCCCTGGTGCGAGATTATCCGTCAGTGGTCGACCTTCCACCCCGAATTCGCCTTCCTGCCGCGCAAGTTCAAGATCGCCATCAATGGCGCCAGGGAAGACCGTGCTGCCATCGGCGTGCACGATATCGGTCTGAATGCCGTGCGCAACGAAGCCGGCGAGCTGGGCTTCCAGGTGCTGGTGGGTGGCGGCCTCGGTCGGACTCCCATGGTTGGCGCCGAAATCCGCGCCTTCCTGCCCTGGCAGCATCTGCTGACCTATCTCGAGGCTATTCTGCGGGTGTACAACCGCTATGGTCGCCGGGACAACAAGTTCAAGGCGCGCATCAAGATTCTGGTCAAGGCCCTGACCCCGGAAGTCTTCGGCGAGAAGGTCGAGGCCGAATGGCAGAACCTCAAGGATGGCCCGGCCACCCTGACCGAGAGTGAACTGCAGCGCGTCAGCAAGTATTTCGTCAGCCCCGAGCTGGAAAGTTTCCCGGGTGACGACGCCGGCTACCTGGACAAGCGCGGCAGCGACAAGGGCTTCAATAACTGGGCCAGCCGCAACGTGCACCCGCACCGCGCTCCGGGCTACGCCGCCGTGACCCTGTCACTCAAGCCCAACGCGGTTGCACCGGGCGACATCACCGCCGAACAGCTGGAAGCCGCCGCCGACCTGGCCGAGCAGTACAGCCTGGGCGAGATCCGCTCCACCCATTACCAGAACCTGGTGCTGCCCTACGTACGCCAGAAGGATCTGTACGAGCTGTGGCACAAGGCCCGCGAAGCCGGCTTTGCCACTCCGAACATTGGTCTGCTGTCGGACATGATCTGCTGCCCCGGCGGCGATTTCTGCTCGCTGGCCAACGCCAAGTCCATCCCGATCGCCCAGTCCATCCAGGAGCAGTTCGACAACCTCGACTACCTGTACGACATCGGCGAACTGGAACTGAATATTTCCGGCTGCATGAACGCCTGTGGTCACCACCACATCGGCCACATCGGCATTCTGGGTGTGGACAAGAAGGGCGAGGAGTTCTATCAGGTCTCCCTGGGTGGCAAGTCCGGCCGTGACGCCGCCATCGGCAAGATCCTCGGCCCCTCCTTTGCCGCCAATCAGATGCCCACCGTAGTGCAGAAGCTGATCGACGTGTATCTGGAGCACCGCACCCCTGAAGAGCGCTTCATCGATACCTACGAGCGCATTGGCATGGACCCGTTCAAGGAGCGCGTATATGCGGCTGATCATTAAGGACAACCAGGTCGTCCCGGATACCTGGGAACTGCTGCCCAAGGACGCCACCCTGGACCAGTTGACCAATACCGGCGACGTCATAGTGCCTCTGGCCATGTGGCTGGAGCACTCCCACGCCCTCAAGGCGCGGGACGGGCGCCTGGGCGTCTGGCTGGATGCGGACGAGGAAGCCGAGTGCATCGCCGAGGATCTGGACAGTTTTGCCGTGATCGCCTTGAACTTCCCGGTGTTCAGCGACGGGCGCAACTACTCCAACGCCCGGCTGCTGCGTGACCGCTACCAGTATCAGGGCGAGCTGCGCTCGATCGGCGACGTGCTGCGTGATCAGCTGTTCTTCATGCGCCGCTGCGGCTTCAATGCCTACGCCCTGCGCGAAGATCACGATCCCCACGCGGCGCTGGCCAGTCTGCAGGACTTCTCCGAGGTCTATCAGGCCGCCACTGATCAGCCGCTGCCGCTGTTCAGACGACGCTGAGCCTGCCACAGCACCGGACGCCCGTCCGGTGCTGTCCCCACCCAGCTCATCCTGCTTCCCCTTGCGTTAGCCCAGCGACTGGATAACTTCAGCCCGGCTGACGATACCCAGAGCAAACGCAAGCGCCCTCCCCCGGACGGGATGGCGGGGGGGGCGACTGGCGTGGGGTAGACTTGCGCAGGCTGTTTTCTGCTGATTCCGGACCCGCACAACCCATGCAACTTGCCATAGCCGCCCTTATCGCCCTGCTGCCGATCATCAATCCCTTCAGTACCGCCCCGATGTTCCTCGCCATCACCGAGGGGGACACGGACGCAGAACGCCGCGACCAGGCCCGCAAGGCGGTGATCTACATGATCTGCATTCTGGTGGCCTTCCTGATCGGCGGGAGCTTCATCATGAAGTTCTTCGGTCTGTCGCTGCCCGGCCTGCGCATAGCCGGCGGCATTCTGGTGGCCGGGGTCGGCATGCGCATGCTCTACCCCAGGGACAACGCCGGTCAGACGGCAGCGGAGCGCCAGGAGTCCAGGCGCAAGCGTGATGTGTCCTTCACTCCGTTGGCCATGCCCAGTCTGGCCGGGCCGGGGGCCATTTCCGTGACCATAGGTCTTACCTCGCTGGCCCGGGGCTGGCTGGATTTCGTCTCCATCATCATCGGCATACTGCTCGCCGCCGCGGTGGTCTACATCACCCTGCGGCTGTCGACCCGCCTGGTACGGGTGTTGGGGGTCAACGGTCTGCACGCCATGACCAAGATCATGGGCTTTCTGATCCTCTGTGTCGGCGTGCAGTTCATCGTCAACGGCGTGGTGGAAGTGGCCCAGAGCCCCGAACTGATCGAAGGCATCATCCGGGAGATAGATGCCGCGCGGGAAAAAAAGGCCCCATGAAACAGCTGCTCTGCACGCTGACCCTGCTGGCCAGCGTGCTCGCCTCAACCAGTGCCGTCGGCGCAACCATGCGCTGCAATGACGGCATCGTCTCTACCGGCGAGAGCACTCAGGGCGTGCTGGATAAATGCGGCGCGCCCTCCTCACAGGTTACCGACAGTCCCGCTATCGACGAGAACGGTTTTGTGGTGCGCGGTGCCGCTACGGTCAAACACTGGACCTATACGCCCCCGGGCGGCATACGCTATCAGCGCGCTTTCTTGACGACAGGCTGGTGGAAATTCGCAGCAGGAGGGATTAATCAGCCTTGTTTGATCCGGCACGGCGCAGGGTGAGATTGATCCGCTGGCTACCCAATTGTGGGTGTGGCACATCGGCAAGCGGCAGCACGCCGTGAAAGCGCAACCGGTCAACGCCGCCCCATACTGCTACATCCCCGTGCTGCAGCAGAGTTCGGGCCGGGCGATCGCTGCGGTTGTGACCGCCGAACAGGAAGGTGGCCGGCATACCCAGGGAAATGGAGACGATAGGCGCGCTGAAGTCCCTCTCATCCCGATCCTGATGTAGTCCCATGCGGGCGCCGGGAAGGTAGCGGTTGATCAGACAGGTGTCGGGTTGAAAGCTCTGGAACCCGGCACTGTCGGCGGCGCGCTGGGCCAGTTGCAGCAGACACTCGGGGATGACCGGCCAGGGCTGCCCCGTGGCGGGATCGATCGGGCTGTAACGATAGCCGAATTCGCTGCAAACCCAGCCCACATCGCCACAGGCACTGCTCTGAACCGACATGCGCCGACCACCCCGGGTCGTCATCTGACGCAGCGGTGACCGTTGCAGCACCCGCTCCAGGGCGGGCAACAGCGTCGCCAGCCAGGGCTCGGCAAAGCCGGGCAGCATGAAGGCCTGGGCGCCCATCGCCACCCGCTGCTGCGGCTGGTGAAACAGATCCTGAGTCCTCACTGCACCTCAACCAAGGTTCACCACCGCCCGGCCGGTCATGCTACCAGCGAGAATGGTATCAATATGGTCTGACAGCTGATCCAGCGTGATCTCCCGCTCCAGACGGCTGAGATCGGTCTTCCACTGCAGGGACAGGCGATCCCACATGGAGGCCTTGGCTACCAGCGGCTGCTCCACCGAGTCGACACCCAGCAGGTTGACGTTGCGCAGAATGAACGGGAAGACACTGGCCTGGAACTGCCCCCCTGCGGTCAGGCCGCAGCAGGCAACACTGGCGTCATAGCGTAGCGACTTGACCACGTTGAACAGGATGTCGCCACCGACGGTGTCCACCGCCGCGGCCCAGCGCTCAGCCAGCAGCATCTTGCCGGTACCGGACTGCAGCTCCTCCCGGCTGATCACCTCGCTGGCGCCCAGCCCGCGGAGGAAGTCGGCCTGATCGGTCTTACCGGTCATGGCCACCACCTCGTAACCCTGCTGAGCGAGCATGGCCACCGCAATACTGCCTACCCCACCGGTAGCGCCGGTAACCAGCACCGGCCCCGTGTCGGCGGTGAGCCCGGCACGCTGGAGCTTGTCGATGCACAGACCCGCGGTCAGACCGGCAGTGCCCAGCACCATGCTCTCGCGCAGACTCAGCCCCGCCGGGCGCTTCAGCACCCAGCCGGCAGGTACGCGGATGTACTGACCGAAGCCGCCCGGGGTATTCATGCCCAGGTCGTAGCCGGTGACTATCACCTCGTCACCGGGCACCAGCTCGGGCACCGCACTGGCCTCCACCACGCCGGCCGCATCGATCCCGGGGGTATGGGGATAGTGACGGGTCACGCCCCGGTTGCCACTGGCGGACAAGGCATCCTTGTAGTTCAGTGATGACCAGTGCACGCGGATCAGCACCTCTCCGGCGGGCAGCTCATCAATGCGGCGGAGCACCACGCAGCGGGTGAACTGCCCCTGCTCCTCGCTCACCAGCAGTGCCTTGAATTCGGACATGCAAAACTCCTCGTATTACAGACAGGGTGGCTGCCAGGCAGCACCGCGGATCGGCGGAGCTACCAGAAGCGCTGATTGTAGAGTCGGGACACCCAGGTCAACAGCAGGCGGTCCAGCGCCGCTGACATGGTTGAGCTCAAGCGATCCTGCAGCTTCTTCGGACGATGGAAGTGCACTTCAAACACATCGGCCTGGCGGATGCGCTGGCTGATGTACTCATCACTGGTACGTATCTCGTCGGCCAGGGCTTTCTGCAGTGCCTCGGTACCGAACCAGACCTCGCCCGTGGCCACCTCGTCGACGTTGAGAACCGGTCGATAACGGGAAACGAATTGCTTGAACAGCCGATGGATGTTCTCCAGGTCCTCCTGGAACTTCTCCCGGCCCTTCTCGGTATTTTCACCGAACAGGGTCAGAGTGCGCTTGTACTCCCCGGCGGTGAGCATCTCGTAGTCCACATCATGCTTCTTCAACACACGGTGGAAGTTCGGCAGTTGCGCCACCACCCCGATCGACCCGAGCATGGCAAAGGGCGCCGCCAGTACCCGATCACCGATACAGGCCATCATGTAACCCCCGCTGGCCGCCACCTTGTCGACGCATATCGTCAGGGGCACCCCGGCATCTCGAACACGGGTCAGCTGCGATGCGGCCAGTCCATAGGCGTGCACCATGCCCCCGCCGCTTTCCAGGCGCAGCACTATCTCGTCCCGCGGGGTGGCCAGCTCCAGCACGGCGGTCACCTCATGGCGCAGACTTTCCAGGGCGCTGGCCTTGATATCACCATTGAAGTTGAGCACGAACACCTTGTCCCGATCAGCGCCGCCCTTGCTGCGGGCCCGGGCCTCCTGCTTGCGGCTCTTGTGCAGCGCCTTGAGCGCCGGCTTGTCGAGCACCGCCTGGCCCAGGCGATCGGTCATGTCCGCTAGTTGATCATTGAGCCGGGTCACCTGCAGTACCCCTTCCCCCCGACGCTGACGCCCCCTCAGGGAAGCCACCATTACCAGGATGATGAACACCACCACCAGCGCGGTCAGCGCCTTGGCTGCAAACAGTCCGTACTCGGCAAGCCACTCCACAGATATCTCCTTACAGGTTCACTGAATTGCAAGCATACCCCATGCGTCTTCTTATGCAGACAGCGCTTGGCAGGGGGAATTCAAACGACCGTATGATTTTTGTTGACAGCCCGACCGACCCGCCCTACCCTCTGACGAGTCACATACCCGTGCATGCAACGGAGTTACCGTTGCCCAATGAAACATCCGATAAAGGAAGAGTCCATGACTACCGTTGCTGAAATCATCAAAAACATGGAAGGCAAGTTCAACCCGGCGGCCGCTTCCGGCCTGGACCTGACTTTCCAATTCAACATCGAGGATGATTCCAACTTTTACGCCGTGATCAAGGATGGCACCTGCAACGTTGCCGAAGGCGATGCTGAGGATCCGAACGTGACCCTGATCATGGATTCCGAGACCCTCAACGGCGTGATCACCGGCGAGACCGATGGCATGCAGGCCTTCATGAGTGGCAAGCTGCGCGCCGAGGGCGACATGATGCTGGCCCTGAAGCTGGGCGAGCTGTTCCCGGTCTGATCGACCCCATCCCCGAAAACCGGAGCCAGGCTCCGGTTTTTTTATGCCCCGCCAACACGGTGCCTGATAACCCGGCCCGTTGGTTGGCAGCCAGCGGTCCCTGCAGTAGATTGACCGGCAAACCCGATTCAAGACAAGGACAAGCCCATGCAGAAAACCCAACTGTTTGATCTGGACGGCAAAATCGCCCTGGTTACCGGCGCCAGCCGTGGCATCGGCGAAGCCATCGCCCGCCTGCTCGCTCAGCAAGGTGCCCATGTGATCGTCAGCAGCCGCAAGATCGACGACTGCCAGCAGGTAGCCGACTCCATCGTCGCCGCCGGCGGTCAGGCCAGCGCCATGGCCTGTCACATCGGCGAAATGGAACAGATTACCGCCACCATCGAGGCGATCCGCAGCCAGTTCGGCAAACTGGACATCCTGGTCAACAACGCCGCCACCAACCCCTACTTCGGCAACGTGCTGGACACCGACCTGTCCGCCTTCCAGAAGACCGTGGACGTCAACATCCGCGGCTATTTCTTCATGTCCGTCGAGGCCGGCAAGCTGATGCGCGAGAACGGCGGCGGCGCCATCCTCAACGTCGCTTCGGTCAACGGTCTGGTTCCGGGCCTGATGCAGGGTATCTACTCCATCACCAAGGCCGCGGTGATCAACATGACCAAGGTCTTCGCCAAGGAGTGCGCCCAGTTCGGTATCCGTTGCAATGCCCTGCTGCCGGGTCTGACCGACACCAAATTCGCCTCGGCGCTGGTGAAGAACGACAGCATCCTCAAGCCGGCACTGCAGCGCATTCCCATGGCGCGCCCGGCTGATCCGACCGAAATGGCTGGTACCGTGCTGTATCTGGTGAGCGACGCCTCCAGCTACACCACAGGCGCGGCCATCAACGTCGATGGAGGCATGCTGTCCTGAGGCGTAAGGGCGCGCACAGGCGCGCCCTTGACCCCATCGGCGAACGGATTTTCCGGAAAACCCGCCTACTCCAGCCCCTTCATGGCGTCCAGTGCCTGGGTGTTCATTGCCACCGGTGACAGACCGGTCACTCCTATCTCCACCGCAAAGCGCGCGCCATCGGCGATGGGCATGAAACGGATGGTGAAGGCATCGGCATACAGCCAGGAAAGATTCAGCTGATCAAGCCAGTGCCAGGCGTCACGCCAGGCGGGCGTACCATGCAGTGAGTGGCTCAGGCCCGAGCCCATTTCCTGTTGCTGTTCCAGGGTCAGATAGCGCCCTCTCAGCCGATCCAGCCGGTAGCCATCCTCCAGACCGAGCATGTGTGGCAGACCGCGCCAGCGCAATACCTGCACATCCAGCTCCCAGAGGTCCCCGTGCAGCGGCAGCGGCGAGCTCATCGCCGGTGCCAGATAAACCTCGTGCTGCTTGTCCGCCAGCTGGCGGAAGTCCAGGGTCGCTATGCGTGCGCCGTCGACGATGGGCTGAAACCGGGAGAATTCCCAGGCCAGCAGGGCGAGACCACCGCACAGCGCCAACAGCACCAGCAGGGCACACCCCTTGAGCCAGCCCAGCAGCCACTCCAGGCGCCAGCCCAGACGCAGTGTGATGAACAGCAGAAGCAGGCCGAAGCAGCCTGTCAGCACCGCCAGTCCCAGGTATTGCATGTACGCTCCTTGTAGAAGATCAGGCCGGAACCGGCGGCTCCGGCTGGCCGGCCAGCCTGGCCAGGTAACAATCGATCAGCCACCGGGAAATGGTGCCCCGCGGGGGGATGGCCGGCAACTGGTCGACATGCCACCAGTGGGCCTCTTCAATCTCGCCGGGCTGCGGGACAATCTCGCCGCCGGCGTATTCGGCGTGGAAACCGAGCATCAGGGAATTGGGGAAGGGCCAGTTCTGGCTGCCGAGATACTCGAGGTTGCGCACGTCGATACCCACCTCCTCCATGACTTCCCTGCGCAGCGCCTCTTCCGCCGACTCGCCGGGCTCGATGAAGCCGGCCAGGGTACTGAAGAAACCGCTGCGGAAGTTGGGCGAGCGTGCCAGCAGCACCTCATTGCCACGGGTGACCAGCACTATGATGCAGGGGGCCAGCTTGGGGTATTGGCGGTTGCCGCACGCCGGGCACTCCATGGCCCGTTCATCGTCCCGCAGGTGGGTCCGTTCGCCGCAGCGTCCACAGAAGCGATGGGTGTCATACCAGATATCCAGCTGCTGGGCGACACCGAGCAGGCGGAAGGTGGTGTTGTCCACGTTGCCCAGCAGCCCGCGCAGCCCCTGCCAGGAAAGACCCGGCAGGTCGACCTGCTCCTTGACCCGCACAAGCCGGCAAGGACGGTCATCAACCAGCCCCAGGGTCACCTGATATTCGGCATCGCCCAGGTAGCGAGCCATGTCCGGATCATGCAGCAGGTTGCCCTGATAGATGGCAAAGGACTGCTCATGCCGAATCAGCACCCAGCCATCCGCCCCCGCTTGCGCAGAGAAGGATGAGGTAAACCGGGTGATCTTCTGCATCTTCAGCTGCCTACCTTGTATCCCAGTTCGGCGAGGCTCTCCTCCGCCAGGGCCAGTACATCGCCCTTGTTGACCGAGGAGCGCTCAGCCGACTCCAGATAGAACTCGATACTGGTCAGCGCATCGGCCAGCACTTCCAGTTTGGACTCCGCCGGGGCCTTGCTGCCATCGACCAGCGCTTCCTGAATGAAACGTGCCGCGGCACGAATGATCTCGGCTGCACGGGTCATGCCCAGGAAGATCAGGCCGCCGCGTACGGTTTCCAGTGTAGCGGGCACATTCATCAGGTGCATGCGGTCGTGGTCGGATTCGACGTAGGCGGTCAGGGCCCGGCGTGCCAGCGCCAGCCCTGCCTGGGATTCCTCGACCAGCACGATATGGGCTTCCTTGAGTTCCACCGGCGCGCTGTGCTGGTCATTGCCCAGCGAACCGATGACCTCCCCTGCGGTTTCCATGCGTGCCACCAGCAGCTCGGCATGCAGGACAGCATCGGCCACCAGCTCCAGGGTCTGGGTATCCCCGGGCTGCCAGCCTTCGAGCTGAACAGCAGCGTTGCGGATCTGCTCGGAGGTGGCGGGCATGTCGAGCACACTCAGTGTCTTCCACAGGCGCTGCAGGGAGGCATCCAGGGTTTCCAGCGCCTGATCGGTGTCGCCGGCATTGCGCGCCAGCAGGTCGAGCATGTCCTTGGTCGAGGTGATCTCTTCCTGCAGTGCTTCGGCCACCGAGCGCATGACGTCGGCGCCCGGCCCGCGCAGGCTTTCAAAGGCCTGCTTCAGACTGGCCTCGGTATAGCCGGGATCCGGCAGATTGATGGTGCGCCGCACTTCCTGGCACAACTCGCACTGCTCGCCGGCCAGCGCCACCAGATACAGCAGCTCAACCCGCAGCTGGGCGGTGCCCTGGGTCTCCGGCTGCCCGGCATACAGACGCTTGATCTCCCGGTCCAGACGGGAAAACAGCAGCTTGCGCTCGCGGGTCAGATCCAGGGGGGTCTTTTCGATGGCCTCAAGGGCTGCGGAGGCGATCCAGCTGAGGGTCGCCACATGATCATTCATGCGGGCTTCCCAGCGCTGCAGGGCACGCTTCTTGAGATTGATGCCGGCACCGGACTCGTGACGGATGACATCCAGCAGGCCCAGCTGGAACATCTGCCGCAGTCGCGCGAAGGTCTTGGGCTCAAGCATGTCGCGGGAACCGTTGCGCAGTGCCGGCGGCACCCGGGCAGGATCCAGTGGATAGAAATGGCTTTCGGGCAGGGGTTTGGTGTCCGGCCGGTGCGAGCGCAGCTCGTTGATCAGCGGCAGCAGCAGCTCGGGGCGCTCGCCCCCCTGCTGACGGCAGAAGTGCAGATAGCGGCGCAGAAGGAAGAGGCTGTTGCACAGGGCGGACAGGGGAGCGTTGAGCACATCACCTTCATGGACCGGAATGTCGGTCGCCAGGGCAACCATCTCTTCCAGCAGCAGCGCCGCTCCGTGCAGCTCGATCAGATTCAGGGTTCCCCTGAGCTGCTGCAGCCCCTCGATGGCCTGCTGCAGCAGGTGACCACTGTCCCGCTGCTCGAGGAACTGCTGCAGCAGATCCTCCACTTCGCCTACGCTGACGAACAGCTCGTCCCTGACCAGATCAAGTGATGTAGCACCTGTTAACATCGCTTCAGTCTCCCTCATCCCTGCAATCAGACTGGATCTTCAGTCGGCAAACTCGGCCGGCTTCTTGCTCATGTGCGCAGCAACCGCCACCTTGAGATCTTCCGACTGGAGCATGGCTGCATTCCAGGTCGCTATGTAATTCAATCCGTCCGCCACGCTGTGGTCACGGCTGTAGCGGATCATTTCCTTGGTTCCGCGAATGGCTAGTGGTGACTTTGCAGCAATCTGCCGGGCTATGTCCATCACTCCTTCAAGGAGCGCGTCATGATCGGCAAACACCTGATTGACCAGGCCGATACGCGCCGCCTCTTCACCGTATACGGGACGCCCGGTATAGGCCAGTTCCCGCATGATGCCATCGCCTATCAGACGCGGCAATCGCTGCAGGGTTCCCACGTCGGCCGCCATTCCCATGTCGATTTCCTTGATCGAGAAGTGGGCATCCGGGGTGCAGTAGCGCATGTCACAGGCGGAAATCAGGTCGATGGCACCGCCAATACAGTAACCATGGACTGCCGCGATCACCGGCTTGCGGCACTCGTCGACGGCATTGAAGGCGCTCTGCAGCTTGAGGATGTTGTGACGGATACGCTCGGCGTTGCGACCGATGTCGGCGACCATGCTGCCGGCGGCCTGCGCCAGCATCTGCAGATCGATGCCCGCGGAAAAATTCCTGCCCACCCCGGAGATGACCGCCACACGCACGCTGTCGGTCCGATCAACCCAGTCGAACACCTCGACCATCTCGGTCCAGAAAGCCTCATCCATCGAGTTGGCCTTGGCCGGGCGATTGATCATGACATGGGCAATGGCGCCCTGCTGCTCCACCAGCAGCGATTGGTACTCACGCATGCGTAACTCCCTGACAAACTGCTTGTTCTTATCAAGTCATGCACTATATCAAGCATGGCCCCCGGCGGCATACCCGGGATTTGCTCCCCGTGCCTGTTCTGTGGAAAGTGCCGCAGATTCAGGCCTCAATCGCTTCCATCTGCCGCCACAAGGCAAAACCCGCCGCCTTCTCTATGGCAGCCAGACGCTGCTCGTGGGCCGCCAGCTCCTCCTCGGTCGCCCGCACCACCGGCAGCACCGGCCGTGACTGCGGGTCGAGGCGACGGATCTCCCCGGGCTGGTCCGCACTGCCCTCGGACCCCTGTCCCGCCAGTACCAGCGCCGTCTGGCCGCCGGTCATGATCAGATAGACATCCGCGAGAATCTCGGCGTCCAGCAACGCGCCGTGCAGCTCCCGCTGGGAGTTGTCCACCCCGTAGCGCTTGCACAGGGCGTCCAGGGTGTTGCGCTGTCCGGGATGCTTGTGCCGGGCCAGCAGCAGGGTATCCACTACCGAACAGTGGTCGGCCACGCAACCGTGACGGCCAAGCCGCTCCAGCTCGGCATCGATGAAGCCCACGTCGAACGCGGCGTTGTGGATCACCAGCTGGGCGCCGCGGATGAAGTCCATGAACTCGTCGGCCACGTCGGCGAACAGCGGCTTGTCCGCAAGAAACTCGTCGGAGATCCCGTGGACCTGGAAGGCGCCCTCTTCCACCTCCCGCTCGGGATTGATGTAGACATGGAAGTGCCGGCCGGTCAGGCGCCGGTCGAGCAGCTCGACACAGCCGATCTCGATGATGCGATGACCTTCCCTTACCTCGATACCCGTGGTTTCGGTATCCAGAACGACTTCACGCATTCACCGCACTCCCCTTCATCATGACCTCTTCCACTCCCCGGTTGGCCAGCTGGTCGGCCAGCTCGTTCTCCGGATGACCACTGTGGCCCTTGACCCACTGCCACTGCACATGGTGCTGACTGACCAGCTCATCCAGCTGACGCCAGAGATCGGCATTCTTCACCGGCTGGCGGCCAGCGGTTTTCCAGCCGCGCTTCTTCCAGTTGGGCATCCATTCGCAGACACCCTTCATCACATACTGCGAGTCGGTGGTCAGCCGGACATTGGCCGGGGCCTTCTTCAGGGCCTGCAGACCGCGGATGGCCGCCATCAGCTCCATGCGGTTATTGGTGGTCTGCGGCTCGCCGCCGAACAGGGTCTTCTGATATTCGCCCAGACGCAGCAATACGCCCCAGCCGCCCGGGCCGGGATTGCCCTTGCAGGCGCCGTCGGTAAATATCTCGATTACATGCGTCATGTCTTGTCCCGTTTGTGCGCCCGGCGGTTTCCTGCGACCAGCGGCGGCAGACCCAGGGCCGGAAAGGCGATGGTCCGCTGCCGGCGGGGTATCGCACCGAGGGTCTGCCTGCGGGCACGCAGGAAATAGAAGCCGCCCCCCGGCAGCTGGTGACGCTGCCCCCAGCTGTCCAGCCAGCTGAAACGCTCCAGCCAGGCGCTTGAATTCAGCGGCGGACGATAACATCCATCGACTCTTTTCTCCACCGCAAAACCCAGCAGTTCCAGCCAGTCCGTCAGCCGTGCCGGACTGATGAATCCGGCCTCGCTGAACCAGTCCCGACCGGCGAAATGATTGAGTCCCCAGCAGCTCCATGGGTTGAAGCCGAACACCAGCAGATGCCCGCCGGCACGCACCGCCTGACTGGCTTCACGCAGCAGGCTGCGTGGCGACAGGCAGAAATCCAGGCCGTGGTGCAGCAATACCACGTCCAGTGAGTGGGGAGCGAAGGGCCAGCTCGTTTCGTCCACCGGCAGGCAGTCCGGACCGACCTGAAGGTCCAGGCGCCAGTGGTTGCGCAAGACCGAATGCTGCTCATCCAGCAGCCCCGGCAGCAGGCCATACTGCACCAGGTGCTGACCGAAGCATTTCTGCAGCTCCTGCTGCACTATGCAGCGCTCGCTGCTGAGCAGCATCTGGCCGGGAGCGCTGTCGAGCCACTGCCGAGCGACACAGATGAGCCTGAGCAGATCCTCCTGACTGATGGAACGGGATTGTTCGGGAATCTCCATGGGGCCTCCGGGTTGGCCTGGGCACGCCAACCTCCTATAAGATAGCTGCAACTACGATTCCGGAAAGCGAGCCTGTCATGCCGACCTTCATTGCCCTTCCCGCCTTTCAGGACAACTACATCTGGCTGCTGACAGATGACACCTCTTTCAAGGTGACGGCTGTCGACCCGGGTGACGCCCGACCGGTGATAAGCTGGCTCGGCCGCCACCCCGAATACCAGCTGAGCACGATTCTGCTGACCCATCACCACCGGGACCATACCGGCGGGGTACTGTCGCTCAAGGCCGCCACCCAGTGCCGGGTTCTGGGGCCGGACAACCCGGCCATCGACGGTATCGACCGGACACTCGCCGACGGTGATCAGATCAACCTGGCCGGCCAGAGCATTCGCGTCATCGCAGTGCCCGGTCACACCCTGGATCATATTGCCTTCTTCTGCGATGACCCGCAGGAACCCTGGCTGCTCAGTGGCGACACCCTGTTCGCCGGTGGCTGCGGACGGGTTTTCGAAGGCACCCCGGCGCAGATGCACGACTCGCTCCAGCGCCTGGCTGCCCTGCCGGATGCCACCACCATATATTGCACCCATGAATACACCCAAGCCAACCTGCGTTTTGCCCAGGCGGTGGAACCGGACAACCCGGACATCCGCGTACGTCTGGAGGTAGTGGAAGACCTGCGCCGGGATGGTCAGATCACCCTGCCCACCACGCTGGCCCTGGAGAAGCGGACCAATCCCTTCCTGCGCAGTGCGGAGCCGGCGGTGGTCGAGGCCGCGAGCCGCCAGGCCGGTGGCGAGGTTACCCCCGGCGCCGAGACATTTGCCGCAATACGTGCATGGAAGGACATATTCTGACATAGTTCAGCCAACCGGCGGCAGGCCGCTCTGGCGCCGCTGCATCATGGCGCGGCGCCACGTGCGACAGATGGCCTCTGCCAGCTCGGTTGACCCTCGGGAAGTGACTCCCTAGAATCGGGCAAATTTCAAAGGATGGCCCCCATGACTGTTACGCCCAACGTTCTCAGAAATGGACTCCTGACGCTGTGGCTCCTGGTGCTTGTCGGCTGCCAGACCACCACCAACCGCACCGACCAGTCCGCAGCACCTCGAATCAGTTCCGCCCCCGCCGCCAGCAGTGATCACAGACCCAATCGCCTCGGCAACTGGCGCAGCACCCGCAAGGCCGATGAACCCTATACCCTGTGGACCCGCATCCGCGACGGCTTCCAGCTCGACCCGACCCTGCTCGACAGTCCGCGGGTAGACAAGCAGCGGCTGCACTATGCGTCCCAGGCCCGCTATTTCGAAGTCACTTCCGAGCGCGCCAGACGCTATCTGCATTATGTCGTGGAAGAGCTGGACAAGCGCGGCATGCCGCTGGAGCTGGCACTGCTGCCCTTCGTCGAGAGCGGCTACAACCCCATGGTCTACTCGCGCTCCCAGGCCGCTGGCATCTGGCAGTTCATCCCTTCGACCGGACGGGTCTTTTCGCTGCACCAGGACGACATCTATGACGGCCGTCGGGACATTACCGCCTCGACCAATGCCGCACTGGATTATCTGACCCGACTGAACAACATGTTCGACGGCGACTGGCTGCTGGCGGTCGCGGCCTACAACTGCGGCGAGGGCTGCATCGGCCGGGCCGTGAAGCGCAACCAGGAACTGGGTCTGCCGGCTGACTACTGGAACCTGCAGCTGCCCAGCGAGACCATGGATTACGTGCCGCGGCTGCTGGCCCTGGCGCAGATCGTCAGCACGCCGGAGCAGTTCGGCATCAGCCTGCCCGACCTGAACGATGAGCCCTATTTTGCCCAGATCACCATCCGCCGCCCGCTGGACCTGCTCAAGGCAGCCGAACTGGCGAGTATCAGCGCGGACGAAATGCGCTACCTGAACCCGGCGTTCAAGCACCGGGTTGCCACACCGCGCCAGCCGTACCAGTTGCTCGTACCCGTAGCCCAGGCCGAGCAGTTCAGCGCCGCCCTGGCCCGTTTGCCCGACAGCGAGCGCGTGCCCTTCAGCCGCTACACGGTGCGACGCGGTGACAACCTGTCGGCCATTGCCCGTCAGCACGGCTCCAGCGTGGAAGCACTGCGTCAGGCCAACAACCTGCAGAGCAACCTGATCAATGTCGGTCAGCAACTGATCATCCCCAGCGCCGGTGCTACCCAGCTTGCCGGTAACACCCCGACCGGCAGCGCGCCGAGAAGCAATCGGCCACGCACCTACACCGTACAGTCGGGTGATTCGCTCTATAGCATCGCCCGCCGGTTCAATGTCGAGGTCAAGCAGCTGCGCGCCTGGAACGGGGTGGATACTCTGCTCAAGCCCGGCCAGCAACTGACGCTGCATCTGCCCTGATCAGCCGAACCCGGGATGGCAACTGACATGCTGGCATCCCGCCCGCTTTCGCTTGTGCTCGCACAATGGTAGCGTACGCGCAGACCATGCTTACACGATCCCCGATCCGCCCATTGCTTCTCCTGCTCGTCCTGCTGCTGACAGCCAGCCTGTCGGGGCTGGTGGACGCGGCCATCTATCGTCAGCACGGTTACTCCGTGTTCGGCCTGCCCAGGTACGCCGAGGACTTCAGCCATCTGGATTACGTCAACCCCGAGGCGCCCAAGGGCGGCACCCTGCGGGTCATGGGCAGCGGCACCTTCGACACCCTGAATCCCTACACGCTCAAGGGCACCAGCCCTATCGCTACCGGCAACTTCTACCAGTACGGCATCAGCGAACTGAACGAGCCGCTGATGGTCGGCAGCGGCATCTATGACCCTTCGGGCGACGAGCCCTTCTCCGCCTACGGCCTGATCGCCGAGAGCCTGGAGTTTCCCGACGACCGCAGCTGGGTGGTGTTCAACCTCAGGCCCGAGGCGCGTTTCCATGACGGCCGCTCCATCACCGCCCACGACGTTGCCTTCAGCTACCGGTTGCTGCGCGAACAGGGTCACCCCAATTACCGGGCCATGCTGCAGGACGTGGCCCGCTACGATCTGCTCGGCCCCCATCGCATCCGCTTCATCTTCAAGCAGGCAGACAACCCGCTGCTGATCCTGCGTCTGGGCGAGTTGCCTGTGCTGCCGGAACATTACTGGCGCGATCGCCCCTTCGGCGAAACCACCTTCGAGCCGGCGCTCAACAGCGGCCCCTACCGCATCAGCGAGGTGGCGCCCGGCCGCCGTCTGGTATTCGAACGGGTCAGGAACTACTGGGGACAGGATCTTCCGATCAACCGGGGCAAGTACAATGTCGACCGCATGGAGGTCGAGTTCTACCGCGACAACAACGTCGCCTTCGAAGCCTTCAAGGCCGGCGAGTTCGATATCTATCTGGAACACAAGGCCAGCAACTGGGCCAACGCCTACGACTTCCCGGCGGTGACCAGCGGGGCGGTGCTCAAGCGGGCCATCCAGCACGAAATCCCCGCCTCCACCCAGGGCCTGTTCTTCAATACCCGGCGCGCGCCCTTCGACCGGCGGGAGGTGCGGCAGGCGCTGGGCATGCTGTTCGACTTCGAATGGTCCAACCGCGTGCTCTTCCATGAAGCCTATCGACGGTCCCTGAGCTACTTCCCCAACAGTCCGTTCAGCGCCACCGGGCTGCCCGCCGGCCAGGAATTCCTGTTTCTGGAGCCATTCCGCCAGCACCTGCCGCCGGAGCTCTTCCTGCAGCCCTTCACCCTGCCGGTGACCGATGGCCGGGGCATTCCCCGGGAAACCCTGCGCGAGGCGGTGGCGCTGTTCAACCGGGCCGGCTGGAAGCTCAGCAACGGCAGGCTGCAGAACGAAGCGGGGCGCCCGCTGGTGTTCGAGGTGCTGCTGGTCAACCCGAGTCTGGAGCGCATTCTCCTGCCCTGGCGTACCAATCTCGCGCGCCTCGGCATAGAACTGCGGGTGCGCACCGTGGATCGGGCCCAGTACAAGGCCCGGCTGGATCAGTTCGATTTCGACATGATTCTCACCACCCTGCCCCAGAGCCTGTCGCCGGGGCATGAACAGTACACCTACTTCCATTCCTCCCAGCGCAACGTCAAGGGCAGCCGCAACTATGCCGGCATCGACAACCCGGTGGTCGACGCACTGGTGGACGAGCTGCTCAACGCCCGCACCCGCAACCGCCAGGTCGCTGCCGCCCGTGCACTGGACAGGGTGTTATTGTGGGAGCACTACATGATTCCGAACTGGTATATTGACTACCACCGCGTTGCCCATCGCAGTTATCTGCGATCACCAGCAACGCCACCCTATTCGCTGGCCATCCGGACCTGGTGGATGGATTGATCCGAACGATAACAAGGTCATCTGATGCTCGATAAGCTGACAACCGCTCTGGGCTGCCTGCTCCTGTCACTGGCCTGCACCGCCAGCGCCGCCAACGGCAGCCACGCCCTGACCCTGTACGGCGAACCGCCGAAATATCCCGCCGACTTCCAGCACTTCGACTATGTCAATCCCGAAGCCCCCAAGCGCGGCACCCTGCGCCTTTCCGCCTTCGGCAGTTTCGACTCCTTCAACGGCTTCATCAGCCGCGGTACCGCCGCCGACCAGCTGGGACTGATCTACGACACCCTGACGGTCCATTCGCTGGATGAACCCTTTACCGAGTATGGCCTGATCGCCCACAGCATGGAGCAGGCCGAGGACAATACCTGGGTGCGCTTCCACCTGCGCCCCGAGGCCCGCTTCCATGATGGCCAGCCGATTACCGCCAGCGATGTGGTCTTCACCTTCAACACCCTGCTGGAGAAAGGCGCGCCCTTCTACAAGGCCTATTACGGCGATGTAAAGGAGGTGGTGGCCGAGGACGAGCACAGCGTCATCTTTCATTTCACCCACGCTCGCAACCGCGAGCTGCCGCTGGTACTCGGTCAGTTGCCGGTGCTGCCGGAACATTACTGGTCCGAACGCGACTTCAGCCGCACCGGACTGGAACCGCCCCTGGGCAGTGGCCCCTACCGCATCGGCCAGGTACGCCCCGGGCGCACAGTGACCTTCGAGCGGGTCACCGACTACTGGGCAGCGGATCTGCCGGTCCGCCGCGGCTTCTACAATTTCGATCGCATCGTCGTCGACTACTACCGGGATCTGGGTGTGGCCCTGGAGGCCTTCAAGGCCGGCCAGTTCGATTTCAACGAGGAGTTCAGCGCCAAGAACTGGAGCACCGGCTATGACAGCCCGGCGCTCAGCGACGGACGCATCATCAGGGAAGAGATCCCCAACCTGAATACCCGGGGCATGCAGGGCTTCGTGTTCAATCTGCGCAAACCGTATTTCCAGGACGTGCGGGTGCGCAAGGCCATCGCCCTGCTGTTCGACTTCGAATGGGCCAACAGCCGCCTGTTCCATGGCGCCTATGAGCGCAGCTCCAGCTTCTTCGGCAACTCGGAACTGGGCGCCGAAGGCCTGCCCGGTGAAGACGAGCTGGCCCTGCTCGAGCCCCTGCGCGAGCAACTGCCCGCCGAGGTGTTCGGCCCGGCCTATGTCCCTCCGGTCACCGATGGCAGTGGCAACATCCGCGATCAGCGCCGCCAGGCCTACGAGCTGCTGCAGGAGGCCGGCTGGCGGATCGAGAATGATCAACTGGTCAATGCCGATGGCGAGCAGCTGAGCTTCGAATTCCTGCTCATCCAGGCGGATTTCGAGCGGGTGCTGCTGCCCTTCAAGCGCAACCTGGCCTCGCTGGGCATCGACATGCAGCTGCGCCGCATCGATGTGTCGCAATACGTCAATCGCCTGCGTTCCCGCGACTTCGACATGGTGGTCACCAGCTTTGCCCAGTCCAACTCGCCGGGCAACGAACAGCGCGAGTACTGGCACTCCTCCAGCGCCGACAATCCAGGCAGCCGCAATCTCATGGGGCTGCGTGATCCGGCCATCGATCAGTTGGTTGAAGGGCTCATCCAGGCCGATTCCCGAGCCGAGCTGATCACTTACACCCGTGCGCTGGACCGGGTGCTGCGGGCCGGCCACTACCTGATACCCAACTACCACACCAGCGTGTACCGGGTGGCCTACTGGAACAAGTTCGCCCACCCCGAGCAGCCACCGAAGTACGACCTGGGCCTCTACACCTGGTGGGCTACCGAGGAAGGCACCCAGCCCGCCCCGGTGCTGCTGCCCGAACCCGAGCAGGAGCCCTAAGCCATGCTGGCCTACATCATTCGGCGTCTGCTGCTGATCATTCCCACCCTGTTCGGCATCCTGATGATCAACTTCCTGATCATCCAGGCCGCCCCGGGCGGCCCGGTGGAACAGATGATCGCCAACCTCGAGGGCTTCGAGGGCGCCACCAGCCGTATTTCCGGCAGCATGCACGCGGAGGTCGCCAGCGGCAGCAGCTACCGCGGCGCCCAGGGGCTGGATCCTGAGATCATCGCCGAGATCGAGCGCATGTACGGCTTCGACAAGCCGGCCCATGAGCGCTTCTGGCTCATGATCAAGGGCTACCTGACCTTCGATTTCGGCGACAGCTTCTTCCGTGATGCCAGCGTCATCGATCTGATCATCGAGAAGATGCCGGTGTCCATTTCCCTCGGCCTGTGGACCACCCTGCTAACCTATCTGATCTCCATCCCCCTGGGCATCCGCAAGGCCATCCGCCACGGCTCGGCCTTCGATGTCTGGACCAGCTCGCTGATCATCGTCGGCTACGCCATTCCCGGCTTCCTGCTGGCCATTCTGCTGATCGTGCTGTTTGCCGGCGGCAGCTACTTCGACTGGTTCCCCCTGCGCGGGCTGAC
Organism: Halopseudomonas formosensis; assembly: GCF_900115905.1. GTDB lineage: Bacteria > Pseudomonadota > Gammaproteobacteria > Pseudomonadales > Pseudomonadaceae > Halopseudomonas > Halopseudomonas formosensis. The sequence goes on from NZ_FOYD01000002.1 coordinate 72,596, forward strand.
TTCCAACAACTGGGAGGAATTGAGCACCTGGGGCAAGATCACCGACTACCTCTGGCACCTGGTGCTGCCGATCACCGCCATGGTCATCGGCAGCTTCGCCACCCTGACCATGCTGACCAAGAACTGCTTCCTCGACGAGATCGGCAAGCAGTACGTGGTCACTGCCCGCGCCAAGGGCCTGTCGGAAAACCGCGTGCTCTACGGCCACGTGTTCCGCAACGCCATGCTGCTGATCATCGCCGGCTTCCCGGCAGCCCTGATCAGCGTATTCTTCACCGGTGCCCTGCTGATCGAGGTGATCTTCTCCCTCGACGGCCTTGGCCTGCTCGGCTTCGAGGCGGCCATCAACCGGGACTACCCGCTGATGTTCGGCACCCTGTACATCTTCACCCTGCTCGGGCTGGTGGTGAAGCTGATCGGTGACATCGCCTATACCCTGGTCGATCCGCGCATCGACTTCGAAAGCCGGGAGGGTTGAGCATGTCACGTTTCAAATTGTCTCCGCTCAACCAGCGCCGCTTTGCCCGCTTCCGCGCCAACCGCCGCGGCTGGTGGTCGCTGCACATCTTCCTGGTGCTGTTCGTCCTCAGCCTGGGTGCCGAGCTGATCGCCAACGACAAGCCGCTGGTGGTCGGCTACCAGGACGAGCTGTACTTCCCGGTGTTCAAGCGCTATGCCGAAACCGAGTTCGGCGGTGAGTTTCCCATCGAGGCCGACTACCGCAGCCCCTATGTGCGCGAGCTGATCGAGGAGGCCGGTGGCTGGATGCTGTGGCCGCCGATTCCCTACAGCTACGGCACCATCAACTACGATCTGCAGGTTCCGGCACCGGCACCGCCCTCGGCGGACAACTGGCTGGGTACCGACGATCAGGCTCGGGACGTGCTGGCCCGGGTGATCTACGGCTTCCGCATCTCGGTACTCTTTGCCCTGACCCTGACCATCCTCAGCTCCATCATCGGGGTGGTGGCCGGGGCCATCCAGGGCTTCTACGGCGGGCGCATCGACCTGTTCGGGCAGCGTTTCATCGAGGTCTGGTCGGGACTGCCGGTGCTCTACCTGCTGATCATCCTGGCCAGCTTCGTGCAGCCCAACTTCTGGTGGCTGCTGGGCATCATGCTGCTGTTCTCCTGGATGGCACTGGTGGATGTGGTGCGCGCCGAATTTCTGCGTGGGCGCAACCTGGAGTACGTGCGCGCGGCCCGCGCCCTGGGCGCCGGCAACGGTACCATCATGTTCCGCCACATACTGCCCAACGCCATGGTCGCCACCCTGACCTTCTTCCCCTTCATTCTCACCGGCGGGGTGATCACCCTGACCTCGCTCGACTTTCTGGGCTTCGGTCTCCCGCCCGGCTCGCCCTCACTGGGTGAGCTGATCGCCCAGGGCAAGGCCAATCTGCAGGCGCCCTGGCTGGGCATCACCGCCTTCGTCGTGCTGTCGGTGATGCTGTCGCTGCTGGTATTCATCGGCGAAGCCCTACGCGATGCCTTCGACCCGAGGAAATGACATGACCGAGCCATTGATACGGATCGACAACCTCAGTGTGGCCTTCCGCACCGAGCGCGAGGAAACCCTGGCAGTACGTGGCGTGAGCTTCGATATCCAGCCCGGGCAGACCCTGGCGCTGGTCGGCGAGAGCGGTTCGGGAAAGTCGGTGACCGCCCACTCCATCCTGCGCCTGCTGCCCTACTCCCAGGCCCGCCACCCCAGTGGGCGCATTCTCTATCAGGGCAAGGACCTGCTGGCGATGAGTGAGAAGCAGCTGCGCAAGGTGCGCGGCAACCGCATCTCGATGATCTTCCAGGAGCCGATGAGTTCGCTGAACCCGCTGCACACCATCGAGCGGCAGATCAGCGAGGTGCTGTTCCTGCACAAGGGGCTGGACAAGAAGGCTGCCCGCGTCCGCACGCTGGAGCTGCTGGAGCTGGTCGGCATCCCCGAGCCGGGCAAGCGTCTGGGGGCCTACCCCCACGAGCTGTCCGGTGGCCAGCGACAGCGGGTGATGATCGCCATGGCCCTGGCCAACGAGCCGGAGCTGCTGATTGCCGACGAGCCGACCACCGCACTGGACGTGACGGTGCAGCAGAAGATCCTCGAACTGCTGCAGTCGCTGCAGCAGAAGCTGGGCATGGCGCTGTTACTGATCAGTCACGATCTGAACCTGGTACGCAAAATTGCTCACCGAGTATGTGTCATGTACCGCGGTGAGGTCGTCGAAGAGAATGATTGTGCCGAACTGTTCGCCAATCCGCAGCACGAGTACACCCGTCAGCTGATTGCCGCCGACCCGTCCGGCGCCCCGGTGGAAGTGCAACCGGATGCGCCCGTGGTGATGCGCGCCGAGCAGCTGCGGGTCTGGTTCCCGATCCGCAAGGGCGTGTTCAAGCGCACCGTGGGTCACATCAAGGCAGTGACCGATGCCAGCTTTACCCTGCAGTCGGGGCAGACCCTGGGTATCGTCGGCGAAAGTGGTTCGGGCAAGACCACCCTGGGCCTGGCGCTGCTGCGTCTGGTCGAGAGCCAGGGCCTGATAGAATGCAACGGTCAGCGCCTGGATGGACTGGGCCAGAAGGCGGTACGCCCTGCCCGGCGCCAGTTCCAGGTGGTGTTCCAGGACCCCTTCGGCAGTCTGAGTCCGCGCATGTCGGTGGAGCAGATCATCAGCGAAGGGCTGGAGCTGCACCGCATCGGCACCGCCGCCGAACGGGAGCAGATGGTGATCAACGCCCTGCGTGAAGTGGGACTGGATCCGGACAGCCGGCATCGCTATCCGCACGAGTTTTCCGGCGGGCAGCGCCAGCGGATCGCGATCGCCCGGGCACTGGTGCTCAAGCCGTCGCTGATTTTGCTGGACGAGCCGACCTCGGCACTGGATCGTACTGTGCAGAGCCAGGTGGTGGAGCTGCTGCGGGACCTGCAGCGCAGGCACAATCTGAGCTATCTGTTTATCAGCCACGACCTGGCGGTGGTCAGGGCCCTCAGTCACCAGCTGATGGTCATTCGCCAGGGTGAAATTGTAGAACAGGGGCCGGCGGAGCAGATATTCGCCTCACCGCAACATGACTATACCCGTCAGTTGCTCGAGGCAGCCTTCGCCAACCCGGTATCCGAAAGAACGGCCTCGTTGTGAGGCCCAGAGAAACAGGAAAAGAACATGGGATTTCTTAGCGGAAAGCGCGTACTCATCGTTGGTGTAGCCAGCAAGCTGTCCATTGCCTCGGGCATCGCCGCAGCCATGCACCGCGAAGGTGCCGAGCTGGCCTTCACCTACCAGAACGACAAGCTCAAGGGCCGTGTGGAAGAATTCGCCGCCGGCTGGGGTTCCAGCGCAGACATGTGCTTTCCCTGTGACGTGGCCGACGATGCCCAGATCGAGCAGGTATTCGCCGAGCTGGAGAAGAAGTGGCCCGAGGGCATCGACTGCATCGTTCACTCGGTCGGTTTCGCCCCCGGTGACCAGCTGGATGGCGATTTCACCGAAGTGACCACCCGCGAAGGCTTCAAGATCGCCCACGACATCAGCGCCTACAGCTTCGTCGCCCTGGCCAAGGCCGGCCGTGAAGCCCTGAAGAAGCGCAACGGCAACCTGCTGACCCTGAGCTATCTGGGCGCGGTACGCACCATGCCCAACTACAACGTCATGGGCATGGCCAAGGCCAGCCTGGAAGCCGGTGTACGCTACCTGGCCACCAGCCTCGGCCCAGACGGCATCCGCGTCAACGCCATCTCCGCCGGTCCGATCCGCACCCTGGCCGCCTCCGGCATCAAGAGCTTCCGCAAGATGCTGGCCTACAACGAAGCCCGCACCCCGCTGCGCCGCAACGTCACCATCGAGGAAGTCGGCAACGCCGGTGCCTTCCTCTGCTCCGACCTGGCCTCCGGCATCTCCGGCGAGATCCTGTATGTGGATGGTGGCTTCAACACCACCGCCATGGGCAGCATCGATCAGGAGTGATCCTGACCCCGGGGCGGGCTGGCGCCCGCCATTCGCCCCGGGGGCCGGGGCTCCCACACTAATCCCCGCCCCGCTCTACCCTTCTACCCCACCCCGTAGGAGCAGCGCCCCCGCTGCGAACGGCGTGCAAAGCACGCCCCAGCGCAAGCCAGGACCACCTCTTCCTCACTCCCGGCACTACCGCCACCCCGACCTGTAGGAGCAGCGCCCCGCTGCGAACGGCGTGCACAGCACGCCCCTCCGTTCTGCCCCGGCCCGGGAAAACGGCCCTACTCCCCCAGCACCGACTGAATCACCGGATCCTCCAGATCCCACCCTCCGCCGATAATTGCCGCCAGCTGCACAGTGGCGGCCAGCCGCTGGGCATGGATATCCACCGCCACCCGACGAGCAGCCAGGGTAATATTCTGCGCCGTTACCACTTCCAGGAAAGACACCTGTCCGGCCCGGTAACGGTTGTTCGCCACCCGCTCGTTCTCCTCCGCCAGCTGCAACAACGCCGCCTGCTGTTCGGCCTTCTCGCCGAGGATCTGCAGGGTCGCCAGCACATCTTCCAACTCCCGCAGGCTGTCGATCACCGTCTGCCGATAGAAGGCCGCCTGCTCTTCGTGCCGGGCCACGGCCAGTTCCAGGGCAGCGCTGCGCTGGCCACCGTCCAGCAGGGTCTGGGCCAGGCTCGGGCCCAGTGACCACACCCGCGCCGGGGCATCGAACAGGCCACTGAAACTGCCGCTCTGCACGCCACCCCAGAGATCCAGAGTGACATCCGGCAGCCAGGCGGTGCGGGCCACGCCGATGCGTGCGTTGGCGGCAGCGACCTGGCGCTCAGCCGCCACCACATCGGGGCGCCGGGCGATGAGCGTGGCCGGCAGACTGCGCGGCAGCGTCGGCACGACAGGCAGTGTGCCCTGCTCGGCCAGGCTCAGCTGTACCGGTGCCACGCCGAGCAGCGCCGCCAGGGCATTCTGTTCCCGGGCCCGGGCTGCCTGCAGGTCATACAGGTCGGTGCGCAGGGACTGCAGCTGGGTTTCCGCCTGGATCACATCCGAACGGGCGACTATGCCCGCCTGATACTGGTTGCGGGTCAGGCTGGCGGAGCGCTCGTAGCCGGCCAGGGTATCGCGCAGTATCTCCTGCTGCCGGTCAAGCGCGCGCAGGTTGATATAGGACTCGGCTACCGCCACCTGGAGCGCCAGTCGCACGGCCGCCAGATCCGCGGCGCTGGCCTGCATGCCGGCCTGATCCGCCTCGATGGTGCGTCTTACCCGCCCCCACAGATCCGGCGCCCAACCGACCTGCAGCCGGGCATCGTACTGACTGGCAGTGGAGCGGTCGCTGCCGCCGCTGCGCGTGGCGCCCAGCCCCGCGCCCAGCTCGGGCACCCGCGCGCCCCGGCTCTGGCGCCACTGCGCTTCGGCGGCACGGTAGCGCGCTTCGGCCTGGGCCAGGGTCTGGTTTGCCGTCAGGCTCTGTTCGACCAGCTGGCTGAGTGCCTCGTCATCAAAAGCCGTCCACCAGCTGCCACTGGCCGCCCAGCTGTCCGCCGGCACCGGCTGCCAGCCGTCCTGGTAGCGAAGCTGGGTGGTATCTATGGTATCCGGCGGCACATGATCCGGCCCCAGGGTGCAGGCCGACAGCAGCAGGCAGGCGGAGAGTGACAGTGTGGAAATAGGGATCTTCATGGCGATGCATTCACAGGATCGGCCGGGGTATTCCGGCGGCGCAGCACCCGCTGACGCAGGCGCTCAAGATAGAGGTAGATCACCGGCGTGGTATACAGGGTCAGCAGCTGGCTGACCGCCAGACCGCCGATGATGGCGATGCCCAGGGGTCGGCGCATTTCGGCGCCTTCACCGAACCCGAGCACCAGCGGGACGGCGCCGAGCAACCCGGCCAGGTTGGTCATCAGAATGGGGCGCAGGCGCAGCAGTGCGGCCTGACGGATGGCCGCCTGCGGGGACAGACCGTCCCGGCGCTGCCCCACCAGGGCAAAGTCGATCATCATGATCGCGTTCTTCATCACCACGCCGATCAACAGAAAAAGCCCGAGCAGCGCGATCAGACTGAAGTTGGTTCCGCTCAGTTGCAGTGCCAGCAGCGCACCGACCCCGGCCGAGGGCAGCGTGGAGAGAATGGTCAGCGGGTGCAGGGTGCTTTCATAGAGCACACCCAGCACCAGGTACACCGCCAGCACCACCCACAGCAGCAGCCAGGGCTGATTGAGGTTGACGCTGAAATCCGGGCGGCCGGCGGACGCGGGCACCGTATGCACCGAGGCCGGCAGCATGATCTCGGCGAGCATCCGCTCGATGGCCTGCTCCGCCTCATAGGCAGTCACCCCCGGAGCCAGAGCATAGCCGACGCCGACCGAGGCGAACTGGCCGTCGTGCCGTACCCGGTCACTGGCCATGCCGTAGCCCCAGCTGGCGAAGGTCGACAGCGGAACCCGGCTACCCTCGGCGGTGACTACCTCGACCTGCTCCAGCACGGCAGGATCACTGGTGAATCGCGGGTCCAGCTCCATGACTACCCGATACTGGTTCAGCTCGTCGTAGAGGGTAGCGACCTGGCGCTGTGAGAAGGAGTTGTTCAGCACCGAGGCAATGGTGGCCATGTCCACGCCCAGACGCCGAGCAGCCTCCCGATCGATATCCAGTACCACCTGGCGGGTTTCCTCACCGCCGGCCGCGTCCACATCCACCAGTTCCGGCATTGCCTGCATGGCTTCCGACACCCGTCGTGACCACAGCTTGAGTGCATCCAGCGAGTCCGAGCGCAGCACCACCTCATGCTCGCTGCGACGGAAGGGTGAACCCAGGTAGATATCCTGATCGACCATGAGGAACATCATCGCCCCCGGGATCTGCGGGGTGCCGTTGCGCAGGCGTTCGATCACCTGCTGGGCCGACACGCCGCGCTCCTCCAGCGGCTTGAGATTGATCGACAGCTGGGCGTTGGTGGTGCCACCGGCGCCGCCGCTGGTGCCGGTCAGATCCTGTACCGCCGGGTCGGCCAGGATGTGCTGGCGGAAGGCATCTATCTTCGGCTGCATGACCTGGAAGGAGAAGCCGTCATCCCCGCGCACGAATCCGCGAATCTGCCCGGTGTCCTGCTGTGGCAGGGTTTCCTTGGTGATGTTCACGTACAGCCAGGCGTTGCCGGCAACCACCGCCGCCAGCGCCAGCAACACCAGCACGCCGTGGCGCAGACTCCAATCCAGGCTGCTGCGGTAGCCATCCTGCAGCCCGCCGAACAGGCTGGCGGTATAGCGGGCCAGACGACCCGGCGACTGCTCCTGCCGCCCCTTGAGCCAGAGCGCGCAGAGGCTCGGCGTCACCGTCAGGGAGACCAGCAGGGAGATCAGCATGGCCGCCGCCAGGGTGATGGAGAACTCCCGGAACAGACGTTCCACCACCCCGCCCATGAACAGGATGGACACGAATACCACCACCAGCGCCAGGTTCATTGCCAGCAGGGTAAATCCCACCTCGCCGGCCCCCCGAAGGGCGGCACGCAGCGGCGGCAGACCGCTTTCGATATGCCGCTCGACGTTCTCCAGCACCACTATGGCATCGTCCACCACCAGCCCGGCGGCAACAATCAGCGCCATCAGCGACAGGTTGTTCAGCGAGAAGCCGTACAGGTACATCACCACGAAGCTGCCGACCAGGGATACCGGCAGGGCCACCGACGGAATCAGTGCGGTGCGCGCACTGCCGAGGAACAGCCAGACCACCAGTACCACCAGCAGCGAGGCCAGCATCAGGGTGAACTGCGCCTCGTTGAGGGTCGCGCGGATCACCGGCGAGCGATCCATGACCACCGCCAGCTCGCTGTCAGCCGGCATCAGGGCCTGCAGGTGCGGCAACTGCGCATGAATGGCATCTATGGTGCGAACAATATTGGCCCCGCTCTGGCGGCTGATCATCAGGATCACCGCCGGATCATGGTTGTGGAAGCCGCTGGTGTAACGGTTTTCCACCGAGTCGGTCACGGTGGCCAGGTCACCCAGACGGACCACGGCGCCATCGCGGTGGCGGATGACCAGATTGCGGTATTCCTCGGCGGTGCGCAGCGAATCGCTGATGCCCAGCCGCCAGCGATGGGCCTGCTCCTCGACGAATCCCAGCGGATACAGGGCGGTGCTCTGGGTGATGGCGTTGCGGACTTCATCCAGCGCGATGCCGTTGTGCAGCAACGCCCCGGGATCCAGCTGCACCCGCACCGCCGGCAGCGAGGCCCCGGAGACACTGACCTCCCCTACCCCTGCAATCTGCGCCAGCTTCTGCGCCAGGATGGTGGAGGCCGCATCGTAGAGGGCGCTGGAGGCGAGATTGGGCGAGCTCAGCGCCAGGGCCATGATCGGCGCCTGGGACGGGTTGACCTTGCGGTACTGGGGGTTGCCGGGCATGCCCGCGGGCAGCTCGCCGCGCACCGAGTTGATCGCCGCCTGCACCTCTCTGGCCGCCTCGTCGATGTCCCTGTCCAGCTCGAACTGCAGCATGATCTGGGTACTGCCCTGATTGCTGCTGGAGGTGATGGCCACCACGCCTGATATGGCGCCCAGGGCCCGCTCCAGGGGTGTGGCCACGGTGGCGGCCATGCTTTCCGGGCTCGCGCCCGGCAGGCTGGCATTGACCGTGATCACCGGAAAATCCACCTCGGGCAAGGGCGCTACCGGCAGCAACCGCCAGCACAGCAGCCCGCAGGCCAGCAGCGCCAGGGCCAGCAGACAGCTGGCCACAGGTCGACTGACGAACAGGCTGGCCGGGTTCATCCGACCTGCACCCGCACGTCCGGCGCCGGCCCAGGACGCCGACTGAAGCGGTCGAACAGCAGATAGACCACGGGCGTGGTGAACAGCGTAAGCACCTGACTTACCAGCAATCCGCCCACCATCACCAGACCCAGCGGCTGGCGCAGCTCGGCCCCCGAACCGCTGGCCAGCATCAGTGGCAGCGCGCCGAACAGAGCCGCCAGGGTGGTCATCAGGATGGGGCGGAAACGCAGCATGGCGGCGCGGTGGATGGCCTCACGGGGCGCCATGCCCTGGACCCGCTGGGCCTCCAGGGCGAAGTCGACCATCATGATGCCGTTCTTCTTCACCAGCCCGATCAGCAGCACCACCCCGACCACGGCAATCATGTCCAGCGCCCGGCCGGTAAGCAGCAGGGCCAGCAGCGCGCCAACGGTGGCCGAGGGCAAGGTAGACAGAATGGTCAGCGGGTGAATGGTGCTCTCGTAGAGCACCCCCAGCACTATGTACATGGTCAGGATCGCCGCCAGGATCAGCCACAGGCTGTTGGCCAGTGACGCCTGGAAGGCCTGCGCCGCGCCCTGGAAGCGGATCTCGATATCCTCCGGCAGCTGCAGCTGCTGCTGAACCTGCTCGATGGCGTCCACCGCTTGCCCCAGGGAGGTGCCCGCAGCGAGATTGAAGGACACGGTGGCGACCGGGAACTGACCCTGGTGATTGACCATCAGCGGCGTCGCCCGCTGATGCAGGCGGGCGAGACTGGCCAGGGGTATCTGACCACCGGGCGCAGGCACATGGATACTGCGCAGGGCGTCAGGTCCGGCAGCCAGCGCCGGGTCCATCTCCAGTACCACCCGGTACTGGTTGGACTGGGTGAACAGGGTCGAGATCTGGCGCTGACCGAAGGCGTTCTGTAGCACCTGGGCAACGGTGGACACGCTCACACCCAGCCGCGCCGCTGCGTCCCGGTCGATCTCCAGATACAGCTCCTGACCACGGTGCTGCAGATCCGCCGCCACGTCGGTCAGCTCCGGCCGCTCGCGTAACTGCTCGATCACCCTGGGCACCCATTCCCCCAGGGTCTCGCTGTCCAGACTGGTGAGGGTGAATTGGTACTGGGTACGGGCCACCCGGTCCTCGATACTGAGTTCCTGCACCGGCTGGAACCAGGCCTGGATGCCCTCGACCTCGGTGGCCCGGTCCCGCAGCCGGTCTATCACGGTGAACACCGACTCGCTGCGCTCGCTGTGCGGCGGCAGGTTGATGAACATGCGGCCGCTGTTGAGACTGGGATTGGTGCCGTCTACCCCGATGAAGGATGACAGGCTGACCACACCCTCATCGGCCAGCAGCGCCTCGGCCAGCAACTGCTGCCGCTCGCCCATGGCGGCAAAGGAAATATCCTGGGGCGCCTCGGTGACCACCTGAATCACGCCGCTGTCCTGAGCGGGAAAGAAGCCCTTGGGAACCAGGACATAGAGCAGCACCGTCAGTCCTATGGTGGCCAGCATCACCAGCAGCATCAGCGGTTGACGGTCCAGCGCCCAGTCGAGCATCCGGCCGTAACGGCGGATCACCCGCCCCATGAAGCCGGCCCCGTGCTCCTCTGCATCCGCTGTCGAGGTCGAGGTCAGCATGCGCGCGCACATCATCGGCGTCAGGGTCAGGGATACCACCAGAGAAATGGCGATGGCCACCGCCAGGGTGACGGCGAACTCGTGGAACAGTCGACCGACCAGATCGCCCATGAACAGCAGGGGAATCAATACCGCGATCAGGGACAGTGTCAGGGAAATGAGCGTGAAACCGATCTGCGCCGCGCCCCTCAGCGCCGCCTGCAACGGCGAGGCGCCCTGCTCGCGGTGCCTGGCGATGTTCTCCAGCATGACGATGGCATCGTCCACGACGAACCCCGTGGCGATGGTCAGGGCCATCAGGGTCAGGTTGTTGATCGAATAACCCATCAGGTACATGAAGCCGAAGGTGCCCACCAGCGACAGGGGCACGGCGATCCCGGGGATGATGGTCGCCGGTACGCTGCGCAGAAACACGAAGGTCACCAGCACCACCAGGCCGATGGCAAACAGCAGCTCATGCTGGACATCCCGCACCGAGGCGCGGATGCTCTGGGTGCGGTCGGTCAGCACCATGACATCCACCGCCGCCGGCAGGGTCGCAGTCAGCTGCGGCAGCAGCGCCTGCACCCGATCGGCGACCTCGATGACATTGGCCCCGGGCTGACGCTGCACATTGAGCAGCACCGCCGGCTGGGTATCGGCCCAGGCTGCTAGGAAGCGGTCCTCGGCACCATCGATGATCTGTGCCACATCGCCCAGGCGCAGCGCCGCGCCCTCCTCCCAGGCCAGAATCAGGTTGCGGTAGTCATCCACCGAGCGGATCTGGTCGTTGGCATCCAGCATGGTGGTGCGGTGCGGGCCGTCGAAGCTGCCCTTGGGCTGGTTGACGTTGGTCGCGGCAATCGCCGCCCGCACATCTTCCAGGCTCATGCCCCGGGCCGCCAGCGCTCCGGGATTGACCTGCACCCGCAATGCCGGGCGCTGGCCGCCGGCCAGGCTGACCATACCGACACCGGACAACTGGGCCAGCTTCTGCGCCATGCGGGTATCCACCAGGTCGTGAACCACCGGCAGTGGCAGCGTATCCGAGGTGATCGCCAGCGTCAGTATGGGGGCGTCGGCCGGGTTCACCTTGCGGTAGATCGGCGGGGCGGGCAGATCATTGGGCAGCAGGCTGTCGGCAGTGTTGATCGCCGCCTGCACCTCCTGCTCGGCCACGCCCAGATCCACCTCCAGGGCAAACTGCAGGGTGATCACCGAGGCTCCGGCGGAGCTGGTGGAGGACATCTGCTTGAGCCCGGGTATCTGCCCCAGATGCCGTTCCAGAGGCGCGGTAATGGTGCGCGAGGTGACCTTGGGCCCGGCCCCGGGCTGGAAGGTGAATACCTGAATGATGGGATAGTCCACCTGGGGCAATGCCGCCACCGGCAGCAGCCGCCAGGCGATCAGCCCGGTGATCAGAAAGGCCAGCATCAGCAGCGAGGTGGCTACCGGCCGGAGGATGAAGGGGCGGGACAGGCTGTTCATGCCGGCATGCTGTCAGCAGGGTCGAAGTTCATCACTCTCCGTCCCGCTCGCTGATGATCACTTCGCGCCCATCGCGCAGGCGGTCCAGCCCCTCCAGCACCACCAGATCCCCCTCGTCCAGCCCTTCGACCACGGCCACCCGGCCGTCGGCACTGGCCCCGAGGGTGATGACCCGGGAGTAGGCACGGTTCTCCTCCGGGTTGACCAGATACACATAGGTGCCGCGTGAGCCGAACTGCACCGCATCCGAGGGGATGGTGATCACCGAGCTGAGGGTCTGCAGCTTGAGGCTGACATTGACGAACTGGTTGGGGAACAGCGCAGTATCCTCGTTGGCGAACACCGCCTTGGCTCTGAGGGTACCCGTGCCCAGATCGATCTGGCTGTCGAGGGTCTGCAGGCGGCCGCTGGCCAGCAGGTTGCGGCCATCACGGTCCAGGGCCTGCACCGCCAGCTCGCCGTCAGCTGCCATCGCCCGACGCAGGGCCGGGACATCCGGCTCCGGGACGCTGAACTCCACAGCGATGGGGCGCATCTGGGTGATGGTCACCAGCCCCTCGGTATCACCACTGCTGACCTGGTTGCCGGGATCGATGCGTCGCAGACCCAGGCGGCCGGCAATGGGGGCCACGATGCGGGTCCAGGACAACTGCAGCCGCGCATCCTCGACCTGGGCGGTATTGGCCTTGAGACTGCCCTGCAGCTCCTCAACCAGCGCGCGCTGACTGGTCAGCTGCTGGCGGGCGATGGAGTCCTGTTCCCAGAGCCCCTCGTAGAGTTCCAGATCGGCCCGGGCGTTGGCCAGCTGAGCCTGAATCTGCTGGGCCTGCCCTTCGGCCTGGGCCAGGCGGGCCCGGTAGGGGGCCGGGTCGATTTCCGCCAGCAACGCGCCCTGCTCTACCTCGCTGCCTTCGTTGAAGTGCACCCGCAGCAGCTCACCATCGACCCTGCTGCGCACTACCACAGAGTGCAGCGGAGTGACTGTCCCAATGGCCTTGATCTGCACATCGAGACTGCCGCGCGCAGCCGGCACCACATGTACCGGGGTGGCCTGGTTCCACGCGCCCCGCTGAAAAGCCGGCGCAGAAGGCGGCGTACGTGACAGCAGATACCAGATCCCGCCGAGAACCAGGATGAGCAGAAGGATACCGATCAGGCGTTTGTGGCGGACAGACAAGGACGGAGCATCGGTCATGGAAACATGCAAACCCGTAAGTTGGGGGCCAGAGCACATCATGGCCCAATAGCAGCAGCGGAAACAGTAATAGATCGGCCAGCGGCGTGCAAAGGATTCCGTTTACAGGAAGTATCCTTAAGCCCTTGTTTCATGACAGAAAACACACCGGGTCCGGGAGATTGCCGGCAGCCAGGCGACCTGGCACGGATTTACAGGCAAGCAGCTTGAACAAAAAAACCGCATATCCATCGCTGGACATGCGGCTTTCCTGGGAACCGCCCCGTTCAGGGAGGCGGCTGCGCCGGGTTCAGTAGCGCTCTACGTCGGCGTCCTTCTCCAGCGCTTCACGCAGCGCGGCGAAGTCCTGCTCACCGGTCTGGCCGGCGATGTAGTAGCCGTACATCGGTTCCTGCGCCTGGGCGGCAGCCTCCTCGGGGATGGATACGCCGCGCAATTCCACTATCCACTGGCTGCCGTCCGGCTGACGGAAATGCCCGTAGACCGGCGCGCCGTCCGGGCGCGGCATGGTGAACACCTGGCGCAGCAGCGCCTGGGGCACGTCCCGATCATTGCGACCGACCGCTTCGTGCAGGTTCCACTCGGAACCCAGCTGTTCGGCCAGGGCCTCGGCCGTCAGATCACCGGAGCGCAGACCATCGACCAGCTCGCCGGCACGCTGCTCCGCCTGTTCCACCGCCAGCTGGTACTGGAGGCGATCGGCGATCTCGCTGCGTACTTCATCCAGCGAACGCTGCTCGGAAGCGATGTGCTCCTTGACCCGTACCACGGCCACGGTATCGGCATCCAGCTCGATCAGCTGGCTGTTGCGCCGGTCCAGCAGCACTTCCTCGCTGAAGGCCGCCGCCATCACCCGCGGGTTGGCTGTGATGCCCTCGCCACCGCTGCGCTCAAGCGGGCCATGGGTCTCCAGCTCGACGTTCAGCGCACGGGCCGGCTCGCTCAGGTCAGGGGATTCATAAGCAAGATTGGCCAGCTCCTGGGAGGCTTCGACGAAGCGCCGTGCCACCTGCTCGCTTTTGAGCTCCTGCTCCAGGGTCGGCCGCATCTCCTCCAGAGTCGGCACGTCGGCGGACTGCAGCTTGGTCAGTTTGATCAGGTGATAACCGAATTCACTGAGTACCGGCTCGGACACCTCATTCTCGGCCAGGGCATAGAGGGCATCCTCGAAGGCCGGATCGAAGCTGTCACGCTCGACGTAACCCAGATCGCCACCACGGTTGCGGGTACCGGGATCCTGGGAGAACTCCCGGGCCAGCTCGGCAAAATCCTCACCGGCATCAATGCGCGCCTTGACCGCCTCGGCCTGTTCGCGGGCGGCCGCCTCATCACCATCCACCTGGAACAGGATGTGGCTGGCCCGACGCTGCTCGGCCAGATTGCCGATCTCGCGCTGGTACATGGCTTCCAGAGCCGACTCGTCCACTTCAACCTCGTCGAAGAAGTCGCTGCGCGACAGGGTCAGTGTCTCCAGCACGACTTGCTCGGGACTCATGAAGTCAGACAGATTATCCTTGTAGAACTGCTCGATGCGTTCGTCGCTGACGCTCACCGCGTCGCGATCCAGCTCCATCCGCACCACGGCAAAATCACGGCTCTGGTTCTCCAGCAGTGCCAGCTGCTCGCGCTCTCTGGGCGTGGCAAAGGCCGTAGCCTGGAAGCCGTTGCGCAGCTGGGCCAGCATCAGTTCCTGACGCACCAGCTCGCGGAAGGCCATGCGCGAACTCATGCCCATGTTGCGGATGACCACATCGAAGCGGTTGGCGTCGAACTGGCCATTGACCTGGAAGTCCGGCGTGTTGAGCAGCATCTGGTCGATCATCTGCTCGGAGACGCGCAGATCGGCATCCCGGGCAGCGTCCAGCAGCACGGCCCGATCGATCAGCCCCTGCAATACGGAGCGGCGCAACACCTGCTCGTCGATCATGTCGGGATCGAACTGCTCACCCAACTGCTGCAGCTGCTGACTCAGCTGACGACGCTGCTGGGACACGGCCTGCTCCAGCTCGGCGGTGCTGATGACGGTACCATTGACTTCTGCGGCTTTCTGCTCGTTGCTGGTGAAGCGGCTGATCGACTCCCAGCCTGTCATCGCGAAAACCAGAACAATGACGCCGACGATCACTTTCGCGACCCAGCTCTGCGCCTTGTCCCTCATATTCTGAAGCATCGTGCCCCCAAAATTCTTCTGATCGCCCGGCGTGCCGGACAACGCGGCAGGGTCATGCCCTGCCTGTTTATTCTGTGCAATAAAAAAGGCGCACCTGATGATGCGCCTTTCGGGAACTGACTGAACCTCTGTGTCTGTAATGCTGACCAGGAGTCCGTTGCATACCGCACATGGTGCCGGGTGCGGGTATGTCCTGTCAGTTACGTGACGCTATCAGTTGACAGCGTCCTTCAGTGCCTTGCCAGCCTTGAAGCCCGGGATCTTGGCGGCGCTGATCTCGATCGGCTCACCAGTTTGCGGGTTGCGACCGGTGCGAGCAGCGCGCTCTTTGACGGCGAAGGTACCAAAACCAACCAGAACAACCGAATCACCTGCTTTCAGAGCACCGGTAATGGACTCGATGACGGCGTCCAGAGCACGACCGGCAGCAGCTTTGGGAAGATCGGCAGATGCAGCGATGGCATCAATCAGTTCAGACTTGTTCACTCTAAGTCCCCTTATATCTCTCAATGAGTTAGTTAGTCGTTATGTAAGCTTGTGGTTCTAGCAACGCTGTAGCCAGTCAGCATACCTGCTTTGGTCGAAGCACGCTTTATAACAAGCGCTTAAAAACCATGTCAAGGAATGCTTGCGGTAACGGTAGCGTGGCGCTGGGCCGGGGT
The DNA here is from genome assembly GCF_900115905.1 of Halopseudomonas formosensis. Taxonomy (GTDB): domain Bacteria; phylum Pseudomonadota; class Gammaproteobacteria; order Pseudomonadales; family Pseudomonadaceae; genus Halopseudomonas; species Halopseudomonas formosensis. The sequence continues at coordinate 88,441 of NZ_FOYD01000002.1, forward strand.
TTACCGCCCCGCACCCGTTGGTGGCCAGCTTACCATCAATGCGTACTGATGCGCCCTTTTACATCAGTTTTGTGAGGCTCTTCCTTGGCTATCATTTCCTGTCCTTCCTCCTGCAAGGGCTTCGGCATGTATTGCAACGCAACTTGCAGTACCTCGTCAATCCATTTTGCCGGGATGATCTCGATATCCTCCTTGATATTGTCGGGAATCTCCTTCAGGTCTTTCAGGTTGTCATGGGGAATGATGACGGTCCTGATTCCACCGCGATGTGCCGCCAGCAGTTTTTCCTTGAGCCCGCCAATGGGCAGCACCTGACCGCGCAGGGTGATCTCACCGGTCATGGCCACATCGGCGCGTACCGGAATCCTGGTCAGTGCCGACACCAGCGCGGTGCACATGCCGATACCGGCGCTGGGGCCGTCCTTGGGCGTGGCCCCTTCGGGCACGTGAATATGCACGTCGTGCTGCTCATGGAAGTCGCTCGGCAGACCCAGACTGGCAGCGCGGCTGCGCACCACGGTCATGGCCGCACTGATCGACTCCTGCATCACATCGCCCAGGGACCCGGTCTTGATCTGACGGCCCTTGCCGGGCATCACTGCCGCTTCCAGGCTCAGCAGTTCACCCCCGACCTGGGTCCAGGCCAGGCCGGTAACCTGACCGATCTGGTCACTTTCCTCGGCCAGCCCGTACTTGAACTTGTGTACACCCAGGTGTTTCTCCAGCAGCTCGCTGTCCACCAGCACCTTCGGGTAACTGCGCTGACCGGCGTGCTCACGCACCACCTTGCGGCACACCTTGGCAATCTGACGCTCCAGGCCGCGCACGCCGGCTTCCCGGGTGTAGTAGCGAATCAGGTCACGCAGGGAGTCCTCGGTGAAGGCCAGCTCGTCCTTCTTCAGCCCGTTGTTCTTCAGCTGCTTGGGCACCAGGTACCGCTGGGCAATATTGATCTTCTCGGCTTCGGTATAGCCGGGAATGCGGATCACCTCCATGCGATCGAGCAGCGGCCCGGGGATGTTCATCGAGTTTGCGGTGCAGACGAACATCACCTCGGACAGGTCGTAATCGACCTCCAGATAGTGGTCACTGAAGGCGTGGTTCTGTTCCGGGTCCAGCACCTCGAGCAGTGCCGAAGCCGGATCGCCCCGCATGTCCTGGGCCATCTTGTCGATCTCGTCGAGCAGGAACAGCGGGTTCTTCACCCCGACCTTGCTCAGCTTCTGGACCAGTTTCCCGGGCATGGAACCGATGTAGGTACGACGGTGACCGCGGATCTCCGCTTCGTCACGCACGCCACCCAGGGCCATGCGCACGAACTTGCGGTTGGTGGCACGGGCCAGGGACTCGCCGAGGGAGGTCTTGCCCACACCGGGCGGGCCGACCAGGCAGAGCACCGGGCCTTTCAGCTTGCGTACCCGCTTCTGGACCGCCAGATACTCGACAATGCGCTCCTTGACCTCATCCAGCCCGTAGTGGTCGCTGTCCAGCACCTTCTGGGCGTGATCCAGGTCATGCCGCACCTTGGTGGTCTTCTTCCAGGGTACATTGGCCAGCCATTCGATATAGGAGCGCACCACGGTCGCTTCGGCGGACATCGGCGACATCATCTTGAGCTTGTTCAGCTCGGCCTTGGCCTTCTCCAGGGCCTCCTTGCTCATGCCCGCCGACTCGACGCGTTTCTGCAGCTCATCCAGCTCGCTGGAGCCGTCCTCGGACGCCCCCATCTCCTTCTGGATGGCCTTCATCTGCTCGTTCAGATAGTACTCGCGCTGGCTGCGCTCCATCTGCTTCTTGACCCGGCCGCGGATGCGTTTTTCCACCTGCAGCAGGTCGATCTCGGTATCCAGCACACCCAGTACATGCTCGACCCTGTCGCGCACCGAGGCGATTTCCAGGATCTGCTGCTTCTGCTCGACCTTGAGGTTCAGGTGGGCAGTCATGGTGTCAACCAGTCGTCGCACGTCCTCTATACCGGACAGGGAGCTGACCGCCTCCGGCGGTACCTTCTTGCCCAGATTGACGAACTGCTCGAACTGGCTCATCAGGGTGCGCGCCAGTACCTCGGCCTCTCGCTCCTCCGGCAACGGCTCCTCGACCAGCTGGACGCGGGCCTGCTGATAACCGTCAACTTCCTCCAGCTGCTCGACCTGGGCGCGCTGTTCACCCTCCACCAGCACCTTGACGGTACCGTCCGGCAACTTGAGCAGCTGCAGTATGGTGGCCAGGGTGCCTACGCGGTACAGGTCCTCTGCCTCGGGGTCATCGACGGCGGGGTTGCGCTGGGTCATCAGCAGAACCTGCTTGTCGCCCTGCATGGCGGCTTCCAGTGCCTCGATCGATTTGCTGCGACCAACGAACAAGGGAATGACCATGTGGGGGAATACCACCACATCACGCAGTGGCAGTAGCGGAAAAACGCTGGAACTCGTCATGGCTTGTGCTCGCTCGCTGTGGGGTACAGACACTGGCTGCACCCGGAATTGATATCTTTCATGGGTTCAAGATGAGGGCGCCACCGGAAAATTACAAGGCATGAGTGGGCATAAAGCATTCCGCATGCGTTCGCCGGGTAGCCGATGGTGTCCGGGCTTCGGGGCGGTGGCACAAGGGGGATAAATCAGATGGGTACTGCGGACGGTCGATGCGCCGCCGGAGCGGCGGCGCATCGGGTAGTGCTCAGTCTTCCGGCATGGCCTTGGGCGGCTGCTCGGCGCTCTCGTAGATCAGCAGCGGCTTGGCGTTGCCACTGATCACGTTCTCGTCGATGACCACCTTGCTGACGTTCTCGATCGAGGGGATCTCGTACATGGTATCCAGCAGTACGTTCTCCAGGATCGAGCGCAGGCCGCGGGCGCCGGTCTTGCGCTTGAGCGCGCGCTGGGCAATGGCCTTCAGCGCGTCGGTGCGGAATTCCAGCTCGACCCCTTCCATCTCGAACAGGCGACCATACTGCTTGGTCAGCGAGTTCTTCGGCTCGGTGAGGATCTGGATCAGCGCCTCCTCGTCCAGCTCGGACAGGGTAGCGATGACCGGCAGACGACCAACGAACTCGGGGATCAGACCGAAACGCACCAGGTCGTCGGGCTCCACCTGCATCAGGGTATCGCCTACCCGCTTGCCATCGTCCTTGCTGCGCACGCTGGCATTGAAGCCTATACCGCTCTTCTCGGAACGGTCACGGATGACTTTCTCCAGACCAGCAAAGGCGCCGCCGCAGATGAACAGGATATTGCGCGTATCCACCTGCAGGAACTCCTGCTGGGGATGCTTGCGCCCACCCTGGGGCGGAACCGAGGCAACAGTGCCCTCGATCAGCTTCAGCAACGCCTGCTGCACGCCCTCGCCCGATACGTCGCGGGTGATGGACGGGTTGTCCGACTTGCGGGAGATCTTGTCGATCTCGTCAATGTAGACGATACCCATCTGGGCCTTCTCCACATCGTAATCGCACTTCTGCAGCAGCTTCTGGATGATGTTCTCGACATCCTCACCCACGTAACCGGCCTCGGTCAGCGTGGTCGCGTCGGCAATGGTGAAGGGCACATTGAGCAGACGAGCCAGGGTTTCCGCCAGCAGGGTCTTGCCGGAACCGGTGGGACCGATGACCAGGATATTGCTCTTGCCCAGCTCCACGTCATCCTTTCCATCGCGCTGGTTGAGGCGCTTGTAGTGGTTGTAGACCGCTACCGACAGCACTTTCTTGGCCTGTTGCTGGCCAATCACGTACTGGTCGAGGATGCCGCAGATTTCCATGGGCGACGGCAGCTTGTGCTCACCGGTATCGCTCTGGCTTTCCTGCACTTCCTCACGAATGATGTCGTTACACAGATCGACACACTCGTCACAAATGAATACGGAAGGGCCGGCAATCAGCTTGCGCACTTCATGCTGGCTCTTGCCGCAGAAGGAGCAATACAGCAGCTTGCCGTTGTCATCACCCTTGCCAGTCATATCTGTCATCTAAAACCCCTGCTTACGGAACGCTCTTGCAACCTAAGATGAGGGCAACCCCTGCTCTTTGCAAGTGTAACCTGCCGACCTCACCCACCGGCGGGGCCAGGCTGACTGGATAGTTGTCGGCCCCGTTCTGCCGGGGCCGGTTGAAGCAATTGTTTACTCGGCGCTGGGACGGCGCTCCAGCACCTGGTCGATCAGGCCGTATTCAGCGGCCTCGGCGGCGCTCATGAAGCGGTCACGATCGGTATCCCGGGCAATCACGTCCAGCGGCTGGCCGGTGTGATGCGCGAGGATCTTGTTCAGGCGCTCGCGAATATACAGGATCTCGCGGGCATGGATCTCGATGTCCGACGCCTGACCCTGGAATCCGCCCAGCGGCTGGTGGATCATCACCCGCGAATGTGGCAGCGCGAAGCGCTTGCCCTCGGCACCGCCGGCCAGCAGGAAGGCGCCCATGCTGCAGGCCTGACCGATGCACAGGGTGCTGACGTTAGGCTTGATGAACTGCATGGTGTCGTAGATCGCCATGCCCGCCGTCACCGACCCGCCCGGTGAGTTGATGTACAGGTGGATGTCCTTGTCCGGGTTCTCCGACTCCAGGAACAGCAGCTGCGCCACGACCAGGTTGGCCATGTAGTCCTCGACCTGACCCACCAGGAAGATGACCCGCTCCTTGAGCAGACGCGAGTAGATATCGTAGGAACGCTCACCCCGGGCCGATTGCTCGACGACCATGGGGACCAGACCGCCAGCGGCCTTAATTTCCGGCGGAAAACCGGTATAGCTGTTATGAATCATGCTCTGCTGTCACTCCACTTTGCCTGTCGCGTAAACCCCGGGGCGCCGATGATCGGGGTTTCCATAAACACATGAGCCAGCCCTAGGGCTGGCTCAGTGCACTGCATCACTTCAGCAACGATTATTCGTCTTCGCTGCCTTCTGCCGCCTCTTCCAGCTCAGGCTGGGCCGGCTTAACGGCCTCTTCATAGGAGACCTTCTTCTCAGTCACCTTGGCCTTCTGCAGGACAGTATCCACGACTTGCTCTTCCAGCACAACAGACTGGATCTCGGCCAGCTGCTGCTCGTTCTGCATGTACCAGTTGATCACCTGCTGCGGCTCCTGGTAGGCAGAGGCCAGCTCTTCCACCATGGCGCGGACGCGGTCCTCGTCAGGCTTGATCTCGTTCTGCTTGACGATCTCGGCGACGATCAGACCCAGGGTCACGCGACGCTTGGCCTGGTCCTCGAACAGCTCGGCCGGCAGCTGGCTGGGATCGAAGTTGGCACCGCCGAACTGCTGAACGGCCTGCTGACGCAGACGATCGATCTCGCTGCTGATCAGCGCCTTGGGCACTTCGACTTCGTTGGTCTTGAGCAGACCGTCCATTACCTGGGTCTTGGTCTTGCCCTTGATGGCCTGACGCAGCTCACGCTCCATGTTCTTGCGAACTTCGGCGCGGAAACCTTCCAGACCACCCTCTTCCACGCCGAAACGGGCGAAGAACTCGTCGTTCAGCTCGGGCAGCCTGGCCTCGGCGACTTCGTGGACCATGATTTCGAACTCGGCGGCCTTGCCGGCCAGATCCAGGTTCTGATAATCCTCGGGGAAGGTCACGCTGACAGTGCGGCTTTCACCGGCCTTGGCACCGACCAGACCGTCTTCGAAACCGGGGATCATGCGACCGGAACCCAGCACCAGCTTGGTATTGCTGGCGGTACCGCCGGCGAAGGCTTCACCATCAATACGACCGGTGAAGTCAATGGTCAGCTGATCGTCATTGGCAGCTTCGCGCTCCACGGCTTCGTAGCTGGTGTGCTGCTTGCGCAGGATTTCCAGCATGTTGTCCAGGTCGGCGTCGGTCACTTCGGACTCGATGCGCTCAACGGAGATCTGGGCGAAGTCGCCCAGGGTCACTTCCGGGTAAACCTCGAAAGTGGCGATGTACTCGAAGTCCTTGCCTTCACTCAGCTCCTTCGGCTCCACGCTCGGCGCGCCGGCGGGGTTCAGTTTTTCCTGAACGATGGCTTCATAGAAGGAAGACTGGATGACTTCACCGATGACTTCCTGACGTGCGGATGCACCGAAGCGCTTGCGAATGACGCTCATCGGCACCTTGCCCGGACGGAAACCATCAATGCGCGCACGACGAGCAGTCTGCTGCAGGCGCTTGTTGACTTCGTTTTCGATGCGCTCGGCAGGAATGCCGACAGTCATGCGGCGCTCAAGACCGGAGATGGTTTCAACCGAAACTTGCATGTAGAGCCCTCGTTGAACAGACAGAGTATGTGAGTGATCAAATAAAAGGCGAACATTCTAGAGGCTGATGACCTCTCCCCGCAAGCCGGATTACCCACTATCACCTGCCACCTCGCTTTTTCCTTGAATCTTTCCCCTGCGCGCAGCTCGAAACAGATAGCCACCGCACAGGATACGACCATGCAGACACTGACCCAGTACCAAGCCGATAAGACCGACATCCGCGCGCTGTACCAGAGTCTGCTGCACGCGCCCACGCACCACCTCAGCGAGGCGCGGCACTTCCTGCGCAGCCAGCTGCAGCTGACCGCCCCGCATCTGGCCGACCTGCCGGAAAGTCCCGCCAGGCTCGAGGCCCATATTCTGATGAACAACGCCCGCACCGCCCGGGCCTACCGGGAATACATCAAGGCCCGCCGCCAGGGCCAGCCCCGGCGCTTCTTCACCAATCGCGCCCATGCACTGTATTTCCTGCGCAACGTTGCTCCTACCAAGCTGGTCGATGGCGCCTGGCTGTACGGCGTGCTGCAACAGTGGCACGACCCGCGCATGCATGACCTGGTGCGCACCTATCTGGAGGAGCTGGGCGATGGCGAGCCGGATCAGAACCATGTCCTCATCTATCGCGACCTCATCGCCCGCAAGGACATCCAGGACCTGGAATCCCTGCCGGACGACCGTTTCCTCCAGGGCACGCTGCAGCTGGCGCTGGGGCAGCTTGCCGGCGAATTCCTGCCGGAAATCATCGGCTTCAATCTCGGCTACGAGCAACTTCCCCTGCACCTGCTGATCAGCACCTACGAGCTCACCGAGCTGGGTATCGATGCCCATTACTTCCGCCTGCATATCACCATCGACAACGCCTCCACAGGCCATGCACGACGGGCAGCCCGAGCGGTACTGGATAACCTCCCCAGCGAAGGGCAGCAGGCGTTCTGGCGCCGTGTACGTCAGGGCTATCAGCTCAACGAGCTGGGCGCCTCCTCCACCAGCGTGATCACCGAGTTCAACCTGGACCGGGAGCTTTGCCGCGTGCTGGAAGACAAGGCGCGGGTAGCGCGGCACATGCACTCGGACTTCTGTCGCATCGACGGCCGCACCATCAATGAATGGCTCGACAGCAGCGGTCAGATCGCCGCCCTGCTGGATGCGCTGCAACAGAAAGGCTGGATCAAACGCCATCAGGACCCGGCCAATAGCCGTTTCTGGCGGCTGATCCAGAGCAATCGCGCGCCGATGTTCGGCGTCTTCAGTGATTATGAACTGCAGCTGCTGCACGACTGGATAGCCGGCGAATGGCTGGAAGAACAGCAATTGCGCATCACCGGCCGCCGCGGCTCACCCTCTCAGCAGGATCCGCTGGTGGAGGCCAGCCACAGGAATGAGGAAGTAGCACTGCAGAAAACCCTGGCGACCCTCCCCGAAGAAGAGCGCACCCGACACCTCATCGAGCTCATGGCCCCGGCCCGGCATTTCACCCCTCAGGGCCTGGCTGCCACCCGTCTGTTCAGCCGGCGGCTGAGCTAGAGCCAGCGCAGGGTCGCGGCGGCAAGCAGCAGGTAGCGCCCACCCTTGGCCAGGGTCACCAGCAGCAGGAAGCGCCACAGCGGCTCGCGCATGACCCCGGCAACCAGGGTCAGCGGGTCGCCGACAAGGGGCATCCAGCTCAGCAGCAGGGACCAGTAGCCATAGCGCTGATAGGCTCCGCGCGCCCGCTCAAGCTGCGGTGCTGACACCGGAAACCACCGCCTGCCCTGCCAGCGCAGCAGATAGCGCCCCAGCCACCAGTTCACCAGCGAGCCGAGGACATTGCCCGCCGTGGCGACCACCAGCAGGGCAAGCACGCTGGCCGGACCCGCCATCAGCAGACTGACAAGCACCAGCTCCGACTGCAGCGGAAGCAGGGTCGCAGCGACCAGAGCGGAGCTGAACAAAAGGAAATAGCCGGACAGCGACCACATCTCAGGCAATCCCGGGAGAGTCTGTTGAAGGCGGGGGACAACCGGGGGAAAATCGAATCAGATGGTGCGGACGGAGAGACTCGAACTCTCACACCTCGCGGCGCCAGAACCTAAATCTGGTGTGTCTACCAATTCCACCACGTCCGCCAATCTGGTGCAGATACAAAAACGCCAGGCAGTGCCTGGCGTTTTCGCTGAAAATGGGGTGGACGATGGGGATCGAACCCACGACACCAGGAGCCACAATCCTGTGCTCTACCAACTGAGCTACGCCCACCATCACAGCTTGCTACACTATCACAACTCAGCCCGATTTCATTACAACTTCGAAGACCTGACCATGCATGCTGGCACGCCCGGCAGGATTCGAACCTGCGACCACCCGCTTAGAAGGCGGGTGCTCTATCCAGCTGAGCTACGGGCGCCGTATGCACATATTCAATCCCGAAGGCCTGAAATGCTGGAGCCTTATCGCCTTCCAAACCGACTTCGTTGTGTTTGTGAAGCGGGGCGAATAATACTCAGCCCCCACCCTGCCGTCAACGCCCGAATCACTTTTTTTTCAAATATTTGAGTAGCTTAAGCATCCGGCGCCCCATGGTCTTTTGCCAAGGCCCCGTCGCATGCGACAATCAGCGAATTCCACGCACTTCCCAGGAACGTCATGAAAGCCCAATTGATCGATGGCAAGAAGATTGCCGCCAATCTCCGGCGTGAAATCGCCGACAAGGTAAACCAGCGCAAGCAGCAAGGGCTGCGCATCCCGGGTCTGGCCGTCATTCTGGTCGGCAACGATCCCGCTTCCGAAGTCTATGTCTCTCACAAGCGCAAGGACTGTGAAGAGGTGGGCTTCATCTCCCTTTCCCACGACCTGCCCGCCGACACCACTCAGGAAGAGCTGCTGGCGCTGATCGATCGGCTCAATGATGACCCGACCGTCGACGGCATCCTGGTACAGCTGCCGTTGCCCGCCCACCTGGACTCCTCCCAGCTGCTCGAGCGCATTCGCCCGGACAAGGACGTGGACGGCTTTCATCCCTATAACATCGGACGCCTGGCCCAGCGGGTGCCCCTGCTGCGCCCCTGCACTCCCCTGGGCATCATCCGTCTGCTCAAGAGCACCGGCGTCAGCCCCTACGGACTGAACGCCACCGTGGTCGGCGCCTCCAACATCGTCGGCCGCCCCATGGCCCTCGAGCTGCTGCTGGCCGGCTGCACCACCACAGTCGCACACCGCTTCACCCGTGATCTGGAAGAGCACGTACGCCGCTCGGATCTGGTGGTGGTCGCCGTGGGCAAGCCTGGCCTGGTCAAGGGCGAGTGGATCAAGCCCGGAGCCATCGTTATCGACGTGGGCATCAACCGCATGGAAGACGGACGCCTGCAGGGCGACGTGGACTTCGAAAGCGCGGCGGAACGGGCCGCATGGATCACCCCGGTCCCCGGTGGCGTCGGCCCCATGACCCGGGCCTGCCTGCTGGAGAATACCCTCATCGCCTGCGAGAAACTGCACGACTGAGGATGAATGAAAGAGTGCAGCCGGCATCAGCCGGCTGCCTTCGCAGAGTCAGAGACTGGCGGTCGCGCCGCCATCCACCGGCAGATTGATCCCATTGATATAAGCCGCCGCAGGCGAGGCAAGAAAGCCCACCGCATTGGCGAACTCCTCCGGCTCGGCAAACCGCCGGATCGGCAGCTCCAGCATCATCTCCTTCTCGATCTCCTCCTCGCTCCGGCCAGCCACCTGGGCGCGATGCCTCATCAGGCTTTCCAGCCGTGCCGTGCGGGTCAGACCGGGCAGCACGTTATTCACCGTAATACCATCGGCCGCCAGCTCCCGTGACAGGGTCTTGGCCCAGTTGGCCATGGCTGCACGAATGCTGTTGGATACTCCAAGATTGGCAATCGGCGTCTTCACCGAGGTGGACAATACATTGATGATGCGCCCGTAACCCAGCTCGCGCATGCCCGGCAACAGCAGCTGCAGTATCACCTGACTGCCCGGCAGGTGCTGGCTGAATGCGTGGACGAATTCCTGCGGCGACGCCAGATGGGCCGGCCCCGGCGCCGGGCCGCCGGTATTGTTGACCCAGACGGAAATCGGGCCGCCATCGGCAAGACAGGCCTGCAGCTCGGTCGACAGATGCGGCAGGTCGCCCGAGTCGGCCTTGATGAAGCTGTGCTTCTGGCCCTCGGTGGTCGGCAACTGCCTGATCAGTTCGGCGAGTTTGTCTTCATTGCGGGCCAGGGCTATGACCTCCGCCCCCTGTCTCGCCAACTGCCAGGCACAGGCAGCGCCCAGGCCCTGGCTGGCTCCGCCGATCAGTGCACGTTTACCTGCGAGATTCAGATTCATCGTTGACTCCAGTCAATGTAGGTTCGGGTGAGTCCGGGTCTGATAATCATAGCGCTTTCATTCGACAGCAAGATAACGACTGCCATACTTACCGCTACGCTTGATGGTCTGCCACACAACCCCAGTGCGGCGGTGCTCGTCCAAGGAGAACGATGATGACAGATAAGCCAAAACTGACAACCGTAGCCGGCGCACCGGTCAGTGATAACCAGGACTCGGCCACCGCTGGCAAGCGCGGGCCAATGCTGCTGCAGGACGTGTGGTTCCTGGAGAAGCTCGCCCATTTCGACCGCGAGGTGATTCCCGAGCGCCGCATGCACGCCAAGGGCTCGGGCGCCTTCGGCGAGTTCGTCGTCACCCATGACATCACCCGGTACACCAAGGCCGCGCTGTTCTCCCGGATCGGCAAGCGCACTCCCCTGTTCGCCCGCTTCTCCACCGTCGCCGGTGAGCGGGGTGCGGCGGACGCGGAGCGCGACATCCGCGGTTTTGCTCTGAAGTTCTACACCGAGCAGGGCAACTGGGACATGGTCGGCAACAACACGCCGGTGTTCTTCTTCCGCGACCCGCTGAAGTTTCCCGACCTCAACCACGCCGTCAAGCGCGATCCGCGCACCAACATGCGCAGCGCCAACAACAACTGGGACTTCTGGACCAGCCTGCCCGAGGCATTGCATCAGGTCACCATCGTCATGAGCGACCGCGGCATCCCCGACGGCTACCGGCACATGCACGGCTTCGGCTCCCATACCTACAGCTTCATCAGTGCTGATAACCGGCGCTACTGGGTCAAATTCCACTTCAAGACCCAGCAGGGCATCAAGAACCTCACCGACGAACAGGCCGCCGCCATCGTCGCCAACGACCGGGAAAGCTCCCAGCGCGACCTCTACGAAGCCATCGAACGCAAGGACTTCCCCCGCTGGACCATGTACGTACAGATCATGCCGGAGGCAGAGGCGGCCACCTACCGCTTCCACCCCTTCGATCTGACCAAGGTCTGGTCGAAGAAGGACTACCCGCTGATCGAGGTCGGCTACTTCGAACTCAATCGCAATCCGGATAACTACTTCCAGGACGTGGAGCAGGCCGCCTTCACTCCGGCCAACGTGGTCCCCGGCATCAGCTTCTCGCCTGACCGCATGCTGCAGGGCCGGCTGTTCTCCTACGGGGACGCACAGCGCTACCGCCTCGGTGTGAACCACCATCAGATCCCGGTGAACGCACCGCGCTGCCCAATACACAGCTTCCATCGTGACGGCCAGATGCGGGTCGACGGCAATCAGGGCAGCCGCCTGCATTACGAGCCCAACAGCTACGGCGAGTGGCAGGAGCAGCCGGACTTCAGCGAGCCGCCGCTGGCGCTGGAAGGCGCGGCCGACCGCTATGACTTCCGCGCCGATGACAGCGACTACTTCACCCAGCCCGGCGACCTGTTCCGCCTGCTGCCCGCCGACGAGCAGGAGCGTCTGTTTGCCAATACCGCGCGGGCCATGCAGGGCGCGGAACGCCACATCATGATCCGCCACGCCCGCCACTGCGCACTGGCAGACCCGGCCTACGGCGCTGGGATCGCTCGCGCCCTGGGGCTGACCGAGGCAGAACTGAAGGGCTGAACAGGGCAATGACAAAAGCCCCGCCGGGGAGACCCGGCGGGGCTTTTTCGCTGGCGCGACCTCAGATGGTATCCGCCGGTACCCGTACCCAGCCTTCCATCAGAATCCGCGCACTGCGACTCATGATCGCCTTGGTCACGGTCCACTCGCCATTGACCTGACGTGCCTCCGCGCCAACCCGCAGAGTACCGGAGGGATGCCCGAAACGCACCGACTGACGCTCCCCGCCACCGGCGGCCAGGTTGACCAGGGTGCCCGGTACCGCCGCCGCGGTACCGATGGCCACCGCACAGGTGCCCATCATCGCGTGGTGCAGCTTGCCCATGGACAGCGCCCGCACCAGCAGATCCACCTCGCCTGCACTGATCTGCTTGCCGCTGGAAGCCCGGTAGTCCTTCGGCGGCGCGACAAAGGCGATCTTCGGCGTGTGCTGACGCTTGAGCGCCTCCTCCGGTGTCTTGATCAGCCCCATGCGCAGGGCACCCGCCACCCGGATCTGCTCGAAGCGCGCCAGCGCCTCGGGATTGCCGTTGATATCCTCGCGCAGCTCGGTACCCTGATAGCCGATATCCTCGGCATTGACGAACACGGTGGGAATGCCCGCCGCAATCATGGTCGCCTTGAGCGTCCCAATACCCGGCACCTCCAGATCGTCCACCAGGTTGCCGGTGGGGAACATGGCACCGCCCTCTTCCCCGTCATCCGACGGGTCCATGAACTCGAGCACTATCTCCGCCGCCGGGAAGGTTACCCCATCCAGCTCGAAGTCGCCCAGCTCCTGTACCTGTCCGTCAGTCACCGGCACATGGGCAATGATGGTCTTCTGGATATTGGCCTGCCAGATACGCACGGTACAGGTGCCGTTCTCCGGGATACGCGCCGGATCCACCAGCCCCGCATGAATGGCGAAGGCACCGGCCGCGGTGGAGAGGTTGCCGCAGTTGCCGCTCCAGTCGACAAAGGGGCTGTCGATGGATACCTGACCGTAGAGGTAGTCCACATCGTGCTCAGGCTGACTGCTTTTGGACAGGATCACGCACTTGCTGGTACTCGAGGTCGCTCCCCCCATGCCGTCGATATGCGCTGCGTAGGGATCGGGACTGCCGATCACCCGCATGAACAGCCGGTTCCGGGCCTCGCCCGGCACCTGACAGGACGCGGGCAGGTCCTGCAGACGGAAGAACACACCCTTGCTGGTACCGCCACGCATGTAGGTGGCGGGAATTCTGATTTGTGTGGCTTTGGTCATCATTTGCTCCTGGGTGGTACGGTGGTCGCCAGAGCAGCTTTTCCGCATCGGACATATTGCGGTGCAGCTGTCTGGCGACGTGTTTCTGGTCCACTTCCATTCCCCGGATGATTCTCTGATGCTGAGCCTTCAGCGGATCAACAGCAGAAAATCATGCCTGAAGGGTAGAAAGGTGAACCCCCACCGCTGCGCACGGGAGGTGCGTCACGGTTTGAGACCTTTCAGGACCGCTCCGCTTACACCTTCCCTTCCAGAAAGTCCTGCGCAAACCGCTGCAGTACCCCACCCGCCTCGTACACGGTCACTTCCTCGTCGCTGTCCAGACGGCAGGTCACCGGTACTTCGAGCCGCTCGCCGTTGCGGCGGTTGACGATCAGGGTCAGTTCGGCGCCGGGAGCGCGCTGGCCGATGACGTCGTAGGTTTCGGTGCCGTCCAGCTCCAGGGTCTTGCGGGTGGTGCCCGGCTTGAACTCCAGGGGCAGCACGCCCATGCCGATCAGGTTGGTGCGGTGGATGCGTTCGAAGCCTTCGGCGACGATGGCTTCCACGCCCGCCAGGCGCACGCCCTTGGCTGCCCAGTCACGGGAGGAGCCCTGGCCGTAGTCGGCGCCGGCGATGATGATCAGCGGCTGCTTGCGGTTCATGTAGGTTTCAATCGCTTCCCACATGCGCATGACCTTGCCGTCCGGCTCGACCCGGGCCAGCGAGCCCTGGCGTACGCTGCCGTCCTCGTTCAGCACCATCTCGTTGAACAGCTTCGGGTTGGCGAAGGTGGCGCGCTGGGCGGTCAGGTGGTCGCCGCGGTGGGTGGCGTAGGAGTTGAAGTCCTCCTCCGGCAGGCCCATCTTCGCCAGATACTCACCCGCGGCGCTGTCCAGCAGGATGGCGTTGGACGGCGACAGGTGGTCGGTGGTGATGTTGTCCGGCAGGATCGCCAGCGGGCGCATGCCCTTGAGAGTGCGCTCACCGGCCAGCGCACCTTCCCAGTACGGCGGACGGCGGATGTAGGTGGACATCGGACGCCAGTCGTACAGCGGGCTGTCCGCTTCCTTGATGGTACCCAGGTCGAACATGGGGATGTAGACCTGCTTGAACTGCTCGGGCTTGACGTGGGCGTTGACGATGGCGTCGATTTCCTCGTCGCTCGGCCACAGGTCCTTGAGGGTGATCGGCTTGCCATTCTGGTCGTGACCCAGCACATCCTGCTCGATGTCGAAGCGCACGGTACCGGCAATGGCGTAGGCCACCACCAGCGGCGGTGACGCCAGGAACGCCTGCTTGGCATAGGGGTGGATACGACCGTCGAAGTTGCGATTACCGGACAGCACGGCGGTGGCGTACAGGTCGCGGTCGATGATCTCCTGCTGGATCTTCGGATCCAGCGCGCCGGACATGCCGTTACAGGTGGTGCAGGCATAGGCGACGATGCCAAAACCCAGCTTCTCCAGTTCGGGCAGCAGGCCGGCCTCTTCCAGATACAGGCGAGCCACCTTGGAACCCGGGGCGAAGGAAGTCTTGACCCAGGGCTTGCGTACCAGCCCCAGTTCGTTGGCCTTCTTCGCCACCAGGCCGGCGGCCACCACGTTACGCGGGTTGGACGTGTTGGTGCAGCTGGTGATGGCAGCGATGATCACCGCACCGTCGGGCATCAGCCCCTTGGCTTCTTCGGCGCGGGCCGCTTCCAGCAGGTCCGCACCGGCAATGCCCCGCTCCTGCAGCGCTGTGGTCGGCAGCCGGCGATGCGGGTTGGACGGACCAGCCAGGTTGCGCACCACGCTGGACAGGTCGAACTCCAGCACCCGCTCGTATTCGGCGCTGGTCAGAGCACTGCTCCACAGGCCCAGCTGCTTGGCGTACTGCTCGACCAGGGCCACCTGCTCCGGCTCGCGGCCGGTCAGCTTCAGGTAATCGATGGTCTGGCCGTCGATGTAGAACATCGCCGCAGTCGCACCGTACTCCGGACACATGTTGGAGATGGTCGCGCGGTCACCGATGGACAGGCTGTCAGCGCCTTCGCCAAAGAACTCCAGATAGGCACCCACCACCCGCTGGCTACGCAGGAATTCGGTCAGGGCCAGCACGATATCGGTGGCGGTGATGCCGGGCTGACGCTTGCCGGTCAGTTTGACGCCGACGATGTCGGGCAGACGCATCATCGAGGGGCGACCCAGCATCACGGTCTCGGCTTCCAGACCGCCGACACCGATGGCGATCACACCCAGGGCGTCGACGTGCGGGGTATGGGAGTCGGTGCCCACACAGGTATCCGGGAAGGCCACGCCGTCACGGGCCTGGATCACCGGGCTCATCTTCTCCAGGTTGATCTGGTGCATGATGCCGTTACCGGCGGGGATCACGTCGACGTTCTTGAACGCGGTCTTGGTCCATTCGATGAAGTGGAAACGGTCCTCGTTGCGGCGATCCTCGATGGCGCGGTTCTTCTCGAACGCATCCGGCTCGAACCCGGCATGCTCGACCGCCAGAGAGTGGTCGACGATCAGCTGGGTCGGCACCACGGGGTTGACCTTGGACGGGTCACCGCCCTTCTCCGCGATGGCATCGCGCAGACCGGCCAGGTCGACCAGAGCGGTCTGACCGAGAATGTCATGGCAGACGACCCGCGCCGGATACCAGGGAAAGTCCAGGTCCCGCTTGCGGTAGATCAGCTGCTCCAGCGAGGCGGTCAGCTTTTCCGGCTGGCAACGGCGCACCAGCTGCTCGGCCAGCACCCGGGAGGTATAGGGCAATTTCGCCCAGGCGCCGGGCTGGATGGCATCCACAGCGGCGGGGGCGTTGTAGTAGTCCAGGTCGGTGCCCTGGAGTTTTTCACGGTATTGGGTGTTCATGGTTTTGCCTGTCTGAGCGTGTGTGGGCTGCCCCAGAAAACTTACTTGCGATCCTTCAGCGGTACGAACTCCAGATCCTCCGGTCCCACATAGTTGGCGCTGGGGCGGATGATCTTGCCGTCGATGCGCTGCTCGATCACGTGAGCGGACCAGCCGGCGGTGCGGGCGATCACGAACAGGGGCGTGAACATGGCAGTGGGCACTCCCATCATGTGATAGCTGACCGCGCTGAACCAGTCGAGGTTGGGGAACATCTTCTTGATTTCCCACATCACGCTCTCCAGACGCTCGGCGATGTCATACATCTTCCGGTTGTTCTGTTCATCGGACAGCTGCAGTGCCACCTTCTTGATCACCTCGTTGCGCGGATCGGACACTGTGTAGACCGGGTGACCGAAACCGATGACCACTTCCTTGCGCCCTACCCGCTCGCGGATGTCGGCCTCGGCCTCGTCCGGATTGTCGTAGCGTTTCTGGATCTCGAAGGCCACCTCGTTGGCACCGCCGTGCTTGGGACCACGCAGGGCGCCGATGGCGCCGGCGATGCAGGAATACATGTCCGAACCGGTACCGGCGATCACCCGGCTGGTGAAGGTCGAGGCGTTGAATTCGTGCTCGGCGTACAGGTTCAGCGAGGTGTGCATGGCGCGGACCCAGGACTCGCGGGGCTTCTCGCCGTGCAGCAGGTGCAGGAAGTGGCCGCCGATGGAGTCATCGTCGGTTTCCACATCAATGCATTTGCCGTTGTGGCTGTAGTGGTACCAGTAAAGCAGCATGGAGCCCAGCGAGGCCATCAGCTTGTCGGCGATGTCGCGGGCACCCGGATGATTGTGGTCATCCTTCTCCGGGGTCAGGCAGCCGAGCACGGAAACACCGGTCCGCATCACGTCCATCGGGTGGGCGGAAGGCGGCAGCTGTTCCAGGGCAGTCATCACCGCGGCGGGCAGGCCGCGCAGGGATTTGAGCTTGGCCTTGTAGGCGGTCAGTTCGGCCACGGTGGGCAGTTTGCCGTGGACCAGCAGGTGAGCGATTTCCTCGAATTCACAGGTGGTGGCGATATCCAGGATGTCGTAGCCACGGTAGTGCAGATCGTTGCCGCTGCGACCCACGGTACACAGGGCGGTATTACCGGCAGCGGTGCCGCTCAGGGCGACGGACTTCTTCGGCTTGAAAGTCGGGTTGTTCGATTCGTTGGCGCTCATCGCACGTTCTCCTCTTGTGCCCGGCCGCAGGGTCGACCGGGTGTTTCTTGTTCAACGTGCCGCCTGCTCTTTCAGGCGGCGCGGGGAATCACTTCTTGCCGGCGGCGAACAGCGCGTCCAGCTTCTGCTCGAAGGCGTGATAGCCGATGCGGTCATACAGCTCGGCCCGGGTCTGCATGCTGTCGATCACGCTCTTCTGGTGGCCTTCGGTACGGATGGCGTTGTAGACATTCTCCGCCGCCTTGTTGGCCGCCCGGAAGGCGGACAGCGGGTACAGTTGAATGGCCACGCCGACGGAGGCCAGCTCCTCGCGGGTGAACAGCGGGGTGGCGCCGAACTCGGTGATGTTGGCCAGCACCGGTACGTTCAGTTCCTTGACGAAGCGCTCGTAGGTCGGCAGGTCGTAGGCGGCCTCGGCGAAGATGGCATCAGCGCCCGCCTCGACATAGCGCTTGCAGCGCTCCAGAGCCGCTTCCACACCTTCAGCCTGGATGGCATCGGTACGGGCAATAAGGAAGAAGTCGGGATCGGTCCTCGCGTCAGCGGCAGCCTTGACCCTGTCCACCATCTCCTCAGTGGAGACGATTTCCTTGCCGGGACGGTGGCCGCAACGCTTGGCACCGACCTGATCCTCGATGTGGGCCGCTGCGGCGCCGGCCTTGATCAGACTCTTGACGGTACGCTCGATATTGAAGGCGCTGGGTCCGAAACCGGTATCGATGTCCACCAGCAGCGGCAGATCGCACACGTCGGTAATCCGGCGCACGTCGATCAGCACATCCTCAAGGGTATTGATACCCAGATCAGGCAGACCCAGGGAGCCGGCAGCCACACCGCCGCCGGACAGGTAGATGGCCTTGAAACCGGCACGCTTGGCCAGCAGCGCATGGTTGGCGTTGATGGCGCCGATCACCTGCAAGGGTTTCTCTTCTGCCAGTGCCTGACGGAAACGTTGGCCCGGGGTCTTGTTCATTGCTTGCTCCCTCCTGAGGATGTGATGGCGTCGCGCTGTTCCAGCATGCGACGCTCGATGTTGCGGCGAGATGCGCTGATATGACGGCGCATCAGCATTTCCGCGAGTTCACCATCACGGTCGGCGATGGCTTCAACGATTCGATGGTGCTCGGCAAAGGCTTTCTGAGGGCGTTTGGGGGCCGAGGAAAACCGGTAACGGTACATGCGCACCAGGTGATAGAGATCGGCGCAGAGCATGTCGCTGAGGGTGCGATTCTTGGAGCCCTGGATGATCACGAAGTGGATATCCAGGTCGCCCTCCTGCTGATAGTAGGACTGGTTGGCCTGCAGACCGGCATGACGCTCGTGGGTCGCCAGCACCTCGCGCAGATTGACGATTTCCTCGTCGGTCATGTTCTGCGCCGCCAGACGGCAGGCCATCCCCTCCAGCGCTTCGCGCACATGGTACAGCTCGATCAGCTCCTCATAGCTGAGCGACACCACGCGCACGCCGGCATGGGGCACCCGCACCACCAGCCGACGACCCTCCAGTCGACGGATCGCCTCGCGCAGCGGTCCTCGGCTGATGCCGTAGGTACTGGAAAGGAACTGCTCACTGATCCGGCTGCCCGGAGCAATCTCCCCTTCCACTATCGCTTTCTGCAGGCGCTGAAAAGCCCCATCCGACAGTGTAGCAGCAGGTGTGTGAGTATCAGATTCAGCCAATTGTATACAACCTCGGAGAAATCCAGCGCCAGAAACCGCGCATCTGAGGGGGATACTGCCAGCGAGACCAATGAATTGTCAACAATCCATCAATAGACCAAAGTCCTGTCTACACTGATGCAGGGAACTTTGGACACTGGGTGCCGGTCGGTTTGCCGTGCTACTATCGCACCCGTCCAATCGCTGCCTGTTCCAGAACGATCCAGGGAATGGAGCAGCAGTCTGAAACTGCCGCTGAGAACGCCATGCAATCGATCAATACGCATCTCAAAATACTGATTTTCATCATGGTCAGTCTGGGTCTGCTGGTTACCGGTTACCAGATCTGGGTACTTGAGATTCCCATTCGCGAGGACGAAACCGACGATATCTGGAGTCTGGATGCGAAGGTCGACTTCCGAGCTACCCCCGGCGTTCCGGTCAAGGCGCAGTTGTTCATCCCCCCTCTCAACCAGGAATACGTGACGCTCAACGAGAGCTTCATCTCCAACAACTATGGTGTCAGCGTCAACCAGCTGAACGGCAACCGCCGTGTCACCTGGTCCGCCCGTCGGGCCAGCGGCACCCAGAGTCTCTACTACCGTCTGGTACTGACCAAGCGCTATGGCGCCGAGCCGATCGAGTCCCGTCCCCCGGCGGCCCGACAGCCGATCGCCCTGGACGGTCCGGAACAGGTCGCTGCAGACGCCCTGATCAACCCGATTCGGCAGCATTCGGCGGATATCGAGACCTTCATCAGCGAGACCATCCGCCGCGTCAACGACATCACCGACGACAACGTACGGCTGCTGCTGGACGGCCAGCCCACCCCGCTGAACAAGGCGCGGGTAATAGATCTGCTGCTGTCCAACGCCCGCATCCCGCTGGAGCTGGTACACACCATCCGCCTGGAACCCTCCACCAATCAGGAGCCCGAGCTGTGGCTGCGCAGCCACAACGGCGAGCGCTGGCTGTACTTCCACCCGGAAACCGGCCAGCAGGGCATTCCGGACAACCGTCTGGTGTGGTGGACCGGCAATCTGCCGCTGCTGCAACTGGAGGGTGGCCGCGCCGGCACCGTCAGCTTCACCATCAACAACAGTGAAATGAACGCCCTGCGCCTGGCCAAGATGACCACCGAGGCCAGCCCCTCGGCGCTGCTCGAATACTCCCTGTACGGCCTGCCGCTGCAGGCCCAGCAGGTCTACCAGGTGATGATCATGATCCCGATCGGGGTACTGGTGATCCTGGTCCTGCGCAACCTGATCGGCATCCAGACCCTGGGTACCTTCACCCCGGTCCTGATCGCCCTGGCATTCCGTGAGACCCAGGTCGGCTGGGGCATAGTGCTGTTCACTCTGATCACCGCACTGGGTCTGTCGCTGCGCTCCTATCTCGAGCATCTCAAACTGCAGATGCTGCCGCGCCTGTCGATCGTGCTGACCTTCGTGGTCATCATCATTGCAGTAATCAGCCTGTTCAGTCACAAGCTGGGCATCGAGCGGGCCCTGTCGGTGTCCCTGTTCCCGATGGTGATCCTGACCATGACCATCGAGCGCCTGTCCATCACCTGGGAAGAGCGTGGCGGTGGCCACTCCTTCAAGGTCGCCCTGGGCACCCTGATTGCCGCCACCCTGTCGCACCTGCTGATGACGATTCCGGAGCTGACCTACTTCGTCTTCACCTTCCCCGGCGTGCTGCTGGTACTGGTGGGCTTCATGCTGGCGATGGGTCGCTACCGCGGCTACCGTCTCACCGAACTGATGCGCTTCAAGGCGCTGACCAAACAGGGTTGAGGGCAGCCGCATGCTTTTCTGGAAAACCTGGAAGGCCCTGAGCGAAGCCGGCGTGATGGGCATCAACCGTCGCAACGCCGACTATGTGCTCAAGTACAACAAGCGGCACCTGTATCCGGTGGTCGATGACAAGATCCTGACCAAGGAACGGGCCATCGCCGCACAGATCAACGTGCCCGACCTGTACGGCATCATTGATACCGAAAAGGACATCGGCAAGTTCACCCAGCTGGTGGAGAACCACAAGGACTTCGTCATCAAGCCGGCCCAGGGCGCCGGCGGTGACGGCATCCTGGTGATCGGCGACCGCTACGAAGGCCGCTATCGCACGGTATCCGGCAAGATCATCAGTCTGGAGGAGATCGAGCATCACATCTCCAACATCCTCTCCGGGCTGTACTCCCTCGGTGGTCACCGCGACCGGGTGCTGATCGAATACCGGGTCAAGCCCGACCCCATCTTCAAGAGCATCAGCTATGAGGGGGTGCCCGACATCCGCATCATAGTGCTGCTCGGCTACCCGGTGATGGCCATGCTGCGCCTGCCCACCCGGCAGTCCAACGGCAAGGCCAACCTGCACCAGGGCGCGATCGGCGTGGGCGTCGACCTGACCACCGGCATCACCCTCAAGGGCACCTGGCTGAACAACAAGATCAGCAAGCACCCGGATACCGCCAACGAGGTAGCTGGCGTACAACTGCCCGACTGGGACGGCTTCATGCGCCTGGCCACCTCCTGTTATGAGCTGTCCGGGCTCGGCTATATCGGCGTGGATCTGGTACTGGACGAGAGGAAGGGGCCGCTGATCCTCGAGCTCAACGCCCGCCCCGGCCTGAACATCCAGATCGCCAACGATGCCGGCCTGACCCACCGCTGCCACGCTGTGGAACGGCATGTTGCCGAACTGAAGAAGGCCGGCCGCACCGAAACCGTGGAGGAGCGCATGGCGTTTTCCCAGCAGCATTTCGGCAAGCCGGTGTTCCTCAGCGCGGATGAAGCCCCCGTGGAAGAACCCCCCGTCGAACCGGACACACCCGCCCCCGACGCATGACCCGCCCCTACCGTCTGACCCCACTGCCCTGGCAGGCTGATCCGCTGCCGGGGCTGCTTGCCATTCGCGACCTCGGCCACCCCGTGCTGCTGGATTCGGCCGCCAGCGAAGACCCGCGCGGACACTACAGCATCCTGGCCGCAGGGCCGACCCAGTTGATCAGCGCTGCGGACAACGAATCGGGGTTGTCGACAATCCAGCGCCTGCGCGCGGCGCTGGCGGCAATCGAGCCGGCCAGTTGGCCGACGGGCACCGGCCTGCCCTTCGGCGCAGGCGCCATGGGCTTCATCAGTTACGACTTCGGCCGGGCGCTGGAACGCATTCCGGCACAGGCGCTGGCCGACATACGGCTGCCCGGCCTGCACATGGGCCTCTACCTGTGGAGCCTGGTCACAGACCATCGCCGGCAGCAGCGCTGGCTGGTCTGCCACCCGAGCCTGACCGCAGCCCGGGAGCGCGAGCTGCTGGAACGACTGCAGAACACCTCAACAGGGCCCGGCAATTTCGCCCTGCGAGCGCCCTTCTCCGCCGAGCAGAGTCGGCAGCAGTATCTGCAGTCCTTTAAGCGCATCCAGCACTACATCCGCGCCGGAGACTGCTACCAGGTCAATCTGGCCCAGCGTTTCAGCGCACCCTGCCAGGGCGACCCCCTGAGCGCCTACCAACGGCTGCGCCAGGCCTGCCCCACCCCCTTTGCCGCCTATCTCGAAGCGCCGGACTACAGCCTGCTCAGCCTGTCCCCCGAACGCTTCCTCAAGGTCCGCGACGGTCAGGTGGAAACCCGCCCGATCAAGGGCACCCGCCCCAGGGGCATCGATGCCGGAACGGACAGTCGACTGGCCGAAGAGCTGCGCAACAGCCCCAAGGACCGCGCAGAGAACCTGATGATCGTCGACCTGCTGCGCAACGACCTGGGCCGCAGCTGCGCTTTCGGCAGCGTCCGGGTACCCGAGCTGTTCAGCATCGAGAGCTACCCCAATGTGCACCATCTGGTCAGCAGCATCACCGGCGCCCTGAAGCCCGACCTGGATGCCCTCGATCTGGTTGCCGGCGCCTTCCCCGGCGGCTCCATCACCGGCGCCCCCAAAATCCGCGCCATGCAGATCATCGAGGAACTGGAGCCGGTACGGCGCAGCCTCTACTGCGGCAGCATCGGGTACATCGGCTGCGAAGGCCAGATGGACCTGAACATCGCCATCCGCAGCCTGGTGCATCAGAACGAGCGTCTGTACTGTTGGGGAGGTGGCGGCATAGTCGCCGATTCGGACGGCGAGGCCGAGTACCAGGAGACCCTGACCAAGGTCCGGGTATTGTTGGAAACCCTGGGAATATGAGGGAGGGCCGGGTTCTATCCCGGCCGCTTGGGATTGGCAGCGCCGGGAACGTCGAGCACCGGCTCGATGAGCGGACTCGTCGACACCGTCGGACTCACTGCCACACGCAAAGGACGAGCTGGTGCCCGTCCCTCCCGGGATCTTACAGGCTCAGCTTGCGATTGGACGCCTTGATGAATTCCTTTTTCAGATCCTCGAAGGTATGCACCGCGGGGAACTGGGGGAATTCGGCGATGACGTTGTCCGGGGCGTGGAACAGGATGCCGGCATGGGCTTCGGACAGCATGGTGGTGTCATTGTAGGAGTCACCGGCGGCGATCACGCGATAGTAGAGACTCTTGAAGGCGATGACCGACTGACGCTTGGGGTCCTTCTGGCGCAGCTGATAGTCCACCACACGATCGGTCTCGTCGGTGATCAGCCTGTGGCACAGCAGCGTGGGGAAACCCAGCTGGCGCATCAGCGGCTGGGAGAACTCATAGAAGGTGTCGGACAGGATCACCACCTGGAAACGCTCACGCAGCCAGTTGACGAACTCCACGGCACCGTCCAGCGGCTTGAGGGTCCCGATCACTTCCTGGATATCACCCAGCTTCAACCCATGTTCGTCAAGAATGCGCAGGCGCTGTTTCATCAGCACGTCGTAATCGGGAATATCCCGGGTGGTCGCGCGCAGCTCGGCGATACCGGTTTTCTCGGCGAAGGCAATCCAGATTTCGGGGACCAGAACACCTTCGAGGTCAAGGCAGGCGATTTCCACAGAATACTCCTGAAGCAATTATGGGATGGCTGATTGGATGGCGTGACAATCTACCGGCTACGCTGGCGTGGTGCAATCTCCAGCCGCCGGCCTGCCCATCATCAATAGCACTGAGGCATAAAACTATAACCAAATAGAAGGACAAGTGCTAAGTGTCAGCGGGTAGAATGTGCGGTCCACGATGCTCCGAAGAGAGCTGCAATGCAGGAGAGCCTGATGTCCAGCCCGTTGTTCGATGTTGATGCCCTCGCGGTCGAATATGCCGCCAAATCCCCCCAGGAAGTGTTAAAGCTGGCCTTCGAGCATTTCGATGATCTCTGGCTGTCCTTCAGTGGCGCCGACGATATCGTGGTGCTGGACATGGCCTGGAAGCTCAATCCCGGACTCAAGGTCTTCACCCTGGACACCGGCCGCCTGCACCCGGAAACCTACCGGTTCCTGGAAGAGGTACGCAAACACTACGGCATTCAGCTCGAGGTTCTCTCGCCGGACCACCAGGTGCTGGAAGCCTACGTCCGGGAGAAGGGCCTGTTCGACTTCTATGAAAACGGTCACGGCGAGTGCTGCGGCATCCGCAAGATCGCCCCGCTGCGCCGCAAGCTCGCCACCGTGGATGCCTGGATCACCGGCCAGCGCCGTGACCAGAGCCCCGGCACCCGCGCCAATGTGCCTGTGGTGGAAGTCGATGCGGCCTTCTCCACTGCCGACCGCCAGCTGATCAAGTTCAACCCGCTGGCCAACTACAGCAGCCAGGACGTGTGGAACTACATCCGCATGCTGGAAATTCCCTATAACAAGCTGCACGAACGTGGCTTTGTCAGCATTGGCTGCGAGCCCTGCACCCGTCCGGTCCTGCCCAACCAGCATGAACGGGAGGGCCGCTGGTGGTGGGAAGAAGCCACGCAGAAGGAGTGCGGGCTGCATGCAGGCAATCTGATAGCAAAAAACTGACGTTTAGCCAGAGATTCCCATCGCCACTTCCGATCTCGTCAGATAAAAATCATTTCCCTGAGACAAAGGAAGGATCCTGTACTCAAAGGGTCGAGATCATGCAATGAGGGATCATCAATGAAGTGGTACAACTGGCGCGTCTATTGCCTCGCCTACGCGCCTCGCAAGGCACATTGCCGAGAAATCACCGACCGCAACGGTCGCTGGCAACGACTGTTCGGGGGGTGGTTCTTCAGAGTGGATTGATACAAGACTGCCAATCGACTCAGACGCGAAAAAGCCCCGACAGCCAGGCTCTCGGGGCTTTTTCTGTCAAGTGCGGGACAGATAAGCCGCTCAGTAGGTCGGCAGATCGACGGACTCGAACAGCGCCTCTACCTCTGCCCTGGTGGCACACTGCAGGACCTCTTCGATCCGCTCGCGAGTCAGGTGCGGTGCGAAGGCCTCGATGAAATCGTACATGAAGCCACGCAAAAAGGTCCCCTTGCGAAAGCCCAGGTGCGTCACGCTGGGTTCGAACAGGTGGCTGGCATCAATTATCTCCAGATCGCTGTCCAGCTTCGGGTCCACTGCCATGCGGGCGACGATACCCACACCCAGGCCGAGTCGCACGTAGGTCTTGAGCACGTCGGCATCCGCCGCGGTGAACACCACCTTGGGTTGCAGTCCCTTGTGACTGAAGGCCTCATCCAGCTTCGAGCGGCCGGTGAAGCCGAACACATAGGTGACTATCGGCTGTTCTGCCAGCAGCTCCAGGGTCAGGGGGCCGGCTTCCAGCAGCGGGTGCCCCTTGGGCACTATCACGCAGCGGTTCCAGCGGTAGCAGGGCATCATCACCAGCTCGTTGAACAGCTCCATACCCTCGGTGGCAATGGCGAAATCAGCGGTGCCGTCCACCGCCATCTCACTGATCTGGGTCGGCGTGCCCTGGTGCATGTGCAGGGACACTTCGGGGTAGGCCTCGATGAAGCGAGCAATCACCGGCGGCAGCGCATAGCGCGCCTGGGTATGGGTGGTGGCGAGCGTCAGGGTGCCGCGGCGCTCGTGGCTGAATTCCTGCGCCACCTGCTTGATGTTCTCGCACTTGCGCAGGATCTCTCCGGCAATCTGGATGATGCGCTCACCAGCAGGTGTGATGCGGGTCAGATGCTTGCCGCTGCGGGAAAACACCTCGACGCCCAGCTCATCCTCCAGCAGGCGGATCTGCTTGCTGATGCCCGGTTGCGAGGTATAGAGGCTCTGAGCGGTAGCCGACACATTCAGGCCATGATGGGCCACTTCCCAGATATAGCGCAGTTGCTGCAATTTCATCGATGCAAACCCCCTGTTCGTGCAAGCCCAACATCATGAACCCTTTATAACCGAAATGGTAGATGCAAGGCAGAGCTTAGACCATTAACAGGGGTAGTGAAGAGACAGCGACCAATGGCGCGCTGGTAAAACCCCAGGCGCCGTGCAGGGCGCCCGGGACAACGAGCATCGGTCGTCGGAGGAGTTCGGCTGCGCTTACTGATAGCCGTCCTGAATGAACTGCAGCATATCCCGCAGGGCCGCGATCCGGGGCATCGGCCGGCCGGCCTGCTCGGCACGGCGCAACGCCTCACCATAGAGGTTGTCCAGCTCCATGGGGCGTTTGTGTTGCCAGTCCTGATGCATGCTCGGCAGATAGTCCGGAATCATCTGGGTACCCATGAGCAGCTTGTCTGCCAGCGCTTCGGGCATCGGATGACCACAGGCCTCAGCCGCGTCCACCACCTCCTGCATCAGATCACGAATCAGCTGACGACTGGCCGGATTGGCAAGCAGTGCATGGGTGCCGGCGTTAAGTACCACCGACGCACCATTGAAGGGAGCGTTCCACACCAGCTTCTGCCACCGGGCGCTGTCCAGGTTGTCCTGCTCCCGGGCACGCAGGCTCGCCTCGCGGAACATGGCCGCACCCTCGGCAATGATCTGCTCCTGGGCCTGGGCATCCGCCCCACCGGAATGGTAGGCCAGGTCGATCATGCCGTTATCCTGATGCACCACCACGCCCGGACCCTTGCGGTACAGGCACACATAGCACAGCCCGCCGATCAGATGCAGATCCGCCGGCAGCTCATCGCGCAGCTGGTCCTCGTTCCCCAGCCCGTTCTGCAACAGCACGACCCGTGCGCCCGGAGCCGCCGCTTTGGCGATCAGCGGTGCCAGTGCCGCATTGCTGGTCGACTTGGCACCCACCAGCAGCCAGTCGCAGGCAGGCATCTGCGCTGCATCGTCATAGGCCTGGGCCGGATTGAGGTTCAGTTCCCCGTGCACCATGCTGTCGATGGTGATGCCATTCTGCTTGACCGCTTCGTACTCGCTGCGCAGCAGAAAGTGCACGTCATAACCCGCCCGGGCCAGCATCACGCCGTAAAATCCACCGATAGCGCCGGTGCCGATCACACCGATACGTGGCTTCGCCATCCGTCAGTCCCCTCTTTCATGTGCTGTATGAATTGCCACCCATGGTAAACCCTGTACCGCGCCGGCAACAGTCACCAAGCCGACAATGCCCGGGGTCGAACATGTGACATTGATCGGATCAATAGCCCCGACAGGCTAGCCCTGGCAGGCATCCATGCTTTAAGCTGTCCGCCATTTGATGACGGGCTGGCGGTTTGCCGGCCTGACCGACTCGCTGGGAAGGAAGATGGCTGATTTACCTATTAACGATCTGAACGTTGCTTCCAACGAAGCAATGATTACGCCGGCCCAACTCAAGGCCAAAATCCCCATGAGCAAAGCGGCCGAGGCCACCATCACCGAGAGTCGCCAGGTGATCCGCGATATCCTCGACGGCAAGGACCAGCGCCTGTTCATCGTCATCGGCCCCTGCTCCATCCACGACGTGGAAGCCGCCAAGGACTATGCCCGCCGGCTCAAGGAGCTGGCCGCCGAAGTCAGCGACAGCCTCTATCTGGTCATGCGGGTATATTTCGAGAAGCCGCGTACCACCGTCGGCTGGAAGGGGCTGATCAACGACCCCTATCTGGATGACAGCTTCAAGATCGAGGACGGCCTGCACATCGGCCGTCAGCTGCTCAGCGATCTGGTGGAAATGGGTCTGCCCACCGCCACCGAGGCACTGGACCCCATCTCCCCCCAGTACCTGCAGGATCTGATTTCCTGGTCGGCCATCGGTGCCCGCACCACCGAGTCCCAGACCCACCGTGAACTGGCCTCCGGCCTGTCCTGTGCGGTCGGCTTCAAGAACGGTACCGACGGCAACCTGGGTGTCGCCATCAACGCCCTGCAGTCCACCGCCAGCCCGCACCGCTTCATGGGCATCAATGCCGAAGGCCAGGTCTCCATCGTCACCACCCGTGGCAACCGCTACGGCCACGTGGTGCTGCGCGGCGGCAACGGCAAGCCGAACTACGACTCGGTCAGCGTCGCCCTGTGCGAGAAGGAACTGGAGAAGGCCGGGATCAAGCCCAACATCATGATCGACTGCAGTCACGCCAACTCCAACAAGGACCCGGCGCTGCAACCGCTGGTAATGGACAACGTCGCCAACCAGATCGCCGAAGGCAACAACTCCATCGTCGGTCTGATGGTCGAGAGCCACATCGGCTGGGGGAGTCAGCCGATCAACAAGGATCTGTCACAGCTGCAGTATGGCGTCTCCATCACCGACGCCTGCATCGACTGGGATACCACCGTCAAGGCCGTGCGCAGCATGCATGCCAAGGTCAAGGACGTACTGCCCCAGCGCAAGCGGGCCTGATCGACAGACCCGATGGATCCCGCCGCCGGACCGGCGCGGGATCCGGCTTCAGTCTCAACCAGCCTGCTGGCGGGACATGTAGCGCTCCATGTAGGAGCAGGAAGGGATCACCTTGTAACCCTGCTCCGCTGCGTACTTCAGCGCCTCGGCGGCCAGCTGTGCTGCCAACCCCCTGCCCCGCAACGCCTCCGGAACGAAGGTACGATAGATATCCATTGTCTGTTTACCCAGATCCATGTAGGTCAGATAGGCGCGCCCTGCGTCATCATCGATATAGAAAATCCGGCCTTCGATATCGTGCTGAACCGCAACCTCTGAATTCATGGCGACCTCCTACGCGTGCATGGAAATGGGATGTTACACAAATTGACCGGGGCCGGGGCGGAAAGATTCCACCCCGGCCTCCCCGTCAGGCGGAGACGCCCACTCCCAGTGCCATCAGCAGCCCTATGGACAGCAGACAGGCCACCACAGGTATCGCCACTGTCACCACGAACATGTCCTTGTAGGCCTCCCGATGACTCAGACCCATGATCATGAAGGTGGCGATAACGGCGCCGCAGTGTGGCAGCGAGTCCAGACCACCGGAGGCAATGGCGGCGATACGGTGCAGGATTTCGGGCTGGATGCCCATCTCCAGATAGCTCGGCGCCAGGGTCTGCATGAAGATCTGCAGCCCGCCGGAGGAGGAGCCGACAATCGCCGACAGGGTACTGATGGAGGCGAACACCGACAGCAACGGCGGCATGTCCACCCCGAGAATCCACTGGGCGAACTCGCCGAAGCCGGCGGTCTGGGTCACCACTCCACCGAAGCCGATGACCGCAGCCGTATTGAGCAGCGGCATGACCGAATCCTCGGCACCCTGGCCGAACACCTTGCCCACCTGGCGGCGGGCATTGCCGAACAGCAGCACACAGGCAATGGAGCCGACGATCAGCGCAATGCTCGGCCAGATGATCGGTTGGGCCGCACTGAAGCGCAGGAGGTCAGCGAATACACCCTGCGCGTCCGACCAATCACCCAGCCCCAGAATCAGTCGCGGCAGCATGATTACCGCCAGTACCAGCGCCAGCGGCAGCAGCGCCAGCCCCCACGGCGGGGCCTCGTTCGGGTCACCGATCAGCTGTTCCATGCGCCGGTCCTGCTCGTTCTCGACAAAGCCCTCGCCCGTGGCCCTGGCCAGACGCCACTCGCGCTCCACATACCACATGCCCAGGCCGGCCATGACCACAGCGGCAAACAGCCCTATCCAGCCACCGGCGAACAGGTCGGTGCCCAGGGCGCTGGCGGAGATCACGTTGTGGATGGAAGGCGAGCCCGGCAGGGCTGTCATGGTGAAGGTACCTGCGCCAATGGAGGTGGCAGCACACCAGATACGCTTGGGCAGATTGGCCTCGCGCATCAGGGTGATACCCAGCGGATACATGGTGAACACCACCACGAACACCACGACTCCACCGTAGGTCAGCAGCGCACAGACCACCATCCCGACCAGCAGCGTGTGCTTGACCCCGAGCCCGCGGGTAATGGCCACGGCGATGCTCTTGGCCGCCTGACTGGTGGCCATGGCCTTGCCGAAAATGGCACCACAGAGAAACAGCAGGAAGAACTTGCCTGCGAAGGTGTAGGCCCCCAGGGGCCCGAACGGATAATGCTCCAGCAGTGCCGCAGGCAGCAGTATCCCATTGGGGATAGCCACCACCAGCGCACAGATGACCGAAGCCAGAAAGATGTTCACGCCTCGCAGCGCAAACCAGATCAACAACGCCAGACCAGCGAACAGGCCAAGGTATCCCAGCATACGACGCAATCCTTTTTATGTTTGTGTTATCGCGCCGTCAACATTACCCCAGCTGCTGTAGGGAACAAACCGGTGAATGCACAGGTCACTGTGCTGAATATGCAGAAAAGCAATCTGGTGATGACGGGTGTCAAGATCCGTTTGTCAGATTTGCTGCCATAATTGCATTTGGTGACGAACTGCCTTAAAAAGCGAACCGGCAGGACGTCATTCATTCTGGTCCTGACGATCAGTCCCTTCGATGAGAGTTAAAGGAGTATCACGATGAAAACTGCGCTGAAACTGTCGGCACTGTCCATGGCCGCTCTGCTGGCTGTCGGTTGTGCAAGCAACAAGGGTTATGAAGAAACAAGCGCTCGCCTGTCTGCCAACGAGAATGCAGCAGCCCGCGCTCAATCCACCGCTGACGAAGCCAACCGCAAGGCCGAAGAAGCTCTGGCTGCCGCCCAGCGCGCACAGCAGACTGCTGACGAAGCCAACGAGCGCGCCCTGCGCATGCTCGAGCGTTCCAGCCGCAAGTAACAGGGCTGTTTATCCCCTCCCCTCCAGCAGTCAGGGGGGAGGGGTTTGTCGAATCCCTCAGAACTGCCCGTAGGGCTCACCTATCACCTCTGGCACCCCCTCCTCGGCGAACACCAGATCACGGATCTTCTGCCAGTCCAGGCGGAAACCGGACACCAGTTCATTGCGTTCCTGCAGCAGCTGCTGAATCGCCGCCTGCTTGTCCAGTACAGACGGGAAGCCATGTTCGTCCAGCGGCGTGTGTACTTCCAGATAGAGCTTGCCGTCCATCACACCCAACTTGTAGGGCTGGTTGACTATGGTCACCGGAGTGCCCACCGGCACCTGCGGGAACAGCTCGGTCACATCCTGGTTGTTCATGCGGAAACAGCCGTGACTGACCCGCATGCCGATCCCGAAGGACTTGTTGGTGCCATGGATCACGTAACCGCTCAGAGCCAGATTCATCTTGTACGGCCCCATCGGGTTGTCCGGGCCCGGCGGCACCACCGCCGGCAGTATCTCGCCCTGGGCAGCATGCTCCTCGCGGATGGACCTGGGCGGATACCAGGAGGGATTGGCTTCCTTGCGTGCCACCCGGGTCTGGCCTATCGGCGAGGACCAGCCCTCCCGGCCGATACCTACCGGCCAGGTACTGACCCGCTGCTCATCCCGGGGATAGAAATACATCCGGTATTCCGGAAGGTTGATGACGATGCCCTCGCGCGGCGCGTCAGGCAGGATATGCATGCCCGGCAGGGTGATCGCCGTGCCGTCGCCGGGCAGCCAGGGATCCACTCCCGGGTTGGCTGCCACTATCTCGTTGAAACCGAAGCCGTGGGCATCGGCCAGGTCCGCCAGGGTATCCTCATAGCGCGCCTTGAGGACGCGAACCTCACCCACCAGTTGCTGCTCGCTCGTGGCCAGCGGATAGTCCGCCGCCTGAACGCCGCACAACGGCACAGCCATTCCCAACGCCACCAGCCATCGCTGCAGAAGCTTCACCGGGGCTCCCCCTCTATGCATACAGATCATACTGTTGAGTCTCTGGCACTGCCCCGGTTCCCGGGCGCGCAGCGGAACGGCGACCGGCCGCGCGCATGGTTCGGGCCACGTCCACGCACTGCGGACACAGGCTGCGAAGCGATTGCCGCTGCAACTCCCGGTACACCGGCTGCGACGGCAGCAGATCGCCACACAGCGATCGCTCCAGCGGCGCATCCAGCCGCAGATTGATATCCACCAGATGTACGTGCCAGGGATCACCCACAAACAGGTCCTGCTGCTCGTCCTGTTCCACTACACACCAACGCTTGGCCATCCAGGACAATGTCACCTGACCTGCTCCTTACCGTGAATCGATGCCGTCCAGCCACTGCCGGATGACGGGCCAGGCATTATCCAGCAAAAGCGGCTGCGCTGCAGCGCCCGGGTGAATGCCGTCGTCCAGCATCAGTTCCGGAACAGTGCCGACGCCCTCCAGCAGAAAAGGCACCAGCGGCACATCCAGGCTCTGCGACAGGTCGACGAATACCTGTTCGAAGGCATCGTTGTAACGGGGGCCGTAATTGGGCGGGATGCGCATGCCCAGCAGTATCACATCCGCACCGCTGGCCCGGGACTGCTCCACCATCGCCGAAAGATTCTGTTGCATATTGGCCGCCGGCAATCCGCGCAGCCCGTCATTGCCCCCGAGCTCGATGATCACCAGCTCCGGCTGCACCTGCTCCAGCAGCACTGGAAGCCGCGCCAGCCCGCCCGCC
This sequence comes from Halopseudomonas formosensis, assembly GCF_900115905.1. Lineage (GTDB taxonomy): Bacteria > Pseudomonadota > Gammaproteobacteria > Pseudomonadales > Pseudomonadaceae > Halopseudomonas > Halopseudomonas formosensis. The sequence goes on from NZ_FOYD01000002.1 coordinate 121,258, forward strand.
GTGGTCTCTCCGCTGACCGAGGCGTTGACCACCCGGTGGGGATAATCCTGCTCCTCAAGGCGCTTCTGCAGCAGTGAAACCCAGCCCTGCTCGATTTCCAGACCGAACGCGGCGCTGATACTATCGCCGATCAGCAGGATATTCTGTGCCGGCACGGGCAGCGCCAGCAGCAACAACAGCACGCCCGCGGCGCATCTTTTCAGGACAGTCATCAAGGCCGATTCCATGTCAGAGAGCGTTATCACTGCCCGCCACCTTAGCAAAGTCGTAAATGCCCCGGAAGCCAGGCTTACCATCCTCGACGATGTCAGTCTGGACATCTCCCGCGGCAGCAGTGTGGCAATCGTCGGCGCCTCCGGATCGGGCAAGTCCACCCTGCTGAGCCTGCTGGCGGGGCTTGATCTGCCCAGTACCGGCGAAGTGATTCTGGCCGGCCGCTCGCTGACCGGGCTCGACGAGGACCAGCGCGCCGCCCTGCGGGCCGAGCAGGTCGGTTTCGTCTTCCAGTCCTTCCAGTTGCTCGACAGCCTCACCGCGCTGGAAAACGTCATGCTGCCGCTGGAACTCGACGGCCGCCGCGACGCCGCCAACCGCGCCCGGCATCTGCTCGGCCGCGTCGGTCTCGACCACCGCCTGACTCACTATCCGCGCCAGCTGTCCGGTGGCGAACAGCAGCGGGTCGCCATTGCCCGCGCCTTCGCCAGTGATCCTGCGATCCTGTTCGCCGATGAGCCCACCGGCAATCTGGATGCGGCCACCGGCGCACGTATCACCGACCTGCTGTTCGAACTCAACCGGGAACAGGGCACCACCCTGGTTCTGGTCACCCATGACGAGCGCCTGGCCCAACGCTGCGCCAGCGCCCTGCACCTGGACGCCGGACGGCTGCAGGAGAACTCCGCATGAGCGGCGATCTGCCACTGGCCTCGCGCCTGCTGTTGCGCGAGTGGCGTGCCGGGGAGCTTCGGGTCATGCTCCTGGCGCTGCTGATTGCCGTCACCGTCAGCACCGCCATCAGCTTCTTCACCGACCGGCTGCAACGGGGCATGGTCACCCGCGCCGCCGAGTTTCTCGGTGCCGACATGCGCCTCTCTTCGCGGGACCCATGGCCCGACGAAGTTCTTCAAGAGGCCATCAAGAACAATCTGCAACACACTGATATCGTTGATTTTTCCAGCATCACTTCAAGCGAAACCGAGATGCTGCTTTCCAGCATCAAGGCCGTCGGGCCGGGCTACCCGCTGCGCGGCGAGGTACGCATCAGCGATGAGCCCCATGGCTCGGAGCGCACCGCCACCGCAATCCCGGAGCCCGGCACCGTCTGGGTTGAAGCCAGGCTGCTGAGCCAGCTGGACATGCAGGTCGGCGACCTGCTGGAAGTGGGCTATGCCCAGTTACGGGTGGCCGCGGTACTGACCCATGAACCCGACCGCGCCGGCGACTTCTACAGCCTGACTCCCCGGGTATTGATGAACCTTGGCGACCTGCCGGCAACCCGGGTCATCCAGCCGGGCAGCCGGGTGCGTTACCGCCTGCTGGTCAGTGGCGAGGAGGCCGATCTGCAACGCCTGCGCAGCTGGCTGGAGCCGCGCCTGGAAAGTCACCAGCGCATCACCTCGGTGGCCGATGACAATCGGCAGATCGGCAGTGCCCTGACCCGCGCCAACCAGCTCCTCGGGCTCGCCAGTATCGCCGCCGTGGTGCTGGCCGGAGTCGCCGTGGCCCTGTCCGCCAGTCGTTTTGCCCAGCGCCACTTCGACACCAGCGCCCTGCTGCGCTGCCTGGGTGCCAGCCGCACCCGCACCCTGCGGCTGTTCCTGCTGCAGTTGCTGGGTCTGGGCATCCTCGCCACCCTGCTCGGCCTGGCCAGCGGCTGGCTGATGCAGGCCGGACTGGTCTACCTGCTTCGCGAACTGCTGCCGCCGGACCTGCCGGGGGCCGGACTGCGCCCCCTGCTGGTGGGAGCCGCTACCGGCATGGTTTCACTGTTCGGCTTTGCCCTGCCACCCCTGCTGCGCCTGGGCCGGGTCTCCCCCCTGCGCGTGCTGCGCCGGGAGCTGACGCCGCTGCCCGGCAGCGGCTGGTTCATCTACGGGCTTGCCTTGTCCGCCCTGAGCCTGCTGATGTGGCAGTTCACCGATAATCTGCCGATGACCCTGGCAGTAATAACAGGAGGCGCCATTGCCGCCCTGCTGCTGGGCATCCTGGCCTGGCTGCTGCTGCGCGCCAGCGGCGACCGCCTGCGCCATCTCGGGCTGGCCTGGCGTCTGGGCAGCGGCCAGCTGCTCAAGCACCCCGCTGCTGCGGCAGGTCAGGTCCTGGCCTTCGGTCTGATTCTCATGGCCATGGTGGTGATCTTCGTTCTGCGGACCGAGCTGCTGGATACCTGGCAGGCCCAGTTGCCCGACGACGCTCCCAACCACTTCGCCCTCAACATACTGCCGGATCAGGAACAGGCCTTTGCCCAGGCGCTGGGCGAGATAGGCGCCACCAGCGCCCCGCTCTACCCGGTCACCCCGGGCCGCCTCACCAGCATCAATGGCCAGCCGGTGCGCACCCAGGTGACCAAGGACAGCCCGGGCGAGCGGGCCATCAACCGGGACCTGAGCCTGACCTGGGCCAGCGAACTGGCCCCCGACAACGAACTGGTCACAGGGCACTGGTGGCCGGACCTGCCCGAGGCAGAGGGCCATCGCGTCTCGGTCGAGGCGGAGCTGGCCGGGAGTCTGGGCATAGGCGTGGGCGACCAGCTCGGCTTTGTCATTGCCGGCACTACCCTGGAAGCCGAGGTCAGCAGTATCCGCAGCGTCAACTGGGACAACTTCACCCCCAACTTCTACATGGTGTTCTCCCCCGGCGCGCTGGACGGCATGCCCACCACGCTGCTGACCAGCTTCCACCTGCCGGCGGATCAGCGCGAGGGTCTGCGCCAGCTGACCCGCGCCTTTCCAGCCATGACCCTGCTGGAAGTCGAAGCCATTCTCGCCCAGCTGCGCGACATCCTGCGCCAGGTCACCATCGCCGTGGAATATGTTCTGATATTCGTGCTGCTGGCCGGCTTCACGGTACTGTTCGCCTCGCTGCAGTCGACCCTGGACACCCGCTTATACGAAGGCGCCCTGCTGCGTACCCTCGGCGCCCGCCGGCAACTGCTGCGCCAGGCCAACCGCCTGGAGTTCACCCTGCTCGGCACCCTCGCCGGCCTGCTGGCGGTGCTCGCCGCCGAGCTGGTCACCTGGCTGCTCTACCGCTTCGCCCTGAATCTGGAATGGCAACCGCACTACCTGCTGTGGCTGCTGGTCCCCGGCGCCGGCGCCCTGCTGATCGGCCTGGCGGGAGCGCTGGGCACACGGGCAGTGGTCAATCAGAGTCCTATGGGGTTGTTGCGCAGGGGGTAGTGGGCTGGGTGCTCCCGGGGGGAGCTGGGAGGGACGAGCACCAGCTCGTCCACGGACTGCCAGGGTGTAGCGCACCTGCGCTACGCCTGAGTGCTGATCCGCGAGACAACGCCTGTCGTCGAGCGGGTGCCCGAGTTCAGCTCTTCTCATACTCGATCGAATTGATATACCACACCGTCGTCCCCGCCTCGGTGGTCACTTGCGCCTCGTCATCCACCTCCTTCTTCAACAGCGCCCGCGCCATGGGCGAGTCGATGGAGATGTAGTCCTTGCGGTCGAAGATCTCGTCGTAACCGACGATCCGGAACCTGAGCTTGCGCCCTTTCTCATTCTCGATCTCCACCCAGGCGCCGAAGAACACCCTGCCCTCCTGCTCAGGTCGGTAATCCACCACCTTCAGGTATTCCAGACACTTGCGCAGGTAGCGCACCCGCCGGTCGATCTCCCGCAGGCGCTTCTTGTTGTACTGATAGTCGGCATTCTCGCTGCGATCGCCCAGGCTGGCGGCCCAGGTGACCTTGCGCGTGATCTCGGGGCGTTCCACGCGCCAGAGATGGTCCAGTTCCTGACGCAGATTCTCGTAACCCTGACGGGTAATCAACGGGGTTTTCAACGGCTACTCCTTCCATCACCTGCTGCAGGTGGTCGGCTGAACGAAATGCCTCAAGCAATCGGTCTTGAAAGTGCGTATACTACGCGATCTTCAATCCCCCAAGGTTTACTTCCCGTATGTCCGATACCGCTCCGGCGGCACCGCAATTTGCCGATCTTGGCTTGCCTGCACCGCTTCTTGAGGCCCTCAACAGCCTCGGCTATGAAACACCTTCTCCCATCCAGGCCGAGGCGATCCCGACGCTGCTGGCCGGCGAGGACCTGCTGGGCCTGGCCCAGACCGGCACCGGCAAGACCGCTGCCTTTTCCCTGCCCCTGCTGGCAGGCATCGATGTCAGCCTGCGTGCCACCCAGGCGCTGATTCTTACCCCGACCCGCGAGCTGGCTCTGCAGGTCGCCGAAGCGCTGCAGCGCTATGCGCAGAACATGCGCGGTTTTTCCGTACTGGCCCTGTACGGTGGCTCCCCCTTCGCGCCCCAGTTCAAGGCGCTGGAACGTGGTGCCCATGTGGTAGTGGCAACTCCCGGTCGTCTGACCGACCACATGCGCCGTGGCAGCATCAAGTTCGACAACATCCGTTTCCTGGTCCTCGACGAAGCGGATGAAATGCTCAAGATGGGCTTTGCCGACGACCTGGAAGCCGTCTTCGAGAAGGTGCCCGAGCACACGCAGAAAGCGCTGTTCTCCGCCACCATGCCCGCCGGCGTGCGTACCGTGGCCCGCAATCACATGCGCGAGCCCAAGGAAATCCGTCTGCACAGCGGCAAGAGCAGCAGCCTGGACACCATTACCCAGAAGGTCTGGGAAGTGGCCAACCACCACAAGCTGGACGCCATGACCCGCCTGCTGGAAGTCGAGCCGGTGGAGGCCATGATCGTCTTCGTCCGCACCAAGACTGCCAGTCTGGAGCTGTCCGAGCGGCTGGAAGCGCGTGGCTTTGCCGCCGCGGCGCTGAACGGCGACCTCAGTCAGCAACTGCGTGAGCAGGTGGTCGACCGCCTCAAGCGCGGTCTGCTGGACATTGTCGTGGCCACTGACGTGGCGGCCCGTGGTCTGGACGTGGAGCGTATCTCCCACGTACTCAACTACGATCTGCCCCACGACAGCGAATCCTATGTGCACCGCATCGGCCGTACCGGCCGCGCCGGTCGCTCCGGGACCGCCATCCTGTTCGCCACCCCGCGCGAGCGTCGACTGCTGCATCTGCTGGAGAAGGCCACCGGCCAGAAGATCGAGCAGCAGGCACTGCCGACCGCCGACGCGGTACGCAGCGGTCGCCTGAGCAAGCTGGCCACCCGTCTGCAGACCGCTGCCGAAGGCACCGGCTCGCTGCATCAGCAGCTGGTCGAGGAACTGCTGCAGGTGACCAACATGGAGCCCCTGGAGCTGGTCGCCGCCCTGCTGGCGATCCTGCCCGGCGCCAAGACCCTGATCGAGCCCGTGGCCGATCTGCCGGTCGCCCCGCCGCGACGCGAGCGCGAGATGGGTGATGATCGCGACGCCGGTCTGGTCCGCTACAAGGTTCAGGGTGGCCGTTCCAACAACCTGATGCCCAAGCCGCTGGTCGATGTACTGGTCAAGCATGGTGGCCTGCGCCGTCAGCAGATTGGTCACATCAAGATGTTCACCGAACACACAGGTGTCTATCTGCCCCAGCTGGACCAGTCGGTGCTCAACAAGCTGGCCGGCGTGGAAGTCAACGGCGTCGCCCTGCAGATCCGCGAATGGCCGCTGCCACCCGGTGAAGTCGAGCGTCCGCGCAGCCCCCGCCCGCCGCGCAAGGACTTTGCCGGCAAGCCCCGCACCAGCAAACCGGCGCGGCGTGCCTGAGTAGCCACTGATGCAGTGGGTCGATATCGGCGTCAACCTGCTTGACGCCGCCTTTGACAAGGACAGGGACCAGGTGCTGGAACGCGCCTGGGAGTCCGGGGTCAGCCAGATGGTACTGACCGCCACCACCGTGGAAGAGTGCGCTGCCCTGCAGACGCTCTGCAACACCGACCCGCAGCGGCTGTTCTGCACGGCGGGTATCCATCCCCATCACGCCCGTGACTGGAGTGCCGATACCGAAGCCGATCTGCGCCTGCTGGCCCAGGCCGACCCGGTGCGGGCCATCGGTGAATGCGGCCTGGACTTCAATCGCGACTTCTCCCCGCGGCCAGTGCAGATCAGCGCCTTCGAGCGTCAACTGGAACTGGCGGCGGAGCTGGGCTATCCGGTCTTCGTGCATGAGCGCGAGGCCAGCGACACGCTCAGCGCCATACTGCGAGATTTCCGCGACCGTCTGCCCGCTGCGGTAGTGCATTGCTTCACCGCCGACAAGGATGCCCTGTACCGCTACCTCGATCTGGATCTGCATATCGGCATCACCGGCTGGATCTGTGATGAACGCCGGGGCACCCACCTGCAGCCGCTGGTTCGGGATATCCCCGCCGGACGACTGATGCTGGAAACCGATGCTCCCTGGCTGCTGCCACGCACCCTGAATCCCAAGCCGAAGAACCGTCGTAACGAACCCGCCTTCATCACCGAAGTGGCCACCATGGTCGCCCGCTGCCGAGAGGAAAGCCTCGAGCAACTGGCCGCCCACACCACAGCAACCGCCCGCGCCTTCTTCCGCCTCGACGCGCCTGATGACAGCCAGCTGACATAAGCGCAGCGGCTGAAACACGGGGGCAGTAAAAACCTCGTCCAGCCCCTTGCTACCAGCTAGTCTCCCCTGCGCCCTTGAGCTATTCTGTGCGCAATCGGCTGTCCCTTCGGGAATGGATGCTCGGCACAGCCCCAACGCCGTTTTCCCCGGGAGTCACCCTTGATGCTGCACCTGAAAAAACTCTTCCTCTGCAGCCTGATTCCGCTCGCCGGTTTCCTGACCAGCAGCGACATCCTTGCCCAGAGTGACCGTGGGTCCCTGCCGGCCCGTGTCAGCTCCGCGCTGGCCGCGGCCAAGATTCCAACCGATGCCATGTCTCTGGCGGTGATTCCGCTGGAGGGCCAGGGCATGGCCCAGTTCGTCAATGCCGATCAACCGGTCAACCCGGCCTCGACCATGAAGCTGGTCACCACCTACGCAGCCCTTGAGCTGCTCGGCCCCAATTACCAGTGGCAGACCGATCTCTACGGTACCGGCCCCATCAGCAATGGCGAGCTTCAGGGCGACCTGATCTTCCGCAGCAGCGGCGATCCCAAGCTGACCATGGAGCGCCTGTGGCTGATGCTGCGCGACCTGCGTGCCGCCGGCGTGCGCGAGGTGCGCGGTGATCTGGTCCTGCAGCCCGCGGATCTGCGCATGCCCGCTGATCTGCCACCCTTCCAGGACGACGGCAATGATCCGACACGCCCCTTTCTGGTCGAACCCGACCCGCTGCTGACCAACCTCAAGCTGTTGTCGCTGCGTACCTACGGTGAAGCCGGGGGCGTACGCACCCATCTGGAGCCGGCGCTGCCCGAGGTCACCATCGACAATCAGCTGAGCGTGCTGGCCCCGGTCAACAGCTGCCCCTGGCCGAACGTGCACTACGCGGTGAAGGATGACGGCCAGCGCGCCACCATCACCCTCACCGGCTCACTGCATCAGGGCTGCAGCGCCGAGCGCTATCTGTCGGCACTGGACGCTCCGGTATATACCGCCAGCCTGATCCGCACCCTCTGGCACGAAATGGGCGGGCGTATCCACGGTGGCAACCGCATCGGCCATTCGCCAAGCGGCGCCCGCCTGCTGGCCCGCAGCACCTCACCGGACCTGGTGGACGTTGCCCGGGATATCAACAAGTTCAGCAACAACACCATGGCGCGCCAGCTGTTCCTGACCATAGGCCGCGAACAGCGCAGTGCGGCGGACGCCGACGACCACAAGGCCGCCACCCGCATCATCAACCAGTGGCTGGCCGACAAGGGCATTCAGGCCAATGGGCTGGTACTGGAAAACGGTGCCGGGCTGTCGCGCATGGAGCGCATGACGGCCAGGGACATGAGTCAGCTGCTGAGCCACGCCTGGCGCAGCCCCTATGCCGCCGAGTTCGTCGCCTCCCTGCCCCTGGCGGCGATGGATGGCACCATGCGCCGACGCCTGCGCAATACCCCGGTGGCCGGCCAGGCCCATATCAAGACCGGCACCCTGCGCAACGTCCGCGCCATCGCCGGCATCACCCGAGACAACAACGGCCAGAGCTGGGCGGTCACCGCCATCGTCAACCACCCCGCCGCCGGCGGCAGCCGCGAAGCCCTGGACCTGGTCCTCACCGACGTCCACCGCCGCGGCCCCACCGACGTAGCCGACCGCCGCTGAGCCGGGGGCGGGTGCTCCTGCGGTTCGGGGAGAATCCCGGTTTCGGTGCAGGAAAATCCCGGCTTGGGTGTAGGAGCACCGCCCTCGGTGCGAACCGGCCCAGCCCACATTCGCACCCGGGGCGGGTGCTCCTACGGTGCGAGGTGGTGGCAGCTTCATTTGTAGGAGCACCGCCACGGTGCGAAAGCGAAGTCCGGCCAAAACACCGAGCCAGCCCCGGTGCGAAAGTGGACTCCAGCCAAGACACCGAGCCAGCCCCATTCGCACCCGGGCCGGGTGCTCCTACGGTTCGGGGAAAATCCCGGTTTTGCTGTAGGAGCACCGCCACGGTGCGAAAGCGGAGCCCAGCCAAGACACCGAGTCCGCTCCATTCGCACCCGGGGCGGGTGCTCCTACAAGGCCGGGGGTGCGCTGTTACTGCCGGCGGGTAATCCGCCAGCTGCGGTGTATCCGCGGGTTGCGCTGGAAGTCCTTGTCCAGGGTCTGGGCGGAGATATCCTCGACCTGGTACTTCTCCTCCAGTGCCGGGTCCAGCTTGAAGCGGCGGAAGTTGTTGGAGAAATACAGCACCCCGCCGGGTGCCAGACGGGCCATGGCCATGTCCAGCAGCTGCACATGGTCGCGCTGCACATCGAACACGTCGTCCATGCGTTTGGAGTTGGAGAAGGTCGGCGGGTCGATGAAGATCAGATCGTACTCGCCCCTGTCCTGCTCCAGCCATTTCATCACGTCATCCTGCACCAGCTGGTGCAGGTCCGACAAACCATTGAGCGCCAGATTGCGCCGCGCCCAATCCAGATAGGTTTTCGACAGATCCACACTGGTGGTGCGCCGTGCGCCACCCACCGCCGCGTGCACAGTGGCACTGGCGGTGTAGCAGAACAGGTTCAGGAAGCGCTTGCCGCGGGCCTCCTCGGCGATGCGCAAGCGCATGGGTCTGTGGTCTAGGAAGAGCCCGGTATCCAGGTAGTCGGTGAGGTTGACCAGCAGCCTGACCTGTCCCTCCTGCACCGTGAGGAACTCGCCCCGACGATCCATGCGCTCGTACTGCTGCTTGCCGGTCTGGCGCTGACGCTGCTTGAGCACCACCCGCTCGGCGGGTATGCCCAGCACCTGCGGCAGGGCCACCAGCACATCCTGCAGCCGGGCCTGGGCCTTGTCCTCGCTGACGCTGGCCGGCGCGGCGTATTCCTGCACATGGGCCCAGCCATCATAGAGATCGACCGCCACGGCAAATTCGGGCATGTCCGCGTCATACAGCCGGTAGCAGCTGATGTTCTGCTGGCGGGCCCACTTGCCCAGGGTCTTGAGATTCTTCTTCAGGCGGTTGGCGAACATCTGCGCCGATTCGCTCAGGCGCGCCTCGGTAACCGGCGCCGCGCCGGCCTTCTCCCCCGCCGAATCCGGCTGATTGCTGCCGGTGATGTAGCGTTCGGGCTGCAGATCCATCAACAGCAGCTTGCAGGGCAAGGCACCGTTGAACAGCGAGTACTGCTTGTGGCTGCGGATACCCATGCGCCGGCCCAGCTCGGGGTTGCCGGTGAAGATCGCCGCCTGCCACCCGGTGCATTCCCGACGCAGCACCTCGCCCAGCTTCTGGTACAGGTAGACCAGACTCGCGGCCTCGCCCAGACGCTCGCCATAGGGCGGATTGCAGACGATCAGACCGGTCTGCCCCCGGTCCGGGTGGGGTGCGAAGGTGGCCAGCTCGCCCTGGTAGACCTTGATCCATTCGCCCAGCCCGGCGCGCTGGATGTTGTTGCGCAGCGGCTGCAGCAGACGCGGATCGGCCTCGTAGCCGCGAATCCATGAGGGCGTACGGGCCAGGCCGGCTTCGGCACGCTGGCGGGCCTCTTCCAGCAGACGGTTCCACATCGCCGGCACGTGCTGCAGCCAGTGACTGAAGCCCCAGTGCTGTCGATGCAGGTTGGGCGCGATGTCCGCGGCCATCAGCCCGGCCTCGACCAGGAAGGTACCGGAACCGCACATTGGATCGGCCAATGCCGCCCCCTGGGCCGCCATGGCCGGCCAGTTGGCACGTATCAGCACGGCGGCCGCCAGGTTCTCCTTGAGCGGAGCAGCGCCCTGCTGCAGACGGTAGCCGCGCTGATGCAGGCTGTTGCCGGACATATCCAGCGCCAGCTGCACCTCGCCATTGCGGCAATGCACGTTGATCCGCAGCTGGGGGTTGACCTTGTCTACCGAAGGCCGTTCGCCAGAGGGCGTGCGCAGGCGGTCAACGATGGCGTCCTTGACCCGCAGCGCGCCGAAATGGGTATTGTCGACCCCCGGCAGCGTACCGCTGAAATCCACCGCCAGGGTGCCGTCGCTGGCCAGATGATCCGCCCAATCCAGCGTCGCCACACCGTCATACATCGCCTGGGCGCTGTCCGCTGGGAATCGCTGGAGAATCAACAGCACCCGGTTGGCCAGGCGCGACCACAGGCACAGGCGATAACCCAGTTCCAGATTGCCGCTGGCATGGACGCCGGCCACGGTTTCCCGGGCGCTTTGCGCTCCCAATGCGCGCACCTCGTCGAGCAACAGCCCCTCGATTCCTTTCGGGCAGGTAATAAAAAATTCAAGGGTGTCGCGCATCTGTTTGATTTCCATCGTTATGTAATATCTGGCAGGCAACCCTGAGGATTAAGGGTGCTGTACATATGCCAATTTGATCTTTGTGAACCCTGCCCAATAGGGTACAACGGACTCAAGTGCAAACAAGGGGTTTCGCCTTTTGCGCAATCCCTGGATGCAGGAGCAACTCCTGCATCGATGCGGGCCTTGTCCCGTATCTTTCCCGGGCCGCACACCGCGGTCCGGGTTGTCCTACTACATGAGGGCTGTACTTTATGAGAAGACTAAAGCGTGATCCGATGGAACGAGCATTTTTGCGCGGGTATCAGAACGGCGTTCAAGGCAAATCTCAAGATTCCTGTCCCTTCAATGGCGGACCCAACAGACAGAACTGGATCAACGGCTGGCGTGAGGGCAGAGCCGACCACTGGGCAGGATATACCGGAATTTCAGGCGTGCATCGCCTCAACGAGATGCGCGCAGTAGGGTAATCCCCTCAAGCTTGACCTTTTTCTCCCAGGGCGCTTACTCAAAGCGCCGGGCCCTAGAGGCCCAGGCCCCCGGAACATCACCGGGGGCCATTTCATTCAGGCCCCCGATTTTACGTCTTCGTCAGCCCCGGTCCGCCGACGGCAGCGCCGCAATTGCATCCACGCACTCACGGATCAGCTCCGGGCCACGGTAGATGAAACCGCTGTATACCTGTACCAGGCTGGCGCCGGCAGCGATCTTCGCTGCTGCATCGGCACCCCGGAGAATCCCGCCGGCGCCGATGATCGGCAGCCTGCCTTTCAGCTCGCCCGCCAGTACCCGTATCACCTCGGTGGACACCTCGGTCAGCGGCCCGCCGGACAATCCGCCCGCCTCGTCCGCGTGCTCCAGCCCCTCGACGCGGGTGCGATCCAGGGTGGTATTGGTGGCAATTACCGCATCCATCCCCTGCTCCACCAGCGTACGCGCCACCAGCACCAGCTCCTCGGGAGTCATGTCCGGCGCGATCTTGATGGCCACCGGCACGTAGCGGCCCTGCTCCGCCGCCAGATTTTCCTGGCAGGCCTTGATTTCGCCCAGCAGTGCCTTGAGCGTATCGCCGTACTGCAGAGTGCGCAGACCGGGGGTGTTGGGCGAGGACAGGTTCACCGTAACGTAACCGGCATGGGCGTAGACCCTGCGCAGGCAGTACAGGTAGTCGTCCACCGCCCGCTCGACCGGGGTAACGGCATTCTTGCCGATATTGATGCCCAGTGGTCCCTGGTAGCGCAGCCGGCCAACCCGCTCGACCAGCGCGTCCACACCGAGGTTGTTGAAGCCCATGCGGTTGATGATGGCGTTGGCTTCCGGCAGGCGGAACAGGCGCGGCTTGGGATTGCCGGGCTGCGCCCGGGGCGTGACCGTGCCCACCTCGATGAAGCCGAAACCCAGATCGGCGAGGCCGTCCACTGCCACCGCGTTCTTGTCCAGACCCGCCGCCAGCCCTACCGGGTTGTCGAAGGTCATGCCCAGCACCTGTACCGGATGGGACGCCACCGGCCGCGCCAGATGCCTGGCCAGACGCAGACGCCCGGCAGCACCCAGCATATCCAGCGCCAGATCGTGGGAAGTTTCCGCCGGCAGGCGGAACATCAGGGAACGTAAGGTGGAATACATGGCATGCCCCGCAGGAAAAAAGCTGCGCGGAGTATACCCCATAAACGCCGGATCACCGATCACCGGCTGCAAGGGAATGTCACCTGCGCCGCAGCTGCGAAGGCAGCACAGACGCAGGTGACAAGGGTCAGCCCAGCCGTTCCAGGGACACCAGCTTGCCCTCGTCGGTAAACTTCAGGACGAAGCTGCCGTGCACCCCTTCATGGGTGAGAAAGGGGCGCAGGTGGTGGGCCGGGAGGCTGATGCTGCGCCCATCGCGGCTGTGCATCAGCACTCGGTCGGCCTGGCCCTTGTACCAGGCCAGGAAGCGGTCGGCTGGCAACGCCAGATCAACGATGAGTTGCTGCATTCGTCACCTGTCCACAGTGCTGGCCAGTTCGGCCAGCTCCCGCGTTGCTACCGCCATCATCGGATAGTCGCTGGGGCCGGCGGCCCGCAATTCTGCAACCAGCTTCTGCCAGCGCGCCATGGGCACCTGGTTATCCTCCAGCCAGGCCGACACCAGTTCCGCCGCCGAGGCCGTGGTCCGACCGTTCTGCAGCACGCTGATGGTCAGGGCACTCAACTGGTTCTCCAGCTGGTCACGGTAGGCTTCACGGGCCAGAGCCTGCCACTGCGTGATGGCCGGCAGGCTGTTGACCTGCTCGCCCAGCCAGGGCAACTGCAACTCGCTGCCCAGGGTAAACAGCACCTTGGCCACCTTCTCCTCTGGCTCACCAGTGGCATCGGCGGCGCGTATCACCCCGAGCAACGTATACAGGTGCACCGTGCCCGCAGCCTGACGGGCGATGGGCGCCGGGACCCCGGCCTGGATGAAGTAGTCGAAACGCTCCTGCCACAGCTCCCGTACAGAGCCTTCGAGCATGCCGTCGAAACCGGCGTTCAGCGCGCGAATCCTGGGCGCGAAATGCTCGGCTTCGACGGAGGGCTCCAGCTCCGGCCCCCGGCGACGCAGGAACCAGCGCGTGGCGCCCCGGGCCAGCCGCACCAGCTCGTGCATCAGCTCCAGCTGCAGTTCTGCGGGCAACTGGTTATCCAGTTGCTCGATGGCCGCGAAGGCTTCAGCTATGTGGAACACCTCCCGCGCCAGCACATAGGCGGCCACTATCTGACCCACATTGGCACCGGTGGACTGCTCCATGCGCCGCAGGAAGGTGATGCCCATGTGGTTGACCAGGTCGTTGGCCAGCTGGGTGGCAATGATCTCGCGGCGCAGTTTGTGGCGGCCCAGCGCCTCGGCATGGCCTTCAACCAGCTGCCGCGGGAAGGCCCGCTGCAGGGTCGCCGCCAGCAGCGGATCGTCCAGCACAGGGGCAGCCACCAGCCGCTCCTTGAGATCAGCCTTGGCGTAGCTGACCAGTACCGCCAGCTCCGGTCGGGTCAGGCCCTGACCGGTACTGGCCCGCTCGGCCAGTTGTTCATCCTCGGGCAGGGCTTCCAGCACACGGCTCAAACGGCCGCTGGATTCCATCACGTTGATGAAGCGACGGTACTCGATCATGGTCGGAACCACCTGTGACCGGGCCAGACTGATGGCCTGGGTCTGCTTGTAGTTGCTGGCGAGCACCAGCTGCGCCACCTCGTCGGTCATCTCCACCAACAGGCTGTTGCGCTGCTCCAGGGTCATCTGTCCGGAGGACACCAGCTCATTGAGCAGGATCTTGATGTTGACCTCCTGGTCGGAGCAGCTGACCCCGCCGGCGTTGTCGATGAAGTCGGTGTTGCAGGCGCCACCCCGCAGGCAGTACTCGACCCGCCCCAGCTGGGTCATGCCCAGGTTGCCGCCCTCGCCTATCACCCTGGCGCGCACCTCGTTGCCATTGACCCGCAGGCCGTCATTGGCCTTGTCGCCCACGTCCGCGTGGCTTTCACTGGAGGCCTTGATATAGGTGCCGATGCCGCCGTTCCAGATCAGGTCAACGGGTGCCTTGAGCAGGCGATTGATGAGTTCGTTGGGAGTCAGGTGCTCTTCGTCGATGTCGAAGACTTCCCGGATCTGCGGGCTGAGCGGGATCTGCTTGAGCTGGCGGGAGAACACGCCGCCACCCTCGGAAATCAATTCCGTGTTGTAGTCGGACCAGCCCGAGCGCGGCAAATGATAAAGGCGCTGACGCTCATCGAAACTGCGACCGGCATCCACCGGGTTGGGGTCGATGAAGATCTCCAGGTGGTTGAAGGCCGCCAGCAGGCGCACCGAGCGGGAGCGCAGCAGACCGTTGCCAAATACGTCGCCGCTCATGTCGCCGATACCTATGACGGTGATCGGGTCCTTCTGCACATCCACGCCCAGCTCGCGGAAATGCCGCTGCACCGAGATCCAGGCGCCCCGGGCGGTGATCGCCATGCCCTTGTGATCGTACCCCACCGAGCCACCGGAGGCGAAGGCATCGCCCATCCAGAAGCCGTAGTCGGCGGCAATACCGTTGGCAATGTCGGAGAAGGTCGCCGTGCCCTTGTCCGCGGCCACCACCAGGTAATAGTCATCGTCATCGTGACGGATCACCTGCGGCGGCGGTACCACCTTGCCGTCGACGAGATTATCGGTGATATCCAGCAAACCCTGGATGAAGATGCGGTAGCAGGCGATGGCCTCCTGCTGGACAGCATCGCGACCGGCCTCATGGGGCAGACGCCGCGGCACGAAACCACCCTTGGCACCTGCGGGCACGATCACCGCGTTCTTCACCTGTTGGGCCTTGGTCAGCCCCAGCACCTCGGTGCGGTAGTCCTCCTCCCGGTCGGACCAGCGCAGACCACCCCGGGCGACCTTGCCGCCGCGCAGGTGCACGCCTTCGACACGGGGCGAGTAGACGAAGATCTCGTACATCGGTCGCGGCAAAGGCAGCTCCGGAATCGCCGCCGGGTTGAACTTCAGACTGAAGTAATCCTTGGGCTGACCCTGGGCATCGGTCTGGTAGAAGTTGGTGCGCAGAGTGGCCTTGATCAGGTCCAGATAGCGGCGCAGGATGCGATCCTCGTTGAGCACCGCCACGCCGTCCAGCGCGCTCAGAATGGCCTGTTCCAGCTTCTGCTCCAGCTCCCCGGCGCTGGGCTTGCGGGCCAGGAAGAAGCGGGTCTTGAACAGCCGCACCAGCTCCCGCGCAATGGGCGCATGGTTGGCCAGGGTGGCGGCGATATAGGGCAGCTCGAAGCCCATGCGGATCTGCTTGATATAGCGACCCAGGGCACGCAGCAGGGCCGCCTCGCGCCAGTGGATACCCGCCAGCAGAATCAGCCGGTTGAAGGCGTCGTTCTCCGCCTTGCCGTTCCAGATCGCAGTGAAGGCGCCGCGGAACAGCTCATTGACATCCTCGATGTCCAGCTCGGCATCCAGCGCGTTGCAGAACACGAAGTCATGGATCCAGAACGTCTGGCCGTCATCCCGGGTGATCTGGAACGGAAACTCGCCGAGTACCCGCAGGCCCAGGTTGTCCAGCACAGGCATCACGTCGGACAGCGGCAGCGAACCGCCGAAATGATAGAGCTTGCAGTGCAGCTCGGTGTCCTTGCCCCCCTCACGCTGGTAGAAACTCATCGCCAGCGGGTTGTCCGCACTCAGCCCCTGCAGAAACTGCAGGTCGGCTACGGCAGTGGCCGGACTGAAACGGGTGCTGTAGCCCGGGGGGAAGCCCCCACGAAACCGCGCCAGCAGCTCGCCGTCGGCATTACCGGACTGCTGCATCATCCGCCAGGCGCAGAGCAGACCGTCGATCAACTCGCGCTCGTGCCGTGAGCCGAGATCCTCCAGAGAGGTAACGCCGAAATATTCTTCGGCAAACAACGCCAGGGCTTCCTGCTCGCCCGGCTCGGCCAGCTCCTTGACCCGTTGGCGGATGTACTGCTGAAAATCCGCCTTGCTGCTGGCAACGATAAAACTCATGAACCTACTCCCTCAAATCCGAGCGAAAGCCGCTGTAAAAGGTAAAATGTGCTCTGGAGCTGATTCCAGATTAGTCCTGTCCGGGTGGATTTCGGTAAAGTACCCGACACAGGACGTAAATTATTGGTGCCCAAAGGAAGACCCATGCCCCATCGAGCCTCACTGCTGCAACTGAAAACCTTCATGGCCCAGCAGATCTTCGGTCAGGAAACGCTGATAGAGCGCATGCTGATCTGCCTGCTCGCTGGCGGCCACCTTCTTGTGGAGGGTGCACCTGGACTGGCTAAAACCAAGGCAATAAAAACCCTGTCCGAAGCCATCGAGGCGGACTTTCATCGTATTCAGTTCACCCCTGATCTGCTGCCCGCGGACATTACCGGCACGGAAATCTACCGTCCCGAGACCGCGAGTTTCAGCTTTCAGCAGGGGCCGATCTTCCATCATCTTATATTGGCCGACGAAATCAACCGCGCGCCGGCCAAGGTCCAGTCCGCGCTCCTCGAAGCCATGGCCGAACAGCAGGTCAGTATCGGTCGGGAAACCTGGCCGCTGCCGGAGCTGTTCATGGTCATGGCTACCCAGAACCCCATCGAGCAGGAAGGCACCTACCCGCTGCCCGAAGCGCAGCTGGACCGCTTCCTGATGCACGTGCGCATCGGCTTCCCAGATGCCGCGCTGGAACGTCAGATCCTTCATCTGGCCCGGGGCGAGGCCAAGGGTTTCGAGCCGCGCATTGCCGAGCGCATCACCCAGCAGAGCATCCTGGCCGCACGTCAGGAGGTCCTCGGGCTGTTCATGGCTGACGCGGTGGAGGAGTACCTGATCCAGCTGATCATGGCGACCCGTCGCCCCGAGCTGTACAACCCGCAGCTGGCGGAATGGATCCAGATGGGCGCCAGCCCCCGGGGCACCATCGCCCTGGATCGCTGCGCCCGGGCCCACGCCTGGCTCGCCGGCCGGGACTTCGTCAGTCCCGAGGATGTCCAGGCGATAGTCCACGACGTACTGCGCCATCGTCTGATCCTCAGTTTCGAGGCCGAGGCCGCCGGAATAGATGCGGACCGGGCAATCAACCTGCTGCTCGAATCGGTTGCCGTGGTCTAGGTAATGGACGCACCTGCGGCTTATACCTCGCTGGAAGCGCTGCTGGACATGCGCCGCCACTGTCAGGATCTGCCCGCCACCCGGCGCCAGGCCATGCTCGGGCGCCTTGCCGGCCGTCAGCACTCACGCCTGCGCGGTCGCGGCATCGACTTCGATCAGGTCCGTCAGTACCAGCCCGGGGATGACATCCGCAATATCGACTGGCGGGTAACCGCACGCACCCGCAAGGTCCACACCAAGGTCTTCAACGAGGAACGCGAGCGACCGGTCTTCATCATCTGTGAACAGAGCGCCCGGTTGTTCTTCGGCACCCGGCCGCGCTTCAAGTCGGTGCTGGCCGCCGAGGCCGCCGCACTCACCGCCTGGATGGCGCTGGCGCACAACGACCGGGTTGGCGGCATGGTGTTCGGTGCCGGTGGCTTCCACGAAGTGCGTCCCAGACGCAGCCGCCGAGCCATTCTGCAACTGCTCGGCCAGCTGCTGGAGGCAAACCTTCGCCTGTCCCCGGAAACCGCCGCTGTCCCCGACGAGCCGCTGAATCTGGCCCTGCGGCGCAGTCGCGAGATCATCCGCCCCGGCAGCCTGCTTTACCTGCTCTGCGACCACTCGGCGATCGACCAGATCAGCCTGCCCCTGATCACCGCCCTGGCCGGCCACAATGATCTGGTACTGCTGCCGGTACACGATCCGCTGGAAGCCAGCCTGCCCAGCAGCCCCGCGCTGGAGTTCGCTCAGGGCGAGCAGCGGCTGACGCTCAACACCACCAGCACCGCCCTGCGTGAGGCATGGGCCGCCCAGTTCCTGGCCCGCCAGCAGAACTGGCAGAAACTCGCCTCCCGGCTGCGCGCCAGTCTGCATCCACTGGACACCAGTCGCAGCGCCGTGGACCAACTCCAGCACCTGTTGATACAGCACACCCGGAGGCGGAATTGATCGAGCAACTGCACCAGCAGCTCATCCCGCCGGCCGCCCCGCCGCCCATATCCTGGTGGCCACCGGCGCCGGGCTGGTGGGTGCTCGCCCTGAGTCTGCTGCTCCTGCTGCTTCTGCTCCCCTGGCTGCGACGTCAGGGTCGGCGGCGCCGTCGCCGACGAGTGCAGCCGCATATGAGCCTGTTCTCCTCGATCCCGCCGGGCCTCAGCGACAGCCACTGGCTGGCGGAGGTCAACACGCGGATCAAGCAATTGCTCAAACAGCGCGGCGAAGATTCCGCCACCCGCCTGTTCGGCGAGGCCTGGCTCGACTACCTGTGCAGCCGCTACCCGAGCGCCCGGCGATCTGCCCTGCAGCCGCTGGCCGCCGATCTCTATCGCCCCCAGGTGCAGCTGGGCGAGGAGAAGCGCGAGGCACTGCTCCGCGAACTGCGCCAGTGGATGCGACACGACGATGTTTGAATTCGCCTGGCCCCTGAGCTTTCTCCTGCTGCCCCTGCCCTGGCTGTATCGCCGCCTGTTGCCGGTGGCCCAGACCCGCTCGGCCGCATTGCAGGTGAGTTTCATGAATCGCCTGCAGGAGCTGCAGAGCCTCTCCCCGGAGATCCGCAGCGCCGGGCGCAAATGGCCGCATGTCGTCGTCTGGCTGCTGCTGGTCATGGCCGCGGCCAGGCCCCAGTGGCTGGGCGATCCGCTGCCCACCGCCTCCAGCGGTCGCGACATGATGCTGGCAGTGGACCTGTCCGGCAGCATGGAATTTCGCGACATGCAGCTCGATGGTCGGGAGGTCAGCCGCCTGACCATGGTCAAGGAGCTGCTCGCCGACTTCATCGCAGGCCGGCGCGGCGACCGCCTCGGATTGGTGCTCTTCGGCAGCCAGGCCTATGTACAGGCCCCCCTGACCCACGACCGCGATGCCATTGCCCAATGGCTGGAGGAAAGCTTCATCGGTCTTGCCGGGCGTGAAACCGCCATCGGTGATGCCATCGGTCTGGCCATCAAGCGCCTGCAGGCCGAGCCGGCGGCCAGCCGGGTACTGGTACTCATCTCCGATGGCGCCAACACCGCCGGCAGCGTCAGCCCATTGCGCGCCGCACGACTGGCCGCCGAGCATCAGATCCGCATCTTCACCATAGGTGTCGGCGCCGATGCGCTGCCCCAGGAAAGCGCCTTCAGCTTCTTCGGGCTGCAGTCGGACCCGTCGATCGAGCTGGACGAGGCCAGCCTGAGGGAAATAGCCCACCTGACCGGTGGCGAGTACTTCCGCGCCCGCAACGCCAGCGATATGCAGGACATCTACCTGCGGCTCGACGAGCTGGAGCCCGCCCTGCGCGCCGGGTTGCCGGATCGGCAGGCCACCGCCCTGTACCATTGGCCGCTGGGCGCCGCTCTGCTGCTGAGTCTCGGCCTCGCACTGCTGACGGTGGCGAGGAGTCGGCAACATGACTGAGCTGCTCGGCTTCACCCTGCTGCGCCCCTGGTGGCTGCTGGCCCTGCTGCCCGCAGCGATCCTCCTGGTGCAGCTGCACCGCCACGGCTGGCAGCACTCGGACTGGGAGCAGTTGCTGCCGCGGCCACTGCATCAATGGCTGCTGCGGCGTCAGGCCGGTGGCAGCCGCGGTCTGCGTTTCGCCGCCCTGGGCCTGACCTGGACCCTGGTGATAGTCGCGTTGGCCGGCCCCGCCGTCGAAACCGGCGCCGAATCGCGCCGGGTCGATGACAACGCCCTGGTGGTGGTGCTGGATCTGTCACGCAACATGTTGGCCAATGACCTGCCGCCTGACCGCATGGAGCGTGCGCGACTCAAGATACGCTCCCTGATCCAGGACTACGGTGACAGCCAGCTGTCGCTGATCGTCTATGCCGGCAGTGCCCATCGCGTCACGCCGCTGAGCAACGACCACGCCACCCTGACCAACCTGCTCGGCGCCCTCAGCCCGGACATCATGCCTTCCGACGGCCAGAATCTGGGCGCCGCCCTGGACATGGCCCTTCAGACAATCGCTCCATTGCCGAGCAAGGGCAGTCAGATACTGCTGGTGACCAGCGGCCTGGACAATGGCGCCCGGGATGTCCTGGCCGAGCATGCCCGGCAGCTCGGTCCGCAGCTGTCGATCCTCGGCGTCGGCACCCGCTCAGGCGCCCCTGTCCCGCTGAGCGAGGGTGGCTTTCTGCGCGACGACCAGGGCCGCATCCTGCTGCCGCGACTGAACAGCCAGCAACTGGGTAATCTGGCCCGCGAGCATGGCGCGCGCTATCACGAGATCACCACCAGCGATCGTGACCTGCACTATCTTCTGCGGCCATTGCAAAGCTCGGGCACCGCAGCCACCGGTGACCGCGTCCTGCTGGTCGACCACGGCCACTGGCTGGTCCTGTTGCTGCTTCCGATTGCCGCCCTGGGCGCCCGCCGGGGTTGGCTCGGGCTGCTGCTGTGCGCCCTGCTGCTGCCGCAGGACGCCCTCGCCTTCAGTTGGAATGACCTCTGGCAACGGCCGGATCAGCAGGCCATGCAACTGCTGCGGGACCAGCAGCCGGCGGCCGCCGCGCAGCGCTTCCGCGATCCCGAATGGCGTGCCTGGGCGCTCTATCAAGCCGGTGAGCATGCTGCCGCCGCCGAGGAGTGGGCAACGCTCAGCCATATACAGCCGGACAACCCGGAATACCTTTTCAATCGCGGCACCGCTCTGGCCATGGCCGGTGACTATTCCGCTGCACTGGAAGCCTATGAACATGCCCTGACCCTGGACCCGACACACCAGGGTGCACGGCATAACCGCGATGCGCTGGAGGACTTTCTGGAGAAGCTCCGCGAGCAGCAGGAGCAGCAGCAACAGGGCTACGCAGACGAAGCAGCGAACGGCGACCAGAGCGCTGGCCAGAATGGCGGTCAGGACAGCGGCACGGGCAATGGTACGACACAGGGTGGCCCCGGCGCCCAGGAGGCGGCCGATGGCGCCGGTGATCAGGCCCCGGGCCAGGACCCGGGTGCCACCGGCAGCAGCCCGGCGGTTACCGGCAGCCTGTCCACGGACGGCGAAGCGGCCAACGGCAATGATCCGGGCACGGAAGACGGCGAGGCCCCCGCCAGCGCCAACGGCAGCCGCCTGCCACGCCAGACTCTGGAACGCCAACAGGAACTGGAACAATGGCTGCGCGAGATTCCCGACGACCCGGCGGAACTGCTGCGCCGCAAATTCCTCTATCAGCACCTACAGCAACAGGACACCACGCCATGATTCGCCTGCTGGTCATCTGCCTGCTGACGCTGCTCAGCCCCTTGGCCCACGCCGCCCTCGAAGCCAGCGTGGACCGCACCCGCCTGATCGAGGGCGAAAGTCTCGAGTTGACGCTGGAGAGCCCTGCCGTGGGCCGCCTCAGCGAGCTGGACCTGAGTCCACTGGCCGAGCATTTCGAGGTTCAGCGCAGCCGCCAGCTGAGTCTGGTCAGCAAGGTGGACGGCCGCACCACGCCGGTCACCCGCTGGGTCATTACGCTGCGGCCGTTGCGTACCGGCTTCCTCGTGGTACCGCCGGTGCATCTGGGCCAGTCCAGCAGCCAGCCGATCAGTCTGCATGTGCTGTCCGCCACCCAGGCCGCCGCCGATCAGGGCGCGCAGCTGGCCCCGGTGTTCATCGACAGCGAAGTGGATATCGAGAATCCCTACGTACAGGCCCAGGTACTGCTGACCCTGCGTATCTACCATTCGGTATCCCTGTTCGACGACTCCAGCCTCAGCGGGCTGGAGATACCCAACGCCCGGGTGGAAAGCCTCGGCCGGCCCCGCAACTTCGAGCGGGTGATCAATGGCGTTCGCCACGGCGTGATCGAGGTGCGCTACGCCATCTACCCGCAGCACAGCGGCGAAATGGAAATTCCATCCCAGCTGTTCAGCGCCACCGCCCTGCAACCCGGCACGGGCCGCTCCAGCGCCCGCAGCGGTCGGGTGGTGCAGGTACGTTCACCGAGCATCACCCTGCAGGTCAGGCCCATCCCGACGGATTACCCCGCTGACGCCCCCTGGATCCCTGCCCGCAGCCTGACCCTGACCCAGACCTGGCAGCCGGACCCCGGCATCGACCTGTTCAGCGGTGAGCCGCTCACCCGTACCCTGATACTTGCCGCCGATGGCCTCACCGCCGCCCAACTGCCGGCCCTGCAGAGCCTGAACCCCGACACGGACAACGACAACCAGCTGCGCCAGTACGCTGATCAGCCACAACTGCACACCGACTACAGCGACCAGGGTGCCCGGGGCATCCGTCATGACAGTGCCGCCCTGGTCGCCCTTGAGGAAGGCTCCTACACGCTGCCGGCGCTGCGGGTGCACTGGTGGAATACCCTGGAGGACCGGCTGGAGACGGCGACCCTGGACAGCGTGGTGCTCAACGTCAGCCGCGACACCGACTTCGGCAGCGCAAGCCCGCCAGTGAACTATGCTGCCGAGGAGCCCGCGCTGCTCTGGCCCTGGCAGCTTGCCTGCGCCCTGCTGGGACTGGCGCTGGCCGTCAGCCTGTACTTCCTCCATCGCGCCCGTCGGGCCTTGGCGGAGTACCAGCTGACCGAGACCGAGGAGCAGTTCGACGATCAGGAACAGGGCAATCCCCTGGCCGACCTGCAGGCCGCCTGCCGCACCAACCGCCCCGCCGAAGCCCGCAAGGCGCTGGAGCTCTGGGCCAGGCAGCAGCACAGTGAAGGGCTCATCGGCCTGAGCCACAACCACCTGGAGCTCGAAGAAGCCCTCGACGACCTCAACGCCTGCCTCTTCGGCCGCGCCCGCCACCAGTGGCGCGGCAAACCCCTGTGGCGCGCGGTACGCATGGTCATCCAGAGCCAGCGCCGCGAAGCCGAAGAGGAAAGCACACCCAAGCTGGAAAGCCTCTATCCCGAGGTGTGAGTTCCAGCGCAGGTGCGCTACACCCGCATTGCGGACGAGCTGGTGCTCGTCCTCCCAGGGCACCACCGCGCTGTAGGAGCACCCGCCCCGGGTGCGAAAACGCCCTCCCGGATGCAGAAAGGTGCTGGCCCCGTTCGCACCGAGGCGGTGCTCCTACACGTACGAAACCACTACCTTCCGGGTGCATATGGCGCAGCGCGGGTGCGCTACACCCCGTATTGCGGACGAGCCGGTGCTCGTCCCTCTCAGGGCATCACCGCGCCGTAGGAGCACCCGCCCCGGGTGCGAAAACGCCCTCCCGGATGCAGAAAGGTGCTGGCCCCGTTCGCACCGAGGCGGTGCTCCTACACGTACGAAACCGCTACGTTCCGGGTGCATATGGCGTAGCGCCGGTGCGCTGCACCCCGCATTGCGGACGAGCCGGTGCTCGTCCCTCTCAGGGCATCACCGCGCCGTAGGAGCACCCGCCCCGGGTGCGAACCCCCTCCCGGATGCAGAAAGGTGCCCACCCCGTTCGCACCGAGGCGGTGCTCCTACACCAACGAAACCGCTACGTTCCGGGTGCGAATGGCGCAGCGCCGGTGCGCTGCACCCCGTATTGCGGACGAGCTGGTGCTCGTCCCTCCCTGGGGATCACCGCGCCGTAGGAGCACCCGCCCCGGGTGCGAAAATGTGCTGGCCCCGTTCGCACCGAGGCGGTGCTCCTACACGTATGAGGCCGCTGGGAACGTCGAGCACCAGCTCGATGAGCGGATTCGACCAGACCACGAAGCGCCAGCCTGCACTCGCGCCCTGCCCCACAGGCAAAAAAAATCCCCCGGCTGCGAACAGCCGGGGGATTGTCTGGAGCATGGCTCGATCAGCTGCGGATTTTCTCCGGGCGGATCAGGAAGCGTGCCAGTGCCGGCAGCAGCCACAGGGCGCCGAACATGTTCCACAGGAACATGAAGGTCAGCAGGATACCCATGTCAGCCTGGAATTTGATGTCAGAGAAGATCCAGGTTGCCACACCGATGGCCAGGGTAAAGCCGGTAAAGGTTACCGCCTTGCCTGTGGTCTTCAGCGTTTCGTAGTAGGCCTCCTGCAGCGGCAGGCCCTGACGCAGGTAGGTTTCCAGACGGCTGTAGATATAGATACCGTAGTCAACACCGATACCCACACCCAGCGCGATCACCGGCAGGGTCGCCACCTTCACACCAATGCCCAGGAAGGCCATCAGCGCGTTGGCCAGAACCGAGGTCAGCGCCAGCGGGATGATGATACAGAGTACCGCCGGGATCGAACGGAAGGTCGCCAGACACATCAGGATCACCACCACGTACACGGTGATCAGCATCTTGATCTGGGACTTTTCGATGACCACGTTGGTAGCAGCCTCGATACCCGCGTTACCGGCAGCCAGTTTGAACTGCAGGTTCTCGTTGTTGTACTCCTCGGCAAAGGCTTCGACCTCAGCGGTCACGCGCTTGAGGGTTTCAGCCTTGTGGTCGTTGAGGAACACCATCACCGGTGCCAGGGAGCAGGCAGCGTTGAACATGCCTTCCGGAGCACGGCTGATGGCGGTGTTCAGGTTGTCCTGGTTACGCGACAGGGTCTGCCACTTCAGGCTGCCCTCGTTGTTACCCATGATCACCTGCTTGGCGACCGTCACCAGGGACACCGCGGACTGCACGCCGGACAGGTTGGCCATGCGCCATTCCAGCTGGTCGATGGCTTCCATGGTCTCGTACGCCGAGCACATTTCCGGCGGGGTGCTGACCATCACCACCAGTACGTCCGAGCTGGTGGAGTAGTTGCGGATGATGAAGTCGTTATCCATGTTGTAGCGGGAGTCGGCATGCAGCTCAGGTGCACCCGGATCCAGGTCACCGATCTCCACCTTCTGGCCATGGTAGATACCGAAGGCAAAGGCGACCACGGCGATGACCACGGAGATCGGTGCAACGGCAGGATGTGCGAAGCCCGACAGACCGCGCCACAGACGCTGGGGACGCGAGTTGAGGTCGCGATTGCGCTCGACAGCGCTCTTGCTGATACCGATGTAGGACATCAGGGTCGGCAGCAGCACCAGGTTGGTGAGGATGATGACGCCCACACCTACGGAGGCAGCGATACCCAGCTCGCGGATAACCTCGATCTCGATCAGCAGCAGCGTGGCGAAGCCGACACCGTCAGAGACCAGGG
Source organism: Halopseudomonas formosensis (assembly GCF_900115905.1). Classification (GTDB taxonomy): domain Bacteria; phylum Pseudomonadota; class Gammaproteobacteria; order Pseudomonadales; family Pseudomonadaceae; genus Halopseudomonas; species Halopseudomonas formosensis. Next base: position 146,777 of record NZ_FOYD01000002.1, read on the forward strand.
CCACCATGCCGGGAATGTACAGCGAGCGGAACGCACGGCGGGCAGCGGTATAGGCACCGTCAGCAGTGATCGACTCCATGGACATGGCGTTGATGATTTGCACGCCGTGGGAGATACCGATGGCAAAGACCAGGAAGGGCACCAGGATCGAATAGGGATCCAGGCCGTAACCCAGGGTATGCAGCAGGCCCATCTGCCAGACAACGGCGACGACCGAGCACGCCAGGGTGATCAGCGAGCTCTTCACGCAGCGGGTGAAGATCAGCAGCAGTACGAAGGTGATCAGCAGCGCGATACCGAAGTACATCACCACCTTGACGATACCTTCGATCAGGTCACCCACTTTCTTGGCGAAGCCGATGATGTGGATGCTGATGTTCGGGTTCTCACCCTGGAATTCGCTGCGGATCTTCTCTTCCAGCAGGCGGGAGAACTCGCCGTAATCCAGCTGGATCAGCTCGCCCTGATTCTCCGGATTGGGATAGGACTCCTGCAGCGGCACCTCGATGATGGTGGACTTGAAGTTGTTCGCCACCAGACGGCCGATTTCACCGGACTTGAGGATGTTGACCCGCAGGTCCTCCAGATCTTCCTCGGTCAGATAGGCCGGCTTGTCCGCGACCGGGCCGCCATCGAAACCGTACTCGGTTACCTCGGTCCAGCGGACGTTCGGTGTCCACAGCGAGCGCAGGTTGGCGCGATCCACGCCGGGCAGGAAGAACACCTCGTCGTTGACCCGCTTCAGGGTTTCCATGTACTCGGTCGAGAAGATGTCGCCATCCTTGATGGCGACGGCGATCCGGATGGAGTTACCCAGGTTCGCCATGTCATCCCGGTGCTCGATCATGTTGGCGATCCAGGGATGCTGCAGCGGGATCATCTTGTCGAAACTGGTGACCGGTCGTACCTGGGAGGCCTGAAAGGCCATGAACAGGGTAATGGCTGCAAACAGCAGCAATACCACCAGCCGGTTGTTGAATATCAGCCGCTCGACAAACGGAGCGGTTTCCTGATGATGTGTGGACATCAAAATCTCCTGGCGTGTAATTCTTATTGAAGCAAGACGTTGGTCAGTTGCTTATCGTTATTCTTCTGTCGCCGGTACCGGCACCACAACGGCATCGGAGCTGGCTGCAGCGCCATCGGGGCCCGCGGCCACCGCACCACGCTGACCTACCAGCAGCACGCCGTTACCGGCCAGGGCTGTGGCGCTGGCCAGAGCAACCCGGTCGCTGCGGATGCGCACGTCGAAGCTGCGTCCGGCGTCTTCACTGATGGCAACAACGCCACCGACACCGACAATGACCAGGCGGCCGTCAGGTGTCAGGCCGCCACCGGCCAGAGTGGACTCGAGCGGTCCGTTGTTGGGGGTCATCAGGGTGACTTCCTGCCAGGTATCGCCGAAGTCATCGGAACGGAACACGTTGCCACGCAGACCCCAGGCAATCACGCCACCGGCTTCACCGGTACCGGATACACCGAACCAGGAACCGTCATAGGGTGTGTCCTCAAGGGTTTCCCAGGTATCGCCATAGTCGGCGGAGCGGTACATGGTGCCCATCTCGCCGACCATGAACAGACCGCTATCCTTCACCTCGGTCAGGGCATTGAAGTGGAAGCCTTCCTCGTTATCCACGTCGAAGGACACGTCTTCCCAGGTCTCGCCGCCATCATCGGTGCGCAGCAGCAGACCGTAGGCACCGATGGCAAAGCCGGTATCGGCGTCACGGAAGCGCACGTCCATCAGCGGCTTTTCCAGGTAGCCGAAGCCTTCTTCGTCCATCTCGTCCAGCTCGGGGTCACGGTACTGAACGGTCCAGGACTCCCCTCCGTCCGCCGTATGCAGTACCAGCGAGTCGTGGCCGACGGCCCAGCCGCGCTTGTCATCGACGAAATAGACTGCGGTGAGCAACTGGCGTGCCGGCACGGTGGCCTGGAGCCAGGTTGCGCCCTTGTCATCGGAATAGACGATATGCCCACGTGCCCCAACGGCCACGAGACGATCGCCAGCATGCGCCACATCAAGCAGGAGCGTCTTGCTCGCCTTGAGTGACATGATGGCTGGTTTGAGTTCAGTGCTGGATGCTGTTGTCTGCGCCAGGGCGGAAGACGAACCGGCGAACAGTACGCTGGTGAGACCCAGCGCCAATGCGATTCTGCATGACAGAGATTTTCTAGAAACGCGCCATGATAACGGCTCGTGCATAATCCTTCCCCTTGTTCTTATATATGACTCTGCCTGATGGCATGTCTGGCGATACTATCCAGAATCGACAAGACCCGCCAACTGGACTTGGTTATGTTTTGTTAACCAGTCGAACATACCGAAAAACGCCCTGAACCAGCCGGATCAGAGGCGTCGAACGGTATCTGGAGCGTCAGGGCACAGGGAATACGATCATCTGACACGTCCCACCGCGCTGACACAGCGGGACATAGTGATATCACGCCTGCGACCTGCTGGCCACATCGAAGGCGTTTGGCGAAAGACCATCAATGATGAGAATAGTCTGCGATTCAGGCGCTGGCAGGCAGGAGAACAGCCGCGCCCTGTGGACGAAACCCAGCTGTTCCCACACTCCGCACCCTTAAGCCAGCGCCTTGCTCACCACCTCATAGACATCCGGCGACAGCTTGTCCTGCTCCAGAATCCGCGCCAGCTCCGCCTTCATCATTTCCTGACGCGCCGGATCGAACTTGCGCCAGCGGGTCAACGGGGTGACCAGGCGCGAGGCGATCTGCGGATTCATCAGGTTCAGTTCGATGACCCTGTCAGCCAGGAACCGGTACCCTGCCCCATCCTTGCGGTGGAAGTTGACCAGATTGTTGTTGGCGAAGGCGCCGATCAGCGAGCGCACCTTGTTCGGGTTGCGGATGTTGAAGGCCGGGTGCGTCATCAGCTCCTGCACCCGCTCCAGTCCGCCGGGCAGCGGGCTGCTGGCCTGGATGTTGAACCACTGGTCCATCACCAGGGGGTAGTCGGCCCAGCGCTGGGCGAACTCCTGCAGGGCGGCATGCTTCTGATGCTCGTCCGGAGAGTTGACCAGCGCCACCAGCGCGGCCTGGCGATCAGTCATGTTGCTGGCCTCGACGAACTGGCGCACGCAGGCGGACATGGCAGCAGAGGACCCGGTCAGCATCAGGTAACCCAACAGAGTATTGCGCAGGCTCCGACGGGCCATGCTGGCGGCATCGGCGCTCCAGGGCTGGGCAGCGCTGCCGAGGGCGTCAAAGCGTTGCCACATGGGCTCGGCCAGCGCATTGGCCAGCTCGCGGCGTACCCACTCACGCACATGGTGGATGGCATCGACGTCAGCGACCGGGGCCAGCTCGATCAGATAGGCCTCCGACGGCAGACGCAGGATCTCCGCCACCATGGCCTGATCCAGCTCGGCGTCGGCCAGTACACTGCGCCATACCTCGAGCAGGCGCTGATCCAGCAGCAGCGGACGCCCGGCCTGGTGGATTTCCACCAGACCCTGCAGCACGTCCACCGCCAGGGACTGGGCAGCCTCCCAGCGATTGAACCCGTCCGGGTCATGCATGGCCAGGAACACGCGGTCCTCGCGGGTGTAGGGGTAGACCAGCTTCACCGGGGCGGAGAAGCCACGCAGCAGCGACGGCAGCGGCTCTTCGGTGATGCCCTCGAAGACAAACTCCTGCTCGGCCTCGGTCACCGCCAGCACTGTCTCGTTGCCCCGCGACTGCGCCTCGCCCGCCAGCTTCAGCGGCATCTCGCGGCCCTCGGAATCCAGCAGCGCCATGCGCAGCGGAATGACGAAGGGCAGCTTCTCGCTCTGCCCCGGCGTCGGCGGGCAGCTCTGGCGACAACGCAGGCGATAGGTAGAGCTGCCGGCCTCGAACTCGCCGTCAACTTCCAGTACCGGGGTGCCAGCCTGGCTGTACCAGCGCTTGAACTGGGTGAAGTCCACCCCGTTGGCATCTTCCAGCGCGGCGATGAAATCATCGCAGGTCACGGCCTGACCGTCGTGGCGCTCGAAGTACAGGTCGGTACCCTTGCGGAAGCCCTCCGCCCCCAGCAGGGTGTGCAGCATGCGCACCACCTCCGCACCCTTCTCGTAGATGGTCAGGGTGTAGAAGTTGGAGATCTCCATGTAGGACTCCGGGCGCACCGGGTGCGCCATGGGGCCGGCGTCCTCGGCAAACTGGTTGGCCCGCAGGAAGGTCACGTCCTCGATGCGCTTGACCGTGCGCGAGTTCATGTCGGCACTGAACTCGGCATCACGGAACACGGTGAAGCCTTCCTTGAGCGACAGCTGGAACCAGTCACGGCAGGTCACCCGGTTGCCTGACCAGTTGTGGAAATACTCATGGGCGACCACCGACTCGACACGCTGGAAGGCCGCGTCGGTCGCAGTATCCGGGTGCGCCAGCACACAGCTGGAGTTGAAGATGTTGAGGCCCTTGTTCTCCATGGCGCCCATGTTGAAATCGTCCACCGCCACGATCATGAAGATATCCAGATCGTACTCGCGGCCGTAGACCTCCTCGTCCCAGCGCATCGAGCGCTTCAGGCTGTCCATCGCATGACCGCACTGCTCGCGGTTCTCCGGCTCGACATAGATGCGCAGGTCGATGGTGCGGCCGCTCAGGGTGGTGTAGCTGTCCTGAATCAGGCACAGATCTCCCGCCACCAGGGCAAAGAGGTAGGACGGTTTGGGGAAGGGATCTTCCCAGGTCGCCCAGTGGCGGCCGCCCTCGTGCTCACCACTGGCAATCAGGTTGCCGTTGGAGAGCAGGATCGGATAACTGCCGCGATCAGCCAGAATGGTCGTGGTGAAGCGACTCATCACATCCGGCCGATCCAGGTAATAGGTGATCTTGCGGAAGCCCTCGGCTTCGCACTGGGTACAGAACATGCCTCCGGACTTGTACAACCCCTCCAGCGCCGTGTTGTTCTGCGGCTCGATACGGGTGGTGATCGCCAGTTCGAACTCCGCTGCCTGCGGGTGCAGAGTCAGGCTGTGTTCATCTACCTGGTAGTCGGTCGTGGCCAGGGTCTGGTCGCCCAGTGCCACACTGACCAGCTCCAGCTGCTGACCGTCCAGCACCAGCGGCACCAAGCCCGCGTCGCCGTTGCGACGGATGAACAGGCGGCTGTGTACCAGCGCATGGTCCTCGAACAGCTCGAAGGTCAGATGGGTCTCGTCGATCCAGTAATCCGGTTGCCGATAGTCCTTGAGGTAGATGGTCTGGGGTTGTTCTGTACGCATGATGAAGTCCTCAGGACACACTGAATGCCATAGTGTAGGCGGTGTATTTGCGAATATTGATGACGGCGGTATCCAGCATCAGGTATTGACCCTTGATCCCCAGCAGGGTGCCCTCGAGCACCGGGTCCTTGTCCAGATTCGCCGACTGCGGTTTGGCCGGGTATTCCAGCACCGGATAGCGGATGTGCTGCACCTGGGCATCGGTCAGTGGCTGCAGCGCCTGGATACCGAAGCGGGCCTGCAGCGCCTGCAATCCCGGCTGCGCCCCTTCCAGCAGACGATCACGCTCGGCGATCAGATCCATCGGCTCCGGCTCGCCCTTGAGCAGCAGACGCCAGTTGGTCTTGTCCGCCACCTGCTGACGCAGCAGGTCTTCGACCATGCCCGACTGCTGACGGGTCGCCACGCGCATGATCGGCAATGCCTGGCTCGCGCCCTGATCGATCCAGCGGGTCGGAATCTGACTGGCCCGGGTAATGCCCACCTTGAGGCCGGAGGAGTTGGCCAGGTAGACAATGTGATCGGTCATGCAGAACTGCTCGCCCCAGGCCGGCTCGCGGCAGGTGCCCTGCTCGTAATGACAGCGCTCGGGGCTGACGATGCAGAGGTCGCATTGCGCCAGCTTCTTCATGCAGGGGAAACAGAAGCCCTGGCTGTAACTCTTTTTGGTAAGCCGGTTGCAGTGCTGGCACCGGATCTCTCCAAGGGCCTCGAGGCGGATGGTGCGCCCGAGCAGGTCATTCAGGGGCAACTGCTCATCGCCCAGGGGTAAAGCGTACCGGACGGGTTCGCCCAGGGTACCGAGCATCTTGCGGATACTGCCCTCGCCGCTGACCAGCGCCATCAGTGCAAAGTGCCCTTCGCCGCCGAAAACAGCGACTCATCCAGGTTGGCCGGCGCCTTGGAGGCGTTCTTGCAGCTCTGCGCGATATAACCGGTGCGCTCTTCCTCGGGCAGGTTGTCCATCTCCCAGGCGATGATCGCCTGCAGACAGAGCTCCTTCTGCTCCTGGGTGAGTTTGCGGCCATCAGCCCATTTCCCCAGCTCCACAGCCGTCTTCAGGCTCTCGTAGACCTCGGGGGAAATATTGCGCAGCATCTGAATGAAGGTATCCATGGAATCTCCGGAAGTGAAATCGGGGAACGCCGGGCAACCGCGCCGCCACCCGGGAAATACCGCCATTGTACATTTTTTCGCAGGCCGGGACGTGCCCGGGAGTGCCTGGGAGGAACCTGAGAGGGACGAGCACCAGCTCGTCCAGGGAGCAGCGCACCCGCGCTACGCCATTCGCACCCGGCCGGCATTTATTCGCACCCGACGCGGGTGCTCCTACCCCGATTCCGCTCCCGTAGGAGCACCACCCTCGGTGCGAACCGGAGCCAGCACATATTCGCACCCGACGCGGGTGCTCCTACCACGGCTTCGTTCCTGTAGGAGCACCGCCCTCGGTGCGAACCGGGCAAGCACATATTCGCACCCGGGGCGGGTGCTCCTACCCCGATTCCGTTCCTGTAGGAGCACCGCCCTCGGTGCGAACCGGAGCCAGCACATATTCGCACCCGACGCGGGTGCTCCTACCACGGCTTCGTTCCTGTAGGAGCACCGCCCTCGGTGCGAACCGGGCAAGCACATATTCGCACCCGGGGCGGGTGCTCCTACCCCGATTCCGTTCCTGTAGGAGCACCGCCCTCGGTGCGAACCGGGGCAAGCACATTTTCGCACCCGGGGCGGGTGCTCCTACAGCGCTCCCCGCATCCGCTGCATTCCGCCGGCGATGACGCCGCAGATGCAACCCACCACCAACCCGCCGACATGGGCGGCGTTGGCGATAGCACCGAAACCCAATACGCTGATGATCCCCGACAAACAGAACACCAGCCAGGCGAGCATCATGATCACCACGCCCTTGGGCAGGTCGAAATGCATGTTCGGCGCCAGCAGCTGGTACAGCCAGCAATAGCCCAGCAGCCCGTACAGCACCCCCGAAAGGCCGCCGAACAGCGCGGTCGGCCCGCTGAAGACCCACTGGGCATAGTTGGAGACCAGGGCAAACAGCAGCGTCAGCCCGAGCAGCCAGAAGCTGCCGGACCGCAGCTCGATGCGCCGCCCCAGTTCCCAGTACCAGAGCGCATTGAAGGCCAGGTGCATGATGCCGAAATGCATGAAAATCGGTGACACCAGACGCCACCACTGGCCCAGATCAGGACTGGCCGCCAGCTGGCCCATGCTGTTCACCGGAGTGAAGGACAGCCAGGCCAGCGCGTGCAGATTGCGCCCCAGCCCGGTCCAGACCGCGACCGCCGCGGTGATGGCCAGTATCGCCAGAGTCACCGGGAGATGCCGCAACATCACGCCCCAGCCAGGCCCAACTGCAGGACGCGCGACGCGCACCGGTTCGGCCGTTTCCGGAGGAACACCATCGCGGTAGAGGGTACGCACCAGGTCCGCATCGGCCTCGCTACGGGTCCAGATCACCTGCTCACCCCGCTCCTCGGTGACCCGGTGCGGCACGCCCTGCATACGCAGAAAATGGATCAGCCTGGACAGATCCTCATCCAGATCGCAGGCCAGCGCCCGGTACTTGCTCATATCACGTCCACCCAGACAAAGTTTTCCGGCACTATCCGCTCTTCCCCACTCCAGCGGTAGGCCACCAGCCGCCCATACTTGACGGCACTGTAATCCAGACAGGCCAGGTTCGGGCGCAGGGGCTGCGGCCTGCCCTGCTGCCAGTAATGACCGACGAACAGCAGCGGCTCGTCCACCCCGTAATACAGCAGCTCACGCTTCTGACGGAAGGTCAGCGGGCGAATGGCGATGTGCTCCGGCAGGTCGTCCGGCTGGAACACCAGATCCCCGTAGGTCTCCGGCGACTCCTCCCAGAACTTGGTGCGGAACATGCCGCGCACCACCCCGTCCCCGCTCTTCATGGTCAGGCCATGGGGCAGCCGCATGCCGATGCCGCGCAGCAGGCGGTCAAAGACCTGATCGGCGAAGCTCTCGGGCTCGACCGACGCCTGAAGAAAATCCACATCCGGTCGGCCGTCCGGGTATTGCTCGGCGAAGGGGCGGATCAGTCGATCATCCCAGCAGGCGTGCACCAGGCGGAAGGGGCCCATGTCCATGTACAGCGGCAGGGTCCAGAACCAGTCGAGAAACTCGTCCCACTCCGCTGCCCTGCCCTCGAACTGCTCCAGGGTCGCCTGGATCTGCCGCTGATTTCGGTCGGTATGCTCGCGCACCCAGGAGCGACCGCTGCCCGCCGGCGCCGGCGTCACCCAGCCCAGGGCATTGAACTCGTGATTACCCATGATGCAGCGCGCCGCGCCGGCCTCGACCATGTCGCGCACGATCAGCAATGCCTCGCGGATGCGCGGACCACGGTCGATGATGTCACCGAGAAACAACGCCTGTCGCTGCGGATGGCGCCACACCCCACCTACCCGCGCATACCCCATCTGCTCCAACAGCTTCTCGAGCGTATGCGCGCAGCCATGCACATCTCCGATGATGTCATAGCCCTGCCAGAGCTCGATGTCTGTCATTCGGCTTACTCCGTCAGGCGACTGCTCCAGCCCAGCTTGCTGCGGCAGATCGCGTAGAAATTGTGATCCAGAGGGTGAATGAGCCGCAGCTTCTGCGGCTTCTTGCGGATGATCAGCGTATCCCCCGGGGCACAGGCAATGTGCTCCTGGCCATCGCAGCTGACCTGCGGATAGATCTCGTTCTGCCGGGCGATGGTGATGCGGATCTCGCTGTTGCCCTCCACCACGATCGGGCGGCTGGACAGGGTATGCGGGAACATGGGCACCAGCACCATGGCGTCCAGCTTGGGATGCATGATGGGCCCGCCGGCGGACAGCGAATAGGCGGTGGAGCCGGTCGGAGTGGCCACTATCATGCCGTCGGACTTCTGGCTGTAGACGAACTGACCGTCGACGAACAGCTCGAACTCTATCATCCGCGCCGACTTGCCCGGGTGCAGCACCACGTCATTGAGCGCCTCGCTGGCACCCAGCTGCTCCTCGCCCCGGCAGACGATGGCGTCCAGCAGGAAGCGGGACTCGGCCATGTACTTGCCGGTCAGCACATCCCCTACCCGCCGCTCGAGCTCTTCGGGCGAAATGTCAGTAAGAAAGCCCAGCCCGCCGCGGTTCACCCCCAGCACCGGCACATTCGAGCGGCACAGGGCGCGTGCGGCTCCCAGCAGACTGCCGTCCCCGCCGACAACGATCACCAGATCGCAGATTTCACCCATCATCCGCCGCGAGCACACCTGCAGCTGATGTCCCGGCAGCATCTCGGCCACCGTATCCTCAAGGATCACGGTATGGCCCTTGCTCAGCAGGAAGCGCTTCAGGCGCCGCAGGGTGTCCACCACACGGGCACTGCCCAAGCGACCAATCAGCCCGATATTGCGGAAATGCTCCATACACCACTCTCTGATTCGGCTTGAAAAATTCCGCACAGGCTTGAGCACGGACAGGGGGTAATTATCCGTGGCAGAGCGGTATCTGGCAAATAGGGGACGGTTTCAGTCGGTCCCGGTGGGGGCGCGGGTCTGCAGTCGCTGCAGTTCCCGGCGCAGGCTGCCGTTGAGCTTCTGCTGCTCCTCCAGCTGCCGCTTGATGTCCTGCAGCTCACCGCGCACGATCGTCAGGTGATCGGCGTGCTCACCGCGCAGACGATCAAGCTCGTCGCGATGTTCCTGCTCCTGTTGACGCAGGCGGGCCTGCAGCTCGCCGATCTGGCGCAGGTACTCATCCACTTCACCCGCGTGGGACTTGCGCAGCTTCTCCATCTCTGCGGTCATTTCCAGCAGCGGGTCGACACTGTCCGCTGCTTCCTCCTCCTGGGACGCAGTCGCGCCGTACCAGGCATCCTCGGCCACCACCTGCAGGTTCTCGGTGGTGAGGAGGACCTTGGCCTCCTCATCCTCCCCGATAATGCCCAGCCCGTTGCGGGTCACTGCCTGCTTGATCCAGGCCAGATCAGCCTTGCCGCCGCGCTGACCCGGCTTCCACATGCTGTGCTGGTATTCCTTGTGATGACAGAAGCCCAGGCAGGACAGCCGAATCGGCCCGCCGCCCATATCCGGCCCCCGGGCGGCCTTCTCCGCCAGGGTGCGCAGGGGCAGGTTCCAGAGGCGATTCACATAGCCATCGAGATCGAAATCTACAGTGAAGAACACCGCAGCGCGTACATACAGTCGTGAGTTGATCTGCAGAAAGACCGCTTCCACGGTCTCGTCAGCAAAATCCGGAGCGGTTACCAGGCCATCGAGCAGAGCCTCAAACTCAGCGTACAGCATCTCCCGGACAATGCCCTGATCAGAAAAGAACATCACCGCTTCAGTCAGCAGCGGCTTTTGTATTCTGTCCGGATCACGTGAAGTCATGATGGCTGTACCCATTTGCTTTGTTTATCTCGCACTTTGCTCTTTTTTTCGGACGATTGCATCGCCCCGGTCGGAGTTTACGCGAAACGGCGAATCACGATTGTGACAGACTTGGCAGCTGCGTTGACTGACTCCCGGCGGGCGAGAGTCGACCCAGGCCCTTGCGAGTGCCTGCAAACGAAAGCAGCGCCGAAGCGCTGCTATGAGGGTTGCTCATTATCGGGTGGGTCGGCGAGCCCCAGCCCGCCGCCCCCGCAAACACGCCCGGCTCAGATCTGCGCAGCCAGCCGCGAACCCTGATCGATGGCGCGCTTGGCATCCAGTTCAGCGGCCACATCCGCACCGCCGATCAGGTGCACGGACTTGCCCGCCGCTTCCAGACCTGCCTGCAGTTCACGCAGCGGCTCCTGACCGGCGCAGAGGATGATGGTATCCACCGGCAGCACACTGACCTCGTCGCCGCGACGGATATGCAGTCCGGCGTCGTCGATCTTCAGGTATTCGACGCCATTGAGCATCTTCACCTGCTTGGTCGCCAGACCGGCACGGTGGATCCAGCCGGTGGTCTTGCCCAGGCCGGCACCGACCTTGCTCGCCTTGCGCTGCAGCAGATAGACCTCGCGGGCCGGCGGATGCGGCTGCGGGGTCACACCGGCGATACCGCCACGGGCGTTGAGTTCGGGATCTATCCCCCACTCCTTCCAGAACAGCGCCGTGTTGGTACTGGGGCTTTCGCCCTGATGGCAGATGAACTCGCTGACATCGAAGCCGATACCGCCGGCGCCGATCACCGCCACCTTCTGCCCCACTGGCTTGCGCTGAAGAATGGCATCCAGATAGCCGATCACCTTGGGGTGATCCACGCCGGGGATCTCCGGCACCCGCGGCACAATACCGGTTGCCAGGATCACTTCGTCGAAATCGGTCAGATCCGCGCTGCTGACGCGGGTGTTCAACTTCAGCTGCACACCCGTGGTCTCGATGCGCCGGCGGAAGTAGCGCAGGGTTTCGTAGAACTCCTCCTTGCCCGGAATCAGCTTGGCCACATTGAACTGACCGCCGATTTCCGCCGCCGCGTCGAACAGGGTCACCTCATGGCCGCGCTCGGCTGCCACGGTCGCCGCCGCCAGACCAGCCGGGCCGGCACCCACTACCGCGATCTTTTTCACAGTGGTGGTCGGAATGTAGTTCAGCTCGGTCTCATAGCAGGCGCGGGGGTTGACCAGGCAGCTGGTCAGCCGGCCGCTGAAGGTATGGTCCAGACACGCCTGGTTGCAGCCGATACAGGTATTGATCTCGTCGGCCCGGCCCTCTGCGGCCTTGTTGATGAAATCGGGGTCGGCCAGGAAGGGACGCGCCATGGACACCATATCGGCATGCCCCTCGGCCAGCACCTGCTCGGCCACCTCCGGGGTGTTGATGCGGTTGGTGGTCACCAGCGGAATGGACACCTCCCCCTTGAGCCGAGCGGTCACCTTGGTAAAGGCCGCACGGGGTACCTTGGTGGCGATGGTCGGAATGCGCGCCTCGTGCCAGCCGATGCCGGTGTTGATGATGGTCGCCCCGGCCTTCTCGATCTCCTTGGCCAGCAGCACCACCTCATCCCAGGTGCTGCCGTCCTCGACCAGATCCAGCATCGACAGGCGATAGATGATGATGAACTCGGGGCCCACTGCAGCACGCACCCGGCGTACTATCTCCAGCGGCAGGCGCATGCGGTTCTCGTAGCTGCCACCCCAGCGGTCGGTACGCTTGTTCACCCGCTCCACCAGGAACTGGTTGATGAAGTAACCCTCCGATCCCATGATCTCGACGCCGTCATAGCCGGCGCTCTGGGCCAGGGCAGCGCAGTTGGCGAAGTCGTCGATCTGCTTCTGGATGCCCGCCTCGTCCAGCTCCTTCGGGGTGAAGGGGTTGATCGGCGACTGCACCGCACTGGCGGACACCTGCGCCGGGTTGTAGGCATAACGGCCCGCATGCAGGATCTGCAGACAGATCTTGCCGCCGGCCTCGTGCACCGCCTGGGTCACCACCTTGTGCTTCTCGGCCTCTTCAGGCGTGCTCAGCTTGGCTGCGCCCTTACCCACGCTGCCTTCCTCGTTGGGGCCGAAGCCGCCGGTCACGATCAGGCCCACGCCACCACGGGCGCGCTCGGCAAAGAAGGCTGCCATCCGCTCGAAGCCCTGGGGACGCTCCTCCAGGCCGGTGTGCATCGAACCCATCAGCACCCGGTTGCGCAGCGTGGTGAAACCCAGATCCAGCGGCGCCAGCATATGGGGATAAAGGGACTGTCCGTTCATGGTCATACTCCAGTGTCATCAGGCGTCGGCTCATCGGCCGACTTGCTATGGAGCAGACGATAGGCCCTGCCCCTGACCCGCTCAATCACCGCAAATGACATTTTCATAACCCTGAGTTACATTCTGCAGCTCCACAAGGAGTCACAGCATGAAGCTCGGCGACCTCTCGGTCGGCTACCTCTACAGCCTGCAGGCGGCGCTCAGGCATCTGGGTCATGATGCCGACGCCCTGTTACGGCGCTATCGCGTTCCCCCGGACATGCTGGCCCGGCCTCTGGCGCGCATCAGCATTCCGCGCTTCATGCGCCTCGGCCATGCCGCCATCCAGCTCAGCGGCCGTAAGGACATCGGCCTGCTGATGGGCCGGTACAGCCAGCCATCGCACCTGGGACTGCCGGGGCTGACCGCCCAGTGCGCGCCCAGCCTCGGCCAGGCTTTCGATGTACTGGTGCGCTTCGAGCGCCTGACCAGCCAGAACTACCGGGGCCACTCCAGCTTTCATCCACCGGCCACCCGTTTCTATTCGATCAGTCCCTACAACAACTTCAACCTCTTCGTGGTCGACTCCGCCCTCGCCTCCCGCCGGCAGCTCGCCATGCAGCTGACGGGAGGCGCAGCGCGGCTCAGAGAAGTGCACATCGAGTTCCCTGCGCCGGACTATGCCGACCGCTACGAGAGCCTGTTCGGCTGCCCCGTCCTCTTCGAGCAGGAGCACAACCAGCTGATCTGGGAAGCCGGCAGCCTCGACCTGCCGCTGATCCAGAGTGCTCCCGGCACCCACGCCCAGCTGGTGGAGTTGTGTGAGCAGCAACTGCAGGATCTCACCCGCCACCGGCACCTGCGCGAACGGGTCGAGGAAATCCTCTCCCCGCGGCTGCACAGTCAATTACCGGAACTGGACGAAGTCGCCGCCCGCCTCGGCATGGCCGGATGGACCCTGCGCCGCCGCCTCAAGGCCGAAGCCGGCACGCGTTTCCAGAACATCATCGACGACATGCGCCGGGACCTGGCGCTGAGCTACATGAGGGATACGGAAACCGCACTGGGAGAAATCGCCTTCCTGCTCGGCTTCTCCTCACCGGCAGCATTTCAACGCGCGTTCAAACGTTGGACCGGCGTAGCACCAGGGCAATATCGCCGGCAGACGAGACAGCAAAAGCCGGATTAAAGAGAGTGCCCAGCCGGGCCTCCATTCGCACCCGGGGCGGGTGCTCCTACAATCAATATCCGGCGTTGAGGTTCAATACCCCGGAAAGGGATCTGGTTTTACCTGTAGGAGCACCGCCCACGGTGCGAACTGGGCAGGCACACATTCGCACCCGGCGCGGGTGCTCCTACAACAAATACGCGAATTCGCACCCGTGGCTGCTGCTCCTACCGCGCGAAGGAGTCGGATGCCTACCCCTCACATCTCCTGTGCATCATCTACAGCGTCATCCCATTCCTGGGCGCGTTGCTCCAGCAGTTCTTCTTCATACTCGTTCATATTGTTCTCTCCTTCTTGATCATTCTCTGCATGGGAACAGGTTCAACCTAACTCCCCTGCTTTACAGTCAGATGAAAGCCACACGGGAAAGTTCAGAAGCAATTGACTTTGCCACGGTGTCAGGGTTGAGACTGTGGCCATTCAAACCATCGAGGAGATTGTTCCCGTGAGCATCCAACTGAACGTCAAGGAAATGACCTGCGCCCACTGCGTCAAGCACGTCACCGAGGCCCTGACCGCCGTTGCCGGTGTCGAATCGGTCGACGTCAACCTGGAAGCCGGCAAGGTCAGCGTCAAGGGCAATGCCGACAGCCAGGCGCTGATCAACGCCCTGGACGAAGCCGGCTACCCGGCCAACGTCGCCCACGATGGCAAGACCACCTGCTGCGGCGGCTGACAGTCAAGGAGGAAAACATGCTCGGCAAATTACGCTTAATCGCCCTGGCCGGTCTGTTCATGGGCGGTCTGGCCCAGGCGGCAGACAACCTGACCATTGACGTCCACCGCGACGCCAACTGCGGCTGCTGCAAGGACTGGATCCTGCATCTGGAGAACAACGGCTTCACGGTCAATGACCATGTGGAAGCCAACATGGGCAGCTTCAAGCAGACCGCCGGCGTACCCCCGCGCCTGGGCTCCTGCCACACCGCGATCATCAACGGTCAGTTTGTGGAGGGCCACGTGCCTGCAGAACAGATCCACCTGCTGCAGAACCGCCCCGACCTGCTCGGCATAGCCGTTCCCGGCATGCCCGTCGGCTCTCCGGGCATGGAGTACGGTGATCGCAAGGATCCTTATCAGGTAGTGGGACTGACCAGAAGTGGCGAAGTCGAGGTCATCGCGGAGTACTGATCAACTTCGCTCCAACCTCAGCGTCACCCGGCGGTTCTTTTCCCTGCCTTCCCGGGTGTTGTTGTTGGCGACGGGGTAGCGCTCGCCGTGGAAACGGATGCTGATCATGTCCTCATCCACGCCCCGCTCGATCAGGTAGGCCTGAACCGCCAGCACCCGCTGGCGGGACAGCTCGCGGTTGCTCAGTCGGTCGCCGACATTGTCCGAGTGCCCATCCAGCTCAATGCGCGACACCTGCGGATCAGCCTTGATGTACTCCAGCGCCACATCCAGCATCTGTCTGGCCCGAGCATCCAGCACGGCACCGCCACTGGGAAAGCCGATCGCCGTGCGCGAGATCTGATCGATATTCATCGGCAGCAGGCCATCGGCACAGGCCTGAAAATCCTTCCACGCCTGCGGATAGCCGACACTGGACACCACCACCCGCACCTGCTGACCCGCATCGCTCAGGCTGCCCTGCAGAATGGTCGGCTGCAAACCCCGAGACAGCCCCGCGAGCATCTGCCCCGCCTGCTGCCAGGGTAACCGCATTACAGTGGTGCCCGACTGAACCGTCCCCTGCCCGAGCGGCTGCACCCGGGCATCCGGGCGCCACGGCGGCGGATCGTTGTACAGCTGCGCGGCTCCCGGCCGCATCAGCTCGCTCCAGGCCGACAGCTGGAACATCGGCCGCTCACCCGCCCGGCGGATGAACACCGCCTCGCCATAACCGTCAACGCGCTGGCTCAAACGACACTCGAACTTGTCCCCTTCCACCGACCACTGCACATCTTCCATGCGCGTCTGGAACGTCATAGCCTGGGCAGGCAGAGCTGCTCCCAGCAGCAGGACAAGCGGTAAACGGAACAAGCAAGGCACTCCGAAAACAGGGCTACAGGACAAGAAGTCGGCGCACGAGCGCAAAACTTTAGCCCAGAACCAAAACCCAACTCCGCCCGGTTCGCACCGTGCCCGTCCCGTTCGCACCGAGGCGGTGCTCCTACAACAAAACCAATCTCAACTCCGACCCGTAGGGGTACCCGCCCCGGGTGCGAATGCGTGCCTACCCCTTTCGCACCGAGGGCGGTGCTCCTACAACAAAACCAAACCCAACCCCGAACCGTAGGAGCACCCGCCCCGGGTGCGAACGCGTGCCCGCCGGTTCGCACCGAGGCGGTGCTCCTACGGGGTCCTACAACCAAACCGCATCCCAATGCGGATAATCCTCCACCGACTCCACCAACCCCGCCCTGATCGGGTTGGCTATGACATATCTGGCCAACGCCTTGAGGTCATCCTCCCGGCGCACCGCTCGATCATGAAAACCCCGCTGCCATATACGCCGCCCGATTCTCCGCGCACAAACACCCCTCACCCGCCCCACCACTCGGCCGAGCGACTCGTCATTCAACTGCATCAACCAATGGAAATGATCCGGCATCACAACATAGCACCAGGTCTGAACACCGTTTTGCAGCGCCTCCATACGCAAGGTATTGACCAGAATCCGGGCATTGTTCAGGTCGGAGAAAACCGGTTCGCGTTCCTGGGTAACGGCGGTAATGAGGTACAGCCTGCCAGCCTCGGACACGCGCCCAAGACGCAGACGGTGGGATTGGTAGGTTGCTTGTGACACGGCATTGGGCCTCCTGGATGGGGGATTTGGATATATCCAGGGGGTTATCGGGGCAGGAGTAAAGGAGAGGATGGCGGGGTTGTGATGTGGTGCACGGCGAGGTGTGGGTGAGGAGGGTTTGTGCCCGCCCCCGTTCGCACCGAGGCGGTGCTCCTACAAAAAAACCAATCCCACCCCCGACCCGTAGGAGCACCCGCCCCGGGTGCGAAGGGGGGCTGCATGGGGCGTGGATTGTGGTTGCCCGGTTCGTACCGGGGCGGTGCTCCTACAACAGAACCACAACCCAACCCCGAACCGTAGGAGCACCCGCCCCGGGTGCGAAGGGGGTGCGCCCGGCACAAAGGAGGCTTAGCGGTAGCCTTTGGGGTTGTTGGACTGCCAGCGCCAGGCGTCGGCGCACATGGCTTCGAGGCTGAGTTCGGCGCGCCAGCCGAGTTCTTCGGCGGCGAGGGTGGGGTCGGCGTAGCAGCAGGCGACGTCGCCGGGGCGGCGGTCGGTGAGGACGTAGGGAAGTTTGTGGCCGCAGGCTTTCTCGAACGCGTGCAACATGTCCAGCACCGAGTAGCCCTTGCCGGTACCCAGGTTGAATGCCTTGATGCCCAGATCGCGGTCCAGCCATTCCAGGGCCTTCACGTGGCCTTCAGCCAGGTCCATGACGTGGATGTAATCCCGCACACCGGTACCATCCGGTGTCGGGTAATCGCTGCCGAACACGTTCAGATGCTCACGCCGGCCCACGGCCACCTGGGCGATGTAGGGCATGAGGTTGTTGGGGATATCCGCCGGGTCTTCGCCGATCCGACCGCTGCTGTGGGCCCCGACCGGATTGAAATAGCGCAGCAGGGCGATATTCCAGCTGTCGTCGGCCACATACAGATCGCCCAGCATCTCCTCGATCATCAGCTTGGAACGGCCATAGGGATTGGTCGCACTGGTGGGAAAGTCCTCACGGATCGGCACCGTGGCCGGGTCGCCATAGACAGTGGCGGAGGAGCTGAATACCATGTTCTTCACCCCGGCCCGCTGCATGGCCTCGCAGAGCACCACGGTCCCGCTGACGTTGTTGTGGTAGTAGCGCAGCGGCTGGGCAACCGACTCGCCCACCGCCTTGAGTCCGGCAAAGTGGATGACGGCATCCACCTTGTGGGTCTGGAACAGGCGATCCAGCAGCGCGGCATCATTGATGTCGCCCTCCACCAGAACCACCTCGCGCCGGGCAATATCCTCCACCCGGCGCACGGCCTCGGCGCAGCTGTTGCTGAAGTTGTCCAGCACCACCACGTCATAGCCCAGTTCAAGCAGGCGCACGCAGGTGTGCGAACCTATGTAACCGGCGCCGCCGGTAACCAGAATGGTCTTGCTCATTTACTCAGTCCTTTCAAACCGCCTTGATCGCCTCTACCAGCTTCTCGGTCTCCCGCTCCATCAGGGCGATATCACCCCGACTCTCCACGTTCAGTCGTATCACCGGTTCGGTATTGGAGGCGCGCAGGTTGAACCGCCAGTCCGCGTAGCAGATGCTCAGGCCATCAGTGTAATCCACATCCAGCGCGGCGGGGGCATATTGGTCTTCGATGGCCCGCAACACGGTCGGCGCATCGCTGACGGTGAGATTGATCTCGCCGGAGGACGGATAGGCAGCGATGCGCTCATCCACCAGCTCGGACAACGGCTTGCCCTTGCGGCACATCAGCTCGGCCACCAGCAGCCAGGGGATCATGCCGCTGTCGCAATAGGCGAAGTCGCGGAAGTAATGATGCGCGCTCATCTCGCCACCATAGATGGCATCCTCGGCCCGCATGCGCTCCTTGATGAAGGCATGGCCGGCCTTGGTCTGAATCGCCACCCCGCCATTCTGCTCGATCTGCTCCACGGTATTCCACACCAACCGCGGGTCGTGAATGATGCGCGCGCCGCGCTCCTTCTGCAGGAAGGCCTCGGCCAGCAGCCCGACGATATAGTAGCCCTCGATGAAGCGCCCCTGCTCGTCGAACAGGAAGCAGCGGTCAAAATCCCCATCCCAGGCAATACCCATATCCGCCTGATACTTGAGTACCGCATCGCGGGTAATGCCGCGGTTTTCCGGCAGCAGCGGGTTGGGAATGCCATTGGGAAAACTGCCGTCAGGATTGTGGCAGATCTTCACCAGCTCCACGGGCATATGCAGATCGGCAAAGGCCTTTTCCAGCGCATCAATCGCCGGACCGGCAGCACCATTACCCGCGTTGACCACCAGGCGCATCGGAGTGAATGCCGCCGGATCGATGTAGTTCATCAGGTGCTCGACATACTGCTCCCGCACGTCGACCAGCTCATAGCTGCCACGGTCGGCATCCGCCACATTGGGGTCCCGCCCGTCCACCAGCTCATATTCCCGCGCTTCGGCCAACGCCCGAATGTCGGCCAGACCGGTGTCAGCGGAAATCGGCCGCGCACCCTCGCGCACCAGCTTGAAGCCGTTGTAGTCGATGGGATTGTGCGAGGCAGTCACCTCGATGCCGCCGTCCACACCCAGATGGAAGGTCGCAAAATACACCTCTTCCGTGCCGACCATGCCCAGGTCCAGCACATCCACCCCCTCATCGCGCAGACCGTTGGCCAAGGCCGCCTTCAGGGCCGACGAGCTTTCACGGATGTCCCCGCCCAGAACCACTTTTCTGGGCTTCAGCCACTGGGCAAAACCCCGGGCGATGCGGTAGGCGATGCCTTCGTCCAACTGCGTGCCCAACTGGCCGCGGATGTCATACGCCTTGAAGCAGGTGATAGCAGACATAAAAGATCCTTGTTTTGATATTTGGTTTGGGGTGAGGCTTATCCCCGTTTACTTCAAAATCCGCCCCAACAACCCCGCCGTCGACGAATCCACCCCACTCACCTCGCCCTGCCCCCGTATCCATGCCAGCGTATCCACTGCGAGCTTCTTGCCCATCTCCACGCCCCACTGGTCGAAGGGGTTGATATCCCAGATCACCGACTGTACGAAAACCTTGTGTTCGTACATGGCAACAAGCGCTCCCAGGCTGTAGGGCGTGAGTTCGTCCAGCAGCAGGGTCGAGCTGGGTTGATTGCCGCGGTAACGCTGGTAGATGGGCAGCTGATCCGCATCCTTCAGCGCTGCGTCGCCGAGGGCCAGCAGGCGGGATTGGGCCAGGCAGTTGGCCAGTGCCAGCTCATGCTGGGCGATGAGTTCTGCGGTGACCTCATCCCGGGCCTGTTCGTAACGGCGGGCCGGGAGGATGAAGTCGCAGGTTACGGCTTCGGTACCCTGGTGCAACAGCTGATAGAAGGCGTGCTGCGCGTTGGGACCCACGTCGCCCCAGATGATCGGGCAGGTCTGGTGTTCCACGGGCTGGCCATCGCGGGTCACGCTCTTGCCGTTGGACTCCATCTCCAGCTGCTCCAGATACAGCGGCAGCTGCTTGAGACGGCCATCGTAAGGCAGCACCGCCTGGGCGTTGATGCCCAGCACGTTGGTATTCCATACCCCGACCAGGGCCATCAGTACCGGCAGGTTCTGCGACCAGTCGGCATTGCGGAAGTGTTCATCCATCAGATGGGCACCGGCGAGCATCTGGCGGAAGCCGTGCATACCGATGGCCAGAGCAATGGGCAGGCCGATGGCGGACCACATCGAGTAGCGACCACCGACCCAGTCCCATATCTGCAACTGATGCTCTTCGCTGATACCCCATTCGGTCATCTTCTGCACCGCAGAGGACACGCCGAGGAAGTGGCAGTGCAGCACGCCCGGTTTATCACCCAGCGTGTGCTGCAACCAACAGCGCGCGGTATCGGCGTTGCTCAGGGTATCTATGGTGGTGAAGGACTTGGACGAGATGATGAACAGCGTCGAGTGGGGGTTCAGGGTGCGCAGCAACTGGGACAGCTGGCTGCCGTCCATGGTTGAGGCGAAGTGTACGGTCAGGCGCGAGGAGGTCTGCGCCGCGCTGTCGCACAGGGCCTCGACCATCATCTGCGGGCCCAGGTCCGACCCGCCGACGCCGATATTCACCACATCGGTCACGACCTCGCCGGTAGCGCCCCGCCACTGCCCCGAGTGCACCTTGTTCACGATGCGCTCCATGCGGCGCAATTGCTCGTGCACCTGGGCGGCGACGTCCTGGCCGTCAACCACACAGGACGCTCCCTCGGGCAACCGCAGAGCCCAATGCATCGCCGCCCTGCCCTCGGTGGAGTTCACCGGCTCACCGCCAAACAGTCGGTCGATCCACTCTGGTAGCTGCTGCTGCCGAGCCAGATCGAACAGCCGCTCGAGGGTTTCCACGGTCAGGCGCTGCTTGGAGTAATCGAACAGCAGCGGCCCGCAATCAGCGTGCAAGCGCTCGAAGCGCTGCGAATCATCGGCGAAGAACTGCGCCAGATGGGTGTCCTTGATGTTATTGGCATGCTCAGCCAGGACCCGCCACATATAACTTACTCTCCTGAAATGGATCGTCATACAGCAAAAACCAAAACCTGCCGCGGCCCCGTAGGAGCACCCGCCCCGGGTGCGAATGAATGCCTGCCCAAGACGCAAATCTGTGCCCGCCGCGTCCGCGGTTCGCACCGCGGCGGTGCTCCTACAACAAAACCAAACCTGCCCCCGAACCCGTAGGAGCACCCGCCCCGGGTGCGAATGGGTGCCTACCTGCGCCCTATCCCGTAATAGGTAAACCCGGCCCGTTTCACAAACTCGGGGTCCCAGACATTTCGACCATCCAGCAGCAGCGGCTTGTTCATCTCCGCATGCAAACGCTTGAAGTCCGGGCTCCAGTAGGCCTTCCACTCGGTCACCAGCATCAGCGCATCAGCGCCGGCGGCAGCTTCGTAGGGATCGTCATGCAGGACCAGATCATCCCGCTCCCCCGCCCAGGCCGCCAGTGCCGGCAGAGCGCGGGGATCATGCACATGCACCTCGGCCCCCTGTGCCCAGAGCGCAGTAATCAACTTCAATGCCGGTGCATTATCAATGCGCGAGGACTCAGGCTTGAAAGCGGCACCCCATATCGTCACCTTGCGGCCGGTCAGCTCAGTGTCATAGTGCTGCCACAGCTTGCGGAACAGCGCCTCCTTCTGGCGCTCGTTGATCTGCAGAACCTCCTCGATCAACTGCGCCTGCAGGCCGCTGTGCTGCAGGGTGCTGGCCAGGCTCATTACATCCCGGGAGAAACTCAACCCCCCGAAACCGCAGCCCGGATACAGATAGGCTTCACCGATCCGCTGGTCGGCGCCCATACCCTGGCGCACCCTCTCGATATCCACATCCAGACTGTCCGCCAGATTGGCCATATCGTTCATGAAGCTCAGGCGCGTGGCGAGCATGCCGTTGATCGCCAGCTTGGTGAATTCCGCCTCACGCGGGCGCATGGACATGATCGAATCCCGGCGGCGGTTGAACGGTCGCAGAATCTCTGCCACCAGCCGTCCCGCCCAGGGTATATCCGCCCCGACCAGCCAGTGCGCAGAACGGGTAAAGCCGTTCAGGGCAGCCCCCTCGGTCAGCAGATCAGGCACACTCACAACAGCGCCATGCCGCGCATCGGCGCCCTCGCGGGACTGCATGGTGTGCTGCAGCGCCTCGGTGCTGCCCACCGGGAAGGTAGACTGGTTCACCACCAGAAACTCGGGGTCGATGTCTACAGGCAGTGAGCGGACCAATTCATGGGCATAGTCCAGCAGGTCCGGCGCCAGCGCCAGCCAGAGCACGGTCACACGCGGGTCGGGACGCTGATCCAGACCAACTACCTGCAGACGCCCCTCGCGCTTCTGCTCCAGCATCAGATCAGCCAGGCCCGGCTCGCGCAGAGAAAAATTACCGGTATTCAAGGTGTTCGCCACCCCACCGGGGGATACATGCAGAGTGACCTGATGCCCGGTCGAGGCCAGCGCCGCAGCGCTGACCATGGCACAGAGCGTATCGCCGTATACAGCAATGAACATGGGCCAGTCCTCAGCCTTGATAGCGCGCCAGCATCGCCCGGAAGTCCGCACCCAATGTCGGATGCTCCACCCCGTAGGCTACTGTTGCCTCCAGATATCCCAACTTGCTGCCGCAGTCATGGGACCGGGCGGAAATATGCCAGGCCTCCACGCCCTCACCCTGCATCAGCTCCGCGATGGCGTCGGTCAGCTGTATCTCGCCACCTGCTCCGGGCTGAGTGTTCTCCAGCAGATCGAAGATGCGTGCCGGAAGCACGTACCGCCCGACCACAGCCAGATTCGACGGTGCCTGATCACGGGGCGGCTTTTCCACAACCCGGCTCATCAGCGCATGCTGCCCCGGCTGCAGGTCAACGCCATGCACATCCACCACACCGTACTGGCTGACCAACTCCTCAGGCACCGGCTCAACCAGAATCTGCGCATGGCCGCCGGTCTCTACAAAACGCCGCGCCATCTGCTGCAGGTCGTTCTCGGGCCCCCGCTGCTCCACCAGCACATCCGGCAGCAGCACCGCAAAGGGCTCGTTACCCACTACCGGACGAGCGCAGTACACCGCATGGCCCAGACCCAGCGCACGGCCCTGGCGCACAGCGGTCACCTTAAGCTGTGGGGGGGCAATATCACGCAGCACCTGCAGCAGCTCGTGCTTGCCACGACGCTCCAGCTCGGCTTCCAGCTCGTAGTTCACATCGAAGTGATCCTCGATGGCCTTCTTGCTCGAATGGGTCACCAGCACGATTTCATTTATTCCCGCCGCCAAAGCCTCTTCCACCACATACTGGATAACCGGCTTGTCGACCACGGTGACCATTTCCTTGGGGATCGCCTTGCTGGCGGGCAGAAAGCGCGTGCCCAGACCGGCAACCGGTAGAACTGCCTTGGTAACCTTCACGGTAACTCCTGTATATCAGTCATCAATCAGAGAATAGGAAAGCCCAGCGGGAACAGAGTTCAGAAACTTTCGCGGCCCGGATATTAACCCAAGCGCGGACGGAGTTCAGTCCGAATGTGAACCAGAGCGCAGCCCCCACCAACCAATTTGTTTATAACAGTCCGACATCACAAGAACGTGAACGGGGGACATGCCATGACACGCCGCCTCATCCTCTGCCTGGACGGCACCTGGAACTCCAACGACAAGAGCGACAAGGTCACCAATGTGGTCAAGTTGCTGCGCTCCATACCATCGGTGGACAGCCGAGGCACCAGCCAGATCCTCTACTACGGCCGCGGTGTGGGTACCGGCAATGGAGAAAAGATCCGCGGCGGCTTCAGCGGAGCAGGACTGGATGCCAACATCATCGACGGCTTCCGCTTTCTCGGTAACAACTACCACCCCGGCGACGAGATCTATCTGTTCGGTTTCTCCCGCGGCGCCTACACCGCCCGCAGTCTCGCAGGGCTGATCAACCTGGCCGGCATCTTCTGCTCCGCCTGTCTGGGCCGGCCACTGGAAAAGCTGCTGGACATCTGGCGGGACCGCACACTCAGCAGAGAAGAGAAGCAGGCCGCCATCAAACGCATCCCGGATGTCCATCGTCATGAGCGCGTGCAGGTCAAATGCGTCGGCGTCTGGGATACCGTCGGCTCACTGGGCATACCCGGCGATCTGGCCAAACAACTTTCACTTGCAAGCCGCTGGTACTTCCATGATGTGCACCTGGGCCCGCATATCGACGTCGCCCTGCACGCCCTGGCCATCGACGAGAAACGCGGCGCCTTTCCTCCCACGCTTTGGGAAAAGCCCATCGACCAACCACTGCCGCCAGGGCAGGTCGTCGAACAGGTATGGTTCCCCGGCGTGCACTCCAACGTCGGCGGCTCCTATCAGGATGATCGTCTCTCGGATATCGCCCTGGACTGGATGATCAAGCGCGTGCGCAGGCATACCCCGCTCGAGATAACCGATCGGGGCCTTAACCCGGCCAACCTCCCGGTGGAGAAGTGCGTACAGGGCAAGGGCATCGAAAGCCGCACAGCCCTGTACATGACCAGCTACCCCTATCCGTACCTGCGCACCCTCTGCAACGTGCTCACACCACCCACCGGCAAGGTCGACGGCCTGATCCGCAACCTCTTCAAACCCGAGAACAGCAGACGCAACCTGCCCGACAGCAACGAAGAAACCGTGAATGAATACCTGCACATATCAGCACTGCAGCGCTGGCGCCTGCCCCAGGTGCAGCATGACCTGGCGGAGGACAAAGACAGCCCCCTGCAACCCTACCGCCCACCGAATCTGGCGGCGCTGATCAGCGAGAGAAAAGGAAAGAAGATAGAAGTAGTGGGGTGGGATGGAGAAGTGATGGCGGCCAATGAAATACCCTGGCCAGAGTGACGAAGTCCGCTTTCGCACCCGACACGGGTGCTCCTACAAACGGCGCCCACCGTAGGAGCACCGCCGGATCGCCGGACCGCCCCGGTGCGAACGGCGTGCCCAGCACGCCCAAATGCGCCACCCCATATCGCACCCGACACGGGTGCTCCTACAACCCACAACGCGACGCCCCTGCAGGCGCCCCGGGCCCATGCAAACCACCCCAGCCTATCGTTCCCACCGGGTAGCCAACATCCCCAACCACTCGTAAATTGCCCGTTCACTCTTTTCCAGATGCCGAGCCGAAGGAATCCAATAACTGAGGCGGTCCGTATCATCCCGCCGCGCCAAATAATGCGTCGGGGCCGCAATGGGCCTCAAGCCCGCATTGCGAAAATGTACCATCGCCCGGGGCATATGGGAGGCGGAGGTCACCAGCAACAGCTGCGTCCCTTCCCCGAGCACCCTCGCCGCCGCGCGCGCTTCCTCGCCAGTATCCGTTGCGAAATCCAGCATCCGCAGATGGGTGTCAGGCACGCCGATATCCATAGCTATGCGACCAAAAGCCCGAGCCATGGGCTCGACCCCAGCACGGCGATCCGCCCCGCTCACCAGCAAGAGCGCATCCGGCCGACGATGCCACAGGCGCAGGCCTTCCAGCAGACGATTGGCCGAAGCCTCACTCAGCTGCCCGGTCACCACCCAAGGCTGATGCGGCTGATAGCCGCCACCCAGCACCATAACCGCCGCCACGGATTCTTCAGGAGGCCAATCATGCAGCGCTGGATGCCGCGCCTCTACAGGCCCCAGCAAGCGATCGGCAACCGGAGCCCAACTGAGCAACACCAGCAGCAACACCGCAATAACAACAACGCTGCCTCCTGCCCTGCGCCAACGCAACCGAAGCAGCAATCCAAAGAACAACAACCCAGTGCAGAATGGCAGCGGCATCAGAAGCTGTGCGGCCATGACCTTGATCAGGGTGTAGAAACTCACATCGGTCAAACACCGCTCCTTATCCTGCTCTTACTGGCAAGTGCGCTTATCGAGCCCCAAACCCGGTAAGAATGGTCTTGATGGTCTTCACTACGATCAGAATATCCAGCCAAAGAGAGAAGTGCTTTATGTAATAAAAATCGTGCTCGATCTTCACGCTGGTATCGTCCGCATCTGCCGCATAACCATGCACCACCTGGGCCCATCCGGTAATACCGGGCTTCACCACGTGGCGATACGAGTAGAACGGAATTTCCTCATCAAAGCGCTCCACAAAGGCCCGCTGCTCGGGTCGGGGTCCTATGAGGCTCATCTCGCCTTTGAGAACATTGATAAACTGGGGAATCTCATCCAGACGGGTCTTGCGGATAAAACGCCCTACCTTGGTGATGCGCATGTCATTGGCCTGAGCAAACTGCGCTCCATCCTTCTCTGAGTCTCTGGTCATGCTGCGCAGCTTATACACCTTGAAGCTCTTATTACCCTGCCCCACCCGCTCCTGAATAAAAAACATCGGCCCTTCGCTGTCCAGCTTAATGACCAGACCCGTAATCAGCATCACAGGCACCCATAAAGGGGCAAACAGCAGCACGGTAAAGACATCAATCAGACGTTTGAAAGCCAGATAAAACCCAGAGGGCAGCAAGGCACCAAAGATGTTCTCCGAGAGATGATCAACCCTAACCCTGCCGGTGACCGATTCGATAATCTGCTGAGTATGAAACACAGGAATACGGGCCAGGGTACATTTCGCAAGAAAACGCGCCCACTCATTCGGCAGAGCCTTGGAATGCAGATCCGCCACAATGCCGTCATACCGACGACCGCGCAGATCAGGCTTATCCAACATGGTAATGATTGCATGCGGGTTGCCAGCCAACTCCACACCTCGCCCAAAGGGCACCACCGCAAGCTTGGGCTGCTGAAAACGCCCGCCAAGGAAGAAACCCGCAAACGCCCATAGGTTAGCCAGCAAAAATGAGTAGGTTAGGACCTGCCTCGCATATGACTCTTCACGGAGGAACAGAATAATAGCGAAGACAATAAGCCAGGACATCAGCAGCGTTGGGATGATAAAAGATAGCGTGCTGGTGCCCGGAAACCGTTTGAATTTGTGCAAAATGAAAAAGGAAGCGGTGTAGGCCAAGCTGTTGGCAATCAGCGTATTCAGCTGGGTCTCGTTCATGGGCCAACGCATGAGCGCCTCGCCCCACCTGATCCAGTTTGGCACCAGAACAACAACCACATAACCAAGCAAAAACAGGAAAAACTGGTTGAATAGTAGCACTTCATACCAGCGCGAATGACGACGTTTGAAACTGTTGGGCACAACATACTCCCGCAGGCAGTCAGAAGGTCAGAAAATCACTGATAAATCATGGCCCCGAGCATAGGTGGCGCGCCATTCTAACCGACAAAAGAGAGCGCTGGTGCAAGAACGGCTGCAAGACACCTTGCGGAGTTATAGTCAAATCTGGTGGATGGCAGTCAGGCGGCAGTCCTGTCTGATTGATCGCTTACCTGCTACCCATCCTGAAACCGGACGTTGTTCACGACCTGCTCCAGCTTACTGAACCCCTTAATGCGCTTCCAGCGCTTCTCGGCGCTCTGGAGCAGCTTGAAGATCACCGTACCGTCCTCAGTGGCCCTCCCGTGGCTTTACCTCGCTGGATGGACCCGCTGCCCCTCAAGTGAAGGCTTCTGCAGGGCTTTCACACGCACATTCACCTGCTTCAACAGCACCTTGGCCCGGCCAAAAGGCACCAGCGCAAAGGTTGGCGACCGCAGTTTCTGCTTACCGTAGAAGCTGGAGATGATCCAACCTATATTCAGCACCAGCGAGGAAAACAAAACCGGCCATGAATAATCCTCACGGGAGAATGACAGAACCAACAGGCCGGATGCCCAAATAAGAACAGGCAAGGTAAGCAGATACCCCAGAGTCTGGGCTCCCGGGTAGCGCTGAATGCGTCTGGTTGCGACAAAAGCGATGGCAAAGGAGATAAAGGTAACGGCCAGGGTATTGAGCTGCGCCTCGGTAAACCTTGGCCAGCGTATCCCAAGCACACCCCATTCCCACAAAAAGCCCACTGAACCATACCCGCTCATACCAGCTCGAATGACGGCGGAAGGATGCGTAACCCATATAAACCCCAAAAGAAAAGCGAGCCGGCGCTGGAGCCAGCTACAAAGGACCTGCGAGCTTACCTAGAGAGCAGGACCACACTCAATCACTACCGAATAAGTCCCGCGTGTAGACCTTTTGCGCCACATCCTTGAGTTCATCAGATAGCCTGTTAGCCACGATCACGTCGCATTCGTTCTTGAAAGCGTCCAGGTCATGGGATACCCGAGAACCAAAAAAAGTTTCCTCATCCAGAACCGGCTCGTACACCACCACCTCAATACCCTTGGCCTTGATACGCTTCATCACACCCTGGATGGCCGAGGCGCGGAAGTTATCCGAGCCAGACTTCATCACCAAACGGTAAATGCCCACCACCCTGGGATTCTTCGCAATAATGGAATCTGCAATAAAATCCTTGCGCGTACGGTTGGCATCCACGATCGCTTTGATCAGATTGTTCGGCACTTGGTCATAGTTGGCCAGCAGCTGCTTGGTATCCTTGGGCAAGCAGTACCCGCCGTAACCGAATGAAGGGTTGTTGTAATGATGGCCAATACGCGGATCAAGCCCCACCCCTTCGATGATCTGCCGGGTATCCAACCCATGCACCTGGGCGTAGCTGTCCAGCTCATTGAAATACGCAACACGCATGGCCAGATAGGTATTGGAAAACAGCTTGATCGCCTCGGCCTCGGTCGAGCCGGTAAACAGCACAGGCACGTCCTTCTTGACGGCGCCCTGCCTCAGCAGCTCAGCGAACACCTCGGCTCGTTCACTGCGCTCACCAACGATAATGCGCGAGGGGTAAAGGTTGTCATACAACGCACGCCCTTCTCGCAAAAACTCCGGCGAAAAAATGATGTTGTCGGTGTTGAACCTTTCCCTGATCGCCCTGGTGTAACCCACCGGCACCGTTGACTTGATCACCATCACCGCAGCGGGGTTGATCGCAATAACGTCCGCAATCACCGCCTCAACGGTGCTGGTGTTGAAGTAATTGGACTGCGGGTCGTAATCCGTCGGGGTAGCAATCACCACAAACTCGGCACCGCCCAGAGCCTCATGCTTGTCCAGCGTTGCACGAAAGTTCAGGGGTTTGTTCTTCAGAAAGTCTGAAATCTCGGCATCCTCAATGGGCGAGACTCGGTCATTCAGCAGCGCAACCTTTTCCTTGTCGATGTCCAGCGCCACCACTTCATTGTGCTGGCTCAGCAGCACGCCATTGGACAGGCCAACGTATCCTGTTCCTACTACCGCAATTTTCATGATTGATAACATTCCTTACAAAGCGGCTTGCCAAGTGTACTGTAGCCAAGCCTCATAAAAATTACCTGCCAGTGGATACAAAGTCCTCGTACCAACTGACAAACCTGGCAATACCTTCTTCTATTTCCATTTTCGGCTTATAGCCCACCACAGACTCCAGACGGTCGGTATCGGCGTAGGTCCTGACAACGTCACCCGGCTGCATTTCCAGGTAAACCTTTTCTGCTTCACGACCGCACGCCGCCTCGATCGCCCGGATAAATCTGGACAACTCAATGGGCTGGTTGTTACCGATATTGAAAAGGCTATAGGGCACCTCGCCGGTAGGTATCACATCCTGAATGCGCAACACACCTTCGACAATATCGTCGATATAAGTGAAATCGCGCTGCATTCTCCCATGGTTGAACACCTTGATCGACTCGCCCTTCAGAATTGCCTCAGTAAATAACCAGGGCGCCATATCAGGCCGGCCCGCGGGACCGTACACGGTGAAAAAGCGCAACCCTGTAACCGGGATGCCATACAGTTTGGCATAGCTATGTGCCATCAGCTCATTAGACTTTTTGGTGGCAGCATATAGAGATACGGGGTTATCCACCATGTCGGACTCGCTGAACGGCACCTTCTCATTCATGCCATACACCGAGCTGGAACTGGCGTACACCAAGTGCTCCACCCCATTGTGGCGGCAGCCCTCCAGCACTGTCATCGTCCCAACCAGGTTGCTGTCCACATAGGCAAAAGGATTCTCCAGCGAATAGCGCACACCGGCCTGAGCGCCAAGGTGGATAACCCGCTGGAAATTCTCCGTAGCAAAGAGCGCAGCCATGCCGTCCCGATCGGCCAGATCCAGTTGAGCGAAGTGGAAGTTACGATGAAGTGTGAGACGTGATAGCCGGTAGCTTTTTAGGGCCGGCAGATAATAGTCGTTAAGGTTGTCCAACCCGACCACCTCATGGCCCTGCTCCAGCAAACGCTCAGCAACATACATACCGATAAAACCGGCAGCGCCGGTGACAAGATATTTCATAACGGTATTTAACCTTTAACGTGCGAACCTGTACGCCCAGCGCTTGACAAAATCAGGGGCCACGCGCAAGCCGCCCTTAAGTAGTACATTTACAATAAAACCTGAGTAAGATAGAAAACCGATCTCTCTCTGATACTTCAACAATCGGTATTCTTGTTTAAAGTAATCCCAGCCACGCCTGCCAAGCATCTCGTTTCCTGTACGCATTTTCAGCAACACATCCGGCAAGTTAGCCAACTTATGCCCCTTGCTTAACAGCAGAGACCATAAGGCATAATCCTGAGATTTTCTTAAGGGAGGATAACCGCCATAATCAAGAACGATTTTCTTTCGAAAAATAGCCACCGGGTGGCTTAGAGGGCTACGGCGCTTGGCAAATTTCAAGACAGCATCGGGCTCCAAAGGCAAGTGTCTTACCCCCTGCTTCTTTTGCAAGCCTGAATCCCATTCTTCCAGAATGGCGCTTGAGGCTACAATATCCGGGCTGGCCTGCATAAACTCAACTTGCTTTGCAAAGCGATCCGGCAAAGCAACATCATCTGTGTCCATACGAGCTACCAGCTCGTGTTTGCAGTACTTCAACCCCTCATTAAGAGCAACTCCCAAGCCCACATTTTGTCTTAAGGCCACAACAGCCAGCACATCACCGATTTTTTCTTGCCAGGCAGTTACTACCGACTCAAGCTCAGGAGTTAAAATCCCATCCTTAACCAAAACGATTTGGTCAGGTTTCAATTGTTGGTCGTCATAAATACTAGTCAGTGCATGGTCAAGGAACTCAGGGCGCTCGTTTTTATAAACCGACAAGAGAACGGAAAGCATCAGACAGGCAAATCCATTTTATAAAGTTGGCGCTGGCCAGAAAAAACAGAATCGAAATAAACTGATTTACCATCTGGCGATAAGCGTGGATGAAGATCACAACGCGACTCACCGTTAAACTCAAATCCATGAAAAAATTCACCAACATGCTTTACTTCTCCGGTTTTCCAATTACACCAGAGCAAATGTTGCATGCGTGCCTTATCAGGATAGGTGTCCGTAATAAACCAATCACCATGAACATGAGGGTGTCCATCACCATATTTTTCTAGTTCTGAACAAGGCAACTCTTTAAATTCACCACTGTTTACATTTAACAGCCAATATCCATCCTTGCCATTAGGGCCACGCAAATAACCCAAAACAGTTTCGTTATCTGCCCAAAAACAATGGCTAACCATGCCGTAATCAGCAAGCAAACGCATTTCTGCTGTTTCAGAGTTGGCTACTATCAATCGGTCAAAACGCTGACCATCGACTAAAAATCGATGCATAAAAATAAATTGAGAACCGTCTGGCGAAATAATAACGTGATTAAGTTTATGCACGGCGCTACCAAAAGCATCATCATGCTTTAACCGACAAGCATCTGCAATACTTATAAGCAGTCTTGCCTCACCAGTTGCAAAGTCGATCTTCCATAGGCCATCAATCTTTAAATCAGCTAACGTTGCAGCATCTAGATTTGGCAGGTTACGATATCCATAATCCGGTCTTAATGTCATCAGTCGCTGGTAATTAAGCGATATAAAGTAATCTCTCTTAAAACTATCCTGCACTGGATAACTGAACGTTCTCACCTCTCGCCTATCAGATACAGAGAAAACTCTACTGATATAAGCTTTCGCATCCTCATTGAAGTCATTATAAATAAAAAAATCGTCATCCAACCATTGTGCACGGCAGCCTTGTTGCCAGTTATGAGCATTTACAGGCACTTGGACAAGCACATCACCTTGCTGGTTAAAAACACACAATTTAATCTCTTGGTTCAAAGCTGGTAGTTTTGAAGTATTTGCATCCGTACTACAGGATAAAACCAAACCTTTAGAGTTTTCAGGAGACTTATCGTAATAACCAAAAAAACTAGAACCCGATGAACTAGCAATAATATTTGGCGAGCTGACAGCCTGGCTTTTGTACGGCTTTTTATTTCGAACATACATCAGCCGTGAATAAGCAGACTTAGCCAATTGTTTTATAAAAGGAAATCGACTAAGCGTGCGAGCAATGGCGCGCTCCAGGGGGTTATAGTTGCTCATCAGCCTAATTTTTCCCTTAATTTGATCAATAATGTGGGTGAGATCACACTCACAGACAAGCCAATTAAAGACTTAATGCTTGGCCTAACCGTTATTGATTTAAAATAATACTGAACAGCCTCTTTTCTCAATCCAATAGAAACTGCTTGAGCAGCTATAAAGTCGAACTGCTTTCTTTTACGCAACCTCTTTTGTTCGGCACTCAAACGTCTATCTACCAAGCCCTGATGCTTGCAGTTTAACATTTCAATGGCATTTATATAATTATCAACATTTAGCGAAATACGATTACGCTTAGTTAATGACCTGAAAGCAATAGCCAAAGGCTCTTCAACCACCCCAACCTTAGCATCCGCATGAATTAACCTTATCCATAGATCGTATTCCTCCCGGGCGCCAAACGACTCATCAAAGCCATCAACTGCTAGAAAAAGCTCTCTACGAATGATAGCTGAGATGGTTCCGCCAATATAATTCTCAACGAGTATTTCAGTTTTTGGGTTAGGCAGATTGTTTGAGCGGGTCACATAATTAATTTTTGTACCTTCATATTGAATTAGAATCTGAGAAAAACATACATCCAGGTCTTTTTTTTCTATCAACTCACATTGCTTCGCCAGCTTCTCAGGCAGCCATATATCATCATCATCAAGGAACGCTATAAACTCCGACATCGCACTAATTGCGCCCAAGTTCCTTGAAGAAGAGGCTCCTCTGCCTTCAAGATTAGGAACATAGCGAACAAGATTGCTATTCAAACTAAAACACATCTCTTTTGTTGCAGCATCATTCAAGTCATCAACAACTATTATCTCATCAGGCAACACTGTTTGATCAAGAACACTTTGAACAGCCCTTCTCAGCAACTCTGGACGATTATGCGTTGGAATGACAACGGCTATAGTGTTTTTTTTCATAGAGAAACCCTTCCCAAAAATAGCGCTCATAAAGCACAGCTATCAAAGACATACTTATTAAAACCAACTGCCATTGCCATTGGCCCACGCAAACAATCCAAAACAGTGGGAAACCAGATCTGCGATCAGCTCCCAAGCGGCATCCGGGAGCTCGTAACGCTTTGCCATGCGAGCCTCCAGCCTGTCATGGCGTCAACTCTACCCGTTCGGACTTTTCGTACAGAACCTAGCCTTCCTTATGGATCAGGCGTCCAAAAGTCAGCATAAAAAACAACACCAGCAAAGCCCCTGGAGCAAAAACAGGGTAAGTAAACAAACTAAAGTAGATTAATATAGAAACAAGAATAAAATATTTAATACGAAGATGCTTTGACCTCAAAAACATGCCAACATTAAAAATAAAAATCAAAAAAACAAAAACAAACAACGGGGCAGCAACCCCCGTTTCAGAATAAACAAAAGGGAAGAAAGTAACAAAAGCGTTATAGTACTTATCTCCATTATATGAATAAAGCGTAAACTCATTAAAAACATTGTCGTACATGCCGTATATTATGTCAGAAAAACCAATCCCAAAGAAAATCTTATAAAATGGAAAAAGAAAACTCTCTACCACCGTCTGCAAAGGATATGAGCTAAGGGAAAGTTCATTGCCATCTATCTTTTGAGAAAAAAGAAAGGGCTGTACTATATGGTACTCAAGAATACGGTACATATCTTCCAAAGAGGTGGAAAGACCATCCCTATCCAAACGCATGCTTACAATAGCCGCAGAAAATAAAAACAACACTGAAATAAGAAAAACATTCTTTCGTAGAAACGCAATTATAGAGTTATCTAATAATATCGTTCGATAGAACAATATCAGAATCATATAATATATGTAAAACCGGCCAGCCGACGCAACCCCAAAAACCACAAGGGAAAAAAGAAAATAATAAAAAGCAATCCTTTGAAATCGATCCTTTGCATCTATCAACATAACTATAAAAAAAATAACTATATATACTATATAAAACCTTGCCAACCCCCAAACAAACACACTACCGAACATTGCAGACTTAAAGTCATCATTCGAAAAATAATTCTGCCTGACCATATCAAACCCAAACGTCACGCCATATACCACCATATTAAACGATGGTATATTCATAGTAAAAAATACAACAAAAAAAATAAAAATCAAGAGACCTTTATTAACACTAAAGACGGATGACAACCTACTATCTTCGCCCACATTATATATTAATGAAATTGCAAATATAGCAAGAATGCTACAAACATAACATCCAACAACGATCAGCGAAGCGTAAAATGTCGGAGAAAGATGAAATCCTGAGTATAAAAAGTAACCCACCAGCTGAACACATAACAAAATCAGAATAGGAGAAACTATCCTCAACTTAAAGGCGAAGCCTTGCTTATTTAATTTAAGTAACATTAACTAGACCCTCTCTGCACCCTTACCCAACAACAGTGCCAGTCGCTCAACAGCCGAAACAATACGCAAAAGATATCTCACAGAAAACGCAACCACCTTCTCACTGACTCTCAACTCATTATTGAGCATCAGCCTACTTAAAGACCGAGCCGGAGGTAACACTCCGGCTAAAATCGTTACCAACGTTGCTATCACTCCTTTCCTCTTAGTGATATTAAAGTGCCCACCAGCTTCACGACGCGTTTTCTGTATCAACTCAGAAAGTCGGCTACGCGTTGGGTGCCACACAACGCAGTGATTAACATATTTTATTTTAAAACCTGCAGAATCAGCTCTTTTACCCCATTCCGCATCACCGCCAGACATCAAGCTGCAATCAAAATGGCCTATTTCGTCAAAACACTGTTTTTTTGCTATCATATTCGCGGTAGCGGCCATACCCTGATTCTCAACAAACTCTTTCTGAGAAAAAGCAAAGGCTTTCTCATAAACTTCGGATACCGTTGGCCTATCACCTTTGGTAATAAGACTTATACGCCCACCCACTCTTGCGTAGTTAGGGTCACTTCTAATAACCTCTACCGCAACCTCTAGCCAGTCTTCTTGAGGTTGGCAGTCTGAATCAGTAAACGCATACACTTCACCTTTCGCGACTTTCAACGCTGCATTCCTAGCCGCATACGAACCTGGCTTACGCTCCTCCAGGAGCTGGCAGTTTTCGGGTAATAGAAGTGACTCAGGAGGCTTATCTTCTGGATCGTTATTAACAACGATAATTTCAAAAAACTGTTTTGGGTAAGTCTGCTTACTCAACGCGTTCAAACATAGTTGCAGCCTGTCCCAGTCATGGTAAGTAGGGATTATCACACTCACAAAACATTTTTCTTCTTTACTCATCATACTGTGAACTCTTTCAGGTCATTCGCCCCATCCTACCTTTACAAGCAGTGCAAACTTACACGGTGCGGAAGGCGGATGAGACCAAAATGCGGGCTACTCGGCGATGAGCAAACGGCGCATTAATTACGTTTAGAAGGTCGATAGTGGCAAGGCGGCAACGCGATGCCGCTGATGCTTGAACAACACAGAATTCGCGCACTCAAGAAGCGAAGGCCATGTTCTTTGTCAGGTTCCTGGCCATCCGTACAAGATGAGCATACTGAAATGCCGACTCATTTAAATCGATATTTTTACGTCGAAGTGGGTCTTCGAGTTTAACGTGACGACCTAACGTTTTTTAACTGACAACCTCCGGGATAATGCCCGACGAAGCGACTCTCCAATGTTCGAAGAGCTAGCAGGTGCCAACTTATGGATATCACTCTGTTTTTTCAAGACATACGTCAACAACCTACTGTTTATATACAATCAGCTGCGTCCACCACCTTCCAGGACAAGCATCTCGCCTAATAAATTTAGACCATATTCGTTATAATAACTTGCCATATTTGCTGCCGGGGTAAATGTCATCTCGCCAAATATAGGAACACCATCCTTATCATAGAAATCTACGCGAACAAATTTGAATGGCTTGGCAAGAGCTTCTGCATGACGCACCATTTCATCGAAGCATTTTGGCCTATCAATTTCCTTGGAACTCTCATCTTTCTCATGGCCTATCGCCATTCGATTCCAATCCAGATCAAAGAAATTCAGCTTCAAACCATCCTCACGCTCCGAGCATACTAGAACCAGCTTAGCCACACCATTAAAACAATAAATTTTATAGTCAAGCGGGAGTAATCCAGCTTGATTTTCAATGTATTCCTCTACGATTATCTTTGGCTTTATTAAATCATAGTGGTACTCTAAATGCTTTCTCCCAAACTTCTCACCCATCCACTTATTTAACTTAATATAGACATCCTCGAAATTGAGCTCCCGCTTATTCTTGGTTACAATATTGTAGCCGCACCCATGGGTGCATTTAAGGGCAAACTTATCCGGCAAATCATCCCAAATTATCTCAGAAGGCTTATTATAAACAGCGATCAAATTATTCAATATTGAGCTGTCATGGTTTTTTTCGATATAGCTGTATACAGCATATTTGTCTGCACACACTGATTTTAATCCTGGGTCCTCGTTAAACTTCAGCCACTGCAGCTTTTCATTGAAGTCCCTTGGGCTAGCTAAATCAAGCCATCTTCCGGTAGTCTTCAAATGCAAAAGCTTTGTAGCCAAAGCAGGTGAGCACACGTTTATAGCAAGAACGAAAAAATGAAATACTTTATGCATTCCCTTTTTTAAAAAATCAGGAAGAGCTTTTTTACCATACTTTGCCATTAGCTTTTTCCACTTGAAGTTCGAATATCAAGCCACATTGAGATATGCTTCGTTACACATACAATGAGGCTCCATCGACGATTTATTTATATTCTTTCTGTGTCCCGGCCACGTTACCAACAATTCCTCCAACGCCGCCGTTAACATTTGTCTCGACCGGTCACCTTAATAATAAAGCCAGAGGCCGTCAGGATTCGTTATACAGAGGGTCGCGCGTCGATGTACATATCAATTACTATGTTGCCGAACCTGGCGGCTCTAATAATAAGCAAGGATTCGCTCATTTCTTTGCCTTTCCACGCGCTTCTAACTCGAGTGCATTCCTTGTGACATAGTAATAAGCTTCGTTTCGAATTAGATGCAAAGACAATATTTTTTTGTCTATGTGCTTACGCCGCCCTAGCAAGCTCGCAACAAGCTCTTTAATAGTAGACTTAAGTCCATGTCCTCGGGGTATAACTGAAAAGCCACGTAAAAAATTTGTTTTTACTTTCTCATAAGCGGACAAAACCATCATTTCATGTAGTTTTTCGTATCCATTTTTTAAACTTTCGGACAAAGCCTTGATATCAACCCTCTCATTGTAATTCGCGACATCTACGACTCTTTGCTCAATTCTGGTTATATGAAAGACAGGCGTAACCTTAATTCTAGAGGCTTTATCAAACTCCAGCATAACCGCATAGGACTTATCGTCATTCGCTGCATGCCCTCCCCAGTCGAAATAGAAATTTCCCAGGCTGTAGAAAATCAATGAAGCTTTGTATTCCTCGAAGCCTTGCGGTACATGGGGGTGCGCACCTACAACAACATCCGCACCCAGATCGCAAAAATGCTGATAACGCTCGCGCCATTCTCTTTGCGGAATGCTGTAATTCTCTAGCCCAGCGTGAGAAAGTACCAGCACAAAATCGCATTGCTTTTTCAGGTCTATAATATTTTTATCGATTTGGTTATGATTGATCCAAGCATAGCCCGCAGTATTCTTATCCTGAAAATAGTCTAAAACTCCAAACTGCGCCTCGCATGCATTGATGATCCCAAAAACAACACCATTTATCTCTTTAATTAACGGCTTATAAGCGCTGTTAAAATCAGCTCCAGCACCTATGACGTCAAGTTTTGCCAAGTGCGCCTGCTTGATTGTTTCCATCAAGCCTGACGAACCAAAATCCATTATATGATTATTGGCAAGCTGAATTAAATCGAAGCCTTGTTTTTTTAATCCGTAGAGAGTAGTCGCTTTTTGTTGAATATGAGGACCACTTTTAGCTATTGGAGAACCCGCACCTTCAACCGGCGCCTCAAAGTTGCAGATAGCGTAGTCCGCTCCAAGAACAATCTGCTCTAAGCTTGGCGACAGTATTTCCCCGGACTGCTTTTCTGTATTTACAACGTCGCCACAAATGAATATTTTAGCCATCCGAAGACCTCTTGCTATCAAACTTTTTAGCCATTAGCAAAACAATAGCAATTATTACAACATTTATGACTGCCCCAGAAACACCGAATATGGCAATAGCTACCAGGTCGCTGGAGAACACAAAGTAGCCCACCCCCAGGCCAACTAGCCTGATCAGAATTGTAAAAACGGTAAAAAACAGATAAAAACCCTGAATTTTTAACACAGGTATCGTTTTATTGCTGGGACTGTTCATAAACATGAAATACATCCACAGCGCGATCCAGCGGGCGTACTCCCCAGCGTCAACCCACTCGGCACCAAATACGAACGAAAACAGCCATGGGCCTGTAGCGATCACAACAAAAAACGGAACAAAGCCAACAGCAGCTAGTGCACCTGTTGCCTTCAGAACCAAGTTGAACAGTTTTTCTTTATTATTCGCTGCTTCCGCGATCCGTGGATAAAAAACGTCCCCAACTGCCCCACCGATCAGTGTGGATGGCACACCCATTACTGTTCTGCCGAGAGTGTAAAACCCCGCTGCAGCCGGACCGAAAAAGCTGGCCAGCATGAGAATAGGCAGACTCTGAGAAAGAGCATTCAGAGCAACCTGGGGGGCTCTGTATAGTGGGAAGTCTTTGTGGCGGTTTGCCAGCTCCCGAAGCGTGCCGGCGCTCTCGTCATTATCTGGCAGTGCCGCCTCTTTGCTACGGGTGCCAGCCCATAGGAGAAGCGCGTGGAGAGCCTGACCGCCCACCGCAATCACTATCAGTACTGCGCCTACCGGGTGAAACCAACCCGCTCCGGCTTTTGCGGAGTTCATTATGAAAGCTTGCAGAACGGCTACTTTGGCAGTGATCCTGAACTGTTTTTTTCTGATGAGCCATTGAGTAAATATCTGCTGAAAAGCCGCGAACAGCATGGCGAGCGGGATAAGTAGAAGAAACCCAGCAACGGCTCCCAAGCTTAATGCGTCAGCAATCCAGTCCCCTGCTGTCAACAGTACAGCTGCAGCAATAGACGTAACAATCAGCGCTACTAATGCACTGAGTTTTGCGAGTTTTTTTGCGTCTGTGTCTGATTTCGGCAGCACGATTGCAATCGGGTAGGTAAGTGCGGCAATGGGCGTTAGTACCCCCAGTATTGCCATGAAGGTACCCAGCAGGCCGAAGGCTTCCGGGCCATAGAGTCGCGTGATGACCGGTGCAAAGGCCATGGTAATGGCTTGGGCACCGGCAGTGCCGGTGGCAACTATGGCTACGTTGCGGACGAATTTGCTTTGACCAAGCTGTTTGATACGGGTTAGCAAGTGCATGCTTCCAAAGCTAGGGCGGATCAGTTAAAGGGAGTTGGTTGCTAATAAGTGCCTTCATCGAGCTGGTGCTCGACGTTCTCAGGAAACGCTCCCAGGCAAGATGCATTATTCTACGGTGACGGATTTGGCCAGGTTCCTAGGCTTATCCACATCAGTGCCTTTTACCAGCGCCACATGATAACTCAGCAATTGCAACGGAACCGTGTAAACGATGGGCGATACAGCTTCATATACCCAGGGCAACTTGAGATAGGTGATGCCCTCACCTTCATCCATATCTACTCGTTCACAGGCGAAGGTAATCAGTTGGCCACCACGGGCGCCGACTTCCTGCAGGTTGGATTTGAGTTTTTCCAGCAGGCTGTCGCTGGGTGCTACGCTTACCACCGGCATGTTTTCATCTACCAGCGCCAGCGGGCCGTGTTTCAGCTCGCCGGCGGCGTATGCTTCGGCGTGGATGTAGGAGATTTCTTTAAGCTTGAGTACCCCTTCCATCGCAATGGGGTAATGGGGGCCACGACCCAGAAACAGCGCATGGTGCTTGTTGGCAAAGGTGGTGGCCAGCTCTTCGATGTGCTGATCCAGGTGCAGTACTTTCTCGACCAGACGGGGCAGCCCCTTCAAAGCACGGACGTTAGCACTGATCATTTCCGGGGCGCGATCCTTTACCTGTGCCAGAGCGGTGGTCAACCATAACAACGCGACCAGTTGGGTAGTGAACGCTTTGGTAGATGCAACCCCTATTTCCGGACCAGCTTTGGTCAACAGCCGCCAGTCGGCTTCACGGACCAGGGAGCTGCCGGCGACGTTGCAGATGGCAAGGCTGGCCAGGTAGCCCTGCTGTTTGGCGTAGCGCAGGGCTGCAAGGGTATCTGCAGTCTCGCCGGACTGGGAGATAGCAATGAGAAGGGTATTGGCTGGTACCGCCACCTGGCGGTAGCGATACTCACTGGCAACTTCTACCTGACACGGCAGCCCTGCCTGATCCTCTATCCAGTACCGAGCCACAAGACCGGCGTGACAGCTGGTGCCACAGGCGACGATGTGGATGTTCTGGAGGTCTTTAAGACGAGTTTCCGCCTCCAGGCCGAGGATCGCGGTCAGCACGTGATCCTCGCCCTGGGTGCCTTCCAGCGTGTTGGCAATGGCTGCCGGCTGCTCGTGGATTTCCTTGAGCATGAAGTGGCGGTACTCGCCCTTCTCCTGACTGTGAGCGGCGTGCTCGTAGCGCAGTACCGGGTAGTCCACCATAGCCGCCGGTGCCGGCTACGGTGATGTTGAGATTTCTCATTGATTATGTTTTCTGTTTCGCACTGCAATTCGAATAAGAGCCAGCATGCCACCCAGCATGCCCCCAACAACCAACCCCAGCACAACAATCAACGCTTTCTTCGGTTTGATTGGGGTGTCCGGTACTTCTGCAGGGCTATCCAGCCTGTAAAGCTGTACGTTCTCCGGGCGGCTGTTTACCGTCGTCAGAAGCCCCCGGTCAATCTGCAAGTCACGTAGTGCACCAATGAACGGATCGTCGTTTTCACGCTCGCTGAGCAATTTGAGCTCAGAACGAATCGCCTTGGCGCCACGCATATACATCAGGCTGCCATCAATCATCTGGAGCAGTTCACTCTCGCCTGAGGTTCGCCCAGCCACGACCTGTGGACTCTCATATCCCACAGCTTCGGCGACGACCAGCGCTTCCTGAAGACGTGCTATGCGGTCCTCCCGCCGAATCCTGGCCGCTTCGCGCAGGTCGGCAATATTTCGGTCAATAGCAGCAATGCGGTTGGCGACTTCTTTCTCGGTATTCGCGGCGATATCTGACATAGTGCGCTCTGTCACCAGCTCCAGATATCGGGTCGCCCAGTCGGCCGCCAACTCTGGCTCCCCCGGCAAAGTGATAGAGACGGTATAAATACTGGGATTATTGCGCTGGTCTGGCTGGCTGACCTGCATCAGGTTATCCAGTGATTTCAACATGGCGTCCCTTGGAGCCAGGGTGCCTTGCTCCTCACGATAGGGGCGGTAGTAATCTCGGAAGAACCACAGATAGCTGCTACGGGATGTCAGGTTTCGCTTGAAAAGCGCATACACCTCGTCAACGGTGAGAGCAGGTAGCTTCGCCTGGATACGGCTTTCATTCAAAGGAGCAATATCTGCACTCAGTGGGGGGCTGACGGTCGCTGTGGCCTGATAGACCGGTGTGCTTAACAGCGCGTAGGCAACGGCAAGCAGGATGCAGAAAGCGGTAACCCCAGCGATCAGCCATTTCTGCTCCCAGAGTTTGCCAGCCAGTTCAATCAGATCGATTTCATCGCTGGCTGGGTATTGTTGAGGATTCTGTTCGAGAGTCACTGCACTCATATTCCTTTGTTGTATTCACTCATGTGACTAGATTGAGCACGCTACCGCCCCAGGATCTGAAGTCATTTTCCTGAGGACTCGTCGGCAATTGCGTACGGCACCTGCTCTGCAGGCATGGATGACTGGCCATTATTGCACGCCATGTCGGTTCTATCCCTGTCGTGCCGGGAGCATACATCGCTTTGACACAATCCGGTGCCAAAAATGGTCGGAATGTTACACATCCGTACCGGCTGCTACAACCTCCATTCCTCTGCTGAGCGGCAACACCTTACCCAGCGCTCGTGCTCAGCCATCAGGCCCGCTTTCAGATGGTGATGGGCCGTTTGTCGGAGCAGTGCAGCGACACCGGAATAGCCAACCAGCTCAAAGTCGCGATTACCCTAGCGTAGCTTGATCTGATCCAGCGCCTGCCCAAGGCTGCTGACCACATCTTCGGAGAGTCGATGACTGGTCCACAGGCGCGGATGGCACCCCGCTGTCTTTATATGCTGACAGGGTCGTGCGAGGTAGATGCCTGGCGTGGGGTCTTCGAAGGCCAGGCGTGCTATCAGTGGTTTTTTCGGGGAGGGGTCCAGACTCGGACGTGAACGGGTCGCCCAGGCATGACCGTCCGGATTTCCCGAGATAGTCATAACCCAGTCCAAAGGAGAGCTGGCCGACCTGGCAGGTACCACTGAGCAATCAAGGCGAACCTCGTCCGAAAGAGGGATGCTGTCAGTTCGCGGGAAGTAGGGAATCAGACGACTTCAGGGGGCCCCGGGCAAGCTCAGAGGGGTAGTACCATCTTCGCTTTCCAGCGCGGCCCTTCTTCAAGGTAAATGAATTGGTTTGTGATCTGCAGCAGGCCGCAGCGATTCAGTTAGATGCTTTGAGTGCCTTGAGAGGAACCTTAAGCTCCTGTTGCCGGTGCAGAAGACTCAGCAGGACTATCGCCCGTTCTTCACCGTCTGCCTTGCAGAAAACGGCGTCCAGCCCCCGGAA
The DNA here is from genome assembly GCF_900115905.1 of Halopseudomonas formosensis. GTDB lineage: Bacteria > Pseudomonadota > Gammaproteobacteria > Pseudomonadales > Pseudomonadaceae > Halopseudomonas > Halopseudomonas formosensis. The sequence continues at coordinate 190,141 of NZ_FOYD01000002.1, forward strand.
TGGCTCTTCGGTAAAGGTCACCGGCTGCCCTTCACGAAACAGCGGCCTGCCTTCTGCAATCGCCAGTCTGGCGCGAAGCTCATTGATGATTTCATCAGGCACGGGCAGAGGCTGGCCTGCAAAGGTCACCATACGCAGCACACCCCGCGTGGAGCGGATGCTGTGCCAGTTGTCGTTGATTCTGCATAGGTTGATGAACAGATACCCGGGAAACAGCGGCTGCTGTATGACAGTCCGCTTGCCGTAGCGCATCTTTTCAACCAGATGCCGGGGGCAGTAGCAGGAGAAATGCTGGTTTCGGAGGTTCTCTTCAGCCCGATCTTCCTGACGTGACTTGCATTGAACCAGGTACCAGCGCGCTAACGCAGGGGCCTTTGTCAGAGTCTTCACCTTCACCCCTTATCATCGCTCAACGGAGCGCTGCAATATTACTTGACCATCATCCGGATCTACAAGCGCGAAAGGGCTTCGGCCCACGGGGCGAGTGCGAACCATACATTCAGTCACCCTGAGTGACAATTTACATTGGGTACAAAAAAAAGCCTCATGGAATAAGCACATCTATGTGGCGCCCCTTTTGTCGCGCTTTTTCACGCAACACGCTGGCCAGTCGTTGCTTGGCATTGGGTTCACCGTGCACCAGACGGACCTGCTGCGGCCAGTGCCTCATGCCGGTGACGAACTTGACCAGCCCTGCCTGGTCAGCATGCGCCGAGTAGCCGCCCAGGGTGGTGATACCGGCGCGAATATCAAACCGCTCGCCCTCCAGCTCCACATACCCGCCCTGCGGCCCGTATTTCTGGATGGCCCGGCCTGGCGTTCCCTGGGCCTGGAAGCCGGTAAAGATCACGTTATGCCGAGGATCACCCAGCATGGCCTTGAGATAGTTGACCACCCGCCCTGCACTGCACATGCCGTTGCCGGTGATGACTATGGCCGGTTGCCGGGTCTGGGCCAATCGGTTGACCATGGCCAGGTGCTGGCCGTGGGTATTGACCGTAAGCAACTGCTCGAACCCCAGAGGTTTGTGCCCTGCCGCCACCCGCCGCAGCGCTTCCTTATCCCAGTACGGCTTCAGTTGTCGGTACAACTGAGTAAAGCGTGTGGCCAGCGGGGCATCCAGGATGACCGGCATCTGCAGCCAATCACCTTTCTGGCCACTGATGATCGCTTCCAGTTCGTAGAGCAGCTCCTGGGTGCGACCGATGCTGAACGCCGGAATAAGCACAGTGCCACCGTCCGACAGGGCCTGCTCCAGCGCGCACTGAAAACGTTGCCGCCGGGTGCGCCTGTCCTCATGCAGCCGGTCGCCATAGGTACTCTCGAGGACGACGACGTCGGCGTTGTACGGGATATCCGGTGCGGGCAGGATAGGCGCGTGTGGCGCTCCCAGATCGCCCGAGAATATGATTCTTCGCCGGCGCTTCTCTCGCGGGTAGTTGACGTCACACTCAACCCAGGCTGATCCGAGGATATGCCCAGCCCGCTGAAAGCGTATGCGCAGCACCAGATCATCTCGATTGATGACGGTCATCCATTGGCGGTAGGCCGCCGGCTGCAACATGGGCTCGACCTGTTTTATGAAGCGCTCGGCCAGTTGGGCATCCCGTCGAATGCCGAGCAGAAAGGCATCTTCCAGCACTGTTGGCAGCAGCATGGCGGAGGGCTCGGTGCAGTACACCGGCCCCTTGAACCCGGCGGCGATAAGCCAGGGCAGCCGCCCGACATGGTCGATATGCACATGGGTCGCAATCAGCGCCTGGATGCCCGCAAGGGGAAACTCTATGGCCATATTCCCTGCCTGAGTGCCGCTCCGGGAGATCTCGGCGCCCTGGAAAAGCCCGCAGTCGATCAGGACGCTGGTATTGGGAGTCAGATGCAGCTGATGGCAGCTGCCCGTTACGCCGTTCACGGCACCGTGGTGTTCTATGCGGGGGTAGGTCATGGCGGCTCCTTGCCTGGCTTTTAGCCGATTGTTCTATGAAACAGTGGGGCTGAGAAGAGAGGAGTTGGCAGTCTGCCCCAACGGTCACAAATAGCCGCACTGACCAGCAGCCGGAATGGCAAAAAGCCGGAACTAATCAGCCCACCAAACGACAGAAATAGAGATACCCCGCCACGGACAGGCCGTTTTTCACCTGACTGGAGTCCGTAATGCCGTACTGGGATCTCTTTACCGACCGCGCACTCTGGATGCAGCTGAGTATTCTGGTGGTCGTCACCCTCGGAACCTATCTGCTGCTGAGCGTTGCCCTCCGGGTGCTCAGTCGCCAGCTGATGCAGCGCAACGAGAAGTCTCACTCCCGTGTGTTCTATTTCGGTTCCGCACTGCTGCTCAAGACCAGCAAGCTGCTGCTGTTCGCCTTTGCCCTGATGATCGGCCTCAAGACCGTGGAGCTGTCGCCCCGCTGGGAGGCAGCCCTGGCCCACGGCTGGTTTATAGCGCTGGCCTTCCAGATCGCGCTCTGGGCCGACCATGCGGTGCAGTTGTGGACCACCAGCCTGCATCGCGATGGCAAGGCACGCAACCCGGTGACCACCACCCTGATCGGAATCATGGTGCGACTGGTGATCTGGACCGTGATGCTGCTGTCGATCCTGTCCAATCTGGGTGTCGATATCACCGCGATGATTGCCAGTCTCGGGGTGGGCGGCATCGCCATTGCCCTGGCGGTACAGACCCTGCTGAGCGACATGTTCGCGTCCATGTCGATCGGTATCGACAAACCCTTCGAGATCGGTGATTTCGTGGTGTTCGGCGAGGTGGCGGGCACCATTGAGCATATCGGTCTCAAGACCACCCGCATCCGCGCCCTGAGTGGCGAGCAGATTGTGGTGGCCAACGCCGATCTGCTGTCGCAGATAGTGCATAACTACAAGCGCATGAACACCCGGCGGATCGTGTTCACCTTCGGTATCAGCCCGAATACGCCGGTGGAAAAGGTACGTCAGGTCAGCGGCGAGGTGCGCCGCATCATCGAGGGCATGGACGAGACCAACTTCGACCGGGCCCACTTCTTCGCCTTCAACGAGAGCCAGTTGACCTTCGAGGTTGTCCACATCGTGCAGACGGCGGATTACAACAGGTACATGGACATCCAGCAGGAGATCAATCTGCAGCTGCTGCAGGCACTGCGTGACATCGACGTGAAGCTGGCCTTCCCGATCCGCAAACTGGAATTCATTGGCGGCGATCTGCCGCAGGTACAGGTGGCCGGCGTGCCGCAGGACAAGGGTTCAGCCAATGACGCGCCCTACCGCGGACAACCCGATGGCGCTTGAATACTCGACGAAGCGACCCATTGTGCGGCAGCATAGGCGTTCGATTGACGGCTCGATTTTGGGAGAACCCATGAGCAACAGCTTTTTCCGCCGGCTGCTGCCGGCATCCCTGATGCTGGCCATGATGGCTGGCTGCAGCAGTACCCCCGATGTTTCCCCCAGCCTGCTTACTCAGCACGACTGGACACTGGTAGACGCTACCGATGCCGACGGCCACCTGGATGCCTCCCTGCAGGGTGGCGAGAAACCGCCGGTTCTGCTGACATTTCAGGAGCAGCGCCTGGGTGTGCGCAATGCCTGTAACAACATGGGAGGTGATTACAAGCTCTCCTCCGACAAGCTGGAAGTGGGCAATCTGATGCAGACCATGATGGCTTGCGAATCCGAACTGATGGCGCGGGAATCGGCCATCAAGACCCGGCTGCAGGAGCCCCTGCAGGTGCAGTACGACGCAGCCACCTCGCGGCTGACGCTGATCAATGACGCCGGCGTCATGGTGTTTGAGCCGGTGGATAAGTAGCCGCCTCCTGTAGGAGCACCGCCTCGGTGCGAACTGTAGCAGCACCGCCGGATCGCCCCGGTGCGAACCGATCCAGCACGCATTCGCTACAACCACGGCACGACCTCCCCTGTAGGAGCACCGCCCTCGGTGCGAACCGGTCCGGCACATATTCGCACCCGGGGCGGGTGCTCCTACAACCACGGCACGACCTCCCCGGTAGGAGCACCGCCGGATCGCCGGACCGCTCGGTGCGAACCGGTCTGGCGCGCATTCGCACCCGGCGCGGGTGCTCCTACAACTACGGCACGACCTCCCCTGTAGGAGCACCGCCTTCGGTGCGAACCGGTATCGCACGCATTCGCATGCGGAGCGGGTGCTCCTACAACCACGGCACGACCTCCCCCTGTAGGAGCACCGCCCTCGGTGCGAACTCCGCAGCGCCCGAATCCGCTGCTCAACCTCAAGCCCGACGGACCGTTGCCAGCAACCCCGCCGCGAGCACGAACATGGCAGCGAAGCTGCGATTGACCAGGCGCTGCTGGCGTGGCGAGTCGAGCAGCCGTATGACTCGGGAGGCCAATCCGGTGTACCCGGCCATGACGATAAGATCCACAATCACCATGGTCAGCGCCATCACCAGATACTGAGGGACGAGCGGCCGCGCCGGATCGAGAAACTGCGGCAATACGGCAAGGATGAATACGATGGCCTTAGGGTTGCTGGCGTTGACGATGAAGCCGCGCAGGACCAGACTCAGTGGCCGGCCAATGGGGCGGTGCTGCAGGCGCATCTCCTGCACCGGCGCGTGCCACTGGCGGTAACCGAGATACAGCAGGTAACCGACACCGAACCATTTGATCAGCGCAAAGCCGAGCGCCGAGGCGGCCAGCAAAGCCCCGACCCCTGCAGCGACGATGGCAATCTGCATCAGCAGGGCCAGCTGCAGCCCAATGGCGTTCCAGTAACCCCGGGCAAAACCGTAGTTCAGCCCACTGGCCATGGAGGCGACGGCGCCCGCACCGGGGCTCAGGCTGATGATCCAGCAGGCCAGCAGAAATGCCAGCCAGGTGTCGAGACTCATGGTGTCCTCCGGCGCGGTGCCGTAAAGCAGGAAACGCAATGATACCAGCCCGTCGGCCCGCGACTGACCCGTATTTCAGGGCTGGGTAAAGACAGGTAAAGTCGTCTTTACAAACGCCCCTTCCCCCACCGAGTGGCATATCCTGTGATCAGGGTCGACAGGGAATTTTGCCCCAGCGGGTCAGTCCAAACGGGAAAGTACGAGGGTACCACCATGAAACTCACACGCCCGGCCACAGCGCTCCTTGCAGCTCTGGCTCTATTCGCTACCGCCGCGTCGGCTGGCCCTGCCGCCCCCGGCAAGCCGCACGATCATCGCAAGTCTCACCCCCATCAGCAGCACCGGCCGATGCACCATGCACCGCCGCAACACCGCGCTCCGCCGCGCCAGCAGAGCCAGTGGTTGTGGGAACGTCAGCGCGATGATCGTATCTACAACAGCCAGCCCCGTCGGCCGCCGCAGCACAACCAGCATCACCGCCCGCCGCACCGTGACCAGCTGCGCCGGGAGATCCACCGTCACAGCCACTACCTGCGGCCGGCACCGCCGCTACCGCGGCATGTGCACCTGGTAGTAGGCCGCCCCCTGCCCCATGGCTGGAGCCACAAGGTCCCGCCTGGTCATGTACGCCACCTGCCACACTACCCCGGCTATGAGTGGCACAGCGCAGGCCGAGACCTGGTGCTGGTAGCCGTCGCCACCGGTGTGGTGTACACCATATTGGATAATGTGTTGAATTGAGGTCCGCGGCTCTTGTGCCGTCCTCACTTGTAGGAGCACCCGCGCCGGGTGCGAATGTGTGCTTGCCCGGTTCGCACCGGGGGCGGTGCTCCTACGACAAGCCTCCCACCACCCCGTATCGTAGGAGCACCCGCACCGGGTGCGAATATGTGCTTGACCGGTTCGCACCGGGGGCGGTGCTCCTACAACAAGCCTGCCACCACCTCGTATCGTAGGAGCACCCGCCTCGGGTGCGAATGTGTGCTTGACCGGTTCGCACCGGGGGCGGTGCTCCTACAAATGAACCTGCCAGCACCTCGTATCGTAGGAGCACCCGCCTCGGGTGCGAATGAACTGTTCCCCTGCGGCGGGCTGCGCTAGCATTCGGCTTTCCATGGCGTTTCTGGATGCCCCATGAGCAAACCGCGCACTCGCCCTGCTTTTACCCTGTTCTTTCCCCTGGCGGCGCTGCTGGCCGCTGTAGCGGTGCCGTTGTCTATGTTCGCCATGCTGTCCGGCACCGGCTGGCCTGCGGGTCTGGTGGGCGTTGGCCATGGTTTTGAACTGATCTTCGGCTTTGCCCTGGCGCTGATCGCCGGTTACACCCTGGGGCCGCAGCCGGCGCGGGTGCTCTATCCGCTGATTGCCCTGTGGCTGGCGGCACGGCTGCTGCGTATCCCCTTCCCTGATCACCCACTGGCCCTGCCGCTGGCGGCGGCTTTTGCTCTGTTGCTGGCCTGGCAGGTGGTGCCGCGCTTTCGCGCAGCCCGGCAGTGGCGCAACAAATCCACCGGTCCACTGATCCTGACCCTGTGCCTGCTGCCGCTCTGCTGGTTGCTGTTGATGCTGATCTGGCATCGCTGGCCGGAGCTGGCGGCATCCATTGATCTGAACCTCAGTCGTCTGATGCACGCTGGGGTGCTCTGTTTGCTGTTGCTGATGAGCTTTATCGGGGGGCGGCTGATCGCGCCTGCTGCGGCCATTACCCTGGAGCAACAAGGGATCGAGCCCCGGGCACGGCTGCAGCCGCGGCTGGAAGGGGCGCTGATCATTCTGCTGGGTCTGGCCATTCTCGCGCTGCTGGTGCCGATACTGCCCGACAGCTACAGCTATCCCCTGGCAGGCGGCGCGCTGCTGGCTGCCGGCATGGTCCTGCTGGTAAGGAATATTCGCTGGCAGCTGTGGCGTTGCGGCAGCCGGCCGGATCTGCTGGGCTTCGGAATGGGGTATCTGTGGCTGGCACTGGGCAGCCTGGCCACGGGGCTGGCCTTTGTCGGGCAACGGCCTGCGGTCTCGGCGCTGCACCTGATTACCGTGGGCGGTCTGGGGACGCTGTCCACCAGTGTGATGCTGCGATTGTATTTCCAGCGCGGCTTCAAGACACCGCCGGTAACCGGGTGGGTGCTCTGGACGGTTGGGTTGATTGCCGTGGCGGTGGTGTGCCGATTCATGGCGGGAGATACGCCGTTGGCCAGGCCGGTGTTGTTGAGTTTGTCGGCGGGGAGTTGGGCGGCGGCGTATTTGAGTTTGGCGGTGTTGATGGTGCGGTTGGGGTGGCGGTTGAAGTAGCGCCTGCCGTGGGAGAGGTTTGTGCTTGCCCGTTCGCACCGAGGCGGTGCTCCTACAGATAAACCTGATCCGCCTCGTATCGTAGGAGCACCCGCCCCGGGTGCGAATGTGTGACCGCCCGGTTCGCACCGGGGCGGTGCTCCTACAAACAAACCGTGCCGTAGGGGGTTATTTGGCGCGGGTCCAGGTGGAGGTGCGGCCGAACATGGGGGTGCCGACGAAGCCGCGGAGTTTGAGTACGTTGTCTCCTTCCAGCGTGATGCGGCCCTGGTAGGTCTTGCCGCTTTCCGGGTCGTAGACGCGACCGTCCTGCCAGGTTTTGCCATCGCCGCTGGGCTGCATGTCCCAGAGGATGCGCAGGCCTTCCAGCGGGCGGTCGCGCAGGGATTCGTCCGGATTTTTTTCGTCGCGCTTGGGCTGGCCTTCAGCATCCAGTGCGTCGGCGATCCACACCAGGTCGCCGCAGAGCTTGTCGCCGCAGGGGCTTATCTGAACACGGCCCTCCTTGTCTTCGGTGTCCCAAAGTCCTGTCGGATCGGCCAGTGCATTGCCGGCCTGCAGCAGGCCAAAGGTGAGTATCGACAGGCTGGTCAGGCGAAGGAGTCTGCTCATGTGTTGTTATTCCTCGTTGTGGCGGATTCTGTTGCGCATATTACGGCAGCCATGGCGCCGTTTCGGTATGGGTTGTGTATCACTCGGATGACCGGCCGGTCGGCGTGACTACCCATTCCGGGTCTTCGAATTCACCCAGCGGTCGGATCTCGCAGAAGGGCGCGGCGCTGCGGATGATGGCGGCGACATCCGGGTTGTGCTGGCCCTCCATGGCATCACGCTGCTCCTTGCTGTCCCAGCTGGCGATGGCAATCAGGGTGCGCGGGTCGCCGATCTTGCGGTGCAGCTCGGTACCGCGGGCGCCCGGTGCACGCTGGATGATCTCGCTGGCCCGGACCCAGGCGTCAGCGTATTCCTCGGCGGTGTGGCCGTCCTTGATGTGGACTTCGAATATGTACTTCATTGCACCTTTCGCTTTGTCTGCCCATGGAATTGACCAGTATAGGAAGTCCTTCACAGGCAGACTGGCGGATCTGCTGCTTTACTGGTCAGTACATTTCGTCACAACGAGAGGTAGGACCATGGGTTGGATAATGACTCTGATCATCGGCGGTATTGTCGGCTGGCTGGCCAGCATCATCATGAAGACCAATGAGCAGATGGGGCTGATTGCCAACATCATCGTCGGGATCATCGGCTCGGTACTCGGCTTCTGGATTGCCGGGCTGCTGGGCTTTGAGGAAGGTGGCGCCATCATCCGCTTCATCATCGCCATCGGCGGTGCCGTATTGCTGATCCTCATCCTGCGAGCGATCGGGGTGTTCAAGAAGGCCTGAGGCTCTGAGTAGAGGGGGGTGTTCCCCCCTCGACAGATGACCCGCACTCCCCAAAAGGGTACAATTGCCGGCTTTGATCCGTTTATCCAACTGAAGCCGAGTGCCCATGTCCAGCAACCAGCCCAAACGTCAGATTCTCGTTACCAGCGCCCTGCCCTATGCCAACGGTTCGATCCATCTGGGGCATATGCTGGAATACATCCAGACCGACATCTGGGTCCGCTTCCAGAAGCTGCGCGGCCATCAGTGCATCTACGTCTGCGCCGATGACGCCCATGGCTCGGCCATCATGCTGCGCGCGGAGAAGGAAGGCATCACGCCCGAGCAGCTGATCGACGCGGTCAAGGCCGAGCACACCGCCGACTTTGCCGACTTTCTGGTGGATTTCGACAACTACTACTCCACCCATTCCGAAGAGAACCGCCAGCTGTCCGAGCTGATCTACGAGAAGCTCAAGGCCAACGGTCACATCAGCACCCGTTCGGTGACGCAGTACTTCGACCCGGAAAAGGGCATGTTCCTGGCCGACCGCTTCATCAAGGGCACCTGCCCGCGGTGCGCCGCCGAAGACCAGTACGGTGACAACTGCGAGAAGTGCGGTGCCACCTACGAGCCGACCGAACTGAAAGACCCGCGCTCGGCCATCTCCGGCGCGACCCCGGTGCTGAAGGATTCCAAGCACTTCTTCTTCACCCTGCCCGACTTCCAGGACATGCTGAAGGAATGGACCCGCAGCGGCACCCTGCAGGATGCCGTGGCCAACAAGATCGCCGAATGGCTGGATTCCGGGCTGCAGGAGTGGGATATCAGTCGTGATGCGCCCTACTTCGGCTTCGAAATCCCCGGCGAGCCGGGCAAGTATTTCTACGTCTGGCTGGACGCGCCGGTCGGCTACATGGCCAGCTTCAAGAATCTCTGCGCCCGTCGCCCGGAGCTGGACTTCGATACCTTCTGGAGCAAGGACTCCACCGCCGAGCTGTACCACTTCATCGGCAAGGACATCATCAACTTCCACACCCTGTTCTGGCCGGCCATGCTGGAAGGCGCCGGCTTCCGCAAGCCCACCGGGGTGAACGTGCACGGCTACCTGACCGTCAACGGGCAGAAGATGTCCAAGTCCCGCGGCACCTTCATCAAGGCCCGCACCTATCTGGAACACCTGGCACCGGAATACCTGCGCTACTACTACGCCTGCAAGCTGGGCCGTGGCGTGGATGATCTGGACCTGAACCTGGAAGACTTCATCCAGAAGGTCAACTCCGACCTGGTGGGCAAGGTGGTGAACATCGCCAGCCGCTGCGCCGGATTCATCCACAAGGGCAACGGCGGCGTGCTGACTGACGCCAACCCGGCACCGGAGCTGAGCGACGCCTTTACCGCCGCCTTCCCGTCGATTGCCGACGCCTACGAAAAACGCGACTTCTCCCGCGCCATGCGCGAGATCATGGCCCTGGCCGACAAGGCCAACGCCTGGATCGCCGACAAGGCTCCCTGGGCGCTGAACAAGCAGGAAGGCAAGCAGGACGAAGTGCAGGCCATCTGTTCGCTGGGCATCAACCTGTTCCGTCAGCTGATCATCCTGCTCAAGCCGGTCCTGCCGACCCTGGCCGCCGACGCCGAGGCTTTCCTCAACCTGCCGTCGCAGCAGTGGAGCGATCTGGACAGCCACCTGGGCGCCCATCAGCTCAATGCCTTCAAACCGCTGCTGACCCGTATCGAGCCGGCCAGGGTTGAAGCCATGGTCGAGGCCTCCAAGGAAGACCTGGAAGCCACCAGTACCAATGCTCCGGCGGGCAACGGCGAGCTGGTCAAGGAGCCCCTGGCCCCGCAGATCGACTTCAATGCCTTCGCCGCGGTGGATCTGCGTATTGCCCTGATCGAGAAAGCCGAGTTCGTGGAGGGTGCGGACAAGCTGCTGCGCCTGACGCTGAACATCGGCGATGAGACGCGTAACGTGTTCTCCGGCATCAAGAGCGCCTATCCCGACCCGAGCAAGCTGGAAGGCCGGCTGACGCTCTATGTGGCCAACCTGGCGCCGCGCAAGATGAAGTTTGGGGTGTCCGAGGGGATGGTGTTGGCGGCCGGCCCTGGTGGTGAGGAGATTTATCTGCTGAGCCCGGATCAGGGGGCCAAGCCGGGGCAGCGAGTGATGTGATTCGGCTGTGTGTCCTCCCGGCCAAAGTAATGGACAACACAAATGACTGAATTCGTTCTCATACTGCTCAGCACCATCCTGGTGAACAACTTCGTGTTGGTTCAGTTCCTCGGGCTTTGCCCGTTCATGGGGGTGTCCGGGAAGCTGGAAACGGCGCTGGGCATGTCCATGGCGACAACCTTTGTGCTGACCCTGGCGTCCATCCTCAGCTATCTGACCTACCAGTACATCCTGCTGCCGCTGGACCTGGAGTTTCTGCGGACCATTTCCTTCATTCTGGTGATTGCCGTGGTGGTGCAGTTCACCGAGATGGTGGTGCACAAGACCAGTCCCCTGCTGTACCGGGTGCTGGGGATTTTTCTGCCGCTGATTACCACCAACTGCGCGGTGCTGGGGGTGGCTTTGCTGATCACCAACCGCGAGGGGCAGACCTTCATGACGGCGGCGACCTACGGTTTCGGCGCGGCGCTGGGCTTTTCCATGGTGCTGGTGCTCTTTGCCGGGTTGCGTGAGCGGATTGCCATTGCCGATGTACCCGTGCCCTTCCGGGGCGCGGCGATCGGCATGATCACCGCCGGGCTGATGTCGCTGGCGTTCATGGGCTTTACCGGACTGATCAGGATCTGAGCATGGGCATGGTACTCACCGCCGTTGCGGTCCTTCTGCTGCTGGCATTGGTATTCGGTGCGCTGCTCGGCTATGCCGCGGTGCGGTTCCGCGTTGAGGGTGATCCCATTGTCGATCAGATCAACGCGCTGCTGCCGCAGACCCAGTGCGGTCAGTGTGGCTTTCCCGGGTGCAAGCCCTATGCCGAGGCGATTGCCAATGGCGAGGCGATCAACAAGTGTCCGCCGGGTGGCGAAACGACCATTCAAGCGCTGGCTGATCTGCTGGATGTGGAGGCATTGCCGCTGGATGGGGAGCACGGCGAGGAGAAGCCGCCGATGGTGGCCTATATCCGTGAGGCCGAGTGCATCGGCTGCACCAAGTGCATCCAGGCCTGCCCGGTGGATGCCATTCTGGGGGCGGCCAAGCAGATGCATACGGTGATCGTGGATGAATGCACCGGATGCGACCTGTGTGTGGAGCCCTGCCCGGTCGATTGCATCGACATGGTGCCGCTGCCGGTGACCACCCGCAACTGGCGCTGGGATATGCCACCGGCACCACCGCTGGCCGCTGCCGAGCGGGGAGCCGCCTGATGACCGCGCAGATCCGTATTCATGATATTCCCGGTGGCATTCACCCACCGGAGAACAAGGCCCAGTCCACCACCCGTGGTGTGGAACAGCCGCCGCTGCCTGCGCGCTTGATCCTGCCCCTGCTGCAACATATCGGGGTGCCGGCGGAACCCGTGGTCAAGGTCGGTGATCATGTGCTCAAGGGGCAGCTGCTGGCCACGGCCCAGGGCCGCTTCAGCTGCGCGCTGCATGCACCGACCTCCGGCACCATAGCCGAGATCGGACCGGCACCCTACCCCCATGTGTCGGGGCTGCACGAGCCGGCCATTGTGCTGGATAGCGATGGTGAAGACCGCTGGGTCGAGCTGGAGCCGATTGCCGACTATCGCGCTCTGGATCATGTGACCCTGGTGGAGAAACTGGCTGCAGCAGGCATCAGCGGCATGGGCGGTGCGGGTTTTCCGACTGCAACCAAACTGCTGTCGCGTCCCGACCACCGCATCGAGACGCTGATCATCAACGGTGCCGAATGCGAGCCCTACATCACCGCCGATGACATGACCATGCGTCATTACCCGGCGCAGGTGGTGACGGGCATTGAAATCCTCATGCATGTGCTGACCCCGGAGCAGGTACTGATCGGCATCGAGGACAACAAGCCCGAGGCAATCGCCGCGATGCGCGAGGCGGCGCAGCACAATCCGACCATCCGCGTGGTGCCGATACCGACCAAATACCCCTCCGGCGGCGAGAAGCAGCTGATCCAGATTCTGACCGGCAGGGAAGTACCCAGTGGCGGGCTGCCGGCAGATATCGGTGTGCTCTGTCAGAACACAGGTACTGCACTGGCGGTACACGATGCGGTAATGCTGGGCCGCCCGCTGATCAGCCGCGTGGTGACCCTCACCGGAGGCGCACTGGAGCGGCCGACCAACGTGCAGGCGCTGATCGGCACCCCCATCAGCGAGCTGCTGGCCTTTGCCGGATTGCAGCGCGAGCGTCTGCATCGACTGGTGCTCGGCGGCCCCATGATGGGCTTCACCGTGGACCCGCAGGCACCCATCATCAAGACCAGCAACTGCCTGCTGGCGGCGACCGAGCAGGAACTGCCGACACCACCCCCGGCACTGCCCTGCATCCGCTGCGGCCTGTGCGCCGAGGCCTGCCCGGCCCAGCTGCTGCCCCAGCAGCTGCACTGGTTTGCCCTGGGCAAGGACTATCCGCAACTGCAACGCTACAACCTGTTCGATTGCATCGAGTGCGGTGCCTGCGCCTATGTGTGTCCGAGCAGCATTCCGCTGGTGCAGTACTTCCGTGCAGGCAAAGGCGAGATCCGCGCCATCGAGCAGCAGCACACCAAGGCCGAGCAGTCCCGCGTGCGTTACGAGCAGCGCCTGGAGCGCCTGCAGCGCGAGGCCGAACAGCGTGAGCGGGATCGTCAGGCGCGCGCCGAGAAGGCAGCTCGGGCCAAGGCTGCCCGGGAAGCGCGGGAGGCGCAGGAGCAGCAGACCGGCGCAGCGACGGAACCGGATCTGGCTCGGGTCAAGGCCAGGATTCCGACCCTGAGCCCGGAGCAGAAGCAGCTCAAGATCGCCGCCGCCACCGCCCGCATGGCGTTGCAGAAGGCACAGAAACAGTTGAACGCGAACCCGGACAACAGCGACCTGCAGGCGCAGGTGGTCCAGCTGGAACAGGCCCACGCCGAGGCCCAGCAGGCGTTCGAACAGGCAACCAGTCAGGAGGACACCTGATGGCCATGGCTCCCATCAGCCCGCCCCATGCCATGGGCAGCAACCGTACCCGCACCATCATGCTGCAGGTGCTGGGCGCGACCCTGCCGGGGGTGGCGTTGCTCACCTGGTTCTTCGGCTGGGGCACGCTGATCAACATCCTCCTGGCAAGCTGCTTTGCCCTGGTCATCGAGGCGCTGATCCTGCATCTGCGCAAGCGCCCGGTGATGTTCTTTCTCAACGATGGCAGCGCCCTGGTGACCGCCTGGCTGCTGGCTCTGGCCTTGCCGCCCTACTCGCCCTGGTGGCTGGTGCTGGTAGCTACGGGCTTTGCCATGGTCTTCGGCAAGCATCTGTACGGCGGCCTGGGGCAGAACCCCTTCAACCCGGCGATGCTCGGCTATGCGGTGGTGCTGGTGTCCTTCCCGGTGGAGATGACCAGCTGGCCGGTGTGGCGTGGCATTGAGGAACTGCAGCCGGCCCTGACGCCCACCCTGGGACTGCTGGAGGGTCTGCAGCGGGTGTTCATCCCGGGCAGCCTGCCCGCCGATGGCTGGGCTACGGCCACCGCACTGGACGTAGTGCGCAACAACAGCGCTTTGACAATGGCCGAGCTGCGTGCCACCGAGCCTGCGCTGGGCGGGATGGCCGGCCGTGCCTGGGAATGGGTCTCGCTCGCCTGGCTCGCCGGCGGGCTTTTCCTGCTCTACAAGCGTATCTACAGCTGGCATGCGCCTGTGGGCATGCTCGGGGCACTGGCACTGATGAGCCTGTTGTTCTGGAATGGCGATGGTTCGGCCAGCAACGGCTCGCCGCTGTTTCATTTGCTCGGTGGTGCGACCATGCTGGGCGCATTCTTCATCGTCACCGACCCCGTCAGCTCCGCTACCAGCCCCCGTGGGCGCCTGGTATTCGGCGCGGGCGTGGGCGTGCTGGTGTATGTGATCCGGGTCTGGGGCAACTATCCGGATGCGGTGGCCTTTGCCGTGCTGCTGATGAACCTGTGCGCACCGACCATCGATTACTACACCGCACCACGGACCTACGGTCATGCCCGGGCCACCCGTGGTATGGGCAAGGGCCAGAGCGAGAGACACTGATATGCAAGAGACTCTGACTCCCAGCCGCTCGGTGCTGCGCAACAGCCTGATTCTCGGCGTGTTCGCCATCTGTACCGTGGGTGTGATCGCCTTTATCCAGCAGGCCACCAGCGAGCGCATCGCCATGGAGCAGCAGCGCATGCAGATGCGCGCGCTGAACGAGATCCTGCCCGATGATCAGCACGACAACGACCTGCTGGAGGATGGCTTCAGCATTGCCGATCGCAGCCTGCTGCGTCTGCCGGAGCCGGCGACTGCCTGGCGTGCCCGCCAGCAGGGCCAGGTGGTCGCCGTCATACTGCCGGCAGTGACCATGGACGGCTACAGCGGGCGTATTGATCTGCTGGTCGGCATCCGTGCCAATGGCGAGCTGGCCGGCGTGCGCATCACCAACCACCGGGAAACCCCGGGCCTGGGCGACAAGTTCGAGGTCGGCAAGGGTCAGTGGATCTTCAGTTTCGAGGGCAAGAGCCTGAGCATGCCGGCCCCTGAAGGCTGGGCGGTGCGCAAGGACGGCGGCGAATTCGACCAGTTTGTCGGCGCCACTATTACCCCCCGGGCCGTGGTGCGGGCCGTGCGCAATGCCCTGCTGTACTTCCAGCAGAACCGTGACGAGCTGCTGCAACTGAGCGGACAGGAGGCCAACCATGGCTGACAAGCGCTATTCCGAGCTGGCGGCCGATGGTCTCTGGCACAACAACGCCGGCCTGGTGCAGCTGCTGGGACTCTGCCCGCTGCTGGGTGTCAGCAGCAGCACGGTGAACGCCCTGGGGCTCGGCATCGCTACCATTCTGGTGCTGGTATGCTCGAACGTCTCAGTATCGCTGATCCGCAGCGCGGTGACCGATGCGATACGCCTGCCCGCCTTCGTGATGATCATCGCCGCCGTGACCACCTGCATCGAGCTGCTGATGCAGGCCTACACCTATGAGCTGTTCCTGATCCTGGGCATCTTCATCCCGCTGATCGTGACCAACTGCATCATCCTCGGTCGGGCCGATGCCTTTGCCGCGAAGAACCCGGTCCTGCCCTCGGCGGTAGACGGCTTCATGATGGGCGCAGGCTTTGCCCTGGTGCTGCTGGTTCTGGGCATGCTGCGTGAGCTGGTCGGCCAGGGCACCCTGTTCGCCAACATGCACCTGCTGCTCGGCCCCATCGCGGCGAACTGGACCTGGGTGGTATTTCCCGATTACAAGGAAGTGCTCTTCGTCATTCTGCCGCCCGGCGCCTTCCTGTTCATGGGCCTGCTGATTGCGCTGAAAAATGTAATCGACAATCAGATCAAGGCCCGCCAGGCCCAGCGCCTGGAAGCCCCCGCTGCCGCTGGCAGCAAGCGAGTACGCGTGACCGGAACCATCAGCTGATAATGAACAAAGCCAAGCGTTATGAGATTTTCAGCCGGCTGCGGGATGACAACCCGCACCCGACCACCGAGCTGAACTACAGCACCCCCTTCGAACTGCTGATCGCGGTAATCCTTTCCGCCCAGGCTACCGACGTGGGGGTCAACAAGGCCACCGACAAGCTGTTCCCGGTGGCCAACACCCCCGAGGCCATCCATGCCCTGGGCGTTGAGGGGCTGTCCGAGTACATCAAGACCATCGGCCTGTTCAACAGCAAGGCGAAGAACGTCATCGAAACCTGCCGCATCCTCATCGAGAAGCACGGCAGCCAGGTGCCGGAAACCCGCGAAGAACTGGAAGCTCTGCCCGGCGTGGGCCGCAAGACCGCCAACGTGGTACTCAACACCGCTTTCGGCCATCCGGTGATGGCAGTGGACACCCATATCTTCCGGGTCAGCAACCGTACCGGGATAGCACCGGGCAAGACGGTGCTGGAGGTCGAGAAGAAACTCATGCGCCATGTGCCTCGGGAATTCCTGCAGGATGCGCATCACTGGCTGATCCTGCACGGGCGTTATGTATGCAAGGCGAGGACACCGCAGTGCGGCAGTTGCCGGATCGAGGATCTGTGCGAATACAAGCACAAGACTTCGGATTGAAACAGTATCGGTAAAATCTGGATTTTCGATACAAAAAATCTATTTCCGCTTCCATTCGACTCCCGTTATAAGGTGCGCAAACGCCAACCTTCAATAGTGGAGTGGAGATATGGCCAACGCAGAAACCGATATCGAACTGGATGATGAGGATTTCCTGGAAGAGGAAGAAGCGCCCGAAACCGAGGCGCTGACCACCAAATCCAGCCTGACTCGTCGGCGTCAGATCGACGATTATCTGGAGCAACGGCGCCTGGAGAAGGAACTCGCCGATTACGACTTCGACCTGGATTGAGGGCGCCGATAGCGCTCATTGAGAAATACTCTTTCCCGTTCCGGGAGCGGGCCCCCAGAATAGCTGAAACAGGAATTATTCCTATCTTCGCTTTCTGGGGGACCCGATGCTCAAGACCATTACCTTCGCAATAATGCATTTCACCATCGCCTTCGGTGTGGTCTATGCCATGACCGGAAGCGTTCTGCTGGGCGGCGCGGTAGCCCTGATCGAGCCATCGCTCAATACCGTGGCCTTCTATTTTCATGAGCGGGTCTGGCGCCGGCTGGAGCGTCGCCGTAGCGCGTCCCAGGGCCTCGGCCTGCCGGTATTTCGTGCCTGAAACCCGGTCATCACTGGCGTGGAACCGTTGCGCTTAACGGAACTAATCCCATAATTGCGGGTATAGTTCATGAAGCCAAACGGAAATCCCGATGAACCGATACCTACAGTACCTGGGCCTGTGCCTGGCAGGCCTGCTGTGCCTGCCCGCGCTCGCCGACGAGCCGGGCTACCCGGTCACCAATCCCTTCCTCGCAACCATAGTCGGCACGCCGCCGCAGCTGGTATGGCCGGTGCCGGAAGAGCCGCAAGTGCGTCAGGCCGACCTGTCGGTACGGGTGCTGCCGGAACGGTATCTGCCCCCGGTACTGTCACAGTACCGTGACCTGCATTACCGGCTGGCCTGGCACAACAAGCCGGCGCCCCTGGTGTTTCTCATTGCCGGTACCGGATCAGGCTATGACAGCCCGCGTCTGGATTACCTGAAGCGCGCCTTCTGGAATGCCGGCATGCATGTGATCATCATGTCGTCACCAACCAACCATGACTTCATCGCTGCGGCATCGCGCAGCGGCCTGCCGGGCCTGGGCAAGGATGACGCGCGGGACCTGCACAGTGCGATGTCTCTGGCGGTAGAGCACGCACGCAGTGAGAAGGAGCTGGAGATCACCGATTACCGCCTGGCTGGCTTCAGTCTAGGTGCGCTGAATGCGGCCTTTGTCGCCCACCTGGATCAGGACCTGCAACAGTTCAACTTTTCCCGCACCCTGCTGCTCAACCCGCCAGTGGATCTGTACGCCTCCATCCACCGCCTGGATGCCCTGGCGCGGACCCAG
This sequence comes from Halopseudomonas formosensis, assembly GCF_900115905.1. Classification (GTDB taxonomy): domain Bacteria; phylum Pseudomonadota; class Gammaproteobacteria; order Pseudomonadales; family Pseudomonadaceae; genus Halopseudomonas; species Halopseudomonas formosensis. The sequence goes on from NZ_FOYD01000002.1 coordinate 208,240, forward strand.
ATCGATGGTGTCAGCAGCGCTGACAGTTTCTACGAGCATATCTTCCAGAAGCTGGCGAGGTACTTCGAGGCCAGCGGGGGAACCGATATCGAGTCCGGCCTGTTCTATGGCATCCAGAGTTCCGACGAAGCCCTGACTGATGCCGAAATGGCGACCCTGATCGGCGCGGTGTTCCGCTTTGCCGCAGCAGACCTGAACTTCATGGCCGACCTGATCACCGAGGGCGGCCGCTACGCCCCTGCAGGTGAAACGCTCAAGGTCAGCACCTCGCTCACCCCCTACCTGCGCCGGGCGCTGTTCTGCGACTTCAGCTGTTATCTGGAAACCCAGCTGTGGCCGAACTGGAGCAGCCGCAACGTCGGCAAGAGCATGGAGGACATGGCCTGGGAGACAAGCCTGCAGAGCATAGAGTCCTTCCTGCGTAACAATCCGGATATCGCAGCCCTGACCAACGCGGACGACTTCATTCTGACTGCCGACAACTACCGCTTCATCGCCGAGACCTTCGGTGAACGCGCCTTCCTCTACCCCCACGGCGGGCACGGCGGCAATCTCCAGTATCTGGACGTGATGAAGCAGATTCTGGCCTTCATGGAAGGAGAACAGCCATGATCAGCAGGATATTCAAGGGCATGGCGGTGGTTTGTGTGCTGCTGGCGAGTACCGCTGCCCTGGCGCTGGATCAGATCCCCGAATACCGGGACCCGCTGGCGGAGCTGACCATCGACTCCGAGGGCAACAACTACCAGTTCGAGCATTCCAGCCTCAGGGCGCTGAAGATCCATGATCCCATCGAAGGCTTCAACCGACGCATGTACCGGTTCAACGGGCAGTTCGATCGGTATGTATACCTGCCGGCGGTCAACGCCTATGTGAAGGTGACACCCAAGTTCGTGCGCTCGGGGGTATCCAACGTTTTTGCCAACCTGGCAGATGTGCCCAACCTGGCCAACAGCCTGGCCCAGGGCAAGATGCAGAAGAGCGGCCGGACCACGGCGCGTCTGCTGTTGAATACCACCATAGGGGTGCTGGGCATCTTCGACGTGGCCAAGGCCTTCGGGCTGCCTCAGGAGCCGGAAGACTTCGGCCAGACCCTCGGTTACTACGGCGTGCCCGAAGGCCCCTACCTGGTCCTGCCCCTGCTCGGCCCCTCTACCCTGCGCGACACCACCGGCCGCGCCGTGGACTGGTCGATTGAAGACGCCGCCGCCTTCCTCGACAACCGCAGCTACATGAACGACAACCCCTGGTCCTATGGGCTCTACGCACTCAACCTGCGCTACATCAACAACTTCCGCTACGGCTCCCTCGACAGCCCCTTCGAGTATGACCAGGTGCGGTATCTGTATATCAAGCTGAGGGAGCTGCAGATCAAACGGTGACCGGGGTGTAGCGCACCCGCGCTACGCCAACCCGAGCCAGTGCAATCCCGGGAAGGACGAGCACCAGCTCGTCCGCGGTGCAGCAGGAGAACTCACCCATCGAGCCAGCAGGCGCGCTACGCTGTTCGCACCCGGGGCGGGTGCTCCTACAAAGAATATAACGCCCGGGAGAGGCGAGCTTAAGCCGGTGCCGCCTGGGAAGGACGAGCACCAGCTCGTCCGCGATGCAGCAGGAGAACTTCGAGCCCCCCGCACTACGCTGTTCGCACCCGAGGCGGGTGCTCCTACAAAGACTATAACGCCCGGGAGAGGCGAGCTTAAGCCGGTGCCGCCTGGGAGGGACGAGCACCAGCTCGTCCGCGATGCAGCAGGAGAACTTCGAGCCCCCCCGCACTACGCTGTTCGCACCCGGGGCGGGTGCTCCTACAAGGCTACGATACCCAGAAGGAAGGCTACGATGCCCAGAAGGGGCGAGCTTATCGCCACCCTACACCCGAAAGATGATGTGATCTTCCCAATCCTCATCCGCCACGCTGCCTTCCGCCAGCATCCGCCCGGCCTGGGAGATGCCGGTCTTGTGCACGGCCTGAGGATCTCCGCAGACCAGGGGGTGCCACGGCGGCAGATCTTCCCCTTCGGCCACCAGGCGGTAGGCGCAGGTCGGGGGAAGCCAGGCGAACTCCGCGGCGCTGGCCGGGGTCAGCTGCACGCAGTCGGGCACATGCTTGCGCCGGTTGGGATAGTCACTGCAGCGGCAGGTCTTGAGGTCCAGCAGCTTGCAGGCGATGCGCGTGTAGTAGACAGTGTTGGGGTCGTCCTCGTCCTCGAGCTTCTGCAGGCAGCACAGACCGCAGCCGTCACACAGGGACTCCCACTCCTGGCGGTCCATCTGTTCCAGGGTCTTGCGCTTCCAGAAGGCGGTCACTACCTGTGCCATATCAAGCTTCCTCCCTCAGCCGGTCTGCAAGCCACTCAAGCAGCTCCCCCAGCCCGAAGGGCCAGTCCAGCTCGGCCCCGGTATCGTCCCGGCGCAGGACCGGAATGCGCAGTTCGTACTGCGCCATGAGCGCCGGGTCCTCGGTGATATCCACCTGTCTGACCACAACGCCGTTGCCTTCCAGCGGACGGGTGAGCTGCAGGCATTCCTCGCACAAATGGCAGGCGGTGGTTCCGAACAGGGTCAGTGATATGGTCATGCAATGTTCCAGTACAGGCAGAATCAGATCGATCGGCGGCCATTCTACCCTGTTGCCCCCGGGGCCACACCCTTGGCAGCCCGACGGCATTGCCACATACTCGATGGCTTCTGATCGGAGGACATAATGGATTGGGAAACACTGCTGTGCCGTGAGCGTCTCGGCAAACCCGTCGCCAGTTCCGAGGAGCTGGGCCGCACACCCTTCCACAAGGACCATGACCGCGTCATCTTCTCCGGCGCCTTCCGCCGCCTCGGCAAGAAGACCCAGGTTCACCCCGTTTCCAGCAACGACCATATCCACACCCGCCTGACCCACAGCCTGGAAGTGAGCTGCGTTGGCCGCTCGCTGGGCATGCGGGTGGGCGAGATGCTGCGCGGGGTACTGCCGAGCTGGTGCGAGCCGGCGGACCTGGGGGTGATCATCCAGGCGGCCTGTCTGGCCCACGACATCGGCAACCCGCCCTATGGCCATTCCGGCGAGGATGCCATCCGCCACTGGTTCCACAAGGCCGATGCCCAGGGCTGGCTGGAGGACATGACCGAGGCGCAGCGGCTTGATTTCCTGAACTTCGAGGGCAATGCCCAGGGTTTCCGTGTGCTGACCCAGCTGGAGTATCACCAGTTCGACGGCGGCATGCGCCTGACCTACGCAACCCTGGGCGCCTATCTGAAATACCCCTGGACCTCCGGGCACGCGGACATCGCAGGCTACAAGAAGCACAAGTTCGGCTGCTACCAGGCAGAGTATCCGGCGCTGTTGCAGATCACCGAGAAGCTAGGCCTGCCGCCGCTGGGGGACCAGTGCTGGGCGCGCAGTCCTCTGGTCTATCTGGTCGAGGCTGCCGATGACATCTGCTATGCGCTGATCGATCTGGAAGATGGTCTGGAAATGGAGCTGCTGCGCTACAGCGAAGTGGAGGACCTGCTGCTGGGCCTGGTGGGTGATGACCTGCCGGAAACCTATCGCCTGCTCGGCCCGCAGGACTCCACTCGGCGCAAGCTGGCGATTCTGCGTGGCAAGGCCATCGAACATCTGGTCAATGCGGCGGCGGAAACCTTCATCGCTCAGCAAAAGCCCCTGCTGGCCGGGACCTTGGAGGGTGATCTGGTCAGCCATATGCCCGAAGCCGCCCGCCGCTGCGTGCAGGACGCCAAGCGCATGGCCCGGGAGCGGATCTTTCAGGACAAGCGCAAGACGCTGCACGAGATCGGCGCCTACAGCACCCTGGAGACGCTGTTGGAAGCCTTCTGCGGCGCGGTGAATGAGCAGCAATCGGGGCACAGCCTGAGCTTCAAGCACCGCCGTATTCTCGACCTGCTGGGCAACAATGCCCCCAAACCGGATTGGGACAGGTACTCAAGCTATATGCGGGTGATTGATTTCATTGCCGGGATGACGGATCTGTATGCCGCTGACATGGCGGCGCAGATACGGGGCATACATCCGGCGAGGTGATTCGGTGGGTGGTTCAGGGTGGCGTAGCGCGGGTGTGTCGTGGCAATGTAGGAGCACCCGCCCCGGGTGCGAACAGCCTGGCACCCCTGCTGGCTCGATGAACGAGTGCTCCTGCTGCACCGCGGACGAGCTGGTGCTCGTCCCTTCCGGGGGGGCGCCGGGTCGGGTGGCGAGCACCGCTCGCCGACATATGCACGCAGACAATGCAGGCGTAAAGCGGCTGAACTACACCCGGGAATCAGTCTCCGCGGCTGGGGGACAGCAGTTCGATCTTGTAGCCGTCGGGGTCTTCGACGAAGGCGAGGATGCTGGAGCCGTGCATCATGGGACCGGCTTCGCGCACGACCTTGCCGCCGGCGGCCTTGATCTGTTCGCAGGCCTTGTAGACATCATTCACTTCGATGGCGATGTGACCGTAGCCGGTACCCAGGTCGTAGCTGGGAGTGTCCCAGTTGTGGGTCAGCTCCAGCACGGAGTTCTCGGCTTCGTTACCGTAGCCGACGAAGGCCAGGGTAAAACGCCCTTCGGGGTAATCCTTGCGGCGCAGCAGGGTCATGCCCAGTACTTCGGTATAGAAGGCGATGGATTTTTCCAGGTCGCCCACGCGGAGCATGGTGTGCAGAATGCGCATGGTGTTTCTCCTCAGGTTGGTTCTCGACAGCAGATCGCCCGGCACTCCTTCCAGAGTAGACCGGGCGATCTCAATGGTGCCGGTTCAGCTGATCAGATCAGCTTGCGGCCCTTGTTGGCGGCGATGCGCAGGCGCAGCGCGTTCAGCTTGATGAAGCCCGCTGCGTCGGCCTGATCGTAGGCACCGGCGTCGTCTTCGAAGGTGGCGATGTTCTGGTCGAACAGCGAGTCGTCGGACTTGCGGCCCACGACGATGACGTTGCCCTTGTACAGCTTCAGGCGTACCACGCCGTTCACGTTGACCTGGGAGGCGTCGATCATCTGCTGCAGCATGACGCGCTCGGGGCTCCACCAGAAGCCGTTGTAGATCAGCTCGGCATACTTGGGCATCAGGCTGTCCTTCAGGTGCGCCACTTCACGGTCCAGGGTGATGGACTCGATGGCACGGTGCGCCTTGAGCATGATGGTGCCGCCGGGGGTTTCGTAGCAGCCGCGGGACTTCATGCCGACGAAGCGGTTCTCGACGATGTCGGTACGGCCGATGCCGTTTTCGCCGCCGACCTTGTTCAGGTAGGTCAGCACTTCGGCGGGGGTCATTTCCTTGCCGTCGATGGCGACGATGTCACCGTTGCGGTAGCTCAGCTCGATGTAGGTGGGCTTGTCCGGTGCAGCTTCCGGGGACTTGGTCCAGCGCCACATGTCTTCTTCGTGCTCGGTCCAGGTGTCTTCCAGCACGCCGCCCTCGTAGGAGATGTGCAGCAGGTTGGCGTCCATGGAGTAAGGGGACTTCTTCTTGCCGTGGCGCTCGATCGGAATACCGTGCTTCTCGGCGTAGTCCATCAGCTTCTCGCGGGACAGCAGGTCCCACTCGCGCCAGGGAGCAATCACCTTCACGCCCGGCTTGAGTGCGTAGGCACCCAGCTCGAAGCGCACCTGGTCGTTGCCCTTGCCGGTGGCGCCGTGGGAGATGGCGTCAGCGCCGGTTTCGTTGGCGATCTCGATCAAGCGCTTGGCGATCAGCGGACGGGCGATGGAGGTGCCCAGCAGGTATTCGCCTTCGTAGACGGTGTTGGCGCGGAACATCGGGAACACGAAGTCGCGGACGAATTCTTCACGCAGGTCGTCGATGTAGATTTCCTTCACGCCCATGGCCTGCGCCTTGGCACGTGCGGGCTCAACCTCTTCGCCCTGCCCCAGATCCGCAGTGAAGGTGACCACCTCGCAACCGTAGGTGTCTTCCAGCCACTTGAGGATTACCGAGGTATCCAGGCCGCCGGAATAGGCCAGGACGACTTTCTTAACATCAGTCATTACGTGCTCCCTAGATGAGTGTTACCGGCGCAGCGAGAGGCACCAGCCAAAGGCGCCTATTCTACCGCTGCGGAGCGAGCATTTACAGGGGGCGCGGCAGGCTTGGGGCAGTTCGTTCGGTTTGCCGGACCGCTGGCCTTGGTGTGGGCCGGGCGGGCCTTTGTTCGCACCCGGGGCGGGTGCTCCTACGGGGTGGGGTGGCGCGTTCGATTGTAGGAGCACCGCCTCGGTGCGAAGCGAAGGCAAACCAATACACCGAGCCTGCCTTATTCGCACCCGGGGCGGGTGCTCCTACAGGGTGGAGGGGACGCGTTCGATTGTAGGAGCACCGCCTCGGTGCGAAGCGAAGGCAAACCAATACACCGAGCCTGCCTTATTCGCACCCGGGGCGGGTGCTCCTACAGGGTGGGGGTGACGCGTTCGATTGTAGGAGCACCGCCTCGGTGCGAAGCGAAGTCAGATCAATACACCGAGCCTGCCCCGTTCGCACCCGGGGCGGGTGCTCCTACCGGTGTTGCCCGGAAATGAAAAAGCCCCCGCATCTTTCGATGCGAGGGCTTTTGATATGGCGCAGCGGACGGGACTCGAACCCGCGACCCCCGGCGTGACAGGCCGGTATTCTAACCGACTGAACTACCGCTGCGCGTCGGTTTGACAAACGTGTTGTCGAAACAGGCGCGCATTGTAATCGTTCAGTGGCTTAAGTCAAGCAGCGGCGTTGAACCCCTGTCTTTTCCAGCGAATTGCCATACCGCCCGCTATCGCCCATGCTTGGACTCTGCCTATCAATCGGGAGTTGGATAATGCCCACAATCGGCTGGATATTTGTACTCATCATCATTGCTACCGTCATCGGCGGTCTGTACATGCTGCGCAAGACGGCGAACAAGATGCCGATCGGCGAGGAGCAGATGAAAAAGATCAAGGAACGTCAGGCGGAACTCGAGGCCCAGGAGCGCGGCGAGGATCGCTGATCGGGTCCAATGCCCCTGCGGCTTGTTCCTGTAACCTGGAAACACCTAGAATGCGCCTTCTGTTAACTGCTGTCACAGGTGCCACCCCGCATGCTCAATTCACTGCAAGCCCAGCTGCTGAAGGCTGGCCTGGTCGATGAGAAGAAAATCAAGCAGGCCCAGCGCGCCAAGAAGAAGGCCGCCAAGAATGCCCCTGAGAAGGTGCAGGATACCGCTGCGGCCGTAGAGCGTGCCCGTGCGGAGAAGGCCGAGCGCGACCGTCAGCTGAATCTGCAGCGTCAGGAGGAGGCCGCGCGCAAGGAGCGTGAGGCCCAGGCCAAACAGATCATCGAGCAGGCCGTGATCGACCGCAGCGCCGGCGATGTGCCCTATCAGTTCGTCGTGAAGAACAAGATCAAGAAGATCCATGTGACCCAGGAGCAGTTCGATCGGCTCAGTCGTGGCCGGCTCGCCATTGTCCGCCTGTCGGGCCAGTTCCAGATCATTCCGCTGGAGGCCGCCGAGAAAGTGGCCGAGCGCGCGCCGCACTGGCCGGTCATCATTGCCAAGGTGGAAGAGCAGCCGGCAGATGAGGACGACCCTTACGCCGCCTACAAGATTCCCGATGACCTGATGTGGTAACTCGGGCGTCTCCGTGAAACAGCCGCCTGCCCCCCTGCCCCGTGACGATCGCAGTCCCTGGGCAGTCTTTCTGGTTTTCCTGCGTCTGGGGCTGACCTCCTTCGGTGGCCCCATTGCCCATCTGGGCTACTTCCGTGATGAGTTTGTGCTGCGCCGGCAATGGCTGTCGGAGCGGGCCTATGCCGATCTGATCGGGCTTTGCCAGTTTCTGCCGGGTCCGGCGAGCAGCCAGATAGGTATCGCCCTGGGCCTTGGCCGGGCGGGTTATGGCGGTGCGCTGGCGGCCTGGCTGGGTTTTACCCTGCCCTCGGCCATTGCGCTGATCCTGTTCGCCAGCCTGCTGGCGAGTCATGGCAATCTGGCGGCTGGGGCCCTGATGGGGCTGAAGGTGGTGGCCGTGGCAGTGGTGGCCCAGGCGGTCTGGGGCATGGCACGCACCCTGTGCCCGGATCGCCTGCGGGTGACCATGATGGCGGTGGCGACCGCGGCGGTGCTGCTGATGTCCAGTTACTGGGGCCAGTTGCTGGTGCTGCTGGGCGCGGGCGTGGTCGGCATGCTGCTGATTCGCCCCGAACAGATCGCCGAGTCGGATTCCGCCACTGCCCCGGTAAGCCGCACGGCAGGCATGCTGGCACTGACGCTGTTCTTTTCCCTGCTGCTGTTGCTGCCCCTGCTGGCAGCACTGCAACAAGAACCGCTGCTGGTAGTGGCGGACACTTTCTACCGTGTCGGTTCGCTGGTGTTCGGTGGCGGCCATGTGGTCCTGCCGCTGCTGCAGGCCGAGACGGTGGATACCGGCTGGGTGGATGTGGAGGTGTTTCTGGCCGGTTACGGGGCAACCCAGGCAGTACCTGGCCCACTGTTCACCTTCAGCGCCTTTCTGGGTGCGGCTATGGATACCGGCCTGCCGGGCTGGCTGAACGGCCTGTTCTGCCTGGTCGTGGTGTTTCTGCCGTCGTTTCTGCTGGTGATCGGGGTGATGCCATTCTGGGATCAGTTGCGGCGGCGGCAGCGCATCAGGTCGGCGCTGGCAGGGGTGAACGCAGCTGTGGTGGGACTCTTGCTGGCGGCGCTGTATCAGCCGATGTGGACCACCGCCATTCGCGGGCCGGCGGATTTCGTTCTTGCGCTGGCGGCGCTGGTAGCACTGGTGTTCTGGAAGCGGCCGCCGTGGCTGGTGGTCCTGGCCACGGCGGCGGGTGGTTGGGCGTTATCCCTTTGAGCTTTCCTGCTCGCCACCTTCCTGCTCGTCATCCTCTTCCTCCGGATCGGAGGGCTGATCGATCTGGCTCTCGTCGATCAGGCTGGGATCTTCCTTGAGCTTCTGCTGACGCTGGCGCTCCTCCTCGCTGGCCTGCTCGGGGCATTCCAGGGGCAGCAGGAAGGTGCTGGACACGTCGATCAGTCCGATATGCTCGATGGTACGGCGGCCCAGCAGTACGGGGTAGGTCATGTCGCTGCGGTCACGCAGGGAGAACTGCTCTTCGTAGATGCGGTTGCCGATGCACATGCGCATCTTGACCACCGGGCGGTAGTCCTCCCCACCGGCACCGCGCACGGTGATCTGACGGTAGACCGGCCGCTCGAAATGCAGGGTGGTCATCTCGCCGGTATCGGCATCCTTGACCTCGACGTCGTAGCGCACCCAGCGCTTGCCGTCGCGACGGAACCGCTCGAGGTTGATGGCGTGCATGGAGGAGGTCAGTGCACCGGAGTCGACCTTGACCTTGACCGCGGTCTGCTCCGGCAGGATCAGGCCCTTCTCAACCCAGCCGACAATGACCTTGCCTTCCACATCCTCGCTCATGACCGCATCAGCCGGCGGTTCTACCGCAGCTGTTTCGGCAAGCAATGCAGTGGAGATGGCGGACAGCCCGAACAGGGTGGCGAAGGATAGGCTTTTGATAGATAGCTGCATATGAGATCCCATGAGAAACAAACGGGTAGACCCGGCCAGCAGCGGAAAGTGCCCGCCAGCACTCGGAGCGGCGGCAATGTATCACGCTCCCTGCGGCAGCGGAAGGCGCCCCCTGCGCGCTTTTCTACCGTCTATCAGCCGGTGCGCGCAATGGCGATTCAGCAGATCAATGATGCCCTATGCGTAATTGCCCCAAGGAATTAAAAATGCTCCAGTAACCGCCCCTCCGGCCGATAAGGTTCGGTAGATCGCCCCAGAGCTGATCGTGGAAATCAAACAATGTACAAGCACGGAGATCAAAATGGAGTTCTTACGCCGTGTCAGGATCAACCAACGGTTGTGGATCATCCTCGTGGTGGCCCTGATCAGCCTGCTGTTGCTGACCTACATATCCCTGGATCACCTACGCAAGGAAATCCACGCTGCGGAGATCACCAAGGCAACCCACCTGGTAGAAACCGCCCACAGTCTGCTGGCTGGATACCACAAGCGCGAGCTCAGCGGGGAGCTGACTGGCGAGGAGGCGCGCCGGCAAGCCCTGGAAACCCTGCGCCAGCTGCGCTACGACGGCAATGAGTATTTCTGGGTCAACGACATGAACTACGTCATGCTCATGCACCCCATGTCACCGGAAACCGAGGGCGTGGACCTGAGCACTCTGGGACGCCCGGGCTCGGTGAATGTGATCAAGGAGATGGTCGACCTGGCCCGCGCGCGGGGCACCGGCCACTATGAGTACAACTGGGTCAAACCCGGCGGACAGATCGACGTGGATGACCCGGTTCGTCGGCTGGCAGCCTTCACCCACTTCAAACCCTGGGACTACATGATCGGCAGCGGTATCTACCTCGACGAGATGGAGGCACGCTTCCACAGTCAGCTGGTGTGGGCCCTGTCAGTAGTGGCCTTGATCGTGCTGTTCATGGTCGCCACCATCTACGTGATCGGCCGCAGCATCACCCATCCGCTGAACCTGGTAGTCCAGGCCATGGGCAATATCGCCCAGGGCGAAGCGGACCTGACCCGCACCCTGGACAGCAACGGGCGGGACGAGCTGTCGCTGCTGGCTTATCACTTCAACACCTTTACCGGCAACCTGCGCAATCTGGTGACCCAGCTGGGCGATGGCGCCAATCAGATGATCAGCGCCAGTCAGCAGCTGGACCAGATCAGCAATGCGGCGCTGAACGGCATGAACCGGCAGTCCGAGCGCATGGAGCTGATGGCCACCGCGATCAACGAGATCACCTATGGCGTGCAGGACGTGGCACAGAACGCCAATGCGGCCGCCCGGGAAGTGGAGAACGCCAGCGAGGGCGCCGAATTCGGCCGTGCTCAGGTGGAGAAGACCATCGAGCATATCGATCGGCTTTCCGCCAGCGTGAATACTGCCGTGGGTCATATGGAGACGCTGTCCACCGACGCGGACGAAATCGCCACCGTACTGGATGTGATCCGCGCCATCGCCGAGCAGACCAACCTGCTGGCTCTGAATGCGGCAATCGAGGCCGCGCGGGCCGGGGAAATGGGTCGCGGCTTTGCCGTGGTGGCCGACGAGGTACGCAATCTGGCGCAGCGCACGCAGAAGTCCACCGAAGAGATCCACAACATGATCACCCGCCTGCAGAACAACACCCAGTCGGCGGTGCAGGTGATCAACGAGAGCAGCCAGTACTCGGAGCAGAGTGTCGAGCAGGTGAATGCGGCGGGCCGGGCGCTGGAGCAGATCAGCCAGGCCATGCAGCAACTGGTGGCACTCAATGCCTCCATTGCCAGCGCCACCACGCAGCAGTCAACCGTCGTGGAAGATGTGAACCGCAACGTGACCGAGGCCGCCGGTCTGGCGCAGGAAACCACCGAAGGCGCCCAGCAGACAGCCGAGGCAAGTCAGCATCTGGCACGTATCGGCGAGCAGATCAGCGCCCTGCTCGCTCGTTTCCGCATCTGATCTCACCGGGGTTGCCGGCACCGGGCCGGCGACCCTTCATTCCTCCGCAGCGTTCTGCAGCTTGCGCAACTGCTCGACATCGATATCCACCAGCAGCAGGTGGCGCCCCTCGTCAATGAACAATCCGGAAGTCATGCACTGGCGGTTGCTGCTGGCGTCCCGGTAGCGACCGGACAGCAATACCCGGCTGTCCTCCCCCGCGGCCGCCAGAATGCGGTAGAAATAGGGGCGCCAGGACCAGTTGTGGTCCAGATAGCGCGGGTCCTGCCGCCAGCGCTGGCCGGTCCATTCGTAGTTGGGTGAGATCTGGGTACCGTAGGCATCACAGAGGAAGAAACGCAGCAGCCAGGGGTACTCTGTCGGCGGGCGCAGGGCTTCGGGCTTGCCGCCCTGCTCCAGCCAGATGCGCAGTTCGGCAAACAGCTGAGCGAGGGATTTGCGCAGATCGAGAAAGCGACCGCGCTCGGCGAGCTTGGCCTGCACGTACTGATCGCGCAGGTGGGAGAACAGCGGCTGCAGGGCATCGGGCTGAAGGAAATTGTCCTCAGCCGCACCAAAAAGGAATCCCTGCACATAGCGCGCGCCACAATCCAGTGCAAAGTGCAGGTGCTCCTCGGTCTCGACGCCCTCGGCGATGATCCAGCAACCGCTCTTCTCTGCTACCAGCGCCAGCGACTTGACGAAGTCCGAGCTGTTGCTGTTTTCCCGCGTGGCCTGGTGCAGCAGCTGGATATCCAGCTTGAGGAAGTCCGGCTGCAGTGCAATCACCTGATCCAGCATGGAATAGCCGGTACCGAAGTCGTCCACGGCGACGCGGATGCCGGCACTCTTGTAGCGGGTAACGACCTGCCGCAGGCGATCCGGATCACCCTCCAGCCCCGAGATCTCGAAGACTACCCGCTCCGGTGGCAGGCCGAGTTCCTCAAGCAGCATGAGGCTCGGCAGCGGCGCTTCGAGACTGATCTGGGTCAGCCACTTGGGCGAGATGTTGAGGGCAATGAAGCCGGTGGGCGTGGCCTGAAAATGCTCCAGCGCCATGCGCCGCACGTCCCGATCAAGGTGCAACAGCTCGGTCTGATCAACCTCGGGGTCGCTGAACAGCGGCCCGGCACTGACTACCTCGCCGTCGTCCCGACGCAGGCGGGCCAGGGCTTCGTAGCCGGCGACCCGTCCGGTGGCGGTGTCGATCAGCGGTTGGTAGTACGGCAGCGGTTGTCCTTCGATCACAACAAAATCTCCAGGTCGGTGGGCTGTACATGATTATGCAAGATTGTCGCCAGAAAGATACCGATCTGCGTCAGCCTTCCATCATCCATGGCTAGGCCCTGCCCGCTTCGGGTATCCTTGGCTGTTTTTCGAGCCCCTGACAGGAAGCTACCCATGAATGCGGTTGTTCTAGCAGTAGGTGTGATGCTGGCGCTGAGTCTGTGTCGCGTACACGTTGTTGTTGCACTGATTGTAGGTGCTGTGGCCGGTGGTCTGGCCGGTGGTCTGAGCCTGGATGACACTTTGCAGGCCTTTCAGGCTGGTCTGGGCAAGGGTGCGACAGTCGCCCTGAGCTATGCCCTGCTCGGCGCCTTCGCGGTGGCAATTGCCAAATCCGGCACCGCCCATGCGCTGGCCGATCGCGCTCTGGGCATGATCAACGGCGGCAGCGAGGCCGGTTCCGGCAAGCTGCGCCTGGTACTGCTGGTCCTGCTGCTCGGCGCGGCGATCGCCTCACAGAACATTCTGCCGATCCACATTGCCTTCATTCCGCTGCTGATCCCGCCGCTGCTGTTCGTCATGAACAAGCTGCGTCTGGATCGTCGGCTGGTGGCCTGTGTGCTTACCTTCGGTCTGATCACCCCATACATGTTCCTGCCGGTGGGTTTCGGTGCCATCTTCCTCAACGACATTCTGCTGGCCAACGTACGTGACGGCGGCCTGGATACCACGGGCGTGAGCGTGATGCACGCGATGGCCCTGCCAGCGCTGGGCATGGTGTTCGGTCTGGTGGTGGCCTTCTTCAGCTACCGCCGTAAACGGGACTATGCCCCGGCAGCAACCAGCGGCGGCAGCGAGCCGGCCGACAAGGTGAGCTACACCCCCAAGACCCTGCTGGTGGCACTGGTAGCCGTGGTTACGGCATTCGGTGTACAGCTGTGGCTGGATTCGATGATCATGGGCGCGCTGGCCGGCTTCATCGTGTTTTCCCTGTCGGGCGTGGTGCGCTGGCGCGAGGCGGACGACCTCTTCACCGAGGGCATGAAGATGATGGCCATGATCGGCTTCATCATGATCGCCGCCAACGGTTTTGCCTCGGTGATGCAGGCCACCGGTCATATCGAGAGCATGGTAACAACCTCGGCCGATTATATCGGTGACAACAAGGCGCTGGCTGCCCTGCTGATGCTGGTGGTGGGTCTGCTGATCACCCTGGGCATCGGCTCGTCCTTCTCCACCGTGCCGATCATTGCTGCCATCTATGTACCCCTGGCCATGCACATGGGCTTCAGCCCGCTGGCGATCGTTTCCCTGGTGGGCACCGCCGCCGCACTGGGTGACGCCGGCTCCCCGGCTTCCGACTCCACCCTCGGGCCGACCGCAGGCCTGAACGTGGATGGGCAGCACAACCATATCTGGGACACTGTGGTACCCACCTTCCTGCACTACAACCTGCCGCTGATCGCCTTTGGCTGGGCCGCGGCGATGGTGCTCTGAGCCGGATCACCGCCCGGAGTTACCGATTGTAGGAGCATTCGCCCCGGGTGCGATTGGGGCGGGCTCGGGGTTCTGGCTGGGCTCCGCTTCGCACCGGGGGCGGTGCTCCTACAGGAAATGCCCGTAGCGGCGTGTCGGCGGCGACACGCTCTGAACCGTAGGAGCACCCGCCTCGGGTGCGATTGGGGTTGGCTCGGGGTTCTGGCTGGGGTCCGCTTTCGCACCGGGGGCGGTGCTCCTACACAGAGTCCCGTGGCGGCGTGTTAGCCAGGGCACGTTCTGAGCCGTAGGAGCACCCGCCCCGGGTGCGATTGGGGGTGGGTCGGGGTTCTGGCTGGGGTCCGCTTTCGCACCGGGGGCGGTGCTCCTACATGAAATACCCGCAGCGGCGTGTCGGCGGGGCGGTGCTCCTACAGGAAACCAGCGCACGGCGGGCGGCGGTGCTTGTCAGGGTTGGTGGGGGAATGGGAGGTGGACCTGGACGGCGAGGCCGCCAAGGGGGCTTTTCTGGAGCTGGAGGTCGCCGTTGTATACCTCGACCAGGTCGCCGACGATATCCAGCCCGAGGCCGTGCCCGGTGACTGCCTCATCCAGGCGGACCCCGCGCTGCAGTACCCGCTGCCGATCGGCTTCGCTGATTCCCGGGCCATCATCTTCGACACTCAGCAATAACCCCTGCTCGGTCACCTGCCACTCCAGCCGGACCCGGCTGCGGGCCCATTTGCAGGCGTTGTCCAGCAGGTTGCCGAGCAGCTCGAGCATGTCCTCGCGCTCGAATGGCCAGGGCGTCTCACCCTGCAGATCAGGGTGCTCGATACGCACCCGTTCGCCATGGGCCTGCTGCACCGAGGTACACAGCCAGGGCAGGTCCTCCGCTGCGCTGAAACGCCGGGTCAGCTGTCGCTCCGGCGCCAGCCGTGCGCGCTGCAGGGCGCGCTCGAGCTGACGGCGGATCTGCTCGATCTGCTGGTGCAGGACCTCCCGGTCGCCGGCGTCCAGCACCTCTTTGATGAGCAGCCTTTCCACCACCGCCAGCGGGGTCTTCAAACCGTGGCTGAGATCGCCGACACCCTTGCGCGCGCGCTGGATGATGCGCTCCAGCTGCGCTCCGAGATGGTTGACTTCCTGTACCAGCGGCAGCAGTTCCTGCGGAACCTGATCGGACAACTGCAGACGCTGCCCGGCCTGCCACTCGGCCAGTTCCTGCCGGGCTTGGCGCAGCGGCCGTAGTGCCTTGCGCAGCAGCAATTGCTGCACCGCGAGGCTGATCAGCACCGCCAGCCCGCCCAGCCCCCAGAGCCAGACACGGGCACGCGCAAAGGCCTCGAGCAGTGGCTGATAATCCAGCGCCACACTGATCTCCACTGACTGCCCCAGCTTGTTGAATTGCTCGGAGCGCACCAGCAGCTGCTGTCCGGAGGGGCCGGGTTGCAGGGTATGGTCAGCGCTGTCCAGCGGCATGGGCAGACGCTGGTCCCATAATGAACGCGAGCGCCAGCGATGCGGGCCCGCCTCGACAATGAAGTAGCGCCCGGAATACAGCCGCATGTAATCCGGACTGACGCGCCCGGTATCCAGGTAGAGCCCCTGCGGCCCGCTGGTGACCGCGGCCAACAGCGCATCAGCTTCGCGCTGCAGGTCGCTGCTCAGGTAATCGCGCAGCGCCCGGTCAAAGACCCACACCGCCCCCTGCCCGACCAGGGTAACCGTCAGCAGCAGTACCAGCAGCAGTCCGCCACCCAGGCGGCGGCTGATGGAATTCACGTCTGCCGCCCGACCAGCACGTAGCCCTGACCACGGCGGGTCTCGATGGCGTCGCGGCCGATCTTGCGGCGCAGATGATTGATCTGCACCTCGATGACGTTGGATTCCCGCTCGGCTTCGTTATCGTACAGGTGCTCCATGAGCCGGGACTTGGACACCAGCTTGCCCGCGTGCAGCATCAGGCAGCGCAGCAGGCGAAACTCACTGGCCGACAGATCCACCGCCTCCAGTCCGGGCCCGGAGACCTGCTGGGTGCTTTCATCCAGCGTCAGGCCGGCGGCCTGCAGGGTCGGTCTGGGCTCATGCCCATGGCTGCGACGCAGCAGACCCTGAACCCGCAACAGTAATTCCTCGGGATGAAAGGGTTTGGTGAGATAGTCATCGGCGCCGGCGCGCAGGCCATCGATCCGCTCGGCCCAGCTGTCGCGTGCGGTGAGGATCAGCACCGGAAGATTCATGCCCCGGGCACGCCAGGCCTGCAGGACCTCCAGTCCACTTCTGCCGGGCAGACCCAAGTCCAGAATGCACAGGTCATAGGGCTCGATCTCGGCCAGCTGCTGCACATCACGCCCGTCGGCACGCCAGTCGACGACATACCCCGCCTGCCGCAGATCCTGCATCAGCCCTTCCGCCAGGGCCACGTTATCCTCGGCAAGCAACAGCCGCATCAGTCATCCTCGTCGATATCCACATCCAGCAGTCTGCCAGTGACCGCATCATACTCCAGCTCGACAACCCGGCGATCCCGGGTGACCAGTTCCAGCTCATAGATGTACCGACCATCATCGCGTTCCAGCTCGGCGCCGAGAAAGCGCCCGGGATAGCGCTGCAGCGCATCTTCGATCAGCACGTGCAATGGCAGGATATGCCCCTGCTCGGTCAGACGCAGGGCTTCATCCTGATCAATGTCATGGGCGAACGCGGGGCCCGCCCATAGCCCAAAAAGCAACCAGCCGCACAGGGCGGCTGGTTTCAGGCGACGGTGAAGATCAGTCATCCTGCTCGGTCTTGATGACGTCGCCGGTGGCTGCATCCAGGGTGATATCCCAATCGGTACCATCCTCGCTGCGAATATCCAGCTTGTACTCGTAGCGACCGTCGTCCAGCTCCAGATCACGGTCGGTGATCTGGCCGGCCTTGATCGACAGGGCCTTTTGCTCCAGGCTTTCCAGCGACTGGATAGTGCCCTGCTCGACCAGACGGGCCGCTTCCTCGCGACTGATATCATCATCAGCCATGGCAGCAGCGGAACCCAGACCCAGCAGTACGGCGCAGGAAATTGCAATGCAGTTTTTCATATCAGGTAACTCCGTTGTTTGAACACAAGGATAGCCTAGAAGACCAAGCTGAATTCAGGCTTAAAACAACCTGAAGCCAAGCTTAAGACAATCGGCTTGTCCGCTTCGTTCTACCTGTCTGGCCTGCCGGCCGCGCCACCCCGCCCAGCCACAACCCCGAAAATGACCCGGTCAGGTGATGGGTTGCCGGGTGCGTCTGTGGTTAACTCGAAAAAAAACAACATCTGCCGAACGGGTGCGCTCATGTCCGCACGGGAACAGACCCTACCCCTGCCGCAGCAGACTGTCCATGTCATTGACTGTCGCTGGTTACTGGCCCTGTATCTGGTGATTCCACTGTCGCTGCTGGTGGTCTTCACGGATGCCTGGCTGTTCGAGGGCGGGATGGTCTATCAGCGAATTCCCACACAACCCGAGGATTGGCCATTCTGGACGGTCATCTTTGGGCTACCACATATCATCGCCAGCCTGATTACCATGGCCGATCGGGAGTACCTCAACCATTACCGGCGCAGCCTGCTGTGGCCGATGCTGTTGTTCGCCGGCATCGCCAGCGCGGGATATCTGGGCCCGCAACCTGTCAGCTACAACCTGCTGTTCGTCTTCCTCGGCTTCTACACCATCTATCACGTGCTGGCCCAGCAGCTGGGACTGACTCTGATGATGATGGGCGTACCGCCGTGCCGCAGTTACCGCCTGTGGAAATGGCTGTCGATCATTGCCGGCATGGCGATTTACATGAATGTGTATGGCGAGCGCTTTCTGGGCAACATCTGGCTGGGAGACATCAGTCTGTACACCCTGCTGACCTACAGCGCCGCGCTGGTCGGCGCTGCTCTGGTGGTGCTGGCGATCCGCCTGACACCCCGCTCCAGACACCGGATCGGCGTCTGGTATCTGTGGGGCAATGTGGCGTTGATTCTTTCCACCCTGCTGATTCAGGAAGTCGGTTACGCCCTGTTCGTGATCCTGATCCCCCGCATCATCCACGATGTCACCGCTTACATGGTGTATGTCACCCATGACCGCAACCGCAACGGCGAAGCACCGGTCAACGGCCTCTATCAGCTGGCCAGTTTCACCCGGCTGTCACCGGTGATACTGCTACCGCTCATGTCAGTGGGCATTGCCTACCTGCTGACCTCCTACCAGCATTACGTTCTGGTCAGTATCCTGGTACTGACGGTGAGTTTCCTGCATTACTACTTCGAGGGCTTCATCTGGCGCGGCGGGAATCCCCATCGTCGCTACGTCACCTTCAGACGTTGAGCGTCCTCGCTGACAAGCGCCATTGATCCTGAGACAATATGACGACTTGTTTCGCACTGATGGATGTTTCATGGTCGCCATTCATGTTCCCGAACCCGCTCTGACGCTCCGCGCCGGCGCCCGCGCCCTCGCCCGCATTCGTGAATCGGGCCTGCAACCAGCCGATATCCACGTCATACCCGGCGCTGCCGGAGGCCCCAAGGCACTGGGTATCCAGGGTCTGGACATGGCCATCTTCGGTCAGTGGCTCCCCCAGGCGCCGCAACCGCGCAGTCTGGTGGGCGCCTCGATCGGCAGTTGGCGCTTCGCCAGCGTGTGCAAGCCGGACCCGGTGGCCGGCCTGCAGCGTCTGGGTGAACTCTATACCACCCAGCGCTTCCCCAAGGGCATCACCGTGGCGGAGATCAGCCGGCGCTGCGCGACCATGCTGGATGAACTGCTGGAAGGTCAGGATGAAGCCATCCTGTCCAATCCGCTCTACCATCTCAACATCATGGTGGTGAAGTCCCTGCGTCTGCTGCAGCTGGACCACCCCAGAGCACTGGGGCTGGGGCTGGGCGGCGTGATTGGCAGCAACCTGCTGGGACGGCGCCACCTCAAGCGGTGGTTCGAACGGGTCATCATCCACGATACCCGGCTGGCTCCGCCCCTCGGTGATCTTGACGACTTCGTCACCAGCTACGTGAGCCTGAGCACGGACAACCTGCGACCGGCACTGCTGGCCTCGGGCTCCATTCCCATGGTGATGGAGGCGGTGCGGGATATTCCCGGCGCCAGCGAGGGCGTGTACCGTGATGGCGGCTTGCTCGACTACCACCTGGATCTGCCATGGAAGGCTCCCGGCGTGGTGCTCTACCCGCACTTCATCGACCGGGTGGTGCCGGGCTGGTTCGACAAGGCGATGCCCTGGCGCCGGGCCTGCGCTGATCGCGCGGGGGATGTGCTGCTGGTGGCGCCCTCGCCGGCCTATCTGGCGCGCCTGCCCTACGGCAAGCTGCCGGATCGCCGGGACTATCGCCGGTTCGGCGCCGACGATGCGGGTCGAGAGCAGTACTGGCGTCAGGCCATGGCGGAAAGTCAGCGACTGGGCGACGAGTTCATGGAGCTGGTGAGCGAAGGACGCCTGGAAGCGAGGCTGCAACCCCTGCGCTGAGCGCAGTTGCTGCTGCAGAACTGCAGAGAATCAGTGATCGAGCACCCGCCGGGCGCTGATGTAACTGCGCTGCCAGTAACTGGCCTGGAGATCGTCGAGGCGCACTCGTCCACCACTGCTGGGCGCATGCAGGAAGCGCCCATCCCCGACATAGATGCCGGCATGGTCCACCCGCTTGCCACGGGTCGAGAACAGCACCAGGTCACCGGGTTGCAGGGCATCCGTCGCGGCCTTGCGCGGCAGTTCGCTGAGGCCGGCGGTGGTTCTGGGCAGAGTGACCCCAGCCGTCTCTCGGAACACGTAGTTGATCAATCCGCTGCAGTCGAAGCCGGTTTCCGGAGAGCTGCCGCCCCAGCGGTAGGGTGTACCGACCAGGCTGAAGGCGTGGAACAGGATCTCGTCATGGAAAGCGGGCTTGGTGGGCGCTTCGACTGCAACAGGGGGCGGCGGTGGCAAAGGCTGTGGCGCATTGGCACAGCCAGCCAGAACGGCCAGCGCGGTCAGCAGCGGCAACAGGAACAGGCGCATACCTAACCCCTCGGATGGGAAATGCGATTACCTTGCCAAGACAATGGGTTGAGGTCAAGTTCTGAGATACCGCCTGAGCGCTGAAACGTAACTCAATGATTCACCGTGAAGGCCAGCATGACTGACAACTGACACAGTGGCCGACCGCTCTGCTCGACCAGCTGATTGAATGCCTGCTGCACCGTGGCCAGGTCCCGCTGACTGGTGGCCACCGCCCTGTCCAATACACCCATTGCCACCAGCGCTGCCAGCACATCCGCAGTGGTGACGAAGGTGTCCTTGCCGATCATGCGCAGAAAGCGCGGTACCGAGAGCCCGCCCAGCTGGTTGCCCCGGCGGGCCAGCAGACGCCAGAGGCCGACGATATCCTCGGTGGGCCAGTCGGCTATCAGCGCGCCCATGCTGCCGTACTCGCGACTCAGATCCAGCACCATCTGGGCATTGCGCGGCACACTGCGCATCTTGGCCAGGTGCCGGATGAGCCGCTTGTCGCCCATGAGCCGTTCGATGTGCTCGGCACTCATCAGCACCACCTTCTCGGGGTCGAAGCCGAAGAATACTTCCTCGAAGGCCGGCCAGCGGGCATCCACCACGCTGTGCTTGAGTCCCGCCCGGAACACTCTCAGGGCAATGTGCGACAGGTAGCGGTCATCGGGCATGGCCCTGAGCTGCTCCGGATCACGGGGAATCGGCAGACGGGACTCGAGCGCCTGACGGGAGCCGAAGCGGTTAAGGCAATACTCTTCCAGCCACTGGTAGTTGCGCATGACCGCTCCTTGCCGGGGTCAGAGATTCATGATGTTGACGAAGCGCGGCGTGGCGCTGTCATCCACCCTGAGGCTGGCGAAGTCGAACAGCGCGGTATCGGCCAGCTGAGACGGCTGGACGTTGCGCAGGGCGCGGAAAATGTTCTCCACCCGGCCGGGGGTTTCCCGCTCCCAGCTGCGCAGCATCTCCTTGACCACCTGGCGCTGCAGGTTCTCCTGGGAGCCGCAGAGGTTGCAGGGAATGATGGGAAACTCCTTGAGTACCGAATAGGCTTCGATGTCCTTCTCGTTGCAGTAGGCCAACGGGCGGATCACCACGTTGCGACCGTCATCGGAGCGCAGCTTGGGCGGCATGGCCTTGAGGTTGCCGCCATAGAACATGTTGAGGAAGAAGGTCTCGACGATGTCGTCCCGGTGGTGCCCCAGCGCCATCTTGGTGGCGCCGATCTCGTCGGCAAAGGTGTAGAGATTGCCACGACGCAGGCGCGAACACAGGGAACAGGTGGTCTTGCCCTCGGGCACCTTCTCCTTGACGATGGAATAGGTGTCGCGTTCGAGGATGTGGTACGGAATGCCCAGGCCATCAAGGTAGGCCGGAAGCACATGCTCGGGGAAGCCGGGCTGCTTCTGGTCCATGTTTACCGCTACGATCTCGAAGCGGATGGGCGCGACCTTCTGCAGGTACAGCAGCATGTCCAGCATGGTGTAGCTGTCCTTGCCACCGGACAGGCAGACCATGACCTTGTCGCCGTCCTCGATCATGTTGTAATCGGTAACCGCTTCTGCCGTCAGACGACGCAGACGTTTCTGCAATTTGTTCTGGTTCACGCTAAGGCTGGACATGGTGGGGAACCCGGGTGTACTCAAAACCGGGCATTCTACCGGGAATCGACCACCAGAAAAACAGCGGAGCACGCGGAGGGCGCCGGACGGCACCCTCCGCGTTCAGGGATGTCAGCGCAGGTAGACGGGACCGACACCCAGCCCCCAGAAGATGACCGCGGTGGCCATCATGCCGACAAGAACCACCAGTCCCACCGCCAGAATGGAGCTGGCAAACAGGAAGCCTTCCTCCTCCGGGATGCCCATGAAGATGGGGATACCCTGGTACAGGAGGTAGGTGGTGTAGCAGATGGCAACTGTGCCTGCGATCATGGCCAGCCAGAGGTCCGGATACAGGGCCGCCAATCCGGCGATGAACAGGGGCGTGGCGGTGTAGGCGGCGAAGATGACGCATTCGCTGATGGTCGGGTTGGCATCATAGGTCCGCGACATCCAGTGGATGAAAGCACCCATGACCGCTACACCTGCCAGCATCGCAAGCCAGGTGAGCGCCGTCATCTGCAGCGCACTGGCCTGGGTCAGCTTGACCGGTTCCAGGGTACCTATGGTCCAGCCTACCTGGGTTGTGCCTATATAGGCAGATACCGCAGGAATAGCCGCCAGAACCAGTACGTGCACCAGGTAAATCGGCCCGAGAGTCATTTCACCGGCCTTGATGCTTCTCCACGCCTTGTCCGGGTTGGTGAACAGCCCCACAACATTCTGGATCATGGTCTGACCTCCTGATTTATTCTTGTACCAACGCCTATGGCGGCGCCGGGGGGCGGCTGCGACATCGTGTCGCCCACCTGCCTTGACTATAGTCAAATTCGAATAAAGTGGGTCCGCCCCTTTTAGAGAGTTTTGCGGTTACCGCGCGCGCACTGATAGCGAAACCGCATTAGCCTCTCTGCTTCTTCCTGCCGTCTTCATTTCGCAGCAATTTCGTCACCACTCCGTAACCGGCCAGCGTTATCAAGTAGGCGCCCATTTCAATTAACGGAAGCCCTTGATGAAAAGATGGATGATGAGTGCAACTGCCCTGGCGGTTGCGGCCGGTTTGAGCGGTTGTCTTGGTGACAGCGGCGGGAGCAGCAGCGACGGCGTTGTAACGCCCCCCGCTGCTGCACCGCAGGATATCGAGCTGAGTCTGCTGGGCCGCTATTCCACCGGCGCCTATGAGGTCAGCGCGGCGGAGATTCCGGCCTTCGACCCGGTGAACCAGCGCATTTTCATGGTCAACGCCCGGTCCGGGGCGGTGGACGTACTGGATGCCAGCAACCCCGCCACCCCGACGCTGGTCGACTCCCTGGCCACCGATATCCCGGGAGCGACCATCAACAGCGTGGCCTGGCGTGACGGTCTGCTGGCGGTAGCCGTGGAAGCCTCGCCCAAGACCAGCCCTGGCAGTGTGGAGTTGTATGACGCCACTACCCTGACGCTGATCGACCGCGTGCAGGTAGGCGCCCTGCCGGACATGGTCACCTTCACTCCTGACGGCCGCTATGTCCTGGTCGCGAACGAAGGCGAGCCCAGCAATGACTATTCCGTCGACCCTGAAGGCTCAGTCAGCGTGGTGGAAGTACTGGCCGATGGCAGCGGCTTCGGTACAGCTCGGGTTGCGGGCTTCGGTCAATTCGAAGCGCAGAAGCAACAGCTCATCAAGCGCGGCGTACGGATTTATGGTCCGGGGGACAACCGCGTGGCCTACGGCCCCGACAACCTCGCCAGCGTGGCCCGGGACATGGAGCCGGAGTACATCACCGTCTCCCCCGACTCCGGCACTGCGTGGGTTTCCCTGCAGGAAAACAACGCACTGGCACGACTGGACGTCGCCAGCGCGACCATCACCGACATCCTGCCCCTGGGCTACAAGGATTACGGTCAGCCTGGCAACCAGCTCGACGCCAGCGACGAAGACGGCCCTGCTGGAGCTCCGGCACTCAACTTCCAGAGCTGGCCGGGGGTCGTAGGCATGTACCACCCCGATGCCATCGCCAGTTACAGCGTCGAGGATCGCACCTATATCGTCTCGGCCAACGAGGGCGATGCCCGGGCCTGGGGCGAGGATGATGATGCCTACTGGGGCTCGGACGACTCCCTGCCAGGCGATCGCAGCAAGGGCTTTGTCGAGGAGATACGCCTGAAGCATCTGGTTCACCATAATGGCTTCAGCCGCCGTTACGCTGACGACATGCCGCCGCAGCTGGCTGAGCTGGCCAGGGGTGCCCTGCTCGATCCGGCCGTGTTCTCCTATTGCGGTGCCGGTCTGGATCCGAGCAGGCCTTCGGGGTCCTGCCGCGAGGACGAGGCCGATCCGGTGAGCGGTGGCGGTCTGGGCCGGCTGAACGTCAGCTGGGTGCAGGGCTACAAGACCCAGGCCGATAGCAGCCCGGTCTACCACGATGCAGCAGGCAATCCCGACCCGACAGCGGATGCCAGCAACGGCTATCTGATGTACCACACCCTGCATTCCTATGGTGCCCGCTCCTTCTCTATCTGGGATGAGGACGGTGAGCTGGTGTGGGATTCCGGGGATTTCTTCGAGAAGTTTCTCGCCGGTCAGACCGATTACGAGTGCCTGTTGGGTGAGGATCGCAGCATTCCCTGCCTGGAGTACTTCAACTCGGGTCATGACGAAGCCAATGGCTTTGACAGCCGCAGCGACGCCAAGGGGCCCGAGCCGGAAGGCATCGCTCTGGGCCGTATCGGAGAGCAGACCTTTGCCTTCATCGGGCTGGAGCGCATGGGCGGCATCATGGTGTTCGACATCACTGACCCCAGCCAGCCGCTGTTCCAGGATTACCTGAACACCCGGAACAATTGGGTGGACGAGCCGGAGGAGTTGGCCGCTGCTGGGCGCCTGGACGAGGCCGGCGATCTGGGCCCCGAAGGCCTGGCCTTCGTCAGTGCCGAAGACTCCCCTTCCGGCGAGCCGCTGCTGATCGTCGGCAACGAGGTCAGCGGCACCACCGCCATTTTCCAGATCCACCCAAGCGAGCGTCAGTAACCGCTCAGCGGGCGACCTCCGGGTCGCCCGCTTCCTCATCCGGCTTCTGCTCGTCCACCACCATCTCCAGGGCTTCGGCCGACACCGTATGTGCCATGCTGACCTGACGCGCTGCAGCCGCGACGATGCGGTCACGGGTGTGGTACCAGCTCCACAGGCTGTACAGGCCACAGGCACTGAACATGGCCAGGAAATACAGGGGCAGCAGGGTTGCCGAGCCGGCCATCAGCCAACCGGCAATGGCCGGCCCGACTGCCGAACCCACGCCATGCAGCATCAGCATGCCGGCACTGCCGGATAGCACGTCTTCCTTGCGCAGGTGATCGATGAGGTGAGCCACCACCGTGGGATACACCGAAAAGGAGCCTGCACCGAAGAGAGCGGCGCCAATCAGCAACCCTGCCCTCACGCTGCCGAACATGGCCATCACCAGCCCACCCAGCGCCGCCAGACCAGCCACCACCATCAGCGCCATGCGCCGGTCGATGCGGTCGGAGACCATTGCCATCGGCCACTGGGACAGGGCCCCGGCTACCACTACCAGGGACATGAAGCTGGCGATCTCCCCGGTCTCCAATCCCATGCGCCCGGCAAAGAGCGCGCCCAGGCCCCAGAATCCACCCATGGCCAGGCCCGACAGAACCGCGCCGGCGCAGGCGACGGGGGCCGCCCGCCACAAGGCTGTGAGCCGCAGCCCGGGGACGTCGGCTATCTCCGGCTGGGGCAAGCGCGTGGCCACCACCGGCATGATGGCCACGATGACGAAGAAGGCCGAGACGCCGAACATCAGGTTGGCCAGCGGATTGTTTACCTGCAGCAGCTGCTGTGACAGCGCCAGTGCGCCAAGGTTGACCGCCATGTAGACCGAGAACACCCGGGCACGGCGCTCTTTGGGCGCTCCGGAGTTGAGCCAGCTCTCGATGGACGCGGATACCCCCACCAGCATGGTCCCGGCCACCAGCCGCAGGAGCAGCCAGAAGAGCATGTTGACGAACATCACATGGAGAATGATGCAGCCCGCCGCGGCTGAGGCGAAAAAGGCAAAGGCGCGGATATGCCCCATACGACGGATCAGCCGGGGGCACAGCCAGGTGCCGAGCATGAACCCGGCAAAGTAGGCGGATCCGAACAGACCCAGAACCTGATCGGAAAAGCCTTCAGCGTCACCGCGCAGTGGCACCAGTGTATTGAGCAGCCCTGTCCCCATGAGCATGAGGGCTACGCCGGTCAACAGGGCACTGATGGTGGTCACTATGCGTAGCATGCAAGGCCTCTGGCAGAATGATTCAGAAGGTATGGCACCCCATCCAAGCTAAGACAGGATCGGCGATCCCGCCACCGCGCCGAGTAAAACCGCTACACTGGCCGCAAGCCCCTGAACCCGCACCGGAGGGAATGTGCATGCCCGAACGGCATCTGTTGATCGTCGCCCACGCCCCGTCTGAAAACACCCGTCTGCTGCGCGATGCCGCCGTACGTGGGGCCAGCGCGGACACCATCGAGAACGTGCAGGTGCGCTGGGTGGCACCGCTGGAAGCCACCCCGGAGGATGTGCTGCAGGCCGACGGCATCCTTCTCGGCACCACGGAAAACCTGGGCTACATGAGCGGGGCGCTGAAGGATTTCTTTGATCGCTGCTACTACCCGGTGCTGGAGAAGAAGCAGGGCCTGCCCTGCGCCCTCTATATCCGGGCCGGGCATGACGGGACAGGCACCCGCCGGGCGGTGGAGACCATAGTCACCGGCCTGCGCTGGACCTGGGTGCAGGATCCACTGGTACTGCGCGGCGAATGGCAGCCGGGGTTTGTCGGCAGCGTGGAAGAACTCGCACTGTATATGGCTGCCGGGCTGGATGCCGGCATCTTCTGAGCGCTGGGCGCCTCAGACCAGCAGCAGCGCCGCACCACCGGCCAGCAGGGCCAGCAGCAATATGGAGCTGGCCCAGCGCGCCAGAGGCAGTCCGCCGACCACCAACACCATGACCGCCTTGACCGCTGTATTGGTCAGCGCCGCCAGCAGTATGCCGCGCACCGCCACGGTCTCGTCCAGACCATCGCGCGCCTGCTGCGCCAGGGCAATGGTGACCGCGTCCACATCGGCAACGCCTGCCAGCACCGACAGCACATAGACCCCCTGGCTGCCGAACCAGTGCTCGGCACCGCTGGAAAGCATGAAGATCAGGGTCAGCAGCCCGGCCATGACCAGCGCCTGCTGCAGATCCAGCGGGTTGTGCATCGGCGGGGCGTGCCGCACCGGCTGCTCGCCACGGTGGCGCCAGATGATCCAGCCCAGCGCCAGCAGGGGTATCAACGCCAGTGCCATCACGCCCGGCAGCAGAGGCATGACCAAAGCACGGTTGACCACTGCCACCTCGATCAGCAGACGTACCGCCATGGTGCCACAGGCCAGGGCAATCCCGGCGCCAAGCAATGCACTGCGGCTGCTATCTACACGGGCCATCCGCGAGAAGGCCAGGGTCAATGCGGTACTGGAAGCCAGGCCGCCGAGCAACGCGGTCAGCACCAGACCGACCCGATCCCCCAGCAGCCGGACCGCGAAATAGCCGGCGAAGCTGATGCCGGCAATGAGAATGACCAGCCAGCCGATGACCTGGGGATTGATGCTGTCCCAGGGGCCCATGGACTGATTGGGCAGCAATGGCAGCACCACCAGCACTATCACCAGCAGCTGCAGGGAAGCATTGAGCTCCAGCCGCGACAGATTGCGCAGCAGCGCGTGAAGACGCTCCTTGGAGCCGAGCAGCACGGCGGTGACCACGGCCGCCGTGGCCGCCTCCAGATACAGGCCGTGTACTGCCAGGGCCCCCAGCAGGAAGGCCAGCAGGGCTGCCACTTCGGTGGTCGCACCGAGATCGCCGGTTGCCCGGCTGGTGTGGATGTAGCCGGCGATAAGCAGAGCGGTAACGCCGGGCAAGGCCGCCGCCAGCACCCAGTGGCTGCTGAGGATACCCAACTGGGCCACTACCCCGCCGGCCAGTCCCAGCAGACCGAAGGTGCGGATACCGGTCACCGTCTGGTCATCTATCTCTTCGTGGCGGGCGCCGTCCAGATTCTGCGACTGCCAGCCCCTTTCGAAGCCGATGATCAGCCCGACCGCCATAGCGATCAGCAGGCCCGTCAGCTCGATGTCATAACCCAGTCCATTCATTCCTTGTCCGCTTCCTTTTCCCGTCCGGCCCACCGGCCCGTATAATGCGCGCCATGGAACTCATAATGCACCGACTCGAAGAGTGCTACCAGCTCGCCGAGCGCCATTTCAACCGCCCCTTTCCCCGCCCGCAGGTAACCCTGGACCTTCGCGGACAGAAGGCCGGCGTGGCCTATCTGTATCGCAATCTGCTGCGTTTCAATGGGCAATTGTATCGGGAGAACGCCGAGGATTTCCTGCGGCAGACCGTGCCCCATGAGGCAGCCCATCTGCTGGCCCATGCCCTCTATGGCGAGCGCATCCGGCCCCACGGGAAGGAATGGAAGGGGCTGATGACCGGCCTGTTCGGGCTGCCGGCGCTGCGCTGTCATGACTATCAGGTACCCCGGAGGCGCAGTACCCGCTATCTGTACCGCTGCGCCTGCCCCGAGCACATACCCTTCACTCCGCAG
Source organism: Halopseudomonas formosensis (assembly GCF_900115905.1). Taxonomy (GTDB): domain Bacteria; phylum Pseudomonadota; class Gammaproteobacteria; order Pseudomonadales; family Pseudomonadaceae; genus Halopseudomonas; species Halopseudomonas formosensis. The sequence goes on from NZ_FOYD01000002.1 coordinate 236,612, forward strand.
CGCCATGCTCTGGTGGCCCGGGGGCGACGCTATTCCTGCCTGCGCTGCGGGAGCATGCTGCGTTTTACCGGCCAGCAGCAGTCGGTCTAGTCGGCCGGGGCGACGACATCCGCCGCCCGGTGCAGATTGTTGATGTAGAGCTGCAGCGAGTAACCCAGCCGCTGTTGCAGACCGGCAGCCCAGTCATGCATCGCCGGGCGGTCCAGGTTCAGGGGTGGCTGACCGGCGGCGGGGATGAACAGCAGTATGTTGCCCTCCTCCACCTGTACCTGCAGATACTGGTCACCGAAGAGCTCGTTGAGCAGGCTGGCACCATAGGGCAGCCCACTTTCGCCCATCTGCCACTGGTTGATCACCAGCACGCCACCGGGGCGCAGGGCCTGCTGGCATTTGTGGAAGAAACCGGACTGCAGTTGCAGCCGCGACAGCCCGCCTTCCATGTACAGATCGACAAACAGCAGGTCGCAGCTGGCAGCAGCGGAGTCGATGTAACGCTCGGCACAACCGATCCTGACCTGAAGACGGGGATCCTCACTCAGGCCGAGCCATTCCCGCGCCAGGGTCACCACCTCGCGGCGCAACTCCACGGCGGTCACCTGCTGCGGATCGAAATGCCGCAGCAGACTGTTGGCCAGGGCGCCGCCGCCCAGCCCCAGCAGGGTCATCTGCGCCGGCGCCGGGACCCAGAAGTTGGCCAGCTGCATGGCGCGGGTGTAGTCGTACTCGAGCCATGCCGGGTCCGGCATGAACACGCAGCTCTGCTCGGTCAGCGAGCCGAAATAGAGAAACCGGTAACCCTCACTGTTCTCGGTGATGCGCAGTGCGCCGTAGTCATCCCGCCGCTGTACCACCAGCGCTTCGCGTCCCGTCATCAAGAATCTGCATACCCTTGTCCACCACAGCCAAAACCAGGTCATGGATCACCCGTACCTGAATCGATGCCTGCCATTGTGGAGCAATTCGGCGCCCACGTCATGGTCGGCACCTCCGGCATCCGGCCGCTTCACTTGAGCCGGACGCGGATCAGCGCGCATAATGCCCAGCCTTCGCTGTTGCCATAGGCCTGCCCATGTTCCGCTGGTTCGAACGACGTCTGGATCCCTTTCCCACCGAGGACCCTGCCCAGCCACCCCGCGGGTTGCTGGCGTTCTGCGTGCATTACACCCGGGGCGCCTGGCCATTCCTGGTCATCTCCGCCCTGCTGACCGCCTCGGTTGCCATCACCGAGGTCTGGCTGTTCAGTTTCCTCGGCAACATAGTCGACTGGCTGTCCCATCAGGACCGCAGCACCTTCGTGCAGAACGAGGGCTGGAAGCTGGCCGGGATGTTCCTGGTGGTCATGGCCCTGCTGCCGCTGCTGGTGCTGACCAGCTCGCTGTTCAACTTCCAGACACTGATGGGCAACTACCCGATGCGCATCCGCTGGCTGGTGCACCGTTATCTGCTGCGCCAGTCGATGAGCTTCTTCCAGGATGAGTTCGCCGGTCGCATCGCTACCAAGGTGATGCAGACGGCGCTGGCGGTGCGCGAATGCGTGATCAAGCTGATCGACGTGCTCAACTATGTTGCGGTGTACTTTCTGGGTACCGTGCTGGTGGTGGGGCTGGCCGACTGGCGCCTGATGATACCGCTGCTGGGCTGGGCGCTGGGTTATACGCTGATGATGCGCCATTTCATTCCCCGACTGGGCAAGGTGGCCGAGGAGCAGGCCGATGCCCGCTCGGTGATGACCGGCGGTATTGTCGATGCCTACACCAATATCCAGACGGTCAAGCTCTTTTCCCATGCCCAGCGCGAGGCGCGGCATGCCCGAGAGGGCATGACCGAATTCATGACCACAGTCTACCGGCAGATGCGTCTGGTGACCCTGGTCAACGTATCGCTCTACCTGCTCAACGGTATGCTGCTGGCCAGCGTGACCGGACTGGCCCTGTGGCTGTGGCTGCAGGCCAGCATAGGCGTGGGTGCGGTGGCGGTGGCCGTCGGTCTGGTGTTGCGCCTGTGGAGCATGTCCCAGTGGATCATGTGGGAGATCTCTGCGCTGTTCGAGAACATCGGCACAGTGCAGGACGGGGTGCAGACCATTGCCCGACCGCAGACGGTAACCGATCATGAGGATGCGAAGGAGCTGGTGGTCAGCCAGGGAGAAATTCGCTTCGATCAGGTCAGCTTCCACTACGGCAAGGGCAGCGGCGTGCTCGAGGATCTCAACCTGCATATCCGCCCGGGTGAGCGCATCGGTCTGGTCGGCCGTTCGGGAGCAGGCAAGTCCACCCTGGTCAATCTGCTGCTGCGTTTCCATGACGTGGAGCGGGGCCGGATCCTGATCGACGGGCAGGATATTGCCGAGGTCAGTCAGGACTCCCTGCGCCGACATATCGGCATGGTCACCCAGGACACCTCGCTGCTGCACCGCTCGGTACGGGACAACATCCTTTACGGGCGCCCTGATGCAACCGAGGAGATGATGCTGGAGGCGGCGCGCAGCGCCCACGCCGATGGTTTCATCCCGGGGCTGAGCGATGCCCGCGGGCGCCGTGGCTATGATGCCCATGTGGGCGAGCGCGGGGTCAAGCTGTCGGGCGGACAGCGCCAGCGCATCGCCATCGCCCGGGTAATGCTCAAGGATGCTCCCATCCTGATTCTGGATGAAGCCACCTCGGCGCTGGACTCGGAGGTCGAAGCGGCCATTCAGGAAAACCTCAATCTGCTGATGCGCGGCAAGACGGTGATCGCCATTGCCCACCGCCTGTCCACCATCGCCGAAATGGACAGGCTCATCGTCATGGACCAGGGCCGCATCGTCGAGGATGGCAGCCACGCCGAACTGATCAGCCGTGGCGGCCTCTATGCCCAACTGTGGGCCCGGCAGTCAGGCGGCTTCCTCGGCGAATAGCCCTCCGCCGCCCTGCCCTACCGAGGCTCCAGCATCTGCCGCAACACGTAGTGCAGGATGCCGCCGGCCTTGAAGTAGTCCACCTCGTTGCGCGTGTCGATACGGCAGAGCACCTTGAATTCGAGCGGCTCGCCGGTCTCGCGCCGCGCGACCACGCGCAGCTGCTGACCGGGCCTGATATTGTCGTCGATGCCGGGGATATCCAGCACCTCATGGCCGGTCAGCTGCAGGGTGGCGGCGTTCTGCCCGTCGACAAACTGCAGTGGCAGCACACCCATGCCCACCAGGTTGGATCTGTGGATACGCTCGAAGCTCTCGGCGATCACCGCCTTGACGCCCAGCAGGTTGGTCCCCTTGGCCGCCCAGTCACGACTCGATCCCGTGCCGTACTCCTTGCCTGCCAGCACGACCAGGGGCGTGCCCTCGGCCTGATAACGCATGGCCGCATCGTAGATGGACATGCGTTCTCCGCTGGGCACATGGATGGTCACCCCGCCCTCCTCACCGCCGAGCATGCGGTTGCGGATACGGATATTGGCGAAGGTGCCGCGCATCATCACCTCGTGGTTGCCGCGCCGTGAGCCGTAGGAGTTGAAGTCTTCTGGGCTGACGCCCAGGGACTGCAGATACTCACCGGCCGGCGAGCTGGCCTTGATGTTGCCCGCCGGTGAGATGTGGTCGGTGGTGATGGAGTCACCGAACACCGCCAGCACCCGGGCGTCCTCAATGGGCCGCAGCGGCTGCAGGGGCTTGTCGATACCGTTGAAATACGGCGGATTCTGCACGTAGGTCGACTGGCTGTCCCAGGCATAGGTGTCGCCACCGCTGGTGGCGATGGCCTGCCAGTGCTCGTCGCCGGTGAAAACATCGGCGTAGCGGTTGCGGAACATGCTGTCCTCGACCAGGGCAACGGCGGCGGCGATCTCCGCATTGCTCGGCCAGATATCCCGGAGAAATACCGGCTTGTTGTCCCGGTCCAGACCCAGCGGCTCGCTCATCATGTCGATACGGATGTCCCCCGCCAGGGCATAGGCCACCACCAGCGGCGGTGAGGCCAACCAGTTCGCCTTGACCTGCGGATGGATGCGGCCCTCGAAGTTGCGGTTGCCCGACAGCACTGCGGAGACCGCCAGATCATGTTCGGCAATGGCGCGACTGACCTCATCGGGCAACGGACCGGAGTTGCCGATACAGGTGGTACAACCATAGCCCACCAGGTTGAACCCCAGCTGATCCAGGTAGGTGGTCAGCCCGGCGCGCTCCAGATAGTCGGTGACCACCTTGGATCCGGGTGCCAGGGACGACTTGACCCAGGGGCGCCGCTGCAGACCCTTTTCGATGGCCTTGCGGGCCAGCAGTCCGGCAGCCATCATCACGCTGGGGTTGGAGGTATTGGTGCAGGAGGTGATGGCCGCAATGACCACCGAGCCATTGCGCAGCACATGGGACTGGCCACCCAGGGTGACTCTGGCCTCACTGACACTGCCTCCGACTGCGGTTCCACCGCCCCCTTCGCTTTCCAGCCGGGCCACCTCTCCGGCGGGGTTCAGCTGCATTGCCAGCAGCTCTTCGAAAGCGGCAGGAACGCCAGGCAGGGGCACCCGGTCCTGGGGCCGGCGCGGGCCGGCGAGACTGGGTTCCACATCGCCCAGGTCCAGATGCAGGGTATCGGAGAACAGCGGCTCATGGCCGGGTTCACGCCACAGCCCCTGGGCCTTGCTGTACGCCTCAACCCGGGCCACCACCTCGGCTGGCCGGCCGGTCAGGCGCAGATAGTCCAGTGTCACCTCATCCACCGGGAAGAAGCCGCAGGTGGCACCGTATTCCGGCGCCATGTTGGCGATGGTGGCCCGGTCAGCCAGAGGCAGATCGGCCAGGCCATCACCGTAGAACTCGACGAACTTGCCGACCACACCGCGCTGACGCAGCATCTGGGTCACCGTCAGCACCAGGTCGGTGGCAGTCATCCCTTCGCGCAGCTTGCCGGTCAGTTTGAATCCCACCACCTCGGGGATCAGCATGGACACCGGCTGACCGAGCATGGCCGCTTCCGCCTCGATACCGCCAACCCCCCAGCCCAGCACACCCAGTCCGTTGACCATGGTGGTATGGGAGTCGGTGCCGACCAGGGTGTCGGGGAATGCCCACTGCTCGCCGTCGCTCTCAGCCGCCCAGACACTCTGGGCCAGATACTCGAGGTTGACCTGGTGACAGATGCCGGTGCCCGGCGGCACTACCCGGAAGTTGTTGAAAGCGTGCTGCCCCCAGCGCAGGAAGGCATAGCGCTCGCCATTGCGGCGGATCTCCATCGCCACGTTGTCCTGGAAGGAAACCTCATCGCCGAAGCGATCCACCATCACCGAGTGGTCGATCACCAGGTCGACCGGTGACAGCGGGTTGATACGCTGGGGGTCGCCGCCGGCGCGGGCCACCGCATCCCGCATGGCGGCCAGGTCCACCACCGCCGGCACGCCAGTGAAGTCCTGCATCAGAACCCGGGCGGGCCGGAACTGGATCTCCCTGTCCGAGCGACGTTCGCGCAGCCAGTCCGCCATGGCCTGAATGTCGTCGCGGGTGACGGTTTCCCCATCCTCATGACGCAGCAAATTCTCCAGAAGGACCTTGAGAGATACCGGCAGTTGCTGTATATCACCGAGGCTCGCGGCCGCGCGGGGCAAGGAGTGGTAGCGGTAGGTGGTGTTACCTACCTGCAGCTGGCTGGCCGTCTGCAACGAATCGAGCGATGACATCAGTAACCTCCTGAGAAAACAGTCCAGAATGCGGGTAAAGCAAGATCACCCGCAGCCGATAGCTATCAGCATAGTTCAGGTACCACCCAAGTTCAGGTAAGCCATGCGCAAGAATCTGCCCGTTACACAAAAAGAAATACAACTTCGGGACGACCAGCGTCTCATCACCGCCACCGATCTGAAGGGGGTGATTACCTACTGCAACGACACCTTTGCCGAGGTATCCGGCTTCACCCGGGAGGAGCTGCTGGGCCAGGCGCATAACCTGATCCGCCATCCGGACGTCCCCCCGGCGGTATTTGCCCACCTCTGGAGCTATCTGAAGCAGGGCCGCAGCTGGATGGGCATAGTGAAGAACCGCGCCAGGAACGGGGACCACTACTGGGTGAATGCCTTCATCACGCCCATCCGCGAGGGGGATCAGGTGGTGGGCTTCGAGTCGGTGCGGGTCAGGGCCACCCCCGAAGAAATCGCGCGTACCACTGCCTTCTATGCGCGCCTGCACAGCGGCCGTGGCATGCCGATCAACTGGCATCGCCAGCTGCTTGCCATGGCGCCGGCCACACTGTGCAGTGTCATCGGTGGCGCAGGCGTCTATCTGGCCGGTCCGCTGGGCCTGATCCCGGCGCTCCTGCTGGCTGCGCCCATAGGACTGCTGTTGCAGCAGCACCGTGACCGCCGGTTGATCGGCCTGTTCGGCAGTGCCGAAAGCAACATTGCCGACCCCTTGCTGGCGCCGATGTATAGCGATCAGGAAGGTCCGCTGGGGCGCCTGGAAATGGCTCTGTACAGCCATGAGGCCCGGCTGCGCACCTGCATCAGCCGGGTCGATGACTTCACTGAGCAGCTGCGTCAGCAGGCGACCCGGAGCAGGGAACTGTCACACCAGTCCAGCGAGCAGCTGGAGCGTCAGCGGGCGGAAACCGACATGGTCGCCGCCGCCATCAACGAGATGGCCGCGGCCAGCCAGGAGGTAGCCGGCAACGTCGTCCGCACCGCCGAAGCGACCCAGATGGCCAACCAGCAGGCCGATCAGGGCAAGCAGGTCGCCTCGCTGGCCAGGGACGCCATTGAAAGCCTGTCCGAGGCGGTAAGCTCAGCTGCCACTGCGGCCTCGCGTCTGGCCAGTGATGCCCAGGAGATCGGCACCGTGGTCGATGTGATCCGGGGCATCGCCGAGCAGACCAACCTGCTGGCACTGAACGCGGCCATCGAGGCAGCCCGGGCCGGCGAACAGGGTCGCGGTTTTGCGGTAGTGGCCGATGAGGTGCGCGCCCTGGCCAAGCGGACTGCCGACTCCACCGAACAGATCCACCGCATGATCGACAACCTGCAGCAGGCCACCGGACGCACCATGGACACCATGCGCACCGGCAAGGACCAGGCCGATCGGGGTGTGGCCCATGTCATCGAGGCCGACGAGGCGCTGGACAGGATCCGCGAAGCCATCTCCCGCGTAAGTGCCATGGGCGAGCAGATCGCCAGCGCCGCCGAGGAGCAGAGCGCCGTTGCGGAGGAGATCAACCGCAGCATAAGCAACATCGCCCTGCTCTCCGACCAGACCGCCACCCAGGCCCGGCAGAACGCCCGTCTCAGCGACGAGCTGGCCGGCACCGCCAACAGCCAGAGCGAACTGGTGGCACGCTTCAGAATCTGAGCTGCGGCGCAGCCCCGGATCCTGAAGCGCAAGATAAATCCTGTGCTGCGCGACGGCCGGTGATAAAATGCCGACCTCGCATCCCACAACAGGACTCTACACATGTGCGGAATCGTCGGTGCCATCGCTCAGCGCAATATCACCCCCATCCTGCTTGAAGGTCTTCGCCGCCTGGAGTATCGCGGTTATGACTCCGCCGGCGTCGCAGTGATGAGTGCCACCGAACAGATCCAGCGGGTGCGGGCCGCCGGCAAGGTCGCAGAGCTGGAGGAAGCCCTGAAGAACGCGCCGGCCACCGGCACTCTGGGCATTGCCCATACCCGCTGGGCAACCCATGGCAAACCGGCGGAACACAATGCCCACCCCCATGTCTCGGACAAGCTGGCGATAGTGCACAACGGCATCATCGAGAACCATGCAGTCCTGCGCAGCCGGCTCAGTGACATGGGTTATGTGTTCACCTCGGAAACCGATACCGAGGTGGTGGCGCACCTGATCGCCGCACATTACCGCCAGAGCGGATCACTCCTGGCTGCCTTCCGCGCTGCGTTGAAGGAGCTGCACGGCGCTTATGCCCTGGCGCTGATCCACGAGGATGAACCCGAGACCCTGTACTGCGCGCGGATGGGCAGTCCGCTGGTTATCGGCGTGGGCAGCGAAGAACATTATCTGGCATCCGATCCGCTGGCCCTGCTACAGGTCACCGACCGTTTCCGCTATCTGGAGGAAGGCGATCACGCCCAGCTGACCAGCAACGGCTGCAGCATCTGGGACGCCGCTGAACAGCCGGTCGAGCGTCCTGTCCAGCAGTACGAACATGCGGCCCTGAGCATGGACAAGGGCGAGTACCGCCACTACATGCTCAAGGAAATCTTCGAGCAGCCGCAGGCCATTGCCGATACCCTGACCGGCACCTTGGGCGACAACCACGTGCTGACTGCCATCCTCGGTCCTGATGCCGAATCGCGTCTGGCCGACGTCCGTCACATTCACATTGTCGCCTGCGGCACCAGCTTCCACGCCGGGCTGGTGGCCCGTTACTGGATCGAGTCCCAGGTCGGGCTGCCCTGCCAGGTGGAGGTGGCCAGCGAGTACCGCTACCGCACCGTGGTAGTGCCGGACAACACCCTGCTGATCACCATCTCCCAGTCCGGAGAGACCGCGGACACCCTGGCCGCGCTGCGTTTTGCCAGGAACGAGGGTTACCTCGCCACTCTGGCCATCTGCAACGTCGCCGGCAGCTCTCTGGTGCGCGAGGCCGACTGGCGTCTGCTGACCCATGCAGGACCGGAGATAGGCGTAGCCTCCACCAAGGCCTTCACCACCCAGCTGGTGGCACTGCTGTGGCTTACCACAGCGCTGCTGCAGGTCAGGGGCAAGGCCCCGGAACAGGTTGCGCGAAACGTGTCGGCCCTGCGCAGCCTGCCGGGGGTGATCGGCGAGGCGCTGACACTGGAACCGGCCATTACCCGACTCGCCGAACGCTTCGCCAACAAGCATCACGCGCTGTTCCTGGGTCGCGGGCCGCACTACCCGATCGCCATGGAGGGCGCGCTGAAGCTGAAGGAGATTTCCTATATCCACGCCGAGGCCTATGCCGCCGGCGAACTCAAGCACGGCCCGCTGGCGCTGGTGGATGAGGATATGCCGGTGGTCAGTGTGGCGCCCAGCGACAGCCTGCTGGAGAAACTGAAATCCAATCTGGAGGAAGTGCGCGCGCGGGGCGGCCAACTGATCACCTTCGCCTGCGAGAGCATCCAACAGGACGGCGATCAGCAGGACACCATTGCCCTGCCCCAGGTGGACGAGGTGATCTCGCCCGTTCTCTACACCATTCCCCTGCAGCTGCTCAGTTACCATGTGGCGCTGGTCAAGGGTACCGACGTGGACAAGCCGCGCAATCTGGCCAAGTCGGTAACCGTGGAGTAGATCCCCTTGTCACTCCCGCGCCGGTACTCCGGGCGGGAGTGGAGCCGCATTAACGGGCGAGCTCGGCCAGCCCGCGGTCGAGGTAGGCCTGCATCTCGTTCTCCGGTACCATGCTGCCCCCGGTAGCCCAGACCAGATGGGTTGCCCTCGCCAGTTTCTCGGGCGTCAGTCGCAGGCGCTGGTGATATTCCTGCTGTCCCTCAAGCACCCGGGCAATGCCCGGCATGCCGGCCAGTGCCGAGGGTTCCAGACGCAGCTGTTCCTGCTGCTCCAGCAGGGCAAGCAGCGCATAGAGTTCCTCATCAGTGACTGTGTAGTAGCCGTCGATGAGCCGCTGCATGGCCTTGCCGACGAAGCCCGACGGACGCCCCACGGCCAGGCCGTCGGCGGCGGTGATGTTGTCGATGCCGAAATCCTGCACTGATATCCGGTCATGCAGGCCGGTGTAGACGCCCAGCAGCATACAGGGCGAATGCACGGGTTCGGCAAAGATGCACCGCACCGCGTCTCCGTATACCAGCTTCAGACCAAAGGCCACACCACCGGGGCCGCCACCCACACCGCAGGGCAGATAGACGAACAGCGGGTGCTCGGCATCGACGGTAACACCGGCAGCCGCCAACTGAGGCCGCAATCGCTCGGCGGCGACGGCGTAACCCAGAAACAGGCTGGTGGAATTCTCATCATCGATGAAGTGGCAATCCGGGTCCTGTTCGGCCTCCTGTCTGCCCTCCTCCACGGCGACACTGTAATCCGATGCATGCTCGACCACGGTCACACCATGGGAGCGCAATCTGTCTTTCTTCCACTGACGGGCGTCGGCGGACATGTGCACCGTCACCTGAAAACCGAGGGTGGCACTCATGATGCCGATCGACATGCCCAGATTGCCGGTGGAGCCCACCGCAATCCGGTAACGCCGGAAAAAGGCCCTGGCCTCATCGCTGTCCAGCCGGGAGTAGTCGTCCTCCAGGCTCAGCCACCCTGCCTCCAGCGCCAGCTTCTCCGCATGCTGGAGAACCTCGTGGATACCGCCGCGAGCCTTGATCGAACCGGATATGGGCAGATGGCTGTCGAGTTTCACCCAGAGATGACCCGGCAGGCCCAGGGCGTAACGCTCACCCAGCGCCTGCTGCATCCGCGGGATGGCGCGCACCGGCGACTCGATGATGCCGGCATTGTCGCTGGTCTGGGGAAATACACGGGCGATATAGGGTGCGAAGCGTGCCAGGCGATCGCTGGCCCCGCGCACATCCTCAAGGGTAAGACCAACGTCTTCCAGCGCCAGAGTGGCGGGAGCAATGGCCGGATTGAACCAGGCCACTTCCCGCAGAGCCACCAGCTCCTGAATCAGCGGATGATCCTGTATCCACTGCGCTGTTGATATCTCTGCGACCATGGGCGACTCCTGTTGCTCTGAGCAAAAGCTGAGCATAGTAGCTCGGAACGGCAACCAGGATCGACCCGACAAAAAAAGGGGCATCCGAAGATGCCCCTTAAACCCAAACGGAAGGTCTGCGACCTGTCAGCGCACCCCAGCAGCCCGCAGAGCGGCCGGCGTGAACTGGTTGTAGGTCGGAGGAGTAGTGACGAACTGCGGTGCAGAAGCCTCCTCGGTGTACATGCCCAGAGCGATGTAGCGGCCTGCCAGCAGGTCGTACAGGGTCTCCAGAGCGTAACCCGGGATCTTCTGCTTGTAGTTGAAGGACAGGTGACCCTCACCTACACGCCACAGGGTGCCACGGCCGTCATAGTGGTCGGCCAGGGTGATCATCCAGGAGTCCTCGTCCACGAAGAAGTTACGCTGGGCGTAGATGTGGCGCTGACCCTGCTTGACGTTGCCCTGTACTTCCCAGGCGCGGTGCAGCTCGAAGCGGGTGTGTTCCGGGTTGACGTGACCGGCTTTCAGCACGTCGGCGTACTTCAGGCCCGGCTCGGTCAGCTTGCCCGAGTTGTAGGGCAGGAAGACTTCCTTCTTGCCGACCAGTTTCCAGTCGTAACGGTCCGGAGCACCGTTGTACATGGAGAAGTTGTCGGAGGTACGCATACCGTCGGAGGCGGTACCCGGACCGTCATAGGCTACCTGCGGAGCACGGCGTACACGACGCTGACCGGCGTTGTATACCCAAGCCATGCGAGGCTCCTTCAGCTGGTCGAGGGAATCGTGTACCAGCAGAACGTTACCTGCCAGACGGGCCGGGGCGTTCACCCGCTGTTTGAAGAACAGCAGGGTGTTGGGCATGCTGGCCGGATCGATGTCAGGCATCAGGTTCGGATAACCGACTTCCTCTTCCATCTTGATCAGGGTGTAGGAACCGTTGGTCTGCGGCATGGCCTGCATGTACCAGCGATGCACGTTCAGACGATAGCGGGTCATGTGGTTCCAGATCACCTCGGCCCCGCTTTTCGGAATCGGGAAGATGAAGGAGGAACCCGGCTCGACGTTCTCCACACCGTCACCACCATTGACCAGTCGGGCCTGGCCAGCGGTGCGCTTGACCTGGTCATAGACTGATTGCGGGAAGCCAACTGTCCGACGGCTCTGGTATACCGGCATGCGGAAGGTTTCCGGATAGCGTTCGAACAGAGCGATCTGACCGGGGGTCAGGTTGTCGCGATACTGCTGGTAGTTCTGGGCAGTGATCACGAATTCCGGCTGATCATTCTTGAACGGGTTTTCCAGGAAGTTGTTGGCCAGGCTCTGACCGGCATCGGTCGGCAGACCGCCGGTCCACTCGGGGATGGTACCCGCGGCGTTACCGGCCTTCTCCGCGCCGATCGGCGTCAGGGTGGTGCCCAGCTGATTGATCTCGGACTGGGACAGGCTCTGCGCCGCAACGGCACTGGCCAGCAGGCTCAGCGCCAGACCGCAGGCACCTACAAAGACTTTCTGCATCTGCATATTGTTATTCTCCAAAACCTGATTAGAAGCTTACGCCGAAGCTGACAGCGGCGAAGTCGCGATCAACCAGAGTGTTGTACTTGCCATCAAAGAAGTTGGTGTAACTGATGCTGGCGTTGTACTTGTTGGCGTAATCGGCGTTCAGGCCGATGCTGATCGACTTGGCATTTTCCACAAAGTTGGGGCTGTAACCCTCAACGTCATGGGACCAGGCGATGTTCGGGCTCAGGTTGATACCGGCAATCACGTTGCTGTAATCCAGTGCCGCGCGCAGACGGTAACCCCAGGAGAAGTCGGTGAAGTAGCCATCGTTCTCACACCAGCTGTCCGCTTTGGGAGTAGTGCCCTGAGAGGAACAGGTGCCATCAGCAAAGGGGCTCTGACCGAACAGGGAGTCACGACCGAACTTGGTCTCGCCGTTACCGGAACCGATACCACTGATGTAGTTGAAACCTACCTCGCCGATCAGAGACAGACGGCTGGCACCCAGGATACGGTCGATGAAGTGCACGGCACTGACCGAGCCCTGCCAGAACTCCTTGCGCTCGTAACCCGGGATGTAGTCACCGGCCGCAATCTCACCGGGCCCAAAACGGTGGGTGTTGTCCGGCTGTCCCGCCGCCAGCAGCAGCGCGGCACGGCTCATGTCGCCGGTGTTGATCTGCAGCGGCATGTTCGGACGGTAGCTCAGCTCGCCCGCCACCGAGGTACCCCCGATGTCGGTACCGAAGCTGACGCCGTACAGACGGATGTCCTCAGGATGCTCGAAGAAGTAACCGGCACCACCAGCAGTAACGCCATCGTAGCCGGGGGTCAGCGGACCGCCCACAGCACCCAGGCCTGCCTCGTTAGAATATACAGGCCCCCGGCTGTGGTAATTCAGCGCATAGAAACCGAACTCGGTGTTGTTCAGCGCCGGCACGAACCAGCGGAAGGCCACACCGAACTGACCGCTGTCACTGGCATCCTTGTCCTTGTGGACCCGGGCGATATAGGTACCCGGGGGCTGCTCGCCATGGGGCAGATCCACGCCAGCAAAGACCAGACGATCATTACAGTTGCGGCCTACCACATCAGAAGTGGAGAAGAAGGTGCCGCAGTTATCAGCAATGGTGCCGCGCCATTTCAGCTGGTAAAAAGCTTCCACGGTGAGGTTTTCGGTGAGGCCCTGAGAGAGATACAGCATCTCGACAGGCAGCAGACCTTCCTTCAGCTCGGCGCCCGGGCGGCGGAAAGCGGAAGCATCGATCGGGTTGATGGAGTTGATGCCGTTCTGGATGAAGACACCCTCACCCCAGCTGACCACCTGGCGACCCAGACGGACGTTACCCGGGTTCTGACCGATGAAGTAGTTGTGATAGACGAAGGCGTCAAGCAGCTGGACACCGGCCCCTTTCTGGAGCGGATGACGTCCCGAGTCGTCGATATCATAGAAACGCTGACTTCCGTCCTTGGTCTCGAAGTCATACCAGTAGTTGCCACGCAGGAAGGCACCGGAGTTACCGTAGCGCAGTTCAAGGTCATGGGAACCCTTGAAGATCTTGGAGAAGAAATCGCCTTTCTCGTAGTTCAGACGACCATCATCCGATGTCCGGGCTGTTGCCTGCCCCCCCTGATTCACCCCGTCAATCGCTGTATCCACGTGGATGAAGCGCTTGTCCGGGTTCGCCATAGACATGCTGGCCCCGATGGACATCTGGGAATCGAGCTGCCCTTCGATTGCACCGATATTGAAGTTTACTGCGTGTGCCGTGCCACTGAAGCTGGCCAGCCCGACTGCGAGAGGCAGTGCGGCCAGCGCCCAAGCATGCTTTGTTTTTGTCATTGTGCTGCTCCATTAGGTTGGATCCAAACCCCCGGCTGTCTTGGGAGCCAGACGGTCGCAATTAGTGTGTCATGGAGCATTTGCCCGGTTTGTCTTCATCGGACCGATCACTTGGCCGGGCCGGACATTCAGGGATTGAATGTGATGGATTTATCGCCGCTATATTCCTGCAATTGTCTGTTGTGAATTTTTGCATAATGGCCGGCATTCATCTATCTTGGCCTGAACAGAAAACTGCCGTTACAAAAATAATAAATAAGGACGACTGGCATGCCCGCTACCCATCCTCCACTGCCGTGTCACCGCCTGAAGGAAAGAGCCCTCTGGGCCAAAGGCATCATCGAAGCCCTGCGTGGTTATGGCAGGAATCTGGTTGAGCAGCTGCCCGAAGATCTGCTCAGCTATGCAAGCCCGAGCGATTTCAGCCTGGGCCACATCAGCCAGACCGACATGAACCGGCTCTGGTATTGCGCGGTCACGCTCAGCGGGGATGAGTGCTTCGGTCTGCGCATGGGTGTCAACTTCTCCACTCCCACCATGCAATTGCTCAACCTGGCTGCCCATTCCAGCCCGACCGCCGGGGATGCCATCCAGCGCGTCATGCGCTTCATTCAGGTATTCAGCACCCAGATACAGCTGTACTCGGTGGAAGACGAGCATTACCTCACCGCCTACTTCGAGCCCAAGGGAGCCGCCCACCCGCTGCAGATCGAGGCGCTGGTGGCGCGTTGCGTCGCGTCCTGGCGGGAGCTGGGCAACGACACCCTGCCCCTGATTACCGAAGTCCGTCTGAACCGGGAAAACGACACCCGCCTGCAGTGCGAAGACATCCTGGGTACCCGGGTGCGCCTGGGCAGCAAGCGGGTATCCATACGCATGAGTCGCCTGGCCCTGCAGTCGCGCCTGCCGGACAGCGATGCCTTTCTGCTCAAGCGACTGGACGCCTCCCTCGAGGACATGCTTGAGGATCTGCCCAATGTGGACTTTGCCGAACAGGTCAAGCAACGCATTCGCGTGCTGCTGTCGGAGAAGGACATTTCCGAAGAACTGGTCGCCCAGCCGTTCAACGTCAGTCCGCGTCACCTGCGACGCAAGCTGAGCGAAGCCTGTACCACCTACGAGAAGCTGCTGGACGAGGTGCGCATGGAGCTGGCAATCAAGCTGATTCAGGAGAACCGCCTGAATCTCGGGCGCATCGCTTTCGAACTCGGCTTTCTCGATCCGAGCAGCTTCACCCGCGCCTTTCGCCGCTGGACCAACATGAGTCCGACGGCGTTTCGCGAGCATTCATTGCGGCTGCAGGACCCGGTTTCCGGTTGACACCGGGCGTGTCCCTCAGAGGAAACGTTGCACCGCGAACGGCGCCATGTCGATGGCCGGCGTCTCCCCATCCATCATCTGCGCCAGCAGCTCGCCGGTAGCCGGTCCCAGGGTAAAGCCCTGGTGCCCATGTCCGAATGCCAGCCACAGGCCCTTCTGGGGCGCCGGCCCGATCACGGGCTTCATGTCCGGCAGGCAGGGACGCGCGCCTTTCCATGGACTGGGGTCCAGTCGCTCGCCCAGTGCCGGGAAGAGTGCCCGCGCCGCCTTCTCCGCCGCGGCCAGCTGCCCGTATTTCGGCGGCGCATCCAGGTCCGCCAGCTCGGCGCCGGTGGTCAGGCGGATGCCGGCACGCATGGGCTCCATCATGAAACCCCGTTCCGCATCCATCAGCCAGTGATTCAGTTCGGCGCCTTCACCCGTGCTGTAGTGCATGTGGTAACCGCGCTTGACGAACAGGGGCACGCGGATGCCGACACGGGCCAGCAGCCGACTGGACCACGGCCCCATGGCCACGACCACCTGATCTGCCTGCAGCTCGCCTTCCGAGGTCAGGATTCGCCAGCGGCCGCCCTCCTCCAGGACATCCTCGACGCTGGCCTGCATCAACTCTCCCCCCTGCTCGACGAAGGTCCGGGCATAGGCCTGCACCAGCGCACCCGGATCGCTGACCATCCAGGGCTGGGTCCAGTGGATGGCACCGATCAGGTCCTTCGCCAACCATGGCTCGCGGGCACGCAACCGTGGTGCGTCGAGCACGTCGAACTCGATACCGAAACGGCCTCGGTCCTCATTGGCCTCGGCAACGCGCTCTTCCAGCGCCTTTCGCGTCCGGTACAGCTCCAGCCAGCCGCCCTTGCGTACCAGATCCCAGGCACCGGCGGCCTCGATCATGGGGCCATGGGCGTGCTGGCAGCGCTGGATCAGCGATGCCCATTCCCGCACGATACGCTGGTAGCGCTGGCCACCGGAATTGAGCCAGTACTGGAACAGCGGAACCGCGGCATTCAGCATGCCCGTCGGCCGGTAGCGGATATCCACCTGGCGATTGGGCAGAACCCGCAGCAGGGTGCCTATGTCCCGGGGAAACCCGTAAGGGCGAACAGCCTCGCGCTGGATGACCCCGGCATTGCCGAACGAGGTTTCCCGTCCCGGTTCGCGACGGTCCACCAGCGTGACCCCGTGCCCTCTGCGGATCAGGTGCCAGGCAACGGACACGCCGACCATACCAGCACCCAGAACGACTATATTGCGCGACATCGATTTTCCCCGTGCAGTCCAACGAAACAGATCTTCTTCCGTGTTTGAGGTGCGTCCCTGAGCCGGCCGGTTGACCAGAAAAAACACGCGCAGTATAGAGGGCGAGACATTCGCGTAACAGGCCGACCGGACTGATCCGGGCAAATTCGATGGACCGCCACGGCGTGTAAAGCGACGCGCTTTCCGGTAGCATGGCAGCATCGAAACATTCTGGAATCATCCCCCCATGACCGATCGCATCACCCTGCTCCGGCCGGACGACTGGCATATCCACCTGCGCGATGGAGCAGTCCTGCAGCACACCGTGCCCGATGCCGCCCGTCACTTCGGCCGTGCCATCATCATGCCCAATCTGGTCCCGCCGGTGCGCAATGGCGAACAGGCCGGGGAGTATCGGGAGCGGATCCTGGCGGCTCGCCCGGCGGGCAGGCCCTTCGAACCGCTGATGGTGCTCTATCTGACCGACCAGACCACCCCGGAGCTGATCCGTCAGGCCCACGGACAGGGGCAGGCCATTGCCGCCAAACTGTACCCGGCCGGCGCCACCACCAACTCCGATTCCGGGGTGACCGCGCTGGAGAAGATCTGGCCGGCGCTGGAGGCCATGGCCGAGGTGGGCATGCCCCTGCTGGTGCATGGTGAGGTGACCCACGCCGAGGTGGATATCTTCGATCGGGAGAAGGCGTTCATCGACCAGCAGCTGGTGGCTCTGACCGAACGCTTCCCCACGCTCAAGGTGGTGTTCGAGCACATCACTACCGCTGATGCCGTGGACTTCGTGCGCAGCGCGCCCGGCAATATCGCCGCGACCATTACTGCCCATCATCTGCTGTACAACCGCAACCACATGCTGGTGGGTGGCATTCGTCCGCATTTCTATTGCCTGCCCATTCTCAAGCGTCAGCGTCACCAGCAGGCGCTGGGCGATGCGGTGGTCTCCGGCTCGAACAAGTTCTTCCTCGGTACCGATTCCGCGCCCCACGCCCGCCATGCCAAGGAAGCCGCCTGCGGCTGTGCCGGCTGCTATAGTGCCCATGCAGCCATTGAGCTGTACGCCGAAGCCTTCGAACAGCTGGGCGTGCTCGACAAGCTGGAGGCCTTTGCCAGCATGCATGGTCCGGATTTCTACGGTCTGCCGCGCAACACCGACACCATCACTCTGGTGCGCGAGCCCTGGACGGTTCCGGAGACGCTGCAGTTCGGAGACCAGCAACTGGTACCCCTGCGGGCCGGTGAAAGCATTCAATGGCGGGTCCTGTGACCCTTTCGATTTAAGGACGCTGTGTGAGCGAGTTCGACTACGACAACGATGCAATTGAAGGGGCGGGTGCCGGTGGTGGCCACAGGTCGCCGATGGCCTATCGCTTCCGGGGCTTCTTGCCCGTGGTGGTGGATGTGGAAACCGGCGGGTTCAACGCCGCCACCGATGCCCTGCTGGAAATTGCCGCCACGCCGATCCTGATGGATGACGACGGGCAGGTCTACCCGGATCAGACCTCCTTCTTCCGCGTCGAGCCCTTCGAGGGAGCCAATATCGAGCCGGCGGCGCTGGAGTTCACCGGCATCAAGCTCGATCATCCCCTGCGCATGGCGGTGAGTGAATCCCATGCCCTGACCGAGATCTTCAAGCATGTACGCAAGGCGGTGAAGTCGGCCGGCTGCAAGCGTGCGGTACTGGTGGGACACAACGCCTTCTTCGACCTGGGTTTCCTGAACGCGGCGGTGGAGCGCAACGACATCAAGCGCAATCCCTTCCACCCGTTCTCCTGTTTCGACACGGCCACCCTGGGTGGCCTGGCCTACGGCCAGACGGTACTGGCCAAGGCCTGTGCCGCAGCAGATATCGAGTTCGACGGGCGCGAGGCCCATTCGGCACGTTATGACACCGAAAAGACCGCCGAACTCTTCTGCACCATAGTCAACCGCTGGCGGGAAATGGGCGGCTGGCCGCCGGTCTGAGCCGCTCCGGGCATTCAGGGGCGTGCTGGGCTACACTTGGGCTGGATGGACCGCAGCGGCGCTGCGGTCAGAACAAGAACAAGGAGCTACCGCATGCGCTTGAAAGCACTTACCTACCTTTTTTCCGCCGCTCTGTGTTACGCCGCTACCGCCTCGACACCCGCCGTTGCCCAGCAGAACTTCATCACCATAGGCACCGGTGGCCAGACCGGGGTCTACTACGTGGTGGGTCAGTCCATCTGTCGCCTGGTCAACCGGGGCACCGACAGCCATGGCCTGCGCTGCAATGCCCCCTCCAGCGGCGGCTCGGTGGCCAACGTGAACGCGATCCGCGGCGGCGAGATGGATATGGGCGTGGTGCAGTCGGATATCCAGTACAAGGCCTACGAGGGGCTGGAGAACTTTGCTGAGGCCGGTGCCTTCACCGACATGCGTGCCATGTTCGCCCTGCACGGCGAGCCCCTGACCATAGTCGCCCGCCGCGATGCCAATATCACCCACCTCAAGGACCTCAAGGGCAAGCGCTTCAACATCGGTAACCCCGGCTCGGGCCAGCGCGACACCATGGATGTGGTGATGAACGCACTGGGCTGGACCATCAAGGACTTTGCCCTGGCCTCGCAACTGTCAGCCGCCGAGCAGGCTGCCGCTCTGGGCGACAACAACGTTGACGCCATGGTTTACGTCGCCGGCCATCCGAACGGCTCGATTCAGGAAGCCACCACCACCGTTGATTCGGTGATAGTGGCGGTCAATGGCGAGGAAATCGACGGTATCATTGCCGAGCATCCCTATTATGCCAAGGCCATCATCCCCGGCGGCATGTACCGGGGTAACGACAGCGATGTGGAAACCTTCGGTGTACGCGCCACCATGGTGACCTCGGCCAAGGTATCCGAGGAAGCGGTGTACCAGACGGTCAAGGCAGTGTTCGACAACTTTGATCGCTTCAAGCGTCTGCACCCCGCCTTTGCCGAACTCAAGGAAGAGGAAATGATCAAGGAGGGCCTGTCCATTCCCCTGCACGACGGAGCCGTGCGCTACTACCGGGAACGTGGCTGGATGTAATACGGCCTGCGCCGGGCCGCGATTTGGGCGGCCCGGTACTCTCTGTGTAGATAACGGGACGACCTGATGAAAAGATCGGACACGGACGACAGTCTGGCTACCCAGCTTGATGAGCTGGCAAGCGCGGATATCGGCGGGCGTCGCCCTACCGGGGTGACCGGAAAGCTGCTGTTGGGCATAGCCGGCTTCTGGTCGCTGTTTCAGCTATGGATAGCGTCACCCCTGCCCTACATGGCGGGTTTCGGCGTATTCAACAGCACCGAGGCCCGATCCATCCACCTGGCTCTGGCGGTGTTTCTCGCCTTCATGGCGTTCCCGGCCTTCCGTCGCTCCCCGCGGGACAGGATCCCGCTGACGGATTGGCTGCTGGCACTCCTGGCTGCCTTCTGTGCCGGCTATATCTATCTGTTCTACGACCAGCTGGCCACACGTCCCGGCAGTCCGACCACCCTGGATGTGGCGGTCGCTCTGGCAGGTCTGGCCCTGCTGCTGGAGGCCACACGGCGCGCCCTGGGACCGCCGTTGATGATAGTGGCGCTGGTGTTCATGTTGTACTCCCTGGCAGGCCCCTATATGCCAGGCATGCTGGCACACCGGGGAGTGAGCTGGGTGTCCCTGGGCAATCACCAGTGGCTCAGCACCCAGGGAGTATTCGGCATCGCCCTCGGTGTATCCACCAGCTTCGTTTTCCTGTTCGTCCTGTTCGGCTCCCTGCTGGAGAAGGCAGGCGCTGGCAACTATTTCATCAAGCTGGCCTTCTCGGTGCTCGGGCATTACCGCGGTGGTCCGGCCAAGGCCGCCGTGGTCGGCTCGGGCATGACCGGGCTTATTTCCGGCTCCTCGATCGCCAATACGGTGACCACCGGTACCTTCACCATTCCCATGATGAAGCGCGTGGGCTTCAGCAAGGAGCAGGCCGGCGCAGTGGAAGTCGCCGCCTCAGTGGATGGCCAGCTGATGCCGCCGGTCATGGGTGCGGCTGCCTTTCTGATGGTTGAATATGTCGGCATTCCCTATACCGACGTGATACGCCACGCCTTCCTGCCGGCGATGATCTCCTACATCTCGCTGTTCTATATCGTCCACCTCACCGCAGTGAAGGCCGGCATGCAGGGACTGCAGAGTGCCAACCCTGAGCGGCCACTGCTCCGCAAGCTGCTCGGTTTTCTCACCGGCCTGCTGCTGATCATGGGCCTGTCGATGGCGGTCTACCACGGCCTGGGCTGGCTCAAGCCCCTGCTTGGCGCCTCGGCGGGCTGGGTCATTGCCGCGGGACTCGGAGTGATCTACGTTGCCCTGCTCGGCGTGGGGTCACGCTATCCGGACCTGGAGATGGACGACCCGGGCGCCCCGACCATGGTGATGCCCGAAACCCGCTCCACTCTGATGACGGGCCTGCATTACATACTGCCGGTGGTGGTACTGGTCTGGTGTCTTATGGTCGAGCGGCTGTCACCCGGCCTGTCCGCCTTCTGGGCCACGCTGTTCATGATGGTCATCATCGTCACTCAGAAGCCGCTGCTGGCCCTGTTCCGACATCAGGACGATATTCTGGCCAGCGCCCGTCGCGGCCTGACTGACCTGGGAGAGGGCCTGGTAACAGGTGCGCGCAACATGACCGGCATCGGGGTGGCGACAGCGGCTGCCGGCATCATCGTCGGCGCCGTGTCCCAGACCGGTGTCGGCCTGGTGTTCGCCGACCTTATCGAGATGTTGTCGCTGGGCAATCTGATGCTGATGCTGATCTGGACTGCGGTGCTGTGCGTGATCCTCGGCATGGGTCTGCCGACCACCGCCAACTACATAGTAGTGTCCACATTGCTCGCGCCCGTACTGGTGACCCTCGGCCAGCAGAACGGGCTGATAGTCCCGCTGATTGCCATCCACATGTTCGTGTTCTATTTCGGCCTCATGGCCGATGCCACCCCTCCGGTAGGTCTGGCGGCCTTTGCTGCGGCGGCCATTTCCCGTGGCGACCCGATACGCACCGGGGTTCAGGCGTTCTATTTCGGTATTCGCACCGCCGTCCTGCCATTCCTGTTCATCTTCAACACCGATCTGCTGCTGATCGATGTCTCCCTGTGGCACGGGGTGGTCATCTTTCTGATTGCCACGGTTGCCATGCTGATCTTCGCCTCGGCCACCCAGGGCTGGCTGATCGTACGCAGCCGTTGGTATGAGAATCTGATACTGGTGCTGGTCGCCTTCATCCTGTTCCGCCCCGGCTTCTGGATGGATCTGTTCTTCGATCCCTATCGCACCGTACCGCCGGCGGAGCTGGCCCAGGCGCTCGAGCAGTCGGCAGAGAGCGACAATCCACTGCGCCTGCAGATAGCCGGCGAAGACGGTGTCGGCAACCCCCGGACCTTCTATGTTCTGGTCGCAGTACCAAGCGGCGCCACCGGCGAGGAGCGGCTGGAGAACCTGGGGCTGAGCCTGATGCAGGAGGGGGAGCGTACCCTGATCGACATGGTGAGTTATGGCAGTCAGGCCGCCGAACTGGGCCTGGACTTTGATCAGGAGATCCTGACGGTAGAGGCGCCGGTGGACCGACGCCGCAAGGAATGGATGTGGTTGCCCGGCGGGCTGCTGCTGGCGCTGGTGGTCGGCCTGCAGTGGCGCCGCTACCGGCGTGGGGAACCGCTTACCGGGCACCGTACACCACCCGGCACGGCCAGCTCCCCGTAGGCCGCCGGGAACTCAGCTGCGCCGCTTCGGCGGCGCCAGCCCATCTCCACCGTCCAGCACTACCTGCCCTTTGGGAATCGCCGGCTTGCGCCTGGCCGCAGGTTTGGCAGTCTTGGGGCGCTTTACCTTCTTCTTGTCATCTTTCTTCTTCTTGGCACCGACCGGCTTGCCCGAGGCCTTCACTTTCTTCGGTCCCTTGAAGCTGCCCGCAAGCTCCTTGATCTCGCGGCGCTCGAACTGCCGACGTAGATAACGTTCGATACTGGACATCAGACTCCACTCGTGGGGAGCTACCAGGGACACCGCCAGCCCCTCTGCACCGGCCCGGCCGGTCCGGCCCACGCGGTGCAGATAGTCATCACCGCTGCGCGGCATGTCGAAGTTGATCACCAGATCCAGTTCGCTGATATCCAGGCCGCGGGCGGCCACATCGGTCGCAACCAGCACACCCTTGCCACCCTGCTTGAATCGCTCGATGGCCAGCTTGCGCTCCTTCTGATCCTTCTCCCCGTGCAGTACATACACCCGCAACCCCTCCACCGCGCGCAGCACGCCGTTGAGTCGGTCGGCCATGACCCGGGTGTTGGTGAACACGATGGCCTTGCCTTCGCACTCGTTGAGCAGCAGCCACCTGGTGAGTTTTTCACGGTGGGTGTTGTCATCCACCGGAATCACCTGCTGACGAATCGCCGGGGTATCGGACTTCACGCTGTCCAGCTCGAGCCAGCGCGGCTCATTCAGGATCTGCTCGACCATGCGGCGGATGCCCTGATTGCCAGTGGTGGCGGAGAACAGCATGGTCTGACGCTGCTCGGGGCAGGCGCTGGCGATACTCAGCACATCTTCGCTGAAGCCCATGTCCAGCATGCGGTCAGCTTCGTCGATAACCAGGGTCTGAACTTCGGACAGGTCCAGCCCGCCGGCTTCCAGTTGCTCCAGGGTACGACCAGGGGTGGCAATGACGATATCCGGATTCTTGCGCAGCTTGGCGGCCTGCACCTTGAAGTCTTCACCACCGATAACCAGCTCGGCCTTGAGGAAGGTGAAACGCGCCAGCGCCTGAACGTCCTTGAGGATCTGCTGTGCCAACTCCCGGGTGGGCGACAGCACCAGCGCCCGCGGGGCCAGGGCCTTGCTGTCATCCTCCAGCAGCCGCTGCAGGATCGGCAGCACATAGGCGGCGGTCTTGCCGCTGCCGGTCTGGGCAATGATGTACAGGTCTTCGCCGGCAATGGCCGGGGGAATGGCCGCTGCCTGGACGGGGGTCGGCTTTTCGAAGGACAGCTCGGCCAGGGCCTTGAGCAGACGCTCGTGCAGGGATAGTTCTGTGAACACGGGTTTTCCTTATGGAAACGGCTGGGACTGACGAATCATGTCGCTAGTGTATCACCGCTTGGAGAAACCCCGATGGTGTTTGCCTGTCCCCGGTGCAGGCACCGGGCGACAGGCAAACGTGGGACTACTGCTGGGCTACGGTAATGAAGCTGTTCGGATAGAGGCGGGTCAGCGAATCCTTCTCCATCTGCACCTTCTGCATTACCGGGCGCAGTTCCGGATAGATACCGTAGGTGGCGTTCAGTACCTGCGCATACTGTGGATGGCTGGAATTTTCGTAGGCCATGTACTTGGCCATTTCCTCAAGGCTGTTGAAGGACAGATCACTGTTGTCCTTGATGAAGTCCCAGCCGCCGATGGCGCGCAGCATCACTTCCCTGCCGGCAATGCTGCCGACCGCTCCCCCAAAGACAGACAGCATGATGTTGTCCGAGTTGGACATGGCGGCGAGGCTGCCGAGAGCGGTGCCGACGTTGCTGGCGACCTCGGCCTGCAACCCCTTTTCGACCCAGGCGGTCACCGTATTGTCCTCGGTGAAGGGACTCATGAACTGCCCTTCGTTGCCATAGATGGGCGTGGGCAGCGCCATGAGCTCACGCTGGGGAACCAACCCCGGCAACACGGTCAGGCTGTAGTCCGCCTGATCCTGGGGCCCGACCACGGCCACATAGGATCCATCGGGATCGGCCGGCAGGGTCACCAGCAGGTGCGCGTTGGGTCCATCCGGGTCCACGACTCCCGAGATGCCGCCGATGGATCCGACAAAGGCCATGGGCTCCATGTTGCGACGGTAGTCATTGGCGTCGCCGTAGAGGTACAGACTGGCATCCGTGCCCTTGGAACGCACCACCAGGGTCACCTGGTCCCCGGGTTTGCCCTTGAACTCGTAGAAGTGATTGGCCCGCCCTTCGACGGTCTGCCCCATGCCGACCTGCAGGATCTGCGGTGGCCCCATCATGTCGACCACTTCCTGGGGTATCAGTACCCGCTGCGGCACCTGGGGCGACAGGTAGCTGTTGGTCATACCCGACACGCAGCCACCCAGCAGGGTGCCGCAGATACCCACTACGACTAGCTTGTTCATGGACAACTCCTTTTATCCAACCGGCCTCAGGCGCCCCAATGACGACTGAGAGACTGCATCAGTTTCAACGTCAGCTCCTGGGACACCTGCTCCAGCGTCAGATAATTGTCCTGACGCAGGGCGTAGCCACTGGCGGCGGCGACGTCCACATTGTGCTGGCGCCCCTGGTTGCCGTTGACGAAGGCGGTGGCCAGGATGCGGCCACTCTGCACGTCCCTGGCGGATGCCCGGAAGTCATAACCGAGGGCTGTGTCCGAGCGGGTCACCTTCATCTCGATCAGCACGTCGGCATAGCTGTTCAGCGCCGAGGTCTCGTTACGCAGGCTGGACATGCTGCCGTCCATGCCGGCGGTCTGCGGCTGGGCGTGGGCCATCTGGCGGAAGATCACCGCCCTGTCCACTATGTTGGCGCCACCCTCGAGCAGAGTAGCGGTGATGGCATCCTCGAATTGCCAGTGCCAGGATTCCCGCATGTCCTGTCGCTTTCCGGTATCTCCGGTGTAGTGGCGGCTCTGGGTCTGCATGGTCGCGCTGGCGCTGCCCTGTGCGCTGACGGGGCCGGTCTGCAGGCTGTTGAAGGTGGCGCTCTGTTCGTGGGAGCTGCTGATGCTGTGATGGCTGCCGGGGACCCATTCACGCACTTCGTCACTGAGTTCGCGGTTGAAGTACACTGCCATGCGCGGCTCGCCGCCCTGCTGATAGGCCGCCCGGAAGCGCTTCAGGGTTTCCATCAGCAGGGTCTGATCAACACCAGAGCCGGGCTGTGCAAGATAATGCTGCTCATCCGGCAAGGCCGGTGCCAGCGGCGCGGCGGTGAGCGCCGGCACCGAACCCGCGGGGGTCTGTTGCTCCAGGCGACTGCCCAGCCAGGGCTCGTCAAAGGGCTTCTCGTCGGCGTGCAGGCCGATGGGCAATATCAATGCCAGGGACAGGGTCGCGGGCAAATGCAGGTTCTTCATGTCAGCGCCCCTCGCGGATCTCTATGTAGTAGTGGGCCACTTCGCCGGTGCCGGTGGACAGCTCGCGGTAGCCATTGATCGACTGCGGGTCCAGATACACTCGCTGCCACTGGGAAGGCGCCCCCAGCGGCAGACCGAGGGAGTCGAAGAACTGGGTACGACCCTCGATCTGCAGGGGGAAGTCGGTGCGGTTGCGGATGACCGCATAGGCCTCGACGGTACCGGCTGCGGTGCGCCGGGCCCCCGAGTTTTCGATGGCCAGCTTGCCGGATTTGCGATCCTGCAGGGATTTGTCCAGGATCACCACGGTATCCAGGTTCAACCGCTGATTCGGCGCGCGGTCGTCGCTTATGCGCACACCCGGGCGGGGCCCTTCATTCTTGTCGATGCCGCTGCAACCTGTCAGTACCAGCGATGCTGCAAGGGCCAGTGTCAGGGAGAGTCTGTTCATTCGTCGTTTTCCTCAGGGCCTGTCCACATCCGTGGCTCGTCGGGCTCGCGCCCACAGGACGCCCCTGCCGGCAGCATCGACCTCGATGCGGGCAGTCTGCGTCAATTCATTGATCACGGCGCCGCTGGCGTCGAGAAACTCAACCTGCACCTCCCGTGATGCGGGCATGGGCATGGTCAGCACATGGACCTTGTCGGGCAGGTTGTTCCAGAATCTGTGATCCGCCCGGGCCTTGACCCTGGAGGTCGCCAGGGTAGCAACACCGGCAACCGCCGCAACGCCGGCGAACACGCCGCCGGCCGCGCCGAACGCCGGGGACAGCATGGTGGCGTGGGCCGCCACGCCGGAGACGTCAGCCGAGACACTCTGGGTGGTCTGCTTGAATTGCACCTGCCCTTCCAGAATACTGTCGATCGGACGCCCGCCGCGGCTCGAGGCCTGCCAGAAGATGCTCTCGATGGGCGTCAGATCCAGTGCCTTGCCATCGACCCGGATACGTACTGCCTCCTCGCGGAAGCGCCGACCCGGCCGGTACACCAGTACGTTGCCGCCGATACCGTCCTGCAGCTTGCGGGGCGCCTTGCCGGTTTCCACCATCACCAGCAACCTGTGGTTTGCCTCGGGCAGCCTGAACCCCGGTCGAAAGGTCAGCAGCTCTTCAAAACGCTCGTCTGCCAGGCCCCGGGCGCCAAGCACATGGGAAGACCAGGCTTCGAGGAACATCAGCAGCGCGAAATCCGCCCTGTGCTGCTCTTCCTCGGCAAAGGCATCCTGGAGCAGCCCGCTCTTGAAGCTGGCACGGGCGTTCTCGTAATCCCCGGCATACATGTCCAGCAGCCCGCGGTAATAGAAGGCCATGGCCCGCTCGTAGGGTTCACCCTTGAAATCCTTGGCTCCCTCGTCGTACCAGAGGCTGCGGGCCCGGGCGGCCTGTTCGCTGTCGGCGTAGACCGAGGTAATGGTGGCCAGCGCAGCATCGAACAGCTCGCCGGCCAGCTCGCGATTGCCCAGGTCCAGCGCCAGGGTCGCGGCCTGCAACTGGTTGAGTACCCGGTTGTTGGCATCATCGGCACTGATGCGCTGCACGGCCTGATCCAGCGATGGCGGCAGACTGGCCATTACCGCAGCAGGCAGAGCCAGCAGCAGGGCGAAGAGATAACGACGCATGGCAAACTCCCTGTCGCGGAGCGTCTAGCGGTAGATGATGTCGTCCTGAGCCGTCTTCTTGAATTCGTACAGGCCGGACCAGACTATGGTGCCGTACTCCAGATCGATCATCTCGAAGGAAATCTGCTGATAGCGGGAAGCGGTGGCGGTACTACTGTCAACCGCATCGGCAGAGGTGATGCGACCGACCAGACGGAAGTCGGCACCGGCGGTCGCGCGGGTGCTACGAATGGTGCCGGCGTCGGTAACCCCGGTCCGCTTGAGCTCGCGCTCGGCCTCGACCATGCCGGAGTACTCACGGCCGATGAACACCATGCGGCCCTGGGCAGCGCGCTGCAGCTCGATGCGCAGGCGGTCGGTGATCATGTTCTTGTTGATACGCGATGAGCTTTCGTTGGTGAAGTACTGGGAATCCACTATCACCCGGGGAGCAGGGGTGCGCCCGGCGAGCAGCTGATTGGAGAGCATGTCCCGCATCATGCGGTCGGTCATGGCCACAATATCCTGGGACTCGATGCCGACGCCCTGCACTATCGGGCTGCTGGTGCGAACATCCTCGTATACCGTAGCCCGCCCTGCGGTGTTGTTTACGCCGGTGGAGGTGCAGGCCGAAAGCAGCACTGCCGAGCACACTGCCAGAGAGCGGATTCCTTTCATAAACTTCTCCATGAAGCGGTAACGTCCAATATCACATGACCATCGTTATAGCACCATAATGATTGTGCGACAATATTACGCAGTGTAAAAAAGGGCTGACCTGCGAGTTAGACGGTTCGCTCGGTTTCCTGGGAGGGACGAGTATTGGTTCGTCCGGCGTGCTGCCGGGGACTGCGCCCATCGAGCTGGTGCTCGACGTTCCCGGGGAGCGTGCCCCCCCGGGGTGTAGCGCACCGGCGCACGCCTGCGTTGTCTGTGTGCATACGTCGGCGAGCGGGTGCTCGCCAACCCGGGTATCCCCGGGAGGGACGAGCACTGGCTCGTCCGCGGTGCTGCCGGGGACTGCGTTCATCGAGCTGGTGCTCGACGTTCCCAGGGAGCGTGCTCCCCCGGGGTGCAGCGCACCGGCGCTACGCCTGCGTTGTCTGTGTGCATACGCCGGCGAGCGGGTGCTCGCCAACCCGGGGTATTCCCGGGAGGGACGAGCACCAGCCCGTCCGCCGTGCTGCCGGAGACTGCGGTCATCGAGCTGGTGCTCGACGTTCCCGGGGAGCGTGCTCCTTCGGGGTGTAGCGCACCGGCGCTACGCCTGCGTTGTCTGTGCGCATACGTCGGCGAGCGGGTGCAGCCCCGGGAGGGACGAGCACCAGCCCGTCCGCCGTGCTGCCGGATACTGCGTTCATCGAGCTGGTGCTCGACGTTCCCGGGGAGCGTGCTCCTTCGGGGTGTAGCGCACCGGCGCTACGCCTGCGTTGTCTGTGCGCATACGTCGGCGAGCGGGTGCTCGCCAACCCGTTGTATTCCCGGGAGGGACGAGCACCAGCTCGTCCGGTGGGGCTGGGCCGCGGGTAAACCCGCAGCCCTGGCCTGCATCAGGAGGTCGCCTCCACCTCGACCACCCGCGCTTCAGGTGCGTGGTTCTTGACCGATTCAATGCCCTTGTCCCGGGAGGCAGCGGTCTGATACTGCTGGCTGGTGCCTATCACCTGATGGTTGGCCGCCTTGAGATTGAACATGAACTTGCCTGAACCGCTCTCCTTCTTCTCGTAACGGGCATCATCCGGCGCGTTGGTCTTGACCGACTCCACGCCATTGAGACAACTGGCCTTGGTCTTGTAGCCCTCGCTGGCAAGAATGTTCTGCCCATTGGAAGCCTTGAGCCTGAAACGGTACTCACCCCCCTTGTCCTGATATATCTCGAATGTCCCAGCCATGCCGCGCTCCTTGGTGGCTCCTCGTGGCCCACCGGAAAGTTGATCGAAATGCCATACAGCACTCTGAGTAAAGCGCAACGTCTGCCGCTTCGCTAGTCGCCACCAGGAAAACTCATCCACTCCGTGTCCGGACACCCGGACATCCCTGTTACAATAGACGCCCCAGTCACCCCAGCCTCACCAGGATTCGCTCACCCGATGCTGCAGCCACCTGCCCTCACCCGCCCCGGCCCGTCCCGTCGCTTCTCCGTGGCGCCGATGATGGATTGGGCCCGCACATTAAAAAACCCGCAGAAAATCAACATCTTACATTTATAGAATCCACGCCTGTAGCAAATTTGTAGCAGCGCCGATTCCCGCATGCCGGGAATGACCGTTCGTCGCCTTTCAATTATATGCACATAAAACTATTGCGCCGATAATTATATGCGCATATAATTATAGCCATGGAACGGCAAGAAGCCTGACCACCGCTCCCCGGCGGCTTCCGGGATGAGGGTTACCATCATGACCAAGTCCGAACTGTTCAAAGCTGCACACGCCCTGGCCAAGCAGGTTATTCAGCCTGGTGATCACTACCCCACCACTTTCGGTGCAGCCCTGAAATCCCTGATGGCGAAACCGGTTGACATGGAAGGGGCTCTGACCAAGTTGGGCGGACGCCTCTGGGAAAAGGGCAGCATGCGCCGCATCTATTTCAACGATCTGGAGCGGTGGATGGGTCTGACCATTAGCCGCTACAACACCGGCAACATCAGCGGCGCTCGCATCAACGGTGAGCGGATCAGCAACAGCCAGGCGCGTCGCATGCTGAACAGCATCGACAAGCTGTGGTTTGACCTGGAAGACGGCCAGTTCCACTTCCGGGCCACCGATAGCGCACTGGCTAATGACGTGGTCAACGCCATCCGCGCCCAAATCTGAGGAGACTGCCATGAGCAACGTAGACACCTACACCAAGATCCAGGCCGCGATGTTCGCGGCCCTGGGCAGCATCACCAAGTTCAGCCGGAGCGGCAACTCGGTGGTATTCGCGGAGCCTGTCATGGGGCGCAACGATTTAAGTGGCGACGATGACCGGGCGCTGTGTCAAGCCCGGGCTGCCGGGCTGGGCCCGGACGCAGTCACCGATGAGCAGGTGCAGGCCTGGCTGGCATGGCATGGCGAGATGCATGAGGCGCGGCGTATCGGCCCCGAAGCGCGCTTCCTGATCACCCGAAAATTCAGCATGCAGGTGGGCGCTCATACTCTGGTGCCGGGCAACCGGGTCAGCCTGATCGACGGCTGGGGGCAGATCATCCACAGCGCGGAGATTGAGTGCCTCAGCAAATACGACCCCGAAGGCACTGACCAGCTGGGGCGTAAGGGCGCGATCTCGTTCAGCCCTGACTACCCTCGCATCAATCGCTGGATCGAGAAGATGCGAAAACAGTTTCCTGAATTCACCGCTACTCGGGTGCTGGACAACAACGTGGAGAAGAAGGATGGATGAGAAAGCATTTAAAACCTACGCCGAACTGGCCAAGGGCATGGGCGGCGACTACGGCGCGGGCTACCTGCGCGGATTGCGCCGCCACTATCACGGCGAGAAATTCGGCACCGCCGAGGAGCATGAGACGTGGCTGGCCATGACAGGCCATCGGCAGGAGATGGGCGACGGATATCGCGACGGATTCGCTGGCCATCCCCCGAGCCGGCGCCCGGGGCGCCCTACCCGGCTTGGCGCTCGGCCACGAAATGTTTCGCTGGACGACGAGCGCGCAGAATTTGCGCGGGAGCTGGGTGGCGGAAATTTGTCGGAGGGAATCCGGATTGCCCTGGACATGGCTCGGGGCGATCAGGAATAAAAAATACCGAGCCAGTCGCCTGGCTCGGTATTCATCCCTGCTGTGGTGGGGAACTCCATCAAAGGGCCCCATCACACGGGTCATCCCCACTGGGGCAGGGAACGGTTGCTTTATAACCATCAAGCAGGTTCATCCCTGCGCAGGCAGGGATAGGTTGAATTTAACCGCCCTTTCATTTTAAGGCAAGGCCCTTACCCACTCCTGCAAATACTCCAGCTTCGCCCGGTCCTCGATCATTCCTCGGCGGATATCCCAAATAGATCGTCCAGAATCTGCAGAGAGTTCGAGGGAGGCTGCATCGCCCATGCTGCCGGCGCCAGTGGTTTCGGACACGACGGCGTCGTTACGGGCAACGATGACGTCGATGCGCAGCCGACGGCGCTCATCATCAGCAGCAGAATACAGATCTTCGAGGCGGCGGTTTTCCTGCAGTGCATGGGATAGCTCCTGGGTGTGCTTGGTGTCGAGTTCGGCAAGGCGCTGGGCCTGGGCCTGCTGGTCGGCCTGCTGTTGCAGGATGATCTGGGCATTGGCCTCGGCCGTCCGGCGCAGCAGATCGATGTGCTCGGCGCGCTGCTCTGCCATTTGCTGGCCCATCCGCCAGCCTTGGGTCAGCCAGCCAGCGATAAACGCCGCCGAGAGGGCTGCGCCATATATCCACTGCCTACCCATGCAGCACCTCGCTGAGCGCCTGAACATACAGCGCATCCCACGTCTGCCGGTGCGGTTTGCCTGGCCTCCATGTTCGGATATACAGATCCCATGCAGCCTGGGCATCGCCAAGCGCCGGCAGCCGGTGCGGGTCAGTCCAGAGGAGGAGTCGAGCGAACCCTGCGGCCAGCACGTCATCATGTTGCAGTGCCACCCACACCTCGGCGGGCGCGGCGATCACGTCACGACTGCGGCAGAGTGCATGAGCATGATCCCGGCTGGCCCGGTGGCTCAGGACGCCGGTAACACCACCGCCGCGCTCGAACTGCCAGAATCCAGTCGCTGGGCCAGCAGGTCTCGGCGGTCTCCCCACCAGTTGCCTGCGGTGCTGGAACCGGCTCTCCTGCAGCCCGATTGCCAGCAGCATTACCACTGCCTCGGGACTGGTCATCTGGGCGGGCAGCAGTTCGAGCGCCGGGGCGATTGCCGAGGCGCGGATTTCAGCAAGGGTCATGGATTCTCTCCAGGCAATAAAAAACCGCCCGAGGGCGGTCAGTTTGAGACTCAGGACACAGCAATCGTGCCCGGGAGCTGGCATAGTTCACTCGTCATCCTGTCAGATGATGAACTTTCTCCTAGCCGGCTCCAGCAGTGCCGGCGCCTATAGCCCCAACAGCGCTTTCTGCGCCCTCCCCCATTCCCGACACGCCTCCGCATGCGCGTTGTACGCCTCAAACTCCGCGCTCGGTGCTGTCCTCAGCAGCTTGATCTCCTCGTGTAGTGGGTAGGCCTCAGCAATCTTGTCCCGTACACGCTCGTTGATCAGCCACACATGTGGGCTGGCTGATTTGATCTGTTCCCGCAACTCGTCGTCGAGGGTGACCGTGGTGATGGTGTGGGCGATTTCTTCGGGCTGATCGGCAGGCAGCTCTTCGCCGTCAGGCAGTGACACGTATGTCCAGCCGTCCAGCTCTGCCAGCTCCGTGGCGTCCTCTGGGGCGTTGAGGATCCGCGTGATGTCTCTGGTGATATGTTTTCGGTAGCGCACGATAGAGGGCATAGTTGTGCTCCATGGCGTAGTCCAGCAGGTGCTGGAGTGAATGTGTTTGGCTGGCGTGTGCCAGGTGTGAGATGACCGATTCCAGCCTGCCCTCGCGGACGGCTTTGCGAGCTTTGTACAGGCTGTGCTTGCGCACGAATCGGGCGCTGGCCCAGGTGCGGTAACCGACAAAATTCACGCCCCGGCTTGAGGGCGCGATGGTCGAGCGGGACAGCTGCAGCTGCAGGTGCTCTGCCAAGAAAACCGCGATCCGGTTCCGGTATTCCAGCGCCTCGGCGCGGGTCAGGCCGAACAGGATGAAGTCGTCGACGTACCTGCAGTACCCGCTGCGCGGCTTCAGTGTCCGCACAATGAAGTGATCCACCGGGTTCATGTAGATCAGCGCGTACAGCTGCGACAGCAGGTTGCCGATCGGGATGCCGACTGGCTCCGGGAATTCGGCGAACATCATCATCAGATCAACCAGGCGCTTATCCTTGATCTTGCGCTCGATCAGCGCGCGCAGGATCTGGCGGTTGATCCGGTAGAAGAATTTGCGGATATCCAGTTGCAGCGTGTAGCTGCCGGGCGGGCTGCGTTGCAGGGCTTGCTGTGCGTAATCCGCCGCCTTGTGCGTACCCTTGCCCTTGCGGCAGGCAAACGAGGTGTCGACAAAGGTGCGGTCGAAGATGGGCAGCACAGCGTTATATATGGCGTGCTGCACAACGCAGTCGCGGAATGCCGGGGCGTATATCACGCGCTCTTTCGGCTCATGCACCAGGAAGCGATAGTACGGTTTTGGTCGGTAGGTGCCGTCAACCAGCTCGCGGTGCAGCTGCTGCAGCTCGGCACCGAGTCGGCGGTCAAACAGATACCGTCCGGGGCTGTTGGGTTTGCTGCGGCTGGCGTTGATGTAGCTCTGGTACAGCGCGGCCATGCTGATCACGCTGGCGTATAGATTCCCGTAACGCTTCATGTCATCCCTTGAAAAGTCCAGCCTGACGCTCGCCGTAGCTACTGGAAAGGCTGGAGTACTCCGATTTCGCCCATGGCAGGAAAGCGCCTCCCTTGGCACCACGTCGCCAAACATCAGCGCTTGAGGTGGAGCCGAGTCCGCACGACAGCCCACGTTATTGTTCGTGTTCGTCCGCGTGTTGTTGCAGTTGAGCGCCCAGACCCCGGCGTTCACGCCGTTGTTCCAGTTGCCGCCCGCGATCGGGCACATTTCAAGACGCTTCCCCTCCTGCTCACTTGTCCTTGCTGGCAGCTATCCAGCCGCCGATCATCCTCCCTATCTCATCGATCAGCGCTGACAGCGTCAGGTAGCGCTTTACGTTCAGACCCTGCGCCGCTTCCGATGACCGCTGAGGCTGGCCGAAATACCCCAGCTCATGAGCAAGCCGCACCTGCATGCGCAGCTGCTCGTGCTTGATGTCGAGGTTGGTCAGGGTGGTTTTCTTCTGGTACCGCTTCTGCGCTTCGATCATCAGGTCATACATCTCGTATGCCGTGGTACGAATGCGCAGCGCCAATCCGTGGCGCTCACACTTCGGGAAGTGGTTGAGGTAGATATTCAGCAGCTTCACCAGCTGCAAGTACCGGCGGTCAAGCCGGGCTTCTGCGCGCGTGCTCACCCTCCCCCTCCTGCGCTGTCGCTACGTCGGACAAGGTACAAGGCCGCACGACAGCCCACGTCATGGCGCGTGCTCGTCCGCGCGCCGCTGCAGCTGAGCGCCCAGACCCCGGCGCTCACGCCGTAGCTCCAGCCGCCGCCCGCGATCGGGCACATGTGCGCGGGGTTGTTGTCGTAAAACCTGTCATTACCAAACGGATTGGTCCCGCCCACTCCGTTGACCAGTGGGATGCCAGCGCAGGTAGCCATCCAGTCCATGCCGGACAGGGCACTGCTGAATACCGCATTGGCCGAGCCTATCGCCCGGTTCGTACCGGGGCCGGTGCCGAGTGTGCCCCATGTAGGGCCGAGCACATGGTAATTGGCCGCCACGCCTAATGTACCCCATGCATCTGTAGCCAGCGTCACCCCCGGCGTCAGATCAGCCATGCGAGCATCGGTTTTCAGGATGTGGTAGTTGCCATCCAGATACGTCAGCCCCAGACAGATTTCCCACATACCGCCGTTGAGGTCGGCAATGCCGCACTCCTGCCCGTTGTGGGTGGTCTTGGCGAAGGGCGTGCCGCTGCCGGTCTTCGCTGCGTTGCTGTAACCGTCGCTGACGTACAGCACGCTGGTATCGTTGATGTCCCGCAGGGCATTGTTGTTGCAGCCCTTCGGGAAGTTCGTCACCCCGGTTGGATCGAACCATGCACAGGCAGCGGCACTGGTCGCCGCCTGAGCATGAGCCAGCGACAGCAGAGCCAAGGCTTTGAAGATGAACAGGCTGGACGAGAAGAAGTCCTCCCCCCGCGTCTTCGCTGAATCAATGGCTCCGCTGTAGTTGTTCGGTGGCGATCCGGCCAGGCCGCTGAATGGGTTGTGTGCGCTGTTGCTGCTCAGCGGGTCACCCAGCTTTATAGATGACGCCGTGCCGCCGTTGTTGCTGCACAGGTACTTGTCGACGAATGCGCCGGGCTGCTCTACGCCGTCGTCATAGAATGCCCGGTGCAGCGTGTAGCCATGGATGCCAGCGGCGACCAGGTTCGGAAACGCACTGCGCGGCAGTACATCAACCGAGTTCACCCCGTACTCGGCATAGGTGGGATTATCCGGATGTCCGTATCTGTAGAAGAAGGCTGGCACCCAGCACATCACCGAGCCGTCGCTGTATTGGTAGTTGCCGTACTCCGGAGACCCGGCCGCCAGCGTGCCGGGCAGCATGGTCATGCCGGGATAGGTCAGCGGGCAGATGCCGACGCCGAAGCCGACATGGCCAGGGGTGCCAATGTCGTTCACCCGGCCCAGATGATCGAGCAGTTGCAGGTGGGCGGGCGAGATGAACCCGGGTGCCTCGGCGGTGGCCAGAGCGTGGGCAGGGCCGCCGGAGCCGATGTGCTCCTGCAGTGCCAGCGCGGCATTCAGCCCGTAGGCGACCACCTCCCCCAGCCCGTTGGTGACATGGACATCAAACCCCTGCCCCACCCGTACGTAATAGATGGAGTCAGGCTCCAGTGGTGACGGCAGTGACGCCACCACTTTGTGCTGCAAAACGATAGCCATGCTGGTCACCAGTTCGCCGTTTCCCAGCTGGATTTGATGGGCTGGCCGTTGTACTGCGGCTGGCCCTCGGACTCTGTGAATTTGTCCAGCACCGCCTTGTTGCTGTGGGTGTGGGACTGGCTGACTGCCGTGTCGATCTGCGCCGGCGAGCTGGACGGCCCGTCCTGAATGCTGGCCCACTGGATGACCACATCCATGGACTCGTACTCGGCGACCTTCACCCAGGCGTCATCCGCCTCGACGTAGGCGTACAACGCAGAGCCAGCGTCGACAGTAGGATCGCCGCTGGCATCGATCACCAGCACCAGTGCGTTACGCTCCAGCGCCAGCGCATCCCGGGCGGCAATATCTGCCACCACCTCCAGCGCGTTGTAGTCCGTCAGTGCATCAGTGATCGCCGCGCTGATCAGCGCATTGATCATTGCTGAGTTGCCGACGGCCCGGGCAACGCCTGAGCTGTTGGTCAGGTACGACTCGGCGACGCTGCCGTTCTCGACGTAGTAAAAGGAATCCGGCTCAAGCGAGCCGGGCAGGGTTGCGACTTTGTAGAATTTAACCAGTGCCATGCTTACCACTCCGATCCGTGCCAAATTGCGCCGGAGCCAAGCTCCGACATGAAATCATCCCAGGTGCCGCCGGGGTTGCGTGCCTTCCAGCTCTCGAACGCACTGGCCCCGGGCGGGCCCTGCTCCCCCTCCGTCACGCACAGCACGTCCGGGGCAGGCTCTACGCTCACTACGTATTCCCGCTCCTCGTGCAGCACGTGGCATTTGTAGCAACGCATCAGGCATCTCCTATGGTGACGGGGCCCTCCCAGTACCGGTGCTCGGTGCCGTCCGGGTAGCGCACCTCCAGCCAGTACCAGCTGGCAGTGGGCGGGATGACCTGGTTAGCGCCGATCACCCGCTCGATGGTGCCGGGGCCGGTGATGGTCAGCCCGGTGCCGAGCCCCAGCGTCATCAGGGTCGCACCGCCGGGCCGGTCAAACAGGTGCATCTCCACATCGCACCCGGTCAGATCCACTGGCGGCTGATAGCGCAGCTCGCCACCCCGCGGCTGGCGGCCGGTAGCGCTGATGCTGTTGATCTCCAGCGTGTCCGCATCCACCACCCGCATCCGGTGCGGGCGCTCCCTGGGCGGGTCGCGGTTGAGCTCCGGCATGTGCTGCACACCGGTCAGCCAGCAGGGCCAGCTGTCGGTCTGGATGCCGTGGCCGAGCACCTGCAGCTGCACTGGTGCGCCTGCTGTGATGCTGGTGACCGGTTTGTAGACCCAGGTGGGCTGCATGATGCGGAGGGTGGATCGGTGAGTGGTGCCTGGGATCAGACACAGTGGTGCGTTGGCCGGGCGCATAATGCACTCCTGCAGTTGAAAGCCATGGCGGGTATGCCATCTGATATTTAATCGATAGGTTCATCGGGGAGATAGATTTCTTCAGGTCGCTCCCGAAGTGCGCAGCCTATGTGGTAGTTGGCGCCATAGCGATCCACACTCAAATCCATATTGAACAACGCCTGAATGCCTGGGCCGTCTTCAAAAAACATACGAAGCACATGCCCATTATCTTCCAGGGTGGTAGCGGCCACACCAGAGGTGATTTCCACCTCTAAAGGCCCAGGGGCTCTAATCAACAATGATGCCCCCCAGTAAATAGAGAGCTTCGCTGGCACCCGCATAGCCGCTCCTGGCGGCATGTCCTCGGGAATCGCTAACTCTACGTCATATCCCACGCCACTCGATCCGACATACACGTCAACATCGGTAGGTGATAGGGTGTAGGAGAGGACACCGACATCCTCATGATTGGTCGCGACGAGAATTTTTCCCCAGCCGCCACCGGGAGCGGCTCCCCCTGATTGCATGATCTCATTGAGGGCGCCAGCAGTAACGCCGCAGTAAATTACGCTTCCCTCTGGCCACGCCTGCGCCAGCGTTTCCTCCTGGCCTCTCTGCAGTGTCGCCACACCACCGTCCACCTCCGCGCGAACTATCTCCCACCTCGAGGCCGCAGCAGACGAGTCGGCAATGGTCAGGAGATACTCGCCGTCGGGGAGATCCAGCAGAGCCGTTTCAGAGCCTGACGCCAGCTCTATTGGCCGCGCCCAGTTATTTATGAAATTCAGCATGATTACTCCGTTATGTGAAGCACACGGGCTCGTCGGCGGGCCCCGCGATCTCGTTGGTGGCAGGATTCCAGCTGGCGTATCTATGGTCGGCGTCGGTGGAGGTATTCCCCCCCCCCCCACCGGCCCGGCCGGGGTGAGCGCACCACTCAGGTACCACTCGTGTTTCCCCTCCTATATCCACCCATTTAAATACCGGTCTGGGTAGTCCGCAGCTCTGGCTACCTGATCGGTCAGGGGGTTGTAGAGCGCGCGGGCTGGATAGGTGCCGCCACCCCCCGGAGGGATGACCGCCATTGTCCCGTGAATACCGGACGGACTGATGGTGGGCGGCACGCGAGCAGGCCTCTCTGGAACACCGTCTCCGCGCTCATATATCACCAGCCCTTTTGTTTTCGAGCATCTCGTATCGCTCTCAGTTGCGCGGGCGTAATCCCCTCTGTTGGCGCTGATGCGCCCAACCTCAATCCGCCGGGGGGCGATCCGCGCACCAGATGGAATGGCGCCTCCTATATCTCGGATCGCTACTGCGTCCTGCCCGAGCCTCAAGATCGCGCCGGCCTCATCTGGGCGCTCATCGATGACGGTGTCCTGGCTGTCCTGGTCTGCAGGAAGGCCTGTCATGGTGGCGCTGGAGTTGATTGAATACGATCCCACGTAGAAATTTTGAGGATATCCTGGCACTCGGTTGTTGTTAGTGGCGCTGAGCGTGCTCGTGATAGCTCTGTGAAAATGCACTGAAACCTCGCCCCCGCCAGAGTTTCTGAGGGTAATCTTCCCGTCGGTTATGCGGGTTTTTGATACCTCCCAGTGCATGAAATAGCTGTCGCCATCGGTATTTATAATATGGCTGCCCGACGTGTCTGAGCCTTGATCCTCGCGCACCTCAATATCAGCGTAGAAGTATCTGACACTATCTCCGTCAAGGTAGGCGCCTATAATAACGTCGGCCACGGCGTGTTCTTCCAGGAAGCTCCCCACCGCAATCTCCCCGGAGACATTAACGCCAATTGGCACCCCTGAATCTGGCTGGATGTCATCCCCTCTGCCTGCGGGGCTCCACCAGAAAAGATCCGATTCCCGATCGTAGCTAGTGACTCCCAGGCAGTCGTTTGCGGTGGCTGTAATGGTGATGTCAAGCGACAAATCGCCGGCCTCAGACTCGGTGATCTCAACCACAGCAACGCCGACATAAAAGGCCACTAAGTTTGCCCCTGTGCCATTGCTCCACCGAAAAGCAACCAGTCTGCGCCGCCCATCAGCCGAGCGATCTAGCTCGTCCATGGTCGCCAAGCGCACTTCAAATGAGTTGCCAGTGTATGGGTTAACGAGCTCTGTGATGCCGGACAGAATCGCTGAAGTAGGGACCTGAGCTGCGGCCACCGTTTTCTCAATCTGCCCCGGCGTAACATCTCTCAGATATATCTCTTCTCCGTCGAAACTGAGCGCCAAGGCCCTCAGCCCTGATTGAGGCAGCTTTGTCAGGCTGTCGGCAGTCGCCACCAGGCGGCGCCCAAGCGAGGTGCCGCCTAGCGCGTACAGGCGCGGCGACACAGGCGGGTCGGGGTGGCCCACATCCCAGACCGCTGATGATTCGAGCGGGGCATATCTTGGACCAGGCCTAGGGGTGGGGACATTGGATAGGCTGGGCAACTCAATGCGTGGCCTCCCTCCTCCTGGCTCCAGCCACTGCACGTCTCCCTCTGTGTAGACAAGCCCATGGTATGGGTACGGATCAATCGCCTCGATCTCGAATGGCACTGGCCACGCCCCTGCTTCGCTCATAACGATCCCGCTCGATCTGCAAAATCAAAAACAATCTCCCTGTTCTCCGCATCGGTCATCGTCATCTGCACGATAGGGCGAACGCGGAAATACCCGCTGCCGTCCATGGCCTCAACATATATCGGCTCGTCGGCGTAGACGCGCTCCTGCTCTGTCAGGGGGCTGGCAATCCCTCCCCCTCCGCTGCCGCCACTCCCTGGCTGATATGCCCGCTCCACATACCCCCGCCGCGAGGGTATGCCGCCCCGTGGCTCTTCCGGGCGCAGGGTTGGCATGGGGCGGTCTGGGCGCTGGCTGAGGCCGTCAACCAGCTCTCTGATCTGCCTGTTCTGCTGAGTGCTCATATCAAACCTCCAATACGTCAACTGGCGGCGCAACGCTGTAGGTCGCAGTCCGGGTTGCGGCTATCTCGTCGCGCCACTGATCCGGGATGGCCGGGGTGTCGATCGCGAAGCGGCGCGGGTAGCGGTTTTCCGGATTCCAGGTGCCGATGGAGTGGGCCCCAGCAAAGCCGGGCAGCTCCGGATCGTATGGCGGGTCGCTCCACTCCTTGCTCAACTGGGTCGGCAGGGTGCCGGAGATGGTCGGGCCTGGCGCATCGGTAAACGTCGGTGCCGGCGGTGTAGTCAGCGGGCTGCTGATCGCCTCGGCAGTACCGCGGCTGACAGCGATGGTCAGCGTCAGCAGTGCCGATCCGGTGGCCGTGTCCACCTCATCCACCGCGCTGATCACTGTGCCGGTCGCGGTCACGCCCTGGTCGAGCATCCGCACCCGGTGGCCGGCATCCACACCCAGCGCATGGGCCAGGGGTATCTGCCAGCTCACGGTATTGCCGCGCTGCGCAGCCAGCAGCTGGACGCGAGCGCGACTCAGGGCGCAGGTCACCGCCCGGTTGAGTCGGGCCTGATCGCGCCGGGGCAGCCCGGTAATAGGCTGCTGCTCCGGGACGCCCTCGCCGTCCAGCACCGTCTGCCCGTCTTCCCATATCCGATCCGCCTCGGTGTCGGTATCCAGCACCACCCGATCGCGACGGATCACCGGGCCGACCGCTGCCACGGCATCGGGGATCTCCAGCGTCAGGCGGTACTGCTCCACAGCCCGCTGCGTCCAGCGCACGGCGGCTTGGAAGTCTGCGCCCAGCAGCAGGTCAGTGTTCTTGTTGTACCAGGGTGAGCCCGGCCCCTCGGTAATGTCGCCCGGCAGGCGGTACCAGGTCGCGCTGGTCAGAAACCAGCCCGCAGAATCCACCGCGCCCACGATCATCTCGATGTCCGGCAGCTCGGAGGAGTCGGACTTCCAGTTGATGAAGCCGTCGATGGAGGTGTTGCCCCCAAGCGCAGGATGCATCCAGCTGTAGTTCTGGTTTCGCTGCCGGTATCGGCTGTAGCGATAGTCCAGCTCCAGCTCGACCACGTTGGTGGTTTCGCTCAGGGTGGCCAGGCTCACATCCACCGACTCATACAGCGTCGAGCCCGGCGCAAACTCCCAGTGCACACCGTTCTGGTGCCACGGGCTGATGCGCGGGTTGCCGTCGCGGTCGGCAGACAGGCTGGCCGGCCTGGTGCTCAGCCGCTCCTGGGCATAATCCCAGCGCGAGCGGCCGGCAACCGGCTCGAACACGTCATCCGACCACAGCCCGCCCACCAGCGCATCAATCGCTGGTATCTCCATGGCCTCCACGGTATCGACCAGCCGGGTGGTCGCCTCGCAGGTCAGCACCCGGGTCACCACGTCGAACTCAGGTTGCACCAGCGAGCCGGTGAAGCGGCGGCTGCTGATCGCTGGATCGCCCGACACGATGAAGTCAATGCTCACCGGCTGGCCTGTGTAGGCAAGCGCATCTACCGGCCCATCACCCAGCCACAGCGCGAACGTGGCTACGCTGTCGCCGTCCTCGCTGCACTCAATCCGCACCGCGCCGGTGATCTGGTCGGTTACATCCACACTGCCCAGCCGCACCTGAAGCGTCCAGGCAAAGCTCGGGCCGGGGGTGATGACAACCGTGTCGATATCCGGCTCGCCCCCGCCGCTGGGCGGCAACGAGTTGAGAGGCAGGCTGTTCAGCGGATAGCTGTTCAGCATGTCAGACCTCCCGGCAGATCAGCTGCCAGCTCACGTCGCCGGCGTTCTCCTCGGTGGGTGGCGTCACCAGCACCGTGAACTGTGGGTACCAGTACACGCTGTACTGGCTGGCACCCGGCACCGGGGTAATGGTCACCGCCCGCCCTGAGCGTGTGACCGGTGTCGGCACCCAGTTCTTGCCCACCAGAGCATGGGCGCCCACAGGCACATCCGGGCGCGGGTCGCTCGTCAGCGTGACGCTGGTACCGGTGGTGGCCATGCGCTTGGGCTTGGGGCAGCGCAGCGTGTGCTGCGCGTCCCAGTCCAGGGCATCCAGCCCGGTCGACATCCAACCGGTGCCGCTGATGGTGATCAGCTCCTTGCGCCAGTGACGCATGCGCACAGTCGCGCCACCGGCCAGCGTGACGTCCGTCGCTCCGCCCGCTTCGGCGTAGCTCACGTCCGGCGTGCCGGCATGCGGCGGCACGGTAATGCCGCCCAACATCAGGGGTGCTGCCATGGGTTACCTCGGTTGATCAGGGTCAGCGCTTGCGCAGCTTCTTCACGCGCACAGCGCGATGCAGAGCGTCCACCACGTCCTGGGTGGCGCGCATTTCGTAGCTTTGGCCGTCCATGTGCAGGTGCACAGGTGTGCCGCCCGCACCCGCGGCGTTCGGGGCTGGCACCGGGGGCAGGTACGGTATGTGCCGGGCGATGTTCGAGACCAAGCCGCCCTCGGCATAGCCGCGCAGTGCAGCCATGCCATAGCGGCGGAACCGTTCCATGAACTCCAGCGCACCGGGCTCACGCATGCGGTGCTTGGGCTGCACATACTCGTCAGCGTGAACGAAACCGGCAATCTGGTACTTGCTGCCGGGGCCCGTCCAGCCGCCTCGCGAGAACCCGGGGATGGGGCCATTCAGCCGGTTGCTGATATCCGTCACATCTACCGTGCCACCCGGGCTGGTGAGCGTTACCGGCAGGGTCAGTTCCTTTTTCATGGACTCGGCCAGCGCCACGATCTGCTGGCGGATGCGCTCGAGCTGCGCCTCGTCCAGATCGAAGCTGACCTGCATGTCCTTCAGATCCGCCGCCTTGCCCTTGGTGGCCTCGATCTCATCCCTGATCGCCTGCAGTTTCTGCTCGGCATCGGTGCGCTCGATATCATTGGCGGCCAGTTCGATACCGCGCAGCTGCTTAATGAACCCCTCAAATCCGTAGGTGTTCTCCCCTGCTTCGGCCAGCTCCTGCAGCATCTGCACTGCGGCGCGGGCGTTGGCCTGGGCCGCTTCGAAGTCACGGCGAGCCAGCGCCTGCTGGGCAGCAACCTTTAGCTGTTGCGCCCGGCCGTAGGAGGCTTCGTCCCTGCCGCCGGAGGCGAGGTTCGCCAGCGCATTGGTGTAGAACTTCTCGATATCGAGGCGCTTTTTCTTGACATCCTCAACGCCCTTGAGGGCATCACGCTCGGCCTTTTCCTGCTCCTTCAGGTGGTCCT
The DNA here is from genome assembly GCF_900115905.1 of Halopseudomonas formosensis. Classification (GTDB taxonomy): domain Bacteria; phylum Pseudomonadota; class Gammaproteobacteria; order Pseudomonadales; family Pseudomonadaceae; genus Halopseudomonas; species Halopseudomonas formosensis. The sequence goes on from NZ_FOYD01000002.1 coordinate 279,909, forward strand.
TGAGGTTTTTCAGCTGCTCGGCCTGCTGGGTTTTCAGCAGGTCAATGTACTGGCGCTGAGACTCGGCTTCTTGCCGCCGCAGCTCATCGCGCTCAGCAGCGGCTCGCTCGGCCTCTTGGCGCAGCTCTGTCGTGGTGCCGGTCTGCACGTTCAGCAGCAGATCCCGATAGGCGCGCAGCGCGTTCGCTTCCGCCTCCAGTTCTTCCTTGCTGTAGATGAATGAATCCAGGGTGCGGGACATGCCGGTGTTGTTCAGGGCGCGGTCGATGTCCTGCAGGCGGGCCTCGACTTTATCCAGCTCGGTCACCGAGCCGGATGCTGCAGCCATCATGTAACCAATACGCTTGCCAAGGTCGACGAATTCAGACCCACCCTGCACTGCCGCGCCTGCGATGCTGACCAGTGCACTCGCCAGCGCCACCAGGTTCTCCATTACCACGGGGTCTGAGATGGTGTCCCGCAGGCCCTCAATTGCATTAATCAGCGGGCTCATGTCGGCCTCGCCGATGGACTTGGTCCAGGCGTTGTTCAGGCGTACCAGCGCATCCTCTGTGGTAACTGCCATGTCATCAACAGCTGTGCCGAGGCTATCCACCTGACTCAGCAGGGCGGGAACCCACCTGCTGGTGGTCAGCTCCCCCTCTTTGGCCATGGCCGCCAACTGCTCCCGGGTCACGCTCAACCCCTTGGCCAGCGCATCAGCAATGGCCGGGGTGTTGCGGATGACCGAGTTGAAGGCGTCACCACGCAGCACGCCGTCCTGCAGCGCATTACTCAGCTGGTTGATGGTGGCTGTGGCCTTCTCGCCCTTGGCGGCGCTCGCCACCAGGCCGAGGCCGATCGCCTCGACAAACTGCAGGGCCTCGCTGTCTGTGAACCCGCGCTCACGCAGCGGACCGAGGGCGTTGATGTACACCTCGGCATTGTTGGTCATGCTGGTGTAGGTGCGATCGCTGATCTCCTCCAGCCGTTGCATGCCGTTTTCGTAGTCCTGCTGGGTGCTGGCTGCCAGCCGCATGCGGTCGTTCAGCTCCACCCAGGCATCGGAGATGCTGGCCACACCGCGCAGCGCACGGATGGCCATATACCCGCCCCCCACGGCACCGATGCCGCCAAGCATCGGGAGGCTGCTCATGCTGCGCTGCTCGGCATTCAGCTCGCGGATGGCTCTCTGCGTTTCGCGCACACGCTGCGTCATAGTGCGCTGGGCCAGGGCCAGCTCACGGGTGGTCAGGTTGCCGGAGCGGCGCAGCAGCTCGTACTGCTGTCGGGTACGTCCCACTTCGGCCTGCAGCGCACGATACCGATTGACGCCCAGATCATTGCGGGCCTGCTCCAGTGCAGTCTGGCGGGCCGCGATAGCAGCCTGACGCTGCTCTGCGGTCAGCCGGGCAAGGCTCTGCCGGGTGGCCTCGTGACGCCGGGCGGCCGCAGCCGCCTCGGATTCGCCGGCGGCAGTCGCCTGGCGGATGGCCTCGCGCTGGGTGCGCAGGCGCTCCAGCGTCTCCGACACGGCGCGGCGGTAGGTCGCCTCCGCCTCCGCCCGCTCCTTGGCGGACAGGGTGCCATCACGGGTCACAAGCCGGTACTGCTCTCGCAGGGCCAGCAGTTCACGCTGGGCTGCCTCGATGCTACCCACGCCCAGGGCTGAGCGGGCGCTGCGCATGGCGGCGTCGGCCTGCCCTGCCTCCAGAGCGCTGCGCAGCTCGTTGGCCAGGCGCACCTGCTCGGCAGTCAGATTCCGAGTGTCGACCCCGGCAGCACGCAGCTCCTCGCGCCGGCGGCCGATCTGGCTGGTCAGGCTGGATTCGGCGCGCTCAAGCGTTCGCAACTCGTTGACCGCATCGCGGTACTCGGTTTGCATTGCCCGGGAGGGGCTGGCTGTACTGGCCAGCGCGGTGGCCAGCTCACGCACTCGATCGCGGGCGCTGCGCAGCTCTCGGCTGGTATTCTCCAGCGAGGTTTCCAGGTCCCGGAATGCATTGACCTGGCGCAGCGGCTTTTCTACCTGCTGCACCAGCTCACGGTATTCTTTGCGAAAGCGCCCAATGCCCCGCGTGGCTTCATCCACATTGGCCGTGAGCCGGAGTTCAACCTCAGACATGCTTGCCTCGCTTGGGCGGATTCAGTGCGCGCAGGAACAGCGACCACGGATACTCCAGCACCCGGTGGTGCCCCATCGTGGTCAGTTGACAGATAACCTCATCGAGGTTGGCTAGGCTGGCTGAGGCGCTTTGGTGGTGAGCCTCGCCAGCATGGCGAAAAAATGCGGATTGGCCTCTTTGCAGCCCTCGATGATCGACTCCAGCTCACTGGGCCGGGCGGCCCCTACCTCTTCGATGGTCAAGGTGGTGAGCACCGGCAGATCGTCCAGCGCTATCTCCTCGAACAGCGCAGCGGCGACCAGATCAGTGGGGGCGGCGCGAGCGAGCAGCTCTCGGACCTGCGCCACAGAAAGCTCCCGGCAAACCACTTCCTTCTCGCCGAGCTTGCGGACTACGGTTTTGCCCATTCCGGACATGGCATTTTCTCCAGGCATGAAAAAACCCGCCGGAGCGGGTTTCTATATGTCGAGTCTCGAGCAAACTGGCCGAGACGCTATGTGTGGTGGCTCACTGGTTGTGAGCGAACCGGATCAACTTCTTGATGGACCGATCAGTGCCTGTGGCGGTCAGGCGATTCCCATCGGTGAACTCAACCTCAACCACGTTATTGCTGGTGGTGTAGAACGATCCGACGACGGAGAGAATGAATCCGATCAGCGCACCGATTACCCCGAACACCAGCATCCCCAGGAACGTGAAAAGCAGCGCACCAATGATGAAGCCGAACACGCCGAAGCTGCGGGACTTCTCCACCCGAGCATCCACCGCCTTGATATCGGCCGCTCGATAGTCCTTCTTGGTGACGCCCTCAACCGCAAACACGCGGCCTGCGACGTAGGCTGAACCTTTGTGGCCGAATGAGCCTCCGGTGATTTTCATAACTACCTCCTGCGACCGGAATCGGACTCATACAGGGAGGTGGCGCAGCCATTCTCATCGAAGTCGACGCTACGATAAGGGCGGCGCGAGGTTTCGTACCACTTCCAGTCTTCTCTACCGTTGTATGTCACCACCCTGTCTGGGCGGCCGAAGCGACTTCGGATCGCGGAGGCGGATAGCCCGCCGACCGGAGACTCGCCGATGTATTTGGCGCAGGGGTCAATTTTCTCCCCAACCACTGTCACCCGGTCCCGCGGGTTGCCTCTGGGGGCAGGATGCGATCGAGGGAATCGCTCAGGGGACGCCAAGGGCACAACATCCCTGCCGCCGCTTGGCGGAGGGTTCGATGCATCATAAACCTGCTCTGGCCGCAACTCGGTGCCGCAGCCAGCCTGCGTAAACGTCACCTTCCCATCTGGTCCGACACAGCGCTGGACGGTCTGCGCATTTGCGGTGCCGGCCATGATAGCCAGGAGCGCAATAGTGAAAAACGTCTTCAAGAGCAATCCTCCCTGATGGTCCAGCGGGGATCATAGCCTACGAGTGAAGCCAGGTCAGCACCAGGTGGTCGAGGCTGGTTGCGACTTAGGCGGCGCAGTGCCATTATCCCAAAACCATTGACGGCACTCCTGGCATCAAGGATTGATAATGAAGTTCATACTCGGCGCACTTATCACGCTCAGCCTGTTCGCTATTGATGCGGAGGCGAGAAACTGTAAAAAGGGCAAGCCTTGCGGCAATAGCTGTATTGCTATGAATCGCACCTGCCACATTGGCAGTGGCACCTACTCCGCCCCCTCCAGGGCCGCGACATTGCCGCGTGCTACAGCGCCTTCAACTCCAGTCGCCACTGGTGCAGCTCCGAGGGTGGAGCGCAGGCCGGCGCAGACGCATAATTTTTATGCGCCCCCTCCTGTGGAGAGGGCAACCATGATGCCCATAACCGAGGACGGTTACGTCATGGAGCGGCCCACTCTCAATAGTAGGCGCATACGGCGGCTGAGTCTGACTGATATATTTACGATTTATCAGACTGCCGATGATTGGGTTCTGGTTACCCACCCGCACGAGCCGGCCGGGTGGGTGATGTTGAAGCACCTGGCTCCGTAACAAGCGAATCAGCCGACGATCTTTTCCTTGTCCAGCCGTGCATAGGCCGACTTCGGGTCACCCGCAGCACTGGCGCGACTGTCCTCGCGCAGCACTTCGCACACGGCAGGCAGAGCCATGAAGTCATCCACGCCGATCACATCGCGGGACTCGGTGGGCTGGAACTTCACCCGCCAGTAGTGGCCGTTGAAGCGCCCCTTCTGGCCCACGGCGTTGGAGCCCTCGAACAGCAGGTACCACTCCTTGCCGGAGTTGGTCAGCACCTCAACCGCGTCGAAGGTTGCGCTGGTGTAGTCCACGGTGGCGATGAAGGGCTCTGCCGACCCCTCAATGGCAGTGGCCAGGTCGCTGTCGGGCAGCACCTCGATACCAGCGCCGGTCATGCGCCAGTCTTCGTCTTCCTGGTACTCCACGTCACCGGGGCCAGTCACGGCGGTGATGGTCAGCGGCATCTTGTCCAGCGCGGTGGTCATGCCAACGGCCAGCTCCACCTCCTCACCGGTGATGGTGTCGCTCGGGACTTCGGTCACGTCCGCATACAGCAGGCTGGACAGCACCCGGCTGTTGATTTCGCGGAACTGAATATTGAGGATGAACCGGTCGATCTTCGCCAGCGAGTCCCAGGTGCCGCTGAGGGGGCTGGTGGTGTCCGGGATGCGGATCTCGGACTGTTCGATCTGTTCCTGGGCAGAACCAACCACGCCCACGAACTCAGTCGGCTTACGCCCGCCCGCCGGGCCCAGCTTGAAGCGCCCGCCGATCAGTGCTGTTTCCTTTACATAGGCCATGTGGTCAGCCCTCCGCTGTTTCAGTGTTGCCGCCGACCAGCTTGTGCGCGATGAACGCGGCCTGGCGGGCAGTCAGGTGGATCTTTGCGCCGGGCTGATGCTCCTTGCCGGCATGGGTGTGCTTCTTCGCGAGCGTGTATTCCTTGCGCCCGGCTGGGGTTGCTGCTTTGGTCATGGGTTGCCTCTCAGGGTTGCCTGCCCTGCACGTAGGTGTGCAGGTAGATTGGAAGTAACAGCGTTGCGGCGGCCAGGCCGTTCCCAGGAGGGAAGCGCTCCGTCTCGCCCAGGGTTATTTGAGTGATGCCGTTTGGTGTCCAGCCCAGCGGCACGCCCTCCGTCGGCATCAGGCACTCCAGCAGATCAAGTTCAGCGTCATCCAGGCTGTCTTCATCTGTAGCGGGGTCCAGGGCCACGATGATGCGGTACCCGCTCATCTTCTTCAGGTCCATGCCCCGCGATGCTGGGGGCAGATCCTTGCCCTTTTGGACGACCACCAGGGGCAGGCTTTGATCTGGCTCCTGCAGCAGATCGGTCAGCCAGCCGTACCGCACATTCGCCCCGATGCTGGTGCGGTAACCGGCGCTCGGCATGATGCCCCCGAGGCGGTCAACCAATGCCTTGCGGCCGGCGGTCAACAGGTTTGGCTTCATCTTCGCTCCTTACAGATCCAGCCGGTTGAGTTGCCGCTCTATCTCGCGCTGCAGCAGACTGTCAGCCTGGTCGCCTATGTCGTCCAGCTTGGTCTCCATCACCTGTGACGGTGACGGGCCATGCAGGACATCAATAGGAAGCCTTGGCTTGCCGATGCGCTCGACAATCAGCCCGCCGGCTGGGCCGATGGGTGCAATAAACGCGCCTTCGACCAGCTCGACGGAGGTCTTGCTGACCGAAACGCGGATCCCTGCCTTCACCCGCTTGCCGTTCTTGCCGCGGCGGTAGAGCTGCCGGTGAGGAAACTGGCTCAGGGTGACGCCTTTACGGCGGGCGTAGATAACTACCTGCAGCGCCGCTTCGGTGGCCGGGATGTAATTGACCTCGTTGCGGATGTAGCTCGGCTTGAGGTTGATCTCCTCCCGTATCTCTCGCCAGGCGATGGTTCGAGCGCGGCGCCCCACAGTGTTGAGCGCCAGGCGAACGGCTCGGGTCAATCGTGCGGGGGCCGCATCCAGCCTCTGGAGCTGTGCCTCAAGCCCTTTGGCATCTATACGGATGCTGTCGTATCGAGCCATGCTCACCGCTCCGGCAGGAGGGACCAGTACTCCACCAACCCATCAGTGCGGATACGCTCATCCAGGCGGTAGCGTTTACAGCCAACGGTCAAAAGAGCCTGTGCGGTTGGGTTCGGCACCTCGCTGAGACGGATCTCGGCAAGGTGCTGAATAACGCGAAACACACCGTCAGCACCTGCCGATTCAACGTTGTGACTGACGACAACAGTGATCCCGGTGATGGACGGAGTGCCGATACCGTACTGGTATCTGGCTCCCTCACCGAATGCGTCGAACAGCACCTCATCCGCTCGAGACATCAGGCGGTCAAAACGAGTGTTCACTCTGTGCCGCCATCGCCATCCCCGCCAGACAGAGGAGCGTCCTTCGCGGGATCGGACTCGCCAGTCGGCTTGCTTTCCGCTGCTCCATCAACTTGGCGAATCAGTTTTTTCTCCAGCGCTTCCTTGGCGATGGCAGCGGGCACCTCCTGCGGCTTATCGCTGCGCAGAATGGTTAGGGTCTTGCCGTCCTTGTTCTTGAACTGGAGGGTGTGGTCTACCAGGTATTGCTTGGCCATATTGGTCTCCGGTGGGCGCAGAGCGCCCTGTGTCAGGCTACTGTGATAACGACAAAGGCGTCAGCGTCGAAGATCACCGGCAGCGGCGCCGACTGGGTCTGCAGCCACTCCACGCTGGGGTTGTCGGTGAACCAGTTCGAGGGGTACCGAGTGGCCTCAACAATGCCATCGGCGTTAGCCTTCGCATCCTGGATGCCGCCGTAGGCCATCACGTTGTCGGTAACGCTCGGCGCAAGCAGGACGGTGTAGTCCGGCATGAAGTTCTGCTTGTTGCCCTGGCTGTCTTCGTACTGGCCGGTGTACACGATGATCTCGTACTCACCGAAGAAGCCCTTGCGCATCACTTGCCGTTCCAGCTGAGGGCCCAGCTCCAGTTGAGAGGTGCTGCCGCGGCGAGTGTCCAGCTTTTCCTTGACCATCTTGAAGCTGCTGAACAGGCGCCAGGCCAGCTTGTCCATGATGATGACGCCGGTGGAGCCGCTGGCATTGACAGCCCAGTCCTCCAGGTCGTCGCTGGGGTCGTAGGTGTCGGCGTCGACGGCGTTCCACTTTGCGGCGCCGACCAGGGCGATCTGGTTGGCCGGGCTGCGGCCGTAGTCCACCACCTGGCGCTCGTACTGTTCACCCTCCACGATGACCTCGCCAGTCAGCACGCCCTGGGCGCACATCCACTCCTCACGGTGCACGATTTCCTGCTCGTGCTCGTTGAGAATATCGGCGATCACCGCATCCCGGCGCTGGGCAGGGCTGAGTGAACCGTTCAGGGCCTCCCCGGGCAGCCGCTTGAGCAGGCGGTTCGGGCGCACCACATCGGTCGGCTTGACGTAGGCGGGCGTGAAGGTGGTAGTAGTGCCGCCCCGTTCCCGGCGCGCCTTGCCGGACACCATCGGCGCCACAAACGGGGCCAGGCGTACGCCGCGACGGATCTTGTCGAACGCCACCTCTTCTGTCGAGAAAGTGGCAACCTGAGGGAAGAACATCGCCATGAACAGGCCGGTGAACTTCGGCTGGATTTCTTTCACGCCCAGCAGCGTGGTAGTGCTGTAGCCAGCGGACATAGTCTCTCTCCTGGAATGCAAAGGGCCGCGAATGCGGCCCTGCGGGTTGTGCTCTGCGCGCTCAGTAGGGGGGCTGCAGGCTGATGGGAGTACCGGCAAAGGCTGCCAGCTTCTGTGCGGCGGTGGCGCCCTCCGGCCAGTTCACCTGTTCGGGGTTGAAGGTGCCGCACTTGATAACCTGCGCCTTGGTGGCGGCGCTGGTGGCGTCGACGGTGTAGGCGGTCATGGCCACGGCCACTTCGCTGCCATCCGCGGCTTCCGGATCCCATGCCGTCAGGTGGCCGCTGGCAGAAATCTGGCCCAGCGGGGTCTTCTCGGGAAGGTTCTGGCCGCTGGCGATGGTCGCCTCGGTTGTCTGGATGGGGTCGGAACCGGTTACCCAGTTGTCGACCGGCTGGTTGATGGTAGTCATGCCAGTTTTACTCCTGTTGCAGTCGCCCAGCTTTCCGCAATGCGGCGGGCGTCGTTGGTTTCAGGTTCACCGCTCGGGCCGGCGGCAGTGAGGTTGGGCTGCTGCTCAGACTCCATCATTCGGTCCAGCGCTGTGCTGGCATCGAGATTTCCGGCAACATCCTTCGGCGCAGCGGCGAGGATGGTGACAGCTTCGTCAATGCTCATGCTGGTCTCATAGGCCAGGTGCTCAGCCAGCTGAGTGCGGCCCTCCGCTTCAGCGTGCTGCAGGATGCCGCGTACGCGGGCGCGCTCTTCGCTGGCGGTAGGGGTGGAGGCCTGACTGGTCGCCTCGCTGGTCGCCTGGGCAGGCGGCGCAGTGTCGGCGGCAGGTGCCGGGTTTTGCTCGGACATGCTTATCGCTCCTACGGTTATCGTCCTGCCCTGGGTGGACAGATACTCGGAAAATTCGGCGATCGCCTCATGCCCATTGACCAGGGCGTCAGCGAAGCCGACATCAATGGCCGCCTGGCCGCGATAGATCGCAGCCTCGGTAGCCAGTACAGCTTCGGTCGTCATGCCCAGGTTGCGGGCAACCAGGGCGGCGAACTGGTGGCGGAGAGCGTCCGTGTCAGCTTGAAAGCGCTCCAACACCTCTCCCGGCAGATCCTCATAGGGGTTGCCATCAGTCTTGTGGGCTCCGGAGTGGATGAGGGTCACCTTGATCCCCTCCTGCTCCAGGTAGTCCTCATAGCTCGCGTGGGCCATGACAACGCCGACCGATCCCGCGTAGCCGGTCTGGGTTACCAGGCGGCGACTGGCGGCGCTGGCCAGGGCCATGCCGGCTGAGCAGTTCATGTCGTAGCACAGGGACCAGAGCGGCTTGCCTGCCTGCTCGGCCTGGGCACGTAGCGACGCAGCAGTATCGAAGCAGCCCGACACTTCGCCACCAGGGGTATGCATATCAAGCAGGACGCCCTTTACCTGCGGATCACCAAGCGCCTCCAGCGCCCGGTGCATGATCCCGTCATAGCCCGTCATGCCGCTGAATGGGCGCAGGTAGCCAAACTTGTGCACCAGCGAGCCGCTGACTGGCAGTACAGCCACCCCGTCGACGACCTGATATGGTCGGTCCCGCTCTCGACCTCCTGAGAAGCTTTCCGCGCTCATGCGGATTTTCTGGCCAGTCAGCACCTGCCCCTCTGCGTCCTGCAGTTGGGTTATGCCCAAGCGGCTGGCCAAGGCGCTGAAGAATACCCGGGCATAACCCGGCTCCAGCAACAGGGGCGTGTTCAGCACCCGGCTGGCAATCTGTGGGTAGTTGTTCATGCTCGGTCCTATGCGGCTTCCTGTTCTGAGTCAGGTGCCAGTTGTTGAGTGTTGAGCCAGCTGGGTGGCGGCAGGCCGGCTGCCTTGCGTTCGGCCATTTCGCGCACCTGCTGAGCGAAGGTCTCCTGGTAGTCCTCACCCATGAGCGCCATCTCCTTCTCGTAGGTGCTCAGCCCGGACTCGATGCGCAACACGGCCTCCTTCACTTCCTTGAGCCCGTCGATTGCCAGGCGACCGGCGCCGATCCATTCGCAGTTACACCAGGCAGCGCGGGCCTCATAGAACCCCCTCGTGGCACGGCGGGGCAGTGTGAGTTCGCGGCGCTGCAGCGCTTCCTCAAAGGCGAGCACAAACAGGTGCGTGGCAAAGCGGGAGGCGATTACCTTTCGCCGGCCCATGTAGTACCGCCACCCCTCCATCATCGATGCGCGGGCGCTGCTGTACGTGCTCTGCCGATAATCTCGGGCAAACGGCTCGTAGGGCACGTTGAGGCCCGCTGCCATCCAGCGCAGGATGCTGGACTCCAGGTCGGTGAACCCGTTGTCAACGTTGCCGCTGGTCTGCAGGTGCAGCTTCTCGCCCGGCCACAGGTGCGGCACGCGCACACCGTTCATCTTCAGCGCGTTGGCGCCCCGGTAGGAGTTGATTGTCAGCAGGTAGTGGGCCAGGTTGTTCGCGGCTTGAGCCCCGTCCACCTCGCCCGCGCCGATGATCTCCATCGCTGCGTCTGTGCCCATCTCGCTTTCGATAGTGGCGGCATACATCGCATTGACGATCGCATTCTGCAGCTTGGTGTGCTGCAGCTTCGGCAGCATGTGACTCTGCTCGAGCACGGTCAGAAACTGGTTCGCCCCCCGGGCTTGGCCATCTTCAGTTGGCTCGAACACGTGGATGAACTTCAACCGGCCGTTGGCCGCTTCCCGTTCTACCCGTTTCCACTCGTTGCCATACCCAGTCCCCAGGCCCAGCCCAGAGCTGCCGAACTGGCGTACCCAGTAGGCCCGGGCGGCGCCATGTTGATCAAACTCGACGCCGGCACGCAGGCGGCCGCTGTCCCGCTTGTTGTCCGGATTGCCGATGCGCTTCGGGCTGACCATGCGCACTGCGGTGCGCATTCGGGTGCCCGGGCGCTCGATCCATTCAGCGGCGGCGGCTATTTCTCCCAGCCGGGTGTGCGTCCCAATCGCTTCCCGGATCATCATGGTGGCCGTGCGTTTGCGCTCTGCGTCCAGCCAGCACCCGATGGGGTCTTCGGCATACTCCATCCACCAGGCTTCGACATCATCGGCGAAGGCGCGGGCGTCTTCGTCACTGATGCCGAGGCGGCGCCAGCGGGGCTTGTGGCTCAGCCGAAACAGGTGGCCGACTATGTTGTCGATATGCAGTTGCACACCGTTGGCCGCAAAGGCGTTGTTGCGGGTGACGTCCTCGGCTCGCGCATTGCCCAGATTGAGGTTTGGCAGCAGGGCGGCATCCAGCGACTTGAGTTGAGGTGCCCACTGCTCAAGCTGACCACCGAACCCTGATCCGGCTCCCTGCCATGTGCTGGCCTGTTCACGCATTGGGCGCCCATTTGCGCCCAGGATCTGGATATCCGTCATGCGATCACCCTGGCCGGCCCGCGGCGGCGGGCGCCTCCATGTCCGGACTGGGCTTCCAGATGCCCTATGTATCGCTCCAGGTCACTACGGTTTGCGGGGGAGAAGTCGATACGCTTCCCGTCCCGGGTAATGCTGACCATCGCCTGGCCGGTCAGCAGCTGATGCAGTGCGGTGCGTGCTTCATTGAGCTGTTCTTGCAGGGTCATGGGTCATCTCCGCTCATCATCCGTCGCAGTGCCGCCAGATCCGCCTGCTGCATCGGGGCGGCCGGTGCCGGTTGCGCCGGTTCAGGCGCGGCCTGCTCGGCTATGGCTGTTGTAGTCAGGACGGGTTGCATATCAGCCGGGGCCAGCAGATCGCTCTGCATCAACTCCGCCTCGATGGCGTCCCAATCCGCGTTGGTTTTCAGGTGCAGCCGCAAGAAGCGGGCAAGGTGAATCTGATACGCCTCGCAGTCGAGGACCTCGTGAGCAACACCGGCCCGAGGCTGGTACACCTTCTTCCCTCCGTGCTTGCGGCTGGGGGCCTTGATCTCCCCGAGAATCTGCTCGAAGTAGTCGCTGCGCACCCCTTTGTAAACATGCATCCGCCCCGGGCCGGTACCGGTCAGCTTCAAACGGCTGTGTACCAGGTCCTTGGCCTTGGTTACCCCCACCTGATACAGCCGCAACCCGTACTTCGCCGCCTTGGTGGCCGGCGAATTGAGGTCGAGCTTGCGAGGGGCCGTTAGAATTTCGGCGTCGATATTGCTGCTGCCTTTGATGGCCAGCAGCTTGCCGAAGCGCTTGGCCCTGGTGCGCACGTAGTGGTACGTCGCGTCCTGGGTGGAGCCGTCTGAAGTGTCGATGCTCGCCGCTGATAGGCGGAGGGTGTAACCCTTTGCATGGGCATAGGTACCGAACAGATAGCGATCGAGCTCCGCCCAAACGGGGTCCGACTTATCCGAGGTACCAGTGGCGGCTGCCACCTCAATCCAGAGCAGCAACCAGCTCTCCTCTCCCCTACCCCATGCGCGAATGATGATTGCCAGCCGGTCATGCTGGACGTCCACCGTCATCGTTAGGATCAAGCCGCCAGCCGGGCAGACGAGCTCTGGGTATTCTTCGCAGAGGTCGCGGAGGCGGTCCGCATCCGGCAAGTCGCTCTGGTACTCGTATGGGCGACCGCGCTTCTGGTTATAGAACTTGATCAGGCTACTGACATCGCCCTGCTCAGCTTTCTTTTCGGCTGCCAACTGCTCGCGAACGATCCCGGCCAACGTGGTACCAGGCAAGCAGGCATACAGTTCGTTCAGTTCGAGGAATCCGGCCTTGCCGGTAAACGGTTGAGTGCGCACCCAGCCCCGCAGCGGATCGCCAGCTGCGACGGCATCATAAACAGTGCGCCGGATGTTCTCCTTGCGCTGATAATCGTCCCATACCGCCCCGCAGTGAGGGCAGGCGTAGTAGGCGGTCTCCGGCAGCGCGAAGCCGTATACCTCATGCGGCTGAGTAGTGTCCGAGTCCGCGCTGTGCCAATGGATGTGGTCGAAGTCGAGGACGTGCTTCTCGTTGCATTCGTGACATGCAATCGGCAGCACCCGCATATCGGTTTGCTTCAGCCGCTGTTCGGTTTTCGACAACCCCTTGAGGGCAGGCGTGCCGCCTACCAGCATCTTCGCACCCGGATACCGTTTCAGCCGCTCCTCGAGCAAGCCGATCGAGTCGCCCTGCCCCTTTACATCGTCGCTCGTGTCGTCCGGTTCCTCGACGATCGCCAAGCCTACCGAGGAGGTGGACTTGACGTTACCCGGCGAGTTGGATGCCACCAGCTTGAGGAACCCGCCAGGGAAGGACTTGTGGTTCCAGCGGTTGCCCGCCTTCTTCGCGGTGGTCACGTCCATCAGGCGGCCAACGGCCGGGTTCGCCAGCGCAGTTGGCACCAGCTTCTCGTCGTGGAATGCCTTGCCGTCCGCCTCCTTGGCGAACAGTGCCATGATCGGCATCGGCTGCCCCGTGATCCGCTTGAAGATCACCCCGATCATGAAATAGGTCCACCCGACCTGGGCGGCTTTCATCAGGTCGACTTCAAATGTGTCGGGGTCGTCCAGCGCGGCAGCAACGCCGAGGAAATAAGGGGTGTAATAGAACTCGTACAGGCCATGCAGCACACCGGACTCTGCAGGCAGATAGAACTCTGATTCCAAATACTCAGCTGTCGGTACCAGCTTGGGCGGATTGAAGTGCTTGGCTGCCTCCAGCAATACGCTGGCCAAGCTTATCCGCATAGCCGCCAATTCGGCTGATTGTAGTCCCAGCAATGCGATCCACCATCCCCCGGTCAATGCTGACCTTCAGCTTGGTTTCGATCTCTTGTGTCAGCTTTTCCACTCCGGCTTGATATTCCCGGTTGGCAAAGCTGGCCCAATCGTTCAGCGCAAAAGCCGCATCAGCAGTCGGTACCAGAGTCCCTAGTTTTTCGTGATAGGCGAGGCGACCGTTAGCGGCCTTCACCGTCGATTCTTCGATCCGTGCAGCGGCCAGCAGCTCAGCCTGGCTCCCCCCGCGGCCAGCTGCCTTCTCCCGCAGATCCCGAATGTATGCCACCCGAATTTCATCGAGGGTGGCTTCGTTCCAATCAATGCCCAGCGTCTTCAGCACGTCGCGACAGTTGCGCTCGCTCATATCCAGGTGCTGGGCGATCTCTTTTTGAGTGGCCATGGTTTCCTCAAAGAGGTGAAACCCGTCTAGGGCGGGCAATACAGGAAGCGGAACCCCCTATAGGCCCGTCAATCTGCAAAGATTTCGCGGTCTACGCCCCCGCAGGAGGGAAAGTTGCCAGAAAGGACCCGTGTTTATTCCGCATCGGGCCGACTGGCATCCGGAGGGCATATGCCTGCCCGCTTGGCCAGCCACCGCGAGTACAGCCCACTCGCCACATCTGCGCCCAGGCAGGCAACAACACTACCCAGCGCCGCCGCTGAGTACAGGCTACTGCCCCAGCCCATCGACAGCATCACAGTGCAGAACCCGAAGACCGCCGACGCACCAGTGCGCAGCAGCACGCGGCGCACCAGCTCGCTCACCGCCAGCCCTGCTGCATCAGCACGCCACATCTCACCACTCAGGCCGGCCAGCGCTACCAGGATCAGCATCCACGTAGGGAGATCGGCGATGCTCTGCTGTACTTGCTCAGTCGGCATTGAGGGCTCCAGAAAAAGAAAAGCCCCGACCGAGGTCAGGGCTTGGGTGCCGGCTACCACACCAGCTGAGGGGACTTGCGGTGGCCTTGTTTCAGACGCACCAATAAGAAGTTACTGACTTTTTACCCCTCAACCCGCATGGCGTAAAGCCCCTGTTTTCGCCACTGGTGCCGGTCTGGTGTGCAACTGGTGTTGAACCCGCGTTGACACGAAAACAGACCCGACGAACGGTAGTCATGCTGCGCGCATGAACCGGGGCAGCGACGCTTCCAGCAGCGGTTCGAGCTGGGAGTGCAGCAGATGCACCCGCCGCTCATAGGTGTCACGGCTGCGGTAGCGCATGCGGCGCATCTGGTGTTCCACCAGGGGCATGGGATCGGTCAGGTACCGCACCCGGGCCAGCTTCACCAGCTCCTGGCCTTCAGGGCCGGTCTGGCCAATCCGCACCAGCCCTGCCTCAACTGCCTCGCCAACAGCACCCATGCCGCCATGGAACAGCATCACGCTACCCAGGGGCACGGTACCGCGCACCATCAAGCCGCCATTCTCCATGGCCGTACCCAGCACACAGGGCAGCGACGCGCCGGCGCCCTGCCTGCGGTACTCGTCTCCCCACACGATCAGGGCCTGCTCTACCCGCTCAATCATTGCGAACCCTCCCCAGAACACCGGAAAACACCAACCCTAGACAGAAAACCCACAACCCTAGACAGACCCTAGACACCTCAACCCCTTTAATATCAATTACTTCCCTGCTTCTGGATAGGGTGTCTAGGGTTACTAGGGTGTTTTTCTCACGCATGAAAAAAATTACGGCAACCGCCCTTTCATACACACGCGCACGCGCCCGCGCATATAACCCTAGACACCCCGGACAGATCGCGGAAACCCGCGCAGAATAAGGGCTGCGCCTGTCTAGGGTTGCAAAACCGAACCCCGGACAAACCCTAGACACCCCGGACAGATACTCAACCATTGTCGCCACCCCGCTCGCTCGCCAGCGGCGCATTGAAGCCCAGGCAGTTCTCCCACTTGTCTGGAGACCAGCCCGCTCGCCATGCCGCCAGCCGCCACTCACGGACGGCCTGGCCGACATCCGCCGCGGAGGACAGGTTCAGGTCCGATGGCGTATCGGAGGGCACGAAGAAGATGCTTCGTCGGCGATTCTTGAAGTCATCTGTCCAGAATATCTGGCCGCCCGACTTGAAGGTGTCAGGCTTGGTCGAGAGGAACAGGCTCAGCTTGGTCTCGCTCAGGCCATGCTCTTTGCCCCTGGCACACCACTCCAGGTACAGCCCATGAATATCCTGCGTGCGGCACAGCGAGAACGGCACACCCAGCTCCCCCTGCTTCCACTGGTAATAGAAGGTCTCCCAGCTGGCTCTGCTCAACTCGACCAGCCGCTGCCGGGCTGGGGTGTGGGGAGGGCGCGTCCTCTCGTCGAAGTCGCCCAGGTCATAGTCCAGCAGATACTGGTAGAACGCCTCGATGCCGCCATTGGCGATTTCCCAGCCGATGCGCTTCTGCGCCTTCACCGGCAGCGTCTGCTCCGGCCACAGCACCAGCATCCGCCGGTCATTCTCCCCGATCGGCCAGGGCAGGATCTCGTTCGACAGGAACACCGCATTCATGTAGTTGGCCTCTTCCCAGCCGTTCATGAACTTCGATTCGATCCGCACCGTCTTGCCGGTGATCATGTGCTTGATCTTGCCCGTCTGGTTGTAGCGCTGGTCGCGGCTGACAACCTCCTCGAACAGCCCATACAGCTTGGAGGACTGCCATTGCGACCATGAGCTTTCCAGCTGCACCTGCCCCACCGTCGCACCGTACTCGCCATAGATCGGGCGCATGATGTCCCCGAACAGCAGCGACTTACCAGAGCCCTCCATGGTTGAGTGCATCAGCACGGCGGTATCCAGCTTCGCCCCCACGTTCTGCAGTGGGTACGCCAGCCAGCGGGTGAGCCACTCGATGGCATCCTTCTGACCGTTGCACAGGAAGCTGATCAGCCAGACGATGCCCTGGCACTTGTCCATATCAGGATTCGGCGTGAGCGGCAGGCCCTCGAAGGTGTTGATCGTATCCTTCGGGCTCTCGGTCATGCGGGGGTCGAACACCAGATTGGCGGCAGGAATGGTCCAGCGCTTCTCGCTGTTCTGCCAAGTGCTAAACGCATCACCCAGCGCCAGTTTCACCGCTGCAGCCGGCAGACGCTGACGCAGCTTGCGATCATAGATATCCTGCGAGCCGTCCAGGTACACATAGCGCCAGTACGGATCGCTGGTGACACCCTTCTCACCGCCCTGCCGCATGCGCTTGCCCAGCTTGGCATCCGCTTCGAACTGGCGGGCATGGTCATGGTCAATGCCCTTCTTGTCGGGCAGGTCATACCACTCGTTGCCCAGCGCCTTGCCAACCATGGCCAGAAAGGCTGCTTTCTTGATGATGGCCTTGCGGTACAGGTCAAAGGCGCTCGTTGTGCCCTCCACCAGCGCGAACCGCACCCGGATCTTGTCCAAGGTCCAGCCGTTCTCCCCAGACCCCTCAGATGGTGGTGCGGCCTCGCCGGCGGCTGCCTCAGATGGGGCCGGGGGAAGATCCGGAGCCTCATCCACTGGCGTGCCCGGCAACCCGGCAGTACGCACTGGCGGCTCATTTGCCGCCGCAGCCAGCAACTGCTCCCGGACTACATCCAGCCCGAACTCGACATGCAGGTCATTCCAGTCGAGGCTGGAGCTTTCTTGTTTCGCCGTCATGCCGCAACCTCCGGCCGTTGCGGAAATACCGCCGTGATACCCAGCTCCAGGCTGAGCGCCTCAGCAGCCACTCGCCCGGGGTTGGTGCCATCGGCCTTGGGGTCATCATCTCCCACGATGATCAGCCGCGAATCCGGGAACAGCCGAGCCAGCGCACGGGCCACCTTGGCCATGTTGCCCACATCAATGCACATCACGGTCGGCCACTCCGTCGCCAGATACACAGAAACGCCGGTCGCGTACCCCTCAGCCAGCGCAATGATCGGCATGGGGTCGGCCCGCCCGATCCAGTGCCACAGGCCCGACTTGCGCCCGAACTTCGGGAACAGCTTCGTACCCTGAGCATTGATCATCTGGAAGGACCACACCACACCGGCCTCATCCACCAGCGGGATCACGATGTCACCCGGCCCCATCTTCATGAAGCCGATATGCTCGCGCTCGGCCTTGTCCTTCGGGAGTTCCCGCAGGAACCGGGCCATATCCGCGCCCAGCCAGATATCCGTACGCTCGTGGCGACTATCCACGCTGAACACCAGCGCCCTGGTGACGAATCGCACACCAAAGGCCCCCACCTGCTTACGGGTCAGGTACTCAGACTTACCGCGGGCCGCAGTGAACTCCGTCAGCAGCCGCTGAGTGCCGCCCTGGACAAGCTCCTGCATCACCGCCGTCAGCCGTTCCTCTTCGGCCCGCTCAGCCTCCCGCTTGGCACGGCGCGCTGCCTGCTCCGCCCGGCGTTGCTCCCTTTCCTTCGGGGTCAGGTCACGCTTGCGACGCTTCCACCCGCCTTGCTTGGCGTAGTGGATCACCGTTCCGATCCCGATCTTCCCGCCCTTGCAGCTCTTCCACACTGACCGGGCATCACCCGGCTTGTACTGATCGCTGCCCTGGCTCCAGCTGTCCCAATCCGAAAACGCCGCCTCACCAAATTCGGCCTTAACGCCGGCGGTCACCTCCCACCACACGTCCCTTTCATCGGGGCTGATATGGGCCAGCAGGTCCGGCAACTCATCGAGTTCGATATCAGGAAGGTCAGCCATGACGCGCCTCCCATATGCTCTCGCAATCGGTGCAGCGCTCAACGCCGGGGATCGCCTGGCGGCGCCCCTCCGGGATCGGGTCCTCACAGTCGATACAGATCTCCCTGCTCTCACCCGTGTAACGCACCCGGGCCTCGATAGCCGCCTGACGCTCAGTTTCTTCGCGCTCCTGCGCCAATTCAAATGCACGCTCATCCATTGCGACGGCCCTCCGCTGCTTCCCTGGCGCCGGCCAGGATGCCGAGGATGGTGCCAATCAGCACATGGGCGTGATGCTCCAGCGCGGCCACCTCATGGGCCTCCCACACTTCGTCCTCGAGGCCCTTCTGCAGGCTCTCCACAAACTCGCTTTCGGCGCGCATAACCCCCGCCAGCGCCGCGAGGGCCTGCCGGGTGGCCGGTACCGGGCGGGGCGTGAACAGCACCTTGCCGCGCAGGCGGGCATAGGCTTCGTCAATGCGAGCGTCGTCCGTGGCTTCGGCCACGGCCAGGAACTCATGCAGGCTTAGCCGGTGCGTGGTATTGGTCAGGCTGACTTTCTTCTGGAAGGTACCCGGGTCCACCGCGACGGTGTACGCCAGGGCGGTGATTCCGCCTCTGAACTCGCGGCTGGCCAGGTAAATGGCTTGATCTATATCCGGCACCATGACCGGCTCGGGCAGCAGACTGGCTCTACTCATGGCGAAAGTTACCCCTCATCGCCATAGTCAAACCGCGGGCATCCCCTTATAGTTTGACTAACGGCGCAACTAGACATGGCTGTGTCGTACGTCCGGGGCGGGAAACTGTGGTAGGTGAAACGCCCCGGACACCCTTTTACTGTCAGGCGGCTTCCCTTGGGCAATCCACCAGACCGTAATGCTCTAACACCTCATGCAAGGTGACGTTGCCTCGGCTTTCGCTGGCGAGGCGCTTCATCAGCCTTACACTCGGATCTTTGGTGGCGCGAAGGATGTGCGTAGTCAGATAGTTGACCGTGGTGCTGCAGCGAGCTGCATAGGCTGCAAGCTCCTCCTCATCCAGCGCTTTGATGTAATCGCGCAATCTCATGTTCGCGTCCTCCTTTTCGGTAAAGATACCTGTCAGGTTGTTTTTACGCAATACCCGTCAGCTTATTTACCTGTGAGGTATTTTTACCCACACTTGAGCCCATGACCATTTACGACACGCGCTACAAGCACGTACGCCATCTGCTCGAACAAAAGGACTTGAAACTCAAGGACCTTGCCGAGCGCATAGGAAAATCACCTGGGCAGGTCTCCTCCTTCGCGGGCACCAATCCGACCAAGAAGATTGGCGATCAGATCGCGCGGGAGATCGAGCAGGCCTTCACACTCCCACGGGGCTACCTGGACTCACCCTTCCAGCACAACGTCAGCCCGGCAGGGGAGCTCGGACGGAAGTTGCCAGTGATAGGGAGTGTTATGGCTGGTTCGTTTTGCGAGGCCTTTGATGAATTCAACCCCGGCGATGCCGAGGAATGGATTGAGGCACCCGGCCCAGTGGGCCCAAACGCCTTCGTACTTCGTATTGAGGGAGTGAGCATGGAGCCTCGCTTCATGGAAGGAGACAAGGTAGTCATCGACCCAGCACTGGACGCCACCCCGGGCTCCTTCGTCGTAGCCAAGCGCATCAGCGACCAAGCCGTGACATTCAAACAGCTCCGCAGGGAGGGCGACGACTTTTACCTGTACGCGCTGAATGAGGCCTGGCCCGAGCGCGTTATAAAGCTGACAGAGGAGTGGCACATCTGCGGCCGCGCCAGGTGGAAGATATCTGACCTGTAAAACCACCCCGTAACACCACCCACAAAAACACCTGCGAGGTATTGCAAATACCTGACAGGTGGTCTAGATTGGCGTTGAACTCACCTACCACACAGGTTCAACGCCATGTCTGCACAACAATGTCGCATCTATCTGCACCCAGCTGCAGCCAGTAACCCCGCAGTGATTCGCGCCGTCATGGCCCGCACCGGGCTGACCGTCGTGATCGGCGGCAACCACAAGGCTGCCACCCTCCAACAGTCGCGCAGGCCTGCACCGGCCGACTTCGACCCGTTCGGCGGAGGTGCGGCATGAGACTCCAGTTGACCCAGCACGGCGTGCTGCTGCTCGCCACCCAGCTGCGCCTGGACGGGACCTTCGTGCATCAGCTCGTCCGCACCGGCACCGCCCTGCCCTGCCGAACGCTGGAAACCGTCCAGCTGTCCGTCGCCCAGGAACCGAAAGCGGTCAACCTGACACTGCGCCACCGCAGCAGCATGCACAGCATCAGCATCCCCCGCACAAGCCTGCGCGAAGTGATGCAGACCGCCCAGCAATGGATAGAAGGCGCCCTGAACGGGGAGCTGGAGGCGGCGGCATGAGCATCCAGTCCAGCACACAGATCGGCGGGCAGCAGGACGAGTTTGTCCAGGTGCTGGTGTCCGTGCTCAAGCGCCTGCGGCGCGCCACCGATGGCGGGTTCCGCGCCATGTACTACGGCATGGCGTTGGGGTACGTCAGTCTGGCGTTTCGCCTCGGCCTGATCGGCTGGGCTCAGTACGAGCGCCTGGCTGACCTGGCCATGAATGCAGCCGACTACGCCCAACGGGAGGCCCGCCATGCATAACCAGACCCTGGCCCAGGTGGCGCGCCGGCTGGGCACCGGTCGCAATCGGCTGATCAGCCAGCTCAAGGCCATGGGCGTGATCGACCATCAACGCCTGCCTGCGCAGCGGTATATCGACGCCGGATACTTCACTGTCGAGCTACGCCAGCACACCCGCAATCCGAGCTGGAATAATGGCAGGGGCCAGCTGTACAGCATGGCACTGGTCACTCCCGCCGGGGTGCGCTGGCTGAGCCAGCGCCTGGGCATAAGCGTCCGCGACATGGATCAGCCAGCGGCCACCGCGAGCCAGCTGAGCATCGCCGAGGGTGCCATCCGGCTGCTGCGCATGCACATTCAGACCCCCACCGCCGTGGACAGCGCCACCGCCCTGGCCGTGGCCGAGGAAGCGCTGCAGCTTCTGGAAGAGGCAAGGAGCAAAGCGGCATGAGCAAAGCCACAGAGACGGCCACCCTGCAGCAACTGCAACGCCGCTACACCCGCCCCTACGTGACCCTGGCGGAACTGCGGGCAGACCACCTGCCCCACATCCAGACGGACAAGCACCTGCTGCGGGAGGTCGCGGAGGGGCGCATCAAGATCAAGATCTCCCGGCTGCACCGGTCCAACCGCGCACCCCGGGTAGTCACCCTGCCGGACCTGGCTGCATGGCTCGACCAGCAGCTGGTGCCCGGTAATACCAACGCCGCGGATGCGGCATAACCCCAGGAGCTACCACATGAAAGCTACCGACCCCGGCGAATTCATCGCCAATCTCAACGCTGGCGTGTTCGCCAACCAGCTCGGCAAGGCCCTGA
This sequence comes from Halopseudomonas formosensis, assembly GCF_900115905.1. GTDB lineage: Bacteria > Pseudomonadota > Gammaproteobacteria > Pseudomonadales > Pseudomonadaceae > Halopseudomonas > Halopseudomonas formosensis. Next base: position 301,347 of record NZ_FOYD01000002.1, read on the forward strand.
GCGCCGTCGCCGGTGCCGTGGTCGACCACGGCAAGAAAGGCCAGGTGAAAGTGACCTTCGATATCAGCCAGATCGGCGAGAGCCATCAGGTGAAGATCGCCCACAAGCTGGAGTTCACCGAGCCAACAAAGCGTGGCAGCCGGCGCGAGGACACCGCACTGGAGACGCCCATGTTCGTCACCGAGGACGGCCTCCAGCTGTTCGCCAACAACCCCACGGGGCAGCTGTTCAAGAAGGAAGACGCGCCGGTCACGCCGCGTACCTGACCCCACCACCCACCTGATCGAAAGGAATGAATACATGCTTACTGTTGACGCTTTGAACCAGATCACCGCGACCCATGCCGCCGCCGCTGGCCGCGAACTGAATACCCACACACCGGCGATTCTGCTGCCGGAACACTACGCCGTGCAGCAGCTGGAGAAGCTGCAGGAGTTCCGCTCCCGCTTTCGCGGCAGCATGACCACGACCAGCCTGCCGGACTTCTGTTCGCACGTGGAGCGCCGAGTGAAGAACAAAGGGCCTGATGATGTTGCCGATGGCTTCATTGACGCGGACACCATGAGCTGCAAGGTGTTTTTCAACCTGGGCGACGAGGGTGCGCCAGGCCACGCCGACGACACTGCCAGCCTCAAGCTGAAGCCCACAGCCGCGTTCGCCGCCGTGCGAGGTCTCGCTGGCCAACGCTTGAGCCAGAGCCAACTGGCGGAATGGATCGAGGACTGGGCGTCCTTCCTGCAGGTTGTCGGTACCCAGGGCGAAGACATCCCCGTGGGCGTGGCCGTTCAGAAGATCCGGACCATCACCGTGAAAGCCACCGCCGAGCGGACCAGCACTGAAAGCAACTTCAGCGCCGGGCGCAGCACCATGGATCAGATCGAGGCCGCACACGCTGAACAACAGCCTGCCGACCTGCTGTTCACCTGCAGCCCCTATGAAGGCCTGTCACCGCGCACCATTGTCCTGCGCCTGAGCATTATCACCGGCGAGAAGCCCACGCTCGTTGCGCGGTGGGTACAGCAAGAGGCCCAGGAGGAAGAGATCGCGCAGGAGTTCAAGGAGGTGCTGCGCGCCGATATCGGCGAAATCACCAACCTGACCCTGGGCAGCTTCAACCCGGGCAACTGATTCCAACAACACAGCCATGAAAGCCCGCCGCCGTTTCACCTACCACCCTTTTTCCGGCGGCGGGCAATAGGAGACATGCCATGACCTTCTACCACATCGTTGTCGCCGCGCTTGGGTGCTTTATCCTGCTGGTCGCCGCCAGCCTGCTGGGGCGCGAAGCGTACCGGCGCGGCCGGGCCCACGCACAGCCGATGCTCGACCAACTGCGCACTGACTACGCCTACGCCCTGGAGCAACAGGACGAACGCCACCGCGAGCAACTGGACGAGCAACGCGTCGATTACCAGCGCCAGTTCCGCCAGCTCAACAACCTGCTGCAGGAAACCCGCAGCACTGCCACCGCCGCCCAGGCCGAGTATGGTCGCCTGCATGACGAGCTGGCTGCCAAGCTGCAGGCCACCCAGGCCGCTGCCCTGTCCGCCACCGAGATCCAGCTGCTCGAGGACATGACCGCCAAGCTGCGCCTGGCCAGCCCCGTCCTGCATGCCCACCAGCAGTTTGCCGACGCCCGCATGACCAAGGAGCTGGCCGGCCGGGGTGAGGTCCTGCTCAGCCGCCTGCGCCCCCTCATCGCCACAGAGGAGGACGCAGCATGAATGTGAATACCCCCACCGCCGCCGACCTGACAGCCGAGATCAACCGCAGCCGCGACAGCATCCAGCGCCTTATCCACGCCCACCCCCGGGCAGAGCGCATCGCGCAGATGGACAACGGCATCAGCCCGCTGGAGATGACCGATGACTGCCGCCGCGCCGTGGCCACCATCCGCTACCACCAGGCGCGCATCGCCGAGCTGGAGGAGCAACTGGAGCTGATCGACGCCGCTGCTGCAGCTGCCGCTCACCGAGCAGCCTGTTTGAGGGAGATTGCGTGATGCGTGCACCCGATTTCCTGAAAGCCGGCCTGGGCCACATGCAGGACCGGGCCGTGACTTACGACAAGCCACAGGGCGAACGCAGCATGGGCATGACCGTCGCCCTGGCCAACGTGCTGCTGGCCGAGAAGCTGCGCGAGCCCCTCAGTGAGGAGGACGGCTGGAATTTCATGGAGCTGCTGAAGCTGGTCCGCTCCAAGCAGGGCGAATTCAAAGCCGACAACTACGAAGACCGGGCGGCCTATGCCGGGCTGGCGGGCGAAGCTGCGTTCGACGAGCGCGGGCCCAAGGCTGCCGACCAGGACTGCATCTTCATCGAGGCAGCGCCGCCTGCAGGAGGCCGGTCATGAAAGCCAGAACCGACCAAGCCCGCACCGTGATCATCGGCGAGGCCCGCTCGCCGGTGGGCGTAAGCCTGGGCCTTCGCCTGATCGGTGACGAAGAAGTGGCCGCCATCACGCTCACCCAGCACGACCAAGCTGTCATCCTACACTGCGCCGACCAGGCGCATGCTGCGCGGATAGCGGCGGCGATTCAGGGGCGGCAGCCGCTTGCAGCAGAGGCCCCCAGGGTAGAGGCGAAGGCGACATCGATGGCGGATTGCCAGTTGGTGCCATTCCCGCCAACCCCGGAAATGGTCAGCGCCGCAGCAGAAGCATACATGCCCTTTGGCGACATGGAGCTGGCGTTGCGGATGGCGATACTGGCCGCGCCTGCTGTGCAGGGGGAGCCGGTAGGCGAGGTGCGCTTTGAGCTTGGCGCGCCATCTTCCATATTCGCAGAGCTGTACAGCAAGAGCCTTCCCGTTCTTGCTCCGGGTACCAAGCTGTACGCTGCCCCGCAGCCCGCAGAACAGCAGCCCTTCGAATGGCCGAGGCTGGACAGGCCTGCAAAGGTGGGGGCGGGACGTTTTGGCAAGGGCGTTTCCTCCCGTCTGGTGATCGAGGCGGCACAGCGGCAGTACGAATACGACGTGACGCCGGAGAAGGAAGCCGAGCGCATAGCGAAATTCGCTGACTTCCGGAAGGAGGTGCTGCAACCGGTGCTGGCCGCAGCCGGGCTGGTGGAGGCGCTGGAGGCAATCGTTTCCCACCACGACGAATATTTCGGGGACAGTTCCGCAGAATCCAAAATGCCTTGGATAGAGCAAGCCCGCTCCGCCTTGGCCACCTACCGCAAAGGGGGGGCAGAATGATCGACATTATCCATTCGACCACCCACGTAGCTGGCGGCCTGCTGCTAATTGCATTCGGTATGCTGGCAGCGGCGGGGGCCATAGTGCTGGCCGGCGCGCTGCTTTTTGAGGCCTGCAAATACTTCATTAAGCGCGGGATTATCGAAACCTACAACGTCGCGTCTGTCCGCTATTACATGGCCGTGATGGTCCAGCTGGGGCGGACCGGACTGCTCAAGCACGTTGAAGATGCGCGCAGGGAGCCCAGCCATGACAACCAATAAGCCCGAGGTGGTGGCATGGATCTGGGACTATCGTGGCCGACATATGGCCACCACAGATTACAGCCAAGCGCTTGAATTGGCGGAGCCGCCCTATCCCACTGAGGTCGAGCCCCTCATCCGCCTCGCCGACTACCAAAGGTTGCAAGCTGATCACGAAAGGTTGCAAGCCGAGTGCGAGAAGCTGCGCAAGGATGCGGCCACAGAGCGGCAAATCCAACGGGCAGCCCAGCACTTACCGGAGGGCTGGAGGATTACCGTCGAGGTCGAAAAAGATGCCGGCTGGATTGATGCTTTCAACCCGGATGGCAGCAGGATTGAGATTGATTGGATCGGGAGCCTGGCCGAACAGATTGAACAGGCCATCGACACCGCCATGCAGGAGGCCGCCCATGAAAGCCATTGATCTGTTCGCCGGCGCGGGCGGGTTTTCCACCGGCGCGGCGATGGCTGGGTGCGAGGTGGTATGGGCAGCAAACCACTGGCCCGAGGCGGTGCGCTGGCATGCAGCCAATCACCCGGACGCCGAGCATGTTTGCCAGGATCTGCACCAGGCCCGCTGGGAGGACGTCCCTGCCCATGACCTCATGCTGGCCAGCCCCTGCTGTCAGGGGCACAGCAAGGCCCGGGGCAAGGCGCACGGTAACCCGCAGCATGATGCCAGCCGCTCAACCGCCTGGGCGGTCGTGTCCGCTGCGGAGTACCACCGGCCGGAGCTGATTGTCGTGGAGAACGTGCCGGAGTTTCTGGACTGGCAGCTCTACCGCCCGTGGGAGCTGGCCATGAATGCGCTGGGCTATTCGGTGGCCCCGCACATCATTGATGCTGCCGACCACGGCGCACCGCAGAACCGGGTGCGCATGTTTCTGGTGCTGGCCAAATCCCGGGCGCCACTGCGGCTGAACCTGCAGGCGCTGCAGCACATCCCGGCCCGCTCCTTCATCGATCTGGACAGCGGCAACTGGACCCGCATCGACAAGCCCGGCAGAGCCAGGAACACACTGCGCCGCATCGAAGCGGGCCGGAAGGAGCATGGCGACACGTTCCTGATCAGCTACTACGGCAACACCATGACCGGCCGCAGTCTGGACAGGCCCATCGGCACCATCACCACCCGCGACCGGTGGGCAATCGTCCATGGCGACAGCATGCGCATGCTCACCCGGTTCGAGTGCCGGGATGCGATGAGCTTCCCCGCCGACTACCAGCTGCCGGACAACCACCGCCTGGCCGTTCACCTCATGGGCAACGCCGTATGCCCGGTGCCGGTGTCGCGGCTGATCCGGGAATTGAAGGAGGCCGCATGATCGACCGAAGCCACTACGCCGTCACATCCGTCCGCCGGCCGGAGCGCCTCGCCGAGATGCAGGCAGAGATTGATGCCGCCGTGGAGGCCTACCTGCAGGCAGGCGGCACCATCACCCAGCTGGACAACAAAGGCAAGCCGGTGGAGCACCTCAGCTGGAGAGAGGAAGCCAGGCGAACCAAGGCCGCTGGGCTGTCGCACACCGTAGTCCGGGGCTACCTGGTACTCCGCGAGAAGACGCCACCAAGGCCGGAGGCGGCAAGGGCCGCACGGCAACGGACTATCAAGACCGCCACCGAGGCACGCAGCCGGATCAACGCCGAGCGCCGAGCGAAGCTCGCCCCGCAGGTGCGCATCCTGGCCGAGTGCCGCTGGACCATCACCCAGATCGCGGACCACCTTGAGGTCGCACCGGGCACCGTCCGGCGCATCGCCCGGGAACACGGGATTGAACTGGCTGGCCAGCGACAGGCTGAGGCAGGTGCACGATGAGTAGAAAACGCAAACACAGCATCCATAAGCGGCGGCAGCGGATGACCAGCATCCTGCTGAAGCACGTTGCCATAGTGCATCACAGCGCCCTGGGCAGCGGAGAGGTGCGTTCAACCGATATCCGCTGGGAGCGCGTGGTACGACTCGATGAGTACTCCGCCACCGCGATCACCCGGCTGCGGCACTACTGGGCTGTACTGTGCTGCGTGATGACCGATGACAAGGCCATGCACATCAACCGGGTCACCGTAAGCGCCCCACTGCTGCAGGCAGAACTGGTCGACACCCTGAACGAGCAACACGAGCAGCTGCTGGCCGAGGTGAAGATCCTCATCGCGCTCGAGGGCAAGGGAGTCCAGGTGCACAGCTATGGCTGGATCGCCATGCCGGTGCAGCAGGATCTGGAAGACGAGAAAGCCGAGCGACTGTTTGCAGCAGCGCTCAAGACCTTGAGGAGGGAGGCAGCATGAATACGCTGTTTCTGTTGATGGCCCAGTACAACGGGCTGGCCATCGTGCCGGTGGAAAAGGTGTGCGAAGACTACTTCCAGCACCTAGCGCCCGAGGCGTTGCTGCGGAAGGCGGCGCTGGGAGAAATCGACATACCCATCACGCGCATGGAGGGCAGCCAGAAATCCGCACGGGGCGTTCACCTGCAGGACTTGGCTACCTACCTGGATGCACAAAGGAAAAAGGCCCTGGACGAGAACGACAAGCTCCATGGCCGGTTCAAGAAGGCGAGCTGAGCAACTGCTCAGCCGCCTTTCACTCTCCCGCCAAGCTCAACCGGCGCATCCACAATCACCTGCACCCAGTCCCATCCTTGATACCGGTCCACGTTCTGCTTCAGGTGCGTATAACGCCGCAGCGAGTTCCAATCCCGGTGGCCGGACACGCTGGCCACCCGCGGGATATCCCAGCCCATCTCAAACAATCGACTGACGCCCTCATGCCGAAGATCGTGAAAACGGAGATCCTCGATTCCCAGGAATTTGCAGGCCCTGGTCCAGGCCGCGCTGATGGATGACGAGTTGTAAGGGAAGATCTCATCGCATCCCCGCGGCATGGATTGCAGGATTGCCCACGCCTCATCCGGGAGGTGACACCAGACGTTGTTGCCGATTTTCTGGCCGGGGTTTTTCATATCCCGGACCATAACCCGTCGGTGTTCCTCATCCAGATCTGCCCAGCGAATACGGGTGATCTCATCCTGGCGCCGCGTAGAGAAAAGCGCAAAGCCAATAACCTTGAGCATGTTGATAGATGAAGGCCGACGCTGCTGCATCTCCTGAAAGTGCTCCAGCAGCTTTTCCAATTCATCCAGCTCCGGGCGTCGATCGCGCTCCCGGGACTTGCTGTGCAGGCCCATGCGGCGCAACACTCGGCGCGCATCGGCCATAGCATGCGGGTCCACATCATAGCCCCAAGCCGGCCGGGCGACAGCCATAACGGCGCCGAGGTGTGACAGGTCGTTGCCTATAGTCTGCGGCATCACCCCGCCGCCCTCCTCGCTCGCCCGCCAGCCAGCGTACTCAACCAGCTTTTGACTGGTCAGGTCAGCATCCATCACATCACCCAGCCAGGACTCAGCGATTGCACGAAGGGTCGCCCGCTTGGTTTTGCCCAGCGGGCGCACCTTCTCAAATTGCTCCAGGTACTGGTCAATCATCTGCCTGAGCGTTGCCCCTGCCCGCGCAGCGCGCTCCAGAGCACCCGGTTCTGCCAGCTCGGTCTCGCGCTTCTTCATCCAGGCCTTGGCGGCCGGTTTCCGATCAAAGGTCTGGCTTTCCTGATAAACTCTCACGCCATTACGCATGATCCGGATCTGGGCCGTGTGGCTTACAGACCCGTCCTTTTTTTTCCTGCTCGTGATCGTCCCCATGACTTTGCTACATTCCGTTTTCCGTTTGCTACATTGTAGCAACGACACGGCAAAAATGATTGCAAACGGGCAGAAACGGCAGCAAATGAGACACGCATGACAACGCCAGAAACAAGCGCAAAGCCAGTAACCACCCGCCTCGGCCCGTCCCGTCGCTTCTGCGTGGCGCCGATGATGGACTGGACCGACCGTCACTACCGCTACTTTGCCCGGCTGATCAGTCGGCACACACTGCTGTATACCGAGATGGTGACCACGGGTGCGGTATTGCACGGTGACCGTGCGCGCTTTCTGGGTTACCACTCCGCCGAGCAACCCCTGGCGCTGCAACTGGGTGGCAGCGATGCAAGCGAGCTTGCCCAGTGTGCCCGGCTGGCCGAACAGGCCGGCTACGCCGAGGTGAATCTCAATGTCGGCTGTCCCAGCGACCGGGTTCAGAACAACCTGATCGGCGCCTGCCTGATGGGGCACCCGGAGCTGGTGGTGGACGGGGTGAAGGCCATGCTCGATGCCTGCAGCATCCCGGTGACCGTGAAGCACCGCATCGGCATCAATGGCCGCGACAGTTATGAGCAGCTGGTGGATTTCGTCGGCCGGGTTCATGAGGCCGGATGCGAGACCTTCATAGTGCATGCACGGATCGCCATTCTGGAGGGCCTGTCACCCAAGGAGAACCGGGAGATTCCCCCGTTGCGCTACGAGGTGGTGCATCAGTTGAAGCGTGACTTCCCGCAGCTGGAGGTCATTCTCAACGGCGGGCTGACCGATCTCGACGCCATGCAGCAACACCTGCCCGAGCTCGATGGTGTGATGGTCGGCCGCGAGGCCTATCACAATCCCTACCTGCTGGCGGATGTGGACCGCCGTTTCTACGGCGACAAGACCCCGGTCCGCAGCCGAATCGAGGTACTGCAGGCCCTGCGCCCCTACATCGCCAGCCACATCGAGGCCGGGGGCAGCATGCATCATGTCACGCGGCATATCCTGGGGCTGTTCCAGGGGCTGCCCGGTGCACGACATTTCCGCCGCCAACTGAGCACCGAGGTGCACCGCACCGAGCAGCCGCTGGCGCTCTACGATCAGCTTCTCGAGGATATGGCCGCACGTCTGGCAGTGCGGGATTGCTCCCTGTAACAGGCTTGGGGTAAGGTCGGAAGCTCATTCCTTTCCTGCCTCGGACCACCATGACAAGTACACCAAGCAAGCTGGACAGTCTCCGGCAACACACGCTGATTGTTGCCGATACCGGCGATATCGACGCCATTCGCACCCTGCAACCGGTGGATGCCACCACCAACCCCTCCCTGCTGCTCAAGGCGGCGCAACAACCCGAGTATGTCCATCTGCTGGACCAGGCGCTGGAACAGGCGTCGGGCAGCTATCAGCAGATCGAGGAAGCCTGTGACCACTTCGCCGTCGCCGTGGGCCGGGAAATAGCCCAGCTGGTTCCCGGTCGCGTCTCCACCGAGGTGGATGCCCGCCTGTCCTTCGATCGCCAGGCCACCCTGGACAAGGCACAACGTCTGATCGAGCTCTACGAGGCCGCCGGTGTGACTCGGGACCGGGTGCTGATCAAGATCGCCGCCACCTGGGAGGGCATCCAGGCCGCAGCCGAGCTGGAGCGCCGAGGTATCCAGTGCAACCTGACTTTGCTGTTTTCCTTCGCCCAGGCCCAGGCCTGTGCCGATGCGGGGGTGTTCCTGATCTCGCCCTTTGTCGGTCGCATTTACGACTGGTACAAGGCGCAGGAGGGTCGTGACTACCAGGGCGCGGAGGACCCGGGCGTGCAATCGGTGTCACGCATCTTCCGCTATTACAAGCAGCACATGTACGCGACCGTGGTGATGGGCGCGAGCTTCCGCAATCTCGGTCAGATCGAGGCGCTGTGCGGTTGCGATCGTCTGACCATCAGCCCCGCCCTGCTCCAGCAACTGGCCGCCGAGCCGGGGCCTCTGGCGCCCGCTGCGCAGCTGAGCGCGCAATGCGATGACAGTCGTCAGGTACTGGATGAGGCCGCGTTCCGCTGGGCGCACAACGAGGACGCCATGGCTACCGAGAAACTGGCCGAGGGCATCCGGGCCTTCGCGGTGGATCAGCGCCGCCTCGAACAACTGCTCAAGGAGCGGGCTGGTTCAGCAGTCGTCTGATTCGGTATCGCCTTCGAGGCTGGTCACCAGATCGACAAAGGCGTTGCGGTTATGCTCGTTGAGGTCCATCAGCAGACGATGGGCCTCCAGCACGCGGGCGCGGACCTGCTCCTCGGACAGCGTCTGGGGTGGCAGATCCTGAAGCTCGGCATCGGTGGGGGTGGTTTCGGCCACTATGTTGAATATCTGCTCGAAACCCATGCTCTGCAGCAGGCGAAGCATGTCCTGCTGGGTGGACACCAGGGTGGGCAGCAGGCCGACCCTTTCCCGGGACAGGATCGACAGCTTGGCCAGTAACCCCAGGGAGGTACTGTCTATGTTATCGGTCTCGGTCAGATCGATGACAATCGACTTGAAATGCAGTGCACTGACGATCTTCTCGATGTAGGCATCCAGCGCGGCACACAGGGTCAGGCGCACGTCACCAAGAAACTTGAGTACGAAAGTACCATCGGATTCGGCAAACTGAATCCTGCCAGTGGTCATCATTCCGGGTTCCTGCTCAACAGCAAAACTGAGATATCGTCCGGCATCACCTTCGCCTCTGCCATGCCCAACAGTCCCATGAGTCTGGAGAGGTCACCGCCAGCCTGCTCCACCAGCAGCGGCAGATTGTCTTCCTTCTCCTTCAGGGTAGTCCCTGCCACACAATCCAGCACGCCATCGGAACAGAGCGTCAGGGAGAAGCGACTCGGCAGCGGTATCTCGTGGTTCTCGTATTCCGCGTCGTCGAACAGACCGACCGGACGTCCTTTTCCCTGGAGATAGCGGGCCTTGCCATCAGCCACCAGAATGGGCAGGGGCAGATGCCCGCCGATGCTGTAGGTCAGGGTCTGGCGCTGCTCGTCGATGACGCCACCGAGCATGGTGACGTGCTTGCCCAGCCGGCAACTGATCAGACTGCGGTTGATGTGATCCATCACGTCCGAGGGCCGGAAAGCGATGGGGCCCTGCTCCTGCACCTTGCGCTGCTCGTACAGCAGGCGGGTGGTCATGAACTTCAGCAGAACGGTCACGAAGGCGGAGGAGGCCCCATGCCCGGATACGTCCGCCAGATAGAAGCCCAGCTGGGTATCGGATATGCGGAAGTAGTCGACGAAGTCACCGGACAGGTAGAGAGAGGGGATGATGCGGTGCTCGAACAGAAACTCGCCGCTGGACCAGGGGGTCGCCGGGAGCATGTTCAGCTGGACCTGGCGCCCTGCGGCCTGGTCATCGCGAAGCTCTCGCAGGTGGTTCTCCAGCTCCAGGTTGGCCTGTTCCAGGCGTTCGCGGATGCGCTGGTTCTCGTTACGCAGGCGTGCGCGATCAAGCGAGCGGCGAACCGCGTGCTCGAGCACCTCGAGGTCATCCTGGGGGCGTATCAGATAGTCACTGGCGCCCTGACGCAGGGCCTGCACCACTTCGCTCATCACCCCGTTGGCGGATATCACTATGGCGGGCGTTTCCGGCCCCTGTTCGCCAATGCGGGTCAGCAGGTCGATGCCGCTCATGCAGGCATCCTCGATCTGCAGGTCGCAGAGCACCAGTGCCGGGCGCTGACGCGCCATCAGCGCGAGCCCATCCCGTGCGGTGCTGGCCTGCAACACCTCAAAGCCGCACTGTTCAAGATGAATCGCTATGCTGTGACGAACCTTGTCGTCGTCATCGATAACCAGCAAAGTAGTGCCGGGACGCTGCATATATTCCCTACGTCTCTACCGCAAGCCTGGCTGAGCTCGTCGGCCACAGGGGTTTATCAGAAGTCAGGACGGCCTGACTTTGCCAAGGGGCAGACATTACTCCCATCCGCCCCGGCAGGCAACCTGCCTAGAAGTCATCCTCGACCAGCCCGTCCCTGACCTTGAACTCGCGGTTCTGCAACCAGGCATTGCGGATGAAACGGTACTTGTCCCCACGAATCAGACGTTCCTGGGACAGCAATCCGGCCCGGGTATCCACCACATCCACGCCGGTTGCGGTGTTGCGGCTGGGCACATGATCCATCTGACTGCGGTAGCTGTAGCCAGCCAGGCCGTCCGCCGCCCGTCCGCCGGCATCGCGAACCGTACTGGGGCCGAAGAACGGCAGCATGACAAAGGGGCCGCTGTCCACGCCCCAGGCACCGAGCGTCTGACCGAAGTCCTCGTCGTTGCGCTGCAGCCCCATGCGGGTGGCGACATCGAAGACGCCGACCACGCCAATGGTGGTGTTGAGCAGGAAGCGCGCCGTATCGATACCCGCATCGCGCATCTTGCCCTGCAGAAGGTTGTTGACCAGGTTTTTCGGCTCGCCCAGGTTGTTGAAGACGTTGGTCACGCCATCATTCAGAAACTGCGGCATGACCTTGTCGTAGCCCCTGGCGACGGGCCTGAGCGCATAGGTGTCCAGGGTGTCATTGAAACGGAAGACCGCACGGTTGACCGGCTCCCAGGGGTCCGGGTTGTACAGCTCCTCTGCATCATAGTCGTCTTCGACTGCCGCCACCGAGGTGGCCATGGACAGTGCGAGCATCCCGGTCAGCAGACCGCTGGCGGTGGCGTGCAGTAATCTCATTGTTCAACACTCTCTGATTATGGGAGGCGGTCTGGACACCGCTGGCCGCCAGTATAAAGCAAATCCTGCCCCGCAGAAGGGGCCTGCCCATTGTCAGGGAAGCAATTGCCGCAGACAAGCCACCGGCACTGCAGGCCCCGGGGAAGGTCTATAGTGTATTCACAGGTATCAGAAGGAGCAGTACATGCCGGAACAACAGTTACGCGCCCAGTTGGAGGCTTTGCAGCAGACGCTGGACGACCCGGAGTTCGATCTGTCTGCCGAGGAACGTCGGTCTCTGGAGGAGCTGGCCAACAATCTGGAGGCCCGCCTGCTGGTCAGCGAGGCCAACGAGGAGAGTGTGGCCGATCCGAGTCTGGCCGACGGCATCAATCTGTTGGTGGAGGATTTCGCCGAACGCTACCCCACCCTCTCCGCCACCCTGCGCAACGTGGTGCAGACCCTGTCGAACATGGGTATCTGAGACGCGGCTATTGCCGCGCAAGCCGCAGATTGTCGGGCATGCCCGGCTGGGTGGAACGCCACGGGTTGATGTCCAGCCCGCCACGACGCAGGTAGCGTGCATGGACGCTCAGCTCGCAACCCTCACCGAGCAGCCGCTGCAGGTCCAGAAAGATCCGCTCCACGCACTGCTCGTGGAAGTCGCGGTGCTGACGGAAGGAAACCAGGTACCGCAGCAGGCTGGCCCGGTCGATCGCCGGGCCGCTGTAACTGATCATTACGCTGGCCCAGTCGGGCTGCCCGGTGACCGGGCAGTTGGATTTGAGCAGGTTGCTGTTGAGGGTCTCGCGCACCTGGCGCGCGCCCGGCAGCAGCCGCAGGAGGCCGGGATCATATTCGTAACTGCTGATCCGCACATCCATGTCATCCAGACATTCCCCCGGCAGTCGGGCAATGCCCAGCTGCTGGATCCGATGGGTGTCCTGCACCCGCACCAATACCGGCGCCTGGGCTGTCACACTGAGGTCGGACTCCAGAGTGCGCAGCACTTCGGCCCGATCGCTGAACACGGTCTGGTTGAAGGAATTCAGATACAGCTTGAAGGATTTGGACTCGACGATCCGCGAGCTCGGGGTCAATGGAAACACGAACTCCACCACCGCCACTTCCGGCTTGCCCGAGGGAGTCAGCCAGGACACCTCATAGCTGTTCCAGACATCGGCACCATGGAACGGCAGACGCTGCGGGTCCAGCCCCAGTCCTTCCCAGATCGGCTGACGCGGGATCGGGTATAGAAGAGAGGGGGTGTAGATTCCACTGTATTCGCTGGTCTTGCCGAGCGGCGACTGTTCTGCCGGATGCATCTGCGGGTCTCCTTCCTGTGAGCCCGCAAGCATACCCGTCCCCTGCCCCGAGGCCAACCGCGGGGGCGTCAGTTCCGCAGGCCGACGCCGCGTACCAGCAAGCGATAGCTGAACAGGTACAGGCCCACCACGAATACCGCCATCAGCCCCAGGGCGATCCCGATATTGATGTCCGATACCCCCAGAATCCCGAAGCGGAAGGCGTTGACCATATGCAGGATAGGGTTGATCAGTGACACGCCCTGCCAGAAGTCGGGCAGCAGATTGATCGAATAGAACACCCCACCCAGGTAGGTCAGCGGTGTCAGCACGAAGGTCGGGACGATGGAGATGTCATCGAAACTGCGGGCGTACACCGCATTGATGAAGCCGCCCAGGGAAAACACCAGCGACGTGAGGAAGACCACCCCTATGGTCAGGGCAATGTGCTGCACCTGCAGACGGGTGAAGAACAGCGACATCAGGGTCACTATCAGTCCCACCGCCAATCCGCGAGCGACGCCTCCGAGGGTATAACCCAGAAGAATCACGTGGGGTGAAACCGGCGCGACCATCAGCTCCTCGATGGAACGCTGGAACTTGGTGCTGAAGAAGCTCGATACCACGTTGGAGTAGCTGTTGGTGATCACCGCCATCATGATCAGACCAGGCACTATGTAATCGATGTAGGCGAAACCGCCCATGTCGCCGATGCGGTTGCCGATCAGATTGCCGAAGATCACGAAATACAGCGCCATGGTGATACCCGGCGGCAGCAGCGTCTGCGCCCAGATCCGGGTGAAGCGACGGATTTCCTTGATCAGTATGGTGCAGAATGCTACCCAGCTGTGCCGCCAGTAATTCATGCGCGTACCGCCTCCTTCTCCGAATTGCCTTCCACCAGTCGAAGGAACAGCTCCTCCAGGCGGTTGCTCTTGTTGCGCAGGCTGAGCACCTCGACGCCGCGGGCTGACAGCTCGGCAAACAGCCGGGTCATGCCCTGCTCCCGGTCGACCTGGACCTCCAGGGTATGCTCGTCTATCAGTTCGCAGGGGTAGCCCTCAAGCTGGGGAGCACCGGCCAGAGCCTCCTTGCAGTCGAGCAGGAAGGTCTCCACCTGCAGCATCTTCAGCAGCGAACGCATGCTGGTGTTATGGATGATCTGACCCTTGTCGATGATGGCGATATTGCGGCACAGCTGTTCCGCCTCCTCCAGATAGTGAGTGGTCAGAATGATGGTCACGCCCTGGGCGTTGATCTCTTCCAGAAACTGCCACATGGAACGGCGGATCTCGATATCCACACCGGCGGTGGGCTCGTCCAGGATCAGCAGGCGAGGTTCGTGGATCAGTGCCCGGGCAATCATCAGCCGGCGCTTCATGCCCCCCGACAGCATGCGCGAGGGCACATCGCGCTTGTCCCACAGGCTCAGACGGCGCAGATAGTGTTCGGCGCGCTCCCTGGCCTCGGAGGCAGGAATGCCATAGAACCCGGCCTGGGTGACGAGGATGTCCAGGCACTTCTCGAACTGGCTGAAGTTGAACTCCTGGGGCACCACCCCGATGCAGCGCTTTGCGGCCATCAGGTCGGTGTCCAGATCATGCCCGAAGATACTGACCTGACCTTCGCTCTTGGTGACCAGCGAGGACAGGATGCCGATGGTAGTGGACTTGCCGGCCCCGTTGGGGCCCAGCAGCGCGAAGAAGTCGCCCTGCTCCACGTCCAGATCCAGCCCCCTCAGGGCCTGCATGCCGTTGGGATAGGTTTTCCTCAGCCCGCGAATTGTGATTGCTGCCGTCATGCCATGCCTATACACGATTGATCAACCTTGGGATATGGGGGCGAACCCCCCGGTTTCAAGCCGCCGGAGCAATTACAAATCCACTACAAATGTGACCCGCCAGTCGATTGTGGTCGAGGTTGGCCATACGTATGCTTCGGGCTGACAAGAATAACCAGAGTATACGGAGACTCTCCATGTCGCATCTGCCTGATACATCGGCATCTGCCCGCGACGACTTTGCCAGTCGCATCACGCCACGCTACCGGCGTTGGGCCCTGTTCCTGCTGGTACTGGCCTACACATCCAGCCACGTTGACCGCAATATCGTGGGCATTCTGATAGAACCGCTGAAGGCGGATCTTCTGCTGTCCGACACCCAGCTGGGCTTCCTGTCGGGAATTGCCTTCGCCCTGTTCTACGCGACTCTGGGTATTCCGATTGCCGTCTGGGCCGACCGTTCCAACCGTCGCAACATCATCGCCTGGGCCATTGCCACCTGGAGTCTGATGACCGCCCTCTGCGGCATGGCGCAGAACTTCTGGCAGCTGGCGATCGCCCGGGTCGGCGTGGGTATCGGTGAAGCCGGTTCCAGCCCGCCTTCCCATTCGATGATTTCCGATCTCTATCCCAAGGAAGAACGCTCCAGCGCCATGGCGCTCTACGCCCTGGGCGTGTACTTCGGCATCATGATCGGCTTTCTGGTCGGCGGTTTCGTCGCCGATGCCTGGGGCTGGCGTGCCGCTTTCTTCATCGTAGGTATTCCCGGCCTGCTGATCGCCCTGCTGGTGCGCTTCACCATGATAGAGCCGCCGCGCGGATTCGCGGACGGCGTGGCTCCGCCACCCAAGGGCAAGATCAATATCCGCGCCGGCATGGCCGTACTCTGGCGAGTGCGCACTACCCGTCACGTGGTGATCGGCGTGACCCTGACCGCACTGGTCGGCTATGGCACCATCGTCTGGAACCCGGCATTCCTCATGCGCAGCCACGGCCTGAGCCCCACCCAGGTTGGCGTACTGCTGGGGCCGCTGCTGGGCGTTGTAGGCGGTCTGGGTGCCTGGATCGGCGGCATCCTCGCCGACCGACTGGCGGCGAAGAACCAGAGCTGGAATGCCTGGATTGTCGGCCTGGCCAAGATCCTGGCGATCCCCTTCATCATCGCCTTCTACACCATCGATAATACCTATCTGGCCCTGGCTGCCTATATCCCGGCGGTCTTCCTCGGTGCCTTCTATCTCGGGCCGAGCTTCGCCATGATCCAGAGCCTGACGCCCCTGCGCAGTCGTGCCCTGGCGTCGGCGGTGATGTTGCTGGTTCTGAACCTGTTCGGTCTGGGCTTCGGCCCACAGCTGATCGGCCTGACCAGTGACCTGATCGGCGGCCTGTATGGCATGGAAAGTCTGCGCTATGCGCTGATTGCCGCTGCCCTGGTGAATATCTGGGCCTGCTGGCACTATTATCTGGCCGGCCGCACCATCAAGCAGGATACGGCCAACATGGAACCCTGAGGTACCCGGCGGGGCAGCACCGTCTGCCCCGCCGACCGCTCCGCTCTCCCTTCCCTTCTGCCGTTTCTCCCTTCCGTCCTAGCCCAGCGCCGTATCCAGGAACATCATCACCGCAAACCCGAGCATCAGACCTATGGTGGCGGGTGTCTGATGGCCGTTGCGGTGGGTCTCGGGAATGACCTCATGGGATACCACGAAGATCATCGCCCCGGCGGCCAGCCCCATGCTGACCGGGTAGGCGATGGCAAAGGCACTGGACATGCCGACGCCAATCAGAGCGCCCAGGGGCTCCATGAACCCCGACAGCGCGGCAACCAGCACCGCCCTGCCGTGGGTCAGGCCTGTCGCCCGCAGTGCCAGGGCCACGGCCAGTCCCTCGGGAATATCCTGGATGGAAATGGCGGTCGCCAGGGGCACACCGACATGCATGTCGCCGGCGGAAAACCCCACGCCTATGGCCATGCCCTCGGGAATGTTGTGCAGAGTGATGGCCAGCACGAAGAGCCAGACCCGGTTGATACGCGCAAATACCGGCCCATGGGCGCCGCTGACTTCATGCTCATGGGGAATGAAACGGTCCAGCCCCAGCATCAGCACCACGCCCAGCCCCAGCCCGAGCACTACGGTGGCGGCACCCGCCATGCTGTTGCCGAAGATGGCCTCCCCTGCCTCCACGCCTGGCAGGATCAGGGAGAAGGCGCTGGCGGCGAGCATCATGCCGGCGGCAAAACCCAGCATGCTGTCCTGTCGGACACCC
Organism: Halopseudomonas formosensis; assembly: GCF_900115905.1. Classification (GTDB taxonomy): domain Bacteria; phylum Pseudomonadota; class Gammaproteobacteria; order Pseudomonadales; family Pseudomonadaceae; genus Halopseudomonas; species Halopseudomonas formosensis. The sequence continues at coordinate 318,496 of NZ_FOYD01000002.1, forward strand.
GAGATATCCCGGAAGACCAGCGCCAGGCAGGCCCCTGCGGTGGTGGCAAGAAACCCCGCCGAGCCGCCCAGCAGGGCGTAACGCATGTTCAGCACGTTTTCCTGACTGATCGCAGTCAGGGTACTCAGCACGACCGCGAGCAGGATCAGCAGCAGGGAGCCGGCAAGCCCGGCAAAGATGAAGGGACTGCGCTGAGCCTGAGTGATCCAGGCGGTGCGCAGCTCTACGGCGAGTGATGTTTGCTTGGTCATGACCACTTCCTGTCCGGACTCATGGAAAGTCTAACAGATGGACACAAAAAACCCCGGCCGAGGCCGGGGTTTTCATGGGCTTCGGAATGCTCATGCGAGCATCCCGGACGGTCGCCGATCAGCGCACGCCTGCCGCCCGCAGCGCTGCCGGTGTGAACTGATTGTAGGTCGGCGGAGTACCACCGTACTGCGGAGCAGAGGCTTCTTCGGTATACATGCCCAGAGCGATGTAGCGGCCTGCCAGCAGGTCGTACAGGGTCTCCAGGGTGTAGCCCGGGATCTTCTGCTTGTAGTTGAAGGCCAGGTGACCTTCGCCCACACGCCACAGGGTGCCACGGCCGTCGTAGTGATCAGCCAGGCCGATCATCCAGGAGTCCTCGTCCACGAAGAAGTTACGCTGAGCGTAGATGTGGCGCTGACCCTGCTTGACATCACCCTGTACTTCCCACACGCGATGCAGCTCGAAGCGGGTGTGTTCCGGGTTGACGTGACCGGCTTTCAGTACGTCGGCGTACTTCAGGCCCGGCTCGGACAGCTGACCGGCGTTGTAGGGCAGGAAGACTTCCTTCTTGCCGACCAGTTTCCAGTCGTAACGGTCCGGAGCACCGTTGTACATGGAGAAGTTGTCGGAGGTGCGCATGCCGTCGGAGGCAGTACCCGGACCGTCATAGGCCACCTGAGGAGCGCGGCGTACACGACGCTGACCGGCGTTGTATACCCACGCCATGCGCGGTTCCTTCAGCTGGTCGAGGGTATCGTGTACCAGCAGAACGTTACCCGCCAGACGGGCCGGGGCGTTCACCCGCTGTTTGAAGAACAGCAGGTTGTTGGGCATGGTGGACGGATCGATATCGGGCATCAGGTTCGGATAGCCGACTTCCTCTTCCATCTTGATCAGGGTGTAGGAACCGTTGGTCTGCGGCATGGCCTGCATGTACCAGCGATGCACGTTCAGACGGTAGCGGGTCATGTGGTTCCAGATCACCTCACCGCCGGTCTTCGGAATCGGGAAGATGAAGGAGGAACCCGGCTCGACGTTCTCCACGCCGTCGCCACCATTGACCAGCTTGGCCTGACCGGCGGTACGCTTGACCTGGTCATACACGCTCTGCGGGAAGCCCACGGTACGGTGGGACTTGTACACCGGCATGCGGAAGGTTTCCGGATAGCGTTCGAACAGGGCGATCTGACCGGGGGTCAGGTTCTCGCGATACTGCTGGTAGTTCTGCGCAGTGATCACGAATTCCGGCTGCTCGTTCTTGAACGGGTTTTCCAGGAAGTTGTTGGCCAGGCTCTGACCGGCATCTTCGCTCAGACCACCGGTCCACTCGGGAATGGTGCCGGCTGCGTTACCGGCCTTCTCAGCACCGATCGGAGTCAGGGTGGTGCCCAGCTGGTTGATTTCGGACTGGGACAGGCTCTGCGCCGCAACAGCGCTGGCCACCAGGCTCAGGGCCAGACCGCAGGCACCGATGAATGTTTTCTGCATTTGCATATTATTTTCTCCAAAAACCGGCTTAGAAGCTTACGCCGAAGCTGACAGCGGCGAAGTCGCGATCAACCAGGGTGTTGTACTTGCCATCAAAGAAGTTGGTGTAGCTGATGCTGGCGTTGTACTTGTTGGCGTAGTCGGCATTCAGACCAATGCTGACCGACTTGGCGTTTTCGTTGAAGTTGGGGCTGTAACCCTCAACGTCATGGGACCAGGCGATGTTCGGGCTCAGGTTGATACCGGCGATCACGTTGCTGTAATCCAGGGACGCACGCAGGCGATAGCCCCAGGAGAAGTCGGTGAAGTAGCCGTTGTCTTCGCACCAGCTGGCAGCGTGGGGCGAACGGTCAGCAGCAGTACCCTGGAAGTGCGAGCATTCGCCCACAGGCTGGCCGTCACCGGGCTGCCACGGGCTCTGACCGAACAGGGAGTCGCGACCGAACTTGGGTCCGCTGTTGCTCATGCCACCGATGTAGTTGGCGCCTACTTCACCGATCAGCGACAGACGGCTGGCGCCCATTACGCGATCGATGAAATGGACGGCACTCAGCGACGCCTGCCAGAATTCCTTACGCTCATAGCCCTGGATATAGTCACCCGGGTTGAGGTTGGTCAGACCGCGGTGAGTGTTGTCCTGCCCGGTACCGGGGACGCCGACACCGGCCCCCATCAGAGCGGTACGACTCATGTCACCGGTATTGATCTGCAGCGGCATGTTCGGACGGTAGCTGAGCTCACCAGCAACAGACATGCCACCGATGTCGGTGCCGAAGCTGATGCCATACAGACGAATATCCTCAGGGTGCTCGAAGAAGTAGCCCGCACCTCCCCAGCCTCCGTCATATCCTTGTATAGGACGCATCAGTGCATCGCGCTGCGCTTCAGTAATGCGGCCCTGCTGATGAGCACCAATAGGACCTGCGACTCGGCCAGCAACGTTGGAGTAAAGCGGATTACGACTATGGTAATTCATCGCATAGAAGCCGAACTCGGTGTTGTTCAGCTCCGGTACGAACCAGCGGAAGGCTACACCAAACTGGCCGCTGTCACTGGCTTCCTTGTCCTTGCGGGTACGGGCGATGTAAGTCAGCTGCTGCTGCTCGCCATGGGGCATGTCCGCGCCGTTGAATACCAGACGGTCGTTACAGCCACGGGCGGCAACGTCGGTGGTGGAGAAGAAGGTGCCGCAGTTGTCCGCCACGGTGCCATGCCACTTGAGCTGGTAGAAGGCTTCCATGCTCAGGTTTTCGGTCAGGCCCTGGGACAGGTAGAGCATCTCGACCGGCAGCAGACCTTCCTTCAGCTCTGCGCCCGGACGGCGGAAAGCGGAGGCGTCGATCGGGTTGATGGAGTTGATGCCGTTCTGGATGAATACACCTTCACCCCAGCTGACTACCTGACGACCCAGACGGACGTTACCGGGATTCTGGCCGATGAAATAGTTGTGATAGATGAAAGCGTCCAGCAGCTGAATACCGGCGCCCTTCTGCAGCGGGTTACGGCCGGAGTCGCTGATGTCATAGAAGCGCTGGCTGCCGTCCTTGGTCTCGAAGTCGTACCAGTAGTTGCCACGGATGAACGCGCCGGAGTTACCGTAGCGCATTTCCAGATCGTGGGAACCCTTGAAGATCTTGGAGAACACATCGCCTTTCTTGTAGTTCAGACGTCCGTCGTCCGAAGTACGCGCGGCGGCTTCACCGCCCATGTCGCGATGCCAGTACAACCGCTTGTCCCGCCCCGCGGTGGACATGCTCGCACCGATCGACAGCTGCGAGTCCAGTTGCGCTTCGATTTCCCCGATATTGAAGTTAACTGCGTTTGCAGAACCTGAGAAACTGGCCAGTCCGATAGCCAAGGGCAAGGCCGCGAGCGACCAAGCATGCATTTTTTTTGTCATTGTGTTGCTCCGTTTGGGTGACATGAACCTGTGTATCAATCGACACGTTCAGGACACTGCCGAGTCTGTCATGAGCGCCGGCAAAACAACCTGCCCCTAACGGCCAATTCACTTGTCCCGCACGGCCATTCACCGGAGAAATAAGGCTTATAAATACAATGAAGCCAATATGCCATCCCGCACGAAAATCCCCCTTCGCCCAGATTGCATGCCGTGGAGATGTCTGCTAAAACAGCCCTGCCTTGGGCCTTTGTAACAGCCGTGCGGCCTGGTGCCGATCTTTTCTGTCTTCCCCAGTTGACCATCCCCCAAAGGGGTCAGGCCGGTGATTCCGGGAAGACGGGAATAACGCCGAATTTTGCACAGCGAAACATCATTTTACAGTTCCTGGCGCAGCTCTGCGCCCACCCGAGATGACTCCAGAGACAGAACGAGCTTCTGTCACCACAGAGTAATGGGAGCTCTATGCTGGGAAGCAGTATGGACAACAAGAGAAGTCGGATTCGTGAGCACGCCCACTGGGTGTTGATCATGGAGCGAGCATTGGCCCAGTACGGCCTGAGCCTCAGTCATTCCAGCCTTGCACAGGAGCTGACCAGAAGCCCGCTGCCCGCCTCGCTCTTCATCGAGCAGGCCAATGCCAACCTGATCTGGAGCGAAGCGCTGCGGCTGGCCGGGGACGACCTGTTCGGCCTGCGCCTGAACCGGATTCATTCGCCCTCCGCCATGGGCCTGCTGGCCCTGGCCGCCAGCACGTCCGCCAGCATAGGCGCCGCGCTGGAACATCTGACTCGCTTCTTTCCCATCATGAGCACCCAGGTACGCGTGGAACTGCGCCGGGACATTGGCGAATCCCATCTGTTGCTGACACCGGTCGGCGAGCCCCACCCCCAGCATCTGGAGGCGGTGATCGGCTATCTGGGCCAGATCCTCCGACAGCTGGACGACTCGGGCAAGGGTCTGTTCCGCCGTGCCACCCTGCGCCGCCCTCCCGAGGAACTGGCGGAGTGTCACCGCCTGCTGGAATGTGATGAGGTGGTTTCCGGTCCGGTCTGTTCGCTGACCATGCCGCTGGGCCTGCTGGAGACGCCACTGGTGACCGCGGATGCCTTCATCTGCTCACGGCTGATCGATACCCTGCAGGACATCCTCGCCAGCCAGCCTTCCCATGACCTGGTGGAGCAGGTCAAACGCCGCATTCAGCTGCTGCTCGGCTCCGGCGATATCAGCGTGGAACGGGTGGCCAGTCCGATGAACATCAGCCCACGCCACCTGCGCCGCAAGCTGAGCCAGGAAGGGACCTCCTACGAACAGCTGGTGGACGAAGTGCGCCGGGAAACCGCCATTCGCATGATCGGTGAGGGGGAGCTGTCGCTGACCAGCATCGCCTATGAGCTGGGGTTTCTCGACCCGAGCAGCTTCACCCGGGCCTTCCGCCGCTGGACCGGCATGAGCCCCACCGCCTTCCGTCAGCAGGTGCTGGACGGCGCCGCGAGCAGCTGAGCTGCACTGCCCTGCTCCAGCAGCTCAGCCACCTGATCGGCACAGGTCTGCCGGCGGATCTGATCGAACAGTATCCGCGCCTGGGGATAGACGCCCGCCAGCATGGCCAGCCACTGCTTGAGCCGCCCGGGCACGTGGCGATCGACCACCCGTTCGCGTACCTGGGCATAGAAATCCACCAGCCAGGGATGCAGGGATTCCCAGCCCATCGCCGCTGCCGCTTCCCCTGAACAGCTGCGCTGGATGACCAGCGCCAGATCCGGACAGGCAACCAGGCCTCGGCCTATCATCACCTGCTCGCAACCGCTGACCCGTCGTATCTCCCGGTAGCTCTGCAGATCGACGACATCGCCGTTGGCCACCACGGGCACCGACACCGCCTCGCGTACCCGGGCCAGCCAGGTCCAGTCCGCCGGCGGGCGATAGCCCTGTTCACGGGTGCGAGCGTGAACGGCAATCTCTGCAGCCCCCCCCGTCAGCCAGGGCCTGGGCACATTCGAGGGTCTGACTGGTATCGCTGTAGCCCAGGCGCATCTTGGCCGTGACCGGGACACGGGCAGGGAGCGCCGCGCGCATTGCCGATACGATACGGTAGAGGGTTTCCGGCTCGCGCAGCAGGGTGGCGCCGCCACGGTGACGGTTGACTGTCTTGGCCGGGCAACCGAAGTTCAGATCCACCGCCGGCGCACCCAGATCGGCCAGCCAGGCGCCATTGTGCGCCAGCCAGTCCGGATCGGAGCCAAGCAGCTGCGGATGCACCGGCACTCCCGCTGCAGTACGCCAGCCTTGACGGCTTTCAGGGAGGATACGGTGCAGGGCCGCCGGGTGCAGCGGGCCATCGGTCACCCGGATGAACTCACTGACGCAGCGATCGATACCACCGATGCGGGTGAGAATATCGCGCATGGGCGCGTCCACCAGCCCCTCCATCGGGGCCAGGATGACGCTGTGCATCAGGGCGTGATTCCGTGGTCGGCCAGCAGCTGCAGCAGGCCGGCCTCGTCCAGCACCGGAATACCAAGCTGTTCGGCCCGCGCCAGCTTGCTGCCAGCGCCCGGCCCGGCGACCACGCAGTGGGTCTTGCTCGATACACTGCCGGCGACCTTGGCGCCCAGGCGCTCCAGATACTCCTTGGCCACGTCCCGGGAAAAGGCTTCCAGGGTGCCGGTCAGCACCCAGGTCTGGCCGCCCAGGGGCAACTCGCCGCTCTGACTGCGGGGACTTTCCCAGTGCATGCCGAAATCCCGCAGCTGTTGCTCGATATCCAGCACCCGCTGACGCGTGCTGGCATCGGCGAAATAATCGCGCAGACTCCGGATCGCCTTCTCGTTGAGCCGCTCCACCTGCTTCAGATCCAGCCAGTCGGCTTCGATAATCGCCAACAGGCTGCCGAAACGGTCGGCCAGGCGCTGGGCACTGGTGGCGGCGACCGAGGGGATTTCCAGCCGGGCGAGGAACTCACCCAGGCTGACACTGGCGGCGAACTCCGGCGCCAGATCGCCCTCCTCCTGCAGCTGCACGCCGCGTTCGAGCAACTGGCGGATCACCTTGCGGTTGTGTTCATCCTCGAAGAAGGCGGTGATCTCGTGTGCGACCTCGGCACCGATCTCGGGGAGGAACTGCAGCACCTCGGGGCGCGCCTGGCTGATGCGCTCCAGTGATCCCAGGGCGCGGGCCAGCAGCTTGGCAGTCTCCTCCCCAACATCGGGAATACCCAAGGCATAGATGAAGCGGGCCAGGGTTGCCTGTTTGCTCTCCTGGATGGCCAGCAGCAGATTGTTGGTCGACACCTCCGCGAAGCCATCCAGGGTAACGACCTGATCATAGGTCAGCGCATAGAGGTCGGCAGGTGAGGCAATCATCTCCCGCTCGATCAACTGCTCGACGATCTTCTCGCCGAGCCCGTCGATGTCCATTGCCCGACGGGAGACGAAATGGATGATCGCCTGCTTGAGCTGCGCCTTGCAGGCCAGTCGGCCGACACAGCGGTACACCGCGCCTTCGGTAACCGTCTGCCTGCCCCGCCCGCGCTTGACCAGCTGGGTACGTTCCACCGCCGAGCCACACACCGGGCAGTGTTCGGGAATCTGCACCGGGCGTGCATCGGCGGGTCGCAGGTCGGTCACCACCTGCATGACCTGGGGAATGACATCGCCGGCACGGCGGATGATCACGGTATCGCCGATCATCACACCGAGGCGCAGCACTTCGTCCATGTTATGCAGGGTGGCATTGGATACCGTCACTCCGGCCACCTGCACCGGGCGCAATCGCGCTACCGGGGTAACCGCGCCGGTGCGGCCGACCTGGAATTCCACATCCAGCAACTCGGTCATCTCCTCGCTGGCGGGAAACTTGTGGGCGATGGCCCAGCGCGGCTCACGGGCGCGGAAGCCGAGCTCGCGCTGCCAGCCCAGATCATTGACCTTGAACACCACACCATCTATCTCGTAGGGCAGACTGCTGCGTCGCTCGCCGATGTCCCGGTAGTAGTCCAGGCAGCCGTCGATACCCTCGACCAGCTTCAGCTCCCGGCTGATCGGCAATCCCCAGTCCCGCAGCCGATGCAGTATGCCGACCTGGGTATCCGGCAACTCCCCCTCGAAACGGCCAATGCCGTAACTGCAGAATTCCAGGGGACGACGGGCAGTGATGCCCGAGTCCAGCTGACGCAGGGAGCCGGCCGCCGCATTGCGCGGGTTGGCGAAGGTCTTGCCCCCGGTTTCCCGGGCCTCGGCGTTCAACCGCTCGAAGCCGGCCTTGGGCATGTAGACCTCACCCCGCACCTCCAGAACAGCCGGCCATCCTTCACCGCGCAGCCGCAGCGGAATGTTGCGCACGGTACGCACATTGGCGGTAATGTCCTCTCCGGTGGTGCCATCACCCCGGGTGGCTCCCCGAGTGAGCACGCCATCCTCATACAGCAGGCTGATGGCCAGACCGTCGAGCTTGGGTTCGCAGCAATAGGCCACACTGCTGCCTGCGGCAAACAGGTCGCCCTCAGGCAGGTCCAGGGTGCGGCGGACGCGACGGTCGAAATCCAGCATGTCCGATTCGGCAAAGGCATTGCCCAGGCTGAGCATGGGCACTTCATGGCGGACCTGGCCGAAGGCGCCGGAAGCCAGGCCTCCCACCCGCTGGGTCGGGGAGTCCGGCGTCACCAGATCCGGGTTGGCCTCTTCCAGCGCCCGCAGCTCCCTGAACAGGCGGTCGTACTCCGCATCGGGCACGGTGGGTTCATCGAGCACGTAGTAGCTGTAGTTGTGCTGGTCGATAAGATCGCGCAGTTCTTTGACGCGCAGGGCCGGATCGGGTTGTACGGTCATGATGTCTTGTGGCACCGGGGTGGAACAGAGCCAGTGATTGTAGCAGGGATGACGGGCGAAATTGCGCCCGGGCCTCAGCGCGCGGGAGGACACGGGCGGGTGGACCCGCCCGGATGGAACTCAGCGGCGATGGCTCATGCGCTTGCGCTCGAACTCGGCGATGCGCTGGCGGTAATGCTCTATGGTCTGGGCGGTGAGCACGCTGCGGTGCTCATCCTTGAGGTCACCTCCCAGTTCCTGCCCGACCTTGCGTGCGGCGGCAATCATCAGGTCCAGTGCCTGCTTGGGATGACGGGGACCCGGCAACCCCATGAAGAAGCTGACGGCACGAACATGGCTGTGTTCCAGGGCATCCGGATCGAAGGTGCCGGGCTTCAGGGCGTTGGCCATGGAGAACAGCACATCCCCATACCCGGTCATGCTTTCGTGGCGGTGAAAGATATCCATGTCGCCGAAGCGCAGGCCGCTCTCCATGATGCTCTGCAACAGAGCCGCACCCGGGAAACCCTCCTCGCTGCGCGAGACCACATGGATGACCAGCACCTCATCCACGGGTGCCGGCTCGCTGGCCGCTGCGGCTCCGGATGCTGCAGAGGAAGCGCGGGCGGACGCGGTCGCCGGCTCCTCATCCTCCACCCGGGATTTGCGCGCGCCACGCCGGGCCTGCGGTTGCGAAACCGGAGCCTCCTCGGGCTCGTCCAGATCCAGTCCGACCTGCTGGGGCTGGCGCGGCTGCTCGGCGACGTCGACGTCGACGTCGGTAGCCGGACCGAATTCCTCGCTGAGGGACGGCTCTGCCCTGTCGGCGCGGGAAACGATGCGGGCCGGACCGAGCAGCTCATCGTGATCAGGAGCATCAGGGAGGTCTCGCAGATTGCGCTCCAGCTTCAGGCGTATGCGCGAGCGTCCACCCATGCGCCGCCAGCCGTCGAAAAGGATCCCCGCGATAACCAGAAGGCCGATGATGATCAGCCATTCACGCAAACCAAAATCCATGAATAATGTGTTCCCGTCTGTTTTGCCGTAACCGTTGGGCAGTGCACTGGCGGGCACCGCACCACATCCCGGAGCCCGTCATTTCCACAACATACTTTCACCCATGCAAGACAGTAACATGCCCGCAGGGGAGTTTGCACCGGGCGATTCTATACTTCCGCCAGTGCCGCCGCCTCCTCGACATTCACTGAGACCAGGCGTGAACATCCGGGTTCATGCATGGTCACCCCCATCAGCTGATCGGCCATCTCCATGGCTATCTTGTTGTGGGTGATATAGATGAACTGAACCCGATCGGACATCTCCTTGACCATGCGCGCGTAACGCCCCACGTTCGCATCGTCCAGCGGGGCATCGACCTCATCCAGCATGCAGAAGGGTGCCGGGTTGAGCTGGAAGATGGAGAACACCAGGGCAATCGCGGTCAGTGCCTTTTCCCCACCGGACAGCAGGTGGATGGTGCTGTTCTTCTTGCCCGGCGGACGGGCCATGATGGTGACCCCGGTGTCCAGCAGATCATCCCCGGTCAGTTCCAGCCAGGCACTGCCGCCGTCGAACACCTTGGGAAACAGATGCTGCAACCCGCCGTTGACCTTGTCGAAGGTTTCCTTGAAGCGATTGCGGGTTTCCTTGTCGATCTTGCGGATCACCTGCTCCAGCGTCTGCAGAGCCTCTTCCAAATCCGCATTCTGGGCATCGAGATAACGCTTGCGCTCGGACTGCTGCTCGTATTCCTCGATGGCGGCCAGGTTGATCGCGCCCAGGCGCTGGATCTGGGCGTCCAGCCGCGCCAGCTGCTGTTCCCAGTCTGCCTCGGCAGCCCCTTCCGGCAGGGTTGTCAGTACCGTGCGCAGATCGTACCCGGCTTCCAGCAGCTGTTCCTGCAGTCCCTGGCGACGGGTCTGCATGTCCCGGGTCAGCAGTCGCCGGTCATCCAGCTGGGTCCGCAGCACCTGCGCCTGCTGCTCGGCCTGACTGCGCCTGCGCTCCTGCTCGCGCATCTGCTGGTCCACCTGTTCCAGCGCCTGGCGGGCAATACCCAGATCTTCTTCGGCCTGGATCCGTCGTTCCAGCAACGCCTCCAGTTCCATGCGCTGATCCTCTTCCGGATCCCGGGCCTCCTCCAGCTGCATCTGCAGCTGTTCCCGGCGCTCGGCCAGCCGCTCGGTCTGGGCATGCAGACGCTCCAGCCCCTGGCGGGTGGATTCCAGTTGCGCGCGCAGCGACTGCACGCGCAGCGCCAGTTGATGCGCCCTGTCCCGGTTCTGCCGTGACTGTTCCCGGGCGGCCTCGAGCTGACCGCGTACCTGCTCGCGCTGCTGCGTCAGCTGCTCACGCTGCTCGGCGTCGGCCGCCATGAGATCGAGCGCTTCCTGCAGTACCATTCGCGCTTCGGCCAGTTGCTCAAGCTCTTCGCTGCGCTGGGTGCGGATGTCTTCGAGGTCAGCGGCAATGCGCTGACGACGGGCGTGCATCTGCTCGAGCCTGACCTGCAGCGCCGAGTTGCGCGCCTTGAGCTCACCCTGCTCCCGGCCCAGCCTGGCCAGTCCCTGTTGCAGGGCATCACGTTGCTGCTCATGGTGCTGAATTCGCTCGCGGTGCAGAGCCAGCTGTTCCTCACCTTCGGCCAGCCGAGCCTCCTGCTCCTCCAGACTGGCCTGCAGCTGCTGCATCTCCTGCTGACGGGCCAGCACCCCCGCTTCCTGGTCATCGCCCGCGCGAAAGCGCAGCCAATTGGGGCCTATCCAGTGCCCGGCAGGCGTGACGATGGATTCGTGGCTGGCGAGGCTGTTGCGCAGGGCCAGTGCCTGCGGCAGATCCGCAGCGGTACGCACGTGACCGAGCCAGGGCTCCAGCGCCAGCGGCGAGGAAACCCGGGCCAGCAGACTGTCCCCGGCGGCGGGCGATCCGTCAGCGGGAAGGGCATCCACCAGACGCAGTTGTCCCTGGGTAAAGCTGCCCAGCATGTCCTGCACAGCGTCCAGGGAGTCAAGGCTGATCGCCTGCAGGTCGGCGGCGAGCACGGTTTCCACCGCTCGTTCCCAACCGGGCTCCACCTGCAGGCGCGTCGCCAGTACCTGTGCATCTTCCAGCCCCTGCTCGCGCAGCCACTTCTGCACCCCCGCCCCCTGGTCCAGGGCTGCCTGCTGCAGGGCTTCGAGCGAAGCCAGGCGTCCGCCGCTGCGCTGATATTCTCCGCGGCGGATATCCAGTTCCTGGGCGGCGGCCTCCAGCGCCTGGCGTTCACGCTGCAGGCTGCCTGCGACCTCGTCGAGCTGCTGCTGATCGGTTTCGGCACGCAGCTCGAGCTCAGCCAGCTGCTCTGCCAGTGCAGCCACATCCTCCTCCAGGCCGCCCGAGTCGAGGCCGCCACCTTCCTCTTCCAGGCGCCGCAGGCGGTCACCGAAGCGCTCCACGCTCTGCTCCAGATGGCGGATCCGTGACTGGGCCACTTCCGCCTGCTGGCGGGTGGCACTGGCCCGCTGGTTGAACTCGTCCCAGCGGGCCTGCCACTGTTGCATGGCCTCTTCGGCGGCAAGGCTCGCCTGTGCGGTGTCCTCATCCGCCATACCGGCCATTTCCAGCTCGGGTTCGATACGCGCCAGCTCCGCGGTCAGATCGGCAAGCAGCGCCTGGTCCTGGCTCAGGTGACTCTGCGCCTCTGCCCAGGCCTGGTCGGCCTGCTGCAGGTCTTCCTGCAGCTGCCGCTGGCGGTCCCGGTTGAACTGCAGCGCCTGCTCGATGCGGCTGATATCGGCACCGATGCTGTAATAGCGGGCCTGTACCTGATTGAAACTGTCGTTCAGCTCGGTGTGCTGATCGCGCCACTTCTCGATCTCGCTGTCGGCGTTGCGCTGCTCGGCGATCACGGCTTCCAGCGCGACTTCCAGGCTGCGTACTTCCTGCTCTCGCTCCCGGGTCTGGGTATCCAGACTCTGCCAGCGCAGGGCCTGGAGCTGCGCCTTGAGCTGACGTTCCTCGGCCTTCCAGGCCTTGTACTTCTCGGCAGCCTGCGCCTGGCGATGCAGGTGCGCCAACTGACGCTCCAGCTCCTCGCGCAGGTCGGTCAGACGCTCGAGGTTCTCATGGGTACGGCGGATGCGATTCTCGGTTTCGCGCCGGCGCTCCTTGTATTTGGAGATGCCGGCGGCCTCTTCGATGAACAGGCGGAGCTCATCGGGCTTGGCCTCGATGAGCTTGGAAATCATGCCCTGTTCGATGATCGAATAGCTGCGCGGCCCCAGCCCGGTGCCGAGAAAGATGTCGGTAATGTCCCGGCGGCGGCATTTGGTACCGTTGAGGAAGTACTGGTTCTGCCCTTCCCGGGTCACCTTGCGGCGGATGGAGATCTCGTTGTAGCCTGCGTATTCGCCCTGGAGGGTACCGTCGCTGTTGTCGAACACCAGCTCGATGGAGGCCTGACCGACCGGCTTGCGGGTGTTGGAGCCGTTGAAGATGACGTCGGTCATCGACTCGCCACGCAGGTTCTTGGCTGAACTCTCGCCCATGACCCAGCGCACCGCATCAATGATGTTGGACTTGCCACAGCCGTTGGGCCCGACCACTGCCGCCATGTTGCTCGGGAAGTGAACAGTGGTCGGATCCACGAAGGACTTGAAGCCTGCCAGTTTGATGCATTTCAATCGCATGGATTAAGCCTGTCCTTGCCAGGGCAGTAATAAAAGAGCCTTTTTACCCCCTACGCACCACAATGAGAAGCCCCGCATAAAAACGTCCCTGTGTCTACTAGACTAAAAGCGCGGCGCCAGAGTGGTTTTCCATCAAGCCAGTCCGGCACAATTTCCAGCTTGCCGAAAATTGCAGCTCGGGCCCCCGGCTCCCACTGCGATGGACGTCACCGGTTTTCAATCCCTGACACGGAAAAAAAAGATGCTTGAACTCGATAATACCCATCCCAGCGGCATTCCCGTTTCGCGGATCGTCGGCCTGCTGGTGGGCATAGCCCTCCTCGTGGCCACTCTGATACTACCTGCCCCCGGCGGCATGAGCGAGCCCGCCTGGAAGGCGGCAGGTCTGATGTTCCTGTTGGCAGCCTGGTGGTCAACCGAAGCGATTCCGATCCCGGCCACCTCCCTGCTGCCGATCGTACTGGTCCCCGCGCTTGGCCTGGGCACTGTTGCCCAGGCTACGACCCCCTATGCCAACCCCACCATTTTCCTGTTCATGGGCGGCTTTGTTCTGGGACTGGCCATGCAGCGCTGGAATCTGCACAAGCGCATCGCACTGAGCGTATTGCTGGCGGTGGGCAGCAAGCCCAGCCACCAGATCGGTGGTTTCATGATCGCCACTGCCTTCATCAGCATGTGGGTAAGCAACACGGCGACCGCGATCATGATGCTGCCCATTGGCCTGTCCGTGGTCAGCATGTATGACGGCGATCAGCCCGAAGCGGTGCGCAAGTATGCGGTCGCCCTGCTGCTGGGTATTGCCTATGCAGCCAGCATCGGCGGTATCGGCACCCTGATCGGCACGCCGCCCAACGCATTGCTCGCCGGCTTCCTGTCCAGCGAATACGACATCCAGATCGGCTTTGCCCAATGGATGCTGATCGGCGTGCCGATTGCCCTGACCATGCTGGTGGTGGTCTGGTTCATGCTGTCCCGGAAGGACTTCGGCCTGACCTCCAGCAACAGCCGGGATCTGCTGCGCCAGCAACTGGTCGACCTGGGGCCGATGAGCCGCGGTGAGAAGCTGGTCGGCATCATGTTCCTGCTGACCGCCGCCGCGTGGATCTTCCAGCCGGTGCTCGCCAAGAGCCTGCCCTGGCTGAACGACACTGTGATCGCCATAGCCTCAGCCATCATCATGTTCCTGATTCCGGTTGACCTGAAGAAACGTCAGTTCCTGATGGACTGGGAAACGACCACGACCATGCCCTGGGGCGTGCTGCTGCTGTTCGGTGGCGGCCTGTCCCTGGCCGCCGTCATCAGCTCATCCGGTCTGGCAGTCTGGATCGCGGAAAGCCTGGGCATCTTCGGCACGCTGCCGGTCCTGGCCATGGTCCTGCTGATCACTACGGTCATCCTGTTCCTGACCGAGGTCACCAGCAACACCGCCACTGCCGCTGCCTTCCTGCCGCTGGTAGGCGCTCTGGCCGTCGGCCAGGACGTATCGCCGATCCTCTACGCTGTGCCCGCTGCCGTTGCCGCCAGCTGCGCCTTCATGATGCCGGTGGCCACGCCGCCGAACGCCATCGTGTTCGGTACCGGCCACATGAAGATCAGCGACATGATCAATGCCGGCTTCAAGCTCAACCTCGCCGGCGTCGCCATTGTCGGCATCATGGCCTACTACCTGATGTTCTGGGTGTTCGGCCTCTGAGACTGTCAGTGTGACAAGGAACCGCCGCCTGGCAACGGGTCGGCGGTTTTTTGTTGCTCGGCCCACAGCCGGGCATAGGCGCCATTGGCAGCGAGCAGCTGCTGATGGCTGCCGCGTTCGACAATGCGGCCCTGATCCAGCACCAGAATCTGCTCGGCATGGACTATGGTCGACAGCCGATGGGCAATCGCCAGTGTCGTACGCCTTTGCGAGACCAGATTCAGGGCGTCCAGGATGCGCCGTTCGGAATGGGTGTCCAGCGACGCCGTGGCCTCGTCCAGAATCAGCACCGGCGGATTCTTCAGCAGCACCCGGGCGATGGCAATACGCTGCTTTTCGCCGCCGGACAGCTTGAGCCCACGTTCACCCACCTGGGTTTCCAGCCCCTGGGGAAGGCGCTTGATGAACTCCTCCAGCTGGGCCAGACGCAGCGCCTCCCAGATCTCCGCCTCGGTTGCTCCCGGGCGCCCGTAGGCGATATTGAAACCGATGGTATCGTTGAACAGCACGGTATCCTGGGGCACCACGCCGATGTGGGCGCGCAGGCTCTGCTGGGTCACCTCGCGGATATCCTGCCCATCGATACGGATGCAGCCCTGATCCACGTCATGGAACCGGAACAACAGGCGCGCCAGAGTCGATTTGCCGGCCCCGCTGGGGCCGACCACGGCCAGGGTATGGCCGGCGGGAATGGTGAAGCTGACATCGTGCAGTATGGGCCTGTCCGCCTGATAGGCAAAGCAGACGCCTTCGAAACGGACGTCGCCCCCCGTCACCTGCAGCGCCGGCGCCTGGGGCAGGTCCTGCACCTTCACCGGCGCCTCCAGCAGACCGAACAGGCGCTCGATGTTGATCAGCGCCTCGCGGATCTCCCGGTAGATGAAGCCGAGGAAGTTGAGCGGGATGAACAGCTGAATCATGTAGGCGTTGATCATCACCAGCTCCCCCAGGGTCATGGCGCCGCTGGCCACCTGGCTGGCGGCCATGACCATGAGCAGGGTCACCGAGCCGGCAATGATGAAGGCCTGACCGGAATTCAGGGCCGACAGCGACAGCCGCGTCTTCATTCTCGCGGTCTCCCACCCGGCCAGATGAGCATCATACTGGCGCGCCTCGAATGCCTCGTTGCCGAAGTACTTCACCGTCTCGTAGTTCAGCAGGCTGTCCACCGCCCGGGTATTGGAACTGTTGTCCAGCTTGTTGCTCTCGCGCACAAAGCGGTTTCGCCACTCGGTGAAACTGATGGTGAACAGCCCGTACACCAGCACCGACCCCAGCACCGCCAGGGCGTACATGGGACTGAAGTTGACCAGCAGGATGCCGGCGATCAGGGCGATCTCCAGTACCGTCGGGATGATGTTGAACACCATGAAGCGCAGCAGGAAGCTGATGCCGCTGGTGCCCCGCTCGATATCCCGGGCCAGTCCCCCGGTACGTCGGGACAGATGGAAGCTCAGGTCAAGCCGATGCAGGTGCTCGAACACCCTGAGGGAGATGCGACGCATCGCCCGCTCGGCCACCCGGGCGAATACCGCGTCGCGCAGCTCGGAGAAAAACACGGTGGCAAAGCGCAGCAGACCATAGCCGATCAGCAGGGCCACGGGCACCAGCATCAGCGACTCGGGGCTGCTCTCGAAGTGCTCGACGATCAGCTTGAGCACCCAGGGGACCGCCACACCGGCCAGTTTGGCCAGCACCAGGCAGGCCATGGCGAGCAATACCCGTCCCCGGAACTCGCTCAGATAGGGCAGCAGACTGCGGATGATCCGCCAGTTGACCGGACCAGCGGAATATTGACTATCGCTACGGGGGCGCACGCATTACCTCGGGAAGCCATTTTGCCGAGCCGGCAGTCTAGCATTCCCGAGGTAGCACGGGGGCAGTGCGGGATTCAGCCCTCCTGCTCAAGGCCTGCACGGCGCGGATCGACGACCTTGAGCTCGTCCGCTGTCGGTGCCGGCGCCGTGTCCCAGCCCACCAGCAGCAGCGTCGTGGCAACCCCGAACAGCAGCCCTACCCAGGGCTCGAAGAAGGCCAGGCCGGCACCTATCATCAGTACCGCGCCGCGGGAGGCGTTGTTGGTGGGAATGCCCATGGCGATATAGGCACAGGCAAAGCCGGTAAGCACCAGGGTCAGAGACAGAGCAATGCCCAGCAGCGGCTGCAGACCGGTCAGCAGCGGCAGCAGGAAGAACAGCACCGGAATGCCCATCCCGTAGTAGGAGATGAGTCCGCTGTGCAGACTGTCCATGGCCTCACGCCCCTGCTTCCAGCGCTGGACGATGATCACGTGAACGCCGGTCCACATGGCACCCTGGGTCGGGAACACCGGGGCGATGACCCCCATCAGTGCGTTGCGGATCGCCAGGGCCAGGTGAGAACGGGTCGGGTTGATATCGATGTGATCATCGGGGCGATTCTTCTGCCCTTCGAGAATGACCTCGTTGCCGGTGACCAGATCACCGAACAGGATGATGTAGGTGATCAGCGCCAGCGGCATGGCCTGGAGCATCAGACCGACACTCGGAAAACCGATGGAGAACGGCGACATCTTGGCCCACATGTCGCCAACCGGCGGAATCAGGATGCCCCACTGGACGTTGTAGTCCACCTCGCCGACCAGCGGGCCGACAACGGCTGCCACCAGAAAGCCCGGCAGCAGCCCCAGCGCGGCGATCAGCGCTACCCAGCGATATTTCTCGCGCCAGCGCTGCATGGGCAGCGAGAAGGCGAAGATCAGGCAGACCGCACAGGCCAGGGCCGTGGCAATCGGCTGCTGCAGCAAAAATCGCTCCGCATCATCGATGAATACCCGCTTGAGGGCCGCCAGCGCGGCGCCGAGAATGATGCCGGCCTTGAGGGTGTCCGGCAGCCAGACAATGAAGCGTCGGCCCAGCCCGGTGACACCCAGCACGAACAGCAGCAGAGCGAAGTCCAGCGACAGTGCGGCCATGGCCTGCAGGCGCAGACTCGGGTCCTCGCCTATGCCGATGGCGAAGGCCAGTACCAGCGGCAGCGCCGGAGTCAGCCAGCCCGGCGCGTAGGGTTCGCCGAACACGATCAGGGCACTGCTGATGAGTATCGAATGGATCATGGAGGCCGCCACCGCCTCCTCGAAGGTCAGACCGAAGAACATGGTCATGATGGGAATCAGCGACAGCCCGGTGGCAGCGGCGATGAAGATGCCCTGCAGCAGCTCCGGCCAATACAGCCGGGTGTGGTAGAAGGGCATGCGGAAGGTGAAAGGCCCCCAGCGCCAGCCTGGCAGCTCAGGTCTAGACATGTGTAACTCCCTGGTTGTTGTTGTTATTGGTCTGTTGCCAGTATCCGTCGGCGGCGCAGCGGACTCCAGCCACCGCCACCGTTATCCATGCGCTGAATATCACCCGTTATGGTCATCCCCGCCCTGCCCCGCCGAGCCTATCGGAAGACCTCTGGCCGGGGCCTCAGCGCGAGGTGTCCGGCACAGGCAACGCCATGGTTTCGGCGAAGAACAGCCGCATCTGGCGGAAGGCGCGGTCGGCCACCCGCGCATCATACATGGCCTGTCCGGGGAGATTGGCGGTGGGATCGGTGAAGGAGTGTACCGCGCCGCCGAAGCTGAGCAGCTGCCAGTCATCTGTCCCGGCATTGCGCATTTCCGCTTCGAAGTCGGCCACCTGCTGCGGCGGGACATAGGGATCGTCCGCGCCATGCAACACCAGCACCGGAGACTTCACTGCTCCCGGCTTGGCCGGCAGGCCGGTATCCAGGTTGCCGTGGAAGGACACCACGCCGCTGAGGGCTGTGCCGGACCGGGCCAGCTCCAGCACCGAAGTGCCACCGAAACAGAAGCCGATGGCGCCCATGCGGGAGGTATCCAGCAGCTCGGCCGCCTCCTGACGGAACACCTCCAGCGCGGCATTGACCCGGGTGCGCATCAGCTCGGTGTCCCCCTTCACCGCACCGGCGGCGGCACCGGCCTGGGCAGCATCCGCCGGGCGGATGTGCCTGCCGTACATGTCGGCGATGAACACCACATAGTCGCTGCCGGCAGCGCGCCAGGCCTTCTTCGCGGCATTCTCGGTGACCCCCATCCAGTTCGGCACCATCAGCAATCCCGGACGGGGCGCGGTGACGCTGTCATCGTAGACCAGCAGTCCCTGGAAGACTTCGCCGTCGATGTGGTAGTCCACCGTGCGGGTGGCCATGTCCGCCTGGGCCAGGGACGCGCTGCCGGCCAGTATCAGAGTGGTAAGTAACCTGTTCATGTGTGGTCGCCTGCATTGCAAGGGGAAATGCCAGACAGCATAGACGATGCAGGGGGGATATGGGGCGGGCCCGGATGGGGGAGCCGTCAGTCGCGCTGACCGTGCAGCTTGAGCATGAGTTCGGCTTCGCTGCGACTGAGTCCACAGGCCTGCATCAGGTCATCGGTACTGGCGCCCATCTGTACCAGTCGACTGGCCTGGTTGTAGGGCATGCCCTGGACATCCTGCTGCTCCACCCGCTGCTGGCGGTTTTCCAGCTGACCCAGCTTCTCGCGCAGGCTGAGCAGCTCCTCGCCCATGCGGATATTGCTCTGCTGGTACTCCGCGAGTTTCTGTCCCAGCTTGTCGATACGGGCATCCAGCCGGGCCTGCTGCTCGTGCTGGATGCGGGCCAGCCGTCGCTGGCCGAGGAGGCTGGCAATCAGCAACGACACCAGTGTCCCCAGCAGCAGCCCCGCGCCCAGAAGCAGCCAGCGTTCATCCATGGGCGTCAGATATCCTGCAACTCTGCCCACTCGTCATCGGTCATCATCTTTTCCAGATCGACCAGAATCAGCAGCTCGTCATTCTTGTTGCATACGCCCTGGATGAACCTGGCCGCCTCGTCAGTACCAACGTGCGGCGCGGTCTCGATCTCGGACTGTCGCAGGTAGACCACCTCGGCGACGCTGTCGACCAGAATGCCGACCACCTGGCGGTCCGCCTCGATGATCACAATACGGGTCTGCTCGGTCACCGGTGCCGGCGCCAGGCCAAAGCGCTGGCGAGTGTCGATCACAGTGACCACATTGCCACGCAGGTTGATGATGCCCAGCACATACTCGGGGGCGCCGGGAACAGGAGCAATTTCGGTGTGGCGCAGGACTTCCTGCACCTGCATCACATTGATCCCGTAGGTCTCGTTATCCAGACGAAAGGTCACCCATTGCAGAATCGGATCTTCGGCGGTCTGTGCAGTGTTGTTCTTCATCGTTCTCGTATCTCGACGTCAATGCCCCGTTCCCGGCCATGCTCGGCTTCGAAGGGTGGCGATAGTTGCATCCTAAACGGGCCCCGGTGTCTTTACCAGCGCGACTCAACTGCTGTGGCTGATGAGCGCAGCCAGGGCTCCCACATCCAGCAGGGCGCACATGTGGTCGATGACGGTTCCGGCCAGCCACGGCCGTTTACCCGCCCCCGAACGCCATTTCACCTGAGCCGGATCCAGACGGACGGACTCGCTGACGCTGTGTACCGCCAGCCCCCAGTCGAATCCCTGTATGGAGATCACGTAACGCAGCTCTTCACGCAGCTCGGGATGGTAACGCTCGGGCATCACCCAGCGGGCGGTATCCACTACCCTGAGACTGCCCTGCCCGGTCGGCAGCAGGCCGAGGAACCAGTCCGGCTGACCGAACAGCGGAGTGATGGGGCCATCCAGAGGGTGAATGCTGCCAAGGGACACCAGCGGGACCGCCAGGGTCAGACCGCCCACATTGAACAGCAAGGCATCGAAGGGCTGCTCGCGCCAGCTGCCGCCGGACACCGGAGCAGCCGCCTGCGGGGTGGGCTCGGGTTCTGCCGATACCGCCGGAGTCTCTACCGGGACGGTCACCGGGGACAGCGCCTGCGGCGTGCGTGCCTCGGCCGCCGGGGACACCGGCACATCGGGAATGCTCTGCTCGGCCAGCGCCAGATCGGCAGCTGCCTCCTGCAGCAGCGAGTCCAGATAGCATTGCAGCGTCTGGGCGGGCACATAATGCTGAACAGCCAGCGAATCGCTCATCAGGCAGTCTCCTCGGATCGGGCCACACTCTGCACCAGCAGATACCGCAGCAGCGCCCGGTATGCCAGTACCCCCCGGGCGTTGGGCTCCAGCTGTGACGGTACAACGCCCGCCAGGCTGGCATCTCGCAGCTTGGTGTCGATGGGTATGTAGGCCTGCCACATCTGCTCGGCATAGTCGTTGCGCAGTTTGCGCAGGGTGCTAAGGGAAGCCTGGGTCCGGCGGTCGAACAGGGTCGGCACTATGGTATAGGGCAGTGCCCGGCGCCGGGACCGGTTGACCATGGTCAGGGTGTGCACCATGCGTTCCAGCCCCTTCAGCGCCAGGAATTCCGTCTGGACAGGCACTATCAGTCGCTGGCAGGCGGCCAGGGCGTTGATCATCGAGACACCAAGCAGCGGTGGGCTGTCGATGATGACGAAGTCGAACTCCCCCTGCAGCTGCTCCAGGGCGCGCGACAGAACCAGGCCGAAGCCGCCCTGGGTGGCCGACTGACGTTCCAGTGTAGCCAGCGACGTGCTGGAGGGCAGCAGGCTGATGCTGTCGTGGGACGTCGTCAGCAGCAGGGCCGCCGCCAGCCCATCGGGCACGCTGCCCTGGTGCTGGAACAGGTTGAACACACTGCTGGTCAGCTGGTCGGGATCATGTCCGAAGTAACTGGTCATGGAGCCATGGGGGTCCAGATCGACCACCAGCACGCGCTGGCCCTGATCGGCCAGCAGACCGGCCAGGGCCACGGTCGAGGTGGTCTTGCCCACGCCGCCTTTCTGATTGGCCACCGCCCATACCTTCATCGCACTGCTCCCGTTGTCCTTCGCATCAGCCCGGTCCCACATCCTGCGCCGCCTCGCTGCGCGCCTGGCGCATGCTCGGCAGCTCACCTTCCGGGCCCTGGTGGCGCCGGTCGGTATAGCGTGATACCAGCAGCACTACGCGGCGGTTGGCGCGGCGACCGGCTTCGGTACTGTTATCGGCAATCGGTCGATGTTCTCCATAGCCGACCGCAGCCAGGCGCCCGGCTTCGATGCCGCCGGCGCTGAGCATGCGCACGACAGTGGCAGCTCGGGCGGCAGACAGCTCCCAGTTGGTGGGATAGAGCCGCGAGCGTATCGGCAGGTTGTCGGTAAACCCCTCCACGTGGATGGGATTGTCGTAGGGTGCCAGGATGCCGGCGATACGTTCGATCAGGTCGAAGGCGCTGTTCAGAGGCAGCGCATCACCGCTGGGAAACAGCAGGCTGGAGCTCAATTCGATCTCGATCCACAGCTCGTTGGCGTGCACCCGCAGGTCGCCGACGCTGATCAGCTCGCCGAAGGCGGCCTGCATGGCGTCGGCAATATCCTCGAGCGGATCCTGACTGCCGCTGCCGCTGGTGCCGCCTTCGCTGGCGACGGACTCCGCCACCTGGGTTGGCGTGGGTGAGCGCGGAATGACCTCCCCCAGCTGTATCGGATCCAGGGTTTTCGGGGCCTGGCTGAACACCCCCATCAGCGATTCGGTCAGGACCTTGTACTTGCCCTCGTTGACCGAGGAGATCGAGTACATGACCACGAAGAAGGCAAACAGCAGGGTGATGAAGTCCGCGTAGGACACCATCCAGCGTTCGTTGTTGGCGTGCTCTTCTTCCCGATGCCTGCGCATGGATCAGTCCAGGAAGCCTTCGAGCTTCATTTCGATGGAGCGGGGATTCTCGCCCTCGGCAATGGACAACAGACCCTCGAGGATCATTTCCTGGTATCGGGACTGCTCGAGCACCACGGCCTTGAGCTTGGCGGCCACCGGCAGCAGGAAAAGGTTGGCCAGGGCCACCCCGTAGATGGTGGCCACGAAGGCCACGGCAATGCCGCTGCCCAGCATGGACGGATCGGCCAGGTTGCCCATGACATGAATCAGGCCCATGACCGCCCCGATGATGCCAATGGTCGGAGAGTAGCCGCCCATGCTTTCATAGACCCTGGCCGCCCGCAGGTCGCGGTTCTCCCGGGTGATCAACTCGACTTCCAGGATACTGCGCAGGGTATCGGCCTCACAGCCGTCGGCAAGCAGCTGCAGCCCCTTGCGTGCGAACAGGTCCGGCTCCATATCCGCGGAGGCCTCCAGACCCAGCAGACCTTCCTTGCGAGCCATGTTGCTCCAGTTGACCACCTGGCCTATGCCCTCGCGAAATGGCGCACGGGGTGCACGGAACACCCAGCCGAGCATGGCCAGGGCCCGTTTGAAAACCGCCAGCGGGGTCTGGATGAAGGCTGCCCCCAGGGTACCACCGACCACGATGAGCGCCGCCGGGCCATTGACCAGCGCGCCGATATGCCCCCCCTCCAGGTGGTTGCCACCTATGATGGCGACCAGCGCCAGCAGCAGCCCGATGACACTGAGGATATCCATCAGCCCAGCTCCGTCAGATAACGGGCGATCTCGTCCAGATCGTACACGCCGTCTGCCAGGTTGGCCTTGACCACCGCCATGGGCATGCCGTAGATCACGCAGCTCGCCTCGTCCTGGGCCCATACGGTGCTGCCGGCCTGCTTGAGCATGCGTGCCCCTTCCCGGCCATCGGCACCCATTCCGGTAAGTACTATCGCCAGCACCTTGTCCTGCAGGGCGCGGGCGGCCGAGCCGAAGGTCACATCCACGCTGGGCTTGTAGTTGAGACGCTCGTCGCCGGGCAGAATGCGGACGGTACCGCGCGCGTCGATCATCATCTGCTTGCCGCCCGGTGCCAGCAGAGCCACACCCGGGCGCAGCATGTCACCATCCACCGCCTCCCGGACACTGATCTGGCAAAGCTTGTCGAGGCGTTCGGCAAAGGCCGTGGTGAAAGTCCCGGGCATGTGCTGGATCAGCAATATGGGGGCGGGAAAACTGGCAGGCAGCCGGGTCAGAATTTTCTGCAGGGCAACCGGCCCGCCGGTGGAGGTGCCTATGGCCACCAGCTTGTAGCTGCGCTTGCGTGGCGCCGCACTGCGCCGGACGGGCTCGGCCGGGGCCGGCGCCGGAACCGTTGCCGCAGCCCGTGGAGCCAGGGGCTGACGTGCCGCTGGTGCCGCAGCCGCGCCCAGCCCCAGGGAGCGCCGGTTGCTGCGCGCCAGCGCATGGACGCGCTCGCAGAGCAGCTGGCGAACCTTTTCCGGGTGGCGGGAGATATCCTCGAAATTCTTCGGCAGGTAGTCCGCGGCACCGGCGTCCAGGGCATCGAGACTGACCCGCGCGCCCTCATAGGTCAGCGACGAGAACATGAGCACGGGTGTGGGCTGACGCTGCATGATCTGGCGCACGGCAGTAATGCCGTCCATCACCGGCATCTCGTAGTCCATGGTGATCACGTCCGGATGCAGGGCCAGTGTCTGCTCCACCGCCTCCTGGCCGTTGGTGGCTGTCCCCACCACCTGAATCTGAGGATCGGCACCGAGGATCTCCGCTACCCGCCTGCGGAAGAAGCCCGAGTCATCCACCACCAGTACCTTGATCAATGCGCTCTCCTAGCCCTTTCGCGCATAGCGCTTGAGCAGTCCCGGGATGTCCAGGATCAATGCGATCCTGCCATCACCGGTGATGGTCGCCCCGGCCATGCCGGGCGTTCCCTGCAGCATTCCGCCCAGGGGCTTGATGACCACCTCTTCCTGTCCTACCAGCTGATCCACCACGAAGCCCACGCGCTGGGTCCCCACCGACACTATCACCACACTGGCCGCGGTCCGGTCGATCTCCTCGGAGGCCCCGGGCATCAGCCAGCGCTTGAGCCAGAACAGCGGCAGCGCCTTGTCCCGCACCAAAATCACCTCCTGCCCGTCAACCACATTGGTCCGCGACAGATCCAGATTGTAGATCTCGTTGACGTTCACCAGCGGCAGGGCAAAGGCCTGACGACCGAGCATGACCATGAGGGTCGGCATGATGGCCAGGGTCAACGGCACCTTGATCGAGATACGGGTGCCCTGCCCCTTGGTCGACTCGATGGCGATGGTGCCGTTGAGCTGGGAGATACGGGTGCGCACCACATCCATGCCGACACCCCGCCCGGAGACGTCGGATACCTCGGTCTTGGTCGAGAAACCCGGCGCCAGGATCAGGTTGAAACATTCGGACTCGCTCAGGCGTTCCGCAGCATCCCGATCCATCATGCCCTTCTCCACCGCCTTGGCACGCAGCACCTCGGCGTCCATGCCTTTGCCATCGTCGCTGATGGTCAGCAGAATGTGATCGCCTTCCTGGCGGGCGGCCAGCACCATCTGACCGACCCGCGGCTTGCCGGCTGCCTCGCGCTCCTCGGGGGATTCGATGCCGTGATCGACCGCGTTGCGCACCAGGTGCACCAGCGGATCGGCGAGGGCCTCCACCAGGTTCTTGTCCAGATCGGTTTCCTCACCGACCAGTTCGAGATTGATTTCCTTTTTCAGGCTGCGCGAGAGGTCCCGTACCACCCGGGGGAAACGACCGAAGACCTTCTTGATCGGCTGCATGCGGGTCTTCATCACCGAGGCCTGCAGGTCCGCAGTCACCATGTCCAGATTGGCCACCGCCTTGGTGAGTTCCTCATCCTCGCTGGTCAGCCCCAGACGGGTCAGTCGGTTGCGCACCAGTACCAGCTCGCCGACCATGTTCATGATCTCGTCGAGCCGGGCGGTATCCACCCGCACTGTGGTTTCGGCCGCAGCGCCATGGTCGGCGCCGGCTTCGCTGCGTCGGGGGGCGGGTTTGGGCGCCGGCTTTTCCTCCGCTGCCGGAGGGGCTGGCGGTTGCGGCTTCGCCGCTTCCGGCGCAGCGGGCGCGGGGGCGCTTACCGGCGTCGGCGTGGTCGCCGCCCCCGGCCCACGGCCGGGACCGTGCAGTTCATCCAGCAGGGATTCGAACTCGTCATCAGTGATGAGATCCTCATCTCCGGCCACCGGCGTGGCCGGGACGCTCGGGACGGCGGTCGGCTGACTGCCGGGTCCCTTGCCGGTGCCGTGCAGCTGGTCCAGCAGGGCTTCGAACTCGTCATCGGTGATCTCGTCGCCGTTGGCATGACCGTCAGCAGCGGCGGGCGCTTCACCGGCCTCCGGGCCGACATGCAGGGCCTCGAGCAGCAGCTCGAACTCGTCATCGGTAATATCGCCATCGGCTTCCAGCACCGGCTCGGCGACTGCGGCCACCACAGGCGCAGCCGGAGCGGCTGGAGCGGCCACGACCTGCTGGGCAGGCTGGGCGAGCGCGGACAGGGCTTCAAGCAGCGCCGGAGCGGCCGGCGTCGGCTCCTCACCATCGCGCACCTGGGCAAACATGCTGTTGATGCTGTCCAGCGCCTGGAGCACCACGTCCATCAGCTCGGCGTCGACCTCACGCTCGCCCTTGCGCAGGATGTCAAAGACGTTTTCCGCAATGTGACAGCAGGTTACCAGAGCCTCGAGCTGCAGGAAGCCGGCGCCGCCCTTGACGGTATGAAAACCACGGAAAATGGCGTTGAGCAGATCGCTGTCGTTGGGGCGATTCTCCAGTTCCACCAGCTGTTCAGATAACAGCTCCAGTATCTCTCCGGCCTCGACCAGAAAGTCCTGGAGAATCTCTTCATCCGCATCAAAGCTCATTCCACGCTCCCTCAGAACCCCAGACTGGACAGGAGGTCATCCACCTCATCCTGCCCCGACACCACATCATCCCTCTTATCGGCATGAATCTGCGGACCTTCAGCCTGCGAAGCAGATTTTCTCTCCTCGGGGTCGGGCAGCTCATGCTGGATACCGGCGATGCGGTCGACCTGCCCCGCCATGCGCACCAGGTTGAGCAGGCTCTCCTCGACGTCATGGACCAGTGTGATGACCCGCTTGATCACCTGCCCGGTGAGGTCCTGATAATCCTGGGCCATGAGAATGTCATTGAGGTTGCTGGATACCTCGGCGCTGTGCTTCTCGCTGCGCTCGAGAAAGTCCATGATGCTGCGGGACAGGTTGCGGAACTCCTCGGCGGTCATTTCCCTGCGCTGCAGGCGCTTCCATTCCTCGCGCAGGGCAGCCGCTTCCTTACCGAGCTGACTGACCACCGGCGCGCTGCTCTCCACCAGGTCCATGGTCCGGTTGGCGGCCTTGTCGGTGAGCCTGACGACGTAGTCAAGGCGATCGGAGGCGTCGGCTATCTTCGAGTGCTCGCCATGCTCGGAGCCGAAGGAGCGTGCGGTATCCAGCTGAAAGCTGATGATCGAGTTGTGCAGTGCCCGGGTCAGCTTGCCGACTTCGTAGTACAGCCCCCGGTCGCGGGCCTGATTGATCGCATGGATGACCATGACCGCTTCCTTGTAGTCACCCTCCTCCAGATGCTCTACAAGCTTCTGCGCGTTCGTCTTGAGCGATTGCTCGAATTCCTCGGCGGTCGTCTGACCGGCGTTCCCGCTCAATACCATGTCAGTCCCCTTGCTACTTGGCTTCGATGCGCTCGAAGACCTTTTCGATCTTCTCCTTGAGCGCCTGGGCGGTGAAGGGTTTGACCACGTAACCGTTGACCCCGGCCTGGGCCGCTTCGATGATCTGGTCGCGCTTGGCTTCGGCCGTGACCATCAGCACCGGCAGGGTCTTGAGGCGCTCGTCGGCACGCACCGCACGCAACAGATCGATGCCGCTCATGCCCGGCATGTTCCAGTCGGTGACCAGAAAATCGAAATTGCCATGCTGCAGCATCGGCAGCGCCGTGGTGCCATCATCCGCCTCGGCAGTATTGGTGAAGCCGAGGTCACGCAACAGGTTCTTGATGATGCGCCTCATCGTCGAAAAGTCGTCGACGATGAGAATTTTCATGTTCTTGTCCAATTACCGCCTCCATATAAACCGAGCAGGGGCATCCGGCGTGCACCCCACGAAAACTGCCACCTCAGCAAAGGGTGAGATATGAATTCAATCGTCCCGCCAGTCGGCCATGCGGGCCCGCAGGCGCGCTGCGCACTGGCTGTGCAGTTGACTGACCCGGGACTCGCTGACGCCCAGCACGGCGCCGATTTCCTTGAGATTCAACTCCTCGTCGTAATACAGCGACAGTATCAGTCGCTCCCGTTCAGGCAGCTTGTCGATTGCCTCGGCCAACGCCTCGCGAAATCGCACGTCCTCCAGCCCCTCGAAGGGCGAAGCCTCGGCTTCGGCTTCGCCGGGGGCCCCGGCTTCCAGCAGCTCGTCGAAGCTGAACAGCCTGCTGCCCGCCGTGTCGCCGAGAATCGCATGATATTCCTCGAGACTCATATCCAGTTCGGCCGCAACCTCATGATCTTTAGCGTCACGGCCAACACGGGCCTCGACGGCACGAATGGCGCTGCTGACCAGACGCGTGTTGCGATGGACCGAGCGGGGGGCCCAATCGCCCTTGCGTACATCATCCAGCATGGCGCCACGTATGCGGATGCCGGCATAGGTCTCGAAGCTGGCCCCCTTTCCATGGTCGAACTTGCGAGCGGCCTCGAGCAGGCCGAGCATGCCGGCCTGAATCAGATCCTCCACCTGCACGCTGGCCGGCAAGCGGGCCAGCATGTGGTAGGCAATGCGCTTGACCAGGGGTGCGTATTCCTCAACCAGCCGATCCTGGGTGCAGGCGGCCGCCGCAGCGCTGGCGTACATCCTGGCGCCACCACCGGAAATGTTACTCATCCTCTGGCCCTGTGGCAGGGTCATTGCGCTGCACCAGGCGCTCCAGGAAGAACTCCAGGTGCCCCCGGGGCGTCGATGGCAGCGGCCAGGCGTCGACCTTGCGGGCTATGGTGCGGATAGCCAGGGAGACCCGGCTGCGGGGGAACAGATCGAAGGTCGCCCGCTGCTTCTGCGCCGCCTTGCGCACCGACTCGTCATAGGGCACCGCACCGACGTACTGCAGGGCCACATCCAGGAAACGGTCGGTGACCTGCAGCAGCTTGTTGAAAACGTTGTGCCCTTCCTGCGGGCTGTGGACCATGTTCGCCAGCACCCGGAAGCGCGTCACCCCATGGTCCCGGCTGAGCAGCTTGATCAGGGCGTAGGCGTCGGTGATGGAGGTGGGCTCGTCGCAGACCACCACTATCACCTCCTGGGCGGCACGCACGAAACTGACCACGGAGTCGCCGATGCCGGCGGCGGTATCGATCAGCAGTATGTCCAGCTCGTCACCGATGTCACTGAAGGCCTGGATCAGCCCGGCATGCTCCCGCTGTCCCAGATTGACCATCTCGGCTGCGCCCGAGGCTGCCGGTACGATGCGGATGCCTCCTGGGCCGTTGACCATGACCTCGCGCAGCGAACAGGTGCCGGAGAGCACATCGGCCAGGGTCGCCTGGGGCCGCAGACCCAGCTGCACATCGACATTGGCCAGTCCGAGGTCTGCATCCATCAGCACAACGCGGCGTCCCAGCTCGGCCAGTGCCAGGGCAAGGTTGACCGACACGTTGGTCTTGCCAACGCCGCCCTTGCCTCCGGTGACTGCAACTACCTGAACCGATTGATTGCCCATCTGTACGCTGCCCTTATCCAATCGTTAACTTGCGCGCTGTGCGTGAAGTATACCGGCAAAAACATCCGCCATGGTCTGATCCTCGGCAACCTCATTACCGATCAGACCGACCGCCCGGCTCACCAGCTGATGACCGACGCCGCGGGCCAGATCATCGGGAATGCGCTGGCCATCAGCCATATAGGCTACCGGCAGTCGCTGCTCGATGGCCAGACCGAGGGCTTCACCCAGACTGCCGGCCTCGTCCACCTTGGTCAGAATGCAACCGGCCAGCGCACAGCTGCTGTAATTGTGCCATGCCGCCTTGAGCACCCGGTACTGACTGGTTGCGGCCAGCACCAGCAGCGTGCTGACCCGATCACCCAGCGCCGCCAGCTCCTTGAGCTGACCCCGCAGCTGCGGATCCTGGGCCTGCAGGCCGGCGGTATCCACCAGCACCAGGCGCTTGTTGGCAAATTCGTCCAGCACGTCCTGCAGACTGTGCTGCTCATCCACCACACGCACCGGCACATTGAGGATGCGCCCCAGGGTGCGCAGTTGCTCGTGGGCACCGATACGGAAGGTATCCATGGTCACCAGGGCGACATGCTCACTGCCGTGCTTGAGCACATAACGTGCAGCCAGCTTGCCCAGGGTGGTGGTCTTGCCGGCGCCGGTCGGGCCGACCAGGGCAATCACCCCGCCCTGGTCGATCGGCTCGCTGCGCATCACCGGAATACTCTGCGCCAGATGGGCCAGCAGCAGGCGCCAGGCCTGACGGATGTCCGTCATCTCCTCCACCTTGCTCAGCAGCGAACGGCAGAGGTCGGCCGGCAGGCCCAGATGAACCAGACGGCGCCAGAGACTGGCCTGGCGGGGTTGCTGCTGATTGACCTTGCCCCAGGCCAGACTGCCCAGCTGGGATTCCAGCAGTTCGCGCAGACCGGCGATCTCCGCCCGCATGACATCCAGGCTGTCGGCAGCGGGCGCTGCGGCAGCCGATGCTGCGGCGCCCGCCGGGGCTTCCGCAGCCGGCGCGGCACGCTCGCTGTTCAGGCGATCGAGCAACTCCCGGGCCACCGGCGAGCCTCGCTCGGCGGCCTGACGCATGCTGTCTCCAAATAATTGACGGTTGACACTGGGCCCGGCCGCCGGGGTTTCTCCCGCCTGCAGGCTGGCCCGGGCGCTGAGAATACGCTCCTGGGTCTTCTTCAACTCGGTGTCCAGGCCCGGCGTCGGCGGGGTCAGGCGCGGCGCTTCGTAATCCAGCGCCGCGGTCAGCTCGATACCGCCGGCAACACGTCGGTTGGCGATGATGGACGCGTCCGCCCCCATCTCGTCACGGACCAGTTTCATGGCCGAGCGCATATCAGCGGCAAAAAAACGTTTTACTCTCATGGCCTGACCTCACCCTGTAATCAATTCTGTCCGACGGTGGCAACGATGGTGACCTGTTTGCTGTCCGGGATTTCCTGGTACGACAGCACATGGGCGCCGGGGGCGGCATAGCGAACGAACTTCGCCATCATGTTGCGGATCGGTCCGGCCACCAGCAGGATTGCCGGCTTGCCCTGCATTTCCTGCCGCTGAACCATGTCCGCCAGGGAGCGCTGCAGCTTCTCCGCCATACCCGGTTCCAGAAGAATGCCGTCATCATTGCCCTGCCCGGCCTTCTGCACACTCTGAAGCAATATCTGTTCCAGCTTGGGATCCAGGGTAATCACAGGCAGCTCGGCCTCAAGTCCCACAAGGCCCTGGACGATGGAACGGGACAGCGCCACGCGCACGGCGCCGATCAGCGCGCCGGTATCTTGACTCTTGCCCGACTGGTTGGCGATGGCTTCGGCAATGGTCCGGATGTCGCGCACCGGCACCTGTTCCTGCAACAGTCCCTGCAACACCTTGAGCAGCCCGGACAGGGAAATGATGCCCGGCACCAGCTCCTCGGCCAGCTTGGGCGAGGCCTTGGCCAGCACCTTGAGCAGCTGCTGCACTTCCTCGTGGCCGATCAGCTCGTGGGAGTGCTTGTAGAGAATCTGATTCAGGTGGGTTGCCACCACGGTACTGACGTCAACCACCGTGTAGCCCAGGGACTGGGCTTGATCCTTCTGCGCCGGCTCGATCCACACCGCATCCAGACCGAAGGCCGGATCCTTGCCCGGGATGCCCTTGATCTCGCCGAATACCTGCCCGGGGTTGATGGCCAGCTCACGGTCGGCATGGACCTCGGCCTCTGCCACCCCGACGCCCATCAGGGTGATGCGATAAACGTTGGGCGCCAGGTCGAGGTTGTCGCGGATATGCACCGAGGGCATGAGAAAGCCCAGATCCTGGGACAGCTTCTTGCGGATGCCCTTGATGCGCGCCAGCAGCTGTCCACCCTGACTGCGGTCGACCAGCGGGATCAGGCGGTAACCGACCTCGAGACCGACCATGTCCACCGGAGTCACGTCGTCCCAGCCCAACTCCCGGGTCTCGGGACGCTGCAACGCCGGCAGCTGTGCCTTCTGCTCCTCGGCAGCCCGCTCCTCCTCGGCCTTGACCTGCTGCCGGTGATGGATGAACCAGGCTCCGCCGGCGGCAAGCGCACCGAGGCTGAGGAAGGAGAAATGCGGCATGCCGGGGATCAGCCCCATGATCACCAGAATCGCAGCAGCAATGCCCAGTGCCTTGGGCGAGGCGAACATCTGCCGCTTGACCTGGGAGCCCATGTCTTCGGAGGTGGACACCCGGGTAACCATGATGGCTGCGGCGGTGGACAGCAGCAGCGAGGGAATCTGCGCCACCAGGCCGTCGCCGATGGTGAGCAGCACGTAGATATGTCCAGCCTCGGTGAAGCTCAGGCCGTGTTGCCCCATGCCGATGACCAGCCCGCCGATGACGTTGATGAACAGGATCAGCAGGCCGGCCACCGCATCGCCGCGCACGAACTTGCTGGCACCGTCCATGGAACCGTAGAAGTCCGCTTCCTGGGCCACCTCCAGACGGCGACGCTTGGCCTCCTCCTGATCGATCAGGCCGGCATTGAGGTCGGCATCGATCGCCATCTGCTTGCCCGGCATGGCATCCAGCGTGAAGCGGGCACTGACCTCGGAGATCCGCCCCGCGCCCTTGGTGACCACCACGAAGTTGATCACCATGAGAATGATGAAGACCACCAGACCGACGATGAAACTGCCACCGACCACCACCTGGCCGAAGGCCTGGATGACCTTGCCCGCTGCCGCAGGGCCCTCATGGCCATAGAGCAGCACGACCCGGGTCGAGGCCACGTTCAGCGCCAGGCGCAGCAGGGTTGCCACCAGCAGGATGGTCGGAAAGGCAGCAAAATCCAGCGGTCGCAGGGCATAGGCGCAGACCAGCAGCACCACCAGGGACAGGGCTATGTTGAAGGTGAAAAACACGTCCAGCAGGAAGGGCGGCACCGGCAGCATCATCATGCCGAGCATCGCCAGCAGAAGAATCGGCACCCCCAGGCTGCCATGGAGCAATCCGGCGAGGTTGCTGCGCATGCTGGTTAAGACTTGACTCTGATTGACGGCCATTCCCGGTCGGTCCCCGAAAACAATAAATTGACGTGTTAGTTCCCTTGAAGATCGATAAAGCAAGAACTGTTCCACAATTTCCGCGTCACTTCCCCGACGACCTGTGGGTTTGCCGTAGTATCAATGCACTGCCAGACTGCAGTGATGCCAGCACTTTGAGATTGCCATGCGTGCCGTTTACGTATTCATCATGATGAGCCTCATGGCTGGCTGTTCAGTCCTGCCGCAGGCTGGCGACGCGCCCGATTCCAGGCCCGGACAACTGCACCTGGAAGCCGAGCAGCTGCTGGACCAGCCCCTGATCGATCCCCTGACCGCCTTTCTCGAGCGGTACGCCGACACCTATGCCCAGGCGCCGGAATTCCGACGCATCGCCCGCGAGCGTGACAGCCGCTGCCGGGCCATAGGTACCCGTTATGCCCGGCGTGCGCCGACGCCCGAGACCCTGGATGCGCTGCGGATCGGTTATCAGCGCTCCTGCCCGGCCCAGGTCGAGGCCTTCGCTCGCCGTGTTCCGCCAGCGCCAGCACCGTCACCAGCAGCCCCCGCCGCCCCCAGTCCTGCTCCGGAGGCGCCGGGAACCAGCGACTGCTATCTGCTGTATGCCATCCGCAATACCCAGCAAGCCCTGCCCGCCTGCACCCTGGCCGCCGAAGCCGGTGATGCCAAGGCCCGCCATCACCTGGCCAGCCTGCTGCGCACGGATCTGGCCGTCACCGAGGCACGCCACTGGGCTCGGCTGGCGGCGGAGGCGGGTTACCCTCCGGGTCAGCTGCTGTATGCCGAACTGCTCCAGCTCGATCGTACCGATCAGAGCGATGAACAGGCGCTGCAACTGATCGAGGCGGCTGCCGAGGCGGGTCTGGCCGCGGCGCAGTATCAGGCCGGCATGGCCTGGCTCAATGGCGTGGGCACGGGGCCGGATCGCACAAAGGCCATGCGCTGGCTGGAGCGTGCCGCCGGCCAGAACGAGATAGCGGCCCAATTGCAACTGGCACAGCTGCATGCCGAGAGCGCCGCCGAAGCACCCGAGGTCAGGCAGTGGCTGCGGCGGGCCGCCTCCCTCGGCTCCGGCACGGGCCAGTACCTCCTCGGAATGAGCTATCTCGAAGGTGACGGGGGCCCGGCGGACCCGCTGGAGGCCTACGTGTGGCTCAGTCTGGCACTGCTCAATGGCGAGGTGCAGGCACAGAGTGCGGTCAGCCAGCTGGCCGCCCGACTGTCTCCCAGCCAACTGGCCATTGCCCGCCAGCGCATCAACGACGGCCGCCCCGGCCGCCTGCCCTGAGGTATCGCCATGGGCAGGCGCAAGAATTCCATCATGCTGGTGCTGCTGCTGTTGATCAGCCTGTTCGTGGCCGGCATGTGGCTGATCTCCAGCCTGAATCTGAGCTTCGCCGAACGGACCATGAGCGAGCAGCGGGAACGCCAGATTGCCGACACTTTCCATGCCAGCCTGGCCCGCATCAATGCCCATCACTTCCTGCTCGAGCGCAATGTGGCGACGCTGGTCCGCACGGGGGAGTTTCTGCTGCGCAATCAGCAGACCGCCGCCCTGCGCGAAGCAGAACGCAATCTGCTCAGGGTGCTGGACGATCTGCCCGAGGCACGTGGCGGCAGCCTGCTGTTCCATCCCGGCAGCTATCGCGCCAGCGCCTTCGCCGTGCATGCCCAGCGGGGGCCGGCGGGATTGCGGTTGCTCACTGAGGCCGGGGACTTCGCCGACCCGTCACGCTACCTGCAGGCCCGTGAGCTGCTGGCCACGCCCCAGCCGCGCAGGGACTTTCACTGGAGCGAGGCCTATTACAAGCCCCAGCTGGACGAGGCGGTCATCAGCATCAGCGCCGCCATGCAGGATGAACGGGGGCGTTTTGCCGGGGTAGCGCTGCTGGACTGGCAGGCCAGCGAGATCATCCGGCTGGTCAGCTCCATCCGGGTCACCCCGGGCAGCTTCGCCTTTCTGCTGGATCGAGAGAACCGCAAACTCTCCAGTCTGGCGAGTGCAGAGAATGATGCCCGTGCCCAGCACCTGATCGACGAGGTCATTGCCCTGCAACTGCCGGGCGGAGAAGCCAGCCCACCTCCGGCCGAACTGGTCAGTCGCTATCCCGCCTCCCCCATGCAGCATCGGCACTTTCAGGTTGACGGTGTCGACTACGCCCTGCTCCACGCCCCTACCGAGGCGGGCATGGTGTTCGGGATCGGCATCCCCCAGACCGAGATCGACGCGGTGCTGGCGCCGATGCGCGAGAGCAACCTGCGCATCATGCTCGGTACCGTCAGCATCATGCTGCTGCTGTCCTGTGTGATCCTGTATCTGGTGGCCAATACCCTGCGCCAGCTCAGCAGCCTGTACACCGACGCGCTGACCGGGCTGCCCAACCGGGAGCGGCTGCTGCAGGACCTGGCCGGAGACGATCCCGCTACGCTGATACTGCTGAACATCGACGCCTTCCGGGAGATCAATGACTTCTTCGGCAGCAGCTGCGGCGATCACGTGATCCGTGAGGTAGCGGCCGGCCTGCTGGAACATCTCGCCCACTGGCGCCTGGGGCAGGCGCGCCTGTACCACATGCATGCCGACGAGATGGCCATACTGCTGCCCTCCGGCCACCCGCGGCAATTCGCCCCCTGGCTGGACAGCCTGCACGAGCGCATCGCCAGCCTGCCGGTGTACTGGCAGGGCCAGGCCATTACCCTGCAGGCCACCCTGGGGCTGGCCAGCGCCAGCGCCTGCGACACCGCGCCCCTGAGCCGGGCACAGCTGCTGCCCTCGGCCAACATTGCGGTGAAGATGGCCCGGCTGCAGAAGCTCAACTACCTGATCCATGATCCGGCCCACGACCTGCGCGACAGCTACGAACAGAACCTGCTGTGGGCCACCCGTCTGCGCCAGGCGCTCGAGGAGGGACGCATGGTGCCCTTCTTCCAGCCGATCCTGAATCTGGCCACCAATCGGATCGACAAGTACGAGTGCCTGGTGCGCATGCTCGACGAACAGGGCAACCCCATCAGTCCCATGGCCTTCCTGCCGGTTGCCCGGCGCATCCGCCTGTACCGCCTGATCACCCGCAGCATGATCGACCAGTGCCTGGCCCGCTTCGCCGACAGCGAGCTGCACTTCTCCCTCAATCTGGCCTGCGACGATCTGCTGGACGAAGAGCTGAGCGAGTACCTGCTGTCACGCCTGCAGGACCCCTCGCTGGCGCGGCGGGTGATCTTCGAGATCCTCGAGTCGGAAGGCATAGAGAACTACCAGCAGGTACGGCGCTTCATCGACCGGGCGAAGCACCTGGGCTGCCGCATCGCCATCGACGACTTCGGCACCGGCTACTCCAACTTCGAGCATCTGCTGCGCCTGGATGTGGACCTGATCAAGATCGACGGCTCCCTGATCAAGCGCCTGGACCGGGACCCCACCGCCCGCGCCCTGACCGAAGGGATAGTGCGCTTCGCCCGGGAGCTGGGCCTGCAGACGGTCGCCGAGTTCGTGCACAGTGAAGCCCTGCTGCAGCGGGTGCGGGAGCTGGGCATCGACTTCGCCCAGGGCTCCCACATCGGCATGCCGGCGCCGGCGCCGGTTGCCGCCGGGCTGTATTCAGCGCCGAACCCCGGTTAGCATGGACATCCATCCTGCTGTTCCGGAGCTGCCATGAAAACCTCTGCACTACCGCTTTCCATTCTGGATCTGTGCCCCGTGACCCTGGGCTCCACGCCCCGTGATGCCCTGCGCAACAGTCTGGATCTGGCCCGCGCCGCGGAGCGGATGGGCTATCACAGGTTCTGGGTAGCCGAGCATCACAACATGGTCGGTATCGCCAGTGCCGCCACCTCGGTGGTCATCGGCTATCTGGCGGCCGGAACCGAGCGCATTCGCATCGGCTCCGGGGGCATCATGTTGCCCAACCATTCTCCACTGCAGATCGCCGAGCAGTTCGGCACGCTGGAATCACTCTACCCCGGCCGTATCGATCTCGGACTGGGACGTGCACCAGGCACCGATATGCTCACCGCCCGGGCCCTGCGCCGGGGCCGCACCGACGGCGAAGACTTTCCGCAGATGCTCGAGGAGCTGAGGCACTATTTCGCCGAGCCCGAGCCTGGCCAACGCCTGGTGGCCGTGCCCGGCGCCGGACTGGACATTCCGATCTGGCTGCTCGGCTCCAGCACCTTCAGCGCCCAGCTGGCCGCCAGCCTCGGCCTGCCCTTCGCCTTTGCCGGCCAGTTCTCACCCGATTACATGCTCGCCGCAATGCAGGGTTACCGCGAAGCCTTCCAGCCCTCCGACAAGCTGCAGCAGCCGCTGGCAATGCTCGGCATCAATGCCTTTGTCGCCGAAACCCGGGATGAAGCCCACTACCTGGCGACCTCGCACCAGCAGTCCTTCCTCAACATGATCAGGGGTGAACGCGGGCTGCTGCGCCCGCCGGTGGAAAACATGGATGAACTCTGGCTGCCCCATGAGCGGCACCAGGTGCTGTCCACCCTGGCCGGCACGCTGATCGGTGACGAGCAGACCGTGGCCCAGCAGATTGCCGACCTCAGGGAGCGCTACGGGATGGACGAGCTGATCGTCAACAGTCCGATATTCGATCAGGAAAAGCGCCGGGACAGCTATCGCCGGCTGATGCGCGCCGCCGCCAGACTGTAGAGGTTCGACAAGGCCCCTGCTTCGGGGCCCCTGTCACCACACCTTGCGCAAAACAGCGATTGCCGAGTCACGATCAACCTGCGTAAAATGCGCAGCGCTGCGGGTGTAGCTCAATGGTAGAGCAGAAGCTTCCCAAGCTTACGACGAGGGTTCGATTCCCTTCACCCGCTCCAGTTTCGACAAGGCAGCCCGACTCTGCGGACCGCCTGACCCTCCCTGCTTCAGGCTTCCAGCAGCGCCCTGCCCACCCATGACCGGGCAAACTGCCAGGCGCAGCGACCATTGCGGTTGCCTCGGGCGGTGGCCCAGCGGATGGCCTCCTTCTGCAGCTCCTCGTTCCATTCCCACGCCAGACCGTGCTGCGCCGCCAGGCTGCCGAGCCAGTGCCTCACCACGTCCAGATAGTGTTCCTGACTGAAGGGGTAGAAGGACACCCACAGCCCGAAACGGTCGGACAGCGCGATCTTCTCCTCGATCGCCTCCCCGGGGTGCAGCTCGCCGTCGACCATGCTGCTGGCCAGGTTGTCACTGCGCTGCTCCGGCAGCAGATGCCGGCGGTTGGAGGTGGCGTACAGCAGCAGATTGTCCGGGGTTGCCTCCAGCGAGCCGTCCAGTACCGTCTTCAGCGTCTTGTAGGCACTGTCATCGGCCTCGAAGGCCAGATCATCGCAGAACACCAGAAAACGCCAGGGCTGGCCGCTGATCCGCGCGACTACCGCGGGCAGATGCATGAGGTCAGCCTTGTCGATCTCGATCAGCCGCAGACCCTGGTCCTTCCAGGCGTGCAGCAGAGCCCTGACCAGGGAGGA
Organism: Halopseudomonas formosensis; assembly: GCF_900115905.1. Classification (GTDB taxonomy): domain Bacteria; phylum Pseudomonadota; class Gammaproteobacteria; order Pseudomonadales; family Pseudomonadaceae; genus Halopseudomonas; species Halopseudomonas formosensis. Next base: position 356,736 of record NZ_FOYD01000002.1, read on the forward strand.
CTTGCCGGTTCCCCGGGCACCCCACAGCAGGGCATTGTTGGCCGGCAGGCCACGGACGAACTGACTGGTGTTGGCCTCCAGCAGCTGCTTCTGCCGATCCACGCCGATCAGGTCATCCAGACTCTGTTCAGCGGTGATCTCCAGTGGCCGCAGCCAGCCGCCACTGCCCTCGCCCACCCAGCGGGCGGCAAAGGTGTTACTCCAGTCCAGCGGCGGTGTCGGTGGTGGCAGGGTCTGTTCATAGCGGTCGAGGAAGCGGACAACCCGCTGCATGAATTCGGTAGTGGTGATATCGCTCATGGACCTTCCGGATCAGATGACGTTCAGGCCCGGGATTCTAACCGCAGACACACCGAATTGATGCAATAGCGTAACCCGGTCGGCGGCGGACCATCGGGAAAGACATGCCCCAGGTGGGCATCGCAGCGGGCGCACAGCACCTCGATCCGGTGCATGCCGTGGCTGAAGTCCTCGGCGGTGGCGATCGCTGCTTCGCTCACCGGCGCCCAGTAGCTGGGCCAACCGCAGCCGGCGTCGAACTGGGTGTCGGTATCGAACAGGGGGGCATCGCAGCAGACGCAGTGGTAGACGCCCGGGGGCCCCTTGCGGTAATACTCGCCGGTAAAGGGCCGTTCGGTTCCCTTCAGTCGACAGACCTGAAACTGGGCCTCGGTCAGCTGTTCACGCCAGGCCTGCTCGCTTTTTTCCAGTTTGTCCACATTTTCCTCCGAGAAGTTTGGCGCCCGGGCTTTCTTCGCCGCAGGCGCAGTCGTATGATGCTCGCTTTGCTTTCGCAGTCCCAGCCCACTTTTCATCATCGATGATTTACAGGTAAGTATCATGCAGGTTAGCAAGTCCAACAAATTGGCCAATGTCTGTTACGACATTCGCGGGCCGGTCCTGCGCCACGCCAAGCGCCTCGAAGAGGAAGGTCACCGGATTCTCAAGCTGAACATCGGCAACCCGGCGCCCTTCGGTTTCGAAGCGCCCGAGGAAATCCTCCAGGACGTGATTCTCAACCTGCCCACTGCCCAGGGCTACAGTGATTCCAAGGGGCTGTTTTCGGCGCGCAAGGCGGTCATGCATTACTGCCAGACCAAGCAGTTCCAGGGCGTGGGTATCGAGGATATCTACCTGGGCAACGGCGTCTCCGAGCTGATCGTGATGGCCATGCAGGCACTGCTGAACAACGGCGACGAGGTGCTGATCCCTGCGCCGGACTATCCGCTGTGGACTGCGGCCGTCAGCCTGTCCGGCGGCAAGCCGGTGCACTACCTGTGTGATGAGCAGTCGGACTGGTACCCGGATATCCAGGACATCCGCAGCAAGATCACCCCCAACACCAAGGCCATGGTGCTGATCAACCCGAACAATCCCACCGGTGCCGTGTATCCGCGCGAGGTACTGGAGCAACTGGCCGAAGTGGCCCGCGAGCACAATCTGCTGGTGCTGGCTGACGAGATCTACGACAAGATCCTGTACGACGGCACCGAGCATGATTCCTTTGCCGCCGTCGCTCCCGATCTGCTGTGCCTGACCTTCAACGGCCTGTCCAAATCCTACCGGGTAGCGGGCTTCCGCTCCGGCTGGATGGTCATCAGCGGCCCCAAGCAGCGCGCCGCCAGCTACATCGAGGGTCTTGAGATCCTGTCGTCGATGCGTCTGTGCGCCAACGTGCCGGCGCAACATGCCATCCAGACCGCACTGGGCGGCTATCAGAGCATCAACGACCTGATCCTGCCCGGCGGCCGTCTGCTGGAACAGCGCGATACCGCCTGGGAATTGCTCAACGAAATCCCCGGGGTCAGCTGCGTCAAGCCCAAGGGCGCCCTGTACCTGTTCCCCAAGCTGGACCCCAAGGTCTACCCGATCCACAACGACGAGAAAATGGTGCTGGACCTGCTGCTGCAGGAGAAGATCCTCATCGTCCAGGGCACTGCGTTCAACTGGCCCTGGCCAGACCACTTCCGCATCGTCTCCCTGCCGCGCAAGGATGATCTGGAAATGGCCATCGGGCGGATTGCCAACTTCCTGCGGACCTACAAGCAGTAGGCGCAGGCTGCCCACCCGTTCGCACCGGGGGCGGTGCTCCTACAGAAGGGGCGTGCCCCGCGGTTGTCGGATCCCGCGAAGAGAGCGGGTGCGCAGGGATCGGGCCCTGTGTCGTTGTGGGAGCCCTCGCACCGGGGGCGGTGCTCCTACAGACGAGGCGTGCTCCCCCGGTTGTCGGATCCCGCGAAGAGCGGGTGCGTAGGGACCCAGGCTCTGTGTCGTTGTGGGAGCCCCCGCTCCGGGGGCGAAGGGGCGCGTGGTAGACACGCTTTGATACAGAGTGGGCATTGAATCCGGCCCGCGCAACCCCAACTATAAGCGCAGCTTTCCAGTTCTTTAGGAGTTTCATCTACATGATGCGCATTCTGCTTTTCCTGGCGACCAACCTGGCCGTGGTGCTGGTCGCCAGTATCACCCTGAGCTTGCTGGGCGTGGGCAGCATCCACGACGGCCAGGGCGGGATGAACCTGCAGGCCCTGCTGATCTTCTGTGCAGTGATCGGCTTTGCCGGTTCCTTCATCTCCCTGTTCATGTCCAAGTGGATGGCCAAGCGCAGCACCGGTACCCGGGTAATCACCCAGCCGCAGACCCGTCAGGAGCAGTGGCTGTTGGAAACCGTGGCCGAACTGGCCCGTGATGCCGGTATCGGCATGCCCGAGGTAGGCATCTTCCCCTCCCGGGCGTCCAACGCCTTTGCCACCGGCTGGAACAGGAACGCTGCGCTGGTAGCGGTATCCGAAGGCATGCTGCAACGCTTCAGCCCCAACGAGATCCGCGCGGTCATGGCCCACGAGATCGGCCACGTGGCCAATGGCGACATGGTGACTCTGACCCTGATTCAGGGTGTGGTGAACACCTTCGTCATGTTCTTTGCCCGTATCATCGGCAACTTCGTTGACCGTGCGGTGTTCAAGAACGAGAGCGACGGCCCCGGCATCGGCTACTTTATCGCCACCATCTTTGCCGAGCTGGTGCTGGGTATTCTGGCCAGCATCATCGTCATGTGGTTCTCCCGCCAGCGGGAGTTCCGCGCCGATGCCGCTGCAGCGCAGCTCGCCGGCACCGGCAACATGATCGCCGCCCTCGAGCGCCTGCGTGCCGAACAGGGCATCCCGGTGGAGATGCCCGGGGAGATGACGGCCTTCGGCATCAACGGCAACCTGAAGAACGGTCTGGCCGGCCTGCTGATGACTCACCCTCCCCTGGAGCAGCGTATCGCAGCACTGCGTGCCGGCAACTATCGCTGAGTCAGATCACCGCTGTCTCAAACCCCCGCTCCGCGGGGGTTTTTCATTTCAGGACGCATCCGTCTGCTACCGCTGCGGGATATTTTCTGTAATCCCGCAGTCACAACCCTTGTCTATGCTTTCCATGGGCCAGGCATCGCAGAGTTGCCAACGCCTTACCGATGAGAACTGATTTGGAGAGAATCCATGCGTCAACAGGTACAGCAGAAGCCACGTTTACTGAGTGACAACCTGCCCCGCCCTTCTCTGCAGGCACGGGGCTATCTGGTGGATGAGCAGGGTCGGGAAATCGCCATCACCGAACGCATGATCCAGCAGGCCTGTCAGGAGCTGGAACAGCAGTGGGTCGCACCGCAATCGCTGAAGGCGGTCTAGCCCCCGAGATCGAACCCTGCCGCCAGCAGTCTCCGGGCCAGTTGCGGCTCGGAAGCGGCGGTCACCACCCGTAACAGGTTGCACTCGCGCCGCAGCGGATATTCCTTGCGCAATCTGTCGAACCCCTCCCGACTCTCCTGCTCATCCTGCACCCTGTTCAACATGGCGCGCAGGCGGGCATCATCATCGCGCACGTCATAGACCAGCCGTAACGCGCGCGTCAGCGCCCAATCCGGCGGTGTTCCCGGCTCCAGCTGCCATTGTCCGGCGCCGCTGCGGGGCGCCAGCTGCTCCAGAGCCAGGCTGGCTGGCCGGTCGAGGAAGCGGCACAGGGCCTGGTAGATCTGAGCGGTGCCACGCAGCTTGCCGTCCAGGCTGTAGCCGGCAATATGCGGGGTAGCCAGGCGGCAGCGGGCGGCGAGCGCCGGATCCACCAGAGGTTCGGTTTCCCATACGTCGAGCGCCACCAGCAAGTCGGGACGCTGCCCGAGCACGGCACTCAGCGCCTGATTGTCGATCACCGGACCGCGGCTGCTGTTGATCAGCCAGGTCCCCGGTCGCAGCCTCTCCAGACGCCGGCCATCAAGCAGGTGCCAGGTCGGATGCGGACCCTCGCGGGTAAGCGGAACGTGGCAACTGATGACATCACTGTGCGCTATCAGCTCATCCAGCTCGATCAACCCCTCTCGACCCTGCTCGGCCAGGGGTGGATCACACAGCAGGGTCTTGACCCCGAGCGCCTGCAGCACCGCGGCCAGCCTGCCGCCGACCTCGCCTACGCCGATGATGCCGACCGTCCTGTCCTGCCAGGGCGTGGCCGACTGCTCGGCGAAAGTCAGCAGGCAGCTCAGCACGTATTCCACCACGCCCCGCGCGTTGCAGCCGGGCGCACTGGCCACCTCGATCCCCGCCGCCGCAAGACCGGGCAGATCCAGATGATCGGTGCCTATGGTGCAGGTACCGACGAAACGTACCGGCGTACCCGCCAGCATCGCCGCGCTGACCCGGGTCACCGAGCGTACCAGCAGCACATCGGCATCCCCCAGGGCGGTCTGGTCGATCAATCGCCCGGGCAGGCGGGTGAGGCGACCGAACTCACCGAAGAACTCGTCGAGCAGCGGTATGTTTTCATCGGCAACGATGTGCATGGCAATTCCCGTGACAGTGTTGGGTTCATTGTTGAGGGCGCTGGCGATTCTGTCCACCTGCGCCGGGCCGCAGCTCAGAGCCGATCCAGAGTGAAGGCAGCCGGGTCCAGGCCACCGTCCGGTCGGTAATGGTTGAGCAGCGCATCAATGAAGCAGGCGGGGCGCTCGGGAATGCCCACGTGCAGATAGCTCTGCACCTGCTCCACCACCCTGCGCTTGAAGGGAGCGGGGTCGGTGGTCTCGCCACTGAGATTGTCCAGACTGACGCAGAAGGCATGGTCGGCCGCCGCGCAGAACAGCCATTCCAGCGCCTGCGGCTTGACCTCCACCTGCTCGAAGGCGGCCTGCTGCTCGGCCGTTCGACCATCCGGCGCATACCAGTAACCGAAATCCACCATTTTCCGACGCTCGGCTCCTGCCACACACCAGTGGGCAATCTCGTGCAACGCGCTGCGGAAGTAATCGCGGGTGAAAACGATACGGTGCATCGGATTTTCCCCGTCGGCCGGCAGGTAGATGGGCTCGGCGCCCCCGCCCACCAGCCGGGTGTTGTAGCGGTCGGCAAAGCAATGTTCGAACAGCTGAACCAGATCCTGGCTATCGTGCTTCATTGGGCAGGTAGACAATTAACGGCAAATTGATAGGATGGGTCGCTTTTCCCTCAGAAGTACTCTTCATGACAAGCAGCGAAACCCCCACCCGGTGGCGGCGCAGTGTAACAGAATTGCGGGCGCTGATCTGGCTCGCGCTGCCGATTCTCGCCGCCCAGCTGTCCCACACCCTGCTCGGGTTCGTGGATACGGCCATGGCCGGCCGTGTCAGTGCCGTCGACCTGGCCGCGGTGGCCCTGGGCAATTCCTTCTGGGTGCCGACCTTCCTGTTCATTACCGGGGTGCTGCTGATCATCACCTCCAAGGTAGCGGCCCTCAACGGGGCGGGACGTCTCGAACAGACCGGCGCACTGATGCGCCAGGCGGCCTGGCTAGGTCTCGCACTGGGCAGCCTCGCCGGCCTGTTGCTGTGCGCGGTGGAGCCCGTGTTGCATTGGGCCGGCGTCGATCCGGCGCTGATCCCCAAGAGTGTGGGTTATATCCGTGCAGTAGCCCTGGGCTTCCCCGCCATCGGCCTCTATCAGGCCCTCCGCGGCATGACCGACGGGCTATCCCGCACCAAACCGGCGATGGTCATAGGTTTTCTCGGTCTGATTCTCAATGTGCCGGCCAACTACGTGCTGGTCTACGGCAAGCTGGGTCTGCCCGCCATGGGTGGTGTCGGCTGTGGTGTGGCCACTACCCTGGTCATGTGGTTCATGCTGGCCTGCATGGTCCTCCACCTGAAACGCGCCAGCCTGTACCGGGCCTGTGGTCTGTTCGACCGATTCGAGTGGCCGAACTGGCCGGTGCAGCGGAGCCTGCTCGGTCTGGGTCTGCCGATCGGCATCTCCCTGTTCGCCGAGACCAGCATGTTCGCCCTCATCGCTGTGCTCATCGGCAGCCTGGGCGCTGTGGTGGTGGCCAGCCATCAGGTCACCCTGAGCCTGAGCTCCCTGGTATTCATGGTGCCCTTCAGCCTGGGCTTGGCGATCACCGTCCGGGTCGGCCACAATCTCGGCATGCATGGTGCCAGGACGGCCCTGTTCTCCGCCAAGGTGGGCATTGCCGTGGCCCTGTTCTGCGCCACGGTGTCAGCCACCGCCCTGCTCCTGCTGGCCGAGCAACTGCCGCATATCTACACCCGCGACCCGGCTGTTCTGGCGCTGTCTGCCAGCCTGCTGGCCTACGCGGCGCTCTATCAGTTTTCAGACTCGATCCAGGTGGCCTGCGCCGGTGCCCTGCGGGGCTATCAGGACACCCGGGTGCCCATGTTGCTGACCATGATTGCCTACTGGCTGATCGGGCTGCCCAGCGGGTATGTGCTGGGGCTGACCGACCTGCTGGGCGCGCCCCGGGGCCCGGCGGGGTTCTGGCAGGGTCTGATCCTCGGCCTGACTGCTGCGGCGTTGTTTCTCTCGCTGCGCCTGGCAGTGATCGGCGGGCGCCGCAAGCGGGTGCTCGGCGCTCCCATGGGATTGCCGGCGGGTACGCAGCACCCTCTCCCCGGCCCCCTCCCGCAAAGCAAGCAGGACTGAGTCGCCGATATCACGTCTATCGCCGGGCGCCTCCCCCGGCGAACGAGTGGCTGTCCGGTTCGCGCCGAGGGCGACGCTCCCACAAAATCCATCCGACCCATTGAGCAGCCGCCGTCCCGGGCCCGCGTCGGCGGTATCGTCACCGCAAAAAAGCTTTCTGACTCAGCGGATCACCCGGCCTTGCGGATCAGGTAATGGAACTCGCCATCCAGTTCCTGCTGGCGCAGCAGCTGGTGACCGAGGAAACTGCAGAAGCGCGGAATATCCCGCTGGGTGGAGGGATCGGTGGCCAGCACCTCGAGACACTGGCCGACTTCCAGATCCCGCACGGCGTTGTGCAGCATCATGACCGGCTCCGGGCAGAACAGGCCGCGGGCGTCGAGCTGGGCATCGGGGGTAGGCAGGGTGTCGGACATGTACTGGGGATTTCCTGTATTGCGGAGCCGGGATTATCGGTAAATCCCGAAAGGGATGCCAGCGGGATGGACGAGCTGTTGCCCGTCCACCCGGAGACGCGTCGCTACTGCACCTTGTAGCTCCCCGCATGCAGCACGCGGACGTGGCAGGTCACTTCCTCCCGGTCGGTATACAGCTGCTTGCAGGCGATGCTGGCGCGGATATTGGCGGCGTCCAGCGCATCCTGAACGTGCGCCAGACACTGCATGACCTCGCGGTAACGCTGCTTCATCGGCAACTTGAAGTTGATGATGGCCTCCCGGCACCAGCCCCGGGTCAGCCATCGAGCCAGCAGCGCGCTGCTGCGGGCCGGCTTGTCGACAATGTCGCAGACCATCCACTGCACCGGCCGCGCCGGCTTGAACAGGTAACCATCCGCCTGCACATGCTCGACCTGCCCGCTGTCCATCAGGCTGCGGGCCATGGGACCGTTGTCCACCGCAGTGACCTTCATGTGCCGATTGACCAGCTGCCAGGTCCAGCCGCCCGGCGCCGCGCCGAGGTCGACGGCGGTCATGCCGGGTGCCAGGCGGCTGTCCCACTCCTCCCGGGGGATGAAGTGGTGCCAGGCCTCCTCCAGTTTCAGTGTCGAGCGGCTGGGTGCTTCCCGGGGAAACTTGAGCCGAGGGATACCCATGGGCCAGGCGGCGGCGTTGTCCGCCCAGGACCAGCCGACGAAGATCCGCTGGCCGCTTTCCAGGAACACGTGCAGACGCGGCGCATCGACCTGCTTGGGTCGCACGAAGCGGGTCTTGAGCAGGGCACTCTCCAGTGGCCGCTCGAGTTTGCGGATCAGCGCGGCCAGGGCCTTGCCATCATTGGTGTCGGCAGTTTCCAGCCAGAGTCTGGAAGCAATGGGACCGCTGGCGCAGGCGGTGATGATCGGCGAGATACGATCTTCGGTGGATACGTCCAGCCAGCTGCCCAGCGCCCACTGACGGGCAAAGATCAGCTCGCGGAAATCTATCGCCCCCATCAGCCGTTCGGCGTCACCGGCGGCGGGGCAGACGAAGCGCACCACGGCGGCACCATCGCGGGTGACGACGTAGCCATTGATGCCCCGCTCCGCGGCCAGCGTCTGTATTTCCGTGGCGGCTTCACCTTCGAAACCCGGACGGCAGTGCAATAGCAATTCCTGCATGTTCAACCCCTGCGTGACAAGGGCGCTACTCTACCGCCGCCATGCGGCTGACACCAGCACCCTTGGTAACTGAACCAGACTCACCGACCAACGTGTTAAACTTCAATCCCACTCATACCCAAGGACAACCGTCATGCTCGAGCTCCGTCATCTGCGCACCCTGGTTACCCTGCGTGAGGCGGACAGCCTGGTGGAAGCCTCCGAGCGCCTGCACCTGACCCAGTCTGCGCTGTCCCACCAGCTCAAGGATCTGGAGCAGCGCCTGGGTACTCCGCTGTTCCTGCGCAAGACCCGACCGGTGCAGTTCACCAGCGCCGGCCTGAGGCTGCTGCGGCTGGCCGACAATGTGCTGCCGCAGATCCGCCAGGCGGAACGGGATCTGCAACGACTCGCTGGGGGCCAGGCTGGACGACTGCACATGGCCATCGAGTGCCACAGCTGTTTCCAGTGGCTGATGCCGACCATAGACCAATTCCGCAATGTCTGGCCGGAGGTGGAGGTGGATTTTGCCTCCGGGCACTTCTTCGCCCCCCTGCCCGCGCTGGCCCGCGGTGAGCTGGACCTGGTCATTACCTCCGACCCACAGGACATCAGCGGCCTGACCTATGTCCCGCTGTTCACCTACGAGGCCGTCCTGGCCATCAGCAACCAGCATCCGCTGGGCAGCCGCAGCTTTGTCGAGCCCGGGGACCTGGCCGGGGAAACCCTCATCTGCTATCCGGTCGAGCGTGACCGGCTGGACATCTTCAGCCGCTTTCTCGATCCCGCCGGCATAGAGCCGGCCGCCGTGCGCAATGCCGAGCTCACCATCATGATGATGCAGCTGGTGGCCTCGGGTCGTGGCGTCTGCTGCCTGCCGAACTGGGCCATCACCGAATATCTGCAACGCGGCTATGTCAGCGCCCGACGCCTGGGACGTGATGGCCTGTTCGGTACCCTGTATGCCGCAGTCCGGGAGGACATGCTGGAAATGCCCTACATGCAGGACTTCCTGCTCACGGCCAAGGATATCTCCTTCGCCACCCTCGAAGGGGTGAGTGCCCGTTCGCCGGCACAAGGCTGAGCCGAGGCTGATGCCAGAGGGGTTTCTCGCCTCATATATGGCACTATGACATCAAACGATACGATTTTATGTGATGCCCTTCACATACAGATATGTCTCGAAAACCACCCTTATAGGCGAGTGTCTCGCATAAAAAATCTGTTCAGGATCTGTCTCACCCCGGCGCTGTAGCGGTGGGTCTGCTGCCGGGGGCTATCCCTACAAGACAAACAAGAAGAGAGATCCCACAGATGAAAGCACCTGCAATCAAGCTGACCGGCATCGCCATGGGCATGCTGCTGTCTGCCAGCGCCCTTGCCGTCAACCCCGGCAACCCGGACCCGGGCACACCGCCAGGCACCGGCTTCCCGGCAGTATCCGATTTCGCCGCCAGCGGCCCGTTCTCGGTCACCAACAGCAACGTCAACACCACCTGCGCGGTCTATCGGCCCCGCACCCTGGGTGAGAATGGCCTCAAGCATCCGATCATTCTCTGGGGCAACGGCACCGGTGGCTCGCCGAGCACCTACGGCCGGTTGCTGGAACACTGGGCCAGCCACGGTTTCGTGGTCGCCGCCGCACGAACCTCCAACGCCGGCACCGGCGAGGAAATGATCTCCTGCCTGAATTACCTGATCACCGAGAACGGTCGCAGCACCGGCACCTTCGCCGGCAAGCTGGACGTCAACCGCGTAGCCACTGCCGGACACTCGCAGGGTGGCGGCGGCAGCATCATGGCCGGCCAGGACAGTCGGGTGACCGTCTCCGCTCCCTTCCAGCCCTATACCCTGGGCCTGGGGCATGACCGCTCCTCGCAGCGTAACCAGAGCGGCCCCATGTTCCTGATGACCGGCGGCAGCGACACCATCGCCTCACCGACGCTCAACGCCCTGCCGGTCTACAACAACGCCAACGTTCCCGTGTTCTGGGGCGAGCTGCGCGGTGCCGGGCATTTCGAGCCCGTGGGTAATGCCGGTGGCTACCGCGGTCCTTCGACTGCCTGGCTGCGTTACCACCTCATGGAAGACCAGAACGCCGAAAGCACCTTCTATGGCAGCAACTGCGGTCTGTGCTCCGACAGGAACTGGGACGTTCGCCGCAAAGGCATCAACTAGACACCTGCGCGTGCCTGAAAAGGGCCGATTGCTCCCGGGCAGTCGGCCCTTTTGCGTTCGGCTGAAGGCATTGCTTCACCGTTTCGCTGTTTACAATTCTGACTCACTGATTAAACTGCCGCAGTGACCGTACAGTCGTTGTCGCCCTTGCCAATGCACGGGACACTTTCCACCTCGGTATCATTTCGCTACTATGCCATGAGAATACAATATTGAAGGCCTAATCAGATGAGCACTCAACAAACCCCCCTGTCCATGGCCCTGTCCAAAAGCAAGGCCGAGGAGCGCGCTACTCCGCTCACCGCCTTTCGCATGGCACGCCGTTGGTGGCTCGAAGGTCGCCGACTGAATCTGTCGCTGCTGGCAGAGGAGCTGGGCATCGGCCGTGCCACGCTGATGCGATGGGTAGGCAACAAGGATCTGTTGATGGGGGAGATTCTCTGGTCGCTGTACAAGGGAATCTACGATCAGGCGATAGAGAAGGCCCGGCAGGATCACCCTGAGCGCGGCATCGACTTTCTCGGGCAGATCTACAACGACGTCAACGTCGCTCTGATCAATGCCAGGCCCATGCACGACTTCCTCGCCGCCGAACCCCAGTGGGGGCTGCAACTGCTGACCTCCAACGTGTCGGGTCTGCAGCAGCGGCTGATCGATGAATGGGAAGCCCTGTTCAACGAGGAGATCAAGGCCGGTCGCATCAATCCGGAGATGGATGCCAACAGTCTGGCCTACTACATCATCCGTATCGGTGAGGGCGCCATCTACTGCGACCTGATCTGTGGTCGCACGCCGGAACCGGAGCGGGCTGCTCAGGCCTTCCGCCTGCTGGTCAACGGCCACAGCCGCTGACGATCAGCGCCGTCGCAAAGGCCACTCGAGGACGAAGCAGGCCCCGCCCAGGGCCTGCGAGTCCTCGATCCGGGCCCGGCCACTGTGCCAGAACATGATCCGCCGTACGATCGACAACCCCAGTCCGTACCCCCCCGAGGCCCGGGTCCGGCTCACATCCATGCGCATGAAGGGTGTGAACACCTTTTCCCGGTAGGCTTCGGGGATCCCCGGTCCGTCGTCCTCCACCGATATCCGACACATGCCGTGCTGCACCCGGGTGGTCACCCGCACCTGGCTTTCGGCATGTCGCATGGCATTGCTGATGAGGTTGGTGAGTGCACGCTGCAGGTAGCGCGGCTCAGCATCCACGTGCCGGCCCAGGCCCCATGAATGATCCACATGCTCCAGCTTGAGGCGCGCATTGAGCGGAGCCAGTTCGCTGATCACCTGCTCCACCATGCGCGGAACATTGGTGCCCTTCATGATGATGGCCGGCGCACCCTGCTCCAGTCGTGCATAGGTGAGAATCTCGTCCACCAGTCGATCCAGTTCGGTGAGATCGCCATCCATGCCTTCGATGAAGCGTTTCCTGTCCTCCGGCGACCCGGCCGTCTCGACCATCTCCAGTCCGAACCGCAGGCGCGCCACCGGCGTACGCAGCTCGTGTGATACCGCGCCCAGGGTTTCACGCTGGATGCGCATCAGACGCTGCAGGTGCCCGGCCATCTCGTTGAATGCCCGCGCCAGACGGCCCACCGAGTCCTGGCTGTCGATTCCCACCCGGTAATCCAGATTACCGTTACTGATATTCACTGCGGCGGCCTCGAGGGTTCGCAAACGCTGCTCCAGCTGATGAACCAGCAGATAGATCAGCATGCCGATCAGTGTCAGTGCCAGCAGGCCTACCGCCAGCAGCAACTGGGGTGGATACAGGCTCATCTGGTAAAGGGGGCCGAGCTGCAGTATCCACTCGGTGCCCGGAATCTTCAGATACAGCAGAATGGAATCGCCATCCGGTCCCAACGCCATGACCGTATCGCTCTCATCCAGCCGGCGCAGCTGGTCCTGATCCAGCCCCGACTCGCGGACCTGCATCAGCTGCAGCGGGTAGCCGAACCCCTTCTCGCGACGCAGCTGCTGCAATCTGGCTGGCATGTCGGCGGCCGGATAGCGCACCAGCTCGTCGGAGATCAGGAACAGGGTGGCCCGCCCGAGCTGTTCGGAGACGCGCTGGATGTCGGCCACCAGCACTGCCTCGCTGCGCGGGTCCACCAGGGCCATGACCCGCACTTCATCCGGCTCGGTAGGTCTGACCAGAACGGCCCCCTGCAGCAGACGCGACCAGCTGGAGGAGTCCAGCTGCAGCGCTCCCAGTTCATGGATTTCCAGGGGTACACCGAGCAGGCGCTGCCAGACATTCATCACCTGGCGCCGTTCGGAGACCTCCATCGGCCGCAGATTGTCGGCCATCAGCCGGAAGGTGCCGCTGGCGATGCGCTCCCGGTAATCCTCGGCACGTATGCCGTTGACCTGCTGGATGACCAGCAGCGCCCCAACCAGGACTGCCACCAGAACCAGCAACATACCGCCATAAATACGTAGAAAAATCGAGTTCACGCGTCGTCCTGCTCGGGCGCGACGAACAGATAGCCCTTGCTGCGTACGGTCTTGATCAGCCGCGGCATGTCCGGGTCATCGCCGATCTTGGGCCGGATTCGGGAAATGCGTACGTCGATGGAACGGTCCTGGCCGTCGTATTCGATACCGCGCAGGGCAACGAAGGTTTCCTCGCGACTGAGAATCCGTCCGGCATTGCTGGCCAGCAGCCAGAGCAGATCGAATTCGGCCCCGGTCAGGTCGATGAGCTGACCGCTGAGCCAGGCCTCGCGGCGGCTGTTGTCGATCACCAGGTCGCCGAAGGTGAGGCGCGTCGCCGGTCGTTCGCTGCTGTCGCTCTCCACGCGCCGCAACAGGGCGCGTATCCGCGCCAGCAGCACCTGGGGGCGTACCGGCTTGTTGACGAAATCGTCCGCCCCCAGCTCCAGTCCGCGAATGTGATCCTGATCGTCGCTGCGGGCGGTGAGCATCAGGATCGGCCGGCTGAAACCCGCCTCGCGCAACTTGCGGCAGACCGACAATCCGTCCACGCCGGGGAGCATGAGGTCCAGCACCACCAGTGCCGGGGGGTTGGCCAGAATGGTGCCGACCGCACGGCTGCCATCTTCGATGAGTTCGACATCCAGGTCCTGAGACCGCAGGAACTCACCGATCAGTGCCGCCAGTTTGGCATCATCTTCGACAATGACTATACGTTCTTTCTCTGCGTGCATTCCGTTACCCATGGGTTACAGCCGGAGGTGAACGCGGATTGTATCACTGCCATAAAAAAAGGCCGGCTGAACGCCGGCCTTTTGTCACCCCTGGATCAGGCTTTGTCTATCCGATCCTTGAGGCTGTCCTTTACCTTGCCCTTCACCTGCTGGGCTTCACCCTTGCGCTCCTGCATACGCCCTTCGGCGCGGGTGCTGGGTTTGCTGCTGGCCTGCTTGACTCGACCGGCAACTTCGTTGGCCTTGCCTTTCACCTTGTCTTTGGTGCTGCTCATGATTCTGCCTCCTCTTTGTCGGTTGCAGAAAATCTGACCAGGCGAGGCGCGAAATGTTGCATTTATTCAGCGGGTCACTTCACCAGCAGCACCGGTACCGGCACATCGTGCACCACACGGGTAGCCACCGAGCCCATCACCAGATTGCCCAGGCTGCCCATGCCGCGGGTACCCATGACCACGGTGTTGCAGCCGAGCCGCTTGACCGCTGCCACCACCTCTGTCACCACGTCGCCCACCGCCACATGGCTCTGGTGACTGATGCCGGCCTGCTCGAGCAGCAGCGCCGCTTCCCGGTTGACCTTCTCCGCGTGTTGTATGGCCCCCTTGCGCAGATCATCCAGCATGCTGGCGGGCACATAGTTGCCATACAGATTCGGTTCCCGCTGAACGTTCAGCAGATGCACCTGAATGTCCGGATAGACCTTGGAAAAGTCGACCAGATACTGCACTGCCCGCTTGGCCGACGCCGACCCATCGAATGGAACCAGTACGTTGTGCATAGCCACTCCCTTATGTTCGTTGAGGTTCGTATTGAGCATAGCCCCTAACCGCCCCGGCTGCATTTGACCTGCATCAATACAGTGCACGGCCCGAGCGAAGCGCGAACCGAGCGCACCGAGAACAGGCATGGGTTTTCGCTCCCGCCCGCAATTACATCCTCAACCCATTGAATATAAAGGGATTTAAGACTTGGCAAGCTGTATGCATAGGGTGTTGTGCCAACCAACAGAATGGAGTCACCCCATGAAGAAATCGTTTCTGATCCCCGCTGCCTGCGGCCTCGCTCTGTGCGCTCAGACTCAGGCCGAGTCCTTCGATACAGCCATCGGCACGATAGAAACCAGCATGAACGTGACCCTCGCCACCGATTACATCTGGCGGGGTCAATCGCAGACCGATGGTGCCGGCGCCATCCAGGGCGGTCTGGATATCGCCCACGAGAGCGGCCTGTACATCGGCACCTGGGCCTCGAACGTGGATTCGGAGGACTTCGGCGGGTCGAGCGTCGAGGTCGACTACTACGTCGGTTTCGGCAATGCCATCACCGATGATCTGAGCTACGACCTGCAATGGGCAACCTATACCTACCCGAAAAACAGCGACGCGACTGTCGAGGAACTGCTGGCCAGCCTCAGCTACAAGGCTCTGACCGTGGGCGCCAAGTACGCCTATGATCCGGGTGTGGGCCTGTACACCTACATCGACTACGGCTTCGACCTGCCGCTGGAGATGGTTCTGGGCCTGCACTACGGCCTGACCGATACCAAGGATCCGCTGGACGGCGTGAGCGGGGATGAAAAGTACGCTGACTGGGCGGTGACCCTGAGCAAGACCGTGCTGGGTCTCGACCTGGCCCTGATGTACAGCGATACCGATCTGGGCAGCGACTGCCCCTACCAGAGCCGCAGCTCCTGCGACTCCAATGTGACCTTCTCGGTATCCCGCTCGTTCTGATCAGCCGGCCGTACCCGCCCGGGTACGGCCTGATCATCAGGCCCGCGGCAGGGTGACGCCGCGCTGGCCCTGATACTTGCCACCCCGATCCTTGTACGACACCTCGCACTGCTCGTCGGATTCGAAGAACAGCATCTGTGCCACACCCTCGTTGGCGTAGATCTTGGCCGGCAGCGTGGTGGTGTTGGAGAACTCCAGGGTCACATGGCCTTCCCACTCGGGTTCCAGCGGGGTGACGTTGACAATGATACCGCAGCGAGCGTAGGTGCTCTTGCCCAGGCAGATGGTCAGCACATTGCGCGGGATGCGGAAGTATTCCACCGTGCGCGCCAGGGCGAAGGAGTTCGGCGGAATGATGCAGACGTCGCTCTTGACGTCGACGAAGCTCTTCTCGTCGAAGTGCTTGGGATCCACGGTGGCCGAGTGAATGTTGGTGAACACCTTGAACTCGTCAGCACAGCGCACATCGTAGCCGTAGCTGGATACCCCGTAGGAAATTACCCGCTGGTTCTCGCTGCCACGTATCTGGCGCTCGACAAAGGGTTCGATCATGCCGTGATCCTGCGACATCTGACGTATCCAGCGGTCCGATTTGATAGCCATGGGTGAATCCTGATCCAGGGGGTTGAAAAAGACCCAGCATATTACCGGTTATTGGCGCCACACTGAAGCCTCGGCGCAGCCGGAGCACGCCGAGACCGGCCTCAGGCTCTCAGTCGTCACTGATGCTGATGACAGGTGCAGCCCCATCAGCGGCGAGCGCACTGACCCTGGCAGCCACATGCCGGGCCATGTCCTGATACAGCAGACTGAGCTGGGATTCAGGCTCGGCGACCACCGTCGGCCTGCCACCGTCGGCCTGCTCCCGGATGGTCATGGACAGCGGCATGGAACCCAGCAGTTCGACACCGTACTCGTCGGCCAGACGTACACCGCCACCTTCGCCGAACAGGTGCTCGGCATGCCCGCAGTTGGAGCAGATATGCACGGCCATGTTCTCCACCACGCCGAGCACGGGGATGTTGACCTTGCGGAACATCTCGATACCCTTGCGGGCGTCGAGCAGGGCAATGTCCTGGGGTGTGGTCACTATCACCGAGCCGGTCACCGGCGCCTTCTGCGCCAGGGTCAGCTGCAGGTCACCGGTGCCGGGGGGCATGTCGACAATCAGGTAGTCCAGATCATCCCAGGCGGTCTGGGTCAGCAGCTGCAGCAAGGCGCCGGAGGCCATGGGACCACGCCAGGCCATGGGCGTCTTGTCATCGGCGAGAAAGGCCATGGTCATGACCTGGACCCCGTGGGCACGGGGTGGCACAAACCACTTCTCTTCCTTGACACCGGGCCGGGTGCCCGCCGGCACGCCCAGCATCAGTCCCATGCTGGGACCATAGATGTCCGCATCCAGCACCCCGACCCGGGCGCCCTCCCCGGCCAGCGCCAGTGCCAGATTGACCGAGGTGGTGGATTTGCCCACACCACCCTTGCCCGAGGCAACGGCGATGATGTTCTTCACATTGGCCAGCCCTGGAATATTGCCCTGGGTCGGTGCCGGGCGGACTTCCCAGTCCACCTGCACCCTGGCCGACTCCACACCCGGTACGTTTTCCAGGGCCACCGTCAGCATCTGGCCGATACCACCGACGATCCGGCCCGCAGCGTAGTTCAGCTGCAGGGAGGCGCTAACCCGGTCGCCATCGATATCCAGCGACCGCAGGCAACCTGCGGTCAGCAGATCGGTCTTCAGATAAGGGTCCTGATAACTGCTAAGTGCCTGCTCGATGGCAGTGCGGTCGATCGGATTCATATAAAGGCACATCCAAGATTGGTAGGAACCCCACCATGCTACTGCCTCGCCCATCCAATGGCCACGCCCGACCCGCGACGGGTAAGCACACAGCCGGTGCAGCGGCACCCTGATGTCCCACCCATGAGCCACCATGACTCGATTGATACAGCAGCATTCGTAATGGCAATCTGATGCAAAAGTGTATTTTACTGCGACATCATGCCCTTCAGTCTGCAAAGGTGTTGCCGATAAGAATTCGGACATCCCCAGAAATGGATAACAACAGGGATTCACACCCTTATCCGAGGAAGCCATGCAGAACATAACAATCCCCCAGAACCAAATGGCCGCAGCTCCGCAGCGTCACTGGGGCCAGCATCGTCTGCTGCTTGCGCTTGTCATCATTGCCCTGAGCGCCCTGCTCGCCTGGCATGCCGAACTCGGGCTGCGCCTGGTGGCGCTGGCCCTGGGCGCAGGAGCGCTTGTGCTTCTGCACCACCAACCCGGTCAGCTCGAACCACGCGGGCGGGCGGGCTTCACCCAGATAGATTCCGTGCAGCTGGACCTGTCGCCGGCGGCAGCCGAGGAGACCCGGGATACCGCCTTTGCCGCCTTCAGCGAGCGCCTGCGGGATATGCTGCTCGGCCTGCAGCAGCACAACCTGCGCATTGCCCTGGACTCGGCCAAGAACCGCGTGCTGGCCGAGCGCACCGCCAGCGCCGCTCGCACCCAGGAGGACCTGTCGGAACTGATATTTCAGGCCAGCGACCAGACCAGCAGCGCCCTGCAGGATATCAGTGCGCGCACCAGCAATATCTCTGCCATGACCTCACGCAATCTGGACGCCGCCCGCGCCTCGCAGATTCAGCTGACCCAGGCCTGCCGGCACATGGAACAGATCAGCGGCGTCATGAATGGTTTCCAGGGCAGCATGGAGGCGCTGGAGGCTACCTCGGGGGAGATCCGCAAGATTCTCGGCACGGTGCAGAACTTTTCCGCACAGACCAACATGCTGGCCCTGAATGCCGCGATCGAGGCGGCCCGTGCCGGTGAGCAGGGCCGCGGCTTCGCCGTGGTGGCCGATATATAGTGCCGGTGGATGACCACGGTTACATGGCGGTCAGTCGCAGTGCCGCCTCCCAGCCGGAAACCGGTGATCCCCGCGTGGATGCGGTAAAGAGCAACTTCAAGCGCTTCGTGGTGCCCAGCAAGATAGAGCTGGAGAACCTCAACAAGTGCAAGTACGTCAGCCTCGGCACCTTCGTGCTGCCCGGTACCGATACCGTCATCTTCGTGCAGTTCGTGCCGCTGGTGGTCAACGGCCGTCACTGGGGCAGCCTGAGCGCAGGCCTTCTGCCTCAGGCGCTGATGCAGTCGAGCTGATCCCGGATGAAGTCGGCGACCCGCAGGGCAGCCTGATCGATCAGCTGCTCCTGGGTCAGCCCGCTGCTTCTGAGCGGCTTGAAGTCATGGTCGCCGCTCTCCAGCCAGTGCACCCGGATCCGGGCAGACAGCGCATAGCTGTCGACCTCCTCGGGACGACCGAAGGGGTCACGGGTGCCCTGAAGAATCAGCGCCGGCGTCGCCAGTTGTTCAAGGTGCGCGGTGCGGGTCCGCTCCGGTTTGCCCGGTGGGTGGAAGGGATAACCGAAGCAGACCAGCCCGGCGGGTTGCACCTCGTCAGCCAGCAGACTGGCGACCCGCCCTCCCATCGACTTGCCGCCGATGAACAGCGGCGCGCAGACGTCGGGCCGTTCAGTCAGGTACGCCCGATAACTGTCCAGCAGTACCGGCATGCGGTCCGGCGGCCGGCGGGTCCCCGAGGCACGGCGCTCGGCCATGTACGGGAACTCGAAACGCAGTACCGCCAGCCCCTGTCTCGCCAGCGCCTGGCTGAGCAGATTCATGAAGTCGCTGTCCATGGGTGCGCCGGCGCCATGGGCCAGCATCAGCTGCGCCAGCGGCTCGCCTGGTGGTCGCGTTTCCAGTAGCCTCAGCCCGTCTGCCGTCATTGCTTCCTCTGTAATCAATCGGTTAGCGCCTGTTGCGCGGAAGTGGATCAGCACCAGTGTCGCACCGCCTTGATCCAGAGCAACTGCGACATCATGCCACAGCCACCTCGGGAACCTACCCTTCACAGCGCTGCCGCGGAGGCTTATCCTTGCGTGCACCGGTAATCCGGCCTGCGGAGGCCATACGGAACCAGCCGCGGAGCTGTTGTTGCCAGCGCATTCATACCGGCGCAACCTTTCCCAGTACCTGCCTTTCGGGCAGGCTCCGTCTGAACTCCCCCCCCCGGGCCGGCCATTACATTGACATGTGTCATTGCAATCAGTGGGGGCTTTTCCCATACTGCGGCCGCTTTGACCCCCTTTAACCTTTGCTATCCGTGGGAATCTCTCGCATGAGCACAGCTACCACTCCGACAGCCTATAACTACAAGGTGGTACGTCAGTTCGCCGTCATGACGGTGGTCTGGGGTATCATCGGTATGGCTCTGGGCGTCTTTCTGGCTGCACAGCTGGTTTGGCCCGCCCTCAACTTCGACCTGCCCTGGACCAGCTTCGGACGCCTGCGTCCGCTGCACACCAACGCAGTGATCTTCGCCTTCGGCGGTTGTGCCCTGATGGGTACATCCTTCTATGTCGTGCAGCGCACGAGCCAGACCCGCCTGTTCTCCGACAGTCTTGCCTCCTTCGTGTTCTGGGGCTGGCAGGCCGTCATCGTGGCTGCCGTCATCACCCTGCCCCTGGGTCTGACCAGCACCAAGGAGTACGCCGAGCTGGAATGGCCGATCGACCTGCTGATCACCGCTGTCTGGGTGGCCTATGCCGTGGTCTTCTTCGGCACCATCATGAAGCGCAAGATGAAGCACATCTACGTGGCCAACTGGTTCTACGGCGCCTTCATCATCACCATTGCGGTGCTGCACATCGTCAACAACATGGCGATGCCGGTCAGCCTGTTCAAGTCCTACTCCATGTACGCCGGTGCCACCGACGCCATGATCCAGTGGTGGTACGGTCACAACGCTGTGGGCTTCTTCCTGACCGCGGGCTTCCTCGGCATGATGTACTACTTCGTGCCCAAGCAGACCGAGCGTCCGGTTTACTCCTACCGCCTGTCCATCGTGCACTTCTGGGCACTGATCGGTCTGTACATCTGGGCCGGCCCGCACCACCTGCACTACACCGCGCTGCCTGACTGGGCTCAGACCCTGGGCATGGTGATGTCGCTGATTCTGCTGGCTCCGAGCTGGGGTGGCATGATCAACGGGATGATGACCCTGTCCGGCGCCTGGCACAAACTGCGCACCGACCCCATCCTGCGCTTCCTGGTGGTAGCCCTGGCCTTCTACGGCATGTCCACCTTCGAAGGCCCGATGATGGCCATCAAGACCGTGAACGCCCTGTCGCACTACACCGACTGGACCATTGGCCACGTACACGCCGGCGCTCTGGGCTGGGTAGCCATGATCTCCATCGGTGCGGTCTACCACATGCTGCCCAAGGCCTTCGGTCGCGAACAGATGCACAGCATCGGCCTGATCAACGCCCACTTCTGGCTGGCTACCATCGGTACCGTGCTGTACATCGTATCCATGTGGGTCAACGGCATCACCCAGGGCCTGATGTGGCGCGCAGTCAACGTGGACGGCACCCTCACCTACTCCTTCGTCGAGGCACTGGAAGCCAGCCACCCGGGTTATATCGTCCGCATGATCGGTGGCCTGTTCTTCGTGATCGGCATGCTGCTGATGGGCTACAACTCCTGGCGCACCATCCGTGCCTCCAAGCCGGCTGAAGCCCAAGCTGCCGCCCAGATCGCCTGAGGATTATGATCGATGAAACGACACGAGCTAGTTGAAAAGAACATAGGCCTGATGATCGTGCTGATCGTGGTTGCGATCAGCTTCGGCGGCCTGACCCAGATCGTTCCGCTGTTCTTCCAGGATGAGACCACCCAGCCGGTCGAGGGCCTGCGCCCCTACACCGCGGTGGAGCTGGAAGGCCGTGACATCTATATCCGCGAAGGCTGCGTCAGCTGCCACTCGCAGATGATCCGTCCGTTCCGTTCGGAAACCGAGCGTTACGGTCACTACTCCGTTGCCGGTGAAAGCGTCTGGGAACACCCCTTCCTGTGGGGCTCCAAGCGTACCGGTCCGGATCTGGCCCGCGTTGGCGAGCGTTACTCCGACGACTGGCACCGCGCTCACCTGATCAACCCCCGTGACGTGGTGCCCGAGTCCAAGATGCCTGCCTACCCCTGGTTGCAGGAGAACGTGCTGGACGGCAAGTACACTGCCCGCAAGATGGAAGTGATGCGCAAGCTGGGTGTTCCCTATACCGATGAAGATATTGCAGGTGCCCGTGAGGCTGTTCGCGGCGTAAGCGAGATGGATGCCCTGATTGCCTACCTGCAGCACCTCGGTACCGTCATCTCAGACCGCCGGTAAGTAAACATGGACATCAACACTCTCCGCGGCATAGCCACCATCTTCGCGATGGTGGCCTTTATCGGCATCGTGATATGGGCTTACAGCGCCTACAAGAAGAAGGACTTCGATGAGGCAGCCCAGCTTCCCTTCGCCGACGACGATAAAGACCAGCTAACGCGCGAGCAGAAAGATACCCGGAGTAAAGAAAATGAGTAATTTCTGGAGCTGGTACATCATTGTACTTACCGTTGTCTTCCTGGTGCTGATCACCTGGCTGCTGTTTGCCACGCGCAAGGGCCAGAAGCCGGACCAGACCACCCAGACCATGGGCCATGCCTATGACGGCATCGAAGAGTATGACAACCCCCTGCCCCGCTGGTGGTTCATGCTGTTCGTCGCCACCCTGGTGTTCACCGTCATCTACCTGATCCTGTATCCGGGCATGGGCAAGTTCCCCGGCGTCCTCGGCTGGACCCAGGTGAATCAGTACGAGCGCGAAGTGGAGCGCGCCGAAGCCCGCTTCGAGCCGATCTACGCCAAGTACCGCGACATGTCGATTGCCGACGTGGCTCGTGACGAAGAGGCTCGCCGCATCGGTCAGCGCCTGTTCGCTACCAACTGCTCGGTTTGCCACGGTTCGGACGCTCGGGGCGCCTTCGGCTTCCCCGACCTGACCGACAATGACTGGCTGTGGGGCGGTGAGCCCGAGCAGATCCTGACCACCCTGCGTCAGGGCCGTCAGGCGACCATGGCCGCCTGGCTGCCGGTGATCGGTGAAGACGGCGTACGCGCCACTGCCGCCTATGTCCGCAGCCTGTCCGGGCTGGAGACTGAAGGTGCCGATCTGGAGCGCGGCAAGCAGATCTTCGCCACCAACTGCGTGGCCTGTCACGGTCCCGAGGGCAAGGGCAACCACCTGCTGGGTGCTCCCAATCTGACCGATGATGTCTGGCTGTACGGCTCCAGCACCATGCAGGTCGAGCACACCATCCGTGCCGGTCGTAACGGCAACATGCCCTCCCAGGCCCACCTGGGTGACGACAAGCTGCACATGCTGGCGGCCTACGTCTACAGCCTCTCGCTGGAAGACAAGTAACAGCCACGCGACCCCCTGTCGCATGGTCTACTCCGCCCGGTCGGGATATCCTGACCGGGCGGAGCCCGTTTTGGGCCCCTCGATCCTGACCTGCCATGGCCAGACTCACCCTCCTTCATAATCAAATGGCAGCCTGATATGAGCGATAAGATTCCCGTCAAAGATGTCACCACCGACAAGAATGAAGGCATAGACCTGTATTCCAAGCGTGAGGCTATTCACACGCGGTCATACAAGGGCTTCTTCAAGAACATCCGTCTGGCTGGTGTGGCGTTCCTGTTTCTGTTGTTCTTCGGCACCGCCTGGCTGAATGTGGGTGATCGTCAGGCGGTCCTGTGGGATCTGCCGGCCCGCCAGTTCCACATCTTCGGCGCAACCTTCCAGCCCCAGGACTTCTTCCTGCTGTCCTTCCTGCTGATCATCTGCGCTTTCGGCCTGTTCTTCATCACCACCTTCGCCGGCCGTATCTGGTGCGGTTACACCTGCCCGCAGACCGTCTGGACCTGGATCTTCATGTGGGCCGAGCGGGTGACCGAGGGCGAGCGCAACGCCCGCATCAAGCTGGACGCCGCGCCCATGAGCGCCAACAAGCTGCTGCGCCGCAGCGCCAAGCACGCCCTGTGGCTGGCCGTCTCGCTGGCCACGGCACTGACCTTCGTCGGCTATTTCACCCCGATCCGCGGCCTGGTGGTGGACCTGTTCACCTTGAACCTGAACCCCTGGGCGGCCTTCTGGCTGTTCTTCTTCACCGCGGCGACCTACATCAACGCGGGCTGGCTGCGCGAACAGGTGTGCTTCTACATGTGCCCCTACGCGCGCTTCCAGAGCGTGATGTTCGACAAGGACACCATGGTGGTGACCTACGATTACAACCGCGGCGAAGCCCGGGGTCCGCGCAAGAAAGGGGTGGATCCGGCCGAGCTGGGTCTGGGTGACTGCATCGACTGCACCATGTGCGTGCAGGTCTGCCCCACCGGCATCGACATCCGTGACGGTCTGCAGTTCGAATGCATCCAGTGCGCCGCCTGTATCGATGCCTGTGACGAGGTCATGGACAAGATGGGTTACGAACGGGGGCTGATCCGCTACACCACCGAACACAACATGGCCGGGCAGAAGACCCGCGTCCTGCGTCCGCGCCTGATCGGCTACGGGGCGGCGCTGGCCATCATGATCGGCATGTTCATCGTCACCCTGAGCAACATGGCCCAGGTCGCCCTGGACGTGCAGCGGGACCGAAATGTCCTGTATCGGGAAGCTCGTGGCGGCAACATCGAAAACGTGTACATAATCAAGGTCATGAACAAGGGCCAGGAGCCCCGCACCTTCAACCTGTCGGTGGAGGGCCATCCGCAGCTCAGCCTGGAAATGCAGGCCAGTCGCCTGACCGTCGAGCCCAGCAGCCTGCTGCAGGTGCCGGTCAATGTCCAGCTGGCCCCCGAATACATGCAGGGCACCAACATGCCCATCACCTTCGTTGTAACCGCGGTTGATGATGAGGGCATATCGGCCCGTTCCGAAAGCCGCTTCATGGGCCCGACCCTGAGGTAAAGCAATGCAGCAACAAAACGGTATTCCACCCTGGTACAAGCAGTTCTGGCCCTGGTTCCTGATCGGCATTCTGGTGTTTGCCGTGGTGATCGGGCTGGGGCTGGTCTACGTATCGCTGCTCAACCCCGACAGCATGGTACGTGACAACTACTACAAGGAAGGCCGTGCCATCAACATGCACATGGGACGGGACCACCGGGCCCGGGATCTGAACCTGTCCGCCAGCTTCAGCATCGATGACGTCACCGGCGGGATCAGTCTGGAGCTGGACGGCGATCTCGATCCGCTGCCGCCCCGACTGCTGCTGGATATCATGTCGCCGACCCATGCCGAACGCGACCGCAGCGTCGAGCTGCGCCAGCTCTCCGGCAACCAGTATGCCGGCGAGCTGGAGTTCACCATCCAGGGTCGCCACTACATCGACCTGAGCGACCCCGCCCTGCCGGGGGAGGACGGCTGGAGGCTGACCGGCGAAGTGATTCTGGAAATGGGTCAGCAACACCAGCTTGATTCCCGCTGAGTCCATGAACCAACCTCTGCCCTGCTACCACTGTGGCGAGCCGGTTCCTGCCGGCTCGACCTGGCAGGTAAGCATTCTCGGCGCACCCCGCGCCATGTGCTGCCCCGGTTGCGAAGCGGTCGCCCAGGCCATCGTCAGCGGTGGACTGGAGTCCTACTACAGCCACCGGACCGAGCATTCGGTCAATCCCGAAGCCCTGCCCCGGGCTTTGCAGGACGAACTCGAACTGCTTGACCGCAGCGAGGTGCAGCAGCGCTATGTGCGCAGTGATGGCGATCAGCAGCAGATCCAGCTGCTGATCGAGGGCATCAGCTGTGCGGCCTGCGGCTGGCTCATCGAACGGCGCCTCAAGCAGATGCCCGGTGTCCGGGAAGCCAGCCTCAATCTGGGCAACAACCGGCTCAACCTGAGCTGGGATACCAACCGCAGCAAGCTGTCGAGCCTGCTCGCCGAGATCCGCCGCATCGGCTATATCGGTCATCCCTACGAACCGGACCGGGCCAGCGCCCAGATCGCCGCTGAAAACCGCCGCCACCTGCGCCGACTCGGTCTCGCCGGGCTGATGTTCATGCAGGTGATGATGGCCACCATGGCCCTGTGGGACGGCTTCAACCAGGACATGACCCCGGAAATGGCGGCCACCCTGCGCTGGGCGGCGCTGCTGATGACCACCCCGGTGGTGCTCTACAGCTGCACACCCTTCTTCCGCGGCGCCTGGCGCGACCTGAAGAACCGCCAGCTGACCATGGATGTGTCGGTGTCCCTGGCCATTGGCGCCACCTATGTCGCCGGCATCTGGACCACCCTGACCGGGCGCGGCGAGATCTATTTCGACTCGGTGGTGATGTTCGCCTTCTTCCTGCTGGCCGGGCGCTACCTGGAACGCCGGGCGCGTCAGCGCACCGTGGAAAGC
The DNA here is from genome assembly GCF_900115905.1 of Halopseudomonas formosensis. Lineage (GTDB taxonomy): Bacteria > Pseudomonadota > Gammaproteobacteria > Pseudomonadales > Pseudomonadaceae > Halopseudomonas > Halopseudomonas formosensis. The sequence continues at coordinate 382,641 of NZ_FOYD01000002.1, forward strand.
ACTGCTCGCCTGGTCAACCTGCTGCCCCCCAGCACCCTGAGGGTGACCGTCGACGGCGGCACCGAGCGCATCCTGCTCGAAGAGGTACGTGAAGGCGATCTGCTGGAGGTCAAGCCGGGCGAGAGCATCCCCGCCGACGGCACCATAGTCCAGGGCGTCAGCAGCATCGACGAATCCGCCCTGTCCGGCGAGTATCTGCCGCTGGCCAAGCGGGCCGGGGACCGGGTCACTGCCGGCACCCTCAACGTGGAAGGCCCCCTGCAGATCCGCGTCAGCGCCATCGGCGAGCAGACCCGACTGTCGGCCATAGTACGGCTGCTGGAACGCGCCCAGTCGGAGAAGCCCCATCTGGCGCGCCTGGCCGACCGCGTGGCCCAGTATTTCCTGCTGATAGTGCTGCTGGCCGTGGTCATGGTCGGCGCCGCCTGGTGGTGGCTGGAGGGCGGTGAGCGGGCGTTCTGGATCATCATCGCCATGCTGGTTGCCGCCTGCCCCTGCGCCCTGTCCCTGGCCACCCCGACGGCCCTGACCACCGCCACCGGCAGTCTGCACAAGCTGGGCCTGCTGGTCACCCGTGGCCACGTGCTGGAAGTGCTGAACCACATCGACACCGTGATCCTGGACAAGACCGGCACCCTGACCGAGGGGCGCATGACGCTGGAGCGCGTCGAGCCCTTCCCCGGGCAGGATGCGGATCAGGCGTTGCAGCACGCACGCATGATCGAGTCCTGCTCCGAACACCCCATAGCGCGGGCCTTCGGCCGCAGTGCCCAGCAGGCCGAGGAAGTCACCAACCACCCGGGCCTGGGCCTGCAGGGCCGCTGCGACGGGCGTCTGCTGCGCATCGGCAAACCCGGCTTCGTCGCCGAACTGGGTAACTGGGCAGCGCCGGCGGTACCGAACGACGCCGGACAGTGGCTGCTGCTGGGCGACCAGACCGGTCCCATCGCCTGGTTCGTGCTCAACGACCGCCTGCGCAGCGATGCCGGTGCCCTGATCGATGCCCTGAAACGCCGGGGCATGCGCCTGGTGCTGCTGTCCGGCGACCATGCCCCGGTGGTGGAGCGCATGGCCTCCGAGCTGGGCATCAGCGAGGCCATCGGCAACGCCACGCCGTCGGACAAGCTGGCCTTCGTGCAGCAACAGCAGAACCGCGGAGCCCGGGTGCTGATGCTGGGCGACGGAGTCAACGACGTGCCGGTACTGGCCAGCGCCGATATCTCGGTGGCCATGGGTGATGCCTCGGATCTGGCCAAGACCAGCGCCGATGCGGTGCTGCTCAGCAGCCACCTGCAGGTGCTCGACGAAACCTTCGATGTGGCCCGGCGTACCCGGCGGGTCATGGTGCAGAACCTGTTCTGGGCCAGCGCCTATAATTTCGGGATACTGCCTCTGGCCGCCCTCGGCCTGATCGGCCCCGCCCTGGCCGCCGCCGGCATGTCCGCCAGCTCGCTGCTGGTGGTCCTGAACGCCCTGCGACTGGCCCGCCTGCGCCGCCGTCGGCACCAGGCCACCGGCGCCACGTTACAGGAGCAGACCGCATGACCGTACTCTACATTCTGGTGCCCGTTGCCATAGTGCTGGTGGCCATCGCCATCCTGGTGTTCAACTGGGCGGTCAACAGCGGCCAGTACGACGATCTCGACGGCCCGGCCCACAGCATCCTGTTCGATGACGAGGAGCCGCTGCCGCCGCCGGACGAGCCCGTCGATCCCGAGTCGACCAGCCCCTCCCGCAACCCGCCGGACGAACCGCGCTGACAATGGAACTGATTCCGCTCTTCTTCACCGCCCTGGCCCTGGGTCTGCTCGGCGGCGGTCACTGTATCGGCATGTGCGGTGGCCTGATGGGCGCGCTGACCATGGCCATTCCGGCGCAGCAGCGCCGCGGCTGGCCCCTGTGGCGGGTCCTGCTGGGCTATAACCTGGGCCGCATCACCAGCTACGGCATCGCCGGTGCCCTGCTCGGCAGTATCGGTTGGCTGATTCAGGATCTGGGGCTGGGTCCCCTGCTGCGCACCCTGGCCGGTCTGCTGATGATTGCCATGGGGCTGTATCTGGCCAACTGGTGGTCCGGTCTGACCCGTCTGGAGCGTCTGGGGCGTGGGCTGTGGAAGCATATCGAGCCCATGGCGCGCCGACTGCTGCCGGTCACCCGCATGCCCCAGGCCATGCTGCTGGGCGCACTCTGGGGCTGGCTGCCCTGTGGGCTGGTCTACAGCACCCTGGTCTGGGCCAGCAGCCAGGGCCAGGCGGGACTGTCCGCTGCGCTGATGGCGACCTTCGGCCTGGGCACCCTGCCGACGCTGATGGCGACCGGCCTGCTGGCCAACCGGCTGACCACCCTGCTGCGGCGCCGCGCAGTTCGGATAACCGCTGCCCTGCTGATCATCCTGTTCGGTATCTGGACCATTCCCGGTCCCCACACCGCCTGGCTGGCCGGCGGCCATCATGCCTCCACCGGCTCGCATCTGGCGCACTGACCCTGCAGGAGTGTTAGAATCACTTTTCAGTCAGCCCTCGCGCGTGGGCCAGGGAGCCGGTCACGCCGTCGCCATGAGGATCCAAGTCACCATGTCCAATGCCACTAACCTGCTTCAGCGTGAAACCCATTGCAAGGACTGCAGTCTGGCGTGCATGTGTCTGCCGATCTCCCTGCATGCCGATGAGATGGACGCGCTGGACCGCATCGTCAAGCGTGGCCGCCCGCTGCGCAAGGGCGATGTCCTGTTCCGCCAGGGCGACGAGTTCAATTCCATCTTTGCCCTGCGCAGCGGGGCCATCAAGACCTATGGTCTGTCCGATGAGGGCGATGAGCAGATCACCGGCTTCCATCTGGCCGGTGAGCTGATCGGCATGTCCGGCATGGACACCGAGCGTTACACCGTTACCGCGGTGGCGCTGGAAACCACATCGGTGTGCGAGATTCCCTTCGACAATCTGGATGAGCTGACGGCCGTGCTGCCGCAGCTGCGCAAACAGCTGATGCGCCTGATGAGCCGCGAGCTGCGCGAGGATCAGGAAATGATGCTGCTGCTGTCGCGCAAGAATGCCGATCAGCGCATAGCCACGCTGCTGATCAACCTGTCCGCCCGCTTCCGTGCGCGGGGCTATTCGGCCCGCGCCTTCCGCCTGGCCATGTCGCGTAACGAGATCGGCAACTACCTGGGCCTGGCGGTGGAAACCGTGTCCCGCGTATTCACCCGTTTTCAGCAGCAGGGCCTGATCACCGCCGAGGGCAAGCAGATCGAGATCCTCGACTATATTCAGCTCTGTGCGCTGGCCGGCGGCCAGACCGAGTAAACAGACCAGGAACACAGCCCATGATTTTTGACGAGTTCACGATCAAGTCCCTGATTCGCCCGGTGCCGGGCTTCCCCCGGGACGGCGTGACCTTTCGCGACATCACCCCCCTGTACCAGTCCCCGCGGGCCGTACGCATGGTCACCGACAGCATGATCCAGCGCTACGTCGAATCCCCGGTCACCCATATCGGCGCCATCGACGCGCGCGGCTTCCTGCTCGGAGCAGTACTGGCCTACGAGCTGAACAAGCCGCTGGTGCTGTTCCGCAAGGCCGGCAAGCTCCCGGCCGACTGTGTCAGCGCCGCCTACAGCACCGAGTATGGCGAGGCGCGCATCGAAGTGCATCGCGATGCCCTCACCGAAGGCGCCCAGGTGCTGCTGGTGGATGATCTGATCGCCACCGGCGGCACCTTCCTCGCCGCCGCGCAGCTGGTCGATCAGCTGGGCGCGCAGGTCTACGAGGCCGCCGCCATCATCGACCTGCCGGATCTGGGCGGGAGCCGTCTGATCCAGGACGCCGGCATTGCCACCTTCACCCTGTGCGCCTTCGAAGAGAACGAATGAACTGATGTCCGGCGAGCCACCCGCCCCGGAGCTGATCGCCCGGGGCACGCCTGCTTTCCGGCGTGCCAGCCTGGGCCTGGTGCTGGCCTCACTGGTGATCTTCGGCAATCTCTACGCGATACACCCGCTGCTGCCTCTGATTGCCGAGCAGTATCAGGTCAGCACCCTGCGGGCCAGTAATGCCTTCACCCTCACCAGCCTCACGCTGGGGCTTTCTCTGCTGATACTGGGCCCGCTGTCGGATGCCTTCGGCCGCCGGGCACCGCTCATCATCGGCATGGCCTGCACCAGCGTGCTGACCCTGTGCATCGCCTTCAGCGACAGTTTCACCACCCTGCTGTGGCTGCGGGCACTGCTGGGCATTGCGCTGGGTGTATTGCCCGCCACCGCCATCGCCTATCTCGGCGACAGCATGCAGCGCGGTGCACTGATCAGTGCCGTGGGGCTGTACATCGGGGGCAACACCGTGGGCGGCGCCGGCGGGCGCCTGCTGGGCGGCTTCATCGCCGATCATGTCAGCCTCGACGCCGTGTTCCTGATCATCGGCGCCTCCAGTCTGCTGTGCACCCTGGTTGTGCTCCTGCTGCTGCCACCGGCCCGGGGCTTCAGGGCCCAGCCCCTGTCCCTCAGTGGCACGCTGCGCAACTTCGCCAGCCACCTCGGCAACCGGGCGCTGCTGCCGGCCTATCTGGTCGGCGGGCTCAACTTCATGGTGTTCATCAACCTGTACACCTTCGTCACCTTCCGCCTCAGCGGGGAGCCCTGGCAGCTGGGCGCCAGCAGCCTGGGCATGCTGTTTCTCACCTACCTGGCCGGCACCTTCTCCTCCAGTCTGTCCGGCCGCGTGGGCGCCGAGCGTGCGACCCTCGGCATGGCCACAGGCATACTGATCTTTGCACTCGGCTGCCTGGTAACCCTGACCAGCCCGCTGTGGCTGATCATCGGTGGCCTGCTGCTCAACTCCTTCGGCTTCTTCCTGACCCACTCCCTGGCCAACAGCTGGATCAACCAGAACGCCACCCACGCCAAGGCCAGCGCCTCATCGCTGTATTCGGTGTTCTACTATCTGGGCGCCGCGGTGGGGATCTACTATCTCGCCCCCTTCTGGAGGCTGGCCGGATGGCCTGCCGTGGTCGCTGGCAGCCTGCTGGTCCTGGTGGTCAATCTGGCGCTGACCGGCTACCTGCGGCGCCGATAGCTGGACGTCACCGGCTGCCTTACTTAATATCGACTGTCATAACAAACAGGGAACCCTGCGCAATGACGTACAGGGCTCACAGAGACATCCTGTCAGAGGATGCAACAGTAAGGAAACCGGCATGCCCATAGCTACCCTGCCCCCCGATACCCGCCTGTTGCTGATCGATGATCACCAGATCTACCTGGACGGCCTGACACTGACTCTCAACAGTCTCTGCCAGGGCATCACCCTCGATCACGCGCGTACCGCCGGCGAAGCCATGGAACAGGTCTCTCGTCACACCTATGACCTGATACTGCTGGATCTGCATCTGCCAGACGGCAACGGGCTGCATCTGCTGGAAAAACTGCATGCGGTGGACCCGCTGACACCGGTAGCCATCCTTACCGGCAGCAACAACCCCAGTGATATGGACGCAGCTCTCAAGCGCGGAGCCGCCGGGTTCATCAGCAAGACCGCTGACGGACCCACCCTGATCAACGCTGCCCTGCGGCTGCTGTTCGGCGAGCAGGTGCTGATCGCCGACGAGACCCAGATGCAGGATCGACGAGCGCTGGCCCGGGACATGGGCATCACGCCGCGCCAGCTGGAAATACTCGACCTGCTGGCCGAAGGACTGCCCAACAAGGTCATCTGCCAGCGCCTGTCGCTGTCCGAGGACACGGTCAAGACCCATCTGAAGGCGGTCTTCGCGGCCCTGGGCTGCCACAACCGCACCGAATGTGTGAACACCGCGCGCCGGCACGGGCTGATCAGCAGCTGACCGGGCTCAGCAGCCCCTGAACCGCCCGGCGCAGGCGCGCCGGCAGCACCGGCTTGTAGATCACCGTCACGTCCGCCTGACGCGCGGCGTCCTCCAGGTCATTGCTGGTGTCGGCGGTAATCAGCGCCGTAGCGCCATCGTACATCCCCTGTTCACGCAGACTGATGATCAGCTCGAGTCCACTGGTCGGCCCCTCCAGGTGGTAGTCGGACAGCAGCAGGTCGGTTCCCGCGATACCTTCGACACCCAGCGCCAGCACGCTCTGCGCATCGGCATGACTGGTCACCGTAAGGCCCCAGTGACGCAGCAGCGTTTCCATCGCCTCGCGGTTGACCAGATCGTTCTCCACCAGCAGAACGCGCCCATGCAGCGGCGTGCCGTTTGTGGCCGGTACGACCGCAGGTTCGGGATGCCACTCGCCGAGGGGTACCCGGACCCAGAAGGTGGCACCCTGTCCCGGCTCGGACTCGACGCCGGAGGGATACTCCAGCAAATGCTGCAGCTGACGGCAGATGGACAGCCCCAGGCCTACCCCCTTCTCCAGGGTGCGGGCCGGATTGCGCAGCTGGGTGAATTCTTCGAATATGCGCTGCTGATCCTCGCGGCTGAGGCCGCAACCGTCATCCACCACCTCGATACGGGCCTGCTCCTCGCCTTCACTGACGCGCACCAGTACCTTGCGGGCTCCGGAGTGCACCAGGGCATTGGTCAGGTAGTTGCGCACCAGCCGCTCCAGCAGCACAGGGTCGGTGAATACGGCGCTGCGGGGCGGGCATTGGAGGCTGATCTCGATGCCGCGCTCAGCGGCCGCGCTGTCCAGACTGCCGATAAGGCGCCGCAACCAGTCGTGCAGGTTCAGGTGCCGCAGCTGCGGCCGCACCATGCCCACCGACAGCCGGGAGATGTCCAGCAGCGAGCTGAGCATGGCCTGCAGCAGTTGTGATGATTCGGCCAGGCGCCCCAGGGTCCGGCGCGCCTCCGCCTCCTGGACCTTCTCCTGCAGATGCTCGATGAACAGGGACATGGCATGCAGCGGCTGGCGCAGGTCATGGCTGGCCGTGGCCAGAAAGCGTGTCTTGCCCTGGCTTTCCCGCTCGGCCCGCAGGCGCGCCGCCTGCAGCAGCTGCTCATTCAGATAGCCGCGGCGCAGCATGTACTCGGAGGCGTAGGCGACAATGCTGCCCATCAGGGTGAAACTGCCCAGATACAGGCTGCTGGTGAGGATGAGCTCCCGGGGCGTGCCGATCAGCACCTCTCCGGTCAGATAGCAGCCCAGAATGAGCCAGGAGCAGAGCACCGAATGGCGCGCCGGCAGGCCCAGCAGAAAGGTGCCCGACAGCAGCACCAGATACAGACCGTCATGGGTGACGGGCACCACCAGCGGCTGCGTACGGCACAGCAGGATGATCATCGCCACCATGGCCCCTACGCAGAAGTAGGCCAGGGTCGCCATCTTGAACGCCAGAGGCACCGCTACCCGTCCGGGCCGGTTGACGAACCACAGGGAGAAGCAGACCAGCACCAGCACCAGACTGCGCAGCGGTATGCTGATCTGGTGTATTTCCGGCGGCAGGTAGCGGTAGTCCACCCAGAAGAACAGCAGCATGAAGCCAAGGCTGGACAGGGTCACCGGCCACCGGCGTCCGCACATCTTGCGGTGCATGTAGTCCTGGAATCCGGTTTCGAGCGAAGAGCTGAAGCGCAGGCGTCCGAGACGGTGACGCTGGGCCAGCAGTGCCGGCTCGTCAAGCATCGCCTGGTTCAGGGCAGGAGTATCGATCATCTTGTTATTGTTCCTGTGTTCATCCGCTGCCTGAGAGCCTACGCCGATTCACCCGGGACGACCACCGGCAGGATAGCCCACGGTTGACCTCGCCCGGCGGGCTCTGCATGCTAGGGTTCATTCACAGCCAGTCAAATAACAACGGAGTTTTCCATGCCCCAGAGCCCAGACCGGAACCGTCAGATCCTGCTTGCCTCCCGCCCCGTCGGTGCACCGGTGCCCGAGAACTTCAGCCTGGTCGAAACGCCGGTGCCCACCCCCGGTCCGGGGCAGATGCTGCTGCGCAACCTGTGGATGTCACTGGACCCCTACATGCGCGGCCGCATGAGCGATGCCAAGTCCTATGCCGATCCCGTGCCGGTGGGCGGCGTCATGCCCTGCGGTGCGGTGAGCCGGGTAATGCAATCCAATCTGGACGGTTATCAGCCCGGCGATCTGGTGATGTGCTATACCGCCGGCTGGCAGGATTACAGTCTGTCGGACGGCACCATGGTGTTCAAGCTCGACCCCGACATGCCGGAGCCTTCCCAGGCCCTCGGTGTGCTGGGCATGCCCGGGTTCACCGGTTACATGGGATTGCTGGATATAGGTCAGCCCAAGCCCGGCGAGACGGTGGTGGTGGCAGCGGCCACGGGACCGGTGGGCAGCGTGGTGGGTCAGGTGGCCAAGCTCAAGGGCTGTCGGGTGGTCGGCATCGCCGGCGGAGCGGACAAGTGTGCCTACGCGGTAGATGAGCTGGGCTTCGACGTCTGCCTCGACCACCGCCTCGACAGTCTGGCCGACGACCTGGCCAACGCCTGTCCGGACGGCATCGATATCTATTTCGAGAACGTCGGTGGCAAGGTCTTCGATGCGGTCATGCCCCTGCTCAACCCCCACGCACGCATCCCGGTGTGCGGCCTGATCGCCCAGTACAACGCCACCGAACTGCCACCGGGTCCGGACCGCCTGCCGGCACTGATGCGCCTGCTGTTGAGCCAGCGCATCCGCATGCAGGCATTCATCATCTTCGACAACTATGGTCCGCATTACCCTGAATTCCTGGCGCAGATGACGCCCTGGGTGGCCGAGGGCAAGGTCAAGGTCAAGGAGCACCGTATCGAGGGTCTGGAGAACGCCCCCCAGGGCCTGATCGGCCTGCTCGAGGGCCGGAACTTCGGCAAGGTGGTCGTCCGGATCGCCGACTGAACAGCAGATGACACCGGCAACCAAAGTACTGGACAAGGCGCGGGTCAACTACAGCCTGCACCGCTATGAACACGATCCGCAGGCCGAATCCTACGGCGGCGAAGCGGCGGAGAAGCTCGGCCTGGACCCGGCCAGGGTGTTCAAGACCCTGCTGGCCAGCACCGAAACCGGCGAGCTGCTGGTGGCGGTGGTGCCGGTCAGCGGGCAACTCGACCTGAAACTTCTGGCCCGCGCGGCCGGCAGCAAGCGAATCGGCATGGCCGACCCGGCAGCCGCCCAGCGCAGTACCGGCTACCTGCTGGGCGGCATCAGCCCGCTGGGCCAGAAGAAGCGCCTGCGCACCTTCATTGATGACAGCGCCACGCAGTGGCCGGAGATCTACGTGAGCGCAGGCCGACGCGGGCTGGAGATCGCCCTGGCACCGTCGGATCTGGCCAGCCAGACCCATGCCACCTTCGCCCCCATCGGGCGCAACGACTGACGGATATTCCCATGCCAGACTACCTGCTTGCGATAGACCAGGGCACCACCAGCAGCCGGGCAATGATCTTCGATCAGCACTGTCGCCCGCTGCAGACGGCACAGCAGGAGTTCGCCCAGCATTTTCCGCAGGATGGCTGGGTCGAACATGATCCGGAAGACATCTGGCAGTCGGTGGTCAGCGTGGTGCGCAACGCACTGCAGCAGGCCGGACTGGCGGCAACCGATATCCGCGGCATCGGCATCACCAATCAGCGGGAGACCACCCTGGTCTGGAATGCCGAGACCGGGCAGGCGATCTACCCGGCCATCGTCTGGCAGGACAGGCGCACCGCCGCCTACTGCGACCAGTTGCGCGAGCAGGGTCACGAGGCGCTGATCAGCGAGCGCACCGGCCTGCTGATCGATCCCTACTTTTCCGCCACCAAGCTGCGCTGGATCCTGGACCAGGTGCCCGGTGCCCGCCAGCAGGCCGAACAGGGGCAGCTGCGCTTCGGCACCGTGGACAGCTTCCTGCTGTGGCGCCTGACCGGGGGCCGGGTGCATCGCACCGACGCCACCAACGCCTCGCGCACCCTGCTCTTCAATATCCATACCCAGCAGTGGGATCAACAGCTGCTTGAACTCATGAACATCCCGGCCAGCCTGCTGCCCGAGGTGCTGGACAACACCGCCGAGTTCGGCCACACCGACCCGAGCCTGTTCGGCGCCCCCATCCCGGTGGCGGCCATGGCCGGTGACCAGCAGGCGGCGCTGGTCGGGCAGGCCTGTTTCAGCCCGGGCAGCGTCAAGAGTACCTATGGCACCGGCTGCTTCATGGTGATGAACACCGGCGACACACCGGTGCGCTCGGCCCACCGCCTGCTGACCACCGTCGCCTACCGGCTCGATGGCAAGCCCACCTACGCCCTGGAGGGCAGCATCTTTGTCGCCGGTGCCGCCATCCAGTGGTTGCGCGACGGACTCAGGCTGATCAGCCATGCCGACGAAACCGAAGCCCTGGCCGAGCAGGTCGGGGATCAGAGTGGCGTCTATCTGGTACCGGCGTTCACCGGACTGGGTGCCCCCTACTGGGATCCCAAGGCTCGCGGGGCCATCCTCGGCCTGACCCGGGACACCGGTATTGCCGAGATCGTCACCGCCGGGCTGCAGTCGGTGTGCTTCCAGACCCGTGACCTGCTGGAAGCCATGCAGGCCGATGGCAACATGGCCATAACCTCGCTCCGGGTGGATGGTGGCATGGTGGTCAACAACTGGATGGTGCAGGCCCTGGCCAATACCCTGGGCGTGGCGGTGGAGCGTCCCCGCATAACCGAGACCACCGCCCTGGGTGCGGCCTGCCTGGCGGGACTGCAACAGGGCCTGTTCGGCAGTCTGCAGGAGCTTGCCGGCCACTGGGGCCGGGAGCGCAGCTTCGCCCCTCTGATGCCCGAGCAGCGCCGCCTGCAGCTCTATCAGGGCTGGCTGGATGCGGTGCGGCGGGTACGGGGAACCTGACCGCGCCGCGCCCCCTCTCAGGGCCGGGCTGAATCCGGCAGTTCGCTGGCCGGCATCTCTTCGGCAGGCACAGCCGCCGCTGCTACCTCGGCCGATTCGTCAGGCAGCTCCTCGTCCTCGGCGGGTACGGCGGGCACGGCAACGACCTCCTGCTCCTCCCGCGCCTCGGCGTACAGACTCCAGGCCGCCATGAACAGCGCTGCAATCAGCGGGCCTATGACGAACCCGTTGAGGCCGAAGAGCGCAATGCCGCCCAGGGTGGAAATCAGCACCACATAGTCCGGCAGCTTGGTGTCCTTGCCCACCAGGATCGGACGCAGCACGTTGTCCGCCAGACCGATCACGACTGCGCCGAAGGCAGTCAGTACCGCCGCCTGCCAGATGGCACCGGTGGCCAGGAAGTAGATCGCCACCGGTCCCCAGATCAGACTGGCACCCACCGCCGGCAACAGCGACAGCACCGCCATGAGGACGCCCCAGAGCACCGCCCCCTGCAATCCGAGCACCCAGAAGATGAAGCCGCCCAGCGCGCCCTGGATCGCCGCCACGGCGATGTTGCCCTTGACCGTGGCCTTGACCACAGTGGTGAACTTGCTCAGCAGGTGCTGCTTGTACATCTGACCCAGCGGAATGGCGCGGCGGATCTGCGCTGCCACCAGCCGACCATCACGCAGCAGGAAGAACAGCAGGTAGAGCATGATGGCGAAGCTGATCAGGAACTGGAAGGTGTTCTGACCTATGCTGAAGGCCTTGGTCGCCAGGAACTGACTGCCACTCATGGCAAATTCGGAGAGTCGCGCCTGCACGCCGGCCAGGTCGGCCAGGCCGAAACGCTCCAGCAGATCCCGGGCAAACTCCGGCAGGGCATTGACCACCTGCTGCAGATACCCGCCGACATCGAGGGTGCCGCTGCTGATGCGCTCGTAGAAGTTGGCACCCTCCTGCACCAGCGCACCGGCCAGAAGACTGAGGGGAAGTATGACTATCAGCAGGATGATCAGCAGGGTCAGCGCCGCCGCCCATCCCCGCCGCTGCCCCAGACGCGCTTCGAGGCGGCGCTGCACCGGCTGGAAGATGATCGCCAGTATGGTGCCCCAGAACACGGCACCGTAGAACGGCAGCAGTATCGTCGCGAAAGCGACCGAGACCAGTGCCAGCAGCAACAGAAAGCTCTTGTTTTCCATCTTGGTGTTGTTCATGGCTGTGCAGATTCGTCCATGCAGGGATGACGGTTGAAGAATACCAGCGAGCCCGGCCCGCAGATAGCGCAGGCTTGGACCCGCTCGAAGGCCGAACATTCAACCGGGGGAGTTCAAGACCCGAACAAGGGATGGACAGTGCAGAAACGACAAAGCCCTGACCGGGGTCAGGGCTTTGTGCTGGTCATCCGAAGATGACCGTATTGGTCGGAGCGACTGGAATCGAACCAGCGACCTTCTCGTCCCGAACGAGACGCGCTACCAGGCTGCGCTACGCTCCGTGTTGGTGAGGCGGCATTTTACATAAACGTTTTATTTTCACAAGGCCTTGATGAAAAAAAATCCATTGCCGCCCGATGCTTAGATCCGCTGGCAGCCTCGCTCAGTCCTGCGCGGCCGCTTCCAGCATGGTCTGCAGCTCGCCGGATTCGGCCAGCTCGAGAATGATGTCGCTGCCACCGACCAGCTCACCCTTGACCCACAGCTGCGGGAAGGTGGGCCAGTTGGCGTACTTGGGCAGCTCGGCGCGGATATCCGGATTCTGCAGGATGTCCACGTAGGCGAATTTCTGGCCACAGCTCATCAACGCCTGTACCGCACGGGCGGAGAAGCCGCACTGCGGAGCATTCGGAGCACCCTTCATGTAGATCAGGATGGGGTGGCTGGCAATCTGGTCTTTGATGGTGTCGATAGTACTGCTCATGGCAATCCTCTGAGGCGTTTGGGGCCGGAATGATGATCGCCATTGTATCGCAAACCACCCCGCCCTGCCCAACTGCACGGCGACCATTGGCGTCATTTGCCTTGCAACGGATTTTCCCTATAAGATGCCCGCTTCTCACCTTTCAAGATATGGCTTGTACCGAGCCACCGAGCTGCGGTAAGGGGTCCTGTTTCCCGCCAGCAGCCAATCCCGATCAGGTAACACAAGATGACAGTACGGCATTTTCTCTCGTTGATGGATTGTTCCCAGGCAGAGCTGACCAGCCTGCTCAAGCGCGGCATCGAGCTGAAGGATCTGCACCGCCAGGGGGTAGTCTACGAGCCGCTGAAGAATCGGGTGCTCGGAATGATCTTCGAGAAAGCCTCCACCCGGACCCGGGTGTCCTTCGAAGCCGGCATGATCCAGCTGGGAGGCCAGGCCATCTTCCTGTCCCCACGGGACACCCAGCTCGGTCGTGGCGAGCCGGTGGAAGACAGCGCCCGCGTACTGTCACGCATGTGCGACGCCATCATGATCCGCACCTTCGCCCACAGCACCCTGGAAACCTTCGCCACCCACTCCCAGGTTCCGGTGATCAACGGGTTGAGTGATGATCTGCACCCCTGCCAGCTGCTGGCCGACATGCAGACCTTCCTTGAGCATCGCGGCAGCATCAAGGGCAAGACGGTCGCCTGGATCGGTGACGGCAACAACATGTGCAATACCTATATCCAGGCCGCCATGCAGTTCGACTTCCAGCTGCGCGTGGCCTGCCCGGAGGGCTACGAACCGGATCAGGCGTGGCTGGATCGCGCGGGCGATCGTGTCACGCTGCTGCGCGATCCCCGCGAAGCGGTCGCCGGCGCCCACCTGGTATGCACCGACGTCTTCGCCTCCATGGGCCAGGAAGACGAGGCCCAGGAACGGCTGCGGGTATTCACTCCCTATCAGGTCACCCGGGCCATGCTCGATCAGGCCGACCCCGAAGTCCTGTTCATGCACTGCCTGCCCGCCCACCGCGGAGAGGAAGTGTCCCATGACCTGCTGGATGATCCGCGCAGCGTGGTCTGGGATCAGGCCGAAAACCGCCTGCACGCGCAGAAAGCCCTGGTCGAGTTCCTGCTGGTCGAGTGAGCACCATGTCCCAGATCGTTCTGGAGTTGAACCACCTCAGCTGCGGCTATGACAACCATCCGATAGTCCAGGACCTGAGTCTGCATCTGCGGGCCGGCGACATCGGCTGCCTGCTGGGCCCCTCCGGCTGCGGCAAGACCACCACCCTGCGCAGCATTGCCGGTTTCGAGCCGGTTACCGCCGGCGAGATCCGTCTGCAGGGCCAGGTGATGTCCAGTCCGGGGCAGCGCGTTCCGCCGGAGCAGCGCCGCATCGGCATGGTATTTCAGGATTACGCCCTGTTTCCCCACCTGACTGTGGCGGAGAACATCGCCTTCGGCATCAGCAAGCACCCCGAACGCCGCCGGATAGTCAGCGAACTGCTGGAACTGGTCAAGCTGGACCGTCTCGGCAAGCGCTATCCCCATGAGCTGTCCGGCGGACAGCAGCAACGGGTAGCACTGGCCCGGGCACTGGCTCCCGAGCCTGCCCTGCTGTTGCTGGACGAGCCCTTCTCCAATCTGGACGGTGACCTGCGTCGCCGCCTGTCCGCCGAAGTGCGCGACATCCTGAAGACCCGGGGCATCAGCGCACTGCTGGTCACCCACGACCAGAACGAGGCCTTCGCCGTCTGCGATCAGGTCGGCGTGCTGCGCGACGGTCGCCTGCAGCAGTGGGATACTCCATTCAACCTCTATCACGAGCCGGCCACTCCCTTTGTCGCCAGCTTCATCGGCCAGGGTTACTTCATCCGTGGTCAGTTGCTGACCCCCGACACGGTACAGACCGAGCTGGGTGTGCTGCGCGGCGATCGCGCCTATCAGCTGCCTCCGGGCAGTGCAGTGGACGTGCTGCTGCGTCCTGACGACATTGTCGGCCAGGCCAGCAGCCCGCTGACTGCCACCATCACCGGCAAGGTCTTCCTCGGCGCCACCACCCTCTACCGCCTGCAGCTGCCCACCGGCAGCACCGTCGAGACCCTGTTCCCCAGCCATGATGACCACCCCCTCGGCGAGGTTCTGGGAATCAGCGTAGCCGCCGATCATCTGGTGATATTCCCGGCCCAGGGCAGCGTCAACGTCAGCGCGCAGCTGCCCCTGGAACAGATGCTCGAAGAGGGTGATTCGGACTGAATCACCCCACGGCTTGGCAAGCGGGCCGACGCTCCGGATAATGGCGGCTTTTCCATCCAGGACGAGTCGCAGCCATGCAGATTGCCAAAGATACCGTAGTCCAGTTCCACTACACCCTGTTCGACGCCGATGGTCAGGTCGAAACCTCCCGTGACCATGAGCCGGTGCTCTACCTGCATGGCCAGCCCGGCCTGCTCGAAGGTCTGGTAGAAGCCATGGAAGGCCACAAGGCCGGCGACAGCTTCACGGTCGAGCTGCCGGTGGACAAGGCCTACGGCCCTGTCCGGCCCGATGCCACCCAGAAGGTCCAGGTAAAGCACCTGCAGGGCGCCAGGAAATGGAAACCGGGCATGCTGGCGATTGTCCAGACCGAGCAGGGTCCGCGCCAGGTTACCGTGGTCAAGGTCGGCCTGTCCCAGGCGGTGGTAGACACCAACCATCCGCTGGCCGGTCGTGATCTGAAGTTCGACGTGGAGATTCTCTCGGTACGCGCCGCTACCGAAGAGGAACTGGCCCACGGCCATGCCCATGGCGAAGGTGGTCACCAGCACTGATCTGCCGGGATTTGCGGAAATCTTGCGGCGATTGGACGGGGATAAATGCCAGGGAAGGCACCAGATAAAAACAGCACAAGCTTTGTTGACAGATAAAGTGTATTATGGTTGTTTTTATCGCAAGGGAGCAGATTCCATGTCAGCCAAACCCGCCGTCAAACCCGCCGCCAAGCCGACCCGCGCCGCCGCGCGAAGCAAGCCGGAACCCGCGGTTACCACCAGCGCCTCCATCGATGCTCAGGTTGCAGCCTTCCTCGCGTCCGGCGGCGAGATCCAGACCATCCCCACCGGCACCAGCGGTCAGACCTATGGCGGTCCGCGCGCCCGTGCGGCGGCAAAGAAAGCCTGATCCACGGCAGCAGCAGTATCGGCGACGACATTCAGCGCCGGTTGCTGCCCAGCAGCTGTAGCTGCCCATCATAGAGCCCGGCCAGCAAGGCCGTGCCATCATCGGCAACGCGAAAGCCTCCCCAGCGAGCCTGCTCATAGACATGTGCGGTGCCCTCCTGGAAGAAGAAGGCATTCGGCCCCACCGTCAGATGTCCACCCTCCCTGCGGATACGCATGGACACCACACCCGGCTCGGAGCTGAGCTGGTCCCCCGTGCCAGCCAGCACCGCCCGGCCTTCCGCGCCGCGGTGCAGATAGGCATAGCCCGGTATCTGCTCACCGGAATCAGGCAGCTGGGCATCCACGGCAAAGCGCAGGGCCATGTAATCCCCCTGCATCAGTGAGCGCGGATCCACCGGGGCCAGCTCCAGCAGCACCAGCTGACCATCACGCAGAGTGCGCTCGAAGCCGTACACCAGATAGCAGGCCACCGCCAGCACCAGACACAGGGCAGCCACTATCGCAGCACGTTCAGCTCTCATTGTCAGCCTCCCAGAAGCGCAGCACCAGCCAGCGCAGCAGCAGAAGCACCACGCCGCTGAGCATCAGCACCATCGACTTGTGCAACAGACTGAGATGCAGGCTGTAATACAGGTCGCCGAGATACAGGGTCACCACCAGTCCGACCAGGGCGCACCAGAGGCGCTCGCATGCCCGGAACAAAGCCAGCCACAGGGCACCTGTCACCAGCAGCCCCGGAGCCGCCCAGCCAAGTGCACCGACAACCAGGCAGGCAATACCCACCGATGCCACCCTCGCCAGCGACTGGCCCCGCACCAGCCAGAGCGCAACGCCCAGCAGCAGGGTGGCTGCGCCCAGGGGGTACAGCCACAGAACCCATGCGGCTTCGTCGGCCAGCCTGCCCAGCGGTAGCGTCCAGTCCCTGCGGGCTATCAGCGGCAGTGCCATGGCAGCAAGGGTCGCTGCCGCCGCCACCGCCCGCCAGACCAGCGCCTGCGGCGCCCCGGCCCATGCGCCCCGACGGAGCCAGAGCAGCAGTGCCAGGCCCGCCAGCAGCAGACCGTAAAGCGACAGCCAGCCATTGAAACCGATCAGCACCGCCACGCCGGCAAATACACCCAGGGCACAGAGCACCCTGTGCAGCGCGGGCGCCGGCACCCACAGCATGCCCAAGGCGACCAGTGCACCGCTCAGGGCGCAACTGCGCAGCTCATCAGATCCGGACAGTTCGCCGACCGCGTAGACCAGCATGCCCTGCCCCGCCAGCGACAGGGCCAGCCCCATCTGCGCCAGAAAGATGCCGGGCTGACGTAGCAGCCAGACTGCCAGTCCCAGCAGCATGGCGCCAATCAGGATGGCCCCGAAGAGGCTGTCGTGCGCCAGCGCCAGGGCACTGCTGAGAATCAGCATCAGCGCTGCCAACCAAGCGGCCAGACCGGCAAACAGATGAACGAACCAGGGTGCCGGGCTCTGCTGCATCACCGCCGCAGCGGCAGCCTCATCCACTATGCCGCGCTGACGCAGATTCTCCAGCAGCGCCTGCTTCCAACTCTCCCTCATGCGTTTGCCTCCCGGTACAGGCGGTGCAGCCACACCGACACTGCGGCACTGCTGGCCAGTAACTGGATGCCCACCAGCTGCAGCACTCCGAAACCGTCCAGCGGATCCAGCAGGCGGATCAGACCCGCAGCCGTCAGCACGACCAGCGAGTAGGCCAGGATGGCCACCATGAACAGGTCCGGGCGCCTGCGCAGGTAGACAGGCAAGCCGATCAGCGCTGCCAGCAGCAGTCCGACCAGCAGTTCCCGGTACTCATGCTGCCACCAGCCGATACAACCGCCGACGGTAAGCGCCGCTACCAGCGCCAGACCGCACAGGCGGTGCAGCAACCTGCCCGGCCGGAGCAGCAGCCAGCCTCCAGCCATCTCGAACACGAGCAACAACAGCAGATTGGTCAGCACCGCAGCCAGCAGACCCGACGCCGAGGTCAGGATGCTGCCCAGCCACCCGGCATGCACGGCGAAGTAGCGCAACACCGCCAGATTGACGACCAGCCACAGCAGCATCCAGCTGGCCGCGGAGCGCGACAACAGCACCCAGAGCAGCATCAGCGCACTCCAGCCGGCGAACAGCTGCCAGATATCGGCACCGGTCTGATATATCTGGCCGATCAGTGCCAGCAGGGCTCCCGTGGTCAGGGCCGCTCCGAACAGACAGGCATGCTGGAATGCCGAACCGGATTGCAGGATGAAAGCAGCCACGGCAAAGCCGCTGAGAGCGAGCGCCGCCGCCGCCAGCTTGTGCCCGCGATGCAGCTCGTCCCAGTTGAAGGCAAAGAAGAAGATCACGCCCAGCGCCAGCAGCAGGCAGCCGTAGAAGCCCAGCAACCGGTCCAGCGCCCAGCGCCATTGCGCAGCGGAAGCCGCTGATGTGGCTGGCGCCAGGGCGCGCTTCAGCTGCGTCGGCGTCAGCAGCCCCTGCTCGCCCCAGCTGAGCAGTTGGTCGCGCCGACGCAACTCGTCCATATGATCCATATCGACCCTCCCTGTGTCATCCGCCGGCGCCGCGCCACAGCCGCAGCCGCTGCAGGAATTCGGGGACAGTGAAAAACAGATAGCACGAAAAGGCAATATTGAGCAGCGACACCAGCAGGAACAGCTGGGGAATGCTGATGCCCACCACCCCCAGCATGAGCATGGCCAGTACCGCCGAGAGCACCATCAGCAGCGAATTGAGAATGTTGTTGGCGGCGATGACCCGGGATCGCTCATGGTCGTCGGTACGGGACTGGATCAGGGCATACAGGGGCACGATATAGAAACCGCCGAACATGCCCAGCCCGAGAATGCAGCTCATCACCCACCAGGCCGCCGGCTGATGCAGCAACGCGCGCCAGCTCAACTGTTCCACACCCACCGCCAACTGTCCGGCCCCAACCCACAACAACAGGCCGAACAGGGTCAGCCCTGCCGCACCGATCGGAACCAGCCCGAGGTTGACCGTACGCCCCGCCAGCCGCTCGCACAGCAGCGACCCCGCAGCAATGCCGATGGAGAACACCGCCAGGATCAGACTGACCACCGACTCGTCGCCGTGCAGGTAGTCATGGGTAAAACCCGGAATCTGCGCCAGATAGGTTGCGCCCAGAAACCAGAACCAGGAGTTGGCCAGCAGCGAGCGGGACACGGTGCGCGACTGCTTCACCAGCCCCAGGTGCAGAATGCGAGCTGACTGCCGGAAGATATTCCAGTCCAATGCCAGGCCCGGCAGCGCAGCCGTGGTCGCGGGTATGCCCAGACTGGCGAGAAAGCCGGCCAAGGCGAATCCCAGCACGGCCAGCGATACCCACCAGGCCCACTGCTCACTGCTCATCAGCAGGCCGGCGAACAGGGTGCCACCGAGGATCGCCAGAAAGGTGCCCATCTCCACCAGAGCATTGCCACCGACCAGCTCCCGCTCCGCCAGGTGCAGGGGCAGTATCGAGTACTTCACCGGGCCGAACAGCGCTGACTGCGAGCCCATGACGAAGAGCACGGCCAGCATCATCGGCAGATTGGCGAGCAGCACGCTTGCCGCGCCGAACAGCATGATCAGGATTTCGGCGAACTTGATCAGCCGGATCAGCCGGTGCTTGGGGTATTTCTCCCCGAGCTGCCCACCCAGCGCGGAGAACAGGAAGAACGGCAGGATGAACAGCAGCGCGCTGAAATTGATCAATACATTGGGGTCGGCGCTGGTGCCGACGCGAAACAGGATCGCCAGCACCAGAGCCTGCTTGAACACGTTGTCATTGAACGCGCCGAGAAACTGGGTAATGAAATAGGGCAGGAAGCGCCTGCTGCCCAGCAACTCGAACTGCGACCGTTCTGCCATTGCTGTCATCCTTCACTGATCTTGAAGGATGACAGCATAGCGGAAGCGCAGGTCAGATTCGCGCCTGGCAGTTCTCGGGCGCTGCGGCCGCCTGCAGGCGCAGATCCCGCCGTTCGATCCAGGACTGGATGCGCTCCTGGCGCGAGGAGGTCAGCGGGTAGCGCCGCGCCAGCACGAAGGCGGCCATGTACATCAGTACGGGGCCGACGATATAGAGCACCCGCAGGGACATCAGCGACTGGTCCGAATGCACCGCCTGGGTGGCATCGAAGCCGACCAGCGCCAGCAGCCCCAGCGACAGGCCCAGACCCAGCGCCATCGCCGATTTCTGCGCCATCCCCGACATGGCAAAGAACAGGCCGGTGCGGTGCTCCTTGCTGCGCGCGGTGTCCAGATCAACGATGTCCGCCAGCATGGACAGCGGCAGGAACTGGAAGGCAGCAAAGCAGAACCCCTTGATCGCGAACATCAGCGCGAAGGGCACCAGCTGGCCCGCCTGCAGGAAGAACATGCCCAGAATACTGGCGCTGGATACCGCCACGGCGACACAGAAGGCATTGTGCTTGCCGATGCGACGACCGAGGATCAACCAGAACGGAATGCCCAGTATTCCCACGCCGAAATACAGCAGATACATCATGCCGATATGGGCCTGGATCTGGATCACGTGCTGCATGAAGAACACCGACATGGCGTTACGGAAAGACTCGCCGGTGATGACGATCAGCAGAATCAGCATCAGACGCTTGAAGGGACCGTTGTTCTTCATCACCCGCAGGCCCTTCTTCCAGTCGGTCTTCTGTACCGAGCGCGGAGGCGCCTCGCGCACCATGGTCACCACCATCAGCACGGTGACCGGCAACAGTATCAGCAGCAGCCAGCCCATGCCGGCCAGGATGGGGCCGTAGCCCAGGCCCAGCTGACCGTCCTTGCCGACCAGCCAGATCATCGCCTGCATGAAGGCGCCGTCGGTATCACCGGCGGCGTAACGTTTGCCCATGGCCTGCACCACTGCAGGGGCCAGCGCCGCAACGAACAACCCGACCAGCACGAACCCCTCCCGCGAGGCGGTAACCCGACTGCGCTGGTGGTACAGGGTCGACAACTCGGCTCCCCAGGCCCCGTAGGGCAGGGTCACCATGGTCCAGCCCAGATACATGAGCACTGTCCAGAGCAGCAAATGCCAGAGGCCGGCTCCATCGGGCGGCATGAAAATCATCACTGTACTGAGCAACATGATGGGTGTACCCAGCACCAGCCAGGGCTTGCGCCGGCCGAAGCGGGTCTGCCAGCGATCACTGATCATGCCCATGATCGGGTCGGTAACCACATCGGTGAGGCGGGCAAAAACCAGTACCAGCGCCATCAGCGCCATGTTGAGTCCCATTTCCTGGGCGTAGAAGGGAGGCAGGTACACTGCCAGGGGATAACCGATGATGGCCAGGGGCATGCCCACGGAGCCATGGATAAGGATGGTGGAACGCTTGAGGATTCCGGACTGACTCATTGATGCCACTCCCATTGCGACCGGCACAGCTGCCACCGGCCCTGTTGTAATTGTTATTGTCCGCCCGCAGGCACCGGGCGCTTATGCCAGTCTACGTCAGGTTGAGGTTCGTTAACCTCCTCCCTTCGCTCTGTGGGGGCCCATCCCTTCGCCACCAGGATCGTGCCGGACCAGAACCCAGAATTGACGGGGCCTGGCGCGACCATAACGCAGCAGGATGGGAGATATTCAGCTCGATGATGGGCGTTGCGGCCGTGCTGTTGATGCCCGGCAATTGATGGAATGCGAATAGCATGGATAATTGTTTGACAATTATTCTCATTCGCCTTACCTTATCGCCATCTTGACCTGCCGGGGGAATGCCCATGTATGTATGTCTTTGCAAGGGAATCACTGACACACAGATTCGCGATGCTGTAACCGAGGGCGCCTGCAGCATGCGCGACCTGCGCGAACGCCTGGACGTAGCCACCCAATGCGGCAAGTGTGGCCGCGAGTGCAAGTCGATCATCAACGAGTACCGTCAGACCAGCGTGAGCTTCGTCAATGCCGCGCAATACGCGATGGCATGAATGCGTCTCGCACACATCCGTAATACATTCCTATCTGTTTGATTTCCAAGGCGGATTTGACAGCATCCAGTACCGGTAGCACACTCAGTTGTTGAGGCTCACCCAGCATACTGAGGATTACCGTCATGAAAGGCGATGCACAGGCTATCCGCCATCTCAACAAGCTGCTCGGCAATGAGCTTGTCGCCATCAACCAGTATTTTCTGCACGCTCGCATGCTGCAGGACTGGGGGCTGGACAAGCTCGGCGAGCATGAATACAAGGAATCCATCGACGAGATGAAGCATGCCGATGCGCTGATCAAGCGCATCCTGTTCCTCGAGGGCATTCCCAACCTGCAGGATCTGGGCAAGTTGCTGATCGGCGAGAACACCCGGGAGATCCTCGAGTGCGACCTGCGCCTGGAGATCTCCGGCATCCAGGATCTCAAGGACGCCATCGCCTACTTCGAGAGCATCGGTGATTACGGCAGCCGTGATCTGGCCGAAGAGATCCTCGAGTCCGAGGAAGAGCATATCGACTGGCTGGAAACCCAGCTGGGTCTGATCGACAAGGTAGGGCTGGAAAACTACCAGCAGTCGCAGATCAGCAACTGAGCAGCTGCATCAATGAAAACGGGAGCCGATCGGCTCCCGTTTTCGTTACTGCCAGACCGCTTCAGTACACATCGTGCTGGGTGTTGTGCACGTTGAACTTGCCGGTCGGTGTGATCAGCCGCGGGTCGCGGATGACACGCTTGAGCTCCAGGGTCCTGTCGTCCACCACCACGATGGCCGATTCCTCCTCCTGACCACTCCACACCGAGAACCACACCTCGTCCCCGGCCCGGTTGTATTCGGGCTGGACTATCCGGCGCGGGCCCTCGGCGATGCCGGACCACTCGGCAATCGGCAGTACCTTGTAACCCGCCTCCAGGTTGTTGATGTCGAATACCGCCACCGACTGGGCGATCTCCGCGGTCGGGTTGAAGGTGGTATCCACGTAGAGATGGCTGGATTTCGGGTGGGTCTTGATGAACAGCGAGCCACCGCCTTGCCCCTTCAGGGTGGCCACCACCTTCCAGGCATGCTCGGGATGGTTCACCGGATCGGTCCCGATCAGCGAGATGGTGTCGTCACCCAGGTGGCTGGTTCCCCACACCGGTCCGAACTGCGGGTGCACGAAGTTGGCGCCACGGCCCGGGTGCGGGATCTTGCCGACATCCACAATGGCCGCCAGCTTGCGGTCGCGGGAGTCGATCACCACCACCTTGTTGGAGTTGTTGGCCGCCGTCATGAAGTAGCGGTGCGAGCTGTCCCAGCCGCCGTCATGCAGGAACTGGGCGGTGCCGATACTGGTCACGCTGAGGTTCTCCAGATCCTCGTAGTTGACCAGCATGACCTGACCGGTTTCCTTGACGTTGATGATGAACTCCGGATGCTCGTGGGAGGCGATGATGGCCGCCACCCGCGGTTCGGGGTGATACTCCTGCTCGTCCACGGTCATGCCCCGTGTCGAGACGATCTTCAGCGGCTCCAGGGTCTCGCCGTCCATGATCACGAATTGCGGCGGCCAGTAGTCGCCGGCAATCACATACCTGTCCTCGAAGCCCTCGAACTTGGAGGTTTCCACCGAGCGCGCCTCGATACCCACCTTGATTTCCGCGACCTTGACCGGCTCCTTGCCCCACAGGTCGATCATGTCGATCTTGGCATCGCGACCGATGACCAGCAGGTAGCGGCCGGAGGCGGACATCCGCGAGATGTGCACCGCATAGCCGGTATCTATGGTCTTGACGATCTTCTTGCTGTTGCCGTCGATCAGGGCGATCTTGCCATCGTCACGCAGGGTCACCGAGAACAGGTTGGGCAGGTCCAGGTTGTTCATCTGCCGGGTCGGCCGGTCCTCTGGCTTGACCAGCACGTTCCAGGTTTCGCGCATGGTGGCCATGCCCCACTCCGGAGGAGTCGGCGGCTCATGCTGGATGTAGTTGGCCATCAGGGTGATCTCCTCGGGGCTCAGCTCCCCCGACGTGCCCCAGTTCGGCATGCCGGCGGGTGAGCCGTAGGTGATCAGGGCTTCCAGATAGGCCTGGCCGCGCTGCTGGGTGATGTCCGGGGTAAGCGGCTTGCCGGTTGCCCCCTTGCGCAGCACGCCGTGGCAGCCGGCGCAGCGCTGGAAGTAGATTTCCTTGGCCCGATCGAAATCGGCCTCGGTAAGATCCGGCGCACCTGGGGTATGCACGACCCTGGCCAGCGTCGGGTCTATCGCCGACGCCTCCCCCTGGTAGGCAGCCGCGGCCTGTTCCGGGTTGGAGGTCTGGGCAAAGGCCGCCGCAGTGACTGTCAGGGCCAGCACACTCAATGCTGTGGTAAGCGATGTGGTCATTCTCATGGCTGTTTTCCTTTCCGTGATTCAGATAGTGGCAAAGCGTTGACGCGCAGCTCAGAAGGTCAGTCGTATCTCCGTATCGATATGCCGTTGCAGGCCTGGCAGCTCATCAAAGGGTTGATATGAGCGGTTGAGCAGGTTGCCCAGCAGAACTCTGGCGCTGAGCCTGTCCTGGAAGTCGAAGGTCATCGCCAGATTGAGGGTGGCGTAACCGGATTGCCGTTCCTCCAGCTGGCGGTCAGCCCCCCGGCGCTCGGCGCCACTGGCGGTGCGGATGAACAGGTCAAACTCCCCATCCAGCTGCCCCAGCACCTGGTAGGAACGCAGCCCCAGGGTGCCGGTCGCCAGGGGCAAACCGCTGTCCCGGGTGGCATAGCCGTTGCCATAGTCGAATTTGCGACGGCTCAGGCTGATGGCCGCGTGGGGCTGCAGCAGCCAGTCCGGACGCCACTCCACAGCCAGCTCCAGTCCCGTGGTGCGGGCCTGACTGACGTTGACGTACTGCCATTGCTCCAGGGCCGGGTTGCTCGGCGGGACATAGCCGTCCGGGGTAGCAGTGACGCGCTGGCGATCGATGTAGTCCCGGGCGCGGGTGTGGAACAAGGCGATATCCGCGGTCACCCCGGGCACCTCGTAGCGCCAGCCGAGCTCCAGCACCCGGGCGCGCTCGGGGTCCAGGTCCGGGGTGCCATAGAAGATGCGGTCCCGCGCGGCCGACACCGAGTACAGCTGGTTCAGGGTCGGATAGGAGTACCCCTCGGCCAGGTTGGCCCGCAGCGCCCAATGAGGCCGGGGGCTGTAGACCAGCCCGAGGGAGCCGAGCAGGCGGCTGTCGCTGCCGTCCACCCCGGCCCGTTCGGTGCTGCGCTCCAGTTCCGACTCCACCCGGTAGTAGCGCCCGCCCAGGTAGGCGGTCCAGTCATCGGCGAACTGCCATTGCTGCTGGGCGAAGGCCGACAGCGTCTGCTGATTGGCTGTCTGACTCGCACTGCTGGGGATGACCACAGTGCCCATGGGGGTGACCCGGGTCGTAGTGCCGAGCTTGTCACTGTCCAGCTCATCAAGCATGAACTCCACGCCCAGCAGGCTGGTCTGGCCGGCCAGCAGTTCGAGTTCGGCCTGACCGGCCAGACCGCGGGTGCGCTGTTCATCCAGCGACTGGTTGGCGACAGTGACAGTGACCGGCATGGCACGGGTCACCACGGTGTTGCGAAAATCCCTGTCCACCCTGCGGGTATAGGCATTGGCGGACAGCTTGCGCAGCACCGGGCCGAGGTCCGTGGCCTCGTAGAACAACGCATAGCGCTGCTGATCCCGGGTGGGAAACTCCAGATTGAATTCGGAACCTGGCTGGGGTTCGACCCAGGTGCCGGCACTCAGATCGAAACGCTCGGCCTTCAGTGCCAGGTAGTGATTGCCCTGGCGGTAGCCCAGATGCAGCGCCGCGGAGTGGTTGTCATAAGCCGAGTTGTCCAGGGCGCCGTACTCCCGGGTGCGCCGGTCGCTGTGCTCGCTGCGGGAAAGACTCAGCCGATAGTCGAAGTGGTCACTGCTGCCCGCCAGTCCCGCGTTGCTGCGATAGCCCTGGGTAGCCGAGTAGTAGCCACCGCCGGCATAGGCTTCCAGAGGCCGATCGCTGCCGCGCCGGGTGATGATATTGACCACCCCGCCGATGGCGTTGGAGCCGTTGATCACCGAAGCCGGCCCCCGGACCACCTCCACCCGCTCGATCAGTGCGGGATCGATCAACAGCGGTGTGCCGTAATCGGTGTGATCGGTAACCGTCTGCCCATCGATGCGGATGGTTACCCGCCGCGAGCTCTCGCCGCGGATGGAGATGCGTTTCATGCCGGGGGTATCGGCGTCAGTCAGCACTACCCCGGGGATATCCCGGAACAGTTCCGCCACATCCGCCAGCGTGCGCCCCTGGACCTGCTCCCGGCTGATCCGGGTAATGGAACCGGGGCTCATCAGACTGGCGACCTCGAACCCGGTGCCGCTCACCACGGTATCCTCCAGCCGCAGGGTCGGCTCGACGGAGGCCGCTGCCACCGACAGGCTGAGAAGGGACAGGGTTGCGACAAGTGCTGGCTTTTTCATGGCAATCACTCCACTGATGTGCCTTCATCATCGGTGAAGTGCCCGCAGGAAAATTTGATGGCCGTCAAGCCGACATGCGACATGCTGCCGCATTTTATGGTGCGACATACCATCGCACTGTGGATTGGGTAAATTAAACCATTTAAAGTATAAAAAACCCTGTTCAGCCAGGGTTCATATCACCATCACTGGCTTTATCCTTTACATTTCAATCACTTAGAAGTTGGCACATTCCTTGTTACAGGTTGAGCAAACGTCGCTCAGCAAGGAATTTCCAATGCATGCAACCCGATCCGAACTCCTGTCTCCGCAGCCTGCCCTGTTCTATCAGCGCAGCGGGAATGAGGTCGAGCTCTTCGAGCAGGCCGACCGCTTCGGCATGCCGGTGCTGATCAAGGGCCCGACCGGTTGTGGCAAGACCCGCTTCATCCAGTACATGGCCGAGCGCCTGGGCCGCAAGCTGTATACCGTGGCCTGCCACGACGACCTGACCACCGCGGATCTGGTCGGCCGCCACCTGATCGGTGCCAACGGCACCTTCTGGCAGGACGGCCCCCTGACCCGTGCGGTACGCGAGGGCGCCATCTGCTATCTGGACGAGGTAATAGAGGCGCGCAAGGACATCACCGTGGTCCTGCATCCGCTGGCGGACGATCGTCGCATTCTGCCGCTGGAAGCCACCGGTGAGGAATTGCAGGCCGCACCCGGCTTCATGCTGGTGGTCTCCTACAACCCCGGCTACCGCAACCTGCTCAAGGGCCTCAAACCCAGTACCCGCCAGCGTTTCGTCGCCATGGCCTTCGACTATCCGCAGGCCGCGGCGGAGAGCCACATAGTGCAGCGCGAGTCGGGACTGGATGCGACCCGTGCCGAACAGCTGGTGGCCCTGGGCAATGCCCTGCGACACCTCGGCGAACACGATCTCGAGGAGGCGCCCTCCACCCGTCTGCTGATCCATACCGCACGGCTGATCGCCGCCGGCATGGACCCGCGCCAGGCCTGTCAGGCCTGCATGGCGCAGCCCCTGACCGACGAGCCGGTGGCCCAGGCGGCCATCATGGACATCGTCCGCGTGCACTTTGCCGACCAGGCACAGGCACCGGCCAACAGAAGAATCGCCTGAGCGGCGACCCCGCTATCCGCATACACCCGAGGAGACAACTATGTCGGAGCGCTTTACCAAGGGCATGGCCCGCAACATCTACTACGGTGGCGGCATGTTTTTCATGCTGCTGTTCATTGGCCTGACGGTGGATACGGTGACGGCGATACCCGAACGGGAGAACCGCGACCAGCTCACCGCCGAAGTCGCCCACGGCAAGCACCTGTGGGAGAAGAACAACTGCGTCGGTTGCCACTCGCTGATGGGTGAAGGGGCCTATTTCGCACCGGAGCTGGGCAACGTGTTCAAGCGCCGGGGCATGGAGAACGAAGCGGCCTTCAAGGCCTACTTCAGCGCCTGGATGAAAGCCATGCCCACCGGTGTGGAGGGTCGTCGGCAGATGCCCCAGTTCAACCTGAGCGACCAGGAACTCAACGACATGGCCGAGTTCCTGATCTGGTCGGCGCGTATTGATACCAACGACTGGCCGCCGAACAAGGAAGGCTGAGTTCACCTGACCCGACTCTGACTGCATAAGGAATCACATCATGAAATACGCTTCACAGGCGGTGGCAAAACCCTACTTTGCCTTTGCCATGCTCTTGTTCGTCGGTCAGATCGTCTTCGGTCTGATCCTCGGCACCCAGTACATCATCGGCGACTTCCTGTTTCCGGAGATTCCCTTCAACGTGGCTCGCATGGTCCACACCAACCTGCTGATCGTCTGGTTGCTGTTCGCCTTCATGGGCGCCACCTACTATCTGGTGCCCGAGGAGAGCCAGACCGAACTCTGGAGCCCGAAACTGGGTTACGCGCTGTTCTGGATCTTCGCCGTGGCCGGCGTGCTGACCATTCTCGGCTACCTGCTGGTGCCCTACGCCCGGCTCGCCGAGCTGACCGGCAATGACCTGCTGCCGACCATGGGCCGGGAGTTCCTCGAACAGCCGACCGTCACCAAGATCGGTATCGCCCTGGTTGTCGCCGGCTTCATCCTCAATATCCTGATGACCGTACTCAAGGGCCGCAAGACCGTGGTCAACATGGTGCTGGTCACCGGCCTGATCGGCCTGGCGGTATTCTGGATGTTCTCCTTCTACAACCCCAAGTCCCTGGTGTTGGACAAGTACTTCTGGTGGTGGGTAGTGCATCTGTGGGTGGAAGGCGTATGGGAACTGATTCTGGGCGCTATCCTGGCCTTCATCCTGATCAAGACCACCGGCGTTGACCGCGAGGTGGTGGAGAAGTGGCTGTATCTGATCATCGCCATGGCGCTGATCTCCGGCATTCTGGGTACCGGGCACCATTACTTCTTCATCGGTGCACCGTCCTACTGGCTGTGGATCGGTTCGATCTTCTCCGCCATTGAACCCCTGCCGTTCTTCCTCATGGTGCTGTTCGCCCTGAGCATGCTCAGGCAGCGTCGCCGCGAACACCCGAACAAGGCAGCGGTTACCTGGGCGGTAGGTTGCACCATCATGGCCTTCCTCGGCGCCGGCGTGTGGGGCTTCCTGCATACCCTGGCTCCGGTGAACTACTACACCCACGGCACCCAGCTGACCGCCGCCCACGGACACCTGGCCTTCTTCGGCGCCTACGCCATGATCGGCATGGCCATCATCTCCTACGCCTGGCCGAAGCTGCATGGCCGCGAGTGCAACAGCCCACAGGCCCAGCGCATGGAGATCTGGTCGTGCTGGGTGATGAGCCTCAGCATGCTGGCCATCACCCTGCTGCTGACCTGGGCTGGCTGGATCCAGATCGAGCTGCAACGCCTGCCTGGTGACGCCGGCGCCATCGGCTACATGCAAACCCAGGACGCCATCATGCATGTGTACTGGATGCGCCTCGCCGCCGGCGTAGCCTTCGCCGTCGGTCTGGGCATGTATCTGTACAGCTTCCTGGTAGCCCGCAACACCCGTGAAGAAGCACCGGCGCTGATGACCGCCGCCTGAGCCCGGCGGCGTGGCCTGTGGGCCCGCCACCCAGCTCACCACCGCGCTGCCGCCGTCCGGCAGCGCCCCTTTCCCGCCTGCAGCCGCTGGCTGCAGGCATCTTCGGGAGACCTGCAATGGAAGAAGCCGTTGGCATCCGCTGGCACCGACTGATCACCCGTCTGGCCGGTGACGACTTTCCCCGGGCCCGAGTGCGCCTGGCGGATGAAGCTCCCCGCCTGGCCATGGTCTTTCGTGCCCTCAGTGGCGACCCCGGGCTGACCATCAAGGCCAGCACCGAGCGCAATATCAACGCCTGGCGCCCGCTGGCCCACCGTCTGGCCGGCAGTGGCCGGCGGCATGCCGTGGCCTGGCGCGAGGTCGACGCCCTGCGCGTGCCCGAAGCGCTGGCGGTATTTCCGCAGCCCGAACTCAATCGCGATCTCTACCTGTGGCTGACCGCCATGGCCAGCCAATCGGCAGCCTGCCCGGAGGGCGACTGGCTGCACAGCAACCAGCAGCTGGTATTGCGCACCCTGGCGGCCTACCCCGGCCTCAACGACACCTACTACCGACTGGCGCAGCAGCTGGTGGAACTGCGCCGGACCCGCCGCCTGCCCCCCGCCCAGAGCGCGAGGGAAAGCGCCCTGCAGTGCGCCCTGCTGTCGCCCGGCAGTCAGCCCGCATTGCCCGCCGCACCGGGCGAGCCCTGGCCGGTGCCCCTGTGGCTGTATCCCCTGCCGGAGTCCGCTCCGCGCCTGGCGGGAGCAGCCAATGATGAGGACGACCAGCCCGCTCCTTCCGCCCCAGGGAGGGTGCGCCAGAGCCGCCAGCGCAAGCAGGCGCAATACGTGGACGACAACCAGAACCGTCACGGCATGATGATCTTCCGACTGGAGAGTCTGTTCTCCTGGTCCGAATTCGTGCCGGTCGACCGCTGCGAGGATGACAGCGACGACGAGGACAGCGACAGCATCGCCGAGGACCTGGATTATCTGAGTCTGTCGCGCAGTCCCAGCACCAGCGCCTCACGCATCAAACTGGATCTGGACCTGCCGTCGGCCGCCGAGGATGACATTCCCCTGACCGACGGCTGCCTGTTCCCCGAGTGGGACTGGAAGCAGCAGCGCCTGCGTGACAACCACTGCAGGGTCATCCCCATGCTGCCCCGGGACGCCGAACCGGCTCCCCTGCCCGAACGCCTGCAACCACTGGCCCGCAGCCTGCGCCAGCGGTTCGAGGGTCTGCGCCCCCAGCGCGTCTGGGAGAAGCGCCAGCCCGCCGGCCCGCTCCTTGACCTGCAGGCCTGCCTGCATTTTGCCGCCGACCGCCGTCGCGGCGCCGCCAGCGCCCAGCCGGCGTTGTGGAAAAGGGAGGCCGCCCGGCACCGGGACCTGGCCTGTCTGGTGCTGGCGGACCTGTCCCTGTCGACCGAGGCCTGGGCCGACAACGAGCATCAGGTGATCGACGTGATCCGCGACAGCCTGCACCTGCTCGGCGAGGCCCTGGACGCCGGCCATGACGACTTTGCCATGTACGGCTTTTCCTCCAGACGCCGGGAGCACGTGCGCTTCAATCTGATCAAGAACTTCGCCGAGCCCTGGGGCCAGGCCATCCATGGGCGCATCCGCGAACTCAAGCCCGGCTACTACACCCGCATGGGCGGCGCCATCCGCCAGGCCACCGAGATCCTCCGCGAGAAACCCGCCGAGCAGCGCCTGTTGCTGCTGCTGACCGACGGCAAGCCCAACGATCTGGATGTCTACGAGGGGCGCTACGGCATGGAGGATACCCGCCAGGCGCTGCTGGAGGCCCGCCGGGCCGGCATCCAGCCATTCTGCGTGACCATCGACCAGCAGGCGGCGGACTACCTGCCCTACCTCTTCGGCCAGCAGCGCTACCAGCTGATCCGCCAGGCCTCGGAGCTGCCGGGCCTGCTGCCGAAACTCTACCTGCTGCTGACCGGGAGAAGCATCTGATGAACAGCCCTGAGTACAGTCTCACCGACCTGAGCCCACCGCAGACCGCGCGCATTCCCGGTGACCTGGCCATGTGGTGCTTCATCCTCGCCGAACTGCTGGCCTTTCTTCTGCTGCTCGGCAGCATGGCCTTTGCCCGGGGCCACTGGGAGCAGATGTTCAGCGCCGGCATCGCCACCCTGCACCCGGAGGCAGGCTTGATCAACACCCTGATCCTGCTCAGCGGCAGCTACTTCGCCGCCCGCGGTGTCCGCCTCAGCGCCCAGGGCCAGCCCCGGGCACTGGGGCGCGGCTTCAGCCTGGCTGCGCTGTGCGGGCTGGGCTATGTCGCAATCAAGCTCAGTGAATACGCCCTGCTGTTCGGCGCCGGCTACAACCTGCGCACCGACAC
This sequence comes from Halopseudomonas formosensis, assembly GCF_900115905.1. Classification (GTDB taxonomy): domain Bacteria; phylum Pseudomonadota; class Gammaproteobacteria; order Pseudomonadales; family Pseudomonadaceae; genus Halopseudomonas; species Halopseudomonas formosensis. The sequence continues at coordinate 414,299 of NZ_FOYD01000002.1, forward strand.
CTTCTATTTCTTCTACTTCTTCACCACCTTCTTCCATATGGCCCACGTGCTGATCGGCATGGTCATCCTCCTGGTGGTTGCAAGGCGCTACCGCACCGGCCAGTACCCGAACGCCGACAAGGCGCGCATGGCAGGCGAATCCGCCGCCAGCTACTGGCACATGGTGGACCTGGTCTGGCTGGTGCTCTTTCCCCTGCTCTATGTCCTGCCCTGAGGAGTCAAGATGAAAACCCACGCCCTTGAAATCGGCCTGGCCGGTCTGGTCCTGCTCACCCTCGCCGCCTGGCTGACCGGACAGAATGTGAACGCCAGCTGGGTAATCGGCTGCGTGCTGGCTGCGACCTTCATCAAGGGGCAATGGCTGATCGACGAGTTCATGGAGCTGCGCCACGCTCCGGCCTGGCTGCGCTGGGTGGTCAGTGGCTGGCTGGTACTGATCGTGGGAATGACTGCGCTGTTCAATATGTAGCTGCGTGGGCAATCGCTCGCCCGCAGAAGAGATACCCCCGGGAAGGACGCGCACCAGCTCGTCCAGCGAGCCAGCGCCCGACCACCTGATCGAGCTGCTGACTTTCCCTGGGCGGCCTAGCCCCGGGCCGGCTGTGCCGGCGCCACCTGTTCCTGCTCCCTGGCCGCCGCTCCCAGCCAGCTGATCAGCTGCCACAGGCGCGGCGGCATCAGTTCCGGGTCCAGGCTGTCCACCAGATTCTTGACCGCCAGACCCAGATCGGTATCCCCCTCGATCACCAGCCGACGGCGGAAGAACAGGGTATCCGGATCCTCCTGCCGGCTGGCCAGCAACAGAAATTCCTTCCAGTTGCCGCGGATGCACACATCCACCGGGGCACTGCGGGCAAGTCGCAGACCGACCGCATCCCGGGTCAGGCACCAGGCCATGCCCAGATCACTGACCTCGATACGCAACCAGCGCCCCTCCAGCACATCGAACTCGCCGTCATTCAGCGGCTCGGCAAACAGCCGCTTCATCGCCTGCTCGATCGCCAGCTTCTGTACGGCAAAGGGGATGTGCCTGCCCAGCGGCAGCACTGGCCCTCCGGCCTTCAACAGCAGATCAGCGAGGTTCAACACAGTCCCACCTCCTCCACGGTCAGCATGCCCGGCTGGCCATGCCAGTAACCATTGCATCCATCCAGCGCCAGCGGCGGTGTACCACCGCGGCGCACCTGGTCAAACTGCTGCACTATGTCCGCCATATCGGTCGAGCGTGGACTCAGGCGTAGCGCATCAATACCCATCGCCTGCATCCGCGGGTACTCGGCCAGCAGATTGCTCACACCACCGGACATGGTCTGGATGCCGTTCAGGGTGAACAGCACCTGCCCTTCCTGGGTGGTCATGGGAATACCATCGGGGTAGTTCTGACAGATAAAGCCGCAGTCGTCCTTGGCCAGGTTCTCCGCCCGGGCGGTAAAACACCGCGCCGAGTAGGCCAGCGGCAGGTGCCCCCAGGCAAACACTTCGATCTCCGGCAACCTGATGTCATGCTCCCGGGCCTGCTGCATCAGTGCGCTGAGCAGGTCGGCAGAACACTCCACCGGCGGCACCCAGCGGCTCATGCCGCGGCGGACCAGCTCCTCAAGGGTGAAGGCGTTGTAGATGTTCAGTGCCGGTCCGCCGACAAACTCCACCCCCTGCGCCGTGAGGAACTGCACGGCCGCCATGTCGTTGGCCTCGACCTTGATCTCACCGTTCTCGCACAGTCGCCGCAGAACGCCCAGCTCGGAGGCCGCCTCGATCAGGGTCAGACCGGACAGCACCACCTCGGCGCCGCTGGCCTCACGCACCTCGCGGGCCAGCCCTGTCCAGTCATCCAGCGACAGCGCCCGGCGCTTGGAGCACACCGTCTCGCCCATGTAGATCACGTCCAGCGGCTGCTGGGCCATGTCGGCATAGAAGTCCATGATGCTCTGACGCTGCCAGTAGAACAGGACAGGTCCCAGGGTCAGTTTCATATGGCTCTCCTATTGCCAGGCACGATGATAGGCGCCCAGGGTGGTCTGGCTGCCTTCCGACACATTGCCCAGCACCTGATTCCAGGCAGGCTCCACGGCAAAGTTGTGTGGATCCCTGCGGTAGCTGTCCAGCGCCTTGCGCCAGACACCGACCACCTGCTCGACATAGGCCGGGCTGCGCTGCCGCCCTTCGATCTTCACCGCCACCACACCGATCTCGCTCAGCTGCGGGATCAGCTCCATGGTGTTCAGACTGGTAGGCTCCTCCAGCGCATGGAAGCGCTTGCCGTGCACCATGAAACGGCCCTTGCACAGGGTCGGATAGCCGGCAGCCTCCCCCGCCTGGTAGCGATCGATCAGCACGTCATTCAGGCGCGAAGTCAGACCGTCCTCCTCGTCGCTCCAGCGCACGGCGCTGGCCGGGGAGCAGACACCGCAGAGGTTCGGCGACTGCCCGGTGACATAGGAGGACAGATGGCAACGGCCCTCGGCCATGATGCACAGACTGCCGAAGGCGAAGACTTCCACCGGTACCGGGCTGGAAGCGGCGACCTGACGCACCTGCGCCAGCGACAGCACCCGGGGCAGTACCGTACGGGCGATGCCGTACTGCTCGTGGTAGAAGCGCAGGGCCGCCGCGTTGGTGGCCGACCCCTGTACCGACAGGTGCAGCGGTAACCGCGGGTGACGGCGGCTGGCATAGGCGAGGATGCCGGGGTCGGCGGCGATCAGCGCATCCGCACCCAGATCCGCAGCGCGGTCCACCGCCCTCTGCCAGCGCGCCCAACCATCCGGCAAGGCGTAGGTGTTGACCGCGATGAACAGCTTGCGCCCCTGCTGGCGGATAAGCTCAAGTCCGGCTTCCAGTTGTTTGTCGGTAAAGTTCAGACCGGCGAAGTGACGGGCGTTGGTATCGTCACGAAAACCCGTGTAGACAGCATCGGCACCCTGCCGCACCGCTGCCTTGAGGGCAGGCAGACTGCCTGCGGGACAGACCAGTTGCATGGTAACTCCCTGTGCTCAATATCAGCCGGAGACTCTGCCCCCTGCGGCCGCAAAGGGCATTGATCAAGGTCAAGACGGAGCTTCAATGGGCCGGGAGGAAGCGCACCAGCTCGTCCAGGCGGACTGCCGGAGAGCATGGTGTCTGCTGCAAGGCCGCCCATCGAGCTGGTGCTCGACGTTCCCGGGGTCCAGACGTACCCGAGAGACTCGGTGCTTGCCCTGGGGGGGAGGAGCACCAGCTCGTCCACGCGGCAGCCGGAGAGCTCAGTGTCTGCTGCAAGGCCGCCCATCGAGCTGGTGCTCGCCGTTTCCGGGGTCCAGACGTACCCGAGAGACTCGGTGCTCGCCCTGGGAGGGATGAGCACCAGCTCGTCCACCCGTTCGCTATCTGGCGCGCAACACCTCCGGCGGGGTCAGGTAGTCGCTGCCGCTACCGCGCCGTTCCTGGCCTTCGGCGATCTCCAGCCGGGCGATGCTGCGCAGATGCACTTCGTCCGGGCCGTCAGCGATGCGCAGGCAGCGGGAGCTGATCCACAAATCGGCCAGCGGGGTATCCGGGGTCAGTCCCATGGCGCCGAACACCTGCATGGCCCGGTCCACCACCCCGTTGAGCATGCTCGGCACTACGGCCTTGATCATGGCAATTTCCTTGCGCGCACCCTTGGCACCGACGTTATCGATCATCCAGGCGGTCTTGAGCACCAGCAGGCGGGCCTGTTCTATCTCCATGCGCGAGCGGGCGATCCATTCGGAAACGCTGCCATGCTGATGCAGATAGCGCCCGAAGGTCTTGCGCTCCAGGGCGCGTTCCACCATCAACTCCAGCGCCAGCTCGGCCATGCCGATGGCGCGCATGCAGTGATGCACCCGGCCCGGCCCGAGCCGCGCCTGGGCCATCATGAAGCCGTCACCTTCCGCGCCGAGCAGGTTACCCACCGGCACCCGGACATCGCGGAATATCAGCTCACTGTGCCCTTCGGGTGCCAGGTGATGCATGACAGGAATGTTGCGCACCAATTCCACGCCGGGGGTGTCGAAGGGAACTATGACCATGCTCTGCTGCCGACGCGGCTCGCCATCCGGGTCGGTCTTGCCCATCACGATGAGGAAGGCGCACTCCGGGTGCGAGGCATTGGTGATGAACCACTTGCGGCCATTGATGACATACTCACCCCCTTCCCGGCGGATCAACGTCTGGATGTTGCTGGCGTCCGAGGAGGCCACATCCGGCTCGGTCATGGCGAAGGCCGAGCGGATCTCTCCATTGAGCAGAGGATTGAGCCAGCGCTCGCGTTGCTCGTCGCTGGCGAACATGTGCAGCAGCTCCATGTTGCCGGTATCCGGGGCATTGCAGTTGAACACCTCCGAAGCCCAGCTCACCCGCCCCATGATCTCGGCAAGGGGGGCATACTCGAGATTGCTCAGGCCCTGTCCGGGCTCGTCGGCCCCGAGGGAAGGGAGAAACAGGTTCCACAGCCCTTCGGATCTGGCCAGCGCCTTGAGATCCTCCATGAAGGAGACCGGGAAGGCGCCGGCAGCCACCTCGCGCTGCCATTGTCCGAGCCGGGGGACTATGTGTTGATCGAGAAAACCGCGTACCTGGCCGCGCAGGTTTTCGGTCCGGGCACTGTAGGCAAAATCCATGGTCAGCTCCTGAAAAATGAGGACACCCGATCCGGGAAAACAGCGGAATTCGGGCCTACTATGGAGCCTAGGACTGCGGTAGGATTCTCGCTATCTTGTATCAGGGGCTGAATTTAACCTATTCACGAACTGAATAAAAAAATTGATCAGGATCAATTTTAATGATTCAGCTTGAATTGCCTGCCTCCAGCCCCATATAGGCAAAAGCTATTCAGCGCTTAGGCTAAATTTATTTTTAATATCCCAGGCAGGGGCCTATCATGGCCACTGTTTCCAACCCGCAAGACAAAAGCTCAACTAAGGAGTCTTCAATGTCCGTTATCAATACTGAAATCAAGCCGTTTACCGCTCAGGCGTTCAAGAACGGCGAGTTCATCACCGTTACCGACGCTGACGTGAAGGGCAAGTGGGCCGTATTCTTCTTCTACCCCGCCGACTTCACCTTCGTCTGCCCCACCGAGCTGGGCGACGTTGCTGACCACTACGAAGAGCTGCAGAAGCTGGGCGTGGAAGTCTACTCCGTGTCCACCGACACCCACTTCACCCACAAGGCGTGGCACGACAGCTCCGAAACCATCGGCAAGATCAAGTACACCATGATCGGCGACCCGACCATGCAGATCAGCCGCAACTTCGAGATCCTGCGTGAAGACCAGGGTCTGGCCAACCGCGGTACCTTCATCGTTGACCCGCAGGGCATCATCCAGGCTGTGGAAATCACTGCCGAAGGTATCGGCCGTAACGCTGCCGACCTGCTGCGCAAGATCAAGGCTGCCCAGTACGTAGCTGCCCACCCCGGCGAAGTCTGCCCGGCCAAGTGGGAAGAAGGCGAAGCCACTCTGGCTCCCTCGCTGGACCTGGTTGGCAAGATCTAAGTCAGCCTGAAACCCGGCCCGCCGTGGCGCGCTGCGCCCGGTTGGCGGGCCGGGTTTCTTTTCTTTGCCTGTCCGAGCTGGCAGGCCAAAGAAAAGAAACCCTCCCTATCCACCCTATTCCAGGACACGCATACCATGTTAGATGCCAATCTGAAGAAGCAACTGGACACCTACCTGCAGAATATCGCCAAGCCGATTGAAGTCAGCGTGTCCGTAGACGACAGCCCCAAGAGCAAGGAGCTCTACGAACTGGCGGCTGAAATCGCCGAGATGTCGAGCAAGATCACCCTGAAGGATGCCGCCGACAAGCGCACCCCGAGCATGGGTGTTGCCGCCGCCGGGGAAACCCCGCGGGTCCGCTTTGCCGGTATCCCCATGGGCCACGAGTTCACCTCGCTGGTACTGGCGCTGCTGCAGGCCGGTGGTCACCCGTCCAAGGCTGATCCGGCACTGCTGGAGCAGATCCGCAACCTGCAGGGCGAGTTCCACTTCGAGACCTATATCTCGCTGTCCTGCCAGAACTGCCCGGACGTGGTACAGGCGTTGAACCTGATGTCGACCCTGAACCCGAACATCACCCATGTGATGATCGATGGCGCCCTGTTCAAGGACGAGGTCGAGAGCCGCCAGATCATGGCTGTGCCCACCGTGTTCCTGAACGGCGAACACTTCGGCCAGGGCCGCATGACGCTGGCCGAGATCGTCAACAAGATCGACAGTGGCGCGGCCGAGCGCAAGGCGGCCGAGCTGAACGAGAAGGGTCCCTACGAAGTGCTGATCGTCGGCGGTGGCCCGGCCGGCGCCTCGGCAGCCATCTATGCTGCGCGCAAGGGCATTCGCACCGGTCTGGTGGCCGAGCGTTTCGGCGGCCAGGTAATGGATACCGTGGGTATCGAGAACTTCATTTCCGTGCCCTACACCGAGGGTCCGAAACTGGTTGCCAGCCTGGAGCAGCACGTCAAGGAGTACGACATTGACGTGATCACCGAGCAGAGCGCGGCCAAACTGACCAGCAATGGCCTGATCGAGATCGAGCTGGCCAGCGGCGCTACCCTGCGCAGCAAGTCGGTGATCCTGGCCACCGGTGCCCGCTGGCGCGAAATGAACGTGCCCGGCGAGCAGGAATACCGCGGCAAGGGCGTGGCCTACTGCCCGCACTGTGACGGCCCGCTGTTCAAGGGCAAGCGTGTGGCGGTGATCGGTGGTGGCAACTCCGGTATCGAGGCGGCCATCGACCTGGCCGGTATCGTCGAGCATGTGACCGTGCTGGAATTCAGCGACACCCTGCGTGCCGATGAGGTCCTGCAGCGCAAGGCCCGTTCGCTGCCGAACGTCGAGATCATCATGAACGCCGCTACCACTGAAGTGCGTGGTGATGGCAGCAAGGTGGTGGGTCTGACCTACACCGATCGCAAGACCGGCGAAAGCCACCAGGTGGACGTGGCGGGTATCTTCGTCCAGATCGGTCTGATTCCCAACACCGACTGGCTGAAGGACAGCGAGGTCAAGCTGACCCGCTTCGGCGAGATCGAGATCGATGCCCGTGGTGCCACGTCGGTACCGGGTGTATTTGCCGCCGGGGACGTGACTACCGTTCCCTTCAAGCAGATCATCATCTCCATGGGCGCGGGCGCCACTGCTTCGCTGGCGGCCTTCGACCACCTGATCCGCACCTCTGCAGGTGCCGAGGAAAAGGCTACCGCCTGATCCCCGCCCGCTGGAACCGACAACCGCACCCTTGGGTGCGGTTGTTGCATTTCAGGCCGGTGAAAACCGCGAGCTTACATCGAGCCACTGTCCATAACGCAGCGGCTACTTCCGCCCCGTCAGCGATCCCAGCAATCCACGGGCCAGCTCCCGACCTATCTGCCTGGCCAGGGTCTGTACCGCCGAGCGCACCGTGGTATTGATCACCCCATCGGTCACGCTCCGACTGGATGTACCCTTGCGGCCGTTGCGGGCCTCTGCCTTTTCCCTGGCTCGACTTTCAGCTTCGGCCTGTGCCTGCTTCGCCGAATGCTCGGCGCGCTGGGCGAGAATCTCGTAGGCGGATTCGCGGTCAATGCCACGCTCGTAGCGCCCTGCCAGCGGCGAGGCCTGGAACAGGGCTGCACGTTCCGTCTCGTTCAGGACACCAATGCGTGAGCGCGGAGGAGCCATGAGGGTACGCTCAACGACCGAGGGGCGGCCCTTTTCATCCAGTACGCTGACCAGCGCCTCGCCCACCGCCAGCTCCGTCAGTACCGCCCGGGTATCGAAGGCGGGATTGCTGCGAAAGCCGTCGGCCACGGCCTTGAGCGCCTTCTGCTCCCTGGGGGTATAGGCGCGCAGGGCGTGCTGGATACGCAGGCCCAGCTGGGCCAGTACCGCGTCGGGAAGATCGCTGGGTGACTGGGTGACGAAGAACACCCCTACCCCCTTGGAGCGAATGAGCCGGACCACCTGCTCGATGCGCTCATGCAGAACCTTCGGCGTGCGGTCGAACAGCAGGTGCGCCTCATCGAAGAACAACACCAGGCGCGGCCGGTCGGCATCGCCCTGTTCCGGCAGCTGTTCATGCAGCTCCGAAAGCAGCCACAGCAGGAAGCTGGCGTAGACCCGGGGCGATTCCTGGATCAGCTTGCCGGCTTCGAGAAGATGGATATGGGCGCGGCCGGAGAGATCGCGCTGCATCAGATCCGCCAGCTGCAGGGCCGGCTCGCCGAACAGCCGCTCGGCGCCCTGCTGTTGCAGTATTACCAGCCGGCGCTGGATGGCCTGGATGCTGGCCGGGGAAATACCGCCACTGACGGTGGCCAGCTCCTCGGGGGCGCGCAGCAGCCAGTCCAGCAGCGCCTGCAGGTCCTTGAGATCCAGCAGCAGGAGGCCTTGCTGATCGGCCCAGGCGAATACGCCGTAGAGCGCGGCCAGCTGATTGTCATTGAGGTCCAGCAGGCTGGCCAGCAACAGCGGTCCCATCTCGCTGATGGTCGTGCGCAATGGATGGCCGCGGTCACCGAGGATGTCCCAGAACACCACGGGCACCGATTCGGGCTGCCACTCCAGACCCGGCATCAGCGCCCGTCGCTTGTCGATACCGGCAGAAGGCGCAGCGGCGGCAGCCACACCGGACAGATCGCCCTTGATATCGGCGGCGAATACCGGCACGCCGGCTCTGGCAAAGCCCTCGGCCAGTACCTGCAGGGTAACTGTCTTGCCGGTGCCGGTGGCCCCGGCGATCAGACCGTGGCGGTTGCACATGTTCAGGGGCTGGCTGATCACGCGGCCATCGGCGCCGCCCAGCTGCAGAGATGGAATCATGAAAGGTACGCCTCCCTGTGTGGCCGCGGCGGTCGTTATCGTCGGGGGGCGCCGTGGTCGTTGTAATTCTTCAGTACCCGCAGCAGATCCCGCCGACTGATCTGCCCGACCAACCGGCCCTGCTCGGTAACCGGCAGGCGCCGACGGCGGTGGGTGACAAAGTGTTCTGCAACCTTGAGGATATCCGCATCGGCATCGATGGTTTCCACCACCTCGCTCATCAACGAGCGGACAGTACCGCAACTTTCCTCGAAATAGGCTCCGCTGAGAATACCCCGCAGGCAGTCGCTCTCCGACAGCACCCCCACCAGACTGCCGGAGGCATCCACCACCGGGGCGCTGCACAGCCGGTTCGTCAGCAGAATGTCGATGGCCTGGAAAAGATGGGTTTCCGGGGACAGGGTGACTGCCTCCCGGTTCATGTAGTCACGGACCTTTATGGATCTGAACATGGTGCGTCTCCCCTGCCGTCATTGGCACCGGGCAGGGGTTCAGCAACAGACGGTCTCAGGCAAATACAACCGTCTTGTTGTCATGAACCACCACCCGGTCTTCCAAGTGATAGCGCAAACCACGGGAAAGCACCATTTTTTCCACATCCTTTCCGAGGCGGACCATATCTTCCACATTATCTCTGTGGCTTATACGCACCACGTCCTGTTCGATAATAGGACCGGCATCCAGCTCCTTGGTAACATAGTGACAAGTTGCCCCTATGAGTTTCACTCCGCGGGTCGCGGCCTGATGATAAGGCCGGGCACCAACAAAGGACGGCAGGAAGCTGTGGTGAATATTGATTACCCGACCGGCATATTCTTCACAGAGACTTGCGGGCAATATCTGCATATAGCGCGCCAGTACAATACAATCGGCCTGTTGTTCATTTACCAGTCGAGTAACTTCGTCGAAGGCCGGTGTCTTGTCCTTGGGATCAACTGGCACATGGTGGAAAGGAATACCGTGCCACTCCACCATACTGCGCAGATCATCATGGTTGGAAATGACGCTGGTAATTTCACAGTCCAGCTCGCCGCTGTGGAAACGGTGCAGCAGATCAGCCAGGCAATGGGACTCGCGACTGGCCATCAATACGACTTTCTTACGTTCGGCTGAATCACTGACGCGCCACTGCATGCCGAACTCCCTGGCGATGGGCGCAAACACGGTGCGCAGCCCATCGGCATCAAACGGCAGGGAATCGGCCCGGATCTCATGGCGCATGAAGAACCAGCCGGAGAGGTTGTCGGAATGATGGCTGGCCTCGGTAATCCAGCCGTTATAGGTTGCCAGCAGGTTACTGACCTTGGCCACTATCCCCACACGGTCGGGGCAGGCAATTACCAGACGAAAGGTTCGCATCAGGTCTCACTCCAGAGTCCGGTTCTGCGCCGCTGCCCGGATCAGGGCGCGGCGGAACCGATGGCGGATCGAAAGCGGCGTATTCTACTCGCCCCCGAGGAAAATTTCAGCAACCGGCGGGCCCGTCCGGCGCCCACCAGACACAAATGGAATTGCAGTCCGCGAAGCCGTTTTCTTGTACAACTAACGGAATATAAACTAGTATTAGTCCACTATTTCATGCACCCCATTAATGAGGCTGTGTACCATGTCCATGCTGCAACAGTATCGTCAGATTGAAGATACCATTCGCGAGCTGAGCGAAAAGCTCAAGTCGCTGTCCAACGATGAGAAACTGAAGAAAGAAATCGAGTTTGAAAAGAAACTCGCCGCATTGATGGAGCAGTACGGAAAAAGCGTTAAAGATGTCATCGCCATCATTGACCCTGACAACAAGATCAGCGCACCGGTCCGCACCACCAGCGCCCCTGCCAAACGGGCACGCCGGGTAAAGCAGTACAAGAACCCGCACACCGGTGAAGTAATCAAAACCAAAGGCGGAAACCACAAGGAACTCAAGGCGTGGAAAGAGAAATACGGCGCCGATACAGTGGAAAGCTGGGCGACCATTCTAGACTGACCCATAGTTCCGCGTGAAAATTAAAAAGCCCCCGCAAGTTAGTTGACGGGGCTTTTTTCATGCTGCTTTCATGCTCTCTTCATGAGTTCGTCACCAGGCCGTCATCGGCCACCAGGCAGCTGCAGTCGCGTTGCCAGCTCACGGGCATAGTGCTCCCATTGTTCAAGCAGTTGCCGCTGCCCCTCCGAGGCTTCCGGTAACAACCGTCGAATTTCTCCCATGAAGCTGTCGAGGGTGATGCCGGCGCCCGGCAACTCCCCACTCAATTTGCGACGACAGAACGCCAGCCACTGATGGGTTTCCTCGGCATTCAGCGACTCGGGGAAGTTTCTGGCACGGTAGCGCGGCAGCATGTCGACCAGACGCTGATCCTCAAGCGGCCAGCGGGTTCGGGCCAGTCCGACTCCATCGGTTTCGCGGATGGCCTCCAGCAGGCGGCGGTCCCGATCCGACATGAAGCCGTCATACAGCAGGGTTTCCGCCTCCACTTCCGGCTCGGCCGGGCCGGGTTGCTCACTGTAGATGGTATCCAGCCGGCCCTTGAGCCCCTCGCGCCACTGCCCCAGCTGCTCGGCACGCGACAGCAGCAGCGGCATGTCCAGCTGCAGGCGCTCGATGTCCACCGGTCGCAGTACACGGGCCTCGGCCAGCACCGGACACTTGTTGATATGCACCAGTTTGAGACCGGGACGCTGCTCACCCGGCGCCAGCTCCTCGGTGCGCGTGTACAGCCGCTGACGCAGCTGCTCCGGAGGCAGTTCCTGGAGCATGTCCGGTGCAACAGCCAGATCCCAGACGATCAGCGCATTGCGATTGCGCGGGTGCCAGGCCAGGGGCAGGACCAGCGCCAGGCCGCTGCGCTCACGACCGAAGCGACCGGAAACATGGACCAGCGGGCGCACCTGCTGAAGATCCACCAGGGCCGATACCCGATGCTTGTCGCGCAGCTGATAGAGGTAGTCGTAGAGGCGCGGCTGGGCCTGCCGGAGCAACCGTGCCATGGCGATGGTGGCCCGTACGTCGGCCAGCGCATCGTGGGCCTGACCGTGGTCTATGCCGTTGGCGGCTGTCAGCAGCTCCAGCCGGAAGCTGGTGAAGCCGTCCTGCTGGGGCCACTCGATGCCCTCCGGGCGCAGGGCATGGGCAGTACGCAGTGCATCGAGCAGATCCCAGCGGCTGTTGCCCCCCTGCCATTCACGGGCATAGGGATCGAAATAGTTGCGATAGAGTGAGAAGCGGGTCATCTCGTCGTCGTAGCGCAGGCTGTTGTACCCGGCGGTGCAGGTGCCGGGCCTGGCCATCTGTTCATGCAGCAGGTGCATGAACCGGGCTTCCGGCAAACCGCGCTGGACCCGCGCCGGATCAATGCCGGTCACCAGGCAGGCCATGGGATGGGGCAGAACATCTTCAGCAAGACGGCAATCGATACACAGCGGCTCGTCTATCTCTTCCAGCTGCTCGTTGGTTCGCACCCCTGCTACCTGCAGCGGTCGATCCCGGCGCGGATCGATGCCCGTTGCCTCGAAGTCATACCAGAAAATACTGTTACCCATGGTGTTTCCCCGTTCCGGTGGCAGAAGCGGGATTGCCGAGCTGCCGTGAAGCAAGGCAGGGTACCTCAGCGAAGCCGTTCAGGCATCCGGTTGGTGGGTAAATGTGAAATAGCGCTGCAGTGCAATGGACAGACCGGCGAACACCTGCGGGTCGCTGATCAGGGCGAACCCGGCATCATAATGCCCCGGCGTGAGATCCGGTCGGCACCAGCGGCTGTTGGCGCGAAACGGCAGCACGAACTCACCCTCGCCGCCCAGCGCCGGCAGATGCAGCTGCATGTCGTAGTCTTCGTCCAGCATCACCGGATAGGGGCTGATCAGCATGAACCCCTTGCAGGAGACGTTGGCCATGGTCCCCATGAAGTGACCGTCGAAACTGTTGAAGACGTTCAGATAGGCATGCAACTGATGCCGCGGTATACCGCGCTCCAGCCGCTTGACGGCGTCCTGCGCCGTTCCCTGGAAGGTCATCCCGGACATAGCCCTTGCTCCGCAGAATATGGACACACAGAATTGGCAGGGGCGCGGCGTCGGGCGTGACTGCATGCTGGCGGCTCGTTCCCTGAACATCTGCATCAGGATAGCCCACCGCCCGTGCCAGTCCAATAAACGGTGGTCGGAAGATGGACGGCAGCTTGCCGGTTATTGATCTGGGTCAGCGCCGGTACCGAGGCAATTGACCTAGGCTGTCCTAATATCACTAGTGGACCAACAAGAGGCAGCGGGCATGAACATCCAGCACATCATGGTGGTTATCGATCCAACCAGTGAAAACGAGCAACCCTGCATGCGTCGGGCCGAGCAGCTGGCCGGCCACTATCCGCAGGCACGCTTCACTTTGTTTGTCTGCGACTATATTCCAGAACTCGAGGGAGGGCTGCTGTTCAGCAATGACCTGCTGGCCGAGGCGCGCAACAAGCTGCTCGGACACCGGGAGGAATATCTGGACCGGCTCGCCGCCCCCCTGCGCGCCCGCGGCCATATCGTCAATACCACCGCGGTGTGGGGCAAGCGCTTCGAACGGCATATCCTGCGCGCCGTGCATGAACAGCAACCGGATGCGGTGCTCAAGACCGGACAGCGTCACAGTCTGCTCAAGCGTCTGGTTCTGAGCAACAGCGACTGGTTCCTGATCCGCTATTGCCCTGTCCCCCTTTGGCTGGTCAAGCAGCCCGATGCACCGCTGCAGCACATCTGCGCCAGTGTCGACCCCCTGCATGAGTCGGACAAGCCGGCGGCGCTGGATCACAAGATTCTCGACACCGCCCGCAAGCTCGCCGCTGAAGTCGCTGCCCGGCTGAGCGCAGTGCACTGCTACAACCCGCTGCCGCACACCCTGGCCTTCGATACCGGTCTGGTCGCCGACTACGACGGTTATGCTGCCGATGTGCGCCGCCAGCATGCCGACGCCTTCAGCGCCTTCGCCGCCGCCAGCGCCCTGTCCGAGGAGCAACAGCACCTGCTGACAGGCTACCCGGAGCAGGCGATTCCGCAATTTGCCGCCGATAAGGGAGTGAACCTGCTTGTCATGGGCGCCATATCCCGCTCACGTATCGAAAGTGCGCTGATCGGACACACCGCCGAGCGTCTGCTGGAGGACGTGCCCTGCGACATGCTGATCATCAAGCCGGACGGCTTCGAGGATCCCTCACGCCCGGCCTGAGGCCGGGATCACCTGCGCCGGGGAACCTGCCGACACAGTCGGGTGATGGCCTGCCAGTCACCAGACTCGATCAGGTCCCGGGGCGCCATCCAGCTGCCACCGACGGCAACCACATTGTCCAGGGCCAGATAGTCCGGCAGGCGCTCCGGGCCTATGCCGCCGGTGGGACAGAAGCGAACATCATGGAAGGGGCCGGCCAGGGCCTTCAGCAGTTTTACGCCGCCACAGATCTCCGCCGGGAACAGCTTGAAGCAGCGATAGCCCAGACGGTAACCGCGCATGATCTCCGAAGCGGTGGCGACCCCCGGCAACAGCGGTACCGGACTGTCCAGCCCCAGCGCCAGCAGCTCATCCGTGGTGCCGGGGGTGACGATGAACCTCGCCCCGGCATCCAGCACCGACTGGAACTGCCTGGCATCCAGTACGGTGCCGGCCCCCACGCACAGCTGAGGACGTTCGCTGGCCAGCAGACGGATGGCGCCCAGCCCGAGGGGGGTACGCAGGGTGACTTCCAGATTGGTGATGCCAGCGGCCGCCAGGGCGTCGGCCATGGGCAGGATGTCGCTTTCCCTGGTAATGCTCAGCACCGGCAGTATCGGCTGGCCGGCAAGGATGTCGTCCAGGACCCTGCTGTTTTCCAACAGTCTCATCAGTTTTCCAGAGCCCCGTCGGGGCTGTAGTAGATATCCATGGGCGGTTTGAGAAAGGCTTTGATCGGCATCCGCAGGGGGGCCTGCTCCTGCCAGGCGCTGACCAGGGTCCGCCGCTTTTCCTCTCCCGCGAGCACCAGCAACCGGGTTCCGGCGCTGTCGATGGCCCGTGCGGTCATGCTCAGCCGCGGCAGACGCCCAGCCTCCGGCGGCACCGCCACACAGAGACGTTCCTCCGCCGGGTCAAGATACCCTGCCAGCTCGGGCAGGAAGGGGAACAGCGACGCGGTATGGCCGTCCTTGCCCATACCCAGCACCAGTACATCCAGCGGCAGCAGCGCGCGCAACATGCGGTCCATGGTGTCGGCATCCGCCTGCAGGCCTTCACCACGGTACATGGGGATCCAGCGAGCCTGCTGCAGGGCTCCCGGCATGCAGCGCAGCAACAGGCCGGCGTTGCTCTGTTCATCCTCGGCCGGTACCCAGCGTTCATCCACCAGCATGATGGTTACCTTCGACCAGTCCAGACCCGACTGTTCCAGCTGGCGCAGAAACAACTCGGGGCCCCGGCCGCCGGATAATGCCAGACTGGCCTCGCCCCGCTCCTCGATGGCCTGCTGCAACTCCCCGGCGATGCGCTCGGCCACCATCACTGCCTGAGTCCGCGCGCTATCCGCCTGGTACCAACCCAGCCCATGTTCCTGCAACAGCTGTTCGATCACAGCTCACCTCCGTCAGCCAGAATCAGACTGTCAGTAAAGCAGCTCGCCCCCTGCTCTGCCGGGCTGACCTGGCGCCTGGCGAAGCCGAACAGCTCGCGCCCCCAGCCGCGACGCACGCCATCCCCCACCGGGACCGGCGAGCGGGCCGCCCATTCGGCGCTGTCCATCTGCACATCCAGCACGCCGGCACCGGCATCCAGCGCCAGTACGTCACCGTCGCGCAACCGCGCCAGGGGGCCGCCGGCTTCGGCTTCCGGCGTCAGGTGAATGACCGCCGGCACCTTGCCCGAAGCCCCGGACATGCGCCCGTCGGTAACCAGCGCCACCCGCAATCCGCGATCCTGCAGCACACCGAGATAGGGCGTCAGCTTGTGCAGCTCAGGCATGCCATTGGCCGCCGGTCCCTGAAAACGCACCACGGCGATCATATCCTGGCGGAACTCGTTGTTCTCGAAGGCGGCAACAAAGGCCTGCTGGCTGTCGAAGATCCGGCACGGCGCCGTCACCTGCCAGTGTTCCGGCTGCACCGCCGAGAGCTTGATCACCCCACGCCCCAGGCTGCCCCGGATCACCCGGAGCCCGCCATCGGCCCGGAACGGATCACGCCAGCCGCGCAGCACAGTCCGGTCCAGACTCGCCGCCGGGCCATCGCGCCAGTGCAGCTGCCCCTGCTGCAACGCGGGTTCTCGTGCATAGCGCTCCAGTCCCGGACCGGCTACGGTCTCGACCTCGCTGTGCAGCAGACCGGCCTCCAGCAGCTGGGCGAACAGCCAGGCGCTGCCGCCGGCGGCCTGAAAATGATTCACGTCCGCCTGGCCATTGGGATAGATACGCGCCAGGGTAGGCACCACTTCCGACAGCAGGCCCATGTCATCCCAGTTCAGCTGCAGACCGGCACATTGCCCGATGGCGATCAGATGCAGGGTCAGGTTGGTGGAGCCGCCGGTGGCCAGCAGCATGACCAGCGCATTGACCAGCGCACGCTCATCGACGATACGGGCCAGGCTGCCCTGCCCGGTGCGCGCCAGCCGCGCAGCCTGTTCGGTTACCGCCACCGTCAGCGCCTCGCGCAGGGGAGTGCCGGGATTGACGAAGGAAGCCCCCGGCAACTGCAGCCCCATGGCCTCCAGCAGCAGCTGGTTGGTGTTGGCAGTGCCGTAGAAGGTACAGGTGCCCGGCGCGTGGTAGGCCTGGCTTTCGGCCTCCAGCAGCTCTTCCCGGCTGGCCAGTCCCTCGGCATAACGCTGGCGGACCTGCGCCTTGCGGTCATTGGGCAACCCGGAGGGCATGGGGCCGGCGGGGACAAACAGCACCGGCAGATGGCCGAAGCGCAGCGCGCCCATCAGCAGCCCCGGCACAATCTTGTCGCAGATCCCCAGGCACAGCGCAGCGTCATACATGTTGTGCGACAGGGCCACGGCGGTGGCCATCGCGATGACATCCCGACTGACCAGCGACAGCTCCATCCCCGGCTCGCCCTGGGTGATCCCGTCGCACATCGCCGGCACCCCGCCGGCCACCTGGCCGGTCGCCCCCATACGTCGCAATATGCCGCGGATCTGCTCGGGGTAGCTTTCATAGGGCTGATGGGCCGAGAGCATGTCGTTATAGGCAGTGACGATGCCGATGTTGACCTCATCCGGCAGGCGCAGGCGCTGCTTGTCCTCCGCCGAACAGGCGGCCATGCCGTGGGCGAAATTGCTGCAGGACAGCGCCCGGCGCCCCCGCGGCAGCGCGGCAGCCTCGTCCATCTGCTGCAGATAGGCCGCACGGGACCTGCTGCTGCGCTGGCGCAGCCGCTCGGTTACCTCTATCACCCGGGGGTGCATAAGCCTCCTCCTGAAAACCAGATACTGACCCGGCGGTCTCCCGCCTGTCATCAACAACGGATATCATCTATTGTAAGCCATTGATATATCACTGAAGGGAAAACCAAGATGACCCTGCGTCGTACCAAGATCGTCGCCACCCTCGGCCCCGCCAGCAGCTCAGCGGAACGCATCGAGGCCCTGATTCGGGCAGGCATGAACGTAGCCCGGCTCAATTTCTCCCACGGCACCCATGACGAGCATCGGGAGCGAGCGCGCCTGGTAAGGGAGATTGCCGCCAATCTGGGCGTGCACGTGGCACTGCTGGGCGACCTGCAGGGACCCAAGATCCGCATCGCCCGCTTCAAGGAAGGCAAGATCCATCTCGAGGTCGGCGACCGCTTCCGCCTCTCCACCACCCACCCGCTGGATGAAGGCACCCAGGAAGTGGTCGGCATCGACTACCCTGCCCTGGTGACCGACTGCCGCCCGGGGGACGAGCTGCTGCTCGATGACGGCCGCATCGTGCTGGTGATCGACGCCATCGCCCGGGGCGAGGCCATCTGCACCGTTACCGCCGGCGGCTACCTGTCCAACCACAAGGGTATCAACCGCCGTGGCGGCGGTCTCTCCGCCTCAGCGCTGACCGACAAGGATCGTGCCGACATAGTGCTGGCCGCCGAGCTGGAGATGGAATACGTGGCAGTGTCCTTCCCCCGAGATGCCCGGGATATGGACCTGGCGCGCAAGCTGCTGCGCGACGCCGAGTCCCAGGCCTGGCTGGTGGCCAAGATCGAACGCGCCGAGGCCGTGGCCGATGAAGCGGCTCTCGATGGCCTGATCGATGCCAGCGATGCCGTCATGGTCGCCCGCGGCGATCTGGGTGTGGAGATTGGTGATGCGGAGCTGGTCGGCATCCAGAAAACCATCATTGCCCACGCCCGGCGCAAGAACAAGACAGTGATCACCGCCACCCAGATGATGGAGTCGATGATCAACAGTCCGCTGCCGACCCGTGCCGAGGTCTCCGACGTCGCCAACGCGGCGCTGGATAATACCGACGCAGTGATGCTGTCCGGTGAAACGGCCGCCGGGGACTTCCCGGTGGAAGCGGTGGCCGCCATGCACCGAGTGTGTCTGGGCGCGGAAAAGCACCCGACCAGCCAGCGCTCCGGTCACCGTCTGCACATGTCCTTCGAGCGCTGCGACGAGACCATAGCGCTGTCGGCGATGTACGCGGCGAACCACTTCCCCGGGGTAACGGCGGTGATCTCCCTGACCGAAAGCGGTTACACCCCGCTGATCATGTCCCGCATCCGCTCGCATCTGCCGATCTTCGCCCTGTCGCCCAACCGGCAGACACTCGGCCGGGTATCACTGATGCGCGGCGTGCACAGCATCGAGTTCAACCCTGCCCACCTGCCCTCGAGCGACGTCAACCAGCGTGCCGTAGAAGCACTTCTGCAGCGGGGCCACGTCAAGCCGGGAGACTGGGTGATCATCACCAAGGGCGACGTGTACAACTCCCGTGGGGGCACCAACTCGATGAAGCTGCTGCAGGTGAGTGAACAGATAGTCTGATAACTCGAGATTGCTGGATGCGTGCTTGCGTGTTATGTGCACTCACATACCGAATTGCAGCAACAGAAAACCCGGCACAAGGCCGGGTTTTCTGTTGCTGGCTACAGCGGTTTACTGCACTTCCACCGCCAGACTTTCGGCAATCTTCTTCTGCCAGATCTGCGGACCGGTGATGTGTACCGACTCACCACTGCTGTCCACCGCAACGGTGACCGGCATGTCCTGAACCTCGAACTCGTAGATCGCTTCCATACCCAGATCCGCAAAGGCAACCACCTCGGCCTTCTTCACCGCCTGGGCGACGAGGTAGGCAGCGCCACCCACGGCCATCAGGTAGACCGCCTTGTGATCACGGATGGCATCGATGGCAATCGGGCCACGCTCGGACTTGCCGATCATGCCCAGCAGACCGGTCTGCTCCAGGATCTGGCGGGTGAACTTGTCCATGCGGGTCGCGGTGGTCGGACCGGCCGGACCTACCGCCTCGTCACGCACCGGATCAACCGGGCCCACGTAGTAGATGACCCGGCCCTTCAGATCCACCGGCAGCTGCTCGCCCTTGTTCAGCATGTCGACCATGCGCTTGTGCGCCGCGTCACGGCCGGTCAGCATCTTGCCCGACAGCAGCACGGTCTCGCCGGTCTTCCAGGTCTGCACTTCCTCGGGGGTCAGGGTGTCCAGGTTGACACGGCGAACGCCACTACCCACTTCCCAGGTAATATCCGGGTAGGCATCCATGGGCGGCGGAGTCAGTGCGGCCGGGCCACTGCCATCCAGCACGAAGTGGGCGTGACGGGTAGCGGCGCAGTTGGGGATCATGCACACCGGCAGACTGGCAGCGTGGGTCGGGTAATCCTTGATCTTGATGTCCAGCACCGTGGTCAGACCACCCAGGCCCTGGGCGCCGATACCCAGTGCGTTGACCTTGTCCATGATCTCCAGACGCAGTTCCTCGACCCGATTCTGCGGGCCGCGCTGGCGCAGCTCGTGGATATCGATCGGATCCATCAGGGATTCCTTGGCCAGCACAGCCGCCTTCTCGGCGGTACCGCCGATACCTATCCCCAGCATGCCCGGCGGGCACCAGCCGGCACCCATGGTCGGAACGGTCTGTACCACCCAGTCGACGATGGAGTCGGAGGGGTTGAGCATGACCATCTTCGACTTGTTCTCCGAACCGCCGCCCTTGGCCGCAACGTGGAACTCGATGGTGTTGCCCGGTACCACCTGGTAGTGGATCACCGCCGGGGTATTGTCCTTGGTGTTGGTCCGCTTGCCCGCCGGATCGGCCAGGATGGAGGCACGCAGCACGTTTTCCGGAAGCTGGTAGGCACGGCGCACGCCTTCGTTGATCATGTCGTCCAGGCTCATGGTGGCGCCATCCCAGCGCACATCCATACCCACCTTGGCGAAGACGGTGACGATACCGGTGTCCTGACAGATGGGGCGGTGGCCGGTGGCGCACATGCGCGAGTTGATCAGAATCTGGGCCATGGCATCCCGTGCCGCCGGGGACTCTTCCCGCAAATAGGCCTGGTGCACCGCCTGAATGAAATCAACCGGATGGTAGTAGGAGATATATTGCAGCGCATCGGCGACGCTCTGGATCACATCATCTTGCTTGATAACCGCCATTCTCGGACAGGCTCCTCTATAGACTGACTGACCGCAGGACTACCGGTACCACAGGCGGGGGCGGCCAGATTCACGGAATGCTCGGGTCGAGGCACGGGTGCCGACCCATGAAAGCAGGCGACAGAGTATACCTGAGCGGACGGGCCAGCGAGAGCAATACGACCAATTGAGTGGCACTATCGTGCTATAAGGGACTGGGCAAGCGGCAACATAAAGATTAGAGTGATATCAAAGAGCCATCATACAAGGACAACAAGGTGAATGATTCGGAGCGCAAACAGCAGGACCGCTTCCAGGCCCTTCGCCTGCAACGCTTCTATCTAGCCCAATCGACCTACATGATCGCCTACGTGGTGATCGCCGTGACCTGGGCCACCGGGCATTACCTGGGCAGCAATGCCATGGCGCTGAGTCACTATGCGCTGGGCTTCATCACCCAGTTCACCTTCTTTCTGATATTCAAGACCGGCCTCAACCTGCGCTTTCGCGACCCCAGCCTGACCAGCCCGCAGATCATAGTGGCACTGCTGCTGCAGACCTATCTGCTGGCCCTGGTCGGCGAGATCCGCGGCACCATCATGGTCGCCTACTGCCTGATCCTGCTGTTCGGCGTGTTCCAGATGAGCCGCACCGCCTACCTGATCCACGCTGCGCTGGCGCTGGTCTGCTATGCCAGCCTGATCGTCATCAACCAGTATCTGGGCATCTACCCCCAGAGCCTTACCGTGGCCCTGCTGGAATGGTTCATCCTGGCCTGCTTCCTGCTCTGGCTGATCATCCTCGGCAGCTATATCCGCGCCCTGCGCGAGCGGCTGCAGCAGCGCCACAGCACGCTCCAGCAGCACCAGCAGACGCTGCGCAGCATGATGGATCAGCTGCAGAACCTGGCCACCACCGATGCCCTCACCGACCTGCCCAACCGCCGTTACTTCATCGAGGAAGCCCAGCGGCGCAACACCCTGCTCAGCCGCGGCCAGACCCTGGGGCTGGCTCTGATCGACCTGGATCACTTCAAGCGCATCAACGATCTCTACGGCCATGCCGCCGGAGATCAGGTGCTGCAGGAGTTCGCCCGCATAGCCCGCTCCAATCTGCGGGGCAACGACATAGTCGCCCGCTTCGGTGGGGAGGAATTCGTGCTGTTGCTGGACAATTGCGACCTGGCGACCCTGCATCACTGCGTTGAGCGCATACGCCAGGGGCTGGCTACCCATCCCTTCAGCGCCCTGCCCGAGGGCGTGCGCTGCACCATGTCCGCCGGCATCTGCCTGATCCATCCCGAGGACGATCTGGAGTGGCGCATCAGCCAGGCGGACGAGGCGCTTTATCAGGCCAAGGCCGAAGGACGCAACCGTACCTGCGCCCATGAGCAAGCCTACGCCTGAGGATCAGCGTATCCCCAGCCAGACCATGGCGCTGCGGCTGATGCCGCCCCACAGGCGGATCTTGAGCCTGTGGGCCCAGCTCAGCTCGCGCCAGTCCTGCAGCGTCCATTCCCGGGACTCGGCGAAATCCGTTGCAAAGCTCTCCTCGACGGTGCGGGTCATGCCACTGTCGATGATGTTCTGATTGGCTTCCAGGTTCCAGTGCAGGGTCCAGCGGTCGAAGTTGGCAGAGCCCAGACTGACCCAGTCATCCACCAGCACCGTCTTGAGGTGCAGAAAGCGCGGCTGATACTCGAAGATCCGCACGCCCGCCATCAGCAGTCGTCGATAATAGCGTTGGCCGGCATAGCGTACCGGGGGATGGTCGGTGATCTCCCCGCACAGCAGCAGCCGGACATCCACCCCACGCCGGGCGGCCCGCATCAGTGATCGGCGTATGCGCCAGCCGGGCACGAAATAGGGTGTGGCCAGCCAGACCTTGTGCTCGGCCCGGGCGATGCTGCTCAGCAGTGCCTGCACCAGTTCCCGGTGGGTGCGGCCATCGGTCAGGGAGACCCGCGCGAGCCCCTCGGAGCCTTCGGGACGGGGCGGTATGCGCACCCTGTGCAGCTGCGCCGGAGGTCGTCCCCGTCGCCGGTGGGTGGCATCCCACTGGTGCTGGAACACCGTAACCCAGTCAGCCACCACAGGCCCCTCCACGCGGAGCATCTGCTCATGCCAGAGACAGTGGCCGGCCTCATCCGGAATGCAGAAATCATCGGTGAAGCCGGTACCACCGATGAACGCCACCTGATCGTCAACGAGGATGAGCTTGCGGTGATCGCGGTGCAGATTGGCCCGCCCGCCCCAGAGGTTGAGCGGGTTGTAGAAACGCAGCTCGACCCCGCTCTCGCGCAAGCGCTGGCGGTCCTCCTCACCCAGGTCCCGGCTGCCCGCCCCATCGAACAGACAGCGTACCCGCACGCCCCTGGCCGCCGCTGCGGCGAGGATCGCGAAGACCCGGTTGAAGCTCTGCCCCGACTCCACCAGATAGAGTTCGATATCGATGGTCTGCTGCGCCTGCTCCATGGCCTGGATCAACTGCGGAAAGAAACAGTGGCCATCCACCATGAGTTCGAAGCGGTTGTTTTCCCGCCAGGGGTAATAGGGGGCTGCCGCCATGCATACTTCGGGAAGCCGGTCATCATCTTGGGTGTACAGCGGACCGGTCGCCGAACGGTTCACTGCGTCTTGAGCATAGCAGGCGCTGCGCCGGGCCTTCGGGGCCGGTGCCCGCCTGCGGGCGACAAGCGCCGCTCTTCAGAAGACCGGCCCCGGGGGTCTCGGTTCCTTCTACGCAGGCGTTATCAGGCCGCGAGACTCGGCCGTGGCGAAGGTGATCACCTCCGGCATGAACTGCAGGAAGTCCTGCTCAAAGCTCCGGTAATCGCCCTCAAGCTCCTCCACCGCCCCCACCAGCGGGTTGCCGGGACGCAGACGCCGGGCCATGTTGTTCAGCGCCAGGTGCAGGTTATCCAGCCGGGCATAGCTGCCCAGCCAGTCCTCTGTCGCCATGCGCACCAGGACCTGCCGGGCCCGATCGGGCATCAAAGCCTGCTGGTCCAGCACCGCCTGATACATCCGTGCGGTGAAACTGGCCAGGGACTGATCGGAGAAGCGCTCCCAGTGCAGCACCAGCAGGTGGTCGTAGAACATGTCAACCATGATGCCGGCGTAGCGCCGGCGCTGGTCGCTGACCCGGGCCTTGCTGCGCAGCACCAACGGATGGCGATCGGTGAAGGCGTCGATGCGACGGTGCAGCCAGATGCCCTGACGCACCGGCTCGGGCAGGGTCATGGACGCCACCGGCCCCTTGACGAAATCACCGAGCAGCCCGCCCAGCGCCAGCTGGGGATGATCCGGCCCCAGCCGCAGGTGCGCGAGATAGTTCATCAGCGCTGGTTGATCTGCTGCTGCAGACCGGCAAGCTGGTCACGCACCGTGGAAATGGTGCGATTGGTCTGCAGGCGGAAACTGTCGATGGACTGCAGCGCCTCCTCCATGGCCATCAGCCGGTTATCCAGCTCGCTGCGCAGCACCAGCAGCTCCTGCTCCATGCCCGGAGCGGACGCGGCCTGGCGCAACGCCTGCAGCTCCCCCTGCTGGCGGGCAAGCTGGGTTTGAGCTTCAGCCAGCTGCTGCTCGAGGCGGGCCAAACCCTGGACCGGCTCGCTGAGCGCAGTCAACTCGGCGCGCAGCTTCTGTTGATCCCGGGCGGCGCTCTCGAGCTGGCCGGAGGCGTCGTTCAGCGCCTGTTGCTGCTGGGCAAGCTGCTGCTCCAGCTGCCCCAGCTGCTCGGCAAGGTCGGCAAGCTGACGTGCCTGGCTTTCACCGGACTGCTGCAGGGGCGCCAGCCGGCTGCGCAGCCCCTCGAGTCCCTGCCCATGCTGCTGAAGGGTCTGCTGCTGCTCCTGCTGGCGGGTGGCCAGCTGCTCCATCCGCTGCTCCAGCTGGTTGATCTGCCGCAGACGCTCCTGCTCGGTCTGACTCAGGGTGGATTCGGTGGCGATGACCTTGCCGCTGATATCCTGCAGCCGGCCTGCCGCGTCCTCGCTGATCCGGGCAAAACTTTCCTGGGTGGCTACCAGCTGTCGCTGCAGCCGGCTCTGCTGCTCATGGCTCCAGTAGCCAAGTCCGACAAAGGCCAGCAGCAGACTGATGCACACCGCCCACAGCAGCCCGTTACCGGAGTGCCGCGGCGCCGGCTCCCGCACAGCCCTGACCAGTGGCGGCTCAACCGCCTCGGTCGGACGCCCCGTACCCGGAGCAGCTACCCGGTCGTCATCCGTGGCACGGATGTCCGGCAGCTTGCCATCGAAATCATCACGCATGAGTACCATCTACCTCCGTTTCCGCAGCCCGTATTCTGCGCGCTGAACCTGACCCTGGCCAGTCCCGGCCTCAACCGTCAATCGGGCCCAGCCAGCGCGGCGCCTGTTCAAGCAGTTGCCGGGTCAGCAGCTCCAGCAGCTGCCCGCCGTTGCGCCAGTAGTGCCAATGCAGGGGCACATCCACATGGCAACCGGGGATCAGTTCGCGCAACTGCCCCGCCGCCAGGGCCTCCCGCGCCTGCAATGCCGGCACCATGCCCCAGCCCAGACCCCCGCCTATCATTCTCACGAAACCCTCGGACGAGGGGCACAGGTGGTGGGGAAAATCGACCGCGAACCCGGCAAGGGCCAGGAAGCGATGCTGCAGCTGATCATCGGGTCCGAATACTATCGCCGGGGCCTTCGCCAATGTCCGGGCGGACACGCCCTCGGCAAAGTACCGACGAATGAAGCCGTCACTGGCGACCGCCAGGTAGCGCATGGCCCCGAGTGGCACCGAGCGGGCACCGGCTACCGGGCGCTCGGCGGCGCAGACACAACCGACCACCTCCCCGGCGCGCATGCGGCGCAGCCCCACATCCTGATCCTCCACCAGAAGCTCCAGCAGCAGTGCCTGCTGGCGGCACAGATCGGCCACCGCCGGCGCCCACCAGGTGGCCAGACTGTCAGCATTGAGCGCAAGGCGCAGTCGGGGCAGCTGGGCCTCCCCTTCCTGCATGGGCACCTCGCGCTGCAGGTCACGCTCGAGCATCCTGACCTGCTGCACATGGTTGAGCAACCGCTGCCCGGTATCGGTCGGCGTGGGCGGGGTCGCGCGCAGCAGTACCGGAGCGCCGACCCGCGCCTCGAGCAATTTGACACGCTGGGATACCGCCGATTGGGACAGGCCAAGCGCTCGGGCCGCTCGCTCGAATCCGCCCTGCTCCACCACGGCCGCCAGGGCCTGCAGCAATTTGTAGTCCAGCATCAGATTACCTTATACCCCATTAGCAATATCGACTTTCCTTATACCGGTGCCAGGGCCAGACTACCAGCCCACCCCTTCGGAGTTCTCGCCTTGTCGTACTACACCAGTTTTTTCAATGGACTGCTGGTCGCTGCCGGATTGATCATGGCCATAGGCGCGCAAAACGCCTTCGTGCTGGGCCAGAGTCTGAAACGCGAACACCATCTGAGCGTGGCCCTGATCTGCATGCTGTGTGATGCCATTCTGATCACCGCCGGGGTCTTCGGGCTGGCCACGCTGATCGAGCAGCATCCGCTGGTCATGGAAATTGCCCGCTGGGGTGGCATCCTGTTTCTGCTCGGCTACGCCCTGCTGGCGATCCGCCGGGCCCTCGGCGAGCAGACGCTCGAGAGCGAGGCCGCGGTTCAGCCCCGGCGCACCCGGCAAGCCGTCATTCTGGCGACCCTTGCCATCACCCTGCTCAATCCCCATGTCTATCTGGATACCGTGATACTGATCGGCTCGGTGGGCGCCCAGCAGTCCTGGCCGATCTGGTTCGCCGCCGGCGCCGCCAGTGCCTCGATGCTGTGGTTCTTCAGTCTGGCGATCGGCGGCGCCCGGCTCGCACCACTGCTGAGCCGACCTGTCACCTGGCGGGTAATAGATCTGCTGGTCGCCGCCATGATGCTGAGAGTGGCCTGGACGCTGGCCGCCCCTGTCTGGAGCTGATGCGCACTCGCCAGAATAGAGCGCCCGGCTTGGTCAGTTGCGGTACGGAATGCTATGATCTTCCAGCTAATAAACAGGGGCTGGCCAGCACCACGGCCGCACCAGCAGGCGCACGATCCGGCCTGTCTCGATCGCCCCATAACCCTGAAATGGAGAGAGACCATGCCTTTCGAACTTCCCCCGCTTCCCTACGCTCAGGACGCCCTGCAGCCGCACATCTCCGCTGAGACCCTGGAGTACCACTACGGCAAGCACCACAACACCTACGTGGTCAACCTGAACAACCTGATCGCAGGCACCGAGTACGAAGGCAAGAGCCTGGAAGAGATCATCAAGACCTCCAGCGGCGGCCTGTTCAACAACGCTGCCCAGGTGTGGAACCACACCTTCTACTGGAACTGCCTGAGCCCCAACGGCGGCGGTGAGCCCACCGGCGAGCTGGCCGAAGCCATCAACAAGGCCTTCGGTTCCTTCGAAGCCTTCAAGGAAGAGTTCAGCAAGGTTTCCATCGGCACCTTCGGTTCCGGCTGGGGCTGGCTGGTGAAAAAGGCTGACGGCTCCCTGGCCTTGGCCAGCACCATCGGTGCCGGCAACCCGATCACCTCCGGTGACACCCCGCTGCTGACCTGCGACGTCTGGGAACACGCCTACTACATCGACTACCGCAACGCCCGTCCGAAGTACGTCGAGGCGTTCTGGAATCTGGTCAACTGGGACTTCGTGGCGAAGAACTTCGCCGCCTGATCCCCGCGTCGCAAGACAGACACCCCGCCTCGGCGGGGTGTCTTCATATTGGGGTAGAACTTTTCACCGGCAGGCAGTTGCGCACGATCCGACGCGAATGCATGATGGCAAGAAAAAGAGCAAAGGACGGCCTTCATTGAAAGTCGAGACGCGGCATAGTCTTTCAGTCAAACTGCTCCGACTGGTGCTGTTGTGGGCACTGTTGGCGGGAATGCTGTTGAGCCTGGCGCAGATCTTCGTCGACCTGCGGGCAGTCCGCGCCAATCTGGTGCGGGACGCCAACCAGATTCTTGCCATGTTCCACGATCCGGCCAGCCAGGCCATATTCAGTCTCGACCGCGAAACCGCCAGCCAGGTCATCGAGGGTCTCTTCGCCCATCCAGCGGTTCAGCAGGCCACCATCGGCCATCCCGACGAAGCACCACTCGCCAGCCGCACCCGTCCGCGTCAACCCGTTTTCTACCAGTATCTGACCGACCCGCTGTTCGGTGTGCAGCAGAGTTTCAGCATCCCGCTCCATGGCCGTGCGCCCTATGACAATTACTACGGCGAGCTGCAGCTCTCCCTGGACACCACCCATTACGGCGAACGCTTCCTGCGCAACGCCCTGATCATTCTGGTTACCGGTCTGCTGCGGGCACTGGTCATGGCCGCGGTGGTCTATCTGCTGTACCACATACTGCTGACCCGCCCGCTGGGGCGGATCATCGAACACATCGGCTTCATCAACCCGGACCAGCCTGGCAAGATGATGGTGCCCATGCTCCCCGGTCAGGAGAAGAACGAGCTGGGACTGCTGACCCGCAAGATCAACCAGCTGCTGGACTCCATCGAGCGCAACCGCAGCGGCCGGCGGGAAGCCGAGGCCAGCCTGCTGCATCTGTCACGTCACGATCAGCTGACCGGCCTGCCGAACCGCAGCCTGATGCTCGAACAACTGTCCCGGGTGCTCAGTGACGCCCACCGGCGCCAGCGCAATGCCGCCGTGCTGTGCTGCGGCCTGGATGACTTCAAGACCATCAACGAGAAGTTCAGCTATCAGGTCGGTGACCAGGCGCTGATTGCGGTCGCCGAGCGTCTCCAGGCACACAGCGGTCGGCTGTCCAGCGTGGCGCGCCTGGGCGGCGACCAGTTTGCCCTGATCGTGGCCGATGTCGAACCCTGGGAAGTTGCCGAGCTGGCCCAGCAGATTCTCAACGAGCTGAGCCTGCCGCTGATGCTGGATGGTCACAGCATCACCCTGCAGGCCACTATCGGTATCACCCTGTTCCCCGACGATGGCATGGACCCGGGCAAGCTGCTGCAGAAGGCCGAGCAGACCATGATGCTGGCCAAAGCCCGTTCACGTAACCGCTTCCAGTTCTACATCGCCAGCGTGGATACCGAGATGCGCATGCGCCGCGAACTGGCCGCCGGTCTGCGCGAAGCCCTGGCAAACAATCAGTTCCACCTGGTGTACCAGCCGCAGATCAGTCTGCGCGACAAGCGGGTAACCGGCGTCGAGGCGCTGCTGCGCTGGCACCACCCCGAGCGCGGCATGGTGCCGCCGGACCTGTTCATTCCCCTGGCCGAGCAGAGCGGCGCCATCATCGCGATAGGTGAATGGGTGTTGGATCAGGCCTGCCTGCAGCTGCGCGAATGGCAGCACAAGGGCCTGCCGGACCTGCGCATGTCGGTCAACCTGTCGACCGTCCAGCTGCACCACCCGGATCTCTGCGACATGGTTACCCGCACCCTGGACCGCTACGCCCTGGCACGCCATTCCCTGGATCTGGAAGTGACCGAGACCGGCCTGATGGAGGACATCGACGCGGCGGCCCGGCATCTGCACCAGCTCAAGGCCACCGGCGTACGCATCGCTCTGGACGACTTCGGCACCGGCTACTCATCGCTCAGTTATCTGCGCCGGCTGCCGCTGGACAAGATCAAGATCGACAAGAGCTTCACCAGCGACCTGCTGGTGGACGAGGATGACCGCAATATCGTGCGCGTGATCATCCAGCTGGGCCGCAACCTGAACATGGACGTGATCGCCGAAGGGGTCGAGTCCCCCGAGCAGGAGGCCTATCTGCAGAACGAGGGATGCGATGAGGTGCAGGGCTACTTCTACAGCCGCCCCCTCGCCGCGCCGGCGCTATGGGTATGGATGCGCAACTACCAGCAGGCACTGGCCTCAGAGACGCAGTAGACCCAGCCACAACCAGCCGGCCGCCATCCCTGCCAGCAGCATGCCCAGCAGGCTCCCTGCCGATTGACGGCGCAGCTTGCGGCTGAGCTGCTCCTCGTGGTGATCCGACAATACGAAGGGCAGCCCCCGATACGGGGGTTTGCCCAGGCTGTGAACCACCGGCTGCAGCGCGGCCTGGTTGCTGCGGCGCTGCGCCTCGCTGGCCGCGGCCGCCTGTACCTGCTGCCACTCCTGCTGGTCCAGCTGACCATCCCGATTGCGGTCGAAGCGTGCCAGCAGATTCGGATAATCCGCCTTCCAGTCGCTGATGATCTGCCGGGCCACCCGCTGGGTGTCGAAGGCCTCGCGCCCGCCACCGCGACTCTCGAACCAGCCCAGCGCGTACAGCGGATCCCCCTCACGCAGCCATTCCTCGGTGTAGCGGTAGCGCTGGCCGATCAGAGCACCCAGCAGCCGGGTCTGACTGGTCGGCGACAGCGGCCAGCGGCGGTTGCCCTCCCAGCGCCGGCGCAACCGCGGATGCACCTCGGCGCCCCGGGGCACTATCCAGCATTCCCCGGTAGCGTCGCGCAGCAGAAACGGCCGGTCCGACTGCCCTTTTTCCACCGTGCGCCACTCCCGGTGCTTGCCACTGCGCCGGTACTCCTCCACCGTGAAGCGGTACCAGAGACAGGGCTCGCTAGCCAGCGGGGAAATCAGCGGTTCATGGCCGCCGGCCTCTACCCACCCCTGCAGTTCCACCAGGCCCTGGGCCGCGGAACGGACCAGCGAGGTGGGCGTATCCTCGACCCAGCGGGCGCGGCGCAGCCGGCTGAAGGTGCGGTACAGCAGCCATAGCGTCAGCAGCGAGCTGAACGCCAGGGCGAAGTAGAAGAACGGGACCGACAGGACCGGCCCGCCGGGCAGCTGGATCATGAAAACAGCTGGCGCAGGTTCACGTCCGCTTTCTCGGCTTCGGAGAAGCGCAGCAGCTCGGCCTCACGGAAGTTGAACAGGCGCGCGATGAGCACATCGGGAAACTGTTCGATACGCACGTTGTTGATATTGACGGCGGCGTTGTACAGCTCACGGCGATCGGCGATGCCGGTCTCCAGACCGGAGATTCGCTGCTGCAGATGCTGGAATGAACTGTTGGCCTGCAGCTGCGGATAGTTCTCCGCCAGGGCGAAGAGCTGCCCCAGACCGCTGCGCAATGCGGTCTCGGCTTCACCGAGGGAGCGGATATCCGAGCGATCCCGGGCCTGGCCGACGGCGTTGCGGGCACTGATCACCCGCTCCAGGGTTGCCTGTTCGTACTGCATGTACTGGCGGCAGGCCTCCACCAGCTTGGGCAGTTCCTCATGCCGCTGGCGCAGCAGAACGTCGATATTGGACCAGGCCTGAGTTACCCCATGCTTGACGCTGACCAGCTGATTATACAGCGTGATGGCATATACCAGCAGCACCACCAGCCCTGCCCCGATGACCAGCCACCACAGATTGCCCCATTCCATCCCTGTGCTCCTTATACCGACCCATTCACGATAGCCGCGGCGCTGGCCAGTGCGCGCAAAAGATGCCCATAACACTTTGTTTAGCCGCCGTGACCCGTTAATCTTCGCACATAATTTCCAATAATTGTCGGCAAGCGGATACTGCCGACGTCGAGCCGGGATCGCCCACCATGCTGCGAAGACTCATCGTCCTGCTTATCCTCTTCATTGCCGTAGTGGCGGCACTCGGCGCCTGGAAGTATTACTCCATCCGCCAGCAGATCGCCTTCTTCACCGCCCCCAAGCCACCGATCCAGGTCAGCGCTACCGAGGCGCAGAGCATCGACTGGCAGAGTCGGCTGCCCGCCATCGGCACCCTCACCGCACGTCAGGGGGTGGAGCTGACGGCGGAGATCGCCGGCACCGTGGAGCGCGTCCTCGCCGAATCCGGCCAGCTCGTGGAAGCCGGCCAGACCCTGCTGGTGATGAACAATCAGGTCGAGCAGGCCAGCCTGGAGACTGCCGAAGCCCAGGTGGAACTGGCCCAACTGGACTTCGATCGTCAGCAGAATCTGCTGCGGCGCCAGAGCATTTCCCAGGCCCAGTTCGACCAGGCCAGCTCAACCCTGCGCCAGGCCCGAGCCAAAGCTGCCGAGCTGCGCGCCATTCTGCAGAAGAAGACCATTACGGCACCCTTCCCGGGCCGACTGGGTATCGTTCAGGTCGACCCGGGTGACTACCTGTCCCCCGGGACCCTGATTGCGACCCTGCAGGATCTGTCCAGCCTCAATGTCGACTTCAGTCTGGCAGAGCAGTACTTTCCCCTGCTCAGTGTGGGCCAGCACGTTGAGCTCAGCGTCGCGGCCTTCCCTGATCAGCGGCTCTCCGGAGAGATAACCGCGATCAACCCGCGGGTGGACGCCAGTTCCCGTACCCTGCTGGTGCGCGCCAGGGTCAGCAATCCGGAGGAGCAGTTGCTGCCCGGCATGTTCGCCGAGCTGAACGTCCTGCTGCCTGACACTCAACCCCGGGTGGTGGTACCGGAGACGGCCGTCACCTTCAGCCTCTACGGCCAGTCGGTGTATGTCGTCGAGCCTGCCGACCGCGAAGCGGCGCAGGATGGGGAGAACGACGAGGCCGGCCTGGTGGTTCGCCGCCGCTTCGTCACCACCGGCGAGCGCCGTGAAGGACAGGTCGTGGTGCTGAAGGGTCTGGAGGCCGGCGAGCAGGTGGTTACCGGCGGACAGCTGAAGCTCGACGACGGCGCAGCCGTGGTCATCAACAACAGCAATCCGCTGTAGGATCCCGCGCATGGCTTTTACCGATATCTTCATCCGTCGCCCGGTGCTGGCGACCGTGGTCAGTCTGCTGATCATTCTGCTCGGCATGCAGGCCCTCAACAGCCTGACCATCCGCCAGTACCCCGAGATGGAAAACGTGCTGATCACGGTGACCACGGCCTACCCCGGGGCCAACGCGGAAGTGATCCAGGGCTATATCACCCAGCCGCTGCAGCAGAGTCTGGCCAGCGCCGAAGGGGTGGACTACATCAGCTCGGTGAGCCGGCAGAACTTCTCGGTGATCCAGGTCCGTGCACGACTCGGGGTGAATACGGACCGGCTGTTCACCGACGTGATGTCCAAGGCCGCCGAAGTGCGCAGCCAGCTACCGGCCGAGGCGGAGGATCCGGTGATCAGCCGTGAGGCGGCGGATGCCACGGCACTGATGTACATCAGCTTCAGCAGCGAGACCCTGAGCAACCCGCAGATCACCGACTATCTGTCCCGGGTGGTGCAGCCGCGTCTGGCGACCCTGCCCGGGGTTGCCGATGCCGCCATCCTCGGTCGGCAGAACTTCGCCATGCGTCTGTGGCTGGACCCGGTGCGCATGGCCGCCATGGGGGTCACCGCCAGCGACGTCAATCAGGCAGTGCGCCGCTACAACTTCCTGGCTGCCGCCGGCGAGACCAAGGGCGAATATGTGGTCACCAGCGTCAACGCCGCCACCGACCTGCAGGAACCCGAGCAGTTTGCCGCCATCCCGGTGCGTACCGACGGCGACACCCGGGTACTGATCGGGGACATCGCCCGGGTCGAGCTGGGCGCCGAATCCCTGAATGCGATGAGCTTCTTCAATGGCATTCCGGCGGTCTACATCGGCGTCGAGGCCACCACCACCGCCAACCCGCTGGATGTGATTGCCGAGGTGCGCAAGGCGCTGCCGCAGATCGATGCGCAGCTGCCGCCGGAACTGGAGATGACGGTGGCCTACGATGCCACCCTGTTCATCCAGGAGTCGATCGACGAGGTGATCAAGACGCTGGCCGAAGCGGTCGTGATCGTCATCGTGGTGGTATTCCTGTTCCTCGGCTCGGTACGCTCGGTGATCATTCCGGTGGTGACCATCCCCCTGTCAATGATCGGCGTGCTGTTCTTCATGCAGCTGATGGGTTATTCGATCAACCTGCTGACCCTGCTGGCCCTGGTACTGGCCATCGGCCTGGTGGTCGACGACGCCATCGTCGTGGTGGAGAACATCCATCGGCATATCGAGGAAGGCCGGTCACCGGTGGACGCTGCCCTGCTCGGCGCCCGGGAGATCGCCATGCCGGTGGTGGCCATGACCATCACCCTGGCGGCGGTCTACGCACCCATCGGATTTCTGGAAGGCATCACCGGGGCCCTGTTCAAGGAGTTCGCCTTCACCCTGGCCGGCTCGGTCGTCATTTCCGGGGTAGTGGCACTGACCCTGTCACCGATGATGTGCTCGCGCCTTCTGCGCCCTGCCGACACTACCCGCGGCCTGGCTGCGCGACTCGATCGCCTGTTCCACGGCATGCAGGTGCGCTACCAGCGCCTGCTGCACAGCAGCATGGAGACCCGGGGAGTGACCCTCACCTTCGGCGTGCTGGTCCTGCTGCTGATTCCGGTACTGCTGATGTTCACCCGCAGTGAGCTGGCGCCATCCGAGGACCAGAGCTTCGTATTCATGCTCACCAATGCACCACAGACCGCCAACCTCGAGTACCTCACCCATTACACCAACGAGGTCAACCAACGGCTGAGGGAGTTCGACGAGTACGAGGCGCACTTCCACATCAACGGCATGGATGGCGTGAACAGTGGTCTGGGCGGCTTCATCCTCAAGCCCTGGGATCAGCGCGAGCGCAGCGAAGCGGAAATGGTGCCGCTGATCCAGAACAGCCTGAACGAAGTCGCCGGGCTGCAGATCTTCGCCATGAGCGTACCGGCCCTGCCCGGCGCCAGCGACGGTCTGCCCCTGCAGTTCGTGATCACCAGTCTCGGCGATTATCAGACCCTGTTGCAGGTCACTGAACGGGTCGCCGCGCGCGCCCGGGAAAGTGGCAAGTTCGCCGTAATCAACGTGGATCTGGCCTTCGACAAGCCCGAGCTGGAGGTGGAGATCTCCCGGGAAAAGGCGGCCCAGATGAATGTGTCCATGGAGGATATCGGCCTCACCCTGGCGTCCCTGCTCGGCGAGGGCGAAATCAACCGCTTCACGGTGGAAGGGCGCAGCTACAAGGTTATCGCCCAGGTGGAGCGCGAATACCGCGACAACCCCAACTGGCTGGCCCAGTACCATGTACGCAACCGGGACGGCCAGATGATCCCCCTCGGCTCGCTGATCAGTTATCGCGAACAGGCCCGGCCGCGTCAGCTCAACCAGTTCCAGCAGCTCAATGCGGCGCGCATCCAGGGCGTTCCGCTGGTCAGTATGGGTGACGCCCTCGCACTGCTGGAGGAGATCGCCGAGGAAGAGCTGCCACAGGGCTTTTCCGTGGACTATGGTGGCTCATCCCGCCAGTTCAAGCAGGAGGGCTCGGCGCTCTATGTCACCTTCGCCCTGGCGCTGGCGATGATCTATCTGGTGCTGGCCGCCCAATTCGAGAGTTTCCGCGACCCGCTGGTCATTCTGGTGACAGTCCCGCTGTCGATCTGCGGCGCGCTGATTCCCCTGTTCGTGGGCGTTTCCAGCATGAATATCTATACCCAGGTAGGATTGGTGACCCTGATCGGGGTGATCAGCAAGCACGGGATTCTCATCGTCGAGTTCGCCAATCAGCTGCGACGGCAGGAAGGTCTGGGAATGCGCGAGGCGGTGGAACAGGCGGCTGCCATCCGCCTGCGACCGGTGCTGATGACTACCGCCGCCATGGTGTTCGCGATGATTCCGCTGCTGATCGCCCAGGGTGCCGGCGCGGTAAGCCGATTCGATATCGGTGTGGTGATTGCCAGCGGACTGACCGTGGGCACGCTCTTCACCCTGTTCGTGCTGCCGGCGGTGTACGTCACCTTCAGCGAGCGCGAGCGGACTGCCTGAGCGGAATCCGGAGCCGGTCGGCCCGCCATCAAGGCGGGACCCGGCCCGTATCAGCGGAACAGGGAGTCGGCACTCAGCCCGTGCTGCTCGAAGATGTCCCGAAGGCGCTTGAGAGCTTCGACCTGAATCTGCCGAACCCGCTCGCGGGTCAGGCCGATCTCGCGACCGACCTCCTCCAGGGTACTGCTCTCGTGCCCGCGCAGGCCGAAGCGGCGGGTCACCACTTCGCGCTGCTTCTCGCTCAATTCCGACAGCCAGTTGTCGATGCTGGCGTTGAGGTCCTCTTCCTGAAGCAGGTCGCCGGGGTCGCCGGCCATATCGTCAGGCAGGGTATCCAGCAGGGTCTTGTCGGAATCGGCGCCCAAGGGTACGTCGACCGAGGCTACACGCTCATTGAGTCCCAGCATGCGCTTGACGTCCTCCACCGGGCGGTCGAGCAGCTGGGCGATCTCCTCGGGTGAGGGCTCGTGATCCAGCTTCTGGGTCAGCTCGCGGGCAGCGCGAAGGTAGATGTTGAGTTCCTTGACCACATGAATGGGCAGGCGGATGGTGCGGGTCTGGTTCATGATCGCCCGCTCGATGGTCTGGCGGATCCACCAGGTGGCGTAGGTCGAGAAGCGGAAACCGCGCTCGGGATCGAATTTCTCCACTGCCCGGATCAGTCCGAGGTTACCCTCCTCGATCAGATCCAGCAGCGCCAGCCCGCGGTTGACATAGCGGCGGGCTATCTTGACTACCAGGCGCAGGTTGCTCTCGATCATGCGCTTGCGTCCGGCAGGATCCCCCTTCTGCGCCAGGCGGGCGAAATGCACTTCCTCCTCCGGCGTCAGCAGGGGAGAAAAACCGATTTCGTTGAGATACATCTGGGTTGGGTCGAGCTGGCGGGAAAATTCGAAGGAGTCCTCGCGCTGGTGGTTGCGCGGTGTTGTGACCCTGGGTTTGCCAGAGCCTCCGGGACTGTCATCCACTTCGAATCTGACCTGGTCCATGAGCTCTTCATCGCCGCTGTACCGATCAGGTGCATTATTATTATTTACCATGTGCATGCCCCACCTTCAGTCGAAACACTGGACAAACTGCCCATTCAGTTCCCGCAGAGACGAACCTTGCGTTCGCCCGGCCTGACGGAAAACCCCCTGATGCAATTCGGTGCGCGTCAGTCTCCGCTGACTACTTCGGGACCATCGTGTGGCAATGGACTCTGCCCCGGCGCCTCCTGCAGTGTGCACCAGAACTATGACAGTGCAGATACAGGTTTGTTTTGCACTACTTCACAGTTTTGGTAAATAACCGAGCGGGTCAACGGGCTGCCCCCGACGTCGGATCTCGAAATGCAGCTTCACCCGGTCGGTGCCGGTATTGCCCATCTCCGCGATCGTCTGTCCTGTACGTACCTGTTCCCCCTCTTTCACCAGCAGGCGGCTGTTATGGGCATAGGCACTGAGATAGGTCTCATCGTGCTTGATGATGATCATGTCCCCATAACCGAGCAATCCACGACCCGCGTAAACTACTGTTCCGTTAGCCGCAGCTTTTACAGGCTGACCCAATTGACCGGCGATATCAATCCCTTTATTCAAACTGCCGTTCGACTGGAATCGGGCGATGATCTGGCCCTGCGCAGGCCATTGCCAGCCGGACACTGACGTTGCCGCCGGTGCCGGTGTCGAGGCCGGCTGCTGCCGGCTGGCTGCGGGGGCATTAGCCGCAGCCGTGGGGGTGCGCGCAGGGGAGGTTGCCGCGGTTGCCGTGGGCGCGGTGGCCGCACCGGTTCGCGGCGGTGTCGTGGCAGCGGCTGCAGGGCGGGTACCGGAGGCCGGCGCGCTGCGCGCCGGCGCCGGGGAGGGACGACTGGCCGTTGCGGTACTGCGGCTGCCGGTGTCCAGGCTCAGCCGCTGACCGGGATAGATGGTATAGGGTTCACGCAGACCGTTGTGCGCGGCCAGAGCCTTCCAGTCCCAGCCATAGCGGAAGGCGATGGAATACAGGGTGTCACCTCGCTGTACCACATGGTGACCACTGGTTACCTGCTGGGCGCGATAACCGCCCCGGCTGCGATCGTCCACAGGTACAGTGCCGGCGGGACCGGCGCAGGCAGATATCAGCAGGGCCATGAGCATGAGCCCGGGTACGCCGGCAGTGCTGATACT
The DNA here is from genome assembly GCF_900115905.1 of Halopseudomonas formosensis. Classification (GTDB taxonomy): domain Bacteria; phylum Pseudomonadota; class Gammaproteobacteria; order Pseudomonadales; family Pseudomonadaceae; genus Halopseudomonas; species Halopseudomonas formosensis. The sequence continues at coordinate 451,511 of NZ_FOYD01000002.1, forward strand.
CCATCGCCTCACAATGATCCCCCGCTTGAAAAGGTTTCCGCCCGACCGCTCCGATATCAGCCGCGGCTGATCCGCTGGCCGATCCACTCCAGTGTCAACACCAGTGCCACGGCAACCAGCATGAGCAGGAGACCGGCAATCCACCAGGAAGGTTCGCCGGTCAGCGTTTCATAGGTCGTCGGCAGCACATTGTCCTGCAACAGCGGCTCCGGCACGCCCTTGCTGTTCTCGCGCCAGCTGATGGTCTGCTTCCAGGGCCAGACCTTGTTCAGCGACCCTATCAGCAGCCCGGTGGCTGCCGCCATAGTGGCATTGCGCGCATGCTCCAGCAACCATGACACCAGCCGGGCAAAGCTCAGCATACCCACAGCGCAACCAGCCGCGAAGGTCACCAGCATGACCAGATCGAAACTGCGTACAGCCCCCAGAATGGTGGCATACAGACCGAGCAGCACCAGCACGAAGCTGCCGGAGATGCCCGGCAGTATCATCGCGCAGATGGCGATGGCGCCGGCCAGGAAAATGAACAGCGGCGCCGAGGACCACTGTACCGGTGCGGCCACAGTGATCATGTAGGCAAAGCCGGCACCCAGGGCCACCAGCAGCAGGGTCCACAGATTCCAGCGATGGACCTCCCGACCGACGATATACACCGAGACCAGGATCAGACCGAAGAAGAAGGACCAGGTCAGCTCGCCATGGGTTTCGAGCAGATAGCCCAGCAGATTGGCGAACGCTGCAATACTGGTGAGGATGCCGCCCAGCAGCGCCACCAGGAAGGTGCCGTCGATCGCTCGCCAGGTCTCGCGGATGCGGCCGCGGGCGAGCCACAGCAGCTTGTCCGGAGTGCAGGAACCCAGCGCCTTGAGCAACCGCTCGTAGACCCCGACAATCAGCGCAATGGTGCCACCGGAAACGCCAGGCACCACATCCGCGGCCCCCATGGCCATGCCCTTGAGGTAGATCAGCAGATAATCCAGAAAACGGCGATTCAAGAGTTCATTACTCCGGACAAGAGCGGCACGAAACGTACCGGTTCGACCTGATGGCGGATGAATTGATCCCCTTCACGGATCACCAGGGTCAGATATTGTTCATGCTCGCCCACCGGGATGACCATGCGCCCACCGTCTGCCAGCTGGGTCAGCAGCTCGGCCGGCACCTCCGGCGGCGCGGCGGTGACCAGAATGGCGTCATAGGGCCCGTACTGGGGCCAGCCCCAGTTGCCGTCGGCGTGGCGAAAGACCACGTTGCGGATGTCGATGTCCCTGAGCACGGTCTTGGCTCGCTCCTGCAGCGGCAGGATGCGCTCGACACTGAACACCCGCTCCACCACCTGAGCCAGAATGGCGGTCTGGTAGCCCGAACCGGTGCCGACCTCGAGCACCTTGTCCAGCTCCCGCCCGCCGAGCAGCAGCTCGGTCATGCGCGCCACTATATAGGGCTGTGACAGGGTCTGGTTGTGCCCGATCGGCAGGGCCGTGTCCTCATAGGCACGATGCGCCAGCGCCTCGTCGACGAACAGGTGCCGCGGCGTGCGACGAATGGCTTCAAGTACCTTGAGGTCGCGGATGCCCTCCTCGAACAGACGCTCCAGCAGCCGCTCGCGGGTCCGCTGGGAGGTCATGCCGATACCGCTCTTCAACAGATCATCACGCACCTTGCTGTATCCTCAGATCGCCCAGCCAGCCATTGAGCCGATCGAACACCTCGTAGTAGGTCTTGTCGATGCGCAGCGGGGTGATGGAGACGTAACCGTGCATCACCGCATTGAAATCCGTGCCCTCACCACCGTCCTCCGCATCCCCAGCCACCGAGATCCAGTAACCCTCCTTGCCCCGGGGATCGGTCCACTTCACCGGCCTGGCGGCACGCTGGCGGTGGCCGAGACGGGTCAGCACCATACCCTGGATACGGTCCAGCGGCAGGTTGGGAATGTTCACGTTGAGTATGGTGCGCGGTGGCAGATCCAGCTGCTCATGGGCCTCGACCAGCGTCCGGGCGATCGCCGCGGCCGCCGGCAGGTTGTCGGTCTGGCGACTGACCAGGGAGAAGGCCATGGCCGGTCGGGACAGGAAGCGGCCCTCAAGCGCGGCAGCTACCGTGCCCGAGTAGAGTACGTCATCGCCCAGGTTGGCGCCGAGGTTGATGCCGGACACCACCATGTCCACGCTGTCGGGGAACAGCGAATTCACCCCCAGGTGGACACAATCGGTGGGCGTGCCATTGAGGCCGACAAAGCCGTTCTCCAGATAGAACGGCCGCAGCGGCTTGTCCAGGGTGAGGGCGCTGCTGGCACCGCTGCGGTCCTCGTGGGGTGCCACCACCACACAGTCGGCATAATCGTCCAGCGCGCCGTGCAGGGCCTTGAGGCCCGGCGCCAGCACACCATCGTCGTTGGCAATGAGAATACGCATCAGGTTTCGCTTTCCAGTCCGCCGCCCGGCTCGTCATCCAGCAGTACCAGCTCATGCAGTACTGCCGTCGCAAAGCAACCGGTGGGCAGGGTGAATTCAATTTCCAGGATATCCGCTGCAGGATAATGCCACGTCAGGCCGATCAAGGGGAGACGCAGAATACGGCGCTGCTGCTCCAGCCCGGCATTTTCCAGCCACTGGCACAGCTGCGGCTCGGCCGCCGCCAGCTGCTGCTCCATTTCCTGCACGGTACCGGCAACCGGAGCCTGCCCCGCACCCCACAGGGGGCCGGTCACATGGACGTCCAGTTGTGCAAAGCGCTGATCTTCGGCGGCCAGACGTTCGGCGGCAAAATGGCTGCGACTGTCGGTGAAGGCCAGGCAGTCGCCGGGCAATATGCGGTCCCAGCTGCCATCGGCCACCCGCTGCCCCAGCAGTCGGTTGAACAGCAGGCTGCGGGCGGTGGACAGCAGACGTGAACGCGTGCCCCGGGCCGGCGGCAGTGCGCCCCGCTCGGCCCACTGCCGGGCCTGCTGCAGGTTACCGCCGTCACGGCCGAAGCGCTGGGGCCCGAAGTAGTTCGGCACGCCCTGCTCGGCGATGCGCTGCAGACGCTCGTCCAGCTGTGCGGGATCAGCCTGAAGTTCGGTAAGACGAATGACGAAGTGGTTGGCGCGGTGCGCTCCGCGCTGCAATTTGCGGCTGTGCCGGCGGCTGGTCAGACAGCGCAGCTGGTCATTCCACAGGGGCGAGAAGTCCGGATCGTCCCTGCCCGGCAACTGCAGGCTGAACCACTGGCTGGTGATGGCACGCCGATCCTTGATCCCGGCGTAGCTGACATCCCTGAGCTTGAGACCGGCGACCCGCGCCAGCTGCCGGGCCACATCCTCGGTATTCAGATCGCGCTTTTCGATCAGCAGCCACAGGTGCTCACCCTGCCCGCTCAGCTCGATATCGAGGATCTCGGTGACCCGGAAGTGCTCCGACTGCGCCTTGAGCACCGCCCGGCCACAGGGCTCGCCGTGGGCCCGCGGCCCCAGCCACTGGCTGTGTGCGCCGCTCACAGGGGCAGCAACAGGGCTACCGCGTCGACGGCGATCCCCTCCCTGCGCCCGACAAAACCGAGCTTCTCGGTGGTGGTGGCCTTGATATTGACCTGATCCAGTTCGACCTGCAGATCCTCGGCCACCAGTACCCGCATGCTGTCGATGTGCGGGGCCAGTTTCGGTGCCTGGGCGGCAATGGTCACATCCACATTGCCCACCTTCCAGCCCTTGGCGTGCACCAGCGTCAGCGCATGGCGCAGCAGCACGCGGCTGTCAGCGCCCTTGAACTGCGGATCGGTATCGGGAAAGTGCCGGCCGATATCCCCCAGCGCGGCCGCGCCGAGAATCGCATCGGTCAGGGCATGCAGCACCACGTCCCCATCGGAGTGGGCAACCAGGCCGTGGTCATGGGGGATACGCACCCCGCCCAGAATAATGAAGTCGCCCTCACCGAAGCGGTGAACGTCATAGCCGTGACCAATGCGCATGGAATACCTGCTCTGCGGAAAAAATCAAAGGAGGGATCTTACCGTGTCCCGGGGATGGGCAGAAGGCCTGGGAGGGACGAGCACCAGCTCGTCCAGCCGTGCCTGCCGACAGCATCCATGTTATCGGCAGGTACGCCTCATCGAGCTGGTGCTCGACGTTCCCCGAGCAGCTCGACGTTGCGAGAGACCACCTTACAACCGCCCCAGCGCCCTGGCATGGTGCCGCAGGTGGTCGTCGATAAAGCTGGCGATGAAGAAGTAGCTGTGGTCATAGCCGGCCTGCCGCCGCAGGGTCAGCGGATGACCCGCTGCCGCCGCGGCCGCTTCCAGCGCCTCGGGTTTGAGCTGCTCGGCGAGGAAGTTGTCCGCCTCGCCCTGATCCACCAGCAGCGGCAGGCGCTCCTGGGCGGTGGCGATCAGCTCGCAGGCATCCCACTGCTTCCACTGTTCCCGATCATCGCCCAGATAATTGCCGAAGGCCTTGTGACCCCAGGGGCAGTTGACCGGGTTGGTGATGGGCGCGAAGGCCGAGACCGACTGGTAGCGACCGGGATTCTTCAGCGCGCAGATCAGCGCCCCATGGCCGCCCATGGAGTGACCGCTGATGGAACGCCGGTCGGACACCGGGAAGTTGCCCTCGATCAGCGCCGGCAGTTCCGTCACCACGTAGTCGTACATCTGGTAGTGCCGCGCCCAGGGCTGCTGGGTGGCGTTGATGTAGAAGCCCGCGCCCAGCCCGAAGTCCCAGGCGCCCTGCGGATCGTCCGCCACGCCCTCGCCGCGTGGACTGGTATCCGGCGCGACTACGACCATGCCGAGTTCTGCGGCCAGGCGCTGGGCGCCGGCCTTCTGCACGAAGTTCTCATCGGTGCAGGTCAGACCCGACAACCAGTAGAGTACCGGCAGCGGCTCGCCCTGATCCGCCTGGGGCGGCAGGAAGATGGCAAAGATCATGTCGCAGCCGAGCACACTGGAGCGGTGCCGATAACGTTTCTGCCAACCACCGAAGCACTTGTTGGCGGAAACCAGTTCAATCGCAGAGTCCATGAGTCAACTCCCTTTCAAACCTTGAGTAAACGGGGGGGTGCTCCCGCAGGAGCGCAGGCAGCCGGCCGGGGCCGGCTGCGATGACGGGTCAGAAGTGGATGACCGAGCGGATGCTCTTGCCTTCTTCCATCAGTTCGAAGGCCTTGTTGATGTCTTCCAGACCCATGGTGTGGGTGATGAAGGTGCTGAGCGGAATGTCGCCCTTCTGCGCCTTCTCCACATAGCCGGGCAGCTGGCTGCGACCCTTCACGCCACCAAAGGCACTGCCGCGCCAGACCCGGCCGGTGACCAGCTGGAACGGACGGGTGCTGATTTCCTGACCGGCGCCGGCCACACCAATGATGGTCGACTCGCCCCAGCCCCGGTGGCAGCATTCCAGTGCAGCACGCATCAGCTCGACGTTGCCGACGCACTCGAAGGAGTAGTCCACACCACCGTCGGTCATGTCGATGATCACCTGCTGGATCGGCTGGTCGTGATCCTTGGGATTGACGAAGTCGGTAGCACCCAGCTCCCGGGCCTTGTCGAACTTGGCCGGGTTGATATCCACGCCGATGATGCGGCTGGCACCGGCCATCCTGGCACCGATGATCGCCGCCAGACCGATGCCGCCCAGACCGAAGATGGCCACCGTGGAGCCGGCTTCCACCTTGGCGGTATTGAGCACCGCGCCGATACCGGTGGTGACCCCGCAACCGAGCAGGCAAACCTCTTCCAGCGGCGCATCTTTCTGGATCTTGGCCAGCGACACTTCCGGTACCACCGTGTATTCGGAGAAGGTGGAGCAGCCCATGTAGTGGTAGATCGGTTGCCCCTTGTAGGAGAAGCGCGTGGTGCCATCAGGCATCAGGCCCTTGCCTTGGGTAGCGCGGACGGCGGTGCAGAGGTTGGTCTTGCCCGACTTGCACGACTTGCACTGGCCGCATTCGGCGGTATACAGCGGAATCACATGATCGCCGACCTGTACCGAGGTCACACCCTCGCCCACCGCCTCGACGATACCGCCACCCTCGTGGCCCAGAATCGCCGGGAATACACCCTCGGGGTCGGCACCGGACAGGGTAAAGGCATCGGTATGACAGACGCCGGTCGCCACGATGCGCACCAGCACCTCACCCGCCTTTGGCGGAGCCACATCCACTTCGACGATTTCCAGCGGCTTGCCGGCTTCAAATGCCACCGCAGCACGGGACTTGATCATGGGAACCCCTCCATATCCTGAATAGTTGAACAGAGCCAGTGTAGTTAACCTGCAGGATATGGATAATACTCCCAATAACAAAACATTATTGCCATACAGGGATAATCGCGTGGATAACTGGAGCGGAATCGACGAATTCGTCTGCGTCGCCGAGCTGGGCCATTTCAGCGGAGCGGCCAGACGCCTGGGCGTCTCCTCCTCCCATATCAGCCGGCAGATCGCCCGGCTGGAGGACCGCCTGCAGACCCGCCTGTTCTACCGCAGTACCCGCAAGGTCACCCTGACCGAAGCCGGACACACCTTCCTGCAACACTGCCAGCGCCTGCAGGATGCCCGGGACGAAGCCGTACAGGCGGTCACCGACCTGTCCAGCGAACCCAAGGGCCTGCTGCGCATGACCTGCTCGGTGGCCTACGGCGAGGAATTCATCATGCCGCTGGTCAACGAGTTCATGGAGCAGTATGCGCAACTGCGCATCGAGATGACCCTGACCAACCAGACCCTGGATCTGCTCCACGGCCAGTTCGATCTGGCCATCCGCCTGGGCCGCCTGCAGGACTCCCGCCTGGTCGCCACTCGCCTGGCCCCCCGGCGCATGTACCTGTGCGCCTCACCCGCCTATCTTGAACGCCACGGCGCTCCCCACAGCCTGTCCGAGCTGCCGCGCCACAACTGCCTGATCGGCAGCAGTGATACCTGGGATTTTGTCGAGTCCGGACGGGAGCTGCCGGTGCGGGTCCAGGGCACCTGGCGCTGCAACAGCGGCCGCGCCGTCCTGGACGCAGCCCTGCGCGGTTTCGGCCTGTGTCAGTTACCCGATTACTACGTTCACGAACACCTGCGCAGCGGTGCCCTGCGCGCCCTGCTCACCCAACACCAGCCACCCCACACCGCCGTCTGGGCCCTGTACCCCCAGCAACGCCATCTCTCACCCAAGGTACGCAAACTCGTGGATCACCTTAAGCAGCGGCTCATGCAGCGGGTGGAGTATCAGGGGCAGGCGTAGTTTGGTGGCGTGCCCGGGTAACTGTGCAGGCCTGTGTTCAGAACTCTCACCGGTGAGGTCCCTTTGTGTTTGGGTGTACGTCCGTGCAGGCCTCTGCGTTGGTACGCCCCCGCTACGACACGCCGTGAACACGTCCATGTGGGCTCGTTGATGTCATCCATGACATCAAACGGTCGTATCGGAGGCGTCCCAACGCAACGGCAGAAGCTTCGGAGTTGCTGTGAGAAAAAACCATCAGCAGCTCGGAGTGTGTAGGCGGCCTGGGGCGCAGGGTTGTGCCGACCGTCGGTTTTCATGGATGAAAACCGCGAGCTTACATGGACGTACTTGCAGCGTGTCGGCACAGCCCTGCATCCCAGCAAGCCAAGCTCGGACTTACACCCCAGCTCAGAAGGTCTGCACAAACAACATCGAAAATAGGAAACAAAAAAGGGAGCCATTCGGCTCCCCTTCTCAGTCCAGCGCCAACTATCAGCGGTGGCTTTCAGCGCGCTGCTGCAGCTCGGGATCGGTCTGTATGCGGGTGGCGATCTCGTTGTAGGTTGCTACGTCCAGATCAGCATCCTGAACGGCCTCAACCATTTTCTCCTGGGCTTCCAGCTGCAGCTTCTGAGCATCCTCCTGGTTCTCGGCCTTGCTCAGCTTCTCGGAGAATTCGTCACGGATTTCCGCAACTTCCTTATCAGCCTCGACAAACTTCTTCAGATTGTCATCGCTGATCGGCGCAGCGGCAGGCTGACCCTGCTCGTACTGCTGTTGCGCAGCACCTCCAGCCTGGGCCATGACAGCGGGAGCGCCCATACCGAAGGTGGCAAGGGCAATGGCGGCGGTCAGAGTCTTGAGGTGTTTCATGGTCTTTCTCCTTACTGTTGAAAGTCACCAAGATCTATCCATGTACCGTGCCAACTCTTCTGAAACCGATATATCCAATTGTTTTTATTGGGTTTTTAAACAAATCATCAAAATCCAGCGGAATCCCTGAGCCGGGCCGCAGTCGGACAATGTGTATAGAAAATGCACATGAGCAAAAAAGACCCGGTCAAAATGAATACAGATTCCAGTCTGCTGAAACGCCTCGCCGGCAATGGCCTGCAACGCTCCCTGCTGCTGTTCGTGGTGCTGCCCATAGTACTGCTCACCGCCCTGGGCATCCGCTTCGGGCTTGGCCAGGCCAGCCAGTTTCAGGAACAGCGCCTGAAGAATGATCTCGAGCTGATCGGCCGCGCCATCAGCCTGCCGGTGGGCAATGCGCTGAACAAGGGCGACATGCACGCGGTGGAGCTGGCGCTGGGCTCGGTATTCGTGCTCGGCGAGGTCTACGGCGCCTCGGTGTTCGACTCGGCGGGCAATCGCATCGCCTCGGCCGGCATCACCGAAAGCGACCTGAGCGGCACCACCATCCCCGATCGCATCCGCCGCACCGGCGAGGGCCAGGAGGCGTTCAGCCGGGTGGCCGGCCGTCATCTGTTTTCCCATTTCCTGCCCCTGTTCGATACCGCCGGCCAGATTCAGGGACTGATCCAGATAACCCGCCGCGCCAGCGACTTCGGCCATGCCTTCCGTCAGCTGGCGATCATCGCCTGGCTGGTCTGGGGGCTGTTCAGCCTGGTGATCCTGGCGGGTGTGTTGCTGGGCCACTGGGGTGGTGTCGGGCGCCACGTGGATCGGCTGCTGCAGCACATGCAGCGGGTGGCCGCCGGCGATCTGTCGCACCGCGCCGCGCTGGACGGACCGGCCGAGGTAGCCAGTCTGGCTGCCGGGCTGAACCGGATGCTCGATGCCATTGCCGAAGCCAATCGGGAGCTGGACGCCCACCGCCGGGCGGAAACCCAGCTGCTGGCCCGGATCAAGGACAACGAGAAGATGGTCGCCATCGGCAGCATGGCTCGGGGCATCGCCCATGAACTGGGCGCTCCGCTCAGCGTCATCGATGGCCGTGCCCGGCGCCTGCAGCGGTGCGACGCGCTGGATGAACAGCAATTGCGCCAGCTTGAGGGTATCCGCGCCCAGGTGGGTCGGCTGACCCGTACGGTCAATCAGCTGCTGGATTACTGCCGACCAGCTGCGGTGCAGCCCCGGCTGCTGACCCCGGCTGCACTGATCAGTACCGCCACCGAGGCCATGCGGCCTGAACTGGAAGCAGCCGGGCGGCAGCTGCAGCTGGACATGCCGGCTGACCTGCCGGCCATGAAGGGCGATGCCGGCCGCCTGGAGCTGGCCCTGCTCAACCTGCTGCGCAATGCACTGCAGGCCTCGCGCTCGACCGTCATCACCCATATCAGCGCTGATACCGAGCACCTGCATATCCGCATCCTGGATGACGGTCCGGGCCTGCCGGATGCGGGGCTGGCCACCCTGCTCGAGCCCTTCTTCACCACCAAGTCGCCGGGCGAAGGTACCGGCCTGGGACTGGCCATTGTCCAGGCCGTCGCCGAGGAGCACGGCGGCCATCTGAATCTGTCGAACCGGGCCGAGGGCGGTTGCGAGGCGCACCTGCAGCTGCCGCTGGCCCGCACAGGGGAAGCCAAGTAATGAGTCACAACGAACATATCCTGCTGGTCGAGGATGATCGCGGCCTGCGTGAACTGCTGCAGGAGGAGCTGGAAGCGGAGAATTACCGGGTAACTGCCTGCGGCGATGCCGAGCGCGCCCTGCAGATCCTGGCAACGGACACACCCAGCCTGCTCATCAGTGATCTGCGCCTGCCCGGCGCCGATGGCCTCAGCCTGCTGCCGGCCCTGCAGCAGTGCGAGGCGCCACCGGCGGTGCTGATCATCACCGCCTTCGGTTCGGTGCAGCAGGCCGTGAAGGCGCTGCAGAGCGGTGCCGATGACTTCCTGACCAAGCCGCTGGAGATGGACCACTTTCTGCTGACGGTCAGGCGCCTGCTGGAGCACCGCCGACTGCGCCGGGAGGTTCAGCATTATCGCAACCTGCTGGCGGTGGAGCAGTTCAACGGCATCGTCGGCCAGAGCCCGGCCATGCAGCAGCTGTTCCATCAGATCCGCCAGATCGCCAGGGCAGATGGCCCGGTGCTGGTCCAGGGTGAGAGCGGCACCGGCAAGGAACTGGTTGCCCGTGCCCTGCACGACCAGAGCAGCCGCAGCGACGGTCCCTACCTGGTCGTCAACTGTGGCGGCATCCCCGGCGAGCTGATGGAAAGCGAGTTCTTCGGCCATGCCGCCGGGGCCTTCACCGGGGCGCGCACCCAGCGTGCCGGCCTGTTCCAGCAGGCCGACGGCGGCACCCTGATGCTCGACGAGCTGGGCGAGATGCCGCTGCCGCTGCAGGCCAAGCTGCTGCGCGTGCTGCAGGACGGCCGCCTGCGCCCGGTGGGCACCGACCACGAACTGCAGGTGGATGTACGCATCATCGCCGCGACCAATCGCAACCTCACCGAAGCCGTGGCCGACGGCAGCTTTCGCGAGGACCTGTTCTACCGGCTGGAGACCTTTGCCATCCAGGTGCCGCCGCTGCGCGCCCGGGGGGATGATGTGCTGCGCCTGGCGCAGTTCTTCCTCGCCCGCCTCAATGCCCGACAGCAGACGCGAATCAAGGGTTTCAGCGACGAGGCACTCGGAGTGCTGCAGGCCTATCCCTTCCCCGGCAACGTACGTGAGCTGCAGAACGCCGTGGAACGGGCGGCAACCTTCTGCGACTCCAGTCTGATCGAGCCACGCCACCTGCCCCAGCGTATCTGCGAGCAGTTGACCGATCCCGACATGCCCATCTCGCCGGTTCTCGAGGGCCCCACCACCCTGCCCCGCACCGGCGATCCCGAGGGCATGCCCTCGCTGGAAACGGTGCAGCGCCACTATATCCACCAGGTGCTGCATGCCACCGGAGGCAACAAGCGGCGGGCGGCGGAGATTCTCGGCATCACCCGGCGGACCCTGTATCGCTGGCTGGAGTAGCGTGCCGTCTCCGGGGTGCAGCGCACCTGACAACCCGGCGAGGCAGCTCTTTACAGATTCTTTACCCTGATCGGGCCCCTGTTGACACTGGCGCTGAGTAAACTTGGCGCCAACTACTGATCCGCCTGAGAAGGAATTTCATCTATGACACTTAACCGGCGTTTCCTCGGGACAGTCGCCGTGCTGGCAGTCATCGCCGGTGTTGCCTGGTATTTTCTGCTGGGCCAGCAGCGCGGGGGTCCCGAGCTGGTCACTGCCCCCGTGGAACGTACCGACATCGAAGACAGCGTGACCGCGCTGGGTACCCTCGAGCCGCTCAACTACGTGGATGTGGGTACCCAGGTGTCCGGTCAGCTGAAGGTGCTGCATGTGATCGAAGGCCAGCAGGTCGAGGAAGGCCAGCTCCTGGCCGAAATAGATCCGACCATCTACCTGGCCAAGGTCGAGGCCACCGAAGCCCAGCTGGAAAACCTCAAGGCGCAACTGGCCGACCGCGAGGCCACCCAGGTACTGGCCCGGTTGCAGGCCGAACGGCAGCACAATCTGATCAAGCTCAACGCCACCAGCCAGGAATCGGTCGAACAGGCCGACGCCAGCCTGCGCTCGGCCAACGCCCAGATCACCGCCCTGAAGGCCCAGATCCGCCAGCTCGAATCCCAGCTCAAGGAAGCCCAGGCGGATCTGGGCTATACCCGCATCCACGCCCCCATGAGCGGCACCGTGGTCGATCAGCTGGCCAACCAGGGTCAGACCCTGAACGCCAACCAGACGGCGCCAGTGATAGTGCAGATTGCCGATCTGAGTACCATGACGGTCCGTACCCAGGTGTCCGAAGCCGACATTACCCAGCTCGAGGAAGGCATGCCGGTCTGGTTCACCACCCTCGGTCAGCCTGACGTGCGCCGCGAAGGTGTGCTGCGCCAGATACTGCCGACCCCTGAGGTGGTCAACAACGTGGTGCTGTTCAATGCCCTGTTCGATGTACCCAACCCGGACGGCAAACTGCTGCCGCAGATGAGTGCCCAGGTCTTCTTCGTCAAGGCCTCGGCCAGAAACGCCCTGAGCATTCCGGTATCGGCCCTGCAGCCGGCCGGGCGCCCCGCCCCCGGTGAAGCCCGGGGCACCGACGCCGACGGCAAACGCTATCGGGTCCGGGTGCTGGTCAACGGCCAGCCGGAGGAGCGCATCATTACCGTGGGTGTGATGACCCGCGTCAGTGCCGAGGTGCTCGATGGTCTGGAGGAAGGTGACCAGGTGGTGATCGGCGGCAGTCGCCCCGCTGGCGGCGCCTCGGCGGCACGGCCCATGCAACCGCGCCCGAGGTTCTGAGCATGAGTACTCCCCTGATCCGCCTCGAGGGCATCGGCAAGACCTACCGCAATGGCGAACTGGCCACCACGGTGCTGCGGGACGTGGACCTGGAAATCCACGACGGCGAGTTCGTTGCCATCATGGGTGCCTCCGGCTCCGGCAAATCCACCCTGATGCACCTGCTCGGCTGCCTCGACCAGCCCACCACCGGCCGCTATCTGTTCGAGGGGAAGGACATCGCCCGGCTCGACAGCGACGAGCTGGCCAGTCTGCGCAGCCGCACCTTCGGCTTCATCTTCCAGAGCTATCACCTGATCTCCTCGGCCACCGCCACCGAGAACGTGGAGGTACCGGCTATCTATGCGGGCCTGCCCCGCGACCTGCGCCATGCCCGCGCCGAGGAGCTGCTTACCGGCCTGGGCCTGGGCGAACGCCTGGGCAACCGACCCAACCAGCTGTCCGGTGGCCAGCAGCAACGGGTATCCATCGCCCGGGCGCTGATGAATGACGCCCGCATACTGCTGGCCGACGAACCCACCGGCGCCCTGGACAGCAAGAGCGGGCAGGACGTGCTGCAGCTGCTCAAGGACCTCCACGCCCGGGGCAAGACGGTGATAGTGATCACCCACGACCGGGATGTGGCCAACCATGCCGATCGACTGATCGAGATCCGCGACGGACGCATCATCCATGACAGCGGCCCGAAACAGACCACGCCGGCTGCTGCCCCAACCCCCGCACCGGCCTCGGCTGCGCCGCGCAGCCAGGGCCTGGCGCCCCTCGGCGACACCAACGAGGCGATCCGCATGGCTCTGCGGGCACTGCGCGCCAACCTGTTCCGCACCGTGCTGACCCTGCTGGGTATCGTCATCGGTGTGGCTTCGGTGGTGGTGATGCTGGCGGTGGGCAATGGCGCCCGCCAGGATGTGGTCGAACGTATCAGCGACATGGGCACCAACCTGCTGATAGTACGGCCGGGGGCGCCCAATACCCGGCGTTCGGCCGACGGCAGTACCAACACCCTGACCGCCGAGGACGCCGAGGTGGCCGCCACCATAGACAACGTGGTGGCAGCGGTACCCGAGGTGGAAACCCGCGCCACCGTACGCGCCGGCAACACCGACGCGCAGACCAGCATTACCGGGACCACGGCGGATTACGTGACCGCCAAGAGCTGGCCGCTGGAGCGGGGCGTGTTCCTCAACGACGACGACAACCGCCGTTACGCCGCTGTGGCGGTGATCGGCCGCACCGTTGCCGGCAACCTGTTCCCCGGCCAGGACCCGCTGGGCCAGTATCTGCTGATCCGCAACGTGCCCTTTCTGATCATCGGCGTGATGCAGGAAAAGGGCGCAACGCCCTGGGGTCAGGACCAGGACGATGTCGTCATAGTCCCACTCAACACCGCCAATAATCGGCTGATCGGCTCCCGCCACCTGAGCAGCATCAGCGTGCTGATCGATGACCTGCGGCTGTCAGACGCCACCCAGGAGGCGGTGCGGCAGGCGATACTGGCCAACCACGCCGGGGTCGAGGATTTCCAGATCCGCAACATGGCCTCGCTGCTGGAAAGCGTGGCCAGCACCCAGAACACCTTCACCGTGCTGCTGGGTTCGATCGCCGCCATCTCCCTGCTGGTAGGCGGTATCGGGGTGATGAACATCATGCTGGTGAACGTCTCCGAACGCACCCGCGAGATCGGTATCCGCATGGCTACCGGCGCACGCACCCGCAACATCCTCCAGCAATTCATCGTCGAGGCCGTGGTGGTCTCGGCCATCGGCGGCGCCATAGGGGTGGTCAGCGGACTGGGCTTTGCCAGCCTGCTGCAGTACTTCGGCACCCCGATCCAGTTCACTCCCGGTCCGGTGCTGCTGGCCTTCGGCTGCGCCTTCGCGACCGGTCTGATCTTCGGCTTCATGCCTGCCCACAAGGCAGCGCATCTTGATCCAGTGGTGGCCCTCAGTGCGGACTAGATACAGCCTTTCCCTTGCCATCGGCCTGGCCCTGCTGGCCGGCTGCAGTCTCTCCACACCGGTACCGCAGAGCGCGATACAGGCCCCGGCACAATGGAACACCAGCATCGAGGCCAGTGTCTGGCCCAGCCCCGAGTGGTGGCAGGAATATCAGCAGCCACAACTGGCGGACCTGATCGACCGGGCGCGCACCGGCAACCTCGATCTGGCCAGTGCCGCCACCCGCCTGCTGCAGGCCGACGCGCAGCTGCGCCAGAGCGGTGCCAGCCTGCTGCCGAGCCTGGATGGCAATGCCAGCGGCCGGCGCAGCGGCGGAGACGGCCAGAGCACCGGCAACAGCTTCGGCGCCACCCTCAACGCCAGCTACGAGGTGGATTTCTGGGGCCGCAATCGGGCCGCTGTGCAGGCGGCCTCCGCCAACCTGAACGCCACCCGCCATGACCTGGCGGCACTGGCCATCAGTACCGAGGCAGCGGTGGCCAGTGCCTGGTTCCAGCTGGTCGAGAATCGGGCGCGGCTTGAGCTGGCCCGGGACAATCTGGCTGCGGCCGAGCAGGTCCTGGAGATTGTCGAGGCGCGCTACCGCTATGGCGCTGACGACAGCCTGGCGGTCAGCCAGCAGCGGGCGCTGGTCGCCCAGCTGCGGGCCAATCTGCCGTCGCTGGAGCAGCAGACGCTGCAGCTGCGCAACAGCCTGGCGCTGCTGCTGGGCCAGGGCCCGGAATTCGATCCGGGCGTACTGCCCGAGATGGACGGTATCCGGGTACCCGAGCCCGGTGCAGGCCTGCCCTCGGAGCTGCTCGCCCGCCGGCCGGACATCCGCGCCAGCGAAGAGCGCCTGCTGGCCGCCAATGCCAACCTCTCCGTTGCCCGGGCGGCGCTCTACCCGAGCATCCAGCTGACCGGCAACTACGGCGCCCAGAGCAGCTCGCTGTCGGATCTGCTCAGCAACCCGCTGAACACCTGGGGACTGGCAGCCGGGCTGACCCAGCCGATCTTCAATGCCGGGCGCATCCGTGCGCAGATCGATATCAGCGAAGCGGTTCAGCAGGATGCGCTGATCAGCTACCAGCGCGCCATTCTGGATGCCCTGATTGACGCCGACACCGCCCTCGGCGCCCTGCAGCAGGCACGCCAGCAGTACCAGCTGCAGCAGGAGGCAACGGCAGAGTCGGAGCTGGCCTTCGAACTGGCCCAGGCCCGCTACCGGGCCGGCGCCATCACCCTGCAGAACCTGCTGGATACCCAGCGCTCGTTCTTCCAGAGCCAGGACAGCCTGGTGCAGCAGCGGGCCGCCTGGCTGCAGGCCACGGTCAACCTGTACCGGGCTCTCGGCGGTGGCTGGCACGAGACATCGGATCAGGTCCGCCAGCCCGGTTAGCCAAGCAGGGTGCGAGCAAGTACCATAGGCGCTGTCCCATCGTCTGCCCATGGAGAGCCACTTGTCCGCCCTGCGACTCGCCACGCTGGAACAGCGTCATTTCCAGTTGCACAGCACTGCACTGGAGCAGCTTACCGAACATCTGAACGGTCTGGACGCACTGTGCCGCACCCTGGGCGTCACCCCTCTGAGTCGCTTTGTCGATCCCACGGCGCTGGAGTTTGCCGAGGCCAGCCGACTGCTGCCGGCGGAGGAACGCGGCCCGCTGATTCCCGACGGTGAAACCGGGCTGGCCTGGGGTATCGAGGATATGGCCTGGTTTCCGGCCAGCACCGGCATGACCACCCTGGAGGCGCTGAGCGCTTATCTGCAGCGCAACCGCCCGCGGGAGCTGACCGGGGCCAGACACCCGCAACTGCTTGCCGATCTGGCCTTCTGCGAATCCTGCCTGGGGCCGCTGGAGGCCGAAGGCGGCCAGTTCCACCTGGCTGCCGGCCACTGATACTCAACCGTCCTGCAGCGCCCTCGCCTGCCGCAGCTCTTCCAGATACCCCGGCACATCGACCTCATCCAGCTGCTCCGGATGCAGATACTTGTGCGCGTACGTCAGGTAGACACCGGATGACAGGAACAGGGCCAGCAGCTCGGCGTCGATGTGCTGCTCGCGGGCCATGCGCACCATGATCCGGATGGATTCCGACAGTGTCTTGGGCGCCTTGTAGGGCCGATCGGCGGCGGTCAGCGCCTCGAAGATATCGGCGATGGCCATGATGCGCGCCGGCACACTCAGCTGCTCTGCGGCAAGACGCCGGGGGTAGCCTCCCCCGTTGAGCTTCTCGTGGTGGTTGGCCGCGATATCCGGCACCTGCTGCAGGGACCGGGGGAATGGCAGGGTACTGAGCATCACCAGGGTATGGACTATGTGCTCGTTGACCTTGAACCTTTCCTCCGGCGTCAGCGTGTCCCTGCGCACCGTCAGGTTGTGCAGTTCGCCGAAGTGATGGGCGTACTCCGGCAGTGTCATGTCGAAGCCCCAGCGGTTGCGCGGGTCATCCGCTTCGACCGGCGGGCGGCGCTCGCCCCAGGGAATCCGATGTTCGGGGCGGTCCGCCAGCAGTTGTTCGGTGGCCGGAAGCGGACGCTCGGGCACCGATTCCAGACGCGCCAGCTCCTCCGCCGACAGGCCCAGCCGGTCATCGAAGTGCCGCTTCCAGGTCTGCCGGGCAATCTCTTCCAGTTTCTGAACATAGTCCTCGGACATGGCCTCGGAGCCGATATTGGCGGTGGCTACCAGTTCGAAATCGCGCTGCAGCTGGGCCAGGCGTTCATTCAGCGCTGCGGCCAGCGCAGCCTCATCCTCCCCGGCGCAGCGACCCTGCCAGTAGGCCAGCTGGGCATCCCGGTGCAGTACCTCGAAGCGGGTGCGGATCTCGTGGATGCGGTTGTACAGGGTTTCCAGCTTGGTTGCCTTGTCCACCACATATTCGGGGCTGGTGATCTTGCCGCAATCATGCAACCAGGCCGCGATACGGAAGGCGTAGCGCTCCTCCTCGTCCGGCTGGCAATCACGCAACGGGCCACTACTGACCGTCGCCGCCTGCTGCAACAGCATCTCCGCCAGCTCCGGCACCCGCTCGCAGTGGCCGCCGGTGTAGGGTGATTTGGCGTCCACCGCGTGGGCCAGCACCTTGATGATTGCCTCCAGCAGGGCCTGCTGCTGTTCGAACAGTCGGACGACCAGTGCTGCAGTTCCAGCAGAGGTGCCACACCCAGTTCTTCCAGGCTGGCGAGACGGAAGCCGGCCCCCTCCCCCCTGATCAGCCGGTCCGGGTCGGGATAGGCGATGACGCCCACCTCGGCATCCACGATCGCCAGTTCGGTGCTGCTGGTCAGACGCAGATCGCGCATTTCGGCGGCCAGATCATCCACCGCCGCGTCCATGCCGATCACCGCGCTGCCCGCGTGGCTGCGCACCGCCAGGCTGACCCCTACCTCGCCGGTGGTGAAGAATACATAGGGGTGGGTCATGACGACGCGCCCCGGCTCTTCAGCCTCCTGATACCAGGGGCGCTGGCGCGGATCGAACCAGTAATCGGGGGTACTGCGCTCGCTGGCCATCTGCAGATCCTCACCCAGAAACAACCAGCGCCCGCGCAGCGAGCCGCGCTCATCGAAGGCAACACTCTGCAGCAGGTAGGTCGCATCATCCGGCGCTGCGGCAATCCGGGGCGTGCCCGATTTAAGAGGGCGCAGCAGGAGGAATTCGCCGTTGTCATAACCGATGTAAACGGCGCTGAGCATGGGGTTGGAGTTCAGCGTCTCGGCCAGAGCCGGCAACTGTGCCAAGCGCTCCTCGAGATTGCCGGCGGTGGCAATGCGATCATGGGCCAGTACCCGGATCACACTCTGGGCCGGCAGGGTCAGTCGCCGCGCCCGCTCATTGAGCACCATGGCCAACTGGCGCGCCGAGTCGTTTGCGGCTGCGACCAGTGCTGCCGTACCGCCCCGATAGCCCTGCACTATGACGATCGACAGCATCGCCAGTACACATATGACAATGGCACAGGCAATCAGCCACTGGATAGGTAGTCCCTTGCGCTGCTTTCGCATCGTTCCCCCAGACACCCTGCCCGTCTCCATCAGGGCAATGTGCTATCAGCATAGTGCAGATCAGTCAGGCTTCCACAGAAAATGGCGTGATAAGTCGCATCGGTCGCCGGGTATCCATACGGTCAATGGGGCAAGCCAGAACGGTGCCGATTTGTCATAGTAGGCAAAACTACAAGGGGCACTTCTCATGCTACGAAGCGAACAGCACATTCTGGATGTGAACGATATCCAGCTCAGCGTACATGTCGCAGGACCCGAGGACGGCCAGCCGGTCTGGCTGCTGCACGGTTTTCCCGAGTGCTGGTATTCCTGGCGACACCAGATGCAGGCGCTGGCCGATGCGGGCTACCGCGCCTTCGCACCGGAAATGCGCGGTTATGGGCGCAGCAGCGCACCCGCCGCCATTGAGGCCTATGACATCCTCACCATCTGCGCCGACATCCAGCGCGCCATGGATCACTTCGGCCATCAGCAGGTCGCCATGGTCGGACATGACTGGGGCGCCAACATCGCCTGGTATCTGGCGCTGCTCGAACCCGAACGGGTCAAGGTGGTCAGCGGCATGTCGGTTCCCTTCGGCGGCCGGCCCAAGCGGCCGATCATCGACATGATGCGCGAACGCTTCAAGGACAAGTTCCTGTACATCCTCTACTTTCAGGAACCGGGCCCGGCCGAGGCCGAGCTGGAAGCGGATATCCCCCGCACCCTGCGCATCCTGATGCACGGCCGCCCCAACTCCGGCAACGGCCTGATCTCCGAAAAACCGGCTGACTCGCGCTGGCTGGATGACTACACCGACCCCGGCGAGCCGCCGGCCTGGTGCCCGCCGGAGGCCTTTGACGTGTATGTGGAAACCTACCTCGACAACGGCTTCCACGGGCCGATCAACTGGTACCGCAACTATGAGCGCAACTGGGAGCGCACCGCCGATCTGGCTGGCAAACAGGTGCTGCAACCGGCCCAGTTCATCATCGGCGACCGCGACCCGGTCGGCAAACTGGAGAGCTTCACCATCGAACGCATGCCCCAGGTGGTGCCCCGGGTCGAGCAGCACATCATCGAGCGTTGCGGCCACTGGGTGCAGAGCCAGAAGCCCGAGGAGGTGAATGCCCTGCTGCTGGATTTCCTGCGCCGGCATTACTGACACTGAGGCGCCGGCGAGGAACACTCACCGGCCCCGCCCGGGAAGGACGAGCACCGGCTCGTCCAGCTCCCGCCAGCCGGTGACCAACCGCACTGGCCTCACTCCCCCTGAAACGTTATAGTACGCGCCGTCGCCAATCCCGGCGGCATGGGTTCCCTAACCCCATCCATCAAAAAGGTGATACATGACTGCAACCTCCCCCGCGCGCCTGCGCCAGGCCCTGGCGTGGCTGATCGGCTTCCACGTTCTCATCATCATCGCCAGTAACTATCTGGTTCAGCTGCCCTTCACCCTGTTCGGCTTCCATACCACCTGGGGTGCCTTCAGCTTTCCCTTCATCTTTCTGGCCAGCGACCTGACCGTACGCCTGCTCGGCAAACAGACCGCCCGCCGGGTCATCGCCCGGGTCATGCTGCCGGCACTGCTGGTGTCCTATGTGGTATCGGTACTCTTCCAGCAGGGTGCCTTCCGCGGCCTTGACGCCCTCGGCGAGTTCAACAGCTTCGTGCTGCGCATTTCCCTGGCCAGCTTCATGGCCTACGTCTGCGGCCAGCTGCTGGACATCCAGGTATTCGACCGCCTGCGTCGACTGAAACACTGGTGGGTAGCACCCAGCGCCTCGATGATCCTCGGCAACCTGCTGGATACCTTCGTGTTCTTCTCGGTGGCCTTCTGGCGCAGCAGCGACGAATTCATGGCCGCCAACTGGGTGGAAATCGCCAGCGTCGATTACGCCACCAAGGTAGTGGTCTGCATCATGCTGTTCGTGCCCCTGTACGGCATAGTGCTCAACGCCATACTGCGGCTGCTGGCCGGACGGCAACCCGCTACGGCCTGAGCCGGGCCCAGGCGTCAGGTGCGCTACACCCCCGGGTCGCTCTCCCCGGGAACGTCGAGCCCCCTGGGAACGTCGAGCACCAGCTCGATGACAGCCCCCCGGCAACTCCCAGGACGAGCTGGTGCTCGATGAGATGGTCTCCTCCCTCTCCCTCTACGGCGTCGTGATGCGCCAGAGGAAATAGATGCTAAACATCTATTGAGAAACGAGAAGAGACAGGAGGAGACCATGAACAAATCTACGACAATCGGTATCGATCTGGCAAAGACTGTGTTCTTCGTTGTGGTATTGGACCAACGGGGCAAACAGGCTCGACGCAAGAAGCTCCGTCGCAGCGAGCTTCTGCCGTTTCTGGCGAACTATCCCGAAGCGATGATTGCCATGGAGGCCTGCTCGGGTGCCCATTATTGGGCCAGGGAGATGGAGTCGCTGGGGCATGTGGTCGAGCTGCTGCCAGCGCAGCACATCAAGGGCTACCTGCGTGGCCAGAAGAA
>NZ_FOYD01000011.1:0-1450 GCF_900115905.1 Halopseudomonas formosensis
CCAGGAGCAGCTGCGTACCGCTCTGGCACTGGGTGCCGACCGCGCCGTGCTGATCGAGAGCAACGACGAACTGAACTCCCTGGCCATCGCCAAGCTGCTCAAGGCCGTGGTCGACAAGGAGCAGCCGCAGCTGGTGATCCTCGGCAAGCAGGCCATCGACTCCGACAACAACCAGACCGGCCAGATGCTGGCTGCGCTGTCCGGCTACGCCCAGGGCACCTTCGCCTCGGAAGTGGCTGTGGAAGGCGACCGCGTCAAGGTCACCCGCGAGATCGACGGCGGTCTGCAGACCGTTGACCTGAAACTGCCGGCCATCGTCACCACCGACCTGCGCCTGAACGAGCCGCGCTACGCTTCGCTGCCGAACATCATGAAGGCCAAGAAGAAGCCGCTGGAGACCCTCAAACCGGAAGAGCTGGGCGTGAGCACCGCCTCCACCCTGAGCACCGTCAAGGTCGAAGCGCCGGCTGCCCGCAGCGCCGGCATCAAGGTCAAGACCGTGGACGAGCTGGTCGACAAACTGAAGAACGAAGCCAAGGTGATCTGACATGACGATTCTGGTTATTGCCGAACACAACAACGCCGAACTGAATGCCGCCACCCTGAACACCGTGGCAGCCGCCCAGGCCATCGGTGGCGACATCGAGGTACTGGTTGCCGGTGCCGGCTGTGGCGCAGTAGCGGAAGCCGCTGCCAAGATCGCCGGTGTTTCCAAGGTGCTGGTGGCCGACAACGCCGCCTACGCCAACCTGCTGCCGGAAAACGTCTCCCTGCTGATCGCCGAGATCGGCAAGGGCTACAGCCACATCCTGGCCCCGGCCAGCACCAACGGCAAGAACTACCTGCCGCGCGTGGCTGCCCTGCTGGACGTTGACCAGATCTCCGAGATCATCAGCGTCGAGAGCCCGGACACCTTCAAGCGTCCGATCTATGCCGGTAACGCCATCGCCACCGTCAAATCCGACGCCCCGGTGAAGGTGATCACCGTACGCGCCACCGGCTTTGACGCCGTAGCCGCCGAAGGTGGCAGCGCCGCCATCGAAGCCGTTGCATCTGCCCAGGACGCCGGCATCTCCGCCTTTGTTGGCGAAGAGCTGGCCAAGTCCGACCGCCCCGAACTGGCCGGTGCCAAGGTGGTGGTCTCCGGTGGTCGCGGCATGCAGAACGGCGACAACTTCCAGCTGCTGTACAGCCTGGCCGACAAGCTGGGTGCTGCCGTTGGCGCCTCCCGCGCCGCGGTGGACGCCGGCTTCGTGCCCAACGACATGCAGGTCGGTCAGACCGGCAAGATCGTTGCGCCGCAGCTGTACATCGCCGTGGGCATCTCCGGTGCCATCCAGCACCTGGCCGGCATGAAGGACTCCAAGGTGATCGTGGCGATCAACAAGGACGAAGAAGCGCCGATCTTCCAGGTTGCCGACTACGGCCTGGTTGCCGACCTGTTCGAGGC
>NZ_FOYD01000011.1:1460-37642 GCF_900115905.1 Halopseudomonas formosensis
TACAGCCACATCCTGGCCCCGGCCAGCACCAACGGCAAGAACTACCTGCCGCGCGTGGCTGCCCTGCTGGACGTTGACCAGATCTCCGAGATCATCAGCGTCGAGAGCCCGGACACCTTCAAGCGTCCGATCTATGCCGGTAACGCCATCGCCACCGTCAAGTCCGACGCCGCGGTTAAGGTGATCACCGTACGCGCCACCGGCTTTGACGCCGTGGCTGCCGAAGGTGGCAGCGCCGCCATCGAAGCCGTTGCCTCGGCCCAGGACGCCGGCATCTCCGCCTTTGTTGGCGAAGAACTGGCCAAGTCCGACCGCCCCGAACTGGCCGGTGCCAAGGTGGTGGTCTCCGGTGGTCGCGGCATGCAGAACGGCGACAACTTCCAGCTGCTGTACAGCCTGGCCGACAAGCTGGGTGCTGCCGTTGGCGCCTCCCGCGCCGCGGTGGACGCCGGCTTCGTGCCCAACGACATGCAGGTCGGTCAGACCGGCAAGATCGTTGCGCCGCAGCTGTACATCGCCGTGGGCATCTCCGGTGCCATCCAGCACCTGGCCGGCATGAAGGACTCCAAGGTGATCGTGGCGATCAACAAGGACGAAGAAGCGCCGATCTTCCAGGTTGCCGACTACGGCCTGGTTGCCGACCTGTTCGAGGCAGTACCGGAGCTGACTGACAAGCTGTAAGCCTGCGGTTCGCTGCAAGCGCCAAGCAGAACCCCCGGTTCTCTCAAGCCGGGGGTTCTGCTTTTTGGGGTTGCTGGCTTCGCCCTATACAGGCCCGCCCGATCACCCAACCCGACCTGCCTTCATCACCACCTCCCATACCCCGCCCCTGCGCTTGCCGCCTGCCGCCCCTGCACCGTACAGTGAGACCTCCGACACCCCTTCAGTCACGAGGTGCCCATGTCATCATTCAGCTTTGCCACTACCGCCCGGATCCTCTGTGAAACCGGCGCTGCCAGCCGCCTGGCCCAGCTCTGCCGCGAGCGGGACGCGCAACGGGTGCTGATAGTGACCGACCCCGGCATTACCCGGCTGGGGCTGCTGAATGACGCCCTGCCCGACTTCGTCGACCACGGCATGTATGCCGAGGTATTCGATCAGGTGCTGGCCGATCCGCCCGAGGAAGTGGTGCTGGCCGCGGTGCGTCAGGCCCGGGAGATGAACGCCCAGCTGGTGATCGGCTTCGGCGGCGGCAGCTCGATGGACGTGGCCAAGCTGGTCGCCCTGCTCGCCCATCCCCACGCCCACCAGAGTCTGGCCGAGATCTACGGCGTGGACCAGGCCCGCGGCCAGCGGCTGCCGTTGATCCAGGTGCCGACCACCGCCGGCACCGGCTCGGAGGTGACCCAGATCGCCATCATCACCACCGGCGAGACCACCAAGAGCGGCGTGGTGTCCCCCCTGCTGTTGCCGGATCTGGCGGTGCTGGACGCCGAGCTGACCCTGGGACTGCCACCGGCGGTGACCGCCGCGACCGGCATTGACGCCATGGTGCATGCCATCGAGGCCTATACCAGCAAACTGAAGAAGAACCCGCTGTCGGACATGCTGGCCCGGGAGGCACTGCGGCTGCTGGCGGGCAACCTGGACGAGGCGGTACATAACGGCAGCAATCTGCAGGCCCGCCAGGCCATGCTGCTGGGTTCGCTGCTGGCCGGTCAGGCCTTTGCCAATGCCCCGGTGGCGGCGGTGCATGCCCTGGCCTACCCGCTGGGCGGGCACTTCCATATTCCCCATGGCCTGTCCAACGCCCTGGTACTGCCCAGCGTGGTGGCCTTCAATGCTCCGGCGGCCGAATCCCTGTATGCCGAACTGGCGCCGCTGCTGGTGCCCGACTGCCAGCCCGGCGACGCCGCCAGCCTGACCGACCAGCTGATCACTGCCCTGTCCCAGCTCAGCCCGCGCTGCAACCTGCCCAGCCGCCTGCGCGATGCCGGGGTACCGGAGGACAGCCTGGAAATGCTGGCCAGAGACGCCATGCTGCAGCAGCGCCTGCTGGTGAACAACCCGCGGGAGGTGACGGAGGCGGATGCGCTGGCGATTTATCGGCAAGCGTATTGAGTAAATGCATCCGCTGAGGTTTCTGGGAGGTTCGAGCACCAGCTCGTACCTTGGCGGGCGCAGGTTACTCCGCGCATCGAGCTGGTGCTCGACGCTCCCAGGGAAGCTTGCCCTGCGTACGTGACATCAACCCCCACTGGCCGGGATGGAACCCGGCCCTCCATTGGATCTGAGAACCGTAACATGACCACCCACCCCCAACGCACCGACTACCCCTACCTGCACCCCATCACCACCCGCTGGCATGACAACGACATCTACGGGCATATCAACAACGTCACCTACTACGCCTACTTCGACAGTGCGGTGAACAGCTATCTGATTGCCGAGGGCGGTCTGGATATCCATCAGGGTGAGCAGGTAGCCTTCGTGGTCAGCTCCGGCTGCGACTACTTCGCGCCCATCGCCTTCCCC
Source organism: Halopseudomonas formosensis (assembly GCF_900115905.1). GTDB lineage: Bacteria > Pseudomonadota > Gammaproteobacteria > Pseudomonadales > Pseudomonadaceae > Halopseudomonas > Halopseudomonas formosensis. The sequence goes on from NZ_FOYD01000011.1 coordinate 3,936, forward strand.
GATGCCATTGAAGTGGGGGTGCGGGTAGCGAAGCTGGGCAACAGCTCGGTGCATTACGAGCTGGCGGTATTCAAGGCGGGGACGGCCGAAGCCTGTGCGGCGGGGCGCTTCGTGCACGTGTTCGTCGAGCGCGCCAGCAACCGCTCCTGCCCCATCCCGGAGCGTGTCCGGTCGGCGCTGGAGCGGTTGCGGATCAGCTGATCACTCGAAGGGGCGCTCGTCCCACCAGGGATAGAAGTCCGGGCGATCCTGACTCGGGCGCAGCTTGAACTCGGGGGCGCGTTTCTCCAGGAAGGAGCGCACACCCTCTTTCGCGTCCTCGGATTCACCCATGAAGGCAATCGCCCGGGAGTCGATCTTGTGCGCTTCCATCGGGTGGTCGGCACCGAGCATGCGCCAGATCATCTGCCGGTTGAGCAGGGCGGACATGGGCGCGGTGTTGTCAGCGATCTCGCGGGCCAGGGCATAGGCCGCGGGCATCAGCTCGTCGGGCTCGTGGATGCTGCGGATCAGACCGCCCTTGAGCGCTTCCTCGGCGCCGAACACACGACCGGTATAAGCCCATTCCAGCGCCTGTTGCGGACCCACCAGACGGGGCAGGAACCAGCTGGAGCAGGCTTCCATGGTGATCCCCCGGCGGGCGAACACGAAGCCGAACTTGGCGTTGGTCGAGGCCAGGCGGATATCCATCGGCAGGGTCATGGTCACCCCCACGCCCACCGCTGCGCCGTTGAAGGCACCGATCACCGGCTTGGTGCACTCGTAGATGCGCAGCGACACGGTACCCCCGCCATCACGCAGGTCAGCGCCCTCGGGCTGGTCGGTACGGGTGTGGCGGTTGAAGGTATCCCCGCCCTTCTCCAGGTCGGCACCGGCGCAGAAGGCCCGGCCGGCACCGGTGACGATGATGACGCGCACCGCATCGTCGGCGTCGGCAGCGTCGAAGGCAGCAATCAGCTCACGGCGCATGGGGCCGTTGAAGGCATTCATGCGCTCCGGGCGGTTGAGGGTCAGGGTCAGGATGCCGTCCTGCACCTGATAGTCGAGGGTTTCGAATTGCATGGTGACTCCACAGCGGGTTGTTCCGGATGAGAGTCAGTGTAGGCAGGGGCGCCGGTGGCGACCATTACTCTTGGCGGTTGCTATGGAAGGTCATAGGCGGGGCAGATAAGTCTGCCGGGGGATGGCATGGTGGACGAGCTGGTGCTCGTCCTTCCCGGGAAGCACAGGAGGCTCGCCCAGCCTGGGAACGTCGAGCACCAGCTCGATGAGCGGAGTCCGACAGCTGCATTAGCGCATCCGGCACGCTCGCAGGTACGAGTGATGCTCACCCCCCCCGGGAAGGCGTAGCGCAGGTGCGCTACACCCCGCACCGGGTTGTCGAGCACCTGCTCGACGACAGGACTCGACTCAGCCCTGCTCCACCCGCTCGAACTTCAGATCCCACACCCCGTGGCCCAGCCGCTCGCCACGCTTCTCGAACTTGGTGATCGGCCGCTCGTCCGGGCGGGGAATGTAGGTGCCATCGGCGGCCTGGTTGCGGTAACCCGATGCGGCGTTCATTACCTCGAGCATGTGCTCGGCGTAATGCGCCCAGTCGGTGGCCATGTGCAGCACACCGCCGACCTTCAGCTTGCGCCGCACCAGCTCGGCAAAGGCCGGCTGCACGATGCGCCGCTTGTGGTGCTTCTTCTTGTGCCAGGGGTCGGGGAAGAACAGCAGTACCCGGTCCAGACTGGCATCGGGAATGGCCCGGTTGAGCACCTCGATGGCGTCGCAATCGTAGACCCGCACATTGCTCAGGCCGTTGTTCAGCAGGCCGTTGAGCAGGGCCCCGACACCCGGGCGGTGCACCTCGATACCGATGAAATCCTGCTCCGGCGCCGCCTGGGCCATCTCCAGCAGGGAATGGCCCATGCCGAAACCGATTTCCAGGGTGCGCGGCGCCTGCCGGCCAAAGACCGCATCCAGATCCAGCTGCCCCTGCTCCAGGCTCAGGCCGAACAGCGGCCAGCCCTTTTCCACGCCGCGCTGCTGGCCTTCGGTCATGCGACCGGCGCGCATCACGAAGCTGCGGATGGTGCGGCGCGGCTGGCCCTCGGCGGGCTGCTGCGGATTCTCGTTCACGTCACTCATTTCCGACAAAGGTACCTTCCAGCGGCGAGGAGGCGGCGGCATACAGGCGGCGTGGCATGCGTCCGGCCAGGTAGGCTCCGCGGCCGGCAATCACCGCATGCTTCATGGCTTCGGCCATCAGTACCGGCTTCTGGGCGGCGGCGATGGCGGTGTTCATCAGCACCCCGGCGCAGCCCAGCTCCATGGCGATGGTTGCATCGGAAGCGGTACCGACCCCGGCGTCGACCAGAACCGGCACGGTGGCCTCTTCCAGGATGATGCGCAGGTTGTAGGGGTTGCAGATGCCCAGACCGGAACCGATCAGGCCGGCCAGCGGCATTACCGCGACGCAGCCGATGTCGGCCAGCTGGCGGGCAATGATGGGGTCGTCACTGGTATAGACCATGACATCGAACCCTTCCCTGACCAGCACTTCGGCGGCCTTGATGGTTTCCACCACGTTGGGGAACAGGGTCTTCTGGTCAGCCAGCACTTCCAGCTTGACCAGGTTGCGCCCGTCCAGCAGCTCGCGGGCCAGGCGGCAGGTGCGCACGGCATCCTCGGCGGTGAAGCAGCCGGCGGTGTTGGGCAGAATGGTGTAGCGGTCCGGCGGGATCACATCCAGCAGGTTGGGCTCGCCGGGGTTTTGACCGATGTTGGTGCGGCGGATGGCTACGGTCACTATCTCTGCACCGGAAGCCTCGATGGCTTGCCGGGTTTCTTCCATGTCCTTGTACTTGCCGGTTCCCACCAACAGACGGGAACGGTAACGCACGCCTGCAATCTCGAGGGCGTCTTCTTGTATCTCTGTCATGGTCTTCTCCGCAGGGCCAGAGAGGGGCTGCGTCTGATGCGCTAGCCGCCGCCTATGGCGTGGACGATTTCGACTCGGTCACCGTCATTCAGACGTGTGTCGGCATACTGGCTACGCGGCACAATCTCCAGATTCAGCTCGATGGCCAGTCGCTTGCCGGTCAATCCCAGGCGCTCGACCAGATCGGCCACGCTGATGGAGGAATCGAGGGGATGGGCTTCGCCATTCAGTTGGATCTGCATGGAACAACTCAATGAAGGGTGAATCGGCCGGTAATGATAGCCCGAAATGGGCCTGGCTGACTATTTTCGCCCTAGCCTTTCAGTCGCCAGGCTGCCACGCCGAAGCAGATCCAACCCAGCAGAAAGCACACCCCACCCATGGGCGTGACCATGCCCACGCGCCAGCCCAACAGGGTCAGGGTATACAGGCTGCCGGAAAACAGCAGCATGCCCAGGGCGAACAGGCCGCCGGAAACCTTGAACAGCCGACTGCCGGGCTGGCGCAGCAGCAACAGGCCGACACCGATCAGCGCTGCGGTATGCCACAGCTGGTACTGCACCCCGGTCTGGAATACCGCCAGCATGCCCTCGGGCAACCGCGCGCGCAGGGCATGGGCGGCAAAGGCACCCAGCGCCACCCCGGAAAAACCGCTGATTGCGGCCAGCAGCAGAAAGATCCTTGCCATCAATTCATCCCCCGGATGTTTATACTAGCCCCGATTCTAACCCGACCTGATGGTGGACCGGCGCGTGAAGACAATCGCCCGCAAGACATTCAAGTGGTTGCTGATCCTTATCCTGCTCAGCCTGCTGCCGATTCTCGTGCTGCGCTGGGTGCCGGTGCCCGGCTCCATGCTGATGATCGAGCGCTGGATGGAGGCGCGGGGTAACGAGGGCTTCGAACTGCGCCACAACTGGATTGCCTACCGGCAGATACCGGACAACATCAAGATGGCGGTGATTGCCGCCGAGGATCAGCGCTTTGCCGAGCACCATGGCTTCGACCTGAAGGCCATCCGCGCCGCCATGCAGCACAACCAGCGCGGCGGCAGTCTGCGCGGCGCCAGCACCCTGAGCCAGCAGGTGGCCAAGAACCTGTTCCTCTGGTCCGGGCGCAGCTGGCCACGCAAGGGGCTGGAGGCCTGGTTCACCCTGGCCATGGAGACGCTCTGGCCCAAGCAGCGGATCCTCGAGGTGTACCTGAACATTGTCGAGTGGGACGACGGCGTATTCGGCATCGATGCCGCGGCGCGGCACCACTTCGGTGTACCGCCGGGCATGCTCTCCGACCAGCAGGCCGCCCAGCTGGCCGCCGTGCTGCCTTCCCCGCGCCGCTGGAGTGCAGCAAGCCCGCCCCCCAATGCCCTGCGTCGCAGCCAGTGGATCCGTCAGCAGAGCCGGCAGCTCGGTGGTGCACACTATCTGCGTGAGATGGAAGCGCAGACTCGGCCATCCTGGCTGACGCTGGATTACTGGAAGCAACAGCTGGCGCGCTGAGCGGGGTCAGTCCTGGGCAATGATGGAGATCTGCCCGTTGCGCTCGAGAATCGCGAACTTGATCTGATCCAGGCGCTCCAGCCCCTGGGAGATCCGTGCCGCCTCGAGGATGTCGCTTTCACTGATGCGTGCCCGGTCCATGCGCCGGCGCAGCAGACGGCCCTGCTCCACGACTATCATGGGTTCACCCTCCAGGTGCAGCGAGGCCCAGCTGGAGCGGCGCTTGAGCAGGGAAAAGCCCAGATCGAACAGGATCAACGAGATGATCACCAGTACCGCGTTGGTGACCGAATGATCATCACCCAGCAGCGCCTGGCCGGTGGCCTGACCGATTACCAGCAGCAGCAGGAAATCGAGGGTGGTGATATCCGACAGCGCCCGTCGCCCGGCGATGCGGAACACGATCAGCAGGGCCGGGAAAGTTCAGCCGCGCGGCTCAGACGGCGCGACGCGCCCGGGCACCACGCTGGTAGTCGCTGACCACCAGCAACTGCTCGGCCTGACAATGCATGACGATGGATTCGGGACTGAAGCTCCGGTCGTCATGCACCACCAGCTCCAGCAGGTCACCCCAGAGCAGCGCCGCCTGCAGCTCGGCCGGCTGGCCGTCTATCCACAACTCGCCGGTGAGCTTCTGATAGCGCTGCTGCAGCTCGACCCGATAATGACGTCCGTCGGCATCACGCCAGTGCCAGGCCCCGGCCACCCGCGCCGGCACCACCCACAGGTACAGAGCGTCACCCTTGAAGGCCACCTTGCGGTCGGCACGCCAGTCGCCCATGTCGAAGGCGTGGGAGACGATACGGGTGCCGGGGCGCAGCTCGCCGAGCAGGCGTGGCCGCAGCTCCAGATTGACGGTATGCAGCAGGTACATGGTGATAACGGTGGCGGGGGTGAAATCCACCGCGAACAGGTCCTGTTCGATGAAGGCCACCCGGTGCTCAACGCCCATCTGCTCGGCATAGGCCCGCGACAGGGCGACCCGGCCGGCATCGATCTCCACCCCGACCGCTCTGGCGCCATGCTCCACCGCGGCCGCTACGGGAATGCGGCCATCCCCCGAACCCAGGTCGAAGAGCACGTCATCATCGTCGACCGCGGCCAGGTCGAGCATCGCCTTGACGATACTTTCATGGGTCGGGACGTAGGGCACATCCAGATGCATGCCCAGCTCGTCGTATTCATCGCAGATCGGCAAATCGTTGAACAAACCACACTCCGGCTATTGGAAACAGCCTGACAGCATGCCCTATCTGCGCGCTGAAGGCGATTTTCCAGGCCGCCGGGTGACCGACGGGGCCTGAGCAGGCTATATCCGCATCAGTCCGACCCGTGCAGAAAGGCCTGCAGATGGGTGAGAAACTCCTCGGGACGGTGATGGTGCAGGTTGTGTCCGGCGTCCTCGATCAGTACCCGCCGGACTGCGGCGAAGTGCGCCATGCGACCATCCTGCTCAGGGTCGGAGGCCCAGCTCCGCGCGCCGTACATCAGCAGCACAGGGCAGGTAATCGCCCGCCACAGGTCACTGGGCTCGGGCGAGGCTACTTCGGATGGTCCCGAGGCTCGCACCCTGGGATCGTATTTCCACTGCCAGAGGCCCCGCTCGTTAATACGCATGCCGTGCTCGCACACCTGGCTGGCCAGCTCGGGGCTCAGCAGCGGGTCATGCTCGCGCAGGCGCGCCACGGCCTCGGCAATGGAGGCGTAACAACGGGGCCGACGCAGATCCACCTCACGCGCCTTTTCCACCCACTGACGCAGCTGCTCCAGGCGGCTGCGGCGGTCCCGCCTGGCCCGCGCCTCGGGGGAGAAACCCAGGCCTTCGATCACGCACAGTCGGGCGACCTGCTGCGGAAACAGCGCGGTGTAATGAATGGCCACGTTGCCCCCGAGGGAATGCCCTACCAGATGTATTACCGGAGCACCCAGCTCCGCCAGCAGGGCGGCCAAATCCGGAACCATGTCCACGATGGAATAGGCTCCGCCGCTGCTCCACTCGCTGTCGCCGTGGCCGCGCAGGTCCGGCACCACTACATGCCAGTCGCTGCACAGCTGCCGCGCCAGCTGATCCCAGACCCGGGCATGCTCGAGCCCACCGTGCAGCAGGATCAGGACAGGGGCGCCGATGTTGCCCCAGTCCAGATAGTGCAGGCGCAGACCGCGGCTGTGAAAATACCGGCTTTCCGGTTGACCTGATCGGACCTCTGGCATGGCGTGATCTCAGGTCATCTGGTGCGTCGGGAACATCTTTCCCAGCAGCGCGACCAGATGTTCGTAATGAATGGGTTTAGGCAGAAAGTCCACGGCACCATTGCGGAACAGGTTGACGACGTCATCGCGGTCAGCATGGCCCGAGGTGATGATCACCGGAATTGAGCGTGCACTGGTGTTCTCAGCTGCCAGCAGCTGGAGCAGGCGCAGTCCACTCTGGTCCGGCAGACGCAGGTCCGAGATGATGAGATCCAGGTCTGGATGCATCTTCACCTCGCCGATCGCGGCATCGACCGAAGCGGCGCAATAGCAGGCAAAACCCAGCCCGGAGATGACTTCCTGCACTTCGATGAGGATGTCGTCATCATCATCTATCAAAAGAACCTTTTTCATTTTCAATCAGTCTCTCGTTACCAACTGCGAACTATCAACCGATAAAACCTGCTCCGCACTTTCACACACCACCGGGCCGCCCACCGGAAGGCGAATCTGGAAGCGCGCCCCCTGCCCGGTATTCTCTGCTGTCAGCTCACCACGCATCTGGTTGATGATGCCGTAACTCAGGGAAAGCCCCAGCCCTGTCCCGTCACCGGCCGGCTTGGTCGTCATGAAGGGTTCAAATACCCGGGCCAGCACAGCGGGGGCGATCCCGTCACCGTTGTCCTCCACGACAATGAAGACGTGGGTCTCGGTGCTGTGACAGGTGATTTGCACCCGCGGCGGCTCCGCTCGGCTGATCTCCCTGTGGCTCACAGCGTATTGAGCATTGAGCAGAAGGTTGAGCAGTACCTGTTCGAGCCGGTCCGGGTGCCCCACCACCGGGGGCATCTCCCGCCGGACCACCTCAAGCTGGACGCCGGCCTTTTCCATGCCGTCCTCGACCAGCAGCACGACATTATCGATGCATTGGCCCGGGTCGAAGGGCAGGCCCCTGACTTCCGAACGTCGCCCGAAGATGCGCACATGGTCCACTATTCTCGAAGCGCGGGTGACCTGGCTCTCCACCCGCTCCAGCTTCATGGCCAGATAATCGGGCTCCAGTACCCCCTTGTGCAAGCGTTTGGTGATATTGGCCAGGGCCATGCGCATGACCGTGAGCGGCTGATTGATCTCGTGCGCCAGGCCTGTAGCCATTTCTCCGAGGGTGGCCATCTTGGCACTCTGAAACAGCTGCTCCCTGGCTTCGTGCAGCTGGGTGTCGTCCCGGCCTACCGCCTGTATCTCCACCAGCCGTCCGTCGCTGTCGAACAGGCCTCGTTCCGACCAGATCCACAGGGCGTAACGACCATCACGGGTCCTGGGTTTGAATTCGACGGTGCATACCGGATCTTCAGGGGTCAGGCGGGCGAGCCGGATACGGGTAGCCTGGTGATCTTCCTGGTGCATGAACTGCGAGAGATTGAAATTACCCAGCTGCTCGCTGCTCAATCCCAGCGCGCGCATCATGGTCTCATTGGCAAAGGTCAGCGTCAGGTCAGGCCGATAGCGGCAGATGATCGCCGGCGCATCCTCAACCAGCACCCGGTAGCGCTCCTCGCTTTCACGGATCCGTTCGGTGGCTTCAACCACTTCGCTGAAGTCCATCATCAGGCCCACCACTTCGACCGGCAGCCCCCGGCTGTCCCGCAGCAGCTTGGCCTCGTCCATCATCCAGTGGAACACGCCGCGCCGATCACAGACCCGGTAGCGGCCTCGGCTGTAGCCGGTGCGCAGCAGGGTACGGGTACGCTCGTAATATTGGTCACGGTCATCGGGATGAACAAAGGTCGAGAACGGCATGGCCTGCAGATCCTCCACCGTCCACCCCAGCAGTCGGTACAGGCTCGAGCTGCAGAATTCGAACCTCAGGGCTCCCTCGGAATAGCTCTGCACGAAGATGACCGCTGGTGCATTGTCCAGCAGCCCCTCGAGTCGAGCCCGTGCCGCGGCCGTTGCCTCCTGCTGGCGCTTGAGGTCACTGACGTCCAGCACATAACCGACGATCCGGGGGGTGGGGGTCTGAACCAGCTCGCCCTTGAGCCGCAGCCAGCGCCCTGAGCCCAGCCGCATCTGAATGGCCTCGTTGAGTGTCGACCCCGAGGTGAAAGTCTGCTCGAGACGGCTGGCCAGCATTTCCCGATCCAGCGGATCGAAAATCGCCATGCCCTCTTCAACGGGCATGCTTCCACTTTCATCCAGCTCGAGCCCGAGGCTCTTGGCAAGGTCCGCGGACATGTACAGTCGACGGGTGTCCCCATGCAACTCCCACCAGCCGCTATCCAGCAGCCCTTCCAGCACCACGTTGCGCTCGAGGCGTTGCTTGAGATCCAGATAACGCATGCCGGAACTCAGCGGCGCGGCGAACAGCATCAGCATCGCCACCCAGTCGGCGTCGCTGAACCAGGATATCGGCGGCGCACCCTCCACGCCGGTGGCCACCAGCCATACCCTGACCCCGTCATGCTCCCGATAGGGCACCAGCCAGGCGATCTCGCCGCTGACCGGACAGCGCCAGAGTACCGGGTCAGAGCTATCCAACGCCCCGGACAGCGAGGCCAGGTCGATGGACTCCCAGCGGAAGGGGGCGGCATTCGCCAGATTGGCCTGCGCGTAGAGCAACCATCCCGCCTTGCCCGGCACCAGCAAGCCAAGCCAGGGAAGACGCAGACGCAGACACAGCCCCTCCAGCCACTCGCTCGTTATTTCCCGCATGTATTCCGGTGCGACCTGGCGCATCTGTAACGCCTGCTGCACCGAGTAGCTCTGCACCAGTTCCCGACGCTCATCCTGCTGCAGCCGACATACCAGCCCGCTGTTATCGAGCAGCATCAGGAACCAGCCATCGGCCTGGGGTACCAGCACCCCCTGGCAGTACATCGGCATCCCTTCACGGTCACGCAGGACCATTGAGGACAACTCCACCGGCCAGGTATCCGGGCGTCCTTCAAGCCCTGCCACCGGATGCATCAGATAGGCTGCAAGTCCGCCCGGAACATCGGCACCTTCCGGCAATCGCCTTTGCAATGCCGGGCTGACTTCCACAACCCGACCATCAACGTCGAGGCGGAAATACATACCCTGAGGCTGCGCCGGGAGGCTGACCGGAGGGCGCTGCATCCGGGCTCGTTGGAATAGCCGAAACAGTGTCTTCATTATCATCAGGCGCACAATTTCCGTGATCTAGTCCAGCATATGCAGGACCGCCCGGCACTACTGCTATCTGTGGGAGGCGGCGAGTTTTGGCCAAGCAGCAGCTCTGCCAAAAATATTATAGAGATGTATCACACGTGAGACATTATGACTTTCGGAATAGTCATAGGGTGTAATCTTACGCACAATCCGGTGCCATTGTTATGCTAGGCCATCCTTCAATTGAGCGCCGATCATGCTGCAGACCTGTCTGGTATCGGTTGGACTGCTGTGTTGGGCTGGCCTGTGTGCCATCAGGGACGCACGGCACAGAACCATCCCCAACCACCTCACTCTGGGACTGGCTGCCATTGCGGGAATCTGGCTGCTGACCACCGGCGCCAGTCTGACCAGTGCTCCGCCCATCACTGTCACTCTCGCTGTTGCCGCCGCGCTGCTGGTGAGTGCGCCCGGCTATGTGGTAGGACAGATGGGTGCGGGTGATGTGAAGATGCTGCTGGCCCTTGGCCTGGCAACCGATCCCGGGCATGTGCTTATCAGCGTCGCCGGGGCCGCTGTCACCCTGCTGCTGTGGACCGTTGCCGGACGCCGGCTATGGTCCTGGCTGCCCGAAGCCCTGCGACGGCAGGTGCCCCAGCTGGCGCCTGGACATTCTGCCAGCCTCCCCTATGCGCCCTTTCTCCTGCCAGGCGTGGCCGCGGCACTGCTGATACTGGGCTGAGCAGCTCAACGTTCAAAACTGCCGCCGTCCTTCTCTCCGAAATACTCCGGGATCGGATGATTGAAACTGTCCAGCAGCCGCTGCATGCTGCGCTCTCGTTCAGCCGGTGTGGCACTCTGTACCTGGGTGGACGCTGCGCTTCCCTCCGTCTGCCACTGCAACCAGCGCTCGGTCTGGGTTTGCGGGTTGCCAATCAGTCCACCGGTCACTTCGGTGGCGTTAACGGTGCCTGCCAGCATCAGCGTCAGGCCGGTCAATATCCGCCTATGCATAATCGGTCGATCCTCTATTCAGGTTGGCATTCCACGAGCCTTGGCTCCCCGGCAGGTCCGCGGGCAGAACCGCACACCAGGGCGCGGGAATGCGTTGCGCCGGCCCCACTCCGGGATGGGGAATCAGCTTCAGCGGAACCATCCGCTTCGGACCAGGCACGCACCGCCGCTGCCAGCGGCATCGCCTTGCGCACGGGTGCAGGCTCCGTACGGGTCGCAGCGGGCTGCGGCCGGAGCGGTTGCTCTGTCCCCACTGGGGAGGCTGGCCGAACCTCGGCGGCAGTGATGCCGCGCTGCACCGGGGTCCCGCTCAGTGAAGCGACCGCAGCCGCCATGCCCGCCGGTTCAGGAGTAACCAGGGGTGGGGCGGCCGACGCTGGAGCTGGAGCTGGAGCTGGAGCTGGAGCTGGAGCCGAGGATGGAGCATCCTCACGCTGCATGCTGCGGGCACGCTGCTCGGCGCGGCTGAAATCGCTGCTGGTCAGCCCCCGGGCCGCCACGAGCTCCTGAGCTGCCTGCCAGTTACCCTGATAAAGCAGCAGGGTAAGCATGTTCTGAGCAGCGCGCTGGCTTCCCTCCTCAAGCTCCATGGCCGTCAGCAATTCGAATCGCGCTTCGGCCAGCCGCCGCTGGTTCATGTAAACCACGCCCAGATCATTGCGGATGGCACTGTCAGCCGGCGCCAGAGCCGATGCCGTGCGCAGGTAGCGCTGAGCCTCGGAATGCTTTGCACGACTGGCTTCGATCTGCCCCAGCCCGTGGTTGGCCTGAGCGCTCAGGCAGCTGCCCAGCAGACTGCGATAGAGCGTCTCTGCTTCATTACCGTGGCCGAGGATGCGCAGCAGACGGGCCTTGTGCAGGCGCACCTGAGGCAGATCACCCGGCAGGCGTTCGAGATTGGCCAGCGCAGCGTGTCGCCGGCCGGCGCTGGCCATTTCGCCGGACAGGCCCAGCACCAGCTCCTGATCGGCCGTCAAGGGGTCGCACTGCCTGGTCACACCAACATCCCGCTCGACCAGCCAGGGCGACTCGCCTGCCGAGTGACTGGCACATCCCGCCAGGCTTCCCGCCAGCAGCAGCAGCGCGGTGGCTCGTTTCATCCCATCTCTCCCAAAGCCTTGATAATTGCGACAAAACCCGGACCCGCCAGTACGATAAGCAGCGCCGGGAACAGAAACAGCATCATCACAACCGACATCTTCGCCGACATCCTGGAGACCCGCTCCTGCAGGGTGGTCATGCGCCGATCGTCGAGCAATTCCTTCAACGACAAGAGGGAAGCCATGGCGCCGCCACCCTGATAAAGCAGCTGAACCAGAATGGTGCAACAGTCGGTGAGGTCGTCCACCCGCAGTAACTCCGCCAGCTCGCGCAGCTCCTGTCCCAGCTCCAGACCGGCATCCACTCGATGGAGTACCTGGCACAGTTCGCGGCTCAACTCCGGCAGAATGCGCTCACCTTCGCTGGCAAGCACCCGCAGTGCCTGCTCCACGGTCATCCCGACGTCGAACAGCATGCGCAGCATGGGAATCATCAATGAGACCTCCTGCGCCAACCGCTCCTGCCGCTGCCGAACCCGGGCCGCCAGTACTCGTTTGGGGACCAGAAAGCCCACCGCAAAAGCGACGAACGGGGCCACCCAGGGAAGACGCGGCGGCTCTGCCATGCCCATCTGCAGCAGTATGGCGATCAGGGTGAGACCGAGGGGCAACCCGGCCTGAATACAAAAGAACAGCATTCGCCGGCGACGACTGCGCCATCCCAGCTGGTCCAGCAGCACCAGGGTTTCCGGGTCTGCCTTGCCCAGTCGGTTGGCGCCAGCGCGTTCGCCCAGCTGCATCAGTGCCGAACCGCCCCTGCCGCTGTCACCCAGCCGGGCCATCATCCGCCGGGTGGCCAGCTGCTCGCGCAACCCGACGACCAGCAGCAGGCCTCCAGCGCCTGCCAGCAACAGGGCGCTCAGCAGTATCAGGTTCATCGCGTGATACTCCTCATCATGCGCCACAGCAGCCAGGTGCCAATGAGCTGCAGGCCAAAGGCGACCATCAGCACCAGACGTCCACCCGGTTGCGCCCACATGCCCAACAGCATCTGCGGGTTGCTGAGAAACAGGTACCCCGCCATGGCCAGCGGCATGCAGCCGAGCACTATGGCACTGATCCGGGTTTCCCCGGTCAGCGCGCGCAATTGCCTGGCGGCGCGCTCCCGATCACGGATCAGCGTGATCAGGTTGTTCAGCAGCTCGACCGCATTGCCGCCGTAGCGCTGATTCACCGCCACCCCCATGGTCAGGATGTGGAACTCCTCGCGCTCATAAAGCTCGGCGAAATCCGCCATGGCCTCCGCCAGCGGCATGCCCCGCTGCACGGCATTACGGGTGCGCTCGAGGGCCCCATGCAAGGGCTCCTGGCTGCTCGCCATGCTCAGCAGCATGCCGTCCCCGAGCGTACGCCCCGATTTGAGGCTGCGCACCACGTGATCGAGAAAAGCCGGCAACTGCTGAATCATGCGTTGCAGGCGCCGACTGGCCTGCCACAGCATGTACATCCGCAGCATCAGCGGCGGCAATGGCAACAGTACCAGCAGGGCCAGCCAACCGCCTGTCAGCCAACCCAGCAGCACAATCAGCAACCAGAGTCCGAGCATCAGCACCACCATCCAACCGGGCAGCTGCAACCCCGAACGCAGCAGCTCGCGCTGCAGCCGGCTCATGGACACGCCACCGGCCGGGGTCTGGTCAGTCACCAGCCGCTGCACTACCTTCTCCGAGGCCGCCTGCCGCAGCCCCCGGTGCAGCAGCCAGAGACTGCCCAGCAGCAGGATCAGCCCAAGCCAGAGCGCCGGATTCATTGCCCGTACATCCCCGACAGACCCATGCCGGGGTGGCTGCCACGCAACTTTTCCCCGGCCGGGTTGACCGCCTCACGTACGAATCCACCGTGAATGCCTGTATCCAGACGGAACAGGGTATTGGTCACATACTGGTTATCCCGTAGTCCGACCACCTCCAGAACCTCCGCTACACAACGGCGCCCATCACTGGTGCGGGTGAGCTGTATCACCACGTCTATGGCCGAACAGATGGTCTGGCGCATGGTGCGGTCGTGCACCTGTATGCCGGACAGACCAACCAGCGTTTCCAGACGCAGCAGGGCATCCTGGGCATTGTTGGCGTGGACAGTACTCATGGAGCCGTCATGCCCGGTGTTCATGGCAGTCAGTACATCAAGCACTTCCACACCGCGGATCTCGCCCAGCACGATGCGGTCCGGTCGCATGCGCAGGGCGTTGCGTACCAGCTCGCGGGCGCTGACCTCACCGTGGCCGTCGGCATTCGGTGGTCGGGTTTCCAGGCGCACCACATGATCATGCTTGAGCTGCAGCTCGGCGGTGTCCTCTATGGTGACGATCCGCTCACGGGGGTCGATCATCTGGCTGAGCATATTGAGCATGGTGGTCTTGCCGGTGCCGGTCCCGCCACTCACCAGCACGTTGCAGCGACGGCTCACCATCAGGCGCAGAAAATCCAGGATCGCCTGGTCCAGCGAGCGGGATGCCAGCAGGTCGGAGCTCCTGAGCATATCCCGACTGAACTTCCTGACCGACAGGCAGGGACCATCCAGCGCCACCGGCGGAATCACCGCGTTGATCCGGCTGCCATCAGGCAGACGGGCATCAACCATGGGTGAGGACTCATCGAGGCGGCGGCCCAACGGCGCCAGGATGCGCTGGATGACGCGCAGGAGATGCTGGTCATCCATGAAGCGCAGATCACTGTGATGCAACACACCACTGCGCTCGATGAAGATACGATGCGGACCGTTGACGAGGATCTCGCTCACGCTGTGGTCGCGCAGCAGCACCTCCAGAGGACCGAAACCCACCAGTTCATCAACCAGTTCCTCGGTAAGGCGGTCCAGCTCATAGCGGGAAATGGCGAAGTGGGACTGTCGGGTGTAGTCACCTACCTTGGCGGCAACGAAACGCACCAGCGCCGTGCGCGGCCCTTCGAGCAGGTTATCGCTCTCATCCTCCAGCTGCTCGATGATGTAGCGATGCAACCGGGACTTCAGCTCGGCCACCCCCGGTACCAGCCCGGCCTGCGGCGACCGGTTCATGACCACCCCCCAGCCAGTCGCCGCAGCAGCCCACCGGGCCGCTTGGTCGGGGCACCGGGCGCCAGCGCCGTCGCCAGCTCGCCGACAGCCCGGGTCAGGGCATCCCGGGGCGCCAGCTGAAAGAAGGTGCCGCGCTGGTTGCGGGCACGCAGTCGCAGCTCGGCACTGGCCGGTAACGCCGCCAACAACGGCATTTCGAAGGTGCGGGCCAGTACCTTGGCCGCGGGCGCCACACTGGTGTAGTAGCGATCCACCAGCAGTTGAGCATGCTCGAGCTTGACGCCATCGACCCGCCACTGCGACAGCAGCTCCAGGTTGCGCCGACAGCAGCTGACGCTGGGATCCACATACCAGCACACACGATCGGCCTGGGCCACGAAATTGCGCAGCATTTCGCTGTCCGGCTGTCCGATCAGATTCATTACCACGTGCTCGAAGTTCTGCCTCAGGGTCGCGGTCAGCAGAAAGAGCTCGGAGCTGCTGTAATGCTCCAGCCTTCCGTCGCCGGGCCCCGCCGGCAGCACTCGCAGACCGCTGTCGTGGGCCACGAAGGCACTGTCGATAAGGCTGCGATCAATACGGCGCAGGTTGCGCACCGCGTCGGAGAAGACAAAGCTCGGTTCCAGACCCAGCACGTCCAGACTTTCAGCGGTGGGAACACCGAGATCCACCAGCAGGGTACGCTGATCGGGGCGTTGCATCCGCAGTGCCAGGTGCGCCGCCACCAGCGCCGCATCGGCATCCGGCTGGTTGCCTACCAGCAGTATCAGACGCCCCTGCTCCCTGCGCACCGGCAGCGCCGGCAGACGATCGGTAATACGCCGGACCAGTCCGCTGACCTCGCTGCTACGCAATCCCGCGGTAATGAAGTCCTTGGCCCCGGCGCGCATGGCGGCAATCACCAGTTCATTGTCGAAGCCGTCACCGATCACCACCACAGCCAGCAGCGGCTTGGCTTCAAGCAGACTCTCGATAAGGGCGCACTGGCTGGACATGTTGTTCCTGTCCATGCCCACGAAGACCAGGGTCGCGCCGGTCGCCTCGATGAGCGCGAACAGGGCGTCCAGACGCTGACCGACCCGCAGCACATGCCCCATCTCGGAAAGGGCACCCTGCAACCAGCTGATATCGCTTTCCTGGGACGTGCAGGCCAGAAACGTTCGCATCACCACCTCCTTACCAGGACAGCCCGTTAGCCGGATCGAAATCACCATTCTCCATCAGCAGCATCTGCAGTGCCGACGGGTCGTAGGTGCGCAGCGCCTCCCCGGGCAACTCCGGCTGGGGCGCGTTTGCCGCCAGCGGATTGACCAGGCGTGGCGTAACGATCATCAGCAGTTCCTTTTCCTCTCGCTGCATTCCCGCATTGCGAAAGAAGGCGCCGAGTACCGGGATGTCGCCCAGGCCGGGCAGCTTGTCCACGACCGCACGATTGCTGGTATTGATCAGGCCGCTGATCACCAGGCTCTCGCCGTCGGCCAGCGATATGCTGGTGTCGGTGCGCCGCACATTGAGCGCCGGCACCTGAGTACCGGAAATCACCACACCAGCGGAGTAATCCAGCTCACTGACCTCCGGCGCCACCTTCAGATGGATACGATTGCGGTCGATCACCGTGGGCGTGATATTCAGGCGGATACCGTACTGCTTGTACTCGATCGACAGCGAATCGCTGCCGCTGCTGGGGATGGGCACCGGGAACTCACCGCCGGCAAGGAAACTGGCGCTCTGACCGCTGAGCGCAACCAGGCTGGGCCGGGACAGGGTGTAGGCGAATCCGCTGTTCTCCAGGGCGTTGAGAGCGCCAAGGAACTTGCTGCTACCTCCGCCCCAGACAATATTGAACCCATCGCTGGACAATGGCACCTGGGCACCCGGCGTCAGTCCGCTGACCCCACCAACGGGCACGCTGCCCGGAGCGGTGCCGGGTGAGCCGAACAGGAAGTTGTTCGACTGGGTTCCGAAGATCCGTATTCCGACTTCCTTCAGCTTGGTTCGGTTGACCTCGACAAAGCGGATATCGGTCTGCACCTGGCTGGGTAACGGCGATTCCGTGGGGGCCGGCACCAGCGGATGGGCCAGCGCCGCGGTTGCCTCGCCCTCGACAAACAGCATGCTCTGATGTGGCGTCGCGGCGCAGCGCGTCCACAGACTGACCGAGGTTACCCCCGGCCCCGTGGCCAGCAGCAGTACATTGTTTCGGTCCAGCACCCGGGCCTCGGCCACCTCCGGATTACCCACCGCCACGCGGGTCACCGCCACCGGCAGCTGCAGTTGCCGGTGATGCCCCTGCCGCACCTCCAGCGTGGCCGGCAGCTGGGCCATCCCGGGGCAGCCCTGGGCGCCCTGTGTCGCCGCCTGGGCATTGCCCAGACAGGAAACGGCAAGGCCCAGCATTGCAAGGGCTCGATGGAGGTTCTTGATCAGCATGGTCTGCATCCTTGACTGGCTCAGGGGTGTTGGCGGGAAACATCACTGCCGTGGTAGACCGGAATCCCGGCCGGACGCGCCGGAACCAGGCCCGGCTGCGGACGCGCGCTCTGACGCAGCGCCAGTTTCTCGAACTGGAACAGCTGCCGGTTGAGTTCATCGACCCTGTCTTCCAGCGCCTTGCCGGACTGGTATTGCGCCAGGCGCTTTTCATCGATGCTGCGTACCGCCAGCCGCAACTTGCCGACCTCGCTGGCGAGCATGAAGCGGGTCAGCAGCGCCTCCGGCAATGCCAGCACCGCAGTGCGGGGCTGCTCCGCCCGACGGCTTGCTCGGCCCTCCTGCTCATCGGGCGGAACCGTCAATGGCTCGCCGGTACGATCGGCGCCCAGCGCGTTACCCAGGCTGAGCACACGCAACGCAGGCACCACAACCTGTACGGTACGGTCGGTATTGCGCTCGTCCTCGCGAAGAAACAGCAGTACATCGACGTAATCGCCCGGCTGGATATGGCCCCCGGCACTGATCACTTCATCCACCTGAATGGCCAGTGCACGTTCTTCCGGCCTGATCATGCGGGCCAGAGGGCCACCTGATTCGAAACTGCCGGCATTGAGCACGGTTCCGGCGGGCAGATCCCGCCAGACGATCCGGCCCACCAGCTCACCCGGATCGGAGAAGCTGCCCGGCGGGGCAACCCGCAGGGTTTCTACCAGCAGATCCTCGGCACTTATCTGTGCCATGGCCGGCACGGCGCGGGCGAGCATAACCACGGGCACCCGTTCGACCACCTCGGTCTGCGGTATGCGGGAAAGACTGGACAGATCAACGGTGGCTTCCGGCGCCGATACGGGGCTCGCCTCCACCTCTGGGGCAGGCTGGCTAAGGGTCAGTCCCCAGTAACCGGCGATCCCGGCTCCCAGAAGCAGCACGCCTGCCAGCACCATGGTCACACGACTGTTCATCCCGGCACGCTCCTTGATAGCCCTGTACGGATTCAGACGAGCACCATGCGCTGTCGCCGGTAATGCGCGCGCATGGACATCGCGGTGATTCTAGCCACCCATGCCAAGGCCTCACATCGCCAGATCGATATAGCACCTAGGGAATAGTTAATTGCAGGTAGTCAGAATTGCCTAGTTAAGGAAGCTGCGGACTCGTCTATTATCCGACTTATAACTGCACCAGCTCTGCCAAACCGGATAGGGGGAGATAAAACATGAGTATCAAAGTTGTAACCATGATGGAAAAACTGCGTTCGTTTATCAAGCGCGAAGATGGCGCCTCGGCCATTGAATATGCGCTGATTGCAGGCCTGATTGCAGTGGTCATCATCGGCGGCGCACAGGCTATTGGCCTCGAACTTTCGGATATCTTTAAGACTATCAAAGAGACGCTGAGCGATGCTCGCCCAAGCCCCTGAGACCAATGGACTCACGACCTGTACTATCATTTACAGGTCGTGGGCTTTATAGAGTCGTTTTCCAGTTACCAGTTTGTACTGGAATGTACTGAACGGTAACTTCTCATTCCGGCCGGCTTGCGTCAGAAAGGACGCCGAGGAGCAGCTGCCGATGCGCATTGTGGTACCCCTGAGCCATGCGATGGATCGAGCACTGTTGCATGCGCCTGTCATGGCCGGGCGTATAGACCGTCAGCGCCGCCTGTGCTTCGTCAATCCCCAGTTGTGCGCCACCCTGGGGTACCCCTCGGATCTTCTGCTTGGCTCACGTCTGGAACAGACCTGTCTGTCCGAACTCGACACCCTGCTCGCCCAGCTCAGCCACGATACCAGCGTGGACGGGCCCACCGTGTGCTCACTGCATTATCACCATCCCTGCCTCGGTGAAAGGACCGCCGAAGTCACTCTGACCACGGAGAATGACAGCGCCGCCGGCTGGCTGTTCTTCCTCAAGGATATAACCGAGAGCGAAGCGACACATCCGGCCCTGTGCAACCGCCAGCGCCTGCTCGAACAGGCGCTGAACGGTGCCATCCAGCGCCGCGAACTGGCGTTGCACTATCAGCCGATAGTGGATGCGAACCGCGCCGTGCTGGGTATGGAAGCCCTGGTACGCTGGCAGCATGCCGGCCTGGGGCTGATCTCGCCAGGCGACTTCATGCCCATCGCCGAGCGTAACGGCAAGATTGTCGGCATCGGTCAGTGGATTATGCAGACGGCCTGCGCACAACTGGCGGCATGGCAGCGGGCCCCCCACAGCAGGCACTGGCAACTGAGCGTCAACATCAGTGCCCGGGAAATCTATGAGCCGACCTTCTTCGAGGTTCTGCAGGACACCATCACCGCCTCGGGCGTCGATCCCGCCGGGCTCAAACTGGAGCTGACCGAAACCCTGCCCCTGAGCAGTCCGGACCAGGTGCTCCAGCGCCAGCTCAGGAATCTGGTGGATCAGGGCGTACAACTGGTGCTGGACGACTACGGTACCGGATGTACCTCGCTGAACTATGTCAAACACCTGCCGGTCAGCTGGCTCAAGATCGACCGCTCCTTCGTAGACGGCGTACTGGATGACAGCCGTGACCAGAAGATCATTGCCGCCATTCTGGCGCTGGCTGATTCGCTGGACATCCGGGTGGTTGCCGAGGGCGTGGAGACCCTGGAGCAATTCGACTATCTGCACCGCGCCGGTTGCCATGCCTTCCAGGGCTATCTGTTCGGCCGACCCGTACCGGCGGATCGACTTACCGACCGCGGGCTGGCAAGCTCCGTCCTGCCAGGGAATTACAGGGTTCCAGCATGAAAAACAATCAACCAGTGACCCAGGTCGAAGTCAGCTTTCCTGCCAGTCAGCGCCTGATCTCCGCTACCGATGCGCGGGGTATCATCGTCTACTGCAACGACGAGTTCGTCGAGATCAGCGGCTTCAGCCGCGAGGAACTGATCGGCAGCGCCCATAATGTGGTACGCCACCCGGACATGCCGCCGGCGGTATTCGCCCACATGTGGTCCTACCTCAGGAGCGGGCGCAGCTGGATGGGGGTGATCAAGAATCGCTGCCGCAACGGTGACCACTACTGGGTCAACGCCTATGTGACACCCATTCTGGAAAACAGCCAGATCACCGGTTACGAGTCAGTGCGGGTCAAGCCGGAGCCCGAGCAGGTCCGGCGTGCCACCCTGCTCTATCGCCGCATGCAGGCAGGTCAGGCTCCCCGTGCCAGCAGACCGCTGGGCAACCTGGCTACTCGACTTGCCGCTCCGCTGGTGGCAAGTGGCATCACTGCCGCTGCCCTTGCCCAGGGCAACTACTGGTTGAGCCTGGGAACCTGCAGCGCTCTGCTGTTCGGTCTGCAGATCTGGGCCCAGCACCGCCAGCAGCAGACACTCCAACGCCTGCAGGCAACCGCCGGCGACAGTTTTGACAGCGAACTGATAGCGCTGACCTACAGCGACGAGCCCGCCCCCATCGCACGACTGCAACTGGCGATCATCAGCGAGCAGGCGCGCATCCGTACCGCCCTGAGTCGGCTCAACGATTTTGCCATCCAGACCTCGGAGCTGGCCTCCACCAGCGGCGAGCTGGCCGAGCGTTCCGCCACGGCCCTGCGGCAGCAACGCGACGAAGCTGATATGGCGGCCACCGCCATGAACCAGATGGCGGTCTCGATTGCGGAGATGGCCAGACACATCCAGGATACTGCCGGGGCCGCGCAGCAGGTCAGCGGTCTGACCCAGACCGGCGCCCAGCAGGCCCAGAGCACGCGCCAGGTCATCGAGCGACTGGCGGATACGGTGAGGAACATCAGCCACTCGGTAGACGGCCTGGCTGCCGAGTCGCAATCCATACAGCAGGCAGCTGACATCATCCGTTCGATCGCTGAGCAGACCAACCTTCTGGCGCTGAATGCCGCTATCGAGGCGGCAAGGGCCGGCGAGCATGGGCGCGGCTTCGCTGTGGTCGCCGATGAGGTGCGATCGCTGGCGGCCAAGACACGCGAGTCGACGGAACAGATCCAGCACATCATCGCCTCCCTGCAGGAGGTCGCCGGTCAGGCCGTGTCCGTTGCCCATCAGGGCAGCCGGGAAGCCGAGGCCGGTGTCGTGCACGTGGTAGACACCCAGACGGCTCTGGACGGCATCACCCGGGCCATAGTACAGATTCATGACATGAGCAGGCAGATGGCGGTGGCGTCCAATCAGCAGACCCATGTCGCCGAGGACATTTCGCGGCAGATCACCAGCATTGCCAGTGTCTCGGATCAGAATGCCGAGCTGGCACAGCATTCGGCCCGGACCGGCCGTGAAATGGAGCAGACCGCCCAGGCATTGCACACACTGGTGGCAAGATTCAACCGCTGATGGATGCCCTTGCACAACAGGCCCGGACAACCGCGCCAATGCCTGACGCCAGGGACTGCTCGCCTTGTGATTTGGCCGGCGAGCCAATACCATTTCGCTCGATACGATAAACGACTCAGGATAGTACCCATGCGCTCCTTTCTTTGGCTGCCCCCGTTACTGACTGCCGCCTCCCTCAGTCTGGCGGCGGATCTCACCGCCGAGCAGCCGGATCAGGTCGCCATCTCCCCCGGCCAGTGCTGGGTCCATGCCCCCGTGGCTCCTCGCCCGGTGCGCGAGGAAGTGGAAGTGGTGGTCCAGGAGCCCAGCGTCCGCTACTCGGTCACCCCCGCACAATTGCAGGAAGGAGTGCAGCAGATCGTCACCCGCGAGGGGGTCAGGACCTACCGGGTCATCCCCGCCACCTACAAGCAGGTAACCGAACAGGTTCTGGTCAAGCCGGAGATCGAACGCTCAGTGGTGGTACCGGCCGTGTATGAGGAGCGGGACGCGGTGTTGACCGTGGAGCAGGCCAAGACCGTGCTGGAGCCATGCCAGGCCGCAGGTACCCGATATGCCCGCAGTGGCGCTATCGCCCTGTGTGCCAAAGAAATTCCCGCCAGGGAAGAAACCGTGCAGGTTCGGGTCCTGGTCACGCCGGAAACCACCCGGGTGGTGCGGGAGCCGGCGGTGTATGAAACGGTAACCCGCTGGGTAGTGGATCAGCCTGCTCAGGTAATAGAGCTGGACGTGCAGCCCGAGCTGACCACCCTGGCCAAGGTCGAGACGGTGACACCGGAGCAGACCCGCGAGCGTACCGAACCGGCTGTGACCCGGACCATGAGCGTGACTCGCTACCAGGGTGAGCCTCAGGTCGCTCTTCGCCAGGCCGTCTGTGATTCGGACCTGAAACCCGACCTGATCAGTCGCCTGCAGGCGGCGTTGAACCGACGCGGTTACACCCTGGGCAATGTCGACGGCAAACTGGGCAAGCGCACCATCTCCGCGCTTTCCGAATTCCAGGCCGATCAAGGCCTGGCCGTGGGTGCAGTCACCTATGAAAGCCTGGAAGCCCTGGGCATCCGCTGATCACCCGGCGTGGCCTGTCTCTGCCGCAGGCCACCCCGGCGCTCTCTGACCGGAGACATCGACTCATTCGGCGTCGGCAACAGCATCCGATTGCAGAAAATGATAGTAGGCCGCGTAACCCGACAGATAGTGCTCCACGTCGTCGATACGCACCCTGAATGCCTGGTGGCGGATGAAGAAGCTGCCCAGGATGCGTGCCGGGTTGCGAAAGTACATGGCGTACTCGGGCCAGAAATGCCCGTTCATCAGGTAACCCGCACGAAAGTACAGGGCCCGCTCGAATTTCTCCAAGTCGATCTCATCCAGCAGATGCTGATGCTCGGGGCAGTGTTGAAGTCGCTGCAGCATCTGTTGCGCGGCCATCATCAGTTCGAGCAGGGTCGGGAAGGTGGTGATTCGTTTCAGCACGAAGTCCAGATGGTCCTTTACATTGCGGATGCCGAAACGGAAGTAGCGCTCCTCGGGCCGGTAGCGGGTAAGCTCGTTGACGCAGTAGCCGAGCCAGTGGTCGTGCGCCTTCCAGTGCTTGCGGGCGATGAAGCTGTCAAAGGCCTTTTCCACCATTGCCAGCCACCGTTGATTGCCGGTCAGCCGATACAGACGCATGAGCCCGAAGGCCGCTTCGCCGTCGTAGTAAATGATGCGAAAAGCGCTCTTGAGTTCCAGGGAGGGGTAATGCAATACATGCACGAACTCGCCACTGGCAGCATCCTGCATGTAGGCGATGCCCTCGGCCAGGGCGTCAAGCAGCGGCAGGTAGCGCTGGTCTCGATGTAACTCGGTGTATTTTACCAGCGCCAGCAGACAGACCGCATTGCCACCGAGCTTCACCTCCCCGCCGGCGTCCACCAGAAAAGCGGCCTGTTCGCCCGTCGCCAGCGTGCGCCACCGGATCAGTTCCGTGCTCAGGTATGTCAGCCCCCGGTCAATGGCTGCCGCCAATGAGGCCTCCCGGGTGATCTCCCAGGCTTCGAGCATGGCATACAGCGTGCTGGCGTGGCGCAAGGCGTTATAGGCCCTGATCGGCCGGTCGAAGCACGGGTGCCAGCCGTAACTGAAGCGGCCCCTGGTATCGACCTGGGAGGCGAGATAGCTGGCGCCCTGGTCGATCATGCTGCGGACCGTGGCCGCATCACAGGGGATAGCGCGCCGCCCGGCATCCCTACCGGTGGGATACAGGGGTAAAGGGGGGCGATCATTCTCGCAGAACAGCCCCTCGGTACTCAGCACGAAGACGGGCGCGTCATCCCCCAGATCGGGCTCGAGATCGGGGAAACGGCGCGCCGTATAGAGCCTGAAGTTCCTGTCGTTGAGCACCGCGTGGTCGATCGAGTTACCCCCGTACAGCATGGCATTGCCGTTGAGCTCGCCCTCGAGAAAGGCATGTCTGAACCCCGCATCCAGTGCCAGACCGTAGCGAAAGTAGTTGCGCTTGAAGGCTGTCAGGCTGCCGCGCAACGTCCTGAAGGTCAGCTGACTGGCTGCGGTAACCCAGTCGGCTCGCAGCCAGCGGACCCTCAGCTTCCGTGCCTCCGTCGCCTGGCGACAGGCCTCGATCACTTGTCGCCACAACCCCTCGAAGTCCTCTCCCGTGGCATGTATCACCTGTGCCCGACGTCGGCCGTCACACAGTGAGACGAACAGGGTGTAGCGGGGCCACGGCTCGGGCAGGCTGACGATCTGTCGGGCCAGTACCGGGCGCAACGACTCCAGCAAGCGCAACAGCGGATCATTCATGGACTCACCGCTCCCTCAGCGCCTCGCCGGCCTGGTTGATCGGTTTCATCAGATAATCGAACACCGTCTTCTGTCCGGTGCGGATATCCACGGTGGCGATCATGCCCGGCACTATGGGAAAACGGGTGCCGAGCCGGTTGACCAGCGCATCCCCTTCGGTGCGGATGAAGACCCGGTAATACACGTTGTCCGGCTTGGCCTCGTCCCGAATGGTGTCCGGCGAGATCAGGGTGACCTGGCCATCCAGCCCGCCGTAGACCGTGTAGTCGTAAGCAGTGATCTTGACCTTGGCTGGCTGTCCGGGGTGAATGAAGGCGATATCCCGGGGCGAGATCCGGGCCTCCACCAGCAACTGGTCGCCCAGCGGAACGATTTCCATCAGGCGGCCATTGGGCGGAATCACCCCGCCACGGGTCGTCACCTCGATATCCTTCACGATGCCACGAACCGGCGAGCGGATGGTGAGCCGGGTCAGGGAATCCCGTCGGCCGCGAACCACCGATTCCAGCGAGGCAGCCTCGGCGCGTGCCCTGGCCAATTCCTCCCGCGCCAGAATCATGTACTCGGAACGGATGTCCCCCTCCTTCAGTTCAAGCTCGGCGATCTGGCGACGCAGCCGCAGCACCTCGACGTTGCTGGCCGCGCCAATCGACATCAGCGATTCGGTGATGCCCAGCTCTTCACGCACCAGCGCCAGGGAGCGTCGAACGCCTGCCAGGGTCTGATTCAGCCCCTCCCGACGCGTCTGATACAGTCGCCGCTCACTGGCGATCAGCTCAGGGTAGGCATCCAGCTCACGGGGAAAGGACAGCGACGTGCCGTTCACCTCCGCTTCCAGACGCGCTACCGAAGCCAGGGTCGCACGGTAGCGGGAGGCACTTTCCTCGACATTGGATTCGGTCTTGGTAAGGTCCATCTGCGCGAGCACCTGATCGGCCTCGACGATGTCCCCTTCGCGTACCAGCAGATCGAGCAGAATCCCCCCTTCCAAGGACTGGATTACCTGCTCGCGGGATATGGGAATGACCCTCCCGTCTCCCGTGGATACCTCTACCACCTCGGCGAAGTAGGACCAGATCAGCAGAGCGGCGATTGTCAGAGAGGACAACCAGGTGATGCGGGTTGCCCGGGAGAGGCTCCGGTTGTCAGCGTCGTCGCCTGGCAGCAGCACGGCGTCAGTCGCTGGACGCCGGTTCGGTTTCAGCAGTCCTTTCATGACTCGCTCCTCGCCAGGTCGTCGGCCTGAGCCACCCTGCCGGGGAGCCGACCAAGGATGTCCTGTTTGCTGCCATCGCGCAGGATCCGGCCGTTATCCACCACGATGATACGGTCGACCAGGGCAAGAATGCTCTGACGGTGGGTTGCCACCACCAGAGTCCGCCCGTCCAGCCAGGGCTGCAGGCGCTCGATGAAGCGTTTCTCGGCCAGTTCGTCATAGGCCGCGGTGGGCTCATCGAGCAGCAGTACCCGTGGCTGGCGAACCAGCAATCTTGCCAGCAGCAGGGTCTGACGCTGGCCCCCGGACAGGCCCAGCCCGCCCTCCTGAACCATGTAGTCCAGACCTCCCGGCAGCGCCTTCACCACCTCGCTTGCGCCGCTGATATCCAGGGCGGTGAGCAGCTCGTCATCTCCGGCATCAGGGGCGCCGAGCAGCAGATTGTTCCGCAGCGAACCGTGGAACAGGTGCGCCCCCTGACTCAACAGGTTGATGTCACGGCGGACATCCGCCGGGTCAAGATGGCCCAACAGCACCCCGTCTACGGAAACCTCGCCGCCGGCAGGTTCGATCAACCCGGCAAGCGCCTGCAGCAGGGTTGATTTGCCCGCCCCGTTTCGCCCGAGAATCGCGACCCGCTCCCCGGCGGCAATGTCCAGATGATCAACCCGCAGCGCCGGCCTCGCACCACTGGCGTAACGGAACTCGGCCTGACGCAGCTGGAAGTGTCCGGCAATGGCCGGTCGATGTATCCGGCGTTCGACACCGGGATCGTCCACCTCCAGACGCATGATGCTGTCGAGGCTGGCGAGGGCCAGCTTCGCCTGCTGCCAGCGACTCAGCACCTGCGTCACCTGGGACATGGGCGCCATCATGCGAGAGGCAAGAATGGACGCGGCCACCAGCGAGCCGACAGACAGATCACCGGCCATGACCAGCGGAGCGCCGAACAGCACCACCAGGGCAAAGACACCGTTCTGCAGGCTGTAAGTCCAGACCCCGAGGGTGTTTACGAGGCGCCGCAGGCGCAGATTCACCTCGGCCGTGACGGCGTTGTAGTGGTTCCACTGCTGCTGAAAACGCTGCTCGGCCTGCAGGCTCTTGATGTCGTCCGCACCCTGCACCGACTCCACCAGCATGGCACTGCGCAAGGACGACTCGCGCATCGCTTCGCCGGCCAGCCGGCGCAGCGGCTTCTGCACCAGCAGCCCGGGAACCACCATCAGCAGCAGGGCCACTACGGGCACCCACACCAGCGGACCGGCGATGTACCACAGGATGCCGCAGAACAGGATGAAGAATGGCAGGTCCGCCAGGGCGGTTACCGTAGTCGAGGTCATCAGCTCGCGTACCTGCTCGAGCTCCCTTATCTGGGAAATGAAGGTACCGGTGGACCGCGGCCGCTGACCGTTCCTGATTCTCAGGGCATGCCCGAATACCCGGTCGGAGACGATGAGGTCGGCCCGTTTGCCAACCAGATCGGTGACCCGGACCCGCGCACAGCGCAGCAGAAAATCGAACACCATGGCGACCAGTACCCCCCCGAACAGCACGTACAGGGTGGCCATCGACTCGGCCGGAATGACCCGGTCATAGACCTGGCGGGAAAACAGGATACCGGCCAGGGCCAGCATGTTGGCCATCAGCGATGCCAGCATCACATGCCCATAGGGCCGCAGATCTCCCAGCACGATGCTGCGGAACCAGTGGGGCTGATAGGGCCGGATGTACTGGTCGACCCGTACGTCCGGGACCGCCCGAACCGGCCGCAGTATTGCCATGGTCCGGGCGCGCGCCGCCAGCTGATCGCGGGTCAGGGTGCTGTGCAGACCGCCGTCGCCGCTCCAGCGCACGCTCAGGCTTCCGTCCGCTGCCAGCGTCTCGATCACCCCCACCTGCCCGTCATCCAGCTCAACTATCAGCGGCAGGCGCCAGGCACTCACCTGTTGCGGGTCAAAGGGTACCAGACAACAGCCCAGACCTATCTGGCGCGCCAGCCGGCCCAGCATCTCGGACCGGCCCTGTCCCGCTGACCAGGCAGCCTGAACTCGAAGGTTTTCCTCCGAGCAGTTCAGTCGATAATGACGCGCCACCACCAGCAGCGCCTCGATCCAGGCAGGAAAACAGGCCCGTTCGGCATCGGCATTCGTTTCGTTCATGCCCCTTCCTCCCCATGTCGCCTTGCCACCCGGTCCGTCAGCATGGCTCCGGCGCGGAATGCCTCCCGCAACCTGCCGACACTGTGCAGGCAGTCGATCTGCAGGCTGCGCAGATCGGAGATGGTGTTCTGCTTGTCCACCCGGGTCTGGAAAATTTCCTGTTCGGTGTTGAGGATATCCAGCAGGGTGCGGGTTCCCAGGGACAGGTACTGATGACGATACAGTTCCTGGGTACGGACGATGCTCTGATAGCGTTCGTCCTGCAGTGTCAGGCTGGCACCCAGACTGCGCGAGCGATCCCGGGACTCGCGATAGAAACGCGAGAGTTCGAGCAAGGCCCGATCCCGCGCTGCGGTGGCGCTCTGCAAGGCATGCCCCGCGGCCCTGCTGCGGGCCCGCAGGGCACCGCCCTGGAACAGGGTGCTGGTGAGGTTCAGGCGCAGCACCAGTTCCTGGTCATCCAGTTGCTGGAAACGATTGTCCTCACGATTCAGATAGTGCTCGTAGTCCGCACTCAGCGACAGGGTCGGACGCTGGTCGGCCCGGGCCTGGCGGATCGCCGCTTCGGCTTCCGCCCGCTCGGCTTCGGCCATCACCACCCGGGGCGCATTGTCGAAATTCTCCGGCAGCTGCAGACAGACATTGTCCAGCTGCTGCGGATAACCTGCATCCAGTGCCACCGGTTCGGAACTGCCGATCAGATTCTCCAGCGCCCGGAACCATTGGTCGCGCTGTGCCTGCATCTGCAGATGCACCGCCTTGGCAGCTTCACGGCGGGAACGCGCCTGCACCTCGTCCGATACCGAGCTGGCCCCCAGAGCTGAGCGCTTGCTCGCCAGCTCCTCCAGCTCCGCAATAGCCTCGATCTGTTCACTGGCCAGCGCCAGCAGTGCTTCATAGCGCCGCGCCTCGATGAAGGCCTGGGCAGTCTCCCTGATCAGGTCCTCGGCGGCCAGCAATACCCCCGCCGCCTCACGGTCTGCGCCGCTGGCCGCAGCCTGCACTGCACTGGAGACCTTGCCGAAATCGTAGAGCATCTGTGATGCCGACAGGGTGAGCGCCTCTTCCGAGCGCCCGGTGCTGTCCCGGTAACCGCTGTTGATACCGGTGCGCAACTGCGGCCAGTACCCCGCTCGGGCGACGGAGACCTGCTCATGCTGGGCTTCCAGGCGGCTGAGCGACTCGGTAATGGACGGGTGTTCATTCAGCGCGCGGCGAATGGCCTCCTCCAGACCGAGGGGACCGGCAGGTCCGGGGGTCATGGCAGCCCGGGGCAAGCTGGCTGCCAACGGCTCCGTCGATACGTCGGACCAGTGCACTGGGGGCACTGATACCGATGCCTCCGTGGGCACCTCCGGCTCAGGCAGTCCGTAGGGCGCCGGAGTGCGCACCATGTCCGCCGCGGGCGGCAACTCGGCCGGCCGGTCGCCGGACTGTGCAGACGGCCGGGGCTCTGCGCGCGTGCTCGCCGCCGCGGCTGTCACCGCAGCGGGTGCCGGCGCGGCAGTGGACAGAAGTGGTTTGGGCGCAATGGCATCGCCGGCCGCTGAAGTGGACTCGTCCCTGATCCGGCTGGGTATTTCCGCGCTTGCCACTTCAACCGTGGACGGGCCAGGTGCAACCGGGGCAGCCGTCTCGTGCCCGGCACCTGTCACCAGCTCCACCAGGGAGATCCGGGTAACCGAGCCGTTGCGATCGCCGTCGCGCGCGACCAGGTCAACCAGCGACACCGAGGTCACAGGTCGTGCTCCACTCCCACCCGCTCCCGCGGTCGACACTTGCGCGTCCGCAGCTGCCGAGCCGGTTTCCGATTGGCCCTCGATCTCGGCAAGACGCACGAATTCCTTTACAGACTGCGACTGTCTCGGCGGCTCCGCCGTCTGCGCAGCGACTGCAGCGGCCGCGCAGGTCAGCAGGAACCCCGCCACGAAGGGCGCCCTTGATTGCCACATCCCTATTGCTCCCGCTGTTCTTTCCATCCGTTGCCCTTAACGACGAAAGGCGTCGGGCTTGAACCCGACGCCATTTCTGCCGACATCACCCAAGGCAGCCAGGGATTAGATCACCGGCACGGTTTGCTGCGACAGCAGGTCGTCCAGACTGGCCGTCTCCAGCATGAAGACCGGTTCTATCAGCCCCTCTGCCACCACGACCTCCTCTTCCACCGCAGCCGCGCCCTCTTGCTGCTCTGTGGCGACGGTTTCAGCGGAAGATGCCTCGCCAACCAGCAGGTCGACGAGCTGCTCCAGATCCGTCGGCTCGGCCGGCGTACTCAGCAGGTCAGCGATCAGCTGATCCGGCATGTCCACGGCAACAGCGGGAATATCGACGACCTCATTTGCCGGACCATGGATTTCCTGCGGCTGGTCCAGCAGCCCCGCCAGCAGATCCGGCTGTAGCGAAGCCGTGGTTGCGCCTGGCGAAGAGGCCGAAGCGGGCAGTTCTGCCTGCGCCAGGATACTGCCCAGCACGCTGTCAGCGTCCCCTGCGGAGGTGAGGCTGAACAGACCCAGTGTGGGACCTTCCTCCAGCGCAGCGGCACGACCGCCACCGAGACCACCCAGCAGGCCGCCAAGCAGATCCCCCAGCAGATCGCCAACGCCGCCGACCACGCCACCCAGGCCTCCCAGCAGACCGCCCAACAGGCCTCCGAGCAGCCCATCGGCACCGAGCAGACCACCGAGCAGGCTGTTCTCCCCAAACAGGTTGCCCAGCAGGCCCTGGTCATCGCTCACCAGAGCGAGTACGCCGCCCAGCAAACCATTCTCGCCCAGCAGGCTTCCCAGCAGATTGTCCAGGGTATCGACCAGTCCCAGACTTTCCAGCAGACCGCCACCCAGCAGACCACCTTCGCCCAGCAGACCACCCAGCAGCCCCTGATCGCCGAGCAGGCTGCTCAGCAGTCCGGCAGCTTCGGCCTCGCTCAGACCATCCAGCACACCGCCGAGGAGGCCACCCTCGCTCAGCAAGCCACTGAGCAATCCGGTTTCCCCAAGCAGCCCCTGGAGCAGGTCTCCACCCAGCAGCCCGCCCAGCAGATCGCCACCGAACAGGCCGCCTTCGCCCAGCAGGCCGTTAAGCAGACCAGCCACCAGCCCCTCGTCGCCCAGCAGTCCTGCAAGCAGGTCGTCACCGAGCAGGTCACCACCCAGGAGGCCGCCACCGAGCACGCCTTCCAGCAGGCCAGCGACCAGGCCGTCCTCACCCAGCAGCCCGGCCAGCAGATCTGCGCCGACCAGATCCCCACCAAGCAGGTCGTTGCCCAGCACACCGTTGATCAGGTTGGTGACCAGACCATCTTCGCCCAGCAGCGAGTCCAGCAGTCCGCTGTTCAGCAGGTCTGCACCGGGCAGCTCTCCACCCAGCAGACCATTGAGCAGCCCTGTGACCAGCCCCTCATCGCCCAACAGAACGTCAAGCAGATCAAGCCCTACCAGATTCTCGCTGCCGAGCAGGCCACCGAGCAGGTCGCCGGCCAGCAGACCGTTCAGCAAGCCCTGTTCACCCAGCAGCCCATCCAGCAATCCGCTGTTGAGCGGGTTGTCTCCCAACAGACCGCCACCCAACAGACTATCCAGCAGATTGCTGACCAATCCCTGCTCATCGAGCAAGGAGGCCAACAGGCCCTCTCCGGTCAGACCGCCGAGCAGGTCATTGCCCAGCAGACCGCCGAGCAGGCTGGTGACCAGCCCGTCCTGCCCCAGCAGACTGTCGAGCAGCTGTTCGACCAGCCCGGCGTCCAGCAAGCCAGCATCGCCGAGCAACCCGCCCAGCAAGCCATTCTCGCCCACCAGGGTATCTATCAGGTTGGTTACCAGCCCCTGCTCACCCAGCAGCCCGTCCATTACCTGCTCCGGTGCCAGGTTGTCCAGCAGGCCCGAGCCGAACAGGCTTTCCAGCAGCCCTGTTGCCAGGCCGTCACTGCCAAGCAGACCATCCAGCAGCTCACCGCCGGGGAGGCTGTCACCCAGCAGGCCGTTTTCACCCAACAGGGCGCTGAGCAACCCGTCGCTGCCCAGCAGGGCCTCCAGCAGGTCGCCGAGAATGCCCTCTTCACCAAGCAGGGTGCCCAGCAGCTGGTCTCCGCCCATATCGCCAAGCAGGCCGCCGAGCAGCCCGCCCTCTCCCAGCAGGGTATCGAACAGCTGGCCGGCCAGGCCGTCCTCGCCAAGCAGGCCCGCCAGCAGGTCGCTGCCCGGCAGTTCATCGCCCAGCAGGCCCTGGAGCAGTCCGGCGACCAGTCCCTCGCTGCCCAGCAGGCCCGCGAGGGCGTCATCATTACCGAGCAGACTGTCGAGCGGCAGACCGCCGAGCAAATCATTCAACAGACCGGTTATCAGGCCTCCTTCCCCGAGCAGGCCAGACAGCAGCTCGCTATCGGTTAACCCACTGCCCAGAAGATCACTGCCCAGCAGGCCGTCGAGCAGATTGCTGAGCACGCCTTCCTCGCCGATCAGGCCCCCGAGTACCTCACCACTCAGCAGTCCTTCCTGGCCAAGCACGGTATTGAGGACTTCGGAAATCACGCCATCGCGACCCAGCAACATATCCATCGCCGGGTTATCCACCAGGCCGCTGTTCAGCAGACCGTGCAGCAGATGCGTCACGGCACCGTCTTCTCCGAGCAGCACGCCCAGCGCACCATCGGCGCCGAGCAAGCCTTCGCTGGACGTCAGGCTGGCCAGCGCCCCGGCACTCAATAGGTCGTTCAGCAGATTGGTAACCAGCCCGGCATCGCCAAACAGCGTACCCAGCAGTTCGTCGGGAAGCAGACCGTTCTCGCCGGTCAGCCCACCCAGCACACCGCCTTCACCGAGCAGGGTTTCCAGCAGATTGCCGACAACGCCCTCGGAACCGGTGAGCAGGGCCAGCAATCCAGTGTCTCCCAGCAGGTCGCCGATCAGGCTCGACTCGCCCAACAGCTGGTTGATCAGGTCAGCGTCTCCGCCCAGCAGATTGGCCAGCAGTTCGCTCAGCAGCGCCTGATCACCGATCAATGTGTCGAGCAGGTCCCCCAATACCGTACCTTCGGCGAGCACATCACCGAGCAGTCCGCCCTCGCTCAGGAGTCCACCCAGGACCCCATTCTCCGCGAGCAGTGCCCCCAGGGCACTGTCCTCCGCCAGCAGGCCGCCAACCAGTCCCTGCTCTGCCAGCAGCCCACCAGCGAGGCTACCTTCGCCAAGCAAGCCTTCCAGCAGGCCAGCCAGGGCGCCGTTCTGGTCGGTCAGTTCATTCATCAGGCCACCCAGACCCAGACCAGCCAGCACACCACCCAGCAGCCCTTCTTCGTTCAGCAGGTTGGCCACACCATCAGTGACGAAGTCGACCTGACCACCCAACAGGTTTTCCAGTACCGCCAGCGCCAGCTCGTCCCCCCCCAGCAGGTCGGAAACCAGCGGCCCAAGCAGGGTTCCCAGCTCGCTTCCCAGGCCGCCGAGAGTCTCGTCCAGCAGATCGAGGCTGTTCGGATCATCCGGGTAGAACTCACCACCCAGCAGCGGTTGCAGTGCGTCATTAAGCCGATCGGTCAGCCCCTCGGTGGCGCTGATAGCGGGAGCGAGTGCGCCGTTCAGGCCGAGCGCGCTATCCAGGGCAGGAACCAGAGCACCGAGCACCGTGTCCGCAGGGTCAAGCAGCTGCTCGCCATCTGAATCGGCATCGGCATCAGCATCGGCATCGGCATCAGCATCCGCGTCCGCGTCCGCGTCCGCATCAGCGTCGGCATCGGCATCGGCATCCGCATCAGCGTCCGCGTCGGCATCGGCATCGGCATCGGCATCGGCATCCGCGTCGGCGTCAGCATCGGCATCGGCATCGGCATCAGCATCGGCGTCAGCATCCGCATCAGCATCCGCATCCGCATCCGCATCCGCATCCGCATCAGCATCTGCATC
>NZ_FOYD01000011.1:37892-91159 GCF_900115905.1 Halopseudomonas formosensis
GCATCGGCATCGGCATCGGCATCGGCATCGGCGTCAGCATCCGCGTCGGCATCCGCATCCGCATCCGCATCCGCATCAGCGTCAGCGTCAGCGTCAGCGTCAGCGTCAGCGTCAGCGTCAGCGTCAGCGTCACCATCATCATCGGGGATCGGCGTCTTTTTCGAGGAAGAACTGCGGTTGTCGTCGATGATGGCTGCGACGGCTCCTGCACCCAGCAAGCCCAGGACAACCCATGCCCAATCAGGAATACCACCGGCCGCAGCCGCTTCGGCCACCTCGGCAAAGGCGAAGTCTGCGGCGCTGGAGTCATACTGACCGAGCCATACCACCCCGTTGGCGTCTTCCAGCATCAGCTCGCTGCGGTCGTCGGCGCCGGGACCAAAGAAATCCTTGAGGAGAATCCTCTCGCCGTTATTCAGAACAACCTCCAGGTCGTCTCCGACCCGCGCGGTCGACGCGAGCTGCTCAGGGCCGAAGGGCAGCTTCACCACACCCGGTCCGCTCAGCGCAACGTCTCCGCTGACCGGCACACTGGTGACCGAACCGCCGCTTTTATCAATGATTTCAATGGTATTGGCTGCCATGCTGATACTCCGGAACGATTTTCTAGCTTCTTGTTAACGCTGAACCTGCTGATCTGCCCGGCGCTCCGGAGCAACCTGAGTTACTCCGGTCCCGGTCACATGGCATTCAACGCTGGCCGTAGATCATGATCTGCACTCGCCTGTTGGGCTGCAGACACTGTTTGAGCGCGGCGGTAACGACGCGGCCCTGACACTCGATGAGGGGTTCCCGGGCGCCCTTGCCCTCGGCGAAAACCCGGGAGCCGTCGATGCCACGCTGGACAAGATGGCGTCGGACGGCTTCGGCACGACGCATCGACAGGGAGTCGTTGTAGGCCTCTGCGCCGATTCGGTCGGTATGACCCACGACCACGATGCGTTCCAGTTCAACCATTCGGTCCGTCACGACCTGGGCCGCCAGGTCCAGCTCGCGGAGACCTTCAGAAGACAATGTGGCACTGTCGAAATCGAACAGGACGTCGCTGAACAGGGTGATCTCCTCGACGTCCTGCGAGGCAGGCGGCAGCAGCTCATGATAGCGGGCATCACACTGCGGGCGACGCCAGCGGGTGCCGGTTACCTGACCAGCGGGATCAAAGGCAATGCCGTACTGGCAGACCAGATAATCATGACGGGCTGCCAGGGGCAGGCTGATGTTGTATACCCACCATCGCTGATCGACCTCCTTCACCGGATTACCCAGCAGGGCTCTGACCTCTTCCCTGCTCAGCCCGGGAGACACCTGCGCGATGGTGGGCACCGGAATTACCGCGCCTTGCCGAACATAACCGGGGCCCAGATCCTTGAATACCACGGCAACATCGTCAAAGTCCGATGGCTGGCGCACCGGTTCCCCATCGCCCTGCTGCAGATTCGCGCAGGCAGTCAGAAGTGCCAAAGCGCAGAGCGCTGTTACTTTCTTCGCTATTCCCATGGGGGAACTCCTTGTTCAGATCCACAGCGTTGTCACCCGGCCGACAACGCACGGCCCGGGCACATGTTCTTATTGCTGCATCTTAGGCAGTATCTGCAAAGAATAAATATTGAATTAGTACTAATAGCGGAGGGGGTGGCAGCTCGGCGCAAGGCCTCTGGGAAAAGCCTTTTACGCAGGATTCATGGGCAATCAACTCAATAACGAGGAAATATAAACAGCGAAGTATCAGCACCTGCTGAACAAACGCGTTAAAACTAGACAAAGCAACTAATACCAAAGGTCTATATATGACCAGTTATGCCGAGCACCGAACCGGTACTAATTACAAGTCATTATTTCCAGTTCAGACCCAATCTCTTATAACTCACGATAGCGGCCGCGGCCGTTCACGAACGGTTGGGCGCCGATCCAGGCTTCATTGAGCAGCAGAGCGGGATATGACACATCCTAATGCCAGGACGCATCAGCGGGGTGCGGTGAGCATCGAGTTTGCTTTCATCTTCATGCTGGTCATGGCCCTGTTCTATGGCATGGTCGGTTACGTCGTCCCTCTGCTGATGGCTTCGAGCTATCAGGAGGTGGCCGCCGATGCTGCCCGCGAGGCAGTGCTCTTCGCCTTCGATCACGGCGCGCAAGAGCTGCGGCAACAGGTTGCCAGAGATGTCGTCGCCGATTCCTGGCTGCCCGCCGACTGGACACAGCCCTGTTCCGACTACCCGAGCGGTCAATACCTGAAGGAGTCTGCAGACCGCATTTCCGCTTGCATCCGCCATTCTCGACCTTCGGAAATCCTGCCCCAGGTCTCGTTGTTCGGCTGGCGCTACCCGGTACTTCCGGCAGAGATTCGTGGCGAAGCGACCATTCTGCGCCGGAGCACAGGGGCTTTCGCACCATGAGCCGACACCACCCCAGCGTACTCGGACAGCGGGGTGCGTTCAGTATCCTGGCCGCCGGTACCCTGCTTCTGCTGCTCATGTTCATGGCTCTGGTACTGGACAGCGGCCGCCTTTACCTGCAGCAGCGTACCCTGCAGAAGGTGGCCGATACCGCCGCCCTGGGCAGCCTGCTCCAGCTGCCGGATGGCAACTGCTCCAGCGATCCGGCACTGACCGCGGAACTGGCTCGCGGCAACGCTGCGGCCAATGGCTTCAATACGGTCGGCGAACGCGGCCTGTCTGTGCGGTGCGCGGATATCATCGAGTCCGGCGGGTTGCGGGTTGCCGTGCCCAACAACACCGGCGGGCGGGCGGTGGAAGTGACAGCCACCCATCGGGTGCCCAGCAGTCTGGTACTACAGGTGGGCAGCGCATTCTCGGCGAACATTGCCGATAGTGTGGACCTTCGCGCCGTCGCTGTGGCAGCAAGGGACGAACCGGTGGCCGCCTTCACGGTGGGCTCGCAGCTGCTGCGCCTGAACAACAGTCGTCTGTTGGGCACCCTGTTGTCTGCCATCGGTCTTGAACCTCAGACATTGACTCTGCTCGACAGCGTCGGGCTGGCCAATGCGACCATCACCCCTGCAGGCCTTCTCGCGGCACTGGGCGTTGATGTGGGCATAGAGCAGCTGAAAGCGCTGTCGCCGGAGGGGTTGCTGGACCTGGTTGATACCCAGGTGGGGGCATTGGGCATTGACCGGTTGATCGATGCTTCAATCGCGCTCATCGATGATGCCGCGCTGGCAGCCGATCTCGAGGCGTTGCGGTTGCGATTGCTGCCGGAGGCACCACTGTTGCGGGAGATTGACCTGAAACTGCTGGGCACGGCACAGTCACCGGGGCTGCTGTCCCTGGCCACTGCAGGAAATGACCCCGTAGGTGCCGCATTGGATGCCCGTATCCAGCTGGGGGATATCCTGACCACATCATTGCTGGTCGGCGTCCAGGGCCGCGGACTGGCCATCGGCGCTCCGGATGCCAGTGGGGCGCCGGGCGGCGCACTTGATCTGCTCAACACCGTGCGACTGGAGGCAGGCGTAGTAGAACCCCCATCGATCGGGATAGGACCAGTTGGTACTACTGCCTACAATGCCCAGGTCCGCCTCAAGCTGGATGTGGACACTTCCCGGGGTGTGCTCGGTGGATTGCTGGGCCTGCTCGGTACCTCAGTGCAGTTGCCCATCATCATTGATCTGGTGGATGCCGCAGGTGAGCTCACCGCGTTGAGCTGTGATGGCCCCGAGCCGAGCGCCACCATCGAAGTGATATCCGCACTGGGGAGTGCCTGTATCGGTAACATGCCCGCCGACACGCTCTGGTCGACCCGCGGCAGCTGCACCCATTCGGTACAGGACCAGTCACTGATCAAATTGCTGAACCTGAACCTGCTGCATGGCAGCGTCGCCCTGCCCGTGCTTCCCACACGGCCGCAGGAGCTGACTTTCCGCCAGCAGGACCTGCCCCAGACCCAGTCCAGCGATACCAATCCGCTGCACGCAGGCACTCTGGTCGCAGACCTGACGGGGGAACTCCTGCAGCTGCTCGGCAACGCACCCAGTGTGCCGGACAGACTGAATGCGGCCCAGGCGACGAGCATCGCCGACCGCTACCTGGCGCTGATTACGCCGGCCTACCCCGGCTACTACACCTATGGCGAGATTGACCAGATCAAGGACCGTCTGCACCGCGACGGGGTGGACTGGGAACGACCAGCCTTCCTCTTTTCCCAGAACATGACCGCGGAATGGGCCAGCAGCGTGCGGCTCGGCGGATGCCTGGTGGCGGGCAGCGCCAATCCATTGCGCTATGGCGCCGCCTGTGCCCGCGGCAAGCTGATCGACTCCCTGCAGTCCGAGGCCCGCAGCGGTTTTCTCGGTTCACTGCTCGGTGGCCTGCTTGGCAAGGTAGTACAGCCCTTGCTCGCCACCATTCTGGACCCGCTGATCGACCTGCTTGAAGGACTGCTCAACGTGATCGGCGAATATATTCTGTCTCCGCTGCTGGATGACCTGCTGGGACTGGAGCTGAGTCGCACCGACGTCACTGTGCACAGCATCAGCTGCGGTGCCCCGAGGCTCGTTCGATGAGCGCTGACGACTTTCGAGGGGCCGGCCGGCGGCATCAGCGTGGCGCCGTGGCCATCGAGTTCGCTGTGCTTTTTCTGGTCTTCTTCGCCCTGGTTTACGCCATCATCGGCTACAGCCTGCCCTTTCTACTGACGCTGAGCTTCAAACAGCTCAGTGCTGACGCGGCGCGGTCTGCCGTGCGGGTCAGTCCTGTCCCGCAGGCGGCTGCCTATATCGCTCGGGTCAACCGTCAGGTACATGAAGTGGTAGAGGCCAGCTGGCTGCCGTCGGGCTGGGTCCAGGGCGGCTGCCCGGCTCCGGAGGAGGACGCTGGCTGGATCGCTCTGCCTGACATGGCAGGACGGTCGCTGGGACACTATCGGCTGATGCCGGATGCCCCGTCGCATGCGCCCCGCTATCAACTGAACGTATGTCTGCAGCGAGCCTATGATCGCGAGCAGGCCATCATCCCCACCCTGACGCTGTTTGGCGTAGACGTTCCCACCCTCCCGCAGGATGCACGAGGCGAGTCCTTCGTGCGCGGGCGTTCGTCGGTCCGTCTCTAGCCGGGGTTATTTGCGCGCGCCCAGCGCTAGGGCCAGCATGGTTCTGTTGTGCATGTTGGTGGCTCGCAATACCTGCGAGACATAAAGTTTGACGGTATTCTCCGAAATGCCCAGCTCGCAGGAAATCTGATAGTTGGTCAGGCCGCGAGCCAGCAGCTCGGCCACCTCCATCTGTCGGGGAGAGAGCTTGGAGTAACCGGGCAGCTCCACTACCGGTACCGACTCGGTTTCCGCCTCCGCAGTCAGGCCGCTGACACCCTGCTGCAGCTCCTGCAGCGACTCCGCCATCTGCCTGATGCGTTCGCCGATCAGCTCGACCCCGACAGCGGCGGCGCGCCGCTGAACCCGTCTCTGCAGCCGCTGTACACCAGCCAGCAGGGCATCCAGATCCAGAGGCTTCTGATGATAATCGGATACACCGGCGCGCAGGGCGGCGATGACATCCTCCTTGTCCGCATCACCGGTGAACAGAATGCTTTCGAAGGGACGCTTGCCGGCGGTTTTCTTCAGCTGATGGATGAGCTCGATGCCATTCATTTCAGGCATTCGGTAATCACTGAGCACCACACCGACATGTTCATCGTCGTGGAAGCGAGTAAGGGCTTCAGTGGAGCTGACACAACCGATACAGTTGATGTCGTTGTTTTCAAACAGATCAATCAGTTCCTCAACAACGAACGGCTCGTTGTCCACGATCAGAACCTTGCATGGTTTTATTCTAGTGCTAACCATTCAGTTCTCCCTTTGAATGTAATCCTTGTGGCCGCTCCATCATAAATTGACTCGACAGTCGATAATACTGTAGCAGCTGGACGCTCTGCTGCTGCGCAAGGCAATGAATGGGTAGTCAAAATTACGCCGGCGTCGGACGTCCACCGATAATAGGCGAGCAGATGGGAACGCGTCTATTTGTGGCAGAATGCTGGCACGTGGCTGAAACATGCAAGGCAGAGGCGGGCGTGCGCCTGGAGTCTAGTGTGTGAAGGGCACGCCATACCATGACAAATTTGGCTAATTGACAGCGGATCGGCACCGTTGGCAGCGGGCGGACAGCACGATGATTGAATACAATAGGAAACTATTTCTTGTCGTCGATGACTTCACCGACTTCCGTGCAGCCCTGATCGGCATGCTTCGGCAGATGGGTGTGAACGACATCGACGCGGTGGGCCGCGGGGAGGAAGCCCTGGCCCTGTGTCGACGCAATCAGTATGACGTGATCCTGCACGACTATAACCTGGGCGGCGGCAAGAACGGTCAGCAGGTCCTGGAGGAACTCCATCACCGGCGCCTGCTTCCACCCCACTGCGTGTTCGTGATGATCTCCGCCGAGAGCAGTCAGGCCATGGTGCTGGCTGCGCTGGAATGCGAACCGGACAGCTACCTGGCCAAGCCTTTCAATCAGGCCAGCCTGCAACAGCGGCTGGATCGCCTGATCGCCATGAAGACTACCCTGCGCCCGCTACTGGAAGCCCACCACGAGGGCGACCATGCCCGTGTGCTGGAGGCCTGCCGGCAGGTGATCGCCGCACACCCACGCTACCGCCCCCAGTGTCAGCGCTACCTGGTCATGGCCCTCGGCGGGCTGGGTCAGCATGGGGAACAGGAACGCGTGTTGCGGGACCTGATTGCCGAGCGTCCGGTGCCCTGGGCGATGCTTGCTCTGGCCGAGCTGTACCGGAACAGCGGAAGGCTGGACGAAGCTCGTGATACCTACGAAGAGGGCATCCGGCAATTCCCCAGGGTACCGGCGATGTATGACGGACTGGCCGCCACCGCGCTGGCCCAGGGCGACCCTGAGCAGGCGCAGGACTATCTGCAGCAGGGCCTGCGGCTGTCGCCCAATTCCCTGCGCCGCCAGGAAACCATGGGCAGTCTGGCCCGTCGCAACCGGGATCACGAGCAGGCCGCCCGCGCCTATCGTCAGGCGGTGGAGCTGGGCCGGCACTCGCTGTTCCGCAATCCGGAGAACCACCTCAATCTGGTTTCCAGTCTGCACGCCCAGTCCGACGACGGCACGCTCAGCCAGCGCCAGCTGGTGGAGATTCGTCAGACCCTGACCGAGCTGGACCGGACCTGGCGGGATGATCCGGCACTGGCCGTGCGTTCGCGCCTGGCGCAGGCCCAGACCCTGCGCCGCACCGGGCAGGAGGACGAGGCGCGCCGCCTGACCGACCAGGCCCTCGAGCAACTGCAGGAAATGCCCGGTTTCTTCAGTGCCGAGGCGGCCATGCAGGTTTTCACGCAGCTGGACGAACTGGGACAGTCACAACGGGCCCAGCAGGTGCTGGCCACGTGCGCCGAGATGTATGGTGACGATCCCCAGGTGATGGACGCCCTGGCCCGGCATACGGACGATCCGGACATTCTCGCGGCGGGCTCCGAGGCACTGGAATGGAACCGTCAGGGCATACTGCAGTATCAGCAGAAGCAGTATGCCGCAGCGCTGGAGCTGTTCCGCCGGGCCGGCGCCGCCCAGCCACGCAATATCAGTTTTGCGCTCAATACCGCCCAGTCATTGCTGCGCCTGATATCCCGCGAGCCGTCGGCCGACCTTGTCCGGGAATGCCGCGCCTGCCTGCAGCGGGCCAGCCAGATGCCGGCCGATGATCATCGCCGGGAACGCTACCTCAAGTTATGTGACCGCCTGGAGGCGCAATGATGAACCATCAGGATCCGGGCCCCGAATTTTCCGCCATCCTGGCCTCGACCATCCATGACATCAAGAACTCCCTGAGTCTGATGATGCAGAACTGGGAACAGTGGCTGGCACGTCTGCCGCCGGAGCAGGCGCAGGCCGGTGAGCGCGGCGTGATCGAGTACGAGGCGCTGCGGCTGAACGGCATGCTGATGCAGATGCTGGGGCTGTACAAGCTGCAGATCAATGAGCTGCCACTGCAGCCGGACTGGGCAGATGTGGAAGCGCTGCTGCAGGAGCAACTGGCCCGGCATGCGGAGATTCTCCAGGCGCGCAATATCAGCAGCAGCTGCCATATAGCGGGGCCGGAACTGTTCGTGCTGGACGACACGCTGATCGGCTCGGTCATCGGCAATGTCATCAACAACTCCATCCGCTACACCCGTTCAGCCATCCGGCTCAGCGCCACCACGGACGATGGCATGCTGCTGATCCGCATCAGCGATGACGGGGCGGGCTATCCCGAGCACATGCTCGGCCGCCGCGGCCAGGACGCCCAGGCGGCGGACCTGGTGCAGGGCAGCACCGGGCTGGGTCTGTATTTCGGTCAGTGCATCGCCGCCATGCACCAGCGCGACGGACACCAGGGCTATATCGAGCTGGTCAACGACGGTGAGCTGGGCGGGGGCGAATTCCGTCTGTATCTGCCCTGAGTCGGACACGGTCCGGCTTATGATCCATCAACACCGAGGGTTCTGGGGCTTTCCCCCGTCCGCCCGGGCGTGTTTGACTTGGGCCTCAATAATGACAAGACCGCCCACGGAGACCCGCGTATGTTTGACCGTCATTACGCCGTCTGGCCCGATCTGGTGCCGAAATTCCTCGACCTTCCGGCGACCAGCCTGTATTCCAACCTGAGCGTCTCTGCCCTGCGCTACCCGCAGCACCCGGCCATCATCTATTACGGCACCACCCTGACCTACGCCGAGCTCGAGCAGCAGGCCGAGGCGCTGGCCGGTTATCTGCAGCGAGCAGGTGTACAGGCCGGGGACCGAGTGCTGCTGTACATGCAGAACAGCCCCCAGTTCGTCATCGGCTTTTACGCCATTCTGCGGGCCAACGCCGTGGTGGTACCGGTCAACCCGATGAACCGCAAGGCGGAACTGGAGTACCTGATCGCTGATACCGAGGCCGAGGTTGCCCTCTGTGGTCGGGAACTGCTGGACAATATCAGCGGCCTGGTCGGCCATACCCAGCTGCGC
This sequence comes from Halopseudomonas formosensis, assembly GCF_900115905.1. GTDB lineage: Bacteria > Pseudomonadota > Gammaproteobacteria > Pseudomonadales > Pseudomonadaceae > Halopseudomonas > Halopseudomonas formosensis. Next base: position 46,860 of record NZ_FOYD01000011.1, read on the forward strand.
GAAGTCATTGTCAGCGCCTATGGCGAATACGTGCGCGAGCCCACCGACCTGGCCCTGCCGGACGCCGTGACACTGGACTCCAGCCTGCCCGAGTTGCCCGGTCTCACGCCCTGGCAGCAGGCAATGGAAGCGGCCTACCAGCCCGGTCCGCTGACCGCCGGCCCGGATGACCTGTGCGTGATTCCCTACAGCTCCGGCACCACCGGCAACCCCAAGGGCTGCACCCACACCCACCACAGCGCCATGGCCACTACCGTCTACTGCTCGGTGTGGGGGAACAGCCAGCATGATGTGGTGCAGCTGGTCTCGGTTCCCATGTTCCACGTGACCGGGATGCAGGTGTGCATGAACGCCTCCATCTATCTCGGTGCCACCCAGGTCATCATGACCCGCTGGGATCGCAAAACGGCCGCCCGACTGATCGAGCGACACGGCATCACCTCCTGGCGCAACATTCCCACCATGGTGGTGGATCTGCTCTCGGATCCGGATATCGAGCAATATGATCTGAGCACGCTCAAGTCCATCGGCGGCGGTGGAGCAGCCATGCCGGCGGCCATCGCGGCGAAGCTGGAGAACAAGCTCGGACTGCGCTATTCGGAAGGCTATGGTCTGTCGGAAACCCTCAGCGCCACCCACATGAATCCCCCCGCGGCACCCAAGGCGCAGTGTCTGGGCATCCCCATCATCGGGGTGGACGCGCGGGTCATCGATGTGGACAGCCTGCGTGAGGTCGGAGTCGGCGAGACCGGCGAGATCGTGCTCCACGGCGAACAGGTGTTCCAGGGCTACTGGCGCCGCCCGGAGGCCACTGCCGAGGCCTTCATCGAGCTGGACGGCAAGCGGTTCTTCCGCAGCGGGGACCTGGGTCATTATGACGAAGAGGGCTATTTCTTCCTGGTCGATCGGGTCAAGCGGATGATCAATGCCTCCGGCTACAAGGTCTGGCCGGCGGAGGTGGAGGCACTGCTCTATGGTCATCCGGCGGTGCACGAGGTCTGCATCATTTCCGCCCCCGACGAACGCCGCGGCGAAACGGTCAAGGCCGTGGTAGTGCTGGCGGCAGGGCATGACGGAACCACCGCAGATGACATTCTCGACTGGTGCAAGAACAACATGTCGGCTTACAAATGTCCGAAGCTGGTGGAGTTTGTCGACAGCCTGCCCAAGTCACCGGCGGGCAAGATCATGTGGCGGGCACTGCAGGAGCAGGAGTGGGCGAACAGCTGATGGCGTCCCGAGCCTTTTAACCTCTGGGAACGTCGAGCACCAGCTCGATGAGAGGCCTCGCCGCCAGCCCCGTGGACGAGCTGGTGCTCGTCCCTCCCAGGGAGCGATTGGCGGCAACCCCAAGTGGCCGGGATGGAACCCGGCCCTCCTACTTCAATCGGCAATATGCACCAGCTGCTTGCCGAAGTTCTTGCCCTTGAGCATGCCCTTGAATGCCTCTACGGCATTGTCCAGTCCCTCGGCGACGGTTTCCCGGTACTTGAGATTGCCACTGGCCACCTGCTCGGCCAGCAGTGCCGTGATCTCCTGGTGCTGGTCCTGCCACTCGGTGACCAGGAAGAAACGGTGCTCCGGCGGATTCTCCAGCTTGCCGAAGATATGGAAGGGGGTTTCCACCTTGCTCGCGTCCTCGGCATTGTAGGCCGAGACGTAGCCACAGATCGGCACCCGCGAGCCGGGGTTCAGCAGCCTGGCCACGGCACGGCTGACATCACCGCCGACGTTCTCGAAGTACACATCAATGCCGTTCGGACAGGCCGCCGCCAGATCGGCCTCGAGGTTGCCCGCCTTGTAATCGACACAGGCATCAAAGCCCAGCTCCTCGACCACGAAGCGGCACTTCTCCTCGCCCCCGGCGACGCCGACAACGCGGCAACCGAGCTGCTTGGCGGTCTGGCCCACCACGGTGCCGACCGGGCCGGAGGCCGCGGACACCACCACGGTTTCACCCGCCTTCGGCTTGCCGACGTAGACCAGACCGCAGTAGCCGGTGCGTCCGGGCATGCCGGCCACACCCAGATAGGCCTGCAGCGGGATACCCCGGGGCTGGATCTTGTAGACCATGGGCGCATCACCGGGAATGATGCAGTACTCCTGCCAGCCGGAGTAGCAGGTGACCAGATCACCCTCGGCGTAATTCGGCGACTTCGACTCGATCACCCGGCCGACGCTCTCACCGACGATGACCTCGCCGATACCGATGGGATCCATGTAGCCCTTGGCATCGTTCATGCGCGGGCGCATGTAGGGGTCCAGTGACAGCCACAGGGTCTTGATCAGCACCTCGCCGTCGCGCAGCTCGCGCACCGGTGCTTCGGTCAGGACCAGATCACCATCGCGGATCTCCCCCTGGGGGCGGCGCTGCAGAATTATTTTTCGGTTGGTATAAGCAGACATTCGGACCTCGCATGAGCAATGGATAACCCGGGCCTGGGCCCGGCTTGTTGCTGATCATAGACCAGCGCCGTGCCGCTGCCGCCTGTTATTCATCACGATGATCGGCCGTCAGCAATCACCCTGCATCCGTTCGTATCCCGTCGATGATCAGTACGTCATGGAACACCAGCTGGTTACGACCCTGATGCTTGCCGCGGTACAGACGCCGATCGGCGCAGCGGTACAACTGGTCGCCGTCACTGCCATCGCGCGGCCACTCGGCCATGCCGAAGGTAGCCGACAGCGGTATCTGCTCGCCCCGGTAGTCCAGCGGATGCCGGGCGATCTGCGCCCGCAGCTGCTCCACCAGCGGCAGGGCATGGGCAGTGTCGGTATCGCGCAGCAGAATGCCGAATTCCTCCCCACCGAGCCGAGCCAGCAGGTCGGTACCGCGCAGGCGCCCCTGCAGACAGTTGCAGACGTGGCGCAGGGCCTGGTCCCCGGCTTCGTGGCCCCAGCGATCATTGATGGCCTTGAAATGGTCAAGATCGAGAATCACCAGTACCAGTGCATGGCCACTGCGGCGTGCCAGGGCGATGCTGTTGCCCAGCTCACGCTGGAAGCTGCTGCGGTTGGCGACACCGGTCAGACCGTCGGATTCGGCCATGTGCCGCAGCAACAGCTGCGCTGCCGCCCGCCGGCTCTCGTACACGTGTACGAACAACATGATCAGCAGCCCGCACAGCAGCGCGTTGCCCAGGTCGATCAACCCTGCGCCTTCCAGCTGCTCGGGGTGCTTGAGCATGTAGGCGGCGATCGCGACCATGGCAAAGGGCACAGTGACCAGGAAGCCGGCCCGCTTGCCCAGCAGCAGGTAGGTCATCACCGGGATCATGAAGACCCAGACGAAGGCCGACACCGAGGCCTCGGGCATGACGATGATGTAGATAAGGAAGCTGTAGGTCGGCAGCAGATACAGGTAGATCCACGGCGTGAGGTTGCGCACCCGCCCGAGGCAGACAGCGCCGACCAGCAGCAGAAGACAGGCGCAGGCCTCGACGATGGCCAGCAGGGTGTTGCCATTGAGGCCCTGCAGTATGCCGAAGAAGCCTATGGTCAGGCCGGTGGCCAGATAGATCAGGCGCAGCAGGGCGCGACTGTCCTCCTGCTCCAGGCCACCGTCGGCATGGGGCGCTTTCTTGAACCTTTTCCCTGGCACAGCTTCTCTCCCTGAAATGGTTGGATGCAGACGCGCTCAGTTGCTCTCGTTGCGGTACTGATCCTTCAGACGCACATAGTTGGCTGCAGTATAGGTGAAGAACTCCCGTTCACGCTCGGTCAGCGCCCTCACCTCCTTCGCCGGGCTGCCCATGTACAGGTAGCCGCTGCGCAGCCGCTTGTTCGCCGGCACCAGACTGCCGGCGCCAAGAATCACCTCGTCCTCGATCACCGCCCCGTCCATGACGATGCTGCCCATGCCGATCAGCACCCGGCTGCCTACAGTGCATCCGTGCAGCAGTACCTTGTGGCCGATGGTCACATCATCGCCGATGATCAGGGGGTAGCCGTCGGGGTTGAAGGGCCCGGCGTGGGTAATGTGCAGCACGCTGCCATCCTGCACGCTGGTACGGGCACCGATGCGGATACGGTGCATGTCCCCGCGGATCACCGCCATGGGCCAGACCGAACAGTCCTCGCCCAGCTCGACATCCCCCAGGACTACCGCGCTGGCATCCACAAACACCCGCTCACCCAGCTGCGGCTGGTGACCGGCGAAACGGCGTATATTCATCTGTTGCCCCTTGAATTGGCGGACTGCCGCCATCATCTATCGGATATAGCCGCCCGGCATGCAACCGGGTGCCAATGATTCTCTGGTTCGCTACCATGACCCCATTGTACGAACCCACGCTATTCAGGAAACCCCGCCATGTCCAATCCGCTGTTGCACGCCTACGACCTGCCGCCCTTCAGCCAGATCAAGCCGGAGCATGTCAGACCGGCCATCGAGCAGGTCATCGCCGACAGCCGCGAACAGCTGCAGCAGTTGCTGGCCAGGCCGCCGGCGCAGTGGACCTGGGCCACCCTGATCGAGCCGCTGGACGAGATGGGCGAGCGCCTGAGTCGGGCCTGGTCCCCGGTCAGTCACCTGAATGCGGTGATGAACAGCCCCGAGCTGCGCGAAGCCCATGACAGCTGCCTGCCGCTGCTGAGCCAGTTTTCCACGGAAATGGGCCAGAACCAGGCCCTGTACAATGCCTACCGGCAACTGGCCGACAGTGACGCCTACCACGAACTGGATGCCGCCCAGCAAACCATCATCCAGCATGCCCTGCGCGATTTCCGGCTGTCCGGCATTGCCCTGCCGGCGGAGCAGCAGAAGCGCTACGGTGAGCTGAAGATGCGTCTGTCGGAGCTGCAGAGCCGCTTCTCCAACCAGTTGATGGATGCCACCCAGGCCTGGACCAGACATGTCACCGACGTCAGCGAGCTGGCCGGTCTGCCCGAATCCGCCCTGGCCCAGGCCCGCCAGGCCGCCGAGGCCCGGGATCTGGACGGCTGGCTGATTACCCTGGAATTCCCCAGCTACTACGCGGTGATGACCTACGCCGACAACGCCGATCTGCGCCGCGAGGTCTACACTGCCTACTGTACCCGGGCTTCCGACCAGGGGCCGCATGCCGGGCAGAATGACAACGGCCCCGTCATCGCCGAGATTCTCCAGCTGCGGCAGGAGCTGGCCAGCCTGCTGGGCTACGCCAATTACGCCGAACTGTCCCTGGCAACCAAGATGGCCGACAGCACCGATCAGGTGCTGGGCTTCCTGCGCGATCTGGCCGGCCGCAGCCGCCCCTATGCCGAGGCCGATCTGCAGGCCCTGCGCGAGTTTGCCGCCAGCCGAGGCTGCAGTGAGCTGCAGAGCTGGGACACCGGCTATTACGCCGAGCAGCTGCGTCAGCACAGGTACGCCATTTCCCAGGAGGAACTGCGCCCCTGGTTCCCGGTGGACCGGGTACTGCAGGGCATGTTCACCACCGCCGGCCGGCTGTTCGGCGTCGAGCTGCGCGAGGTAGCCGAGTTCGATCGCTGGCACCCCGAGGCCCGTCTGTTCGAAGTCGTCGAGGGAGGCAGGGTCATCGGCCGCTTCTTCCTCGATCTGTACGCCCGCAGCAACAAGCGGGGCGGCGCCTGGATGGACGGTGCCCGGGACCGGCGGCGCCTGCCCGGCGGCGAAGTACAGCTGCCGGTGGCCTATCTGGTGTGCAATTTCACCCCGGCGGTCGGTGACCGGCCGGCCCTGCTGACCCACGACGAAGTGACCACCCTGTTCCACGAATTCGGGCATGGCCTGCATCACCTGCTGACGCGCGTGGACTACCCCGCAGCCTCGGGTATCAATGGCGTGGCCTGGGATGCGGTGGAGCTGCCCAGTCAGTTCATGGAGAACTGGTGCTGGGAGCCGGAAGGTCTGGCACTGATCTCGGGGCACCATGAAACCGGCGAGCCGCTGCCGGCGGACCTGCTGGAGAAGATGCTGGCAGCGAAGAACTTCCAGTCCGGCCTGGCCATGCTGCGCCAGATCGAGTTTTCGCTGTTCGATTTCGAGCTGCACGCCCAGAGCGGTCGCAGCGCCCGTGAGGTGCTGCAGGCCGTGCGCGAGGAGGTATCGGTGATGCCGCCGCCGTCGTTCAACCGCTTCGAGAATGGCTTCGCACACATATTCGCCGGGGGCTATGCGGCCGGCTACTACAGTTACAAGTGGGCGGAGGTGCTGTCGGCGGATGCCTTCTCGCGCTTCGAGGAGGAGGGCATCTTCAATGCCGAGACCGGCCGCTCGTTCCGCGACAACATCCTGGCCCGGGGCGGCAGCCGCGAACCCATGGAGCTGTTCATCGCCTTCCGCGGCCGTGAACCTTCGGTGGAGGCGCTCCTGCGCCACAGCGGCCTGACTCAGGAGCAAGCAGCATGAACGAGCCCAACCAGCCGGCACAACCGGTCAAACGTTTCATCGCCGGGGCGGTATGTCCCGCCTGCAGCCGCATGGACACCATCCGCATGTACCAGCAGGACGGGGTCATGCACCGCGAATGCGTGGAATGCGGCTTTGCCGACAGCCTGGACGAGCGGGGCAATTCCATTCCCCGGGAACTGCCCACCCGGGTCACCGCCAAGCCGGTGACCAAGCCGGCCAGTGCCCACGTGGCGCAGTTCTTTCCCAATCCCAGGCTGAAGAAGAAGGACAGCTGAACCGGGGCCAGCGCACCCGCGCTACGCGGGTGTGGCCGTTCGGCGTTTACTGGAGATTGTCGCGCCAGGTCAGGCCGATGCCCAGCTCCTCGGCCATGTTCGGCCAGCGGCGCCACATTTCCAGACGGTCCTGCTCTCCGACGCCCTCGCGGTAGGCAAGGAAGGCAGGGCTCTCGAACACCGTCTCGGGCAGCAGGCCGGCAACGGCTTCGAAGACCGCCGAGTCCAGCCGGTTGGCATAGTCCTCGCCCAGGAGTTCGTGGACTATCAGGTTGGCCCTGGTGTTGTTCATCGGAATCAGCGACTCGCCACCGTGGGCCACGTAGCGGTCGTTGACCTCTTCCACCAGCCGGTGCGCCAGATAGGCCTCATCCAGCAGCAGCAACAGCCCGCGATGGGTGTCGGAGATCACCTCCATGGGCTCCAGGAAGAATTCCTCGGCGACCTTGAGCACCGGAATCAGCTGCGGGCGCAGCTGGGCATTATTGGCCACCGCCTGCGCCGCCTCGAGCATGTCCGGCACGCGCTCCACGTAAGCCTGGATGAAGTTGAACAGGGTCGTGGCCGCATCCTCCCGAGTCCGTATGGAGCGGTGCAGGCCAGGCAGTTTCCGCTCCAGCCATGTGCGCAGCGCTTCGTCGTTGGCTTCATCTTCACGGGCGGCTCTGACCCGCTCGCGCAACTCGGCAATTTTCATTCGCAACTCCGATGATGGCGGAACCCGCAGGGCCCCGCCTGATGCTTTGAAGTGACGGCAGTTGAAGCTAGCAGAGTGCCTGCATATCGTCAAAGTGACTCTTCGCCGAGCCTATCCCCACGATCGGTCCGCCCCTTGCCTGGCGCCGCCGGCAGGCGGACCTGCCGGGTGGACGGTTCGTCGGGTAACACGATCCGGTAAAAAAGACGGAGCGGAAAATTGCCTTGACCGTCTTCGTGTCTATACTCCCTGTTGACTGAGCTGACCATGCTCGTGAGTCATTATAAAAAAAAGAACAAGGGGAAACCGGGATGTTGCGACATGCACGCAGCTGGCTGATCGGCTTGTTTCTCGCGTCTCTAGCCGGCCATACCAGCGCAAGTTGGACCATTAACATGAGTCCGGGGGCAACAGAAGTCAGCCGCTCGGTCTTCAATCTGCACATGACCATCTTCTGGATCTCGGTGATCATCGGCGCCATGGTGTTCGGCGTGATGTTCTGGTCGATGATCATGCACCGCCGCGCCAAGGGGGCGGTCGCCGCCAAGTTCCATGAAAACCTCACGGTCGAGATTCTCTGGACCGTCATTCCGCTGCTGATCCTGATCGGCATGGCGATCCCCGCGACCAAAACCCTGATCGAGATCTACGATACCGAAGACGCCGATCTGGACATCCTGGTCACCGGCTATCAGTGGCGCTGGCAGTACAACTATATGGGCGAGGGCGTGAGCTTCATGAGCAACATGGCCACGCCCCGTGAACAGATCACCAACCAGCAGGCCAAGGGCGAGCACTATCTGCTCGAGGTGGACGAGCCGCTGGTGGTGCCCACCGGCCAGAAGATCCGCTTCCTGATCACCTCCGCCGACGTCATCCATTCCTGGTGGGTGCCGGCGCTGGCGGTGAAGAAGGATGCCATCCCCGGCTTCATCAACGAGTCCTGGACCCGCATCGACGAGCCCGGCATCTACCGTGGCCAGTGCACCGAGCTGTGCGGGCGGGACCACGCCTTCATGCCGATCGTGGTCGAGGCCCGGACGCCGGAGGACTTCGCCACCTGGCTGGCCGAGCGCAAGGCGACCGCCGCCGCCGAAGCCGAGCTGACCAGCAAGGAATGGACGCTTGAGGAGCTGATGGAACGCGGTCAGCGTGTCTACACCAGTACCTGTGTCGCCTGCCACCAGGCCAACGGCGAAGGGATGCCGCCGGTGTTTCCCTCCCTCAAGGGCAGCGAACTGGTGCTCAACGACATAGCCGCGCATATCGATGTGGTGGTCAACGGGGTGCCCGGTACCGCCATGGCCGCCTATGGTCCGCAGCTGTCGGAAACCGACATTGCCGCAGTGATCACCTACGAGCGCAACGCCTGGGGCAACGACACCGGCGACATAGTGGCCCCCATCGATATCCTCAACTTCAAGAACGGCCAATAGGAGACCTGTCATGAGCGCAGTGATCGATCATCACACTGACCATGCCCACGGTCCGGCCAAGGGCCTGATGCGCTGGGTACTGACCACCAACCACAAGGACATCGGCTCGATGTACCTGTGGTTCAGCTTTGCCATGTTCCTGCTCGGCGGCACCCTGGCCATGGTCATCCGGGCCGAGCTGTTCCAGCCGGGACTGCAACTGGTGGACCCGAACTTCTTCAACCAGATGACCACCATGCACGGGCTGATCATGGTGTTCGGCGCGGTAATGCCGGCCTTCGTCGGCCTGGCCAACTGGATGGTGCCGCTGATGATAGGCGCACCGGACATGGCCCTGCCACGGATGAACAACTTCAGCTTCTGGCTGCTGCCGGCAGCCTTCGGCCTGCTGGTCTCGACCCTGTTCATGGAGGGCGGCGCACCCAACTTCGGCTGGACCTTCTATGCGCCGCTGTCCACCACCTACGGACCGCAGAGCACCACCTTCTTCATCTTCGCCATCCACCTGGCGGGCATCAGTTCGATCATGGGGGCGATCAACATCATCGCCACCATCCTCAACATGCGCGCCCCGGGCATGACCCTGATGAAGATGCCGATGTTCGCCTGGACCTGGCTGATCACCGCCTTCCTGCTGATCGCGGTAATGCCGGTGCTGGCCGGTGTGGTGACCATGATGCTGATGGATATCCACTTCGGCACCAGTTTCTTCAGCGCCGCCGGCGGTGGTGACCCGGTGCTGTTCCAGCATGTGTTCTGGTTCTTCGGCCACCCCGAGGTGTACATCATGATCCTGCCGGCCTTCGGCGCGGTGAGCATGATCATCCCGGCGTTCTCGCGCAAACCGCTGTTCGGCTATACCTCCATGGTCTACGCCACCGGCGCCATTGCCTTCCTGTCCTTCGCGGTCTGGGCGCACCACATGTTCACCGTCGGCATCCCGCTGACCGGCCAGCTGTTCTTCATGTACGCCACCATGCTGATCGCCGTGCCCACCGGGGTGAAGGTGTTCAACTGGGCGACCACCATGTTCCGCGGCTCGCTGAGCTTCGAGGCGCCCATGCTGTTCGCCGTGGCCTTCGTCATCCTGTTCACCATCGGCGGCTTCTCCGGGCTGATGCTGGCCATCGCCCCGGCGGACTACCAGTACCACGACACCTACTTCGTGGTGGCGCACTTCCACTATGTGCTGGTACCCGGCGCCATCTTCGGCATCTTCGCCTCGGCCTACTACTGGCTGCCGAAGTGGACCGGCCACATGTATGACGAAGTGCTGGCCAAGACCCACTTCTGGATGAGCTTCATCGGCATGAACCTGGCGTTCTTCCCGATGCACTTCGTCGGGCTGGCCGGCATGCCCCGGCGGATTCCGGACTACAACATGATGTTCGCCAACTTCAACATGGTGTCATCCATCGGCGCCTTCATGTTCGGCGCCACCCAGCTGCTGTTCCTGTACATAGTGATCAAGACCATCCGCGGCGGCAAACCCGCTCCGGCCAAGCCCTGGGACGGGGCGGAGGGTCTGGAGTGGACAGTGCCGTCACCGGCGCCCTACCACACCTTCAGCACCCCGCCGGAAGTGAAATAGGAGGCTGCCATGCATGACGAAGGTCTGAGCACCGGCAAACTGGTCAAGCGCCTGCTGCTGCTGGTCGTGGGCATGTTTGCCTTCGGCTTCCTGCTGGTGCCGATCTACGACGTGATGTGTCAGGCCTTCGGCATCAATGGCAAGACCGCCGGCTCGGCCTGGCAGGGCTCGGCGCAGAGCGTGGACCTGCAGCGCGAGGTCCGCGTGCAGTTCCTGGCCAGCAATGCCGAGGGCATGCGCTGGCGCTTCGGCCCGCAGGACGAGGAAATCCTGATGCACCCCGGGGAAACCCGTACCGTCCATTTCCTCGCCCACAATCCCACCGATCGGGTGATGGTGGCCCAGGCCATACCCAGCGTCGCGCCGTCCCGGGCGGCGGCGTATTTCCACAAGACCGAATGCTTCTGCTTCACCCAGCAGGTGCTGCAACCCGGGGAGAGCGTGGAGATGCCGGTGCGCTTCATAGTGGATCCGGCCCTGCCGAAGGACGTTCGGCGACTCACTCTGGCCTATACGCTGTTCGATGTAACCGAACGCATGGCGCCCAGCCTGGGGCTGACTGCAATGCACAGCAATTAATCGCGACTGCCGATAAGGAGAACAACAGATGGCGAGTCCTGAGAAGCACGAAATCTATTATGTGCCGGAACAGAGCAAGTGGCCGATCGTCGGCTCCATTGCCCTGCTGGTATCGGTGTTCGGCGCCGGCACCCTGATGAATGGCCTGAGCAGCGGCTCGGGCGCGGCGCCCGGCCAGTACATCCTCTTTGCCGGCCTGCTGCTGCTGGTGTGGATGTTCTTCGGCTGGTTCGGCAACGTCATCAAGGAAAGCCGTCAGGGCCTGTACAGCAGCCAGATGGATAGGTCGTTCCGCATGGGCATGACCTGGTTCATCTTCTCCGAGGTGATGTTCTTCGCCGCCTTCTTCGGCGCCCTGTTCTATGTGCGCACCTTCGCCGGCCCCTGGCTGGACGGCATCGGCGAAAAGGGCTCCTCGAGCATCCTCTGGCCGGAATTCAATTTCTCCTGGCCGCTGGTGAACAACCCCGATCCGTCACGCTTCCCCGGCCCGCATGAAACCATCAGCCCCTGGCAGCTGCCGCTGATCAACACGCTGCTGCTGGTCAGCTCCAGCGTGACCCTGACCCTGGCGCACCATGCCCTGCGAGCCGGCAAGCGCAAGGCGCTGCAGAACTGGCTGCTGCTGACGGTGGTGCTGGGGGTGATCTTCCTCGGTCTGCAGCTGGCCGAATATGCCCACGCCTACCGGGATCTGGGGCTGACCCTGAAATCGGGGATCTACGGGTCGACCTTCTTCATGCTCACGGGCTTTCACGGCTTCCACGTGACCATGGGCGCGATCATCCTGACAGTGATGCTGATCCGCGTGTACAAGGGTCACTTTACCCCGGAGAACCACTTCGGCTTCGAGGCCGCCGCCTGGTACTGGCACTTCGTCGATGTGGTCTGGGTGGCGCTGTTCATCTTCGTCTACGTGCTCTGACCCATTGCGCTGGTCAGTGCAGCCAGGGGGCGCCCCACTGCAGCTGCCCTGACCAGAGCCCCCAGGCGATCAGCAGCATGACCACCACGGTGAGACTGATGCGCAGAGCCAGGGCGCTGAACAGCTGGCGACCGGAGCCCGCATCACGCAAAAAGAAGGCGCCACTGAACAGGCTGACCACAATCGCGGTCAAGAGAACGAGAATGACGATTTTCAACCACATGAACACAACCCCCCTTACCCCGGAATGCACTGCAGTATAGACATGGATATCCGACATGGAGCGTGTGATGCCCGACACCGGGGCTGATCAATCGCCACGGCGCTTTGCGCCCGGCTGGCCGTTGTGGCTGTTTACCCTGGGCTTTCTGCCGATACTGCTCGCCCTGGGATTCTGGCAGCTGGATCGCGCCGAGCAGAAACGCGAGCTGCAGACGCGCATGGAGCAGCGCCGGGAGGCTCCGCCTCTGGCACTGGAGGACATCTCCACCACCCGGGATCCGGCCTGGCGCAGGCTGCAACTGACCGGACAGTTCGATCCCGGGTACATCTGGCTGCTGGATAACCGGACCCGCAACGGCCAGGCCGGTGTCGAGGTACTGCAGCTGTTCCACGCCCACCCGGGCGACCAGCCCCTGATCATCAACCGCGGCTGGCTGCCGTGGCCGGATCGGCGCCACTTGCCCGGCGTCCCTACCGCCGCAGGTCTGCTGCAGCTGGAGGCCGAAGTCGTTGCCGAGGCCGAACCCGGTTTCCGCCTGCGCGGCGCCAGCACCCAGGGCTGGCCGCGCCTGATTACCCAGCTGGATCCGGCGGTGCTGGCCGGCCACCTCGACCTCGACCCGCCGCCCCTGATCGCCCGCCTGCAGCCCGGCAGCGCCGCAGCACTGCGGCTGGAGTGGCCGGCACTGTCAATGAGCCCCAGCAAGCACACCGGCTATGCGGTACAGTGGTTCACCATGGCCGCAGCACTGCTGGCACTGTTTTTCTGGGCCGGATACCACCGGCCCGTCTCCGGGGGAAACAACAACAATGATGAGCATGACTGAACAGCACTCCGTCAAACCGCGGGGCCAGCTGAAGCTGCTGGCGCTGCTCGCCGTGGTGATAGGCCCTATCCTGGTGGCCTGGCTGATGGTGAAACTGCAGATCGGCATCCCGCAGTCACAGACCAACCATTCCTCCCTGGTGGACCCGGCGCTGAGCGTGAGCGACTGGCAGGTGCCGGTGGAGCCCGTCGGCTACGGTGCCCCCTGGCGCCTGCTGGTCACCGCACCGGCGGGCTGCGACGAGGCCTGCCTGACTCTGGTGCACGAGGCGCGGCAGATCCACGTCGCCACCGGGCGAGAGGCTGATCGGGTGGAGCACGCTCTGGCCGTGGGACTGGCCCTGCCTGGCGAACTGGCCCATCGCCTCGAGCGGGACTACCCGCGCCTGCAGCAGCTGCCGCTGGACAGGCGGGCCTATGAAAGCAGTCTGGAGGCCCATGCGCCGGACTGGCGTGTCGGACCGCAGCTGTGGCTGGTAGACCCCCTTGGGCGGGTGGTGCTGCATCGTGATCCGGCGAACCCGGGCAAGCACCTGCTCGATGACCTGCGGCGCCTGCTGAAACTGTCCAAGATAGGCTGATGATCATGCGTAAACCCGGTTTTGTATTTGCATTGGCGGCCCTGGCGCTGGGCCTTGTCGTGGTAATCCTCGGCGCCTATACCCGTCTGGTACATGCGGGCCTGGGCTGCCCGGACTGGCCCGGCTGCTACGGATTTCTCAGCGTGCCGCGCAGCGATACCGCACTGGAACTGGCCCAGCTGCGCTTTCCCGAGGCACCAGTGGAAAGCTTCAAGGCCTGGGCAGAGATGATTCACCGCTACGCCGCCGGCCTGCTGGGCCTGACCATACTGGGTCTGGCCCTGCTGGCGCTGAAGCAGCGCGGCCGGGACGGCTACCCGCTGAAACTGCCCCTGGGTCTGCTGGCGCTGGTCATCTGCCAGGCCCTGTTCGGCATGTGGACCGTCACCCTGAAGCTCTGGCCCCAGGTGGTCACGGCACACCTGCTGGGCGGCTTCGCCACCCTGAGTCTGCTGTTTCTGCTGAGTCTGCGGCTGTCGGGACGCTTCCCAGCCGACGTGGGGCTGACAGCGCTGCGGCCGCTGGCCAGGGCCACCCTGCTGGTGGTGATCTGCCAGATCGCCCTGGGCGGCTGGGTCAGCAGCAACTATGCCGCTGTGGCCTGCGTCGACCTGCCCACCTGTCACGGCGAGTGGTGGCCGGACATGGATTTTGCCGCCGGTTTCAACATCTTTCAGGAGATCGGCCCCAACTACCTGGGCGGCATGCTCTATGGCGAGGGTCGCACCGCCATCCACTTCACCCACAGGATGGGCGCAGTGGTCACCCTGCTGATCACCCTGCTGCTGGCCTGGCGTCTGTACCGCGCCGGGCTGACTGCTACTGCCGCCGGGCTGACCCTGGTGCTGCTGACCCAGGTCGGCCTGGGCATTACCAACGTGCTGGCGCACCTGCCGCTGGCCGTGGCCGTGGCCCACAATGCGGTAGGCGCCCTGCTGCTGCTGAGCCTGGTGCTGGTGAACTACCGGGTGCGCCCGGCCAGCATCAAGGTGAACCGCCGGAGCAGCGCAGCGGTCGGACACTGGACGCCGGGATGAAATCCCGGCACAACCGATAAACCCGGGCCATACTGAACAGCACTGCCACAGGCGGACACATAATAACAAGCGCCCGAAGCGCAAAGGGGATATCCATGACGACCTTGACCAGAACCGCAACGGCCAGCTGGCGCGACTACCTGGAACTGACCAAGCCCCGGGTGGTGGCGCTGATGATCATCACCTCGGCGATCGGCATGCTGCTGTCCACCCCGGGGGCCATCCCCTGGTCGGTACTGCTGCTGGGCAATCTGGGCATTGCCCTGTGCGCCGGCTCGGCGGCGGCCATCAATCATGTGGTGGACCGCCGCATCGATATCCACATGGCGCGCACCCAGCGCCGGCCGCTGGCCCAGGGCCGGGTGCATCCGCTGCATGCCCTGCTCTTTGCTCTGGTGCTCGGGGTGGCCGGCATGGCCATACTGCTGCTGTGGATCAACGCCCTGACCGCCTGGCTGACCCTGGGCTCCCTGCTCGGCTATGCGGTGATCTACACCTCCTTCCTCAAGCGCGCCACGCCGCAGAACATCGTTATCGGCGGGCTGGCCGGCGCCGCGCCGCCGCTGCTGGGCTGGACCGCCGTCACCGGTCGGGTGGATGCCGAGGCCCTGCTGCTGGTGCTGATCATCTTCGCCTGGACGCCGCCGCACTTCTGGGCGCTGGCCATCCACCGCAAGGCCGAATACGCCAAGGTGGATATTCCCATGCTGCCGGTAACCCACGGTGAGCAGTACACCAAGCTGCATATCCTGCTGTATACCTTTATCCTGTTTGCGGTCAGCCTGCTGCCCTATGTCATCCACATGAGCGGCCCGCTGTACCTGATCGCGGCAATCGCACTGGGCCTGCGCTTCATCGACTGGGCCTGGGCACTGTACCGCGACAGCCGCAAGCATGCGGCGATCAGGACCTTCAAGTTTTCGCTCTGGTACCTGCTGTGGCTGTTCGTTGCCCTGCTGGTGGATCATTACGCGGGAGTAGCCGGATGGCTCTGAGTGGTGTGCAGAAAACCGTCATCGCTACGGTGGCGGTCATTGCCCTGGTAGTGGGGGCGACGGTCAACAAGGTGCTGCGGCCGGCGCCGCTGAGCGAGGCGCAGCTCACCGAGGCGGGGGTCTACCTGTTCGATGCGCCGCGACCGGTACCGGATGTCCGCCTTACCTCCGACAGGGGCGAAGGCTGGGGCCGAACGGATCTCGAGGGGCAATGGAACCTGCTGTTCTTCGGCTATACCTTCTGCCCCGACATCTGTCCGACCACCATGGCCGAGCTGCGCCAGCTGAGCCTGAATCTGCCTGAACAGCTGCGCGACCAGCTGCAGGTCACCATGATCAGCGTGGACCCCAACCGGGATACCCCCGAGCAGCTGCGCAGCTATCTGGCATTCTTCGATGCCGGTTTTGCCGGGGCCACGGGTGAACCCGACCAGCTGGCCGACCTGGCCCAGGCGCTGTCGGTGGCCTATATCGAGCCCGACACCAGCCAGGACAACTATCTGGTCGACCACAGCGGTCAGGTGGTGATCATAGATCCCCGGGGGCGCTACGTCGGGTTCATCCGCCCGCCGCTGCGACCGGAGCAGCTGGGTCAGTTGCTGCCGCGCATCATGGACGCTGGCGACTGAGAATTGCTCTGCTTACGGTTTGCCATATGGCTCTGATAACGCCTTGTTATCGCTGACATTTTCAGCTTGTTTGCTGGCCATGCGCTGCGCCTTTGGGCACAATGGGCCGTCCAGTTCACTACCAGTCAACCGAGGTGGCGCGCCATGCAAGGGCATCCGGATATCATCAACTACCTGAACGAGTTGCTGCGTGGCGAGCTCGGCGCCCGCGATCAGTACTTCCTGCACTCGCGCCTGTACGAGGACATGGGTTACAGCAAGCTGTACGAGCGCATCAATCACGAGATGGAAGAGGAAACCGAGCACGCCGACGCCCTGCTGCGCCGCGTCCTGTTTCTCGGCGGCACCCCGGATATGCGCCCGGTGGCCATCCAGCCCGGTTATACGGTGCCGGACATGCTCGAAGCCGATCTCAAGCTGGAATACCACGTGCGCGAAGCGCTGGCCCGGGGCATCGCCCTGTGCGAGCAGCACGGCGACTACGGCAGTCGTGACATCCTGGTCACCCAGCTCAAGGACACCGAGGAAGATCACGCCTACTGGCTGGAGAAGCAGCTGGGCCTGATCAAGCTGATCGGCCTGGAGAACTATCTGCAGGCGCAGATCTGACGCCCAGCCCGGCGGCCCATCCCGGGCCGCTGCAGTTTTCTCCCCCTTACTGCCGTCGCGGCACCAGCAACGACAGCATGAACAACCCCGCGGCACTGACCACTATGGAGGGGCCGGCCGGGGTGTCCAGATTCCAGGACAGCGCCAGGCCGCCCAGCACCGCCAGACAGCCCAGTGCACTGGCGCCCAGCGCCATCTGCTCCGGCGTGCGGGCATGGCGCTGGGCCGCCGCCGGCGGAATGATCAGCAGCGACGTGATCAGCAGCACCCCCACCACCTTCATGGCCACGGCGATGACGATGGCGATCAGCAGCATCAGCGCCAGGCGTATGCCGCTGACCGGCAGCCCCTCGACCCGGGCCAGCTCCTCGTGCACGGTCACCGACAGCAGCGGCCGCCACAGCCAGGCCAGCAGAACCATGACGATGGCCAGCCCACCGAGCATCCATGCCAGATCACCGCGGGTAATCGCCAGCAGATCACCGAACAGGTAGGCCAGCAGGTCGACCCGCACGCTTTCGGTCAGCGCCAGCACCACCAGCCCCAGCGACAGGGTGCTGTGCGCGAGAATGCCCAGCAGGGTGTCACTGGCCAGCCATTTGCGGTTCTGCATGGCCACCAGCAACACCGCCAGCAGCACGCAACCGACAGTCACCGCCAGAGTGAGATTGATCTGCAGCAGCATGCCCAGTGCCACCCCCAGCAGCGCCGAGTGCGCCAGGGTGTCACCGAAATAGGCCATGCGCCGCCATACCACAAAGGAACCCAGCGGGCCCGCCACCAGCGCCAGCCCGAGGCCGGCAATCAGAGCGTAGAGAAGAAAGTCAGGCATGGTTGCAGGGTGATCCGTCCGGGTGCTGGTGGGGCGCGTCGATGACTTCGCCGTGCATGTCGTGGCTGTGATCATGCTGGTGGTTGTATACCGCCAATGCGCTGGCCTGCTCGCCGAACAGGGCGATGAAGGCCGGATCGGCGCTGACCTGTTCGGGTCGGCCGGAACAGCAGACATGCCGGTTCAGGCAGACCACGGTGTTGGTGGTCGCCATGACCAGATGCAGGTCATGGGACACCATGAGCACGCCGCAACCGTAGCGGTCACGCAGCCGGGTGATCAGCTGGTACAGCTCTATCTGCCCGTTGACATCCACCCCCTGCACCGGCTCGTCGAGCACCAGCAGATCGGGGTGGCGCAGCAGGGCGCGGGCCAGCAGGATACGCTGCTGCTCCCCGCCGGACACCTGCTGCAGCGGACGCTGGGCGAGATATCCGGCACCCACCTCCTCCAGCGCTCGAAGGGCCGCCTCACGGCTGACGCCCGGGGCCAGCAGCAGAAAGCGCAGCACATTCAGCGGCAGGGTCGCATCAATCTGCAGTTTCTGCGGCATATAGCCGATGCGCAGCCGCGGCTGGCGCTCGACCCGGCCACTGTCGGCGGCCAGCAGACCCAGGACGATGCGTACCAGGCTGGTCTTGCCGGCCCCGTTGGGACCGATCAGGGTGACGATTTCGCCCCGGCGTACCTGCAGACTGATGTTGTCCAGAATCGCATTGCCATGGCGCCGCAGGCCCACCCGATCCAGGCTGAGCAGAATATCGCTCATGCAGCCTCCCGGCAGCGGGTACAGAGTCCGGCGATCTCCACCGTCTCGGACTCCACGGTAAAGCCCAGCTGCTCGGCGACCTTGCTGATGGCCGGCTGAATCAGCGACTGGTCCAGCTCGAAGGCTACCCGGCAGTTGCGGCAGATGAGGAAGTGGCCCTGATGCACATGCTCCGGACTGGCGCAGCCGATGAAGGCGTTCAGTGAGGCAATGCGGTGCACCAGTCCCTGTTCCTGCAGGAAGTCCAGGGCGCGGTAGACGGTAGGTGGTGCCGGACGCCGGTCGTCCTCACGGGCCAGGATATCCAGCAGATCATAGGCGCCCATGGGACGGTGACTCTGCCATACCAGCTCCAGCACACGCCGACGCAACGTGGTCAGGCGTACGCCGGCCCGCTCGCAGACCTGCTCCGCGGCCGCCAGGGCATCGCTGACACACTGCGCGTGATCATGCTGGCAGGGCGCTGCCACCAGCGAGGTGATTTTATTCATGCGGATCTGTTCCCGTACGGATACTGACTGTTATCATATAACAATTCTGCTTCAAGGTATCATCACCATGCGTCATTTCCTGCTCGCCCTGCTATGCGGGCTTGCCCTGCTTCCCTCAGCCGCCATGGCCGCCGGCCCCACCGTGGTCACCACCGTCAAGCCGCTGCAGCTGATTGCCGCGGCGGTACTGGACGGCATCGCGGTCCCCGAGGTATTGCTGCCACCGGCCGCCTCGCCCCACAACTATGCCCTGCGCCCCTCGGATCGGCGCCTGCTGGCCAACGCCGACCGGATCTACTGGGTAGGTCCGGACCTCGAGCGCTTCCTGCAGCGCCTACTGGAAAGTCAGCCCTCAGCCCGGCGGCTGGATCAGGTGCCGGGCCTGATGCTGCGTCGTTTCGGAGAGGAGGACGAGCACGGCCATGGGCACCATGATCACCATGCGCACGACCACGACCATGATGATCATGATCACGCCCCCGGCACCCTGGACGCCCATATCTGGCTGTCCACCGACAATGCTCGTGCGCTGGCCCGCTGGATGGCCGAGGACCTGGCCGAGCTGTTCCCCGGCCATGCTGCCACCCTGCTGGCCAATGCCGAGGCCCTGGATCAACGGCTGGAGCAGTTGCAGCAGCGCCTGGAGCAGCAGCTGCAGCCCCTGGCCGGCCGCCCGTATTTCGTGTTCCACGACGCCTATGGCTATCTGGAAGACAGTGTCGGTCTGCGGCCGCGCGGAGTGTTCAGCCTGTCCGCGGAAATCCAGCCCGGTGCCCAGCACGTGCAGCGTCTGCGTGCCACCCTGACCGACGCCGGGTCGAGCTGCATATTCCGCGAGCCGCAGTTCCCGACTGAGCGCATTGCCGCGCTGACCAGCGGTCTCAGCGTCCGGACCGCCGAACTGGATCCGCTGGGAATCGCGGTGCCGGTGGACGCGAACGGTTATGAAGCACTGCTGACACAGCTGGGTGAGAACCTCGCGGCCTGCCTGCAGGACCTCTGACTACCGCCCCGCTGTCAGCGAGTACCCAATATGGCTGCAAGCAGTCCCGGAAAGCGGCTCTCCATCTCCTCCGCGCGCAGGGAATTCATGCGCGTGGTGCCCACTGCGTAAGTACACACCAGGCCGGCATCGCGCAGCACCCGGAAGTGATGCGACATGCTGGACTTGGGCCGACCGCCGTCGAGCTCGCCACAACTGGCCTCGGGTACCTCGGCCAGCGGATGCGGCAGGAAGTCGGCATTCCAGTGTCCTCGGCCTGGGGCTTCGGCGAGCCGCACATCGCCGAGCAGGTGGTCCGGGACGGACAACTGGATCTGGTGATGGTCGGCAAGGCTCATCTGGCCAACCCGCACTGGGCCTATCATGCCGCCCGGGAGCTCAAGGTCGACCTGGCCTCCTGGACCCTGCCGGCCCCCTACGGCCACTGGCTGGAACGATACTGAGCGTAGTCTGCCCTGTCCGGCGATCGGGCAGGTGCTGATCCTCAGCATCGCAGCCTGCTGATTACCCGCTTGCGTACCTGAAAAGACGCAGTCAGATCACAGGGCCAGCGGCAAGCCCACCGTCACCTGGCGGTGGTGTACCAGCAGCGCACGGAAGTGCTGCGGGTCCTTGATCAGGACGCCGCTGTGGCCGGCATGCTGCTCGGCAGCCAGCTGGCGTGACAGCCAGAAGCGCAGCGCCGCCACCCGCAGCAGGTCCGGCCAGAGCTCGGCTTCCAGCGCGGTGAAGCGCCGCACGGCGGCATAGCCGGCCAGCAGCGCCTCGGCCCGCCGCCCGTCCAGTCCGCCCTGCTCCGCCAGAGCCCAGTCATTGACGCAGATCGCCACGTCATACAGCGCCCAGCCGCGAAAGGCATTGTGAAAGTCGATCAGCCCCGTCAGGTGGTGCCCCTCGAACAGGACATTGTCGCGGAACAGGTCTGCGTGCAGTACTGCCTCCGGCAACGCCGGACGCCGCGCGCGCAGGCGCTCGACCATCGGCAGCAGCTCACCCAGCAGTATGCGTGCCTCCTCATCACTGCGCGCCTGCAGTGCGCTGGCCTGCTCGGCCATCCAATCCAGCCCGCGATCACTGCGCCGCTGCAGGTCGGTACCTTCGGTCTCCAGATGCAGCCTGGCCAGCATCTGGCCCAGCGCATGACAATGGCTGGTATCGACCTCGCCCGGATGACGACCCGGCAGACGGGGTTGCAGCAACGCCGGGCGGCCATTGAGCCGATGCAGTGCCTGGCCCTGCCGGTCGCGCAGGGCGTAAGGCACCGGTAACCCCGCCTGATGCAGGTGATCGAGCAGCGCCACCATGAAAGGCAGCTCATCCACCGAGCCGCGTTCGATCAGGGTCAGAACGTACTCGCCGCGCTCGGTAGTGACGAAGAAGTTGCTGTTTTCGGCTCCGCCGGCAATGCCGCTGTAGTCGATCAGCCGCCCGAGGTCGAACCCCAGGAGAAAGGCTTCGAGCTCAGCAGCAGAGACCGGCGTGAATACCGACATGGCCGCTTCCTACCACTCGAAGATCTTCCAGGAGGGGATGCGCATGCCGCTGGGCGAGTCGGCCCGGGTGAAGTTGCCATCGTCATCCACCGCCACCAGGAAATAGGGCGCACCGTTCTTCGGCGTGATCTTGATCGCGTAGAGGAAGCCGTTGATGCGGTATTCCTCCACGGTCTTGTCGCCTTCCTGGCGAATGGTTACCTCGGGCTCGCCGGTCAGGGGCGGCTCCTGCGCCACCGAGTGCATGCTGCCCAGCAGCAAGAGTGCAGCCAATCCGCAGCCAATTAAGCGTGTCATGTTAACCTTGTCCTTCAGTGGGATGACGTTGCTGTCATTCTAGCCTCTTTTACTCTGGAAACGCTGACCTGACGCATGACTGACTCAATTGCCCCCCTGGTTCTGGTTGATGGCTCCTCCTATCTGTACCGGGCCTTCCACGCACTGCCGCCGCTGACCACCTCCACCGGCATGCCCACCGGGGCGGTCAAGGGCGTGCTGAACATGCTCAAGAGTCTGCGCAAGCAGTATCCGGACAGCCCCTTTGCCGTGGTCTTCGATGCCAAGGGCCCGACCTTCCGGGATGCCCTGTTCGAAAACTACAAGTCCCACCGCCCGCCCATGCCCGATGACCTGCGCGCCCAGGTCGAGCCGCTGCACGCCTGCGTGCGCGCCCTGGGCCTGCCGCTTTTGTGCGTCGAAGGGGTGGAGGCCGATGACGTGATCGGCACCCTGGCCCGACACAGCGCCGAGGCCGGCTGCCCGGTGGTGATTTCCACCGGGGACAAGGACATGGCCCAGCTGGTGGACGAACATGTCACCCTGGTCAACACCATGACCGGCACCGTACTGGATGTGGCCGGCGTGCATGAAAAGTTCGGTGTCGGCCCGGAGCTGATCATCGACTACCTGGCACTGATGGGGGACAAGGTCGACAACATCCCCGGCGTGCCCGGGGTTGGCGAGAAGACCGCGCTGGGCCTGCTGACCGGGCTGGGCGGCAACATGGATGTGATCTACGCCAATCTCGACAAGGTGCCGGAACTGCCCATCCGCGGCGCGAAGAAGCTGCCGGAGAAGCTGCTCGAGCACCGGGACATGGCCTACCTGTCGCGCCAGCTGGCAACCATCAAGGTCGACTGCGAACTGGACGTGAAGGTCGGCGAGCTGATGCCCGGCACCCCGGATCGCGATGCCCTGATCGAACTGTACCGCAGCCTCGAATTCAAGGCCTGGCTGGACGAGCTGCTGCGCGAGGCCAAGGCCGCCGGTGACAGCGTCGAGACCGTCGATCAGACCCCGGCGGTAGAGGCCGAGTACGAAACCATCCTTGATCAGCAGCGTCTGGACCACTGGCTGCAGCAGCTGCGCGAAGCCCCGCTGTTCGCCTTCGATACCGAAACCACCAGCCAGTATGCCCAGCAGGCCGAGCTGGTCGGCGTGTCCTTTGCCGTGGAGCCGCACAGAGCGGCCTATGTGCCGCTGGCCCACAGCTACATGGGCGTGCCCCAGCAGCTGGATCGGGATCAGGTGCTGGCCCAGCTCAAGCCGCTGCTGGAGGACCCCGCCCGACCCAAGCTGGCACAGAACGCCAAGTACGACATCAACGTACTGGCCCACTATGGCGTCGAAGTGCGCGGCGTGGCCTTTGACAGCATGCTCGAATCCTACGTCCTGGACTCCACCGCCACCCGTCACGATATGGACAGCCTGGCACTGAAGTACCTGGGCACAGGCACCACCCGCTTCGAGGACATCGCCGGCAAGGGCGCGAAACAGCTGACCTTCGACCAGATCGCCCTGGAGCAGGCCGCACCCTACGCCGCCGAGGACGCCGACATCACCCTGCGCCTGCATCGCACACTCTGGCCCCGCCTGGAGGAAACCGGCGCGCTGGCCAGCGTGTTCCGGGATATCGAGATGCCGCTGATGCCGGTGCTGGCACGGATCGAGCGCACCGGGACCCTGGTTGACGCGCGCCTGCTGGGCGAGCACAGCCGCGAGCTGGGCGAGAAGATGGTCGCGCTGGAGCGCCAGGCCTTCGAGCTGGCCGGTGAGGAGTTCAACCTCGGCTCACCCAAGCAACTGTGCGCCATTCTCTACGAGAAGCAGGGCCTGCCGGTGCTGGCCAAGACCGCCAAGGGCCAGCCCTCCACCGCCGAATCGGTACTGGCCGAGCTGGCCGACCAGGGTCACGCCCTGCCCCAGGTGATCATGCAGCACCGCACCCTGAGCAAGCTCAAGAGCACCTACACCGACCGCCTGCCGGAGCAGATCAACCCGCGCACCGGCCGTATCCACACCAGTTACCATCAGGCGGTCACCGCCACCGGCCGGCTGTCCTCCTCGGACCCGAACCTGCAGAACATCCCGATCCGCACCGCCGAAGGGCGGCGCATCCGCCAGGCCTTCATCGCCCCCGCGGGCTACCGCATCATGGCCGCGGACTATTCGCAGATCGAGCTGCGCATCATGGCCCACCTGGCCCAGGACGAGGGCCTGCTCGATGCCTTCCGCCAGGGTCTGGACGTGCACCGCGCCACCGCCGCCGAGGTGTTCGGCGTATCGCTGGAGGAGGTCACCGCCGACCAGCGGCGCAGTGCCAAGGCGATCAACTTCGGCCTGATCTACGGCATGAGCGCCTTCGGCCTGGCCAAGCAGATCGGTGTCGATCGCAAGCAGTCCCAGGACTATATCGACCGCTACTTCGCCCGCTACCCGGGCGTGCTGCGCTACATGGAGAACACCCGCGCCCAGGCTGCGGACAAGGGTTACGTCGAGACCCTGTTCGGCCGCCGCCTGTACCTGCCGGAGATCCATTCGAAGAACCAGGCCATGCGCAAGGGTGCCGAACGCACCGCGATCAACGCGCCCATGCAGGGCACCGCAGCAGACATCATCAAGCGCGCCATGATCGAGGTGGATGCCTGGTTGCAGGACTCCGGCCTGGATGCCCGGGTAGTGATGCAGGTTCACGACGAACTGGTACTGGAGGTCCGCGAAGACCTTATCGACCAGGTCAGCACCGGCCTGCAGCAGCGCATGAGCGCCGCCGCCAGCCTCGATGTACCACTGCTGGTGGAAACCGGTGTAGGCGATAACTGGGATGAGGCGCACTGAGCGCCCGTGCTCTGTAGGCTTGCGGTTATTCGTGCGAGCCGCCTGCACCCTGACCGGCCTATCCGTGACACGCCGTAAACACGTCCCTGTGGGCTCGTTGATGTCATCCCTGACATCAAACGGTCACGGACAGGCCGATCAGGGCGCAGGTACATATCATCGTGGCTGCTGATGGTTTTAGAACCAACAGCGGCGTGGTCGGTAACAGGAGAGCGCGGGAGGCAGGGTTGTGCCGACCGTCGGTTTTCAGGGATGAAAACCGCGAGCCTACAGGGACGTATTCACGGCGTGTCGGCACGGCCCTGCCTACCGCACTTGACCCGCAACAAACACCAATACTGCCTGCCAAACCATCAGCCAAACCAAGGTCAGCAGGCCATCCATAGGTCCGGCAATGGGTCATACCCGCCTCGGCCATGCACCAGACCACAGCCACTCACAGTCACAAGCCACAAGCCACAAGCCACAAGCCACAGAAAACAAAAAACCCGCCGATAAGGCGGGTTTTCTGGCAGAAAGAGCGAGATCTTACTTGATCTTGCCTTCCTTGTAGATCACGTGCTTGCGTACAACCGGATCGTACTTCTTGATTTCGATCTTGTCGGGAGTAGTACGCTTGTTCTTGTCGGTAGTGTAGAAGTGACCAGTACCGGCAGAGGAGATCAGACGAATCAATTCACGCATGGGGCTGCTCCTTAAACCTTGATGCCGCGACCGCGGATATCAGCCAGAACGGCGTCGATACCACGCTTGTCGATGATACGCATGCCCTTGGCGGAAGTGCGCAGACGGACGAAACGCTTTTCGGATTCTACCCAGAAACGATGGTACTGCAGGTTAGGCAGAAAACGACGCTTGGTTTTGTTGTTAGCGTGGGAAACATTGTTCCCAGTCACCGGACCCTTGCCGGTCACTTGACATACTCGAGACATGGTTAACCCTCTCCAACCACTTGCCCAACCCGAACTGGTTGGAAGTCGTAAATAAGAAACTGTTGTCCAGCCGGGGCAAGCCTTCGCGCATCACTGTAAGGAGCAGATCTACAGGTGCAGCCCCGAGAAGAGCGGAGCTTTATACCAAAATGCGAAGCACCAATCAATTATTTTTCTGTCCGCAGAGCTACAAAAGACCACGTTCGGCAAAGGATACCGGCTCCCCGTCGCCGACCACCAGATGGTCCAGCACGCGGATATCCACCAGCGCCAGCGACTCCTTGAGCCGACGGGTCAGCAGCAGATCCGCCTGACTCGGCTCGGACACACCCGACGGATGGTTGTGAGTCAGGATCAGCGCAGCGGCATTGTGCGCCAGGGCGCGCTTGATCACCTCCCGGGGGTAGACGCTGGCGCTGTCCAGCGTACCGCGGAACAACTCCTCGAAGGCGATCACCCGGTGCTGGTTGTCCAGATAGAGGCAGGCAAAGACCTCGTGGGGCAGCGCGGCCAGCTGACTGCGCAGAAAGTTGCGCACCGCACCGGGAGACGTCAGGGCATCGCCGCGCTTGAGCTCCTCGAACAGGTGCCTGCGGGCCATTTCCATGACGGCCTGCAGCTGCGCATATTTGGCCGGCCCGAGCCCCGGTCGGCTGCAGAACTGCTTCTGCTCCGCCTGCAGCAGGGCGCGCAGACTGCCGAAACTGGACAGTAACTGGCGCGCCAGGTCCACCGCACTGCAGCCGGGCACCCCGGTACGCAGGAAGATCGCCAGCAGCTCGGCATCGGACAGGGCGCCGGCGCCCTGAATGAGCAGTTTTTCCCGGGGGCGCTCGGCCGCCGGCCAATCGGTGATGGGCATGTGGTGTGCTCCTTGCATAGCTTGTACAGCCAGGCACGTACCACCCTACCGTGCAATCCGGGGCCGGAGTATATGGATCCCAGGGGCCTCGGGCCAGCCATCCATGGAAGGGGCGTGACCGGGTCGCCATATGTTATCGTTAGCGCCATTTGCCGGGCGTTCTGGAGTCTATGATGCAGCGGTTGTTGAACAAGCAGGTGGTTCTGGGAATCAGTGGCGGTATTGCTGCCTATAAAAGTGCCGAACTGGTGCGCCGGCTGAAGGATGCCGGAGCCCAGGTGCGGGTGGTGATGACCCGGGCCGCCCACGAGTTCATCACCCCCCTGACCCTGCAGGCACTGTCCGGCAACCCGGTACACGGCGACCTGCTGGACCCGGCTGCCGAAGCCGCCATGGGCCACATCGAGCTGGCCCGCTGGGCGGATCTGGTACTGATCGCCCCGGCCACCGCCGATTTGATGGCACGTCTGGCAACCGGACGCGGCGATGATCTGCTGACCACGCTGGTACTGGCCACCGACGCCAGCATCGCCCTGGCCCCGGCGATGAATCAGGCCATGTGGCACGATCCGGCGACCCAGGCCAATCTCGAGACCCTGCTGCAACGCGGCTTCCGCGTGTTCGGCCCGGCCGCCGGCGAGCAGGCCTGTGGCGACGTCGGCCCCGGGCGGATGCTCGAGCCGGTGGAGCTGGCCATGCGCTGCGCCGAATGTTTCGAGCTGGGGCTGCTCAGCGGGCGGCACGTACTGATCAATGCCGGTCCCACACGGGAGGCGATCGATCCGGTGCGCTACATTTCCAATCATAGCTCCGGCAAGATGGGCTTTGCCCTGGCCGAGGCGGCGGCCGAAGCCGGTGCCCGGGTGACCCTGGTGGCCGGCCCGGTCAACCTGCCGACCCCGCCTCGGGTCCAGCGTATCGACGTGACTACCGCAGTCGAGATGCTGGCCGCCTGCGAGCAGGCGCTGCCGGCGGATCTGTTCATCGCCTCGGCGGCGGTAGCCGACTACCGGCCGGCGCAGTGCGCGCCCGGCAAGCTGAAGAAGGACACCACCCGCGAGGATGGCATGACCCTGCACCTGGTACGCAACCCGGACATCCTTGCCACTCTGGCCACCCACGCCCGGCGCCCGGCCTACTGCGTGGGTTTTGCCGCCGAGACCGACGATGTGCTGGGCTACGCCAGCGACAAGCTGACTCGCAAGAATCTCGATCTGATCGTGGCCAACGATGTCAGCCAGGCCGATATCGGCTTCAACTCCGATGACAACGCCGTCACCCTGATCGACCGCAGCCTGACGCCCCAGCCCCTGCCGCAGGCCAGCAAGCAGAAGCTCGCGCGCCAGATCATTGCCCGCATCGCCCAGCACCTTAATCCACCAGCCTGAGGACGTACCATGCACGCACTGCAAGCCCGGATTCTCGACCCCCGCCTTGGTCAACAATGGCCGCTGCCCACCTATGCGACAGAGGGTTCCGCCGGGCTGGACCTGCGCGCCATGCTGGATGCACCGCTGATCCTGGAGCCGGGTCAGACCCATCTGCTGCCCACCGGCCTGGCCATCCACATCGCCGATCCGGGCCTGGCGGCGATGATCCTGCCGCGCTCCGGACTGGGCCACAAGCACGGCATAGTGCTGGGCAACCTGGTGGGTCTGATCGATTCCGATTACCAGGGTGAGCTGATGGTCTCGGTGTGGAACCGCGGACACGCCAGCTTCACCATAGAACCCGGCGAGCGCATCGCCCAGCTGGTGCTGGTCCCCGTGGTCCAGGCCCGTCTGGAGGTGGTCGATGCCTTCGACGACAGCCAGCGCGGCGCAGGCGGTTTCGGCCACACCGGCAGTCACTGAATTTCCGGATCATGCAAGGAGGCACACCCGAAATGAAGCTGAAGACTCCCTCGCTCAGGCGCCAGCCGCGCAATCTGCCCGACACCCTGGTCCCGCTGCTGCTGATGCTCGCCGGGCTGGCCGCTGCCCTGGCGCTGCTCTGGCTGCTGGTGTTTGCCCCGGCGGCGGAGCGCTATCGCCAGGGCCTCAGCCAGGCCTACGTCAGCCAGCAGCAGAGTGGCCTCAACCGCACACTGGCACGGCTGGATGCGGACCTGACGCAACTGGCGGCCAGCCCGCGACTGCAGACGTCGCTGCAGCGGGGCGACGAGGCCCGCCAGGCGCAACTGCTGCGCGAGCTGCTGGGTGACGCCCTGGCAGTCCATGTGCATCTCCCCGGCAGAGCCGATCTGGTCGAGGATGCCAGCGCACCGGTCAACTTCGCCGCACTGGACATGATCCGCCGCGCCGAGCGGGGCCAGGCAGTCCCTGCCGAAGCCCAGCAGGTCGGCAGCGCCTGGCTGCTGTATATGGTCAAACCCCTGCGCAGCTCGCCCCAGGCACCGGTTGCCGGCACCCTGCTGGCGATCTTCGATCTGCAACGCCTGACCGGCGCCCTGCCGCAGCTGCCCAGCGACGCCGGCCAGGTCAGGCTGATCCAGCAGTTTCCCAGTGGGCCGGAGCAGATCCTGTATCACACAGGTCATGGCCAGGGGACCGAGGTACGCCTGAATACCGACAACCCCCATTGGAAGATCAGCTTCCAGGATGGCCAGGCCATGGCTGCCGGAGCCCCCAACCCCCTGTGGCTGGCCGGCGCGATACTGCTGGCCCTGGCCGGCGCACTGGCCAGCCTGCTGTACCTGCAGCGGATCTGGGAACGCGCCCTGGCCGCCGACGCCGAGACCCTGGAGCAACTGACCCGCGGCCACAAGGCCGCCGGACTGGCCCTCGGCCCACTGGAGCCGGTAGCCCAGCGCATCATGCAGCTGGCCAGCCAGAACGGTACCCGCCAGGCCAGCCCCGCACGCGAGCCGGCCCCACCGGTACAGACCAGGGCCGCCGCACCGGACGCCGAGCCGCTGGCGGTGGAGGAGCTGCCCCCCCTGGACGATGTGCTGGATATCGATTTTCTCGAGGAGCCGGCGGCATTCACCGGCGGCAGGCCCGAGCTGCCGGCGGAGATCTTCCGCGCCTATGACATCCGTGGCGTGGTCGGTCGTACCCTCACCCCGGAATATGTCTACTGGCTGGGCCGCGCCATCGGCAGCGAATCCCTCGATGCCGGCCAGCCGCAGGTGGCCGTCGCCCGGGACGGGCGTCTGTCCGGCCCCGAGCTGATGGTCGAGCTGATCCGCGGCCTGTGCGACAGTGGCTGCCAGGTACTGGATCTGGGCATGGTGCCCACGCCGGTACTCTACTACGCCACCCATACCACCAAGGCCAGTTCGGGGGTGATGCTCACCGGCAGCCACAACCCGCCGGATTACAATGGCCTGAAGATCGTCATCGCCGGTCAGACCCTGTCCGGTGAGCGCATTGCCGGATTGCACCAGCGCCTGCAGCAGGATCGCCTGCATGAGGGTCAGGGCAGCTGCACCGCACTGGACATACTCGACAGCTACTGCCAGCGCATCGTTGATGACGTGCTGCTGACCCGCCCGCTCAAGGTGGTGGTGGATTGCGGCAACGGTGTCGGCGGCGTGGTCGCCCAGACCCTGCTCGAGCAGCTGGGTTGCGAGGTGATACCGCTGTACTGCGAGGTGGACGGGCACTTCCCCAACCACCATCCGGACCCGGGCAAGGCAGAGAACCTGCAGGACCTGATCGAAATGGTACGCCAGCACGGCGCCGAACTGGGCCTGGCCTTCGACGGTGATGCCGATCGACTCGGCGTGGTCACCGCCAGCGGCGAGATCATCTGTGCCGACCGCCTGCTGATGCTGTTTGCCGAGGACATAGTGACCCGCAACCCGGGCGCGGACATCGTATTCGACGTCAAGTGCACCCGCCGCCTGCCGCAGCTGATCAGCCAGCTGGGCGGACGTCCGGTGATGTGGAAGTCCGGTCATTCGATGATCAAGGCCAAGATGCAGGAAGTCGGCGCCCTGTTCGGCGGCGAGATGAGCGGCCACCTGTTCTTCCAGGAGCGCTGGTACGGTTTCGATGACGGTCTGTACGCCGCCTGCCGCCTGCTGGAGCTGGTGTCCATTCTCAGCGGCGATGCGGAACAGACCACCGGCCTGTTCAGCCGCCATCCGGCGGGCTGGAACACCCCGGAGATCAATCTGGAGGTGGGCGAGCAGCGCAAGTTCGCGCTGATCGAGGCCCTGCAGAAGAATGCTGACTGGGGCGAGGATGCCCGGGTCACCGGGATCGACGGCATCCGCGTCGACTACCCTGACAGCTGGGGCCTGGTACGCGCCTCCAACACCACACCGGTGCTGGTGCTGCGCTTCGAGGCCGAGGACGCCGCCGGGCTGGAGCGTATCCGCCACCAATTCCGTGATCAGCTGGCCGCCGTGGCCCCTGACCTTGAACTGAACAACCTGTAATCAGGAGTTGAAAATCACCATGCTCAATCGTGACGCCGCCACCCAGGTCTCGCGCATCCTCACCGAAGCGCTGCCCTATATCCAGCGCTTCACCGGCAAGACCATCGTCATCAAGTACGGCGGCAACGCGATGGAAAGCGAGGAGCTGCAGGCCAGCTTCGCCAAGGATATCGTGCTGATGAAGACTGTCGGCATCAACCCTGTGGTGGTGCACGGCGGCGGTCCCCAGATCGGTGACCTGCTCAAGCGGCTGAACATTGCCAGCGAGTTCATCGAGGGCATGCGCGTCACCGACAGCGCCACCATGGATGTGGTGGAGATGGTGCTCGGCGGTCAGGTGAACAAGAACATCGTCAACCTGATCAACCAGCATGGCGGCCAGGCCCTGGGCCTGACCGGCAAGGACGCCAACCTGATCCGTGCGCGCAAGCTCAAGGTCAGCCGTCGCACCCCGGGCATGGACAAGCCGGAGATCATCGACATCGGCCACGTGGGTGAAGTCACCGAGGTCAACGTCAACCTGATCAACCGGCTGATTTCCGACGATTTTATCCCGGTCATCGCCCCCATCGGCGTGGGCGAGGACGGCAAGTCCTACAACATCAATGCCGATCTTGTTGCCGGCAAGGTGGCCGAAGCGCTGAAGGCCGAGAAGCTGATGCTGCTCACCAACATCGCCGGCCTGATGGACAAGGAAGGCAACGTGCTCACCGGCCTGAGCACCGCCCAGGTCGACGAGCTGATCGCCGATGGCACCATCTATGGCGGCATGCTGCCGAAAATTCGCTGCGCCCTGGATGCCGTTCAGGGTGGCGTGGGCAGTGCCATCATCGTCGACGGCCGGGTGCCCAACGCGGTTCTGCTGGAAGTCTTCACCGATACCGGTGTCGGCACCCTGATTACCAATCAACAACAGGATTGATCGCAATGCAGCAAGAGGATTTCCGTTTCAGCACCCCATTGCGGGTGCGCTGGGCCGAGGTCGACCCGCAGAGCATCGTGTTCAACGGGCACTACCTGACCTACTGCGATGTGGGCATCACCGAGTACTTCCGCGCTCTGCGCGCCGCTACCCCCGATGCCAGCATTATCGGCAGCGACTTCTTCGCCGTGCGTACGGTACTGGATTATCAGGCACCGGCCATGTTCGACGACCTGCTGGACATCCATGTGCGCGTTGCCCGGCTGGGTAACAGCAGCCTGCAGTTCGCCATCGGCATCTATCGGGACGGGGAGTTGCTGGTAAAGGGGGAAATTGTCTACGTCCATGCGGACATGCAGACCCGCCGGCCGGCGCCCTTCGACCCGGCGTTTCGCCAGGCCGTGCATGCCTTTGAAAGCAAGGCGCCCGAGGACTCCAGCACCACACCGGCCTGAGACGGGCCGATTGCCGGCCGGGACATTGCCCCGGCCGTGCCGGTTCAGGCAGTGGAGTTCACCAGCTGGCTGCGCAACCGGGCTCCATGCAGCAGGTTGTCCGCCAGCGGGCAGCGACGCTCCACCTCCTCCAGAAACTCCTGCTTCTGCGCTTCGGTCAGATCGGCATCGATGTCCACCCGCATGCGGATTTCCTGAAAGCCCGGGCGCACCTCCGGATTGCGGCCCAGCAGACCATCGGGATCATAGTCCGCCTCGATCTCGAAGCGCATGCCGCGCAGCTCTATCCTGCGCTGATGCGCAACAAAGCGACCGATGGTTCCGAAACAGCCACCCAGGGCGGCAAGCACCATGTCCAACGGCGTCGGACCGGTATCGGTGCCGGCGGCGGTGCGCGGCTGATCCATCAGTACCTGATGCTGGCCGCACTGCACGCTGATGGCAAAGCCCTGATCCAGCCTGCCGGCGACTTGCATGGTTCTCAATGCCATGGTCTCACCTCCGCTTGCCGGTGTTGATCCGCAGCATCGCATACAGCGGGCAGAAGCTGATGAACGCGGTTGCCACCAGAATCACCCCCAGCCAACCCCACCAGCCGATGACGCCGCCCACACTCAGGCCGATCAATACCAGCCCGACGATGACGCGCAATGCACGATCGATATTTCCCAGATTTGCCTTCATGTCTGACTCCCCTTGTTCAAAAGTCTCAGCGACTGATAAAGACAACACTAATTTAGTATTTGCTAAATAACAAGAGGGCAGAAAGTCGCAGCGGCTGCGTTGGGCTAGTGCGGTGGGAATAAAGGGGTTGGCGACCTGCTCAGGTCACTCCGGCAGCAGTTGCGCCAGGCGTTCGCGCCGGGCGCTGAAAGCGGCGTTGACCGCGTCGATCTCGGCGCGATTACTGGCGATCTGGCGTTCCAGACGACCCCGCTCCGCGTCTATGTCTTCCAGCTGACGCAACAGTCTCTGGTCTACCTCACGCCCGGCGCGTTCCTGGCTGGCAGCACGGCTCTGGATATCGTCGCGCTGACTGCGCAGGGTCATCAGACCGGCCTCGGCGGTGGCAATCAGGCCTTCGATCTGCTGGATCTGCCGGGCATGGGCGCGGTCCAGGTCAGCCACACTGGCATACAGGCGCAGCAGGGTCTCGTCGGAGGCGCGCTGGCGCTGCTGTTCCTCGGCGGCAATACGGGCGGCCCTCAGTTCTTCAGGGCTGGGGGCAGGTGGTACCACCTGCTTCACCCGGCCGTCCCGGTCCAGCACCTCGTAACCGCGAGAGACATACTGGGGTGGCACGCTGCTGTCGAGCACCGTCACTCCCCTGTCGTTGACATAGCGGTACAGCTCTGCGGCATCGACGCTTGCCACGGAGCCCGCCAGCCATGCCACTACCACCGGATACCAGAACTTCTTGTACATAACGGGACCACCCTGTCCTGATTATCTGCGACGGCTGCCGTTGTCAGATGCCGTACTGATCTCGATAGGCCTGCACTGCGGGCAGGTATTTGCGCAGCTGCGCGTCATCCTCAAGGAAGGCCAGAATCTGGGTCAGCGAAACGATGCTGATCACCGGCACACCGAAATCGCGCTCCACTTCCTGGATCGCCGACAGCTCTCCCTGCCCCCGCTCCTGACGGTCCAGCGCCACCATCACCGCAGCAGGCTGCGCGCCCGCCGCCTTGATGATCTGCATGACTTCCCGGATAGCGGTGCCGGCGGTGATCACATCATCAACGATGGCCACCTTGCCCTGCAGCGGTGCCCCTACCAGCGAGCCGCCTTCACCATGATCCTTGGCTTCCTTGCGATTGAAACAGTATGGCAGATCAATATCAAAACTGTCAGCCAGGGAAATCGAGGTCGCTGCGGCCAGCGGAATCCCCTTGTAGGCGGGCCCGAAGATCATGTCTATATCCTTGGGTCCATTGTGGATCAGTGCCTGGGCATAGTAGCGTCCCAGTCGGGCCAGACTGCCGCCGGTATTGAACAGCCCGGCATTGAAGAAGTAGGGGCTGGTACGCCCTGACTTGAGGGTAAATTCACCGAAGCGCAGTACGTTGCGATCCAGCGCAAAACGGATGAATTCCCACTGATATTCGTGCATCTATACCCTCGCGATTTAACAAATCTATATCTGGCTCAGGTATCATACACGCACGATTTTGAGGGAGCCATGTATGCGAATCATCAGTCTGAATGTCAACGGTGTCGAGGCCGCAGCGGCCCGTGGTCTGTTTGACTGGCTGCGCACGCAGGACGCGGATGTCATCTGTCTGCAGGACATCCGGGTAACCGCCCCTGAACTGGAACAGGATCCTTACTGGCTGGACGGCTACTGGCAATATTGCTTCGAGGCCGAAGTACCCAGTCAGGGCGGTGTGGCCATCTATACCCGCACCGCGCCCAAGGCCATCATCATGGGTCTGGGCTTTGAACTGGCCGACCGCTATGGCCGCTATATCCAGGCCGACTTCGACAAGGTCAGCATCGGCTGCCTGCTGCTGCCCTCCGGACGTGATGGCGATGCGAGCCTGAACCAGAAGTTCAAGTTCATGAACGACTTCACCACCTACCTGCAGAAGCAGCGCCGCAAGCGTCGCGAGTTCATCTACTGTGCCTCGCTGTACACCGCGCATCTGAAGCTGGACGTGAAGAACTGGCGCGACTGCCAGCACCAGCCCGGGTTCATGGCACCGGAGCGTGCCTGGATGGACGAGATCTTCGGCAACCTGGGGTATGTCGACGCCCTGCGCGAGGTCACCCGCGAATCCGACCTGTACAGCTGGTGGCCGGACAGCGAGCAGGCCCAGGACCTGAATCTGGGGCTGCGTTTCGACTATCACATCCTCACGCCGGGCCTGCGTCGCTTCGTCAAGCACGCCAGCATCCCGCGCAAGGTGCGCTTTTCCGAGCATGCCCCTGTCATCATCGACTACGAGTGGACCCTGAGCATCTGACCCCGGGACGGCGGCAGCCCGGCTGCCGCGCCGCTTGACCATGATCAATTACTGAGCGATCGCGATACTCCAGACTGACCGGCAACGCAGTATTTCCCTTGTCCCATCGCTGCCCGACCAAGGACAGCCTGCCAGCCGGAACTCGCCCATGTCTGGATTGCCCCCTGCGGATTGGGACCCCCGATCCGCCGCCGTACTTGCCGATCAACGCCACGCCTACGACCGGATGCGCGAACACTGTCCGGTCGCCTGGAGCCCCTCCGACCACTGGAGTGTCTTCCGCCACGCCGATGTCAGCCGCATCCTCGCGGACCACCACAGCTTCAGCAACCGCACCTCCCGTCACCTGTCGGTACCCAACGGCATGGATCCGCCGGAGCACACCGCCTACCGCCGACTTATCGAGGGCTATTTCAGCGCCCCGCGCATGGCCGCCTTCGAGCCGGTATGTCGTGAGATCGCCGAAGACCTGGCGTTGAGTGCGCTGGCTCAGCCCCGGACCGAACTCATCGCCAGCTTCGCCCAGCCCTTCGCCCTGCGCATCCAGTGCGCCTTCATGGGCTGGCCACCGGGCCTGCAGGAGCCGCTGCAGAGCTGGGCGACGCGCAACAATCGCGCCACCCTGCGCCAGGACCGCCAGGCGCTGGCGGCCCTGGCGGCGGAGTTCGAGGCATTGATAGGCAACCTGCTGGCCGAGCGACGCGCCAGCACCGACCCGGAGCATGACCTGACCTGCGCCCTGATGCAGGAGCAGGTGGAAGGCCGCCCTCTGAATGATCAGGAGATCGCCAGCCTGCTGCGCAACTGGACCGTGGGCGAGATCGGCACCATAGCTGCGGCGGTAGGCATCATCGCCCACTTCCTGGCCAATGAACCCCAGGTTCAGCAGCTGCTGCGGGAGAATCCCGATCTGCTGTGGCAGGCCAACGACGAGATACTGCGTATCCACGGCCCGCTGGTGGACAATCGTCGCCGCACCACCTGCCCGGTGCAGCTGGGGGGACGGGAGATAGGCGCGGATCAGCGCATCAGCATCAACTGGGTCGCCGCCAATCGGGACCCGGCGGTATTCCCCGAGCCCGACCGCTTTTCCCTGGACCGGGACCCCGCGCTGAACCTGCTCTATGGCGCAGGCATCCACGTCTGCCCCGGAGCGCCGCTGGCGCGCAGGGAGCTGGTGATCGCCATAAGGGCATTGCTGCAGCACAGCGAACAGCTGCGGCTGGTGGAGGCACAGCCGGCACGACTGGCCAGCTATCTGTCCAGCGGCTATGCCAGCCTGCCGCTGCAGCTGCGCTGACGCCGCGCCATCCCGGCACGGCGCGGCGCGGCGGCGGTGGGATATTACTTGATCAGGCGCAGGCAGAAGGGGTAGCGGTAGGGCGCCCCTTCATTGGCCTTGATGGCGGCGATGATCATCAGCACTATGGCGCCGACGGCCACCACCCAGATCAGCAGGAAGCCCACCGCGATCAGCATCAGCAGCACGCACACCAGGGCCGCTATCAGCACCGTGATCTGGAAGTTCAGCGCCTCCTTGCCCTGCTCATCCACATAGGGATGGGTGTCCTTCTTCAGCTGCCACACAATCAGCGGACCGATCAGACTGCCGATCACCGGCAGGAAGTAGCCGAGGAAGCCTGCCAGATGGGCGATCATGGCCCACATGCGGGCCTGGGAGTCGGGTTCCTGCAGCCCGGTTTCGGGCGGGTTGATATCCACCATCTCGTCACTCCTGTGTTGTCGTCAGTTCAGAGCATAGCCGATCAGCGCGGCCTGCTCAGTCCTCCAGTGCAGCCTGCTGCAGGGCGAAGAGTTCCTCGATCCCCTTGCGCGCCAGATCGAGCATGGCGTTCAGCTCCTCGGGGGTGAAGGGAGCGGCCTCGGCAGTACCCTGCACTTCAATGAAACCGCCGGTGTCGGTCATCACCACGTTCAGGTCGGTTTCGGCGGTCGAGTCCTCGGGGTAGTCCAGATCCAGCACCGGGACACCCTGGTAGATACCCACCGAAATCGCCGCAATCATCCGCACCGGCGGGACCTTCTTGATCAGACCACGCTGCTGCATGACCCGCAGGGCGTCGACCAGCGCCACGCAGGCCCCGGTGATGGACGCCGTGCGGGTGCCGCCGTCGGCCTGAATCACGTCGCAATCGATGTAAACGGTGTTCTCGCCCAGACTCTTGAGATCAACGGCGGCGCGCAGCGCGCGCCCGATCAGCCGCTGGATTTCCAGCGTGCGACCGCCCTGCTTGCCCCGGCTGGCCTCACGTTGCATACGCTCTCCGGTCGAACGCGGCAGCATGCCGTACTCGGCGGTGATCCAACCCTGACCGGTGCCACGCAGAAAGCGCGGCACGCCGGCTTCGACACTGGCGGTGCAGATGACCTTGGTATCGCCGAATTCAACCAGCACCGACCCCTCGGCGTGGCGGGTGTAATGGCGGGTCAGGCTAACCTGGCGCAGCTGATCGGCGGCGCGGCCGCTGGGTCGTATCATGTCGGATTCCTTGTACAGCGTGTGTGTGCGGCGATTATACGGGGCCCGCCCCGGGGTACAACAGGCGTGTACCCCGGGCGCGACTGCCGGAGTACAATGCCGGGCGACATATATCCCGAGATCAGGAGCAGAACATGGTTTACAGCATGACGGCCTTTGCCCGCAGCGAGTCCAGCACCGACCAGGGCAGTCTGGTGTGGGAGCTGCGCTCGGTAAACCACCGTTACCTGGAAGTCAGCCTGCGCCTGCCCGAAGCCTTTCGCGACCTGGAAGGCCCCCTGCGCGAGCGGCTGCGCAAGGAAATCGCCCGCGGCAAGCTGGAGTGTACCCTGCGCTTCAATCCCAGCAGCGACAGCAGCCAGCAGCTGAGCCTGAATCAGCCACTGATTGCCCAGCTGATCGAAGCCGCCAGCCAGATCAGCAGCCAGCTCCCCGCCCCGGCACCGATCAATCCGCTGGAGCTGCTGTCCTGGCCCGGAGTGCTGGCTGGCGGCGAGGCGCAGCAGTCCGATCTGGTGAAACAGGCCGACCAGTTGTTCGGCCAGGCACTGGAACAGCTCAAGCAGAACCGTGCCCGCGAAGGCGCCGAGCTGCGCGCCCTGATCGAGGAGCGCCTGGACAGCATGGCCGAGCGTGTCGCCACCCTGCGGGAGATGATGCCGACCCTGCGCGAAGCCCACCGGCAGAAGCTGATCGACCGCTTTCAGGAGGCGAAGCTGGAGCTGGACAACACCCGCATCGAACAGGAGCTGGTGATCCTGGCGCAGAAGATTGACGTCGCCGAGGAGCTGGACCGGCTCACCACCCATATCAACGAAACCCGCAATGTACTGGCCGGCAAGGGCGCCATCGGCCGCCGCCTGGACTTTCTCATGCAGGAGTTCAACCGCGAGGCCAACACCCTGGGCTCCAAGGCCATCGACGTACGCAGCACCCAGGCTGCGGTGGACATGAAGGTGTACATCGAGCAGATGCGCGAGCAGGTGCAGAATATCGAGTGACGAAACGGGCGGGAGGTCGGGCGATAAACCCTCTGGTGGACGTATCCTTTTTTGAGGTTCTTCGCGGATTAGCGTGAAAAAGTAGGAGACGGCGGTAAAACCGGTTAGTTTTGAGTTCGCCAAAACAAAAAAATTAACCAATCCACCGCCGTCCCTATGCATGCTAACCCTCTCTCCCTGTTCTGGGAAGGATTCACTGTAGAATCCTCTACCCAACTGGATGCGCAATCGCTGCTCATCCGGCTCCAACCCGCCCAAGACTCCCTACCTTGTTGTAGCGGTTGTCACCAGCCCACGTCTGCCATTCATGACACGACCATCCGCCGAGCCCGAGAACGCGACCTGCTTCAGTATCGCCTCTGGCTGGAGGTGCCCGTGCGCCGGGTTCGCTGCGCCGCCTGCGGCCCCCGTGTGGAGCACATTCGCTGGCTCCCGGGGCGTCAGCGCCTGACCGCCGCCATGATCCATTGGGTGGAATCCCTGGTGCGTCTGATGCCGGCTCAGCACGTAGCCCAGCTACTGGGCTTGCACTGGCATACGGTCAAGGCCATTGATCAGCAACGCCTCCAGCGGGACGTGGCGGAGCCGGACAAGCGACGGATTCGTCGCTTGATCATGGATGAGTTTGCCCTGTTCAAAGGCCATCGATACGCCACCGTGGTGATCGATGCCGACACCCAGCAAGTGCTGTGGGTGGGCGAAGGTCGTAGTCGGGCTGCGGTGCGGCCCTTCTTTGCGTGGCTGGGGCCGGAGACCTGTGGCCAGATCGAGGCTGTGGCGATGGA
Organism: Halopseudomonas formosensis; assembly: GCF_900115905.1. GTDB lineage: Bacteria > Pseudomonadota > Gammaproteobacteria > Pseudomonadales > Pseudomonadaceae > Halopseudomonas > Halopseudomonas formosensis. The sequence continues at coordinate 86,135 of NZ_FOYD01000011.1, forward strand.
TATGAATACCGCCCTGGACCTGGAGGTCCAGCACCATTGCCCACAGGCCCGCGTCGTCTACGATCTGTTCCACGTGGTGGCCAAGTTCGGCCGAGAGGTGATTGACCGGGTCCGGGTCGACCAGGCCAACCAGCTTCGGCACGACCGGCCGGCCCGAACGCTGGTGAAGCGAAGCCGCTGGCTGTTGCTCAGAAACCGGAGCCACCTCAAGGATGACCAAGCCCTGAAATTGGAGGAACTGCTGCAAGCGAACCAGCCGCTGATGACCGCCTACCTCCTGAAGGATCAGCTCAAGGAGCTCTGGTATGCCCCGTCAGAGGCCGAAGCCCGGCGACGCTGGCGGGAGTGGCTACAGCTGGCCATGAGTAGCGGACTTGCACCGGTGCATCAGTTTGCGAGACGCCTAACCAGCTATGTGGACGGGATTATCGCCAGTGCACGCTACCGGATGAACACCAGTGTGCTGGAGGGGATGAACAACAAGATCAAAGTCCTCAAGCGGATGGCCTATGGCTACCGGGACAACGACTACTTCTTCCTGAAGATCAAAGCGGCGTTTCCCGGTAAAGTGCGATGAACCTTTTTTTAATGGGCAGGAAGCTCTGACAAACCGGGGCTCACAGCGCTCCTCAAAACTGCCGCATCAACTGTAGCCAGACTCTGGGCTTGCGATCGGCCTCACTGCGCGGCGCATCATCAAGCCGCCAGGCGGCGCTGGTCTCGAGACGCCAGCCATAAGCCATTCCACGCAAGGCCAACCCGGCACCGCTGAGTTCCCGATGATTTCTCTCCAGCGTCCAGGGTTCGGCGTTGAGCCGGATCCGGCCGTAATCAGCGAACAGGGCTGCTTGCCAACCATCTGCCACTGCGTAATTCAGGTCCACATTCACCAGCATTCCGCGGTCGCCGGATGCCTCACCTTGGGGATAGGCGCGTACGGCGTGAGCACCGCCAAGGCTGAACTTCTCCGATGAGTCAAGATTATCGTTACTCCACTGCCCTTGCAGACGGGTGCTGAGGCTGAAACGTCCTGGCAGGTTTTGCAGGCGCAGCAGGGAGACGTTCATCCGATCGAAGCGGCCGTGGCTGCGGCTGGTAAAGCTGTCCTGCAAACGCTCAAGAGGGCTTTCCAGTTCCAGCTTGCCGGCGGCATAGGCGAGCGAGAAACTGTTCACTCCGCCTCCACCAAAGCTGTCGCGGCTGTCGCCGGTGAGGGAGGCAATCCACAGTGAGGAATTCTTGTCGCTGCGGCTATCGAACAGACCAACCTTGTCTTCCAGGCGTTTGTGGTCGTACTGCAAGGAGGCATAGAGGCTCAGCGCCCGGGAACGCAGCAGGGGCTGGAGCACAAAGGCGCTGGCAATGCGGGCGCGGCCCGTCGCATCCAGATCGGCAAAGTCTTCACCCAGCTCATAGTCCATATACGAGTAGGCAACACCCAGGCGGGTCGACCAGGGGCCCACCGGCAGCTGGTAACCGGCACGGACGTAAAGCTGATCTTCCTCACTGGTCATGAGGCGCAGGTCGAGCGTGTCACCCAGGCGCAGGGGATTATTTAAACTGTAGGCTCCACCGAGTCGGGCTGCGCCGGTGTAGCGGCTGCCGTGGTTGTCCAGATGGAGGGTTCCGCTAAAGCCTTGACCCGGCATGACGTTCACGATCAGATCCGAGGCTCCCACACTGGCGCCGGGCCGCAGCATTGCATCGATCTCAACGCCGGGTGTGTCGGCCAGCAACAGCAAGCTGCGCTCCAGCGGTTTTGCCCGCACCGCTTCGCCGCTCTGCAGGGAGTCGATGGATGCCATGGCAAAGCCGCGCAAGCCAACCTGATCGTCAACCTGAATCTCGCCATAGCCCCCTTCCAATACGGCGATTTCAATGACACCGTCTTCCACTTCCTGAGCTGGTAAATAGGCGCGCGCCAGCATGTAGCCATGCTCCCGATAGTAGGACGACAGCCGTTGCGCCGCGGCCTGAAGTTCAGCGAAGCTCAGCTCGCGGTCTTCCAGATCAGCCAACAATGCGCGCAGCTCGGAATCCGGGAAAACACTGTGGCCGGTGATCCGAAAACGATTCACGTGGAGGCTGGGGCCGCCCGCCACAGGCGCGGAGTCATCCAGGAAGGGCAGATTCAGTTCCAGCTTGTCGGGCGCGGGCGCCTGCAACTGGGGGCGTTCCAGTTCGCGAATGCTTTGTCCGGCATCGGGCGCCACCTGGGCATAAGTCACCGCGGGCGCCAGAAGCGAAAGTACAAGGGTACGAAAGTGATATGACTTCATTGTTCGTCGAATCCTTCAGGCAGTCGCAGACCACCGTTCACAATTGAGTAAAGTCCCTGTACGACAGAGATGCCGTCGAAGGCTTGCGACATGCCGAATGCAAAGCCGGTGACGGGATAATCGCTACAGTCGGAATCGTCGGGCTCAGAAGAAGCAGTGAGTTCAAAGCAGATATTGGACGCAGGTCCAGGACCAGCCTGGGCCGCGGACTGTAGCGCGACCACCAATGCATCCTGATAACTCTTACCGCGATCGCCCAGACGCCTGACGACACCAGCCGCCTCTATCTGCAATTCACCCGGAACGAAATCAATCGTGTAATTGCTACCACTTTGCAGGCTGCCCAAGTTGATGGTGTAGATACCTGGCTCCTCACCCATTGCCCGTGCCAGCGAACCAGAGAATAGAGTCTCCGCCTTGTCACCACTAACTAAAGCACTTGCATCATAGTGCCAGGTAAAGACCGGATCGGCCTCACCCTGGTATTTGTGCTGGTCATCAGCGGTCACGCGGATGGAGCGTGGCGTGATGGTGAACGCTTGATTGTCCACATCGAAGGTAATGAGGTAGTTATCCGCTTTCGCACCCTCGCCGAGAAGCACGTTATAACTGCCAACATCACTGCCCGCTGCTCGGCTCAAGTCGCCAGTGACATCGGCCAGCGTATCGCTGACGGTTTCAGAACCCAGGCTGCCGCCGATGATCCGGACACTCAGCGTGGGATCGCCTTCACCATAGATCTTGCTCACCAGATCAGCAGCAAGCGTGATGGCCCGCGGGTCGATGCTCAGCTCGGCTCCGCTGAAGCTGATGTCGTAGTTGCTATTGGCGAGAGAGCCTTGACCAATCACGTAAGTACCAACATCTTCGCCCGCTACCCGACTGAGTTCACCGTTCAGACTATCGCCAGCCAGCAGACCACGACCGACGCTTTGGGCTTCGACGGTGTAGCTCAGGGTTGGATCGAAATCACCATAGGCCTTGCTGTGGTTATGGGCTGCTACCGTGACCGGACGCGGCGTGATGCTCACCGCCTTGTTATCAGTGTCAAAGGTGATGAAGTAGTTACCCGCCTTCGCACCCGAGCCCAGCAGGACGCTGTAGTCGCCAACGTTCTCGCCATCTTCACGGCGCAAGGAGCCCGTGACATCCGCCAGCGTATCACTCACCGTCTCACTGCCAAGGTTGCCTCCCACAATCTGTACGCTGAAAGTCGGGTCCGCTTCACCGTAAATCTTGCTCACAAGATCAGCAGCAAGAGTGATGGCACGAGGGTCGATGCTCAGCTCGGCTTCGCTGAAGCTGATGGCGTAGTTGCTATTGGCAAGCGTGCCTTGAGTAATAGCATAGCGGCCGACGTTTTCACCTTCTGCTCGACTGAGCGTTCCGCTAAGACTGTCGCCCGCCAGCAGACCACGACCGGTGCTTTGAGCTTCGACGGTGTAGCTCAGCGCAGGATCGGAGTCACCATAGGTCTTGCTTTGATTGTGGGCTGTTATCGTGATCGGACGCGGCGTGATACTGAAGGCCTTGTTGTCTGCATCGAAGGTAATGCGGTAGTTACCCGCTTTCGCACCCTCACCGAGGATCACGTTATAGCTGCCGACATAATTGCCAGCAGCACGGCTCAACTCGCCCGCCACATCAGCCAGCGTATCGCTGAAGGCCAGGTTGCCCTCCGCGATCTGCACACTCAGTGTGGGATCGGCTTCACCGTAGATCTTGCTCACCGCTTCAGCAGCAAGCTTGATCGCCCGCGGATCGATGCTCAGCTCGGCTCCAATGAAACTGATGTCATAGTTGCTATTGTTCAGGCTGCCTTGAGTAATGGTGTAACGGTTAACCTCTTCACCCACGTCACGACTCAATTCGCCACTGAACGTGTCGCCCTCTACTAGGCCACGCCCCGTGCTTTGAGCTTCGGCCGTGTAGCTCAACGTCGGATCGGAGTCACCATAGATCTTGCTTTGATTATGGGCTGTTATCGTGATCGGGCGCGGCGTGATGCTGAAGGCCTTGTTGTCTGCATCGAAGGTGATGCGGTAGTTACCCGCTTTCGTGCCCTCGCCGAGAAGCACGTTATAGCTGCCAACATCAGTGCCCCCAGCGCGGCTCAACGTGCCGGTAACATCAGCCAAGGTATCACTCACAGCGTCAGAACCCAGGCTGCCACCGGTGATCCGGACACTCAGCGTGGGATCGGCTTCACCGTAGATCTTGCTCACCAGATCAGCAGCAAGCGTGATCGCCCGCGGATCGATGCTCAGCTCGGCTCCAATGAAACTGATGTCATAGTTGCTATTGTTCAGGCTGCCTTGAGTAATGGCGTAACGGCCAACGTCTTCACCCGCATCCCGACTGAGTGCACCGCTGAGGCTGTCCTCAGCGAGGAGACCGCGTCCGGACGACGCTTCTTCCACTGTGAAGTTCAGCTCGGGATCGTAGTCGCCATAGGTTTTTGTTTGCGCGTTGGCAGTCACCTCAACCGGACGCGGGTTAATGGTGCTGGTGGTGTTATCCACGTAGGTGACGGTGTAGTTGGCGCCGCCGTTGCCATCCTCGACTGTCACATCGGAGACGGTCACCGTCTTGTTGCCAACACCAGCATTCTTGTCGGCGAACGCAAAGATTCCGCCGATCAGGCTATCGGTGTCGAACAACTTGGTGCCAGCCACCGCCACCGCAGTACCCGCAGCATCGGTCGTACCGTCGTAGGTTTTGATGATGTCGCTGGTCGAGATGTGCA
>NZ_FOYD01000019.1 GCF_900115905.1 Halopseudomonas formosensis
AAAGAACTCGGTGCTCAAGCAGATCCTCGACAACGCCGTCGTTGCCGAGGGTGTGACCGACGTGTTCGCCCTGTGCGGCCTCGACAAGCCCAATATCGGGCTGCTGTCTGACGAGTTCCTGGATGATGTACGGCGCATGCCCTACAGGAATCTGGCCGTGGAGCTGCTGGAAAAGCTCCTGAAGGACAATATCAAGGCCCGCACTGGCAACAACGTGGTGCAGGAGAAGAAGTACGCCGACCGCCTGCAGGAAACCCTGCGCCGCTACAACAACCGCGGCATCGAAACGGCGCAGGTCATTGAAGAACTGATTGCCATGGCCAAGCAGTTCCAGGCCGAGATGGAGAGGGAGGCTGCGCTGGGCCTCAACCCGGACGAAATCGCCTTTTATGATGCCCTGGCCAACAACGAGAGCGCCGTGCGCGAGCTGGGCGATGAAATCCTGAAGCAGATAGCTGTAGAAATCACTGAGAAACTTAGGGCATCAGCTACCGTAGATTGGCAGGTACGCGAGAGCGTCAGAGCAAGACTGCGCATTCTGGTGCGACGTACCTTGCAGCGGTACAAGTACCCGCCCGATGACGCCCCGGAGGCTGTGGAGCTGGTATTGAAGCAGGCTGAGGTGCTGTCTAATGCGTGGAGTGTGTGAGATGAAAATGAACTATAAACTGTGAGCACAGCGCTTCTAGCCCTCCCGCGCAATATAAACCCATAAGAAGGCTATTTACGGGAATTAAACCTCATGATACCCGAACAGCACTACCCTTCCAGGTCTAAAATTCGAGAGCCAAAGTGGACATTTCAAGAGCAGACCGACTAAGTCAAGCAATCTTCCAAAAAACCGCACCCAGCGATTTTGAAAAGCGCGAAGTAATCATGAGTCTGCTACGCGAGTTATCAGCGTACCCACACTACCTAGATAGACTGGAGAGGATGAGCTCATCAGACTTGATGAGCCTGATAGAAGAGCTCTATAGAAAATTGCCTTTGCAGAGCATTGATGAAATACAGGAAATCCTGGATGGCGATCATGAAGATTTCATTTGGAAGCCAAAGTCAAATCACTACCACCCTCAGGAATCTGCCTTACAAAGCATCAGGGAGGTTAGATCAGCTATTCAGGAATACCCTAGCAAAATAATGACTAAGCTTTGTTATATTCAGCTCGTCACTATTCTTGAGGCGTACCTAGGGGACAGACTAAAGATGCTTATCTTACAAAACAATAAAAGGATAGCAAATCTACTCCAGCATGAAAAAGAACTTAAGAAAGAAAAAATCCACTTACATACCATACTTCTAGATCCTGAATACCCTGTCAAGCGGGCCAATGAATACCTCTCCAATACGACATACCATAACCTACCCAAAACTATAGGGCTGTACAGGATAGCACTTGGTGCTGACATAAGCTTCCCGTCTGCTACCTGCCGAGAGACCCTACTAAAATCTGTCAAGAAAAGACACGATCTAGTTCATCGAAATGGATTTACAGCCACCGGATACAAACTAACTATCACAACCCATGAAATTGAGTGTTTAGCTGAGAACGTAGAGCTCTGGATTACCCATATAGAGCGGACCCTTGCTTGCCTGTAATTGACTACTGCGGCAGAGACCGAGCTGGTCATCTCTCGCCTGCAGCATACAGGACGATAACATCCACGTATTTCAGACGAGTACCGGCATACTAGCTATTACTGCTCACCCGTGACGCCCTGGTCATCTTCCCCAACGTACTGCGCTACCTCTCCAACGTCCACCTCAAAAAACTCGCACAACTTATCGAGAATGTCTGTCGTGGTGTTGTATCCCTTCTGATTGGCTATTTTTGACAACGTAGTGCGGTGCACCCCGGTTGCCTTGGCCACTTCATCGAGGGTGACGCGACGGTTTTCCTCAAACCCTTTGTCCGCCATCAACTCCTTCAAACGAAACCTGATCATGATGCTCCTTTTCTAGCAGTGTCTTCTCCACATTCTAGCAATCAGGCTGCCTTAACGCACCAAATGTCGCTTTAAGTCTACAAAGGACGCTTGACGCCATCTTTTTAGTCGTTATTATGTAGCTCGTACGCATCATTGGACGCATAGGAGAAACCTAAGATGAATACAGACTACCTTACTACTGACGAGCTCGCCGCTCGTATCAAGTACGACGCTCGCACCATTCGTGAGCGACTGAAGGACTCGGTTCTGCTGGAGGGGGTTCATTACATCCGCCCCTTCGGTGGAAGGAAGATTTTGTATTTGTGGGAGGCCATTGAGAAGGATATGGCTGCAGCGTCATCTGCTAATGCCTTCGGCGTGCCCATGGCCAATGGAGGACGTATGCATGGCTAGTATTCGTGTAAGGGACAAAACGGGAAATCTGTTCTTCGACTTCCGTTACAAAGGCAAGCGCTGTCGCGAGCAAACCGCGCTCAGCGATACACCTGCCAACCGACGTAAGCTGGAGGGCATTCTTAAAAAGATCGAGGCTGACATTACGCTCGGCACATTCGAGTACGCCAACTATTTTCCGGATAGCCCGAATGCCGAAAAACTGGCGGTGAATGCAGGGCGCCAAGAACTCCAGACGGAAACGCCACTCTTCAGCGAGTTCAGCGACATCTGGTTTGCGGAGATGGAGATTCAATGGCGTCGGTCCCACAGCGACACCATCGCTGCAACCCTGCGTAATTACATTCTCCCCGAGTTTGGGGAAAAAGAGGTCGGCTGCATCACAAAGGCAGAGATTCTGACATTTCGGTCCTCACTCGCCAAAGTCACGAACCGAAGTGGCAAAACTCTATCAGCGACGCGAATCAACCATATCATGACGCCATTGCGCATGATCCTGAATGAGGCAGCCAACCGATACAATTTTAGCTCACCCTACGTGGGAATAAAATCGCTGAAAGTTCCGCGGGTAGACGTGGAGCCTTTTACTCTGGAGGAGGTCGGTAGAATCATTGCTGCAGTACGATCGGACTTCAAAAACTACTACACCGTTCGTTTTTTCACCGGCATGCGTACCTCTGAGATCGACGGTCTGCAGTGGAAATACGTCGATTTTGAACGACGCCAGATCTTGGTCCGCGAGGCGTGGGTAAAGGACGAGCTGGTGTACACAAAAAATGACGGCTCGTTCAGAACGATCGACATGTCCGGCCCCGTGTATGAGGCACTGCTCGACCAGCGAAAAGCGACCAAACAGCACGCGTTTGTGTTCTGTACCAGCAACGGCAGACCGCTATCCCACCGTAATGTGACTCAACGGATCTGGCACCCCCTGCTGCGACACCTGGGCCTGAATGTCCGTCGCCCCTATCAGACTCGCCACACTGCGGCGACGCTATGGCTGGCTGCTGGCGAGGCTCCTGAATGGATTGCCAGGCAGATGGGGCACACCACCACTGAAATGCTGTTTCGCGTGTATTCGCGCTACGTGCCGAACCTCACTCGGCGCGACGGTAGTGCGTTCGAGAATCTGTTGCTGGCTCATATGAAAACGGAGGTGCTGGATGAAACTTGTTAACTCAGGCAGTAATGTCACCACGCTGGATACCACTCTATCCCAACGCCAAGACCAGTTCCTGCACAACCTGACTTTGTCTTTGACAGCAGGTTTGGAAAACCCCTTCGGGGCCGAGCTGGTTGCCCTGATCGGTAGTGGTCATGAACGAACCAACCGAGAGGCTGTAGCCACCTGGGTCAGGTTCAGGCGTCATGAAATTTTCACTATGCGATTAGAAGGGATCAACCCGCTGGAGAGTCTCCGGGCGCAGCTCCTGACGCGGATTGAATTGGACCAGGTCTGGCAATAAACCTACTGGGGCTGAAGCGGAGCGCCCAGCTCTACATAAGGCTGAATCCGCGCATGCGCGGATTCAGCCTTTCGTCCTAGCGATTCTGAAACTTGAGTCTCTTGGTTCGAATAAAGTTTGCTGACACCCCCAGGCTTGCCGCGATCTTCGCATCTGAAACCTTACCGAATAGGGCCTCGATCTCTGCCGTGATCTCTGGCATCGGTGCTTTGTAGGCTGGGATACCCAGGGCGTATCGTTTTTTTCTGACTGGGAACTGGGTTGTACCCAGCACAGCCGCCACATCGGTATCAGGCATAGTACCGAGAAGGGCAAGCGTCTCCTCAGTCCAAACTACTGCCAGCTCCCTATAATTCCCGCCCCGCTCACCCACAGGTTCTCGGATTCGTTTACTCTCCCGAACCTGTTTTATGTGTTTTTTGGGGTAATTTAGCAACCTGGACAGCTTATGGTCGGTGTGCACCCCTAATAAGGGCTCCAGCTCCGCTGGCGGAAGCTGAACTGGTGCCTTCCACGCTGCAATGCCCAGACTTTTCCGATACCTCCTGACCGTTGTCGCCCCTACACCAAACTGACGAGCAATTTCGCGGTCACTGACCTTTCCTACCTGTTTTTTCCAATCACACATATAGAGAGCCCTCCTCAGGGGTTACGGCGGTTTCACCGCCACTCTCTAGATAATGGAATTCCGAAATCCCCAAATTCGGGGGTTAGGGCGCGGCTGCTGATATTCCAGGCCAGCCGCTATGAGGTTCAGATTCTGAAATGCCAATCGATTGAGGCCGCCAGTAGGAGATACCGCAGTCCAGATCCCGAGTGGTACGCCGCATCACCCTCCTCTGTATGCAGCGTGACCCTGATGCCCAGGCGATGATTCGTGACTGATTTGCTCTCTGGCGCCTGCTGCAAAAAGCTGGCTTTGATACCGAGCACCTTCCGCCAGTATCGCTGTGTCCGTACAGGCGTATCCTGATCGTAGGTAATCAACTCGATCTGTGAACGCTGGAAGCCTATTGACTGCAACAGCCACAAGTAATCCTGCGCATAGACCTCATCCTGATCTCTGTAAAACCTCAGCGTCGTATCCGTCGACCAAACTCGCTCGATAAAAAAATCTATGACCCGGTTTGCCCGCTCTCCCTCCTCGCTCTCGAGCAGTTCATATAGCCGCTGGGCGTGGTCTGCCAACAGCTCTCGACCACCCGTTTTGGGAGGGCTGGGCATAAGCTGCCTATACTGCCCATCAGCGTGGGGGGATTTGCTCACTCGGTGGCGGCTGCCCTTCTCTCCGAGGTCTCGTATATGACGAGCCCGCTCAATCATCTGCTCTCGATCAGCCGCTGAAAACTCGAAACCGTCCAGATTGACGCTGCGACCGGTAGCCTCTGCATAGGAAACGTATGACAGCAGGGCCTCAATCCGCATGATGCGCTGTATGGCCCAGTTTCCATCAGGGCGGACCTGCGCCTGCGCATTTTTGCGTTTTATCCGCCGATGCTCTTTCCTCAGCTGCCTGAGCAGTGGCACACGACCGATAATATTCAGCATGTAATCGCGTTGAGCCGTCGCATCAGCCAGCCTGCCGGTTTTTTTAGGCACAGTTACCCGACCGAGAATAGCCACATTGTGCGCCGTGAACCGCCACGCCTCAGGATTCCATTGCCAACTGGCGGCCGCCAGCATCGGCATGCTGTGGATATAATGCAGGAGAGTCGTTTTAGGGCTGACGTGCCCCAGGACCTCGCTGACATGGTGCAAAATCTTTCGGGTCGGACTGCCTGCAGCAGCCAGTTCGAGCCTGGGTTGGCCAGGGTTTCCGCATAGCCAGGCGCGGGTCTGCTCGAGATCGTCAAAAAACATGTCAACGGGGGTGCCATATACCTGTCGCATCGTCTTCAGCAGCAGCCAGGTTGCACAGGAGTGGCGCAAATGGTGGTAGCTCACCTCCTCGTTCCCCGTGACTGCACGCATGGCCTGATGTATTGCCGGGAGAATTGCCTCTTCACTGATCCACTGCGTTCTGAACTCCGGTATGCAGAACAGGTACTCAGAAAATTTTTGTCTCTTCTCCTCCTCCATCCTCTCGCGATACCAGGCCTTCAGGATCTCCAGCTCTTCAGGGCTCAGCAGTATGTGTACGGGTAGACGCCGCGTAGCTTTTCGGGTTTTCAGGCCCCGCTGGGCGTGAGGCCTGACGAGCAGATCCACATCCAGTTGGAGGTCACTGATTTCCTGCCCTGACAATTGTCGCTTGCGCTTATGACGGCGCCGGACCCGCTCTGCGATCTGCTCCGGTAACAGGGACACATGCAAATCCTGAAGGCGCAGTTTCAAGGCTTCATTGCGGCGCAGCCCCAATCGGAACCCCAAAATTATAAAAACCTGCACGGCTGTGACGAGCCGGGGCGAGCGAAAGGCCAGCTTTGAGGTGGTCAGCGACTGCAGCACCTGCTGGTACTGCTCTTCGCTTAGAATTCTGGCATCAACTCGCGTGAGGCCCTTCGAAATACCCAGCTGGGAATAGGCACTGATGGGCGGCAGGCCGTGATTGCGGTGCAGGTAGTGATGAAACTCGTAGAGACCCCTAGCCGTTTTTTGGCGCCTGCTGTCAGTCGGCTGAATCTCCAGAATACCCTCGTAAATAGCCTCGAGAGCGTCGTATTCGAGTTCGAAGACTTCAAAACTATCCAACTGTGAGGCCAGTCCAAACCCCACGAGTCTCACGTAGTTGGCGATGCTGGCACGGCCTTGGGCTTCTCCATAGGCGGAGGACCCATTAACCATATAGGCGGCCCATGCGCGCACCAGACTAATCAGAGAATCTTGGTCGTCAGGGCCTTGAAGAGGGCTCACACTCCCGCTACGCACCTCTGTGCACAATGTCTGGACCCACTCCGGGACGTCTTCCTTAACCTTTCTACCCTTTTGGGGGTCGTCATAGGTCCCTTTCGGATCAATCTGATCAAAGCGGCCGAAGATGCTCCCCCATGAAGTCGGTCGCAGCGAGTGAGACACAACCCCTCGGCTGGCATACTGGATCTGTAACTGGGGCAGATTAAAGTTCAACTCAAGACGGATCAGGCCCAACATATCATTAAGGCTGCGCGGCTGATCAGCCTTGGTGACATCCACATAATCCAACAGGCGGTTCACACAGTAGATGAGCGCGCCTTTGTGGTGGGAGTCGACTGCCCAGTCTTGGATTTCCTCGAGGTTCGCCGTCAGGAGCGCCATCGTTGCCGGATCAGGAAACCATTGACGGTATTCACTCTTGGTCTCTGTAACAGGCAGTGTCAGACGCACCTCAGGCACGGCGGCAAAACAGTTGATGTCTTGAGGCTTTACCTTGATCAGTGCATTGAGCTGCTCCATATCCAGCAGCCCCCCGCCGTAAGCCGCGCTCAACAGCAGAAGGCCGATTCGAGCACGTGTATCCAGACCAAAATTCAGTCGGGTGGGGTAGATTTCATGCTCCGGCAACCTCAACCCGCGTTGCAGCCCAGTAATGACTGCATGGCTACGCCTGACCTGGTCGGGCGAATAATCAACCGGGTTGATCGGATTAGGCTGACGCTCGACTCTCAGAGCAACACGCGCCAGCGGACACTGTGGAACATTCTGCTGGACACGAGTTGTAATCTCTCGCAGTGCGTTTCGCAGCAGGTGAGTAGACAGGCCTGCCTCAAGCGCGCGGACCTGCTCTACTGTCACACTTGCCAGTGGAGCCCTCCCCAAAAGCCAGTGCCCGAGATCTGATTCTGCCTCGCTGATGTGCTGTCTCAGCTCTCCGCGGGCCTTACTCCACTCCTCCTTTTCGCCAGAACGGCTGGACCACAACCACTCCACCTGCTCTTCGTTCAGTTGTGGGTACATCATGCATCCCCCCAGCGTTTAGCCATCACCGACCAACCCAGTTCGCTCATGAAGGGCACGAGGTACTGGTCCAGCGTTCGCATGTACGTGGCAGGACAAAAAGTGGCAAAAGCGTCTTGCGGTTCCTCCCCCCTAAGCCAGTGCCCCATATAGGCGGACAACACTTCACCGGGACAGCCACGCTCAAATAGTTCAGTCCTTACCAACTTGCGGAAAGCGTTGACCCTGTGCGGCGTATAGCCCTCAACGAGCTGCATATGATCAAAAATGACACCTGGTCTGATTGGCTCCCGGAGAATACGATCTGCATCCAGCGACAGGAAAAACCCGTGCGTCCAGCGTTCATCCGGGTCGGACGCTAGGTACCCGGTCAGCTGACGCTCAGTTTCACGACAATGCTCCTCATAACGTCTGACCTGTTCGCGCACTATATGCGGCAGCTGAATCAGGCGACTCATATGCATATCTTCGGAACCCTTATCGGACAGGGCTCCTGCAACTAGCTGGGGGTAGAACTCATCCACCCACCGCAACGGGTTGCGAATGGCACGACAACTCGAGGCCATTAGGAACATCTGCACGGTCCACAGCGTAAAGTGGTTATGCCATCTGACCATGTCTGACAGCGAGCCCCGGGGGGACTTGGCAATCACCTGTTTGAGTGCCTGCACATTGTTGGACACCGTTTCCGGCAACAAGCAATGGGTGGCGCCCACAGCGCCGGGCTGTTTCAGAGAAACCTTTTCCGGCTCGTATGCCAGGCCTACACACGCGTAGATCTGGACCAACAAGCGCTCCAACGCTTGGACGTAGCAGGTACACAGGTGCTCTGCCGAGGGCTGTAGATAAAAACGTGGGGTATCGGCGGTGGGCGGGCAGACACCCGATAGCATTGAAGCCGCGGCAATATCTCCAGAGGTAGTCTGATAAATACGCTGGAGCAGAAAATTCCGGATTTTATGCAGGGTGTAACGGCTATCGTCCTCGCCTAATTCCCGGAGCAATTTCCGGGCCTCAGCCTCCAGAACGGAGGTTTGATAACTGAACACTCTGCTCGATGTCCGCGGAAAGACCTTGTCCATTCCAGCGACTAAACTGCCACTACCCGCCAGGTCTGGAAGCAAAACATGCTGAACAGCCTCACGGACCCCGGTCTCAGCCTGCCATCGCGGGTCACCTGCCAGAGGCGGTTTAGGCACTACAACCTGAAAATACGGTTGGTCTCCAGTCACCAGCTTGAGCGGGCTATCGAACTCCTCTCCCGGCTCCGACACGGTCATTTGCGCAATGCTCGTAGCCGGTTGCCCCAGCCACAGACTGATGTGAATGAAAAGAACCGCTTCCATCCTAAGCCGCACACACGAGACATCCGGGGCGGATCTCAGGCTACGGATGCACTCCTCAAAAATATCGGAGGCCCCGAATAGCAGCCTTGCCAGCTCTGTCAGGGTGAGCTGTCCGTACGAGTACGGCAGCATCTGTCTACTGCGGACGACGTGCTCTACCACAGCCTGCTGAGAGAGAATATCGGCCACATAAGGGCGGTCAACGTCGTGATCGTCGAGCAACCAGGTTTCTATGGCGGGCACCATTTCTCCTGGAGCCAGCTCACCTAGTTCCTCACCCTCATCCCGCGTATCAGTGCGGACAATTTCATAATACCCTGGCAGTAGAAAAGGGTCCTCAGGATCGTCTACCGTATGCATTTGAGCGACATCAGGGACCGTGTGCGTAATTACCTCGGGCTGGTCAACAGCACGCCCTCCTCCCCCACCACCTTTCGACCGTTTTATTGGCTCCTCACCAGCCCAGTACCTGGCCAGCCGGCACAGCGTGGCAAAGTCCTTTGCCTGGACAGAAGATGATTTCCCGCGCTTAAACCGTCTGCACGCACTGACAAAACGTTGGTGACTCTCCCATACTGGTAGTTCGGCGGGAATATCCAGATAGTCTGCGGCACTGAGAAACTCCAGCGCGTGGTAGGCTTGGTAACGGTGCTCGGCCAAAATTGCATTCTTCGCGTTATTCATCGTCAGCAGCAGCTGAGCTACCAAGCGCCAATAATCTGATGCGCGTTCTGGGTCTCTGGGTTTAAGCCAGAAAGCTGCGTAGGGAAAACCAAAATCTTTTAGCCCCGGAGTTTTGTGCTTTACTGGATTGACTGCCCCAGAGCTCTTTAGCAGCCTTACAGGCAGAAACCTATCTCCCAGAGTTTTTTCTATTCCTGGATAGTCTTTCACACTTATTATCCAGTTACATACCTTACGTATGACACGGATATCAAAATCTTCTGCTAATACTACAGGGGGCTTTTCAGCTGCATCCAAGCTATTCAGTAGACCAACAACCATTCTCGGCATCTCTATGAGACCCGGATGGGGATTCATAACATTAAAAAATTGCTTAACTTCAGAAATGGACACTCCCTGACTGCAAGCCAGCTCAACAAACTTCTCTTTTGTTTTATCCATATTTACAAGTTCCTTTTATCTTTTAGGGGCTTAACACCAAGAATGCGGCTTAAATTTGTCCTATTTTTATACGCATTCGGCCATGCAGCAGGGTTTTCTTTCAGATAATCAAAAATGGACGCCGCCGCCAGCGATGTGGACTTATAAAGGCCAGGACAAAAACAACGTTCTCCAAAAAACAACTGCTCACCGAGCTGCATATTTACTCGCGACTCCTCCACCAAGCACCAGACCCCTGTATCTCCGCTTAAATGTCCTTTCATCCAGCGATACAGTCCGAATTGAAAAGTACATAAGTACTCTTCCCCTACTCTCATAACGCTGATTGGGATCCTTTCGTTGAGAATGCTAATCAGGCTGGGCAGGATCAGCTCATTCCCAGGCAGATGCACAGGTTCCAGGTCCAGTTCGAACTCCGTCTTTTTAATAGCCTCATGAATCCCAACAATTTTCTGCAATTCTATTTTCTGATACTGCACGGGTTAACTCCTCTTTTTGCCCATACCTATACAGTGGAATGGCGGAGCCCCCTTTTTGGGCGGTATGCAGAAAGCAGAGGTGCAGGCGACGGTCAGAACCAAAATTTGCATTGGATAAAATCCTCTGTGAAACAATGAGGAGGCGAGCATAAGGAGGGCCGTAGGTGTGTCAGCAGGAGGGGTGGTGATTTTTTCAGGCTTTGATGTGTGCAGTTGAATGATGCTAAATCCGCGCATGCGCGGATTTAGAAGCTAACGCCAGCTAGCGCTCCCGCCACTGAACACCGGACAATGCACGCCCATAAGCAGGTGCAGGCGCCCCTCAAAGCCAAAATTTGCATTGGATGAAATCCTCTGTGAAACAATGAGGAGCCGGGCATAAGGGAGCTGTAGGTGTGTCAGCAGGAGGGGTGGTGATTTTTTCAAGCCTTGATGTGTGCAGTTGAATGATGCTAGATCCGCGCATGCGCGGTTTTTCAACGCCAGTTGCGCACCCACGTAACACGAAAATCAGCGTGTCAGAACTGTAGCCAGAAAAAATTCCGGATTCGCTATGCGCTGGCAGGGTCGGCTGAAAGCCAATCACAACGGGATGCAACAGCACTAAATCCGCGCATGCGCGGATTTAGTGCTGCTAGGGGCTACCTAACTATAGAAGGTGTCTACTTGTTGTGGGTAAATCGGGAGGCTAACGCCAGCTACCGCTCCCGTCACTGAAAACCGGACAATGCACGCCCATAATCAGATTCTGCGTCTGTGGGTCCTCCAACAGCCCACAACACGCATCCTCCAGCCGGATAATAGACTCAAGATTATGTTCCTCAGGAAAATGCCTGAGAAGTGCTTTTGCCTGATATCTGACAGACTCAGGCAGCGCGACATCCAACGACAGCTCTCGCAGGAAATCCCTCGTTTTCAGTATGCTGCGAGTGCGTTCGGCGGGTGTAGTCATATTAAACCCTCAAATTATGATTAAACCGGTGAAGATGATGAACAACGTCCAAAGTAATGGTGGCTATTAATGCCCATTCGAATTGCGCATGTCGCGCCATGCGGCCCAGCCCCATAGCGCGGCTGCACAAACCAGAAGCAACCAAAGTGCAGCTGCTGGCAACTGAACTCCCAACAGATTTAATACAAAACCAAGCGCTGTGAACAGTAACATTATCAGAACTGCTTTTTTCATGGTACAACCCTAATCGCCAATGAGAGAATAACCATAACGGCAATTTGGCTGTGTCATCAGCCCTATTCAAACAAATCCGCGCATTCGCGGATTGTTTCTTCACAGCCTCTATATCTCCGAAGGTCCTACCCCCTTATAGAGTGTGGAGTTGCATCACTAACCGCAGTTCACTTTCCACAGCCCTTTCCAGTCTGTGGTGTATCGCGGGCTCAATAACTCCCGACGCATACTCCATTCAGGCTCCGCTGGTACTCGCGCCGGACGCAGCGTCCCCTTGCCCCACCGTGAATTGACCTGGTCCAGAATGCCCATCACGCACTCGGTTATCTCGGGCTGTACCGGGGCAAAGAGGTCACCCATGAACTCGCCGCGCTGTCGCAGATCCATCAGCAGGATTTCGGCCTGGGCGTAGGCATAGCCGGTACGGTAAATCGCATCCAGTCCCTCGCTAGCCACTCCTTTCGGCCGGAAACCGAGGTTTACTCTAAGCGGTGGACACTATGTCAGACAAAATCGATGGAAATGGCCAGGCCAACGAATGAGTCGTCCAGAGTTAATACTGAAGCAGACTCGGAGCGGAACGAAGTGCTGGCAGGTATTCGAAGGTCTAAGAAGTCTCCGTAGCAGAGCCGTTAGGTGGCAGAAATGTCGGAAAGATAGCAGGCTACTGGAAAGGAACAAACGACCGTCTATCCGTGCTACTCGTCGCCAAAAAATTCATTCTTTGCGATCAAACCCAAACACTCATTGCTGTTGGTCGCATGGTCATCAAACACATTCTCGATCCGCCGCTCCTGCTTGAGATAAGCAATCGTTTTGAAGAAGCAGGACTCACAGAGATGCACCTCATAACGCTCACCATCGTGCTTAGCGCCATAACCCCAGCGCGCCTCAAGGCAACCGTATTGAAGACCACCACTTTCATGCAGAGTGGAGCTATCGCATACATCACACAAAACATCTGTAACAGTCTCAGCTTCGATACGCCCACGAATCTTCATCGCTGCCCTCCCAAGGGATAATTATTCAGAGGTTCGCATACTGCCCGAGACTACAGCTATCAGTATATGCGCCCCCTGATACCGTTTCCTATCTCTTACCGCCCCGCTCGTCAAGTCTTCTCATGGCCAAGAGCTGCCAGTCGCGAGAGGCTACAAACGGCCCAAGCTGTGTGAAAACTTTCGCTCAATTCCGAGGTACGCGTTTTGGCTTTTCGATCTAAATATTTTGGTCTGGAAGATTGGTGAAGTAAGCAGATTTGTGGAGGTCGCGGCCGCAGGGGGAGCTAAGAGAAAAACGTTAGTCTTCGCAGCCGTTAGACATTTTGCTCATCTTGGACGTATGGAATTGCTCAGGCTGTAATGCGGAAAACCTCCAGAGGGTATACGGAAGGCCAGCGGACGCGGACAGGACTTTACTTGTAGGCGGGGTTTATGGAGCGCTTACATTGAGCAGGCAGTGTGAGAGTAACAGTCTGTCGCCAAGAGCCACCATCGTAAATGACGGCTCTAGGGCAGAAGCGGAAATAGAATATATCTAGGATAAGCGGGCAAATTCACTCACTGCAGAACATACCCGGATTTAGCTCGTCTGTTATGCTCAAGGCTTCCTCCGTTGTCAGCCCCTCTCTGACCAGATGCGCAAATGCCTCCAAAGCACCCAGCGAATGTTTGATCTCCAGTGCTTTCCTCATAAATTTTTCAGCCAATGTATGCGGGTCTGATGCGCCTTCTTTTGCATCTAAGCGGTTAAACAACGCCAATACATCTACTCCCTTGGAGTACTCGTCTAGCCCAAAATCTGAATAAAATGCCATCCCCAACGCCCCCTTGATGTGACGTTCCGGTCGGTTCCATTCGTTACTCGGTTCGGCACCTTGGGCAGCATTTTCTAGCAACTTATGAATTTTTTTTGGAATCGTCGCGGCCGCCTTTTGAGGGCTGTAGTAGCTTCGGCTAGCAAGGGCTGCTGCATCTCGAACCACCCTCCACATAATGAGCCACATCTGTGCGACGCTGTACCTGCGCAGACCTTGGCGCACGATCGACTCAGTCTTGGCGAAGTCTTCATCACTCAATGGATGGTTATGCAGAGCGCACTGATATTCGAAGTATTCCATGACGTCTGTAAGAGCGTAATCCAGCCAAAGCTCCGTAAGCGCCATGGCATCTGAAAAATCTCGGTTAAACATTATGTTGAGCGCGATCTGAGTTTCTCCCTCACGGGTGTCTGGAGGAAGGAAGTAACTCGCGGAGCTTGGGTCAAACATGAGCTGGCCATCTTGGATACAGTATGCTCCTGGCTTGGATGCCGCTGGGTCATCCGCCAGTACACCCTGTTCGCAGAGGCGCTCAATGAAAGCGCCGGCGCCTTGAGGTGTCAGCTCCTCACATGCGCTGATTGGGAAGCCCTGCGTGAGCCGCGGGCCGACCAGAGTATAAATTGCTTTTAAGATGAGTACCGTGTCATCAGCCAGCTCAGAATACGAAATGGTGACTTCCCGCGCATGAGAGATGTACGGAGCGAGCATTGCTTCCAATTCAGCCCGTTGAATCTCCTCCTGCCTAAGCATCGCCTCTTGCTCGGCCTTCTGGCATTCCTTGCAAGGTCGACGAGCACGCTGGGGTCGCTTCTTTGCGTCTATTCGAGCACCTATCTGAATCAGTCCATTGCACTCGGAACAAATCTGATTTTCGTCATAAGCGGTACAGATCTGCCGAACAAATTTGGCGACCTGCCCCGCCTGGGTAAGCTCTCTGAAAGGGAGAATATCTGCTACGTGCTCCAGGAAACTGCCCTCCTGGTCCATCGCCCAATACCGCGTCGCGAACTCAATTTCCTGCTCATCATTAGTTTCAAACTCCAGTCTGACTGCCATGTAACGACCATATCCTCAATAGTTCAACAATGTGAAAGAAAGGCTCGATTCGCCAAGCCTTTCTGGGCAAAGCTGGCGCTTCTGACCTGATAACACACTCCAGATATCAGTTACCGACCCCCTTCCACCATATACAACTGAAGCTTCTTAGCAATCAAACTAAGCATACTTTCCCTAGGCTAAGCCTGGCCCACGTATTGAACCGTTGGAGAGGGCAATCCGCTACGAAACTTCTCCAGCAGTTGGGATTGGTGATTAGCTATTTCAGGTGGCCACCCACCGATCTGGTTAATCCTCCTAAGCAAGTCGGCTAGCCGGTCATTTTCACCAAGCAAATCCCCAGGGATGCTATAAAACCTTTCTACATGCGGCGTGCAGAGGGGCGAACCACTGATTACCTGCTGGGCCGTCCCCGGGATCATATAAACTGTCCATATCGTCCAGCGTTTAGAGCCCGCAACCTGCAGCAGCTCATCTATCGTCAGCTCCATATTCATACCCCACCCAAGGCGATGTCGTGACGGTGGTACAGGCCTGCCGCTGGGCCGGTGTGTCCCGCCGCAGTTATTACTATCGGCCTACCAAAGCCAAACCCAGGGTCAATGAGCACTTGGCGGCGCGGGTAAAGCGGGTGATCACCGATCTGCCGTATGCTGGCTACCGTACCGTTGCCTGGCTGTTGGGTGAGAACAAGAACACCATCCAGCGCCTGTTCCAGATCAAGGGCTGGCAGGTGCGCAAGCGCCGCAGTGGAGCCCGCCCCCGGGTGCAGGCATTACCTTCGGTGGCCTCACGCCCGAATGAGCGCTGGGCAACAGACATTGCACGTGTCTGGTGTGGTCCGGTTCAC
>NZ_FOYD01000012.1:0-31918 GCF_900115905.1 Halopseudomonas formosensis
CCTCGCCTTCGCCATGCTGAATACCCAGCCAGGCATTGCGCTGCAGCAGGGCCTCCAGATCCAGGTCCGGCTGGTCACTGACCAGCTGCAGTTCGATGCGGTAGCACTGGCTGATGGCTTCGTGAGCGCGGAACGACAGCACCCGGAAGTCGTGCTCGAGGCCGGGCAGGTCCAGGGTGAAGTGGGCTTCATTGGCGGGGGAGAACATCCGCAGGTCCTTGTTCAGTAACGGTATTGCCGTTACAGCGAACTACGGCCCGGGCATTATTCCCTATCGCGTCACCGCTCGCTGTGAGCGAGTCGGCATTATGAACAGTCGGCTGCCAATCAGCGGCAGACCGCGTGCTGCATTTTCACCCCGGGCAGGGGCTACTGCATAGTGCGCCGCGGCAAGGGGCAGACCATTGGCCCGCCCCTCACGCCCCTCCGACTGAAAGCCAGCCTAACGCAACAGATCCGCCAGCGCCGCCATGGCCGGAATGGTGTAGGGCATGGTCTGGCCGCTGCTGGCAATCGGGTGGGACGACAGCCGCACCATCACCAGACCCACCGCCGGATTGATATGAATCATCTGACCATGGACACCCATTGCCTCGAAGGCGCCGTCAGGGTTGTGACTGATCCACCACTGGTTGCGGTAGGAATAGCCCGGCTGATAATCCCGCCCCGCCGCCTTGAACGCCTCCCGGTCGGCCCCCTCACGGATAGTGCGGATCACCTCGGGACTGACTACCTGATGACCATTGAACTTGCCTTCCAGACGCACCATCTCGGCAAAGCGGGCCAGATCACGCAGGGTGACGTTGAAACCGGCGCCCGCCCATTCCGCACCCTTGGCGTCCAGCAACATGTAGCCATCCTGCTCGGCACCCAGCTTGCTCCAGATCCGCTGTTCGATCAGCGCTGCGGTCGACAGCCCCGTTACCCGGCGCAGAATCCAGCCAAGCACCTCGGTATGAGTAGTGCGGTAGCGGAAGGCAACGCCGTGTTCATCCGGCCCCGCGCCTATGGTGGGCAGATAGCTGTAGAGATCCCTGGCCCCGGCATAGTCCTGGGGCACCGGTGCCATGCCAGCCGCCAGGGAATACTTGACCACATCCGAGTTGCGATCGGCATAGACCTCGCTGTAATCGATATCTGCGGTCATGTTCAGCACCTGCTGCACAGTCGCGCCCTTCCAGCCGCTCTCCGCCAACTCGGGCACATAGCTGGTAACCAGCGCCTCCGGGTCCAGCGCGCCCTCGGCGATCAGCTGGGTGGCCAGCAGGCCCACCACGGATTTGGTCACCGACCAGAGAATATGCGGCTCGCTCTCATCCACCCCCGGCTCATACTGCTCGAACAGCACCTTGCCGTGCTGCATGATCAGCACGCCGTCCACGTAGGTCTCATCCAGATACTGCTGGAAGGTCATCTCCCGACCCTCCGGCCCGGTGAAGGTCAGACCGGCAATGCGCTGCTCCTGCCCCTCGGCACGGGGCAGAACGTAGACACCCTCATTCCCCCGGGCCACCCGGCGGGACGGAAAGAACTCGCGGGCGTGGTGGAAACTCCAGCGCGGGTTCGGGTAGGGCCGCATAAAGGAGGCCTGGGTAATCTGCTTGTCCGCCGCAGGAGGAAAGCCCTGCATCAGTTGCAGACGATCGGTACGCACCGACGCGGGATCGGGAAGCTCCACCGCACCAGCCTGGCCGGAAATCAGTAAGGAAGCCAAGGTCACCCCCAGTATTGTTGATCTGATCATGATGCCGCTCGCTGAATTCTTGTTATTGTTCGTCCAATCGAGACTATCCGTCCCGCCCGAATATCGCCAGCCTCAGCGCAGCAAATCGACCCGCTGAATGAAAGGCAATCTGGCACCATTGTGCTATACCAGTCTCAAGCATTTGTGCTTCAATTGCGCCGCGCCCAACCAAGAGAACCCAACCGCCCACCCGGGTAACCTGTCTGACCAAAAGGACTTATCCATATGCGCCTCTACCGACTGGCTCTTGCCGCCCTGATCATGCTGTTCGCCAGCACCGCCCTTGCCGCCGACTACTACGTGGACATCACCAACCGCACCGGCTACACCATCATGTACATGTACGTCAGCCCCGCCAAATCCAAGAGCTGGGAAGAAGACGTACTGGGCAATGACGTAATGCGCAACGGCACCACTCAAAGAGTCAACCTGCGCGGATACAACAGCCCCATCTTCGACATCCAGCTGAAGGACGAGGACGGTGACACCTATACCTTCTGGAAAGTCGACGTATCCCGCCAGGACATCACAGTCACCCTGGATGATCTGGACTGATCAGAGGCAGACACGAACACCCGCTCCTACCAAAAAACCGAATTCACCTCCGGACCGTAGGAGCACCCGCCCCGGGTGCGAATCAATGCCCACCCCTTCGCACCGGGCGGTCCCACGACCCCGCAGAGCCCCTACCAAAAAACCGAATCCCCCCGGACCGTAGGAGCACCCGCCCCGGGTGCGAATCAATGCCAACCCCCTTCGCACCAAGCGGTCCCACGACCCGGCAGTGCCCCTACCACAAAACCAAACTCCCCCCGTAACCGTAGGAGCACCCGCCCCGGGTGCGAACCATCCCTCCGCCCTCCACCCCCTTGAAATCACAATAAAAATTCCCGAAATGACGATTCGTCCCCGATAAACAACCGGTCATCGCGATAAACTCCATCTTGTCGGAAGGCCAACATATAGTGCAGGCACTGAAAGGAGGGTGACGGATGACTCGTGTTAAAGGATTTACCCTGATAGAGCTGATGGTGGTGCTGGCCATCCTCGCCATTGTGGCCTTCATAGCCGTGCCCAACCTGAGTACGCTGATAAGGGACAATCGCGCAGAGTCACAGGCCGAAGAGCTCAATGCACTCCTGCAATATGCTCGCAGTGAAGCCGTAATCCGCAAGATCGACACCTTCGTCATCATTGATGCCAGCACCGGTGTGGTCGAAGTGCGCGCAAATGCTGCAGGGGGCACCAAGCTCAGATCATCAACTCTGCAGACCGGCAACAATATAAGCCTCGACACAACGGCAGGGCAGCTCAGTTATCGCTTCAATGGAACTGCCACCCCGGCCAACTTCCGCGCAGTGATTTGCGTCGAGGGTAATGCCGCCACAGGGCGCTTAATTACCGTATCGGCCAGCGGCTCGACCGTTCTCCACCACAAAGGCAAAAACGCTGACGGCAATGCCCTGGGGAGTTGCTCTGTATGAAACACATGAATAACCGCGGCTTCAGCCTGCTTGAAGTGCTGATCACAGTCCTTCTCATAACCATCGGCTTGCTGGGCATGCTGGGCATGCAAGGCAGGGCCATCCAGTACTCTATAGACTCCGTCGAACGCACCCATGCTGCTACCCTCGCCAACGAGCTTCTGGAAATTATCCGGGCGACACCCGGTGGCATTCTGGAGAACAACTCCCCCTTCCTGTTCAACTCTCTCCCGGCCAGCGCCAGCGGAACCTGCCTTGAAATAGATCAGGACGATTTGCTTGAGGATCAGGTGGGCTGCTGGGCCAGAAAAGCGCGCAACCTCCTACCCGGCGCTGACACTTTGGGCGCCCATTTCCGCGCCTGTATTTCAAGTACCCCCGGTGTCTGTGACCCTGATGGCGCAGCCCTGGAGGTCCGCCTCGCCTGGGACGCCTCTGGTGAGGGCTGTCTGGATGCCAGTGCCGATGAGCTTGGGAACACCTTGTGCACCTTTACTTTCAGAACACAGATATGAGCAGGGAGCCTTCCACCATGAATAGCCAAAAGGGTCTGTCCTTGATCGAGCTGATGGTAGCCCTGGTCCTGAGCTCGCTGCTCATTCTGGGTATTACTCAGGTCTATATTGACAACAAGAGAAACTACGTTTTTCAGCAAGGTCAATCGGACAATATAGAAAGTGCTCGTTATGCGATTCTGCTTCTTGAAGAAGAGCTTTATAGAGCCGGCTATCGTACCCGCCCTGACCGGACAGCGAGCGAAGTATTCCGTCCCGCCACAGAGGGGGACTGCTCGTTTGGCCGGGGTGAGACCCTAAACTTCGACGTTGAAGATCAGCGCATCTGTCTGAGATATCAGCCAGCCCTACCGACAATGACGGTTTGCTCTGGCGAGGTGGTCAACGGCAGTGCTGCCCCCTACTCCTCTGTCGACCCTGTGACAGTTGAACTACAGGTAGCCAACAACTCACTGTTCTGTAACGGCAGCCCGCTGATCGCAAACATGGCCGATATAAAGCTGAGCTTTGGAGTCAGCGAAGATGAGGGCATCAGAGACACCCAGAAGTTTACTGATGCGCCGGATGACGGTGAAGTGATTCGCTCGGTACGTTATGCCGTGCTCCTGAAAAGCCGCTCCCTGAGCCTCGCCGATAGCACCGTCAATCCGGTCTATCGCGATTGGCGCGCCAAATGGTATTCCGAAAACAACGCTACCGCCCCTGACAGAGCGCTGTATCTGGCTGTCGAGAACACGGTCACCCTGAGGAATTAAGTTATGAAGAACCTCACATACTCCGAAACAGGCAAACAAAGGGGCGCCGTGTTGGTTGTCGCGCTCGTTTTCCTGCTCATCCTCACCACACTGGCAGTCACCAATATGCGTGAAGTGGCTCTGGATTCCCGCATTACCAGCAACATGGTCGATCAACGCAACCTGTTCAATGCCGCTGAAGCAGGACTGAAGGATGCCGAATACCGAACAATCGGCACTCTGATCCCCATCCCGGGAAGATACGGTCCGGAGGCAGCACTGAGGCCACTCAATGCCGTAAGCACCTGCACGAACGCGGTTACCGCGCCTTGTCTGTTGAATATGCAGCCCCAGTACGGCCAGGACTTTGATACCGCCGGGCACTTCAAGTCCTACTCACCCGACGAGACGACAACTTTCAATGAATCCATTAACTGGTACGCACTCCCTGCACCGGGCGGTGCAAGCGAAGGGGAAGCCGAAAATCCCGAATACGGGAACATGCTGCTGGGTCTCGGAACATTCCGCTACGAGGTAAACAGCAACGCCGTCAGAAACGACAGCGAGACCCGTCTGCGCGGCACCGTTTTCCGTATCTACAACTGAATCAAGGACAGCAAGCCATGAAGCCTTTTTCACTTGTTAGTCAAACATTATTCAGCGCTGGATTCTTCAGCCTGCTCTGCTTTAGCGGTATCAACCACGCCGCAGTCAGTCAGCAGCCACTGATGCTGATCGAGTCAGTAGCCCCCAACCTGATTTTCACACTGGATAGTTCCGGTAGTATGAACTGGGCTTTTGTGCCAGACAGCATGGGTGTGAACGACAGTAATCTGCGAAATACCCGGCGGGTCAAATCATCCACCTTCAACCCTCTTTACTACAATCCAGAAGTTAGCTATCAGCTGCCTGTAAAAATCAACAGTGATGGCACAGTTGCCGACCCTGGCTATAGCACAAGCTTTAAAAAAGCGTACCATAATGGCTACCAGCCTGGCCGAGGGTCAGTAGACCTCAGCAAAAACTACAAAGTTACTTGGAACTGGTATATCGATGCCAGCCGCAACTATGACTATAATGACTACACAAGTTATTCTGCCCCAACTGGTAGAGTTTACAATCTGGCAGAGAATCCCAGCAGCGACTTCTACATATCCGGCCACAACGGATTTGACAAGCGTAAAAGCGGAGTCCCTGCGTACTACTACGTCTATGACACCACCCAGTGCAGTACAAACAAGAACATTGATAACGACAACTGCTATCGCAAGGTAGATGTCGGACCGAGCGAGCAAGAAAACTTTGCCATCTGGTACTCGTTTTATCGTACCCGCGCATTGGCTACCCTGACCGCTGCCAACCTGGCCTTTAACGACCTGCCGTCGTCCATTCGATTTACGTGGCAGGACCTTGCAAATTGCACCCTGAACAGCAGTAACTGCCAGAACAACTACCTCAGAACCTACACAGCTCGCCACAAGGGTAACTTCTTCAAGTGGCTCAGCGATGTAAAGTTCGATACCGGGACGCCGCTCCGGCAAGCCCTGGATAATGCTGGAAAGCTATTGCAAACCAGTGACGCCTGGGCCTACAACCCTAACCCTATAACTAATAATGGCGGCAGAGGCAGCACCGTCCAATCGCCGGAGTATGCGTGCCGGCCAGCGTTCCATGTAATGATGTCAGACGGGATGTGGAACGGTGCTGATGGCAGTCCGAGTGGAACTTTCCGGCATGACGGTGCCAGCTTCACACTACCTGGCATTGGCCAATATAATGGCCAGCGCCCGTACAAAGACAGTACAAATAACACTCTCGCCGACCTGGCCATGCACTATTGGGCCACCGACCTCAGGCCCACCCTGGCTAATGACCTGAAGCCTTTCATGCCCTACAAAGGAGCAGGTGAAAACTGGGATCCCAGAAACAACCCGGCCACTTGGCAGCACATGGTTAACTACACCATGGGTCTTGGGTTGAGCCAGAGCCTCAAACAGAGCGGTCTGGAATGGGACGGCAATACCTTCACCGGGGGCTATGAGAACCTGCTCAGCGGAACAAAAAACTGGCCTGCTGCCAGTGAAAGCAGTAGCAATAACGTCTACGACCTCTGGCACGCAGCAATCAACTCACGTGGAGAGTTTTTCAGCGTTGAGCGTCCGGAAGACATGATCAAGGCGTTCAACGACATCATCAACCGCATTGCCGAGCGTACTGCAACGGCCGCAGCTGCCGGTGCGACCACCTCGGTCACGGCGAACGATGAAAACGATAACTTCAGTTTCACTACTGAAAACCGGGCATTCTTCCCCGAGTTCAACAGTGAAGACTGGTCCGGGGACGTCAAACACGCGATTATTACCCGAAACCTTGATGGCACCTATACGCGCACTCAGAAGTGGTCTGCCCGCACAGCGATCGATGCTCAAGGTAGCCGGAATATCTATATGGGTGGCGGCGCTGGGGCAACCGGCCTGATCGAGTTTACCTACTCGAACTTGCCCTCTGATATCAAAACCATCTTCAACCGCAACCCTGACAGCCTGAGCAATACAGCCGATAACAGAGGCGCAGATCGCGTGGCCTATCTGAGAGGCGCACGTGATAAGGAAGGCAACGCTGACAACCAGTTCCGGCGCCGCAGCTCCGTGCTCGGGGATATCATCAATGCCACCCCGGTAGTCCTTGGTGCTCCTGAGTACCTGCCCTATCTGGCCGACCGCATTGACGGAAATCCAGGCGACTATCTCGCATTCCAGCAAGAACACAAGAACCGCCCGGAACTCATCTATGTCGGCGCCAACGACGGTATGCTGCACGCTCTTTCTACCGCTGACGGCCGCGAAGTTTTTGCATTCGTTCCGAAAGCGGTACTGGAAAACATGCCAAGACTGACCGGACAGAGCTACAAGGGTGGCGGGCACCGCTTCTATGTCGACGGCACCCCTGTCATCCGCGACGTATATATCAATGGTCAGTGGAGAACGGTACTGGTAGGCACCTTGAAAGCAGGAGGCCGATCCATTTTTGCCCTCGATATCACCGATCCGGGCCCGGAGGGTGGTGGCGTAAAACTGCTGTGGGAAATCACCAACGAGGATGAAGGATATGAAAACCTCGGTTACAGCTTTCCCGAGCCGGAAATTGTTCGCCTGCACAGCGGCGAATGGGCAGTCCTGCAAGGCAATGGCTACGACAGCGCTGAAGACGTCGCCTCGCTATTCATTATCAATATCGCTGATGGCAGCCTGATCAAGGAACTGGTTGTAGACGAGGGCCTGAATGGTGCGAACGGACTGTCCAGTGTCAGAGGCGCGGACAACAACGGCGATGGTCTGGTTGATTATGCCTATGCAGGGGATCTGCAGGGCAATCTCTGGCGCTTTGACCTGGTCAAGACCACCAATCAGAACATCAGCGGCGACCCCTTCAGTCGTGATAACCAGACCAACGTTACGGCAAACAACTACGTAGTCTCCTATGGAGGCAACCCGCTGTACAAGGCCAGGTATTCCGGTGGCCAGGTACAGGCCATCACTTCCCCGCCCTCATTGGTACGTCACCCCACGCGTTTGGGGTATCTGGTCCTTTTTGGAACCGGCAAGTACTTCGAGAACGACGATGCCGCACCGGATACCACAAAGGCAAACAGCGTATACGGTATCTGGGACAGGCTGACTAAAGCCCAGACAGGCAGCCGCCCAACCAACCTGACCCGCGCAAACCTGCAGGCACAGGATATCATTGAGGAGACTGTTACCAGCTTCTCGAATGACGGCGGCAGCAACGTTAGCTGGAACCTGCGCTACATCACAGACAACCCTGTCCAGTGGTACCCCGAGGGCACTGCCGAAGCTGACGAAGCCGATAACAGCAGTGTTCAGAAATGGGGCTGGTACGTCGACCTAGAAGTTGGTAACAGCAAGGAAGGCGAAATGATGATTCAGCGTATGTCAGCACGGGGCGATACACTCCTGTTCGGCACCCTGACACCCAATTCAGACCCTTGTGCCGATGGTGCAACCTATTGGGCCTATGCGATCAACGCCCATACCGGCGCCCGCACCAAGCACGCCACATTCGACTTCAACCGGGATGGCAGGCACAACCTGCAGGATACCAGGGACGGCACTGCTCCCAGTGGCTACTTTACTCGGTCGCCCATCACCCTGACCCGGGACGGCAGTGTTATTGACGTAGAAGGCGTTGTAGGCTTCGCACCCGCAGCCAGAACTCATGGCCGTGAAACATGGAACGCTATGCCGTTGGAGGTAGAGGAATGAGCCTGATCAACATGTGCAGGTCACGCGGTTTTACACTGATCGAGGTGATGATAGTCGTAGCAATAATCGGCATCCTGGCTGCCGTCGCCCTGCCCAGCTACCGCGAGCATGTGCTGCGCGGTAACAGGGCAGAGGGTCAAGCCATGCTGGTCGCAGCTGCAGCCCGTCAAGAGCGTTACCGAGCCCAGAATGGCGCCTACGCAACTTCTGTCGCGGACCTTTATGGTGGCAGCCATTCTTCTGAAACAGGCAAGTACAACCTCACGGTCGCCCAAGGTGGAAATGATGATGGCGGTTATTTACTGACTGGCACCCAGACGTTTGGGGATACTGGCTGCGGCAACCTCACACTTAATGGCGTGGGTGACAAGGGAGCCAGTGGAAGCAAAACAGTGGAAGACTGTTGGAAGTAAAAATTGGCGAGCGTTACCGGCACCCTTAAACGGTAGCGCTCGCAGCTAACAACACGAAATTTTCTTTTTTGACCGTCACCCCAATCACTGCGCGCTATCACTCTTGATGGCATAGCATGAGCCTAATGCTTTTCTGCACTGATTATTGATCACCTTATCGGGCAACTATAACGCTGATCCCTTGGGGAAATGCCCAAACGCGACTCAACCTGCTCCCTGCTCACCTCGTACTCTTTATTACCATACAGAGCGCGAATGAGAACAAGCTGCTGGTAAGCCATATCGACACAGCCGTTCTCTACCAGATTCAAGGCATAGAAATTCAATAGATAATGGTTGGGGTAGCGATGCGCCGTTTTGCCTATAAAATCCAGTTCAGCGCTGGACAGACCAGGCCGTACTTCCATTCTGAATACCTTGACCATCGCCTCAATCTGATCAACAACCAGGACTTGAGGCAATACTCGGTTCTCCTCTTTCGGAATGACCTTGACCGACTCCAGACGCACCTGACGGTACTCATTTTCTAGTTGGACATACTCATATATGGCCCGTCCGCCAAGCAGAGCAAGAGTCAGCACCATTGCTACCCCCAACCAACGAGGCATGCTGGCCAACGGTTTTTCAACCTCACTGGAAACTCGACCAAGCAGCAATCCTGCCGGCATCAGGAAGAAGGCATACTCCAATGGATACTCAAGCATGCCGTGAATCAGGAGACAGAAGAACGCCATCAGCACGAAGAAAGCTGATGGCGTGCGCAGTCGTGAACAGAGCCTGAATATCCAGATGCCCAGCGCAACAATAATCCCAGCACCCAGAATCGGGCCGTTCCAGAGAATGATATCCAGCAGCAGATTGTGGGTCTGGGAGGCTCGCAGACCCAGTAGATAATCAGGTGCAACTGCCAGTTGCGCCAGAGCGACCTGAGTCCAGCCGTAACCCCATACCCCACCCTGCAGTATCGCAGCCGTAAACATCTGATACAGCTCCAGTCTCTGCGCCTGCTTGACTCGATCAAGCAAGTCGGGGCTGGTCAGGAGAAGCCATTCCGACACTAGCGGCAGGCTCGCCACGAAGCAGGTCAACAAGCCCACTCCCAGCACCGCAGCCCCGAAACGGGTTCTGAACCTTATGGCGCGCCCGGCGTACGCCATGAAACCGAGAAAAAACAGCGCCACCACCCAGGAGGTTCTGGATTGCGCCAGCGCGATACCGAATAACAGCACAACAACCAATAGCGCGGTAACGGCCTTGCCGATCACTCTACGCTCGTAGAAATAAAGTGCACCACATACCGCCATGCATAACAGACTGGCAAAGTTGTTTGGCTGGGCCATGTTGCCACTGGGCCTGCGACCGACAATATCAATCCCCCACACACCCGCAGGCTGATAGAGCCACTGACGGGTAGCCAGGATCAGAGACAGAATGGCGCCAATAATCAGGCTTGCAAATAACCAGTCCAGCAGACGCTGCTGCCCCTGCCGTGCCTCTGCTGAGTTGTAACCAACCAGAAATGCCAGGCAAAAACTCGATAGATAAATAAAGCTGATCCAGGCATCGCCCCAGAACCGGACCAGCCCGGTCCACGCCTGGATCAGGGGAATAAGCAGGACAAAGAAAAACACCGGTACTATGGGTGGGAAGTACAGCCTGTCCCGCAGCGAAAAATACAGCGCCAGTATCAGTACTGACATGATTGCCAGCGCATCCTGAAAGGCAGTCATCCAGGGCGCATAATGATGGGGAAGCAGCCAAGATAAGGCAAGGCTAGAAAATGAAATAGCTATCAGCAAACGCATTGTATAATTCACAAAAAAGGCACCCACAATCAATATGACTGAGGATGCCTTCTTTATACAGGCGTATTTAGTTCTTACAACCGGAGGGGATGAACTTCTCTTCCAGAGAACCGCTACACACCCACTTCTCTATCTGACCAGTAGTGCTCAGTGTAGGAGTAATAGTCATCGTTTCCCCATCCAGAACACCTCCTGTGAAAGTGGCGGTGATTACCCCTGCGCCTGCAGTCTCAACCTTCGACACATATTTCCCTTTCAGGCTACTGATGCCCGCAACCGTAACACTGGACAGCCCACCCTGTTCAGCAGCTTGCACAGCAATATCCGCCCGCACACCAGCAGTCAGAGTCAAAGCTTCAGATGCCTGAGCACGACCGGTATAGTCCTGATAAGCTGGCAGTGCGATAGCAGCCAGAATACCAATGATCGCAACCACGATCATCAATTCAATAAGGGTAAAACCTTTCTGCATTTGAGCTTTCATTTCTCAACTCCGTTTGGTTTTTAGATAGCCGTTGGGCTGACGAAACCAAAGCAGGAATCGTGCCAAAAAGTGATGAGGTGCCCGGCCAGCCCTCTCAGGCTGCGATTTTCTCCGGAGATGGACAGTGGCAGTCTCACAGAAGAAGCTTTAGAGAGCTCAACGGGCCAGATCAGGCCGACCAGCATCGGCAAAAGGTGACACTTTTTGTCAGCCTGATAGCCACACTGTCGTCGAGCAGGTGCTCGCCAACCCGGCACAGCTGCACTCGGGGCTGAATGTGTGCTTTGTAGGCAAGTGGGTTGCTGTACTATAGTCGGCATAATCAGTGTGGGCATGATGCCCCTAACCGGATCGAGATTGACCTTGCCTATGGATACGCCCGTTCTTTCCGGCCTGGCCCGGAGAATTGTTCAGGAAGAACTGCTGGATGCACAAACCGCTGGAAAGGCCAGCAAACAGGCCAGCCAGGACAAGATTCCTCTTATTACCTATCTGGTGCAGAACAAGCTGGCCAAGGCCCGTGATCTGGCGCTGGTCTGCGCCGAGGAGTTTGGCTACCCCTTTCTTGATCTGACCGCGCTGGACCGGGACAGCCAGCCTGAGGTGAATCTGGTCAGTGAAAAGCTGATCCGCCAGCACTCGGTGCTGCCTTTATACAAGCGCGGTAATCGCCTGTTTCTTGCCCTTTCAGACCCTACCAATCAGCAAGCCCTGAGTGATATCCAGTTCAACACCGGCCTGATGACCGATGCGGTGGTTGTTGAAGATGACAAGCTGCGCATCGCTATCGATAAGTATCTGGACAGTGCCGGCAATTCCGGCTTTGGCGAGATGGAAGACGCCGATCTGGATGGCCTTGACGTGGAAGCGGTCGTTGATGACGACAAGCGCAGTGACAGCGGCCAGGATACTGAAGATGCTCCTGTCGTCCGTTTCATCAACAAGATGCTACTGGACGCTGTGAAGAAAGGTTCATCAGACCTGCATTTCGAGCCCTATGAAAAGATGTACCGCATACGCTTCAGAACGGACGGCGTGTTGCACGAAGCCGCTCGGCCACCTGTTCAGCTCGGCACCAAGCTTGCTGCCCGCCTCAAGGTCATGTCCAACATGGACCTTGCCGAACGACGCAAGCCACAGGACGGACGGATCAAGCTGAAGATCTCCAAGAACAAGTCCATCGACTTCCGGGTCAACACCCTGCCCACCCTGTGGGGTGAGAAGGTCGTGCTGCGTATTCTGGACTCGGACAGCGCCAAGATGGGCATCGATGCCCTGGGCTATGAGGATGACCAGAAGCAGATGTACCTGGAGGCCTTGAACAAGCCCCAGGGCATGATTCTGGTGACCGGCCCTACCGGCTCGGGTAAGACGGTATCTTTGTATACCGGGCTCAATATCCTGAACACCATGGAACGGAACATTTCCACGGCAGAAGACCCGGTCGAAATCAACCTGGAAGGCATCAACCAGGTCAACGTCAACCCCAAGCAGGGTCTGGATTTTGCCCAGGCGCTGCGCGCCTTCCTTCGCCAGGACCCTGACGTGATCATGGTGGGTGAGATCCGAGACCTGGAAACGGCCGAGATCGCGATCAAGGCAGCACAGACCGGCCACATGGTGATGTCGACCCTGCACACCAACAGCGCGGCAGAGACGCTGACTCGTCTGCGCAATATGGGGGTCCCCTCCTTCAACATTGCTACCTCGGTCAACCTGATCATTGCCCAGCGACTTGCCCGCCGCCTGTGTTCTCACTGCAAAAAGCCCATGGATGTGCCACGCGAAACGTTGCTGGAAGAAGGCTTCACCGAGGAAAAAATTGCCAGCGGGTTAACGATTTACGGCCCGGTGGGTTGCGAAAATTGTCAGGACGGTTATAAAGGTCGAGTCGGGATCTATGAAGTCGTCAGGATCACGCCGGCCATGCAACGCATTATCATGGAAGACGGCAACTCCATTCAGATTTCCGACGTCGCCCAGAGTGAAGGATTCAGGAACCTGCGCCAGTCCGCCCTGATGAAGGTGGAACAGGGCGTCACCAGCCTGGCGGAAGTGAACCGAGTGACCAAGGATTAAGTCATGGCCCAGCAAGCAGCAGTGAAAAGGACTACCCGGCCCGCGGCCAAACCGGCTAAAAAGCCCAAGATCGAGAAAGTCTATCCGTTCAAATGGGAAGGTAAAGACCGGTCAGGTAACAAGGTCGCCGGTGAAATCCAAGGCACCAACCAGGCGCTGGTCAAAGCCCATCTGCGCAAGCAGGGCGTTCTTGTTACAAAGATCCATAAGAAGTCCACGCTTTTTGGCGGGCGTGCCAAGAAGATCACTCCCCTGGATATCGCCTTCTTCACCCGCCAGCTGGCAACCATGATGAGCTCGGGTGTTCCCATCGTGCAGTCCTTCGAGATCATTGCCGAAGGCACTTCGAACCCGAATTTCGCCAAGTTAATAAATGAAATCAAGACAGACGTGGCGGCCGGTAATACTCTGGCTGCCTCGCTGGCGAAGCATCCCCAGTACTTTGATGATCTGTTCTGCAGCCTCGTCGAGTCCGGCGAGCAATCGGGTCGTTTGGAAGCGCTGCTGGACAGGATCGCAACTTACAAGGAAAAAACCGAGGCTCTGAAGGCCAAGATCAAGAAGGCCATGACCTATCCGATCGCGGTCATTGTCGTCGCGGTCGTGGTTACAGCGATTCTATTGCTTAAGGTAGTCCCGCAGTTCAAGGAGGTATTCGCAAACTTCGGTGCTGACCTTCCGGGCTTTACGCTGATGGTGATCGGCTTGTCTGAGTGGCTGCAATCCTGGTGGTTTATCATTCTGATCGGGATCATTGTGATCGGATGGGCTTACACCCAGATCAATCGGAGATCAAAACCTTTCAGGGATGCTCAGGACCGCGCTCTTCTGAAGGCTCCCATTGTCGGCCAGATCGTCTATGAAGCTGCGGTTGCGCGCTATGCGCGAACACTCTCAACCACTTTTGCTGCAGGGGTGCCGCTGGTTCAGGCTCTGGATTCTGTGGCGGGTGCTGCAGGTAACGTGGTGTTCTACAACGCTGTCAATGACATCAAGCGTGACGTTTCTGCCGGTACTCAGCTCAACTTTGCCATGCGTACCACCAACGTCTTCCCAACCTTGGCAATTCAGATGGCGGGAATTGGCGAGGAGTCAGGTAACCTGGATGGCATGCTGGAGAAAGTGGCGGATTACTACGAGGCAGAGGTGGACAACAAGGTGGATAACCTGACTACCTTGCTTGAACCCATGATCATGTCCGTTCTCGGTGTTCTGATCGGAGGTCTGATCATCGCCATGTACCTGCCAATCTTCCAGCTGGGCGCCGTTGTCTGACCCATGAACCTAATTGAATATATGGCCAGCCACGTGCAGGCCTTTGCTTTGCTTTGCGTACTGCTGGGCCTGATCGTCGGCAGCTTTCTTAACGTAGTCATCCACCGTTTGCCGCTCATGATGGAACGGGACTGGAAACGGCAGGCTGAGGAAATACTGCATCCCGATGCCGTGCAGCCGGATCGCCCCACCTATAACCTGATTCTGCCCCACTCCCATTGCCCTCACTGTGACGCCGAGATCAAGCCCTGGCAGAATCTGCCGCTGATCAGCTATGCCTTGTTACGGGGCCGTTGCGGCAACTGTCGGGAGCGGATCAGTGTTCGCTATCCGTTGGTTGAATTGCTGACTGCGGTTCTGAGCGGTGTGGTGGCTTGGCAGTTTGGCTTCGGCTGGGAAGCAGGTGCGATGTTGCTGCTGACCTGGTCCCTGATCTCGCTGAGCCTGATTGACGCCGATACCCAGCTTTTGCCGGACTCCATCGTGCTGCCGATGCTGTGGCTGGGGCTGATCATCAACAGTACCGGTCTGTTTACGGACATCCATTCCGCGCTCTGGGGTGCGGTGTGCGGTTATCTGAGCCTGTGGACTGTGTACTGGGTGTTCAAGCTGGTCACTGGCAAGGAAGGCATGGGTTATGGCGACTTCAAGCTGCTGGCCATGCTCGGGGCTTGGGGTGGCTGGCAGGTGTTGCCGCTGACCATTCTGCTGTCTTCGCTGGTGGGTGCCGTGCTGGGCATCATCATTCTCAAGAGCCGTGGTGATTCCAATGCCACTCCCCTGCCCTTTGGACCCTATCTGGCGATAGCGGGGTGGATTGCCATTATCTGGGGGGATTGGATTACCGGGAGTTATCTGAGGTTTGCGGGGTTTTAGGGGGTTTGAGGTTTTTTGGGCCATCCTTCGCACCCGGGCGGTCCGGCGTCCCGGCGGGTGCTCCTACAACGGAGTTTGCCCGTAGGAGCACCGCCTCGGTGCGATTGGGTGTGCCGGCGACTCCGGCGCCGCCGGCGAGCGTTCGCACCCGGGGCGGGTGCTCCTACAGTAGGGGGGGGGGAGCCTCAGGTGCCCTGCAAGCGGCTCGACTCGTGTAGGAGCACCCGCCTCGGGTGCGAATGATGGGGATGCCGGTGCGCTACACCCCTGCCGTCCTTTCTCCGTATACTGACGCCCTTTGAACTGTGCAGGGCTGGTTGGTATCGCAATGACTTTTTCTGACAGACTTATCATCGGCCTGACCGGCGGCATTGGCAGTGGCAAGAGTGCTGCGGCGGCGCGGTTTGAGCAGGCGCATGGCATTCATGTGGTGGATGCGGACATCAAGTCCCGGGTGGTGGTGGAGCCTGGCCGGCCGGCGCTGCAGAAGATAGTTGATCGCTTTGGTGATGCGGTATTGCAGGAGGATGGCTCGCTCAATCGTGCAGCCCTGCGTGAGCGGGTGTTTCAGGTGCCGGATGAGCGGCGCTGGCTGGAGCAGTTGCTGCACCCGCTGATTCGCGAGGAGATCGTCACCGATCTGGCCTCGGCTCGCTCGCCCTACGCCCTGCTGGTCTCGCCCCTGCTGGTGGAGTCCGG
Organism: Halopseudomonas formosensis; assembly: GCF_900115905.1. Classification (GTDB taxonomy): domain Bacteria; phylum Pseudomonadota; class Gammaproteobacteria; order Pseudomonadales; family Pseudomonadaceae; genus Halopseudomonas; species Halopseudomonas formosensis. The sequence goes on from NZ_FOYD01000012.1 coordinate 16,392, forward strand.
CCAATACCAGATGACCCGGCGCGTGCTGGTGGTGGATGTGCCCGAGGCGTTGCAGATTGCCCGTACCACGGCGCGGGACAATGTGCCCGAGGAGCAGGTGCGCGCCATTCTGAAAGCGCAGGCCCAGCGCGAGGAGCGTCTGCGCCATGCCCACGATGTCATCGCGAATGACCGGGATCTGGCCGCGCTGCATGCGCAGGTCGATGCCCTGCACCAACAGTATCTGGCACTGGCACGAGGAGAATGATCATGACCAGAACAGTCGAATGCCCCACCTGCAAGGCGCCGGTTACCTGGGACGAGAGCTTTCCGGAGCGCCCCTTTTGCTCGCCCCGCTGCCGCCTGATCGATCTGGGCGCCTGGGCCGCCGAGGAGCATGTGATTCCGGGTGATGAGCTGGAGCAGGATGTGTTTTCCGAAGATGTGCCGAAGCAGTGAGCCCGGCATACCCAGCCTGTATGGGAAACCGTCTCGGAATCTCCTAAACTCAGACGACAGCATCTACGAGGTTAGCGATATGGATTCTCAGGTCCAGCACATAATCCGCAAGCTGGCGTTACTGACTCCCGAACACCGCGCCGAAGCCGAGGATTTCATCGATTTTCTGCGCCAGCGGCAAAGCAGATCAAACGACGCTCTAGCCCGCGACTTCACCTGCGCATCAGAAAAGTCCTTCGCTAAGGTCTGGGATAACGAAGAAGACGCCATCTACGATGACCTATAAGCCCGGCGATGTCGTGCTGGTTGGCTTTCCCCTCCCCTCCTGCATTTCCTGAGTAACTCCATGCGCCGTATTCACGTAATCGCTGCCGTCATCCGCGACGATCAGAACCGTATTCTGATTGCCAAACGTCCTGACCATGTTCATCAGGGTGGGCTGTGGGAGTTTCCCGGTGGCAAGCTGGAGGATGGTGAGCAGCGGTTTGATGGGCTGGTGCGGGAGCTGCGTGAGGAGCTGGGGGTTACTGTTACTCAAGCCCGGCCCCTGCTGGATATTCGTCATGACTACACGGACAAGTCGGTTCGCCTGGATGTGTGGTTGGTAACCGGTTTTGATGGTGAAGCCCACGGGGCGGAAGGCCAGCCGGTGCGCTGGGTGACGGCGGCTGGGCTGGATGAGTATGAGTTTCCTGCGGCCAATGCGCCTGTTGTGCGGGCGGCGCAGTTGCCCGAATGCTACCTGATCACCCCTGACATGAAGGATGAACAGGCGCTTTTTGCGGGTCTGCAACGGGCGAAGGACGCAGGTATTCGGCTTGTGCAGCTGCGCCAGACCCAGTTGTCGGGCAGTGCGTACCGTGGACTGGTTGAGCGGGTGTTGGAGCGGTTCGGGGCGGACTTTCGGTGGATGCTGAAAGGGGATGAGCCGCCGGAATGGCCGGGGGTGGGGTGGCATTTGACCGGGAGGCAGTTGCGGAAGATATGGGAGGAGCGGTGCGCTGCGGAGGCATCATTCGCGGCGGGGGCGCCGCTCCTACAAGGGTCTTCTCCTGGTGTAGGAGCGGTGCCCCCGGCGCGACGGGCTGCTTCTCTTTTTGCTGCGTCCTGCCATGATGCAGAGGAATTGGTCATGGCGGCGGAGCTGGGGGTGGATTTCGTCACCCTGTCCCCTGTGCTGCCCACACAGAGCCACCCCGGCGCTGCCCATTTGGGCTGGGAGCGCGCCAGGGAGCTGATCGACTCGGTGAACATGCCTGTGTACCTGTTGGGCGGGCTTGGGCCTCAGGAGCTGTCACAGGCGTTTGAGGCGGGGGCGCAGGGAGTGGCGGGGATTCGGCAGTTGTGGGACTTGGCTGGAGAGTGAGGGGTGGACGAGCTGGTGCTCGTCCTTCCCGGGGTTGCACCGGCTCGGGTTGGCGTAGCGCGGGTGCGCTGCGCCCCGGGGGTACACGCTGCCTGGGAACGTCGAGCCCACGGGCCGCGATCGAACTCGATGAGCTCGCCCCTCTCGGGCGTCGCAGCCTTGTAGGAGCACCCGCCCCGGGTGCGAACAGCGTAGTGTGCCTGGTGGCTCGATGGGCGAGTCCTCCTGCTGCACCGCGGACGAGCTGGTGCTCGTCCTTCCCGGGGCAGCGTTCCAAAACGACTCGATGAGGGAGCCTCGGCAACTCCGTGGACGAGCTGGTGCTCGTCCTTCCCGGGATATGCCTTGCACCCTGCTCAGTTGAGCTGCACTACCCGCAGTTCCTTGGGCATGCTGAAGACGATGTTCTCCTCGCGGCCGGCCAGTTCGGTGACGCTGTCGGCGCCGCTGTCGCGCAGATGCCGGATGACCTGCTGCACCAGTATGTCGGGCGCGGATGCGCCGGCGGTGACGCCTATGGTGCTGACACCCTCCAGCCACTCCGGACGAATCTCGTCGGCGCCGTCGATCAGGTAGGCGGGTGTGCCCATGCGGTCGGACAGTTCGCGCAGGCGGTTGGAGTTGGAGCTGTTGGGGCTGCCGACGACCAGTACCAGATCGCATTCGCCGGCCAGCTGCTTGACTGCGTCCTGGCGGTTCTGGGTGGCGTAGCAGATGTCGTCCTTGCGCGGGCCTTCGATGGCCGGGAAGTGCTTGCGCAGCGCGTCGATGACCCTGGCGGTGTCGTCCATGGACAGGGTGGTCTGGGTGACAAAGGCCAGGCGGTTGGGATCCTTCACCTGCAGACGGGCGACGTCGTCCTCGTTTTCCACCAGGTAGATGGTGCCGCCATTGCTGGTGTCGTACTGGCCCATGGTGCCTTCCACCTCCGGGTGTCCGGCGTGGCCGATCAGCACGCACTCGCGGCCGTCACGACTGTAGCGCAGTACTTCCATATGCACCTTGGTGACCAGCGGGCAGGTGGCGTCGAACACCTTGAGACCCCGTTCTGCGGCCTCGTCCTGCACGGCCTTGGAGACGCCGTGGGCGCTGAAGATGACGATGACGTCATCGGGGATCTCATGCAGCTCGTCAACAAACACCGCGCCGCGGCTGCGCAGGTCCTCTACGACGAACTTGTTGTGCACCACTTCATGGCGCACATAGATCGGTGGACCGAATACTTCCAGCGCTCGGTTGACGATTTCGATAGCCCGGTCGACGCCGGCACAGAAGCCGCGTGGATTGGCCAGTTTGATCTGCATGCTGTTCCTCGAATACTGGGATCTGGACAGGACGTCTGGTTACTCTACCTCAGACAGCCTTCACCGCAATGATTTCCACCTCGAAGGTGATGTCCTTGCCCGCCAGCGGGTGGTTGAAGTCGATCTCCACGGTGTTGTCATGGATGGCCTTGACCACGCCGGGCATTTCACCACCGGCGGCATCGCGGAAGATGATCAGCAGGCCGTGCTCCAGCTCCATGTCGCTGAACTGGTCACGGGGCATGGTCTGGATGTTCTGCGGGCTGCCGGGACCGAAGCCACGCTCGGGCTCGATCACGAAGCTGCGCTGGTCACCGGCCTTGAGTCCGAACAGGGACTGCTCGAAGCCGGGCAGCAGGCTGCCATCACCGACCTTGAAGGTGGCGGGTGCCTTGCCGGTGGTGGTGTCCACCACTTCGCCGCTGGGCAGCTTCAGGGTGAAGTGCAGGGTGACTTCGGTGTCGTGGCCAATTCGGATGATGTCGGTCATGTGTTTGTCTCGTTTTGCTTTGGTGGGGACTCATTGTCCCCCTGTTCCCAGCCCTTTACTCGCCCTCTGTTCTGCAGGAGCCGGGCCCTTGGGGCGAGGGTCTTCGCGCCGGGGGCGGCGCTCCTACAAAACCAAACCGCGCTCCCCAACCAAGCCTCGTTCCCACAACCCAGACCGCACCACACCCCGGCCTATGCTGCTGGAGCCCCGCCCTCGGCGCGATTGGGCCGGAACATGTCCACTATCAGCATCACCGCTCCCACCGTTATCGCACTGTCGGCAATATTGAACGCGGGGAAGTACCAGCTCTGGTGCCAGTGCACCAGGATGAAGTCCACCACGTGGCCATGCACTATGCGGTCGTACAGGTTGCCGAGGGCGCCGCCGAGGATCAGCGCCAGGGCGACTGACTCAAGCCATTTGCTGCGTGGCAGGCGGGCGAGCCAGACCAGCAGCAGGCCACTGACGCCCACCGCGATGGCGATGAAGAACCAGCGCTGCCAGCCGCCGGCGTCGGACAGGAAGCTGAACGCGGCGCCGGTGTTGTAGGCCAGGGTGAAGCTGAACAGGCCGTCGATTACCGGCACCTGCTGGTACAGGTCCAGGCTCGACTCGGCGACCCATTTGCTCAGCAGGTCCAGCGCGATGACTGCAACGCTGAGCAGAAGCCATACCAGTCCACTGCGGCGCAGATCAGGCATGCTTACGCACCTCGCCGGGGCCTTCGATGTTGGTTACGCAGCGGCCGCACAGTTCCGGGTGGTTGGCGTGGGTGCCGACGTCCGGCAGGAAGTGCCAGCAGCGCACGCATTTGCCATGGCCGGACTTGACGATGCTCAGCTTGAGGCCAGTAACGTCGGTGTCCACGGCGCCCTCGCCTGCTTCGGCCAGCGGTGCGACGCGTGCGGCGGAGGTGATGAGGACAAAGCGCAGTTCATCGCCGAGCTTGTTCAGGGTGGCGGTGAGCTGGTCGTCGGCGTACAGGGTGACTTCGGCCTGCAGGTTGCCGCCGATGACCTTGGCGTTGCGCAGGTTTTCCAGTTCCTTGTTGACGGCCATCTTCACCTCCAGCACCTGATCCCAGAAGGCGCGGTCCAGGGCGCTGCCCTCGGGCAGTGCGGTCAGACCTTCATACCAGGTGTTGAGCATGACCGACTCGTTGCGCTCGCCGGGCAGGTATTGCCAGATTTCCTCGGCAGTGAAGGCCAGGATGGGGGCAATCCAGCGCACCAGTGCTTCGGCGATGTGGTACATGGCGGTCTGGCAGGAGCGCCGTGCGGTGCTGTCGGCACCCGTGGTGTACTGGCGGTCCTTGATGATGTCCAGGTAGAAGGCGCCCAGCTCCTGCACGCAGAAGTTGTGCACCTTCTGGTAGACGTTCCAGAACTTGTAGGTGTCGTAGGCTTCGCTGATCTCCTGCTGTACCAGCAGCGCGCGGTCCACTGCCCAGCGGTCCAGGTCGAGCATCTGCTCGGGGGCCAGGGCGTCGCGGGCCGGGTCGAAACCGTTGAGGTTCGACAGCAGGAAGCGGGCGGTATTGCGGATACGGCGATAGGCGTCGGCAGTACGCTGCAGGATCTGCTTGGAGACGGCCATCTCGCCCGAATAATCGGTGGAGGATACCCACAGGCGCAGGATATCGGCACCCAGGCTGTCGTTGACTTCCTGGGGCGCAACCACGTTGCCCAGCGACTTGGACATCTTGCGGCCGTTCTCGTCGACCACGAACCCGTGGGTCAGCAGACCGCGGTAGGGCGCGTGGCCATCGATGGCGCAGGCGGTCAGCAGGGAGGAGTGGAACCAGCCGCGATGCTGGTCCGAGCCTTCCAGGTACAGATCGGCACGCGGGCCCTGCTCGTGACCCATGGGGTGCGAGCCGCGCATCACGTGCCAGTGGGTGGTCCCGGAGTCGAACCACACGTCCAGGGTGTCGCTGATCTTCTCGTACTGTTCGGCCTCGTCGCCCAGCAGTTCGGCCGCGTCCAGCTTGAACCAGGCTTCGATGCCTTCCTGCTCGACGCGCTTGGCGACTTCTTCCATCAGCTCGACGGTGCGCGGGTGCAGTTCGCCGCTCTCCTTGTGCAGGAAGAAGGGAATCGGCACGCCCCAGTTGCGCTGACGGGAGATACACCAGTCCGGACGACCGGCGATCATGCCGTGCAGACGGGCCTGACCCCAGGCCGGAACGAACTGGGTCTGCTCGATGGCATCCAGCGCGCGGGCACGCAGGGTGCTGCCGTCTCTGGCGACCTTGTCCATGCCGACGAACCACTGGGCGGTGGCCCGGTAGATCAGCGGGGTCTTGTGGCGCCAGCAGTGCATGTAGCTGTGCTGGATGGGTTCGTGCTTGAGCAGCGCGCCGACTTCGTCGAGCTTGGCGACGATGTTCGGGTTGGCCTTCCAGATGAACTGGCCGCCGAAGAACGGCAGGTCGCTGACGTAGACGCCGTTGCTCTGTACTGGGTTGAGAATGTCGTCGTTCTCCATGCCGTACGCCTTGCAGGTACGGAAGTCGTCCTCACCATAGGCGGGCGAGGAGTGAACGATACCCGTCCCGGCGCCGGTCTCCACATATTCGGCCAGGTAGACCGGAGAGAAGCGCTCGTAGAAGGGGTGGCGGAAGCGGATGTGCTCCAGCGCCCTGCCCTCGCAACGGGCGATGATGGCGCCCTGCAGGCCGTAACGCTGCAGGCAGGACTCGACCAGCTCCTCGGCCAGCACCAGCTGCTTCTCGCCGGTGTCGACCAGGGCATAGATGAAATCGGGGTGGACGTTCAGCGCCTGGTTGGCGGGAATGGTCCAGGGGGTGGTGGTCCAGATGACGATGCTGGTGGGCTTGCCCAGATTGCCCTGACCGAAGGCCGCGGCCAGCTTGTCGGCATCCTCGACGGCGAAGGCCACGTCGATGGCGTCGGACTTCTTGTCCTGGTATTCCACTTCCGCTTCGGCCAGGGCCGAGCCACAGTCGAAGCACCAGTTGACCGGCTTCAGGCCCTTGAACACGAAGCCGCCCTCGACCATCTTCGCCAGCGCGCGGATCTCGCCCGCTTCGTTGGGGAACTCCATGGTCTTGTAGGGGTTGTCCCAGTCGCCCAGCACGCCGAGGCGGATGAAGTCGGCCTTCTGCCCTTCGATCTGCTCGGCGGCGTAGTCACGGCAGCGTTCGCGGGTCTTGTCCGCGGGCTGGTTCTTGCCGTGGGTGGTTTCGACCTTGTGCTCGATCGGCAGGCCGTGGCAATCCCAGCCGGGCACATAGGGAGCGTCGAAGCCGGACAGGGTGCGCGAGCGCACGATCATGTCCTTGATGATCTTGTTCACCGCGTGACCGATGTGGATGCTGCCGTTGGCGTAGGGCGGGCCGTCGTGCAGGATGAACTGCGGGCGCCCTTTGCTGACCTCGCGGATTTTCTGGTAGAGACCGATGCTGTCCAGACGTTTCAGGGTTTCCGGCTCGCGGGTAGGCAGACCGGCTTTCATCGGGAAGTCGGTTGCGGGCAGGTTCAGCGTCGCTTTGTAATCAGTCATCGTCCTGGCTCACTTGTTCAATTCGGCGGCCCATTGGGCACGAGCGGTGTCGAAATCAGCCTTGATGGCGTCCTGCAAGGCCTGCAGCGAGTCGAAACGCTGTTCGTCACGCAGTTTTTCATGAAATACCACTGTGATGCGACGACCGTAAAGGTCGCCACTGAAGTCCAACAGGTGGACTTCCAGGTGCGGTCGGCCGTCGCCCTCTACGGTCGGGCGGGCGCCGATGTTGGCCACGCCCGGCTGGCGGACTCCATCCAGCTCGACGCTGACCCGGTAAACGCCGTTCAGCGGCGCCCGCAGACGCTTGAGCTGCACGTTGGCGGTCGGGGCGCCCAGCTGACGGCCGAGCTTCTGGCCATGCAGTACCCGGCCGGTGATGCTGAAGGGACGCCCCAGCAGCCGCTCGGCCTGGGCAAAGTCGCCATCGGCCAGCACCTGACGCACCCGGGTGCTGCTGACCCGCTCGCCGCTCTCCGCTACGGTACTGGCGGACTCAACGGTAAAGCCCTTGCGCTGGCCCCACTGCTTCAGGAGGTTGAAGTCACCGGCGCGATCACAACCGAAACGGAAGTCGTCACCAACCTCCAGATGCTGTACGCCGAGGCCATCGATCAAGACCTGCTGAATGAATTCGTCGGCACTGAGTTCGCGCAGGCGGCGGTTGAAGGCCAGGCACAGCACCCGGTCCACGCCCTGCTCTTCCAGCAGCGCCAGCTTGTCACGCAGACGGGTCAGGCGCGGCGGTGCGCTCTGCGGCGAGAAGTACTCACGCGGCTGGGGCTCGAATATCACCACGCAGCCGGGCAGCCCGACGCGGGTGGCATGGGCCCTGAGGCGCTTGAGAATGGCCTGATGACCGGCATGCACGCCGTCATAGTTACCAATTGTCGCCACGCACCCACGATAGCGGGAGCGCAGATTGTGCAGGCCGCGGACCAGTTCCATAAAGCTCGATAATGGCAGAGAAGTCAAAGCCGCCAAGTATACAGGGTTAGCAGGGGCGGCGTCATGGGGTAAGCCTTCGCCCCCGGCTGCACTCCTTGTACCTGGGCCATGCCCCACGTAGGAGCACCGCCCCCGGTGCGAACCGGGTTGCCGGCAACTCCGCCGCCGGCAGGCATTCGCACCCGAGGCGAGTGCTCCTACAGTGGGTTCGGGCTTCTCCGATATATTCTGCGTAGGAGCACCGCCCTCGGTGCGAAACGGGGTTGCCGGCAACTCCGCCGCCGGCTGGCATTCGCACCCGGGGCGGGTGCTCCTACGGTGGGCTCGGGCTTCTCCGATATGTTTCGTGTAGGAGCACCGCCCCGGTGCGAAACGGGTTTGCGACCACTCCGCCGCCGGCTGGCATTCGCACCCGGGGCGGGTGCTCCTACGGGGGGTTCGGGCTTCTCCGATATGTTTCGTGTAGGAGCACCGCCCTCGGTGCGAAACGGCGCAGCAGGCAGCTCCGCCCCCCCTACTCTGCGGACGAGCTAGTGCTCGTCCCTCCCAGGCACGTAGCGCGGGTGCGCTACATACAAGAGGTGACTTGGCTTGCCGCTCCTGGCGCTACTTGCGCACATGCCTCATGCGCATGCCACTGGCCACCAGCGTCACCAGAAACACCGCAATACCTGCCACCACCAGAATGCTCATCTGCAGCACCTTCTGCTGCCAGCCCCACTCGAACCACTGCTGCACATCCGCCGCCAGCCACAGCACCACGACGGACAGCGCCGCGCAGGCCAGCAGCAGCCGCAGAGTGAACATCGGCCAACCCGGCTGGGCCTGGTAGACACCGATCTTGCGCAGCCCCCACCAGAGCATCCCGGCGTTGAGCAATGCGGACAATGAAGTAGCCAGGGCGAGACCCACGTGGGCCAGCGGCCACACCAGGATCAGGTTGAACACCATGTTGGCCACCATACAGGTAACCGCGATGCGCACCGGGGTCTTCATGTCCTGGCGGGCAAAATAGCCGGGAGCCAGCACCTTGATCAGCATGAAGGTCATCACCCCCACCGCATAGGCACGCAGGGCATTGGCCGACTGAACGACGTCGCGCTCGGTCATGGCGCCGTAATGGAACAGCGTGGCGATCAGCGGCTCGGCCAGCAGCAAGAGCGCCAGCGCGGCAGGTACGCCTACCAGCAGCACCATGCGCACCGCCCAGTCCAGGGTGGCAGCAAAGGCCTTGGGATCCTCCCCTGCATGCTGGCGGGACAGCGCCGGCAGTATCACCGTCCCTATGGCAATACCGAAGGCACCCAGAGGCAGCTCGGAGAGACGGTCGGCGTAATACAGCCAGGAGATGCTGCCGGTCTGCAGGAAGGAGGCCAGCACCGTATCCAGCAGCAGGTTGATCTGACTGACCGAGACACCGAACAGCGCAGGAATCATCAGCGTCATGATGCGCCTGACGCCCTCGTGCTTGCGATCCGGGCGGGGTATGGGCAGCAGGCGTATCTGAGCCAGAAAAGGCAACTGGAACAGCAGCTGCACCACACCGGCAATGAATACCCCCCAGGCCAGCGCCAGGATCGGCTGGTCGAAATAGGGAGTCATGAATATGGTGGCGCCGATCATGCACAGGTTGAGCAGCACCGGGGTAAAGGCCGGCACGGCAAAACGGCCATAGCTGTTGAGGATGGCGCCGCACAGGGCAGTCAGGGAGATCAGGAACAGGTAGGGAAAGGTGATCCGCAGCATCTGGGTAGCCAGCTCCAGCTTCTCCGTCTCACCGTAGAAGCCCGGGGCGAACAGCGTGATCAACACCGGCGCGCCGGCAACGCCGAGCAGGGTGATGCCGGCGAGGGTAATGCCCAGGGTCCCGGTCACCCGGTTGACCAGATTCTGTACCTCGGCGAGGGTATAACGGGTGCGGTATTCGGACAGCACCGGCACGAAGGCCTGGGCGAAGGCACCCTCGGCAAACAGACGACGCAGGAAGTTGGGGATCTTGAAGGCGATAAAGAAGGCATCAGCTTCCGACTTGGAGCCGAAATAGGCCGCCACCACCACATCGCGTACCATGCCCAGCACCCGGGACAGCATGGTCATGATGCTGACCACCATGCCGGAGCGCAGCAGACTGGGTGCCTTGTCGGCGGAGGGAGGCGTGGGCGTGGTCTCGGTCATTGTTCTCATCATTGCTCTGTCGAAACAAGAGGGCGATCATAGCGCTAAGTGGCGGTGGTTGGTACGCCCCAGGCGTAGCGCGGGTGCCGCCACACCTCGGTACTCGTCCCGCCCGGAACTCTGCCTTACCCCTTGACATCGGCACCGCTGTGCGGCACAGTACGCGACCTTATTTACACCCTTATTCACATGATTTTCTGAGGAGCAAGACGGTGGCCAACTCACCTCAAGCCAAGAAACGCGCCAAGCAGGCCGAGAAGCGCCGCAATCACAATGCAAGCCTGCGCTCCATGGTTCGTACCTACATCAAGAACGTTGTAAAAGCGATCGACGCCAAGGATCTGGAAAAAGCCCAGGCCGCCTACACTGCTGCCGTTCCGGTCATCGACCGCATGGCCGACAAGGGCATCATCGCCAAGAACAAGGCCGCTCGTCACAAGAGCCGCCTGAACGCACACATCAAGGCCCTGGCTACCGCCGCCTGATTGCGTTCTGCAGATACAGAAAAACCGGCTTCAAGCCGGTTTTTTTGTGCCCGGGGTTTGGGTGCGCCTGCGTTTGGGACCCTTCGCACCGAGGGCGGTGCTCCTACGCAGATATATAAGCGAAAACCGGGGCTGCTGTAGGAGCACCCGCCCCGGGTGCGAATGTCAGCCGGCGGCGGCGGAGTTGCCGATAACCCCGTTCGCACCGGGGGCGGTGCTCCTACACAGACATATCAGAGAAGACCGAACCCGCTGTAGGAGCACCCGCCCCGGGTGCGAATGTCAGCGGGCAGCGGCGGAGTTGCCGATAACCCCGTTCGCACCGAGGGCGGTGCTCCTACACAGACATATCAGAGAAGACCGGGCCTGCTGTAGGAGCACCCGCCCCGGGTGCGAAGGGTTTAAAACCAGCGCCTACACCAGCACCAGATTATCCCGGTGCACCAGCTCGGGTTCGTCGACATAGCCGAGAATGCCGGCGATGGCTTCACTGGGCTGGCCGACAATCTTTGCTGCTTCCTGGGCGCCGTAGTTCACCAGGCCCCGGGCGATTTCGCGGCCGTCCATGGCGGCGCAGACCACCATTTCGCCACGTCGGAAGTTGCCTTCCACCGCCTTGACGCCAACTGGCAGCAGACTGGAGCGTCCGCTCTGCAGCGCCCTTACTGCGCCGTCATCGACCAGCAGTCGGCCCCGGGTCTGCAGATGGCCGGCCAGCCACTGCTTGCGCGCAGCCAGCATGCCTTTCTCGGGTAGCAGCAGGGTCCCCAGCTCCTCGCCCGCCTTGAGCCGGTCGATCACCCGCTCGATGCTGCCACCAACAATGATGGTGCTCGCCCCGGAACGGGCTGCCAGGCGAGCAGCGCGCAGCTTGGTCTGCATGCCGCCGCGCCCGAGCGTACCGGCTGAGCCGCCTGCCATGGCGTCGAGCTTGGGATCATCGGCCATGGCATTGCTGATCAGCTGGGCATCCGGATTGCTCCGCGGGTCGGCGGTATACAGGCCGTCGCGATCAGTCAGTATCACCAGCAGATCAGCCTCGACCAGGTTGGTGACCAGCGCGCCCAGGGTGTCGTTGTCGCCGAAGCGGATCTCGTCGGTAACCACGGTATCGTTCTCGTTGATGACGGGAATGACGCCGAGATCCAGCAGGCTGCGCAGGGTGCTGCGGGCGTTGAGGTAGCGCTTGCGATCAGAGAGGTCGTCATGGGTGAGCAGCACTTGGGCGGTAGTCAGCCCGAACTCCTCGAAGCTGCTTTCCCAGGCCTGCACCAGATCCATCTGCCCTACCGCAGCAGCGGCCTGCAGCTGATGGATGCTCTTGGGTCGCTCGTTCCAGCCCAGACGGGTCATGCCGGCGGCCACCGCACCGGAGGACACCAGCACCACATCCACACCACTTTCCCGCAATGCCGCCATCTGCCTGACCCAGACGGCAATGGCCTGGCGATCCAGCCCCTTGCCGTTGCCGGTCAGCAATGCACTGCCGATCTTGATCACCCACCGCCGGGCGGCAGTCACCTTGTCACGCATGCAATCTCAACTCCGCTCAGCGAACGTAGATAATTTCCGGACCATCCTCGTCATCCTCGTCGTCGAAGTCATCGTCTTCGTCGTCGCTGATGCCGGCCTTGCGCCGCGCCTTGCGGTCATCCAGCTCCTGGATGTGCGCACGCGCCTCTTCCTCGATACGCCGGTCGAGTTCGGCCACCTCGGCGGCATATTCCTCGTCTTCCTGCATGCGCAGCTCGCGCTCCTCCAGCCAGTTCATCACGGCCTTGGCCAGCTCGTCGGTACCCTGACGTTCGGACGCGGAGATGACAAACACCGGACCTTCCCATTCCAGACGCTCGACCACGTCGTCGAGAATCGCCTGCTGCTCGTCTTCCAGCAGCTGGTCACACTTGTTGAGTACCAGCCAGCGCTCGCGCAGGGTCAGGGCCGGACTGAACTTGCCCAGCTCGTGAACGATGGTTTCGACAGCCTCGACCGGATCGCTCTGGTCCAGCGGCGCCATGTCCACCAGGTGCAGCAGCAGACGGGTGCGCGACAGATGCTTGAGGAACCTTGTGCCCAGACCTGCACCTTCGGCAGCACCGGCAATCACCCCGGGGATGTCGGCAATGACGAAACTGCGCATCTGGCCCACGTCCACCACGCCCAGGTTGGGCACCATGGTGGTGAAGGGGTAGTCCGCCACCTTGGGCTTGGCGGCCGATACAGCGCGGATGAAGGTGCTCTTGCCGGCGTTGGGCAGACCCAGCAGCCCCACGTCCGCCAGCACCTTGAGCTCCAGTTTCAGGTCGCGCAGTTCACCCAGGCTGCCCTGGGTGGTCTGGCGCGGAGCACGGTTCACACTGGACTTGAAGCGGGTATTGCCCAGACCATGGAATCCGCCCTGGGCCACCAGCAGCCGCTGACCGGGCTCGGTCAGGTCACCGATGATCTCCTGGGTTCCGGCATCCACCACAGTGGTACCCACCGGAACGCGCAGCACCATGTCCTCGCCCTTGGCGCCGGTGCAATCGGAGCCGCGACCGTTCTCGCCCCGCTGGGCGTTGAACCGGCGGGTATAGCGGTAGTCGACCAGGGTGTTGAGGTTGGGATCGGCTTCCAGATAGATGGAACCGCCATCACCACCATCACCACCGTCAGGACCACCCTTGGGAATGAACTTTTCCCGGCGGAAACTCATGCAACCATTGCCACCATCACCGGCTTTGACGGTAATGGACACTTCATCTACGAATTTCATATTGCTCCCCCTCATGAGGGGTTGGAAGGAAAGACCTACGCTACAAACAAAAAAGCCCCGTCGCAAGACAGGGCTTTCTGGATCAGGTTTGGCTTCAGCCGGCTACGACACTCACGTAGCGACGGTTGAACTCACCCTTGACTTCGAACTTAATCACGCCGTCAGCCTTGGCGAACAGAGTGTGATCCTTGCCCATGCCAACGTTCTTGCCAGCGTGGAACTGGGTGCCGCGCTGACGAACGATGATGTTGCCGGCAGTAGCCTGCTGACCACCGTACAGTTTCACACCAAGTCGTTTGGCTTCTGAGTCGCGACCGTTACGTGTGGAACCGCCTGCTTTTTTGTGTGCCATGAGTTCTTACTCCTCAATACTTAGGCAGAGATGCCGGTGATCTTGATTTCGGTGTACCACTGACGGTGGCCCATGCGCTTCATGTGGTGCTTGCGGCGCTTGAACTTGATGATGCGGACCTTGTCGCCACGACCATGAGCACTGACTTCAGCAGTCACCTTGGCACCTTCAACAACGGGTGCACCGATGGTGACGTCATCACCGTTACCGACCAGCAGTACGCGATCGAACTCGATAGTGGAGCCGGTTTCGGCTTCCAGCTTCTCTACTCTCAGGTATTCGCCTTCGGCGACCTTGTACTGCTTACCACCAGTAACAATTACTGCGTACATGTTGCTTTCTCCGTAATCCTGCTCACCCGGCGCTTGGTAGTAGTAGTTAGTGGCCGGCATGGCTGCAAGTGAACCCGCCTATCGGGCCCGAGCTTGCCATTGTCAAAACAGGGATGCTGTAAATCGGGTTTTCAGGGCCGGGGATTCTACCGACAAGCTGGATGAAAAGCAATGCCAATCACCCTTCAAAACCAGCCGGACAGCGCCGCGCCGGCAGGGGCGTTCCTTGACAGTACGCCAGCCGCCGCCTAGCATGCCGCGCATCCATTCCGAAAGTGTGCAGTAGATGACCACCCTGCCTTTTTATACCGCGGTTACCGACGATTTCGAAGCTGTCAATCAGCTGATCATGCGCCAGCTGCACTCTCGTGTTCCGCTGGTCGAGAAGATCGGCAGCTACATCATCAGCGCCGGCGGCAAGCGCCTGCGTCCGCTGGTGGTGCTGCTCGGTGCCCGCGCCTGCGGTCTGACCGATGCCCGGCCGCATACCCTGGCGGCGATCATCGAGTTCATGCATACCTCTACCCTGCTGCACGACGACGTGGTCGACACTTCCGAGCTGCGCCGGGGCCGCTCCACCGCCAACGCACTCTGGGGCAATGCCGCCAGCGTCCTGGTGGGTGATTTTCTCTATTCCCGTTCGTTCGAGCTGATGGTCGAGCTCGACGACATGCGCATCATGCGGGTGCTGGCCAGCGCCACCAACGTGATCGCCGAAGGCGAGGTGCTGCAATTGTCGAAGGTGCGCGATGCCAGCACCGACGAAGCCACTTATATGGAAGTGATCCGCAGCAAGACGGCCATGCTGTTCGAGGCCTCCACCCATACCGCCGCCATCCTGGCCGATGCGCCCGCCCCACAGCAGGAAGCCCTGCGCCGCTACGGCGATGCTCTGGGTATCGCCTTCCAGCTGGTGGATGACCTGCTGGACTACACCGGCGATGCCGAGGCCATGGGCAAGAACGTCGGCGACGATCTTGCCGAAGGCAAGGCGACCCTGCCGCTGATCTATACCATGCGTGAAGGCACCGATGAGCAGGCGGCGCTGGTGCGCCGGGCCATTCAGAAAGGCGGCGTGGAAGACATCAATATCATCCGCGAGGCCGTCGAAGCCAGCGGCGCGCTGGAATACACCGCCAACCTTGCCCGCCAGTATGCGGATGAAGCATGCAACCTGCTGCAGGCCCTGCCCCCCTCCGTCTACCGTGACGCCCTCGAACAGCTGGCCCGCTTTGCGGTAGATCGCCAGTTCTGAGTTACCCCTCACCGCCCCTTCGCACCCGGGGCGGGTGCTCCTACAGCGAGTATCCGTCTGCCTTGCGCACTCCGTAGGAGCACCGCCCTCGGTGCGATTGGG
>NZ_FOYD01000012.1:32103-87552 GCF_900115905.1 Halopseudomonas formosensis
CCGTAGGAGCACCGCCCTCGGTGCGATTGGGGCGTACCGGCAACTCCGGCGCCGCCGGCGGGGGTTCGCACCCGGGGCGGGTGCTCCTACCGGATGGGGTGGCAGGCTCGATTGTAGGAGCACCGCCCTCGGTGCGATTGGGACGTGCCGGCAACGACGGCGCCGCCGGCGGGCATTCGCACCCGGGGCGGGTGCTCCTACAGCGAATATCCGTCTGCCTTGCGCACTCCGTAGGAGCACCCGCCCTCGGTGCGATTGGGGCGTGCCGGCAACTTCGGCGCCGCCGGTGGGCATTCGCACCCGGGGCGGGTGCTCCTACGGGAGTGGCGAATGGGCCGGTCGTTACAGGACCTTGAGCAGTTCGATGTCGAAGATCAGGGTGCTGTGCGGCGGGATGCTGCCGGCGGCGCGGCCGCCGTAGGCCAGGTCCGCGGGGATGTAGAGGCGCCATTTGGCACCTTCTTTCATCAATTGCAGTGCTTCGGTCCAGCCGGCGATAACGCCGCCTACCGGGAACTCGGCGGGTTGGCCGCGCTTGTAGGAGCTGTCAAATACCTCACCACTGATCAGGGTGCCTTCGTAGTGGGTACGGACGGTAGAGCTGGCAGTCGGAGTGGCTCCGGTACCTTCGCTGATGACCTCATACTGCAGACCGGATGGCAGAGTGATCACGCCTTCGCGACTGCTGTTGCGCTCGAGGAACTCCTGACCGGCCTTGCCTGCGGCGCGGGCGGATTCCTCGGCCAGGGCCTGCATCTTGGCCTGCAGGGTCTGGAAGGCAGCCTGCATGGCGGCGTCGTCCACCTGACTGGGCTGCTGGGTGTAGGCGTCGCGCAGACCGGCCAGCACCAGTTCAACGCTCAGGTCCGGGATATTGCTCGACAGCAACTGATCACCCATCTGCCGGCCAATGCCGTAGCTGACGCGCTGTTCGTCGGTTTCAAAGGTGTGGCTCATGGCTGCTCTCCTGAAAAATGACCGACAAGCCTGACACAACAGCGCTGAAAATTCACCTGCGGGTTGCCGGACGGAGCACTCACCAGACAGTCCGATACTCCCTGCCCGCGCCGCCCCTCCGCATCGCGGATCAGGCCAAAGATGCTGCGTGACCCGGGGAGATAGGCTAGAATGGCACGCTTTTCGGCCCCCCTCTACCGAGACTCTCCCCATGCTGGAAAAGCTGTTTCAACTCAAGGCACATGGCACCAACGTCCGCACCGAGATCCTCGCCGGTGTGACCACCTTCCTGACCATGGCCTATATCATTTTCGTCAATCCCATGATGATGGCCGACGCCGGTATCGATCCGGGCGCCGCCTTCGTCGCCACCTGTCTGGCGGCCGCGCTGGGCTCGCTGATCATGGGCGCTTGGGCCAACTATCCCATCGCCCTGGCTCCGGGCATGGGCCTGAACGCCTTTTTCAGCTACACCGTGGTGGGCTCCATGGGCTACAGCTGGCAGGTCGCCCTGGGTGCGGTATTCATCTCGGGTTTGCTGTTCTTCATGCTGAGCATCTTCCGCATCCGGGAGTGGATCATCAACAGCATCCCCATGCCGCTGCGCTCGGCGATTGCCGCAGGCATCGGCCTGTTCCTGGCATTGATTGCACTGAAGAGCGCGGGCATCGTGGTGGACAACCCGGCCACCCTGGTCGGCGCCGGTGACATGACCCAGCCCGGCCCCCTTCTGGCCGCCCTGGGCTTCATGCTGATCGTGGCTCTGGCCTACCGTCGGGTGACCGGTGCGGTGATGATCGGCATTCTGGTCATTACCGGCATCAGCCTGCTGTTCGGCCTGACCCAAGCCACCGGCTTCGTTTCCGCACCGCCGAGCCTGGCGCCGACCTTCCTCGAGCTGGATATCCGCGGGGCGCTGGACGTGGGGCTGGTCGCGGTGATCTTCGCCTTCCTGTTCGTCGACCTGTTCGACACCTCGGGCACCCTGATCGGAGTGGCCCAGAAGGCCGATCTGGTGGACAAGGACGGCAAGCTGCCGCGTCTGGGCCGCGCCCTGATGGCTGACAGCACTGCCACCATGTTCGGGTCCCTGCTGGGTACATCCACCACCACCAGCTACGTCGAGTCCGCCGCGGGCACCGCTGTCGGCGGCCGTACCGGTCTGACCGCCTGCGTGGTCGCCGCCCTGTTCCTGCTGAGTCTGTTCCTGTCGCCGCTGGCCGGCGCGGTACCGGCTTTTGCCACCGCACCGGCACTGTTCTTCGTTGCCGTGCTGATGACCAGCGGCCTGGTTCAGGTGAACTGGGAAGACCTGACCGAAGCCGCCCCCGTGGTGGTAACGGCGCTGATGATGCCCCTGACCTTCTCCATCGCCAACGGCATTGCCTTGGGCTTCATTACCTGGACCGCCATCAAGCTGCTGTCCGGTCGCTGGCGTGATCTCAATTCCAGCCTCTACGTGCTGTCGGCCCTGTTCATCGTCAAGCTCGGGTTCTTCAGCTGATGGGGGTGAGCTTCGATCCGTCCGGGTACGAGCAGCAACTGGCGGCCAAGCGCGAGCGACTGACAGAGCTGCTCGCGCCCTTCAGCGCCCCCGAGCCGGCAGTGTTTGCCTCGCCCCGGGAGCATTTCCGTCTGCGTGCCGAATTCCGTCTGTGGTATCAGGAGGGACAGCCGCACTACGCAATGTTCGAGCCGGGCAACAACCGCCAGCCGATCCTGATCGAGCAGTTGCCGATTGCCAGCCGCCGCATCAACGAGCTGATGATGCCCCTGCTGGAGGCCTGCAAGGCCGACCCCGAGCTGGGTCGCAGACTGTTCCAGGTGGAGTTTCTCACCACGCTGTCCGGCGAGGCCCTGGTCACCCTCTGCTACCACCGCCCGATTGATGAGCAGTGGGATCAGGCTGCGCGGAAACTGGCAGAGCAGCTGAACATACTGCTGATCGGCCGCAGCCGTGGGCGCCGCCGGGTGCTGGCGCGCGATCATGTGCTCGAAGAGCTGCAGGTGGATGGCCGCACCTGGCGTTACCAGCAGGTCGAGGGTGGCTTCACCCAGCCCAACGGCGTGGTCAACCAGCATATGCTCAGCTGGGCGCTGGAGGCCGCCGGGCACAATACCGATGACCTGCTGGAGCTGTACTGCGGCAACGGCAACTTCACCCTGCCCCTGTCCACCCGCTTTCGCCGGGTACTGGCCACAGAGCTGTCCAAGAGCTCGGTACGCTCGGCGCTGGAGAACATCGCTGACAATCAGGTAGAGAATGTCACCCTGGTGCGCCTTGCAAGTGAAGAGGTAACCCAGGCGCTGACCGGCGTGCGCGAGTTCCGTCGACTGCAAGGTATCGACCTGAGCGGCTATCAGTTCGGCACCGTCTTCGTCGACCCGCCCCGCGCAGGCCTGGATCCGGGCACCCTGGAACTGGTCAAGGGTTACGACCGCATCCTGTACATCTCCTGCAACCCGGAGACCCTGGCGGCCAACATCGCCGAGCTTCAGGCCAGCCATCGCATCACCCGTTGCGCCCTGTTCGACCAGTTCCCCTATACCCACCATATGGAAGCTGGAGTGCTGCTGGAACGCCGGACCTGAGCGCCAGCAGTACAGATCCGCTCCAGGGCGGCGCTACCCCATTCTGGAGTAATGGCTTAAAGCCGTTATACTGATCACCTCAGAGGAACAACAATAATCACTACCTCGAGAGGGACTGACCCTTGCTGGATCAGGATCTTTATCTTTATGAAAGTATCAGTCTGCAACTGCGTCGTCATATCGAGAGCGGCAGTTACAGGCCAGGGCAGCGGTTGCCCTCAGTTCGCAATCTGAGCCGGCTGTTCAATACCAGCGTCAACACCATCATTCAGTGCCTGCGGCAGCTGGAGCAGGAGAACTATATCGAGGTGCGCGCCAGATCCGGCACCTTCGTGGCGGCATCGCCCCCTGCAGGCCTGCACGGCTCCACGGACTTCGACCCGCTTCCCGTGGAAATCTCCCTGAGCGACGACATCCTCCATTATATGGAACCCCATCATCAGGCCGATCTGGTGCATCTGGGCATTGCCCTGCCCCACCCCCGGCTGATGCCCATGGAACGGATCATGACCACCCTGCGTGACATTACCCGGCGCCAGGCCCGGGATGTCTGGGATTACAGCCATCCACAGGGGCATCAGCGCTTCACCCTGCAGTTGGCGCGGCGCAGCCTCCATTATCCCAACCCGATATCCCAGGACGACGTCATCATCACCAACGGTTGCATGGAAGCCATTGACCTGGCATTGCGTACCGTCACCAGACCAGGGGATACGGTGGCCGTCGAGTCCCCCACCTATTACGGAACCCTGCTGGCACTGGAAGTCCTGCGTCGCAAGGTGCTGGAGATCCCGACCTGTCCGGAACGCGGGATCTGCCTCTCCACCCTGGAGCAGGCCTTCAAGCATCGCCGGGTTTCAGCCTGCATCATCTCCGCCAACGCGCAGAACCCGCTGGGCTTCTCCATGCCGGAACAGAACAAGCTCAAGCTGGTAGAGCTGGCCAGCCGACACGGTATTCCCGTGATCGAAAACGACGTCTGGGGTGACACGCTCTATACCGAAGGCGCCATGCCGGCCAAGGCCTATGATCAGGCGGGCATGGTGGTGTACTGTCACTCGTTCTCCAAGTCCCTGATGCCCGGCATCCGTCTTGGCTGGGTAGCACCGGGGCGTTTTCATCACCGGCTGCGTGAACTCAAGCTGGTAAGCAGCATCACTACCGCTTCCGCTCCCCAGCTGCTCATGGCAAGGCTGATGGAAAGCGGCTTTTACGCCCAGCACCTGAGTACACTGCGCCTGCAGCTGGCGAAACAGGCACAGCAGGTCCGCGAGGTGGTGCTGCGCTGTTTCCCCGCGGGTACGCGGGTTCACCAGCCCAGCGGGGGTTGTGTTCTCTGGGTCGAGCTACCCTCCCACATGAATACCGAGATTCTGTTTGAAGATGCTCTGGGGGCCGGCATCCATATCTTCCCGGGCAGCGTGTTTTCCCCGAGTCAGCAGTACACCCATTGCCTGCGGCTGAATGTGGGCAGCCCCGTGGATACGCCGCTGTTGAAGGCGGTGGCCCGCCTCGGCGAGCTGGCCAGGTATCGATCGGCCCCCCGGGTAGAGGGACCGATCGCAGAACACTAGGGTAAACGGGACACGCCGGTGTAATCGTCGCTGTAGCAGGGTGCGTCGCCACAGACGTCCGTCACCGCGCCATCGCGCTGCATGAAGGCGGACTTCTGCTGACGCGCTGCCACCGTGCTGCGCGGCGAACTGTGCGGGTCGTTGCCAAAGTCGGCGCCAGGGCCCCTGTTGATGGTGGGCGGGAAATCATTGCCGCTCCAGCCACCGCCGTCGCGTTCCACCTTGGCACCGGAGTCCCATATCATCATCCCATGACCATGGTGAGGATACTGCTCGATCCGCGGGATCGCGAACAGCGGGTTGCTGTCGGGACTTTCGCCAAGCCTGGCCGTGGGCTCATGTACTGCAGCGCCTATGGTGCGCGCCATCACTTCCGCACTCCACTGGGTCACCTGGAAGTCCCCCAGCGCCACATGCAGCAGCACATGCTTGTCCGCTGGTGTATTCGGCAGATGACGACCCGCCAGATGACTGAGATAACCGTTGTTCTCCGCCCGGTCCCAGAGCATCTGCATCAACGCGAAATTGAGCGACTGATCCAGTCCATCGGGATAGGCGGCATAGAGGACGGGGGCAAAACGCTGCTCGAAGGGGCCGTAGCGGCGCAGCAGCAGACTGTAGTTGCTCCCCGGTACCCCCAGCACGCCACGATGGAGGTTGGGCGCGGTGGCAATCAGGGCGCCACCCAGAATGCCACCCTGGCTGTTACCGTCGTAGAACACCTCGGTCGGATCATAGACCAGCTGGCCCTGATGGCGGAATTCGTCAGCGGAGGCGAAGCCATCCGGGTGCTGCATGAGTTCGGCCAGAAACATGAAGTTCAGCAAGCCCTGCTGGCTGCGATCCAGTTGCCGTGGCAGGCCGGTCAGGTCAGCCATGATCTGATGGATATTGCCGGCCAGAATGTCCTCCTGGGACATGCCTATCCAGTCGGTAGCGCAGAACATGATGTTATGTTCGCTCTGCATGGCCCGCACGTTGCTGCTGCCGAATTCGCCCCCACTGATATTGTATGAGCTTTCCCCGAACAGGCCGTGACCGTAGATGGCCGCTCTGGCAGTCTGCACATCGGCTTGTGCGAAGTCGGTTGTCGCCAGGGGAATCTGGCAGCGGAAACCAGCACGAACCACGTCTTCACCCAGGGTCTGCGGCAGTGCATCGGGATCATCACTGGCGTAGTTGAAGGTCGCCCCCACCCCACCCCCGGTCTGATTGAGGTAGTTGGGTACATCGAAGGTGCCCTTGATGTTGCGACTGAGGCCGCTGGCCGGGTTATCACGCACCTCGGTGATGCGGAAGCTCGGGCTGGCTCCGGCCAGGCGGGCGAAGGCGTCATCACGGATTGCCAGCAGACGTTCGGTGAGCGACTGCTGACTGGCGATGGTGAAATCCCAGGCCAGAGTCAGTTCCCCGCGCTTCACACCCGCCTGCTCCAGGATGGCAAAGATATCTTCCATCGCCTCGCGGCGCGCCTCGAACACCGGCTCTCCGGTATCGATGCCGTCACGATAGGCCCGAAACAGTTCATTGACCGGCAGCAACTCACCCTCGGCATCTCGAGCATTGCGGATCACTGCGATATAGCGGTTTCCCTCTTCAAAATTCCGTGCCGGCCGGATGATAAGCGCCTGCTCCGCCGGGTCGGTATTGTTGGCGTCCAGCTCGACCCATATCAGCTGCCGCTCGAGCGTCGATGCGTTGATGACCAGAACGGGGGCGTCAGGATCCAGCGAGGGCTCGATGTCCGTGATACGCACGGCGCCGGTCCGCTCCAGATCGATGCCCGGAAGATGTGCCAGCAGCATGGATCCAGGTGAGAAACCATCATTGCGGTTCCACTGGGTCGGCTCGATAGGTGTGGCTTCCGTCGTCCGGATCGGCACGAAGCGGGTGTTGTCCGGCGAGGCGGGCATGTCCACCGGTTGCGCCACCGGCATGGCGCGGATATCGAAGTCGATCCGGAGTCCGGTCGGTGTGGAACCGTCTTCCCGGGTAAACAGGTTGTTGGGGAACGGATACAGACAATGGCCGAGCACGGTATGGTCGCAGTACGCGGCCGACTCCACATCAAAGTCGCTGAGATCGACCTTCTCGGTCTCCACTGGCCGCGAACTGCCCGACCCGCCTGAACTCAGACAGCCCTGGAGCAGCAGTGCCCCGCACGCCGTAGCAACGGCGAGATAGATATGACGCATGGCTCGGTCCCTCTTCTCTTGTTGTTGTCGAGCCAGCCTAGAAAAGTCGGCAAGGCTTTAACAGGCACAGTTACTGCTAACTGACTCAAACAGATCCCTCAGACAGCGGTTCTGTTTCAGTCAGATAGCGCAATCTGTACCTGTTTTCGCTTCTGGGGTGGGCATAGGATCAGATTTCCATAATAAGAAGATGGAGCAAGCCACCATGAAACCTGAAAAGTGCTACTGGCTGCCTTGTGCGGCCGGCCTGCTAGCGATCGCCCTGACCGGATGTCTGAGTGGATCAGGCGGCTCCAGCAGCAAGAACCAGTCAAGACCTGACCTGAGCCTGGCGGTACTCTCGAGTGCACCGGACCAGGTCAGCGGCGGTAATGTGCTGGTTACCATCGAGGGTGATCCGGCCGTCATCGAGAAAGAGCTCGAGCAGCTGGAGTTCTGGGTCAACGACCAGGAAGTCACGCCAGCCCTGGTGCGGACCCGCAACAACCAGCTGGAGATCCTGATCGAGGGTCTGGAACTGGGTGACAACCAGCTGGAGCTGCAACACAGCCGCAGCGGCCGTCTGGATCAGCTGGAGCTGGTCAACCACCCCATCACCGGACCCATCTTCTCCGGCCCGCATCAGTACCCCTTTGTCTGCACCACGGTATCCGAACTGGGCATTCAGCCGCTGGTGGACACCGATGGCGAGATGGGCTTCCCGGTCCTGGACGAAGGCGGGCAGCAGATCGGCCTGAGCAAGGACTGCAGCATCGAGCCTGTGGTGACCTTCCTGTACCGCACCACCGGCGGCGCCTACCGCGATCTGCCGACCGATGGCAGCCGTCCGGCCGACATGGCACGCACCACTCTGACCGACGGTCGCGAGGTGGACTTCATCGTCCGCCGTGAGGTCGGTACCATCAACCGCTTCATCTACAGCATGGCCACCCTGGCCAACCTCGGCGACGCGCCGGACACCGCCTCCACCAACAACTGGAACGGGCGGCTGCTCTATCACTTCGAGGGCGGCGTGGCGATCGGTCACAGCCAGGGGCGCCTGAGCGGCCGGGCACTCAGCCCCGAAGCGCTGGGCCAGGGCTACGCGGTGATCTACTCCACCGGCAACCGGACCAGCACCCACTACAACCTGCAGGTGGGTGGCGAGACCGCGCTGATGGTCAAGGAGCACTTCATCAAGCGCTTCGGGGTGCCCGACTACACCGTGGCCATCGGCGGCTCGGGTGGGGCCATTCAGCAGTATGTGTACGCGCAGAACCATCCCGGGTTGATCGACGCCGGGGTACCGCAGTACTCCTACCCGGACATGGTGACCCAGACCATCCATATCGGCGACTGCGAGCTGCTTGAGCACTACATGGACGTCACCGACAAGGACAACACCCTGTGGACCGATACCCTGAGCCGGCGCCTGCTGGTGGGACTCAATGCCACCGAGGACTACCCTGATCCCTTTGCCGGTGCCAAGGGTCTGCTGGGGTTGAGCACCGCTCCGGGCATGACCGAATGCATCCCTGCCTGGCGTGGACTCTCCCCGCTGGTGATGAACCCGCTGTTCGGCCAGGCGCCCAACCAGGACAAGATGCAGCCGCCGGGCATCATGAATACCGTGCAGTGGAGCCATTACGACGACCTGCGCAATATCTACGGGGTCGACGAGAACGGCAACCCGCGTACCCTGTATGACAACGTCGGTGTGCAGTACGGCCTGCAGGCACTGGTCGAGGGCAACATCACGCCCGACGAGTTTCTCCGTGTCAATGCGCTGATCGGCGGCTGGAAACACCCCAGCGAGATGGTTCAGGAAGGCTTCCCCTTCCTCGGCAGCGTGGACGAAGTACTCGCCGATCCGAGCAAGTTCGACCCCTGGAGCAGCCGCAACATGAACCTGAGTCCGGATGGCGTCACCCCGGCACCGCGCACCCAGGGTGATCTGATCGCGATCAACGCGGCCTATGAATCGGGCATGGTCTTCGACGGCCAGCTGGATATTCCGATCATCGACTGGCGCCATTACCTCGAGGAGGTACTGGATATGCACAACAGCCACCAGTCCTTCTCTGCTCGCCAGCGCATCCGCAACAGGATGGGACATTCGGATAATCAGGTGATCTGGTTCACCGATGCCCGACCGACCATTCTGGACGATCCCGAGGAGCCGGAACCCCGGGACGAGTTCGACCAGACCTGGATGGCGCTGGAGGTACTGCACGAGTGGCTGATGAACATTCGCGCCAACCCCGACCGCAGCATCGGCGAAAACCGCCCAGCCGCGGCCGTGGACAGCTGCTTCAATACCCAGGGCGAGCTGATCGCATCCGGGGCGGATGTGTGGGATGGGATTCTGGATGACCGCCCGGCGGGCACCTGCACCCAGCAGTTCCCCACCTATACCACCTCGCGGATCATCGCTGGCGGCCCCATCGAGGGCAGCGTGTTCAAGTGCACGCTCAAGTCCGTGGACACCGCCCTGGCCGATGGTACCTACGGCAGCTGGGTGCCCACACCGGGTCAGGTCGACCGCCTGAAGGAAATCTTCCCCCAGGGCGTCTGCGACTACAGCAAACCTGATCAGGGCCGTCCCGGCGCCTGATGCAAACACAACCGGGCAAGGCCTGTTGGCCTGCCCGGTTGTGATCCTTCTCCCAGTTTCAGTCCCTCGCCCTTGGGTGATTCCCGGGGTATCTATAGCCTTGGCCCTGAACAGGATCGGGCAGCACGGCAGTAGCCCCTGAACGAGGAACTCGCCGTGCAGCGCAGAGGCTTTACCCTGATCGAACTCATGGTCGCCGTGGCGGTACTGGCGATTCTGCTCTCCATCGGCGTGCCGGCTCTCGGCAGCATGATCGACGCACAACGACTGGACAACGAAGCCCACCGGCTGATGCGCAGCGTACAGTTCACCCGCAACGAGGCAGTGCGGCGCAACCGCCATGTGCTGATGCAGCCGGTGAACGGCAGCTGGACCAATGGCTGGGTGGTGTTTCTGGATGACGACCGCAATGGGCAGCACGATCCGGACGACCCCCTGCTCAGGGTGGAGGGCCCCGCCGGCGCGGTTATCCATGCCAACGGCAGCCTGACCGGCTATGTGCGCTACAACAGCCAGGGCGAATCGGAGCTGCTGAACGGAGGCTTCCTGTCAGGTACCTTTTCCCTGTGTCCCCGGCAACCGGGAGTCGAGGCCAGGCAGCTGGTCATCAATCGGGTGGGTCGGGTGAGGATGCAGCGGGCGGAGCCCGCTGCAGGGAACTGTCCGGAATGACGGGGCGCCTGCCACGCCCCCCGCTGTCAGGTGCGGTATTCCGCGTTGATGCGCACGTACTCGTGGGACAGGTCGGTGGTCCAGATCGTCTCGCTGACGTTGCCACGGCCCAGTTCGATGCGGATGGTGATTTCCTCCTGGGCCATGACCCGGGCACCCTGCTCTTCGGTGTATTCCGGCGCACGCCCCCCATTGCGGGTGATGCAGACGTCGTCCAGGTACACATCAATGCGCTCGACATCCAGATCGGGCACGCCGGCATAGCCGACCGCGGCGAGAATGCGGCCCCAGTTGGGGTCGGAGGCGAACAACGCGGTCTTGATCAGCGGCGAGTGGGCCACGGCGTAGGCCACATCCAGGCATTCGTCCCGGTTGGCACCGCCGTTGACCCGCACAGTCACGAACTTGGTCGCCCCTTCGCCGTCGCGGACAATCGCCTGGGCCAGCTCGAGCATGACCTCGTTGACCGCCCGCGCCAGCTGGGCGTATTCGGGACTGGTCAGATCATTGATCTCGTCCATCTGCGCCTGGCCGGTGGCAATCAGGATGCAGGAATCGTTGGTGCTGGTGTCGCCATCGATGGTAATGCGGTTGAACGACAGATCAGCAGCCTGACGCAGCATATGCTGCAGTACCGGCTGAGTTACCCTGGCGTCGGTGGCCACGTAGCCCAGCATGGTCGCCATGTTCGGGCGGATCATGCCGGCACCCTTGGAGATTCCGGTAACGGTCACTGTCCGGCCACCAAGACTGATCTGGCGGCTGGCACCCTTGGGCAGGGTGTCGGTGGTCATGATGCCTTCGGCCGCCTGGGCCCAGTTACCTTCGGCCAGATCGGCCAGGGCCTGGGGCAGTACCGCGATGATCTTGTCGGCCGGCAGCAGCTCGCCGATGACGCCGGTGCTGAAAGGCAGTACCCGTACCGGCTCGACACCGGTCAGACCGGCCAGCGCTTCACAGGTACGCAGGGCCGCTTCCATGCCCGGCTTGCCGGTACCGGCGTTGGCATTGCCGGTATTGACCAGCAGGTAGCGCGGACCGCTGGGCAGATGCTGTTTGCACAGGGTCACCGGGGCAGCACAGAAGGCGTTACGGGTGAATACCCCGGCCATGCGCGCACCCTCGGCCGCTTCCATGACCACGACGTCCTTGCGCCCGGCACGTTTGATGCCGGCGCAGGCAATACCCAGGCGAAAGCCGGGAACCGGGTGCAGAGTCGGGAGTGGGCCAAGTCCGACGGGCATGATGCGATATCTCCAATTGAGTGAGGTGTACAAAGACAAAGGGGCCGGCACGCTGCTGTGAGGCGGGTGCCGGCCCTGGGGTGTTACTGCAGTACCCGGATGTCCGAATCAGCTGCTCAGACGATGCTGCCGTGACACTGCTTGTATTTCTTGCCCGAGCCGCAGGGGCAGGGGTCGTTGCGCCCTACCTTGGGCCCTTCACGGGTGATGGGACCGGCCGGGGCCGCCGCTGCAGGCTCGCCCTGCGGCTCCTCTGCCTCATTCTCGACCCCCGGCGCTGCTTCATGCTTGAACTGCATGCGCTGGGCCAGCTCCTCGGCCTGACGGCGCAGACGGGCTTCCTCTTCCGCCGGGTCCTCGCGGCGCACCTGCACGTGGCTGAGGATACGCACGGTGTCGTGCTTGATGGAGTCCAGCAGCTGCTCGAACAGCTCGAAAGCCTCGCGCTTGTACTCCTGCTTGGGGTTCTTCTGGGCATAGCCGCGCAGGTGGATGCCCTGACGCAGGTGGTCCATGGTCGCCAGATGCTCCTTCCACAGATCATCCAGCACCCGCAGCAGCATCTGCTTCTCGAAGGTACGCAGCGCTTCCGCGCCGGCCAGGGACTCCTTCTCGGCGTAGGCTGCGCTCAGCGCCTCGCTGATGCGCTCGCGCACGCCATCCTCGTGCAGGGAGTCGTCTTCGTCCAGCCACTGCTGTACCGGCAGCTCCAGGGCCAGCTCGGAGCGCAGGTGCTGTTCCAGGCCGGCGATGTCCCACTGCTCTGGTACGCTCTGGGGCGGCATGTGCTGGCTGACGATGCTCTGCACCACGTCCTCGCGGATGGCCTTGATGGTCTCTTCCACCGACTCGGCGGCGAGGATCTCATTGCGCTGGGCATAGATCACCTTGCGCTGCTCGTTGGCCACATCATCGTATTCCAGCAGCTGCTTGCGGATATCGAAGTTGCGGCCCTCGACCTTGCGCTGCGCCTTCTCGATGGCGTTGGTAACCATGCGGTGTTCGATGGCCTCACCCTTCTCCATGCCCAGGGCCTTCATGAAATTCTTCACCCGGTCAGAGGCGAAGATGCGCATGAGGTTGTCTTCCAGCGACAGGTAGAAGCGGCTGGAGCCCGGATCACCCTGGCGACCGGCGCGGCCACGCAGCTGGTTGTCGATACGGCGGGATTCGTGGCGTTCGCAGGCGATGATGTGCAGGCCGCCGGCATCCAGTACCTGCTGGTGGCGCTCCTGCCACTCGGCCTTGATCTGATCGATCTGCTCGGGGGTCGGGTTCTCCAGGCTGGCGATCTCCGCCTCCCAGCTGCCGCCGAGGATGATGTCGGTACCACGACCGGCCATGTTGGTGGCGATGGTCACGGCGCCGGGGCGACCGGCCTGGGCGATGATTTCCGCTTCCTTCTCATGGTACTTGGCGTTCAGTACCTGGTGGGCAATCCCTTCCCGCTTCAACAGGTTGGAGACCACCTCGGAGGATTCGATCGAGGCGGTACCCACCAGCACCGGACGGCCACTTTCCATGCAGCCCTTGATGTCCGCGACGATGGCCGCGAACTTCTCGTCGATGGTCAGGTAGACCAGGTCGTTGTAGTCCTTGCGGATCATGGGCTTGTTGGTGGGAATCACCACCACGTCCAGGCCGTAGATCTGGCGGAACTCGAAGGCCTCGGTGTCAGCAGTACCTGTCATGCCCGACAGCTTGTTGTACAGACGGAAGTAGTTCTGGAAGGTGGTGGAGGCCAGGGTCTGGCTCTCGGCCTGGATCTTCAGCCCTTCCTTGGCTTCGATGGCCTGGTGCAGGCCTTCGGAGAGCCGGCGTCCGGGCATGGTCCGACCGGTGTGTTCGTCGACCAGCACCACCTGCCCATCCTGCACTATGTACTCCACGTCCCGGTGGAACAGGGTATGGGCACGCAGGGCCGAATGCACATGGTGCAGCAGGTTGAGGTTCTGCGCCTGATACAGGCTGTCGCCCTCGGCCAGCAGCCCTTCGGCGCTGAGCAGCTCCTCGACGTACTGGTGGCCATCCTCGTTGAGCTCGACCTGACGGGTCTTCTCGTCGATGTAGTAGTGACCGTCGACGCCCACTTCACCTTCCTCCGGCCGTACGCCGCGCTTGAGGCGGGGAATCAGCTTGTCGATGGTGGTGTACAGCTGGGAGCTGTCCTGGGAGGGGCCGGAAATGATCAGCGGCGTGCGCGCTTCGTCGATGAGGATGGAGTCCACCTCGTCGACGATGGCGAAGTTCAGCTCGCGCTGGAACTTGTCTTCCAGACGGAAGGCCATGTTGTCGCGCAGATAGTCGAAACCGAATTCGTTGTTGGTGCCATAGGTGATGTCGCAGCGGTAAGCGGCGCGCTTCTCCTCCGGATCCTGGAAGGGCACCACCACGCCGACGGTCAGGCCGAGAAACTCGTGGAGCGGACGCATCAGGTTGGCGTCGCGCCGGGCCAGGTAGTCGTTCACCGTGACCACGTGCACGCCCTTGCCGGACAAGGCATTGAGATAGGCCGGCAGGGTGGACACCAGGGTCTTGCCCTCACCGGTCTTCATCTCGGCAATCTTGCCCTCGTGCAGGACCATGCCACCGATCAGCTGAACGTCGAAATGGCGCATGCCCAGTACCCGCTTACTGGCCTCGCGGACCAGGGCAAAGGCTTCGGGCAGAATGGAATCCAGGCTTTCACCCTTGCTTACGCGCTCCTTGAACTCGCCGGTCTTGGCCCGCAGCTGCTCATCACTCAGGCTGTTCAGACCTTCTTCGAGCGCGTTGATGGCATGCACTGTTTTCTGCATGCGCTTCAACTCGCGCTCGTTCTTGCTTCCAAACATCTTCTTCAATAGAGGCGCAAACATAGTCGACTTCAGTATCCATTTGAGGTGGCTGACGCTGTTCCGTACTAAGGCGGTTCACCGGCAAAAAAACCATTCTACTCTGAAACTCTCGCGACAATAAACCGTAGGGCCGGGAGCGCGGTTTCGGGAATGGCGGGACATCGGCAGGGGCCGGGTCAATTGACCCGGCCTGGGGGAATCAGTTCAGAGCGAGGAAGCGGGCCGGGTCGATGGCCCTGTCGTTGCGATAGACTTCCAGGTGCAGATGCGGGCCGGTCGAGCGACCGGTGGAACCCACAGTGGCAATCTGTTCGCCCTTTCTGACCAGATCGCCCTTCTTCACCATCAACTCCTGGGCATGAGCATAACGGGTCTTGTAGCCGTTGCCGTGAGTGATCTCGACCATGTTGCCATAGGCGCCCCGGCGACCGGCGTAGGTGACCACGCCGGCACCGACGGCGTAGATCGGCGTGCCGCGGGGTGCAGCGAAGTCCAGCCCCGAATGCATGGCGATACGCCGGGTAATGGGATCGGCACGGCGGCCGAAACCGGAGGAGATGTAACCCACGTGCACCGGGGTGAAGTCCAGCGCCGAGTCGGCATCGGTCTTGCGGTTGAGCATCAGCTCCTCCAGCAGGCGCAGCTGCTGGGTGCGATCCTCGATGCGCGCACTGAGACGGTCCAGCACCAGCTGCAGCTCCTCCCCTTCATGGAAATTCATCGCGCTGGGCACCTCCGGCCCACCCATGCCGGGATCGGAGTCGGAGCTGAAGTTGAACTCTCCATCGGACAGCTCGGCAAGCTCGGTAAGGCGCTCGCCCAGAGCGTCAAGGCGGGACAGGCGGACCTGCAGACGGCCCAGCTGCTGGGTCATGTGTTCCAGCTGAACCCGCGACTCTTCCTTTATATAATCCGCGCCGGTGGCATAATCACCTTGAACTGACTGTTGCCAGAGGGTGTCATAATCCAGGGCGGCAGTGTCTGTTTCCATCTGCTGCTGCGAGCTGGCCAGATTCCAGGCCAGCAACGCGGCGAGCAAGGGCATCAGCAGGATGCCTGCGAGACCGGCGATCAACCAGGGCGATGACAGATTCACCGCCCGGCTGGTACCGTCACGCTTGGTGACTATGATGATGTTCAATGAAAGATCCCCAAATTAATCCCTGCGGTTCTGCTAGGATGACCGCTGTTTCAGTCACGCCGAGATAGCAATGTCTTTCTATCCCATGGACGCACGTCGCCCGGGTGACCTGCTGAAAACCCACTCCGCCCTGAAGGGTCTGTTTCGCCAGGCTCGGGCCATAGAACGCATGCAGGTTCTGCTCGACTCGGTATTGGAGCCGGCAGCTCGCGAGCACTGTCGCGCAGCCTCTTACCGCGACGGTGTTCTGAGGGTGCTGGTGACCGATAGCCAGTGGGCTACCCGGGTCCGCTACCAGCAGAAACGCCTCATCCGTCAGTTACAGGCCTACGCGGAGTTCGCCACCTTAACGAAAATCCACTGTAGGGTACAACCGCCACTGGTCAAAAAAACGCCACCAGTTCGCAAAATGAGGCGGTCAATTGTCGCAGCTGAGACCCTGTTCGAAACCTCCAGGGAGATCAGCGACCCCAATCTGCGGGCGGCCCTGGAACGCCTGGCGCGTCATCATAGTGGCGAGTCCTGAACCTCCGTCATTGGCAAGAACATAACCCTGCATCCCAGACCGCCTGCACACTCCGAGCCGGCGATGGCTTTTCCGGCAGCAGCCAGGAAGCTTCCGTTGCGAGGCCTGCCCGATCTCCCAAGCTGACTTTCCGAATAACTTCCAGACAGGCTTCCAGATAAACAAATAAGCAAAAAAAACGGCCACCGAAGTGGCCGTCAAACGAAACGAGTAAAAATCAGACTGCAGCGGCGGGACGCATGAAGGAGATGGGTGCGGTCCCGGCGTCTTCGAAGGTTACGATTTCATAGGCATCGGGCTTGGCCAACAGGGCACGCAACAGCTTGTTGTTGAGGGCATGACCGGACTTGAAGCCGCGGAACTCGCCTACCAGGCTCTTGCCCAGCAGGTAGAGGTCACCGATGGCATCGAGGATCTTGTGCTTGACGAATTCGTCCTCGTAACGCAGGCCGTCTTCGTTCAGTACGCGATACTCGTCCACCACAATGGCATTGTCCACACTGCCACCCAGAGCCAGGTTCTGCGAGCGCAGGTATTCGATATCCCGCATGAAGCCGAAGGTACGCGCACGGCTGACTTCCTTGACGAAGGAAGTACTCGAGAAGTCGACACTGGCGGTCTGGCTTCTGCCGCGGAATACCGGATGGTCGAAGTCGATGCCGAAGGTCACCTTGAAGCCCTCGAAGGGCACGAAGGTTGCCGTCTTGCCGTCCTCTTCCACGGTCACTTCACGCTTGATGCGAATGAACTGCTTGGGCGCGTCCTGTTCCTCGATCCCCGCTGACTGGATCAGGAACACGAACGGACCGGCGCTGCCGTCCATGATCGGTACTTCCGGCGCACTGAGCTCCACCACGGCGTTGTCGATACCCAGGCCGGCCATGGCCGACAGCAGGTGCTCGACGGTATCCACCTTGACTCCATCCTTGATCAGCGTGGTAGACATGGTGGTCTCGCCGACGTACTCGGCCCGCGCCGGAACCTCGGCCACGGGGTCGAGATCAGTGCGACGGAACACGATGCCGCTGTCCACCGGCGCCGGTTTCAGAGTGAGGTAGACCTTCTCACCCGAGTGCAGGCCAACACCGGTGGCCCGGATGGTGTTCTTCAGTGTGCGTTGTCTGATCATGCTTGAACTGGCTTCCGCTGTAATTGCGAATAATTTTCAACTAGATGGCGCGTAGCATAGCAAAATTCGCCCCTGTTGAACACTAATCAGCCCTATTCAACCGATTGACCCACTCAATCAGCCTGACGCCGCAGGAAGGCCGGAATATCCAGATAATCCAGGTCTTCGTTGGGACGTGCAAGGGCTGTTGCCGCTGTCTGGGCGCCACCGGAATTGCGCATCACGGTCGGACGATCCAGGTCGCGGTAGTTGGTAGCCATGCTCTCGGCCGGACGGCTGGCCTGCACCGGGGCAGCCGTGTTGTCCACAACCTTGACCGGCTTGTCCATGCGTGCGCCCAGACCGGTGGCAACCACAGTTACCCGCAGCTCCTCACGCAGTTCCGGATCGATCACGGTACCCACCACCACGGTGGCGCTCTCGGAAGCAAACTCCTCGACGGTGTTACCCACTTCGGAGAACTCGCCCAGCGACAGGTCAGGACCGGCGGTGATGTTGACCAGGATGCCGCGGGCACCCATCAGGTTGACGTCTTCCAGCAGCGGGCTGCGGATGGCGGCTTCGGCGGCTTCACGGGCGCGGTTCGGGCCGCTGGCGTGGCCGGTACCCATCATGGCCATGCCCATTTCGCTCATCACGGTCTTCACGTCGGCGAAGTCGACGTTGATCATGCCGGGACGGATGATCAGGTCGGCAATGCCCTGGACGGCGCCAAGCAGTACGTCGTTGGCCTTGCTGAAGGCGGACAGCAGGCTGGCGTCCTTGCCCAGAACGGTCAGCAGCTTCTCGTTGGGGATGGTGATCAGGGAGTCGACGTGCTGGCTCAGCTCGCGGATACCTTCCTCGGCGATCTGCATGCGCTTGCGGCCTTCGAAG
Source organism: Halopseudomonas formosensis (assembly GCF_900115905.1). GTDB lineage: Bacteria > Pseudomonadota > Gammaproteobacteria > Pseudomonadales > Pseudomonadaceae > Halopseudomonas > Halopseudomonas formosensis. The sequence continues at coordinate 50,440 of NZ_FOYD01000012.1, forward strand.
GGGAACGGCTTGGTTACCACGGCAACGGTGAGGATGCCCATTTCACGGGCAACTTCGGCAACGATGGGTGCAGCACCGGTACCGGTACCGCCACCCATGCCGGCGGTGATGAACACCATGTCCGACCCCTGCAGCACCTCGGCGATGCGCTCGCGATCTTCCAGGGCGGCTTCACGGCCGATCAGCGGGTTGGCGCCAGCACCCAGACCCTTGGTCACGGCGGTACCCAGTTGCAGTACGGTACGGGCGGTCATGTTTTTGAGCGCCTGGGCGTCGGTGTTGGCGCAGATGAAGTCCACGCCTTCGACGTTGTTGATCACCATATGCTGCAGGGCGTTACCGCCGCCGCCGCCAACGCCGATGACTTTGATGACCGCGTTTTGCGGGAGGTTATCGATCAGTTCAAACATGGTCCCATCTCCTCGAGTTGATACTCGTCTTGTTTCGTTGTAAGTCGCTTCGTCTGGTACTGCTGTCCGGTTTCCCGGGTGCCCGCTTGGTTTCCCTGCGGGTCTGTTAAAAATTCCCTTTGAACCACCGCTTGACCTTGATCAGCGGTGATTCCCTGCTCTGTTCCGGCCCCCCGTGCTGGGGGTCACCGTGGTGTTTCATGCCGTAATGCAACAGTCCCACGCCGGTGGCGTAGATGGGATTGCGCACCACGTCGCTCAGCCCCTTGATCTCCTGCGGCACGCCCAGGCGCACCGGCATGTGGAAGATTTCCTCGGCCAGCTCGACCGCCCCTTCCATCTTTGCGGTGCCGCCGGTCAGCACTATGCCGGCGGGGATCATGTCCTCGAAACCGGAGCGGCGCAGTTCAGCCTGGATGAGGGTGAACAGCTCGTCATAGCGCGGCTCCACCACCTCGGCCAGGGCCTGGCGGGACAGATCCCGCGGCGGGCGCTCGCCGACGCTGGGCACCTTGATGGTTTCCTCCGGCCCGGCCAGCTTGGCCAGGGCGCAGGCGTAGCGGATCTTGATCTCTTCGGCGTGCTGGGTCGGGGTACGCAGGGCCATGGCGATATCGTTGGTGACCTGGTCGCCGGCAATCGGAATCACTGCGGTATGCCGGATGGCACCCTCGGTAAAGATGGCGATATCGGTAGTGCCACCACCGATATCCACCATGCACACGCCCAGTTCCTTCTCGTCCTCGGTCAGCACCGAGTAGCTGGAGGCCAGCTGCTCGAGGATCACGTCCTCCACTTCCAGGCCGCAGCGGCGGATGCACTTCTCGATGTTCTGCACCGCGTTCATGGCGCAGGTCACCAGATGCACCTTGGCTTCCAGACGCACGCCGGACATGCCGCGGGGCTCGCGCACACCCTCCTGGTTATCGATCACGTATTCCTGAGGCAGGATGTGCAGCACCTTCTGGTCCGCCGGAATGGCCACGGCCTGGGCCGCATCCAGTACCCGGTCGATATCCGCCTGCACCACTTCACCTTCGCGGATCGCGACTATGCCGTGGGAGTTCATGCTGCGGATGTGGTTGCCGGCAATCCCCGCATATACGGAATGAATCTGGCAGCCTGCCATCAGCTCGGCTTCTTCAATGGCTCGCTGGATCGACTGCACGGTGGACTCGATATTCACCACCACGCCCTTCTTCATGCCGCGGGACGGATGCGAGCCGATACCGACGATTTCCAGCTCGCCGTCCGTGCCGATTTCGCCGACCAGCGCCACCACCTTGGAGGTGCCGATATCCAGTCCGACGATCATCCTGCTACCCTGCTTGCTTGCCATGATTGCTCGTTACTCCCCGTTAACCGTTACGGGCTCGCGCCACGCCACTGCCATTCCATTGCTGTAGCGCAGGTCCACCCGTGCTATGAGCTCCCGACGCTCGGCCAGCATCAGCCGGTCGATGGTCAGAAACCGTTGCATCTTGTCCAGTACATCATCACGCCCCAGCAGCATCTCGATGCCGCCGCGGGTTGTCAGGAACCAGCTGCCGCGGTCGCGCATTTCCAGCCGCGCCACCTCGTGTCCATGGGGCCGCAGCAGGCGATTGAACTGCTGATAGTTCTGCATCACCCGCTTTTTCGCCCGCTCCGGGCCGTTCAGCAGTGGCAGGCCCTGGAAGCTGTCGATCTGCTCCGGGGTGAAGGCACGGCCGTTGTTGTTCAGCAGCGCGTCATCACCCCAGCGCGCCACCGGCAGGTGCTCGTCGAGATTGATCACCAGCTGATCCGGCCAGACCCGGCGTACACTGGCCCCGGACACCCAGGGCATGGCCAGCAGATCCGCACGCAGGGCATCCAGATCTATGGTGACCAGGCTCTTCTGCTGATAAGGCGCCAGCGCCGCCTGGACCGAGGCGCGATCTATGTACTGCAGATCCCCTTCCACATTGATCACGCTGATCGGACGCTGGGCCAGCGGCTGCAGACGGTCGACCAGCTCGTACAGCCCCATGCCCAGCACCACCAGCAACAGCGGCCAGAGCAGTTGCTGAAGACGCCGACCGCTGCCGCGCAGGCCCTGCAGCGAGGGCATGCCGAGCCGCGGCCAGCTGCGCGGGGCCGGCGGGGTCACGCGCACGGCGCCACGGGTCGGCGCACCACGCCGGCCCGGGTTTCTGCCGCTGCGCTGATCCCTGATCATCAGCCCCATGTCGATTCCCTGCCTCAGTAGCGGGCACTGGCGAGAATCGCCAGCACCAGATCGGTGAAATTCAGCCCCGCCGCCGCAGCGGCCATGGGCACCAGGCTGTGGTCGGTCATTCCGGGCGCGGTGTTGACCTCCAGCAGGTAGAAACTGCCATCGGTGTCCTGCATCACATCGACCCGGCCCCAGCCGCGGCAGCCCACGGCGTCGAAGGCACGCAGACACAGGTCGGCCAGCTCTGCTTCGCGCTCCTCGCTCAGGCCGCAGGGGCACTGGTACTGGGTGTCGGAAGCCAGGTACTTGGCCTGGTAGTCATAGAAGGTGTTGGGCGTGCTCAGCCGGATCGCCGGCAGCACCTGACGATCAAGAATGCCGACGGTGAACTCGGCCCCGGTGACCCACTGCTCGACCAGCGCCACATCGTCGTACTTGCGCGCCTGCTCCCAGGCCGCCTGCAGCTCTTCCAGCGAATGCACCTTGGCCATGCCGATGCTGGAGCCTTCGTGGATCGGCTTGATGATCAGCGGCGTACCCAGCTGCTCGACCACACCGGCGCATTCGGCCGCGTCGCGCAGAACCGCATAGGCCGGCGTCGGCAGGCCAATGCTCTGCCAGACCTGCTTGGTACGCAGCTTGTCCATGCCCAGCGCCGAGGCCATGACTCCGCTGCCGGTATAGGGGATCTGCAGGCATTCGAGCATGCCCTGCAGGCTGCCATCCTCACCTCCACGCCCGTGCAGGGCGATGAATACCCGGTCGGGGCGCTCGGCGATCAGGCGTTCGGCCAGATCGGCCCCCGCATCAATACCGAACGCATCCACACCGGCGCCCTGCAGGGCAGCCAGCACCGCTGCGCCGGATTTGAGCGAAACTTCACGCTCGGCTGAGGTGCCGCCGTAGAGTACCGCGACACGCCCAAAGTCATTAACGTCGACCATCAGGCCTGACCTCCCTTGAGTTCGTTACCCAGCCGCGTCAACGCCTCGGCCAGTTGCGGGGCGAGCCCGCCGATATCGCCAGCGCCCTGGGTCAGCAGGATATCGCCCGGCTGCAGTACCGCGCGCAGCAGCGGCATCAGATCCGCGTCCCGCGCCACATACAGCGGGTCGATCTGGCCACGCAGGCGGATGCTGCGGCAAAGATGCTTGCTGTCCGCTCCCGGCACCGGCTCTTCCCCGGCGGGGTAGACTTCCATCAGCAACAGCACGTTGGTTTCGCCCAGCACCTGAACAAAGTCCTCGTACAGGTCCCGGGTACGGGTGTAACGGTGCGGCTGGTAGACCATGACCAGCCGTCGCTCCGGCCAGCCGCCACGCACGGCCTTGATCACGGCATCCACTTCCCGCGGATGGTGGCCGTAGTCGTCGACCAGCATCACGCTGCCCTCGTCACCGAGCGGGAACTCGCCATGCACCTGGAACCGGCGGCCCACGCCCTGGAAGCTGGTCAGCCCCTGAACGATGGCCTCGTCGCTGACGCCCTCGTCCGCGGTCACGGCAATGGTCGCCAGAGCATTGAGCACGTTGTGCACGCCGGGCATGTTGACGAATACCCGCAGCGGCTCGCGGCCTTCGCGCAGTACGGTGAAGTGGGTCTGCATGCCCTTTTGCTCGATATCCACGGCGCGGATGTCGGCGTCCTCGGACTGGCCGTAGGTGATCACCTGACGGTTGATCTGCGGCAGGATATCCCGCACCACAGGATCATCGATGCAGAGCACCGCCAGACCGTAGAACGGCAGGTTGTGCAGGAAGTCGACGAAGGTGCGCTTCAGGCGGTTGAAGTCGCCTTCGTAGGTGGCCATGTGATCGAAATCGATATTGGTGACGATGGCGGCCATCGGCTGCAGGTGCAGGAAGGAGGCATCGCTCTCGTCCGCCTCGGCCACCAGGTAGCGCCCCTCGCCCAGCTGGGCATTGGTGCCGGCGGCGGTGAGTTTGCCGCCGATGACGAAGGTCGGGCTCAGATCTGCCGCGGCCAGTACCGAAGCAATCAGGCTGGTGGTCGTGGTCTTGCCGTGGGTACCGGCCACCGCAATGCCATGGCGGTAGCGCATCAGTTCGGCCAGCATCTGCGCCCGGGGCACCACGGGAATGCGTTTTTCCAGGGCCGCGGCGACCTCGGGGTTGCTCTTGTTGATGGCGCTGGAAACCACCAGCACATCGGCGTTCTGCACGTTCTCTGCGCGATGGCCGATATCCACCCGGGCGCCGAAGCTTTCCAGCCTGGCAGTGACTGCCGAACGCTTCAGGTCGGATCCGGACACTCGGTATCCGAGGTTGAGCAGCACTTCGGCAATGCCGCACATGCCCACCCCGCCGATACCGACGAAGTGGATGCGACGAATGCGGCGCATGGCCGGCAGACTGAAGGTGGCCTCGGGGCGCTTGTCAGTGCTCACGGGCAACCTCCAGGCAGGCGCGGACCACGTCTGCTGTTGCATTGGGTCGGGCCTGTTTGCGGGCTTGTTCTGCCATCAGTCGTACTGTCTCCGGTTTGCCAAGCAGGGTGCCGAGGCGCTGGGCCAGCAGCTCGGCGGTAAGGGTTTTCTGCGGCAGCAGCTCGGCTGCGCCGCGATCGGCCAGGTAGCGCGCATTGGCTGTCTGGTGATCATCAATGGCATGGGGCAGCGGGATCAGCAGCGCCGGACGGCCGGCTGCGGCCAGCTCGGCCACGGTCAGTGCCCCGGCCCGGCATACCACCAGATCGGCCCAGGCATAGGCCTCGGCCATGTCTTCGATGAAGGGCTGCACCTCGGCCTTCACACCCACTGCCGCGTAGGCCTGGCGGGTATCGTCCACATGCTGGCGACCGCACTGGTGGCGGATCTGCGGGCGCTGGCCGGCGGGTAACAGGGCCAGGGCCAGCGGCAGCAGTTTGTTCAGCGGCAGTGCACCCAGGCTCCCGCCCAGCACCAGCAGACGCGGCTGACGCAGCCCGTCCCAGATCAGGGGCGGTACCTCAAAAATGTGCTCACGTACCGGGTTGCCGGTGGTGCGCCGGGCACTGCCGGGGGCAAAGCTGTTGTCGAAGCCTTCGCAGCGGCGGGTGGCAATGTGCGCCAGCAGCCGGTTGGTGGTGCCGACCACCGCGTTCTGTTCATGAATCACCAGCGGGATACGGCGCAGCCAGGCCGCTACGCCACCGGGTCCGGTGACGTAGCCGCCGGCGCCCAGTACCACCGCCGGCTGCAGCTCGCGCAATACCTGCAGGGACTGCCACAGGGCGCGGACCAGACGTACCGGTGCCAGCAGCAGCCCCAGCTTGCCCTTGCCGCGCAGTCCTTGGATATCGATGAAATGCAAGGGGATGCCGGCCTGCGGGATCAGCTCGGCCTCGATGCCCCGGCGGGTACCCAGCCAGTGCACCTCATAGCCCTGTTCCTGCAGCAGACGGGCACAGGCCAGCGCCGGGAACACGTGCCCGCCGGTACCACCGGCCATGATCAGCACCTTACTGGCCATCGGCAGCCTCCCGCAGCGCCTGACGGCGCTCCCAGTCGATCCGCAGCAGGATGCCCAGGCTGATGCAGCACACCACCAGCGAACTGCCGCCATAGCTGAGGAATGGCAGGGTCAGCCCCTTGGTCGGCAGCAGGCCGATATTCACGCCGACGTTGATCAGCACCTGCCCGCACCACATGATCGCCAGGCCATAGGCCAGATAGGCCGAGAACAGGCGACCGGCGCGCTCGGCCCAGAGTCCGATGTAGAGCGCCCGGCCAGCGATAAACACCAGCAGGGCGAAGGCCGCCAGGGCGCCTACCATGCCCAGCTCCTCGGCCAGTACGGAAAACACGAAGTCGGTATGGGCTTCCGGCAGGTAGAACTGCTTCTGGATGCTGTTGCCCAGCCCGACGCCGAGCCACTCGCCACGGCCGAAGGCGATCAGTGCCTGGGTCAGCTGGTAGCCGGTGCCGTAGGGGTCGTTCCACGGATTGAGGAAGCCGGTCAGGCGCTGCAGTCGGTAGGGTTCGGACCACACCAGCAGCGCCGCCATGCCGGCCAGCGAGCCGAACAGCAGGGTGAAGCGCAACAGCCCCACCCCTCCGAGGAACATCATGCCCACTGCCGCACCCATCAGCACCACGGTGGCGCCGAAATCCGGTTCCATGATCAGCAGGAAGGCCATGGGGCCCAGCACCAGGAATGGTTTGATGAAGCCCAGCCAGCCTTCCTTGACCTCGTCCTGACGATGCACCAGGTAACCGGCCAGGAATACCACAGCGAACAGCTTGGCCAGTTCCGAGGGCTGCACGTTGATCGGCCCGACGGCGATCCAGCGCCAGCTGCCGTTGACCTCGCGGCCGATACCGGGGATCAGCACCGCAATCAGCAGCACGAAGGCCAGCACCAGCAGCAGGAAGCGCGACTGCTCCCAGAATCGCAGCGGCACGGCCAGGGTGCCGAGCAGTGCCAGCACGCCGATGAACATGTACACCAGCTGACGCTTCATGTAATACAGCGGACTGCCGAGCTGGCCGGCTGCCACTTCCATGGAGGCGGAACTGACCATCACCAGCCCCAGCGACAGCAGCGCGATACCACCCAAGAGCAGCGGCATGTCCATGTCGAAGCGGCGCTCCCCGGTCAGGGGGGCCAGGGATCTGTGCAGCATCTGGGTGACCATCATGGCGCCAACCTCCCGACCGCAGCGGCGAACAGCCGACCACGCTCCTCGAAGTTGGCAAACATGTCCAGGCTGGCGCAGGCCGGCGACAGCAGCACCGCGTCACCAGGCTGCGCCAGGCTGGCAGCGGCGTTGACCGCCTCATCCAGACTGCTGACCCGCTGCAGCGGCACATGGCTCTTGAGCACCTGTTCCAGCTTGTCGGCGTCGCGACCGAGCAGCACCACGGCACGGCAATAGCGACTGATCGGCTCGCACAGCGGCGAAAAGTCGGCACCCTTGCCATCGCCGCCGGCAATCAGCACCTGCCTGCCCTGCAGGGTATCGCCGAAACCTTCAATGGCCGCCAGCGCCGCACCGACGTTGGTGGCCTTGGAATCGTCGTAGTAGTCCACGCCGGCGTGCTGCCCGACCCACTGGCAACGGTGGGGCAGACCGGGGAAGTCGCGCAGGGCCTCGAGCATGGCCGTCATCGGCAACCCGACAGCGTGACCCAGCGCCAGCGCCGCCAGGGCATTGGCCTGATTGTGGGCGCCGCGGATCTTCAGCTCGCTGACCGGCATCAGCGCCTTGAATTCGAAGGCCAGATGTTTCTGCCCGTCCTGCTCGATCAGCCCGAAGCCCCTGAGGTCGGGCTTGCCCAGACCGAAGCTCCAGCACGGCAGACGATCGGCAACCAGCGGCCGGGTCAGGGCATCATCGCGATTGACTACAACCTGCCGGGCACCACGGAAGATGCGGTGCTTGGCCAGGTGATAGGCGCCCAGATCGGCGTAGCGATCCATGTGGTCTTCGCTGATGTTGAGTACGGTGGCGACCTCGGCATTCAGCGCCTCGGTGGTCTCCAGCTGGAAGCTGGACAGCTCCAGCACATAGAGATCCGCCTTGCTGTCCAGCAGATCCAGTGCCGGAGTGCCGATGTTGCCACCGACCGCCACCCGCCGGCCGGCCTTCTCGGCCATCAGCCCGACCAGGGTGGTCACAGTGCTCTTGGCGTTGGAACCTGTGATGGCGACTATGGGCGCCTCCGCGGCACGGGCGAAGAGTTCGATATCACCCACTACCTTCACCCCGGCCTGAATGGCCGTCTGGATGGCAGGTGTGGACAGGGGAATGCCCGGATTCACGATGAGCTCGTCAGCCGAACTCAGCAGCTGCGCATCCAGCTCGCCGAGGTAGAGGTCTGCCATGGGCGCAAAGCGCTTGAGCTTGTCCAGGCCGGGCGGATTGGTGCGGGTGTCGCAGACCGCGAACGGCAGATCACGGCCGGCCAGATACCGGGCGACCGATAAACCGGTAACCCCCAGTCCGACTATGATCCGTTGCTTGTCCGTGGAAATCAGCGACACCTTGGGTTCCTCAACGCAGTTTCAGAGTGGACAGGCCGATCAGCACCAGAATCACGGTGACGATCCAGAAGCGCACGATGACGCGCGGCTCCGGCCAGCCCTTGAGTTCGAAATGGTGGTGGATGGGTGCCATGCGGAACACCCGGCGACCGGTCAGCTTGAACGAAGCCACCTGGACGATCACCGACAGGGTCTCGACCACGAAGATGCCGCCCATGATGAACAGCACTATTTCCTGACGTACCACCACCGCAATCACACCCAGCGCGGCGCCCAGCGCCAGCGCGCCGACGTCACCCATGAACACCTGCGCCGGGTAGGTGTTGAACCAGAGAAAGCCCAGGCCTGCACCGATCAGCGCCCCGCAGAAGATCAGCAGCTCGCCTGAGCCCTGCACATAGGGGATCAGGAGATACTGGGAGAACTGCACGTTGCCGGACAGGTAGGCAAAGATGCCCAGGGCGCCACCGACCATCACCGTCGGCATGATGGCCAGCCCGTCCAGACCATCGGTCAGGTTGACGGCGTTGCTGGCCCCGACGATGACGAAGTAGGTCAGTACGATGAAGAAGGCACCCAGCTGGAACTCGACGCTCTTGAAGAACGGCAGGATCAGGGTGGTCTCTGCGGGGGTGTCGGCGGCCAGATAAAGGATCACGGCGGCGACCAGGCCGAACACCGACTGCCAGAAATACTTCCAGCGCGACGGCAGACCGCGGGAGTTCTTCTCGATCACCTTGCGGTAGTCATCCACCCAGCCGATGGCGCCGAAGCTGATTGTCACACCCAGCACCACCCAGATATAGAGGTTGCTCAGGTCCGCCCACAGCAGGGTACTGATGGTGATGGCGGTGAGGATCAGGGCGCCGCCCATGGTCGGGGTACCCTTCTTGGACAGGTGCGACTGGGGACCATCGTTGCGCACGGCCTGGCCGATCTGGCGCAGTTGCAGGGTGCGGATCATCCAGGGACCGAGGAACAGCGCCATGCCCAGGGCAGTCAGCACGCCGAGGATGCCGCGCAGGGTCAGGTACTGGAAAACACCGAAGCCGGTGTGAAATTGTTGCAGGTATTGCGCGAGTATCAGCAGCATGTCGGCTTGCCCTCTTCCTGATGTTGCGAGCCTTCAACCAGAGCGGCGACGACCTCTTCCATACCCGCACTACGCGAGCCTTTTACCAGAACCCGGGTGCGCGGGTTCAATTCATTGTTCAATGCCGCAGCCAGTGCAGCGCGATCGGCAAAACTGTGACCGCCGAGACCGAAAGCCCGGGCGGCCAGTGCCGACAGCGGGCCGGTGCTGTACAGGGCATCCAGGCCGCGGCTGCGTGCGTACTCGCCGATGTCCCGGTGGGCCTGCTGTTCGGTTGCACCCAGCTCGCCCATATCCCCCAGCGCCAGTATCCGCTGACCGTCCAGGGCAGCCAGCACATCGATGGCAGCGCGGACCGAGACCGGGTTGGCGTTGTAGGTGTCGTCGATGACCAGTGCGCCGTGGTGCCCGGGCAGGCTGCGGCCGCGGCCGGCGACCGGCTGCAGGGCCGCCAGGCCGTCGGCGATGGCCTGCAGGGGAATGTCCAGCGCCAGGGCGGCCGCGGCCGCAGCCAGGGCGTTGGCCACGTTGTGCCGACCCAGCAGGTTTAGCTGCACGTGCTGACTGCCCAGCGGAGACATCAGTTCGAAGCCCGGACAGCCACGCTGGTCGAGCTGGATATTGCGGGCATGCAGATCGGCGCGGCAGTCCTCGATACTGAAGCTCCAGCGCTTGCGCTGACCCAGAGTGGCCTGCCAGTCCGCCTGCCAGGGGCTGTCGAGGTTGATCACGCCCTGTCCATCGGCATCCAGACCGGCGAAGATTTCGCCCTTGGTCCGGGCAATGGCCTCTTCGCTGCCGAAACGGCCGATATGGGCCACGCCGGCATTGGTCAGCACGCCCACCTGCGGGCGGGCCAGCTGCATGCAGTAGGCGATGTCGCCCACCGCGCCGGCGCCCATCTCGACCACGGCAAAACGGTGCTCGGGAGCCAGCTCCAGCAGGGTCAGGGGTACGCCCAGCTCGTTGTTCAGATTGCCGCGGGTGGCCAGCACCGGTCCGCACTCGCGCAGGATGGCGGCGAGCATTTCCTTGACCGTGGTCTTGCCGCTGGAGCCGGTGATCGCCACCAGCGGATGGCGGAAGGCGGTGCGGTTCAGCGCACCCAGCTGGCCCAGGGCGAGCTGACAGTCGCTGACGATCAGTTGTGGCAGTGCGTCGTCCAGCGGCCGTTGCACCAAGGCGGCGACGGCGCCATTGGCGCGGGCCTGGGCGATGAAGTCGTGGCCATCCACCCGGCTGCCGGGCAGGGCCACGAACAGGCCGCCGGGCTGCACCCGACGGGCATCGATGCTGACGCTGTCAAAGCTGACGTCGGCACCCTTGAGTGTGGCATTGAGCGGTGTGGTCAGGGCGGAGAGGCGCATGGCTTCAAGCATGATGTCCCCCCCGGCCAAGCAGAGCGCGTTCGGCCTGTTCGATGTCGCTGAAAGGGTGACGCACCCCGTTTATCTCCTGATAAGTCTCGTGCCCCTTGCCGGCCAGCAGAATGACATCCCCTGCGGCGGCAGCAGCGATGGTCTGGGCGATCGCCTCGGCACGGTTGGCTATGACTGTGACCTGTTCGGTTCGTTCAATGCCGGCGAGAATATCCTCGATGATGGCCGCCGACACCTCGGTGCGCGGGTTGTCATCGGTAATCACCAGCTGATCGGCGCCCTGCTCGGCGATCCGACCCATCAGCGGCCGCTTGCCGCGATCGCGGTCACCGCCGCAGCCGAAGACACAGATCAGTCTCCCGGCCACATGGGCGCGCAGGGCGGCGAGCGCCTTTTCCAGCGCGTCCGGCGTATGCGCGTAATCGATGACTACCAGCGGCTGCCCTTCCCCGCCCAGACGCTGCATGCGACCGGCCGGGGGTACCAGCAGCCCCAGCTGCGCGGCAATCTGGGCCAGCGGCAGCTCCAGCGACAGGAGCACACCGGCGACCGCCAGCAGGTTGGAGAGGTTGAAGGTGCCCAGCAGCGGGCTGCGCAGCTCGGCGCTGGCCTGGGCCGTATGCAGCCGGGCGCTGATACCCTGGGCATCGAAGCGAATATCACTGCAGTGCAGGTCGGCATTGCTGTCGTTCAGGCTGAAGCCTATCAGCGGCAGGGTGCACTCTTCAGCCAGTTGGCGACCAAAGGTGTCATCAAGATTGATCACCGCGCGCTCGGCCTGATCGAACAGGCGCGCCTTGGCCTGGCCATAGGCAGCCATGTCGCCGTGATAATCCAGATGATCCCGGCTCAGGTTGGTGAATACCGCCACTTCGAACATCAGCGCGGCCACGCGGTTCTGCGCCAGTGCGTGGGAGGAGACCTCCATGCTGACCCGGCAGGCACCCTGATCGCGCAGATGCGCCAGCTGCTGCTGCAGGCTGAGTGCATCCGGGGTGGTCATGCCGTGGTCCAGCAGGGCGCCGGGCATGCCGCTGCCAAGGGTGCCGATCACGCCACAGGGCTGACCCAGATTGTTCAGTGCCTGGGCGAGCATCTGGCTGACGCTGGTCTTGCCGTTGGTGCCGGTAATGCCCACCAGCTTCATCTGGCAGGCAGGCTCGCCATGGAAGCGGCCGGCAATGGCCGACAGCTGGCTGGCCAGGTGACCGATCGGCAGCACGGGTACGGCCGCGCGGCAGGTGAATCCGTCCGCCGCTTCGTAGGCTACCGCAGCGGCACCGGCAGCAACCGCCTGGTCGATGTGATCGCGACCATCATGACGCAGGCCGGGCACCGCCAGGAACAGATAGCCAGGTTTCACCTGGCGGCTGTCGGTGGTCAGGCCGGTAAGGGTCACCAGATCACCCTGCCATTGCGGGAAAAGCTGCTGCAGCTGGATCATCCGCGTCCCTCCGGGCGTTCCGGGCTGGGCAGTTCGACCTGCTGCAGCTCATTGAGATTGTCCGGGGTGATGTTCAGCAGACGCAGGGCGTTGGACATCAGGCCGCTGAACACCGGCGCGGCGACCAGACCACCGTAGTAACCACCCTTGCTCGGCTCGTCGATCACCACGGCAATCGCCAGCCGCGGATTGCTGCCGGGCGCGAAGCCGGCGAACAGCGAGCGGTAAGCATCCTGCTGATACCCACGGGTACCGCTGGCGGTCTTGCGCGCGGTACCGCTCTTGCCGCCGACGTGGTAACCGGGAACCCGGGCGCGGTGGGTGCCGCCGGTGCCTTCGACCACTTCCTGCAGCATGCCCTGAATGGTACGTGCCACCTGCTCTGGCATGACCTGCTGGGCCGCCGGCTGTTCGTTCAGGCGCAGCAGCGACATGGGCACCTTGCGTCCGTTGTTGGCCAGAATCGCGTAGGCCTGGGCCAGCTGGACGGTCGTTACCGACAGGCCGTAGCCGTACGACAGGGCAGCGGTTTCTGCCTGGCGCCACTCGCGGAAGCTCGGCAGGTTGCCGACCCGCTCACCCGGGAACCCAAGCCCGGTGTACTGGCCGAAGCCGACCGCGTGCATGGTTTCATACAGCGCCGGACCGCCGACATCAAAGGCGACCTTGCTCATGCCCACGTTACTGGACTTGAGCAGGATGCCAGTCAGGTCGAGCACGCCGCCGGGGGCGCGGGACACGTCGCGGATGGTATAGCGGCCGATCTGCAGGGTGCCGGGGTAGACATTCACCTGATCGCGGGGCGACCAGCGGCCGGTGGCCAGGGCCGCACTCATGGAAATCGGCTTGACCGTGGAGCCGGGCTCGAACACGTCGATCAGCGCCCGGTTGCGCATGGCATCGGGCTGCAGGTTGGCACGGTTGTTGGGGTTGTAGCTGGGGTGGTTGGCCATGGCCAGAACCTCCCCGGTGCGCACGTCGATCATCACGATGGAGCCGGCACGCGCTTCGAATTCCTGCAGCGCCTCGCGCAGCTGGCGGTGAGCCAGATACTGCAGGCGCAGGTCGATGGACAGGGCCAGGTCGTTGCCGGGGCGGGCATTGCTGACCACCTGCACGTCCTTGATCAGACGGCCACGGCGGTCCTGCAGTACCTGACGCTTGCCGGGCACCCCTTCGAGCCAGTGGTCATAGGCCAGCTCGATGCCCTCCTGGCCCTTCTCGTCGACGTTGGTGAATCCCACCAGATGGGCTGCCACCTCACCGGCCGGATAGAAGCGGCGGTATTCCTCGATGCTGTAGACGCCGGGCACCCGCAGGGCCATGACCGCCTCGCCATCGGCGGGCACCATGCGCCGGCGCAGGTAGATGAATTCCTTGTCGGCGTTGGCCTTGAGCCGCTCGCTGAAGGTCGCCAGATCGGTCCCCAGTTCCCTGGCCAGTTCCGGCCAGCGGTCCGGATGCTTGATCAGCTGGGTCGGGTTGGCCCAGATGGTCAGTACCGGCGTACTGACGGCCAGCGGCTCGCCATTACGGTCGGTGATCTGGCCGCGGTGGGCAGGGATGGGCACATGGCGCACGCTGCGCTTGTCACCCTGATTCTTCAGGAAGCCCTCATCCAGCACGTGCAGCTCGACGATGCGCCAGCAGACAGCGAGGCTGCACAGCGCGAGCATGCCGATGACGATCCGGAAGCGCCAGGGATGCAGGCTGCCGTTGTTCGGATGGATGAATGATTTCCAGTCGGGCTTCTTCATGGGCGCACCAGAATCACTTCACTGGGTTCAGGTACGCGCATGCCCAGCTGCCGGGTGGCAATGCTTTCCACCCGGCTGTGCGCGGTCCAGGTGCTCTGTTCCAGCACCAGACGACCCCATTCAGCCTGCGCTTTCTCCCGCTGCTGCATCTCGCCCGCCAGCTCGTTGAGCAGCTGGCGGCTCCAGTGAGCGCTGTAGGGCACAGCCAGGGCGGTCACTAGGGTGAGGCCCCAGATCAGCAGCAGCCAGCCGCTGCCGGCGGGCAGGCCGGCGCGGGCGGTATTGGCAGCATTCGGCGTGCTCATCAGCGTTTCTCCGCCACGCGCAACACCGCACTGCGGGCACGGGGATTGGCAGCGATCTCCGCAGCGGAAGGCTTGATGGCCTTGCCGATCAGTTTCAGGCTGACCTTGATCTCGGCGTCGCGGATCGGCAGGTTGCGCGGCAGCGGGTCGCCCTTGGCTTCGCGGCGCATGAACTGCTTGACCTGGCGATCTTCCAGCGAATGGAAGCTGATCACCGCCAGGCGCCCGCCGGGAGCGAGCACCGCGAGCGCGGCCTGCAGCCCCTCGGCCAGATCCTCGAGCTCGCGGTTGATGAAGATGCGGATGCCCTGGAAGGCACGGGTGGCCGGATGCTTGTGCTTTTCCCAGGCCGGGTTGGCCTGCTTGATCACCTCGGCCAGATCGGCGGTGGTGGTAAACGGCTGTTCCGCACGGCGGGCCACGATGGCGCGCGCCATGCGGCGGGAGAAGCGCTCCTCGCCGTACTCGTACAGCACGGTGGCGATATCCGCCTCGTCGGCACTGTTGATCCAGTCGGCAGCGCTCTGGCCGGCGGCGGGATTCATGCGCATGTCCAGCGGGCCATCGTTGAGGAAACTGAAGCCGCGACCCGGGTCATCCAGCTGCGGCGAGGAGACGCCCAGGTCCAGCAGGACGCCGTCCACCTGCCCCAGCAAGCCACGGGACTCCAGCTCGTCCGCCATCTCGGCAAACGAGCGCTGTACAACGACAAAGCGGCCGTCTTCGGCCGCCAGCTGATTTCCGACCCGGATCGCCTCCGGGTCCTTGTCGAAGCCGATCAGTCGCCCCTCGGGAGAAAGCTGGGCGAGTATCGCCCGGCTGTGGCCTCCCCGGCCGAAGGTGCCGTCTATATAGAGGCCGTCCGGCCTTACTGCGAGCCCTTCCAGCGCTTCGCTCAGCAGTACACTGACATGTTTCAATTCGGTCTGCTGATTCATAGGCTCAATGTGTGCAGTTCCGCCGGCAGCTCGCCGACGCCCTGCTCCTCTTCCATATAGGCTGCGGTAGTGGCCTGCCAGGCCTCTTCACTCCACAGCTCGAATTTGCTCAGTTGCCCTACCAGCATCACCTTCTTGTCCAGACCGGCATGCTCACGCAGCAGCGGCGGCACAACGAAACGGCCGTTGCCATCCAGTTCGATCTCGTTGGCGTTACCGATCAGCAGGCGGCTCAAGCGCTTGACCGCCGGGTGCATGTTGGGGGCATTGCGCAGCTGCTGCTCGACCGCTTCCCAGGCCGGCAGCGGGTAGATCCACAGACAGCGCTCTTCCAGGGCAATGGTCGCGATCATCTGGCCGCCACAGGACTCGAGCAGACGGTCGCGATACCGTGCAGGCATCGCGAGTCGGCCCTTGGCGTCCAGATTGACAGCGCTCGCTCCCCGAAACACTTTTTGTTATTCCCCTGTTCGACCCACTGTTAGGACCACATTCCGTCCAAAAAAATCCACTTTGATCCACTACACACCACTTTCGCACACTATAGAAAGGCGCCCATACAGCGTC
This sequence comes from Halopseudomonas formosensis, assembly GCF_900115905.1. Taxonomy (GTDB): domain Bacteria; phylum Pseudomonadota; class Gammaproteobacteria; order Pseudomonadales; family Pseudomonadaceae; genus Halopseudomonas; species Halopseudomonas formosensis. Next base: position 66,514 of record NZ_FOYD01000012.1, read on the forward strand.
AAGTGACCAATTCACGGAAAAGCCTTATATGGCGAGGGTTTAGCGGCCAAACGGGGGCAAAAAAGCGCTCGAGGGAGGCAATTTCAAGAAAGAATTTTCATGAGGAACAAGAGGATGCTCATGCAACTTAAAGTTAAACATGAGGTTGAAAATATTTTTCGCTGCCGGAAGAGAACGTCAGGAAGGAAAAAATGGGAGCTGGCCTGTAAGCCGGGTTCTGTCGAGGACAGTCATTCCTCTGCGACAGCCATCACTGACTGCCTGTAGCAACCTACCCGAACCCAGTGCGGGCCGCACCAACGGGTTCCTATTTGGTCTTGCTCCGAGTGGGGTTTACCATGCCACGAACTGTTACCAGTCGCGCGGTGCGCTCTTACCGCACCCTTTCACCCTTACCGGCGCTTGCGCGCTTAGGCGGTCTGCTCTCTGCTGCACTTTCCGTGGGCTCACACCCCCCAGGCGTTACCTGGCACTCTGCCCTGTGGAGCCCGGACTTTCCTCCATATCACCGAAGCGATACAGCGACTGTCCAGCCAACTCCTGAACGCAAGGGTAGCGACATTGAAGCCAGACGGCAAGCCTTGATGGCTCAAGGGCGTGGGTTTTGGGTTCGGTGCACGCTGAAAGCTGCGAGCTTGCCTGACATCGGGAGCTGCCTGCCTGAGACACGCCGTAAACACATCCCTGTGGGCTCGTTGATGACATCCTTGTCATCAAACGGTCTCAGGCAGGCAACTCCCGACATCAGAGCGGTCACTTTTGAGCAGCTGACAGCTTAAAGCGACCAGCAGCGCAGAGTGTCCGGCGAAGCTGGGTGACAGGGTTGTGACGACCGTCGGTTTTCAGGGATGAAAACCGCGAGCCTACAGGGAAGTATTCACGGCGTGTCGGCACAGCCCTGTCAGCCAGCTGCGTCATCTGCGGGCCCGCCAATAGAGTCAGCGCCCCTTCTCCAGAGCAAGCTGATACAGGCGATTCTTCTTCACCCCGGTAATGCGCGCCGCCAGCGCTGCGGCCTGCTTGACCGGGAGCTCCTCCAGCAGGATATCCAGCACGCGCTCGGCAGCCGGATCGAGTGCGTCTTCGTCAGTGGACTGCGGCGCGCCCTCCACTACCAGCACGCATTCACCGCGTTGTTGATCCGGATCGTTGCGCACCCATTCCACCAGTTCGGCCAGGGGCGCGCCCCTGATGGTCTCGAAGGTCTTGGTCAGTTCCCGGGCCAGCACCACCTGCCGCGCGGGCCCCAGAATGTCCAGCAGATCCTCCAGGCACTCCAGCAGGCGATGCGGCGCCTCATAGAGCATCCAGGTGCGCGACTCGGCTGCCAGCGCCTCGATGCGCTGCCGACGGCCGTGGGCCTTGGCCGGGAGGAAGCCCTCGAAGCTGAATCTGTCCGAGGGCAGCCCTGCCGCGCTGAGCGCAGCGATCAGGGCGCAGGCGCCGGGTATCGGTGAGACCCGCACCCCGGCCTCCCGGGCCTGGCGTACCAGATGGAAGCCGGGATCGGAGATCAGTGGGGTGCCGGCATCGGAGATCAGCGCCATATCCTCGCCGGCCAGCAACCGCTCGACCAGCCGGGCGCTCTTGTCGCGCTCGTTATGGTCATGGCAGGCGGTGGTGGCGGTGGTGATGCCGAAGTGCTGCAGCAACCGGGCGCTGTGCCGGGTGTCCTCGGCGGCGATCAGACTCACCGAGCGGAGCACTTCCAGCGCCCGCGGTGTCAGATCCTGCAGATTGCCGATCGGCGTGGCGACAACGTAGAGAGTACCGGCAGTGGTAGACATGACAAATCCTGAGAACGGTGACCCATGATTGTACAGGACGTGAACGGTTTCCCGCCAAGCACATGGCAGCCCATGCCCCCGGCGGTTACACTATGCGGCAAAGTGCCCCAATCCAAGGTAGCCCTGATGTTCCGCATGTTTCGCCTGCCGCTTGCCGGCCTGATTCTCGCTTCTCTGATTGCCGGCTGCTCGGCGCCGCCCCGCCAGTTGGCGGACCTGCCTGCGTCCACTGACGCGCCGCTCAGCGACATCCTGCGGCAGGCCGAACGACGCTCCGGGGCGGAAGCCAACCTGCTGCGTCTGCATGCCGCCCAGACTGCCTGGAATCGTCAGCAGCCCGAGGAAGTCCGGCGCATTCTGGCATTGATCCCGCAGAGCGAGTTGCCCCTGGATCAGCAACAGCGTTTCAGCGAACTGCAGGCGCGCAGCGAAATGGCCCTGGGCCAGCCGGCAGCAGCCCTGCGTGCCCTGCGCCACCCGTCGCTGCAGCAGCTTGAAGGCCTGGCGCCCGCCAGTCAGGTGGAGATCCACCTGCTGCGTGCCGAGGCGCTGGCGGCTACTGGCGAGCATCTCAAGGCTGCCCAGGAGCGAATGTTCATCCATGATCTCCTGCCCAACGCGGATCAGCAGCAGAATCTGTCGGCAATCTGGCAGCAACTGAATCAGGTACCCAGCGGAAAGCTGCGCGAGGCAGCCGCCCTGGCCAGCGGAGAAACCGCCGGTTGGCTGAGCCTGGCGCTGATCCAGCGCGAACATGGCAGCCTGGATCTGCAGGTGCACGCGCTCCAGCAGTGGCAGAAACAGTATCCGGACCATCCGGCGGTGCAGAGCCCACCGGAGGGCGTGACACGTCTGCTGGAACTGCACGCGCAACGCCCACGTCACCTGGCCCTGCTGCTGCCCTTCGACGGCAACCTGGCCAGCGCTGCCGACGCCCTGCGCGATGGCTTTCTTGCCGCCCAGTACAACGCACTCGGTCAGGGCCTGGAGCAACCGCAGGTCAGTCTGTATGACAGTGGCAACTATGCCGACCTGATGCAGTTCTACCGCCAGGCAGAGGCCGACGGCGTGCAGTGGGTTATCGGCCCGCTGGATCGCCAGCAGGTCGCCAGGCTGGCCAGCCAGCCACAGCTGCCGCTGCCGACCCTGGCGCTGAATTATGCGGACGGGGCAACCACTCCGCCGCCCGGCCTGTTCCAGTTCGGCCTGTCGCCGGAGGACGAGGCGCGCTCGGCGGCGCTGCGTGCATGGCATGACGGCCACCGGCAGATGGCGATCCTGGCCAGCCAGGAGGATTGGGGCCAGCGGGCTGCAAGGGCGTTTGCCGAACAGTGGCAGGCCATGGGAGGCCATCTGGTCGGCCATGAGACCATTGATCAGCCCTCCGCCATTGCCAACCAGATCGCCGACCTGCTGCGAGTTCAGGAGAGCGAGCGTCGCAACCAGCGTATCCAGAGCGTACTCGGTGACGGCGTGACCGTGCAGCCGACCCCCCGCGCAGAACTGGAGGCCATCTTCCTGGCGGCCAACCCGCTGCAGGCGCGGCAGATCAAGCCGACCCTGGTCTTCCAGTACGCCGGTGATCTGCCGGTCTACGCCACCTCCCATGCCTATCGCCTTTCGGTACACGGGGAGCCGAACCCGGATATCGACGGACTGCTGGTCGCCGAGATTCCCTGGCTGCTGCACAACTCCGACCCGCTGTACGACACCGTGGTCAGCTCCTGGCCGGCCGCCGCCGGCCCCATGGGCCGACTCTACGCCATGGGCGTAGACGCCCAGCGCATCTTCAATCGCCTGCTGCAGATGCAGGAGCACCCGGAGACCCGCATTCATGGCGCCACCGGCACCCTGTCGCTGGACCCCAGCGGCCGCGTGCGGCGAGAGCTGTCATGGGGCCAGATCGTCGATGGGCAGCTGCAGCCGGTGGGTGATCTGGCGCCGTGGTAAGCGGTCGCCGGACCCTGCGCCAGATCAGCGGCGACCAGGCCGAGCGGCACGCCGAACAGCTGCTGCTCGGTGCCGGAATGCGCCTGCTGGCCCGCAACTACCGCTGCAAACAGGGCGAGCTTGATCTGGTCATGCGGGATGCCGATACAGTAGTATTCGTCGAAGTGCGCTACAGGCGGCGAGACCTGTGGGGCGACGCCGCGGAAACCGTGGACTGGCGCAAGCAGAAACGCGTGATTGCCGCTGCCCACCACTATCTGCTGACCCACCCCCACCTGGCCAACCAACCCTGTCGTTTCGATGTCATCGCCGCCATCGGCGACCCCGCGGACCCGGCATCCTACCGCTGGCTCCGGGAAGCTTTCACTTGTTAGCGAGCCCTTTTTCTATGGACATGCAACACCGTATCAGACAGCTGTTTACCGACAGCATCGAAACCAAAACCCGTGCCATGGACGTGCTCGGCCCCCCGATCGAGCAGGCCAGCCAGCTGATGGTCAACGCGTTGTTGAGTGAACGCAAGATTCTCAGCTGCGGCAACGGTGGCTCGGCCGGTGATGCCCAGCATTTTTCCTCGGAGCTGCTCAACCGCTTCGAGCGCGAGCGCCCCAGCCTGCCGGCTATCGCCCTGACCACCGACAGCTCCACCATCACCTCGATCGCCAACGACTACAGCTACGAGGAAGTGTTCTCCAAGCAGATCCGCGCCCTCGGCCAGCCCGGCGACGTGCTGCTGGCGATCTCCACCAGCGGCAACTCCGCCAACGTGATGCAGGCCATCCAGGCCGCCCACGACCGGGATATGCTGGTGGTGGCCCTGACCGGCCGCGACGGCGGCGCGATGACCTCCCTGCTGCTGCCCGATGATGTGGAAATCCGCGTACCGGCGCGCTCCACTGCACGCATCCAGGAAGTACACCTGCTAGCCATCCACTGTCTGTGCGACCTGATCGACCGCCAACTGTTCGGGAGTGAGGAATGATACGTATCGCCGCCGTTCTGCTTGCCCTGACCCTGGCTGGCTGCAGCGGAGTGCTGACTGCCACGCGGGACGCGCCCATGGAGCCGAACTACGGCACCCGCACCCTGGGCAGCAGCATTGACGACCAGCTGATCGAGACCCGGGCGAGCGTCAATATCGCCAAGGCCCACCCGGACCTGGAAGCCCAGTCACGCTTCAGCGTAACCAGCTACAACGGCGTGGTATTGCTCACCGGACAGGTGCCGCGGGCCGAGCTGGTGCAGCTGGCCGGCGATACCGTGCGACGAGTACAACGGGTCAAGGTAGTGCATAACGAGCTGACCGTGGGGCCGCGACTGTCCCTGCTGGCGCGCAACAACGACGCGCTGATCACCTCCAGCGCCAAGACCCGGATGCTCGCAGACAGCAACATCCCGGGCCGGCGCATCAAGGTGGTTACCGAGGCCGGTGCCGTCTATCTGATGGGGCTGGTGACCCGCGCCGAGGCGGATGCCGCCGTGGCTGCCGTCCAGCAGGTCGGCGGTGTGCAGCGGATCGTGAAGCTGTTCGAATATATCGACTGAGACTGTCACCGGGGTGTAGCGCACCTGCGCTACGCCTCAGCGACCGAGCGGACACCCCGGCGTCGAGCGGTGCCCGACACCCCTTATCGCTGCTACTTGACGACCTTGAGTGACGGCCTGCCGCTCGGCTTGGGCGGCTCATCGGACGGGCCTTCGTCCTGCGGGGGCGGTGTTTCGGTATCGATCTCGAAGACCATGCCCTGACCATTTTCCCGCGCATAGATCGCCATTACCGCGCCGATCGGAATCCACACCTGCTGTGCCACACCGCCGAAACGGCCATCGAAGCAGATGCGATCGTTATCCATGTCCAGTGACCGGATCGCCGAGGGTGACAGGTTCAGGACGATCTGACCGCCTTCGACGAAGCCTTCCGGCACAGCGGTACCGGGATATCCCGCGTTGACCAGGATATAGGGCGTACAGTTGTTATCCAGAATCCACTCGTAGAGTGCTCGGATCAGGTAGGGGCGACTGGAATTCATCTGCATGGGGCTGGGTCCTTGGCAGCGTTACTGCATATTGCGTTCAGCAGCCGAGAGACTGCCAATGAAGCCTTCGCGGGCAAAGATGCGATCCATGTATTCCTGCAGCGGGCGGGCCTGGCGTGGCAGCTCGATGCCGAGCACCGGCAGACGCCAGAGAATCGGTGCCAGACAGCAGTCAACGAGACTGAACTCCTCGCTCATGAAGAAGGGCATTTCGGCGAATACCGGTGCGACGCCGATCAGGCTCTCGCGCAATTCCTTACGTGCCTTGGTGACGGCCGCCTCGGCACTGCCGGGATTGGTCAGCACGTCAACCAAGGCGCTCCAGTCGCGCTGGATGCGGTACATGAGCAGCCGACTGTTGGCCCGCGCCACGGGGTACACCGGCAGCAGCGGCGGGTGCGGGAAACGTTCGTCCAGGTATTCCATCATGATGTTGGGCTCATAGAGCACCAGATCACGGTCAAGCAGAGTGGGAACTGTGTTGTAGGGATTGACCTCTGCCAACTCCTGGGGGTGGTTATCCGGCTCAACGTTCACGATGTCGACGGTGACACCCTTTTCCGCCAGGACAATACGTACCCGGTGGCAATACTGATCGCTCGGATCGGAAAAGAAAGCCATCGAGGAACGCTTGTTGGCACTGACACTCATATCTCAACTCCCATCCTACAGAAACCCACGGCAAGACCGAGCAGCATCCCTGCGGCCTGATCGAAAGCGGCCAGTATACCACATCAGCCAGGGACCCCGGCGGCCTGGACCGACGGGCCGGCAGGACAGGATCTGCACAAACGAAAACGCGCCCCGGAGGGCGCGTTTTCGTGATCAGAAGATCGACAAGCCTTACTTGACGTCCTTCCAGTACTCACGCTTGAGCAGGTAGGCGAAGACGAAGAAGAAGGCCAGATACAGCAGTACGTAGACACCGATGCGATGGCGGGTTTCCTTGATCGGGTCAGCCGAGTAGCTGAGGAAGGCAACCAGGTTGCGTACGGTGGTGTCGTACTCATCGGCGGTCTGGGTACCGGTACCCTCGACGACAGTCAGCACGTCGCACTGCTCGGCCAGCATGGGCTCGCCGGTCAGGGAGTCGCGCACGACCTTGCCGTTTTCCTTCACCGGTACCGGCGCGCAACCCTTGACCTGCTTGCCCTGCAGCTCGGCCAGTACGTGCGGCATGCCCACGTTCTCGAACACGGTGTTGTTCCAGCCGAAGGGACGTGAACGGTCCTCATAGAACGAACGCAGGTAGGTGTACAGCCAGTCCTCGCCGCGTACGCGGGCAACCATGGTCAGATCCGGCGGCGCAGCACCGAACCAGACCTTGGAGTCCTCGGGACGCATGCCGATCTTCATGTGGTCGCCGTACAGCGCGTCGGTGAAGACCAGGTTCTCCATCATCAGCTCTTCCGGGATACCCAGGTCAGTAGCCACGCGCTCATAGCGCTGGTACTGGGCCGAGTGGCAGCCCATGCAGTAGTTGACGAAGGTACGAGCGCCGTCCTGCAGTGCAGCCTTGTCGGACAGGTCGATATTGGCCTTGTCCAGCTGCACACTCGGCCCCGCTGCCAGGGCCAGGCCCGGCAGCAGCGCGAACATCAATGCAATCAGTTGTTTTTTCATCAGCCAGTAACCCTCTCCGGAACGGGTTTGGTCTTCTCCATACGGGTGTAGAACGGCATCAGGATGAAGAAGGCGAAATACAGAACGGTGCACACCTGCGACAGCAGCGTACGGCCCGGGGTAGCCGGGATGGCACCCAGAACACCGAGGACCACGAAGCTGACACAGAAGATCACCAGCCACAGCTTGCTCAGCCAGCCCTTGTAGCGGATCGACTTGACCGGGCTGCGATCCAGCCAGGGCAGGACGAACAGCACAGCGATGGCAGCACCCATGGCCAGCACACCCGGGAACGCGGAGCCGGCGATGGCCGGAACGGCACGCAGGATGGCGTAGAAGGGCGTGAAGTACCATACCGGAGCAATATGGTCAGGGGTCTTCAGCGGGTTGGAGATCTCGAAGTTCGGCTTCTCCAGGAAGTAGCCACCCATCTCCGGGAAGAAGAACACCACGGTGCAGAAGACGAACAGAAACACCGCAACACCGACAATATCCTTCACGGTGTAGTACGGGTGGAAGGGAATGCCATCCAGCGGCACGCCGTTCTCGTCCTTCAGCTTCTTGATCTCGATGCCGTCAGGGTTGTTGGAACCCACTTCGTGCAGGGCGATGATGTGCAGCACGACCAGACCCAGCAGGACGATCGGCACGGCAATCACGTGCAGCGCGAAGAAGCGGTTCAGGGTGATACCGGAAATCAGGTAGTCACCACGTACCCACTGGGCCAGATCCGGGCCGATGACCGGAATCGCGCCGAACAGGGAGATGATCACCTGGGCACCCCAGTAGGACATCTGACCCCAGGGCAGCAGGTAGCCCATGAAGGCCTCGGCCATCAGCGCCAGGTAGATCAGCATGCCGAAGATCCACACCAGCTCGCGAGGCTTGCGGTAGGAACCGTACATGATGCCGCGCAGCATGTGCAGGTAGACCACCACGAAGAACGCGGAAGCGCCGGTGGAGTGCAGGTAGCGCAGCAGCCAGCCCCATTCCACATCACGCATGATGTATTCGACGGAGGCAAAGGCGGTGGCCCCGGAGGGCTCGTAGCTCATGGTCAGCCAGATACCGGTGATGATCTGGTTGACCAGCACCAGCAGCGCCAGGGAGCCGAAGAAGTAGAAGAAGTTGAAGTTCTTCGGTGCGTAGTACTTGCTCAGGTGATCTTCCCAGACGCGGGTGACCGCCATGCGTTCGTTGACCCAATCAAGCAGCTTGCTCATCAGGCTGTCTCCTCCTGATCGATGCCGATGATGATGACATCATCCGACTCATAGCTATGGGGCGGTACGGGGAGGTTCAGCGGAGCGGGCATGCCCTTGAACACACGACCGGACATGTCGTAGTAGGAACCGTGGCAGGGGCAGAAGTAACCGCCCTTCCAGTCGGCGCCCATATCGACGGCACCGACTTCCGGCTTGAACAGCGGCGAACAGCCCAGGTGGGTACAGATACCCAGCACCACCAGGACTTCGGGCTTGATCGAGCGGGTCTTGCCATCAACATAGGCAGGCTGGATCGATGCGTTGGACTGGGGGTCGGCAACGACGCTGTCCATTTCATCCAACAGGGCCAGTGCTTCCGGCGTCCGGCGCGAGATGAATATCGGCTGACCACGCCATTCGGCAACAATCTGCTGCCCCGGCTCGATCTTGCTGATATTTACCTTAACCGGCGCACCTGCCGCCTTGGCTCTTGCGCTTGGGAACCATGACCCCACAAAGGGCACAGCCACCCCCACTACACCAGCAGCACCCACCACACTCGTGGCTGCTACCAGGAAGCGACGCCGGCCGTTATTTACGCCGTCATTACTCATCCAGTCGTCTCCCATCAGCTAAACAGACCTTTGCAAAAGGCCTTTTTCAAGTATTGAACTGCCTGCACAAAATGAAACAGATGGTAATGAAAAACCCCTATCGTGACAAGGCGATCTCCCATTATCCCGGAACCTGCGAAGTGTACCCGAACCTGCATAATTCGGGGCGTCGAGCGATACGTCCTGTCACGCGACACCTTGTCGCAGATACAAGAACGCCCGGTATCCTGGGCAGGATCCGGGCGTCTTGGAAACGCTGAGTCTGTCGACTTAACGCTTGGAGTATTGCGGACGCTTACGCGCTTTACGCAGACCCACTTTCTTCCGCTCGACCTCACGGGCGTCGCGGGTAACGAAACCGGCCTTGCGCAGTTCGCCGCGCAGGGTTTCGTCGTATTCCATCAGCGCACGGGTGATACCGTGACGGATGGCACCGGCCTGACCGGAGATACCGCCACCCTGAACAGTGACGTAGACGTCGAACTTTTCAGTGTTGCCGGTCAGTTCCAGCGGCTGACGCACGACCATGCGTGCAGTCTCGCGACCGAAGAACTGATCGAGAGTGCGGTTGTTGATGGAGATATTGCCAGTACCCGGACGCAGGAACACCCGAGCGGTGGCGGTTTTACGACGGCCAGTACCGTAGTTTTGTGTCACCGACATAGTGAGCTCCTGTTAGATCTTGAGTTCTTGGGGCTGCTGGGCAGCATGCGGATGGTTGGCACCGGCGTAGACTTTCATCTTGCGGTACATTGCCCGACCCAGGGGGTTCTTGGGCAGCATGCCTTTAACAGCGATCTCAATGATACGCTCAGGAGCACGCTGGTTCAGCTTCTCGAAGTTGATGCTCTTGAGACCACCCGGGAAACCGGTGTGGCTGTAGTACATCTTGTCCTGAGCCTTGTTACCAGTGACCTGAATCTTCTCGGCATTCACGATCACGATGTAGTCACCGGTATCAACGTGCGGAGTGTACTCAGGCTTGTGCTTGCCACGCAGGCGGCTGGCAACTTCGGTAGCCAGGCGACCAAGGGTCAGACCGGTGGCATCTACTACGTACCAGTCGCGTTTTACTGTTTCCGGTTTGGCGCTGAAGGTTTTCATTAAATCCTAGCCTCAGAGGCCGCTCTAAGAATTTCAAAGAGGGCAAATCTTACAGAGTGATATGTGTTTTTACAACCAGTGAGCCTGGGCAGACACTCAGTGGGGGCTGTGGGGTCTGGGTGGCATTCCGGGCTGTAACAACAACGACAGGCTAGGCATCCTGTCGAGAGTGCGGGGCATTATGCCAATGGGGCGAAAAATTACAACCTTTATTTCGCCATTGATCAATAATGTCCCCCCTACCGCAACCATCAACTGATCGGAGTCCGACATGCTCTATCGCCCCCTCGGCACCAGTTCACTCAAGGTCAGCGCCCTGTGCCTGGGCACCATGACCTGGGGTGAGCAGAACACCCAGCGCGATGCCTTTGCCCAGATCGATCGTGCGCGCGACGCCGGCGTCAACTTCATCGACTGCGCGGAGATGTACCCGGTACCGCCCCGGGGCGAAACCCAGGGTGCCAGCGAGCGCATCATCGGCGAGTACTTTCGCCAGCGTGGCAATCGCGATCAGTGGGTGCTCGCCAGCAAGGTCGCCGGGCCGAGCCGGGACATGCACCATATCCGTGACGGCGCGACCCGCTTCACCCGTCAGCACATCACCGCTGCGCTGGAAGGCAGCCTGAAGCGCCTGCAGACCGAGCATATCGATCTCTATCAGTTGCACTGGCCGGACCGGCACACCAACTTCTTCGGCCAGCTCGGCTACCAGCACGACCCCGAGGAGCAGATCACCCCCATAGAGGATACCCTGGAGGTACTGGACGACCTGGTGCGCGCCGGCAAGATCCGCCATATCGGCCTGTCCAACGAAACCCCCTGGGGTACCAGCCGCTTCCTGCATCTGGCCGAAACCCGTGGCTGGCCGCGGATCGTCAGCGTACAGAACCCCTACAACCTGCTCAACCGCAGTTACGAGGTGGGCATGGCGGAGATTTCCATCCGTGAACAGGTAGGCCTGCTGGCCTACTCGCCGCTGGCCTTCGGCACCCTGACCGGCAAGTACCTCAACGGCCTGCGGCCGGAGAAGGCGCGCCTGACCCTGTTCAGCCGCTTCAGCCGCTACACCAACCCCCAGGCCCAGAAGGCCTGCGCACGTTATGTGCAGCTGGCCCGGGACCACGGCATGGATCCGGCGCAGATGGCCCTGGCCTTCGTCACCCGCCAGCCCTTCGTGACCAGCAACATCATAGGGGCGACCAATATGGACCAGCTCAATCGCAACCTGACCAGCGTGCACATGGGACTGACCGACAAGATCCTGGAGGCCATCGAGGAGATCCATCGCAGCCAGCCGAACCCCGCGCCCTGAGCCGGGCCGGGGTGTAGCGCACCCGCGCTGCGCCTGGGTAAATCTGGAATGGTACGTCGTCGCGCAGATGCGCGACGACCCGTTGAATTACGGCTTGTGCGGTCTTGCGAGGAACTCGTGGGACTGCATTTCCAGCAGTCGACTGAGGGTGCGCTGGAATTCGAAATCCAGCCGGCCGCCGGCATAGAGGTCCTTGAGCGGTACCTCGGCGGAAATGATCAGCTTGACGTTGCGGTCGTAGAATTCATCCACCAGATTGATGAAGCGACGGGCCATGTCGTCCTTCGCTACACCCATCTGCTCGACATTGGCCAGCAGCACCGCCTGGAAGATCTTGGCCAGGGCAATGTAGTCGTTCTGGCTGCGCGGGCCGTCACAGAGCTCGCGGAACTCGAACCAGGCGACGTTCTCGTACATGCGCACAGCCTGGATTGCCCGGTTCTCGATGGTCAGCTCGGCGTTCAGGCGCACGTGTTCCGGTTCCAGCACCAGACTGCGGAAGCTGCGATCCAGACTTGCCTCCGCCTCCTCACCCAGGGGGTAGTGATAGAGGTCGGCCTGCTCCAGCGCCCGCAACCGGTAGTCAACACCATTATCCACGTTGACCACTTCAGTATGTTCCTTGAGCAGGGCGATGGCCGGCAGGAAGCGCGCCCGCTGCAGGCCGTCCTTGTACAGCCCGTCCGGCACTATGTTGGAGGTCGCCACCAGCACCACGCCGTTACCGAACAGCTCCTCCATCAGGGTGCCGAGGATCATGGCATCGGTAATGTCGGTAACGAAGAACTCGTCGAAGCAGATCACCCGAGCCTCATCGGCAAACTTGCGGGCGATGATCTTCAGCGGGTTTTTCTCGCCCTTGAGCTCGCGCAGCTCCTGGTGCACGCGCTGCATGAAGCGGTGGAAATGGGTGCGCATCTTGCGCTCGATGGGCAGCGCTTCGAAGAAAGTGTCCACCAGATAGGTCTTGCCGCGACCTACACCGCCCCAGAAGTACAGACCCTTGACCGGCAGGCTGCGCTTGGCACGGAAACGACCGAACAGGCCGACACTGCGTGGCGGGCCCGCCCGAAGAATGTCGTCGTAGAGCCGTTGCAGATGCTTTACGGCATTTTCCTGCGCGGGATCGTGGAAAAAATCCGGACGCTTGAGGTCCGCCTGATAGCGTTCAAGGGGCGTCATACTGGGGGGTCCAGGGTAAAACAGGGGTCGATACTCTACCCGCCGGACCGCCTGATGGCAATCAGCGCAGGACTTCCTCCACCGCCGCCTTCAGCTCCACCAGCTTGCCATGGAAGAAATGCCCGGTATCGGCAAAGCGCACCATATTCACCTCCGTCCTGCCCTCCAGCAGCTCGAACACGGCAGCGGAGGCCACCACATCATCCGCCTCGCCCATCATCACGTTGACCGGACCGGGCAGCGGCAGCAGATCGGCAAAAGGCAAGCGTTCCACCGAGGGCGCCACCAGGACCACTGCCTCGGGCCAGGTGCCCAGACTGCTTGCGGCGGCAGCGGCGACGTAGCCACCGAAGGAGAAGCCCATCAGCCACAGCGGCAGACCGGGGAACTCGCGGGCCGCCCAGTCGGTCACTGCCTTGCAATCCTCTGTTTCACCCACGCCATCGGCATGCCGGCCGGTGCTCTGACCCACCCCGCGGAAGTTGAAGCGCACCGTACTGGCTCCCTGGTCCCGTGCCGCGCGCATCAGCGTCGACACCACCTTGTTATGCATGGTGCCGCCATGCAGGGGATGGGGGTGACAGATCACCGCCACTGCCCGGGCCTCGGCCACGCGGGTGACGAGGATTTCCAGCTCGCCAGCGGGACCGCTGATGAGCAGATGTTCTTCGCTGCTGCGATTCATGGACTGAACTCCGTAACTGATTCGTGACTATGGTCGGGGCGTCTGCGTCGGATAGGCCAGGCAGGACTGAAACATCGATCAGCCCCTAGCCTTGTTTGACAAATGCCGTTACCGTAACAGCAGACCCGGGCGGTGCAACAGCATCGCGTGACAAGATTCAACGAGGTACCCAAGGTGGATACAAGCGAAAACCTGTGGATTGCAGTCGTGATTGCCCTGGCCGTGGGCTTTATCGTGGGCATCATTGTAGCGCGACTGGCACCGCGCCTGAGCGGTGGTTCCGCCTCCAGTACCCAGGCCCAGCTGGAAAGCCTGCAGCTGCGCTTCGAGGAGTACCAGCAGGAGGTGGCCAGTCACTTCAACACCACCGCGAACCTCGTTTCCCGCCTGAACAGGAGCTATCAGGACATCCAGGAACATCTGGGTCAGGCCGCAGTCGAACTGGCACCCGACGAGATGACGCGTCAGCGCCTGCTCGCCGCCCTGGATCAGAACAGCGTACCGGACACCCGCGAACGCATCGAACCGGTGTTCGACAGTCTCGAGCCACCCCGTGATTACGCGGACAAGACGCCGGACGGCCCCGGTACGCTCTCCGAAGAGTTCGGAGTGAAGCGTACCTGAGCCATCCTGCTGTTGTCCTTCAACGGAAACGCCCATGCCGGATGTCAGCGCCAACCGCTTCATAAGCACATCACCGGATGACCCGGCCCATCTGACCCTGGAGGGCGACTGGGTACTGGAACACTACGCGCAGCTGCGCCAGCAGGTGCGCGACCTGACCCGTTCCGGCGCCGCCTGCCGTTCCGCCGACCTGCGCCGGATCGGCCGCCTGGATACCGCCGGCGGCCAGTTACTGGCCGACCTCCTGGGCCCCGAACTGCTGCGGCAACTGGCCGACAGCGACCGGGACCTTCCCGAGGAACGCCGTGTACTGCTGACGCGCATCGCCGACAGTCTGCAGGAGGAGTCCGCCCCCCAACCGCCACAGAATGCGGTTCTGGAGCTGCTCGACAATCTGGGCAGGTATGTGGTGGAGCTGTACCAGCATATTGTCATCCTGCTGGCCTTCATCGGCATGACGCTGGCGGGTCTGGCTTCCAGCCTGCTGCGCCCCGGCACCTGGCGAGTGACCTCGATCGTCGCCCAGATAGAACAGATCGCCCTCAATGCGGTGGCCATTGTGGCCCTGCTGACCTTCATGGTCGGCGCCGTCATCGCCTTTCTCGGCGCGACCGTCCTCGCCGACTTCGGCGCCACCATCTATACCGTCGACCTGGTCGCCTTCTCCTTCCTGCGCGAATTCGCCGTGCTGCTGACAGCCATCCTCATGGCCGGGCGCACCGCCAGCGCCTTCACCGCCCAGATCGGCTCGATGAAAGCGAACGAGGAGATCGACGCCATCCGCACGCTGGGGCTCAATCCCCTGCATATTCTGGTGATCCCCCGGGTCATCGCCATGATCATCTCGCTGCCCGTGCTGACCTTCATCGGCATGCTCTCGGGCATGCTCGGTGGCGCCGTGGTCTGCTCCCTGGCACTGGACATCTCGCCGACCATGTTCCTCCACATCCTGGAGCAGAACGTGGCAGTCCGGCACTTCTACTTGGGTATGGCCAAGGCGCCGCTGTTTGCCTTCCTGATTGCCATCATCGGCTGCATGGAAGGCTTCAAGGTGAGTGGCAGCGCCGAGTCGGTAGGCGAACACACTACCTCGGCGGTGGTCCAGTCCATCTTCGTGGTCATTCTGCTGGATGCACTGGCCGCCCTGTTCTTCATGGAGATGGACTGGTGAGCGACGAACGCAAACCCCTGGTGGAGATCCGCGGGCTGGTCAACCGCTTCGGCAAGCAGACCGTGCACGAGAACCTGGATCTGGACATCCTGCCGGGTGAGATCCTCGGCGTGGTCGGCGGTTCGGGCACGGGCAAATCGGTACTGCTGCGCTCCATTGTCGGCCTGCGGCGCCCCAGCGGCGGAAGCGTCAGGGTGTTCGGCGAGCAGCTGGACAAGCTTGATGAACAGAGCCGCTCAAAGGTCGAACGGCGCTTCGGTGTGCTGTTCCAGCGCGGCGCCCTGTTCTCCTCGCTGACCGTCACCGAGAACGTGGCCCTGCCGCTGATCGAGCATGCCGGCCTCAGTCGCGATGACGCCGAGCACCTGGCCGGCATGAAGCTGGCCCTGGCCGGTCTGCCGCCGCACGCCGGGGACAAGTTTCCCTCGGAGCTGTCCGGTGGCATGGTCAAGCGCGCCGCTCTGGCACGGGCGCTGGCTCTGGATCCGGACATCCTCTTTCTCGACGAGCCCACCGCCGGTCTGGACCCCATAGGAGCGGCGGCCTTCGACCAGCTGATTCTCACCCTGCGCGACGCCCTCGGCCTCAGCGTATTCCTGGTCACCCATGACCTGGACACGCTGTACACGATCTGCGACCGGGTCGCCGTGCTGGCGGAAAAGCGCGTGCTGGTGGCTGATACGCTCGAACGTGTGGCTGCGACCGACAACAGCTGGATTCAGGATTACTTCCATGGCCCCCGCGGCCGCGCTGCCGCCAGCGCGGCCAGTCATACACCTCAGCCGGAGCAGAGCCCCTAATGGAAACCCGTGCCCATCACGTCATCATCGGCTTGTTCACCCTGCTGGCCGGCGCCGGCGCGGTGCTGTTTGCGGTGTGGATCAGCAATGCCAACACCAGTTCGGATTACCGCTACTACACGGTGGTTTTCCGCGAGGCTGTCACCGGCCTGTCCCGCGGCAGCGCGGTGCAGTACCGCGGCATTCCCATCGGCGATATCACCGAACTGGGCCTCGACCCGGAAGATCCGTCGCAGGTGCTCGCCGGCATCCGCATCAGCGGTACCGCGCCGATCACCCGGGACACCAAGGCCCGCCTGACTTTCACCGGCATCACCGGCAACACGGTGATCGAGCTGGTTCCCGGCGACCCGAACAGCCCCCTGCTGGACGGCGACGGCACCCAGGCCGCCCGCATACCGGCCACACCCTCGCCCATTTCCAGCCTGCTGGCCAACGGCGAGGATCTGATGACCAACATCAATCAGTTGGTCAGCAACGCCCGCAACATGCTGTCCGACGAGAACGCCGAACGCATCGCGCGCACGCTGGAGTCGATCGAGGTGGCCGCCGGCAGCCTGTCGAGCCAGGGCGATGACGTGAAGGCGCTGGTCAACGAACTGACCGCCGCCAGCCGCGAGGCGACCGAACTGATCACCAATGTGAATGCCCTGGTCAATGAGCAGGGCACGCGCACCCTGAACAACGTGGAACAGACCCTGGAGTCCATCGCCAGCACCAGCGAAACCCTGGAGCAGCTGCTGGTGGACAACAGCGACGCGTTCTCCAGTGGCATGCAGGGTCTGGGACAGCTCGAGCCGGCCATCTCGGAACTGCGCGGCAGTCTGACGGCGCTGCGCTCCATCACCCGGCGCCTGGAGGACAACCCTGCCCGCTTCCTGCTCGGTCGCGATACTTTCGAGGAGTATGAGCCATGATCCGTCTGCCCCTGACCACAGGCCTGCTGGCTGCCCTGCTGACCCTGGGTGGCTGCTCGCTGCTGCCCGAATCCGAACCGGTGGCGGTGTATCAGTATTCGCAACCACCGCAGAACCTGATCCAGCAACGCCCGCAGAGCCTGCCCCTGTCCCTGCGGGTCGACACACCCCAGGCCGGCTATGCCCATACCGGGCCGCGTCTGATGGTACAGACCCGCGACAACCAGCTGCTCAGCTACCGCGGCGTGCGCTGGAGTGACCCGACCCCCACCCTGCTGCGCGAATATCTGGCCCAGGCCTTCCAGCGCCAGGGCGGACTGCGGGCGGTGACTACCGACGAGAACGCACTGCATGCCGATGTGCATCTGGGCAGTGATCTGCGCCGCTTCCAGGTGGTCGACGGTGAACAACCGCGCATCCTCATCGAGCTGCAGGCCCGACTGGTGAACCCGGAAAGCCGCCGGATCTACGTCAGCCGCGATTTCCGTATCGAGCAGCCGATTGGTAACACCCAGATTGCCCACGTGCTCGAGGGCCATGAGCGGGCGGCCCAGACCCTGGCGCGCCAGTTGCTGGAATGGGCATTGCCGCAGATGGCAGCCATCCCCGCCGACAGCCGCCCCTGAGTCAGAGCGCCAGCAGCAGTACCAGCGGCAGGCTGAGCATGGCCAGCAGGGTCTGCAGGGTGATGATGCCGGCCATCAGCTCCGCGTCCCCATGCAGCTGACGGGCCAGCACGTAGGCCGTGGGCGCACAGGGCAGCGCGAAGAGCAACACCACGGCGACCTGCTCCATGCCGGCCATGCCCATCCAGCCGCTGAGCAGCCAGGCTCCCAGCGGCATCAGCAGCAGCCGCCCCATGCTGTTGATCAGCAGCGGCAGGGTTTCCCGGCGCAGGTCCTGTGGCTGCAGCGCTGCCCCTACACAGAGCAGACCCAGTGGCAGACTGCTGGCCGCCAGCAGCCCGAGCAATTCGCTTACCCCGCCGCCCAGAGGCAATCCCACCAGATTGGCCATCACGCCACCTATACAGGCGAGGATCAGCGGATTTCTCAGCAAGGTACCGATCAGGGCCGGCACACCGAGACTGCCGCCGGGGGTCAGCGCCAGCACTGACAGGGTGTTGACCGCCGGCACTGTTACCGCCAGCAGCAGTGCCATCAGGCTCAGCCCGGCCTCCCCGAACAGCGCACCCACCGCCGCCAGGCCAATGTAGGTGTTGAAACGCAGGGTCCCCTGCACCAGCACGCCGAAGCGCGAGGCAGGCCAGGCACGCCAGCGACGCAGGAGCAGCAGCACACCCCAGCCCACGCCCAGGATCAGCGCCACGCACCCGGCAATGCGCCCCAGGTGCGGACTGTCCAGCGGCGCCCTGGCCAGACTGCTGAACAGCAGCGCAGGGAACAGGACGAAGTAGTTGAGCCGCTCCGCCCCCGGCCAGAAAGCATTGCTTGGGAAACCCGCGCGCCGCAGCAGATAGCCGCCGAGAATCAGCGCGAACAGCGGCCAGAGGGCCGCCAGCAGGTAGCTCATGAGGCTGATCCCATGTCTGCCGCGGGTTGCGGCTCTGCGACCGCCAGCTCACGGGGGAAGCGGCGGATCAGCAGGGTGAGACCGAAGCCGGCACTCAGCACCGCCACGGTGAAACCGAAGGCGCTGGTGAAGTTGCCGGTACTGCCGATCAGCCAGCCGGCGATGGCCGGGCCGAAGAACTGGCCGATGGCGAAGAACAGGGTGGCGAAGCTGAAAGCGATGGGAATGTAGCGCGGCGCCACCTGGTCGGTGGCACTGGTCTGGATCATGGCGAACAGGCCGTTGATCGACAGGCCCATGATCAGGAAGTGGAAGAAGAACACCGGCAGCGTCTGGGCGAACAGCGGCAGGGCCATGGCGCCCACCACCAGGGCGATGGAGATCGCCAGGGCATTGCCCCTGCCCCAGTGATCGGACAGACCGCCCCACACCGGACCGGTCGCCACCGACAGCAGCCCGGACATGGCCATCAGCCGCCCGGCGACCACCTCGCCATGGCCGCTCTCGACCATGAAGCTGACCATGAAGATGGTCTGCACTATGTAACCCAGGCCGATGATCCCGTAGGTGCTGGCAACGATCAGCACCCGCGGATTGCGATAGACCCGCCACTTCTCCGCGGCGGACAGCTTGCCACTGACACCGCTGGCCGCCTGCGGGGGATTGCGCACGAACAGCGCGATCAGCAGGGTTGCCGACAGTGCCACGGCACCGAACAGCCCCCAGCTGGCCCGCCAGCCCTGATCACCGAACAGGTCGAGCAGCGCCGGCACCAGCAGCCCCGCCGAGAGGGTGCCTATGCCTACCCCGCTGCTCATGTAGCCGATGACCAGTCCCCGCTTTTCCGGGAACCAGGTGGCCAGCAGCGTGACCATGGGGGCGAAGGCGAAGGCGGTACCGAAACCCAGCAGCCCCATGAGCAACGCAATCAGCCAGAATGACGAGGCCAGGGTGAGTCCGGCGAAGCCCAGCACCACTATGCCCAGACCGAACAGCACCGAAGCGCGGGCGCCCCAGCGTGCCGCCGCCAGCCCGCCCGACAGCACGAAGCACACGTAGCACAGGGCGGTGATGGTGCCGAGAATGCCGGCCTGCTGGTAGCTCAGGCCCAGGTCTGCACGCATCGACGGCAGTATGATGCCGTAGGCCAGGCGGGCAAAGCCGATTACCACCATGGAGGTGAGGGTGCCACACAGAACGGTGATCACCATGTTCGGGCGGATTGTACTGCGGGTCATGACGACTCTCTTATCGATGGCTCGAACACTGGAAGGCAGTGGCGCCGTGCGGCTCGCCAGTCGGCCAGGCGTACCCCACCCTCCGAAGATGACAAAGCCCGCGAACAGGCGGGCTTCGTTGATTATCCCCGGTCGGGCCCAGAGGACCCCGGCCGCGCTGGCATGTCAGGTATCTTAACCTATCAGCTGCTGACACAGAACCGCGTGGTCCAGTACCTGGCCCGACTGATCCATGACCCGCATCGCATCCGCGGAGACCTCATCGATGACCACGACCTGACCGTCGACCAGACCGATCTCGATCTTCATGTCGATCAGCACCAGTCCCTTGCCACGCAGATCGGCCTCGACAATACGGCAGACCTGACGGGTAAGCTCCTTGGCCTCAGCCAGATGCTCGGCGCTGAGCAGGCCCAGGGCCAGGATGGCGTCATCATTGATCAGCGGGTCACCGCGCTCGTCATCCTTGATGGTGATCTCGACCAGATAGTCCAGACCCCGCTCGGCGTCGCTGATGTAATTGCGGTAGCGACGCAGGAAGCTGCCCCAGGGACGGGTGCGGCAGATGAACTCGAAACCGCCCGCGCCCTTCACGTCCTTGCCCAGGGGCTCGGCGCGACGCACTTCCATGGTGCCCTTGTCGAGGTCGGCCGCGACGAAATGGGTGGGAACAGCTGCGGCATGCAGACGCTTGAAGAAGTAGTCGGTCATGGCCAGGGATTTGCGACCCTTGCCTTCGACCTGGCCGATCACGGTGTTGGCACCCGGATCGATGACCCCGTCCTCACCGGTGACGTCGTCCTTGAAGACCAGCAGGATGTTGCCATTGTCCAGGGCGTATACGTCCTTGGTCTTGCCGGTGTAGATCTTTTCGTTTGTGCTCATGACTCTGCTCGCTGGTAATTCCGATTGTGCACTCGACGCCGCGCAAAGGTGGCCTGTGAGTATACATGTAATGACCCAGTGAAAACCTGCACATGCTAAAGTCGCTTCAGAAATTGGAGTGAAGCATGACGCAAGAACCCGACATCAAGCGCTGGACAGCCAAACGCAAAGCGGAGCTGATCAAGCAGATCTACCGAGGGCAGACTACAGTGCCCGAGGCTGCGCGCCACTACGATCTCACCCAGCAGGAGATCGAGAAGTGGATGGACGATGCCGAAGCTGGAATGGAAAACGCCCTTAAGGCCAATCCCAAGGATATCGCCGAGCAGTATGAAACCCAGCTGCGCGAACTCCGGGAAGCCTATGGCGAGGC
>NZ_FOYD01000013.1 GCF_900115905.1 Halopseudomonas formosensis
GTTAAATACTGATCGGGTTTTGAGAAAACCCTAAACTTGGCTCAGCCTTTAATAAACTCATGAATTCACGAGTTACTTGCAAGGCTGATAATCTTGCGATCATCCAGCTACTCACAAGCACCCACACGAATTACTTGATTCCAATTTGTTAAAGAGCGATTCGGTTGCCACTTCGTTCAACCAAGGCCGCGCATTCTACGCTAACCTCCTGATCTGTCAAGCGTTTTTGTTTCGATTCTGTTGCCTCGAAACCGCCTGGCGATCGACCCGGAAGCTGTTCGCCTGCCGTGTCAGGGAGGCGCATTCTACAGGATCAGAACCCCTTGTCAACGCCTTCCGTAAAACCTTTTTCACTGCCTCGGGACGGGGTTGAACCGGCCGCCGCGGCGATGAGGTGGCGAATTATAGACCCATTCGCCGCCTCGTCAAGAGGCTTTCAAAATGATTTTGGCAAACTTCTTCTTGCCAGCCTGGCAGATGTGCTCCGAGCCCAGCGCAAAGACGAACTCGCGATCCACCACCTCGCCATCCACCTTGACCGAACCAGCACCGAGCAGGTCCCGCGCAGCGGCGGCATTCTTCACCAGACCGGCACGATTGAGCACGGCCGACACCGGCAGATCCGCATCACTTTCCAGCACCACCTCGGGAATATCCTCGGGCAGCTCACCGTCCTTGAGGCGGTTACCGGCCGAGCGATGGGCATTGGCAGCGGCCTCTTCCCCATGGAAACGGGCGACCAGCTCTTCCGCGAGCTTGATCTTGATGTCCCGAGGATTGGCGCCGGCTTCAACGTCCCGGCGCATCTGATCGATCTCTTCCATGCTGCGGAAGCTCAGCAACTCGAAGTAGCGCCACATCAGGGTATCGGGCATGGAAACGATCTTGTTGTACATGACGCCCGGCGGCTCGTTGATGCCAACATAGTTGCCCAGCGACTTGGACATCTTCGCCTCACCATCGAGCCCCACAAGCAGCGGCATGGTCAGGGTGACCTGAGGCTCCTGACCGTACTGACGCTGCAGCTCGCGCCCCATCAGCAGGTTGAACTTCTGATCGGTACCGCCCAGCTCGATGTCCGCCTTCAGCGCGACCGAGTCGTAGCCCTGGATCAGCGGATAGAGGAACTCGTGAATGGCGATCGGCTGATTGCCCTTGTAACGCTTGTCGAAATCATCCCGCTCGAGCATCCGCGCGACCGTGTACTTGCCGGCCAGCTGGATCATCTCGGCCGCGGAGAAGGCATCCATCCATTCGGAATTGAAGACAACCTGGGTGAGCTCGGGATCCAGGATCTTGAACACCTGCTCTTTATAGGTCTCGGCATTGGCCAATACCTGCTCACGGGTAAGCGGCGGACGGGTGCTGTTCTTGCCGCTGGGATCACCGATCATGCCGGTGAAGTCGCCAATCAGGAACAGGACCTGATGGCCGAGCTCCTGGAACTGGCGCAGCTTGTTGATCAGAACCGTGTGCCCCAGGTGCAGATCGGGCGCAGTGGGATCGAAGCCGGTCTTGACCCGCAGCGGCGTGCCACGCTCCAGCTTGGCGCGCAGCTCGGCCTCCACCAGGATTTCGTCCGCTCCACGCTTGATCAGCGCCAACTGCTCGTCAACCGACTTCATGCTGCTTTCCCGTCCAAAAAAGGTTGATAAAGGTCATAGGAGAAAAGGAAGAAACGATACAGCATTGATGCGCAAGATCAAATCTCGACAGCCCGCCGGGCGCGCGTGGGCAGGTAGCACAGACTGGAAAGTGACGCCTGAAAACTGACAGACGGGCACGGCAAAGCTTGCCTTGAGGGACTTTCAGTTATAATTTAGCAAGTTATTTCACTTTTCATAGAAACGACCACAAGAGCGCTTATGGGACATCACAAGTCAGAGTCACCGCGCTACCCTAAAAGCCATATCATGGCTGCCAGTGGTATCGCCGCCGCGCTGAGCATTTTCCTGCTCGTCATTCCCACTACCGAAGTCGAAGCCAAGCGAACACTTGTCCAACTCGATCTGCACGAAGTCACTGCGGAACACAAAGAACCGGTGCTTTCTGAAGAGTTGGACGCCCTGATCAGCGAAACGGTCACTTTTTCTTCACCGATCGAGCTGACCAGCATCCAGGAAACCCTTTCCACCGCCGCCTCCCCCGAGGTTGTCAATGCCGGCCTCAGCCTGCAGCCCGCACCCCTGGCGGCCCAGCCGGTCCGTCCGGAGTGGACCACCATGACGGTCGATGCCGGCGACACCCTGTCGATTCTTTTCCAGAATGCCGGCCTGTCGGCCAATACCCTGCACGCTGTCATCAACAGCAGCCAGGAAGCCAAGGCCTTTACCCGCCTGCGCGTCGGCCAACAGGTGGAGTTCAAGCTGGATAACGAGGGTCAGCTGCTGGCCATGCGGTCTCCTGTCAACAGTTTGGAAACCATCCGCATCGACCGTGATGGCGACAGCTACAGCTTCAGCAAGGATGTCATCGAGCCGGAAGTGGCCGAGAAATTTGCCAGTGGCACCATCGACAGCTCCCTGTTTGTCGCAGCACAGAATGCAGGCCTGTCCCACAACCTGACCATGCAGATGGCCAACATCTTCGGTTATGACGTGGACTTCGCCAAGGAAATCCGGCAGGGCGACCGCTTTGAAGTCCTGTACGAGGAAAAGCAGGTTGACGGCGAACGGGTCGGCACCGGCAACATCCTCGCTGCACGCTTCACCAACCGCGGCAACACCTATACCGCCGTGCGCTATACCGATGCCAATGGCCATACCAGCTATTACCGCGCCGACGGCACCAGCATGCGCAAGGCCTTCATCCGTACCCCTGTGGAGTTTGCCCGTATCAGCTCCCGATTCAACCCGGGTCGGCGCCACCCGGTACTGAACAAGATCCGCGCCCACAAGGGTGTGGACTATGCCGCCCCCACCGGCACCCCGATCAAGGCGACCGGCGACGGCCGGGTGGTCCACGTGGGCCGCAAGGGCGGCTATGGCAACACCGTCGTCATCAAGCACGGCCAGACCTACCAGACCCTGTACGCCCACATGAGTCGCTACGCCTCCGGCATCCGCGTGGGCAGCAATGTCAGCCAGGGCCAGATCATCGGCTACGTGGGCGCTACCGGCCTGGCCACCGGCCCCCACCTGCATTACGAGTTCCAGATCAATGGCGTGCATGTCGACCCGCTCAGCGTGCGGCTGCCCGCTTCAGACCCCATTCCCCAGCGCGAGCGTTCGGCGTTTCTGGCCCTCAGCAACCAGCTGATGGCCAGCCTCGACCGACATGGAGCAACACAGCTGGCACAACTGGACAACTGATGGACCACCTGCATATCGGCATCATGTCAGGCACCAGCCTGGATGGTGTCGATATCGCCCTTACCCGCTTCAGCGAGCAGCCACGACGCGCCACCCTTGTCGGCGCGTTGTGCATGCCTTTCTCCTCCTCCCTGCGCAATGATCTGCTGAGCCTGTGTCAACCGGGCGCAGATGAGATCCGCCGTGCCGGCCTGGCCGCCGAACAGTGGGCCCGGCTGGCTGCCGAGGGTGTTCACCGACTGCTTGCCAGGCACGACGTGGAGGCCACCCGGATCTCCGCCATTGGCAGCCATGGGCAGACCATCCGCCACCACCCGGAGTCGGGATTCAGCGTGCAGATCGGCGCGCCGGCGCTGCTGGCCGAGCTGTGCGGCATCGAGGTAATCACGGATTTTCGCAGTCGCGATCTGGCCGCTGGCGGCCAGGGCGCCCCGCTGGTACCGGCCTTCCATGCCTGGTTGCTGCAGGATCCCGCACACAGCCGGGCCCTGGTGAACGTCGGAGGCTTTGCCAACCTGACCCTGCTGGGTACGGACGGTCGGATACGGGGATTCGACAGCGGGCCGGGCAATGTCCTGATGGACCACTGGGCGCAACGGCATATCGGCCAGCCCTTTGACAGCAACGGTGACTGGGCACGTACCGGCCAGGTCCTGCCCGAGCTGCTGGAGCAGATGCTCGCCGATACCTACTTTCAGCGCCCGGCGCCCAAGAGTACCGGACGCGAATACTTCCACGAAGACTGGTTACAGCAGCACCTGAGCCGGCGCAACGCGGCGCCGGCGGACGTTCAGGCGACGCTGCTGGAACTGACCGCGCGCACCATTGCCGACGCGCTGGCAAGTTGCGGCCCCCTGCCCGCCGCGCTCCATGTATGTGGCGGCGGAGCCCACAACGGGCTGCTGCTGGAGCGCCTGCAGTCTCTGCTTGGCGATTGCCGGGTGAGCACCACCGCACAGCTGGGCGTGAATCCGGACTGGATGGAAGCCATGGCCTTCGCCTGGCTGGCCTGGCGCTGCCAGCAACGCCTCAGCGGCAACCTGCCGGCAGTCACCGGAGCAAGGGGGGAACGTATTCTGGGAGCCATCTACCCGGCGTGAGACCACGCCGGGACAATGTCAGATGGAAAACGAGGAGCCGCAACCACAGGTGGTGCTGGCGTTGGGGTTGTTGATAACGAAGCGCGAGCCCTCCAGCCCTTCCTGGTAGTCCACCTCGGCGCCCGCCAGATACTGGAAGCTCATGGGATCAACCACCAGCCGGACGCCGTCCCGCTCGATGACGGTATCGTCCTCGGCCAGTTCGTCATCGAAGGTGAAGCCGTACTGGAAACCGGAGCATCCCCCACCGGTGACGAACACCCGCAGACTCAGGCGATCATTGCCCTCTTCCTCGATCAGCGAGCGGACCTTGGCCACCGCACTGTCGCTGAACTGCATGGCAGCAGGGGTAAAAACTTCAACACTGGACATTACAACCTCCGGCGGCGGTGCCGCAGCACATCAAGCCGGTAATTATCCTTTTATCCGACTCTTTTGGTCAACTACTCTTGAAACCTGTCCGCTGGCCAGTCCATCCTGCGCTTGCGCCATCCGCCCTTCAATCAGGGCCTGACGCCCATATCGGTCCATTCCACCGTCTGCTCGAGCAGCAACTTGCCCTCGTTTTCGACCTTCAGCTGCACGGTTTTCGGCTCGAAACCCAGGGGCAGCATCAGCTCGACACCCTCAGTGTCAGGCACCACCTGGAAATAGCGGAAATTCAGGGGCAGATACTGGACGCGACCGCCGGTCAGCTCCGGCAGCCCATACTCTGCCCGGCCGTCGCCCTGCTGGCCGAGTACCGTCAGGCGCAGCCTTGCTTCCACAGTATCACTCTCATTGCCCACCCGGCTGACCATCACCTTGCAGCGGAATACACCCGGCACATCGGTGCGTTGCAGCTCGAAAGCCTGGATGCGCAGGCCGGGGGCGGCGGCACTGGGAGCCAGCGCACCTTGATACTGTGCCAGGTCCTGCTGCAGACGGAACAACTGCTGCTCCAGATCGGCGATCACCGCCTGCCCGTCAGCGACGGATTGCCGGGCAACCATCAGATCCACCTCGAGCTGCTGATGACGCAGGCGGGTTTCCTCCAGTTCGCTCTGGATCGCCGAGCGCTCGTCACGCAACCGCTGGTAGTCCTGCATGGCGGACGAGTTCATCGCGGCAAACCAGCCCAGCCAGACCGCCAGAGGCAACGCAGCAACCAGCATCCAACGCGCGCGGGTGCGCCGAGGCCCCGCTGCGCCGGGGTCCTGTTCTGCGGTTTCCTGCCTGTCAGCGGCCATCAGGGCATGAGCGCCGGGTGCTCGAGCCCCATGCGCTCATCCAGTCCCAGGGCAATGTTCATGTTCTGGATGGCCTGACCAGAGGCGCCCTTGACCAAGTTGTCGATGACCGACAGCACCACCACCAGGTCACCCCCCTGCGGTCGATGTACCGCCAGACGGCAGACGTTGGCACCGCGCACGCTGCGGGTTTCCGGATGGCTGCCGGCGGGCAGCACATCGACGAAGGGCTCGTTGGCGTAGCGCTCCTCGAACAGTTGCTGCAGATCGACGCTGCGATCCGGCACCTGGGCATAGAGCGTGGAGTGGATGCCACGGATCATCGGTGTCAGATGCGGCACGAAGGTCAGACCGACCTCGCGACCGGCGGCCCGCTGCAGCCCCTGGCGAATCTCCGGCAGGTGGCGGTGACCGCCCACGGCGTAGGCCTTCATGCTCTCGGTGGCCTCGCAGAACAGCGAGCCCAGGTTGGTACCGCGGCCGGCGCCGCTGACCCCGGACTTGCAGTCGGCGATCAGGTTATCGGGTTGCGCCAGCCCCTTTTCCAGCAGTGGAATCAGCCCCAGTTGCACCGAGGTGGGATAGCAGCCGGGTACCGCGATCAGCCGGGCGTTGCGGATGGCGTCGCGGTTGACCTCCGGCAGGCCATAGACGGCTTCGCCGAGCAACTCGGGCGCACCATGGGGCTGTCCGTACCACTTGCTCCACAGCTGGGCGTCGCTGAGACGGAAGTCGGCTGACAGGTCGATAATCCGGGTGCCGGTGGCCAGCAGTTCGGCGGCCAGCGAATGGGCGACACCATGGGGCGTGGCAAAGAACACCACGTCGCACTGGCCCAGGGCGGCGGTATCCGGCACGCTGAATTTCAGGTCGTCATAGTGGCCGCGCAGGTTCGGATACATGTCCACCACCCGCACACCCTCCTCGGATCGGGAGGTGATGGTCTCGACTCGAGCCTGCGGGTGCGCCGCGAGCAGCCGCAGCAATTCGACGCCGGTATAGCCGGTGCCCCCTACAATGCCGATCCTGACCATTTTGTGCCTCGTTCGATTAATATGGCTGACAAGCTCCCTATGATAAGAGTGTCCCGCCAATTTACCAACAGACCGGCAGCAGCGATCGGTCCGGATTCAGGAGTTCGATGTGTATCTGTGGATCAAAGCCTTCCATATCATGGCTGTAGTGACCTGGTTCGCCGGTCTGTTCTACCTGCCGCGGCTGTTCGTCTATCACGCCATGAGCGAGGACCAGATCAGCCGTGACCGCTTCAAGATCATGGAGCGCAAGCTCTATCGCGGCATCATGACCCCGTCCATGGTGGTGGCCGTCGGCCTCGGCATCTGGATGCTGATACTGATGCCCCAGTGGCTGCAACAGGGCTGGCTGCACGCCAAGCTGGCCCTGGTCGCGTTGCTGGTGATCTACCACTTCCTCTGCGGCGCCCAGCTGCGCCGCTTTGCCAGCGACAGCAATACCCGCTCCCATGTGTTCTACCGCTGGTTCAACGAGGCACCGGTGCTGGTACTGGTCGGCGCCATCCTGCTGGTGGTGCTCAAGCCTTTCTAATCCGCCATGACTGCCCGCTCACGGGCCCAGGCACGCAGCGCCTGAACCCGCTCGGCCATGACCACGGACAGGGGCGATGTTTCGCTCAGGGCCTCCAGCACATGCTGGTTGACCACCTCCTCCTGCCGGGCGGCGGCGCTGTACACCGCCGCCACCACCGCCTGCTCTATCTCGGCACCGGAAAAGCCCTCGCTGGCTGCGGCCAGCGCCGGCAGATCGAAGCGCTCCACCGCCAGCTCGCGGCGTGACAGGTGGATGCGGAAGATGTCCTCGCGCACGGACGCGGCGGGCAGATCGACAAAGAACAGCTCGTCCAGTCGCCCCTTGCGGATCAGTTCCGCGGGCAGCTGCGCGACATTGTTGGCCGTGGCTACCAGGAACACCCGGCTGCGGCGCTCGGCCATCCAGGTCAGCAGCGTACCCAGTACCCGGCGCGAGACACCCTGATCGCTGCCGTCATCGGCCAGCCCCTTCTCGATCTCGTCGATCCACAGCACGCAGGGCTGCATGGCATCGGCCATGGCCAGCGCCTCGCGCAGGTTCTTCTCGGTCTCGCCGATGTACTTGTTGTACAGCGCGGCAAAATCCAGCCGCAGCAACGGCAGGCCCCAGAGGCCGGCCACGGCCCGCGCCGCCAGACTCTTGCCGGAGCCCTGCACGCCGGCCAGCAGCACGCCCCTGGGCGCATCCGCGCGACCGCCATCGTTGAACGCCGCCTGGCGCTCCTGCAGCCAGCGCTTGAAGCGCGCCAGCCCGCCGACCTCGGCAAAGCGGGCGGTATCCTGCTCGAAGCTCAGTACCCCCTGCATGTCAAGCAGGCTGAACTTGGCCTGATTGAGCACCGGCAGGTCTTCCTGGGTGATGGCGCCGTCGTCGACGATCAGCTTGCGCGCCAGCAACCGCGCCTCCTCGTGGGTGACACCACGCAGGTTGCGCACCACCTGCTCCAGGGTGCGGTTGTCGGTACGCACCCGGCGGCCCTGGTTGCGAGCGGTCCAGCGCGCCGCCTCCTCGCGGATGATGGCCGCCAGCTGCTCGTCCGAGGGCATGCTCAGACTGATGCGCGCCGCCAGACGGCGCAGCTCCGGCGGCAGTGGCAGTTCATGACTGACCAGCAACAGGGTCGGCGCCTGCTCCTCCGGGTTCATCGCGATCATCTTCAGCAGCCGCACCACCCGGGGCGATTGCATGAAGGGGTGCAGGTCGCAGAATACGAACAGCGCCGGCTCGTTCTGCCGGCGTATGTAATCCAGCGCATGCTCCGGGTCGCTCATGTCTTCGCTGGCATCCAGCGCCGTACCGAAGCCCAGCCGCTGCAGCCCCTCCACCTGGTTCCAGGTATACCAGGTCTGGCTGCGCTTGACCGCCAGGGTGGCGATGGCTTCCAGCACCCGCAGCTCTTCCCAGGACTCGATGACGATCAGGCGAACCCGCGAGTCCAGAACCAGTCCCAGATCATGGATATCATTCTTCATGCGGCTTCCCGGCCTGCGACAGGCGCTGTTACTTTGACCGCCGGGTTGGTTACACTGGCGGCATTGGAATCCATTACAAGGAGAGCGCTGTGAACTGTCTGTTCTGCAGTATTGCCGAAGGCAAGATCCCCTCGAAGAAAATCTTCGAGGACGATCGCGTGCTGGCCTTCCATGACATCAACCCCCAGGCTCCGGTGCATTTTCTGGTTATCCCGAAAAAGCATATCGCCACCCTCAACGATATGACAGAGGAAGATTGCGAACTGGTGGGTTACATGACCTATACCGCACAGCGGCTGGCTCTGGAGCTGGGTTGCGAGGGCGGTTTCCGCACCGTGTTCAACTGCAAGGAAATGGGCAGCCAGACGGTCTACCACATTCACCTGCATGTGCTCGGTCAGCGGCAGATGGGCTGGCCGCCGGGTTGATCTGTCGCAGGTCCTGACCCGCGCCAACCGCTATACTGGGGCCAGTTTCAGGAGACACACGATGAGTACACGTCAATACAATCTGTTCGACCGCCTGCTGGTACAGGGCGAGCAGGCCATGCGCACCCTGGTACCGGGCGCGGCCCAGGCGGCCCGGCCGTCACCTGCACAGCACCTGCGCAGCGACGCGGTGGCCGAGGATCAGCGCCGCCACGTCGCCGGCCTGATGCGCATCAACCATACCGGCGAGGTCTGCGCCCAGGCGCTGTATCAGGGTCAGGCGTTGACCGCGAAACTGCCGGATATCCGTGAACAGATGGAACAGGCGGCCGCCGAAGAGATCGACCACCTGGCCTGGTGCGAACAGCGTCTGAACGAGCTGGGCAGCCGCCCCAGCCTGCTCAATCCGCTGTTCTATGGCCTGTCCTTCGGGCTGGGGGCGGTGGCCGGCAGGATCAGCGACCGCATCAGTCTGGGCTTTGTCGCCGCCACCGAGCAATTGGTGGAGCGGCATCTGGACGATCACCTGACCCGGCTGCCGAAGGATGACCTCAAGTCCCGCGCCATTCTCGAACAGATGCGCGATGACGAGATCGAACACGCCAACCACGCACTGCAGGCGGGCGGCGTGGTCTTCCCGCGCCCGATCAAGGGCGTCATGAAGCTGATGTCCAGGGTGATGACCAGCGCCACCTACCGGATCTGATCCGCCCGGCGGGGCGCGGCCGTCGGTTGCGCCTCAGTCCGCTTCGATGATCTCGTAGTCGTGGGTGATTTCCACCCCGCCACGGCCGAGCATGATGGAAGCGGAGCAGTACTTCTCTGCCGACAGCTCCACCGCCCGCTTGACCTGGGCTTCCTTGAGATTCTTGCCGGTGACCACGAACTTCACGTGAATCCGGGTAAACACCTTGGGTTCGGTCTCGGCCCGCTCGGCTTCCAGCAGGGTCTGCACATCGCGGACATCCTGGCGTCCCTTCTTCAGGATGCTTACCACGTCATAGCTGGCACAGCCGCCGAGGCCGATCAGCACCGTCTCCATGGGACGCACGCCCATGTTGCGACCACCCGCTTCCGCCGGGCCATCCATGACGATGGTGTGACCGCTGCCGGACTCTCCGAGAAACATGGCCCCGTCCACCCACTTGATCTGCGCTTTCATTCCACTCTCCCGCTGCAATGATGTTGTTGCTGGCGGCGGAGAATAACACACTGGATGGTCGCGACCCTGATGCTGGTTTTTGTCATGAAAACTGCACATAATCACTTTTGGTCTCATGACGAGCCTGCATGGATGCCCATGTTTGCATGGTCTGCCCGATCATTTCTGACAGGATGACAAAAATGGCTGCTCTTCTTCCCCTGCCAAAAATAAAGAATCTGGACGTATTTCTGGGTCATTGTTATCGCCGTCGTTTTGGCCCCCGCAGCACCATCATTCACGCCGGAGACGTCTCCGATCGACTGTTCTATATCGTCAAGGGCTCGGTCACCATCCTCATCGAGGATGAACAGGGCCGGGACATGATCATTGCCTACCTCAACCAAGGGGATTTCTTCGGTGAAATGGGGCTGTTCGATGAGGAACAGGCCGAGCAGGACCGCAGCGCCTGGGTCAAGGCCAAGACCGAGTGCGAGATTGCCGAACTGCCCTACAGCAAGTTCCGCGAAATCACCGCCCGTGATCCCGAGCTGCTGTATGTGGTGGGCCGGCAGATGGCCGATCGTCTGCGCCGAACCACCCGCAAGGTCGGCGACCTGGCCTTCCTCGACGTCACCGGTCGTGTGGCCGGTACCCTGCTGGAGCTGTGCAAGCAGCCCGACGCCATGACCCACCCCGACGGCATGCAGATCAAGATCACCCGCCAGGAAATCGGCCGCATCGTCGGCTGCTCCCGGGAAATGGTCGGCCGGGTACTCAAGACCCTGGAGGAACAGGGACTGATCAGCGTCAAGGGCAAGACCATGGTGGTGTACGGCACCCGCTGAGCCTTCCCCGGCTCAGCAGCCCGCCCCGCGCTGGGGTACAATCGCCGGATATCCATCTATCCGGCGAGGCTGAAATGGGGCTGAACAATCAGTGGATGCAGCGGGACCTGGCGGTACTCTGGCACCCCTGCACCCAGATGAAGGACCACGAGCACATGCCCATAGTCCCGATCCAGCGGGGCGAAGGCGTATGGCTGCACGATTTCGATGGCAACCGCTATCTGGATGCGGTCAGCTCCTGGTGGGTCAACATCTTCGGCCACGCCAATCCCTACATAAATCAGCGGGTCAAGCAGCAGCTCGATACTCTGGAGCACGTCATCCTCGGCGGCTTCTCCCATCAGGCGGTGATCGAGCTGTCCGAGCGACTGGTGGATATCACCCCCGCGCCGCTGACGCGCTGTTTCTATGCCGACAACGGCTCCTCCTGCATCGAGGTGGCGCTGAAGATGAGCTTTCACTACTGGCTCAATCAGGGCAAGCCGCAGAAGAAGCGCTTCATCACCCTGTCCAACAGCTACCACGGCGAAACCCTGGCAGCCCTGGCAGTGGGTGATGTGGCGCTGTACAAGGAGACCTACAAGCCGCTGCTGATGGACGTGATCACGGTTCCCTCACCGGACTGCTACGAGCGCGAGCCCGGCAGCAGCTGGGAGGAACACAGCCGGCTGATGTTCGAGCATATGGAACGCGCCCTCGAGCAGCACCACGAGGAGGTCGCTGCGGTGATCGTCGAGCCGCTGATCCAGTGCGCCGGCGGCATGCGCATGTACCACCCGGTGTACCTCAGGCTGCTGCGCGAGGCCTGCGACCGCTACGGCGTGCACCTGATCCACGACGAGATTGCCGTGGGCTTCGGGCGTACCGGCAGCCTGTTCGCCTGCGAGCAGGCCGACATGAGCCCGGACTTCCTGTGCCTGTCCAAGGCACTGACCGGCGGCTATCTGCCGATGTCCGTATGCCTGACCACGGACGAGGTCTATCAGGCCTTTTACGACGACTACGAGACCCTGCGCGCCTTCCTGCATTCGCACAGCTATACCGGCAACCCGCTGGCCTGTGCCGCGGCGCTGGCCACCCTGGATCTGTTCGAGCGTGACAATGTGATCGAGAACAACCGGACGCTGGCGGCCCACATGGCCAGCGCCACCGCCCACTTTGCCGATCATCCCCACGTGGCCGAGGTGCGCCAGACCGGCATGGTACTGGCAATCGAAATGGTCCAGGACAAGGCCAGCCGTACCCCCTACCCGTGGCAGGAGCGCCGCGGCATCCGGGTCTACGAGTACGGGCTGCGTCATGAGGCACTGCTGCGACCGCTGGGCAGCGTGGTGTACTTCATGCCCCCCTACGTGATCACGCCGGAGCAGATCGATCATCTGGCCAGTGTCGCCTGGGAAGGCATAGAGCAGGCGACCAGGAACTGACCCATGCGCGTATCCCGTTTCTATCTGGATGCCCCGCTGGGCGCGGGCGAGCAACTGCTCGATGGCGATCTGGCCCATTACATCGGCCGGGTGCTGCGCCTGGGCCCCGGTGCGCCGGTGCAGATCTTCAACGGTTCCGGCCAGGAGTGGCCCGGCGAGGTACTGGAGGTCGGCAAGCGCCAGGTGCGTCTGCAGCTGCATGAGCCGGTGGCAGGCCAGCCCGAATCGCCGCTGCGTGTTCACCTGGGCCAGGCCATGTCCCGCGGCGAGCGCATGGACTGGGCGATCCAGAAGGCAGTGGAGCTGGGTGTCAGCGAGATCACCCCGCTGGTGACCGAGCGCTGCGAGGTACGCCTGCAGGGCGAGCGCGCCGACAAGCGCCAGCAGCACTGGCAGCAGGTAGCGATCAGCGCCTGTGAACAATGCGGTCGCAGCCGTGTCCCACAGGTACACGCACCCATGGCGCTGGCGGACTGGCTGACAACGCTGGAGGCAGACCTCAAGCTGGTACTGCATCACCGCACCGATGCGGATCTGCGCGAGCTGCCCGCCCCGGCATCCCTGGCCCTGCTGATCGGGCCGGAGGGTGGCCTCAGTCGCGACGAGATAGCCCAGGCCGAAAACGGTGGTTTCCGAGCCGCGCGCTTCGGGCCCCGGGTGCTGCGCACGGAAACCGCGCCGGTGGTCGCCCTGAGCCTGGCCCAGCATCTGTGGGGCGATTTCTGAGCCGGGCCGGGCACGGTAAGGCGGGCTGATTGACCGCGCCCCGCCAGCACGGATAATGTTCAGCCGATTTTCATTTGATGACCCGAGGTATCCCATGTCCGGCAAGAAAACCGCTATCGACTTCGAGCAGTCGCTCGGTGCCCTGCAGAGTCTGGTCGAACGCCTGGAGAGCGGCAATCTCAGCCTGGAGGAATCCCTCGGCGCCTTCGAGCAGGGTGTGGCGCTGACCCGGGAGTGCCAGCAGGCACTGACCCAGGCCGAGCAGAAGGTCGCCCTGCTGCTGGAGCAGGACGGTCAGCTGACCACCACGCCCTTCGAGGACGACGGTCAATGAACGGGTTCGAGCAGTATCTCGGATCCTGCCAGCGCCGTATCGACTCCTACCTGGACCAGCAGCTGAATAACAGCCTGCCGCAGCTGAACCGCCTCTATGATGCCATGCGCTACAGCGTGACCGGCGGCGGCAAGCGCATACGTCCGGTATTGACCTATGCCAGCTGCGAGGTCTTCGGCACCGCCGAATCGGCAGTGGATGTGGCCGCCGCCGCGGTGGAGCTGATTCATGCCTATTCGCTGATCCACGATGACCTGCCGGCCATGGATGATGACGACCTGCGCCGCGGCCAGCCGACCTGCCATCGCGCCTTTGACGAGGCCACGGCGATCCTCGCCGGTGACGGCCTGCAGGCCCTGGCTTTCGAGTGGATCAGCCAGGCCGACCACTGGCAGCCCGCCACCCGTCTGCGGATGACCGCGGTGCTGGCCCGCGCCGCCGGCCCGCAGGGCATGGTCGGCGGTCAGGCCATCGACCTGGGCGCGGTGGGCCGCCAGCTCGACCAGAACCAGCTCGAGGACATGCATCAGCGCAAGACCGGTGCCCTGATTCGCGCCAGCGTGCAGCTCGGCGCGCTGGCCAGCGAACAGGCCGACGAGCAGCAGCTCGCCGCGCTGGACACCTACGCCCGCTGTGTCGGTCTGGCGTTCCAGGTGCAGGATGACATCCTCGACGTGGAAGGCAGCACCGAGGTCATCGGCAAGAACCACGGCGCCGATGCCGCGCGCGGCAAGCCGACCTTCCCTGCCCTGCTGGGGCTGGAACAGGCCCATCAGCTGGCCCGGTCGCTGCAGGATCAGGCCATTGCCGCCCTGGCCGGCTTCGACCAGCGCGCCGACCGCCTGCGCCAGCTTGCCCGTTACATAGTGGAGCGCCAGTTCTGACCGTCTATAAGCCGCCGCCGTGGCCGATGTTGGGCTAAGCAGCCTCATCGGTTAAACTGCGCCCTTGTTTCCTGTCGCTCCGGCGGCAATCAGAGTCCTGTCATTAGATGCCTAGTACTTTCCACGAAATACCCCGCGAACGTCCCTGCACGCCCCTGCTGGACAGCATTGACAGCACCGCCCAGCTGCGGGAGCTGGATGTATCGCGCCTGCCGGAACTGGCGGATGAGCTGCGCCTGTTCCTGCTCTGGACTGTTGGTCAGACCGGTGGTCATTTCGGGGCCGGGCTGGGCGTGATCGAGCTGACCATCGCTCTGCACTATGTCTATCAGACGCCGGAAGATCGCCTGGTCTGGGATGTCGGCCATCAGGCCTATCCACACAAGATCCTCACCGGCCGCCGCGAACAGATGGCCACCCTGCGGCAGAAGGACGGCCTGGCCGCCTTCCCCCGCCGCAGCGAAAGTCCCTATGACACCTTCGGCGTCGGCCACTCCAGCACCTCCATCAGTGCCGGCCTGGGCATGGCCATCGCCTCGCGCCTGCAGGGTCTGGACCGGCGCACCGTGGCGGTGATCGGCGACGGCGCCATGACCGCCGGCATGGCCTTCGAGGCGCTCAACCATGCCGGGGAAACCGACGCCGACATGCTGGTGGTGCTCAACGACAACGACATGTCGATCTCCCACAACGTCGGCGGTCTGTCCAACTACCTGGCCAAAATTCTTTCCAGCCGCACCTACGCCCACATGCGCGAGGGCAGCAAGAAGGTGCTGTCGAAGATTCCGCCGGCCTGGGAGCTGGCGCGCAAGACCGAGGAAACCGCCAAGGCGATGCTGGCGCCGGGGGTGCTGTTCGAGGAGCTGGGCTGGAACTACATAGGGCCCATCGATGGCCACGACCTGCCGACCCTGGTGACCACCCTGCGCAACATGCGCCAGCTCAAGGGGCCGCAGTTCCTGCACGTGGTGACCCGCAAGGGCAAGGGCTTCTCCCCCGCCGAAGCCGACCCTATCGGCTACCATGCGATCACCAAGCTGGAACCCAAGCCCGCTGCCAACGGTGTCAGCAAGCCGCGCTTCTCCAACATCTTCGGCCAGTGGCTGTGCGACATGGCCGAGGCCGATGCCCGGCTGATCGGCATTACCCCGGCGATGAAGGAAGGTTCCGACCTGATCGCCTTTGCCGATCGCTTCCCGCAGCGCTATTTCGACGTTGCCATCGCCGAGCAGCACGCCGTGACCCTGGCCGCCGGCATGGCCTGCGAAGGCGCCAAACCGGTGGTGGCGATCTACTCCACCTTCCTGCAGCGTGCTTATGACCAGCTGATCCACGACGTGGCGGTACAGGATCTGGATGTGCTCTTTGCCATCGACCGCGCCGGCCTGGTCGGCGAAGACGGCCCGACCCATGCCGGCAGCTTCGACCTGAGCTACCTGCGCTGCATCCCCAACATGCTGATCATGGCCCCGGCGGACGAGAACGAAACGCGCCAGATGCTGACCACCGGCTTCCTCTACAACGGCCCGGCGGCGGTGCGCTATCCCCGCGGCACCGGCCCGGGTGTGCCGGTCGACCCCGCGCTGACGCCCCTGCCCATCGGCAAGGGCCTGATTACCCGCCGGGGTCGGGACGTCGCCATCCTCTGCTTCGGCACCCTGCACGCCAACGCGCTGGTCGCTGCCGAGGCGCTGGACGCCACCGTGGCCAACATGCGCTTCGTCAAGCCGCTGGACACCGAACTGCTGCGCCAACTGGCCGACAGTCACGGGCTGCTGGTCACGGTCGAGGAGAACGCCATCATGGGCGGCGCCGGCAGCGCGGTGAACGAATGGCTGCTGGCCCAGGGCATCCAGATTCCGGTGCTCAACCTCGGCCTGCCGGATATTTACGTCGAGCATGACAAGCCGGCCAGCATGCTCGCCGAATGCGGCCTGGACGCCGCCGGCATCGAACGTGCGATCCGCCAGCGGCTGGCCAGCCTGGGCTAGTCATCGCGGGCCGGAAAGCGGAGCCGGAGCACAGTCCGGCTTCGCCGAATCCGGCATAATGCCCCTTTGACCTTTTCGAGCCTGATGCATGTTCTTCAGTGACGAGCGACTGCAGTTCTTCCGCCCCCTGACCAGCAAATACCGGGAACAGATAGTCGAATGTCTGCGCCTGCTGCACGGTCGGCTGTACAGCGCCAGCGCCGACTACGGCGAATCACTTCGCCGCGAGCAGGTGCTCGACATCTTCAGCGAGGCGCTGCAGCGTGCGCCCCTGCTGGACGGCGACGAGGAGGATCAGGGCCGCTTCAAGAGCAGCCGCGAACAGGCCGGCTGGATTCTCAACACCCTGGTCGATCACGGCTGGCTGGAGCGTCAGGTCGATCAGGTGACCTTCCAGTCCACCTACCCCTTCAGCCGCCTGGGTCGGCTCTTCACCCAGTCCCTGAGCGAGGCGATCGCGCACAGCGTGCGCACCCGCCACCGCAACACCCGCAACACCCTCAACGCCCTGTCGGCCTTCGCCGACCGCGGCGAGGTCTACGATCTGCTCGACGCCTACGAGTTCTCCGAACGCATCATCGCCGACTTCACCGACATCATCGCCGAGCTGGAGGA
This sequence comes from Halopseudomonas formosensis, assembly GCF_900115905.1. GTDB lineage: Bacteria > Pseudomonadota > Gammaproteobacteria > Pseudomonadales > Pseudomonadaceae > Halopseudomonas > Halopseudomonas formosensis. Next base: position 17,076 of record NZ_FOYD01000013.1, read on the forward strand.
GCGCAAACGTCAGCTGGTGCGCGAGGTGGAACAGCGCCAGCTGATCCAGGAAGCCAGCGAGCAGTTCTTCGAATTCATGGAAAAGCGCTTCCAGCCGGACCTGGCCATCCGCCTGTCGGCGGACAGCGTCGAGCGCCACCGCGAACACCTGTTGCAGCAGATCGAACGCATCCGCCGCAAGCCGACCGAATGGAAGGCCCATGCCGAGCGCGAACTGCGCAGGCTCGCCCCCGAGCTGCTCGGCGACACCCGCAGCTCGGTACTCTGGCGCCTGCTCGACCATATCGAGGTACGCCTGCGCAACGCCGCCGACGTCATGCTGCCGGCCCTGCGCCGTACCCTGCAGAGCTTCACCCAGCGCGCCGACATCATCATCCGCCAGCTCAGCTATCTGCACAGCCAGCAGCACACCGATATCGTCGGGCTGTGCCGGGAACTGGCCAGCCTCCCCGAAGCGGAGCAGCACCAGCGCCTGGCCGCCGCCGGCGAGCTGATGGCCACCGTCAACCTGCAGCTGATCGACCCCGCCCAGGTCCAGCTGCGCGAGCGCCGCGCGCGTTCGCCGGTCCACAGTCTGATGCTCGACCCCGGGCTGCCGGATGACGACACCCTCAACGAGCTGGCCGTGCAGCGCCGGCTCGACCAGGCCTTCGCCATCAACGCCGGCAGTCTGCGCTCCTACCTGCAGGCCGCACTCGGTGAAGGGCGCCGCATCGACACCCGCGATCTGCCCATCCAGGACGCCCGGGACCTGCTGGCTGCCAGCCACCTGATCGAGCTGGCTGGCGCCGACCATGCCGCGCATGGCCTCAAGGTGCGCATCGAACCCAGCGGCGAAGTGCTGCAGGACGACTTTTTCAGCCGTCGCGACGGCTTCATCATCGAACTGGAATCCAACGACCATGCGTGAAGCACTGCAAGCCCGACTGGACGAACGCGGCGTCAGCAGCGCCGAGTTCTCCGATCTGATGATCCGCCTGCTCGACCGCGGCGTCCTGTGCCGGGACGAAAGCAAGCGCGAAGCCGAACTCTATGACCGCTTCCTGCAGGTGCGCGAGCTGGTGGAGGACTATCTGGCAGTGCTGCGCATACGCCTGCTGCACGAACCGCGTTTCAACCTGCTGCGGGTATTTCCGCCGGGCGCGGAAGTGCCCGGCCTGCCCGACACCGAGGACGACAGCCATGCCCTGCGCCAGCGCCTGAGCCAGCAGGAGGTGGCGCTGATCCTGGTCCTGCGCGCCGAATACGACAAGAGCCTGCGCGAAGGCCAGCTGGATGAACACGGTCAGGCACTGCTGTCCCTGGAAGCGCTGAATCTGAGCATGCGCAATCTGCTCGGTCGCAGCCTGCCGGAGACCGCCACCGAACGCCAGGCCCTGCTGCGCCGGCTGCGTCAACTGCGCCTGATCCGCAGCCCCGCCGAGATGGACACCGACAGCGAGGAGGCCTGGCTGACAATCCGCCCGGGCATCATCAGTCTGGTCACCGACACGGCCCTGGCCCAGCTGGCCCCGCAGGCGGCGGAGCAGCCCGAAGATCAACCCGAGTACGAGACGCCCTGATGTATCTGAAACGTTCGATTACCGTCAATTGGGGCAACCTGCCGGTGCAGGAGCTGGACTATGGCCCGGTCAATCTGTTCTCCGGTGGCAACGGCTCCGGCAAGACCACGGCCGCCGATGCGCTGCAGACGCTGATGACCGCCGCCCATGACAACCTGTTCAACTACAACCCCGGCCAGGACGAAACCACCCAGCGCGGACGCGGCGGCAAGCAGGTGCGTACCCTGGCCTCCTACGTGCTCGGCTGCGACGATGGCGCCTATGCCCGCCCGCATGACACCGATGGCTATATCGCCGGGGTGTTCCATCCGACCAGGGGCGAGACCAGCGAGCCTTTCACGGCAGTGATAGGGGTGCGCGCGCATCTGGATACCGCCGGCAGCAGCCGTCAGGCCCGTCAGCAGGAACTGCTGCTGATGATAGTCCCCGGGGAGATGCTGTCCCTGTCGCACTTCCTGCGCGAGGCCGAGGATGGCCGCCACGTACTGCCGGTCACCGAGCTGCCGGAACTGCTGCGGCGCCAGTTCGGCAAGCAGGGCGTGGAAGTCTACGATCGCAAGAGCGCCTATCTGGCCCGGCTCTACGGTGCCCTGCGCGGGCGCAGCGATGCCGTATCGGTCCGCGAAGCCAAGAATGCCGCCCGCACCTTCGCCAATTTCATGGCCTACAAGCCGGTGCGCTCGATCGACCAGTTTGTCGCCGAGGAGGTGCTGGAAGCCCGGGACTTCGGCGATACCATCCGCCGCATCCGCGACCTGCTGCGCACCGTGCATGGCATGGAGCAGGAAGCCAGCCGCATCCGCGGCGCGGTAGACCTGCTGCAGCAGGCCCGTCAGCAGGCCGATGACTACCTTGACCTGTGGCTGGAACGTACCGGTCTGGAGTATGCCGCCGCTGCCCAGATCTGGCGTCAGAACCAGCGCCAGTATCTGAGCGCCAAGGACGAGCAGCAGCAGCTGGCAGCGCGGCTCGCAGCCTGCGCCGACGAGCAGCGCCTGACCGGCGAGCGGCTGGATCAGGCCCACCATGAGCTGGTGCAGCTGGAAGCACGGCGCCAGGGCATTCCGGCACTGCACTCCCGGGACCAGCTGCAGGACCGCCAGCAGCAGTTGCATGCCCAGCTGCAGGAAGGCGTGGCGCCGCTGCTGGAGCAGGCCCAGCAGCGCGATCGCAATATCGAGGCCCTGCGCCAGCTGCAGCAGTTGCTCGGCCAGCACAGCCTGGGGCTGGAACTGCCGCACCTGACCAGCCGCAGCTGGCGCGAGGCCAGTCAGGCAGTGCTCAGCGCGGAGCAGCAGCCGGTGGCCGACCTCAACCAGCTGCTGGCCCGGGACTGGATCGATCTCAGCCCGCTGGACAGCGGGCTGGACGCGATACGCGCCCAGCAGCACAGTCACAACCAGTTGGCCGCGCACCTGCAGCAACCCCTGGCCGAGGGCATCAGCCTGCTGCAGAAGGTCGACCGTCTGAGCCAGGAACGCAGCGCCAGCCTCGCCCAGACCGAGCGCCAGATAGCCCAGGTCGAACACCAGATCAAGGGGCTGCAGGCCAGCCGGGTCAGCTATCCGGGCTATGTCGAGGATGCCCTGCGCGCCATCCGCCAGCAGTGCCCGGGCGCCGACCCGCGGGTGCTCTGCGACCATGTCGAGGTACTGGACGCAGACTGGCAGATGGCGATCGAGGGTTATATCGGTGGCAGCCGCTTCGCCATCCTGGTGGAGCCGGAATACGAGGCCGACGCCATACGTATCGTCCGTCAGCTCAGCAGCCGCGAACGCAACCGGGCCCGGGTCATCCAGGGTGACAAGGCACGTCAGGATGCCGAGCGCATCAGTGTGCCGGCGGACTCCATCCTGCAGGTGATGAGCTTCAGCCACAAGATTGCCGAATACTATCTGCGCGCCTCCTACGCCGGCGTGGCGCGGGTGGCCGACGCCGAAGCACTGCGCCGGACCCGGCGCGGGATCACCCGCGAGGGCATGGGCTCGGGCAACTATGCCCTGTTCCGCTGCGATATCGATGATGCCCAGCTGGTATTCGGTGCCGGTGCCCGCGAACGCAACCTGCGGGCCCAGCAACAACAGCTGGACCAGCTGCAGGTGCAGCGCCACAGCCTGCGTCAACAACTCCAGGCCCTGCAGCAGCTGGCCGCCCTGCTCGGCCAGATCCGCCCGCTGGACTACGCCGCCCGGGCCACGGTGCTGCTGGATTGCCAGCGCCAGCTGCGCGAGGTCGAGCAACAGCTCAGTGATCTGGATCTGGGTGCACATCAGGATCTGGATGACGAGCAGCAGCGGGTCAGCGCCCGCTATCAGGAGCTGCAGCAGCACCAGCGCGAACTGGTTGAGCAGCAGGGCCGGCTGGACGAGAAGCATCAGCAGGTCAGCCAGCGCATCCGCCAGCTGGCGGACCAGAGCGACAGTCTGCTCGAGCGCAAGGATCAGGCCGAACAGCACCTGCTTGAGGCCGCCGGCAAGTTGCCGGGCATGGATCCCCAGGCCCGCCTGGAACAGCTGGATGCGATGCTCGACGAGGCCCGCGAGCAGTTCGACTTCGCCGCCGACAGTGCCGCACTGACCAGCCGCCTGCATCAGCAGGCGATCAGCCTCGAGCGCTCGCTGGAGCAGTACAACCAGCAGGCCCAGCCGGCCGACATGCTGCTGCATGACAGCCCCGAGGCGCTGCACAGTCCCGGATTCTACGAGCACGTCGGCGGCCTGCGCCGGCAGCTGGACAATCTCTACAACCGCCTGCGCAACAACGTGCTGCTGGAGAAGCAGAGCCAGCTGGCGAGCCTGCGCGACAGCTTCAACACCACCTTCGTCAGCGACCTGTGCCACGAAATCCATCAGGCCGTGAACGACGGGCGCCGCACCCTGGAACAGCTCAACCGCGAGCTGGAACACCACCAGTTCGGCGCCGACCGCGAGCGCTTCCAGTTCGACTGGGACTGGCTGCCGGAATACCGGGAATACTGGGAGTTCTTCCAGGAAGTGATGAGCCTGCCGAACCTCGGCGACGGCACCAGCCTGTTCGGCGACAGCCTGTCGCAACGCGCCGCCGAGGTGCGGGACAAGCTGCTGTCGCTGCTGCTGGACGGGGATGAACAGCAGGCCCTGCGCGAGCTGGAGCGCATCAGCGACTACCGCCGCTACCGCCGCTACGACATCCTCAAGTTTCCCCAGGGCAAGGCGCCGATCCGCCTCAGCGAATATGGCACCGGCTCCGGCGGCCAGCTGGAGACCCCCGCCTACATCATCCGTGCCGCAGCGGTCACCAGTGCCTTCCGCTTCAATGAGGGCGACAGCCACCTGCGCATGGTGATAGTCGACGAGGCCTTCATGCACATGGATGAGACCCGCTCACGGGAAGTGATCCACTACCTGACCGATACCCTGGGTCTGCAATTGATCTTCATCATGCCGACCAGCAAGGCGGGCCCCTTCCTGGATCTGATCAGCAACCAGTTCGTGTTCAGCAAGGTGCCGGCCAGCCAGCCCATCGGTGAGCTGCAGACCCGGGTGCTGCTGGACCGTCAGCAGCTCAACCGCGAGCGCGTGGCCGAGCTGTGGGCCCAGCACCGCCGGGTTATCCGCCAGCAGGGGTTGCTCGACTTCATGGAAGCGCTCTAGGCTCAGGGCAATCAGCCGCCCCGCTTCTCGGGGCGCTGGTTCTTGATCCACAACAGGGTATTGTCACGCCGCAGGGTGAACAGGCCGATGCCCTCGACCAGCTCGCTGAGCTTGCTGTAGCCATAGTTGCGCGGGTCGAATTCCGGCATCTGCTTGGTGATGTGACTGCCCACCGGCCCGAGATTGGCCCAGCCATCATCCCCCGCCGCCGCATCTATGGCCTGGCGGAACAGGTTGCACAGCTTGGCATCCTGGCGCAGTTCCTGGCTGCTGCGGCGGGTGATGGCGCCCTGGTGTCCCTCGGCGGCCGCGGCGCTGCTGTCGTCGCGCTGCAGGAAGATCTCGGTATAGATGAAGCGGTCGCAGGCGGCCACCAGTGAGCGCGGCGTCTTCTGTTCACCGAAGCCGTAGACCATCTTGCCGGACTCGCGCAGGCGCGCGGCCAGACGGGTGAAGTCGCTGTCACTGGACACCAGGCAGAAACCGTCGAAGGTACCGGTGTACAGCAGATCCATGGCGTCGATGATCATGGCGCTGTCGGTCGCGTTCTTGCCGCTGGTGTAGGCGAACTGCTGGATCGGCTGCAGCGAGTGCTCCAGCAGGCTGGCCTTCCATTTCCCCAGTCCCGGCGTGGTCCAGTCGCCGTAGATGCGCTTGACGCTGGCGACACCGAAACGGGCCACCTCCGCCAGCAGACCCTCGATGATCGCCGGATTGGCATTGTCCGCGTCGATCAGAACCGCCAGGCTGTCGCCCTTGCCGTTGCCATTCATCGGCTGCACCCCCTTTTTTCAGTTCGACTGTCTGAACCGCTGGGGCGCCGGACGGTACAGCAGCATGGCGCCCTGGCTGGCGAGCACCAGCAGGATCAATGGCAGCATTTCCATGGTGCAGACATAGTGCAGCATGCCGATCCAGCCGGGCAGCTTGGCATGGGTCAGCCCCAGCAGCTGGGTATGGTGCAGACGGTTCCAGGCCTGTTCATCGGCAGCGGCGGGGGCCGCGTCCACTTGCTGCAGAGCCGCCTTGTAGAGGCCGAAGCGCCAGACGGTCAGCAGCAGTGTCAGCATGCCGGCAATGAACAGGGGTACCCCCACTCCGGGGTAGGCGCCGCCGCTGCGATCATGGAAGAACCAGACCACCGCGATCGGCAGTATCAGCGAGGCCAGACACTGCATGCGCCAGTTGCGCCGCATCGCCTGCCAGTGGATCAGGGCGTCCATCATTCGGCCTCGGCCTGATGAATGCTGCCCAGCAGGTGACCCAGCTTGCCTGCCTTGGTTGCCAGATAGTTGCGGTTGAAGGGGTTGAGCCCGGTGCGCAGCGGAATGCGCTCGGCCACGGTGATACCGAAGTCTTCCAGCGCCTTGACCTTGCGCGGGTTGTTGGTCAGCAGCTTGAGGCTGGTAATGCCCAGGTGCGCCAGCATCGGCTTGCAGATGCCGTAGTCGCGCTGGTCCGCACCGAAGCCGAGCAGCTCGTTGGCTTCCACGGTATCGGCACCGCCGTCCTGCAGATGATAGGCGCGGATCTTGTTCATCAGGCCTATGCCACGGCCTTCCTGACGCAGGTACAGCAAGGCGCCACGTCCCTCATCGGCGATCGCCTTGAGCGCCGCCTCCAGCTGGAAGCCGCAGTCACAACGCAGGCTGAACAGCGCATCGCCGGTCAGGCACTCGGAATGCAACCGCCCCAGCACGGGCTGGCCATCGCCCACATCGCCCATGGTCAGCACCACATGTTCCTTGCCGGTACCGGGTTCAAGGAAGCCGTGCATGGTGAAAGTGCCCCACTTGGTGGGCAGCTGGGATGACGCAACATAGGTGACTGACACGCTGTCTCCTGAGACCACACTGTTTTGAGAGGGCCGCTATCTTAGCAGCACAAGACCCCGGCAGTCAGCGCTGATCTGCCCGAGCGGTACGAAAGGCGCCGATCACAGCAGCCACTGGGCGCCCTGCAACACCAGCAGAGCCATGATCCCGGCGAGGATATCGTCGAGCATGATGCCCAGCCCGCCGCCGACCCGGCGGTCGACCCAGCCGATCGGCCAGGGTTTCCAGATATCGAACAGGCGGAACAGCACGAAGCCCGCGAGCAGCCACAGCCAGCCGGGGGGCGCCAGCCACAGAGCGATCCACAGGCCGACGAACTCGTCCCAGACGATGCCGCCATGGTCGTGCACGCCCAGATCCGCCGCGGTGCGGTGGCACAGCCAGATGCCCAGCAGGGTGCTGAGCAGCAGCACCAGGGCATAACCGCCCACCGGCAGCTGCTGCCAGAGCAGCACGAAGGGCAGCGCCGCCAGGGTGCCCCAGGTACCCGGCGCCCTGGGCATGGCACCGCTGCCGAAGCCGAAGGCCAGAAAGTGGATAGGGTTGCGCCACACCGAGGCCGGTGTCGGGCTGCGGGACTCAGCCATCGGCAGACTCCTTGAAATGTTGGTAGCCGCCGTCACCGGCGATCGGTTGTCCATCCAGCCAGACGCCCTGGCCTGCTTCGACCCGGCCGATCACCGTGATCGGCCAGTCGCCCAGCTGTGCCAGCGCCGCAACCGGCAGGCTGAACAGCAGCACATAGTCATCACCGCCGCGCAGCATCCAGTCCAGCTGCTGCCGGGCCGGCCAGTGCCGCAGTGCCGGTGCGGACGGCAGGTCGGCGCCCTGGATATGCAGCGCTACCCCGCTGGCCCGGGCCAGATGCCCGGCGTCCTGCAGCAGCCCGTCGGAAATATCCATTGCCGCACTGGCCAGCCCCTGCAAGGCCTGCCCCAGCTCGCACTGGGCCCGTGGCCGCCAGAAGCGCGCCAGCAGATAGTCGCGACTGGCCTCATCCAGCGGCGCGGGCAGCGGCTGACCCAGAACCAGCGCCAGCCCGGCAGCGGCATCCCCCAGCGGCCCGCCCACACAGAGCAGATCGCCGGGACGCGCACCGCTGCGGCGCAGGGCACGCCCACGGGCGACTTCGCCATACACGCTGATGCCGATGTTCAAGGGGCCACGGGTGGTGTCGCCGCCGATCAGGCTGATGCGATGGTCGACCGCGCACTGGGCCAGGCCATCGGAAAAGGCACCGAGCCAGGCCTCATCTGCGGTCGGAAGGGTCAGAGCCAGGGTAAAGCCCAGCGGGCGAGCGCCCATGGCCGCCAGATCACTGACCGCCACCGCCAGGGCGCGGTAAGCGAGATCGGTCGGACAATACTGTTCGGGAAAGTGGACACCCTGCACCAGACTGTCAGTGGAAATAACCCACTGGCAGCCCGGCGCGGGTTCAAGCAGGGCGGCATCGTCACCGATGCCCAGTGCCACGGCGGCCGGGTCACCGGCCTGTTGCAGCACTGCGCGCTGGAAGTACCGGCCTATCAGTCCGAATTCACCCAGCGGCATGTGGCAACCTCCGCGGCTCAACGCCCCCGGCGCGACGCATTGACCTCGACACTGCGCAGGCGGGGAGCCAGCTTGTCGAGAATGCCATTGACGTACTTGTGACCATCGGTGGCACCGAAGACCTTGGCCATCTCGATACCTTCGTTGATCACTACCTTGTAGGGCACGTCGGCTCGCTGGGCCATTTCATAGACGCCGATGCGCAGAATGGCCAGCTCGATGGGATCGACCTCGGCCACCGCGCGGTCCAGAACCTGCTTGAGCTGCTCGTCGATCTCGTCGAGATGGGCGGGCACGCCGCGCAGCAGTTCCTGGAAGTAGGCCCCGTCGGCGCTGTCGAAATCGTACTCGGGGTCGCTGCGCAGCTGGGCCTCGATGTCGCTCAGCGGCTGACCGGCCATCTGCCAGGAGTACAGGGCCTGCAGTGCCAGGCTGCGGGCCTTGCGCCGCATGGCGCTGCGGGACTGTCCGCCGGAGCGCTTGGGTCTTGCGTCGTGATCAGCCACTTAGGCCTCCAGCTGCTTGATCACGCTGACCATTTCGATTGCCGAGAGGGCGGCTTCCGCGCCCTTGTTACCTGCCTTGGTACCCGAGCGCTCGATGGCCTGCTCGATGCTGTCTACAGTCAGTACGCCGAAGGCGACCGGAATACCGGACTCCAGGGACACGGCGCCGACACCCTTGACGCACTCGCCGGCAACGTATTCGAAGTGCGGCGTACCACCACGGATGACTGCGCCCAGGGTGATGATGGCATCGTACTGCTTGAGGTCAGCCACCTTGCGCACCATCAGCGGGATTTCAAAGGCACCGGGGACCCGGACTATGGTGATGTCGGATTCCTTGACACCGTGACGCTTGAGGGTATCTACAGCGCCGTCGACCAGGCTCTCAACCACAAAGCTGTTGAAGCGGCCGACAACCAGGGCGTAGCGACCCTGTGCAGCGACGAAGTCGCCTTCGATGGTACGGATTGCAGTCATAACATTCTCTCTTAAAGAACCGGCGGCACTCGCTGGCACCGCCGTCATTCAATGCGTTTATTCGCAGGGCAGGTATTCTACTACTTCCAGGTCGAAACCGGATATGGCGTTGAACCTCATCGGCATCGACAGCAGGCGCATCTTGCGCACACCCAGATCCCGCAGGATCTGCGAACCCGCCCCTACCGTATTGTAGGTGCTGGGACGGCGTACGACAGGTTCACCACCGGCGATCTGCTGGACGTGATGCAACAGCTCTTCGCCGTCCATCTGATTGCCCAGCAGCAGCACCACACCATTGCCCTGCTCGGCCAGCTTGGCCATGGCCGCACGCAGGCTCCAGCGTCCGGGCTGGCGCACCATGAACAGGTCGCGCAGCGGGTCCATGTTGTGTACCCGCACCAGGGTCGGCTCCTCCGGCTCGATCGTGCCGAGGGTCAGGGCCAGGTGCACGGCGTTTTCCAGGCTGTCCCTGTAGGTCACCAGATTGAAGGTGCCCAGCTCGGTATCCAGCGGCTGCTCCGACACACGCTCGACGGTGCGCTCGTTGAGCAGGCGGTAGTGGATGAGGTCGGCGATGGTGCCGATCTTCAGTCCGTGCTGCTTGGCGAACTCCTCCAGCTCGGGGCGGCGGGCCATGCTGCCGTCCTCGTTCATGATCTCGCAGATCACCCCGGACTCGCCGAAGCCGGCCATGCGAGCCAGGTCACAGGCGGCCTCGGTGTGACCGGCACGGGCCAGCACACCACCGGGCTGGGCCATCAGCGGGAAGATGTGGCCGGGGCTGACGATGTCCTCGGCCACCGCATCGGGGGCTGCAGCGGCCTGCACGGTACGCGCACGGTCGGCAGCGGAAATGCCGGTGGAGACGCCCTCAGCCGCCTCGATGGAAACGGTGAACTTGGTGCCGAAGCCCGAGCCGTTGCGCTGTACCATCAGCGGCAGTTTCAGGCGCTCGCAGCGTTCCAGACTCATGGGCATGCAGATCAGGCCACGGCCGTAACGGGCCATGAAGTTGATATCCTCGGCGCGGCAGGCCTCGGCGGCCATGATCAGGTCGCCTTCGTTCTCCCGGTCCTCGTCATCCATCAGGATGACCATCTTGCCGGCGCGGATGTCTTCAACCAGTTCTTCAACAGTATTCAGTTTCATACGGCCCTCCCGGGCACGTTGTTCAGGACTTCAGAAAGCCGTTTTCGGCGAGAAATGCCATGCTGATGCCGCCACCGGCACCGGATTCGGCGGCCTTGTCACCCAGCAGCAGGCGCTCCAGGTAGCGAGCAATCACGTCCACCTCGAGGTTCACCCGGGTACCGGGCTGATAGTCACCCATGATGGTTTCCTGCAGGGTGTGCGGCACTATGTTCAGATCGAACACCGCTCCATCCACGCCATTGACCGTCAGGCTGGTGCCGTCCACGGTGATCGAGCCCTTCTGGGCTATGTATCTGGCCAGCTCCGCCGGTGCCTCGATGCGAAAGCGCACCGAACGGGCCTCATCCTCGCGTGACAGCACCTGACCGACGCCATCCACATGGCCACTGACCAGATGACCGCCCAGCCGGGTGGTGGCGGTCAGGGCCTTTTCCAGGTTGACCCGGCTGCCGACCTTGAGCTGGGTAAAGGCGCTGCGACGCATGGTTTCCTGGCTGACATCGGCCCAGAAACCGTCACCGGGCAGTTCCACCACGGTCAGACAGACGCCGTTCACGGCAATGCTGTCGCCCAGCTTGACGTCGCCCAGGTCCAGCTTGCCGGTTCTGACCTGAACCCGCACATCACCGCCGCGCGGCTGCAGACTGGCGATCTGCCCTGTTGCTTCGATTATTCCGGTAAACATCTTTGCCTCGGTTAGCTGTGCATTTTCCAGCGGCGCGGCCGCATCTGGCGCAGCCGACATGGAGAAGGGATCCGGGCAATTATAAGCGGGTCGGGCCGATATCGACAGCCCGACCGTGGTCAATCGGCCTGTGCGCGGCTCGGGTGGGCGGTGATGCGCCAGTCCCTGCCCAGGGCGCGCAGGTCGATGATCTGCAGATCCCCGGCCTGGGCCATGGCGTCGAAGGGCAGCTGCAGCAAAGGTCGGGCGTTGCTGCCGAGCAGGCGCGGCGCCATATAGACGACCAGTTCATCGACCAGTCCGGCCTGCCAGAAGGCCCCGGCCAGGGCGGCACCCGATTCCACCAGGACCTCGTTGCAGCCGCGCCGGGCCAGCTCGGCCAGCAGGCCGGGCAGGTCCACTCTGGCGTTCTGTCCGGGCAGTGCCAGCAGCTCCAGCTGCGGACGCTGATACTCAGCCTCGCGGCCCATGGCATCGGAGCAGACCACCAGCACGGGCCCTGGCTCGTGGAACAGCCGCCGGTCCAGCGGTACCCGCAGGCGACCATCGACCAGTACCCGCAGCGGCTGGCGCTGCGCCACCTGGGCAGCCAGCTCCGGCGCCAGCCCCAGCTCGGCAGCGCGCACGGTCAGAGCCGAATCGTCCAGCAGCACACTGTCGGCACCGCTGATGATGGCGCCACTGCGCGCCCGCAGGCGCTGCACATCGGCCCGCGCCTGCGGACCGGTAATCCACTGGCTCTCGCCACTGGCCATGGCGGTACGACCATCCAGACTCATCGCCAGCTTCAGCCGCACCCAGGGCAGACCCTGCTGCATGCGCTTGATGAAACCCGGATTCAGCTGCCCGGCCTCGGCTTCCAGCAACCCGCACTGCACCTCGACACCGGCCTCCCTCAGACGCTGCAGGCCGCGCCCGGCGACCTGCGGATTGGGGTCCTGCATGGCCGCCACCACGCGGCTCACGCCGGCGGCGACCAGCGCATCGGCACAGGGCGGGGTCTTGCCGAAGTGGCTGCAGGGTTCCAGGGTGACGTAGGCGGTGGCGCCCCGGGCCAGCTCGCCGGCCTGGCGCAGTGCATTGACCTCGGCGTGGCCCTCGCCGGCGCGCACATGCCAACCCTCGCCGACGATACGGCCGTCGCGTACCAGTACGCAGCCGACCCGTGGATTGGGTTCGGTGGTGTAGAGCCCCCGCTCGGCCAGGCGGATGGCTCTGGCCATCAGCGCCTGATCGCTCAGCGCCTCAGCCATCGGCGGGCTCGCCGCGGGACAGCCGATCGATTTCCTCGCGGAACTGGTTCAGATCCTGGAAGCGGCGATAGACCGAGGCAAAGCGGATATAGGCCACCTCATCCAGTTCCTTGAGTTCGGCCATGACCATCTCGCCGACCACCATGGCCTTGACCTCGCGCTCACCGGTGGCGCGCAGGCGGTGCTTGATCCGCCCCAGAGCGGCCTCTATCTGCTCGACGCTGACCGGACGCTTTTCCAGAGCGCGCAGCAGACCGGCGCGCAGCTTGTCCTCATCGAAGGGCTGGCGGCGACCGTCCTGCTTGATGATGCGCGGCAGCACCAGTTCGGCGGTCTCGAAGGTGGTGAAACGCTCCTGGCAGGCCAGGCATTCCCGGCGGCGACGCACCTGGGCGCCGTCGGCTACCAGTCTGGAGTCGATCACTTTGGTGTCATTGGCACTGCAGAACGGACAGTACATATCGCATCATTCCCGGAATCGGAGGCGCGCCTAGCATACCGCCTGCCCCCCGCCAGTAAAAGGGCATGGCGGTTTCACCGGAGCCGGCGATCTGGCTACAATGCCGGCCTCTCTTCCAGTCGGTTCTGCACCATGTCGACACCCCGCTTACTTGCCCAGCTCGAGGAATGCCTGCATAAGGTGCTGCCGGATGCGCGTCTGGCGCCCTGCAGCCTGCCCGGTCTGCCGGAACTGCAGCTGTGGCTGCTGGACCCGGTCAATCTGGACCGGGCCTTTGCCAGCGAGGAAACCCGACGCCTGCTCGAGCAGCCACCCTACTGGGGCTTCTGCTGGGGCAGTGGTGTGGCCCTGGCCCGCTGGGTACTGGACAACCCGCAGCAGGTGCGCGGCCGACGGGTACTGGATTTCGGCAGCGGCTCGGGCGTGGTCGCCCTGGCCTGCAGCGCGGTCGGCGCCAGCCGCAGCATCGCCTGCGATCTGGATCAGGGCGCCCAGCTGGCCAGCGCGCTGAATGCCGAACTCAACGGGCTGCCCATCGAGCTGGCCGATGACTACTTTGCGGTGACCGGCGAGCTGGATCTGATCCTGGCCGCGGATGTGCTCTACGACAGCGACAACCGCCCCTTTCTCGAACGCTTCCGGCAACGGGCCGACAGCGTACTGATCGCCGACTCCCGGGTACGCGATCTGCAGCACCCGGGCTACCACAGGCTCGGCCACCTGCACGGCCAGACCTGGCCGGAACTGGGCGAGCCGGTGGAGTTCCGTCAGGTGGCGCTGTATCAGAGTCTCCCTTGATAACCGCGGCGCCGCCCCCAGATAAGCCCTTCAAGCCCTTGCATTCAGGAACCTCAATGAGCCAGTCACCGCATATCTTCGACGTCACCGGCGACACCTTTGATCAGCTGGTAATCGAGAACTCCCGTCACAAGCCGGTGCTGGTGGACTTCTGGGCCGACTGGTGCGCCCCCTGCAAGGCGCTGATGCCGATGCTGGCCTCCATAACCGAGAGTTTCGGTGGCGAGCTGCTGCTGGCCAAGGTCAACTGCGACGCGGAGGTGTTTCTCACCGAGCGCTTCGGCATCCGCAGCCTGCCCACGGTGGTGCTGTTCAAGGATGGCCAGCCGGTGGACGGTTTCGCCGGCATCCAGCCGGAAAGCGCCATCCGTGCCATGCTCGAGCCCCATGTCAGCGCCGCGCCCGCCGAGGAAGAAGCAGAGGATGTCCAGGCCAGCGTAACGGCGCTGCTGGACGCCGGCCAGCCGGAGCAGGCGATCACCCTGCTGCAGCAGGCCATGGCCGAGCACACCAGCGATCCCCTGCTGCTGTTGCTGGCCCGGGCGCTCATGGATACCCGCCAGTTCGACGATGTCGAGGCGGTGCTGAATGCTGTCCAGGATCAGGATGGCAACAAGCAGGCCCTGGCCGGCCTGCGCGCCGGGCTCGGCTTTGCCCGGCAGACCGCGCAACTGCCCGAGCCGCAGGCGCTGCAGCAACGCCTGCAGGCCAACCCGGCGGACAGCGAGGCGCTGTACCAGCTGGCCCTGCATGACCTGGCCCGGGGCCAGGCCGAGGCGGCCCTCAACGCGTTGCTGCACCTGATGCAGAGTGACCGCAGCTATGGCGACAATGCAGCCCAGCGCACCCTGCTGCAGGCCTTCGAGCTGCTGGGCAACGACCATCCCCTGAGCATCAGCTACCGCCGCCGGCTGTACCAGCTCCTCTACTGATCCACCTTTTGTCGCATCCCCGGAGAAATGGCGGTGTGCTATGATCGCGCCGCCCGATCAATGAGGAGTCATCTGCAGCAACACCACGGTCTGCCCCGCTCCCCATCCACATTCAACAGGGGAGTGTCCTCATGAACCTATCGCCCGCCATGCAGCGGTACCTCGATTACATCCAGCAGCTCGAGGCCCAGGGCACACGGCTGGTGGAATTCCCCTGCCCTGCGTGCGCTGAAGGCATCCTTACCCCGGCAGCTGCGCCCTGTGAAGTCATCGACACCCTCACCGACTGCCCATACTGCGGCACCCTGTTCCTGATGATCAGCGAAAGCGACCGCGCCCGGGGCATGCTGATGTGAGGAGGCGGGCTGCCACCCGCTCCGAAATTGTTATAAGGTAACATCCTGAGCCATCAATGGAGCTACAGGATGCGTCGACTCTCTTCCCTGCCCCTCGCCCTGCTGGCCGCTTTCAGCGCCGGCATTCAGGCCCATGACCCCGGCCATCACGGGTCCAATGCCCCCGCCCACCAGCATGGTGTCGGCCAGCTGCATCTGGTGATCGAGCAGGACCAGCTGCATCTCGAGCTGCAGGTTCCAGCGGACGATCTGCTGGGCTTCGAGCACGCTCCCAGCACCGCGGAGCAGCACGCGGCTCTCGCTGCCCTGCAAGAAACCCTGCAGCAACCCGAACGGCTGTTCCGCCTGCCCGCGCCCGCCCGTTGCGAGCTGGAGGCAAGCGAGCTGCACAGCAGTCTGTTTGCCCCTGCCGACCCCGCCATCGAACATGGGCGACATGGGGAACATGCGGATATCAGTGCCCGCTACCAATTCCGCTGCGCGGCAATGCCCCGGCTGCAACAAGTGGAAATACTTGTGTTCGACCTGTTTCCCAATAGTCAACGACTGGTATTGCAGGCGATCACCCCCAAAGGCCAGACTGGCGCCGAGCTGACCGCAAAACGCAATCTGGTCGATCTGTGAATCACCCGAGCAAGTCCATGTCCCTACCCGTGATCCAGCTGGAAAACCTGGTGTTCGCCTGGCCCGGCCAGTCACCGCTGCTGGATATCGAACACTTCACCCTGGCTGCCGGCGAACGGGTCTTTCTCAAGGGCCCCTCCGGCAGCGGCAAGACCACCCTGCTCGGCCTGCTGGGTGGCGTGCAGTTGCCCGCGAGCGGACGCATCCAGCTGCTGGGTCAGGATCTGGCACGCCTGTCCGGCTCCCGTCGGGATCGCTTCCGGGCCGACCACAGCGGCTACATCTTCCAGATGTTCAACCTGCTGCCCTACCTCTCGGTGCTGGAGAACATCAGCCTGCCGTGCCGCTTCTCGGCACTGCGCCGCCGGCGCGCCATCCAGCGCCACGGCAGCGTCGAGGCCGCCGCCCGGCACCTGCTTGCGCACCTGGGGCTGGATCGACAGGAACTGCTGCGCCGCGCGGTAACCGAGCTGTCCATAGGTCAGCAGCAACGGGTGGCCGCCGCCCGGGCGCTGATCGGCAGCCCGGAGCTGGTGATCGCCGACGAGCCGACCTCGGCACTGGACGCCGACGCCCGGGAAGCCTTCCTGAATCTGCTGTTTGTGGAGTGCCAGGCGGCGGGCAGCAGCCTGCTGTTCGTCAGCCATGACGGTGCGCTGGAGCGCCTGTTCGACCGCAGCCTGTCACTGAGTGAACTCAATCGCGCCACCCCCGACGGAGGACTGGACTGATGTATCTGTTGCGTCTGGCCCTGCGCAGCCTGCTTAACCGCCGCTTCTCGGCCCTGTTGACGGTGCTGGCCATCGCCCTGAGCATCACCCTGCTGCTGGGTGTGGAGAAGATCCGCACCGAAGCCCGCGCCAGCTTTGCCGGCACCATCTCCGGCACCGACCTGATTGTCGGGCCGCGCACCGGCTCGGTGCAGCTGCTGCTGTATTCGGTATTTCGCATCGGCCACCCCAGCGCCAACATGCGCTGGGACAGTTTCCAGCGGATCGCCGACCATCCCCGGGTGGCCTGGGCGCTGCCCATCTCCCTGGGGGACTCGCACCGTGGCTACAAGGTCATGGGCACCAGCGCCGACTACTTCCTGCATTACCGCCACGGGCGCGACCGTGCACTGGCCTTCGCCGAAGGCAAGGCCTTTGCCGATCTCTATGATGCGGTGCTGGGTGCCGATGTCGCCCGCGAGCAGGGCTATGTGCTGGGCAGCGAACTGGTGCTGGCCCATGGCACCGGCTCGGTGAGTTTCGTCGAGCACGCAGACAAGCCCTTCCGCGTCAGCGGCATTCTCGAGAAGACCGGCACCCCGGTGGACCGCACCATCCATGTCAGCCTGCAGGGGCTGGAAGCGCTGCACGTCGACTGGCGTCAGGGCATGCCGGCCCGGGGAGCAGCCCGGATCAGCGCCGAACAGGCCCGCGACATGGCGCTGACCCCGTCGAGCATCACCGCCGCACTGCTTGGACTGGACAGCCGGGTGGCAACCTTCGCCGTGCAGCGTGATATCAACCGTTTCCCCGATGAGCCGCTGATGGCGGTGCTGCCGGGGGTTGCCCTGCAGGAGCTGTGGAGCCTGCTCGGCGTGGCGGAAAAGGCCCTGTTCATCGTCTCCGTGTTCGTCGTCCTGACCGGTCTGGTGGGCATGCTCACCGCCATTCTCTCCAGCCTCAACGAACGGCGCCGGGAGATGGCCATACTGCGCTCGGTCGGCGCACGTCCACGGCACATCTTCAGCCTGCTGCTGCTCGAGGCCTTCGGCCTGGCGCTGGCCGGTGCCCTGCTCGGGGTCGGCCTGATGTATCTGACACTGTGGCTGGCCCAGCCACTGATACTCTCGCACTACGGGCTGTTCATCCCGATCACCGCGCCCGGGCCCTGGGAATGGTCTCTGCTGGGCGGCATACTGCTGGCGGCAGTGCTGATGGGCAGCGTGCCGGCCTGGCGCGCCTATCGGCAATCCCTGATCGACGGCCTGTCGATCCGCACCTGAAGGAGACAGCATGAAACCGGCGTTATACCTGATCGCGGGGATACTGCTGCTGAGCGGCAGCGCGCTGGCCGGTATGCCCATGGAAATCGGCTGGGCCGAACTTCTTCCTCCGGAGCTGCGAGACCGGCCATTGATGCCCGAACCGGTTCACGACCTGAGTGCGCTGGGCGAGTTCGACGAGGAGCTGCTGGGTGACCCGGCGGTCCAGCTCGAGCCGGCGGCGCCGGTAGTGGCGGAACTCGATGGCCGCCACATCCGCCTGCCCGGTTACATAGTGCCGCTGGGCATCACCGAGGCCATGGAGGTCGAGGAGTTCCTGCTGGTGCCCTGGTTCGGCGCCTGCATCCATGTGCCGCCGCCGCCCTCTAACCAGATAGTGCACGTACGCAGCACCAGCGGCATCCCGCTGGATGCGCTGTACCAGCCGTTCTGGATTTCCGGGGAGGTGCGGGTGGAGCAGGTGGAAAGCGAGATGGCCACCGCCGGCTACCGGATCAGCGCAGCCAGCGTGGAGCCCTATCTGTACTGATCAGCTGTTGTCCAGCGCAGACTGGGCATAGCCTTCCCATTGGCGGATCAGCTGTCGCTGCTGCGCGCTGGCGCCGGACTGGGCCCGCTTGAGGGTACCCAGCAACTCTTGCCACTGCCCGTCCTCCAGCTGGAAGCCGGCCACACGCAGCCAGTGGTCGGCCCGGTTGCTGCCGTTGGCCAATGCCGCCCAGGCTTCCCGGGCCCGCTGGCGGTCCCGGGCCAGGGTCCAGAGTTGCGCCAGACGCTCCTGATGGGCAGCATCCCGGGGCAGCAGCTGCTGTGCCATCAGCTCCTCCAGCAGACGTGCAGCCTGCCAGGGCGCCCCGGCATTGACCTGCAGCGCCACCAGGTTGTCCAGATCCCGAGCACCCAGCCCGACTCCGGCCTCATGGGCCAGACGCAGGGTAGCCGCAGCGGCGCGCTGCTCCCCCGCCTGACTCTGCAGGGCGGCCAGTTGCCGCCAGTGTTCGGCCCGGGCCGGGTCGCGCTTGAGCAGCACCTTCTGCCACTGGGCAGCGCGGCCATGGTCGCCCTGCTCGTAACTCATGCCCACCAGCAGCTGATACCAGACGTCATCGGCGGCGGCATTGGCGCGCACCACCTCCTCGGCCAGCGGGATGGCCCGACGATACTCCCGCAGCCGGCTGTAGCACTGCACCAGCAACTGGGTCTGCTCCAGGTTCAGGCCAGCCTGCCGGCGCTCCTGCTCCAGCAGCCGGGCGGCCTCGGCAAACTCTTCCCGGGAGGCCAGCAGCTGGGCCAGATTGAGCCTGTCCTGGCGCGCCGCCTCCGGCTCCAGTCGATCATGGGCCAGGGCCTTGCGCAGCCAGCCGATGGCTGCCTCGTACTGCCCGGCACTGATGGCCACATAGCCGAGACGTTGCTGAATCAGTGCCAGCTCCAGACTCCCGGCCGGGGCCTGTTCCAGCGCGGAGTCGAGCAGGCGGCGGGCCTGGGCCAGATCACCCTTCTGCTGTGCCTGCTGCGCGCTGTTCAGCGCGGTGAAGACCACCGGACTGATCGCCTGCTGAGCCATACCCAGTGCCGGTGCCAGCAGCAGAGCGAGCCCCAGCAGGACGTTGCGACAATGTCGGACAGCGGCCATGGCTACCTTCCCTCCAGACGGAAATACAGGGTCTTGGTGGCTTCACGGGCCACCGGCTGACCGTTCTCCCGACGCGGGGCAAACCGCCAGCGGGCAGCGGCGCGGCGCGCCTCGCGCTCGAACACTCCGCGGGGCTCGGCGTGGGTAACCCGCAGGTTCTCCACCCGGCCATCGGCGGTGATGGTGAAGGCCAGGGTGACCTCACCCTCGATGCCTGCGGCCAGCGCCCGCTGGGGATAGTTCGGCGGAATATCCACCAGCGGCGTTACCTCCTCGGCGGTGGAGGGCTCTGCCGCCGGTGCCGCTGCGGCTTCAGGCGGCGCGGCGGGCGCCACCACGGCGGGGGCCTCGGCGGCGGTCAATCCACTGAGCGAGGGCGTCACCGCAATGTTGATACCCGGCGTCGGCAGGTTGGGCACCGCGATATTCAGCTGCATGCTGCTGTCGACCCGGGGCTGCTGCACGGACGGCGGCTGCGGCACCTCGGGCGGTTGCGGGCGCTCCGGCGCCTCGCGTGGCTGTCTCTGGCGGGCATCGCTCTGGGTATCGGAGACGCTGCGCACGAAACTGATCCGCGCCAGCTCGCTGGTCGGTTCGCGGTTGTCCCGCGGCGGCATGACCAGCGCGATCATCAGGGCGAACAGCGCCAGCGCCACCAGCAGTCCACCGGCAAAGCTGACCAGCAGCCGCATCAGATGTCTCCCGCGGTGGCTGCCAGGGCCACGTCGGTAACCCCGGCCATGCGCACCTGATCCATGACCCGGATCACCACGCCGCTGCGGGCGTCCTGATCGGCCTGCACCACCACGCTGCTGTCGGGCTGGTCCACCCGCAGCCGCTCCACCGCCGCGCGCACGCCGCGGATATCCACCTGCTGGCGATCGATCCAGATCTCGCCGTTGGGGTCCACCGCAATCAGGATGTTGCCCTTGGGCTGCTGCTCAGCACTGTCCGCGCTCGGGGTGTTGACCTCGATGCCGGTGGTCTTGATGAAAGTGCTGGTGACGATGAAGAAGATCAGCATGATGAACACCACGTCGAGCATGGGTGTCAGGTCGATGCCGGCCTCTTCGTCGCTGGCCGCGGAATGTCTGCGCATGCGCATGTCGAGAGTTTCCTATTCGTGACGCAGGCGGTCGGATAACCGCTGCATGGCAAGCCGCGACTGGGCATCGAGGCGGGCCAGACAAAACAGACCGCTGATGGCGATCACCATCCCGGCCATGGTCGGTACCGTGGCCCGTGACACCCCGCCGGCCATGGCCCGGGGGTTGCCGGTGCCGCTGACCGACAGCACATCGAATACCTGGATCATGCCGCTGACCGTACCCAGCAGGCCGAGCAGCGGACACAGGGCGATCAGCACCCGGATCAACGGCATGAAGCGCTCCAGGCGCTGTCGGGCGACTGACAGCCAGGCCTGGCGGACGTAGCGCGAAGCGACGCTGCTGCGATCGCTGCGGCGCAGCCAGTGACGCTCCAGCCCCGCTGCACGCTGGGGGAAGATCCGCCACAGATACCACAGGCGCTCGACCATCAGCGTCCAGAGCACTATGGTGAACCCGAGAATGGTCCACAGCACCCAGCCGCCGCTGTCGAGGAAGTCCCGCAGCAACCAGAAGGCTTCACTCACCACGTTTGGCTCCGGGGTCCAGATGCAGGGCGATGAGCCCGGCGCTCTGCTGTTCCAGCACCTGGGTCAGGGCCTTGCTGCGCGCGGCCAGGGTGGCATGCAGGAACAGCAGCGGAATGGCCACTACCAGACCCTGGACCGTGGTCACCAGGGCCTGGGAAATGCCACCGGCCATCAGCTTCGGATCACTGGTACCGAACAGGGTGATGGCCTGGAAGGTGACGATCATGCCGGTGACGGTACCCAGCAGGCCGAGCAGCGGGGCAACGGCGGCGAACAGCTTGATCAGCGAGTTGCCGCGATCCAGCACCGGGGTTTCCCGCAGGATGGCCTCGTCCAGCTTCAGCTCCAGGGTCTCCAGATCCTCCAGCCTGGGCTGATCGCCGATCACACCGAGAATGCGGCCCAGCGGGTTGTCGTCACGCAGGTTGCCCAGGTCGTTGGCCTGCTGATCGATCTGCCGGGAGACACGGAACAGCCAAGCCAGCTTGGCCAGCGCCAGCAGCACGCCCAGGGCGCCGAGGGCCATGATCACGTAGCCGACCAGACCGCCCTGGTGCACGCGGTCCATGAAGGTCGGGGTCTGCTGCATCTGCGCCAGCACGGTACCCCGGGTCGGGTCCACCAGCAGATCCGCCAGCTCGCTGCGCGGTGCGGCAAAATCCCTGATCAGATCCCGCGAGCCCGGCTGCCGGTTGAGCACCTGCAGCACCTCCACCTCGCTGCGGTAACCCAGGTACTGGTCATCGGCGATGGCCACGAAGGGGCCGACCAGCAGTACCGGCGCCTGCTGTTGCTGGCCGTCGCGGTCGACCACGGGCGCATTGATCCTGCTGATCCTGCCGCTGGCGGTCATGTCTTCCTGCAGCATGAACCAGAACTGCTCCAGACTCTCCACGGTGGGAATGCGGGTAGATGAGGCCAGCCGATCGAGCTGCGCCAGGCGATCGGGAAACTGGATGTTGAGCAGGGAATCCTGCCACTGACTGCGGGTGTCGGAGGCCATCTGGCGGACCACGCCGAACAGCTCGCCGAGGTAACCGCTGCGCTGCTTCATCTGCGCCTCGGTGTCGGCCAGCGCCTGTTCCAGACGGTCGAATTCAGCCTTGAGCCGGTCAGCCTCGGCCTTGATCGGCGCCAGCTCCTGCTCGGCCTGCCGCATCAGCTGCTGCTGGCGGTCGCGCTCACGCAGGAACTCGGCTTCGCGCTCGCGCATGGCGGCCTGCTCGCTGCTGCGCAGCTGGCGGATGTCCTGCAGCAGCTGGTCCAGAGAGGCGGGCTGGGCCAGGGCAATGGGGCTGGCCAGTACCAGGGTCAGGGCAATCCAGAAATGTCTCATTGTGCAGCTCCCTGTTCACTGACCGGGGGTAAGGGCAGACGCAGCAGCGCCGGGGTCTGCTGCTGGCGGGCAATATTGAGGCCCTGCTGCAGGGTGCGATTGTAGCTGGCGGGCAATGGCTGCCATTGCCGGGAGGCGTTGTCCCAGTAGCCCTGGGTGTGGCCGTCCAGGGTCTGGTAGAACAGCATCAGCCGGCCCAGCCGCAGGAACTCCACCACACGTTCACTGCCGTCGACGTCCAGACTGCCGCGCCAGGCTTCCAGGGTACGGCCGTAATCACTCTCGATCTGATACGCCTCCAGTACCCGGCGGTATTTTTCTGCCACTGTCACTTCCGGGCGGATCATCAGGGCCTTGAGCTGCTCCAGGCGGTCGGTGCGCTCATCCAGCAGGAAGGGCACGTCCAGCTCGATGAACTGCTCGAGCGAGCTGAGCATGCGCTGCAACAGTGGCATGACCTCGGCCTGGGTTTCCTCGATGGTCGCCAGCTGCGCCTGCAGCTCCGCCAGCTCCCGGCGCTGGGATTCGACCATGCCGGCCAGCTGCTTGTTGTAGTCGGCCAGCTGGTCCTTCTGCTGGATGGCGTTGCGATAGCGGTTCAGCGCATCCCGTGTTGCATCGTCCAGCTGATCGATACGCTGTTGCGAGCGTTGCGCCTCCGTCATCAGCGCCTCACCCTCGGCCAGCGCCTGCTCCCCCGCACTCTGCGCCAGGGCCAGTCCCGGTAACAGCCCCGCCATCAGGATTATTCGAACCAATCTCATCCGCTATCTCCAGCTCCGGCGGAATAAGGCACCCCGCCACAAAAGAGAACCATTATCATCTGCATCCCATCACAATTCAACCGCGACATTCCGTCGCAAGCCCTTCCGGCCGAACAATTGCTTCAGATCAATATTTGCTCCGACCCGGCTTCGTAAAGTGGCTCCATCAAAACTTCAGGAGCCAACACCTATGTCACGCACTGTATCCAGACTCTCCGCCGGCCTGCTGCTTGTTCCCGCTCTGCTGGCGGCTTCCATCGCCCAGGCCCACCAGGCCGGTGACATCATTGTCCGCGCCGGCGCGGTCACTGTTGATCCGCGTGAGGACAGTGGTCGCCTCAATCTGGACGGCGCAGCCGCTGGTGGTACCAGCGCAACCTTGGACAGCGACACCCAGCTGGGTCTGAACTTTGCCTACATGCTGACCGACAAGGTCGGTATTGAGCTGCTGGCTGCTACCCCCTTCAGTCATGAAGTGGGCGTCAAAGGTGTAAGCGCCCTGACCGGCATACCTGGCCTGGACGGAAAACTGGCGGATATCAAGCACCTGCCGCCGACCGTGAGCGTGGTGTACTACCCGCTGGCCAACGGTTCTGCGTTCCAACCCTACGTTGGCGTAGGTCTGAACTACACCACCTTCTTCCAGGAAGACCTGAGCAGCGCCAGGAAGGCGCAGGGCTTCAGCAGCCTGGAGCTGGACGACTCCTTTGGCCTGGCCTTCCAGGTTGGTGCTGACTATATGCTCAGCGACAAATGGATGGTCAACGCCCAGGTTCGCTATATCGATATCGATACCGAAGCTACCGTCAAGGGCCCCACTGCTCTCGGCGTGCAGAAGACCAAAGTCGACGTCGACGTCGATCCCTGGGTGTACATGGTGGGTCTGGGCTACAAGTTCTGATCGCCTGCCCTGCAATGACAACGGCCGCTTCTGCGGCCGTTGTCATTTGTGGGTTCCGGATTGCCTCAGCGGCTGAGCTGCTCCAGCAATTCGGGCATCTGCGCGCGCCAGCTGCGCTGCTTGATGCCGAACACCATCATCAGCTGGCGCGCCAGCAGCGCGGCGTTGCGCGGCCGACCACCCAGGGCTGGCAGGGTTTCGAAGGGCGCCGGTTCGATGGCGACGTCGGCCTGCAGCTGGCCGCTGCCGATCAGCTCCTGCATCACATACTGGACAAAGCCGATCCAGGTGGTCGCTTCACTGCTGCCATAGTGATAGGTACCCCACAACGGGGCCGCGCAGTCGATCTGCTTGAGCACCGACAGAATCACCCGTGCGGCGTCGGCGACCGGCGT
Organism: Halopseudomonas formosensis; assembly: GCF_900115905.1. Taxonomy (GTDB): domain Bacteria; phylum Pseudomonadota; class Gammaproteobacteria; order Pseudomonadales; family Pseudomonadaceae; genus Halopseudomonas; species Halopseudomonas formosensis. The sequence goes on from NZ_FOYD01000013.1 coordinate 41,563, forward strand.
GGGGTTGCCCCGCCACTCCTCGGCCAGGGTGATCAGCCTGGTGGACTTGAGCTGATCGACCAGCTGACCCAGGGGGCCGTCCGGGCAGGCATCAAGCAGCCAGCTGAAACGCATTATCACATGCTGGGGGCAGCGATCACGCAGCAGCCGCTCCAGATCCAGCTGCAACTGCCCGAGGGCGCCGGCGGGGGATTCCTCATCCTTTTCGGTATAGGCCGACGACTTGCGCCCGTCGAACACCCGGGCGCTGGAAAGCATCATCAAGGGTGTCTGCCTGGCTGCACAGCCCTCGATCAGCCGTTCTTCGAAGGCCCGCTGGGCCTCCAGGGTCTGCGCGTCCTGCAGGCCCAGCTGGAACTGCTCGCGATAGAACGCCAGGTTGAGTATCAGGTCGGGCTTGGCGCCATTGAGCAACTGGTCGGCCATGTCCGGCTGCCAGCCCTGCTCCGGACGCTCCACCGCCTCCAGCCGGATGAACTCGGCCGCCGCCTGGGACAGCAATGCCTGCCCCATCGAGTTCTCCGCCCCCAGCACCAAAACCCGCATTCGCATTCAGATAGACCCGCCCATGCCATTGAGATAGTGCATTGTGCAATGTCCAGCGCGATCCGTCACCCGGGTTTCTGCGGTCTCAGGTATAGGTGATCAGCGCCTGACGATCCGGCCGATCCAGATGGGGGACATTGTTGAAGCTGCTCAGGCGCATGGCTCGGCTGTTGAAGCGGCAGTGGGTGATGGCCGTGTTGCGGGTCTGCAGGTTGAGTTCGATCATCACCGACTCCGGTGCCTGCAGCAGCTGGCGCACCACCATGGCAATGGCGCCGCCGGAACTGACCACCAGCAGACGCTGCCCGACATGGTTCTGCATGACGGTGTCACAGAAGGTTTTCAGACGTTGTTCGAAGCTGGCCCAGGTCTCGGGCAGATCACCCTGCAGCTCGCCGGTCGACCACAGCAATATGCCCTTCTTCAAACGACGGAAGAAGTCGGCTGCCACCGGCTTCTCCGGCAGGGCATGTTCGGGGAACTGGGTGGTATAGGCGCGCAGCACCGAGTGGAAATCGAACTCGTTGAGCTCCGGATACACCTGGAACTGCTGCTCCCCAAGGCCCATGCCCACGCAGATGCCTTCGGCCGTCTCCCGATGACGCACCATGTCCCCGGTGATGATGTGATCGAACCGGGTGTCGCGCTCGGCAAAGTATTCACCCAGCAGGCGCGCCTGCTCATGCCCCAGCTCGGACAGCTGGTCGTAATTGCTTGAGCCGAAGGACGCCTGACCATGGCGCACAAAATAGATTTCCGACATGCCTGCTCCACAGATTCTGGGCGAAAAAAAAGCCCGGGGCATCCATACTCATGCAGCCCAACCGGATAGACAAGGTCATCAAAGAAGAGAATACCTGCGGCAAAGTGACAACTATCCTGCCAGAGGGGGCAGGACTGGTGCTTTACCTCGGCTCCACAACTCAGCAGGAAACCCGACAGAAAGTCTTGATTTTTATCTTGATAGCAGTTGCCTTGTCCTGACCGTACAGTTCTTTGCTTTTTATCTGGCCTCTTTTTTTACTGGGACCCGCTCGGTAAACCCCTACCTGATGTATCCCGGGTTCGACAACCCGCGCTTCTTTGGCCAATTCCAGACCATAATGATACCGATCATGCATGGACTATATTTTCATCGCATTTGGCAAGAGAAAATATTCAACCGCGGGATACTGGCAGCGATACTGATTCTTCAATGGTGTATTGTCTGGGCTCTGGCAGGGCGCGGTGTCATGCTCGGAATAGCAGCCGCCTTCAGCATCTTGCTACTTACTACAGGCCCTCGGTACAGGAGGCTGCTCCTGCAAGCGCTACTTGCCATGCTGATCGGACTAGCCCTGTACTGGCTGTTTTTCTTCTGCATCCCTTCCTGGGCCGGACTGGCACAGGATATTCCTTCCGGCCTGAGGTTTGGTCTATCAAAGCGCGACACCCTATGGCTTGGCGCGTGGGAGATGATCAAGAGCAATCCTCTGCTGGGCGTTGGCCCGCTACACTTTTCCGCTGTCTGGAATCATATAGGTGCCCATCCTCACCAGGCCGTGTTGCAATTTGCAGCAGAATGGGGAGTACCGGCAACGCTGCTGCTGTTATGGATCGTCGCACGCGCCATGTGGCAGGGGTTAATGGTAGTACGTACGCAACCCACTCCCTTGGACGCTGGTCTCTGGGCAGCACTAATGGCATCGCTGGTGCTGGCTCAGGTAGACGGCGTATTTGTCATGCCCTACACCGAAGGCTGGCTGGCACTCATAGCTGGCCTGGCCTTGGCACGATGGCAACAACCAGGTCATGCAGCCAACACCTTGAGCCTCTGGTCCGGGTATATGATGAAAGCCGTTCTGTTGCTGGCAGTTCTTGTTATCGCCAAAATCCTGATCGTCGACGTCCCTGTTTTGCATGAGACCTATCGTGAGTTTTACGAACAGCACCGTATCGGCAGCCCACCAAGATTCTGGGATCAAGGGTGGATTCCAATGTAGTGTCCTACTATCCGATAGAGGAGCATTTGTACTCCTCCCCCCCCAACTCGCCAAGACTCGTTGTTTCCGGGGTTAAAACCATCAGCTATATAAGCTTTTAGAGAGCCTGGCCGACAGGGTTGTGCCGACGGTCGGTTTTCAGGACCGGAAAATGCTCCTGCATTTACGGCACTTCCGCCATCCCTGGCGGTCGGATAAAAACCGCGAGCTTACAGGGACGTACTTGCAGCGTGTCGTAGCAGGGGCGTCCCAACGCAACGGCGGAAACGCCGAGTGGCTGAAGGTTTTTACCCACCCTTTCTGATTGCCCGCACCGTCTCAGGTGCCTGCTTCGCAGCCTTTCGGCGCGAGGGCGCGCCTCCTACAGGAAAGGTGGCCCAAGATTTGTGCTTCGCTACAGACAGGATGATTTGCGACAGAGCGGCAAGCAAGACTTCAATGCAACCGACTGGCCACCAGTCTGTTCAGACTGACACCCACCTCCGCCGCCTGAATCACCAGTGAACGGTGTGTTTCGGGCGAGTCCGCTCATCGAGCTGGTGCTCGACGCTCCCAGGTGGGGCGTTATGCTGCGCTTCAGAGCTTCATTACTTCAAACTTGCCGGGTACGCTGAATCGCCAGCCAACCTTGAACACGCCACCGCCAGTGATGCGTTCCGCCTGCTCGGTAATAGCTGGCCACCAGCGGACCAGATTGTGCGCAGTATCCCAGAAAGGTGCCTTGTGCCATTGTTTTGCGAGAACAAAGATAGCCAGCCCCGACTCACTGAACGCTCGCTTTTCCATCGATCCCTTGCTGAATTTATCCTTGGAAACGACAACCCAGTTGCCTTCCGCCCGCAATTGACTGATCCACTCGATATCAGGCGTATTGGCCTTGAACTTTTCACGCAAGGCAGTGACCTGATGCCCATCGGCTTTACTCAGCTCATGTAAAGCCCTGGCCAATGCTGGAGGCAGATTGTTATCCAGAAGAAACTTCATGCAGCATCCTTGCTCTCGAAACGAACGGCGGCCTCCACTTCAGCAGGGGATATCTCGTAGAGGCGTGCGACCCGGCGGGCATTGCGGTTTTCAGCGATAAAAGCAGCAGCCACCGACTGGGTATCTATGCCGGACTGATCGAGAATAGGCTTGCCGAAATGCCGACTGGGGTCCAGAACCACGGCCTTGCTGCGCTTGAGCGGATACCAGCGCAGCGCTTCACCTTCACTGTCATAGTCAATACCGGCGTACAACGAATCACTGATCACCTGCTTGAAGGCATATTGACGCTTTACCAGATCGATAAGTGATTCATCCCCCGTCTGTTCCAGGACAGTGGCAAAGATACTGCGACCATCTGTCTGAAAACGCCGACAGGTGAAAGGATATGGCTGCTTGAACCACTCGGCAGCATGCTGTGACGCCGCCCGGATAGCTTGCAAACTGATCCCATGCTGACGAAAAGCATGCACAAAGCGCACTTCCAGCAGGTCATGAAAACCAAGTGTTTTCTCATCCAGATCAACCAGCGCTGGCTGCCACAGCCCTGGATACTGCTTGCCGTCAGCGCGGTAGCCGAATACCCAGCGACCAAGTTGTGCCGCCGGAATGCCGGTATAGGCAGCGGCTTCAGGCAGGCTATACAGACCAACACCGATCAACGGGCTGATGGAGGAAGTGGAAGTCATGTTTGCCAGTCCAGGTACGGCCATCCTTGGTACCTTGCATGCTTTTGAGGAGCAACCAATTTAGCATGGATACCTCCCATGAACGAGCGACTGGCTCACACCCCGCGCCATGTCTACCGCCGAGCCCTTTCATCGAGCTGGTGCTCGACGTTCCCGGGTGGGGGCGTTGTGCTTGATCAAAAAAGCCCTGGGGTTCAGGGCTTTTTGGGTTTGCAGCTGGATTCCCGCTTTCGCGGGAAATGACGATATTCCGTTCTAGAACGGAATGTCGTCATCAAAGCTGTCGTAATCCGGCATCTGCTGCGGCTGCTGGGCCGGTGCCGGCTGCTGGGCGTACTGCTGCTGTTGCTGCGGCGCGGCCGGGCGCGATTGCTGCGGGCGCTGGCCCATGTTGTCGCCACCACCCTGGCCACGGCTGTCGAGCAGCTGCATCTGGCCATTGATGTCGACCACCACCTCGGTGGTGTAACGCTTGATGCCGTCCTTTTCCCACTCGCGGGTCTGCAGTCGGCCCTCGACGTAGAGCTTGGAGCCCTTGCGTACATATTCGCCGACGATCTCCGCCAGGCGACCGAAGAACACCACGCGGTGCCACTCGGTACGTTCCTGCTGCTGACCGGTCTGCTTGTCCTTCCAGCTGTCGCTGGTTGCCAGCGTCACGTTGGCGACGGCGTTGCCGTTGGGCATGTAGCGCACTTCCGGGTCGCCGCCCACGTTACCGATCAGGATTACCTTGTTTACGCCTCTGGCCATGCTCACTCTCCTCGGGTGTCTGGTGTATGTCAGACCGGATGCAGTACCCGGTCCAGTTGCTCGCGATCCAGCACCTGTGTATCGACTTTTATATAAGCGGCTGCTTCCTCAGCCACGATGATTGCCTCAGCCACTCCCGGTACATCCAGTACTCTGCGAAGCAATGCTTCATCCCTGACCAGTGTAGGGTCCACTGCCAGACGATAGCTCGTCACGTACGGAGGCTCGTCCATGGTAGCACCAATCGCCAGCCAGGAAATGGCCAGCAGCGCACAACAGACGAACACCCCGCCGAGACCGAAACTGCCGTAGACGGCGCCGCCCAGCACGCCGCCCAGGGCGGCACCGGCGAACTGGCTGGTGGAATAGATGCCCATCGCCGTGCCCTTGCTGCCGGCCGGAGCGATCTTGCTCAGCATCGACGGCAGGGTGGCCTCCAGTACGTTGAAGGCGGTGAAGAACAGCACCACCGCCACCACCAGTGCCGCCAGCGAGTTCATGCTCAGCCACATGAGCAGCTGGGTCAGCGCCAGCAGCAGGATGGCGCCCAGCACCACCCGCTTCATCCGTCGGCGCCGCTCGGCATAGATGATCAGCGGCACCATGCCGATGAAGGACAGCAGCAGGCCGGCAAGATAGACCCACCAGTGCTGCTCCCGCGGCAAACCGGCATGCTCCTGCAGGGCCAGCGGCAGGGCCACGAAACAGGCCATCAGCAGCGCATGGAGTACCGCGATGCCGTAATCCAGGCGCAGCAGATCGGCGTTGCGCAGGGCCGGCAGAAAAGCGCCTCTGGCTACCCCGGCGTCGCGATGGTGCTGCGCCTGCTGCGGGCTGGGTACCACCAGCGCCACCAGCGCGATGCCCACCAGCGCCAGCAGGGAGGTGCTGTAGAACACCCCGGCCAGGCCGGCGGCACCGGCGATCAGCGGGCCGACTACCATGGCCACGGCAAACGACAGACCGATGCTCATGCCGATCATGGCCATGGCCTTGGTACGATGCTGGTCCCGGGTCAGGTCGGCGACCAGGGCCATGATGGCAGCGGCGATGGCACCGGCGCCCTGCAGGATGCGCCCGGCCAGCACACCCAGCATGCTGTCGGCCTGCCCCGCCACCAGCCCGCCGAGGGCGAACAGGATCAGGCCACCTATGATCACCGGCTTGCGCCCAATGCGATCGGACAGCATGCCGAAGGGTATCTGCAGAAAGGCCTGGGTCAGACCGTAGGCACCGATGGCCATGCCGATCAGCAACGGGGTGGCGCCTGCGAGGTCCTGACCGTAGGTGGCCAGCACCGGCAGCACCATGAACAGCCCGAGCATGCGGAAGGCGAACACGCTGGCCAGCGAGGCGGCGGCGCGGCGCTCCTCGGATGACATGCTATCGGGCTGGTACATGGAAACTCCGGGTAGTGACAAAGGGCGGCATTTTAGCACGGCTGCTCGGGCAACACCGAACCCGTGCGCCCGTGCCGCAGGCCCGCCCGCGGCCGCATGTCTGGCAGCGGTTCGCTGGCTGTTTTTTGTCCGTTTTTTTGCGGGGATTGGCGCCGAACACGTATACTATCGGGCTTTGCTGTCTACCGGGTGGTGTACCTTGGATACAATCTCGATTCGTGGGGCGCGTACCCACAACCTGAAGAACATTGATCTGGAACTGCCCCGCGACAAGCTCATCGTGATCACCGGGTTGTCGGGCTCCGGCAAGTCCTCGCTGGCCTTCGATACCCTGTACGCCGAGGGGCAGCGCCGCTACGTGGAGTCCCTCTCGGCCTACGCGCGGCAGTTCCTGTCGATGATGGAAAAACCCGATGTGGATCACATCGAGGGCCTGTCACCGGCCATCTCCATCGAGCAGAAGTCCACCTCGCACAACCCCCGCTCCACCGTCGGCACCATCACCGAGATCTACGATTACCTGCGCCTGCTGTTTGCCCGCGCCGGGGAGCCGCGCTGCCCGGATCATGACCTGCCCCTGGCGGCACAGACCGTCAGCCAGATGGTCGACCAGGTGCTGGCGCTGCCCGAGGGCAGCAAGCTGATGCTGCTGGCACCGGTGATGCGCGAGCGCAAGGGCGAGCACCTGGCACTGCTCGACGAGCTGCGCGCCCAGGGCTTTGTCCGTGCCCGCATCGACGGCCGCATCCACGAGCTGGACGAAGCGCCGGCGCTGGAAAAGAACCGCAAGCACACCATCGAGGTGGTGGTAGACCGCTTCAAGGTCCGCGAGGACCTGCAACTGCGTCTGGCCGAGTCCTTCGAGACCGCCCTGCACCTGGCCGATGGCATCGCCATCATCGCTCCCATGGACGGCGAGGAACTGGAGGAAATCACCTTCAGCTCCCGCTTTGCCTGCCCCCAGTGCGGCCACTCGATCAGCGAGCTGGAGCCGCGGCTGTTCTCCTTCAACAACCCGGCCGGCGCCTGCAGCGGCTGCGATGGTCTGGGCGTCAAGCAGTTCTTCGATGCCCGCCGCCTGGTCAATGGTGAACTGACCCTGGCCGAAGGAGCCATCCGCGGCTGGGATCGGCGCAACGTCTACTACTTCCAGATGCTCAGCTCGCTGGCCGAGCACTACGGCATCGATCTGGATCAGCCCTTCGACGACATCAGCGAAAAGCACCGCAAGCTGATTCTGCAGGGTACCGGCAGCGAGAAGGTGCCCTTCCGCTACCTGAACGACCGGGGCGATATCGTCAAGCGCGAACACCCCTTCGAGGGCATAGTGCCCAACCTGGAGCGGCGCTACCGGGAAACCGAGTCCCAGAGCGTGCGCGAGGAGCTGGCCAAGTACCTCAGCACACAGCCCTGCCCGGACTGCAGCGGCACCCGCCTGCGCCGCGAGGCGCGGCACGTGTTCATCGACGACCGCAACCTGCCGGGCCTGACCACCCTGCCGGTCGGCGCGGCGGCCGAATACTTTGCCCAGCTGACCCTGCCCGGCAGCCGCGGCGAGATCGCCGAGAAGATTCTCAAGGAAATCCGCGCCCGCCTGCAGTTCCTGGTCAATGTCGGCCTCGATTACCTGGCGCTGGATCGCAGCGCCGATACCCTGTCCGGCGGCGAGGCCCAGCGCATCCGCCTGGCCAGCCAGATCGGCGCCGGTCTGGTCGGGGTCATGTATATCCTCGACGAGCCCTCCATCGGCCTGCACCAGCGCGACAACGAGCGTCTGCTCAGCACCCTGATCCACCTGCGGGATCTGGGCAACACCGTGATCGTGGTCGAGCATGACGAGGACGCCATCCGCCTGGCCGATTATGTGGTGGACATAGGCCCCGGTGCCGGCGTCCATGGCGGCCGGATCGTCTCCCACGGCACCCCCGAGCAGGTCATGGCCGACCCGAACTCGCTGACCGGCCAGTACCTGTCCGGGGCGAAGAAGATCCCGGTACCGGGCAAGCGCATCCCGCCGAGCAAGGACAAGTGGCTGCGACTCAAGGGCGCCTGCGGCAACAACCTGAAGAAGGTTGATCTGGAGATTCCGGTGGGCCTGTTCACCTGTGTCACCGGGGTCTCCGGCTCGGGCAAGTCGACCCTGATCAACAATACCCTGTTCCCGATCACCGCCACCGCGCTGAACGGTGCCACCACCCTGGATGCCGCGCCCTACGACAGCTTCGATGGCCTGCAGCACCTGGACAAGGTGGTGGACATCGACCAAAGCCCGATCGGCCGCACCCCGCGCTCCAACCCGGCCACCTACACCGGTCTGTTCACGCCGATCCGCGATCTGTTCGCCGGCACCCAGGAAGCCCGCTCCCGCGGCTACAAGGCCGGGCGTTTCTCCTTCAACGTCAAGGGTGGGCGCTGCGAGGCCTGTCAGGGCGACGGCCTGATCAAGGTGGAAATGCACTTCCTGCCGGATATCTACGTGCCCTGCGACGTGTGCAAGAGCAAGCGCTACAACCGCGAGACGCTGGAGATCAAGTACAAGGGCAAGAACATCCACGAAGTGCTGGAGATGACCATCGAGGAGGCGCGGGAGTTCTTCGATGCGGTACCGGCGCTGGCGCGCAAGCTGCAGACGCTGATCGACGTGGGCCTGTCCTATGTGCGTCTGGGCCAGTCCGCCACCACCCTGTCCGGCGGCGAAGCCCAGCGGGTGAAGCTGGCGCGGGAGCTGTCCAAGCGCGATACCGGCAAGACCCTGTACATCCTCGACGAGCCGACCACCGGCCTGCACTTTGCCGACATCCAGCAGCTGCTGGACGTGCTGCACCGCCTGCGCGACCACGGCAACACCCTGGTGGTGATCGAGCACAATCTGGATGTCATCAAGACTGCGGACTGGATTGTTGATATCGGCCCTGAAGGGGGCTCCGGCGGGGGCCAGATCATCGCCACCGGCACCCCGGAACAGATCGCCGAAGCACCGCAGTCGCATACCGGGAAGTTCCTCGGCCCATTGCTGGAGCGGGATAGATAGTCCGGGGCGGCAACCCCTCTTGCCGGGATGGAACCCGGCACGCCATTGAGTGCACTACCCTCCCTGGGAACGTCAAGCACCAGCTTGATGAGCGGACTGACTGGCAGCAGAGCAGCATCCTGCAGCGTCGCGGACGAGCTGGTGCTCGTCCCTCCCAGGGTTGGCCCGCCCTCGCTCAATAACCGCCCGTAGCTCACCAGATGATCCGTTACTCGCCTCCCGGACGTCAGGAGAACTGCCCGGTCAATACCCCCTGGAGCGCCAGCCCTGATAAACTGCCAACCCGCGCCATCCGGCGGCAATCATGCAATTCACCATGTTCTACGGGAACCCTTGTGATTGAATTTCAGCAGGTAACCAAGGCCTACCAGGTAGCAGGGCGTGAGATTCCCGCCCTTCACAGCACCGACCTGACCATTGAAGCGGGTCAGGTGTTCGGCATCATCGGCCATTCGGGGGCCGGCAAGAGCACCCTGCTGCGCCTGATCAACCGTCTGGAAGAACCCAGCAGCGGCCGCATCCGGGTCAACGGCGAGGACGTCACCGCGCTGGATGCCGCCGGCCTGCGCCGTTTCCGTCAGCGGGTGGGGATGATCTTCCAGCACTTCAACCTGCTGTCCTCGGCCACGGTGGCGGACAACGTCGCCCTGCCCCTGCGGCTGGCCGGCGAGCTGGATCGCGGGCAGATCAACCAGCGGGTGCGCGCGCTGCTGGAACGGGTCGGCCTGAGCGATCACGCCAACAAGTACCCGGCGCAGCTGTCCGGCGGGCAGAAACAGCGGGTCGGCATTGCCCGCGCCCTGTCCACCGAGCCGAGCATACTGCTGTGCGACGAGGCCACCAGCGCCCTCGACCCCCACACCACCCGTCAGGTGCTGCAGCTGCTGGCGGAGATCAATCAGGAACTGAAGCTGACCATAGTACTGATCACCCACGAGATGGACGTGATCCGCCGGGTCTGTGATCAGGTGGCGGTGATGGACGGCGGCCATATCGTCGAGCAGGGTCAGGTCACCGACGTGTTCCTGCACCCCCAGCATCCGACCACCCGCAGCTTCGTGTTCGACGACGAGAGCGATGAACAGCAGGCCGACGACTTTGCCCATGTGCCGGGCCGCATCCTGCGCCTGACCTTCCTCGGCGAGTCCACCTTCGCCCCGCTGCTCGGCCAGGTGGCCCGGGCCACCGGCGTGGACTACAGCATTCTCGCCGGTCGCATCGACCGCATCCGTGACCTGCCCTGCGGCCAGCTGACCCTGGCCCTGATCGGGGGTGATGTGGATGCCGCCATGGCCCTGCTGCAGGCCTCCCAAGTGCATGTCGAGGTACTACGCACATGAGCGAACTCTTCACCAATATCGACTGGTACGACATCTGGATCGCCACCCTGGATACCCTGCTGATGCTGGGTGGCTCGCTGCTGTTCACCGTGCTGTTCGGGCTGCCGCTGGGTATCCTGCTGTTTCTCACCGGGCCCCGGCAGATGTTCCAGCGCAACGGCCTGTACGCGGTGCTGTCGCTGATCGTCAACGCCCTGCGCTCGCTGCCCTTCATCATCCTGCTGATCGTGATGATCCCGGTGACCAAGCTGATTACCGGCACCTCCCTGGGCGTGGCCGGCGCCATTCCGCCGCTGGTGGTGGGTGCCACCCCCTTCTTCGCCCGTCTGGTGGAAACCGCCCTGCGCGAAGTGGATCGGGGCATCATCGAGGCGACCCAGTCCATGGGCGCCACCACGGCGCAGATCATCACCCGCGCCCTGCTGCCGGAGGCGCGCCCCGGCATCATCGCTGCGATCACCGTGATCGCCATTACCCTGGTCTCCTATACCGCCATGGCCGGGGTGGTGGGCGGCGGAGGACTCGGCGACCTGGCCATCCGCTACGGTTATCAGCGATTCCAGACTGATGTAATGGTGGTTACCGTTGTATTACTGCTGGTATTGGTGCAGATTCTGCAAAGTATCGGCGACCGCCTGGTTGTCCACTATTCCCGTAAATAAATAACAGGCACTGACCTCACCTTTCGGAGCATTTCATGAAAAAGATCGTAGCTGTCCTGGCGCTGGCCACTGCGTTTGGCGCCCACGCTGCTGAGAAACTCAGCGTCGCCGCCACTGCTGTTCCCCACGCGGAGATCCTCGAGTTCGTCAAACCCACTCTGGCCGAACAGGGCGTGGAGCTGGATATCAAGGTCTTCACCGACTACGTGCAGCCGAACCTGCAGGTCGCCGAAGGCCGTCTGGATTCCAACTTCTTCCAGCACAAGCCCTACCTGGATGAGTTCAACAAGGGTCGCGGTACCGATCTGGTGAGCGTGGCCAACGTCCACGTCGAGCCCTTCGGTATCTATTCCAGCAAGCTGGAATCGCTGGACAACATCCCCAGCCGCGCCACCGTGGCCATCCCCAACGACGCCACCAATGGCGGCCGCGCTCTGCTGCTGCTGGCCAAGGCCGGGCTGATCACCCTGAAGGACGACACCAACATCCTGTCCACCCCGCGTGACATCGCTGACAACCCGCACAAGCTGCGCATCCGCGAGCTGGAAGCGGCCACCCTGCCCCGCGTTCTGGATCAGGTGGATCTGGCTCTGATCAACACCAACTACGCTCTGGAAGCCGGCCTGAACCCCACCACCGACGCCTTGGCCATCGAAGGTGAGGATTCCCCTTACGCCAACATCCTGGTCACCCGCTCCGACAACAAGGACGCCGAAGCCGTCAGCAAGCTGGTTAACGCTCTGCAGAGCGACGAGGTGAAGGCCTTCATCGAAGAGAAGTACAAGGGCGCGGTGGTTCCGGCGTTCTGATTTGTAGTCACTCCCAATAAATCCCCTGTCACGAACGCGCGGCAGGGGATTTTTTTGTTCAGCGGATTTTAACGCCACCATGCTTGCGTGTCCGTGCAGGCCTCTGCGTTGGTACGCCCCTGCTAGGAGCCCGTGCAAGGCCGTTCTGGGGTGCAGGGCCGTGCCGACACGCCGTGAATACATCCCTGTAGGCTCGCGGTTTTCATCCCTGAAAACCGACGGTCGGCACAACCCTGCCCCCCAGCCCGCCTATAAACTCCGCAGCTGCTGAAAGCAAAACCATCAGCCACTCGGAGTTTCCGCCGTTGCGTTGGGACGGCCCTGATACGACCGTTTGATGTCAGGGATGACATCAACGAGCCTACACGGACGTACTTGCGGCGTGTCGTAGCGGGGGCGTACCAACGCAGAGGCTACCGGAAGATTCGCCGCCATAACGAATACCACGCAGACACAAAAAACCCGCGACTGATACCACGTCGCGGGTTGTTTCCTGCCCCCAGTCCGTTATCAGACTGGTACTTCGGACATCGGAATGCCCAGAGCTTTTGCCACACCCTCGCCATAGGCCGGATCAGCCTTGTAGCAGTGGGTGATGTGACGAATCATGATGTGGCGCTCCACACCGTTCATCGCCCGAGCCGTATTGTCGAACAACCGCTGTTGCGCGTCTGCCGGCATCAGTCGGAACAGATCGCCAGGCTGGGTGAAGTAGTCCGCATCCTCGGCCCGATAGTCATAACGGGCGGCGGGACCCTCCAGCGCCATCGGCGGCTCGCTGAAATCGGGCTGCTGCTGCCATTCGCCATAAGTATTCGGCTCGTAATGCAGGCGGCTGCCCTGGTTGCCGTCAACCCGCATGGCACCATCGCGGTGATAGCTGTGTACCGGGCAACGGGGCGCGTTTACCGGGATCTGGTGGTGGTTCACACCCAGACGGTAGCGCTGCGCATCGCCGTAGGAGAACAGACGCCCCTGCAGCATGCGATCCGGCGAGAAGCTGATGCCGGGCACCACGTTGGCCGGGGTGAAGGCAGCCTGCTCCACATCCTGGAAGTAGTTGTCCGGATTGCGGTTGAGCTCCATGTAGCCCACCTCGATCAGGGGGTAGTCCTTCTTCGACCAGACCTTGGTCAGATCGAACGGATGGAAGCGATAGTTGGCAGCCTCTTCCTCGGGCATGATCTGCACGTACATGGTCCAGCGCGGGAAGTCACCGTTCTCGATCGCCTCGTACAGGTCCCGCTGAGAGCTTTCGCGGTCATTGGCCACGATGGCGGCTGCTTCCGCGTCGGTCAGGTTCTTGATGCCCTGCTGGGTCTTGAAGTGGAACTTGACCCAGTAGCGCTTGTGATCGGCGCTGATGAAGCTGTAGGTATGCGAGCCGAACAGGTGCATGTGGCGGTAGCCGGCGGGAATACCCCGATCACCCATGACGTAGGTAATCTGGTGCAACGCCTCGGGCAACCCGGTCCAGAAGTCCCAGTTGTTGTTGGCGTTGCGCATGTTGGTGCGCGGGTCGCGCTTCACCGCGTGGTTGAGGTCGGGGAATTTCAGCGGGTCGCGGAAGAAGAACACCGGGGTGTTGTTGCCCACCAGGTCCCAGTTGCCCTGCTCGGTGTAGAACTTCAAGGCTGCGCCACGGATATCGCGCTCGGCGTCAGCCGCGCCACGCTCACCGGCCACGGTGGAGAAGCGGGCAAACATCGGGGTGCGCTTGCCGACTTCCGAAAAGATCCGTGCCTTGGTGTACTGGCTGATGTCATGGGTGACAACGAACTCACCGAAGGCACCCGAGCCCTTGGCGTGCATGCGGCGCTCCGGGATCACTTCGCGATCGAAGTGCGCCAGCTTCTCCAGGAACCAGACATCCTGCAGCAGCATGGGACCGCGGGGCCCTGCGGTCATCACATTCTGGTTATCTGCAACGGGGGCGCCTGCTACCGTGGTGAGTCTTGGTTTGTCTGTCATATCCCATCTCCTGAAGTCGTACTGCCAACGACTCGCTGGCGATGGGGACATGATAGGGAGCCGCTTTCTATTGAACCAATGAGTTGATCAAACGACGACGATAGGCTTTTTGCATGACTGAATGTCAGGCACAAAAAACCGGGCCAGAGCCCGGTTCTTCGTGAACTGTTGCAGCTTACTCTTCGGAAGCAGCAGCCAGTTCGGGGCGGTCAACCAGTTCCACGTAGGCCATGGGTGCCGCATCACCAGCGCGGAAGCCGCACTTGAGGATACGGATATAGCCGCCGGGACGGTCTGCGTAGCGCTTGCCCAGGTCGTTGAACAGCTTGCCCACAGCTTCTTTGCTGCGGGTGCGGTCAAACGCCAGACGGCGGTTGGCTACGGTATCTTCTTTCGCCAGGGTGATCAGCGGCTCTGCGACGCGGCGCAATTCCTTGGCCTTGGGCAGAGTGGTTTTGATCAGTTCGTTTTCGAACAGCGACACCGCCATGTTCTGGAACATGGCCTTGCGGTGCGAGCTGGTCCGACTCAGGTGACGACCACTTTTACGATGACGCATCTCTCAATTCCTCGGTGTCAGACGATCAGGCGTTAACCTTGTCGTCCTTCTTCAAGCTAGCAGGCGGCCAGTTGTCCAGACGCATACCGAGTGACAGACCACGGGAAGCCAGAACGTCCTTGATCTCGGTCAGGGACTTCTTGCCCAGGTTCGGGGTCTTCAGCAGTTCCACTTCGGTACGCTGGATCAGATCGCCAATATAGTAAATGTTTTCTGCTTTCAGGCAGTTGGCCGAACGGACAGTCAGCTCCAGGTCGTCAACCGGGCGCAGCAGGATCGGATCGATCTCGTCTTCCTGCTGCTCCACCACCGGCTCCTGATCGCTCTTCAGGTCAACGAAGGCGGCCAGCTGGTGCTGCAGGATGGTGGCAGCGCGACGAATCGCTTCTTCCGGATCCAGAGTACCGTTGGTTTCCAGGTCGATGACCAGTTTGTCCAGGTCAGTGCGCTGTTCAACCCGCGCGCTCTCGACTACGTAGGCCACGCGGCGAACCGGGGTGTAGGTAGCATCGAGCTGCAGACGACCGATGGAACGGCTCTCGTCCTCGTCGGACTGGCGGGCATCAGCGGGCTGATAACCGCGACCACGGGCAATCACCAGTTTCATGTTCAGCGCGCCGTTGGCGGACAGCGTGGCGATGTGGTGATCGGGATTGACGATCTCCACATCGTGATCCAGCTGGATATCGCCAGCGGTGACCGGGCCCTCACCCTTCTTGGACAGGGTCAGGGTAACCTGGTCGCGACCATGCATCTTGACTGCCAGACCCTTGAGGTTCAGCAGGATCTCGATGACATCTTCCTGGACGCCTTCAATGGCGCTGTACTCATGCAAAACGCCATCGATTTCCGCCTCTACCACGGCACAACCGGGCATGGACGAGAGCAGAATGCGCCGCAGCGCATTGCCCAGGGTATGACCGAAGCCACGCTCCAGCGGCTCAAGAGTGATCTTGGCACGCGTGGGCGAGGCTTCTTGAACGTCGATATGACGTGGAGTAAGAAACTCGGCAACCGAATTTTGCATGAAAGGCACCTTTTGCTGACTATCGCTTACTTGGAGTAGAGCTCGACGATCAGGTTTTCGTTGATGTCGGCGTACAGATCACTCCGGGCGGGCAGGCTCTTGAAGACACCTTCCTTCTTGGCAGTATCGACTTGCAGCCACTCTGCCTGGCCACGCTGGGCCGCCAGTTCCAGGGCGCTGTTGATGCGCAGCTGGTTCTTGGCCTTTTCGCGAACGGCTACCACGTCACCCGGGGATACCAGGTAGGAAGCGATGTTCACGGTCTTGCCGTTAACGCTGATTGCCTTATGGGATACCAGCTGACGCGCTTCGGCGCGAGTTGCACCAAAGCCCATGCGGTAGACCACGTTGTCCAGACGACGCTCGAGCAGTTGCAGCAGGTTCTCACCGGTAGCACCCTTCAGACGGGCAGCTTCCTTGTAGTAGTTGCTGAACTGACGCTCCAGGACGCCATAGATGCGACGAACTTTTTGCTTCTCGCGCAGCTGGGTACCGTACTCGGAGAGACGACCGCGACGCTGACCATGCACGCCAGGCGCATTGTCCTGCTTGCACTTGGAGTCCAGCGCGCGAACACCGCTCTTGAGGAACAGATCAGTGCCTTCGCGACGAGACAGCTTACATTTGGGACCAATATATCGAGCCATTTAACCGTCTCCTGATTACACGCGGCGCTTCTTGGGCGGGCGACAGCCGTTATGTGGGATGGGGGTGACGTCGGTAATGCTGCTGATCTTGTAACCACAGGAATTCAGCGCACGTACGGCGGACTCACGACCCGGGCCAGGGCCCTTCACATTAACGTCGAGGTTTTTCAGACCATATTCCAGTGCGGCCTGGCCAGCACGCTCGGCTGCAACCTGTGCAGCAAAGGGAGTGCTTTTCCGCGAACCGCGGAAACCGGAGCCACCGGAAGTCGCCCAGCTCAGAGCATTGCCCTGACGGTCGGTGATGGTGATGATGGTGTTGTTGAAGGACGCATGGATGTGGGCGATCCCATCAACCACCGTCTTTTTTACTTTCTTACGAACACGAGCAGCAGGCTTAGCCATATCTGTATATTCCTTCGCGATTACTTACGGATCGGCTTGCGCGGACCCTTGCGGGTACGGGCGTTGGTCTTGGTGCGCTGGCCGCGAACCGGAAGACCACGACGATGACGCAGACCACGATAGCAACCCAGATCCATGAGACGCTTGATGTTCATGTTGATCACGCGGCGCAGGTCACCTTCAGTGGTGTTCTTGGCGACCTCGTTACGCAGCAGATCAATCTGCTCCTCGCTCAGATCCTT
Organism: Halopseudomonas formosensis; assembly: GCF_900115905.1. Classification (GTDB taxonomy): domain Bacteria; phylum Pseudomonadota; class Gammaproteobacteria; order Pseudomonadales; family Pseudomonadaceae; genus Halopseudomonas; species Halopseudomonas formosensis. The sequence continues at coordinate 58,610 of NZ_FOYD01000013.1, forward strand.
GATCTTGGCGCTGGGCTCAATGCCAGCGGCGGCACAGATCTGTTGTGCCTTGGTTTGACCGATACCATAGATATAGGTCAGAGAGATAACAGCATGCTTGTTATCCGGGATGTTGACGCCTGCAATACGGGCCATCCAAATTTACTCCGTCTGACAGCTACCTGACTCAACCCAACACAACCAGGTTGCGAGAAAAAGGGTGCAGTAGGGTAGCGCTAACATATAAAAAAATCAACCACCCGACCATTCAACAGGTCGGGCGGCGGTTATCCTGAGACGTAGTCTTCAATCAGTGCTGGTGTTGCTATCAACCCTGGCGCTGCTTGTGACGGGGCTCAGCACTGCAGATAACCCGTACGCTACCATTGCGACGGATGACCTTGCAGTTACGGCAAAGCTTCTTGACTGATGCTGCAACTTTCATATCGTTCTCCAATCCCGAAAAATCAGCGCAGCATGCCGCTGCCGTAACCTTTCAGGTTCGATTTCTTCAAAAGAGACTCGTACTGCTGTGAAACGAGGTGCGATTGTACTTGGGACATGAAGTCCATCACAACCACAACCACGATCAGCAACGAGGTACCACCCAGATAGAACGGCACGTTGGCCGATACCATCAAAAACTGCGGCAACAGACACACCGCAGTCATGTACAACGCACCGAACATGGTCAGGCGGGTCAGTACGCCGTCGATATAGCGGGCGGACTGTTCACCCGGGCGGATACCCGGAATGAAGGCGCCTGACTTCTTCAGATTGTCAGCCACATCCTTGGGGTTGAACATCAGCGCTGTGTAGAAGAAGCAGAAGAAGATGATCCCTGCGCTGAACAGAATGATGTTCAACGGCTGCCCGGTTTCGAGCGAACGCGTGATCTTCAGCAGCCACTCCATACCGTCGCCCTGGCCGAACCAGGTACCCAGCGACGCCGGGAACAGCAGGATACTGCTGGCAAAGATCGCCGGGATCACACCAGCCATGTTGACCTTGAGGGGCAGATGGCTGGTCTGTGCGGCAAACACCTTGCGGCCCTGCTGACGCTTGGCATAGTTGACGGTAATCCGCCGCTGGCCTCGCTCAACGAAGACCACGAAGGCCACCATGGCCACAGCCAGTGCACCGATCACCATCAGGGCGAAGATATTGATATCACCCTGGCGGGCCGCCTCGAAGGACTGCCCCACGGCGCTCGGCAGACCGGCAACGATACCGGCAAAGATCAGCATCGAGATGCCGTTGCCGATACCCCGCTCGGTGATCTGTTCGCCCAGCCACATCATGAACATGGCACCCGACACGAAGGTCACGACGGCTATGAAATAGAAGCCGAACCCTGTGTTGAAAGCCACGCCCTGACTGGCCAGACCGACCGACATGCCGACCGCCTGGATCAGGGCCAGCACCAGCGTCAGATAGCGCGTGTACTGGCTGATCTTGCGGCGACCGGACTCGCCTTCCTTCTTCAACTGCTCAAGCGACGGGCTCACCGCCGTCATCAGCTGCATGATGATGGATGCAGAGATGTACGGCATGATCCCCAGAGCGAAAATACTCATCCGCTCCAGGGCGCCACCGGAGAACATGTTGAACAGGCTAAGAATGGTGCCCTCGTTCTGTCTGAACATATCAGCCAGGCGATCAGGGTTGATACCGGGCACCGGTATATGAGCACCGATTCGGTAAACGATGATTGCCAGGAACAGGAAGCGCAGGCGCCCCCAGAGTTCGCTCAGGCCGCCTTGATTCATTCCAGAGAGAGCACCTTGCTTAGCCATGTAGTCCTTATTCCTCGATCTTGCCGCCGGCTGCCTCGATTGCTGCACGGGCACCCTTGGTAGCCGCCAGGCCCTTGATGGTGACCGCTTTGGTCACATCGCCGGACAGGACGACCTTGGCACGCACATACTTGCTGCCGATGATGTTGGCATCTTTCAGCGCTTGCAGATCGATGACATCAACATCCAGCTTGTTCAGCTCGCTGGTGCGGATTTCGGCAGTTACCTGCGCAATGCGCGAGACGAAGCCGAACTTCGGCAGACGGCGGTGCAACGGCTGTTGACCACCCTCGAAGCCGGGAGCGACGGTACCGCCGGAGCGGGAGGTCAAACCCTTGTGGCCGCGGCCGGCAGTCTTGCCCAGGCCGCTGCCGATACCACGACCGACGCGCAGCTTGGCTGGGCGGGATCCGGGCGCGGAACGCAGATCATTCAGTTTCATGTCTTAACCCTCAACCCGCACCATGTAGGCGACCTTGTTGATCATCCCACGAACAGCCGGAGTATCTTCGACTTCGACGGTGTGACCGATGCGACGCAGACCCAGACCCTGGATGCAGGCCTTGTGGCTCGGCAGACGACCGATCACGCTCTTGTATTGGGTGACTTTGATTTTTGCATTAGCCATCTCAGCTTACCCCACGATGTCTTCAACGGTCTTGCCCCGCTTGGCCGCCACGGAATCGGGCGACTGCATGGACTTCAGACCCTTGTAGGTAGCCTGAACGACGTTGACCGGGTTAGTGGAACCGTAACACTTGGCCAGTACGTTGTGGATGCCAGCGGCTTCCAGAACGGCACGCATCGCGCCACCGGCGATAACACCGGTACCTTCGGAGGCGGGCATCATGAATACCTTGGAGGCACCGTGAGCCGCGCGCAGCGGATACTGGATGGTGGTCCCGTTCAGGTCCACCTGGATCATGTTACGACGTGCGGCTTCCATGGCCTTCTGGATGGCAGCAGGCACTTCACGCGCCTTGCCACGACCGAAGCCCACACGACCGTTGCCGTCGCCAACTACTGTCAGCGCTGTGAAGGCAAAGATCCGACCGCCTTTGACTACCTTGGCGACGCGGTTAACCTGAACCAGCTTCTCAATGTAACCTTCGTCACGCTTTTGATCGAAATTAGCCATAGCTCTACCCTTAGAATTCCAGCCCGCCTTCACGAGCGGCGTCGGCCAGCGCTTTCACGCGGCCATGATACTTGAAGCCGGAACGGTCGAAGGAGACCTGAGTAATACCGGCGGCCTTGGCACGCTCGGCAACCAGCTGGCCTACTTTCTTGGCGGCTTCTACGTTACCGGTGTTACCACCACGCAGACTGGCATCCAGAGTGGAAGCGCTGACCAGTACCTTGGAACCATCGGCGGAGATCACTTGTGCGTACATGTGCTGCGAAGAACGGTATACGCACAGACGTACGGCTTCGAGCTCGCGCAGTTTCAGACGCGAACGACGAGCGCGACGGAGACGAATAACTTTTTTATCGCTCATTTTGCTATGCCCTACTTCTTCTTGGCTTCTTTACGACGCACGATCTCATCGGCGTAACGGACACCCTTGCCCTTGTAAGGCTCTGGGCGACGGAAGTCGCGGATTTCCGCGGCAACCTGACCGATCAGTTGCTTGTCGATACCTTTGATGACGATATCAGTCTGGCTGGGGGTTTCCACGGAAACGCCCTCAGGCAGTTGATATTCGACCGGGTGGGAAAAGCCCAGTGCCAGGGACAGAGTCTGACCCTTGGCCTGTGCACGATAACCCACACCGACCAGCTGCAGCTTGCGCTCGAAGCCCTGGCTTACGCCGACAACCATGTTGTTGACCAGAGCACGGGTAGTGCCGGCCATGGCCGCATTCGGACTTCCGGGACGCGGTGCGAAACGCAGCTCGCCCTCTTCCTGGATCAATTCAACGGAAGGATGCATGGTCAGATTCAGAGCACCCTTGGGGCCCTTGACCGATACTTCCTGACCTTCAACCTTTACTTCTACACCCTGTGGCAGTTTGACAGGGTTCTTGGCGACGCGAGACATCGTAACCCCCTATCAGAATACGGTGCAGAGTACTTCGCCGCCGACACCGGCAGCGCGAGCGGCACGATCAGTCATCACACCCTTGTTGGTGGAGACGATCGATACACCCAGTCCACCCTTGACCTTGGGCAGCTGGTCAGCGGACTTGTACTGGCGCAGGCCGGGACGGCTCACGCGCTTGAGTTCTTCAATGACCGGCTTGCCTTCGAAGTACTTCAGTTCGATGGACAGGACAGGCTTGGCGTCGCCCTGAACTTCGTAACCGGCTACGTAGCCTTCTTCGGTCAATACTTTGGCGACAGCCACCTTCAGCTTTGCCGAAGGCATGCTGACACTGGACTTTTCAGCCATCTGGGCATTACGGATACGGGTCAGCATATCTGCTAACGGGTCCTGCATACTCATGGGCTTGGTGCTCCTGAAACGAGTAAGTAAGGTCTTGTTTACCAGCTGGCCTTGACCAGACCGGGTACATCACCGCGCATGGCAGCTTCGCGCAGTTTGATGCGGGAAAGACCAAATTTGCGGTATACACCGTGCGGACGGCCGGTGACGCGGCAGCGATTACGCTGACGCACCGGGCTCGCATCACGCGGCAGTTTCTGCAGGGCAACCTGGGCGTTCCAACGCTCCTCGACGGAAACGTTGACGTTACCAACCAGCGCCTTCAGTTCAGCACGCTTGGCAGCGTACTTGGCAACCAGACGAGCGCGCTTGGCCTCGCGGTTCTTCATGCTGATTTTGGCCATGTGCGACTCCTAGTTACGGAACGGGAAGGCAAATGCACGCAGCAGCGCGCGACCTTCGTCGTCGTTACGGGCAGTGGTGGTGAAGGTGATGTCCAGACCACGCAGGGCATCGATCTTGTCGTAATCGATTTCCGGGAAGATGATCTGTTCCTTGACACCCATGCTGTAGTTGCCACGACCGTCGAAGGACTTGGCATTCAGACCACGGAAGTCACGCACACGCGGCAGCGAGATCGACAGCAGACGATCCAGGAATTCGTACATCTGCTCACGGCGCAGGGTTACCTTGACGCCGATCGGCCAACCGTCGCGAATCTTGAAGCCGGCAATGGACTTGCGGGAGTAGGTCACGATGCCCTTGCGGCCGGTGATCTTCTCCAGGTCAGCCAGTGCGTTCTCGATGACTTTCTTGTCACCTACTGCTTCACCAAGGCCCATGTTCAGGGTGATCTTGGTGATCTTCGGAACTTCCATCACGTTCTTCAGGCCCAGTTCTTCCTTGAGCTTGGGAACCAGGTTGTTCCGGTAATGTTCTTTCAATCTAGCCATGGTAAGCACCTGGACCCTCAAGCGTCGACGGCTTTTTGGGTCGACTTGAAAATACGAACCTTCTTACCGTCTTCGACCTTGAAGCCGACGCGATCGGCCTTGCTGGTCTCAGGGTTGAAGATAGCCACGTTGGAGACGTGGATGGGCGCCTCCTTTTCAACAATACCGCCCTGTACACCAGCCATAGGGTTCGGCTTGGTGTGGCGCTTGATAATGTTGACACCGGTCACAACCAGGCGGTTGTCAGCCAGGACCTTGAGGACCTTGCCGCGCTTGCCTTTGTCTTTACCGGCGATGACGATGACGTCGTCGTCACGTTTGATCTTTTGCATGACCGGGCTCCTTACAGCACTTCGGGCGCGAGGGAAACGATCTTCATGAACTGTTCGTTACGCAGTTCACGAGTCACTGGCCCAAAGATGCGGGTACCGATCGGCTCATTCTTGTTGTTGAGCAGAACAGCAGCGTTGCCATCGAAACGGATCAGCGAACCGTCGGTACGGCGAACGCCGTGACGGGTACGCACGATGACCGCATTCAGCACCTGGCCTTTCTTTACTTTGCCGCGCGGAATCGCTTCCTTCACGGTCACTTTGATGATATCGCCAATGCCAGCGTAGCGACGGTGAGAACCGCCCAGAACCTTGATGCACATGACACGACGTGCACCACTGTTGTCAGCCACATCCAGCATGGATTGAGTCTGAATCATAACTTTCTCCGACCCTTAAATAATCCGCTATACCGCGCGGGGCTTAGACTTGCGCCGCGCGCTCGTCGATCTGAACCAGGGTCCAGCTCTTGGTTTTGGCCAAGGGGCGGGTTTCCCGAATGGTCACGATATCGCCGATGCGGCATTCGTTGTTCTCGTCATGCGCGTGCAGCTTGGTAGAGCGGCGTACGTACTTGCCGTACAGCGGGTGCTTTACCTGGCGCTCAACGAGCACGGTAATGGTTTTTTCCATCTTGTCACTGACCACACGGCCAGTAACAGTACGAACAATAGAGTTCTCGGCCATGATCAGTTACCACCTTTCTCATTGAGCACAGTCTTGACTCGAGCGATGTCACGCTTGGTCTGCTTCAGCAGGTGACTCTGACCGAGTTGACCGGTTGCCTTCTGCATGCGCAGATTGAACTGATCGCGCAGCAGGGTGAGCAGCTGTTCATTCAGCTGCTCGGCAGATTTTTCACGAAGTTCTGTCGCTTTCATCACATCACCGTCCGCTTAACAAAGGTGGTTGCCAGCGGCAGCTTGGCAGCGGCCAGGGCAAATGCCTCACGCGCCAGCTCTTCGGAAACACCTTCAATCTCGTACAGGACCTTGCCCGGCTGAATCTGGGCTACCCAGTATTCGACGCTACCCTTACCTTTACCCATCCGCACCTCGAGGGGCTTCTTGGAGATCGGCTTGTCAGGGAAGACACGGATCCAGATTTTACCGCCACGCTTGACGTGACGAGTCAGAGCACGACGTGCCGCTTCGATCTGACGCGCGGTCAGACGACCACGGCTGACGGATTTCAGAGCGTATTCGCCAAAGCTCACCTTACTGCCGCGATGCGCCAGACCACGGTTGTGGCCGGTCATTTGCTTGCGGAACTTCGTACGCTTGGGTTGTAACATGTGCGTACCCCTTACTTAGCAGCTTTTTTCTTGGTCGCGACGGCTTTGACTTCCTCGGGCTGACCACCAATGATCTCGCCTTTGAAAATCCAAACCTTCACACCGATCACACCATAAGTGGTGTGGGCTTCAGCCGTCGCGTAATCGATGTCGGCACGCAGGGTGTGCAGCGGCACACGGCCTTCACGGTACCACTCGGTACGGGCGATCTCGGCGCCGCCGAGACGGCCGCTGACCTGGATCTTGATACCCTTGGCACCGATACGCATGGCGTTCTGTACAGCACGCTTCATGGCGCGACGGAACATCACGCGGCGTTCCAGCTGCTGAGCAACGCTCTGAGCAACCAGGGCAGCGTCGAGCTCCGGCTTGCGGATCTCTTCGATGTTGATGTGCACCGGCACGCCCATCTGGCTGGTCAGTTCCTGACGCAGCTTCTCGACGTCCTCACCCTTCTTGCCGATCACGATACCGGGACGGGCAGTGTGGATGGTGATGCGGGCGGTCTGAGCCGGACGCTGGATATCAACGCGGCTGACAGAGGCGCTCTTCAAAGTGTCCTGAATGTACTGACGTACCTTCAGATCAGTGTTCAGATAGTCAGCGTAAGTGCGACCATCTGCGTACCACACCGAAGTGTGCTGTTTTACGATACCGAGGCGAATACCCGTCGGATTTACTTTCTGACCCATGATCGACTCCTACTTGTCAGCAACCTTGACCGTGATGTGGCAAGACCGCTTTACGATGCGATCAGCACGGCCTTTGGCACGCGGCATGATGCGCTTCAGGGAGCGACCTTCGTTTACAAACACGGTGGAGACCTTCAGGTCATCCACGTCTGCGCCATCGTTGTGCTCGGCGTTGGCAATGGCCGACTCCAGCACTTTCTTGATGACGTCAGCGGCCTTCTTGTTGCTGAAAGTCAGCAGGTTCAGGGCCTCATCTACTTTCTTCCCGCGGATCTGGTCGGCAACCAGGCGTGCTTTCTGGGCAGAAAGTTTGGCGCCCTTGAGCGTAGCGGCTACTTCCATCTTCCTGTCCCCTTAGCGCTTGGCTTTCTTGTCTGCCGCGTGACCACGATAGGTACGGGTGGCAGCGAATTCGCCCAACTTGTGGCCGACCATGTCTTCGGTAACGATAACCGGCACATGCTGACGACCGTTATGTACAGCGATGGTCAGACCGACCATCTGCGGCAGTACCATGGAACGGCGCGACCAGGTCTTAACCGGCTTGCGATCGTTCTTTTCTACTGCGACTTCGACCTTCTTCAACAGGTGAAGATCGATAAAAGGACCTTTCTTCAGAGAACGCGGCACGTCGTTTCCCCTCTATTACTTGCTGCGACGACGGACAATCATGTTGTCAGTGCGCTTGTTGGACCGAGTCTTGGCACCCTTGGTGGGGAAGCCCCACGGCGACACCGGATGACGACCACCAGAAGTACGCCCTTCACCACCACCATGCGGGTGGTCGACCGGGTTCATGGCAACACCACGAACAGTCGGACGTACGCCGCGCCAGCGAGTGGCACCGGCCTTGCCCAGGGAGCGCAGGCTGTGTTCACCGTTGGATGCTTCACCCAGGGTGGCACGGCACTCGCCGAGGACCTTGCGCATCTCGCCGGAGCGCAGACGAACGGTGACATAGGCACCTTCGCGAGCTACCAGCTGGACGGACGCACCGGCACTCCGGGCAACCTGAGCACCCTTGCCGGGCTTCAGTTCGATCGCGTGGATGGTGCTACCAACCGGGATATTGCGCAGCGGCAGGCAGTTACCCGGCTTGATCGGCGCCTCGGCACCACTGATCAGCTGATCGCCAGCTACCACGCCCTTGGGGGCGATGATGTAGCGACGCTCGCCGTCAGCATACTTCAGCAGAGCAATATGAGCGGTACGGTTCGGATCGTATTCCACGCGCTCCACGGTGGCAGGAATGCCATCCTTGTTGCGACGGAAATCGACCAGACGGTAGTGCTGCTTGTGGCCGCCCCCACGATGACGCGTGGTGATACGACCATTGTTGTTACGACCACCGGACTTGCCTTGCTTCTCCAGCAGAGGTGCATAGGGAGCACCCTTGTGCAGGTCCGAGTTAACGACCTTTACAACGAAGCGGCGGCCAGCGGAAGTAGGTTTACATTTAACAATTGCCATGATGTACCCCTTTCTTATTCAGCGCTGGCGAAGTCGATGTCCTGACCGGGCTGCAGGCTTACATAGGCCTTCTTCCAGTCATTACGCTTGCCCAGGCCGCGAACGGTTCGCTTGGTCTTGCCATTGACATTCAGGGTCGAAACCTTCTCGACCTTGACGTTGAACAGTTGCTCAACAGCTTTCTTGATTTCCAGCTTGGTCGCAGTGGTATCCACCTTGAACACGATCTGGCTGTGCTTTTCGGCCAGACCGGTAGCCTTTTCGGATACATGCGGGCCGAGCAGTACTTTGAAAATGCGCTCCTGGTTCATCCCAGCATCTCCTCGAACTTCTTGACAGCAGGTACAGTGATCAGCACCTTGTCGTAAGCGATCAGGCTGACCGGATCAGAGCCCTGTACGTCACGTACGTCGACGTGCGGCAGGTTGCGTGCAGCCAGGTACAGGTTGGTGTCGAGGCTATCGGTAACGATCAGCACGTTATCCAGATTCAGCTCGTTCAGCTTGCCAACCAGGGCCTTGGTCTTGGGCGCGTCCACACCGAAGCTCTCGACAACCACCAGGCGATCCTGACGGATCAGCTCGGACAGGATGGAGCGCATGGCGCCGCGGTACATCTTGCGGTTCAGCTTCTGCTCGAAGTTGCGCGGACGAGCTGCGAAGGTGGTACCGCCCCCACGCCAGATCGGGCTGCGGATGGTACCGGCACGGGCACGGCCGGTGCCCTTCTGACGCCAGGGCTTCTTGCCGCCACCGGACACTTCAGAACGGGTCTTCTGCTGCTTGGTGCCCTGACGGCCACCGGCCATGTAGGCAACAACAGCCTGGTGAACCAGGGTTTCGTTAAACTCGGTGGCAAAGGTCTGATCGGAAACTTCGATCGCGCTCGCACCAGCTACATTCAGATTCATGAGAACTCCCCCTTAACCCTTGGCCTTGACTGCCGGGCGCACAATGACGTCGCTACCGGGAGCACCGGGTACCGGGCCCTTGATCAGCAGAAGGTTACGTTCGGCGTCAACGCGTACGATTTCCAGGGTCTGCACGGTCACGCGCTCGGCGCCCATGTGACCGGACATCTTCTTGCCCTTGAATACGCGACCCGGGGTCTGGCACTGGCCGATGGAGCCGGGGACACGGTGGGACACGGAGTTGCCGTGGGTGGCATCCTGACCGCGGAAGTTCCAGCGCTTGATGGTACCGGCAAAGCCCTTACCTTTGGACTGACCGGTAACGTCTACTTTCTGGCCCGCTTCGAAAATACCGACATTGATTTCTGCGCCAGCTTCGAACTCTGCACCGTCTTCCAGGCGGAATTCGCATACGCTGCGACCTGCAGCAGTATTGGCCTTGGCAAAATGACCAGCCATGGGCTTGCTGACGCGACTGGCGCGGCGCTCGCCTACGGTGACTTGAATGGCGTTGTAGCCATCCTTGTCGAGGGTCTTGACTTGAGTGATACGGTTGGGCTCGACCTCGACCACCGTAACAGGAATGGAAACACCATCTTCAGTGAAAACGCGGGTCATACCGCATTTCCGGCCGACTACACCAATAGTCATGTTGTAAACCTCTTAAGTGCACGGGGCTATTACCCGCTATGGCCGCCCATTTCAGGGCGTTACACGGCTGGATAGCCCCCGTCGTTCGGGGCTATCAGCCGAGGCTGATCTGAACCTCAACGCCAGCTGCAAGGTCCAGTTTCATCAGCGCATCGACAGTCTTGTCGGTGGGCTGAACGATATCCAGCACCCGCTTGTGGGTACGGATTTCATATTGATCCCGGGCATCTTTGTTGACGTGCGGAGAAATCAGCACGGTAAAACGCTCTTTGCGTGTCGGCAAAGGAATCGGACCACGCACCTGAGCCCCAGTACGCTTCGCGGTATCCACGATTTCCTGGGTAGATTGATCAATCAGGCGATGGTCAAAAGCCTTCAACCGAATACGAATCTGTTGGTTCTGCATTTGACCAGAAACTCCAAGCTTCTATTTTCAGAGCACACCCGGACACAGGCGGGCCCATCCAAGGGAGGCGCAATATTACAGATGCGCCATTCTAGTGTCAACCAAAATACAAAAGCCCCCGATCACCGGGGGCTTCTGCTTATGGTCAGATTATCAGGCGATAATCTTGGCAACCACGCCGGCGCCAACGGTACGGCCGCCTTCGCGGATAGCGAAGCGCAGACCTTCTTCCATGGCGATCGGAGCGATCAGGGTAACAACCAGCTTGACGTTGTCGCCCGGCATGACCATTTCCACACCTTCGGGCAGTTCGCAGGAACCGGTCACGTCAGTGGTACGGAAGTAGAACTGCGGACGGTAGCCCTTGAAGAACGGGGTGTGACGACCACCTTCGTCCTTGCTCAGCACGTAGACTTCGGCTTCGAACTGGGTGTGCGGCTTGATGGTGCCCGGCTTGGCCAGAACCTGACCACGCTCAACGTCTTCACGCTTGGTACCACGCAGCAGAACACCAACGTTCTCACCGGCACGGCCTTCGTCCAGCAGCTTGCGGAACATCTCGACACCAGTACAGGTGGTCTTGGTGGTCTCGCGGATACCGACGATTTCCACTTCTTCCTGGACCTTGATGATGCCGCGCTCAACACGACCGGTTACCACGGTACCGCGGCCGGAGATGGAGAACACGTCTTCGATCGGCATCAGGAACGGCTTGTCGATGGCACGCTCAGGCTCGGGGATGTAGCTGTCCAGAGTCTCGACCAGGGTCTTGACGGCAGTGGTGCCCAGACCGTTGTCGTCGCGACCTTCCAGAGCCATCAGGGCGGAACCGATGATGATCGGAGTGTCGTCGCCGGGGAAGTCGTAAGTGCTCAGCAGATCGCGCACTTCCATTTCCACCAGCTCCAGCAGCTCTTCGTCGTCAACCATGTCGGCCTTGTTCAGGAACACGACGATATAGGGTACGCCTACCTGACGGGACAGCAGGATGTGCTCGCGGGTCTGCGGCATCGGGCCGTCAGCAGCGGAGCAGACCAGGATAGCGCCGTCCATCTGGGCAGCACCGGTGATCATGTTCTTCACGTAGTCGGCGTGACCGGGGCAGTCAACGTGCGCGTAGTGACGGGTCGGGGAATCATACTCAACGTGGGAAGTGTTGATGGTGATACCACGAGCCTTCTCTTCCGGCGCGTTGTCGATCTGGTCGTAGCCCTTGGAAGAGCCGCTGCTGCCGAATACTTCGGCGCAGACGCGGGTCAGGGCTGCGGTCAGAGTGGTCTTGCCGTGGTCAACGTGACCGATGGTGCCCACGTTCAGGTGCGGTTT
>NZ_FOYD01000016.1 GCF_900115905.1 Halopseudomonas formosensis
ACTGGAGGAGGCGCTCATTACCCGGTACGGCACGCTGGGCAGGGCTCAGGATCCGATCACGCTGCGTAGTGACAACGGCCTGGTATTTACCTCTCGGCATTACACTCGGACGGTGTACCAATACGGTCTGAAACAGGAGTTCATCCGTCCCCACACCCCGCAGCAGAACGGGATGGTTGAGCGACTGATCCGAACTGTGAAAGAGCAGTGTCTCTGGCTTCATAACTTCCAGACACTGGATGAAGCCAGGCAAACCTTGAGGGCGTGGTTCAAGTACTACAACGAGCAGCGCCCTCATCAGGCGCTGGGGATGAAAACACCCAGTACGATTTACCAACAATTAGCGGCTTGAGTGTGCAAATTCCGCTGGGTCATTACATGCTTGAGGATCGAGACGATCTGGGTCTCGGTGAAACGGGACTTCTTCATGGAACCTCCTGGCTGGGGAAAACATGCCAGAAAGTTCTACTTATGGGGTGTCTGCGGATCGGGGAAGCTTACGATTGCGTCCCGCACCATCGCCAGCATGGAACACGGCTAGAAGAACGGACGCGACATGCTCACCAGCCGTGACGTGCTTGTCATAGATGAGGCGGGCATGGTCGGCACGCGCCAGTTGGAGCGCGTGCTGTCCCATGCCGCCGAGGCTGGCGCAAAGGTGGTGCTGGTCGGCGATCCGCAGCAGTTGCAATCCATCGAAGCAGGTGCGGCGTTCCGCTCAATTCATGACCGGCACGGCGGAGTGGAAATCCATGAAGTGCGCCGCCAGCGCGAGGACTGGCAGCGCGATGCCACCCGCGACCGGATGCGTGAGGCTGGCGATCTGGGCGAGGACATGCGCGTCACCGTTGAACGCGGAGAAAGAAGCTTCGCCGCCGGGGATCGCGTCATGTTCCTGCCAGATGGCACTTCCAGCATAAATCGATCACCGTGCCCGTCTAACCAGCGAAGTGACGAAACCGATTTCCATTTCCCCTTCGACCCGCCGTTAGGTCGTCACTTCAAAACTGCACCCCGAGCTTGACCCCGAACGTGTGATCCTGGCTGTCGCCATCGGTGCCGAAGGCGGTGCGGTAGTCGAAGCCGAGGTTCCAGCTTTCGCCCAACTGGGCATCGAAACCGAGGTCGATTGTCAGGTGGTCGCGCGAGAAGCCGTCCACATTGAGCGTATAGGGCAGCGTACCGAGATCGGCGTAGCCGAGGCTGACGCGGCTCGCCCCCTCGAAATCATGGGTGTATTCGAGCCGCCCACGCGGTGTGAGCACACCCCATTCCATGGGGATCGCGTATTGGAAACGCAAACCAAGCGTGCCAGAGAGTGTGTCGATGGTCTGTTGGCCATAGATGAGGTTCCACATGCCCGCGCCCGTCTCGGTGAAGGCGTCGAGCGTGGAGTGCGAGCCGGAAAGCCGACCATAGGGCGAGATCAGCAGGCCCTCATTGCGGAACTCGTAGCCGGCCGAGAGCGAGGCGAACAGTTGATCGCCGCCGCGGGAGCCGGTGGCGAATTCGCCGGTCGTCGTCACATAGCGCACGCTGTCAAAGGTCATGGTGCTGTAGCCGGCCAGGCCGTCGAGGAAGAAGCCGGGAACAGGACGGTAGCTGCCATAGGCTGCCAGCGAGAAGGCTTCGGCGCGGCTTTCCGTGTCGTTGCTACCAGCCTCCGTGACATCGCGCCCATAGCCGACGCCGAAGCCGGCGGTGAGCTGTGGTGTGAAGCGATAATCGACACCGGCGCTCACGCCGACCAGCGTATGGTCGAGATTGATCGCGCCATCGTCATTGGTGCCGAAACTAACAAAGCCGCCGCTCCAGAAGGCCAGATCGCCGAACAGATTCTCGACCGGGGTGGCTTGGGAAGCGCTACCGCTATCGGCTGCAGAGGATACGACCTGTCCGATGGCGTCAACGGCTGGATCATGCGGCGTGTCCTCATTCGGCGCGTAGGCGTTGGCGTTGTCGGTTGGCTGCTGGAGGGAGAGATTGACGCCGATGGAGTTGTTTCGCCGTTCACCCTCATTGTGAAGCTGTTCGAGCCTCCGGTTGAAATTGGTGATCTGGGTATTGGCGAAGCGTTTTGCCGTCTGCGTCTGCGCCCGCATCAGGCCGATGACTTCCGGATCAAGAGAAGGGTCGGGGCGGGCACTCACGGTGATGGTGACAGTCGCCGGTTCAGACGCGCCATCTGCATTAGACAGGGTGTAGGTAAGGCTGGCAGTTCCGGCAAAAGTGCCCGCAGCGGCAAAATGCAGGATATAGGCTCCGTTCTCGCGTTCGACCCAGGCGTCGCCGGCCTCGCTGGCAGGATGGGTGGCGATGGCAGCGCTGGTAAATGGACCTCCTGCCGCGCCTCGCGTCAGATCGAGCGTACCGCTGGTTCCGGCCATAACCTCAAGCGTGTGGTTTTGGGCGACGGGCAGGTTCTCCGCTTCGACTTTGAGCGTGACCCTGGCGCTACCTTCGAATCCGTAAGCATCCGTCGCCCTGACGGCGAAAGCGAACTCGCCGCCTTCCGCGGGCGTGCCCGACAGGGTTCCATCGGCGGCGAGCGTCATGCCGTCCGGCAGGTCACCCGAGGCCAGATTGAAGGCATAGGGCTCGCTGCCGCCCGAGGCGGACAGCCGCACAGGTTCATATTCCATGTTCACCCTGCCGTCGGGCAGGCTCGGCACGGTGACGACGATTTCGGGGGCATCGACGGTGAGCGTGTATTCCCGTTCGCCAGTGAAGTCGTTGGCGTCAATTGCCGTCACCGTGAAGGTGAAGCTTCCGGCCTCCGTCGGTGTGCCGTACAGTTCGCCGCTCGCGTCGAGCGACAACCCTTCGGGCAGCGCACCGGCTGTCATCGCGAAACTATAGGGCGCTTTCCCGCCCTCGGCGGTGAAGGTCACTTCCTCATAAGGGGTACCAGCCGTGCCGCCTGGCAGGCTCGCAGGTCCCACGGCAATCTCGGGCGCAGCCTCGACCGTCAGAGTATAGGATTTGGTCCGAGAGTGACCGCGTTCGTTTCTGGCTTCCAAGGTGAAGCTGAAATCGCCCGTCTCGGTCGGGGCGCCTGCGAGAGTACCGTTTTCGTGCAGTTCGAGACCACTCGGCAGCGCACCGCTCACTATGGCAAACGCGAAATCCCAAAGCCCGCCTATCGCGGTGATTGTTTCTTCGTAGGATGTGTCCTCGCTCGCATTGGGCAAGGCGTCAGGGGATAAAGTGATTTCCTCAAAGATGAAGGACACCGCGCAGTCTGCCGTGACGGGATCGGTGTACCAGGCACTGCCCACGGGATGGATGCCGCATCCACTGGGTTGGCGATACGTCGCGCCGGGATCGGGAATGGGGTCCCAGAAGGATATTATTCGACCCTCGGAAACTTCCACGGGGCTGCTGATCGCTGTTTCCGGATCGTCATTGAAGGTGACCGATCCAATCTCGCCCCGACCGCTGGATGACCAGGACACCGTGTAGGTTGCGGCTTGGACATTGATTGACGCCGTTGCCGGGGCACTGGTGCCGGCGGCGTTGGTCGCAGTGTAGGTGATCTTGTCCAGGCCTGAAAATCCGGCATCTGGTGTGTAAATGATTCCTGTGCCTGAAGCCGAGATAGTGGCACTGCCGTTGGACGGGCCAGAGACAACCTCCACAAACTGGACCTCGTAACCGTCAATGTCGAGGTTGACGAGATTGTTCGAGCTGTTGGCATCAACGGTCGTGGTCGTGTCGCCGACCGTCGGCGGCTCGGTTACCTTGACCGTGATGTTCAGCGTCGCGGTTGCGCAGGCGGGATCGCTTGTCTCGGCCGTTATGGTCGCGATCCCCGAACGATGGGTTGTCGCATCGCCGCCCACGGTGCTCAAGGAGAATATCTCCACGACGTCGGGATTGCTGCTGGAAATGCTTGTGACCTTAAAGGGAAAAAGCCGCACATAGATGGTCTCGCCTACTGGCCACTCAACACTTCCTCCCGGAAGCGTCGGGCCACCATGCTCTTGAAGAAGGTGCCACTCACAGTCAGGGACCTGAGCCTTTGCCGGCATGGATAAGCCGAGACAGGCAAACAGGCCGAAAACCCCAATAAGCGCCCAAGCCCTGATCGCAGCAAACTGCTCGACGATGGCGTCGGTCAGGGCCCGCAGGTCTTCGTGGGTGATCTCGGTCAGCTTGAGGTTGCCGAACTTAACCTTCAGGTCGCGCTCATAGACCGAGCGCCGCATGTCGCGGGTGGAATCGGCCATCGGGTAGCTTCGAAGCCACTTTTCCGCCCAGGCACCAAACGTCTCGGCGTCGCGCACCCGGGCCTTCTCCCTGGCTTTTTCCCGGGCCGGAGACTTCCCCGCCGCGATCATCTTCTTGGCTTCGGCCAAGCGTTCCCGGGCCTCGGCCAGCGTGATCCCGCCCGGCCCGTACCGGCCGAAGGTGATGGTCTCCTGGCGCCCGTTGAGGGCGTAGTTGTAGCGGAACGAAATGGTCCCGGAGGGTGTGACGGCCACATACAGGCCGTCCCTGTCCGCCACCTTGTACAGCTTGCCCGTCGGCTTGAGGTTCCGCAGCTTGGTATCGGTCAACATGGCACACACGCTCCCTTGCAACACCATGCGTCGTGCGCCCTGCTTGGACGAGAGGGAATCCCCTTATAAGTCAACAACTTACAGAGGCAAACCCATGGCACAGCCATCGTGACGCACACGCTTCACCGGCCATCAATACCATGCCTGGAAAACCCCACTCGGAACGGAAAAAATTCGTTTTACAGCAACTACTTACACGATTCCGATACCATGACCACCCGGAAACGAGGCGCATGGCATCGGCGGCGAGGCATGGCACAGGGCCGGTTTCCTGCCATCGACTATGCCATGAAAAATTCGTGCTTGGCCATACCCCAGGCTGCCAGTCCGTGCCAGGTGGAAAACACAAAAAAGCCCGCAGTGACGCGGGCTTAGGTGTGTCTGGTGCCGGATCCTGCCGGCCGCTGCCGGACGCGGAATCACTCCCACTCGATGGTGGCCGGTGGCTTGCTGGAAATATCGTAGGTGACCCGGGAGACACCGCTGATTTCATTGATGATCCTGTTGGACACCTTCTCCAGGAACTCGTAGGGCAGATGCGCCCAGCGAGCGGTCATGAAGTCGATGGTTTCCACTGCACGCAGGGCGATCACCCATTCGTAGCGACGGGCATCGCCAACCACGCCCACCGACTTGATCGGCAGGAACACGGCAAAGGCCTGACTGGTCTTGTGATACAGGTCGGCCTTGCGCAGCTCCTCGATGAAGATGTGGTCGGCGTGGCGCAGGATGTCGGCGTACTCCTTGCGTACCTCGGCGAGGATGCGCACACCCAGCCCCGGACCCGGGAAGGGGTGACGGTAGACCATGTCATAGGGCAGGCCCAGTTCCAGACCGATCTTGCGTACCTCGTCCTTGAACAGTTCGCGCAGCGGCTCGACCAGTTCGAAGGCCATGTCTTCGGGCAGACCACCGACGTTGTGGTGGGACTTGATCACATGGGCCTTGCCGTTCTTGGTGGCGGCAGACTCGATCACGTCGGGGTAGATGGTGCCCTGGGCAAGGAACTTGATGCCTTCGAGTTTGGTGGCTTCCTCATCGAACACCTCGATGAAGGTGCGGCCGATGATCTTGCGCTTGGCCTCCGGATCGGTCACGCCCAGCAGGCGGGACAGGAACTTGTCCTGGGCATTGGCGCGGATCACCTTGACGCCCATGTTCTCGGCGAACATGGCCATGACCTGGTCCCCTTCGTGCAGACGCAGCAGACCGTTGTCCACGAATACGCAGGTCAGCTGATCACCGATGGCCTTGTGCAGCAGCGCGGCAACCACCGAGGAGTCCACGCCACCGGACAGGCCCAGCAGCACCTTGGCATCGCCCACCTGGGCGCGAACCCGGGCAATGGCGTCCTCGACGATATGCGCCGGCGTCCAGAGTGCCTCGCAGGCGCAGATGTCCAGCAGGAAGCGCGACAGGATGCGCAGGCCCTGCTTGGTGTGGGTCACTTCCGGATGGAACTGCACGCCGTAGAAACGACGGCTCTCGTCGGCCATGGCGGCAATGGCACAGCTCGGCGTGCTGGCGATCACCTTGAAGCCCTCGGGGAGCTCGATCACCTTGTCGCCGTGGCTCATCCATACATCCAGTGTCAGTACGCCGTCATCGGCCACCGCGTCTTCGATGCCATCGAGGAAGGCGCTCTTGCCGACCAGATCCACGCAGGCATAGCCGAATTCACGGACATCGCTGCCCTCGACCCGACCGCCCAGCTGGGTAGCCATGGTCTGCATGCCGTAGCAGATACCCAGCACGGGCACGCCCAGCTCGAACACCAGCTCGGGCGCCCGCGGGCTGCCCTCGGCGGTGACCGACTCGGGGCCGCCGGCGAGAATGATGCCCTTGGGCGCGAAGGCGCGGATGGCCTCGGCCTCCATGTCCCAGGGATGAATCTCGCAGTAGACGCCTATCTCCCGCACCCGCCGGGCAATCAGTTGGGTGTACTGGGAACCGAAATCCAGAATCAGGATGCGGTGTGCGTGAATATCATGTTGAGCCATGGTATGCCTTCAAGAGCTGGATACTGAAAGCCGGAACCGGCAGCCCCCATCCCCTCGGGATGGAAGACTGCCGGTTGCGGCGCCGGTGTTTCGGAGGCCCGGATCAGCCGACCCGATAGTTGGGCGCCTCTTTGGTGATCTGCACGTCATGTACGTGGGACTCGGTCATGCCGGCACCGGTGATGCGGACGAACTCGGGCTTGGTGCGCATCTCCTCGATGGTGGCACAACCGGTGTAACCCATGGCCGCACGCAGGCCGCCCATCAGCTGATGGATGATGGCCGACAGGGCTCCCTTGTAAGGCACACGGCCTTCGATCCCTTCGGGCACCAGCTTCTCGGCACCGCTGGAGGTGTCCTGGAAGTAACGGTCGGCGGAACCCCCGTTGGCATTGGCCATGGCACCCAGCGACCCCATGCCGCGATAAGCCTTGTAGGAGCGGCCCTGGAACAGCTCGATCTCCCCGGGCGACTCTTCGGTCCCGGCAAACATGGAACCCATCATTACCACCGAGGCACCGGCGGCGATGGCCTTGGCCAGGTCACCGGAGAAGCGGATGCCACCATCGGCGATCAGCGGTACACCGGTGTCCTTCAGCGCGGCTGCCACATCGGCGATCGCGGTGATCTGCGGCACACCGACGCCAGCAACGATACGGGTGGTGCAGATGGAGCCCGGGCCGATGCCGACCTTGACCGCATCTGCGCCAGCGGCCACCAGGGCCAGCGCCGCAGCGCCGGTCGCGATATTGCCGCCTACCACCTGAATTTCCGGGAAGGTCTGCTTGACCCAGCGCACCCGGTCCAGCACGCCCTTGGAGTGGCCGTGGGCGGTGTCGACGATGATCACGTCCACGCCGGCCTTGACCAGCGCGGTGACCCGCTCCTCGGTTTCGGCGCCGGTGCCGACAGCGGCACCCACACGCAGCCGGCCGTATTCGTCCTTGCTAGCCAGCGGGTAGGCCTTGGCCTTCTCGATGTCGTTGACAGTCATCATGCCCTTGAGGCGGAAAGCATCATCAACCACCAGCACCCGCTCGATACGGTGCTTGTGCAGCAGCTTGCGCACTTCACTGGTGGAGGAACCTTCCTTGACGGTCACCAGGCGTTCCTTGGGGGTCATGACGTCGCGTACGCGGGCGTCCAGACGGGTTTCGAAGCGGATGTCCCGGGAGGTGACTATGCCTACCAGGTCACCGTTGTAGAGCACCGGCACACCGGAGATGTTGTTCTGGTGGGTCAGCTCGAACAGCTGCGCCACGGTGGCGTCGGCGTCAATGGTGATCGGGTCCTTGACCACACCGGACTCGAACTTCTTGACCTTGCGCACCTCGTTGGCCTGCTGCTCGATGGTCATGTTCTTGTGGATGATGCCGATGCCGCCTTCCTGGGCCATGGCAATGGCCAGGCGGGCTTCGGTAACGGTGTCCATGGCGGCGGACACCAGCGGCATGCTCAGCTCGATCCCGCGAGTCAGATGTGTCTTAAGACACACGTCCTTGGGCAACACCTCGGAATATCCGGGCACCAGGAGAATGTCATCAAAGGTAAGGGCTTCTTGGCGAATACGCAGCATAGCGGGAGCTCCCGAGCGGGAAAAATGGAAGCGCGCCATTATACCCTCGCGGCGCCAGGTACTCAATTGCATTGAGCCGATTTCAGGCATTAAGCTGGCGTCGCCGAACTGCTAACATGCGCGCATGAACAATGATGACGCCATATTCCGCCAACTGGGCACAGAACGCGAGGTGCTGACCGTCAGTCAGCTCAACGCCCGCGCGCGGCGACTGCTTGAAGAAGTCTTCCCCGCGGTCTGGGTCGAGGGCGAACTGTCGAACCTGGCCCGCCCGTCCTCCGGCCACCTGTATTTCACCCTCAAGGACAGCGGCGCCCAGGTGCGCTGTGCCCTGTTCCGGCAGAACGCGGCCCGGGTGCGCATGGACCTGCGTGACGGCCTGCTGGTACGCGCCCGCGGCCGGGTCAGCCTCTATGAGGGGCGCGGCGACTACCAGATGATCCTCGATGCGGTGGAGCCCGCCGGCGACGGCGCACTGCGCCAGGCCTTCGAGGCGCTCAAGGCCCGACTGCAGGCCGAGGGCCTGTTCGCCGCCGAGCGCAAGCGCCCGCTGCCCTCGCACCCGACCCGGATCGGCGTCATCACCTCGCCCAGCGGCGCGGCGGTGCGTGACATCATCAGCGTGTTCGGCAGGCGCGCGCCCTTCATTGAACTGGTGATCAGTCCCACGGCCGTCCAGGGCCGGGAGGCGGCGCCGCAGATAGTGCAGGCGCTGGAGCGGGCCGACCGGGGCGGCTTCGACGCCCTGATCCTGGCCCGGGGCGGTGGTTCGCTGGAGGATCTCTGGCCGTTCAACGAGGAAATGGTCGCCCGGGCCGTGGCCGCCTGCCGCACCCCGGTGATCAGTGCCGTCGGGCACGAGACCGATGTATCCATCAGCGACTTCGTTGCCGACGTACGCGCCCCCACCCCCTCGGCGGCCGCCGAACTGCTCAGCCCCGACACCCGGGCCATGTTGCAGCAACTGCAGCGCAGTCATCGCCAGCTGCAGCAATGCATGAAGGTCCGCCTGGAGCGGGAACGGCTGCGACTGGACGCCTTGCGCCGTCGCCTGCGGCACCCGGGAGAGCGGCTGGCCCAGCAGAGCCAGCGCCTGGATGAGCTGGAACTGCGCCTGCGCCGCGTCTGGCAGCAACGCATGGATCTGCGCCGCCAGCAGCTGGCCAGCCTGCATGGACGATTGCAGCAACAGCATCCCGAGCGGCTGCTGCGTCTGCTGGAGGAAAGACTGGAGCAGATGCGCCAACGTCTGCCCCGTGCCATGCAGCTGCGCCTGGCGCAGCACCGCCAGCAACTGGAGAGCGCCGCCCAGAGTCTGCACCTGATCAGCCCGCTGGCCACCCTCGGGCGCGGCTACAGCATACTGCTCGACTCCCAGGGGCATGCCGTACGCCGCCCCCAGGACACCCAACCCGGGCAGCGCCTGCAGGCTCGCCTGGCCGAGGGCAGTCTGAATCTCAGGGTCGAGGCCGAGGAACCGCACACCCTGCCCCTGCTCGACTGAGTCCCACCATGAAGGCGCAGGCGGCATTTTCTTGCTAGCATGTCCCGCGCCTCGTTTGGGGCACATCCATTCACCAACCATTACGGAAAGTCATGGAAGCCCAATACCACCAAGCCATCGACTGGCTGGAACAGTACCCCCAGCTCTACACCCTGATCAGTCTGACCCTTCTGATTCTGGCCGCCTGGCTGGCCAACTGGGTCGTTAAACGCATCCTGGTACGCGGCCTGGTACGCCTGCTCAAGGCCAGCCCGATAGGTCACGAACAGTCACTGGAAAACGCCAGATTCATCTCCCGGCTGGCCAACATAGTGCCCGCCATAGTGCTGTCGGCCGGTATCGTGCTGATTCCCGGCCTGCCCGAGGCGCTGATCACCGTGGTGCGCAATGTCTGCGGAGCCTTCATCATCCTGACCATCGCCCTGGCCATCACCAACGTGATGACAGTGGTCAACGGCATCTATGAACGCCGTCCACAGGCACGCAGCAAGCCGATCAAGGGCTACATCCAGCTGATCAATATCGTCATCTACTCGATCGCCACCATCCTGATCATTGCCACCCTGATCGATCGCTCGCCGCTGATCCTGTTGTCCGGCCTGGGTGCCATGGCGGCGGTATTGATGTTGATCTTCCAGGACACCCTGCTGTCGCTGGTGGCCAGCGTGCAGATCAATTCCAATGACATAGTGCGTGTGGGCGACTGGATCGAGATGCCTGCCCTGAACGCCGACGGTGACGTGATCGACATCTCCCTGCACACGGTCAAGGTGCAGAACTGGGACAAGACCATCACCACCATTCCTACCAAGCGCCTGATCAGTGATCCCTTCAAGAACTGGCGTGGCATGCAGGAGTCCGGCGGGCGCCGTATCAAGCGCGCCCTCATGCTGGATCAGCAGAGCGTGCATTTCCTGGATGACCGCGAGCGTGCCCACCTGCACCGCTTCCGCCTGCTGGATGAATATCTGAACGCCAAGGAAGCGGAAATCGCGGAGTGGAACCGTCAACTGAAGGAGAGCGGACAAGAGCCGGTCAACACCCGACGCATCACCAACATCGGCACCTTCCGCGCCTACGTGGAGCGCTACCTGCGCAGCCACCCGGGCATCCATCAGAACATGACGCTGATCGTCCGCCAGCTGAGCCCCACGGCCGAAGGCCTGCCCATCGAACTCTACTGTTTCACCAATACCGTGGCCTGGGTCGAGTACGAAGGTATCCAGTCGGACATCTTCGACCATCTGCTGGCCATACTGCCGGAGTTCGGGCTGCGGGTGTATCAGGCTCCCAGCGGCCAGGACATGCGGGAAATGGGTACTGCCGGACGCACCAATCCGGACGCCGGGGTTTCCTCCCTCGGCTGAGTATCGTCGGCGCACCTGCGGGTGCGCCGAATTATGGCGGCAGCGGGGGAAAATCCGCCATCCAGCGCAACGCAACCTCGCCATAGCGATAAAAACAAGCAGTTTATTGCTATTTCCCTCATTCGATTGCCACAAAAACCATCCCGCCCTAGAATTTACGGCATGAAAACGCCAAGCACCCTCATTCTTCTCCGGCAGCATGCCTGCCTCTGTCTGGTCAGCCGCCGACTGCGGGGCTGAGACCATCGACTCGCCCATTCGACCGTCGGCCCTCCGGCCATAGAACACAGTTACCGAACAGGATTTTCGCCATGAGCATGCTCCCTGACCCGTCCAGCAAATACCGCGCCTTCGCGCCCATCAGCCTGCCCGACCGCACCTGGCCGAACAAGGTGCTGGACAAGGCCCCGATCTGGCTGTCCACCGACCTGCGCGACGGCAACCAGTCGCTGATCGAGCCCATGGACGCCGAGAAGAAGATGCGCTTCTTCAAGTGCCTGGTCGCCATCGGCCTGAAGGAGATCGAGGTGGGTTTCCCCTCGGCGTCCCAGACCGATTTCGATTTCGTGCGCGAACTGATCGAGGGCGGGCATATTCCCGATGACGTCACCATCCAGGTGCTGACCCAGGCCCGGGATGACCTGATCGAACGCACCTTCGAATCGCTCAAGGGCGCCAAGCGGGCCATAGTGCATTACTACAATGCCTGCGCGCCGAGCTTCCGCCGCATTGTCTTCAATCAGGACCAGGCCGGGGTGAAAGCCATCGCTGTGGCGGCGGGCAAGACCATCCGCCGTCTGGCCGAGGCGGCGCCGGAAACCCAGTGGAGCTTCGAGTACTCCCCCGAGGTGTTCAGCTCCACCGAAACCGACTTTGCGGTGGAGGTCTGCAACGCGGTCATCGAGGTATTCGATCCGACTCCGCAGAACCCGCTGATTCTCAACCTGCCGGCCACCATCGAATGCTGCATGCCGAACCAGTATGCGGACCAGATAGAGTGGTTCGGTCGCCACATCCAGCGCCGCGACAGCGTGCTGATCAGTGTGCACACCCACAACGACCGAGGCACCGGCGTGGCCGCCTCGGAGATGGCCGTGCTGGCCGGGGCCGACCGGGTCGAGGGTTGTCTGTTCGGCAATGGTGAACGTACCGGCAACGTCTGTCTGGTGACCCTGGCGCTGAACCTCTATACCCAGGGCGTGCATCCGGGTCTGGATTTCTCCGATATCGACGGCGTACGCAAGGTTGTGGAGGAGTGCAACCAGCTGCCGGTGCATCCGCGCCACCCCTACGTCGGAGATCTGGTACATACCGCCTTCTCCGGCTCGCACCAGGATGCGATCCGCAAGGGCTTCGCCCAGCAGGATCCGAACGGTATCTGGGAGGTCCCCTACCTGCCGATCGACCCAGCGGATATCGGTCGCAGCTACGAGGCGGTCATCCGCGTCAACAGCCAGTCCGGCAAGGGCGGCATCACCTACCTGCTGGAGCAGGAGTACGGCATCAGCCTGCCGCGGCGCATGCAGATCGAGTTCAGCCAGGTGGTTCAGGGCGAAACCGACCGGCTGGGTCTGGAGATGACCGCCCAGCAGATCCATGACCTGCTCGAGCGCGAATACCTGCAGGCCAGCGAGCCCTACAGCCTGATCCGCCACCGTCTGCAGGAGGAGAACGGCACCAGTGCAGTGGATGTCGAGGTCCAGGAACAGGGCCGGAATCACCACTGGCGCGGCACCGGCAAGGGCCCGCTGGAGGCGCTGGTCAATGCGCTGCCGGTGAAGGTCGAGATCATGGATTACAACGAGCACGCCATCGGCTCGGGGACCAACGCCAGAGCCGCGGCCTATATCGAGATCCGCATGGATAATGGCCGCTCGCTGCACGGCATCGGTATTGACGAGAATCTGACCACGGCCAGCTTCCGGGCCCTGTTCAGCGCAGTGAACCGCGCCCAGCGCCAGAGCCGCGCCAAGGCCGCCTGAGCCGCTGCCTGCCCATGTGCCCCAGGGGCCATGGGCAGGCTCATTCGGTGGGCTCTGCTGCGCGGCCCGGCGAGATCAGCCGCCATCCCAGCGCCAGCCCGCCCAGAAGATAGGCCGCTCCTCCCCAGGCCGCCATCAGCCCCCCACCCAGCCGCTGATCGTCCAGCTCGGTGAAACCGAACAACCCCATGCACAGCTCCGCCGGATAAAGCAGCCGCGGCGCCAGCAGCAACAGCACCCCAAGCATGGTCATGTGCATCAGGGTCAGGGCAAAGCCGAGCAGGGTCACCACCAGCTCGCTGCGCCGCCGGACCGATAATGCCAGCCACCAGACCGCCGCCCCGACCACCACGAAGCTCAACTGCTGCAGCACGAAGATGCCCACCTGCCGCGCCGCGGCCTCGTGCAATGCGGGCAGATGCCAGCCCCAGACCACCAGCATCTCGAGGGAGAAGATCAGCACCGCTGCGGTGGCGAAGCGCTCTCCGGTGCGCAGACGACGCCCGCTACGCACCAGCCCCAGCGCCAACACCGGAGCAGCCAGTGCCACCACCCCCAGGTGCAGCAACATGTGCGCGGAGAAGGCGGTGCGGCTCAGCGCCGGCAATGGGCCGAGCCAGAGCAATGCCAGTATCAGGATACCGGCCCATACCCAGCGATTGACCCTGTCCGCAGCCACTGTCACCCCCCGTCCATCAGCAGCCGGATCCGACGGGCCAGCTCGGCTGCCTCCAGTTGACCGGACAGTACCCCGAGCAACTCGCCCCGGTTATCCAGCAGAAACAGCGCCGTGGTGTGATCGAGCAGGTATGTGTTATCGAAGTCGACCCTGTGTGCATACAGACCCCAGGTTTCCACAACCTGGCCAACCTGCTGCGAGGTGCCGGTCAGCCCCCGGATACGGGGATCGAAGAATCCCAGATAGGCCTCGAGCCGATCCATGGTATCGCGTTCCGGGTCCAGGGTGATGAAGGTCGGCGTCGGTTGCCTGCCACTGTCCTCCAGCTGGTTCAGGGCATCACGCACCCGGATCAGCGTCGTGGGACAGATGTCGGCGCAGTGGGTGAAACCGAAGAACACCAGAGCCCCATTCTCGGTTGGCCAATTCTCGGCCACCGGGGCGCCCTGGTGATCCCGCAGGACACGGACACTCTCGATCGCCGTGGCCGAGAGGCTCGCAGGCGGGGGCGTTGGTGCCGGCCAGGCCAGGTAGGCGACTGGCAGCCCCACCACCAGCAGCAGGACCGCCGCGATGAATACCGGCGGCAGGGGAAGTTTCATGGCTTGCCCGTGATCAGTTACCTTCCAGTTATGGCAAGGCGAAAAGCCCAACGGTTCCCCGGTCGGGTCATTTTGTCTTTGCAACGGGTTTGATAAGGTCGGGGGCAGACACTGCAACCGGCGCACCACAGAGAACCATGTCCATTCAACACGCCCTGCTTACCTCCCTGCTGGAAAGACCCTCCTCCGGCTACGGGCTGGCCAACCGCTTCGATCATTCCATGGGGTACTTCTGGCACGCGAGTCATCAGCAGATCTACCGTGAACTCGGACGCATGGCGCAGCATGGCTGGCTGGCTGTGGAGGAGCAGGAAAGCGGCGGGGGGAGGCGCAGGAAGATCTACCGGGTACTGGAGGCCGGAAGACAGGAACTGTTGCGCTGGGTGGCCGAACCCGGTGGCAGCGGCAATGCCGACCAGGCGCTGCTGATCCGCCTGCGTGCCGAAGCCGTGCTGGGCACCCGGGTCGCCGGCCGGGAGTTGCAACGCCTGATCGACCAGCATCGGACGCGGCTGGAACTCTACAGGGAAATAGAACAGCGGGACTTTTCAGCCGCCGATCTGACCCACGCCCAGCGCCTGCAGCATGCGGTGCTGCGGCGCGGGATTCTGGCCGAGGAGAGCTGGCTGCGGTGGGCCAGGGAAACCCAGCTGCTGCTGGTTGAGCAGGGCTGAGCGCATCGCTCAACCCCTCCCACCGGCCGCCGTCTAGAGCGCGGCCACCCGCGCCCGGGCCGCTTCGTACTCGGCCTTCAGACGTTCGATCAGCGCCGCCGCAGGCACCACCTGCTTGACTGCGCCGACGCCCTGCCCGGCACCCCAGATGTCCCGCCAGGCCTTGGCCTTGCTGCTGCCACCGGAGCCGAAGTTCATCTTTGACGGGTCGGATTCGGGCAGCGCCTCCGGGTCCAGACCGCTGTTGACGATGCTCTGGCGCAGATAGTTGCCGTGCACGCCGGTGAACAGGTTCGAATAGACGATATCCGAGGCAGTACTTTCGACGATCATGTCCTTGTAGGCCTGCGCGGCGTTGGCTTCCTCGGTGGCAATGAAGGCCGAGCCGATATAGGCCAGATCGGCGCCGGCAGCCTGGGCGGCCAGAATCGCGTTGCCATTGGAGATGGCGCCGGACAGCAGCAGTGGGCCATCGAACCACTCACGGATCTCATGGATCAGGGCAAAGGGCGACAGCGTCCCGGCATGACCACCGGCACCGGCCGCCACGGCGATGAGGCCATCCGCGCCCTTCTCGATCGCCTTTCTGGCGTAGAAATTGTTGATCACATCATGCAGCACTATGCCGCCATAGGAATGCACCGCCTCGTTGACATCCTCCCGGGCGCCCAGGGAGGTAATGACGATGGGCACCTTGTATTTGACGCACAACTCCAGGTCCTGCTGCAGCCGGTCGTTGGACTTGTGCACGATCTGGTTGACCGCAAACGGCGCTGCCGGCTTGTCCGGATTGGCCTGATTGTATTCATCCAGCTCGCGGGTAATGCGCTGCAGCCACTGCTCGAACACTTCCACCGGACGGGCGTTGAGCGAGGGGAAGGAGCCGACCACACCGGCCTTGCACTGTGCCAGCACCAGATCGGGATTGGAAATGATGAACAGCGGCGAGCCGACCACGGGAATGGACAGGCGTCCCTTGAGCAGATCAGGCAGAGACATGCGTACTCCAGAATCAGAAGGGGGAACAGGATATGCAATCAGTTGCATAAACTAGCAAACACGGCGGTTTGATTGCAATCAGGCGCCCTGCCCTGCACGGCACCCCGATCGACGAAGCCCGCGCATGACCGCCTTCTCCAGTTCCGCAGCGACGAATATCAGTAATCCGGCCCCCAGTATCCGCAGCCATTGGGCCCCGGTCAGTGCCGCCGAACCGAACAGGGTCTGCAATGCGGGCAGGTAGGTGTAGAGCAGTTGCAGCAGGACACAAGCCGTCACCGCCAGCAGCACATGGGGATTGCCCAGCAGGCCTTCGCGGCCGAGCACCGGGCCGAGGACATGCCGGCTGTTGAACAGGTAGAACATCTCCGCCACCACCACCATGTTGACCGCCACCGTACGGGCCGTGGCGACATCCACCCCCTGCTCCAGCTCCCAGAGAAACAGCCCCAGGGCGCCCGCCATCATCAGCACCGAGATGAACAATACCCGCCAGATGAAGAAGGGGCTGAGCAGCGCCTGACCCGGTGGTCGCGGCAGCCGTCGCATGATGCCCGGCTCCGCCGGCTCGAAGGCCAGTGCCAGCCCCAGAGCACCGGCGGTGACCATGTTGATCCACAGCACCTGCGCCGGCGTCATCGGCAGGGTCAGGCCAAAGAGGATGGCCGCCAGCACCACCAGGGACTCGCCGCCGTTGGTCGGCAGCATGAACAGGATGAATTTCCTCAGGTTGTCGTAAACCCCACGCCCCTCGCGCACGGCCCGGGCTATGGTCGAGAAGTTGTCATCGGTGAGCACCATGTCCGCCGCCTCACGGGCAACCTCCGTGCCCTTGCGACCCATGGCGATGCCGACATCGGCTCGTTTGAGCGCCGGGGCGTCGTTGACGCCGTCCCCGGTCATCGCCACTACCTCGCCCAGTTCCTGCAGGGCCTGGACCAGACGCAGTTTCTGTTCCGGGCTGGCCCGGGCGAAGACGTCCACTTCCCGCACCACCCGGCGCAGCTCGGTCTCGTCCATCAGCGCCAGTTCGGCGCCGGTCACGGCCGGCTTGCCGACCCCGATATTCAGCAACGCCCCCACTGCCCGCGCCGTCTCGGCATGGTCGCCGGTGATCATCTTCACGTGGATGCCGGCGCCCTGACAGTCGGCCACGGCCTGGATCGCCTCCTCCCGGGGCGGATCCATGATGCCGACCAAGGCCAGCATGGCGAAGCCGCCCTGCACATCAGCCAAACCCAGTTGCCCACCCGCGGGTTCGCCCTGCCTGCCGGCCATCGCCAGCAGGCGCAGGCCACGGGCAGCCAGATCGTTGGACATGCGCCGCCAGTAATCCGGATCCAGCGGTTGCCTGCCGTCGGCCGCCAGCTGCGCGTCACACATCTCCAGAATGCGCTCGGGTGCGCCCTTGACGAAGATCCAGGGCGAACCGTCGGGATCGCGATGCCAGGTTGCCATGAACCTGTGCTGCGACTCGAACGGAATGCAGCCCAGCCGCGGCCATTGCTGCTGCAGCTGCTGATGCTCGTACCCGGCCTTGGCGCCCAGCGCCAGCAGGGCTCCCTCGGTGGGGTCACCCTCGATCTGCCAGCTGTCCTGCTGCTGAAACAGACGGGCATCATTGCACAGCACCGCCGCCCGCAGCGCCATCACCAGCTCCGGGCGCGCGGCGGGCTCCAGTGTCTGTCCATCCATCCTGAACCCACCATGGGGTTGGTAGCCCGAGCCATCGACCTCGATCACCTGATCACTGCATATCACCCGCTGGACCGTCATCTCGTTGCGGGTCAGGGTACCGGTCTTGTCGGAGCAGATCACGGTCACCGAGCCCAGGGTCTCGACCGCAGGCAGATGTCGCACTATGGCATGGCGCCGGGCCATGCGCTGCACGCCCAGCGCCAGGGTTACTGTGAGAATCGCCGGGAGTCCCTCGGGGATGGCGGAGGCGGCCAGGGCGACCACCATCATGAACATGTCGGCGGCGGCATAACCACGCATCAGGGTGCCGAACAGGAAGGTCACCAGGCAGAAACCGAGAATCGCCAGTGCCAGCATACGGGCGAAATGATCGACCTGGCGCATCAGCGGGGTACGCAGCTGGTCGATACCGGACAGCATGCGATTGATTCGGCCCAGTTCAGTGGTCGCCCCTGTGGCCACCACCCAGCCCCGGGCCTGCCCATACACCACCAGGGTGCCGGAATAGGCCATACCGAATCGGTCGCCCAATGGCGCATCCCGGCCTACCGTCTCAGCGGACTTGTCCACCGGCACCGACTCCCCGGTCAACGCCGCTTCATCCACCCTGAGGTCGTTGACCTGGAACAACCGCAGATCCGCCGGCACCCGGTCTCCGGAGGTCAGCAGTACCACATCCCCGGGCACCAGTTCGGCGGCATCCAGCTCCTGCCGCCGACCATCGCGCAGTACCGTGGCCCGGCTGGACAGCAGGGAGCGGATGGAATCCAGCGCCGATTCGGCACGACCTTCCTGAATGAAGCCGATGATCCCGTTGATCAGTACGGCGGCCAGCAGAACCGCCGTGTCCAGCCAGTGCCCGAGCACCGCGGTGATGAGTGCAGCGGCCAGCATCACGTAGATCAGCAGATTATGGAACTGCAGGGCGAACCGCAGCAGCGGGCCGCGGCGCCGCGGCGGGGCCAGACGGTTCGGCCCGTACCTTTCCAGGCGCCGGGCGGCCTCTTCACTGCTCAGTCCGCTGCTGTCGGAGGCCAGCTGCTGCCCGACCACCTCCGGGGTGGAGGCATGCCATGAAGCCTGTTGCTTGGTATCGGACATATCTGCGTCCCTGGCTGGTGGAGTACAAGTAGAGGATATCCCATCGCTCGGAACAATTCGCACCCGGGGCGGGTGCTCCTACCGAGGACGCGGCGGCACGTTCAATGTAGGAGCACCGCCCCCCGGTGCGAAGGCCCGAGCACGAAATGCCCCCATGCGGGCAACCCTACCAAAGCGGCGACAACCCCATTCGACGTAGGCACCCGCCCCGGGTGCGAAGGAC
This sequence comes from Halopseudomonas formosensis, assembly GCF_900115905.1. Classification (GTDB taxonomy): domain Bacteria; phylum Pseudomonadota; class Gammaproteobacteria; order Pseudomonadales; family Pseudomonadaceae; genus Halopseudomonas; species Halopseudomonas formosensis. The sequence continues at coordinate 18,968 of NZ_FOYD01000016.1, forward strand.
CGGGCACGACATTACCCCCGTAGGAGCAACCCTACCAACGTGGCGGCACCGTTCAATGTAGGAGCACCGTCCCGGTGCGAAAGGCCGGGGCACGACATGACCCTCGTAGGAGCAATCCCCAATGAGGCAGCACCCCGTTCAATGTACGAGCACCGCCCCCGGTGCGAAGGACCGCACGACATTACCGCCGAACGGGCAACCCTACCAAAGAGGCAGCCCCCCATTCGATGTAGGAGCACCCGCCCCGGGTGCGAAGGGGTCCGGCACCAAATCCCCCCAGCGGCGTCCAATATCCCTGCCCGATTGACCTGGATCAATTCCATTCAATTTGTATGGTTATATAACCCTAGCACAAGCCATAACAAGAACGTAACCCCGGGACAGGGTTACGCCAGGACAGGGATATCAGGAGCCTCTCATGACACTTTCATTGGTCTGGTCTCCGGAGTTCGAGACCGGGATAGACATCATCGATTCGCAGCACCGCCAGCTGTTCGATTATCTGGAGCAGGTGGAGGAAGCCATACAGGCCGAGGATCCCTCCCGGGTCGAGGAGGTGGCCCGGGGGCTGGTTCATTACGCCATATCCCACAACACCTTCGAGGAATCACTGATGGCCAAGGCCGGCTACCCGATGCTCGAGGCCCATTCCCAGATACACGAATCCTTCAAGGAGAGGGCCCACAGCTATCTCAAGCAGATTGATGACGGCGCCGACCCCATGCGGGTAGCTCGGGAGATGCGGGTTTATCTCGGACTGTGGCTGATCAATCACATCAAGCGGGAGGACAGGCACTACGTTCCCTATGTGAAGAAAAGCCTGGATCGAGGCTTTGCCGCGAGAATGATCAGCAAGCTGTTCGGCTGAGCCCCGTGCCCCGGTGGCGCACGCACCGGGGCTGTGGCTGCCGGGTGATGCGGGTCAGCGCTTCTTGTCGCGACGCTTCTTCTCGGCCTTCTTGTGGTGGCTCATCAGCCGCCGTTTCTTGTTCACCTGACGCTCCGACAGCTTGTTCTTCTTCTCCGCATAAGGGTTGTCACTGCCCTTGTATTCAACCCGCACCGGCGTACCGGCCAGCTTGAACACCTTGCGATAGACGTTCTCCAGATAACGGGTATAGGAGCGCGGTACCGAATCGACCTGATTGCCGTGGATGATGATGATCGGCGGATTGGAGCCCCCCAGGTGCGCGTAGCGCAGCTTGATGCGACGGCCGTTGACCAGGGGCGGCTGGTGTTCGGCCACCGCCGCTTCCAGCACCTCGGTCATGCGCTTGGTGGGGATCTTCATCATGGCGCTTTCATAGGCCTTGTCCACCGACTTGTAGAGCAGGCCCACACCACTGCCATGCAGCGCGGAGATGAAGTGCTGGTCGGCAAACTGGGTGAAGCTCAGGCGCCGCTCCAGCTCGGTCTTGACGTATTCCTTCTCGCCCGGCTCCATGCCATCCCACTTGTTGATGGCAATGACCAGTGCACGGCCGGCGTCCAGCACGAAGCCCAGCAGATGCAGATCCTGCTCGACTATGCCTTCCCGGGCGTCAACCACGAAGATCACCACGTTGGCGTCCTGAATCGCCTGCAGGGTCTTGATCACCGAGAACTTCTCGATGGCCTCGAACACCTTGCCGCGGCGGCGCACCCCGGCGGTGTCGATCAGGGTATAGGGCTTGCCGTGGCGTTCGTAGGGAATGTAGATGCTGTCCCGGGTGGTGCCCGCCTGATCGAATACCACCACCCGCTCCTCGCCGAGCATGCGGTTGACCAGGGTCGACTTGCCCACGTTCGGCCGGCCGATGACCGCGATCTTGGTGCCGATCGGCGTAACCGGCAGGCGCTCGACGGGATTGCCCTCCTCATCCAGCTCGGGCTGAGCCTGTATATCCCCCTCGACCAGCACAGCTTCGAGCATGGGGTTGATATTGCGCCCGTGGGCGGCGGCAATGCCGATGGGTGCGCCCAGCCCCAGGGGGGCGAACTCGCCGATGATGGAGTCCGGATCAGCCCCGTCAATCTTGTTGGCGATCAGAAACGTATGCTTGTCACGCTTGCGCAGGTGTTCGGCGATCATCTCGTCACCGGCGGTGCGACCGGCACGGGCATCCACCAGAAACAGCACGGCATCCGCCTCCTCGATGGCCTGCAGCGACTGACCGGCCATCAGGGTGTCGATACCGTTCTCGTCACCGGTCAGACCGCCGGTATCCACCACGATAAAGGGCCTGCCCTGCCAGACGGCTTCGCCGTACTGACGGTCCCGGGTCAATCCGGGCATGTCGGCCACAATCGCGTCCCGACTTCTGGTCAGACGGTTGAAGAGTGTGGACTTGCCGACGTTCGGCCGCCCCACCAGGGCAATAACAGGAACCATGCTTACTCCGCGCACCACGGGTGCGTAACAAAAACAAAAAGGCCGCTGCTCCTGGATTGAACAGCGGCCGCAAATTATAACCTGTTTCGGGCTCAGCGCAGCTGGTAGGCCGCCAGATCGCCGCTATTCCCGTAAACATACAGGGTACCGCTGCGGGAGATCGGTGTCGCCCGCACGCCCTTGCTGTCCACCCGCACCCGGCCGACCAGTCGTCCATCGGTCTGCGCCAGCAGGTGCAGATACCCCTCGAAGTCAGCCACGGCGACATAGCTGCTGAACACCACAGGCGCGGTCAGTTGACGACGCAGCAGCTGCTCGTTGGTCCACAGCGGGGTAGCACGATTCTGATCGTAGGCCTGGACACCGCCGTCGGCGCGGCTCAGATAGACACTGCCGAAGCCGACCGCCGGGCCGCCATGGCTGGAGGCCGGACGCTGCCAGCGGATGCCACCGGACTCCGCGTCGATCGCCACCAGACTGCCCTGGTAGGTAGCGGCGTAGAGGGTATCGTCATCCAGCAGCAGCTGACCATCGATGTCCACCATGCGCTCGAGTTCAGAGCGGCCCTGGGGCTGCGCGATCCGCTGCTCCCATACCGGCAGGCCGTTGCGCGCATCCAGCGCCACCACCCGACCGCTGGCCAGACCGGCGTAGACCCGGTGCAGAGTGACCACCGGAGTGCTGTGACCGCGCACTGTCAGCACCGGCAGGCTGGACTCGTAGATCCAGCGCTGCTCTCCGGTACCGATATCCAGGGCCACCAGCTTGTCATCCTGGCTCTGCACCACGACGATATCGCCGTTGGTCTGCGGCGGTGCCAGCACCTCACTGGAGACCTGGGTACGCCACAGCTCACTGCCGTCATTCTCATCCAGGGTGATCATGGCGCCGTTGAGGGTACCGACCATGACCCGGCCGCCACCAGCACCTACCGCGCCGGACAGGGGCTCCTTGAGTTTGACCTGCCAGTTGACCTTGCCGGTATCCCGATCCATGGACACGACCCGCCCATTGGCATCGGCGGCGTAGAGCGTCAGGCCATCCAGTGCCGGCTGCAGGTTGGTATACAGCTCGCCCTGACCGACTCCGATATTGCGTTTCCAGACCCGCTCCAGTTCCACTTCGGCGGTGATCTTTTCCAGTTCGGCCGGCGGCAGCTCCTTCTTCGAGGAGCCCCCGCATCCGACCAGCAGCAGCGCGGCCAGGCCGACGGCGAAGGTTTGGGTAATCAGCTTCAAGAGGCTTCCTCCGCCAGATCATCAAGTTTGAGCTGCAGCTGCGGGCGATTGCGGCGGTCACCGGTCGCCTCCAGGGCTGCCTGGTAGGCCTGCCGCGCATCCGCGGTGCGCCCCAGACTCTGCAGCAGGTCGCCACGTACTTCCTCGCGACCGGCCAGCAGTTCACCGGATACGCTGCCGGAGAACAGCTCGAGCGCCTCCTCGGCACGATCCAGCTGCCCCAGGACCCGGGCCAGACGCTGACGGGCGATTTCCTGCAGTGCCTTGTCATCGGCCTGCTCGACCACTTCGCGCAAGAGCGACTCGGCGGCGGCGAAATCCTCCGCCTCGACCGCCAGGCGCGCCTGCATCAGTGCAGCAAAGGCTGCGTAGGTAGTACCGGCGTAATCGTTGCGCAGTTGCTCTGCCAGTTCGGCGCCGCGGGCGCGGTTGGCCTCGCTGTCATCCTGCAGCACGCTTTCGAGCATGCTCTGGTAGATGGCGGAGGCATTCAGGGCCTTGTTCTCCTGGTGGTTGTTCCAGGCATTCCAACCGAACACCCCGGCCAGTGCCAGCACCACACCGGTCAATACCGGCGCACCATGGCGCTGCCAGACGTCCTTGATGCGTTCAATCTGTTCTTCTTCCGTCTGGTAACTCACCCTGCTCTCCTTTCTACCGCGTTCTTGGCGCGTCAGCTGTTGTTCGTTGTCATTTATAACAGGTTGGCCAGGTGCTGCGGCACCTCGGACCAGGCCAGATTCAGTTGCTCGCCATCCTCACGCAGCGGCTTGAGCCCCACCTGACCGGCGGCGGCTTCGGCTTCGCCGAGGATCAGCGCATACAGGGCGCCCGACTTGTCGGCCTTCTTGAACTGGCTCTTGAAACTGCCGCCGCCACAATGCACTACCAGACGCAGGTCAGGCAAGGCATCACGCAACTGTTCCGCCAGCCGGAGCGCGGCCTGCTGGGTACCCTCGCCCAGGGTGACCAGATAGACATCCACCTGGCGGGCCAGTTCGGCGGGCACCTTGCCAAGGGTCTCGATCAGCAGCAGCAGACGCTCCATGCCCATGGCGAAACCCACCGCGGGCGCAGGCTTGCCGCCCAGTTGCTGGACCAGCCCATCATAGCGGCCGCCGGCGCAGACGGTACCCTGGGCGCCGAGACGATCGGTAACCCATTCGAAAACCGTCAGGCCGTAGTAGTCCAGCCCGCGCACCAGACGCGGGTTGATCACGTAGGGAACACCGGCAGCATCCAGCAGGGCGCGCAGGCCCTCGAAGTGGGTGCGGGCATCGTCGCTCAGGTAATCGGCCAGTTTAGGCGCATCCACCAGCAGCGCCTGGGTATCCGGGTTCTTGCTGTCGAGTACCCGCAACGGATTGGTTTCCAGTCGGCGCTGGCTGTCCTCGTCGAGCTGGTCGAAGCGGGCCCGCAGATAGGCCACCAGCTCCTCGCGGTAGCGTGCACGATCCTCGCTGGTGCCCAGACTGTTCAGCTCCAGAGTCACCGCCTCGGCCAGGCCCAGACGCTGCCACAGACGCCAGCTGAGCACGATGAGCTCGGCGTCGATGTCCGGCCCGGTCAGGTTGAAGGCTTCCACCCCGATCTGGTGGAACTGGCGGTAACGCCCCTTCTGCGGACGCTCATGGCGGAACATCGGCCCGGTGTACCAGACCTTGTGGCTGACGCCACCGCCGAGCAGGCCGTGCTCGAGCATGGCCCGCACGCAACCGGCGGTGCCCTCGGGGCGCAGGGTCAGCGAATCGCCATTGCGATCGGCAAAGGTGTACATCTCCTTCTCGACGATATCCGTCACCTCACCGATGGAACGCTTGAACAGCTCGGTGGGCTCGACGATCGGCAGACGGATCTGCTGGTAGCCATAGCCGGCCAGCAGGTGCGCCACGGTGGACTCCAGGTACTGCCACAGTGCGCTGTCGCCCGGCAGGATATCGTTCATGCCGCGCACGGCTTGCAGGTTCTTCAAAATTGCACTTCCTTCGAATTCAGGCTGTCAGCCCCGGGCTATGGTGTTGTCGTCCAGGGCCTTCTTCGCGGCAACCTTGTCGCGGATCAGCCGCTCGAGCCGATCCACCAGATTGTCATTGGTCACTTTCTCGCTGGGCGCACCATCCACATAGACCAGATTGTTCGGCGAGCCGCCGGCCAGACCGATATCGGCTTCCTTGGCTTCGCCCGGTCCGTTGACCACGCAGCCGATGACGGCCACGTCCATGGGTACCAGTACGTCCTCCAGGCGCGACTCCAGCTCGTTCATGGTCTTGACCACATCGAAGTTCTGCCGGGAGCAACTGGGACAGGCGATGAAGTTGATGCCGCGCGAGCGCAGACGCAGGGACTTGAGAATGTCGAAGCCGACGCGGATCTCTTCCACCGGGTCCGCCGCCAGGGAGATGCGGATGGTGTCACCGATGCCCTCGGCCAGCAGCATGCCCAGGCCCACCGCGGATTTGACTGTACCGGACCGCAGGCCGCCGGCTTCGGTGATGCCCAGGTGCAGGGGCTGCTCGATCTGCTGGGCCAGCAGGCGGTAGGCGCCGACGGCCATGAACACGTCGGAGGCCTTGACGCTGACCTTGAAGTCCTGGAAATCGAGCCGGTCGAAATGCTCGACATGGCGCAGGGCCGATTCCAGCAGGGCCTCGGGGGTCGGCTCGCCGTATTTCTTCTGCAGGTCCTTTTCCAGGGAGCCGGCGTTGACGCCGATGCGGATCGGGATCCCGTGATGCCGCGCCGCATCCACCACCTGACGGATCCGGTCCTCGCGACCTATGTTGCCGGGATTGATACGCAGGCAGTCGACACCCAGGTCGGCGACGCGCAGGGCAATCTTGTAGTCGAAGTGGATATCGGCCACCAGCGGGATCTTCACCTGCTGACGGATCTGGCCGAAGGCTTCGGCAGCCTCCATGGTCGGCACCGATACCCGCACGATATCCGCTCCCACCGCCTCCAGCTGACGAATCTGCCCCACGGTGGCGGCGACGTCACAGGTGTCGGTGTTAGTCATGCTCTGCACCGAGATGGGCGCATCGCCGCCAACCAGAACCGAGCCGACGCGGATCTGGCGGGATTTTCTTCGTTTCACCGGGGATTCGTGATGCATGTATACCTCTTACTGGCCCAGGCGCAGGCGTGCCACACCCGATTGACGGTTGGCATTGAGCTGCACCGGCTGGCCCTTGTATTCAATGGTCGATACCGCATCCGCTGCGCCTATGACCAGATCCAGCGGACCGGACTGATCGATGTTGAGAGTCTGCCCGGGACCCATCTGCCCGCTGTGCAGGATGCGGCCGCCGGGGACGCTGACCTGGACCCAGCAGTTGGCCGAGAAAGTGATGACCAGGCCGTTGCCCGATGCTGCGGCCGATTGCTCCGCCGGCTGAGGAGCCGCGGCGGATGTCTCAGGCTCAGCGGTGACGGGCTCGGCCGGCACGCCGGCTGGCGCGGCTGCGGCCACCGGCTCGGCGGCAGTCTGGTCCGCTGACTGCTCCTGCTCGGTGATCTGCGCCGGAGCATCCTCGGACTGCAGCTGGCTGCTGTCGTCGGCTTCATTGTCAACCTGCTCCCTGAAGCTCTCCGGCAGCACCATGGAGTCTACCTGCACATCTTCGAGCAGGTCCTGCACTGTGTTCGAGTCTGCGGGCAGTGACGCCTCACGGCTGTCGCTCCACCACCACAGCCCCAAGGCCAGCATGCCGGCTACGATGACCAGGGTGCTGACACCCATGATCAGCCGGCCGGTACGCCGCGGGGTTTCGATTCGGTTGATACTGGTAACCCGGGTATCGCGCCCTTCGCTACCGGTGTAGCGGTCGTAGTGTCGGGCCAGAGTGCCGGGATCCAGCTTCAGCAGCCTGGCATAGGACCGTATGTAGCCGCGGGTAAAGGTGTCCCCTGGCAGACGATCGAAACGGCCGGCTTCCAGGTAACCCAGAGTGGTTTTTGACAGATGCAGGTGGGCGGCGACTTCTTCGGCAGTGAAGCCGACCCGCTCACGCTCGCGTCGCAGCAATTCTCCGGGGTTGCTGATCCCCTGTTCCAGCTCTTCCACGGTCATCAGGAAGACTCCGACTCGGCCAGCGCCCGCGCTTCCGGCGTTGCCGGGTACAGGCGCCGCAGCTGAAGCGCGTAGCTGGCCGCACGATTGTGATCATTGAAACGCCGGGCCAGCTGCACGCCCAGCCACAGGCTGGAGGCATTCTGTGCCGACAACTGGGTGAAGCTAAGGTAGTAATTCCAGGCAGGCACGTAGTTCTCGCTCTCGAATTCGATGCGAGCCATCTCGAGCAGGGCCAGGGGCTGACGGCTGTTCAGGCGCAGGGCCCGCTCGAAGCTCGCGCGCGCCTCCTCCGGCCGGTCCAGTTTCTGATAGGTCAGACCCAGGTTCTCGAACACCCGAGAGCGCTCGCCATAGAAGGTGTCTTCCGACGCCTTGGTAAAATAGGTCAGCGCCTCGCTGTAACGCTGCTGTTCCAGGAGGAAGGCGCCGTAGTTGTTCAGGATCCGCGCATTATTCGGCGCGACGGCCAGAGCGGAGCGGAAGTGCTGCTCGGCGGACTTGATCTCCCCTTCCTGCTGAAAGACCAGCGCCAGCGCGACGTGGGCAGCCTCGGAGCGGGAGTCCAGTTTCAGGGCTTCGCGCAGGGGCGCCTTGGCCCGTTCGGTTTCGCCCTTCTGCAGATAGCCCAGGCCCAGCTGTATATAGGCATCCCTTGCTTCAACAGGATCAGCCTGGCGGCGCGGCTGGTCGGTGGTGGTCACACAGCCGACCAGCAACAGGCTGAGTAGTCCAATGGCGACAAAATGCTTTCTCATCACGCTCGTTCCTCGATTGGATGTCAATTGCGACTTGTCGGCTGCACCACCCCAGGCTGCTCGTCAGCAAGCTGGCGTACTGCGATGTAGCGTTCACTGCGCCGGGTTCTGTCCATAACCTGGCCGACCAGCTGTCCGCAGGCTGCATCGATATCATCCCCCCGGGTGGTACGCACGGTCACGTTGTAGCCGGCGTTATGCAGCATGTCCTGGAAGCGGCGGATGGCATTGTTGCTTGGCCGCTCGTACCCGGAATAGGGGAAGGGATTGAAGGGTATCAGGTTGATCTTGCAGGGTGTTTCGCGCAGCAGCTCGATCAGCTGCTGTGCATGTTCCGGCTGGTCGTTCACATCCTTGAGCAGGGTGTACTCGATGGTCAGGTAGCGCTTTTCGCCCAGCCCGGCGATGTATCTGTTGCACGCCGGCAGCAGCACGGCGAGCGGGTATTTCTTGTTCAGCGGCACCAGCTGATTGCGCAGCTCGTCGTTGGGCGCGTGCAGCGACAGGGCCAGGGCCACGTCGGTCACCTCACCCAGCTTCTCGATCATGGGGACCACACCCGAGGTCGAGAGCGTCACCTTGCGCTTGGAAATGCCATAGCCCAGATCGTCCATCATCAGCGTCATGGCATCGACCACGTTGTCGAAGTTGAGCAGGGGCTCGCCCATGCCCATCATCACCACGTTGGTGATCGCCCGGTCGATCTTGGCCGGTACGGTGCCGAAGGATTTGTTGGCGATCCACACCTGGCCGATGATCTCGGCGGCGGTCAGGTCGCTGTTGAAGCCCTGCTTGCCGGTGGAGCAGAAACTGCAGTCCAGCGCGCAGCCGGCCTGGGAGGATACACAGAGGGTGCCCCGCCCGTTCTGCGGAATATACACGGTTTCCACGCAGCTGCCGGACGCGACACGCACCACCCACTTGCGGGTGCCGTCCTTGGAAATGTCCTCACTGACCACCTCGGGACCGCGAATCTCGGCACGGGCCTTGAGCTTTTCCCTCAGTGCCTTGCCGAGATTGGTCATGTCGTCGAAGTTGTCGACACCGAAGTGATGTATCCACTTCATGACCTGTCCGGCACGGAAACGCTTTTCTCCGAGCTCCTCGAAGAACGCTTCCAGCTTGGCCTGGGTCAGGCCGAGCAGATTTACCTTTGCAGCATCAGTCATTGCGATACATCACTCATCTGGTGTCTGTGGCCGGGCCTCAGGCGCGGGGGCACAGCTCGGTTTCGGCGAAGAAGTAGCCGATTTCACGGGCAGCCGAAGTGGTGGAGTCGGAACCGTGGACGGCGTTGGCGTCGATGGACTCGGCGAAGTCGGCACGGATGGTACCGGCAGCAGCTTCCTTGGGGTTGGTGGCGCCCATCAGCTCGCGGTTCTTCAGTACGGCACCTTCACCTTCCAGAACCTGGACCACAACCGGACCGGAAGTCATGAAGCTGACCAGATCCTTGAAGAAGGGGCGTTCCTTGTGCTCGGCGTAGAAGCCTTCGGCGTCGGCCTGGGACAGTTGAACCATCTTGGCAGCGACGATGCGCAGACCGGCCTGCTCGAAACGGGTCAGGATCTGGCCGATCACGTTCTTGGCAACGGCGTCGGGCTTGATGATGGACAGGGTGCGTTCTACGGCCATGAAACTCTCCAGAGTTTGAAAAAATGGATGGACAGATAACAGGAATTGTTAACCCGCAGATTATACGCAGGTTGACCCCAAATGCGTAACAGGCCCGGCCATCGAGTTTGCTACGCGGTCTTACCGGCTCTGGCGCAGCCGTTCCACGGCGGTGCACAGCACCTCGGCGGCATGCTGCACCTCCTCGGCGGTGGTGAAACGCCCGAGTGACAGGCGGATGGAGCTGTGCGCCAGTGCATCGGGCAGACCTATGCCCCGCAGCACATAGGACGGCTCCACCGAGGCAGAGGTACAGGCCGACCCGGTGGACAGCGCCAGGTCGCGCAGGGCCAGCAGCAGCAGCTCGCCATCCACCCCGTCAAAGGCCAGGTTCAGGTTGTGCGGGACCCGATGTTCGGCCGACCCGTTCAGCGAGACACCCTCGAGACCACTGAGCCCGTCCAGCAGTTGCCAGTGCAGCCCGGCGATGCGCTGGGTCTCGGCCTTCATCTCTGCCCCGGCCAGGGCAAAGGCCTCGCCCATCCCCACCAGCTGATGGGTAGCCAGGGTTCCCGAGCGCATGCCCCGCTCGTGCCCGCCACCGTGAATCTGCGCCTCGATACGCACATCCGGAGCGCGCCGCACGTAGAGCGCGCCGACCCCCTTGGGTCCGTAGCTCTTGTGGGCGCTGAAGGACATGAGATCCACCGGCAGCTGCTTGAGATTGATCGGCAGCTTGCCGGTGGACTGGGCCGCATCCACGTGAAACAGGATGCCCCGCTCCCGCGCCACCGCGCCCAGGGCCGCGATATCGTTGATCACGCCGATCTCGTTGTTGACGTGCATGAGCGACACCAGGATGGTGTCCTCGCGCAGCGCTTCGGCCAGCTGCTGCGGGGTAATCCGCCCATCCGGTCCGGGCTTGAGCCAGGTGACTTCAAAACCCTCGCGCTCCAGCTGATGGCAGGGGTCTATCACCGCCTTGTGCTCGATCATGGAGGTGACGATATGTCGTCCGCGTTCGGCCCGGGCATGGGCTGCGCCCTTTATCGCCAGGTTGTCGGACTCGGTCGCGCCGGAGGTCCAGACGATCTCTCTGGGATCGGCCCCGACCAGATCGGCCACCTGACGGCGCGCCAGCTCGACCGCCTCCTCCGCCTGCCAGCCATACTGGTGTGAGCGGGACGCAGGATTGGCGAAGATGCCATCCATGGTCAGGCAGCCGCACATCTTCTGCGCCACCCGCGGATCAACCGGGGTGGTCGCGGCATAGTCCAGGTAGACGGGCAGTTTCATCATCACTCCTCAGGGCCGACCGGCCGCTTCGTCACCCTGCTCCGGCGCAGGCTGCTGCGGTTCCTCGATCAGCGCTTCAAATTGTTCACTATCCAGTTTGGGCAGATCCCGGGCGCAATAGTCGCTGCCCAGGTCGTTCAGCGCCTTGCACATGCCCTCGATGCGGCTGTCGACCGCGTGCATGTGATCCAGCATCTGACCGATGGCACGGGCCACCGGGTCCGGCATGTCCCGCGTCACGCCATAAGCGTCGAAGCCGATCTTCTCCGCCATGGCCTGGCGCTGACTGTGGATCGGATCCTGCTCGTCGACTCCGCTCTCGTCGCGGACGATGATGCGCCCCGGGATACCTACCACGGTCGCCCCCGCCGGCACGGCCTTGGTCACCACGGCGTTGGAGCCCACCTTGGCGCCCTTGCCTACGGTAAAGGGTCCGAGTACCTTGGCGCCGGCGCCGACCACCACTCCGTCCTCCAGGGTCGGATGGCGCTTGCCCTTGTTCCAGCTGGTACCACCCAGGGTAACCCCCTGATAGAGCGTGACGTCATCGCCGATTTCGGCCGTCTCGCCGATCACCACACCCATGCCATGGTCGATGAAGAAGCGGCGACCGACCCGGGCGCCGGGATGGATCTCGATTCCCGTCAGCCAGCGACCCAGGTTGGATACCATGCGCGCCAGCAGGCGCGCATCGCGCAGCCACAGCCAGTGGGCGATGCGGTGCAGCCACACCGCGTGCAGTCCGGGATAGCAGAGCAGCACTTCCCACCGGCTGCGCGCCGCAGGATCCCGATGGAATACGCTGGCAATATCTTCCTTCACACCTTCGAACATATCAGCCTCTCCGCGCACCGGCCGCCTTGACGCCGATGGCCTTCTGGGTTTCTGTCAGTATGCCGCGCAGGATGTTCATCTCCACCTGATTGGGCTGGCCGCGCTCGTATAGCCGGCGCAGACGCGACATCAGCTTCTTCGGCTGCTGGGGATCAAGGAAGCCGATCTCCACCATCACCTGCTGCAGATGCTGGTAGAACAGCTCCATCTGTTCGGCGGTTACCGGGGGTTCCTCCTCGGCCGCCGGCTTGGCAAAGGTGGTCGACAGCCCCTGGCGCCCGAGACTCTGCATGCGCAGCTCGTAGCTCAGCACCTGCACCGCCGCCGCCAGATTCAGCGAACTGAAGTCGGGGTCGGACGGGATATGCACATGGTAGCGGCAACGCTGCAGCTCCTCACTGGTAAGCCCGGAGTGCTCGCGGCCGAATACCAGCGCGACCGGGCCGCCGGCCGGCGACTCCAGCTGATCCAGCACCTTGTCCGCCGCCTCCCGCGGATCCACCACTGGCCAGGGGATGCGGCGATCCCGGGCACTGGTGCCCAGAACCAGCAGGCAATCGGCCAGCGCCTCCTCCAGCGTCGCGACCACCCGGGCATTGGCCAGAATGTCGTCGGCACCCGAGGCGCGGGAGCTGGCTTCAGCGTCAGGGAAGCGCTCGGGGTCGACCAGCACCAGCTGGCTCAACCCCATGTTTTTCATCGCCCTGGCAGCGCCACCAATGTTGCCGGGATGGCTGGTGTTCACCAGGACCACGCGAATATCATCGAACAAGGGACACTCCAGAGCTGCAGCGAGGCAAAGGGAAAGGCAGACATCTTACTAAAATCTGCCGATGACTGACTACGATGCATTTGTGCAACTGAGCCGGCAACTCTGCTATAATTTCCGGCTTTTCGTACCCTACCAGAGATACCCCCTATGCAGCCCATGTTGAACATCGCCCTGCGCGCCGCCCGCAGTGCCGGAGAATTGATCTATCGCTCCATGGAGAGGCTGGACATCCTGACCGTCAACGAGAAGGAAGCGAACGACTACGTCAGCGAAATCGACCGGGCTGCAGAACAGACCATCATCAATCATCTGCGCAAGACCTACCCGGATCACGGCTTTCACGCCGAAGAGTCCGGCTTCCAGCCCGGCCAGGGTGAAGGCGCGGATATCGTCTGGATCATCGACCCGCTGGATGGCACCACCAACTTCCTGCGCGGCGTACCGCACTTTGCCGTGAGCATCGCCTGCCGCATCAAGGGTCGCATCGAGCATGCGGTCATTCTCGATCCGGTACGCCAGGAAGAATTCACCGCCAGCCGCGGTCGGGGTGCAGCACTCAACGGCAAGCGCCTGCGGGTAAGCAACCGCAAGAGCCTGGACGGCGCCCTGCTGGGTACCGGCTTCCCGTTCAAGCAGGACCAGATCGATGACCTGGACAACTATCTGGGCATGTTCCGAAGCCTGGTCGGCCAGACCGCTGGCATCCGCCGTTGCGGCGCCGCCAGCCTGGATCTGGCCTACGTCGCCGCCGGGCGCTATGACGCCTTCTGGGAATTCGGTCTGGCCGAATGGGACATGGCCGCCGGTGGCCTGCTCATTCAGGAAGCGGGCGGCCTGATCAGCGACTTCACCGGTGGCCACCAGTTCCTGGAAAAGGGCCAGGTCGTTGCCGGCAATCCGAAGTGCTTCAAGGCCGTGCTGACCGCCATCCAGCCGCACCTGACACCGGCGATGAAGCGCTGAGGCAGAGGCGGAGGCAAGCTTCAAGCGGTAAGCGGTAAGCGGTAAGCCACAAGCCACAAGCCACAAGCCACAAGCCACAAGCCACAAGTGTGACAAGCAAGAAAAACCCCGGTACAGCATTGCTGTCCGGGGTTTTTGCTTACTGCCTCAGCTCGACGTGCTGCCCTCAGGGGCGGTCGTCGACCTCTTCCAGCTGTTTGGGAATCAGATCCTCGCGGGTCAGATTCTGGGTCATCAGCAGACCGTTCGCCACGTAGATGGACGAGTAGGTGCCGATGATCACACCGACGATCAGCGTCAGGGCAAAACCGTACAGTGACTCGCCGCCGACCAGTAGCAGTGACATCAGCACCACGATAGTGGACACCGAGGTTGCCAGGGTACGGGCCAGGGTCTGGGTGGTGGAGACGTTGATCACTTCGGCCAGATCGGAGTTGCGCATCAGTCGCATGTTCTCCCGCACCCGGTCGAATACCACGATAGTGTCGTTCAGCGAGTAGCCCACCCCGGCCAGCAGTGCCGCAAGCACCGTCAGGTCGAAGGGAATGTTGAAGAACGACAGGATACCCAGGGTGAAGATGGCGTCGTGCAGCAGCGCCACCACCGCAGCGGTGGAGAACTTGAGCTGGAAGCGCATGGCCACGTACAGCAGGATGCCGCCAAGGGCCAGCAGCAGACCGATACCGCCCTGGTCACGCAGCTCCTCACCGACCTGCGGGCCGATGAACTCCACCCGCTTGACGGTAACTTCCTGGTCCGCGTTGTCGGCACGGATCAGCTGGGCAATCCGGCTGCCCACGTTGGGGTCATCACTGGCCAGACGGATCATGACGTCCGATGTGGAACCGAAGTTCTGCACTATGGCATCGCCAAGTCCGGCCGCCTGCAGCGTCTGGCGCACAGCCGCCAGATCTACCGGCTCGCTGTAGCTCAGCTCGACCTGAGCCCCCCCGGTGAAGTCCAGACTGAAGTTCAGCCCCTTGACGACCAGGCTGGCGATGGAGGCCAGACAGAATACCAGTGCGATGACGTAGAACGGCTTGCGCCAGCGCATGAAGTTGATGGTTTTATTAAGCATCTGTTCGGCTCCTCACAGCCAGATTCTGCTGAGTGTTCTGCCGGTACGCCCGCCGAGGATCAGGTTGATCATGGCGCGGGTTACCAGGATGGCACTGAACAGCGAGGTGACAATACCCAGCGACAGCGTGACGGCGAAGCCCTTGATCGGGCCGGAGGCCATGGCGAACAGGATGGCGCCGACCAGCAGCGTGGTCAGGTTACTGTCGAGAATGGCGGTAAAGGCCTTGTCGAAGCCCTCGTGAATGGCCCGCTGCGCCGAGGCGCCGTTCTTCAACTCCTCGCGTATTCGCGCGAAGATCAGCACGTTGGCGTCAATGGCCATACCCAGAGTCAATACGATACCGGCGATGCCAGGCAGGGTCAGGGTGGCGCCCAGCAGCGACATCAGCGCCAGCAGCAGTACCAGGTTGAAGCTCAGGGCGATACTGGCCAGCACACCGAAGCCGCGGTAGACCACCACCATGAACAGCATGGCGAGGACGAAACCGAGCTGGGTCGCCGCGATACCGTTGGCGATGTTCTCAGCCCCCAGGCTCGGCCCGATGGTGCGTTCCTCGGCAAAGTGCATGGGCGCCGCCAGACCACCGGCGCGCAGCAGCAGCGCCAGCTCGGAGGCTTCGGCAGGCGAACCCAGACCGGTGATGCGGAACTGGTTGCCCAGGGTGCTCTGGATGGTGGCCAGGCTGATGATGGACTTCTCCTCAACGAAGCTGGGCACCGTCACTTCCTGCATCACCCCATCCACTTCCTGCATCACGGTACGGGGTACTTCGCGCTGCTCGATGAAGAGTACCGCCATGCCCCGGCCGACGTTGTTGCGGGTGGCGCGGGACATCAGCTCGCCGCCATGGCCGTCCAGGCGGATATTGACCTGGGGCTGACCGTTCTCGTCGAAGTTGGACTGGGCGTCGGTGACCTGGTCACCGGTGAGGATAATGCTGCGCTCGACATCCGCCGGCGGGCGACCCATGCCATCCCGGAACTCGAAGGTCTCCACGGTGGCACGAGGCGCATTGGGCTCGGCGGCCAGACGGAACTCGAGGTTGGCGGTCTTGCCCAGGATCCGCTTGGCTTCGGCAGTATCCTGCACGCCCGGCAGCTCGACGATGATGCGGTTGGCACCCTGGCGCTGAACCAGCGGTTCGGCCACACCCAGTTCGTTCACCCGGTTGCGCACCGTGGTCAGGTTCTGACTCACCGCGTAGTTGCGAATCTCGCTCTGCTTGGCGTCGGTCAGCGCCAGACGCAGTACATCCATGTTGTCACGACGGGTAGTGGTGATCTGGAATTCGTTGTACTTGCTGTTGATCAGGCGCTGGGCGGCACTGAGCTGGTCACTTTCGGTGAAGCCGAACTGCAGGACATTGCCCTGCTTGGGCAGACTGCGATAGCGCACGCGCTCGGTTCTGAACAGGCTGCGCAGCTCGCTGTCGTAGACATTCATGCGCGCCTCGATGGCCTTCTCCATGTCCACTTCCAGCAGGAAGTGCACACCGCCGGCCAGGTCCAGGCCCAGCTTCATGGGACCGGCGCCGATGTTGAGCAGCCATTGCGGCGTGGTGGGAGCCAGATTCTGGGCTACCACGAACTCGTTGCCCAGGGTACGGCGCACTATGTCCTGGGCCGGCAGCTGATCATCCCGCTCGACCAGGCGCACCAGTCCCGAGCCGGCGTTGTCGCTCAGCTCGATGCCCTTGGTCTGGATTCCGGCCTCGTTCAGGGCACGCTCGATGCGTTCGAGATCGCTCTGTTCGATGGTCTGGGTTGAGCTGATGCCGGAAATCTGGATAGCCGGATCGTCGGGGTAGAGGTTGGGGGTGGCATATACAAGGCCGAGCAGCAGCACGACCACGATAAGCAGGTATTTCCACAGCGGATAACGGTTGAGCATGTCAGGGCCCGATACGAACCGGGCGCATCATGCGCCCGGATAAACTGTCTAAGAAATCAGATGGCTTTCAGGGTGCCCTTTGGCAGTGCCGCAACCACGGCTCCCTTCTGGAACTTCAGCTCCTGACCTTCGCTCACTTCCAGAACGATGAACTCGTCAGTGACCTTCTTCACCTTGCCGAGGATACCGCCGTTGGTGACCACTTCGTCGCCGGTGCTCAGGCTGCTGATCAGATTCTTGTGTTCCTTGGCACGCTTGGCCTGGGGACGCCAGATCATCAGATAGAAGATGACCACGAAGCCGACCAGGAAGATCAGGCTCATGGCATCAAAGCCTGCCGGCGGTGCACCCGCACCTTCTGCTGTCTGGGCCATGGCGCTGGAGATGAAGAAACTCATGTAACACTCCTGTTTTATGTAATCGCAAGAAGATAATGGGGCTTCCTGACCGCTGTTCAAGTCTCCAGGGGCGGGACCGGCCGGCCGAGCCTGGCGTAGAAGTTATCCACAAAGTCGGTCAATGTACCCTGTTGAATGGCACCGCGCAAACCATCCATCAACCGCTGATAATGTCTCAGGTTGTGAATGGTGTTGAGCATGCTGCCGAGCATTTCCCCGCACTTGTCCAGATGATGCAGGTAGGATCGGGTGAAATGCCGGCAGGTATAGCAATCGCAGGCCGGATCCAGCGGCGAGTCATCGTGGCGGTGCACCGCGTTGCGGATTTTTACCACGCCGGTGTCGGTGAATAAATGACCATTTCGGGCGTTGCGGGTAGGCATGACGCAGTCGAACATGTCGACGCCGCGGCGCACGCCCTCGACCAGATCCTCCGGCTTGCCCACGCCCATCAGGTACCGGGGCTTTTCCGGTGGCATCAGCGGCGGCAGGAAGTCCAGAATTCGGATCATGTCCTCCTTCGGCTCGCCGACCGACAGACCGCCGATGGCCAGGCCGTCGAAGCCGATCTCGCACAGCCCGTCCAGCGAACGGGCCCGCAGGTCCTCGTGCATGCCGCCCTGGACGATGCCGAACAGGGCCGAGGGGTTGCCCTCGTGGGCATTCTTCGAGCGCTGAGCCCAGCGCAGCGACAGCTCCATGGAGCGGCGAGCGGTATCGTGGTCGGCGGGGTACGGGGTGCACTCGTCGAAGATCATCACGATGTCCGACCCCAGCTCGCGCTGCACCTGCATGGACTCCTCGGGTCCCATGAACACCTTGGCACCATCCACCGGGGAGGAAAAGTACACCCCCTCCTCCCTGATCTTGCGCATGGCGCCCAGGCTGAACACCTGGAACCCACCGGAGTCGGTGAGGATCGGTCCCTGCCACTGCATGAAATCGTGCAGGTCGCCGTGCTTGCGGATGACCTCGGTGCCCGGGCGCAGCCACAGGTGGAAGGTATTACCCAGAATGATCTGCGCGCCTATATCCTTGATATCCCGGGGTAGCATGCCCTTGACCGTGCCGTAGGTACCCACCGGCATGAAGGCCGGGGTTTCCACCACACCGCGGGGAAAGGTCAGGCGCCCCCGACGGGCCTTGCCGTCGGTGGCGAACACTTCAAACTGCATATGACTCATTGTTCATCCTCGGGCCCACGGGCATCCGGATTGCGGGTGATGAACATCGCATCACCGTAACTGAAGAAACGGTATCCATTTTCCACCGCCGCCCGGTAGGCGGCCATGGTTTCGCGGTAACCGGCAAAGGCCGACACCAGCATCAGCAGGGTCGACTCCGGCAGGTGGAAGTTGGTGACCAGCGCATCGACCACATGGAAGGGTCGACCGGGGTAGAGGAAGATATCGGTATCACCGCTGTAGGGCGCAATCTCTCCGGACTGCGCGGCGGTTTCCAGCGAGCGCACGCTGGTGGTACCCACCGCGATGACGCGCCCACCCCGGGCCTTGCAGGCCTGCACCGCCGCCACCACGTCCGGGCCAACCTCCAGCCACTCGCTGTGCATGTGGTGGTCTTCGATCCGCTCCACTCTTACCGGCTGGAAGGTACCGGCACCCACGTGCAGGGTGACTTCGGCCGTTTCCACGCCGAGGTCGCGGATCGCCGCCAGCAGCTCGCTGTCGAAATGCAGCCCCGCCGTGGGCGCCGCCACCGCACCGGCGCGCTGCGCATAGACCGTCTGATACCGTTCCCGGTCGGCACTCTCGTCCGGCCGATCGATATAGGGCGGCAGCGGCATATGGCCGATGCGATCAAGCAGCGGCAGCACCGGCTCGGCAAAGCCCAGCTCGAACAGGGCATCGTGGCGCGCCAGCATGCTGACCTGGCTGTCATCCGCAAGGAGGATGCGACTGCCCGGCTTGGGCGACTTGCTGGCCCGCACATGGGCCAGCACCCGGTGCTCATCCAGCACCCGTTCCACCAGAATTTCCAGCTGCCCGCCGGTTTCCTTGCGCCCGAACAGACGCGCCGGTATGACCCGGGTATTGTTGAATACCATCAGGTCGCCCGGCCGCAGGTACTCCAGCAGCTCGGCGAACCGCCGGTGCTCCAGGGTACCGCTGGGGCCATCGAGACACAGCAGCCGACTGGCTCGGCGTTGGGCCAGCGGATGACGGGCGATGAGGCTGTCAGGCAGGTCGAAATGGAAATCGCTGACGCGCATGAAAGGCATACCGGCATTGCAGAAAAGGGCGCTAATGGTAGCGGAAAACCGCCTTCCCGGCCATGGAAACCATTGACCGGCGCGGCAAAGCCTCCGTATACTCCGCGCGGCTTGTCCGACGCCTCGGTGGCGGAATTGGTAGACGCGGCGGATTCAAAATCCGCTTCTGGTGACAGAGTGGGAGTTCGATTCTCCCCCGGGGCACCATTTCCCAGGGCACTTCCCAGGGAATGGCCCTCAACAGCTCAGACAAGCATGAAAAACCGGCCCGGAGCCGGTTTTTTTGTGGGCGATTACTGCCCTCCCCTGCCCTGAAGGCAGAGGAGGAAACAGGCCTTACTGCTGATCCAGGTACTTTTCCGCATCCAGCGCCGCCATGCAACCGGCACCAGCCGAGGTAATGGCCTGGCGGTAGACATGATCGGCCACGTCACCGGCGGCGAACACGCCCGGGATATTGGTCGCGGTGGCGTTACCTTCGGTGCCGCTGTTGATCTTCAGATAGCCATCCTTCATCTCCAGCTGACCTTCGAACAGGCTGGTGTTGGGGGTATGACCGATGGCGATGAAGACGCCGGCCAGGGCGATGTCTTCCTTGCGGCCGTCGTTGAATGCCAGGCGCATGCCGGTGACGCCGCTGTCATCGCCCAGCACCTCATCCAGATTGGCGTTGAGTTTCAGCTCGATCTTGCCCTCGGCAACCTTGGCCATCAGCTTGTCGACCAGAATCTTCTCGGCGCGGAAGGTATCGCGGCGGTGTACCAGGGTGACCTTCTTCGCGATATTGGCCAGGTACAGGGCCTCTTCCACAGCGGTATTACCGCCACCGATCACGGCCACATCCTGGTTGCGGTAGAAGAAACCGTCACAGGTGGCGCAGGCCGACACACCCTTGCCCATGAAGGCCTCTTCCGAGGGCAGCCCCAGGTAGCGGGCGGAGGCACCGGTGGCGATGATCAGGGCGTCGCAGCTGTACTCGCCCTGGTCGCCGGTCAGCACGAAGGGGCGCTGCTGCAGGTCCACCTTGTTGATGTGATCGAAGACGATTTCGGTCTCGAAGCGCTCGGCGTGCTTGCGCATGCGCTCCATCAGATCCGGACCCTGGAGACCTTCAACGTCGCCCGGCCAGTTGTCCACCTCGGTGGTGGTGGTCAGCTGACCACCCATCTGCATGCCAGTGATCAGCAGCGGCTTGAGGTTGGCCCGTGCGGCGTAGACTGCGGCGCTGTAACCAGCCGGGCCGGAGCCCAGAATGATCAGACGGGAGTGGCGTGCTTCAGACATTGATTCCTCCAGATCACCGCCGCAGCGGTATGATTGAAATTCACCGCCTGCATGGTAGAGCACTGAGCAGGCGAAGAATACTGCTGTCACTATATCAGGCGCATAGTGTATCCCTATTGCCGCTGACAAAGGACTACTGATGACCCAAGCCATTGCTCCCCTGCGTGGTTCAGGCTACCTGCGCGAAGGCTGGCAGCGCATCCGCCAGCCCGGCCTGCGCCGCTTTCTGGTGATTCCGCTGCTGCTCAACCTGGCGCTGTTTCTGGCGCTGATAGGCTGGGGCGCACGCCAGTTCAACTACTGGATGGATCGCCTCATGCCCCACCTGCCCGACTGGGCCGCCTTCGTTGAATGGCTGCTGTGGCCGCTGTTCGCGCTGGTGGTACTGCTGGTGCTGTTTTTCGGCTTCAGCATGCTGGCCAACCTGATTGCCTCGCCCTTCTACGGCTTTCTGGCCGAGAAGGTCGCCGAGCAGGAACGCGGGCTGGTCAGTCCACCGACCGGCTGGCGGGAGATCGTCATGGTGGTGCCCCGCAGCCTGGGCCGTGAATGCCGCAAGATCGTCTATTACCTGCCCAGACTCATCGGGCTTTTGCTGCTGACGCTGATTCCCGTGGTCAACCTGGTGGCGTCACCCCTGCTGCTGGTGTTCGGGGTATGGATGATGGCGGTGCAGTACATCGACTACCAGGCGGATAACGATCAGGTGGGATTCATCGACATGCTGCGCTGGATGCGCGGGCATCGGGGAGTGTCACTGGGCTTCGGTCTGCCGGTGTACGTCGGCATGCTGATTCCGCTGGTGAACCTGCTGGTGATGCCGTCGGCGGTGGCCGGCTCTACCCTGCTGTGGGTACGGGAAGGCCCCGGCCCCCGCTCGGCGGCCTGACCGGTTCAAGCGTACTGCTGTTCCGGCCCGGCCACCGGAACAGCAGTCGAACAGATCAGTTCAGCGCCTTCAGAGCCTCGCGGCTGAAGGGCAGGATCTCGTCAATCCGGCCTTCACGCAGCTTGGTTGCCCACTCCGGATCGGAGATCAGCACCCGGCCCACCGCGACCAGATCGAACTCCTGATTGTCCAGACGCTGCAGCAGATCGTCGATGTTGGCGTCGGTCTTGGCGACCTTGTCGGTCTTGACCATGTACTCGAGGAACTCGCTGTCCAGGCCCACGCTGCCCACGGTGATGCAGGGCTTGCCGGTAATCTTGCGGGTCCAGCCGGCCAGGTTCAGGGAAGACCCTTCGAACTCCGGCTCCCAGTAGCGGCGCTGGGAGCAGTGGAAGATGTCCACACCCGCTTCAGCCAGCGGCTTGAGGAACTGTTCCAGCAGCTCCGGCGTGGGCGCCAGACGTGCGGTGTAGTCCTGCTGCTTCCACTGGGAGAAACGGAAAATGATCGGGAAATCGGGGCCAACCGCTTCACGCACCGCGCGGATGATCTCCACCGCGAAGCGACCACGGTTTTCCATGCTGCCGCCGTACTCGTCGTCACGCTGGTTGGTACCTTCCCAGAAGAACTGGTCGATCAGGTAGCCATGGGCACCGTGCAGCTCGACCGCATCGCAACCGATTGCCTTGGCATCCTTCGCCGCCTGGGCAAAGGCCCGGACCACATCCTGAATATCCTCATGGGTCATGCCATGAACGATCAGCTTGTCGTCCTTGTATTTGGCCATGGGACCGAAGCCCGGCACGCTCGGGTCGGGCTCGGTGCCCAGACGACGCACGTTGCCGACGTGCCACAGCTGCGGGGCAAACTTGCCGCCGGCCGCGTGCACGGCATCTACCACCTTCTTCCAGCCAGCCAGTGCTTCTTCACCGTGGAACTGCGGCACGTTCGGATAGCCGTTGGCGGCGCAGTGCGGCACAGTGGTGCCTTCGCTGATGATCAGGCCGACACCGGCAGCGGCGCGACGGCGGTAGTATTCCACCACCTGATCAGTGGGCACACCCTTGGGCGAGAAGTTGCGCGTCATGGGCGCCATCACCAGGCGCGTGGGCAGCTTCAGGGAGCCCAGCTCCACTGGCTTGAACAACAGACTGGCTTGTGCGGACATCGGGCAAACACTCCTGCAAATTGGACTGGAGGGCCACTATAAGGTCAGTTCGACCTTTTTAAACTTGAATTGATGTCAATGATGGCGGGACAGAAATACCTGTCATCCGGATGCGGCGGGGGAACTGCGGGGAAAGCCGGCCCGCAGGCCGGCTCCGGGCACTATCAGTGGTGCACGCCACCGTCGCCATGGATGTGACCATGGGCGATTTCGTCTTCGGTCGCGTCACGTACCGCCGCTACCTTGACTTCGAAGGTCAGGCGCTGACCTGCCAGCGGGTGGTTGCCATCGACAGTGACCTCATCACCGTCCAGGGCAGTGATGGTGACGATCTGCATGCCGCCATCCGGAGCGGAGGCATGGAACTGCATGCCCACTTCCAGCTCGTCAACGCCTTCGAACATGTTGCGACCCAGCACGGCCACCAGATCCGCGGAGAATTCGCCGTAGGCGTCTTCCGGCTCGATGGTCACCTTCAGTTCATCGCCGACCTGCTTGCCATCCAGCTCACGCTCCAGCCCGGGAATGATGTTGCCTGCGCCGTGCAGGTATACCAGCGGCTCGCCGCCTGCGGAGGTGTCCAGTACTTCGCCGGCATCGTTGGTCAGGGTGTAGTCAATCGATACGGCTTTGTTGGCAGCAATCTGCATAAAAAAATCCTGTGAATTGAGGCTTTGAAGCTGTCAGTTTACGCATAAATGCGCGGAAACGCACGGGCGGTTCCCCTGCTGCTGCGCCTGGGGTATAACGGGAGAATTCCAGCTGCGGCGCGGGATGCGCCAAAACAGCCCTCGACTCAACAGCTTAGTAATGGAGCACCATGACCGATCGACTGGTACTTGTCATAAATTGTGGCAGTTCATCCCTGAAATTCGCACTGCTCGGCGAAGCCGATCGCACCCCGGTACTCAGCGGTCTGGCCGAGCGGCTGGGCACGGCCGAGGGGGTGTTGAACTGGAAGGCAGGAGATATCCGCGAGCAGGTGCTCATTGCCGATGGCACCCACCGCTCCGCCATGGCCGAATTGCTGCCGCTGATCAAGCGCTTTGCCCATCAGCCGCTGGCCGCCGTCGGCCATCGTATCGTGCATGGCGGCGAGCATTTCACCGGCGCCAGCGTCATCGACGATAGGGTCATCCAGGCGATCACGGACAGTTCGACCCTTGCGCCGCTGCATAATCCGGCGCAGTTGACCGGTATCAATGAAGCCATGCGAGTGTTCGAGGATATTCCGCACATCGCCATCTTCGATACCGCCTTTCACCAGAGCATGCCGCCCCACGCCTACCGTTACGCCCTGCCCGAGTACCTGTATACCGAACACAGCGTGCGCCGCTATGGCTTTCATGGCACCAGCCATCGCTATGTGTCCCGCCAGGCCAGCCTGCTGATGGGCATGGAGCCCGGCCACGGCGCCTGGCTGACCGCGCACCTGGGCAATGGCTGCTCCACCTGCGCCGTGCTCGATGGCAGAAGTCTGGATACCAGCATGGGGCTGACCCCGCTGGAAGGCCTGGTGATGGGCACCCGCAGCGGCGACGTGGACCCCAACCTGCATTCGCATCTGGCCCGCAACCTGGGCTGGGATCTGGAACGCATCGACAACATGCTCAACCGCGAGAGCGGCCTGCTGGGGCTGTCCGGCCTGTCCAACGACATGCGCACCCTGGTTGCCGCCCGGGCCGACGGCCACGCCGGCGCGAGCCTGGCCATCGACGTGTTCTGCTACCGCCTGGCCCGTTCACTGGCCGGGCTGGCCGTGGCGCTGCCACGTCTGGACGGACTGATCTTCACCGGCGGCATCGGCGAGAACTCGCCCCTGGTGCGCGAGCTCACGGTACGCCATCTGGCTCTGTTCGGACTGGCCATCGACCCCACCGCCAATGCGACACCGCCGGGCAACCCCGCGCGGCAGATCCAGGCCGAGCATTCGCCCGCCATTCTGGTCATACCTACTGACGAGGAGCGGCAGATCGCCGAGGAATGCCTGGCGCTGCTCGATTTCACTGCCACCCAGTCAGCGGAACAGGAAGCCTGATTCATGCATACCTTTTTTCTCGCCCCGACGGGCTTTGGTGTGGGCCTGACGTCGGTCAGCCTGGGGCTGATCCGCGCGCTGGAGCGCAGCGGCCTGCGCGTGCACTTTCTCAAACCCATTGCCCAGCCGCACCCGGGCGACAGCGGACCGGAGCGTTCCACCGCACTGATCAGCCGGACCATGGGATTGCAGCCTCCAGCCCCGCTGGACCTGCATGAGGTCGAACGGCGGTTGGGCAACGGTGAACTCGACGAAGTCATGGAGGATATTGTCAGCCGCTATCGCGAAGCAGCCAGAGACGCGGACGTGGTGGTGGTCGAAGGCATGGTCCCGACCCGCCAGGCGGCCTATGCCGCGCGCATCAACCAGCATATCGCTACCAGCCTGGACGCCGACGTGATCCTGGTCAGCGCCCCGGACGACGACAATCTGGCCAGTCTGGCCCACCGCATCGAGCTGCATGCCCAGGGCTTCGGCGGGCCGAACGATCCCAAGGTGCTGGGGGTAATCATCAACAAGGTGCGGGACCTGGAGCTGGAGGGGGACGTGCCCAGCGACCGCGGTGAGCTCAAGCGCACCCTCAAGGATTACGCGCTGGCACTCAAGCAGGAATCCCGGGTACTGGATACCGAAGGCTTCCGTCTGATCGGCTGCATTCCGTGGCAGGGTGAGCTCAGCGCCCCGCGCACCTCGGATGTAGCCAGCCTGCTCAACGCCCGCATCCTGCATCCCGGCGAGATGCATCAGCGCCGCGTGCGCGACATCATTCTCTGTGCCCGCACCGTACCCAACACCCTGCACCTGTTCCGTCCGGGCACCCTGCTGGTGGTACCGGGGGACAGGGACGACATCATCATCGCCAGCAGCCTGGCGTCGCTGTCCGGTACGCCGCTGGCGGGCCTGCTGTTGACCGGCAACATCGTGCCCGATGAACGCGTCATGCAGCTGTGCCAGCCGGCAGTGGATAACGGTCTGCCGATAGTGCTGGTGGAAACCGGCAGCTTTGCCACCGCCTCCCAGCTCGATCGCATGAACCGGGAAATCCCCGTCGACGACACCGAGCGCACTACCCTGGTGACCGACTTTGTCGCCTCCTATATCGACCATGCCTGGCTGCAGCGCCGCTGCGGGGAAACCACCGAACGCCGCATGTCGCCCCCGGCCTTCCGCTACGACCTGGTGACCCGGGCCCAGCAGGCCGGCAAGCGCATCGTGCTGCCCGAGGGAGACGAGCCGCGTACCGTGCAGGCCGCGGCCATCTGCCAGCGCCGGGGCATAGCCCAGTGCGTGCTGCTGGCCAAGCCCGAGTCGGTGGAAGCGGTAGCCCGCGCCCATCACATCACCCTGCCCGAGGGCTTGCAGATCATCGACCCGGACGAGGTGCGCGAGCGTTATGTGGCCCCCATGGTCGAGCTGCGCAAGGATCGCGGCCTGACCGCGCCGGTGGCGCTGCAGCAGCTGGAGGACAACGTGGTGCTGGGCACCATGATGCTGGCTCTGGACGAGGTCGACGGCCTGGTATCCGGTGCCATCCATACCACCGCCAACACCATCCGCCCGGCCTTCCAGCTGATCAAGACCGCGCCGGGATACAACCTGGTGTCCTCGGTGTTCTTCATGCTGCTGCCCGATCAGGTACTGGTGTACGGCGACTGCGCAGTGAACCCGGACCCCGATGCCGAGGAGCTGGCGGAAATCGCCATCCAGAGTGCGCGTTCGGCCGAGGCCTTCGGCATCCCGCCGCGGGTGGCGATGATCAGCTACTCCACCGGCAGCTCAGGCACCGGCGAGGATGTGGAGAAGGTACGCAAGGCCACCCAGCTGGCGCGCGAGCGCGAGCCGGGACTGTTGATCGACGGGCCTCTCCAGTATGATGCCGCCGCGATTGCCAGCGTCGGCCAGCAGAAGGCACCGGACAGTCTGGTCGCGGGCAAGGCCACGGTCTTCATCTTCCCCGACCTGAACACCGGCAACACCACCTACAAGGCGGTACAGCGCAGCGCCAACGTGATCAGCGTGGGCCCCATGCTGCAGGGCCTGCGCAAGCCGGTGAACGACCTGTCCCGGGGTGCCCTGGTGGACGACATCGTGTTTACAATCGCACTGACTGCCATACAGGCCGATACCCAGAACTGACCGTGACAGGGGCGGCGGCCTGAAAGTGACAACAACCAGGCCGCCGCGCCCTCAAGTGAGTTGCCAGACGATGCTGTTCTTCCTGCCTGCACCCGTTCGCGGGGTTATTTCGCTGCTGCTGCTGATCCTCAACACCCTGTTCTGGTTCAGCCTGCTGCTGCCCTGTTCGCTGCTCAAGGCACTGCTGCCCATCCCGGCCTGGCAGCGTTTTCTGACCCGGGTAATGATCCGCATTGCCGAGAGCTGGATGGCATTCAACAGTGGCTGGATGCGCCTGGCCGGCCGTACCGAGTGGGTCGTCCAGGGTCGCGACCAGCTGGACCATGACGGCTGGTATCTGGTCACCAGCAACCACCAGAGCTGGGTCGACATCCTTGCCCTGCAGCACAACCTCAACCGGCGCATGCCCATGCTCAAGTTCTTCCTCAAGCAGGAGCTGATCTGGGTGCCGGTAATCGGCATCTGCTGGTGGGCGCTGGATTTCCCCTTCATGAAGCGCTACAGCAAGGCCTACCTGGCCAAACACCCGGAAAAGGCCGGTCAGGATCGGCTCGCCACCCAGCGCGCCTGCGAGAAGTTCAAAGCGACCCCGGTGGCGGTATTCAACTTTCTCGAAGGCACCCGCCTGACACCTGAAAAGCATGCACAGCAGCAGTCTCCCTATCGCTACCTGCTCAGACCCAAAGCCGGCGGTATCGCTTTCGTGCTGGATGCCATGGGCGAGCAGCTGCGTTCGCTGGTGGATATCACCATCCACTACCCCGATGGCGCGCCGACCTTCTGGGATCTGCTCAGCGGCCGCATCCGCAAGGTGGTGATGCGCTGCCAGACCCGTACCATTCCGGCGGAGTTTCTCGGCCAGGATTACGACAACGATCCGGAATTCCGCGCCCGCTTCCAGGCCTGGGTCAGCTCGCTGTGGGAGGAGAAGGATGCCCTGCTGGCAGAGCTGCATCGGGAGTATCCGCCGGGAAGGTAGTTACAGGGCGATCACGCTGGACGAGCTGGTGCTCGTCCCTCCCAGGAGCAGTACCTGCTCGTCGACAGGGACGCTGGGGGCGCTAGCCCAAACGAAACCACATGAACAAGAACGGGGCCCGCAGGCCCCGTTCTCGTTGCTCACATCAACCAGGCATCACAGCGGACGCAGGTTGATCTCCACGCGGCGGTTCTGCGCGCGACCTTCGGGAGTGTTGTTGCTGGCGATCGGCTGGCTGGGGCCAACGCCACGGCTGCTGATGCGCGCACCGGATACGCCCTGGTTGGTCAGGTAGGAGGCCACGCTGGAAGCGCGGTCCTGGGACAGGCGCATGTTCAGTTCCAGCGAACCTGTGCTGTCGGTGTGGCCGACGATGTCGATGCCATTCTGGTCGAATTCCTTGAACACCTTGACCAGGGAATTCAGGGTCGGATAGAAGCTGCTGGAAATATCCGCCGAGCTGCTGGCAAAGGTGATGTTGCCCGGCATGACCAGCTGCAGGTTGTCACCGTTACGCACTACCTGCACACCGGTACCGGTCAGCTCCTGACGCAGACGCTGCTCCTGGCGGTCCACATAGTAGCCGTACCCGCCACCCGCGGCGCCGCCAACAGCAGCACCGATCAGGGCGCCCTTGGCACGGTCCTTCTTGCTGGAGGTGGCGGCTCCGATTACCGCGCCGGCCACGGCGCCGGTCCCACCGTAGACGCCGGCCTTGCCTGCCTGACGCTCACCGGTATAGGGGTTGTTGGTACAGCCAGCCAGCAGCGCCACGCAGGCGGAAGCGGCAATCAGTGCTTTGATCTTCATACGCTTTTCCTTGATTCACAAATCATCGTCACCGCAGCGCCCGGAAGGCGGGACGCACTACGGCAGGGGTTGGACCGCACGAATCGGTATTTTATCCCGTTGCTGCAATTATGCTTGATTCATCCGCGAATAAAAGGATTCTCGCGGATCTCGTCACCAATGCGGGTATCCGGACCATGCCCGGTCACCACCACGGCATCCTCGTCCAGGGTGTACAGCCGCTGGCGGATCGAACGCTCGATCTGCGCGTAATCGCCGCCCCACAGGTCGGTACGGCCAATGCCACGGCGGAACAGGGTGTCGCCGGCAATCAGCAACCTGGCTTCGGGGAACCAGAAGCTCATCGAACCGGGGGTATGCCCCGGGGTATGCATGGCCACCCCACACCCGCAGGCCAGCTCCTCGTCGTCCTGCAGCCACTGGTCCGGCGCCGGCACCGGCTTGTACGGCACACCGAACATCCGGCACTGCATCTCCAGGTTGTCCCAGAGGAACTGGTCATCCTTGTGCAGGTGCAGGGTCGCCCCTGTGGCCTTCTTCATTTCGCCCGACGCCAGGAAGTGGTCCAGATGGGCATGGGTATGGATGATGCTGACCAACTTCAGCCCCAGCTGGTTGATCCGATCGAGGATCAGCTGATGATCACCGCCCGGGTCCACCACGATGGCCTTTTTTGTGACGGGATCACCGATGATGGTGCAGTTGCACTGCAGCGGGCCGACCGGGAAGGTTTCACGGATCAGGGTGGGGGTCTGCATGGGTAATCCTTGTGTTACAGCCAGTGAGTTGCCGATATGACCCTAACGGCCGGGGATTTTCAAGCCGGCAGGCCGAGCACGGCTCAGCGCCGGCTGCGCTCGGCCAGATAGGCACGGATTGCCCCGGCGTCCCCGGCAAACTCCACACGCTCGGCCTTGCTCTCGCGCTGATAGACGTACATGGGATCGTAGTATTCGCCCAGCAGCCCCTCAATCCATCCGCGGTGCAGTTCCACCTCGCCGCTGCGGGCCTGCTCTTCCAGCGCCTGCTCCATCAGCAGCCGCAGCCGTGCGTGGCGTTCGCCACCCAGCCGCTTGCGGATATTGTCCAGACTCTGCAGCAGCCGCTGGGAAAACAGCGCGAAGCCCTGCTCGGCGCCGTGCACGCTGTCGAACTCGGCGGCCAGGTCGATCACGTAGTCGCGCAGGATGCGCTGGACACGGTTGCCGAAGCTGTCTTCCAGCCAGACGATGGGAAAGCGCTGCATGCCCTGGGTCAGGGACAGCGGCAGGGAACAGGCACCGATCAGCCGGCTCTCGTCCTCCAGCACGAACTGGCTCTGGCCGCGGGCACGCCGTTTGAGCAGGTCGATGGCCAGGCGGTTCTCGAAGTCGATCTGCCCGGGCTGGCCGGTGGCCCGCTTGCCGAAGCTGGAGCCACGATGGTTGGCATGGCCTTCCAGATCGATGCTGTTGTCCAGTGCGGCAATCACCTCGGTCTTGCCGGTGCCTGTCATGCCACCGACGATGACGAAATCGCATTCGGCCACGGCCCTGTCCGTGGTCTCGATCAGGAAGGTCCGCATGGCCTTGTAGCCACCCACCACCCGGGGGTACTCGATGCCCGCTTCCTGCTTCAGCCACTGCTGCACTATCTGCGAGCGCAACCCGCCGCGGAAGCAGTACAGATAACCCTGGGGATTGGCCCTGGCAAAGGCGGCCCAGGCCTCGATCCGCTGCTCCCTGGTCGCACCGGAGACCAGCTGGTGCCCCAGCTCGATGGCCGCCTGCTGGCCCCGGTTCTTGTAGCAGGTGCCGACCTTCTGCCGTTCGATGTCGGTCATCAGGGGCAGACTCACCGCAGTGGGAAAGGCGCCCCGGGCAAATTCCACCGGCGCGCGCATGTCCATCATGGGCACGTCATCGAGAAACAGCTGGTGATAGTCCTGGGTATCCGGGCGCATCAAAGCACCTCGACGGCGTGGTCGCGACGCTCGACCAGTCGGCCGATGGGCGCCAGCTGCAGGCCCAGCTCAGTGGCCACCGCGAGAAATTCCTGCTCGCCCTCCGGCGCCACCGCCACCAGCAGCCCGCCACTGGTCTGCGGGTCGCACAGCAGGTTGCGCTGCTCGTCGGAGATGGGCGCGACCCGGTCGCCGTAGCTGTCGAAGTTGCGCAGCGTGCCACCGGGGATGCAGCCTTCGGCCAGGTAGTAATCCACACCGGGCAGGCGCGGCACGGCGGCAAAGTCCAGTTGCGCCGTCAGCTGCGCACCCTCGGCCATCTCCACCAGGTGGCCGAGCAGGCCGAAACCGGTGACATCGGTCATGGCGCGAACGCCGGTCAGCTTGCCGAAGCGTGAACCGGGTCGGTTCAGGGTGCACATCCAGTCCCGGGCCAGGCCCGCATCCTGCTCGCGCAGTTTCGCCTTCTTCTCGGCGGTGGTGAGGATGCCGATGCCCAAGGGCTTGGTCAGATACAGCCGGCATCCGGCGGTGCCGGTGTCGTTGCGCTTGAGATACTGTTTTTCCACCACGCCGGTCACCGCCAGTCCGAAGATGGGCTCGGGAGCGTCGATGGAGTGACCGCCGGCCAGGGGAATGCCGGCGGCGTCGCAGACCGCCCTGCCGCCGCGCATGACCTCCCGGGCCACTTCCGGCGGCAGCACGTTGACCGGCCAGCCGAGGATGGCGATGGCCATCAGCGGATCGCCGCCCATGGCGTAGATGTCACTGATGGCATTGGTGGCGGCAATGCGGCCGAAGTCGAAGGGGTCGTCGACAATCGGCATGAAGAAGTCGGTAGTGGATACCACGCCCCGTTCTTCATCCAGGGCATAAACCGCCGCATCGTCGCGGGAGGCGTTGCCTACCCACAGCCGCGGATCGAGGTTCTGCGCCCCACTGCCCGCGAGGATGGTTTCCAGTACCCTGGGGGAAATCTTGCAGCCACAGCCGGCTCCATGGCTGTACTGGGTCAGGCGGATCGGCTCGCTCATCGGCACTCTCGGCAGAAAAAAGTCAGGCCGCAGATATTAGCAAAGCTGCGCTTTGCCCTCACCCTCCGTATAATTGCCGCGCTCTTTCACCAATCAGCAGCGGCGGTCGTCCGGCCACCCACTACTGAATTTTTTCCGCCATTGAACCGGAGAACTTTCCATGCTCAAACGTACCCTCGCACTGACCAGCGCCCTGGTCCTGTCGCTGACCGCCCTGGCCAGCCAGGCGGCCGATGTCCTCAGGGTCAGCGCCATCCCCGACGAAGCACCGACCGAACTGCTGCGCAAGTTCCAGCCGCTGGGCGCCTACCTGGAACAGGAACTGGGCATGAAGGTGGAATTCGTACCTGTGGCCGACTACCCGGCGGTGGTCGAGGCGCTGGCCACCGACCGGCTGGACATGGCCTGGCTCGGCGGCTTCACCTTCGTCCAGGTGTACCTGAAGACCGGCAATGCCATTCCGCTGGTTCAGCGCGAACAGGACGCCGAGTTCATCAGCAACTTCATCACCGCCAACCCCGAGGTGAATTCCCTGGCTGACCTCAAGGGCAAGACCTTTGCCTTCGGCTCGATCTCCTCGACCTCCGGCAGTCTGATGCCGCGCTACTTCATGCTGCAGGACGGCATCCAGCCGGAGAGCTTCTTCAGCCGCATCGGCTACTCCGGCGCCCATGACGCCACCGCCGCCTGGGTTCAGGCCGGCCGGGTAGATGCCGGCGTGCTCAATGCCAGCGTCTGGGACAAACTGGTCGCCAACGACAAGGTGGATACCAGCAAGGTACGGGTATTTGCCACCACCCCCACCTACTACGATTACAACTGGACAGTGCGCGGCACCCTGGATCCGGCTCTGGCAGGGAAGATCAAGCAGGCCTTCCTCGCTCTGGATCCGGCCAACCCGGCACACAAGGAAATCCTCGACCTGCAGGCGGCCAGCCGCTTCATCGAGACCGAGCCGGCCAACTACAAGGGCATCGAAGAGGCTGCCCGCGCCGCTGACCTGCTGAAATGAGCCTGCGCCTGTCCGGCGCCGGTCTGCAGCACGGTAATGGGGTCCACGCCCTGCGGGGGGTGGATCTGCATATCGCCGCAGGCGAACGGGTCGCCATCATAGGACCATCCGGGGCCGGCAAGTCCAGCCTGTTGGGGATCATGGCCAGCGCACTGCGCCCGACCAGCGGCGATCTGCAGCTGCTGGAGGAGGATCCCTGGCGGCTGTCGTCCCGGGCACGGCAACGCCTGCGCTCACGTATCGGCCTGATCCATCAGGCGCCACCCCTGCCACCGCGCCAGCGGGTAGTCACCGCGGTGCTGGCTGGGCGGCTCGGTCAGTGGGGTCTGGGCCGCAGCATGGTCAACCTGCTGCATCCGCTGGACATTCCCGGCGCCCGGGCGGTACTTGCCCAACTGGATCTGGCTGACCGGCTGTTCGCCCAGTGCCAGCAGCTGTCGGGCGGGCAGCTGCAGCGGGTTGGCATTGCCCGCGCCCTCTATCAGGACCCGAGCCTGCTGCTGGCGGATGAGCCGGTCTCGGCCATGGACCCGGTGCTGGCCGACCATACCCTGCGCGTACTCTGCCGCCATGCCGAAAGCCGGGGCGTGACTCTGGTCGCCAGCCTGCATGCGGTGGAACTGGCGCTGGCGCACTTTCCCCGGATCATCGGCGTGCGCGCCGGGCAGATCGCCTTCGACCGGCCCGCGGGCGAGGTCGACCCCGAGCTGCTGGATGCCCTCTATGCCAATGAGCAGCTGGTATCCCCGCCCCTGCCCACGGCCAGCATGGAGCTGCAGATACCCCGATGCTGACCCGCGACAGCCGAGATCCCGCCGCCCTGCCGCGGCTGCTGCTGACCGCTGTGGCCCTGGCCCTGCTGTGGCCGGGCATCCAGCTCGCCGAGCTGGATCTGGGCGTGCTGCTGGCTGCCGACAGCCAGAGCGAGATGGGCCGCTTCGTCGCCGCTTTCTGGCCACCGGCGCACGCCCCCGATTTCCTGCGACTGCTGCTTGATGCCACCTTGCAGACCCTGGCGATCGCTACCGCCGGCATGGCCCTGGCGCTGGTGGTGGCGATTCCCACCGGGCTGCTGGCCAGCCGGGCCCTGTCCCTGTCCGCTGCCTCCCGGGGCGGTCGCCCCGGCGTGCTGGGCCAGGCGCTGCGCTGGCCGGTGCGCGCGCTGCTGATTTTCCTGCGCAGCGTCCCGGAAATCGTCTGGGCCCTGCTGTTTGTCCGCGCCGTGGGCCTGGGCCCCACCGCCGGCGTACTGGCGATTGCCATCACCTATGCCGGCATGCTCGGCAAGGTCTATGCGGAGATCTTCGAGTCGGTGGACCGCCGGCCGATGCATGCCCTGCTGCAGGCCGGCGCCGGGCGTCTGAGCGCCTTCTGCTACGGCATACTGCCCAACGCCGCCGCCGAGCTGACCTCCTACACGGTGTACCGCTGGGAATGCGCCATCCGCGCCTCGGTGGTCATGGGCTTTGTCGGAGCCGGTGGCCTGGGCCAGCAGATCGACCTGTCCCTGCGCATGTTCGCCGGTGACGAGGTTGCCAGCATGCTGCTGACCTTCCTGCTGCTGGTACTGCTGGCCGACGGCCTGAGCCGGGTGCTGCGCGGGAGGCTGGCATGAGGCGGACGGTCAACCTGCTGTTGCTGCTGGCCACGCTGGTCGCCGTGGTGGCCTCCTTTGTCTATCTGGGTCTGGACCTGCTGTTCCTCGGTCAGGCCGACAACCTGCGCCAGATGGGTGCCTACGCCGCGCGCTTCCTGCAGCCGGATCTGAGCCAGACACAGCTGCTGGCGGTGGGTCGCGGTGCGCTGGAGACCTTGGCCATGTCCGCCCTGGGCACCCTGCTGGCCGCCCTGCTCGGCCTGGCATTGGCGCTGCCCGCCGCCGGCCGTTTCGGCTGGCCGGCCCGGGCCCTGGTGCGGCTGGTGCTCAATGCCCTGCGGGCCATACCCGAGCTGGTATGGGCGGCGCTGATGGTACTGGCCGCCGGACTGGGCCCCAACGCCGGCACCCTGGCGCTGGCCCTGCATACCGCCGGAGTGCTCGGGCGGCTGTTTGCCGAAGCCCTGGAGAACACCCCCACCGCCCCGGCCGAGGCCATCCGCCTGCAGGGTGGCGGGCAGATCACGGCCTTTTTCTACGGCACCCTGCCCAACCTCTGGCCGCAACTGCTGGCCTATACCCTGTACCGCTGGGAGAACAACATCCGCATGGCCAGCGTGCTGGGCTTTGTCGGTGCCGGCGGTCTGGGCCAGATGCTGTATATCAGCCTGAGCCTGTTCCAGGAGGCCCAGGCCAGCACCGTGATCATCGCCATGTTGCTGCTGGTGCTGGCAGTGGATGCCCTCAGTGGCTGGAGCCGCCAGCAGTGGGTGCGTGGCGCCTGAGGCGGGGACGGGGGAAAGATCGGGCCATTAGCTGACTGGCGGCCTGCGGAAGCGGGCCGATCCATGTACAATTGGCCGTTTTTTGGCCAGAACCGGCCGCTACGGATCCCTTCCCATGACTGCACCCGCTGAACAAGGCCAGCTCAAACGCGGCCTGTCCAACCGCCACATCCAGTTGATCGCCCTGGGCGGCGCCATAGGTACCGGCCTGTTCCTCGGCTCGGCGGGCGTCATGAGCAGCGCCGGCCCATCGATGCTGCTGGGTTACGCCATCGGCGGGTTCATCGCCTTCCTGATCATGCGCCAGCTCGGCGAGATGATCGTCGAGGAGCCGGTGGCCGGCTCCTTCAGTCATTTCGCCCACCGCTACTGGGGACCCTTTGCCGGCTTCCTGTCGGGCTGGAACTACTGGGTGCTCTATATCCTGGTCGGCATGGCCGAACTGACGGCGGTGGGCAAGTACGTGCAGTACTGGTACCCGGAGATTCCCACCTGGGCCACGGCGCTGGCCTTCTTCGTGCTGATCAACCTGATCAACCTGACCCACGTGAAGGCCTTCGGCGAGGCGGAATTCTGGTTTGCCATCGTCAAGGTCGGTGCCATTGTCGGCATGATACTGCTGGGGCTGTATCTGCTGGTCTCCGGCGCCGGCGGCGAACAGGCCAGCGTCAGCAACCTGTGGACCCACGGCGGCTTTTTTCCCAACGGCATCGGCGGACTGGTGGCGGTGATGGCTGTGCTCATGTTCTCCTTCGGCGGTCTGGAGCTGGTGGGCATTACCGCGGCCGAGGCGGAGAACCCGCGCAAGTCCATTCCCAAGGCCATCAACCAGGTGGTGTACCGCATCCTGCTGTTCTATATCCTGGCGCTCGGCGTGCTGCTATCGCTGTACCCCTGGGACAGCCTGGTGCAGACCCTCACCTCGGGCGACGATGCCTACGCCCGCAGCCCCTTCGTGCAGATCTTCTCGCTGATCGGTAGCGATACCGCAGCCCATGTGCTCAATTTCGTGGTGCTGACCGCAGCGCTGTCGGTGTACAACAGCGGCGTCTACTGCAACAGCCGGATGCTCTATGGTCTGGCTGAACAGGGTGACGCCCCGCGCCTGTTCCTGCGCCTCAACCGCCGCGGCGTGCCGGTGATGGGTATTCTGATATCGGGGCTGATCACCCTGCTGTGCGTGGCGCTGAACTATGTACTGCCCGAGGGTGCACTCATCATCCTGATGTCGCTGGTGGTGGCGGCGCTGGTACTGAACTGGGCGATGATCTCCCTGACGCACCTGATGTTCCGTCGCAGCATGCAGCAGCAGGGCGTGACCCCGACCTTCCGCGCGCTCTGGTCGCCCTTCGGTAACTGGCTGTGCCTGGCCTTTGTCGGCTTCATCCTGGTGGTCCTGCTGCTGGACAGCAGCACGCGGCTGTCGGTCTTTGCCCTGCCGGTGTGGGTAGCGGTGATAGGCATCTGCTATCTGCTCAAGCGCCGCGCGGCCTGAACCACCGCGGACGAGCTGGTGCTCGATGAGATGGTCTCCTCCCTCTCCCTCATACGGCGTCGTGATGCGCCAGAGGAAATAGATGCTAAACATCTATTGAGAAACGAGAAGAGACAGGAGGAGACCATGAACAAATCTACGACAATCGGTATCGATCTGGCAAAGACTGTGTTCTTCGTTGTGGTATTGGACCAACGGGGCAAACAGGCTCGACGCAAGAAGCTCCGTCGCAGCGAGCTTCTGCCGTTTCTGGCGAACTATCCCGAAGCGATGATTGCCATGGAGGCCTGCTCGGGTGCCCATTATTGGGCCAGGGAGATGGAG
>NZ_FOYD01000015.1 GCF_900115905.1 Halopseudomonas formosensis
AAAGAACTCGGTGCTCAAGCAGATCCTCGACAACGCCGTCGTTGCCGAGGGTGTGACCGACGTGTTCGCCCTGTGCGGCCTCGACAAGCCCAATATCGGGCTGCTGTCTGACGAGTTCCTGGATGATGTACGGCGCATGCCCTACAGGAATCTGGCCGTGGAGCTGCTGGAAAAGCTCCTGAAGGACAATATCAAGGCCCGCACTGGCAACAACGTGGTGCAGGAGAAGAAGTACGCCGACCGCCTGCAGGAGACCCTGCGCCGCTACAACAACCGCGGCATCGAAACGGCGCAGGTCATTGAAGAACTGATTGCCATGGCCAAGCAGTTCCAGGCCGAGATGGAGAGGGAGGCTGCGCTGGGCCTCAACCCGGACGAAATCGCCTTTTATGATGCCCTGGCCAACAACGAGAGCGCCGTGCGCGAGCTGGGCGATGAAATCCTGAAGAAGAT
This sequence comes from Halopseudomonas formosensis, assembly GCF_900115905.1. GTDB lineage: Bacteria > Pseudomonadota > Gammaproteobacteria > Pseudomonadales > Pseudomonadaceae > Halopseudomonas > Halopseudomonas formosensis. The sequence continues at coordinate 454 of NZ_FOYD01000015.1, forward strand.
TGCGGTGGAAATCACTGAGAAACTACGCGCATCCACCACCGTGGACTGGCAGATACGCGAGAGTGTCAGAGCCAAGTTACGGATCCTGGTTCGACGTACCTTGCAGCGGTACAAATACCCACCCGATGAAGCACCGGGGGCTGTGGAGCTGGTGTTGAAGCAGGCTGAGGTGCTGTCTAATGCGTGGAGTGTGTGATGAAAATGAACTATAGCGGTGAGCGCAGCGCTTCCCGCCTTTCACGGGTGACCTGTGCCTTGCTGTAGCGCCACCAGTCCAATGAGATCTCCGACATTACGCCAAGCTTGACTTGTACGAAGGGGTACAGGTGAACTATGGAAACTTAGCATCGTGTTGAAAAGGAGTTCAGGTGGCCCTCGGGTACGGCCCTTGCCAATGACATGGAAGCATTCCCTACCTCCCCACTGATTCTGGATCTGGAAACTGCATCAGCAAAATCGGATCAGAGCCCCCAGCGCATCTTCATGCTGGGTGCGCTGCGTCCTGACACGGGCAAATCCCTTGAGCTCAAGATCACCAGGGCAACACCACTTGATGCCGCCCTTGAGCAACTGCAGGATCTGGCCAGCGGAGCTGACTGTCTTGTTGGCCACAACATTCTCGCCCACGATCTGCCGGTGCTGGCTGAATACCAGCCAGACCACACATTATTCAAGCTGCCGGTGATTGACACTCTGCGCTTGTCGCCCCTTTCCTTTCCGCAGAACCCTTACCACCGGCTGATCAAGGATTACAAGCTGGTGCGTGACGCACTGAACTCCCCGCTGGCTGACTGCCGGGCTACCTGGGAGTTGTTCCAGGATCAGTGCGAGGCCTTCCGCAGACTCAATGAAACCCACTATCAGGAACTGCTCTGCTATCAAGCGCTGGCCAGCGCCGATAACTCGACTGCTACGGCTGCGTTGATAGCGAGCATGACAGGACAATCCCCACTGTCCGATCGGGAGTTGGCTGGGCAGATTCCAGCCTTGCTGAGCGAGCATGACCCCAGCCTGGGCTATGACCTGAAGGTATGCCGTACTGCTCTTGACCGCCTGCTTGCTCAAGAGCTGTCTGAGCCTCTACAGCGCTGGTCGTTGGCGTATGCCCTCGCCTGGCTGCGGGTATCCGGAGGAAACTCGGTACTCGCTCCCTGGGTGTACCATCAGTTTCCCTCCACGGGGAAATTCATCCGTGAGTTACGCGATAAGCCCTGTTCCGCACCAAACTGTCAGTACTGCCTGAGCGTCCATGATCCACGCTCAGAGCTCAAACGCTATTTCGGATTCGATGACTTCCGCTACGAAGCCGACGGCGGCAGTCTTCAACACGATACCGTGCTGGCCGGCATGCGTGGCGAAAACGTGCTGGCCATCCTCCCCACCGGGGGTGGCAAGTCGCTTTGCTATCAACTCCCCGCACTCAACAGGTATTACCGCAACGGCAGTCTCACCGTGATCATTTCACCGCTCCAGTCCCTGATGAAGGACCAGGTTGATGGGCTGCTGGAACGCAATATTGAATGCGCCGCAGCCCTGAATGGCCTGCTGTCCCTGCCAGAGCGGGCTGATGTGCTGGACAAACTGCAGTTGGGTGACATTGGCATTCTGCTCGTCTCGCCGGAGCAGTTTCGCAATCAGGGGTTCAGAAAGGCCATCGAAAAACGGCGGATCGGCGCCTGGATCTTTGATGAGGCGCACTGTCTGTCCAAATGGGGCAATGATTTTCGACCGGACTATCTGTATGCAGCCCGCTTTATCCGGGAGCTGACAGGTACAGACGAACTGGCCCCCATCGGCTGCTTTACTGCCACCGCCAAGACCGATGTGATTGAGGACATCTGTCAGCACTTTGATGAGCAGTTGGGCATCAGCTTTACTGTATTCAAGGGTACGCACGAGCGCGACAATCTCAGCTTCGATGTACTGCCCTGCAGCCGCCACGAGAAATGGGCGCGCACTCTCGAGCTGCTCAATGCCCACCTGGCCGATACCACCGGTGGTGCCGTAGTGTTTGTGGCCAGTCGCAAATCCTCCGAAGAGCTGGCCACCTTCCTTGCCCAGCAAAACTGGAGCTGTCAGCACTTCCACGCCGGCCTCGAGCCCAACGAGAAAAAGGACATCCAGGACGCTTTCAAGGCCGGCAGCCTGCGGGTGATCGTTGCTACCAATGCCTTCGGTATGGGTGTCGACAAGCCTGATATACGGCTGGTGGTGCATGCTGAGATTCCCGGCTCGCTGGAAAACTATCTGCAAGAAGCAGGGCGTGCCGGGCGTGACCGCGATCAGGCACGATGCGTACTGCTGTACGACCCGAACGACATTGAAACCCAGTTCAAGCTGACCGAGCGGTCCCGCCTTACGCTGCGCGACATTCAGCAGATCCTGCGTAAGCTGCGTTTTGAGCAGGCTCGCCGAAAAGGCGAGCCACTGATCATCACCGCCGGCGAAATTCTTCAGGACGAGACGGTCGAAACCAGTTTTGATGCTGACGAGCGCGATGCAGAAACCAAGGTTACCACCGCCATTGCCTGGCTGGAGCGCGGGGATTACCTGAGCCGCGAGGCCAACGTCACACGCATCTTTCCCGCCAGGCTCGGTGGCGACGAAGCTCAAGCTGCGGCCATATTGGCCAAGGCGGAGCTCTCCCAACGCAAGCGCAAGGAGTATGAAACCATCCTCCACTATCTGCGCAATACAGGACCTGATGAGCGGGTAAGTACCGATAAACTGTTGCAGTTGACCGGCCAGACACCCGATGAGCTGGCTGGCACATTGCGGCAGATGGAAACACTTGGTCTGCTGATCAATGACACCCAATTGACCCTTTATCTTCGCCATGGAGTAACAAACTCCTCGGAAATCCGCCTGAAGCGCATCCTGGAGCTGGAAGAATCGCTGTTTGCGCTGCTTTCTGAAGAAGCCCCCGACGCAGAGAGTGGAGAGTGGCAAGACCTGTCTCTGACCAGGCTGGCCACCGTACTGAAGGAGCGCACAGGCAACAGTCAGATATTGCCTGTGCAAGTACTGGCCCTATTGAAAAGTCTGTCGCGGGATAAGGATAACCATGGGGGGCAGCGCAGTAGTTTCGAGTTGCGGCCTTTAACCCATGACTACCTGAAGCTGCGCATACTCAATGGCTACAGCTGGCGAAGCCTGGAAGCTTTGGGCACCAAGCGGCGTGAGCTGGCTGCAGTACTAATGCCTTTTCTGATTGGCAAGTTGCCACCTGACCTGCGCAGCAAGGACGCGATGGTGCAAACCAGCTTCGGTGAGATGGAGTCGCTGATTGCTGAAGACCTGATGCTGAAAGCACGCATACCACCCGAACAGCGCCGCAAAGCCGTCGAGCATGTACTGCTGTACCTCCATCAGCAGGAGGTGCTGGTATTGAACCACGGCATGACGGTGATGCGCCGTGCCATGACCATCAATGTGAATGTGGAGCGCAAGGGCCGCTACCTCAAGAGTGATTTCAGGCGCCTGGAGGAGCATTACCAGGAGCGCACCATTCAAGTGCATGTGATGCGCGAATATGCGGAAAAGGCGCTGCAGACCATGGCTGATGCTCTGAGATTGGTATTTGATTACTTCAGCCAGAGTAAAGAAGACTTCCTGCAGCGATACTTTGCCGGAAAGCGGTCGATACTTGAGCGAGCCACCAGTGAAGAGTCCTGGGAGGCAATTGTCGGTCCATTGAGCGCAGCCCAACGCAAGGCAGTGGTGGACGATAACGATATAAATCGCCTGATTCTGGCTGGCCCCGGATCGGGCAAGACCCGGGTGGTGGTGCACCGCATCGCCTATCTGCTCAGAGTCAGACGCGTTCCAGCCAGAGCCATTCTGGCTTTGACGTTCAATCGCCATGCCGCCAACGAGGTGCGCAAGCGGCTTCAGGCACTGGTCGGCGCTGACGCCTTCGGCGTCACTGTGCTGACGTATCACAGCCTGGCCATGAGGCTGACCGGAGTCAGCTTCCAGCGCAATACGCAGGTGGATGAACAGCGCCTTCTGGAGGTTCTGCAGGAAGCTGTATCGCTGCTGGGCAGCGATACGGCCGAAGCCGATGGTGATGAGCTGCGGAGTCAACTGCTGGCGGGCTATCGCTACATCCTGGTAGACGAGTATCAGGACATAGATGACATTCAGTACCGCTTGATCAGCGGCCTGGCTGGCAGGCATGTCGATCAGGAGGAACAGTTATGCATCATGGCCGTAGGTGACGACGACCAGAACATCTATGCTTGGCGCAATACCAGTAACAGATATATCGAGCGCTTCTGTGAAGACTACCAAGCCAGTGTGGAATACCTGGTGGAGAATTACCGCTCAACCGCGTATATCATTGACTGCGCTAACAGACTGATCGCTCGGAACCCCAATCGACTCAAGCAGCAGCACCCGATCCGGATTGACGAGGCCAGAAGAAAAGACCCTGCGGGTGGCGCCCAGGCGTCTGCCGATGCCGTAGCCCAGGGCAAAGTTCTGAGGCTGGCTCTCCCATCCAGCGATCTGGAGGAAGGTAATATCCAGGCGCAAGCTGCTGCAGCGCGACTCAACGAACTTGTTGAAACGGGGATGTTCACCTGGTCCGACTGTGCGGTGCTATCGCGCAGTCATCGCTATCTTGCCCCGATTCAGGCCTGGTGTGAGCAACATCAGGTCCGGTATCACCTGGCAGCTGACAAGGTCAGATCAGCCCCGCTGTCACGCCACCGCGCATTTGTTTCGTTCATCGATGCCCTGGCAGCCCTGACTCAACCCGCAACGGCAGAGAGACTCCACGTTCTGCTGGCTGAACAACCCCATGACCGCTATTGGCTGGATCTGCTGCACGAGGCTATCGATCAGTTTGCTCTGGAGTTCGGAGAAGCCGCACTCACCGGCCCTGCATTGATCGACTGGTTCTATGATTACCTCAGGGATATTCGTGAGAAACCCGCTGAAGGCCTGTATATAGGCACTGTACATTCAGCCAAGGGGCTTGAGTTCGCCCATGTTGTATTGCTGGACGGCGACTGGATCAACCACCCCCCGAGTCTCGAGGACGAGCGGCGCCTCTACTACGTGGGCATGACACGGGCAATTCACACACTCACGCTCTGCGAGTATCCGGGCGGCAACATTTTCAGCCCCGGGTTGGCCTCGGTCTGTATGACTCGGGACTGGCAGTCACAGCCTGACCCCGCCTTACGCAAACGCTATCGAACGCTTACCCTCAAGGATATAGACATTGGCTTCGCTGGCCGCCAGCCCCCGAGTGCCGCCATTCATAGTCATATTGCCCAGTTGCGTCCAGGAGATCCATTGACCTGGCGCTCTGAGGGCGACCGGTTCCTGCTGCAAGATGCTCAAGGCAACGTAGTCGGTCGAACGTCCGCCTCGTTCAGTCTGAACAATGCTATTGAGAGCAGCTCTGTGAGCAGCATAGTAGTTCGGTATGCCAGCGACACTGAGGAGCAGCACCGGCATTACGCCAAGGCCGAGCGCTGGGAGGTAATAGTGCCTCAAGTGGTTTACAGCGAACCTTTACGGACGCCAACACCCCAGGAATGAAACGTCGGATAGGGTCTTAGCACCTGGGATATCGAAGATGCCAACGCGATCTACGGCACCGACATCTCGGCAACGCGGGTTTCTCTGGGTTCTGCCTTCACGAACATGGGAAGGCCAGAAACGCCTCTGAGTCGTACCAGGGTTAACGCGGTTGTCGAGAAGTCCGAAGGGTCGTATAACAGGCATATCCCGTTACCGTACGATGTGAGGGACATAACAAGTGATGTACACGAACCTGCCCCCCTTTATACGCCAGATGGTAGACCCCAGGTCATTCTCGGAGCTTATGACCCAACAGGACGACGACCCCGCGCCCAGACCAGTGCAGCTGCGCAAGGGGGAACGATTGGAGCTTCCCCTCATGTACACGGTCGCACGCTCTTCAGCGCCCAGAAGCCGGCCCGTCGCGAACGGCTTTGTTCGACGCTTAGCCACGAAGTGCTGGGCTACTTTGGCCTCAGTACGCTCCAACTCGAAATAAAGAGGCAGATCCTCGACGTGATACGCTCCGCCCCTCTGTGGAATCTGTGGCCGCCTTCCAGGTAGCGGATCAGCCTGGACCAGTTGTTGGACAGGTAGCTGATAGCCTTACCCAGCGCACTCTGCGGTGTGATGTGCGGCTGTGTCTTGTCCAGCCAGCTTTTCAGTTGCTGCAGGATCGGCTCGCTTTTTTGCTGCCTGATTTTCCGGCGCATGGTGTATGGGACGGTTGACGGGTGACCCCGATTAACATACAGATCCCCGATCAGCAGCAGCACCGCGCACTGGATACCCTTAGGCATCGGGCATCGCCATCATTCGCCATCTCGGCTATAACCTGCTCAATCAGTCGTCAATCTCTCGACATGGCACCACCTGCCAGAAGCACGTCACACGAGGAAGCCGCGAGCACGCGGCGCGCGACACTGCCCAGAATCAATCGGGATACTGCGTTCTTTCCCTGAATGCCGAGCGCGATGAGGTCTGCTCTTCCGCTCCTCGCGACTCGAACCAGCGCTGTGGCAGGATCACCGCGAACGACCCGAATTTTTCCTGCCACTGCCAGGTCTGCGCGGACGGAACGCAATTCTGCGTAGGCAGTCTGTGCTTTGGCTTCACGATACCGGTCGAGCTCGGCCTGAGAGGTTCCCACTTTCAGCATGGCCTGCTCGAACGTATGCGGGATTTCGAAAGCGTGTATAAGCTCAAGTTTCGCCGGCGGGGCTATTTGCGCCGCGGTCTGTGCTGCCGCAAACGACATCGGCGAGAAGTCAACGGCCGCGATCACACGCCGGTACGGGTCGTCAGTCGCGCGCTTGACGACCAAGACCGGACATAAGCCGACGCGCACGACCCGGTCAGCGGTCGAGCCGAATATTCTTTCGCGCAGATTCTGAGGCCTTCCTGGCCCGATAACCAGCAGGTCGGCAGCGTGATCGCGTATCAGGCGCTCGATAAGCTGGTCGGCCTTGCCGCATTCCACCTCGACTTCTACCTGAACCGCCGCGCTCTCGGCCAGCTGTCTGAGTGAAGCGATAGCCTCTGCTTCCAGCATGCTTGCGATGGCTTTCTCGTTGGCTGGAGACGGAAGTCTGGGATCGGACTCCGGAAGGCTCTCGATCGCATGAGCCAGTACGAGCCTGGCCCCGTGGGCGGCGGCAAGCCGGATCGCGCGGCGCGCTACCTGCTGCTCACCATGCTCAAGGGCGATCGCTGCAATGATGGTTTTGATCGTCACGCCGCATCTCCTGACATGCCGGGAAGGAGCCAAGCGCTGTGCGCTCCTCCCGCTGATACTGGGCTGGATAACATAAAACCGCGGCCAGCTCACCCAGCCGACGCGCCGTACAGCACGCAGAAGCCCGGCAGGGCAGCTGAAACGGCAGAACTCGAAAGACGCATCGCACCATCCTTGAATGATGGCGGATCGGCTTGATGGTAGGGGGTATGTGAGAGCACGACAAGCAGTGGAACTGCATGCCGGGTATGATCCCTGTATCCATCTATTTGAACAGGAGATCGAGATGAGCACTGATCGTTATCAGAAGGGCATGGACAAGCTGAAGGAGCTGACGGTGGCGCAGGAGGTGTTTGCCGAGCAGGGGGTGAGTATCACACCGCAGGATTGATGTCACAGAGGCAGGTGTAACGCAGGGCGCGCTACACCCCGAAGGGTTGTGCCCTGAGTTGGCGAGCACCCGCTCGCCGACCAGTGACCGAGACAAGCACGCCGCAGCGTCTCCGGGAATCACGAACTACTGCGAAGCCACCTTCCCCGCTGGCCAACGCCCGCCCGAATTTGCTATTCTCCCGCCCTCTGACCAAGCGCTCTGCTTGCAGCCCTCCACTGAGCGATATGACGCGAATCCGACCATACTGCGGATACGCTACCTGCTGATAGCCGCCGATGACGCATTCATACTTCACCTGCGCTGCTCCCGGACGCTGGCACCCTTTCAGCTTATTCGCGCTGCTGTGCCTACTCGCCCTGATGTTGCCCGCAGGCACCGCACTGGCCAGCACCTGCGGCAGTGCCGGCAATATCCAGTTGCGAAAACAGGTCGCTGTGACAGCCGAGGAGCGCGCCTGGATCGCCTCGCTGCCTGCCCTGCGGGTGGGGGTGATTCGCAATGCCGCACCGCTGACCGAACGCGATGCGGTCACCGGGGCCTACCGCGGTATCAGTATCGATGTGTTCTGCTTCATTGCCCAAGAGCTCGGCCTTCGTTACCGACTGCTGGACAGCGGGGGAGACTTTACTCCCATGCTGCGGGCAGTTCAGCAGGGCGAGCTGGATATGCTGATGCCCCTGAGCCGTCAGCGAGAGCGTGAGCCATTCGGCCTGTTCACTCTGCCCTATTTCACCAGTCATTACGCTGTCATCTCGCTCAAGGGCAAACCCCGCACCCTGCAGAGCCTGGCTGAACTGCCGGACTTCCGCATCGGGGTAGTCGCCCAGACTGCCCTGGCCCGGGACCTGGCGGAAGTAGTGCCGGCTGACAGTCTGCATGCCCTGCCCCTGGACGAGGGCAAGAAGGCCTTCTATCAGGCCCTGCGCAGCGGCACGGTGGATGTGCTGGTGATGAACAAGGACATCTTCACCGAGGACAAGTACCGCGACGAGCTATTCGACATGGAAGTGGCGCAGATTCTCACGCAGTTCCCGCGCCGGTACGGCTTCTATTTCAGCAAGACGGAAGATCACCAGCGCCTGGTCGAGTTGTTCGACCACTATCTGGCACACATCGATGCCTCCGATGCCATCCTGCGACACGAGGTGGGGGAGCAGCGTCTGATTGAGCGCTATCTGCGTCAGCAGGACCGCCTGGATCTGCAGCGGCTGCTGACGGCGGTCGTGGCCCTGTCGCTGCTGTTGCTGCTGGCCTACTTCCGCCACTACCGGCGCCTGAGCAAGCAGCTGGATGCCAGTCACCGGCAGGTGCTGGAACAGCAGCAGGCCCTGCTGGAAGCCAACCAGCAGCTGGAGCGCCTGAGCATGACCGATGGGTTGACCGGCCTGGCGAACCGGCGGCGGTTTGATGAGCGAGTGGCGCTGGAATTTGCCCTGCACAGGCGTACCGGCCGACCGTTGAGCGTGCTGATGCTGGACCTGGATCACTTCAAGCAGGTCAATGACCAGCTCGGCCACGCCATGGGCGACGAATACCTGCGCCGGGTGGCCAGCGAGCTCAAGGGCTACTGCCGCCGACCGACGGATCTGCTGGCCCGCTACGGCGGCGAGGAGATCATCTGTCTGCTGCCGGAGACGGCGCAGCCGGAGGCGTTACAGATCGCGGAGAGGATGCGTGAGGCGGTTGCCCGCCTGCGCCTGGCCAATCCCGGCTCCCCGTCGGGGCAGGTGACCCTGAGCATAGGCGTGGCTACCCAGACCGGGCAGCATCCTACCACCGACAGTCTGCTGGCCGAGGCCGATGCCCGGCTGTATCAGGCCAAACGCGGCGGGCGCAACCGGGTGTGCTCGAGCTGAGCAGGCCCCGGGGCGCCCGGACAGGCTCTATTGATGTTTCCAACAGGGTAAACTGCGGCCCGGTTATTTCCTTACTGGCTCCCCCATCATGAATAGTTCATTTGTTACCGAAAACCTGGAGTATCTGCAGCCGCCCCCGATGACCACCCTGAGCGGGCGTCGCGTGCTGTTCGTGATGGCCGACCGCGCCGAGTATGGTCCGCATCTGCAGCAGCGTTTCATCCCGCTGCTGACCGGGATAGGTCCTGTGGAGGCGGCAGTGCAGCTCACAACAGCCCTGACCATGCTGGCGGCGCGGGGCGAGCGACCGGACCTGGTGGTGTCGCTGGGCTCGGCCGGCAGTCGGGTGCTGGAGCAGACCGGCATCTATCAGGCGACTTCGGTGGCCTATCGGGATATGGATGCCTCGGCGCTGGGTTTCGAGCGGGGCGTCACACCGTTTCTCGGCCTGCCGGCGGTACTGCCCCTGCCCCTGCGCATTCCCGGCATCGCGGAGGCGACGCTCTCCACCGGAGCCAATATCGTCTCCGGCGCAGCCTATGACAGCGTCGCGGCGCAGATGGTGGACATGGAAACCTACGCCTGCCTGCGGGCCTGCATGCGCTTCAACCTGCCGCTGATCGCCCTGCGGGGGATTTCCGATGGCAAGGCCGAGCTGAATCATGTGAGTGACTGGACCGAGTATCTGCACATCATCGATGAGAAGCTGGCGGCGGCCGTGGATCAACTGGCACAAGCGCTGAGCGATGGCAGCTTGATGCCGTAACCGGCCCGGGCAGGGTCAGCCAGCCTGGCTGCCCGCTGCGCTTTGCTGCTCGGTCTCCAGCGCCACTTCCACCCGATTGCGTCCACCATGTTTGCCGGCATACAGGGCGGCATCGGCGCGGTTCAGGGAGTCGCTGAGCATCTCCCCGGCCTGATGCTCGCTGACACCGATGCTCAGGGTCACCGGGGCATGCAGACCGTACAGGCTCCAGTCGTACCCGGCCACGGCCTGGCGTACCCGCTCGGCGACCTGGGTAGCCTGCCGGATATCCGCCCCCGGCAGCAGCGCCAGGAACTCCTCCCCGCCCCAGCGCCCGACACTGTCACCTTCGCGCAGGGCTTCGCGCAGCAGCGCGCCCACCTGACTCAGCACCCGGTCGCCGCAGTCGTGCCCGTGCAGATCATTGACCTGCTTGAAGTGGTCCACATCCACCAGCAGGAAGGCCAGCCGACGCCCGGCATGTTCCCGTTCGGCAATATGCCGACCGGCCAGCTCGACCATGTACCCGCGGTTGTACAGCCGGGTGAGCGGGTCGGTGGTGGCCATGCGACTCAGACTGCGGTGGGCCCGTCTGACGGTCATCATGTAATACATCGACAGATAACTGGACATGCCGAAGAGGACGGTCAGGTTGAACAGGTACAGGGCAAGCCGGGCGTTCTCGGAGATGGGCTGCACGGGCTCGACCAGATGGGTGGCGACCGCCAGACCGATATAGAACAGCCACAGTGCCACGACCGTCAGCGCCGCCCTGCGGTAGGAACGATTACCGGCAAAAAGCGCGGGAATGAACATCAGCAGGTAATAGTAGAAACCCGCCTCCCAGCCGATAAGCAGGGAGCCCAGGGTGGCATGGATCAGCACCTCGATCCAGATCAGCGTCAGCGCCAGGACATTGCGCCGGGTCTTCAGCGCCCACCAGGCGATGGCGTACATGGGGACACTGAACACGTTGATCCAGGCGAGGATCGGCGAACCCAGATAATGGAAGATGAAGAACAGGGCCACGTCCACGCAGCCGGCCAGCACGCAGCAACGCATGCACATGAGCCAGAACTGCGAGCGCGAATCCGCCGTGGGGCGCCGTCCTTCCATGTACGCTCAGCTCCTGCGGTGTGGGTTGTTTGCGGCAACATTAACCTGAAAAGCGGGGGCATGAAACGGGTAACCACAGTCGTTCGTGTAAAAAATTCGTCTCATGTGTAGCCAGTTCTGGCTCAAGACAGTCCAATGCCCATACGATATAGCTGTAACGGCTGTACTACAGTGGATTGTACCTGGCCACCACTCCCCGCTCGGGGCTGGCCATTCAGAGCTCGCACAGCATCCATGATCAATACCACGCACAATCTTCGATTGCAGGTCTGGCTCTACCTCCTGTTCATCAGCGGACTGCTGACCGGGCTGCTCGGCTTCGTCGGCCAGGTCTGGCCCGGCCTGGCAATTCCCGAAAGCCTCATGGTGACCATGCGCGGTTCGTTGGTACTGATACTCGGCAGCCTGGTAATGCTGTCGCTGATGCTGCAATCACGACCGCTGCGCTATCTGTCCGGATCCCTGCTTTCCATCGTCGGCGGCTATTACGCGGTGCGCCAGCTGCTCGCGATCGCCGGATTGATGGCGCCGGCTGCGCAGTCCAGCGGCGAGATAGCGCCGATGGTCTGCTCCCTGCTGTGGGGGCTGGGCGGCCTGATCGGTACCGAGACCCGCCTGCGTCGGCTGTTCGCCATGCTGATCAGTTGCATGGGCATGGCCATCGGCGGCTATGTACTGCTGATGTTCCTGTTCGCCGGCGGCGGGGAGAGCCCCCCGCTCATCATCGGCTTCACCCGGATCGGCGCCATATTCTGTCTGGTATTTGCTGCAGCACTGGCGCTCCTCTGCCGTCTGCCCTGGTCCCAGATCGAACGCATGGAGCTTTCCGCCGCCAGTGGCGGTGCTCTGGCCGTTTTCGGCACCTTCTTTCTGCTGGTGATGGCCAGCGGGGGCATTCATCAGGAGCGCCACAATTCGGCACGCGCGCTGGTGCAGCACTATGCCGGGATGCTCGAATACGAGCTGGAGTCCTCGGCCGAGCTCATCGGGCGTATGGCCGACCGCTGGGCCGCTCTGGACCTGGAAGTGCCCGCCGCCCTGCAACGCACCGAACTCAAGCGCTACTTCACCGATATCACCGCCCTGAAATCCCTGCTGGTGCTGGGCCGCGACGGCCGGACCCTGCTCCATGAAAGCAGCAATACCGGCGAACAGCACTGGCTGGCGCGGCAGATGGCGAACCCGCCCATGGCGCAGTGGATCAACACTGTGCGGGCCCAGGGTCTGACTGCCGCCTGGCACATACCGGATAACAGCCGACCGCTGCATGCGGTGCTGATGATAGTGCCGGAGGGTTCAACCGAGGCGCTGTTCTTCGCCACCTTTGACCTGGATCCCATGTGGCAGCCGGTGGCTCCGGCGTCCGACAACGAGTTCGATTTCACTCTGGTCTCCCGGCCCGACAGCCCCTCACTGAAACATGCCCAGAGGCTGGAGGTGTTCGAGCACGCCAGTGTCACTCTGCCGGGTGGGCCGACCCTGACCGTTACCGCCTCGGCCGGACCGGCCAGCATGCGGACCCTGCCGGGCATGCTGATTCCCTCGATTCTGGTCCTGGGTCTGCTGGTCAGCTATCTGCTGACCATCGGCCGCATCGTGGCGGTCAAGCAGCGTCAGAGCACCGGAGCCCTGCATACCGAGGAGCAGCGCTTCCGCTCGCTGTTCGACCAGTCACCCGACGCGGTCTTCGAGTTCACCCGTGAAGGGCGCTGTGTCGCGCTCAATGACCGGGCCAAATTCATCACCGGCATCAATGACCAGGACCTGGGTGAGCTCCACTACCAGAGCTTGCTCACCGGCAGAGTAATGAGCCGCATGGACTTCGAGACCTTGGATGCCGCCTTCCAGCGGACCATCGAGGGCAGTGCGCAGACCTTCAGCGTGAAGTTCCTGAACATTTCCGGTCAATGGCGTGACTACGAATGTTCCTTCATGCCGATGCTGGTCAACAACGCCGTGGTCGGGCTGTACTCGGTGGTCAAGGATATTACCGAACGCCTGCAGGCCCAGGAGAACCAGCGACTGCTGACTCGCAGTCTGGAGTCCAGCGACAATGCCGTGCTGGTGGTGGATGTACGGGATCCTGTGATGCCGGTGGTGTTCGTCAATGCCGCCTTCGCCAGCATGACGGGGTGCAGCCGGGAGGAAGCGCGCGCCAGCACCCTGTCGATGATTACCGGCTCGATGGAGGAGCCTCGGGATGTCGAGCTGATCCGCACCACCATCGCCAACGGCGAAGCCGCGACCTTCACCGTGCGCAACCTGCGACGCAACGGCATGACCTTCTGGAACCAGCTGTCCCTGGCGCCGATCAAGGACGAGGACGGCGGCATTACCCACTACACCGTCATCATGAAGGACGTGTCGGAGAAGAAGGAGCACGAACACCAGCTGGCCTACCAGGCCACCCACGACGCGCTCACCGGCCTGGCCAACCGCGCCCTGCTGGAGGACCGCCTGGAACACGATATCCAGCTGGCCCGGCGCAGCGGCAAGCAGCTGGCAGTCATGTTCATCGACCTGGATAGTTTCAAGCCCATCAACGATACCCTCGGGCACCGTATCGGTGATCAGATTCTTATCAACGTGGCCCGCCGCCTCAGCTGTGCGATCCGCCCCACCGATACCCTGGCGCGTTTCGGCGGCGATGAGTTCGTCCTGTTGCTGCCCAACCTGGAAACCGAAGGGGAGGCCGAGCTGGTCGCTGATCGCATTCTCCACGAGGTCGGGCAGGCGCACAGGGTCGGCAGCCACGAGTTGCACGTCACCGCCAGTATCGGCATCAGCTTCCTGCCCCAGGACCCGGATGCGCCGACGAGAATGCTGCAGCAGGCGGACATGGCGATGTACAAGGCCAAGCAGCAGGGTCGCAATGCCTATGTGATCTTTTCCGGCGATCTCGACGAGAAGCTGTCCTCCGGGGTAACCCTGCGCAACGAGCTGCAGGAGGCGCTGCGCGATGATCAGCTGTTCCTCAATTATCAGCCCAAGGTGGACCAGTACGGCAGGTTCTGCGGGCTGGAGGCCCTGGTACGCTGGCGCCACCCGATCAAGGGGCTCATCTCGCCGGCCAGGTTCATTCCCATCGCCGAGGAAACCGGGCAGATCATGCACCTGGGCCACTGGGTCATCACCCAGGCCTGCCGGGATGCCAGACAGCTGCTGGACCTGGGGCTGCTCAACCATCGGGTAGCTGTCAACCTGTCGCCCCTGCAGTTCCACCGTCCGGGATTCCTCGCCTCCCTGCAGGATATCCTCTATCGCACTTCCCTGCCCGCCAGCTGTCTGGAGCTCGAGCTCACCGAGAGCATCCTCATGCGCAACAGCGATGCCGCCATCGAGACCCTGAACACCCTCAAGCGGATGGGCATCACCACCAGCATCGACGACTTCGGTACCGGCTATTCCAGCTTCAGCTATCTCAAGGATCTGCCGGTGGAGAGCGTCAAGATCGACCGCAACTTCGTCGACAATGTCATCTCCAACCGCAAGGACGCCGCCGTCTGCCGCGGCATCATCGCCACCGCCAGCGAGCTGGGCATGACAGTGGTGGCCGAGGGCGTGGAGAACCGCGAACAGTTCGAACTGCTCAGGGGCTACGGCTGCGATGCATTCCAGGGTTACTACTTCTCCCGCCCCATGGGCCTTGACGAGCTGATCGACTGGGTGCGTCAGCATCAGAACAGCGACGCGGTCTGAACCCGGCCCACCGAGAGCCTGCACCTGCAGGGCCGCTTCGACAGTTACCCCAAACGCCGCGGCCTGACCCGGGTGCCGGAACTGCTGGCGGCCGGCCTGAAGGTTGCCTTCGGCCCGGACTGCCCGCCCGCTGCGTGATACTCCAGGGCCGCTCGCCCTATGAAGTGCTGCTTGGCCAGCAGCCGGTGCGGGCCTCGATCCGTGATGGGCGTGTGATCCTCGCACGCTGACAGGGCACCGCTGGGCCGGGCGGCTCGGCCGCCCGTGCCGCTTTCTGGCGTATACTCGCGGCTCAGCCTCAACCCCCTGATGCCATGTATAGCCTCGCCCAGCCCGTTCACGCCACCCTGGAAATCCGCAAGAGCCGCTTCATTGCCTGTGTCGAACCGGTTGCCGACCGCGCCAGCGCCCAGCTGCGGGTAGCCGAACTGCGTGCCGAGCACCCGGATGCCGCCCACGTCTGCTGGGCGCTGCTGGCGGGTGGGCACAGCGCGGCAGTGGACGATGGCGAACCCTCGGGCACTGCGGGTCGGCCGATGCTGGAGGTGCTGCGTCATCAGCAGCTCGACGGCGTGCTGGCCACCGTGGTGCGTTATTACGGTGGCATCAAGCTGGGAGCCGGTGGCCTGGTCCGCGCCTATACCGATGCCGTGGCCCAGGCCCTGCAACAGGCCGATAAGGTGGCCCCGGTGGCGCTGGTGCAAGTCCACTGCGAGCTGCCCTATGCCCATGAAAGTACCGCACGCCACCTGCTCGCCCAGGCCGGTGGCGAGCTGCTCGAGGTCCGGCATGCCGGGTCCGTCACCCTGATCATGCGCCTGCCCGAGGCTGCCCTCGCGGGGCTGCAGGAACAGCTGCTGACTGCCACCCGCGGTGAGCTGGCGTTTCGCGTCCTGCCATAAACCGGCCTATCTTGCATTAGAGGAAAGCCTAATAGCCGCGGTATGAGGACGCTCCTATCCTGCGGCGCGCTTCCTGTTCCTCTGATACTGGTACCCGGCCATGCGACTGACCCTCAACCGCCTGTTTCTGTCCCTTCTGACCCTGTCGGCTCCCCTGCCGCTGCTCGCCGCCAACGGCCACTACGTGCCCGGCATCGAAGCCAGCGGCGGCGCCTTCATGCCGCCGGTGCAGGGTCTGTACTACCGGGCCTATCTGGTGCATTACGACATTCGCCAGGTCGCCGACGCCCGTGGCGATGATCTGCCCGGCAACAACACCGGCAGTGTCACCGCCTTCGCCAACCGCCTGCTGTACGTCACCGACAGGACCTTCCTCGGCGCCAACTACGGCGTGGAGGCGATAGTGCCGGTGCAGCGCACATCGCTGAGGTTCCGCGGTCTGGGCGTGGACAGCAGCGAGAGCGGCGTGGGTGACGTCTACCTGGGGCCTGTGGTGCTGGGCTGGCATGGCACGCAGTGGGATACGGTGTTTGCTGCCGGCTTCTGGCTGGATACCGCCGAGCACGATCCCCGCGACCCGGCCACCATCGGCCGCGGCCATCCGGCGACCATGCTGACCCTGGGCGGCGCCTGGCACTTCGACCCCGAGCGCCGCTGGTCGGTATCGGCCCTGTCGCGCTACGAGATCAAGGGCGAGCAGGATGATACCGGCATCACCCCCGGCGACAGCTGGCTGGTGGAGTGGGCGCTGTCCCACCGTCTGGACAGCGGCCTGGAAGTGGGCCTGGCCGGCTATGATGCCTGGCAGCTGGAGGCCGATACCGGCGCCGGCAACAACAACAAGGCCGAGCGCCATGCCGCCGGTCTGGAACTGGGCTACCGCTGGCCGGATACCGGGCTGCAGCTCAAGGGCGCGGTCTATCATGAATACTCGGTCAAGGCGGGCAGCGGCGGCGTGCAACCCAGTGGCAATCTGTTCCGGCTGGCATTGACCACGGCGTTCTGAGCCCTCCGGCTTCGTCCGCACCACCGTGGTCAGCGGCTGCCGGAAAAGTTTTCAGCGGGGGACTTGCATTCCGGGAATTTCGCCCCGATCAGATTGTCCTGAGAAACGGTGCGCAGCGGTTCGCCATTACGCTGCGACCGATAACAACGCTGATAAACTCAGGAGGGACATCGGGTGAGACTGACGCTTGCGGTAGTCACGATGGCTGTTGCTCCGGCGGTTCTGGCGCAATTACCAGGGACAGACGAATTGTTTAGCGGGGAAGAATGGCGACGCGACCATGCATACCAGCTGGAAGAGCTCAAGCGGGAGCGACAGCGGGCCGCCGAGGAAGCGGCAAGATCGCTCCGGGCGCCTGACACACCGCCCCTGCCCACAGAGCCCTTGATGCCCGCCGTTGGCCTCGCCC
Source organism: Halopseudomonas formosensis (assembly GCF_900115905.1). Classification (GTDB taxonomy): domain Bacteria; phylum Pseudomonadota; class Gammaproteobacteria; order Pseudomonadales; family Pseudomonadaceae; genus Halopseudomonas; species Halopseudomonas formosensis. The sequence goes on from NZ_FOYD01000015.1 coordinate 17,851, forward strand.
AGAGCCCGGCCGCCGAACCCGACTGGGAACCCGAGGAACTGTCCGCGCCCGGCATCGAGACCGGGACCGGGACCGGGACCGGACAGTTCGAATACAACAGGCCACGCAACTCCAGCGTGAATCCGCGCAGCACCTGGTAGCCGGCGCGCGTCCTGTCCTCGACCATAGGCTAGTATCCTGTAATCACTCCCCGCGCTAAGCTGGGGGGTGATCTGCACTTCAGGCCAGCGCAGTTCAGCGCAGGGCCTCCTCCAAATGAGAATCGAGGTTACAAGATGCTCCTATTCTTCCTCAGCCTTGCCATCCTGCTGCTCGGTTACCGCTTCTACAGTCCCTTCGTGGAAAAGCAGGCGGGGATAGACCCCTCCAATGTCACGCCCCAACAGCGTCTCCACGATGGGGTGGACTACGTACCGTTGAGTCCCGGCCGTGCCTTCCTGATCCAGTTCCTGAACATCGCCGGTATCGGTCCCATTTTCGGGCCCATTCTCGGCGCCCTGTACGGTCCCGTCGCGCTGGTCTGGATCGTCATCGGCAACGTCATCGGCGGTGCCGTGCATGACTACTTCTCGGGGGTAATGAGCCTCAAGGAAGACGGCAAGAGCCTGCCGGAAATCGCCGGTAACTATTACAACGTCATCTTCAAGGGCTTCATGCTGGTATTTACCTGCATGCTGCTGTTCTTCGTCGGCGTGGTCTTCATCATGAGTCCGGCCGGACTGCTGAGCAACCTGTCGATATTCGACGGTACCTTCCTGGGCAGCAACGCGGTATGGGTACTGGTCATCCTGTTCTACTACTTCCTGGCCACCCTGCTGCCGATCGACAAGATCATCGCCCGGCTGTATCCGCTGTTCGGCCTGCTGATGATAGTGATGACCACGCTGGTGGCCCTGGCGCTGCTGCTGGAAGCCCCCAACCTGCCCCAGGTCGGCGATGTGTTCGCCTACTTCCATGGCCATCATGAACATGACTTCCTGGCGCCCAATCCCGAAGGGCTGCCGGTCTGGCCGCTGCTGTTCCTGACCATCACCTGCGGCGCCATCAGTGGCTTCCATTCCACCCAGTCGCCGATGATCGCCCGCTGCCTGACCAACGAGAAATACGCCCGCCCGATCTTCTATGGCTCCATGATGTGCGAAGGCATGGTCGCCTGCGTCTGGGCACTGGCCGGCATTGCCGCTTTCCCCGGCGGCTATCCCGAACTCAAGGCGATGCTCGACCAGGGTGGCCCGGGCCTGGTGGTCAACCATATCGCTACCGGCTACCTGGGCGTGTTCGGCGGCATCATGGCGATTCTCGCCGTGGCCATCTTCCCGATCACCTCGGGTGACACCGCCTTCCGCTCGCTGCGCCTGACCATTACCGATGCCTTCAACATCCAGCAGTCAGCCATGCGCCGCCTCGCGCTGGCCGCACCGATTCTCGGCGTGGCCTACCTGATGACCCACCTGGATTTCTCGCTGATCTGGCGCTACTTCGCCTTCTCCAACATGCTGCTGTCGACCAGCGTGCTGTGGCTGGCGACCAAGTACCTGATGGATCGGGGCACCTTCCACTGGATAGTGAGCATTCCGGCGGTGATCGGCACGGCCATCACCCTGTCCTACATCGCCACCGCACCCATCGGCCTGAACCTGCCGCTGGATTACAGCAAGCCCATGGGCATCGCCATTGCCGTGGCCTGCCTGATCGGACTGTGGACAGTGCACAACCGCCGTACCGCCGACGCGGCCGCCTGAGGTCCTGCCCTGTTGCCGCAGCCGGTCACCCCGGCTGCGGCAGGGGTCAGTACCTGCATCAGACGATCTGCAGGCAGCCCGGACCACTGATACGGCTGCGCCCACCGGTGCCGGGGTAGACCCGGATGCGCGTGCCTATGCGCTCCTTCAGTGCCTGCACGTGCGAGATGATGCCGATCAGCTTGCCCTCCTGCTGCAGCCCGGCCAGGGTGTCCAGGGCGGTATCCAGCGCCTCCTCGTCGAGGGTGCCGAAGCCCTCGTCAAGGAACAGCGAATCAACCCGCACATTGCGGCTGGACATCTGCGACAGCCCCAGGGCCAGCGCCAGGCTGACAATGAAGCTTTCCCCACCGGACAGGTTCTTGGTCGAACGCACTTCGCCGGCCTGATAGTTGTCGATCACGTTCAGCTCCAGTGGCTGCTCCGCATCGCGGACCAGCAGGTAGCGGTCGGTCATCTTCTGCAGCTGGCGGTTGGCATGGCCGACCATCATCTCGAAGGTCAGGCCCTGGGCGAAGTTGCGGTATTTCTTGCCATCGGCCGAGCCGATCAGGGCATGCAGGGCATCCCAGCGTCGGCACTCGGCCTGCTGCGCTTCGATGGCCTGCTGTCGTTCCTGCAGGCGTTCCCGGGCGCGGTCATTGTCCTGCAGGCGGTGGCGCAGTCCGCTGCACAGCTCGCGTACCTCAGCCAGCGATGCCTCCCGGGTTGCCAGCTCCCCGGTCAGCTGCTCCAGCGTCTGCTCCGTCAGCTGGCGGGCCTGCTCCGCTGCGAGGCGCTGACGGCGGTCGCTGATGCGCGCCTCCAGCTCGGTGTGGCGCCGCTCAAGCTCCCGGGACTGACGACCCAGACGCTCCCGCTCGGCCGGCGGCAGGACCGCCGCCAGATAGGCCTGCTCATCTGCGAAGCCGGCCTGCACCAGCGCCTCGGCAAAGTCCTCTTCCAGCCGGCGCAGCTCCGGCTCACAGCGGCTGATGCGCTGCTGCACGGACTGCACATGGGCGCGCAGCTCGTGCCACTGCTGCTGCAGCGCCGCGTGGTGTTGCCGCGCGGTTTTCTCCGTCTGCTCGGCGTCGGTGACCGCCCGGCGCAGGCGCTGCTCCTCGGTGCCGGGGTCGCGGTCATCGAACAGGGCCCGGCGCTGGTCAACGAGCCCCTGCTGTTCCTGCTGCAGCGCCTGCAACCGCTGGTCCCGCTGCGCCAGTGCCGCCTCGGCGGCCTGCGCCATGGCCTGCTGATGGCGCAGTTCGCTGTTCAGCTCGCCGATGCGCCGCTCGATCTCCGTCTGGCTGGCAACCCGCGCCTGCCAGTCCGCCAGGCGCTGCTCCAGCTGCAGCAGCAGGGGCGCAAGATCGCCCTCCGGCAGACTGTCGATACCCAGCGGCTGCAGCCGCTCGGTCAGCAGTTGCCGGCGGCGGGCGAACTCCTCCCTGGCCCCCTGCAGGGCCGCAGACAGTGCGGCGACCCGCTCGCCGGCGCTCTGCTCGGTATGATTGGCGGCGATGCCGGTGGCGCGAATCTCGCCGAAGTCGGTACGGGCCTTCAACTCCTGCTGTTCCAGCCGGCGGATCAGCGCCTCCTGCTCCTCCGCGTGGGCAATCAGCCTGTCCAGCTCGGCAATCCTCCGCTCGGCGGCATCCGGCGTGGGCACGTTGCCCCGGGCATAGGGATGGTCGGTGGCGCCGCAGAGGGGACAGGGCTGGCCATCGGCGAGCCGGCTGCGCTCATCCTCCAGCCGGGCGATGCGGTGCAGCAGCACCCGCTCGCGCTGCAGCGCGTCCCGCTCGGCGCGATATTCGCGCAGCAGACGACCCTGCAGCAGGCCGTCCAGCGCTTCCCGCGCCCGGACGGTGGCCTGCTCGGCTTCCTGCAGCGCCTTCTCCTGCTGTCGGTATCGCTCTCGCAGCGCTCCCAGGTCGGTGCTGGCCTGCCGGTGCTGCAGGGTGGCCGCCTCCAGCTCGCGCTCCCGCCGCCCCAGTTCCTGCTGGCGCTCCAGCAACCCATCCAGCTGCTCCCGCACCCCGGCCAGCCCGCCGACCAGCCACTGGTCCCGGGCATGCTGCAACAGGTACTGCTGCACTTCCTGCAGCGTCTGCCCGGCCTGGTCCAGTTGTGCCTGCAGGTGCGTTCGCTGCCCGTGCAACTGTTCCAGTGCCGCCCGGTCCGCCGTGCAGCCCTGCTGCTCGGCGGCGATGAGCCGGCGTTGCTCCTGCAAACGTTGATCCAGACTGCGGACCTGCTCCAGTACCGGGGCGGCTTCCTGCAACTGGCGGCGACTGTTCTCGCAGTGCTGCACCGCCTTGTCGAGCACTGCCTGCTGCTGCCCGGCCGCCTGCTCCAGCTCCGGTAACCGGGCCTGCTCGCGGACCAGGGTGTCGCGATCCTGCTGCAACTGCTGGCGGGTGGTGCGCAGGGTCGCATGGGGCGCATCCAGCAGCATGGCCTGCATGGCGAGGGCCAGCTGCTTGAGCTGGGGTTCGAAATCCTGCTGCTCCCGGCGCAGGTTCTCGCTTTGCTCGGCCAGCAGCACCAGCTCGCGTTCGAGGCTGGCCAGGCCGGTCAGCCAGTCGATGCCCCGGCGGGTCGCTTCCACCTCGGAGGCCAGGGTCTGCTCTTCGGCGGTGCGCAGCGCAAGCTGCTCGCACAACTGCTGTTCCTGCTCGCTGTCCAGCAGCACTATGCCGGCGGTCTCCGCCTGCAGCAGCTCAAGCGCCTGACGTTCCGCACGCTGACGTTCGTGCACTCGCACGGATATCTCGCTGTAGATACGGGTGCCGGTGATCTGTTCGAGGATGGGCGCGCGCTTGTCCGCGGTGGCCTGCAGGAAGGCGGCGAAGCCGCCCTGGGCCAGCATCATGGAGCGGGTGAAACGTTCGAAATCCATGCCGGTGGCCAGCTCCACCTGCTCGGCGACCCGGCTCAGCTTCGATTCGATGATCCTGCCGCTGTCGGCATCGGCTATCTCGTGTTTCGGCGCCTGCAGGGTACCGTCGATACGCCCACGCGCCCGGCGCTGGCTCCAGTGGCAGCGGTAGCGACCGCCCGCCGTCTCGAAGGTCACTTCGGCGAAGCATTCCCCGGTCTGGCGGGACATGATCTCGTTGCTGCTGTTGGTCACCCGGCCCAGACGCGGGGTGCTGCCGTACAGCGCCAGACAGATGGCGTCGAGCAGGGTGGTCTTGCCCGCGCCGGTCGGCCCGGTGATGGCAAAGATGCCGTCGGCTGTAAAGGCGGGATCGGCGAGGTCGATCTGCCACTCCCCCACCAGCGAATTGAGGTTCTGGAAACGCAGCTGCAGGATCCTCATCCGTGGGTTCCTCCGATGGCCCCGGCGTCATCCTCGTGGATCGACTGCAGCACCTCCCGGTAGGCGTGGCGCAGATCCGGCCGCTGCTCCTGGCTGACCTCGTGCTGATCGAGGCAACGCTCGAACACCTCCTGCTCATCCAGCTCGTCCAGCGTCTCCTGATCGTGCATCCGGCCCAGCACCCGCTCGGCAATACGGCTGTTCTTGACCCGCAGTATCTCCATGGCGCTGCCCTCGGTGGCCTTGTCCAGACGCTCGCGCAGGTCGCTGACGATCTCCTCGCCCTGATAGATGATCTCCAGCCAGGCGTCAGAGCCGACAGCAACCAGCTCGGCCAGCCGCGCGGCAATCGCCGGCCAGTCCCCGGTGATCCGTTCCAGGCGCTGGAATACGGGTATCTCCAGCAGCTCGATGCCGGTCTGGCGCTGCCCCTCCTGCACGGCAAGATCCACCAGGCACAGGCTCTTGCGCTGGCGCGCCTCGCCGAAGCCCATGGGCAGCGGCGAGCCGCTGTAGCGGATGTGCTCCGAGTCGTTGACCTTCTGCGGTACGTGCAGATGGCCGAGGGCGACATAATCGAAGCTCGGCGAGAACAGGCTGGCGTGGACATGCGCCAGGGACCCCACATACAGCTCACGCACGCCATCGCCCTCGATGGTCTGGCCACCGGCGGTAAACAGGTGGCCGGTCGCGACTATCGGCAGGTGCGCGCCGAGCTCTGTCCGGCGGTCTTCCGCCAGCCTGGCCACGACATCGTAATGCTCGCGGATGCCGTCCTGCAGCTTGCGCTCCTTGTCTGCAACGCTCTCGCCGGCGGCTGCCTGGCGGATGTCCCGATCCCGCAGATAGGGCACGGCGCAGACGATGAGTTCCGGTTCGCCATCAGCGCCATGCAGGGTCAGCACCTGCTCGGCAATGTCCTCGGAGGTGCTGCCCACCACATGCACATTCATCGCCCGCAACAACTCCTGCGGCGCGGTGAGGAAGGACGGCGAATCATGGTTGCCGGCGATGATGACCACATGCCGGCAGCCGGCGTTCGCAGCCTGGCAGAGGAAGCGGTAGTACAGCTGCTGGGCGCGGTTGCTCGGCGCCGTGGTATCGAAGATGTCCCCGGCCACCAGCAGGACATCCACGCGCTGCTGCCGAAGGGTTTCGACCAGCCAGTCGAGAAAAGCCTCGAACTCCCCATAACGGCGCCTGCCGTACAGGGTGCGGCCCAGATGCCAGTCCGAGGTGTGCAGCAGCCTGAGGCTGCCCGCCGATTGCATCATATTGAAAACCCTTGAAACACTTGTACACTGGCACGCTGGCAATCTGCCTGTACCCCAACACAAGGAATATAACGATGAAATTGAGCCATGGAGTTCTCCTGGGCGTCTCTCTGGTGCTGCTGACCGCCTGTTCCAAGGGGCCGTCCGACAGCGAGGTGAAGGCAGTATTGCAGGCAGAGGTGGATAAGCTTGCCAATCTGACCAGCTTTGCCGGTCTGGACATGAAAGTCGAGCTGCACAAGGTGACGGTGCATGGCTGCGAGGAAGCACGCACCGACGTCTACCGCTGTGATGTGGAAGTCGATTCCACCGCCCCCATCGTCGGCCGTTCGGTCGAGCGTACCAACATCATGCTGGCCAAGACCGACGCCGGCTGGATCCCCGCCAACTGAGGCCGTCCATCACCGGATCGGCGTGCCGATCCGGCGTCACCCGCTCAGCGCGGAGCAGCGCTGACGGACTGCCCGGCTGCCTGGTTGCCCGCTGACAGCAGCCAGTCCAGTGCTTCATCCCAGAATGGCTGCGATTCACTGCGGAAATAGCCCATATGGCCGATAGGCGGGTTGCCGGCCGACGGCTCGATGTCATACAGGGTCAGCGGAGCATTGCGGTAGCCCTTGACGAAGGCATCCCGTGACTGCGGCGGGGCCCAGGGGTCATCCCGCGAGGTGACGAAGGCGCAGGGGGTACGCACCGCCGCGTAGCGCTCATGCACATGCCCCATCCTGGGGTCGTCGAAATAGTAATGCGGGTAGCCGCACCAGCGCTTCCAGTCCCGATACACCCCCAGCGGCAGATCGTCACCCATGCCCAGCAGACTCCAGGCCATATACCCTTTCCAGGCGACGATCGGCGGCATGAGCACATGCCAGAACAGCCGTATCTTCCATCGTTCGGCCAGGGGCATCCAGCCGGCCCAGCCGGCACCGCTGCCGAAGCAATAGCAGGCGGTCAGGCGATCGTGGTTGGGCAGCAGGCCGATGGCGTGACCACCGAAGGAGTGCCCGACCCAGTACAGTGGCAGGTCTTCCTGGCTGAGCATGTCCACGGCGGCGGGCAGATCCTTCTCCGACCAGTCCAGATAGCTCATCTCGAAGCCCTTCAGCTGCCGCGGGCGGGATTCGCCGGTACCACGGAAGTCGATGGTCGTGACGTTGAAACCGCGACGGGCAGCATGTTCGGCGAAACGTCGATAGAAGCGCTGGGGTACCCCGGTACCGCCGGCCACCAGGAGGTTGCCCAGGGCGCTGCCCGGCGCATGATAGCGATTGACGCCCAGCGGATAGCCGTCGCGTGCGAGCAGGGTGAGCTTTTCCGTGCGGATGTCGATGGGGGCGGATGCTGCGGTCATGACGAACTCCGTACTGCGGTTTCTTGTTGGAATCAGGGCGGCGGAATGTCGGCCGACAGACGCGGGCGCGTCGCGAATTTCAAACGTCCGTTTGACACCCTACCCAATGGGCGTACGACGGTCAATTGTCGCAGCATCAGCGCGGCCCCGGCGATGACCATTCGCGCGAAGATTATCCCTTCGCAAGCAGCGGTTATTGAAGCAAGCGAAGCGGATCGGGGATATAATCGGCCGTCAAACCTGATAGGCCCTTTTTCTCCGGAACTGGACGATGCGGCAGAATCTGAAGTCCCTGGCACTGGTGCTGCTCGTCACCGTGGTCGTTCTGAACCTGTTCATGTTCGGGCTGCTGTCCTATACCCTCAACGCGTCCTACCAGCGCACCATCGATCAGGTGCGTACCAATGTCACCAACCTGGCACTGATGATGGACCACAGCATCACCGGCGCTGCCCGGGAAATCGTGCTGGTGGTCGAGGAGCTGCAGTACTACCTCGATCGCGAGCTGGCAGCCGGCCGCCAGCTCCCCCCGGAGGAACTGCGCCAGCTGGTCCGGGACCGGGAGGGCTGGATCGGTCACATCGCCCGCCTGCACATTTCCGATGCCGACGGGCTGGTCATGTCCGCGCCCCCCGAATACCGCGAGCGGCTGGGTTTCGCCCAGCTGGATGCCTTCCATCAGCTGCGCGAGAACCCCGATCTGGAACAGGTCATCACCCATCTGGTACGCAGTCCCATCTCCGAGGACTGGGTGCTGGTGTGCCTGCGCCGCTACAACCTCCCCGATGGCCGATTCGGTGGTGTGGTGGCCGCTGCGGTTGACGCCAGCTACTTCGTCGGTTTGCTGTCGGATCTGGACCTGGGCCCCCATGGCATTGCCCTGATCCGGGATCTGGACAGGCGACTGGTCGCCCGGCATCCGCCGCTGGATGCGCCACCCGGCCAGACCGGCGCCATCGGCGGGTCACGGGAATTGACGGCGCTCATGGACGCCGGTGTCGCCACGGGACTGTTCTACAGCCAGGGCACGGCCGACGGCATTCCCCGCACCGACGCCTTCCGGCGACTGGAGCAGCTGCCGGTAGTCGTGGTCGCCGGCCTGGGTGAAGCCGACTACATGGCGATCTGGCGCCATGACCGCAACAAGGCCATCGGGCTGGGCCTGCTGTTCTTCCTGGTAACCACGCTGGGAGCCCAGCTGCTCTGGCGTCAGGTGAGGACCAGCTACCGGGCCAACCGGCGCAGCCGCATGCTGCTGCAACACGCCAGTGACGGCATCCACATCCTCGACGAGTACGGCCGGCTGCTGGAGGCCAGTGATTCCTTCTACCGAATGCTCGGTTACCGCCCCGCGGGCCCGATACGCCCGCTGGTGGAAAACTGGGACGCCTGGCACAGCCCGCAGGAAATCCGCAGCCTGGTGCGGGGCACCCTGCGCTACCAGCGTGGACGGATCTTCGAAAGTCGCTTCCGTCACCGGGATGGGCATGATTTCCCGGTGGAAGTCACCAGTGTCCCGCTGGAGATCGACGGCCAGCCGCTGGTGTTCAACGCGGCCCGGGACATTACCGAGCGCAAGAAGGTCGAGGAGGAGCTGCGTATTGCCGCCCGCGCCTTCGAATCCCAGGTGGGCATGCTGATCACCGATGCCGATCTGCGCATCCTGCGCTGCAACGAGGCCTTCAGCCGCATCACCGGTTATCAGCTGCAGGATATCGTCGGTCGCAAGCCCAGCCTGCTGCAGTCGGGTCGGCACGACAAGTCCTTCTACGAGGCCATGTGGCACGGGTTGAACACCCAGGGTTCCTGGCAGGGTGAGATCTGGAACAAGCGCAAGAACGGTGAGGTTTATCCCCAGTTGCTGTCGATCGGCACCGTGCGCAACGAAGCCGGGGAAACCACCCACTACGTTGCATCCCTGTCGGACATCTCGGCGCGCAAGGCCACCGAGGAGCAGATGCGCACCCTGGCCTTCTACGACTCGCTGACCAAGCTGCCGAACCGCCGACTGTTCCTCGAGCGCCTGGAACATGCCTACGCCGCCGTCCAGCGGCTGCATACCTTCGGTGCGCTGCTGGTAGTGGATCTGGACAATTTCAAGACCCTCAACGATACCGAGGGTCATACCGCCGGCGACCTGCTGCTGGAACAGGTGGCCAATCGACTGGTGGCCTGCGTACCCCATCAGGAGGCCGTGGCGCGCCTGGGCGGTGACGAGTTCGTGGTACTGCTGGACAACCTCAGCGCCGATCAGGTCGAAGCGGCACGCCAGGCGGAAAAGGTCGCACAGGATGCGCTGGCGGCGCTGAGCCGGCCCTATCAGCTGGACCAGGCCGAGTACCGCGGGTCCGCCAGCATCGGCATCACCCTGTTCGGCTCGGGGGAATCCCAGTCCGCCGCCGAGGTGCTGCGCAACGCGCATCTGGCCATGTCACAGGCCAAGATCAGCGGCAGCAGCGGCTGGTGCTTCTTCGATACCAGCATGCCCGAGCAGGTGCGCGAACGCAGCGAGATCGATGCGGGTCTACGCATCGCCCTGGAACAGGACCAGTTTGTCCTGCACTACCAGCCACAGGTGGATGATGACGGTCGCATCCTGGGTGCCGAAGCGCTGGTGCGCTGGCTGCACCCGCAGCAGGGCATGATCTCCCCCGGGCGCTTCGTGCCGATCGCCGAACAGAACGGGCTGATACTGCCGCTCGGCAACTGGGTGCTCTGGGCCGCCTGCCGGCAGCTGGCCCACTGGGCGGATGACCCGCGCCTGGCACACCTGACCCTGGCGGTGAACGTCAGCGCCAACCAGCTGGCTCAGGCCGACTTCGTCGACCGGGTACTGGCCGCCCTGACCGAGACCGGCGCCCCGGCGAAGCGACTGAAGCTGGAGCTGACCGAGAGCGCCCTGGCGCAGGAGATAGAAAGCGTCATCGACAAGATGAACCAGCTCAAGGAGCACGGCGTCAGCTTCTCGCTGGACGACTTCGGCACCGGCTACTCCTCGCTGAACTACCTGAACCGGCTGCCGCTGGATCAGCTGAAGATCGACCAGAGTTTCGTGCAAGGCATGCTGCAGGATACCAACAGCGCTGAAATCGCCCAGATGATCGTGCTACTGGCCGAACGCATGGGGTTGTCGGTACTGGCCGAGGGCGTGGAGACCCCGGACCAGCAGGTTGCCCTGCAGAAGCGCGGCTGTCACCAGTTCCAGGGCTATCTGTTCGGCAGGCCCATGCCGGTGGAGGAGTTCGAGCGGATGCTGCTGGGCCGGGACTGACCCGGCCCGCAGATCAGACAGTGCGGGAGAAACGCCCCTTCTGCCCGGTGCCCAGATAGGCGTCGAAGGCCATGGCGACGTTGCGCAGCATCAGCTTGCCCTCCGGCAGCAGCACCAGCCCATCCTCATTGATGGCCACCAGCCCATCCGCCAGTGGCTCCTCCAGCTGGGCCAGGGCATCGGCGAAATACGCCCTGAAGTCGATCTGGTAGCGGTCCTCGAACTTGCCGAAGTCGATCCGCTCCTGGCACATCAGGTCCAGTATCACTTCCCTGCGCAAACGGTCATCCTCGGTCAGGGTGTAGCCACGCTGGATGGGCAGCAGCCCCTCGTTGAGGCGCGCATAGTACTGGGACAGCTCCTTCACGCTCTGACTGTAGGTGTTGTGCACCTTGCCGATGGAGGACACGCCGATACCGATCAGATCGCAGTCGGCGCGGGTGGAATACCCCTGGAAGTTGCGTTGCAGGGTACCGTTTTCCCGGGCCAGTACCAGCTCGTCGTCCGGCAGGGCAAAGTGGTCCATGCCGATGTAGACGTATCCGGCTGCGGTCAGCCGGGCAATGGTCAGCTCCAGCAGTTCGAGCTTGCGCTCCGGTGGCGGCATGTCCTGGGGTCGGATCAGTTTCTGCGCGCGCACCAGCTCCGGCAGATGGGCATAGCTGTAGGCAGCGATGCGGTCGGGGCGCATGTCGATGATCTTGCTCAGGGTGGCATCGAAGCTTTGCACCGTCTGCAGCGGCAGGCCGTAGATCAGGTCCACGCTGACCGACCTGAATCTGGCCTCCCGCGCCGCCCTGACCAGCTCCCGGGTCTGTTCCTCGCTCTGCAGCCGGTTGACCGCGGCCTGCACCGCCTCATCGAAGTCCTGCACGCCGAAGCTCAGGCGGTTGAAGCCCAGTGCCCGCAACTGGTGGATCTGCACCGGCGCAACAGTACGTGGGTCAACCTCCAGGGAGAACTCATGCTCGTCACTGTCATCCAGATTGAAGTGCTCGCGCAGGCTGTCCATCAGCTCGGCCAATTGCTCGCTGGTCAGATAGGTCGGGGTGCCGCCACCCAGATGCAGCTGGGTCAGCTTGCGGGACCTGTCGAAAAGCGCCCCCTGCATGGCGATCTCGCGCTTGAGGTACTCCAGATACTCCACTGCACGCTCGGTCTTGTGGGTGATGATCTTGTTGCAGGCGCAGTAGTAGCAGAGGCTCTTGCAGAAGGGGATATGAATGTAGACCGACAGGTTCTTCGGCGCCGCCTCGGCATTGCTGGCCTTGGCCGCCGCCACATAATCATCCATGGCAAAGGCCTGGTGAAACTGGGGCGCAGTGGGATAGGAGGTGTACCTCGGGCCCGGGCGGTCGTATTTCTCGATCAGGGCACGGTCGAAGGTGATGTTCTGGGTCATGGGTCTCTCGCCCTCAATATTGCCGGGACAGAAAGCTCCGGCGCTCGCAAAGGGAAAGTGTAAGGCAAGCCACCACCCTTTGCATTGAGGCGAGTCAAGAACAGCGCGGATTAACTATTCCGCGCGCAGCCCGAACATGATCGAATGGGCCTGCTCCTCGCCCACCGCGACCACCACACCCTCGCGGGCATAGATCCAGGCCTCGCCCTGCTCCACCGGCATCTGCCAGTCGGGCTGGCCGAAGGTGGCAATGATGCGCACCAGCTTGAGCGGCTGTTCCGGAATCAGGCTCAGGCGCTCCACCGGGTAGTCGGCCAGGGCGCGGCCGATATCGGTACCCACCGGCTGGTCAGGCATGTCGGCACGCCAGCCCCGGGCCTGCACCAGCGAGGCGGTCTGCTGTGGGTCCAGGGCAATGCTGGCAGTCACCTCCCATGGCTGACGCTCGGCCTCCAGCGAATGGCGACTGACCAGACGCGGCTCACCATCGGCACTGATCATCCACAACCGGCCCTCGCCCAGCACCGCGGACAGGTCGCCGAGTGTCAGCGAGCCGTTGCGCAGGGGAGCCCAGAGGCTGGCCTGATACTCCGGCTGCCAGCTCAGGGGCTGGGTGGCCTCCCGCTCCTGCCACCACTGGTCCAGGGCGAGGATGGTGAGCACTATCGCCGCCAGCAGGGTGCCGACACGCAGGGCCAATCTCGGATTCATGCAATTCCTCTTTGCCAAAAACAAAGGGGCATCCCACTGGATGCCCCTGTATGCCGTCCGACCCGATCAGGCCGCGTCGTCAACGTCGATGTGCTTCTTGAGCTTGGTCATCGCGTTCTTCTCCAGCTGCCGGATCCGCTCCGCGGAGACCTGATACTTGGCCGCCAGCTCGTGCAGGGTGGCCTTTTCCTCGGCCAGCCAGCGCTGGTAGAGGATATCCCGGCTGCGTTCATCCAGCTGGGCCAGGCCCTGCTGCAGCTGCTGGGTGGAGCTGTCGCTCCAGTCGGCGTTCTCCAGCTGCACCGCCGGATCGTAACGCTTGTCTTCCAGATAGTGCACAGGGGCGTAGCTGGCGTCGTCATCGTCGTCATCGGCGCCGTCGAATCCGAGGTCCTGACCATAGAGGCGGCTCTCCATCTCGCGCACCTCGCGGGCCGCCACGCCCAGATCCTCGGCCACGGCGTTGACCTCGTCATGGGTCAGCCAGGCCAGCTTCTTCTTCGCGCTGCGCAGGTTGAAGAACAGCTTGCGCTGGGCCTTGGTGGTAGCCACCTTGACGATGCGCCAGTTGCGCAGGATGAATTCGTGGATCTCGGCGCGGATCCAGTGCACGGCGAAGGACACCAGGCGCACACCCATTTCCGGGTTGAAGCGCTTGACCGCCTTCATCAGGCCGACGTTGCCTTCCTGGATCAGGTCGGCCTGGGCCAGGCCGTAGCCGGCATAGCTGCGGGCGATATGCACTACGAAACGCAGGTGCGACATGACCAGCTGACGGGCTGCGTCCAGATCTTCTTGATAGTACAAACGGTCAGCCAGCTCGCGCTCTTCCTCGATACTCAGTACCGGGATGCTGCTTACGGTCTGAACATAGGCCTCCAGGTTGGCACCTGGCGAAAGGTTATGTACGGGCTGCAAAGCAGTGCTCATGTTTGGACTCCAGAAAATTCGTAAGACCGTTTCACGTCCGGTCGGGACGGGCCGGTAGCGCCTGGGCGCTTTGGCCGACACCGCAGTGTATCACTCAGGGCTCTGACAGGGAATGCTCGGAAAAGTTCCGCAACACCCCGATCAATCCCTTTAAAATCAACCAGTTACCCGATTCCATCGGTTACTGTGGCTGAATCTCGCGGATATGCCGACCTACGGCCAGCCAGGCACCGGCCAGGCCCAGCAGCATGGCCGCGGCCAGCAGCGTCAGGCCATCGATGACCGGCATGCCGCTCAGTACGAAGTCGCTCTGATAGAGACTGGCCACCTCGCGTACAGTGACATTCAGCCAGCTCAGGCCGGCAATCAGCAGCAGCCAGGCCAGTGCCCCGGCCAGTATGCCGTAATAGACCCCAAGGTACAGGAAGGGACGACGCACGAAGGCATCGGTGCCGCCCACCAGTTTCACTACCAGGATCTCCTCGCGGCGACTCTCGATCGCCAGGCGGATGGTGTTGGCCATGACCAGCAACATGGCGATGATCAGCAATATCGTCAGCCCGCCGGTGAAGCGCTCGAACATCTTCAGCACCGCGGTCAGCCGCTCGACCCACAGCAGGTCGATCTGCACCTCGTCGACGCCGGGCAGCTGTGCCAGCTGATCACGCAGTGGCCGCAGGGCCGAGGAGCCGCCTTCGATACTCTCGGGCATCACCAGTATCACGTTCGGCAGCGGGTTGTAGGCCAGCTGCTGCAGGGCCTCGCCCAGCCCGGAGTGCTGCTGGAATTCCGCCAGCGCCAGCTCCTTGTCCAGCAGCTGGGTGCTCGCCACACCGGGCAGCTCGTCGATCCTGCTCTGCAGTTGCCCGGCTTCGGCGGCATCCACCTCGTCTTCAATGTAGACCGACAGCTGGGCCGCGCGCTGCCAGTCGATGCCCAGTTGCTCGACCTGGTCGATCAGTACCGCCAGCCCCATGGGCAGGGCCAGCACTATGCTCATCACCAGCACTATCATCAGGGTGCTGAAGGGGGCATCGGTAACCCGGTGCAGGGCCAGGCGGGCGCTGTCCCTGTGGCTGTTGGCCCAGCTGCGCAGCGGGTGGCGCCAGCTGTGCCGGGAGCGGGCCGCACCGCTGGCGGCCTTGCCCTGGCGCTTGTCAGCTGCCTTGTTCTGGTTCTGATTGGTGGCCATCTCAGCTCCCGTCCGCCAGCAGTCGCCCTTCGCTGAGGGTCAGCATGCGGTGATCCAGCTTGGCAATCAGCGGCAGGTCGTGACTGGCAATGATCACGGTCACGCCGACCCGGTTGAAGTCCTCGAACAGGGCCATGATCTCCGCCGACAGCGCCGGGTCCAGGTTGCCGGTGGGCTCGTCGGCCAGCAGCAGCGCCGGCTTGTGCACCACCGCCCGGGCGATGCCGACCCGCTGCTGCTCCCCACCGGACAGGGCGATGGGGTAGAGGCTTTCCTTCTTCAACAGGCCGACCTTGTCCAGCGCCGCCCGCACCCGCCGGCCGATCTCGTCCTGCGGGGTACCATTGATGATCAGCGGCAGGGCGACGTTATCGAACACGGTGCGGTCGAACAGCAGCTGGTGGTTCTGGAACACCACCCCGACCTGGCGACGCAGGTAGGGAATATCGTGACTGCGCAGGTCCTTGAGGTTCTGGCCACCGACGAAGACATGCCCGGAGCTCGGGCGCTCCATGCACATGATCAGCTTGAGCAGGGTGCTCTTGCCCGCCCCGGAGTGACCGGTGATGAACACCATCTCCCCGGTGCGTATGTGAAAGCTCAGGTTGTCCAGCCCCTGATGACCGTTGGGATAGCGCTTGCTGACCTGGTCGAAGCGGATCATCGGTTACTCGCGTCCGAACAGCGCCTTGACGAACTCCGGCGCGGTGAAGGGCCGCAGATCATCGATCTGCTCGCCCACGCCGATATAGCGGATCGGCAGGCCGAACTGCTTGGCCAGCGCAAAGATCACGCCCCCCTTGGCGGTGCCGTCCAGCTTGGTCAGTACCAGGCCAGTGAGGTCCACCGCCTGATCGAACAGCCGGGTCTGGCTGATGGCGTTCTGCCCGGTGCCGGCATCCAGCACCAGCAGCACCTCGTGGGGTGCATCGGGGTCGAGCTTGGCCATGACCCGCTTGACCTTCCTCAGCTCGTCCATGAGGTTGTCCTTGTTGTGCAGACGCCCGGCGGTGTCGGCAATCAGCACGTCGGCACCGCGGGCCTGAGCGGCCTGCAGGGCATCGAACACCACCGAGGCGGAGTCGGCGCCGGTGTGCTGCGCAATCACAGGAATATTGTTGCGCTCGCCCCACACCTGCAGCTGCTCGACTGCGGCGGCGCGGAAGGTATCCCCGGCGGCGAGCATCACCTGCTTGCCCTCGCCCTGCAGGCGCTTGGCCAGCTTGCCGATGGTGGTGGTCTTGCCCACGCCGTTCACCCCCACCACCAGAATCACGTAGGGCTTCTTGCCGGCGTCCACCTGCAGCGGCTTGGCCACATCCGTCAGCAGGCGCTCCAGTTCGTTCTGCAATGCACGGTACAGGGCGTTGCGGTTGGACAGCTCGCGGCGGCGCACCCGCTGCTGCAGGGATTCCATGATCAGGGTGGTGGCCTCGATGCCGACATCGGCCATCAGCAGGCGGGTTTCCATTTCCTCGAGCAGCTCGTCATCGATTTCCTTCTCGCCGAGGAACAGGTTGGCCATGCCTTCGCCAAGGTTGGCGCTGGTCTTGGACAGCCCGGCGCGCATGCGCGCGAAGAAGCCCTTTGGCTCAGCGGCCGGCTGCTCCGCCGGCTCGGCGGGTGTCTGGGCCAGCCCCGAGAACAGCTCGGCGGCGGCCTGGCGCGCACTCTGGTCATGGCTGCCGGTGGCGGCGGGCTTATCGGCGGGCTTCTCTTCGGTCACTGCCTCAGCCGGTGCGGGGGGCTGGGCAGGCGCCTCGCCAGGGGCGTCATCCCCCTTGCGGCGCATCCAGCCGAACAGGCCCTTGCGACCGCTCTTGCCGTCGTCACTGCGCTCGGGATCCTGCTGTGGATGTTCTGGCTTGTCTTTGGAACCAAACATTGACTGTCACTATCTGAGTCTGGCGCTGGCGTTCGGGCTCCCCCTTGGCCTGCGCGTGGAAGGTTGGGTTATCCTACCCCACTTCAGCGACCCTCGTAAGCCACAGGATCCAACATGCATACGCCACTGCGCTCCCTGCTGACCACTCTGCTGCTGGTGCTGGTCGGTCTGACCAGCAGCGCGCTGGCAGAAGAAGGCCGGCAGCCTACCCACGAATTCACCCTGGATAACGGCCTCAAGGTCATCGTCCGTGAGGACCACCGCGCGCCGGTGGTGGTGTCCCAGCTCTGGTACCGGGTCGGCAGCAGCTACGAACCGCCCGGCCGCACCGGCCTGTCCCACGCCCTCGAGCACATGATGTTCAAGGGCAGCGAACGCCTGGCACCGGGCCAGGCCTCGCGACTGCTGAGCAGCCTCGGGGCCCAGGAGAATGCCTTTACCGGGCGCGACTACACCGCCTATTACCAGATACTCAGCCGCGAACACTTGCCCATCGCGCTGGAACTGGAAGCCGAGCGCATGCACAAGCTGACGCTGCCCGAGGACGAGTTCCTTCGGGAAATGGAAGTGATCAAGGAAGAACGCCGTCTGCGGGTCGAGGACAATCCTAACAGCCTGGCTTACGAACGCTTCCTGTCCCAGGCCTACATGGCCAGCCCCTACGGCCAGCCGGTAATCGGCTGGATGCACGACCTCGACCGCCTCACCGTGGGCGACATGCGCGAGTGGTACGATCGCTACTACCAGCCGAGCAACGCCATTCTGGTGATCGTCGGTGACGTCCAGCTCGAGCAGGTGCGCGAGCTGGTGGAGCGCTACTTCGCCCCCCTGCCAGACAAGCCGGCGCCCGATGCCCGGGCGCCGCTGGAGCTGCCCGGCGGTGCCGAGCGCCAGCTGACCCTACGCCTGCCGGTGCAGATGCCGAGCCTTCTCCTGGGCTTCAACGTGCCCAGCCTGAGCACCGCCGAACAGGCCTGGGAAGTGCACGCCCTGCGCCTGCTGGCCGCAGTACTGGACGGCGGTTACAGCGCCCGTCTGGCCAGCAATCTGGAGCGCGGGCCGGCCATCGCCACCTCGGCCTCGGCCGACTACGACGGTTTTGTCCGGGGTGACAGCCTGTTCCTGCTCTCCGGCATTCCCAATCTGGCCCGTGGGGTAGATCTGGACCAGCTGGAGAAGGCGCTTCGTGAACAGATCGAACAACTGCAGCAAACCCCGCCGAGTCAGCAGGAGCTGAACCGCGTCCAGGCACAGATGACCGCCGGACTGGTGTACGCCCAGGACAGCATCAGCCATCAGGCCAACGAGATCGGCAAGCTGGAAAGCATCGGCCTGTCATGGACCCTGCTCGACGAGGACGTCGCCGCACTTCAGGCCATCACCCCCGAGCAGATCAGCGAGGTTGCCCGTCGCTATCTGGTCCCCGAACGCCTCACCCGCGCCCATATCCTGCCCACCGCGACCGAGGAGACGCCCTGATGGCTGCCAATACCACCCGGCGCTGGATCGCCGCACTGCTGACTGTCGCTGTACTGGCCGTGGTGCTGTGGCAGCTCTACGAACCTGCCCCCGCGCCACTGTCACCCGAGCCAGTGACCGGGGTACCAGCCGAACAGACCGGGCCGGCGGACGCCGAACCGGAGGATGCCGTCAGCGAGCTGTTGCCGGCACTGGAGTCGCTGCAACGTATCGATCTTGATCAGGCTCCGGCGCGGCGCAACCTGGACCTGCAGCACTGGGTGACCGAACAGGGCGCGCGGGTGTATTTCATGCCTGCGTCCGAGCTGCCGATGCTGGATGTGCAGGTGCTGTTCGCCGCCGGCGCCAGCCGCGACGGGGACCAGCCGGGCCTGGCCATGCTCACCAACGGCATGCTCAACGAGGGCACCGGCAGCAAGGATGCCGGCGCCATCGCCGCCGCCTTCGAACAGCTGGGAGCACGCTTCACCAACAGCTCGCACCGGGACATGGCGCTGGTCGGCCTGCGTACCCTGACCGAGCAGGACAAGCTCGATCCGGCATTGGCCCTGTTCTCCGAGGTCATGTCGCGCCCGAGCTTTCCCGAAGACGCCTTCGAGCGCCTGCGCAACCAGCTGCTGGCCAGCCAGCGGCTGCGGCTGCAGCGCCCGGGGGCACTGGCCAGCGAGGCCTTCTGGGCCGATCTCTACCCGCAGCATCCCTATGGCAGCCTGCCCGAGGGCACAGCGGAGAGCCTGACCGGCATCAGCATTGCCGACCTCGAGCAATTCCACCGTCGCTTCTACAGCGCCGGCAATGCGGTGATCGCCCTGGTCGGCGACATCGACCGCGCCGGGGCCGAACGCATTGCCCAACGGCTGGCCAACGCCCTGCCCCAGGGACCGGCCGCCGAGTCCACCCCGGCTCCCGAGCCGATCACCAGCAGCCACCGGCATATCGAGTTCAATGGCCAGCAGACCCATGTACTGGTGGGCCAGCACGGCATCAGCCGGCATGATCCGGACTACGTAGCCCTCTACGTAGGCAACCAGATACTTGGCGGCTCCGGCTTCGGCTCGCGGCTGATGGAGGAGATCCGCGAGACTCGGGGACTGTCCTATTCGGTCAGCAGCAATCTGATCCCGATGCAGGCCACCGGGCCCTTCATGATAAGCATGCAGACCCGCGCCGACCAGGTGGATCAGGCACTGGAGGTCATCCACCAGAGTCTCGACCGCTTCATCAGCGAAGGGCCGACCGAGGCGGAGCTGATACGTACCCGCCGGCAGATCAGCGGCGAGTTCCCGCTGAGCACGGCCAACAATGCGGCCATTGTCGGCCAGCTCGGGGTGATAGGTTTCTACGGACTGCCGCTCAACCACCTTCAGCTGTTCCTTGATCAGGTGCAGGCCCTGACCACCGAAGACATTCGCCAGGCCTTCGCCCGGCACTTCGACCCCGAACGGCGGCTGGTGGTAACCGTCGGGCCTGCGGCCCTTGCTGTGCCGCAAGCCGAAGAGCAGCTCGACGAAGAAGTGCAGCCCGAAGAAGACGCATTGCGCGTCCCGGCGACCACAACGGAGTCGGCCCCATGAAGCCCGGCAAGTCCCGTCCCAGCCAGTTGCGCATCATCGCCGGCGAGTGGCGCAGCCGCCGTTTCACCTTCATCGAGCAGCCGGGCCTGCGGCCGACCCCGGACCGGGTCCGGGAGACCCTGTTCAACTGGCTGAGTTTCCGCGTTGAAGGCGCCCGCTGCCTGGACCTGTTCACCGGCAGCGGAGCACTGACGCTGGAGGCGCTGTCCCGCGGCGCCGGGCATGTCCTGGCCTGTGACCTGAGCCGCGAGGTGGTGCAGACCCTGCGCGGGCATCTGCAGACCCTGAACTGCGACCGTGCCGAGGTGCGCCAGCATGACGCCCTGACCCTGTTGGCCAGCCCGCCGCCCGAGCCCTTCGACCTGGTGTTTGCCGACCCGCCATTCCACCAGAACCTGCTGGAGCCGGCCTGCGTGGCCCTGGAAGCCAATGGCTGGCTCACCGCTGAAGCGCTCATCTACACCGAAAGCGAGACCCCACCCGAGCAGCTTGCCCACCCGGCCAACTGGCATCTGCACCGGCAGAAGAAGGCCGGTCAGGTGTGGTACAGCCTGTGGCAGCGACGAGGCCAGTAGGCTACCATTCGCCCTCCGGTACCCACAGGCAGGATAACGCCAATGAATACTGTTCTTTACCCCGGCACTTTCGACCCCATCACCATGGGCCATATGGATCTGGTTGGCCGTGCGGCCAAGCTGTTCGACCGTGTGGTGGTCGCCGTCGCTGCCAGCCCGAAGAAGAACCCGGCCTTTTCCCTCGAGGAGCGCGTCGAGCTGGCTCGGGAAGTGCTCAAGCAGCACAGCAATGTCGAAGTGGTGGGATTCTCCACCCTGCTGGCGCATTTCACCCGCGAAGTCGGGGCCAACGTGCTGCTGCGTGGTCTGCGCGCGGTATCGGATTTCGAGTACGAGTTCCAGCTGGCGAACATGAACCGCCAGCTGGCGCCTGATGTGGAAAGTCTGTTCCTGACCCCGTCGGAGAAGTATTCTTATATCTCCTCTACCCTGGTCCGCGAGATCGCCTCGCTGGGTGGGGATGTCAGCAAATTTGTCCACCCGGTGGTGCACGAAGCGCTGCTCAAGCGCTACCAGGGTTGACCCGCTTTATTCCGGAGTAGCCCATGGCCCTGATGATTACCGACGACTGCATCAACTGCGACGTCTGCGAACCGGAATGCCCGAACGGGGCCATTTCCCAGGGCGAGGAAATCTACGTCATCGACCCGGACCTGTGCACCGAGTGCGTCGGCCATTTCGACGAGCCCCAGTGTCAGCAGGTCTGCCCCGTGGACTGCATTCCGCTGGACCCCAACCGGGTCGAGAGCCGGGAGCAGCTGATGGCCAAGTACGAGCTGCTGGTCAGCGACAAATGAAGGCGCTGGCCGCCCTGCCGCTGCTGGCGCTGTTACTGGGCCAGGCGGTACAGGCGGCGGCGCCGGATCAGCAGGCCGTCGCCAGCGCCCACCCCACGGCCACCGAGGCCGGTCATCTCATTCTGGATCAGGGCGGCAACGCCTTCGATGCGGCCATTGCCGTGGCCGCCACCCTGGCGGTGGTCGAGCCTTACGGTTCCGGCATCGGTGGTGGCGGCTTCTTCCTGTTGCGCCTGAGCGGCGAACAGGGCACCGACTACCGCTTTCTCGATGCACGGGAAACCGCGCCCCAGGCAGCCCATCGCGACCTGTATCTGGATGGCGACAACCAGTTGCAACGGGTGATCAATGGCCCCCTTGCCGCAGGCATCCCGGGTCTGCCGGCGGCGCTGGTGCATCTGGCGCAGCACTACGGACAGCTGCCCCTGCAGCAGAGTCTGGCGCCGGCGGTGGCCGCCGCCGAGAAAGGTTTTGCGGTGGGCGAGAGTTACCGCACCCTGGTCGGTTTCCGCCTGCAGGCCATGCAGCAGGATGCGGAAACGGCGCGTATCTTTCTCAGGGACAATCAGGCTCCTGCGGCCGGCGAGCTGATTCGTCAGCCGGAGCTGGCCGCCACCCTGCGCGCCATCGGTGAGCGGGGTCTGGATGGTTTCTACCGCGGCCCGGTCGCTGCCCGTCTGATCGAAGGGGTACGCGCAGCCGGCGGTATCTGGCAGCAGGCGGACCTGGACAGCTACAGGGTCATTGAACGCGAGCCGGTGCGCTTTGCCAGCCGGGGCTTCGAGATCATCAGCGCCCCTCTGCCCTCGGCCGGCGGTATCGCACTGGCCGGCATGCTTCAGGGGCTGGAACTCCTGCCACAGGCCAAGCCTGGCTCGACCCTGCGCACCCATCAGCTGGTCGAGCTGATGCGTCGCAGCTACCGCGACCGCGCCCTGCTGCTGGGCGACAGCGACTTCGTCGAGGTGCCGGTGGCACGCCTGCTGTCCCGCGAGCATGCCCGCCAGCTGGCCTCCTCGATTGATTCGCAACGGGCCACGCCGAGTCTGGAGCTGGGCGAACCGCTGGGCTTTGTGGAAGGCACCAATACCACCCACTTCTCCCTGATCGACCGCCAGGGCAATGCGGTGGCGGCCACCCTGAGCATCAACCTGCCCTTCGGCGCGGCCTTCACCGTGCCCGGCACCGGGGTGCTGCTGAACAACGAGATGGATGACTTCGCCGCCGATCCGGACGGCAAGAACAGCTACGGACTGGCCGGCAGCGAGGCCAACGCCATTGCCCCGGGCAAGCGACCGCTGTCGAGCATGACGCCGACCATGCTGGAGAACGATGAACAGCTGGCGATCCTCGGCACCCCCGGTGGCAGCCGCATCATCAGCATGGTGCTGCTGGGCGCGCTGGAGGCGATGGACGGGCGGCCGGTGCAGCAGTGGGTAAGCCGTCCGCGCTTTCACCACCAGTACCTGCCCGACCACATCCAGATCGAGGACGCCACCTTCAGCCCCGACCAGCGCCGGGAGCTGGAGGAGCTGGGCCATGAACTCAAACCTGTAGGTCGAGATTACGGCGATATGCAGGCAGTGCACTGGAACAAGCGCCGGGGGTCGCTGAGCGCCGCCAGCGACCCCCGGGGTGAAGGTCAGGCCAGCGTCCGCCTGGCGGTCAGGCCAGATTGACCGCCTGCTCCAGACGCTCCTCGTCGTTCACCGGCACCCCCTGTCCAAGACCGGCGTGACCGCGCAGCAGGTGACGGCGGATGCGGTCCAGGTAATTCAGATCGTTCAGCAGCGAGGTAGCCTGCCAGCCGTCCAATTCACGGTTGCGCAGTTGCTGCTGCAGGGTGCGCTGGAAGTCACTGGTAAACAGCGCCGCTCTGGCATCACTGTCCTGCAGCAGATACGCCGCATCGCTATCGGCATGATTGGCCCAATCGCGCAGCTCGAGCAACAGCAGACCACACTGTTCACGCAGGCGGGAATAGGCCTCGCGCAGGACCGGATGTGGGCTGTCGATATGTTTGCGCAGGTTTACCTGCAGATGCCTGGCTGCCTTGACTGCGGTCACCAGATCCCGCGCCGCCATGGTGGTATTGAGCAGGGCGTGCTGCTGCTCGGGCAACAGTGACACGTCCAGCCTGGACATGAAGTCCACCATATCGGCGAAGACTCCCTTGATATGCTGCTCGTAGAGGGCGTCGGCATCCTCGCGCAGCTCCATCGGCACCGGCTGCCGGACCGCCTGATGCAACTGGACAGTGCTCATCTCGGCCAGATTGCCGGGCAGATACATGGCCGCACCCACCACCTGCCGACTCAGCTGTGCCAGATGCTGCAGCTCCTGGCCCAGTACCTTGAGCGCCGTATCGGCATGCACCAGCGCCGAATCGTTGACATAGAGTCCGTGGGCACGCGACCGCTCACTGAGCAGGCCCTCCGCTTCGGGCGGTCGCGGCTCGTCGGGCAGCCAGCGCTCCAGCAGGCGGACCAGCAACAGTGCCCAGGGCAGCGTCAATGCCAGGCCGAAGACGTTGTACAGGGTATGGAAGATGGCCAGCTTGAGCATGTGCTCATCCGACCCCAGACCAGCCAGCTGCGCCAGCCACTCGACCGCTGCCACCAGCGGATGCAGCATCAGCAGGGCGCCGCCGGCGGTGACCAGGTTGAAGATCAGGTGGGTAGCGGCAATCCGGCGTCCGGCATTATTGCTGCCAATGGCGGCGAACAGGGCTGTGGCGGTGGAACCGAGGTTGGCACCTATGACCAGCGCCAGGGCGTTGTCGTAATTCACCTGGCCCGCCGCCAGGGCCGCCAGCGTAAGCACCAGGGTGGCGTGGCTGGACTGCATGATGACAGTGGCCAGCGCACCTATAAGCACGAACAGGAAGACGCCGGCCCACCCATCGACCGCGAAACGGGCCAGATCGAAGGCCCCTTCGAAGCCGCTGAAGCCGGTTTTCATCAGATCGATGCCGAGGAACACCAGGCCGATGCCCAGCAGCGCCAGGCCACCACCCCGCCAGCCGGCCTCCTCGCGCCGGGCGAGAAAGACACCGAAGGCCAGCATAGGCATCGACAGTTGCGCCATGTTGAGCTTGAGGCCGGCCAGGGCAATCAGCCAGGCGCCGGAGGTGGTACCCAAGTTGGCGCCGAGCGTCAGACCCACACCACCCAGGGTGTTGATCAGGCCGGCACTGAGAAAGGCAATCCCCAGCAGGGTCACCAGGGTACTGGACTGCACCGCGGCGGTACTGACTATGCCCACCAGCAGGCTCTTCCACAGGCCGCTGGTACTCCACTTGAGCCAGCGTTCCAGCGCACCGCCGGAGAAGGCCCGGAAGCCCTCCTCCAGTCGTCCGATACCCATGACAAAAAGGCCGACCCCGGCTGCCAGGGTGGCCAATTCGGTACTCCAGATCATCAAACCGAGCAACAACAGCAGCAGAGCCGGAAACCAGATCCGCCCGATCGATCTTTCCATTACCGCCCCGACAGCGTTCAGACGGGCTCCAACTACCGCACTACCCGGTGCGCAGTGCCTTGTCAGAGATTCTCGTCGCGCTGCTTGCGACCGTAGCCGGCCTTGGTGCAGCCCAGACAGCGCATGAAGGTTTCCCGACCGGGACGCACGACCAGCTCCTGACCGGCCTCGGCGGTATTGCCGGCCAGCGCGGTGAACGGCAGGCTCACGACGAATGCCGCCGCACCTACTGCTGTGATGGCCGCGCCGATCGGGCGGGCAATGATCAGGTCACCCACCATGGCAAAGATGCCCGGATTCTCGACGTGTTCCTGATAACCGTAATTGGCCTCGGCGGCCATGACACTACCGGCGAGCAGCATGCCGGCGAACAGAGCAGTGATGTGACGTAACAGGCGCATAGTGGTATCCCTGAGTGTGAGCCCGATAATCGGCATTATTATGTTCAGGCACTCCGTCCCGAAGTGCCGACAGCGCCATTGTAGGCTCTTTGAGCATATTAGAAAATCTGCCGAGTGGCAAAGCGCTACCCGGCGCACACTTCCGCCGCCACTCAGCTCTGGCAGTGTCGGCAGAACACGCTGCTGCGCTGACCCAGGCGGCATTCGGACAATGTCGTGCCACACAGTTTGCACAGCTGACCGGCACGCCCATAGACGAACAACTCCTGCTGGAAGTACCCGGGCTTGCCATCACCACCGATGAAATCGCGCAGGGTGGTGCCGCCGCTGTCGATGGCTCGCGCCAGCACCTTTCGGATCTCCTCGGCCAGCGCCAGGTAGCGCGCCCGGCTGATCCGTCCTGCCTCGCGCCGGGGATCGATACCGGCGGCGAACAGCGCCTCGGTTGCATAGATGTTGCCGACCCCGACGACCACGGCGTTGTCCATGATGAAGGGTTTGACCGCCATGCTGCGCTTGCGCGACAGCTGGTAGAGGCGCTCGCCGGTGAACTCATCGGACAGCGGCTCCGGCCCCAGATGGCTGAGCAGCGGATGCTCCGCGCCGGCAGGCTGCCAGAGCATGGCGCCGAAGCGCCGCGGGTCGGTGTAACGCAGGGTCATGCCCGAATCCAGCTCGATATCCACGTGCTCATGCTTGAGCACCGGCGTGTCGGCGGGCACCAGCCGCAGGCTGCCGGACATGCCAAGATGACTGATCAGGGTACCGCCGCCGATATCCAGCAACAGATACTTGGCCCGCCGTCGCACCGCAGTGAAGGTCTGATTCTCGATCTGGATCCCCAGATCCTCGGGGATCGGCCAGCGCAGGCGGGCATCGCGGACGATCAGCCGGGTCACCCGCCGACCCAGCAGGTGAGGGGCAATCCCGCGGCGGGTGGTTTCGACTTCTGGGAGTTCCGGCATCGAGGCTTCCTTCAAGGCAACAGCAGGCAGGCCATTGTATCAAGACCGCCCTGTCGCAGGTGTTCAGCCCTGCAGCCAGTGGGTGACCAGCAGCAGGATCAGCAGCAACGGCAGTACCGTGGCGACGAATCGCCCATTCCAGCCGAACACCACCTCGCTGGCCCGCGAGCCGCTGAAGCGCGCCAGAATGAGCGTCGAGGGCCCGAACGGCGAGAAGATCATGGCGATCGAGAAACCGCACATCAGACCCAGCGCCGGGGTCAGAATGGGTACACCCAGTTCGGCCAGCCGTGACAGCAGACCGACCATCAGCGCCAGCGACACAATGGGCGCGATGCCGATCATCGCCAGGCCTATGATGCCGAACAGGCTGGCCACCCCCACCAGCGCGTTGTACTGCGGAGCCTGCGCCAGCCAGTCTGCCAGTCCATCCAGCGGCGCCAGCGCCCCCAGCACACCGCCAAGCACGGCCGCGCAGCCGAAGATGAACATCTCGTTGTGCATGGTCACCAGGTTGCCGGAGACCTGCCTGAGCACCTCGGCTGGGGAGCGCTCGCGCCACAGCACATACAGGCCGATGCCCAGCGGGATGAGGATCATCGCCGCCTGGGAGGGCGTCAGCACCGTCATCCAGGACAGCAGACCGATGGCGCCGAGCCCGAGAAAGGAGCCGATCAGCAACTGACCCATACCGGTTGCCGGGGTACTGTCGCCGATCTCGTCGCGCAGGGCGACCAGCGCCGGATTCTCCCGCCGCCAGCCCACCAGCAGCAGAATCAGCGAGGCCGCCAGCCCATAGGGCAGCATCCCCGCCCAGCTGATATCCGGCATTTCCCGGGTGAGCATGGCAATGGTCACGCTGGTCGGTGCCAGCAGCGGCACCAGGGCAAAGCCGCGCAGGGTGGCTATCATGACCGTACGCATCCCGGCACGCCGGCGTTGTTCGTCCAGATCGTAGCGCTGCAGATGCTGCTGCAGGGTGCCGCAGAGCAGCGCCATCATGCCGAAGTTGAGGATGGAGCCGATGCTGCCGGCGGTGAGCACGTAGCGGGGATAGAGCCACAGGCCCGGGCCGGCCAGCAGCGCCTTGTGCATCTCGCGCAGATGGGGCAGGTGTCTGGCCAGCAGCTGCATCAACCCCAGGGCCCCGAGAAAGCTTGCATAGTAGGCCCCGGAGGCGGCCAGTTGCCCCCAGGTTTCCTGCTCGGTGCCGAGCACCGCGAGCAACAGCACCGAGCCGAGGGTGATCAGGCCGAGCACCCGGGGGTAGATCAGCAGCCGCCGGAAATTCAGCAGATAATAGGAAGCAATGGCTGCGGCGGCGACCCAGCTGAGCTGCGGCCACTGCCCGCCCAGCGCCAGCAGCTCCAGCGCAACACCCAGAGGCAGCAGCCAGGTGATCACGGCAGATCTCTGCGCAGTGCACCCTTCTTGAACACGCCCTCGCCGAAGGCCAGCAGATTGCCGGCCTCATCCAGCAGGTCGCAGCTGGCCATGAAAATCTTGTGCCCCTGCTTGCGGCAGCTGGCCACGGCACGGACGCGCTCGCCCTCGCCGGCCGGTGCGCTGAAGTTGACATTCATCGACAGGGTAATGGCCACCCGGCGGTCCTGCGGATCGGCGGCCCAGGTGCCGCACAGGCCCATGGCCACGTCCAGCAGGCTGGCGACCACGCCGCCATGGAGGTTGCCGGCATTGTTGAGATGGCGCTTTTCCAGAGTGAGGCCGATGACGGCCCGATCGGGCTCGAACTCCAGCAGCTCACCACCGAGCTCCTGAAAAAAACCGGTCACCGAATTCTGAACTACCAGTTTCTGGTCTTCACTCATGGATGAGAATCTCGTCGAAGGTTGGCCTGTGCCATGCTGACACCGGGGTGCAGTATGCCATGGTGCAGCAGCGCGGATAATGAGGGTTGCTGTGGCTTATGCCGGACCATAAGCGTAATGCGCAGGTCGACTTGCACTGGGCACTCGCAGGATTTAATCTCGCAACTCTTTAAACGAAATATCGTTTCGCTCAGCGAAACAAGATAACCAGAGAATACCGAGGAGTCCTTCCATGTTCAATCGTATTGGCGTGATCGGCGCTGGCGCCATGGGCCGAGGTATCGCCCAGCTGTTCGCCAGCAGCGGCCAGCAGGTACTGCTGTTCGATACCCGGGCTGAGGCCATCGAGGATGCCCTGGCGTTCAACCGCAACCTGCTGCAGCGTCAGCTGGCCAAGGGCAAGCTGAGCGAGGCGGAGTTCGAGGCCACCTGCGCGCGCATGCAGCCCGCCGCAGCGCTGACCGACCTGAAGGACTGCGACCTGGTGATCGA
Source organism: Halopseudomonas formosensis (assembly GCF_900115905.1). GTDB lineage: Bacteria > Pseudomonadota > Gammaproteobacteria > Pseudomonadales > Pseudomonadaceae > Halopseudomonas > Halopseudomonas formosensis. The sequence continues at coordinate 46,508 of NZ_FOYD01000015.1, forward strand.
GGCCATCGTCGAGATCCTCGAGGTCAAGCAGAAGCTGTTCGCCGACCTGGAAGCCATCGTCAGCGAAGGCTGCCTGCTGGCAACCAACACCTCCTCCCTGTCGGTAACCCGCATCGCCGCCGGCTGCAGCCGCCCCGAGCGGGTGGCCGGTTTCCACTTCTTCAACCCCGTGCCGCTGATGAAGATCGTCGAGGTGGTCCGCGGTTCGCGTACCGACGAGCGTTACATCAAGGGTCTGGTGGAGCTGGCGGAGAAGGCCGGACACTTCCCGGCGATCACCCCGGACACCCCCGGCTTCCTGGTCAACCATGCCGGGCGCGCCTTCGGTACCGAAGCCCTGCGCATGCTCAGCGAAGGCGTGGCCACGGTACAGCAGATCGACCGCATCCTGCGCGACGGCCCGGGCTTCCGCATGGGGCCCTTCGAGCTGTTCGACCTGACCGGCCTGGACGTATCCCACGCGGTGATGGAGTCGGTCTACGAGCAGTTCTACCATGATCCACGCTATACCCCGTCCTTCATTGCCGGGCAGCGGGTTGCCGCCGGCCTGCTGGGCCGCAAGACCAGCCAGGGTTTCTACCGCTATGAAGATGGCCAGAAGATCGAGCAGCCTGAACCGGCCGTCGGCAGCGTGCTGCTCAGCCGCCCCTACTGGCTGCAGAGCGATGACGAGGCACTGCGCAACCAGGTAGCCCAGGTACTGGCCAACGCCGGTGCCACCCTGGAAACCGGTGAGCAGCCCTCCGCCGAGGCGATCTGCCTGATCACCCCGCTGGGCGAGGACTGCACCGCTGCCCTGACCCGTCTGGGCCTGCCCGCCGAGCGCACTCTGGCACTGGACAGCTTCGCCAGCTGGGACAAGCGCCGCACCCTGATGCGCCAGCCCGCTGCCGACGCCGATGTGGTCGCCCAGGCCCGTCAGGCACTCGGCGCCGACGGCGTACCTGTGGAAGTGATCAACGACTCCCCCGGCTTTGTCATCCAGCGGCTGATCGCCAGCGTGGTCAACCTCGGCTGCGAGATCGCGCAGAAGGGCATCGCCACCCCGGACACCCTGGACCGCGCCATCCAGCTCGCCCTCGGCTACCCGAAAGGCCCGCTGGGCTTTGGCGAACACTACGGCAAGCAGGCGGTACTGACCGTACTCAACAACATGCAGGCGGTGTACGGCGAGCCGCGCTACCGGCCCAGCCCCTGGCTGCGCCGTCGCGTACAGCTGGGCCTGCCCCTGACCACCCCCGATTTCCAGGAGTAATTCGATGACTGCCTATATCTATGATGGACTGCGCTCCCCCTTCGGCCGCCACGCCGGCGCCCTGGCTCCGGTACGTCCGGACGACCTGCTGGCGGAGGTGATCCGTGCCGTGGTGGCACGCAACCCCTTCGACGGCAAGGACTACGAGGACGTGGTCATGGGCAACACCAACCAGGCCGGTGAAGATGCCCGCAACCTGGCCCGCCACGCCGGCCTGCTGGCCGGCCTGCCCCAGGAAGTGGCCGGCGTGACCGTCAACCGCCTGTGCGGCTCCGGCCTGGCCGCCATCCTCGATGCCGCCCGGGCGGTCAAGGCTGGTGAAGGCGAGCTGTTCGTCGCCGGTGGCGCCGAGAGCATGAGCCGTGCCCCCTTCGTCATCGCCAAGAGCGAAAGCCCCTACTCCCGGGATTTCCGCGCCTTCGACAGCACCATTGGTGCGCGCTTCCCCAACCCCAAGGTGGAGAAGCAGTACGGTGACGACACCATGCCGCAGACCGCCGATAACGTGGCTGCCGAGCTGGGCATTACCCGGGAAGAGGCCGACACCTACGCTGCCCGCAGCCAGGCACTGTACGAGAAGGCCCGTGCCGAGGGCTTCTTCGCCGAGGAGATCCACCCCATCGAGGTTCCCCAGGGCCGCAAGAAGCCGAACAAGGTAGTGGATCAGGACGAACACCCGCGCCCGTCCAGCGACATGGCCGCCCTGTCCGGTCTGCGTCCGCTGTTCGAAGGCGGTGTAGTGACTGCGGGCAACGCTTCGGGGGTCAACGACGGTGCCGCCGCGCTGATCATCGGCAGCCAGGCCATCGGTGAGAAATACGGCGTCAAGCCCCGCGGCCGCATCCTCGCCGGCGCAGTTTCCGGCGTTGCCCCGCGGGTCATGGGTCTGGGTCCGGTGGAAGCCTGCAAGAAGGCACTGGCCCGCGCCGGTCTGACCCTGGATGACATGGACGTGATCGAGATCAACGAGGCCTTCGCCTCCCAGGTGCTGGGCTGCGCCAAGTTGCTGGGCATCGCCTTCGACGACCCGCGCCTGAACCCCAACGGGGGTGCCATCGCCGTCGGCCACCCGCTGGGCGCCTCCGGAGCCCGCCTGACCCTGACCGCCCTGCGCCAGCTCGAGCGTACCGGCAAGCGCTACGCGCTGGTCAGCCTGTGCATCGGCCTGGGCCAGGGTGTGGCAGCGGTGATCGAGCGGGTCTGACCGCCCTTGTCTCCCTTCCTCCGAGGACCAAGGGGGAAGGCCGTGCGTCGGGTTACCTCGTGCTTATCGGGTAACGGCGACCTGCTCCCTTCTCCCCTTTGCGGGAGAGGGGCGGGGGTGAGGGAAGGGAACAGCCAGCACCGGCCTTCTGACCACCCCCCAACCTCTGCTATGGTTACCCCCTGCCCGCTAACAGAACCGGAAGCGCTCCGATGCATGTAGATACCAACCCCTTCGAATGGCTCGGTCAGGCCTTCGGCACCCTGGTCCGGCTGATCGTGGATGCCCTGTCCTGGCTGTTCAACCTGCTCAGCGGCGCCAGCAGCGCGTTCGTCAATGGTTTTTCCCGGGCGCTGGGGGTGGACAGCAGCCTGCTCAGCATCGCCTTTGTGGTTCTGGGTCTGTTCCTCATCTATCTGGGCTTCAGCTCACTGATCAAGAAACGTCTGATCCGTGGTGTCATCTGGTTGCTGCTCGGCCTCTGGCTGCTCAGCAGCCTGATCCGCTGATCCCGACCTTTCACGCCAACCTGGAGGTATCCCATGGGTTTTGCCCTGAATCTCGACCTGCAACTGACCAGCAGCGCCTTCGCCAACGACGGCGCCATTCCGCGCAAGCACACCGGCGAGGGCGAGGACGTCTCCCCCGCGCTGAGCTGGAGCGGTGCGCCGGCCGGTACAAAAAGCTTCGCGGTGATCTGCCATGACCCGGATGCGCCGCTGGTATCAGCCAATGGCACCTACGGCTTCGTGCACTGGGTGCATTACAACATTCCCGCCGATGTGACCTCGCTGCCGGAGGGCTGCAAGCAGCACACCGATGGCCCGACCAACTTCGGCAAGAGCGCCTACGGTGGCCCCATGCCGCCGGAAGGGCATGGTCAGCACAAGTACTACTTCTGGATTCTGGCGCTGGACTGCGAGCCGAATCTGGATGAGGGCCTGGACATGTGGCAACTGCTCGCCAGGGTCGAGCCCCACACCCTGGCCATGAACCGTCTGGTCGGCACCTACCAGCGCGGCTGATACGCCCTGGGCGAGCGAAAGACGGCTCGCCCATCGCGGCCCTCAGCCCGTGTATGACGGCGGATTCACGCGGTCATATCACCTTGCCGCCCCTTCCCGCGCCCCCTAGCATGGGACCCTCAGCAAGCCTGCCAACGGATAATCAACAATGAGTAGCCATGCCTTCGATCAGGCCATTGCCCTGACCCCGGTTGCGCCCAATCTATATAAAGGAAGCACCAGCGACGCCTTCAAGAACATGGTCGGCCCCTTTGGCGGACTGACTGCGGCCATTTTGCTCAATGCGGTACTGCAGCACCCCGAACGCCTGGGGGACCCGGTGTCGCTGACGGTGAACTTTGCCGGCCCGGTGGCCGATGGCGACTTCGAGGTCGAGGCCACGCCGCTGCGCACCAATCGCTCGACCCAGCACTGGCTGTTGCTGCAGAAGCAGAACGGCGAGGTGGTCACCAGCGCCACCGCTTTCTTCGCCAACCGCCGCGAGACCCTGTCGGAACAGCAGCTGGCCGCGCCCCAGGCGCCCGCACCGACCAGCCTGCAGCGCGTCGATCTGAGCATCCGCAACTGGTTCAAGCAGTACGACTTCCGTTTCGTGCGCGGCGTCCCCTTCTCCCGCCGCCCCGAGGATGAGCCGGAGACCGAGTCCCTGCTGTGGGTGCGCGACTACCCCGAGCGGGCGCTGGATTTCGCCTCCCTGACCGCCCTGGGGGATGTATTCGCGCCGCGGGTCTTCCTGCTGCGCCAGAGCTTTACGCCCTCGGGTACCGTGAGCATGACCCACTACTTCCACGCCACCGGCGAGGAGTTGCTGCAGGCCAGCGGCTTCCTGCTGGGGCAGGCGCGGGCTACCCGGCTGCACCGCAACTATGCCGACCAGATCGCCCACCTGTGGTCGGAGGATGGCGTACTGCTGCTGACCAGCACCCAGTCGGTGTATTTCAAGGAATAGCAATAAAAGGAAGGACCGGGCGCCCTGGCCCGGTCCGGGTGATCAGCCGCGAACGCCGGTCAGCGCCGCCATCACGTCCGCCCGCAACGGGGCGTTGAGCAACAGACGGGTCTCCCGGTAAGCCTTGCGATCCAGAGCCGCCAGTTCCCGCACCTTCACCCTGGCCCGCTCCAGCAACTCACCGCCGGTAGCCAGCTCATCATAGAACCCCGCCTCCAGCGCCTGCTGCGGGTCCAGCACCTGGGCCTGCAGGGCGCAGCGGTTGAGCCATTGCGGTGCCAGACGACGCGCCTGGGGCATGGCGGCATCGGGCATGGTCATGCCGATGGCCACTTCGTTCAGGGCGATATTGAAGGCACCGGCGGCACCGATGCGGTAGTCGGCCAGCAGCAGCATGAAGGCCGCCTTGGCCATGGCATGGCCGGTGCTGGCAATCACCACCGGCGCCGGGTAATCCAGCAGTGCCAGTGTCAGACGATCACCGGCGGCACGCATGGCATCACAGGCCGGGCCGCCGGCGGCGATCAGCCTGCGATCATAGCCAGCGCTCAGGACACCGGCACGGCCGTAGATCAGCAGCGCCGCCTCTGCGGCGCGGGCCTGATCGATGGCGGCCAGCAGAGCCTCGAGCATCTGCTCCGACAGGGCATTGACCTTGCCATCGTCCAGGGCGATTTCCGCCACGCCCTCGGCGAGGGTCAGAGTCAGCGCGCTCATGCGCCGGCCTGCGCTCTGGCTTCGTCGCGCAGCACCCGGCGCAGCAGCTTGCCCACCGTGGACTTGGGCAGATCTTCGCGGATCTCGACAAAGCTCGGTACCTTGTACCCGGTGAGCTGCTCGCGGCAATGGGCGATGATCTCGGCCTCGGTCAGATTGCGGTCATGCAGGCTGACATACAGCTTGATCGCTTCACCCTTGCGCTCATCGGGCACGCCCACGGCAACACACTCGCGGATGCCGGGGTGGCGCATGACCGCGTCCTCCACGTCATTGGGATAGACGTTGAAACCGGAGACCAGAATCATGTCCTTCTTGCGGTCGACCAGCTTGAGGAAGCCGTCCTCGTCGATCACACCGATGTCGCCGGTCTTCAGCCAGCCGTCCGTGGTCAGCACTTCCGCGGTGGCCTCGGGACGCTGCCAGTAGCCGAGCATGACCTGGGGGCCGCGGATCCACAGCTCACCGGCCTCGCCGGAGGGCAGCTCGTTGCCGTTGTCATCAACGATCTTCATCTCGGTGTCTACTACCGCCTGACCGATGAAGCCTTCCTTATAGGGCGTGTTGGCGGTGGAGGCGACCACCACCGGCGAGGTCTCGGTCATGCCGAAGCCTTCACGGACCACAGCACCGGTGCGCTCGAACCAGCGCTCGGCCACAGCCACGTTCAGCGGCGCGCCGCCGGAGTTGACCCATTTCAGGTGACTGAAATCCAGGCTGTCGAATTCGGGGTGCGCCATCAGCGACACGAACAGGGAGTTGATGCCGGTCAGCAGGGTGACCCGATGCCGCTTCATGTCGGCAATCATGCTGTCCAGATCGCGGGGGTTGGTGATCAGCACGCTGTTGAAGCCGGTAAAGACCGAGGCCAGGCAGTTCGCGGTAAAGGCGAAGATATGGTACAGCGGCAGCGGCGACACCCGCGTTTCGTTGCCGTACTGGACTTCACCCGGCTGGATGATGCTGACCGCCTGCAGGACGTTGCACAGCAGGTTGCGGTGGGTGAGCATCGCGCCCTTGGAGACGCCGGTGGTGCCGCCGGTGTACTGCAGTACGGCGATATCATCCAGACCACGCTCGGGTTCGACCTCCGGGAGGGTTCGACCGACGGCCAGGGCCTTCATGAAACGGCTCACGTCGGCGGCGTCGCTCTGCTCCTGGGGGTTGCGCCAGTCATCCACGCTGGTCACGATCAGATGCTCGATCTGCGTGTCCGCCTGGATGCCACGCACCAGCGGAACCAGCTTGTCCAGTACCACCACGGCACGGGCACCGGCGTCGCTGAACTGGTGGCGGGTCTCGGGAGCGGTGTACTGGGGATTGGTATTGACGATGACCAGTCCGGCCTTGAGCGCACCGAAGATGGTGACCACGTACTGCAGCAGGTTGGGCAGCTGGATTGCCAGACGATCACCGGGTTGCAACCCGACCTCGTGCCGCAGATAGCGGGCAAAGGCATCGGCGTGCTCGCGCAGGGCGATGAAACTCACCGAATCCGCGCCGCAGGAGAATGCCGGTTTGTCCCCATAATCACGACAGGCCTGCTCCAACAGGTGATACAGGTTGGTGTGGCCGAGTTCGGCCAGCTGGCGGGCAACAACGCAGGATTCAGGACTGGACATCGGAACCTCTTTATTGGACTATTATTTTGCTGTGCGAAACGCAATACCAAAAAGATGCTATTCTATTCGCCTTAGCTGTGCAATCATCTGAACAAATCAAAACAATCTGCCTCCGGATGTCTGCACTCAGGTAAATTCCGCGTAGCGAAATAACAATAAAGACTTCACGGATACATCTATCAAGGTACGCATTTTCAATGAACGACGATCAGATCGAGCAGAGCCCGGTAAAGGACCGCAAATTTGTCGAGGCGCTGTCGCGCGGACTGGATGTCCTGCGGGCCTTCAGCCAGGGCGCGGTGGTCATGGGCAACCAGGATATCGCCCGGATTACCGGCCTGCCGAAGCCCACGGTTTCGCGCATGACCTACACCCTGACCAAGCTCGGTTATCTCTCCTATTCCCCGCAGCTGGAGAAGTACCAGCTCGACTCCGGCGTGCTCGCGCTGGGTTATGCCTATGTATCGAACCTGCGGGTCCGACAGCTGGCCAAGCCCTACCTCGACGAGTTCGCCCGCAACACCAACACCTCGGTCGGCCTGACCTGCCGTGATCGTCTGTCCATGATCTACGTGGAGAACTGCCGCCCCGCCGAAGTGACCTCGCTGCGCATGGACGTCGGCGTCCGCCTGCCTCTGGCCACTACCGCCGCCGGCCGCGCCTATCTGGCCGCAATGAAGGAAGAGGAACGGCGCCATGTGATGAGCTCGCTGGCCAGCCGCAACCCGGACAACTGGCCGGAGCTGGAGAAGCAGCTGGAACAGGCCTTCGCCGATTATCAGAAGTACGGCTTCTGCCTGTCCCTCGGCGACTGGGACCGCAACGTCAATGCCGCCGGCGTACCCCTGCACCTGCAGGACGGCACCCTCATGGCCCTGACCTGCGGCGCACCGACCTATCTGGTGTCCGAGGACAAGGTCAAGAACCAGCTGGCACATCAGCTGGCCATTCTGGCCCGGGACATCGAAAGACTGGGCGTCTGATCATCAACGCCCCTTATGCCCCACCATTTAGCGGGGGGCATCGACAACGCTCTGCAAGTTTTGTATTTTGCCATGCGAAACATGGTTTCATTATTTCGCTCAATGAAACGCATTTGAAAGGATCAGAGGAGGTTCAGCATGTCTGAGGTCGTCACACTGGAACGGCAAGGCGCCGTTGCCGTTGTCAGAGTCAACAATCCGCCGGTCAACGCCCTCGGTGTCGCCGTGCGCTCCGGATTGCAGAACAGTTTCAATGCCGCCGAGGCTGATCCCGAGGTCAAGGCCATCGTTCTGGTATGTGACGGCAACACCTTCATCGCCGGCGCCGATATCAAGGAATTCGGCAAGCCGCCGCAGTCCCCCAGCCTGCCGGAAGTGGTCAACGAGATCGAGGCCGGCAGCAAGCCGAGCATCGCCGTGATCCATGGCACCGCCCTGGGCGGTGGCCTGGAAGTGGCCCTGAGCTGCCATTACCGGATCGCCCGCAAGGACGCCAAGGTCGGCCTGCCGGAAGTCAAGCTGGGCCTGCTGCCCGGCGCCGGCGGCACCCAGCGCCTGCCCCGCGTGGTCGGTGTGGAGAAGGCCCTGGACATGATCGTCAGCGGTAACCCCATTGCCGCCACCGAAGCCGAACAACTGGGCGTGGTGGATGAACTGTTCGAAGGCGACCTGCTGGCCGCCGGCCTGGCCTTCGCCGAGAAGCTGATCGCCGAAGGCAAGGGCCCGCGCCGCACCGGGGAGCGCACCGACAAGCTGGAAGGCGTGGACAACGCTGCCCTGGTCGCCGCCAAGCGTGCCGAGATCGAGAAGAAGACCCCGGGCCTGTTCTCGCCCCAGCGCTGTGTATCCGCCGTAGAGGCGTCCTTCACCCTGCCGCTGGCTGAAGGCCTCAAGCGCGAGCGTGAGCTGTTTGCCGAATGTCTGGTGTCGCCCCAGCGCGCTGCGCTGGTACACGCCTTCTTCACCGAGCGTCAGGCCTCCAAGGTCGACGGTCTGCCGGCCGATACCCCGGTGCGCGACATCAAGTCCGCCGCCGTGATCGGCGGTGGCACCATGGGCGTGGGCATCGCCATGTGCTTCGCCAACGCCGGTATTCCGGTCAAGATCCTGGAAATCAGCGAAGCTGCCCGCGATGCCGCCATTCAGCGCGCCCGTGACACCTATGGCATGAGCGTCAAGCGCGGCAGCCTGACCGAAGCGGCGCTGGAGAAGCGCATGGCGCTGGTCAGCGGCATCACCGACTACGCCGACCTGGCCGACGTGGATGTGGTGGTGGAAGCCGTCTTCGAGGACATGGGTGTCAAGCAGAAGGTCTTCGAGGCTCTGGATGCCCACTGCAAGCCCGGCGCCATCCTGGCCAGCAACACCTCCTCGCTGGACCTGAACCAGATTGCCCGGTTCACCAAGCGTCCGGAAGATGTAGTCGGTCTGCACTTCTTCAGCCCGGCCAACGTCATGCGCCTGCTGGAAGTGGTGCGCGGCGAGCAGACCAGCAACGAAGTGCTGGCCACCGCCATGGCCATCGGCAAGAAACTGAAGAAGGTCGCCGTACCGGTTGGCGTATGCGACGGTTTCGTCGGCAACCGCATGATATTCCAGTACGGCCGCGAGTCCGAGTTCCTGCTGGAAGAGGGTGCCACCCCCGAGCAGGTTGATGCTGCCCTGCGCAAGTTCGGCATGGCCATGGGCCCCTTCGCCATGCGTGACCTGTCCGGTCTGGATATCGGCCTGGCCATCCGTACCCGTCAGCGCCAGACCCTGCCTGCCGAGTACAAGCTGCCGACCATCCTCGACAAGATGGCCGAAGCCGGCATGCTGGGTCAGAAGACCGGCAAGGGCTTCTACGTCTACGAGAAGGGTTCGCGCACCCCGCTGCCCAACCCGGAGTTGCCGGCCATTCTGGAAGCCGCCTCGAAGGAACAGGGCGTGGAGCGCCGCACGCTGTCCGATGAATACATCATCGAGCGCACCATGTACGCGCTGATCAACGAAGGCGCCAAGATCCTGGAAGAGGGCATTGCCCAGCGTGCCAGCGATATCGACGTCATCTATATCAACGGCTACGGCTTCCCGGCCCATCAGGGCGGGCCGATGTTCTATGCTGACGCGATCGGTCTGGATCGTGTCTACGCCCGCATCTGCGAATTCCACGAGCAACTGGGCGCCTGGTGGAAGCCGGCACCGCTGCTCGAGAAACTGGCCAAAGAAGGACGCAAGTTCGCTGATCTCTGACTTATCGACGGGTGCCCCCGGCGGGCACCCGTGAGCTGAACAACAACGAGGACCCAACATGGAAATCCATTACTCAGCTGAACAAATCGCCTTCCGTGATGAAGTGCGTGAATTCCTCAAGCAGGAACTGCCGGCGGACATCGCCAGCAAGGTGAAGCTCGGCAAGCACCTGACCAAGGAAGACCACCAGCGCTGGCAGCAGATCCTGTCCCGCAAGGGCTGGTATGCACCGGGCTGGCCGGTTGAACACGGCGGCACCGACTGGGGCCCGGTGGAAAAGCACATCTTCGACGAGGAAAGTGCTGCTGCCGGTGCACCGCGCACCATCCCCTTCGGCGTCAACATGGTCGCTCCGGTGATCATCAAGTTCGGTACCGAAGAGCAGAAGCGCAAGTATCTGCCGCGCATCCTGTCCGGTGAGGACTGGTGGTGTCAGGGTTATTCCGAGCCGGGCGCCGGTTCCGACCTGGCCTCGCTGAAGACCCGTGCGGTACGTGACGGTGATCACTATGTGGTGAACGGTCAGAAGACCTGGACCACCCTGGGTCAGCACGCCAACATGATCTTCTGCCTGGTGCGTACCGATCCGGAAGCCCAGCAGCAGCGCGGCATCTCCTTCCTGCTGATCGACATGAACACCCCCGGCATCACCGTGCGTCCGATCATCACCCTGGACGGCGACCACGAAGTCAACGAAGTCTTCTTCGACGACGTGCGCGTGCCGGTAGAGAACCTGGTGGGTGAAGAGAACAAGGGCTGGACCTGCGCCAAGTACCTGTTGACCCACGAGCGTACCGGCCTGGCCGGCATCGGCTCCTCCAAGGCGGCCCTGAGCCACCTGAAGAAGATTGCTGCCAGGCAGCAGAAGGGCGGCAAGTCCCTGCTGGAAGACCCGCTGTTCCGTGCCCAGATCGCCGAAGTGGAAATGTCCTTGATGGCGGCCGAGATGAGTACCCTGCGTATCGTCGCAGCCGCCTCCGAAGGCGGTGTACCGGGCGCCGAGAGCTCCATCCTCAAGGTGCAGGGCACCGAGATCCGTCAGGCCATCACCCATCTGATGCGCAAGGCGCTGGGCCCCTACGCCCTGCCCTTCCTGCCGGAAGAACTGGAAGGCGATTTCGACGGTGAGTACCTGGTAGCCGACTACGCTGCGGCGCCGGCTTCCACCTACTTCAACATGCGCAAACTGTCGATCTTCGGCGGATCCAACGAGATCCAGAAGAACATCGTCTCGAAAATGATTCTCGAACTCTGAGGAGCCGACCATGGACTTCAAACTGACTGAAGAGCAGCAGATGCTGCAGGACACCGCGGCCCGCCTGGTTCGCGACGTTTATACCTTTGAAAAGCGCCTGGAATTCAGCGACAGCGAAGCCGGCTACAGCACCGAGTTCTGGCAGCAGCTGGGTGAGCTGGGCCTGACCGCCATCCCCTTCTCCGAGGAGCTGGGCGGTTTCGGCGGCAGCGGCGTGGAAACCATGCTGATCATGGAACAGCTGGGCCGCGGCATCTGCCTGGAGCCCTACATGGAATCGGTCATCCTCGCCGGTGGCCTGATCGGCCAGCTGGGCAGTGACCAGCAGAAGGAAGAGCTGCTGGGCGCCATCGCCAGCGGCGAGCTGCAGGCCGCCGTGGCCCTGGAAGAGCCGAACAGCCACTACAACCTGTTCGACGTGCAGACCACCGCCCGCCAGAACGGCAGCAGCTGGAGCCTGAGCGGTCGCAAGGCCGTGGTCATCGGCGGTCACACCGCCGGCAAGATCCTGGTTTCCGCCCGCACCGCCGGTGACGTGCGCGACCAGCAGGGCATCAGCCTGTTCATCATCGACCCGAATGCCGCCGGCGTCAGCCGTCGCGTGTACTCCACCGTTGATGGCCGCAAGGGCTGCGAGCTGTTCCTGGACAACGTCGAAGGCGAGCTGCTGGGCACCGCCGGTGAAGCCTATGACGCCATCCGCTACCAGAGCGGCCGCGCCATCGCCGCCCTGTGCGGTGAAGCGGTCGGCGCCATGCGCACCGCCTGCGACCTGACCCTGGAATACCTGAAGACCCGCAAGCAGTTCGGCGTGCCGATCGGCAAGTTCCAGGTTCTGCAGCACCGCATGGTAGACATGGTCAGCGAACTGGAGCGGGCCACTTCCATGGCCATCCTCGCCGCCTGCCTGGCCGATGACAAGGACAGCGACGAGCGCAGCGCCAAGCTGTCCGCCGCCAAGTTCGTTGTCAACCGCGCCGCGCGCTACGTGGCCGAGCAGTGCATCCAGCTGCATGGCGGTATCGCCATGACCTGGGAGTACAACGGCGCCCACTACGCCAAGCGTCTGGTCATGATCAGCCACCAGTTCGGTGACGACGATCATCACCTGGAAGCCTACTCCAACCAGCTGGTTGTTGCCTGAAGCGGGGCTCAAGGTCGGAAGGACAGGAATTTGTCCTGTTTTTCCGACCAATTTATTGAAAATCGGCCACCAAGGCACTACCGAACATGAAAAGTGACCGGTATGCTAAGGCCCCTTTTAAATGTCATGCGCCCCTGGTGGCGTCCAACAGACTTGCGGAGGACTAACGTCCATGAAAATCCTCGTCGCCGTAAAGCGCGTGGTTGACTACAACGTCAAGGTTCGCGTCAAGGCGGACAACAGCGGTGTCGATCTCGCCAACGTCAAGATGTCCATGAACCCCTTCTGCGAAATCGC
>NZ_FOYD01000018.1 GCF_900115905.1 Halopseudomonas formosensis
GGGCGGTTGTGACGAAGGAACAGGCATATGCAGCCATACCTGTGTAGCGCAGGCTGATAGCACACAAGGTTAAACACAGAGAGGTAAAGCACTCCCCCAGGTTGCGAAGGCAATCAGCAATGTGATGACAATCCAGGTCAAACCGGTGTATCGAAAACCTGAGGAGGGACAGGGCCAACCAGGCCGCGTGCTCGATAAGGACGATACACAGCGACTGCTCATCAAGGCCCGCAGCTCTGTGCTGCACATGGAGGCCGGATATACGACAGACAACCTGCTCTTGTCATTGACTGTTGAATGCCTTGCAATGAGGGAGGAGACCATATACGTCCCTCCCAGAACCAGATCGGTGAGCGCTTCGGGTTGGCACTACACCCCGGAGGTCGCACCCTCCCTGGGAACGTCGAGCACCAGCTCGATGGACGGACTCGCCGGCAGAACAGCAGACGAGCCGGCACCCGCCCTCCCGGATCCAGTTCACATCCTGCCTCCGCCATCTGCCACCTGCGCCACAATTCCAGTCTCGGCCACTTGCCCGAACTTCCCCTGCTGACCACAGTGCCCGCTGACCTCAAGCAGGGAGGCTGCAGCATGCGCCCATGGATCCTCATCACGCTGTGCCTGACTACTGGGATGGCCCGCGCCAGCTGCCCCGAAACCGAAACAGGCACCCACACGGAAATGACCCGCCTCGCCGATCAGATCCGGCAATGGGACCAGGCCTATCACGAACGGGGCGAGTCCTTGGTCAGCGACGATATCTACGATCAGGCGCGGCTGCGCCTGCAGCGTTGGCAGCGGTGCCATTCCGCCGCTGTGAGCGAATACCGCCCGACTGGAGGCACTCAGCCGCATCCCGTTGCCCAGACCGGGCTGAACAAGATCCACACCACAGATCAGGCGCGGCAATGGATACAGGCACGCCGGCAGCAGCAACTGTGGATCCAGCCCAAGGTGGATGGGGTTGCCATTACCCTGCACTACCGCGATGGCCGGCTGCAGCGGGCCATCAGTCGCGGCGACGGCGTCTCGGGGCAGGACTGGACCGCCCACGCCCGGCGCATACCCGCCGTCCCGCAACGCTGGCCGTCAGCGCAGCAGGTGGTGCTCCAGGGTGAGCTTTACTGGCGGCTAGAGCAGCATGTCCAGGCGCGGGACGGGGGCGCAGGTGCCCGGGCGCGGATTGCCGGATTGATGAACCGCCAGCAGATCGACGATCGGGACCTGCCCGGTATCGGCCTCTTCGTCTGGGACTGGCCTGACGGCCCCGCTCCCATGCAGGAGCGTCTTGCGCAGATGAGCGCCGCCGGTCTGGATACCGCGACCTACACACTGGCGTTCGACAGCCTTGCCAGCGCCGAGGCACAGCGCCAGCGCTGGTACACCCAGCCTCTGCCCTTCGCCACCGATGGTGTGGTGTTGCGCCAGAGCAGTCGCCCGGCCGCCAACCAGTGGCGCGCCGCACCGCCGCACTGGGCCATCGCCTGGAAACACCCCGCTCGCTCGGCGCTGACCCGGGTCGAGGCGGTCAGCTTCAGCATCGGTCGCAGCGGGCGCATCACACCGGTACTCGAACTGGAGCCGATTCAATTGGATGACCGCCGCATCAGTCGCGCCAGCCTCGGTTCCCTGCGGCGCTGGCGGGATCTGGATGTGCTGCCGGGGGATCTGGTGTCCATCCGGTTATCCAGTCAGGCCATCCCGCAGTTGCAGCAGGTAATCAGCCGCAGCGACAGTCGCACGCCACCGACCACCCCGGACCCGGCACGCTACCATCCCCTCAGTTGCTGGACGCTGAGCGAAGGCTGCCGTGAGCAGTTTCTGGCGCGCCTGAGCTGGCTGAGCGACGCTCGCGGACTGGATCTGCCCGGTGTCGGCCCGGGCAGCTGGGCTTGCCTGATCGATGCGGGTGCGCTGGACGGGTTACTGGACTGGCTGGAAGCCAAGAGGCTGCCGAGCCACTGCGGCAGTCGGCTGGCGGAACAGTTGAGACCCGCGCACCAGCGCAGTTTCAGCCGCTGGCTGCAGGCGCTGGGCATGCCCGCCATCGGCGGAGCCGGGTTGCCCCCGGACTGGGATAAACTGGCGTCGCGCAGTGTCGACCAATGGCAAGAGCAACCCGGCATAGGCCCGACCCGGGCGCGGCAGCTGGTGGCCTTCTTCGGGCATCCGGAGGTGAACCGCCTGCGCCGGCAACTGGCGGACGCGGGAGTGGAGGGGTTCTGAGCGGGCGCTTTGGACGAGCTGGTGCTCGTCCCTCCCGGGGCCGAATCGGCAAGCATCACGGGTTGGCGAGCACCCCGGGCCGCGATCGGACTCGCCAACATGCTTTGCACGATCAGCCAACAAAGGCGTAGCGCAGGTGCACTACACCCCGGAGGCCGCGCCCCCTGGGAACGTCGAGCCTACGGGCCGCGATCGGACTCGATGGACGGACTTGCCGGTAACGCAGCGGACGAGCTGGTGCTCGTCCCTCCCGGGACCGGCGAGCGCCTCGGGTCGGCGCTACACCCCCGGTTACTCGGCGGTCAGGTAGGACGATCGGGTCAGGCCCAGACGCAGCATGTCCAGGTACCTGGCCCGCTCGGCCGGGCTCAGGCGTGCGCCGGCGACCTTGTCCCGGTAGCGGGCGACCAGCTCGTCCGGCTCGAAGTGGACATAGCGCAGCATGTCCTCAATGGTGTCGTGGGTCTCCACCCCGCCGTGCACGACCCGGCCATCGTCCAGCTGGTAGACGTTGACCGAGTCGGTGTCGCCGAACAGGTTGTGCATGTCGCCGAGGATTTCCTGGTAGGCGCCGACCATGAAGATGCCCAGCAGATAATCCTCGCCCTCGCGCAGTTCGTGCACCGGCAGGCTGCTCTCGATGCTCTGCTCGTCGACGTAATGGCGGATCTTGCCGTCCGAGTCACAGGTCAGGTCCTGCAATACGGCCCGGCGCAGCGGTTCCTCGTCCAGCCGGTTCAGCGGCACAATCGGCAGCACCTGATCGATGGCCCAGGTATCGGGCAGGCTCTGGAACACCGAGAAGTTGCAGATGTACTTGTCCGCCATCTTGTCATTCAGCTCATCGAGCACCTGGCGGTGGGAGCGCTGCCGCGCCTTGAGCAGGGAATAGAGGCGGTTGCACAGGGCGAAATAGCACTGCTCGGCCAGCGCCTTCTCCGACAGGCTCAGCTTGCCGGCAGCATACTGACCTGCGACGTCGGTCATGTAGTGGGTCGCGCGCCAGTAGGTCTCGGTGACCATCTCGATGTCGGTCTGCCCGAGCAACCCGACCAGAGCCTGCAGCGCCTGGGGCAGTTCCTCCACATTGTCGATCGGCGGGATGGCCGCATTATGCCGCTCCACGTCGGTTACCTGAACCACCAGCACCGCGTGATGCGCGGTCAGTGCCCGCCCGCTCTCGGAAAAGATGTGCGGATGCGGCAGCCCCTGCTCCTCGCAGAATTCCTTGAGCATCAGCACCACGGTACGGGCATATTCGCCGATGTCGTAGTTGATGGAGCTGGCGTTGCGCGAGTGGGTGCCGTCGTAGTCCACCCCCAGACCGCCGCCGACATCGATATGGTCGACCGGCAGGCCGAGGGCACGCAGCTCGGCGAAATAGCGGATGGCCTCGCGGAAGCCGTGCTGGTAGTCCGCCAGGTTGGCGATCTGCGAGCCCATGTGAAAATGCAGCAGCCGTACCCCGGCTTCCAGACCGGCCTGACGGAACTGATCGACCACCCGCAGCAGCTGGGCAGCGGACAGGCCGAACTTGGATTTCTCGCCTCCCGTATCGGCCCATTTGCTCGACGCCAGGGACGACAGCCGCACCCGCAGGCCGACCTGCGGCGTCAGCTGCAGGCTGGCAGCCTCCTCGATCACCAGATCGACCTCGGACTCCTTTTCGATCACGATGAAAACGTTATGCCCGAGCTTCTGCCCCAGCAGTGCCAGGCGAATGAACTCCCTGTCCTTGTAGCCGTTGCAGACGATGGTGCCGCCCTTGGGGGCCAGTGCCAGCACCGCCATCAACTCCGGCTTGGAGCCGGCTTCCAGACCGATGGCCACGTCCTCGGTGGCAATGATGTTCTTGACCACTGCCTCCTGCTGATTGACCTTGATCGGATACAGCGCGGTGTAACGACTCTGGTATTCCAGTTCGGCAATGCAGCGATCGAAGGCCGAGGTCAGCTGGCGCACCCGGTCCTGCAGTATGTCGGGAAAGCGCAGCAGCAACGGCAGGTCAAGACCACTCTCGCGCAGCTGGCCGACCAGTTCGTGCAGATCGATGCTTGGCGCCAGGTCCGGCCGTGGCCGCACCTCGACATTGCCCTGCTCGTTCACGTTGAAGTAACCCGCCCCCCAGTGCCGGATGCCATAGACGCTGCGGCTGTCCGCCACCGTCCAGGCTGATGCGTCCTCCTTGCGGGAGCGTCGCGATACCACCATGTATGAACCCTCGGCCCTGCCTGTTTGACCTCCAGCATAAACCAGTTTGCCGGGCCGAACCGCCCCGGAAGGCGGGCCGATGGAAAAATATTTTTTTGTCGAATCATTCCAGTTTCCCGCAGTCACAAAAAAGGTCGAGGCACCTCCCACAACCCATGCAGGGCAAGGGTCACAGCAAACTCCACGACGAATACTTAACAGCTGTAAATATGTGAACACGAGAGGAACAGGGTCACAAGTCACAACAATCAAGGGTTGTGATCGTTTTTCAGATGTGTTTACCATAAAAATGAATTTACAAGTAAACATTAATTTCATGTCTTCCAAGTCTTATTCGCTACGCAGGCCGCGTGCGACCGATGGATACGCTCTGAACCAGCTGGTCAAGCGCTGCCCGCCTCTGGATACCAATTCCGTCTACTGCAACCTCCTCCAATGCTCCGACTTTTCGGCCACCGGTATCGCTGCCGAAGACAGCCAAGGTGAGCTGGTCGGCTTCATTTCCGGCTACCGACCACCCTCGCGTCCCGACACCCTGTTTGTCTGGCAGGTCGCCGTTGACAGCCGCATGCGCGGTCAGGGCCTGGCACTGAACATGCTGCTTGCACTGATCAGGCGCTGCGCCGCCGATGGCGTGCGCTGGCTGGAGACTACCATCTCCCCCGGCAATACCGCCTCCGAGGCGCTGTTCGCCAGGGCCTTCAGCACCCTCGATGTTCAAGCCGAGACCCGGGTGCTGTTCAGCCGCGCCGGGCATTTCGATGGCCAGCACGATGACGAGGTGCTGTACCGCGCCGGCCCCTTTTCCCCCTCTGCACTTTCCACACTTTCCGATAAAACCCAGGAGTCTGCATGAACACCTTCGAACAGTTTGAACAACACGAGTCCGGTATTCGCAGCTACTGCCGTTCCTTCCCGGTGATATTCAAGCAGGCGCGTGGCGCCGAGCTGGTCACCACCGAAGGCAAGACCTATATCGACTTCCTCGCCGGTGCCGGCACCCTCAACTACGGGCACAACCACCCGGTCATCAAGCAGGCGCTGATCGAGTATCTGCACAGCGACGGCCTGACCCATGGTCTGGACATGTATTCCGAAGCCAAGGAGCGCTTTCTCGAAACCTTCCATCGGGTGATCCTGGAGCCACGCGGGCTGGGCAATCATGTGGTGCAGTTCACCGGCCCGACCGGCGCCAACTCGGTGGAAGCGGCGCTGAAACTGGCGCGCAAGGTCACCGGGCGCAGCAACATCATCAGCTTCACCAACGGGTTCCACGGCTGCTCCATCGGCGCCCTGGCGGCCACCGGCAACCAGCATCACCGTGGTGCCGCCGGCGTGCCCCTGACCGACGTCAGCCGCATGCCCTATGCCAACTACTTCGGCGACAAGGTCAACACCATCTCGATGATGGACAAGCTGCTCAGCGACCCGAGCAGCGGCGTGGACAAGCCCGCCGCGGTCATCGTTGAAGTCGTCCAGGGCGAAGGCGGCCTGAACACCGCCTCCGCTGACTGGATGCGCAAGCTGGAGAAGCTGTGCCGCAAGCACGACATGCTGCTGATCGTCGATGACATCCAGGCCGGCTGCGGCCGTACCGGCACTTTCTTCAGCTTCGAGGAAATGGGCATCAAGCCCGACATCATCACCCTTTCCAAGTCCCTCAGCGGCTTCGGTCTGCCCTTTGCCGTGGTGGTCCTGCGCCGGGAGCTGGACCAGTGGGAACCGGGTGAACACAACGGCACATTCCGTGGCAACAACCACGCCTTTGTCACCGCTACCGCCGCGCTGGAACATTTCTGGACCAGCAGCGAATTCGCCGACAGCGTCAAGGCCAAGGGCGCGCTGATCCGCGAGCGCATGCAGAAGATCGTCCGCCGCCATGGTCCCGACTCCCTGTTCGTCAAGGGTCGCGGAATGATGGTAGGCATCAGCTGCCCGGACGGTGACACCGCCGCCGCCATCTGCGCCGAGGCCTTCGAGCGCGGTCTGGTCATCGAGACCAGCGGCAACCACAGCCAGGTGGTCAAGTGCCTGTGCCCGCTGATCATCAGCGAGGAGCAGATCCACAAGGCCATGGACATTCTCGACGCCGCCTTCGCCAAGGTCATGGCGGCCGAAGTTCAGAACAAAGCATCCTGAGGAAAAGACAGAACATGATCGTACGTACCCTGAAAGACTGCGAAGCATCCGAGCGCAAGGTTGTAACCGAAACCTGGGACAGCACCCGGATGATCCTGAAGGAGGACCGCATGGGCTTCTCCTTCAACATCACCACCATCTACGCGGGCACCGAGACCCACATCCACTACCAGAACCATCTGGAGTCGGTGTACTGCATGAGTGGCAACGGTGAGATCGAGACCATTGCCGACGGCAAGGTCTACAAGATCGAGCCCGGCACCCTTTACATCCTCGACCAGCACGACGAGCACCTGCTGCGTGGCGGTACCGAGGACATGAAGATGGCCTGCGTATTCAACCCGCCGCTCACCGGTCGTGAAGTTCACGACGAGAACGGCGTCTACCCCGCCGACCTGAGCGCCGAACCGGCATAGGAGAAGCAATGTCTATCGTGCAAGCTGACCTTTATCCGTCACGCCAGCACAACCATCCCCGCTGGCAGGACCGACTGGACCCCATCGCCTGGCGCAAGGATGCCCCAGATTCACCCCTGACCGAGCAGCAGCTGTCGCGCTTCGAGCGCGACGGCTTCCTGATCATCGAGAACCTGTTCAGCGCCGAGGAGGTCGCCGTGTTCAAGGCCGAACTCCAGCGCATGAGCAAGGACCCGAAGGTGCTCGAAGCCCCCACCGCCATCCGCGAACCGGACAGTGGTGCCCTGCGCTCGGTATTCGCCATCCACCGGGACAACCCGCTGTTCGCTCGGGTCGCCCGGGATGAGCGCACCGCCGGACTGGTACGCCACCTGCTGGATGGCGATATCTATGTGCACCAGTCCCGCCTCAACCTGAAACCGGGCTTCAAGGGCAAGGAGTTCTACTGGCACTCCGACTTCGAGACCTGGCACACCGAGGACGGGCTGCCGCGCATGCGCACCATCAGCTGCTCCATCCTGCTGACCGACAACCATCCCTGGAACGGGCCGCTGATGCTGATTCCCGGGTCGCACCGGCACTTCATCAGCTGCGTCGGGCAGACCCCGGAGAACCACTACCAGCAATCCCTTCGCCGTCAGGAGTTCGGCATACCCGACGAGGACAGCCTGACCCGGCTGGTGGAGCGCTACGGTATAGAGCAGGCCACAGGGCCAGCCGGCAGCGTAGTGTTGTTCGACTGCAACACCATCCACGGCTCGGGAAGCAATATCGCCCCCAGCCCCCGGAGCAATCTGTTCTTCGTCTACAACCACATCGACAACCGGCCGGAGGCACCCTTCGATGGCATGCCGCCGAGACCGGACTTCGTCGCCGAACGCGGCCCCGTCGAGCCCTTGGACATCGGCCCGCAGCACTACCGCGAGTCGCCATGAATTCACCGGATGAAAGAAAGGCAATCATGCATACAGTAGAGAAAATCGGCGGCACTTCCATGAGCCGCTTCGATGAAGTACTGAACACCATCTTCACCGGACAGCGCCGAGGCAGCGAGCTGTACAACCGCATTTTCGTGGTTTCCGCCTACGGCGGCATGACCAACCTGTTGCTGGAGCACAAGAAGAGCGGCGAGCCGGGCGTCTATGCCCGCTTCGCCGACGCCGAGAACGAGGACGCCTGGCTGGAGGCGCTGGAGCGGGTGCGTGCGGCCATGCTGGCCAAGAACGCCGAACTGTTCAGCGCCGAATATGAGCGTCACGCCGCGGACCGCTTTATCGGCGGGCGCATTGACGATGCCGCCGAGTGCATGCGCAACCTGCGCAAACTGTGCTCCTACGGCCACTTCCAGCTGGACGAGCACCTGCTCAAGGTGCGCGAGATGCTCGCCTCCCTGGGCGAGGCGCACAGCGCCTTCAACACCGTGCTGGCGCTCAAGCAGGCCGGTGTCAATGCCCGTCTGGTCGACCTGACCGGCTGGGATCTGCAGGAGCCCAAGAGCTTCCGCGACATGATCAGCGACAGCTTCGCCGGTATCGACTTTTCCCGGGAGCTGGTGGTCAGCACCGGCTACACCCACTGCAGCGAAGGCCAGATGAAGACCTTCGACCGCGGCTACAGCGAGATCACCTTCGCCCAGATCGCTGCCAGCACCGGCGCGCGGGAGGCCATCATCCACAAGGAGTACCATCTGTCCAGTGCCGACCCGAATCAGGTCGGGGTGGACAAGGTGGTCACCATAGGCCGCACCAACTACGATGTGGCCGACCAGCTGTCCAACCTGGGGATGGAAGCCATCCACCCCCGCGCCGCCCGCACCCTGCGCCGCGCCGGCATACAGTTGCGCATCAAGAACGCCTTCGAGCCGGATCATGCCGGCACCACCATCAGCCAGAACTACTGCAGCGAAAAACCCTGCGTGGAGATCATCGCCGGACGCAAGGACGTCTACGGCCTGGAGGTCTTCGATCAGGAAATGCTCGGGGATGTCGGTTACGACATCGAGATCAGCAGCCTGCTCAAGCAGCTCAAGCTGTATGTGGTGAACAAGGACTCCGATGCCAACAGCATCACCTGGTACACCGCCGGCTCACGCAAGGCCCTGACCCGGGCTGTGCGCCTGATCAAGGAACGCTACCCGATGGCCGAGGTGAACCTGCACAACATCGCCATCGTCTCGGCGATCGGTTCGGATCTGAAGGTCAAGGGCATCCTCGCCCGCACCGTCGCCGCCCTGGCCGAGGCCGGCATCAGCATCCAGGCCATCCACCAGTCGATCCGTCAGGTGGAGATGCAATGCATCATCGACGAAGCCGATTACGACGCGGCGGTGGTAGCGCTGCACAGGGCGCTGATCGAACCGGAGAATCATGGGGATGTGATTGCGGTGGCTTCCTAGCTGAGCCCTTCCGCTCTCCCCCTCTCCCCTCCGCGGGAGAGGGGATGGGGGAGAGGGGCAGGTTGTGCAATCAACCTCAGCCCTCCAGCAAAAATGCCCTCACCCTTTCCGCCGCCAGCGCCGAGTTCTCCTGCATGAAGCAATGCCCGCCCGGCAGCGACTCGACTGTGACCATGGGATTGCGTCCGGCCAGTTGCAGGGCGGACTGCCGGACGAAGGGGTAGGTCTGGTCGCCATGGATCAGCCGCACCGGAATAGCGATGCGCGACAGTGCGCGCCAGAGTCCATGGGGGGATGACTCGAAGATTTCCGCTTCCCGCTCCGGCAGGCATTTGAGGGTCACGCCCTGCCCCGGCTCCTCGCGCAGGGCGTGGAGGACATGCGCACGCATGGCCTCTTCCTCCCAGCCGCGGAAGATCCCCCGCCCGTTCAACCGGGCGTAGGCCTCTTCGGCGTCCTGCCAATGGGTACGCCGACGCCGGGCCGCATCGGCCATGGGGTTGCGCAGCAGCGGCCCGAGCAGATTGCGCAGCAGGATCAGACGACGGGGAAAGAGCACCGGGTCCAGCAGTACCGCGCGCTCGAACAGTTGCGGGTGGGCGGAGACGAACAGACTGGTCAAGACGCCGCCGAAGCTGTGCCCGCAGGCGTACCTGGGCACATTGCCGAAGCGCGGGCAGCCGGCCACGAAGGCTTCCACCGCCAGCTCGGCGTTCTGGTTCCAGCCCCTGAAGGCGCCCCCATGATCACTGTCGCCGTGGCCCTGCATATCGCACAGCCAGAGGTCGAAGTGGCCGGCCAGCTTTTCCAGCATGGGCTCGTAGGTGCGGGTACAGAACCCGTTACCGTGGATGAAATGCAGCAGCGGCTTGCCGCTGGGCGGCGTATGCCAGCCGCGCAAGGTGAATCCGGCCGAACTCTCGTGCGACCAGGGTAACAACGTCATGCCTGAACTCCCCCGAAAACCAGCCCCCGAGTCTATTACCTGGGGGAACCGATGTCAGGTCGTTCACGGCGAAATCATTGCGCTGGATGATGGCGCTCCGCTTTCAGGCATGCCGGAGAGCCGCTGGGGCCTCAGCGCAGGATGTAGTCCACGCTGGTTACCACCCGTACCTTCTTGGTCTCGGGGGTATACTGGTCCACATCCTCGATACTGAAATACCCCTGGCTGGCACGGCGGATGCTGCCAACTTCGGCGCCGGCGTCCCGGGCGAACTGGTCGGCGGCGGCCCGGGCCTCGCGGGTGGCTTCAGCGATCATCTCCGGCTTGATGGCGTTGAGCTGGGTGAAGAGGAACTGCGGCTGGTGTTCATAGCTCTGGGTCAGCGCCACGCCGGATTTGACCAGCTCACCGACGCTCTGCATGCCTTCCTTGACCCGCTGGATATCCCCGGTGCGCACCAGCACTGTCACTTCGGCGCGATAGCGCTGGGGCGGCAGGTTGTTGCCGTAGAGGTTGGCGTGCTGATCAGTGATCTTGGGCATGGACAGCTGCAGGTCCTGCTCGGCAAAGCCCTTGAGCAGCAGGTAGGAACGGATCAGATCCTGCTGCGCGTCGATATCACTCTGCAGCACATCGAGACTGTCCCCCAGTACCGTGAAGTTGATCGGCCACAGCGCCAGATCGGCCTCCACCGTGCGCTCGGCCAGCCCCTTGACGCTGACCACACGGTCGGAATCTCTGAACTGCAGCAGTCCGGTCTTGATGCTGACAGCCATGAAGGCCAGTGCCAGCGCCAGCAGCGCGGCGGCTATCACGGCAAACAGGGAAATGCGGGAGCTTTCGGTCATGCCTGAGGGTCCTTATTCTGACGAAGATCTGTATGTGCGAAAGTAGCACGATATTCTCCGGAAGGGACGAGCACCAGCTCGACCACGGCGTGACGGCCAGCTCCGCTCATCGAGCCGGTGCTCGACGTTCCCGGGAAGCGTGCTCCCTGGGAGGGACGTATATGGTCTCCTCCCTCATTGCAAGGCATTCAACAGTCAGTGACAAGAGCAGGTTGTCTGTCGTATATGCGGCCTCTGGATGCGGCTTGTAGCTGCGGGCCCCGATGAGATCTGCAAGTGTATCGTCCTGATCGAGCACACAGCCTTTAATGGCTTCGACCCTCCGCAGGTTTTCGATACACCGGTTTACCTGTGTTGTCATCGCTTGCTGATTGCCTTCGCAACCTGGGGTTTGCCTCTTGTTAACTTTTAACTGCCTGACTGTCTCTACATGCAGGGCACGGGCTGGTAGCGCCTGGATCGGGCAATAACCGCCCAGCCAATACGTGCCATCTTGTTCGCCAGGGCGACGGTGGCTTTGTAGCGCACCTGCGCTACACCTGCGTTGTCTGCGCGCTTACGTCGGCGAGCGGGTGTGCCCCCGGGAGGGACGAGCACCAGCTCGTCCGCGGGGCAGCAGGAGGGCCCGCCCATCGAGCCAACCGGCGCGCTGCGCTGTTCGCACCCGGGGCGGGTGCTCCTACAAGGTGACGACGCCCGGGGGGCGAGCTTATCGCGCCCTATGGCGGCCTGTGGGCTCGACGTTCCCGGGCAGCGGCTCCCCGGGGTGTAGCGCACCTGCGCTACACCTGCGTTGTCTGCGCGCTTACGTCGGCGAGCCGGTGCAGCCCCGGGAGGGACGAGCACCAGCTCGTCCGCGGTGCAGCAGGAGGGCCCGCACATCGAGCCAGCAGGTGTGCGACGCTGTTCGCACCCGGGGCGGGTGCTCCTACAGGATTACGACATCCGGGAGGCGGGTTCACGGCAGCCGCCGTGTTCCGTCTTACTCGTCCCGGCGCAGATCCTCCGGGATCGGCGGTTCGGGCATGGGGCCGGGACGCTGTCCCTTGCCCTGCTGATACTGGCGGATCTGGTAGACATAGGCCAGCACCTGGGCCACGGCGAGATAGAGACCGGCGGGGATCGGCTGCTCGAGTTCGGTACTGTAGTACACCGCCCGTGCCAGCGGCGGCGATTCGAGGACGATGACATCGTGCTCGGTGGCGACCTCGCGGATCTTCTGCGCCAGAAAGTCGGCGCCCTTGGCCACCACCACCGGCGCGCCGGATTGCACCGGGTCGTATTTCAGCGCCACCGCGTAGTGGGTCGGGTTGGTGATTACCACGTCGGCCTTGGGTACCTCGCCCATCATGCGCCGCTCGGCCATTTCCCGCTGCAGCTGGCGGACACGGGACTTGACCTCGGGCTTGCCCTCGCTGTCCTTGTACTCGTCGCGCACTTCCTGCTTGGTCATCTTGGTTTTCTGCTTGTTGTCCCAGATCTGGAAGGGCACATCCACTGCCGCGATCAGGATCAGCGCCGATGCCAGCAGCACCAGTGACGTGCCCAGCACCCAGGCACTGTGGGTGATGGCCGTGGGCAGGGGCTGGTTGCCCAGCGCCAGCAGATCATCGGTGCGCATGTTGAGCACCACCAGGGCCATGACCAGCACCACCAGGAACTTGGCCAGGGCCTTGAGCAGCTCGACCAGTGCCTTGATGGAGAACATCCGCTTGAGCCCGGCCAGGGGGTTGAGCCGTTCGCCCTTGGGGGCCAGCAGCTTGGCGCTGAACAGCCAGCCGCCGAGCAGCACCGGGCCGACCAGCGCTGCCACCAGCAGCATGAACAGCAGCGGCGCCAGCCCCGAAAAACCGTGGTTGAGTGAAGACAGCAGGTGCAGGCCCATGCTGTCGGTGTTGTACAGGGCCTCGCGCTCGATGGAAAAGTTGTACACCATCAGGTCCATCAACCGCTGCGCCAGGCGCGGACCGAGCATCAGCAGGCCGACTGCCGCCACCATGACCACGGCCAGGGTATTGAGCTCCTTGGACCGGGCAACCTGGCCTTTCTCGCGGGATTCCTTCTGGCGTTTCGCCGTGGGTTCTTCCGTGCGTTCCTGGCCGCTGTCTTCCGCCATCAGCGCGCCCCCACCATTTCCCGCAGCCAAATCAGGGCTTCGGAGGCCAGCAGGTGATACTGCCCGGCGGCATTACCCAGCAATACCCAGAGAATGAACAGACCGAAGACCAGGGTCAGCGGAAAGCCGATGGAGAAGATGTTCAGCTGGGGGGCGGCGCGCATCATCACGCCGAAGGACAGGTTGACGATCAGCAGCGCGGTGATTGCCGGCAGACCGATCAGCAGCGCCGAGGCCATGACCCAGGAAAAGCGCAGCACCAGGGTGTGGAAGTCCACCGCCTGCAGGGTCTGACCTATGGGCAGGGTGGTGAAGCTCTCCACCAGCACCTCGATCACCACCAGATGCCCGTTGAGCGCCAGAAACAGCAGGGTCACCAGCATGGTGAACACCTGGGCCACGACCGCCACGGAGATCCCCATGGCCGGATCGTTCATCGAGGCAAACCCCAGCCCCATCTGCATGGCGACGATCTGCCCGGCAATCACATGGATCTGGAACAGCAGCTGCAGCAGAAAGCCCATGCTGGCACCGATCAGTATCTGCTCGGCAATGACCACCCAGGTACTCAGCGCCAGGGGCTCGAGCTGCGGTACTTCGGCAATCTGCGGCGCCACCAGCGCGGTCAGGGCCAGCGCCAGATACAGACGGATGCGCATCGGCAGCAGCTGGGTACCTATCACCGGCATGGTCATGAGCACTGCGCCGATACGGAACAGTACCCACAGATAGCCGGCAATCCAGCGGCCGATATCACTGCCCGCCAGTTCGATCATCAGCCGATCAGCCCCGGAATGCTGCGGTACAGCTGGTCGGTGAACTCGATCAGCTGGCGTACCAGCCAGGGACCGAGAAAGATGATGGTGACGAAGGTGAACAGCAGGCGCGGCAGGAAGCTCAGCGTCTGCTCGTTGATCTGGGTAGCGGCCTGAAATACCGCTACCATGAGACCGACCAGCAGACTGGGCACCACTATCACCGCGACTATGATGGTGGTCAGCCAGAGTGCCTGGCGGAACAGATCCACTGCTACTTCAGGTGTCATTGTTCAGTCTCCTCCATGGAGCCGGAGCCGCGTATATCTGTCGGCGAGCCGGTGCTCGCCAACCGCTGGGAAGCCTGCAGTGCGGAGTTCACGCGCGCCCCCTAGGTCACCGCAAAGCTGGCGGCCAGGGTACCTATGATCAGGGCCCAGCCGTCGACCAGCACGAACAGCATGATCTTGAACGGCAGCGAGATGATCAGCGGCGACAGCATCATCATACCCATGGCCATGAGCACGCTGGCCACCACCAGATCGATCACCAGAAAGGGGATGAAGATCATGAAGCCGATCTGGAAGGCGGTCTTGAGCTCCGAGGTGACGAAGGCGGGTACCAGGATATGAAAGGGCACGTCCTCGGGCCCGGTCAGATCGGTGCGCTTGGCCAGCCTGACGAACAGCTCCAGATCGGTCTCCCGGGTCTGCGCCAGCATGAACTCACGCATGGGACCACCCGCTGCCTCGAGCGCCTGCTGGGGTGCCAGCTCCTCGTTCAGATAGGGCTGCAGCGCATCGTTGTTGATGCGCTCGAATACCGGGGCCATGATGAACAGGGTGAGAAACAGCGCCAGCCCTATGAGGATCTGGCTGGAAGGCGTCGACTGCAGACCCAGAGCCTGACGCAGGATGGCGAACACTATGATGATGCGGGTGAAGCTGGTCATCATCATGACGAACGCCGGAATGAAGGTCAGCGCACTCATCAGCAGCAGGATCTGCAGGCTGACCGAGTAGGTCTGCTGGCCCTCGGCGTCGGTGGTCAGGGTGATGGCCGGCAGACTCAGGGGGTCGCCGGCGGTCTGGGCAAACGCCATGGGCGTCAGCAGGGTCAACAACAGCAGCGCCCAGCGCATCATGGCTTCTGGTCCCTCTTCAGCATTGCCTGCAGCTTGCGGGCGAAATCGCCACCGCCAGCTCCAGCGTCATCCGTTACCGGTTCTTCCAGCACATGCAGGGTGGTGATGCGCCCGGGAGATATGCCCAGCAGCAGCTGCCGGCCACCGACCTCGACCAGGGCCAGGCGATCACGCGGCCCCAGCGGATAGAGGCTGATGACACGGATATGCTGGCCGCCCTGGGGGGCCAGCGGGCCGACCCGGCGCATCAGGTAGCCGAGCAGGAAGATCAGCCCGACCACCACCAGCAGCCCCAATCCCATCTGCACCAGCTGACCGGTCAGGCTGGTGCCGGGCCCCGGTTCGGCAGCGGCCGCCGTCAGCGGCAACGCCAGCAGCCCCGTCAGCGGGGCGCACGTCCACCGGCGCAACAGCATGTCAGCTGAGCTTCTTGATGCGTTCGGCCTGGCTGATCACGTCGGTCAGACGGATACCGAACTTCTCGTTGACCACCACCACTTCCCCATGGGCGATCAGGGTACCGTTGACCTTGACGTCCAGCGGCTCACCCGCCAGACGATCCAGCTCCACCACGGAGCCCTGGTTGAGCTGCAGCAGGTTGCGGATGGTGATATCGGTGTTGCCGACCTCCATGGAGATGGTCACCGGGATATCCAGAATCACGTCCAGATTGGGGCCATCGGCACTGCCGAAGGGGTTGTCCGACGCCTCTCGCCGGGGCGCACCGAACTCCTCCATCGGAGGTCGGGATACGTTATCCCCCAACAGGGTATCAATGTCATCCTGACTGGCGTTACCTGCCTCGTTCAGTGCGGCGGCCCATTCATCTGCCAGCGCCTGCTCCTCCGGACTGATCTCGTCCTTTCTGTCCTCAGCCATCTTGCCTGACCCTCGTTTACCTGTAGTACTGCGTTAATGCTGACTGCCCTTCCCTGTTCAGCGGGGACGGGTAATGGGTCCGAGAATCTGCAGGGCCAGATTGCCCCTGGCAGATCCCAGTCGTGCCTTGAAGGTGGGAACCCCATTGGCGCAGAGCACCATGTGTTCGGGCATTTCCACCGGTATCACATCGCCGGGCTGCATGCTCAGCAGGTCACGCAGCTTCAGCTCGCGCCGCACCACGGTGGCACTGAGCGGCACCTTGGCGGCGGTGATCTCCTCACGCAGGGCCTTCACCCAGCGCTCGTCATGCTCATCGACATCTGATTGCACCCCGGAATCCAGCACCTCGCGCAGGGGCTCGATCATCGAATAGGGCATGGTCACGTGCATCTCGCCGCCGCCGCCATCCAGTTCGATATGGAAGGTGGAAACCACCACCACCTCGCTGGGGCTGACGATATTGGCCAGAGCCGGGTTGACCTCGGAGTTGACGTACTCGAACTGCACATCCTTGACCGCCTGCCAGGCCTCCTTCAGATCAACGAAGGCCTGCTCCAGCACCATGCGCACTACCCGCAGCTCGGTGGGGGTGAACTCGCGGCCCTCGATCTTGGCATGCCGGCCATCGCCACCGAAGAAATTGTCCACCAGCTTGAACACCAGACGGGCGTCCAGGATGAACAGGGCCGTGCCGCGCAGGGGCTTCATCTTCACCAGGTTGAGGCTGGTCGGGACGTACAGGGTGTGAACGTATTCGCCGAACTTCATTACCTGGACGCCCCCCACCGAGACGTCGGCGGAGCGGCGCAGCAGATTGAACATGCTGATGCGGGTGTAGCGGGCGAAGCGTTCGTTGATCATTTCCAGCGTGGGCATGCGCCCGCGCACTATCCTGTCCTGGCTGGTCAGGTCGTAGCTTCTGACGCCGCCCGGCTCACTGTCCTGCTCACTGTCAATGATGCCCTCGTCCACCCCGTGCAGCAGGGCATCGATTTCATCCTGGGAAAGCAGATCCTGAACCGCCATATTATTTTTCCTATTGCAGAACCAGATTGGTGAACAGTACCGACTCGATTATCGGCTTGCCGAGCTCCTGTTCCATCAGGGTCTGTACCGCAAGGGTGGCCTGCTCGCGCAGTTTTTCCTTGCCTTCGGCAGACATCAGTTGTTCGAAATCAGCACTACTGAACAGCATCACCAGTTGATTGCGTATCAAGGGTGAATGTTCCGTTGCTGCTGCCATGGCTTCGGGGTCGCGGCCCATGAGTACCACGCTGACCTGCATGTAACGCTGGCGCCCGCCATGGGCATAGTTCACGGTGAACGCCGGATCCAGCGGCTGATAGAGCGCCGGCAGCCGGGCCGGCTCCCTGGCCGCCTCGCTGACCGCGCCGTTGCCGTTACTACCGGACATCAGTGCGTAGGTCAGTCCCGCCGCCGACAGCAGGAAAGCCACCAGCCCCACGCAGATCAGGATCAGGGACTTGCTCTTTCCTTCGGGTTTTACTTGCGGAGCCTGTTGCTGGGCTCCCGCCTGGTTTCTTGCCATGACAAATTTCCGTCGCCAGTTGGCGCTTGACCGCCTGTGGTGAATTTACTGCATTGATCATGCCAGAAGCGCGACGGATGCGCGGCCTCCGGCAGCTGCGCACAAGGATAAAGCCCAGCGGCGCAAATGTCTCACATTGCCATGGCAGAATTGCGGGTGGGCATTGCCCCGCAGTGGCTGCGGGGCGCGGGTGGGAGAAGGCTGGCCAGCGACTCCGGTACGATCCGGAGCCGTCCCGGTCAGACGTAGTAGTCCACGAGGCCACGCAGCGGTCGTTCGACCCGCGGTGTCAAGGTGGTGACGGGGTCATTGTCGGCTGCGCCGCCTTCGGATCTGCCGGTGCCGCCCTGCCTGCCCGAGCGCTCCGCCAGCTGCCCGTCACCCTGGCGAGACTGCTCGCCGGCGGAACGGTCCGTGACGCTAACCTGGGTCTGCTCCAGGCCCTGGCCGGCAAACATCTCGCGCAGGCGATGCATCTGACCTTCCAGCGCTTCCCGCACGCCGGGGTTCTGGCTGACGAACTGAACCTGCAGTTCCTGACCGCGGTTCTGGATATGAATCTCCAGCGGTCCCAGCTCCGCCGGGTCCAGCTGGATCTCCACACTGCGCAGGTTCTGGCTAGACATCCACATCACCCGCTCAACCATGGCCTCGCCCCAGCTCTGATGGCCGAAGGGCACCGTGGCCGGCTGCATGGCGGCCGCTACCGGGCGAGCGGTCAGCGGGGTCGCGGCGCTGCCCGAGGCAGCATGGCTGCGGCCCAGGCCTTCCAGCGCGTCGCCCTCCTCTCCCTGCCCGGTACGGGCGGGGTCCATCTGCTCCAGCAGCCGGCTGAACTGGGTTGCGGTCACCGGTGCCGCCTCCCCCATGGTGCGCTGCATCAGGGCTGCCAGGTCCTGCTGCCCCGGCAGCTGGACCGTGGCAGACTGGCCGGCGGGCGAAGCGGTTGCCACAGTCGCGGCGGTCGACGTGTTGGTCGCGCCGCTGCGGACAGTGTCGGTCAGCTGCGCAGCACCGTCGGCCCGCCCGCCGGGCGTGCCCGGATCAGCGTCCAGCATCCCAGCCTCCGGGTTGGTTACCGGAAGCTGGCCCTGGGCGTTGATGCCCGGCATCTGGGTAACGGGCTGGGCTGCGGAGCCCGGCTCCCCACCGGGGATTGCGGTCCGGGGTACAGCGCCGGGCTGCAGCAACTGCATCCACTGGCTGATGACGGCCAGCGCCTCACCACTCACAGGCTCACCGTCCTGCTGCGGCAGCTGCTCGATCAATTGCTGCCACTCGGACGGCAAGACCTTGCCGTCAACGGCAAGGCTTGCCTCCTCCAATGCCGCCAGCTGGTCCGCGCTCAGACTGTCGACCAGCGACTCCAGCTCCTCGGGCAACTGCTCGGCAAGCAGACCGGCGAACAGCTCCCCACCCTCGCCCACCGTTGATTTCTGCGGGCTGGAGCTGCCCTGAGCAAGGCGCAGATCGCTACTGAAGATGGCCATCAAGGCCTGACTGGTGGACATCGGGACTCTCCATGAAAGACGCAATCGCGGTCAATTGCAGCCTGCCCGCGGCAGGATTTATCTGTGCTGCAGGTTATGGAGCAACTTCCGGGCCAAGGCGGCGCCGGATCATTCGTTGCTGGAGCTGCGGTGACTGAACAGGCGCTGGGTCAGCTCATCCAGCAGCTTCTGCTCCTGCTTGTCAGCCCGGGCCCGGGCCTCTTCCCGGTAACGCTCGATCAGCTTGCGCAGCGCCTCGACCCGCTGGTAGCGCTGGCGCCAGTTGTCCCGGGCCCGCTGCAGGCTCTCGGCATACCAGTCCACCGTCTGCCTCTGCTGCTCGACGGCCACGTGCATCTGGCTCATGAAGCGCTGGTAGTTGATCAGCCAGTCACGGCCCACACCCTGACTGCCGCGCTGGGTCCAGCCCTTCTCGTATTCGCTGGCATAGTGCTCCAGGTCACGCAGGCGGTTACCGGCGTCCTCCAGCTGCCGCTGGCATTCCCCGAGGGTACGGGCGGCCTTGCGCTCCTCTTCCAGCGCCATGTCCAGCACCGGCGCCATGCGTCTGGCTCTGGGATCAGTCATTGATCAGCTGTTCCAGCTCCGCGCGGCTCTGTTCCAGACTGAAGCTCTCCCGCAGCCCCTGGCGCAGGAAGGCCTGGATGGCGGGCATCCTGGCGATGGCCTTGTCGGTCATGGGGTCCGAGCCGGCGGCGTAGGCGCCGACACTGATCAGGTCGCGGCTCTGCTGATAGCGGGCGTACAGCTGCTTGAGCTGCTGGGCCTGACGCAGGTGCTCGGGGGTGACTATCTGCGGCATGGCACGGCTGATCGAGGCCTCGATATCGATGGCCGGGTAGTGCCCTTCTTCGGCCAGCCGCCGCGACAGCACCACGTGACCATCGAGAATGGCCCGCGCGGAATCGGCAATGGGATCCTGCTGGTCATCCCCCTCCGACAGCACGGTATAGAAGGCGGTGATGGAACCGCCACCCTGCTCGGCGTTACCGGCCCGCTCGACCAGCGCCGGCAGCTTGGCAAAGACCGAAGGGGGGTAGCCCTTGGTCGCCGGCGGCTCGCCGATGGCCAGGGCGATCTCCCGCTGGGCCTGGGCATAGCGGGTCAGGGAATCCATCAGCAGCAGCACGTTCTTGCCCTTGTCGCGGAAATATTCCGCCACCCGGGTGCAGTACATGGCGGCGCGCAGGCGCATCAGCGGCGCATCATCGGCTGGAGAAGCCACCACCACGGAGCGCGCCAGGCCTTCGGTACCGAGAATCTCCTCGATGAACTCCTTGACCTCGCGACCCCGTTCACCAACCAGACCGACCACGATGATCTCCGCCTCGGTGAAGCGGGTCATCATGCCCAGCAGCACGCTCTTGCCCACGCCGCTACCGGCAAACAGCCCCAGACGCTGGCCGCGACCCACGGTCAGCATGCTGTTGATTGCGCGGATGCCCACATCCAGCGTCTCGTCAATCGGATGGCGCTTGAGCGGGTTGATGGTCGGACCGTCCAGGCTGACCCAGTCCTCGCAGACGAAGGCACCCTTGCCGTCCAGCGGTCGACCGATGCCGTCCAGCACGCGACCGAGCATGCCGCTGCCCATCGGCAGCTTGCCACCGCCGGCGGAGGGCACCACGCGGGCGCCGGGCTGCATGCTCTGCATGCGATCGACCGGCATGAGATAGATCTTGCTGCCGGCAAAGCCGACCACCTCGGCTTCGACCCGCTCCTCCCCCTGGGGCGTCTCGTTGATCACCACGCAGCGGCTGCCGACCTGGGCCTTGAGGCCCTCGGCCTCCAGGGTCAGGCCGACCATGCGGATCAGCCGGCCCTCGACCACAGGTGCCGCGGGCAGCTCCACTGCCGGCACGTAGCCGCTGAGCCGCCGGGCAAAACTGATACGCCGGGCTTCAGTCATCAGCGCTTTCCCCGATCAGACCCAGATCCGCCGCCGGCGGATTGGCGCGCTGCTCGCGCCGCTGATCATGCAGCTGCTGGATTACCTGTTGCAGGCGTGTTTCGCGACTGGCGTCGACCTGACTGTGCTCGGCCTCGACGCGGCAGCCGCCCGGCAGCAGCTGGTCGTCCTCCAGCAGGCGCCAGCTCTCCTCATGGCGCTCGCGGATGGCCCTGACGGTTTC
This sequence comes from Halopseudomonas formosensis, assembly GCF_900115905.1. Taxonomy (GTDB): domain Bacteria; phylum Pseudomonadota; class Gammaproteobacteria; order Pseudomonadales; family Pseudomonadaceae; genus Halopseudomonas; species Halopseudomonas formosensis. The sequence continues at coordinate 21,271 of NZ_FOYD01000018.1, forward strand.
GAAATCGGTGGGATTGAGATAGATGCGGATCTGCTCGGCTCCCACGGGCAACGCCTTGAGCGCACCGCGCAGGACCTGACGGATCTGGCTGGAGTCGCTGTGCAACTCGCGCTGCACCACCTGGCGCACCATGGTTTCCACCAGCTCCAGCAGCATGTCCTCGATCTGCTCGTCCTGATCGCGGATAGGCTCCATCAGGTGGGACATCAGCGCTTCCAGCTCGGCCACCCGGGCTTCCAGACGCTCGCGGGCCTCCTGCTGGGCCTTGAGCTGGCCGGAATGGAAACCATCACGCTCGCCGGTGGCAAAGCCCTCGTTATAGGCCTCGGCGCGGATCTGCTCCAGTTCCTCGACGGTGAAGGGTTTGACCTCGGGTTCCTCGGGTATCTCTTCGACCGCAGGGGCCTCCACCTCCGGTTCAGGCTCGGCCTCGGGCTCGTCTTCCCGGGGCACGTGGTGGCCGTCCAGATCGAAACTGGGCAGGTCCCAGAGGTTGAAGGCCTCCACCCGGTCGGCGCGGATCAGATCGCTGTCATTCTTGTCACTCATGCCCCGGTGTATCCCCTGTCAGTCCTGCCACGCTCACCCTGCCTGTGGAAGCATCCGCGGGAGCGCCGGCGCCGGCCCCGGCCCGAAGCCCGGGCCTCTCAAAGGCTCAGACGCCCCCGCGTATCAGATCATTTCCTCGGCACCCTTGCCACCGAGAACGATTTCGCCGGCATCGGCCATGCGCCGGGCAATGGTGAGAATTTCCTTCTGCGCCGCCTCCACCTCGCTGATGCGGACCGGCCCCTTGGCCTCCAGATCGTCCTGCAGCAGCTCGGAGGCACGCTTGGACATGTTGCGGAAGATCTTGTCCTTGACCTCGTCGTCAGCCCCCTTGAGCGCCACGACCAGCACCTCGCTGGAGACTTCGCGCAGCAGCAGCTGGATGCCCCGGTCGTCCACGTCGGCAAGATTATCAAACACGAACATCAGATCCTCGATCTTGTTCGACAGATCCTCGTCCATTTCGCGGATAGCCTCGATCAGCTGCGCTTCGGTCGAGCTCTCCAGGTAGTTCATGATGTCCGCCGTGCGCTTGACTCCACCCATGTTGGCGCGGGTGGTGTTGGAGTTGCCGGCGAACTGCTTCTCCAGCACCTCGTTGAGCTCCTTGAGCGCCGAGGGCTGTACGGTGTTGAGCGCCGACACCCGCAGCAGCACGTCCAGTCGCACCTTGTGATCGAAGTAGCTGATCACCTCAGCGGCCATATCCGGGTCCAGATAGGCCACGACGATGGCCTGAATCTGCGGATGCTCGTAGCGGATCACATCGGCGACCGCGCGGGGCTCCATCCACTTGAGGCTGTCCAGCCCCGAGGTGCTGCCACCCATGAGAATGCGGTCGACCAGACTGTTGGCCTTGTCCTCGCCCAGGGCCTGGGTCAGCATGGTGCGGATGTAGCCATCGGCGCCGACCCCCAGACCGGTCTGGTCGCTGGCCACCTCGATGAAGTCCGCCATCACCTGCTGCACCTGATCCCGATTGACCGTGCGCAGGCCGGCCATGGCGCTGCCGACGCGCTGCACTTCCTTGGGGCCCATGTGCCGCAGCACCGCTGCTGCGTCGGACTCACCGAGGCTCAGCAGAAAGATCGCCGCCTTGTCCAGCTTGCTCAGCTTCTGGGTACGCTTGTCGTCACTCATCGGAATTGATCCACTCCTTGACCACCTGGGCCACCCGGCCCGGGTCTTCGGCCAGCAGGCCCTTGATCGCGTTCAGCTGCTGCTCGTAACCGGCACCCGGCGGCGGCAGCAGCACCGGCCCGGAGGTCGGCCCGGACAGGCTGACAGTGTCATCGCTCAGCTCGTCGGTCAGCAGCGGGTCATCGCCCACCGCCGGATAGGGGTAGTTTTCGGCAGGCTGGCGATTGCCGCCGCCGATACCCTTGAGTACCGGGCGCAGCACGCCGAAGACCAGCACCAGCACGAACAGGATGCCGAGTATCTGCTTGGCGATATCCCAGAACCAGGGCTGGCTCCAGAAGGGTATTGCCGGGATCTCCAGCACTTCCCCGGTGGGCACGAAGGCGGCATTGACCACGCTGACGCTGTCACCGCGGGCCTCATCATAGCCCACCGCATCGCGCACCAATTGGGTCAGATTGGCCAGTTCCGCCTCGCTCAGCGGCACGCTGACCACCTCGCCGGTCTCGGCGTTGAGTTGCTGGCGGTTGTCCACCACCACGGCTACCGACAGCCGGGTCAGCCGGCCCTGTTGCTGACGGCTGTAGCTGATCTGCCGGTCCAGCTCGAAATTGCGCGTGGCCTGTTCACGGCTGTCACGGGGCGGTGCAACGACCACCGGCTCGCCGGTCTCCGGATCAATCACCTGCTCCGGTACCGAGGTGGTGCCCGGAGGCTGGTTGCTCAGGGCGCCGGGGATACCGACCGGCGCCTGCCCGGCCACGCGCTGCTCGCTGAGCACCTGCTCGCTGCGCAGCACGGCGTCGGGACTGAAGCTTTCGGCGGTGGATTCCAGGGTACTGAAGTCCACATCAGCGGACACTTCGGCACGATAACGGCCGTCGCCCAGCACCGGTTGCAGGATGCTGTGCACGCGTCGGGTGTAGGTATCTTCCAGACGTCGGGTGTGCTCGAACTGGCGACCGGCAATGGTCAGCTCGTTGAGCTCGTCCTGATCGGACAGCAGGTTGCCGTGCTGGTCGACCACGGTCACCTGATCCTTGCTCAGCTCGGGTACGCTGGTCGCCACCAGATTGACGATGGCCATGACCTGGGCGGCCTCCAGCTTGCGCCCGGCATAGAGCTCGAGCAGAACCGAGGCGCTGGGCTTGCGGTCATCCCGGACAAACACGGTAGAGCGCGGCATGGCAATGTGCACCCGCGCCGCCTTGACGTTGTAGAGGCTGGAGATGGTCCGGGCCAGCTCGCCTTCCAGGCCCCGGCGATACTGGGTGGTCTCCATGAACTGGCTGGTACCCAGACCGCGCTCGCGGTCGAGAATCTCGAAACCGACATTGCCGTCACCCTGAGTGACACCGGCACTGGCCAGCTGCAGGCGTGCATCGGCCAGGTCCTCTGAGCGCACCAGCAGCGCGCCGCTGTTGGGCTCGACCTTGTAGCGGATGCGGCTCTGCTGCAGTACCTCGATCACCTGGCTGGCGTTGAGATTGTCCATGCTGCCATACAGCGGGCGGTATTCAGGCTGCTGGGACCAGAGCACCACGGCAAAACCGATCGCCACACTCGCCGCCAACCCCACCAGCAACGCGAACTGGCGCAGCATGGGCAGCTGGGCGAGATTATCCAGAAAGCCCAGACCCGGCAGCGGGCGGCGCGGCGTCTCCGGCAGAGCCGGGTCGGGGCGCGTGGCGGGCGTATTGGGAGTGGTGGCAGCGTCCATCAGGTGTTTCCTCGGTCAGGCACAGCGCAATCGGGTAGCAGGATCAGATAGGCATCTTCATGATGTCTTCGTAGGCGGTGATCAGCTTGTTGCGCACCTGGGTCATCGCCTGGAACGCCACGCTGGATTTCTGCGATGCTACCATCACCTGCGCCAGATCGATGCCCGGCACCCCCCGCTCGTAGCCGCTCTGCAACTCGGCGGTGGTCTGCTGCAGTTCATTGACGCGGTTGACTGCCTGCTGCAGCAGGTCATCGAATGCCGGCCCTCTGGTTTCCTGGGGCGCTGCGGGCGCTACCGGTTGCGGACGGCTCATCGCTTCCAGTTGCATGGAGCGCATCTGCAGCATCAGACGATTGAATTCAACACCCTGTGTCATTCACATTCTCCAGGCCGTAAATATTTTGACGGCAAAATCGACTCTGCAGAATATTCAGCAAGATTGATGCCAGCTCGCCGAGAGAACGCTGCCCCCGGCTCAGCCGGCAAACAGCATGGCATCCACATCCACACCGGCATCACGCATCTGGGCCAGCTTGTAGCGCAGGGTGCGCGGGCTGATGCCGAGGCGCTCCGCCGCCTCCTTGCGCCGTCCACGCTCGGCGCGCAGGACGTCGATGATCAACTGGAACTCCCGCTGCTTCACATCCTGCCCCAGCGCCCCGGTAGATACCGGTGGCGGCATATTGACCGCCGGCTGCACCGGCGCGGCCATGCTGATGCTGTTGGCCGTCAGACCCAGTCCGGGCATCGGGCCGAGGCACAGATCCGCCGCGCGGATCACCCCGCCCTGCTGCAGAATGAGGGCGCGCTGGATGGCGTTATCCAGTTCACGCACGTTGCCGGGCCAGTTGTGCTGACGCAGGGCCTGGCAGGCATCCTCGGCCAGACGCACCGGCCCCTGATTCATCTTGCCGGCATGCCTGGCCAGCAGACGCTCGGCGATCGGCAGTATGTCCCCGGGACGCTCGCGCAGCGGGGTCCACTGCAGCGGGAAGACACCGAGCCGGTAGTAGAGGTCCTCGCGGAAGCGCCCGGCCGCCACCTCGGCCTGCATGTCCCGGTTGGTGGTGGCGAGAATGCGGATGTCCAGTTCGATCAGCCGACGGCCACCTACCCGCTCCACCTCGCGCTCCTGCAATACGCGCAGCAACTTGGCCTGCAGCGCCAGGGGCATTTCCGATATCTCGTCCAGCAACAGGGTGCCGCCGTTGGCCTGCTCGAACTTGCCAGGCTGGGCGGCGACAGCTCCGGTGAAGGCGCCCTTCTCGTGACCGAACAGGGTCGCCTCCAGCATGTTCTCCGGAATGGCTGCGCAGTTGATGGCAATGAACGGCTGATCGGCCCTGGGTGAGTGCTGATGGATATAGCGCGCCAGCACCTCCTTGCCGGTGCCGGACTCGCCGGAAATCAGTACCGTCGAATCGCTGGCGGCCACACGCTGGGCCAGATACAGCAGCTGCTGGCTGGCCGGGTCCACTGCCACCGGACCGTCGGTACCGGCGCGCAGGCGGCCGAGGGCGTGCTGGGCGACCAGATCAAGCAGTGCCTGGGGCTCGAACGGTTTGACCAGATAGTCCACCGCGCCGTCACGCATGGCGACCACCGCGTTCTGCACCGTGCCGTAGGCGGTCATCAGCAATACCGGCAGTTGCGGGAAGCGCTCCCGCAGGGTGCGCAGCAGCGCATGACCGTCCATGCCCGGCATGTTCACATCGCTGACCACCATGGCGACGCTCTCCCGCTGCAGCAGGGTCAGTGCCGCCTCACCGTCGGCGGCTTCCAGGTAGTCGTAACCGCCCAGCGCCAGGGTGTCGGCCAGCGCCTCACGCAGGGCGCGATCATCCTCGACCAGCAGAATGCGTGACTTGCTCATCTAGTGCTTCCTCCTGAGACCGGCTGCGGCAGTACCGGCAGCACCAGTTCCGCCCAGCTTCCCTGCCCCGGCCGGCTGCGCAGAAGGAATGCGCCGCCATGGGCCTGGGCCACGGATTTGACAACGGATACACCCAGCCCGGTGCCCTGCTCCCGGGTGGTGTAGAAGGGCTCGCCGATCCGGGCCAGCTCGGCCCGGGTCATGCCCTTGCCTCCATCCACCACATTGAGGCTCAGGCGCCCTTCCTGCAGGCGCAGGATGACCTTCAGCCGCGGCTGCGGATAGCCGGCCTGGATGGCGTTCTCGATCAGATTCAGCGCAGCGCCCAGCAGGGTTTCCCGGTTGCATACCAGCTGCACGTCAGCGGGGGTGCGGTCGGCCCAGCGGCAATCGGCTCCGGCTTCGACGATCAGGGTCTCGGCCTGCTGCCTCAGCTCCCGGAACAGCTCGCGGGCCGACACTTGGCTGTTCAGCGGCAGATCCCCCTTGGCGAACAGCAGCATGTCGCGCACCTGCAGCTCGATGGCCTGCAGGCGGTCCTTGAGCCGCTGACTGAAACGCTGGCGGTGATTGGCCGTCAGCTCCGGCTGGTTCAGGTGACTGGCATAGAGCAAGGCGGTGGACAGTGGCGTGCGGATCTGGTGCGCAAGCGACGCCACCATGCGCCCCAGCGCTGACAGCCGTTCGTTACGCGCCAGCTGCGCCTGCAGCTGGCGCGTCTCGGTAAGGTCGGTGAGCAGGATGATCTGCCCTGGCTCGCCCTGCAGGGACCGGGTCGCCAGGGAGACACGGCGACCGCTGCGCAGGGAGACTTCATGGTAGTCGTCATCACGGGGGGCAAAGCGCTCGCGGATGAGCTCGCGCCACAGCTGGCCTTCCAGAGGCTCGCCGAGCAGCTCCCGGGCAGCCGGGTTGGCTTCGCGGACGACACCACGGCCGTCCAGCACAACCACCCCACCGGGGAGCAGATCCAGCAGATTCTGCAGCCGTCCGGCAAGGCAGGCCTTCTCGGCCAGTTCACGGGTGCGCTGGGCGCTGACTTCAGCCAGTTCCGCCTTGAGCTGAGCCACCTGCTGCTCGAGCAGACTCTGCGACTCACGCAGTTGCTCGGACATGCGGCCGAACAGGTCATAGGCCTGCTGCAGCTGTTCCCGGTCCGGATGCGTGGCCGCAGGTTCCTGCGGCAGATGTGTTGCGGTGGCGGTCATGACAACTCCCTGAATCAAACTTCCGGAAGCATCAATACAATTTCCGTACCACCCCAACAAAAACGTTAAAAATCAACAGGTTACGAACATCAAAGAAACACCGCTGTCAGTCTTCTGACGCTTCGCGACTGACCGTCGTCTCGGCATCCCGGCTCATGCCGTACTTGCGCATCTTCTCCACCAGGGTGGTACGACGGATACGCAGGCGCTCGGCGGCGCGGGCCACGACGAAATTGGCATCATCCAGTGCCTGCTGGATCAGCGACTGCTCCAGTTCAGCCAGATGCTCACGCAGATCCAACCCTTCCGGCGGCAGCCCCACAGAGCGGCTGAAGCCGGCGAACGGAGGGCGCCAGGCGTTATCATCCTGCTCCTGCTGCAGCTGGCGCAGATCCTCGTTGTCATCATCCACATAGCGGAACTTGCGCGGCAGCTCGCCCACACCAATAACCCCATGAGGATGCATGATCGCCATGCGCTCGACCAGGTTGGCCAGTTCGCGCACGTTGCCCGGCCAGGGATGCTTGCACAGGGACATGATGGCGGCGCTGCTGAAGCGGATGGAGCCGCGCTTTTCCTTTTCCAGCCGGGTGATCAGCTCGTTGAGCAGCAGCGGCAGGTCCTCGATGCGTTCGCGCAGGGGCGGCATCTCGATGGGGAACACGTGCAGGCGGTAGTACAGGTCTTCGCGGAATTCGCCGCGGGCGATCATCTCTTCCAGGTTCTTGTGGGTGGCGGCAATCACCCGCACATCCGCCTGCTGCGGCTTGTTGCCGCCCACCCGTTCGAAGGTGCGCTCCTGCAGCACCCGCAGCAACTTGACCTGCATGTTCATCGGCATATCGCCGATCTCGTCCAGAAACAGGGTGCCGCCGGCCGCCAGCTCGAAACGCCCGGCGCGGCTGGTGATGGCGCCGGTGAAGGCGCCCTTCTCGTGCCCGAACAGCTCGCTTTCCAGCAACTCGGCGGGAATCGCACCACAGTTCACCGGAACGAAGGGGGCATCCTTGCGCCTTGAATGGTAGTGCAGGTTGCGGGCAACCACTTCCTTGCCGGTACCCGAATCGCCCAGGATCAGCACCGTGGCCTCGGTATCGGCCACCTGCTTCATCATCTGGCGCACAGACTGGATCGCCCGGCTGGTACCGACCAGGCTGCGGAACAGGTTGGGCTCGCGCTGATGCTTGCGCAGCCCCTCGTCGAACACCTCGCGGTAGACCTGAGCGCGGTGGAGGATGTCCAGCAGCTGGTTGTAGGTCAGCGGCAGCTCGGCGGTGGACAGCAGGCGCTGACGCATGTAATCCGGCCAACCGACGACCCGGTCGCGACCTATCACCACCACAGGAACATGGGCATCCCAGGCATCCAGTTGTTCAACCAGACTGGCAAGACCACCGGGTGAGTCGCACTCGCCGATGATCACGCACTTGACGGCCGCACTGGAGCCAATCTGCTTCTCCACCAGCGCCTGCCAGCCGGTCGAGGCGACGGGAAACGGCTCTTCCCCCAGGAATTCCAGGATCAGGCGAAGGTCATGACGGCTCTGGGGACAATCATCAACAAGCAGAACATAACTATCTGGCGGCATAGCGGGGAACAGGTCCTTTGACACGCGGTAACTGGCGCAGTGATAGCGTTACGCCATAAACACGAAAACTAACGGACAACTTAGTGATAAAGGAGACCCGAGTCAAATACTTGGCGCACTTTTCAGGTGCAGCCTGTCCGAAATATCAATTTCAAGGGGAACTTTCAAGAATTGGGGATGTCGTCGCTGCCCGCGCTGTGCCGTCTTCAGCCGAGCGACCGCTCAGCTGAACATCTGATAGACCTTGGCGCCCTGCTTGCTGCGCTGCACCGCCTGCAGCTCTTCGGCCAGCTTGCCCTGTACCGCCTGACAGAGACCGATCACCTCTCGGTAGGTGGCGGACAGGGATCCCAGCACCTCGGCCAGCTCCGCCTCATTGCGCTGAGGATCGGCCATGGCCTGCTGCACCAGGGTGCGGCACAGATGATCGAGCTCGCCCACCTGCTGCCAATCCCCCGCCTGCACGGCAGCGATCAGCGCCCTGTGGGTATCCTGCAATTGTTCTACCGCAACGGCCATGATTTCAACTCCCGGATCAGGAATGACGGATACCGTCCCAACCCTGCTTGATCTCGCGCAACAGCCCCGCCACCTCGTCGAGCATGGCCGGATCATTCTGCAGATTGGCCTGACTCAGGCGCTGCTGCATGAAGGCATACAGATTATCCAGATTGGATGCTATTTCGCCACCTTTATCCTTGTCCAACGCCTCACGCAGGCCACCGATGATACCCATGGCCTTGCCGATCAGTTCGCCCTTGAGCGCGACGTTGCCGTACTCCATTGCCCCCTTGGCCTGGGCCAGGCGCTGCAGACCACCCTCCATCAGCATCTGGATCAACCGATGCGGATCCGCCTCGGTTACCTGGGCGTGAACACTGACGGTCTGGTACTGCTTCATTGCGTAGGCATTCATAAGAAAAACATCCCGATAACTGTGACACCTGACCCGGTTATCGGCCATGGCGGCAAAACCTGAAGCCCTTTTTTTGTTTGCCCGCACCTGCAAACATGACTATCTTTCAGTAGTAGCCCTCTGATGGCAGACAATAACAAGGACAAGTCATGCCCCGCCGCCCCCTCCTGCTGGCCGCCCTGTGCCTGCTCGCGCTCACCGGGTGCAAGTTCGGTTCCAGTTCAAGCTCAGGCTCCGGCAACCACGCATCCCCCCGGCTACCACCCAATATCCTGTTCATCGTCATTGACGACGTGGGGGTGGATCAGTTCGCCAGCTTCGGTTACGGCGGCGCCCAACCGGCCCAGACCACCAGCATCGACGCCATTGCCCAGGCCGGGGTGCGCTTTCGCAACACCTGGTCCATGCCCACCTGCTCACCGACGCGCTCGACCTTTTTCGAGGGGCGCTACCCATTTCGCAGCGGTGTACGCAACGCCATCGTCTCCAATGACCTGGCCAACTCCCAGGTTTCGCCCTATAGCCTGACCACGCCCCGGTTGCTGCGTGAGCAGGCCGGCTACGTCAGTGCGCTGATCGGCAAGATGCACCTGACCGGCTCCGACATCAATCCCGCCAACCACCCGCTGGGCGACGACGCCATGCGTGAACTGGGCTGGGACTACTTTGCCGGCTATCTGGACGGCGCACCCTACCCGATCGACACCACCGCCGGCGGCGTCGCCCCGCCCGGCACCTACCACTGCGGCTTTGTGCCCAACACCACGGCGGACATCAACAATGGCGCCGATTACGGCGTCTGCTACCTGCCCGCGGGCCACAGCGATGGCAGCCACCTGCTGATGACCGATCCGGACCAGTACCCCACTCCGGGCCGTACCTGTCTGGAGCTGGGCGGCATTCTTGATCCACGCGCCACTGTCTACAGCGAAGCCCGGCGCGATGAACTGGACTTCGCCACCCAGAACGGCCACTACACCGGTGCCTGGAAAATCAACCTGGCCGACGGCAGCAACCGCCAGCTGAGCGCCGACCAAGCCGAGGCCCGGGGCTACCGCACCGTTCTGGAAACCAATCTGGCCATCGAGTGGCTCAACCGCATCAGTGAACAGCAGCCCGACAAGCCCTGGATGCTCAGCCTCGGCTACTCCGCCCTGCACACGCCCCTGCAGCCGCCACCGGCCAGCCTGCTGCCCCACCCCGACGCCACCCTCAGCCTGGTCGGCTGTGGTACACCCGTGGCCGACAGCCTGACCGAACTGGGCATACTGCCCGACACCGCCATCGATCTGGCCGACTTCGCCCAGCAGCGCGCCGTGGCCCAGCACATGCTCGAAGCCGTGGACCATGAAATCGGCCGTCTATTAGTCAGCACCGGTATCGCCCTGGAGCAAGACGACGGCAGTCTGGAATACAACCCCGACAGCAACACCGTGGTCATCATCACCAGCGACAACGGCACCTATATGCCCACCGTCAAGCTGCCCTTCGACCCGCTGCGGGCCAAGGGCTCGCTGTACCAGACCGGCGTCTGGGTACCGCTGATCGTTGCCGGGCCGATGGTCACGGAAAGCGACCGCGACGTGCCGCACATGGTCAACAGCACCGACCTGTTCAGCCTGTTCCGGGAAATCGCGGGAATCGACGCAGCAGCCCTGCCCAGCGAGCTGCAACTGGACGCCCAGCCGGTCATGCCCTATCTCACCGAACCACAGCACGAGGCCATCCGCAGCACCAACTTCACCGAACAGGGCACCAATATCAGTGCCGAGACCCCGGCCCCCTGCGTCATCCCCGCCGCCAACACCTGCGTGCAGATATTCCCGCAGCAGGGTGTATGTGAGGACCAGAGCGGTGTCTGGTACGGCCCCGGCAGCGCCATCGATCCCAACGGCTTCAGCTCCTGCTGCGCGGTCAACGCCTATCTGGAAGACCAGGGCCAACCCGCCACAATCCTCTTTCCTCAACACCAGAGCGCATTGCGCAACGAGGATTACAAGCTGGTACGCATCCGCCGCATGGACTGCGCCACCGACAGCCTGGTCGATACCGAAGAGTTCTATGAGATAAACCAGAGCACCGACCCGGCGCAGCTCAAGCTCGACCGCGCCGACCAGGACCTGCTGGCCAACAACAGCCTTAACCCCGAGCAACAGGCCATCTACCAGAGCCTGAGCGACCAGCTGACCGCCCTGCTGGCCAGCAATATCAGCTGCCCCGGCGACGGCAACGGCGATCTGCAGGTGGATCAGACCGACCTGGACGAATGGGCCTACTGGGCCGACCCCAACCAGGGCGGCGGCGCCTCCAGCTGGTACGACTTCAACCACGACGGCATCACCGACGAAGCGGACAAAGCCATCATCGAAGCCAATCTGGGGAATGCTTGCCGGATCTGATTCCGGCAGCATGGATAACGCTCCAGCGGGGAAAGCTGGAGCATCTTCAGCGCTGGCGAGCCCCCGCTCGCCGACAGAATCGACCTGCCAACCCATCACACCCTGCCACATTGCCCCTGTCCATATTCCACCACCTCTGTAATCCTTTACGAATCTGAACTTCATCGACATCCACATCGCCCTGGACGATAATGAAATGCGGGAACATCAAGATCACCCAGTATTTCCATTTGATAAGGGGCTCCCAATGGCAACATCCATCAAGATTGACGACACGCTGAAAAGCCGCGTCCATCAGCTTGCCAATCAGCGCCACCGCTCACCCCAAGGCATGATTCAGGAAGCAATCGAACAGTACATTGAGCGTGAGGAAGCCCGTGAGCGCTTCAAGCAGGAAGCCCTGGCGTCTTGGCAGTCCTACCAGGAAACAGGTCGCCACCTGTCCGGACAGGAAGTGCGCACCTGGTTGAATACCTGGGGCACCGATGACGAAAAACAGATACCAGAGTGCCACAAGTAATCATCACAGAGCTCGCAGCGGAAGGTCTTGAGCGCTGCCGTCTATTCCTGGCCAGAAAAGCACCAGCGGCAGCCGCCCGGGCCGGCCAGGCCATCGAACAGCAGCTTCTGCTACTGGAAACCACACCGGATATTGGCCGACCATTCGACGACCTACCAGAGTTGCGTGAGCTACTGATTCCCTTCGGTGACTCCGGCTATGTAGCTCTTTATCGCCATGACCCACCCAGCGATACACTATATGTTCTGGCCTTCCGGCATCAAAAAGAAGCAGGCTATTAGATAGCCGCTCGCTGAAAGCCCCCAAAAAACAACAAACCCCGGCCAAAGCCGGGGTTCGCCAAATCATCACCACCACTCAAAAACCAGCCCTATCTGGGCTCGATCGCATCCCAGCCTTCCTTGATCTCCTCAAGCAGGCCCTGCACTTCTTCCAGCGACCGCGGCGTATCATCCAGCGCTACGCCCGCCAGTTTGCGGGTCATGTAGTCGTAGAGGCTGTCCAGGTTCTCGGCAATCTCGCCGCCCAGTTCCTTGTCCAGCGAAGCCTGCAGCGCACCAATGATACTGATGGTGCTGCTCACCGCCGTGCCGCGCCGCTCGGCATTACCGGTCGCCTGGGCATGCCGCGCCAGCTTGAGGCGCTCGATGGCACCGTTGAGCAGCAGCTGCACCGCCCGGTACTGGGACACTTCCTGGGCCAGGTTGACCTGCTTGTAGGTATCGATGGGGCTTTTCATCTACTTCTTATCCTTGCGAACGACGCCGGGCAGGCTGTCGAGTTGGGCAGTCAGGAACGAGCTGGTACTGCTCATCTGCGATACCAGCGCGTCCATGGCGTTGAACTGGGCGAACAGGCGCGACTCCAGCTTGGTCAGACGCATTGCCAGCGTCTCGCGCTGCTCATCCACGCCCGACAGGGTGTTCTGCAACGCCTTGGTGCGATTCTCGAGAATCCCACCGGTCTGGGTGTAGGGCTCTATCTTGGCTTCCATGCGGGCCATCAGCCCCCGCTCGCCGGTAAAGAACCCGTTGACCTGCTCGAGGTTGTTGTCCAGCGCATTATCCAGCTTGGTGCCGTCCACCGCCAGCTTGCCGTCACGCTGGGTGCTGATGCCCAGGTCAGCCAGTATGCGGATGCCCTCCCCGGCGGACGGCGTGCCCAGCTCGGTACGCATGGCGTTCATGAACGAACGCACCGAGGAGTCCCCCACCAGCGCAGCCGCCAGCGGCTCACCATCATCGCCACCGACCGAGACCACGCTGGTCAGCGAATTGACGGTGTCGAGCATCTTGTTATACGCGTCGACAAAATCGGTGATCGACTTGCGGACGCCCACCTTGTCCTGGGTCACGCCCAGATTGACCGTCTCAGCATTCTCCAGCGCCTCAGCGGTTTGGGCCTTCTTCAGGGTAAGGGTTACCCCTTCGATGGCATCCGTCACCGTGTTGCTGGCGCTGTTCAGCTGGATGCCGTCAATAGCGAAACTGGCATCGCGCGAATAGCTGATCACGCGTGCCGCACGGGGATTCGCCGGGTCAACCGGCGTGGGCTGGAAGTCGGCATCGGTGCCAGAGGACGGTGTGAATGCCAGAGCACTGAGCCCGCCCGAGTCAGCGCCGGACACCTCGACGCTGATATCGTTACCGGTACCGGACTTGTCCGAACTCAGGATCAGCCGGGAGCCGCCATCGCCGCTGGGGTCGGTGACAATGGTCGCACTCAATCCCTTGTCCTTGCCGGCCGCATTGATGGCATCGCGGATATCGGTGAGGTTGGCGTCGGTCACGTCGATATCCAGCGAGTCCTCGCCGATATTGATGGTCAGGGTACCGCTGCCCAGTGGGTCCTCGGCATTCTCGACACCGGCCAGCGCCACCTTGCTGCTCTGCGCCAGGTTGAACACCTGCACGTTGTAGTTGCCGGTGACGGCCTTGGAGCCAGCGCTGATGCCGACGATATCTGCATTGCTGGTCGTCGAGCTGCGCTTCTCGAACAGCGCAGGATCATTCAGCTTGCCGAGGGCTTCCTTGAAGGTCGACAGCGCGCTCTTGAACTGCCCCAGCGCCGACACCTTGGACGTGGTGGACTTTTCCAGACGATCCAGTTGCGCAGTCTTCGGCGCGGCCTCCGCATTCAACAATGCCTTGACCATGCCGTTGACATCCATGCCCGAACCGATACCGGTGATTGCCATAATCCTACCCTCTGCGTCCGTTTATTGACGCATCGCTTGCTGAAAGTGAGTACTCCAACGTATCAAGCATGTACCGTGCCAAGCACACGCGTTCCTGCTCCAAGCCGAGCCGCCTGGACAAAGACCATCAGATCAACGCCCCCTGTAGGAGCACCGCCCCGGTGCGAACATCCCCGCACCCGCCCGCCAATCTCAGGCCTCAGCCCTGAACAACAGACTGCGGATCTCGGACAGACTCTCCGCCAGTCGCACCGCCTCTTCCGAGGGAATCTGGCGAATCACCTCGCCGGTATCCCGCTCGGTTACCTTTATCAGCATGCGTCCACTGTTCTCATCCAGCTGAAACTGGATATTGTGATGGGTCGCCTGCACAAAATCCTGCATATCCGTTACCGCCGCCAGCACCTGCTCACGATTCGGCTCGGACGTGCCCTTGTTCTGCAACAACTCGGCCTGTCTGGCATCTGCCTGAGCCGGTTGTGTATCCGCAATATCCTGTGTTCTGGAAGCCGGAGCGCTTACCCCGACATTACCCCTGCTACCGAGAGATCCCATATCCATGGTTTTTCCTCCGAACAGGACAAGGCGGGAGAAGAGTCACCCCTTCCCCCGCCAGTCATACCGCCAGCTTACCTTAGCCCAGCAGGCTGAGGACCGCCTGCGGCAACTGGTTGGCCTGGGCCAGCATCGCAGTACCCGCCTGCTGCATGATCTGGTTCTTGGCCAGGTTGGCAGACTCGGCTGCGTAGTCGGTGTCCATGATGCGAGCACGGGATGCAGAGGCGTTCTCAGCGATATTCTGCAGGTTGCTGATAGTGGATTCAAAGCGGTTCTGCACCGCACCCAGGTCAGCGCGTTGAGCGTCGATAGTTTCGATAGCCGCATCAATCGTCAATAGAGCTTTTTGCGCACCCTCTGCGGTTGTAATATCCATTTCTTCAACGGACAGCGATTTTACCGCACCGTTATCAGCCGGTGTGAAAACACCCACCGTGAGTCCATCAGGAGTATCTTCAAATGCAATAGTAGTCAGTGCGTTCCCACCTTCATCGTCTATTGCAGACACGACGTTAATCGCACCACTGCCTTGAACAAACGCACCTACGCCCAAGCCGGAGTCGCTGATTGCCGCTGCAATTTTAGCGTTAGCCACGTCGGCGGAGTCACCTTTCTTGATCGCAGCGTATACGTTAACTTCGCGGTCGTCAGCCATAGTTATGGTGATTTTCAGGTCACCATCCTCGGTAATACCGCCGGGGTCCACCGTCGCCGCAGTAAGAGCATTGTCGAAATGACTTCCGCTCAATGATGACTTGCTCGCTTCGCCGATAGACATACTGATCGTTTCGTTCGCTGCAGCACCAACCTGGAAGCTCGCAGAGCCGAAGGTTCCATCAAGGAGATTTTTACCACCGAACGTGGTGGTCTTGCTAATACGATCCAGTTCGTTTTTTAACTGTCCCACTTCAGCGTTAAGAGCTTTACGCTCCGCATCACTGTTAGAGCCGTTAGCAGACTGCAGAGCCAGGTCCCGCATACGCTGCAGAATGTTAGTCGATTCCTGCAGTGCACCTTCAGCAGTCTGGGCAATGGAGATACCATCGTTGGCGTTCTTCACCGCGACGTTCAGACCATTGATCTGGCTGGTCAGACGGTTGGAAATCTGCAGACCTGCTGCGTCATCCTTGGCGCTGTTGATGCGCGAGCCGGAGGACAGACGCTCCAGCGAGGTGGACAGGGCGTTGGTAGAACCACTCAGGTTGCGCTGAGCGTTCAGGGAAGCAATGTTGCTGTTTACTGTCAGGGCCATGGTAGTTCTCCATTTGACCAAATCGATGTTTGTCTGAGCCAGCGACTCATGGGTCAGGACTCGCCCAGACACCCATAATGTTCGCGTTCAATCCCTTTATCGGCGTACTGGCCAAGAGCTTTAATCTTTTCCGGAAAAATTTTTCCGGATGGGTTGACAGCCTTCGCAGCGCCTTGCCGATACCCGGGGTATCGGGCGTGTCGACAAAAGCTTTAGGATGACTTGGCTTGTTTGGCTGATAAGACGTGCTGCGCATTACGCTGACAGCGGGGCGGCCCGGTGGCGCTCCTGTAACGGCATCGGGTCGAGCGGGGGGATCCGACTACGGCTTGGGCGAGATCCTGGCTTGTTGCTGTAGGAGCACCCGCCCCGGGTGCGAATTTGGGCCACGCCGGTGATGCTGGTGTTTCCGGGGAGAGCGGTTCGCACCCGGGGCGGGTGCTCCTACGGGAGGGGGACGGAGGACTTCATGCCCTTTTTTAATGTCGCAATGATGGCATAATCATTCGGCAATCTTTCACATTGACGTATAACAATCAGCAAGGAGCTGTAATGTCCCAACTACAACAGAAAATCGGCCCGGCTATCGTTCAGGCCCTGATCGTCTGCATCGTGCGCTTTTTCACCATCCCATTGTCCATCTGGAAAGGTGCTGCCCTGCGTCTGGCTGATCGCCGTGAAGCGGCAAGCGGACCAGACGATGGCCGCGGCAAGTCGGAATTCCCGGTACTCGATTGGATCCGTACCGCCTGGGATGGAATGATCTTTCTGTCCTGGTTCGTCGGCGCGGTGGCCGCGATCCTCACACTGCTCGGTGGGATGTTCAGTTTCGGTTTTCTAGCGGGAATCGGCAGCGCGTTTGCCGTGCTGGTGTACTTCTACTTCAGCGTCATTCTCATGTCCTTCTTCAAAGAGAGCCTGATTCTGATCCTGTCGATCGCCACGAACGTTGAGAAACTGGTCAGCAAGCCTGCGGCGGACGGCCCGGCCGAAGCTGGTGAGGCGCAAAAGCAGACGCTCTGACTATCACGTCGCCCCCGATGATAAGCCGGGGGCGTTTCAGTCATCTGCTCCTTCACGTCGATGCCATAACCCGGCCCAGCGCCGGCTTCAGGAATCGTTACTGCCTTTCCTCCGTCCATACATAGGGCCGGTCGTATCTGGGTCATTACACCTCATGCTCATCAGCCCGGTAATAAGTGGTATGACTGATATAAACACTCAGTCGATAGCCGGGCTTGATGTGATCAGCGGCTGGATAAAGGCTTGGCAGCTCTGCGATTTGCTCGAAACGTGCTTCCAGCCCTTCCGCATATTGCTCAGCCTGCCTCAACCCAAATCTCCTGACCCCATAGATGAAGATATTTTCGAAATCCTCATCGGCACTATTACTGAGCCTATAATTCGCCATCAGCTTTCAGCCTTTCCCTGGCTGCAGACAGGATGTCCCGGGGCGAGCGCTGACTCACTCCACTATGCTCCCCTTCATCCAATAACATGCGCAATTGCTCCAGGCCTGCGCTGCGCTCCTGATCCCGTCGGATCAGGTCACGGATGTACTCGCTATCATTGGTATAGTCACCGCTGCCAATGCGCATTTTCACCCAATCATTCTGCTGCTCAGTCAAGGTAATGGTTTTACGTACTACGGACATGGACCTGCCCTCCGCACCAATATTCATACTTCGAACATATAGCATGGAGTGCTGGAAAACCCAACCATCAGCGATGGCAGACACAGCACGAGCCTGTTTATCGCTCTCCTCACGGCTGACCCGCGCTTTCTTTGGCCATGCCCGGCAAGGGCCGGAAACTGTCCAGAATCTGTTTGAACTCGGCCTGAGCCTGCTCGAAGGGAGGGTATTCGCCATCGATATCATGCACTTTCATCTCGAAGGACACTGCAGGCACAGCGCCATGCGCACCGGTCTCGGCGATCAGATGATAGCTCTGCGGTGGCTGCCAGTCGGGGTTTTCCGGGTCGCGTCGCTGGAAACGGGTACCAACCAGACTGCCGGCCTGATAGCCGAAGGCGACATCCTGCGGGCCGAAGCTATCGATCCGTACCCGTGACGGATAGGGGTTGGGAACAAAGCGCATCAGGGCATGGGTCATCAACTCACTGGACGCTGGCTGATCGATCCGATAGAGCAATGCCGGGGTGCTGCGCGGGCGCCACTGGTACCCGAAGTCAAAGGGTTCATTGCCGCTGTCGGCGATAAAGCCGAAGGGGATGCACACGCCAGGTTCGGTGGGAATTTCATGTTCCGCACGGGCGCGAAAACGGGCCAGAAAATCCAGCGCGGCAGGCTCCAGGCTGGCCTGTTCGCTGCGTGGTTTGTTGTGTTGCATGCCGAACTGGAAGGTATAGATGCGCCCGTTTTCCCAGAGCTTGGCGGAAAAGTCGAAGGGGCCGCTGATCGCCAGGGCGTTGGAGCGATTGAGCTCTACAAAGTATTCCTGTTCGAACAGATCATCGGTAGGAAACTTGGCGTCTTCGATCAGCAGTTCAGCAAGTTTGGCTTCCAGTTGGGCAGTGTCCCGGCCCTGTTCCTTGAAGTTTTCGATGGCTTCGGAAACCCACAGGATATCGGTGCTGACTTTGCCGATGTGCTGCATCTGGGCCCGTAATGCCAGTTCCTCCTCCAATAATCGGCGATGGTGCTCGTCTGGCTCATCATCTGATAATGCCGCTCTTTGCTCCCGAAGCTGGTCGATCTTTCCCTGAATGACACGCTCCTGCGCCTCCCCACGGCTGGGCTTGAAATAGGAGGTGTCGCGCTTCCAGTAATCAAGCGTGGCAAGCCGGCTGACGGCGATCTGCACCAGCACCTTCTCTTCATGCAGTGGATCACGACCATAGCTCCCCCGCCAGATTGCCGGTGTGGGTTCGCTCCCCTTATAGGATGCGGGTAGCTCAGCCTGCTGGTTATACCAGGCCAGGTGCGCGGGCATGGAAAACTGTACACGGCCGAAGCATTGGGTCTGCCAGTCGGCTGGCAGCGTAGCATTGGGGCTGTCGGCCCAGACGGCTGGAGCCATCAGCGGTAGCAGACACAGCACGAGCCTGTTTATCGCTCTCGTCACGGCTGACCTGCGCTTTCTTTGACCATCCCCGGCAAGGGCCGAAAAGTGTCCAGAATCTGTTTGAACTCGGCCTCGCCCTGCTCGAAGAGAGGGTATTCGCCGTCGATATCATGCACCTTCATCTCGAAGGACACCGGCGGCACAGTGCCATGCGCACCGGTCTCGGCAATCAGGTGATAGCTCTGCGGGGGCTGCCAGTCGGGGTTTTCGGGGTGGCGTCGTTGGAAACGGGTACCGACCAGGCTGCCGGCCTGATAGCCGAAAGCGACATCCTGCGGGCCGAAGCGGTTAATCTGCAGCAGGCTGGAATAAGCGTTTGGTATCAAACGCCGCATGGCCATGCTGAAAAGCTCACTGGACGCTGGCTGATCGATCCGATAGAGCAGTGCCGGGGTGCTGCGCGGGCGCCACTGGTACCCGAAGTCAAAGGGTTCATTGCCGCTGTCGGCGATAAAGCCGAAGGGGATGCACACGCCGGGTTCGGTGGGGATTTCATGTTCTGCGCGGGCGCGGAAACGGGCCAGGAAGTCCAGCGCGGCGGGCTCCAGGCTGGCCTGTTCGCTGCGTGGTTTGTTGTGCTGCATGCCGAACTGGAAGGTATAGATACGCCCGTTTTCCCAGAGCTTGGCGGAAAAGTCGAAGGGGCCGCTGATCGCCAGGGCATTGGGGCGATTGAGCTCTACAAAGTATTCCTGTTCGAACAGATCATCGGTCGGAAACTTGGCGTCTTCGATCAGCAGTTCGGCGAGTTTGGCTTCCAGTTGGGCTGTGTCCCGGCCCTGCTCCTTGAAGTTTTCGATGGCTTCGGAAACCCACAGGATATCGGTGCTGATTTTGCCGATGTGCTGCTGAGCTTGCTCTAATGCTCTTTCTTCTTCACGGAGCTGAGAGTAAAGAGCATTTGCCTCCTCGCTTTGATCTGAAAGCAAAGCGACTTTTCGGGCCTTAATCTCATCAAGCTGTTTTTGGATGACCCGTTCTTGAGCCTCCCCGCGGCTGGGCTTGAAATAGGAAGTGTCGCGCTTCCAGTAATCAAGCGTGGCAAGGCGGCTGACGGCGATTTGCACCAGCACCTTCTCTTCATGCAGCGGGTCACGGCCATAATTCCCCCGCCAGATTGCTGGGGTGGGTTCGCTTCCCTTATAAAATGCAGGTGGTTCAGCCTGCTGGTTGTACCAAGCCAGGTGTGCGGGCATGGAAAACTGCACCCGGCCGAAGCATTGGGTTTGCCAGTTGGCTGGCAGAGATGGTTCAGGAGTAACGGCCCAGATGTCAGACGTCAAACCAAGCAGTATGAGCGCAATCAGATAACGCATTAGGTGGTTCCTTCGGAAACGAGCGAAACAGACGCTTGTAGAGTGTTCCGCTCGTTTTTGTCGTTGTGGGCAAGAACACTCAAGTTGAACCCCGAGTCATTATTTTCACGACGGGTCCAGTAGATGGGCAGCTCGGTGATGAAGCCGGCGACATTCTTCGGTAGCTCGGCAGTGCTCGGGTTTTCCCAGAATGCATGCTCGAAGGGCATGGAGCCAGAATTGTTATCCGGCCAAGTTGGCCAGATTGAGGCGTGGTTTCGGGGTATGTGTATGAACGCTTCTTGATAGGCAGTTGCGTTGTCCTTTGCTTGCTTTTGAATCGCCTGCCAGGTCGCCGGTGCTGCTGGCTGTTCAAGCATCGGCTCCAGTTGCGTTGCCGGCGCCACCCGAACCTGTTCATGGGTGACGTCCAGTGCAAAGAGCTTGCGCCACAGGGCGATACGCAGTTGCTGCACTTCGCGGCAGATGGGTTGGGGCGTGCAGCCGTTGAGCTGGCTGAGCTGGGCCTGGCGGCCTGAGATTACCACGGCCAGTTCGGAGTCGCGGTCACCAAGCTGGCTGCGGTCGTTGATATTGGCGCTGCCGAGAATGGCCACCCGGTCATCAGCGATTAACAGCTTGCTGTGTACATAAATCTGTTCGGTCACCGGGCGACCGTGGAAATCTTCCCAGGTACGTAGATTGAGCAAAGTAAGATAGCGTTTCCAATCTTCTCGCTCGAAAACCTTCCAGGCCTCTCCACGGCGCTGATGCTTGTCGATGTTATCACTGGCTACGTCTTCCGGGATTCCACTGTCCATTTGTGCCTTCATTGCCATCGCCCGCTGAATCCGGCGCACAAGGCTATGACTGCCCAGAGACAGGCTCTGCATGGTCAGGTGGATCTGGGTCATCAGGGTGATGTCGTTCAGCGGGCCTTCCGGATAAACCGGCAGGACCATATAGACGTGAAAATCTTCACCCATCTCGATCGCGGCTTCTATGCGTGTGGCCAAGGCCTCGCAAAGGGTGTTCAGAACCCTGGGCTGTGGTGCCTGCAGGTTTACAGAGGCTTCAACAGCAGCCTGGTTGGCAAAGACTTTCAGTAGCGCACTGACAAACTCATCCGCCTCGCGGTTGTGGATCATTTCCGCCAGGGCGTAGAAGTTGAGGTGCTGCAGACGGGTTGCGTTGTCCTGGAAACGCCCTTCCAGCCCCAGCCGTGCAGCATAGCGCGGGTAGTCGGGCAGCTTCTCGATGTCCATCAGGCTTTGCATGGGCCCGTCTTGCCAGGGATCTTTTTTATCCTGGTTGGGTGGCCCTGCCGCTTCCTCGCCGTCGTCCTTGGGGGGTGTGGCGTAGTCGACCTCACCGAAATCACTCTGGAAGAACTGATTCTCGATGTAGATGAACTGCTGTGCGCCGGCAATGGCTTGCAGCATGGCTTGCAGGCAGTTGGCCTGACGGGCATCTGGTAACGCAAAACCTTCAGTGGGCTGCGGCAGACGGCTGGCATGGGCTTGCAGAGCGCCTTGACGCTCTTCACGCAGTTGCCGGTAGGGTGTGCTGCGCAACACCTGAGCGAACAGGCTGCCCTGTGCTGCCACGGGTTGTGCCGGTGGCAGGTAGTGTGGCCGGAATGGTTGCGGAGCCAGATTGCGGCTTACCAGCCCCAGCCCACCCGCAAGCAGGGCCGGCATGGCCTGTGTAGTTCCGTCGAAGCGTGCCTGCAGGCTATTCCAGCGTTCGATGAAGTTGCGCGAGAAGTCTTCTACGGCCGTCCCTTCAAGGCGTACCTGCACATCATGCCAGGGCATGCGGGGCTGGCGTGCCGGATCGATTGTGCGGCCGCCAGGGGGCAGCAACCGTACTGCCGGGTCAGAAAGATAGGAATAGGGCTGGCCCTGCTGCGCATCACTCATACGGTCGAGTGTGTTGTGCAGGTAGAGCAAGAATGGTGTGGCGATTGCGCTGAACTGCTCCAGTGCCTGGGCTGTGAGCCGTTCTGGCGGGGTGTTGTTGAGCCAGGTAAAGAATGCGCCAGCGCCGCTCTGCTCGACCCACTGATTGAATAACGTGTTGCCTCTGATCTGCAGCGCCTGACTGTATTCGCCTGACTGCTGCTCAACTTCCTCTGCCCAGTCCAGCAGATCTTTCTCCAACTGGCTGATTCTGGGCGGCAGATGCTGTCTGACTTCTTCATCTCCCAGATACTCACGCAGAAAGCGCGCCATATCCAGCGCTCCTCCTGTTGTATAGGCGGCGCCAACGCCGAACAGGCGCAGGCCGCCCTTGAGCCTATCCTTGAGCCAGTTCAGGGCCGCCTGTTTGCGTTGGCGTACGGCGTTAACGTGTTCGTTATCAAGGCGCAGACCTATCCAGCGTTGCACGCGGCTGAGGGCGTCGCCTTCCATCAGGGTGGCGCCAATCAGCTCTGCGGTGGTCATGTAGGGGTATTGCTGATGCGCCGGGATCTCTCGCAACGGGGGAATGCAGGGGTTGTACAGTTCACGTTCACTGCGCCCGTCGGCGGCAAGGCGAAAGTTGTTGTCGTCACGGCGTCCGTAGGCCAGGTCAATGCCGCCGACATAGGCAATCTGATTGTCGATCACAACCATTTTCTGGTGGTGCGAGAAAAAGGTACCCAGCTGATCCATATCGCTTTGCTGTATGGCCGGCAGACACCAGACCTTGCGTTGCTCCAACCCGGCATTGAGCAGAAAGCTGGCCAGCATGGTTTCAAGGTCGCCGGTGTCCATGCCGACTTTGGGCGACAACCAGGGCATCAGGTAGATGTCAGGCTTCTCGTTCTTGCGCAGCGCTTCGGCCAGGCAGTCCCACAGGCGCCTGTCGCCATCGAGGCGCACCTCGTAGTTGATCTGCCAGCCACTGATGTAAATCGAGTGCCGGGCATTGCTGATCGCGGCGGCGACATCCTTGAAGTAGTCTTCGCCGTTCGTGAAGAACCTGACATTGTTACCGGCGCGCTTGCGGGCGTACGGCGGGCCAAACCGCGGGTCCGGACGGATAAACCAGTCCGGGGCAGAAATGGCGCACAGCGGCTCGCCTTCTGCCGTATTGAGCTGGTCCAGTTGGCGTGAGCGGATTGCCGTCATCTGACTCATCCCTTGAATGCCTTGAGTTTTTCGAATAGTGGACTGTTGTCGTCGAGCCCCAGGGTGTCACGGGCGCAGGTCTGATCGAGGCAGGCCATTGCGTGCTGTGGATCAGTGTGTGGGGCATGGCTGAAATCCATACTGGCCAGTGCCAGCGCTTCGCGCTGCTGGTCGTTCCAGCCCGCATCCACATGCACCGTCAGGGCAACGTATTGTCCTGGGTAGAGCAGCCATAGGTTGCCCGGAGTCTGTTGATAGGCCAGAGACAGCGACTCCTGCTCTGCATCCGAGAGGATGATGCGACCGTTATCGTCAGTTTCGCCGCGGGCGATGATATCTGCCTCGCTCAGACGTGCGAACGTGCGCCAGCCTGGTTTGCTGGCGCGGACGATACGCCAGGGGGTGTGCGCCAGGGCATAACCGTCTTCTCCGGGCTTGTCCTTCAGACGGATGTCAAAACGCATCTCACGTGGTTCAGATACTGCTGCCTGGTATGGCAATGCCGGGTTGGCCTGTGCCGGATCGTTGAGAGCTCCATGCTGACCGGCGCCCGCTTCACCCGGACGCTCAGGCAGCTTGATTGCCAGCCCCGAACCCCGCCCAGCCGCACCACCGGAGTTGATCCTGATGCCCGGGCCGCTGAGGGTAATGCCGCTGGGGTCGAGTTTGAGGAAGGAGCCGCCGCCTTTGGCGGTCAGCTCCATGCCGGCGTCGATCACCACTTTGTCCCCGGCGTAGTAGTGGATTTCCTCTCCGGCTTCGATGAACTGGCCCTGACCGAGTTTGATGTGCTGGTGGTGGGCGACAGTCAGATGATCATCCGCCTTGATTTCCGTCCTGCGATCGGCGTGGGTGCGGTGGTGCTCCTCGGCCAGGTTCTCGGTGTAGCGGTTGGCTTCGATGCGCTCGTGGCGTTCGTTGCCGACGCGGATGGTCTGGTCGTGCTGGATGTTCTGGTCCCAGTCGCGCTGGGCGTGGATGAAGATCTGTTCCTCCCCGGCCCGGTCTTCGATGCGCAGTTCGTTGAAGCCGTTGCCGCCGGGGCTGCTCAGGCTCTTGAACAGGCTGCGGGTCTTGTGCTCGGGCAGCTCACAGGGCACCGGATGGGCGCTGTTGTACAGGCAGCCACTGACCAGGGGCTGATCCGGGTCGCCTTCCAGAAAACTGACCAGTACTTCCATGCCGATGCGCGGGATGGTGACGCTGCCCCAGTGGTTGCCGGCCCAGCTGCTGGCCACCCGCAGCCAGCAGCTGGTGTGGGC
>NZ_FOYD01000001.1 GCF_900115905.1 Halopseudomonas formosensis
CGTTGAGCTAACCAGTACTAATTGCCCGTGTGGCTTGACCATATAACACCCAAGCAATCCGGGTCCTGGTCTGCCATGATGATATACAGACGACAGTCTGGAACTGCACGAGATTACGGTTACCGCATTATCACTTTTCCCCCTTTTCGCTGTGAGGAATCAACACCCACGCAGCAACCGAATTGCTTGACGACCATAGAGCATTGGAACCACCTGATCCCATTCCGAACTCAGAAGTGAAACGATGCATCGCCGATGGTAGTGTGGGGCTTCCCCATGTGAGAGTAGGTCATCGTCAAGCACCAAATAGAAAACCCCGATCTGGAAACAGGTCGGGGTTTTTTCTTTGCCGTTGCGCATCCTCTCTCGCTCCTGGCGTTGAGGTATACTTTCCGGCATTACCGCAGTATCACCGAGGAGACAGGCAGATGAGTCAGGATCGCGTCATCATTTTCGATACCACCTTGCGTGATGGCGAGCAGAGCCCCGGTGCGTCCATGACCCGGGAAGAGAAGCTGCGCATTGCCCGTGCCCTGGAAAAACTGCGGGTGGATGTGATCGAAGCCGGTTTTGCGATTGCCAGTCCGGGCGATTTCGAGGCGGTGAAAAGCATTGCCGACACCATCAAGGACAGCCGGATCTGCAGTCTGGCCCGGGCGGTGGACGCGGATATCGACCGTGCCGCCGAGGCGCTGGCCAATGCCAATGCCGGTCGTATCCACACCTTCATTGCTACCAGTCCGATCCACATGGAATACAAGCTGCGCCTGCAGCCCGACCAGGTGATCGAACAGGCCGTGCGGGCGATCAAGCGCGCGCGCAATCTGTGTGAGGATGTCGAGTTCTCCTGCGAGGACGGCGGTCGTTCCGAGATCGACTTCCTGTGTCGGATCATCGAGCAGGCGATCGACGCCGGCGCGCGGACCATCAATATTCCCGATACCGTCGGTTATGCGATTCCCCACCAGTTCGCCGAGACCATTCGCCAGATCATCGAGCGGGTGCCCAACGCGGACAAGGCGATCTTCTCCGTGCATTGCCATAACGATCTGGGACTGGCAGTAGCCAACTCGCTGGCCGCGGTCACTGCCGGTGCGCGCCAGGTGGAATGCACCATCAACGGTCTGGGCGAGCGGGCTGGTAACGCCGCGCTGGAAGAGATCGTCATGGCTTTGCGTACCCGCCAGGACGTATTCCAGGTGGATACCGGTATTGTTACCGAACACATCCTCAGTACATCGCGCCTGGTGTCGAGCATCACCGGTTTCCCGGTGCAGCCGAACAAGGCCATTGTCGGCGCCAACGCCTTTGCCCACGAATCGGGCATTCACCAGGACGGGGTGCTCAAGCACCGCGAAACCTACGAGATCATGAGTGCCCAGTCGGTTGGTTGGCATGCCAACAAGCTGTCCCTGGGCAAGCTGTCGGGGCGCAACGCCTTCCGTACCCGTCTGCAGGAGCTGGGTATCGAGCTGGCCGATCAGGACGAGCTGAATGCAGCCTTTGCCCGCTTCAAAGAGCTTGCGGACAAGAAACACGAGATCTTCGATGAGGACCTGCAGGCGCTGGTTTCCGACAGCATTACCGATGTGCCGGAGCGCATGCGCCTCAGTTATCTGGATGTCACCAGCCGCACCGGTGAAACACCGGTGGCGAAGATCAGCGTGGAAGTCGATGGCGTTGAACGCCAGGCCTCGGCTTCGGGCTCCGGTCCGGTTGACGCGGCCTTCCGTGCACTGGAGGAAATCGCACACTCAGGTGCCAATCTGCAACTCTACTCGGTCAATGCCATTACCGAGGGAACCGACTCGCAGGGCGAGGTAACCGTACGACTGGAGAAGGATGGCCGCATCGTCAACGGCAATGGCGCTGATACCGACATCGTGATTGCCTCGGCCAAGGCCTATATCAATGCCTTGAACCTGATCCAGTCCGGTGTGCTCAAGGCCCATCCGCAGGTTGAAGGTATCTGATGCTGGAGTCCACACGCCTGGCGTATCTGGAAGCCATGGGCGTGGTTGGCTGGGTGCCGCGTCAACCACTGGCCAATGCGGCCTGGCGTCTGCCGCCCCTGATGCCGGAGTGGGAGGACGAGCCTGACGCCCACACGCAGGCGCCTGAGTCCTCGCTGCCTGAACAGCGTATCGTGATCCGGCCCGGCCCGCAGTCGACCGGCAATAACGCCGGCTCGGCCGTGGAGCAGATCCGTGCGCGTATCGCCGGTGCCGATACCCCCCGCCAGCAAGCTCAGCCAGCCCCTGCTGCCGGAGCGCCGGCGCCGTCCCGGGAGGAGCCTGTAAAGGCCGAGCCACTGGAGTCTTTCTACCTGCAGCTGTGGCAAGCCGGTTCCTGCGCCCTGTTGCTCGAGGTGCACGAGCCGGGACTGGAAAGCGCCTCCCCGGAGCTGAATCTGCTCAGGGATATTGTCAGGGCGGTGCAGTTGCCCCCGCCGGCCTTTGTGGCCGATTTTCGCTGGCCGCTGAGCCGCAACCCGCAGCTGGATCGCAGCGCGCCTGCGGCCAGCCGGGCGTTGCAAGTCTTCATGCAGGGGCGTCTGGAAGGGCGTCAGGCGGACTCCGTCGGCTGCTTTGGTCGCTTCCCCCAGCTGCTGCTCGGGCCGGACCTGCTCGGCGAGGGCCAGCAGCCCGAGGGTGAGCAGATGCTGGAGGCGCTACCGCCGGCCTGGTTTGCTCCGACCCTGGAGCAACTGCTGGGCGAGCCCCGCTACAAGGCGCGGCTGTGGAGCCAGCTGCAACGCATCATGCATCGCTGGCAGGGTGAGTAATGGTAGAACCGACGTTTCGCCCGATGACGGAGGCGGATGTGGAGGCGGTGCTGAAAATCGAGTTCAGCGCCTTCAGTCATCCCTGGACCCGGGGCATCTTCCTTGATTGCATCAAATCCGGCTACGAGTGCTGGCTGATGTTCCTCGGCGATCAGCAGGTGGGGCACGGCGTGCTGTCGGCCGCCGGAGATGAATGTCATCTGCTCAACCTGACGGTCAAGCCGGAAAGCCAGTCCAACGGTCTGGGTGGCAAGCTGCTCGATCATCTGCTGTTGCAGGGGCGCGGGCGGGGAGCTGAGACCGCGTTTCTCGAGGTGCGCGAATCAAACCAGCCTGCTATCCGCTTATACGAGCGGACCGGGTTCAATGAGATCGGTCGTCGACGTGGCTACTACCCCGCAGTGGGTGGCCGTGAGGACGCGCTGGTGATGGCTTACACTCTGCTCGATTGAAGCAAGACCAGCAGATACACGCGGGGTATATATGAGCGTGCGGCAACGGGCCGTGTTCTGGTTGGTGCTGACCGCACTGGCCTGGGCCGGCAACGCACTGATTGCACGGGCTGCGATTGGCATTCTGCCACCGATCGGCCTGTCCTTCTGGCGCTGGAGTCTGGCTCTGATCCTCTTGTTGCCGTTTACGGCCAGAGGGTTGTGGCAGCACCGGCGCGCGCTGCTGGCCAGCTGGAAACAGCTGGCGGTACTGGCGGCGCTGAGCATCTCTTCCTACAACACCCTGCTGTACCAGGCTGCGCAGAGCACCTCGGCGATCAATCTTACTCTGGTCGGCACCGGGCTGCCGGTGGCGGCATTCTTCTGGTCCGTCCTGCTGCTGCGCCAGTGGCCGAACCGCGCGGCCATCAGCGGTACCCTGTTGGGCCTGGCCGGCCTGCTGCTGGTGTTGTCCGCTGGTCAGCTTGGACGTCTGCTGCAGCTGGAGTTCAACCGAGGCGACCTGATCATGGTAGTGGCGGTGCTGTCCTGGGGGCTGTATTCGGTGCTGCTGCAGCGCTGGCCGATCCAGGCGCCGGGTCTGGTGCTGATGGCCGCCATGCTGCTGTGCGGTGTGCCCCTGCTGACTCCCTTCTTCCTCTGGGAGCAGGCGCGGCTCGGCCCCATGCCGCTCACCTGGCACACGGCAGGCGCGGTGAGCTACACCGCCCTGTTCGCCTCGTTGCTGGCCTACGTGGCCTGGAATCACGGAGTGAAGGTGCTGGGACCCTCCACTGCTTCACTGTTCAGCTATCTGGTGCCGGTATTCACCGCACTGCTCGGGGTGCTGCTGCTACAGGAGCAGCTGCGGTGGTTCCATCTGGCCGGCGGTGCGCTGACCTTCATGGGGCTGCTGGTGGCGACCCGCTGGAAGCGCTAGTTTCGAAGGCTGGTGGCGGCTTGCCCCGCCGGCGTCGGCAAGTCATTCAGTCCAACTGAAGGGCTCGATCGTGGCTTCCTTGCGAAGCTATGGTTACCGCAGATCATAACGGTTGGCCAACTGGCAGGATATGGACTGGCTGTTGCCCCTGAGGTCGCAGTTCCTTCTGTGGATCTGATGCATTCGTGCTTTATACCGCCGGCATGCGGCGGACCCTTCCTTGTGTGGCCAGCAGCTCAACTTGGTTTCCTTCACTACCGTCACATAAGGTTGTGGGCGACGCGGCGTCGGCGCTTGAGTTGGCTGGGGGCTGGGCATGCGTATGGTATTGATACTCGTGACCGGGGTGTAATTCGAATCGCTGAAAACCCGTTGCCGCGGTGTTGTATTGCTTTGTTGCGAATCGCTCCACTCGATGTGTGCTATAGGCTCTGAAGCATGGTTTCCGGTTATGCCCAGCATTCTGTTGACCTGGTCGAGATACGGGTCGTTCGCTGAGCTTCCGGGACGCTGTTGTGTCACTGAGGCCGGTGGGGCGGGCGTAGAGATGAGATTGGTGGGTTGTTCAGGCCTGGCGGTTTCGCGGCTTGTCACTGCAGCGGGCATTATTATGGTCGCCACACTTCCTAAACCGATGGTGCCGACCATCAGCAACAAGGCGTACTTCATTGAACGGTACTTCTGGCCAGACCGCATCCTGAGCGGTGCATCGTCCCAATCTGCTTTCATGCTTCCTATCCTCCCTGATCCTGAGAGCATAGCAAGGTCCATCCAACATTGGGCTTTTCGCCCGGATTATGGATGAGCGGGAGCGGGCATGGATTTCAGTGGGCAGAGAGAGCCCTGGCGGGGCAGAAAATCCGAAGGGCAAAAAAAAGGTTCATCGCGCATTTCCGGGGAAGGCGGCCTTGATCTTCAGAAAGAAGTAATCAATGTCGCGGTATCCGTAAGCCATGCGTTTGATCACTTTGATCTTGTTATTGATCCCTTCAAGCTGGCCGGTATGCATTGGCCAGCGCACTCTGGCCAAGATGCCTCGCCAGTAAGGCTTCAGTACTGAGGCGAAGTGCATCAATGCTGGGATGCCGCTTTCGGCAGCATGGGCATGCCATTGACGCCACCGTCTTCGCCACTCCCAGGCATCAGGTGCGGTCCATAGCGATCGCAACCCTTCCTTCATTATGTGTACTGTCATGATTGGTTTGTTCGCCTGCAGTACTTCGTCGAGCCGAACCTGCTCACGCTCGTTGAGTGAGGCGGGATTACGCAGCAGCAACCAGTGCGCTTGCTTCACCACCCGACGTGCAGGGCGGTCATGGCGTAGCTGATTTGCAGCGTCTACGCGCACTCGGCTGATGACCTCGCGGCCGTACTTGGCGATCACATGGAACAGGTCATAGACGATGCGCGCGCTCTGGCACTGCGCTCGCACTTCAAGATCAAAAGCAGTGTTCATGTCCATAGCCACGGCCTCGATCCGGGCACGGCCCTCTGGACCAAGCTGTTCGAAGAAGGGGCGAATGGCCCGGCGAGAGCGGCCTTGGGTCACGTAGAGAACACGGCGTGTATCGGCATCAAGGATCACAGTGGCATAGCGATGTCCTTTGAACAGGGCGAACTCGTCCATGATCAGGCGACGCGGTCGAGGCGTTGGCAATAACTCTACCAGCGCCTGGAGCCGCTGATGATCCAGCCGTCTGACCGTCCCCCAATGCAAGCCGAACATATCTGCGACGTGGGCTACCGGCATGCGGGCGCAGCACTCTGCCACCGCCTGAGCCAGTCGCCGAGTCAGTCTGGCATGCCGATCAAGCCAGGGCACACGCTGCAGGTGGCGTCCGCATCCAGCACAGTCCAGACGATAGAGTGTCAGGTCGAGAAACACCGGCATGCCCAGCATGGGAAGATCCCTGACTGAGCGCCTGACTCGCTCATGAACTTGGCGGCAGGGCTTGGCGCAGATACCACAGGCGAGCCGCGCCCTGTCCGGCGCGAGAACGACACAAACGCGGTCATCAAAAATTTGAAGGTCTAGAAGGCGGAAATCCTGCCAGAACGGCAGCCAATCGGTATGATCTGACATGAGGCGGTGCTCTCGGATTATGGTGTTGGTCGCACAACCATCATGACCGAGATGTCACCGCCTCACCTCATTTCTGAAAACGAAAAGTCCGGGTTACCCCGGACTTCGGTGAAGAACCAAAAAAAAGGCCTAGCCGAAGCTAAGCCTTTGAATTTGGTGGTGGCTACACCTGGACTTGAACCAGGGACACCAGCATTATGAATGCTGTGCTCTAACCAACTGAGCTATGTAGCCATCTGAGGCGCGCATTATTCCCATACGGGAGAACCTTGTCAAGAGGGATTTCGCGCAATTGGTAAAATTTTCAATCGCTTACCCGGTAGGGCGAGCCTAGCGGATCCCCAGCTGCAGTCGCGTGGCGATCTGCCCCTGATCTGCCTTACCGGTCTCGTCCACGTCGAGAAGATGGATGCGTTCAGGCTCCAGCCTGCCTTCATCCACCAGCCAGTCCTTGATCGCGGCTGCGCGCTGCTGGGCCAGGCGGCGCAGCGCCACCGGGTTGTCGCTCCAGTGCGCGATCAGGGCCTGGCTGCGGGCCTCGGTGCGTTCATCCCGTGACAGCGCCTGCCATTCCTCCGGCTCGGCCAGCTGCAGCTGTTCATGCAGGGTGCGGATCAGTTTGCGCCGGTCGCGCTCATCCAGCTCCAGGGTGGACGGGTCTTCCGGCGGGCGGCGCATT
The DNA here is from genome assembly GCF_900115905.1 of Halopseudomonas formosensis. Classification (GTDB taxonomy): domain Bacteria; phylum Pseudomonadota; class Gammaproteobacteria; order Pseudomonadales; family Pseudomonadaceae; genus Halopseudomonas; species Halopseudomonas formosensis. Next base: position 6,919 of record NZ_FOYD01000001.1, read on the forward strand.
TCGCTGGCGGCGAGCTGACGCAGTTCCCGCTCCAGGCGGGCTGCGGCCAGCTGCGGCCCGTCGAGTTCGGCAGCGCCGACCCCTTCCACTTCGAGGGCCAGCTGCGGGCGCTCGGACAGGGCCTGGGCCAGGGTAGCCAGCACCTGGGTGGCGTTGGCATCGAGCTCGCTGCTGCCGGCGCTGAAGCCGAGCTGACTGAGGTCGGCGTCACCGCCGCCGGCCAGCCCGGCGATGAACTTGAACGGTGCCTGGGTGGCACGCAGTACCAGATTGCGCAGGGTCTGCCAGATGATGGGCATGACGCTGAACTCGGGATTGTTCAGGTCGCCGGCCACCGGCAGCTCGATATCGATGTTGCCCCGGGTGTCCTTGAGCAGGGCCAGGGCCAGGCGTACCGGCAGGTCCACCGCGTCCGGGCTGTCGACCCGTTCGCCGAGCTGCAGGTCCTCAAGCAGGACCCTGTTGTCGGCCTGCAGCTGGCCCTGATTGATGCGGTAGTGCAGATCCAGATTCAGCCGTCCCTTGCGGATGCGGTAGCCGGCGAACTTGCCGGAGTAGGGCGTCAGGGTGGTCAGCTCGACGTTCTTGAAGCTGGTGGCGATGTCCAGGCTGTTCAGCGGGTCGAAGGGGGTGAGCTCGCCGCGGATGGTGACCGGGGCGTAGCGATCCACCTTGCCCTGGAGATCCACCCGGGCCGCTTGGGCACGCTGGTTGTCCAGGGTACCGATGCTGCCATTGAGCTGTTCGATGCCGGTGGCGAAGTTGGGCGTCAGGCTGAAGTCAGCGAAGTTGGCCGAGCCGTCGGCGATGCTGATGCCGCCGATGCGGATACCGAAGGGTTCGCCCTCGGCTGCCGGGGCCTCGCGTTCGGGTTGGGCTCTCACCAGGTCGCTGAAGTTGGTGCTCATGTCGCGGTTGATGATGAAGCGTACATAGGGCTGCTGCAGGGCAACCCGGCCGATATCCAGGCGATTGCCCCGGTAGTGCAGCTCGTTCAGATCCATGCTCGACCATTTCAGCAGATCCCGTTTGGCCGGGCCGTCGACCACATGCAGCTGGCGAATGCTTGCCTGACCGCCAACGTCCAGCTGCAGCGGTTGCAGCTGGTCGAGCTTGACCTGCAGCTGGCTGTTCAGGCGCCCTGAGCGCAGCTCAAGATTCACCAGCGGGGCAAGGTAGGCCTGGGCCAGGGTCAGGTCGATGTCGCCGGTCTCCACCTGCAGCGCCGCCCGCACGGGGTTGATGCCAGCGGTCCCCTGGATGGCTAGCCGGGCCTCCTGGTTCAGCAGGGTGTCCAGGCTCAGCTCGAATACGCCTTCGGACTGGCTGTCGAAGTCGTTGAGGCTGAGGTTCAGCGGTCCCACTTCAATGGTCACCGGAGTGCTCGGTTGATGGTCGGTCAGCTGCAGTCGGTAGCCCTGCAGCTGCGCCTGATCCACCAGCAGCCGCCATGGCGGCGCCGGCTCGCTGTCCTCTTCCGGGGCAGCCTGAGGCGTCTCGGCTGCGTCGGGCTGCTGTGCCCCATCGCTGCGTTCGAGCAGCTTCAGCCAATCGATCTGTCCATCCGCCAGGCGGCTGGCCTGCAGCTGCAGGCCCTGGCTGGTTACCCGGCCCAGACGCGCCTCGCGCCGGGCCAGATCCAGGGTGCTGTCGCTGATCTCCAGACTCTCCAGTTGCAGCGACGGCTGGTCGGCACTGGTCAACGCCAGCTGGCTCAGCTGCAGGTAGGTATCGCTCAGCCGCAACTCGGTGGTCTCGGCCAGATCCAGTTCATAGCGGGTATCCAGGCTGATGTCGCCGCTGCCCAGATTCAGTGGCAGGTGGTCACGAACATAGGGCCAGAAGGTGCTCAGGTGAATCTGATCTATCTGCAGGCGACCGCTGGATTTCAGTGGGAACAGGCGCATTTCGCCCTCCCAGGTGATCAGCGCCCCGTAGGGCCCGCGGGCGCTGATCTGCATCTGCGCATTGTCCTCGGGCAGTGTGCTGAGCCGGGTCAGTTCGATATCCACCGCGTCGTAGCCGAACTCCACCGGCTCGGCCGGGCGCAGATCCTGGAACTGCAGACTGTTTCCGAGCAGCGCCAGGCGGTCAATGCGCAGGGGGAAGGGGCCGCTGTCCTCGGTTTGCTTGGGCTTCTCCTCCGGCTCGGGCAGCACCAGCAGGCGGGTCAGATTGAGGCTGCCGTCCTCGGCAAACAGCACCTGCACCCGGGCCTGCTCCAGCTCCACGTCGCGCAGGTGCAGGGCGCCGCTCCACAGGCTGTCTACCTGCAGGTTGGCATAGAGGCGGTCGAAGGCGACCTGCGGCGCGTCCGGCTCGCCCATGTGCAGATTGCGCAGGGTCAGTTCAAGGGTGAAGGGATTGAAGCGGATGGCTTCCAGATGGGCCGGCACAGTCGCCCGCTCTTCGAATTGCCTGTTTATCAGGTAGACGCCCAGTGCGGGCAGCAGCAGGAAACCCAGCAGGGCATACAGGGTGACAGCTGCGGCCAGGCTGATCAGCAGGGTTCTTGGTTTGATGCGCATGGACTCTACCCGTCTCGCTTGAAGCTATGGGCAGTATCGCACGGTGGAAGGCAAAAAAGGATGGGGAAGTGGTACGGGGCGGTAGTGGATACCGCCCCTGGCTGAGGGCTAAGGCCTTAGTCAGACGTTGAAGCGGAAGTGCATGACGTCACCGTCCTTGACGATGTAGTCCTTGCCTTCCAGACGCCACTTGCCCGCTTCCTTGGCACCGGCTTCGCCGTTGTACTGGATGAAGTCGTCGTAGCTGATGACCTCGGCGCGGATGAAGCCCTTCTCGAAGTCTGTATGGATCACGCCCGCCGCCTGGGGGGCGGTAGCACCGACCTTGACTGTCCAGGCACGTACTTCCTTGACCCCGGCAGTGAAGTAGGTCTGCAGGTTGAGCAGTTCGTAACCGGCGCGGATCACCCGGTTCAGACCGGGCTCTTCCATGCCCATGGACTCGAGGAACATGAGCTTTTCCTCTTCGTCATCCAGCTCGGCAATCTCCGCCTCGATCTTGTTGCACACCGGTACCACCACGGCACCTTCGGCGGCGGCGATCTCGCGTACTACATCCAGGTAGGGGTTGTTCTCGAAGCCGTCCTCGGAGACGTTGGCGATGTACATCACCGGCTTGCTGGTCAGAAGATGGAAGCTTTTGATCAGCTTGCGTTCATCGTCGCCCAGCTCCTTCATCAGGGTGCGTGCCGGCTTGCCTTCGGTAAAGTGGGGGATGAGCTTTTCCAGCAGCGCCTTCTGTGCCACGGCTTCCTTGTCACCGCCCTTGGCGGTGCGGGTAACCCGCTGCAGCTGCTTTTCGCAGCTTTCCAGGTCGGCGAAGATCAGCTCCAGATCGATGATCTCGATATCGCGCTTGGGATCGACGCTGTTGGACACGTGGATCACGTTGTCGTCATCGAAGCAGCGCACCACATGGGCGATGGCGTCGGTCTCGCGGATGTTGGCGAGGAACTTGTTGCCCAGACCTTCACCCTTGGAGGCGCCTTCCACCAGGCCGGCGATGTCGACGAACTCCATGGTGGTCGGCAGCACCCGTTCGGGCTTGACGATGGCGGCGAGGGCATCCAGACGCGGGTCGGGCATGGGCACGACGCCGCTGTTGGGCTCGATGGTGCAGAACGGGAAGTTCTCGGCACCGATACCGGCCTTGGTCAGCGCATTGAACAGGGTGGATTTGCCCACGTTGGGCAGTCCGACAATACCGCAATTGAATCCCATACTGGTGTCCTCTGCCGCGGCTGCGGCGAAAATGAATCAGGCCTTGAAGCTGTGCAGGCGCTGCATGACGCGGGTCCAGTCGCCGGCCAGCATGCCGGGGACCTCGCGGAGCGCCTCATCGATACAGGCGTCCAGCGCCTGCTGCTCGTCCCTGGGAGCACGCCCCAGGACGTAGCCCGTCACCTGCGAGCTGTGGCCGGGATGGCCGATGCCCAGGCGCAGGCGATGAAATCCGTTGTTGTTGCCCAGTTGGGCAATGGTGTCGCGAAGTCCGTTGTGCCCACCGTGACCACCGCCTTTCTTGCAGCGAACCACGCCGGGGGGCAGGTCGAGCTCGTCATGGGCGACCAGGATCTCCTCGGGGGCGATGCGATAGAAGCCGGCCAGCGCGGCAATCGCCTGACCGCTGCGGTTCATGTAGGTGGTGGGGATAAGCAGACGGACATCCTGACCATTGAGGGTCAGGCGGCCGGTGAGGCCGAAGAACTGTTTTTCCTGGCGTAATGACACGCCATGGGCGGCAGCCAGCCGCTCAACAAAAAGGGCGCCCGCGTTGTGCCGGGTCATGTCATATTCCGGTCCCGGATTGCCGAGACCGACGATCAACTTGATTCCCTGCGTCACTACGGGCGCCCCTCCAGGGTGTCAGCGGGATATTACTCCGCGGACTCCTCACCTTCACCAGCTTCCTCATCAGCAGCGCCAGCGGCAGTACGCTGAGCCATGATGGTTACTACCGGCAGGTTGTGATCATCGCCCAGAGCCAGGCTGGGGATGGTCACGCCTTCGGGCAGCTTCAGGTCAGCCAGGTGCAGGGCCTGACCTACTTTCAGCTCGGCCAGATCAACCTCGATGGAATCGGGCAGATCCTTCGGCAGGCAGGTAACTTCCACTTCCGGCAGGTTGCGGAATACCATGCCGCCTTCCTGCTTCACGCCTACGCAGGTTTCTTCGTTGAGGAAGTGCAGGGGAACCTGAACGGTTACCTTCTGGCCAGCAACGATGCGCTGGAAGTCGGCATGCATGACACGCGGCTTGGCCGGGTGGCGCTGCAGGGCCTTGAGCAGAACTTCTTCCTTCTTGCCATCAATGGACAGGCCGATGATGGAGGAGTAGAAAGCTTCGTTTTCCAGAGCCTTGTTCAGCTCGCGCGCGGCGATGGAAATGCTCTGGGGTTCCTTGTTGCCACCGTAAACGATAGCGGGAACCAGGTCGGCGTTACGACGCAGGCGGCGGCTCGCACCTTTCCCCAGATCGTCACGCGCATTCGCATTCAAAGTGAAGTCGACCATCATAGTCTCCTTGCTGTGCGTCCGGGTGCTTGCGACCAGCACGTCGGACGATTGATAAAACCCGGCGTTATTGCCGGGCTGTTTGAACCAGCGCCTGCTCCTTAACGGAACATGGCGCTGATGGATTCTTCATTGCTGATACGGCGCATGGCCTCGGCAATGATAGGAGCCATATCCAGCTGACGGATGCGGTCGCAGCTATCGGCGGCGGGCGTCAGCGGAATGGTGTTGGTCACTACCAGCTCATCCAGTTGCGAGGCGTTGATGTTGTCGATCGCCTTGCCGGACAGGATGGGGTGGGTGCAATAGGCGGATACGCGCATGGCGCCGAAGTCCTTGAGGGCCTTGGCGGCGGCACACAGGGTGCCGGCGGTATCGACCATATCGTCGACCAGAATGCAGTTGCGGCCTTCCACGTCACCGATGATGTGCATCACCTCGGACTGGTTGGCCTTGGGGCGACGCTTGTCGATGATCGCCAGATCCACACCCAGGCTCTTGGCCACGGCGCGGGCGCGAACCACACCGCCGATGTCCGGGGACACGATCAGCAGGTCGTCCAGGCGCTGGGCCTGGATATCGTCGATCAGCACCGGGGAGCCGTAGATGTTGTCCACCGGGATGTCGAAGAAACCCTGGATCTGGTCGGCGTGCAGGTCGACGGTCAGTACGCGGTCGACACCGACCACGTCGAGCATGTCGGCCACGACCTTGGCGCTGATCGGCACACGGGCCGAACGCGGGCGGCGGTCCTGACGGGCATAGCCGAAGTAGGGAACGACAGCGGTGATTCGGGAGGCAGAGGAGCGACGCAGGGCATCGGTCATGACAACCAGTTCCATCAGGTTGTCGTTGGTCGGTGCGCAGGTCGGCTGGATGACGAAGACATCCTTGCCGCGAACATTCTCATTCAGTTCAACGCTCACTTCGCCGTCGCTGAAGCGACTAACCAGGGCGTCACCAAGGGGGATATGCAATTGGCGTACAACGCGCCGTGCCAGGTCGGGGTTTGCATTCCCGGTGAAGACCATCATCTTGGACACGCTACATTACCTTCTGGGTAGTGGGTCTAATGCGATGAGTCAGTGAGAGAGCCGGGCGAAATAAAAAGACGCCTGGCCGGTCGAGCCGGACTCAAGATGTCATGAATTATTGCTGCCGGAAGAAAATGGCAGGGGCGGCTGGATTCGAACCAACGCATGGCAGGATCAAAACCTGCTGCCTTACCGCTTGGCTACGCCCCTGTATACTGTCCGGATGCTTCGGGTTGCATCCTTCTTACGTCGCTTTGTTGAGTAAAGCATGTAACGGTGAAGTGTTACATCCCTTGGCAACAAAGGCTTGCAGAGTGGCTGGCAACCGGGCGCGAACTTTATCAGCTTCGCGTTCATTTGGGAAGGCCCCAAATAAGCAACTGCCAGTTCCGGTCATCTTAGCTTCACAAAATTTGTTTAGCAAGATCAACGTGTTACGAATTTCAGGGTAACGCGCTGTGACAACCGGCAGGCAATCATTCCGACCGCCGTGCTCTCGAAAGGCCGCTAATGTAATCGGCGTTGTGTCGCGAGTCAACCTTTCATCGGAAAATATTTCCGCGGTGCTCACATGGCAGGGCGGAACCACCACCAGGTACCAGGGCTCGTCCACCTCCACCGGGGTCAGCTGCTCGCCCACCCCTTCGGCCCAGGCCGCCCGCCCGCGCACGAATACCGGCACGTCCGCGCCCAGCTCCAGGCCCAGGGCGGCCAGCCGGTCCTCGCCCAGATCGGTCTGCCACAGGTGGTCGAGGCCGACCAGGGTGGTGGCGGCATCGGAGCTGCCTCCGCCGATACCGCCGCCCATCGGCAGGCGTTTGTCCAGCACGATATCCGCGCCGAGCCGGGTGCCACTGACCTGCTGCAGGCGCCGCGCGGCGCGAAGGATCAGGTTGTCCTCGGCGGCAACGCCGGGCAGTTCGGTCAACAGGCGGATCTGCCCGTCTTCCCGGGGGGTGAAATGCAGGGTGTCGCCATGATCGAGAAACTGGAACAGGGTCTGCAGCAGGTGATAGCCGTCCGCCCGGCGTCCGGTGATGTGCAGGAACAGGTTCAGCTTGGCTGGTGCCGGCAGGCTCAGGGTTGCCCTATTCATGGTCGGCGGCGCGGCTCCCAGCGGGTGATCACCAGGGTCAGCAGCATGTCGTGGCCGGACAGTTGCAGGCGCTGGGGCAATTGCACGCCCCCGACTTCCTGATAGCGGCTGTATTCCACCGTCCAGCCGGCCTGTGCCAGCCGCGCCAGGCGGCTGTCGGGATTGAGCTGCAGGCGGCTGGGGCTGTCCGGCGCCGGCAGGCCGCGCACCCACCAGAGCAGGTTCTCCACCGGCAGACGCCAGCCTATCTGCTGCTCCAGCAGGTCCTCGGCCGATTCCGCCGTCAGGTTCGGTTGACCGGCGATATCCAGGGTCACGCCGCGGTCATCGCCCTGGATGCGGGTTGCCCCCCGACCCAAGGGGCCGGACAGGCGGATGTCGTAATAGTCCCGTTGCTGCAGCCAGAGTACGGTGCCGCTGCCCGATTCGCTTGGCGCCTTGACCCCCAGCTTGCCCTGCAGAGTCCAGCTGTCCAGCGGATCGACCGCCTTGCGGTGGGCATTCCAGGCGGCTGCATCGCCACCGAATTCGAGGGTTTCGCGCTGGTGCAGGTTGCTGCAGGCAGTCAGGGCCAGCAACAGGGCCAGCAGCAGGAGAGGGCGGACGATGATCATGTTCAGTTGGCCTTCAGACGTTCGCGGGTGGCATCGATCAGAGAGCTGTCTTCGGCATCGGCGGCGGCTTCATCCCACACGTCCCGGGCTTCGCGATGCTTGCCCAGCTGCCAGAGCACCTCGCCCAGGTGGGCACCCACTTCGGCATCGGGGAATGCGGCATAGGCCCGGCGCAGCAGCTCCTCGGCCAGCTCCAGGTTGCCCAGCCGGTAATGTACCCAGCCGAGGCTGTCGAGAATCGCCGGGTCTTCCGGACGCAGGCGGTGGGCCTTCTCGATCATCTCCAGGGCCTCATCCAGGCGCTGGTTGCGGTCAGCCAGGGTGTAGCCCAGCGCGTTCAGGGCCATGGCATTGTCCGGTTCCAGGTCGAGTATGCGCTGCAGGTCGGCTTCCAGGCCGGCGGGCTTGCCCAGGCGCTCGGCGAGCAGGGCGCGGGTGTACAGCAGGCTGCTGCTGTCCTCGAACTGGCTCAGGGCTTCATTGCTCAGCTGCATGGCGCGTTCGGGGGCGCCGGGGGCCAGTGCCTCGATCTCCAGCAGATAGAGTTCCAGGCCCTGCTGCGGATAACGGGCACGCTCGTCCTGCATCAGCTGCGCCAATTCACCCACCCTGTTCTGCTCGACCAGCAGCTGGGTCATGCGCCTGCGCGAGGGCAGGAACTCCTCTCCGGCACGGATGGCGCGCCAGGACTCGATGGCCGCATCGGTCTGCCCTGACAGGGCCAGTGCCTGACCCAGGTGGTAGCGAGCGCTGCTGTTGTCGGGATCCAGCTCCAGCAGTGACTCCAGCTCGGCAATGGCAGCCTGGTGGTCGCCGCTTTCCATCTCGATCAACGCCAGGGCCAGTTGAATCTCCGGATCCTCGGGGTTCTGCCGGGACAGCTCGCGGAAATGGCGAACCGCTTCCGGGTAATCCTCGGTGGTGACCAGCATGCGCGCCAGCAGCAGGCGCAGTCGATGGTCCTCGGGGAAGCGGCTGACGCCGCCCTGCAGTACCGATATGGCCTGTTTCATGTCGCCACTGCCGGCCAGCAGCCGGCTCTGAAGCATGATCGATGCGGCCGAGGGATTGTCTCCGCTGTGCTTGCGCAGCAGTTGCAGGGCTTCCTCGGTACGCTGCTCTTCCTGCAGCAGCAGGGCGGCGGCGAAGCTCAGCTGCGGATTGTCCGGGTGGCGTTGCAGCAGCGCCATCAGGTTGTTCAGCAGCCCGGCGCGGGTTTCGCTGTCCGCCTGCAGGGAAGCCAGGGCCAACAGGTCGAAATGGGTGTCGTCATCCAGCTCCAGCACACGCTGCATTACCTGCAGGGCGTCCTCGTGCTGGCCGGCCCGGGCCAGCTGCAGGGCGGCTGCACGCAGCGCGTCGGGATCGTCCGGGCTCACCTCCATCCACAGCTGGGCCATCTCCAGGGCCTGCTGACGGGCGCCGAGGAACTCGGAAATCTCCATGGCGCGTTCGATGATGCCGGCATCCCGCGTTACCACCGCCTGCTCCAGATAATTGTTCAGGGCAATATCGAAGCGGTTGCGCTGACCGGCGATCTCCGCCGTAAGCAGGGCGAAGAGCGTGTCGGCAGAGAATTGGCCATACTGGATCTGCTCCTCAGCGGCGGGGGGCGCTTCGGGTGCAGAGGGCGTCGGTGCTGATTCGGACGTGGGGCCGGTGGCCGCACAACCGCCGAGCAGCATGCCTATTGCCAGGGCCAGGGTGGGGAGTCGGGGTGCCGTCATGGATAATCTCTTTGAGCCGCTGTCTGCGGGTATTGCCTGCAGATGATGATACAGGATGAGTGGCAAACCCACAGTGTGCAAGTGCAGTATCCCCGGGATGGCTCGGGTGTCGATTTCGTTCCGCCGGTGGCCGGGGAATTGATTGACGCCCCCATACATAGGACAATTGGCCGTTTTTAACCCGGTAATGTCGGGCTTTTATCATTGAGGTGTCATGGGCTTTCTCGCAGTCGGGATCAATCACAAGACGGCTTCGGTCGACGTGCGCGAGCGTGTCGCCTTCGCGCCGGACCAGCTGGCGGATGCGCTGCAGCAGCTGCGTGATGAAACGGCGGCCCGGGAGGTGGCGATCCTGTCCACCTGCAACCGCACGGAAATCTACTGCACGCAGGACCAGGCCCGGCCCGAGCAGCTGATCGAGTGGGTGGCGCGCTATCACGGCCTGAACCCGGAGGATGTGGCCCGCTGCAGTTACGTACATCAGGAGGCCGGTGCGGTCAGCCACATGATGCGGGTGGCCGCCGGTCTGGACTCCATGGTGCTGGGCGAGCCGCAGATCCTCGGCCAGATGAAGGACGCCTGGCAGTATGCCCGCACCGCAGGCACCCTCGGCCCCCGCCTTGATCGTCTGTTCCAGAGCACCTTCAATACCGCCAAGCAGGTACGTACCGATACCGCCATCGGTGCCAATCCGGTGTCGGTGGCCTTCGCCGCCGTTAGTCTGGCGCGGCAGATCTTCGCCGATCTGGGACGCAGTACCGCGCTGCTGATCGGCGCCGGAGAGACCATCGCCCTGGTCGCCCGCCACCTGAACGAGCAGGGCGTCAGCAGGCTGATCATCGCCAACCGCACCCTGGAACGGGCCGAGGAGGTCAGCGCGCCCCTCGGTGGCCGGGCCATCACCCTGAACCAGATACCCGATGTGCTGCACGAATGCGATATCGTCATCGCTTCCACTGCCAGTCCGCTGCCGATCCTGGGCAAGGGCGCGGTGGAGCGGGCCCTGAAGCAGCGCCGGCACAACCCCATGTTCATGGTCGATATCGCCGTGCCCAGGGATATCGAACCCGAGGTCGGCAAGCTCGCCGATGTCTATCTGTACAGTGTCGATGACCTGCGTGAGGTCATCGAGGAGAACATGCGCTCGCGCCAGGATGCGGCCCGGGCGGCGGAGCGGCTGATCGAGCTGGGTACCGACGAGTTCATGCAGCGCATGCGTGCCCGCGCCGCGGTGAATGTGCTCAAGCGCTACCGGCAACAGGCCGAACTGCAGCGTGACCAGGAACTGGGCAAGGCGCTGGTCCGTCTGGAACGTGGCGGCGACCCGGCACAGGTGATGGCGGAAATGGCCCGTGCCCTTACCAACAAACTACTGCATGAACCCAGCGTGCAGCTCAAGCGCATGAGCGCGGAGGGGCGCACCGAGTCCCTGTCGCTGGCGATGGAGCTGTTCGGGCTGGACAATGAAACCAGTGCACAGGGCAAACAATGAAAGCATCACTGCTGCAACGTCTGGACACCCTGCGCGAGCGCTTCGAGGAACTCTCGGCACTGCTCAGCGACGCCGAGGTCATCAGTGACCAGACCCGGTTCCGCGCCTATTCCCGTGAATATGCGGAGCTGGAACCCACGGTGCAGTGCTACAGCCAGTGGCTCAAGGTCAGCGCTGATCTCGAGGAGGCCCGCAGCCTGCTCAAGGACAGCGATCCGGATATCCGCGCCATGGCCGAGGACGACGCGCAGAGCTGCAGCGCCGCGCTGGCCGAGCTGGAAGCCGAGCTGAACCTGTTGCTGCTGCCACGCGACCCCGATGACGAGCGCAACGTGTTTCTGGAAATCCGCGCCGGCACCGGTGGTGACGAGGCGGCAATCTTCGCCGGTGACCTGTTCCGCATGTATTCACGCTACGCCGAGCGGCGTGGCTGGCGTATCGAGGTGCTGTCGGAGAACCCCGGCGAGCATGGAGGCTACCGTGAAGTCATTGCCCGCGTGGATGGGCAGGGCGTCTATGCCCACCTGAAATTCGAATCCGGCGCCCACCGCGTGCAGCGGGTGCCGGAGACCGAGTCCCAGGGCCGCATCCACACCTCCGCCTGCACCGTGGCGGTCATGCCCGAACCGGATGAACAGGCCGCCATCGAGATCAATCCCGCCGACCTGCGGGTGGATACCTTCCGCTCCTCCGGCGCCGGTGGGCAGCACGTCAACAAGACCGACTCGGCGATCCGCATTACCCACCTGCCCAGCGGCATCGTGGTGGAGTGTCAGGAGGAGCGTTCGCAGCACAAGAACCGCGCCAAGGCCATGGCCCTGCTGCAGGCGCGGCTGGCCAACCAGCAGCGCGAGGCCCAGGAGAAGGCGATTTCCGATACCCGCCGCTCGCTGGTCGGCTCCGGTGACCGCTCCGAGCGCATCCGCACCTACAATTTCCCCCAGGGCCGGGTCACCGACCACCGTATCAACCTCACGCTGTACAGCCTGGACAGTGTCATCGAGGGCGAGCTGGATGCGGTGATCGAACCGCTGCGCCGCGAGTATCAGGCCGATCAGCTGGCCGCGCTGGATTCCTGATGGGCCGGAGCATCGCTGCCGTTCTGGCCGCAGCCAGCCTGCCGGCGTCGGATACGCCGGTGCTCGACGCCGAGCTGCTGCTGGCCCATGTGCTGGGCAAGCCGCGCAGCTACCTGCTGACCTGGCCCGAGCGCGAGCTGGACGAGACCCAGCTGGCGCAGTTCGATGCGCTGCTGGCGCGGCGCCGTCAGGGTGAACCGGTGGCCTACCTCTTGGGCCAGCAGGGTTTCTGGTCGCTGGATCTGAAGGTCGCTCCGGATACGCTGATACCCCGCCCGGACACCGAGCGCCTGGTGGAAGTGGCCCTGGAGCTGGGCCCCGCCGGCCCGGCCCGGGTACTGGATCTGGGCACCGGCACAGGCGCCATTGCCCTGGCGCTGGCGGCGGAACGCCCCCGGTGGCAGCTGATCGGGGTCGATCGCATGCCGGCTGCGGTGGCCCTGGCCCGGCGCAATGGTGAGCGACTCGGGCTGACCCATGCACATTTTCTGCAGAGTGACTGGTTCAGCGCCCTCGACGGGCAGTGTTTTGACATGATCGTCTCCAATCCCCCCTACATCGCCGCAGACGATCCGCATCTGGCGCTTGGCGATGTGCGCTTCGAGCCGGCCAGTGCGCTGGTCAGCGGTGAGGATGGTCTGGACGATATCCGCCGCATCATCGCCGAGGCCCCGGATCATCTCGCGCCGGGCGGCTGGCTGTTGCTCGAGCATGGCTGGCAGCAGGCACCGGCGGTATGTCAGTTGCTGCGCGAGCGCGGGATGGACCAGGTGCAGAGCTGGCGCGATCTGGGTGGTCAGCTGCGGGTCAGCGGAGGGCAGTGGCATGCTTGACGAACAACTGTTGCGCTACAGCCGGCAGATTCTGCTGGAGCAGATCGACGTGGAGGGTCAGCAGCGCCTGCTCGACAGCCGCGTGCTGATCGTCGGCATGGGCGGACTGGGCAGTCCGGCTGCGCTCTATCTGGCCGGTGCCGGGGTCGGCGAGCTGTGGCTGGCGGATGACGACCGGGTGGATCTGACCAACCTGCAGCGGCAGATCATCCATGCTACCGCTGATCTGGACCGACCCAAGACCGACTCCGCGGCCGCGCGGCTGGCCGCGCTCAACCCCGAGGTGCGTATCCATCAGCTGGACCAGCGCCTGCTCGGTGAGCAACTGCGCGAGGCCGTGGCCCGGGTGGATCTGGTTCTCGACTGCACCGACAACTTCACCACCCGCCAGGCGCTGAATTCCACCTGCGTTGCCCTGCGCAAGCCGCTGGTCTCCGGCGCCGCCATCCGGCTGCAGGGGCAGGTCAGCGTGTTCGATCCGCGGGATCCGGCCAGTCCCTGCTACCAGTGCCTGTACGGCGACGGCGATGATGTGGCGCTGAGCTGCAGCGAGGCCGGGGTCATGGGTCCGCTGGTGGGCGTGGTCGGCAGCCTGCAGGCACTGGAGGCGCTCAAGCTGCTGGCCGGTTTCGGCGAGCCTCTGGTGGGTCGATTGCTGCTGATCGATGCCCTCAGCAGCCGCTTCCGTGAACTGCGCATCCGCCGCGACCCGGGCTGCGGCTGCTGTGGGGCAGGGCAGGGCGATGTCTGAGCAACCCGTCGGCGTGTTCGACTCGGGAGTCGGCGGGCTCTCGGTACTGCGCGAAATCCGCCACTTGCTGCCCGCCGAATCCCTGCTGTATGTCGCCGACAGCGGCTTTGTCCCCTATGGCGAGAAACCGCCGGAACTGATCATCGAACGCAGCTGCTGGATCGCCGACTTCCTGCTGTCCCGGGGAGCCAAGGCACTGGTGCTGGCCTGCAATACCGCCACGGCAGCGGCGGTGGGTGAGCTGCGCGCCCGCTATGGGGTGCCCATTGTCGGTATGGAACCGGCGGTCAAGCCCGCCACCCTGGCCACCCAGACTGGCGTGGTGGGGGTGCTGGCGACCACCGGAACCCTGCGCAGCGCGCGTTTTGCTGCACTGCTGGACCGCTTCGCCGGCTCGGTGAAGGTGGTCACCCAGCCCTGCCCGGGTCTGGTGGAATGCATCGAGCGCGGTGAGCTCGACAGTGACTACCTCACCCAGTTGCTGCTTGGCTATACTCAGCCACTTCTGGAGGCCGGCTGCGATACGCTGATCCTCGGCTGCACCCACTACCCGTTTCTCAAGCCCGTTCTGCAGCGCCTGCTGCCCGGGCATATCCGCCTGATCGACACCGGCGCTGCGGTAGCCCGACAGCTGCGCAACCAGTTGCAGCGGTTCGACCTGCTGGCGCAGGGGCCGGCCCGGCCCGAGCAGTTCTGGAGCAGTGGCGATATCCAGCAGTTGCAGCAGGTATTGCCCATACTCTGGGGGGAGTCGGCACCGGCAGTGCAGGCCCTGGAGCGCTGAACAAGCGCAGCGGAACCAGTTATTGAAGTCTGTATCAAAGCAGTACAACTCTGGTAAGGAAACGACACGATGAAAAGAGCTGCCCTGGCACTATCCTGCGTAATGTCATCCCTGCTGACCATGCCCGCCGCCCACGCACTGGACGGGATCACTGTTCAGATCGGGGAATCCTCCGAAAGCACCACTACCTACCGCATCGGCGCCCAGTTCGAGTTCGGCCGCACCCTGTGGCAGAGTGATTCCGGCGGTGTGCTGCTGAATGGCTACTGGGATGCCGGGGTAACCCGCTGGAGCGGGCTGGATGCCACCAGTGTGACCCTGACCCCCATGTTCCGGCTGAACTTCGGCGCGTCCGAGGGCGGCGTCACGCCCTTTCTCGAGGCCGGCATAGGTGCGGCCTACTTCACCGAAACCAATCTCGATAGTCAGGACCTGGGCAGCAAGTTCCAGTTCGAGGACCGGCTGGGCGCCGGCCTGCGCTTTGCCTCGGGTTCGGAGGTCGGCGTGCGCTATTACCACTACTCCAACGCCGGCATCAAGCAACCCAACGACGGCATCGATATGGGCGCACTGTATTACCGCCTCGCCTTCTGATCCGTCGCAGCCGGGCAGAGATGCCCGGCTCGCTCGGGCTCAGCTGTCGAGCAGCGCCCGTGCCGCCTGACGACCGCTGAGCCAGGCATTCTCGATTCGTCCCCCCAGACACCAGTCGCCGCAGACGTACAGATTCAGTCTGGGTGCGGCCAATGCCCCCCATTTCAGTTGCTCGGCAGGCCTGGCCTGCGGCCAGAACTGTGCCTGACTGGCGCCCGGCTCCGGCAGCGGCTGACCCAGAACCTCTGCCATGGCCTGAGACAGCTCGACAATCACCTCCTGCGCGCCGCTGTCGGCATGCCGCTCGGCCCAGCTGGATGTGGATTGCACTACCCAGACTTCCCCTTCGCCACGCGCCGGCTTGCTGCTGTTGCGGGCCAGCCAGTCCAGCGGCCCATCACGCACGAAGCAGGCCTCGACCTGGGTCTGCAGGGGCTGCGCGAAGGTCAGGGCCACACTCCAGCAGGGGCGCAGGTGGACCCGCGCCACATCCTGCTGCAGCTGGGGAGCGACCTCCAGCAGGGGGGCGGCTACATCGGCGGGGACCGCCAGCACCAGGGCGTCGAAGGGGCCGTGGGTGGTGCCGTTGCCGGCATGTACCAGCCAATCGCCCTCGGTAGTCCGCCGCAGGCGCTCGACAGCGCAGTGCTCGAACGGGATGGCCTGGCGCAGCTGTTGTGCCAGCGCAGCCATGTGGGGGACCGCGACCATGCGCTGGATATCGTCGGAGGAGGGGCGCAGGCCGTATTCGTGGTCATGCAGAAAGAGGTGTGGCGTCCAGTCGGCTATCCACCCCCGGTTCTGCCACTCGCGGGTGGCCTGGCGGAAGGCGGGATGCCTGGCCGTGAAATACTGTGCCGCCATGTCCGCTGGACCTTCGTGTCCGAGCCGCCCGCCCGGCCGAGGCTGGCTGTCGAACAGGGTGACCGGCAACCCGGCGTCGGTCAGAACCCGGGCCGCGCTCAGCCCCGCCAGTCCGGCGCCGATGACGGCGATTCCCTGTTGAGTGATGCGCATGGCTCGGGCCCCTGATTTCGTGGCTGGTCACGGTGCTGCACAGCATCACCGAATCGCCGCCCAGCCGCAATACCTCCGGCATCACCGCCTCTGCACATATTCGCACCCGCGGCGGGTGCTCCTACGGTCGGGAGGAGGGCTGTACTTTTGTAGGAGCACCGCCCCGGTGCGAACCGCGTGGACACCTTCTCTCTCGGTGATAGGCGCGTCCTATGGCGGCCATTGCAGTAAAAGCCCAGCCGGCAGGGTACAATCCGGTTTCCAGTCACCATCGCCACGCGGGAGAAAACTGATGTCTGAACGGGGAGTGCTCCTGGTCAATCTGGGGTCGCCAGCCAGTACCGAGGTGGCGGACGTACGCCGCTATCTCAACCAGTTCCTGATGGATCCCTGCGTGGTGGATCTGCCCTGGTTGCCGCGTCGCCTGCTGGTCAGCCTGATCCTGCTGCGCCGCCCCAAGGCCTCCGCCGAGGCCTATGCCTCGATCTGGTGGGAGGAAGGCTCGCCCCTGGTGGTAATCAGCCAGCGGGTGCGGGACCAGTTGCGCAGCCGTCTGGACATGCCGGTGGAACTGGCGATGCGCTACGGCGAGCCGTCCATCGAACAGGGCATTCTCGCTCTGGTGCAGCAGGGCGTCAGCGAGATACTGCTGATGCACCAGTATCCGCAGTTTGCTGACAGCACCATCACCACCGTCGTGCGTGAGGCCCGGCGGGTCATCGATCAGCACGGCCTCAAGGTCCGCCTGACCGAGCTGCCGGCCTTCCATGACCGGCCCGACTATCTGGAGGCCCTGGCCGAGAGCGCCCGTCCCCATCTGGAGGGAGGCTTCGACCATCTGCTGTTCAGCTATCACGGATTGCCCGAGCGTCACCTGCGCAAGGCTGATCCCACCGGTGGCCACTGCCTGAGTTCACCGGACTGCTGCGAGCGGCCGTCCCCCGCGCATGCCCGCTGCTATCGTGCCCAGTGCAAGTCGGTCAGTCGGGAAATCGCCCGGCGCTTCAACCTCAAGGATGATCAGTGGAGTGTGGCCTTCCAGTCCCGGCTGGGCCGGGCCAAGTGGATCGACCCCTACACCGAGGTGGAGCTGGAGAGACTGGCCGCCCGGGGCGTCAAGCGACTTCTGGTCATGTGTCCGGCCTTTACCGCCGACTGCATCGAGACGCTGGAGGAGATCGGTGATCGTGGGCGGGAGCAGTTCATCAACGCCGGGGGCGAGGAGCTGGTGCTGATTCCCTGCCTGAATGACCATCCGCAGTGGATGGATGTGCTGGCGGACTGGGCGCGCCGGGAGCCGGTCAGCGCCTGAGTCCCCGGATGCCGTGGCTCAGGCGCGTCTGAGCCACTCGGACAGGGCCAGATGCAGGCCCAGCCCCACCAGCACCGCGCCCATCAGCCGGTCGAACCAGTGCCCCATGCGGGCAAAACCGCGGCGCACCGCCGGCTGGCTGAACAGCAGGGCCACCAGACAGAACCACAGGGTGGTGGCCAGCGCCAGATAGACACCGTAACCGGCCTGGACCAGGGTCGGCGTCTGCGGACTGATCACCAGGGTAAACACCGACAGGAAGAACAGGGTGACCTTGGGGTTCAGGCCATTGGTGATGAAACCGACACTGAAGGCCTTGCCGGGGTTCATGCTGACCTGCGAGGCAGACAGGTCTCCGGCATTGGCCTGTGGCCGTGCGCCCAGCGCTTTTATGCCGATGTACAGCAGGTAGGCGGCAGCCAGCAGTTTCAGCAGGTTGAACAGCCAGATCGACTGGGACACTATGAGGCCGATCCCCAGCAGGGAATAGGCCACGTGCAAAAAGATACCGCTGCCGATTCCCAGGGCCGTCATCAGGCCCGCCTGGCGCCCGGCGCTCACGCTGTTGCGGATAACCACGGCGAAATCCGGTCCGGGACTCATCACCGCCAGCAGGTGCACCAGTGCCACCAGCAGAAATTCATTCAGATACAATGCAGTTGCTCCGGCCCAAAAGCGGCCATTTTAACGCTCCACTGTACTTTGCACACGGGTCACACAATGAAAAAGCTCTCGGCGGTATTTCTCGATCATGCCTCACTGGATCAGGGCGACCTGAATCTGCAGGTGCTGCACGAGGCTGCCGGTCAGCTCTCCCTGTACCCGGCCACCACGCCCGACCAGGTGATAGAGCGCATCGCCGGACATCAGGTGGTGATCACCAACAAGGTGGTCATCGATGAGCAGGTGATGCAGGCCTGTCCCGGGCTTCAGCTGATCCTGATCGCCGCCACGGGGACCAACAATGTGGACCTGCAGGCGGCCCGCCAGCGGGGTATCGCGGTCTACAACTGTCAGGGGTACGGCACCCCGTCGGTGGCCCAGCACAGTCTGATGCTGATGCTGGTGCTGATCACCCGCTTCGAGAGCTACCGCCGGGCGGTGCGTGACGGCGCCTGGCAGCGCAGTACCCAGTTCTGCCTGCTGGATTACCCCATAGGCGAGCTCGCCGGCCGCACCCTCGGCATCCTCGGCTATGGCGAACTGGGGCAGGAGGTGGGTCGCCTGGCCCGGGCCTTCGGCATGCAGGTGGTGGTCGGTGCGGTTCCCGGGCGGCCGCACCCCGAACGGCCCTCGCTGGAGGCCCTGCTGCCCCGGGTAGATATTCTCAGCCTGCACTGCCCGCTGACGGACAGCACCCGCAACATGATAGGTCGCAACGAGCTGGCGCTGATGAAGCCCGGCAGTCTGCTGATCAATACCGGTCGCGGTGGTCTGGTGGACGAGCAGGCGCTGGTCGACAGCCTGCGCAGCGGTCACCTGGGTGGTGCCGGCTTCGATGTGCTCACCACCGAACCGCCGGCGGCGGGCAACCCGTTGCTGGCGGACGATCTGCCCAATCTGGTGGTGACCCCCCACAGTGCCTGGGGCAGCCGCGAGGCGCGCCAGCGTATCGTCGGCCAGCTGGCGGAGAACCTGCTGCATGCCACTGGCTCGGGTGCCGAGCCCTCCCGACGGGTCGCCTGACCGGTAGCGGTCGGCAATCCGCCCGCGACCCCGGTCACAGATTACCCATCATCACCCCTTGGGGTGATGTGAGCGGGTCAGCTCGCCGCTAGAGTCGCCGGTCCATGCCAGGAGCCGGCAATCCCTGGGGCAACTCAACTGCTGCAGGGGGGGGCGCCATGCCGGACGCTTACGCCATCCATACAGCCCGGTTCCACCGCACCACAGCGCAGCAGGGCGCCAGTCTCATCGAGGTTCTGGTTGCCCTGCTGATTCTTGCTGTCGGCGGGCAGGGTGCGATGCTGCTGCAGGCCCAGGCGTTGCGGGTCAGTGCAGCGGCGGCCGACCTCACGCATGCCTCCTTCATCGCCTATGACCTGCTGGATCGCATGCGTGCCAATCCCGACGCTCTGGCGCAGTACGCCATGCAGCTGGATCAGGGTTGTCATCCCGCGACACCGGGAGCGTCGGTAGTACAGACCGACCGCAACGATTTCATGCATGCCGTCACCTGCGAACTGCCCGCCGGGCATGCCCGTGTGCAGGTGCAGGGTCCCCAGGTCAGCATTCACATCGGCTGGTCCCAGGAGCGCCTGGATGGGCCGGGCGCCCAGGCCAGTCTGCTGCTGTCCACGCGCATCAGGGGCCTGCCGTGAAGGGGCGAGGGAGTATCGGCCAGGCTGGAGTGGGCCTGGTAGAGCTCATGGTGGCAATGACCGTGGGGCTGCTGCTGGTGGCCGGTGCGATTCAACAGCTGTTGGCCAACCGCAGCAGCTTCGTGCTTCAGCAGCAACTGGCTGCAGTGCAGGAAAATACCCGCTTCGTGCTAGCCCGCCTCGGTCGCGATATCCGTCAGGCTGGTGCCTTCGGCTGTCTGGATCTGCAGCGGCTGCCCGCGCCGATGGCCGCCCAGCTGCCAGCGCCCCTGGCCACGCCCATCTCGCATTCGGCGGGTGTGCTCAGGCTTGTCAGCGCCGTGACCGTGCATGATCCGGTGCATACAGCGGATCAGCGCGATGCGGCCGGCTATGACGCACGCTGGCTGCTGGCTACCAACTGCCTGGACGAGGTGCGCGTGGCGGAGGCCGGCGAGACGCTGGCCGTGGCCCCGGGGGATATCCTGATTCCCGTACGCAAGGTGGAATACCGGCTGGCCGGCCATAACCTGCAGGTGCGCACCAACGGGGCGGGCAACTTCGAGACGCTGATCGAGGGCGTGGCCAGCTTCGGCGTGCAGTTCGGCCTGGCGGCCAGTGCTGACGAGGACGGTGTGGCAGGGGCCTATGTGACGACGTTGCAACCGGATGAAGGGCCCCGGGTCCGCAGTGTTCGTATCCTGCTGGCGCTGTCCGACAACCCCGCCGGCCATGGGCAGCTGCGTCAGCGGCAGTACACTCTGGTCAGCGCCCTGCGCAACCGGCTGGAGTGAGCCCTATGTCCCTGCCCAGGTATCGACCCATTCGACCTTGTCAGCGGGGGGCCGCCCTGCTGGTCAGTCTGGTCATGCTGTTGCTGCTGACAGTGATTGCCCTGGCCGGGGTCTCCGATTCCACGCTGCAACAGCGCATGGCACATAACTCCCGCCAGCTGAACAAGAGCTTCCAGGCTGCCGAAAGTGCCCTGCGTCATCTCGAGCAGCAGCTCGAAGCCGGGTTGCTGACCTTGCCAACGGATCCCTGTCAGCCGCTCTGTGAGGTACCGGTTACGGTGTTGAACGGCGCTGCGGGCAGCGCGCCGGGGGCGGACTGGAGTCAGCTGCCGGTGAGCGGTAACGAGGTGGAAGTCTGGTTCCGCCTGGTGCGCCAGGGGGACAGCAGTCTGCTGCCCGGTATCGCGCCTGGCAGCGACGGGACGCTGTACCGGGTCACCGTACTGGCGCGGCAGGGCCAGGTCAGCACGCTGCTCGAGGCCGGCTATGCACAGCAGCAGGGTGCCGCTGCGATGACGGCGTCGGGTGTGGGGCCGCAGGCGTTCCGGCGGGTTGCCTGGAGGCAGCTGCAGTGAATCAGCGACGGGGGCAGGGCTTCAGCCTGATCGAGATCATGCTGGTGGTGGTCATCATCGCGATATTGGCGGGTATTGCCCTGCCGGCCTATCAGGAGCACGTGCGCCAGGCCCGGCGCGCCGAGGTGGCGGGTATCCTGCTGGAGAATGCCCAGCGGCTGGAGCGGCACTATGTGCGCCATGGGGGCTACGATGCGGGTACGGTGCCGCAGCTGACGCTGCAGAGTCCGGCCAGCGGCACGCCACTGTATATCCTGCATGCGGCGCTGGGGGCGGAGAGTTTCACCCTGACCGCCACTGCGGTACCGGGCGGGCTGATGGCTGGCGATCCCTGCGCCAGCTACAGCCTGGATCAGATCAATCAGCGCACGCCGGCGGACAGCCGTTGCTGGCGGCGCTGAATAGGGATCAGGAAGGGTTGGATTCTGCCGCTGCTCCAGTGGCCGAGGCGGGGGCCGCCGGCAGTATCAGGTTGAGCAGTATCGCCACCACGCTGCACAGGCTGACACCCTGCAGGGTCAGTTCGTGACTCCCGATGGCCATGCCGCCGATGCCGAACACCAGGGTAACCGAGACGATGCACAGGTTGCGCGCCTCGGACAGGTCCACCTGGTTGCGGATCAGGGTATTGATCCCCACCACCGCAATGGAGCCGAACAGCAGACACAGAATACCGCCCATTACCGGCACCGGAATGCCCAGCAGAATGGCACCGAATTTCTCGACAAAGGCCAGCCCGATGGCGAAGAAGGCCGCCCAGATCATCACCATCGGATTGAAGTTGCGGGTCAGCATCACTGCGCCGGTAACTTCGGAGTAGGTGGTGTTCGGCGGTCCGCCACACAGCGCTGCCGCAGAGGTGGCCAGACCGTCGCCCAGCAGGGTGCGGTGCAGGCCTGGCTTGCGCAGGAAATTCTTGCCGGTGACCGAGCTGATCGCCATGACATCACCGATATGCTCGATTACCGGTGCCAGCGCGACCGGGATCATGAACAGGATGGCGGCGAGATGGAATTCCGGGGTCACGAAGGCAGGCACGGCTACCCAGCTGGCGGCGCCGACGTTGGTGAAATCCACGGCGCCCAGTACCCAGGACAGGCCGTAGCCCACCACCACCCCCGCCATGATCGGCAGCAGGCGGAAGATGCCTCTGGCATAGACCGCCACCAGCAGGGTAGTGATCAGCGCTGCCAGGGAAATGATCATCGCGGAGGATTCGTCGACCAGCTGCAGGCTGCCGTCCCCGGACTTGCCCAGGGCCATGTTTACGGCCGTGCCCGCCAGCCCCAGGCCGATGACCATGATCACCGGTCCCACCACCACCGGTGGCAGCAGGCGTTGAATGAACTCCGGTCCGCGCAGGTAGACCAGCAGGCTCAACACCAGGTAGACCATGCCGGCCGCCACCAGGCCACCCAAAGTCGCTGCCAGGCCCCAGGTCTGGTTGCTGTACAGAATGGGTGCTATGAAGGCAAAACTGGAGGCAAGGAAGACGGGTACCTGGCGTCGGGTGATGAACTGGAAGATCAGCGTGCCCAGTCCGGCGGTAAACAGTGCCACGCTCGGGTTCATCCCGGTAATCAGCGGCATCAGCACCAGCGCACCGAAGGCGACAAACAACATCTGTGAACCGGCCAGCACACTGTGCCAGCCGGTGGTGCTCATATCCTGCCGCATCAATGCACGTCCTTCTGCCGTGTGCCGAAGATCTTGTCACCCGCATCGCCCAGACCGGGAATGATGTAGCCGTGCTCGTTCAGACGCTGGTCCACCGAGGCAGTAAAGATCTCTACGTCGGGGTGGGCCTCGTTGACCCGCTTGACCCCCTCCGGCGCGGCCACCAGCACCAGCGCTCGGATCTCGTGGGCGCCGGCCCGTTTGAGCATGTCGATGGTGGCGATCATGGAGCCGCCCGTGGCCAGCATGGGGTCGATGATCAGCGCCCGGCGCTGGTGCAGTTCGTTGACCAGCTTCTGCAGGTAGGTGTCGGCCTCGAGGGTTTCCTCGTTGCGCACCAGGCCGATCATGCTCACCTTGGCACTGGGGATCAGGCTGAGTACGCCGTCGAGCATGCCCAGACCGGCGCGCAGGATGGGTACCACGGTGATCTTCTTGCCGGCCAGCTTCTCGACTTCCACCTTGCCGCACCAGCCATCGATGGCGTGACTTTCGACCGGCATGTCCTTGGTCGCCTCGTAAGTCAGCAGGGCAGCGATTTCCTGTGCCAGTTCACGGAAGTTCTTGGTGCTGATATCGTTGCGGCGCATCAGGCCGAGCTTGTGACGGATCAGCGGATGGCGGATTTCCTGGATATTCATGGGGCAGGGTTCCTGGCGGGAAAGATACGCGGATAGCCTAAACTAATGCTCGATGCCGGTCATCCGCAATTGGGCGGTAAATCGCCACATTACCTTGCGTGACCGCGGCAGGTGCAGTATTTTGCGTCGCTTTTACCCTTGCCCCGGAGGCTTGCATGTCCCTTGATCTCGATCACGTCAGACAGGTGATGGACGAGGCGGATTGCCTTTATACCCAGCAGCAGGTGGAAGCCGCGATGGACCAGATGGCCGCGGCCATCACGGAGAAGCTGAAGGACAGCAACCCGATCGTCTACAGCGTCATGAACGGCGGTCTGATCATCGCCGGGCAACTGCTGACCCGTTTGAACTTCCCCATGGAAGTGGGCTATCTGCATGCCACCCGCTACCGCAACAAGCTGTCGGGCAGCGAACTGTTCTGGAAGGCCCGCGCCGAGCATTCCCTGGTCGGGCGCACCGTGCTGATCATTGATGACATTCTCGATGAGGGGCATACCCTGGCCGCGATCATGGAGTACTGCCGCGACGCCGGCGCAGCACAGGTACTGACCGCCGTTCTGCTGGACAAGACCCACGACCGCAAGGCCTTCCCGGGCATGCGTGCCGACTTCACCGGGCTGGATGTGGTTGATCGCTACGTGTTCGGCTATGGCCTGGACTACAAGGGCTACTGGCGCAACGCCGCCGGTATCTACGCGCTCAAGGATTTCTGATCCTCAGGCCTGCACCGGCGCAGCGTCCTCCTGCTGCGCCCGGATCAGTCTGGCTGCCAGCTCCGGCGAGGCGGTAAAACCGATCTCCCCGCGACGGGCGTGGATACCGGCCCGCTTCAGCTTGAGCCGGATGCGGGGCTTGACCCCGCTCAGATAGACCTGCACACCGCGCCGGCGGATGTCTCCCAATGCCTGCTCGAACAGGACCAGGGCGCTCATGTCCATGCTCGGCACCGCGCGCATGTCGATGATCAGATAGCGGATCTGCTCCTCGAACTGGCTGAGCGCGCGCAGCGCCTTGTCGGCGGCAGCGAAGAACAGCGGGCCCTGGATACGGTACAGCACCACGGCGTCCGGCAGCTCGACCTGCAGTTCCCGGTCCGGCCGCGCCCGCGCCCCTTCACTGAGATCGGCCATGCGCTTGATGAACAGCGCCGAGGCCAGCAGCAGCCCCACACCCACCGCCAGTACCATGTCGAACAGCACGGTCAGCAGCAGGCAGATCAGCAGTACCAGCACATCCTGACGTGGCCCCACCCGCAGCAGGTGGATCACGCGCTTGGCCTCGCTCATGTTCCAGGCCACCATCAGCAGCATGGCGGCCAGAGACGCCATCGGCAGCCAGGCGAACAGCCGTGCCAGCAGCACCACCGCCAGCAGTATTACCAGGGCATGCACCACAGCGGCGATGGGCGAGCGGGCGCCGCTGCGCACACTGGTGGCGGTACGGGCGATGGCGGCGGTGGCGGTGATGCCGCCGAAGAAGGGCACCACCATATTGCCCAGGCCCTGACCGATCAGCTCGGCGTTGGGGTCGTGGCGGGTGCCGGCCATGCCGTCGGCCACCAGCGCGCAGAGCAGCGACTCGATGGCGCCGAGCATGGCTACCGCCAGGGCAGAGGGCAGCAGCTGGCGCAGCAACTCGAAGTTGATCAGCAGCGGCTGGCCATCGGCACCGGGCAATTTCCAAGGCAGGACCCACTGCGGCGCCAGCGGCGGAATGCCGGCATGGGTTACTCCGTCGAGTTCATAACTGAAGCGGCTGCCCAGAGTGGCGACCGACACATCCAGACTCATCAGCAGCAGCCCCAGCAGGCTGCCGAGCAGCAGGGCGACAAGGTGCCCGGGGATGCGTCGGGTCAGGCGCGGCCAGAGGATGAGTACCGTCAGGGTCACCGCACCCACCAGGGTGTCACCCGGACTGATGCTGGGCAAAGCCTGGCCCAGGGCCTGCAGCTGATCCAGATAGTGGGTGTGCGGGCCGACGTTCTGCAGGCCGAAAAAGTCCTTGATCTGCAGGGTGGCGATGACAATGCCGATCCCCGCGGTGAAGCCCATCACCACCGGGTAGGGCACGAACTGGATCAGGTTGCCCATGCGCGCCACTCCCAGCACCACCAGTATGGCCCCGGCCATCAGGGTAACCAGCAGCAGGCCGCCCAGCCCGTAGGCCTGGGTAATGGGCAGCAGTATCACCACGAAGGCGGCGGTGGGACCGGAGATATTGAACCGCGAACCTCCGAACAGGGCGATGATCAGCCCGCCGACGATACCGGTATAGAGACCATGCTGGGGCGCCACCCCGACCGCGATGGCCAGGGCCATGGCCAGCGGGATGGCGATGATGCCCACGGTGATGCCGGCAAGCACATCACTGCGCAGGCTGCTCAGCGAGTAGCCCTGGCGAAAACTGTCGCGCAGGGCGGCGAACAGGGGCAAAGACAGGTTGGACATGCTGATTCCTGTATTGACAACGCAGGGGCTGACTGCCACAACAGATCTTGATGTCCGTTTCCAGGCGCGCCCCGGGGAGAACCGGCCGCAAGGCTCTATCAGCATACTCCCTGCAACCGCCCCCTGTGTAGTCGCAGCGCCCGGCTGATGCCCGACCCGGGGAGTGCTACAATCCGTTCCTTTCGAATTCACTGAAGAGGGTTGTCCGTGCGTAAAGACAAGAAGAAGGTGGTTGGCGAGCCGATGACCGATGAACAGGTCGCGGTGTTTCTCGGCTTCCGCCCCCATGGTGACGAGCCGGTGGACCACTACATGCTGGCGCGTGCCTATCGCAGCCTGCGGGCCCATGACTTCGCCCGCTTCCTGGAGATGTTCAAGGCTGCCGGCCATGACGTGAATGGCGAGGACGCCCGGGGGCGCACCTTCCTGCAGGTCATCTCCGAGCATGACCAGGCCGAGGAATACGTCGCCGCCCTGCTCGAAGCCGGTGCCCGGCCGCTGGACGCCTGATCCGAACCCAACGCAAGTTCATTCCGCTGAAGGAGATGCAGTCATGACGAGATTTTCACGCTGGCTGGGACTGGCGGCGCTGGCACTGGTGCTGGTCGGTTGCGCCCACAGTCCGCAGCAACTCAATGTCACCCCGAGTGTCACCACTACCCTGAGTCCGGTCGCCCGACAGCAGCCTGTGGTGGTGACCGTGCGCGACACCCGCAGCTCGCCGGTACTCGGCACCCGCGGCGGTCTCTACCCGGAGACCAGCAACCTGACCATCAACCCGCAGGCCCTCAACCATATCCGTCAGCAGGTGGAAGGGGCGCTGCGTCAGCTGGGCTTCAGCGTGGTGCCCGAAGGTACCCCCAACGCCAACAGCCTGGTGGTCAGCCTGTCAGAGCTCAGCTACATCTCGCCCAAGGATGGGGTCTACGTGACCCAGGCAGACATCGGGGCGACCTTCAGCGCCGAAGTGCGCTCGCTCAATGAACGCTACAACGGTCGCTACAGCGCCTCCGCCCAGCATCGCTTCGGCTATGCGCCCAACCAGGCCACCAACACCCGTCTGGTCAGCGAAGTGATGAGCGATGCCCTGTCGCGCATCTTCCGTGATCCGGAAATCATCCGCCTGCTGCAGCAGTGATCGGAACGACCGGCAGGCCCTGACGGCCTGCCGGTATCCTCAATATCTCACCTCAACCTTCCTTCGGCGTATTCAGCAGCTCGTCATGCTCGGCCATGTTCCATGGCAGCACGCCCGGTGACAGCTGCAGGAAATCCAGATACTTCTCGAAGTGATCCAGGATGTCGCTGATCAGCTCCTTGTCCTCGTAACCATAGACGTCGTAGGCCAGACCACCCCGGCGCAGGAATACCTCGGCACGGTAGTAGTAGCTGTCCTCGTCGGCGGTCTCGCTGGTATCCGGGTTGGCGAAGGCCGGACGCAGGTACTCGCGCAGGCGGATCTCGTAGAGGAAGTCGAGCTGGTCGGATACCACCTCCAGATAGGCGCGGGTATGTTCCTCGTCGTAGTGGACCTCGGCGGGCCAGGACTGTGCCTGAAGTCCCTTGGCGACGCGGATCATGGCGGTCAGGGCGGTGCCCTTGATGAACTGTTCCACTTCGTCCTTCTCCGGATAGGTGACTATGCCGGCCAGACGCTTGCGCCACAGGCCTGGGCCGCCGCTGCGGTTGCTCTGGCTGACCTTCTGGTGATGGCTCTCGATCACCAGGGCGCGCCACATGCCCACGGCCGACAGCAGCATGATGATGGCGAAGGGCAGGGCGCTGGCAATCGCCATGCTCTGCAGCGCCTTGAGGCCGCCGGCCAGCAGCAGTACCGAGGCCAGCACACCGCTGAGGATGGCCCAGCTGCCACGCTGCCAGGCCGGTGTATCCAGTGCCCCGCCGGAGGCCAGGGAGTCGACCACCAGTGCCCCGGAATCCGCCGAGGTGACGAAGAACAGGGCGATCAGCAGTACTGTGAGGAAGGACGCCACCGAAGTGAAGGGGAACTGCTCCAGCAGCTTGAACAGGGCGATGGCGTTGTCCGCCTTCACCTGATCAATCAGTTCGCTGTAGCCCTGGTTGATGATCAGGTGCAGTGCGGTGTCACCGAATACCGAGAACCAGAAAAAGGTGAAGAAGGTGGGTACCAGCATCACCCCGAAGACGAACTGGCGTATGGTACGACCGCGGCTGATCTTGGCGATGAACAGGCCGACGAAGGGTGCCCAGGCGATGGTCCAGCCGAAGATGAACAGGGTCCAGTTGCCGATCCAGTCACTGCGCGAGTAGGCCTGCAGGTTGAAGGTCCGCTCGACGATGTTGTTCAGGTAGCTGCCGGTGTTCTGCAGGAAGGTCTCGAGAATGAAGATGGTCGGGCCGACCAGGAAGATGAACAGCATCAGCGCGGTGGCGATGATCATGTTCAGCATCGCCAGGCGCTTGATGCCCTTGTCCATGCCCGCCACCACCGAGCCCATGGTCAGCACCGTGATGCCGGCAACACACGCGATCTGCACCCAGGTATTGACCGGTATCGACGGCCACAGGTAGTTGAACCCGGCATTCATCTGAGCCACCGACAGCCCCAGCGTGGTAGCGATACCGAACATGGTGCCGAGAATGGCGAAGATATCCACCGCGTGACCAATGGGGCCGTAGATGCGGTCACCGATCAGTGGGTAGAGCGCCGAGCGGATGGACAGCGGCAGGCCGTGGCGGAAAGAGAAGTACGCCAGCACCAGACCGGTCAGCCCGTAGATGGCCCAGATGTGAAAGCCCCAGTGGAAGAAGGCGATCTGCATGGCCTGCTTGGCCGCATCCACTGTCAGTCCCGCACCGACCGGCGGGTCGGCATAATGCAACACGGGTTCGGCGACGCCGAAGAACAGCAGGGCGATACCGTAGCCGGCGGAGAACAGCATGGCGAACCAGGCCGGGAAGCTGTACTGGGGTTCGGAGTGGTCAGGCCCGAGCTTGATGTTGCCCCAGCGGCTCAGGGCGACTATCACCACAAAGACCAGGAATATCGCCACGGCCAGCATGTAGAACCAGCCGAAGCTGCTGGTGATATAGGCCAGCAGCGAGGAAAACAGCTCCCCGGCCAGGTCAGGTTGACTGGCGGTACCTATGACCAGCAGCAGGATGAAGAAGAACGCCGGTATGAACACCGGCAGCAGAATGGTGGTGTTCCAGAGTCGTTTCCGTGTCGTTTCCGTCATGGGCGACTAGCTCCTTGGTTTCTTGTAAGCCACCTTTGGAGTCTAGTACCGCCGCGTTAGTGCCCCTGCGTTTCAGTTATCCTCATCGCAGGTCTTCACCCGCACCCGGGCGGTGCCGGCGCGAAGCATGCCCAGCTCCCTTGCCGCGGCAAGGGATACGTCGATGATGCGCCCGCCGACAAAGGGGCCACGGTCATTGACCCGCACCGTGGTGCTGCGGCCATTGAACAGGTTGGTGACACACAGCCGGGCACCGAAGGGCAGGCTGGGATGGGCGGCGGTCATGTCCGACTCGTCGTAGGGCTCGCCGCTGGCGGTGCGCCGCCCGTGCAGACGGGAGGAATAGTAGGACGCACGGCCCTCGGCGGTATAGGTCAACCCGCCTTCGCTGTCCGGCAGGTCGGTACCTATGGCGGCGGGACCGGCCAGCAGGAGCAGGGCAGCAAGCACTGCCCGCATCGCCAGCCGCAGCATGTCCGGGCGGCATTGACCTTGCCGGGGCAATGCCAAGATCAGCCGTCCAGCTTCTGCTTGAGCAGCTGATTGACCTGCTGCGGGTTGGCCTTGCCCCTGGATGCCTTCATCGCCTGGCCGACGAAGAAGCCGAACATCTTGCCGCGCTTGGCCTCGTCACTGGCACGGTACTGTTCGACCTGGGCGGCGTTGGCTGCCAGTACCTCGTCGAGCATGGCCTCGATGGCGCCGGTGTCGGTCACCTGCTTGAGTCCGCGCGCCTCGATGATCTGGTCGGCGTCACCTTCGCCATTGGCCATGGCCTCGAACACCATCTTGGCGATCTTGCCGGAGATGGTGTTGTCCTTGATGCGCAGAATCATGCCGCCCAGCTGCTCGGCGCTGACCGGCGACTGGTCGATCTCGATATCCGACTTGTTCAGCAGGCTGGACAACTCGCCCATCACCCAGTTGGCCGCCAGCTTGGCGTCGCCGCAGGTGCGCTGGACCTGTTCGAAGTAGTCGGCCATCTCGCGGCTGGCCGAAAGCACGCTGGCGTCGTAGGCGGACAGGCCGAACTCGCTCTGGAAGCGTTCGCGCTTTTGCTGTGGCAGTTCCGGCAGCTCGCTGCGTACCTGTTCGACGAAGGACGGCTCGATGACCACCGGCAGCAGGTCCGGATCGGGGAAGTAGCGGTAGTCGTTGGCCTCCTCCTTGCTGCGCATGGAGCGGGTTTCGTCCTTGTTCGGATCGTACAGGCGGGTTTCCTGCACCACCGTGCCGCCATCCTCGATCAGCTCGATCTGACGCTGCACCTCGGTATTGATCGCCCGCTCGATGAAGCGGAAGGAGTTGATGTTCTTCAGCTCGCAGCGGGTGCCGAACTCGGTCTGGCCCTTGGGCCGTACCGACACGTTGCAGTCGCAGCGGAAGGAGCCCTCGGCCATGTTGCCGTCGCAGATGCCCAGGTAGCGCACCAGCGAGTGGATGGTGCGGGCATAGGCGACCGCTTCCTTGGCGCTGCGCATGTCCGGCTCGGAGACGATCTCCAGCAGCGGCGTGCCGGCCCGGTTCAGGTCGATGCCGCTCATGCCCTGGAAGTCCTCGTGCAGGCTCTTGCCGGCGTCCTCTTCCAGGTGTGCGCGGGTCACGCCGACGCGCTTGACGGTGCCGTCATCCAGGGTGATGTCCACATGGCCCTTGCCCACGATCGGCAGGTCCATCTGGCTGATCTGGTAACCCTTGGGCAGGTCGGGGTAGAAGTAGTTCTTGCGTGCGAACACGTTGGTCATGCCGATCTCGGCGTCGATCGCCAGGCCGAACTTGACCGCGTTCTTCACCGCCTGGGCGTTGAGTACCGGCAGGGTACCCGGCATCGCCAGATCGACCAGGCTGGCCTGGGTGTTGGGCTCGGCACCGAAGGTGGTGGCGCTGCCGGAGAAGATCTTCGACGCTGTGGTGAGCTGGGCGTGAATCTCCAGCCCGATGACGATTTCCCATTGCATGTTCAGTGTTTCCTCAAATTCGGTATTGGCCGCTGCCTGCGAGCCTGCTGCCCCTCTCCCGGCCTGTGGGCCACCCTTTCCCGCAGGGGGAAAGGGTCACGGGAGGCGCGGCGTTGCCGCGTCTTACAGTGGCGCCCGGGTATGCCAGTCGGTGGCCTGCTGGTACTGATGGGCCACGTTCAGCAGGCGCGGTTCGCTGAAATAGGGGCCGAGCAGCTGCATGCCTACCGGCAGATCATCGGCAAAGCCCGCCGGCAGGGCGACCCCCGGTACCCCGGCGAGGTTGGCGGTAATGGTGTAGATATCGGTCAGATACAGGCTGACCGGATCATCGATCTTCTCGCCGATGCGGAACGCAGGAATCGGCGAAGTCGGGCTGAGAATGACATCCACCTGCTCGAAGGCGGCGAGGAAATCGTTCTTGATCAGGCGGCGGATCTTCTGTGCCTGCAGGTAGTAGGCATCGTAGTAGCCAGCCGACAGGGCGTAGGTGCCGACCATGATGCGGCGCTTGACCTCGGCGCCGAAGCCTTCCTCGCGGGAGCGCAGGTACAGGTCCATCAGATCGGTCGGGTTCTCGCAGCGGTAGCCATAGCGCACTCCGTCGAACCGGGACAGGTTGGACGAGGCTTCTGCCGAGGCGATCACGTAGTAGGCGGGAATGGCCAGCTCGGCGTTGGGCAGACTGACCTCCCTTATCTCGGCGCCCAGCGCCTGCAGCTGCTTGACCGCCTGATCAATGGTATTGGCGATGCCGGCGTCCAGACCCTCACCGAAGTACTCCTTCGGCAGGCCCACGCGCAGCCCCTGCAGCGGCTGGTTCAGCTCGGCGCTGTAGTCCGGCACCGGATGCTCGACCGAGGTGGAGTCCCTCTCGTCGAAACCGGCCATGGCCTGCAGCAGCAGCGCACAGTCTTCGGCGGTGCGCGCCATGGGGCCGGCCTGATCCAGACTGGAGGCGTAGGCGATCATGCCCCAGCGCGATACCCGGCCGTAGGTGGGCTTGAGGCCGGTCAGGCCGGTAAAGCCCGAGGGCTGGCGGATCGAGCCGCCGGTATCGGTACCTGTGGCGGCCGCACACAGACGCGCTGCCACGGCGGCCGCCGAACCGCCGGAGGAACCGCCTGGAATCAGCTCCTGATTCCAGGGGTTGCGAACCGGGCCATAGAAACTCGACTCGTTGGAGGAGCCCATGGCGAACTCGTCCATGTTGGTCTTGCCCAGGGTCACCGCGCCGGCATCGATGAAGCGCTGGGTCACCGTGGACTCGTAGGGGGCAACGAAGTTGTCCAGCATCTTCGAACCGCAGCTGGTGCGCACGCCGCGGGTGCAGAACAGGTCCTTGTGGGCCAGCGGAATGCCGGTCAGCGGGCCGGCACTGCCGTCAGCCAGGCGGGCGTCGGCGGCGCGGGCCTGCTCCAGGGCCAGCTCCTGGGTAACGGTGATGAAACTGTTGAGGGTGCCATCGAGTTGCTGGATACGGGCAAGGTAGTGCTCAGTCAGCTCGACGCTGGAGATCGCCTTGCTGTGCAGGGCCGCAGACAGTTCGGCCAGGGTTTTCTCATGCATGGAAATGGAATCTCGTCTCGGTTATTCGATGACCCGCGGCACCAGATACAGCCCCTGTTCGGTGGCCGGTGCTATGGCTTGAAGGGCGTCGCGCTGGTTATCTTCGGTGACCACGTCGGCGCGCAGGCGCTGAGTGGTTTCCAGGGGATGGGCCAGCGGCTGCACGCCGCTGGTATCCACCGCCTGCATCCGATCGATCAGCCCCATGATGCTGGACAGCTTGTCCGCATAGGCGGGAATCTCGGCCTCCTTGAGACCAATGCGCGCCAGATGGGCCAGGTGTTCCACGTCGGAGCGATCCAGGGCCATATAGTTCTCCTCGAAATCGAATAGGGCGGGTTGCGTAAGCAATGTCCGGGAAAAGGAGAGGAATTTACCACATCCGCGCCTTGCCCAAAAACCCCGCCATTGTTAGAGTTGCGACACTTCGGGATGTGTCGATTCAAATGCCTGTGTTCGAGTCATGTTGCCGCTGTTTATCGCAGGTTGGTGGCCATTTGCCAGGTAAATACCTGTTTCGTGCTCCCCTCATTCAAACCTAGATGCCCTCGGGGTATATAAACAGCATGTTCAAGAAAATTCGCGGCATGTTTTCCAGCGATCTGTCCATCGACCTGGGAACCGCCAACACACTGATCTACGTCCGCGATCGTGGCATAGTGCTGGATGAGCCCTCGGTTGTCGCCATCCGCACCCATGGTAACCAGAAAAGTGTTGTCGCAGTGGGTACCGACGCCAAGCGTATGCTGGGGCGTACTCCGGGCAACATCCAGGCCATCCGGCCGATGAAGGACGGTGTCATCGCCGACTTCAGCGTCTGCGAGAAGATGCTGCAGTACTTCATCAACAAGGTCCACGAGAACAGTTTCATCCAGCCCAGCCCGCGGGTGCTGATCTGCGTGCCGTGCAAATCCACCCAGGTGGAGCGGCGGGCCATTCGCGAGTCGGCCCTGGGCGCCGGTGCCCGCGAAGTCTACCTGATCGAGGAGCCCATGGCCGCTGCCATCGGTGCCGGCCTGCCGGTCGAGGAAGCCCACGGTTCCATGGTTGTGGACATCGGTGGCGGTACCACCGAGATTGCCCTGATCTCCCTCAACGGCGTGGTCTACGCCGAGTCGGTGCGGGTCGGCGGCGACCGCTTTGACGAAGCCATCATCACCTACGTGCGCCGCAACTACGGCAGTCTGATCGGTGAGTCCACCGCCGAGCGCATCAAGCAGGAAATCGGCGTGGCCTTCCCCGGTGGTGAAGTACTGGAAGTGGACGTGCGCGGCCGCAACCTGGCCGAGGGTGTGCCGCGGGCTTTCACCCTGAACTCCAACGAGGTGCTCGAGGCCCTGCAGGAATCTCTGCAGACCATAGTCCAAGCGGTCAAGAGTGCACTCGAACAGTCCCCGCCGGAACTGGCATCGGACATCGCCGAGCGCGGCCTGATCCTCACTGGCGGTGGCGCACTGCTGCGTGATCTGGACAAGCTGCTGGCTCAGGAAACCGGTCTGCCGGTCATCGTTGCCGAGGAGCCGCTGACCTGCGTGGCCCGTGGCGGCGGTCGTGCCCTGGAGATGATGGACCAGCATGCCATGGATCTGCTGTCCACCGAATGATAGGCCGGCAGGCGCATCCCGGCACCGCAGGTGCCGGGACTGACCGCTGAAGCCCACCCTGCAGTCGCAAGGAGCCCGTCATCAAACCGCTTTTCATCAAAGGCCCGTCCCTCGGGGTTCGCTTCATTGCATTGACGGTGCTTTCGATCGCGCTGATGGTGGTGGACGCCCGCTTCGAGGCACTCAAGCCGCTGCGCTCGCATCTGGGCATGCTGCTGACCCCCCTGTACTACGTGGCCGACCTGCCGGTGCGGGCCTGGGATACGCTCTATTTGCAGCTGACCAGCCGTGCCGATCTGATCGCCGAGAACGAACGCCTGCGCGCCGAGGCCCTGCTGGCCAAGCGCAAGCTGCAGAAGCTCGCCGCGCTGACCGAACAGAACGTGCGCCTGCGCGAGTTGCTCAATTCCTCCGAACTGTTGGACGAGAAGGTGCTGGTCGCCGAACTGATCGGCATCGACCCCAACGCCTTTTCCCAGCGCATTCTCATCGACAAGGGCGAGCGCGACGGAGTCTTCCTCGGCCAGCCGGTGCTGGATGCCACCGGCCTGATGGGCCAGGTGGTCGAGGTGATGCCCTTCACCTCCCGGGTGCTGCTGATCACCGACGTCTCCCACAGCCTGCCGGTGCAGGTCAACCGCAACGGCCTGCGCGCCATTGCCAGCGGCACCGGCAACAGCGACTGGCTGGAACTGCGGCATGTCAGCGATACCGCCGATATCCGTGTCGACGACATCATCGTCAGCTCCGGGCTCGGCCAGCGCTTCCCCGCCGGTTATCCGGTCGGGCGCGTCACCTATGTCAACCGCGACTCCTCGCAGCCCTTCGCCGAGGTTCGCGTCGAACCCACTGCCCAGCTCAATCGCAGTCGCTACCTGCTGCTGGTGTTCAGTCCCGAAAGTGCCTATGGCGATGTCTTCCCCTCCCTGAGTCTGGAGGGGGACGACGAGCCGACGGAGGAGGCGCCGGAGCAGCCTGCCGCCGAGGCGCAGCAGCCGGCTGACACCCGGACGGAGGAACCAACGGATGCGCAGTAGTCTGGTCATCGGCTTGTCCTTTGTTGCGGCACTGATTCTCAGTGTGATGCCCATGCCGGCGCCCTTCGACGCCGGCCGTCCCATGTGGCTGGCCATGGTCGTGGCCTACTGGGTAATGGCCCTGCCACACCGGGTGGGGCTGCTGACCGCCTGGGTCGCCGGACTGGCCACTGACGTGCTGTTCGGCGAGCTGTTCGGGCAGAACGCCCTGGTGCTGGTCATGGTCGCCTGGCTGGTGCTGCTGCTGTATCAGCGCATCCGCCGTTTTCCCCTGTGGCAGCAGAGTCTGGTCATGCTGCCGGTGCTGGGCATAGCCCAGATGGTCTCCCTGTGGCTGAGCAGCCTGGTCGGCAACCGACCGCCGACCCTGCTGTATCTGCTGCCGGCGCTGGTCAGTACCGTGCTCTGGCCCTGGGTATTCACCGTGCTGCGCTTGCTGAGGCGGCGTTTCCATGTGCTCTGAGCGCCTGGTCCATCTGGCCTCGGCTTCGCCCCGGCGGCGTGAACTGCTGGAGCAGATCGGCGTGCCGGTGACCCTGGTTCGTTGTGCCGTCGATGAGCAGGCGTTGCCCGGGGAAGCCCCGGCCGATTACGTGCAGCGGGTGACCCGGGACAAGGTGGTGGCCGGCGTGGCGGCTGCGCCGGCGGGCGCCGTGGTGCTGGCCGCGGATACCGCGGTGGTATTGGGCGATCGGATTCTCGGCAAGCCCGGAGATCGGCAGCAGGGGCTGGCCATGCTGCGGGCACTGTCCGGCCGGGAGCACCAGGTCATGACCGCCGTGGCGGTAGCGCAGGGGGAGGATATCCGACTGGAGCTGGTCAGCACCCGGGTGCGCTTTCGCCCGCTGCAGGAAGCCGAGATCAAGGCCTACTGGGACACCGGCGAGCCCGCGGACAAGGCCGGAGGCTATGGGATCCAGGGGCTGGGCGCGGTGTTTGTCGAGCACCTGGCCGGCAGTTACAGTGCGGTGGTGGGCCTGCCATTGATGGAAACTGCCCGTCTGCTGGCCGGTTTTGGCGTTCCCTGCTGGCAGTCGCGCTGACAGGGCAGGAAGCTGCAGGTATCCTGATGGGCTGACAACAGGTGCGAGAGGGCTCCATGAGCGAAGAAATACTGATCAACATTACGCCAATGG
The DNA here is from genome assembly GCF_900115905.1 of Halopseudomonas formosensis. GTDB lineage: Bacteria > Pseudomonadota > Gammaproteobacteria > Pseudomonadales > Pseudomonadaceae > Halopseudomonas > Halopseudomonas formosensis. The sequence continues at coordinate 43,252 of NZ_FOYD01000001.1, forward strand.
AAGCCCGGGTAGCACTGGTGGAAAACGGTGTGCTGCAGGAAGTGCACATCGAACGCACCCTGCGCCGCGGCATTGTCGGCAATATCTACAAGGGCAAGGTGGTACGGGTGCTGCCGGGCATGCAGGCGGCCTTCGTCGACATCGGCCTGGAGCGGGCCGCCTTCATCCATGCCTCGGAAATCTCCCAGCGCGAAGGCGCGGCCGTCGAACCGATCAGCGCCCTGGTGCACGAGGGCAAGGCGCTGGTGGTGCAGGTCACCAAGGACCCCATAGGCACCAAGGGCGCCCGCCTGACTACTCATCTGTCGGTGCCGTCACGCTATCTGGTGTACATGCCACGCACGCCCCATGTGGGTATATCCCTGAAGATCGAGGACGAGGCCGAGCGCGATCGCCTGCGTGACATAGTGGCGCGCTGCATCGAACAGGAAGGCATCGAGGAGCAGGGCGGCTTCATTCTGCGCACCGCAGCGGAGGGCGCCCGGGAGGAGGACATCCTGGTCGATATCCGCTACCTGCGCCGCCTCTGGCAGCAGATCTCCCAGCAGATCAACAGCGCGCCGGCGCCCTCCGTTCTCTATGAAGATCTGCCGCTGGCGCTGCGCACCCTGCGCGATCTGGTCAATCCGCGCATCGAGAAGATCCGCATCGATTCCCGGGAGACCTTCCAGAAGGTCGAGCAGTTTGTCCAGGAACTGATGCCGGGGGTGGAAGGTGTGCTGGAGCACTATCCGGGTGAACGCCCGGTGTTCGACCTCTACGGCGTCGAGGACGAGATCCACAAGGCCCTGGAGCGCAAGGTGATGCTCAAGTCGGGGGGCTATCTGGTCATCGACCAGACCGAGGCGATGACCACCATCGACGTCAACACCGGTGCCTTCGTCGGCCATCGCAACCTGGAAGAGACCATCTTCAAGACCAACCTGGAGGCGGCCACCTCCATTGCCCGCCAGCTGCGGCTGCGCAATCTGGGCGGCATCATCATCATCGACTTCATCGACATGGAGGACGAGGAGCACCGCCGCCAGGTCCTGCGTACCCTGGAACGTCAGCTCGAGCGTGATCACGCCAAGACCAACATAATCGGCATCACCGAACTGGGGTTGGTGCAGATGACCCGCAAGCGTACCCGCGAAAGTCTGGAACAGGTGCTGTGCGAACCCTGTCCAAGCTGTGCCGGGCGTGGTATCCAGAAGACGGCCGAGAGCGTGTGCTATGAAATCTTCCGGGAAATCCTGCGCGAAGCACGCGCCTATCAGGCCGGAGGCTACATGGTGCTGGCCTCTCAGGCAGTGATAGACCGGCTGCTCGATGAGGAATCGGGCAACGTGGCGGACCTGGAGATGTTCATCGAGCGGCCGATCCGCTTCCAGGTGGAAACCATGTACACCCAGGAACAATATGACGTGGTGCTGATGTAGCACTGCTCCTGCAATGGGGAATACTTTCTGTCCATGAGCTGGTCGCGCTGGCTTCGGCGTTTTCTTGATGGCCTGATCCTGTTGCTGGTCAGCTGGCTGCTGCTGGCTGCCGCCTATGTCAGCCTGGGGCGTCAGTTCGTCCCGGCGCTGGGCGATTACCAGGACGAGCTGGTGCAGCGGATCGAGCAGGAAACCGGTCGGGCCATCGATCTGGACAGCCTCAGCGCCGAGATGCAGGGTTCGCAGCCGGTACTCCAGCTGCGCGGACTGCGGGTCTACGAGAAAGCCGACCGGGACAGCCCTGTGCTGCTCGACCTGCAGCACGTGACCGCGCGAATCGACGTGTTCGCCAGTCTCTGGCAGCGCAAGCCGGTCATGGACGCTCTCCAGCTGGAGGGGCTGGAGCTGGAATTCATCGAGGATGCCGAGGGCCGCTGGCAGCTCAGTGGTCTGGGCCAGACCCAGTCCGGCGGCGACGGGCTGGACAAGGCACTGGAGCGCCTGTTCGATCAGCGCCGCATCACCCTGCTCGACAGCAGCATCCGCATCAGCCCCTGGGAGCAGCCCGACTGGGAGTTCACCAACGGCGACCTGACCCTGATCAACCGCGGCAGCCGGCACCGGCTGGATGCCCGCCTGAGCCTGCCGGACCAGCAGGTTGTCAGCCTGCAGCTGGAAGGCAAACTGCCGGGGCGCGACTGGCGCCGGGCGGACCTGCGCTTCTTCGTCGACCTGCCGCCCAGCGACTGGCAGCGCTGGATTCCGGAAGAACAGCTCAGGCAGCTGCATGTCGCCCGGGTGGAGGCCGGTGGCCAGTTCTGGGGCCGCTTCCACCAGCGCCGTCTGGGCAGCTTCAGCGGGCAGCTGCAGGCGCCTGTGGTGGCCCTGGACCTGCCCGGTGAGGTGCCGCCGCTCGAGGATGTGCAGCTGCAGTTCGAGATGACCCTCGGCGACGATGAACAGCGACTGGATATCCAGAACCTCGGTCTGCGTCTGGGCGAACAGCGCTGGCCGGAAACCCGCCTGCAACTGACCCGACACCCGCGCTGGCACACTTGGCAGGCACGGATCGATCGCCTCCAGCTGGATCTGCTGGGGCAGTGGTTGCCCTCCGTCATCACCCACGAGCGTACCGCAGAGATCATCCGCAGTCTGGAGCCCGGCGGCGAGCTGCGCAATGTGCTGGTCAGCGGCGCGGGACTGGACCGTTTCCGCGACTGGACGCTGCAGGCGGCGTTGCACGAAGGCCGGGTCGCAGCGCGCACCGTGACCCCGGCCATGAGCGGCATCAGTGGTGTGGTGGCCGGCTCTCCGGCCATGGGCGAGCTCTGGGTCAACAGCGCCGACTGGAGCATGCACCTGCCCAATCTGTTCCCCGAGCCCTGGCATTACCAGAGCCTGCAGGGTGCGGTGCGCTGGCGCTGGGATGACGAGCAGGGGGTGCGGATCGACATTCCCGGCGCCGAGGCCCGGGGCGAGGATGGCCGGGTCAATGCCCTGATGCACTTGCACCTGCCGCTGCAAGGCCGGACCCCGAGCATGACCCTGCGGGTAGCCCTGCGCGACGGGCTGGCGGATATCTACCGCCGCTACCTGCCCAGTCGTACCGCCGCACTGGGCGACGAACTGGAGCAGTGGCTGGAGGCGGCGGACTTCTCCGGCCAGGTGCCGCTGGCGATCTTTGCCTGGGACGGCTCCCTGCGCCGCGAGGCGACCGAGCAGGAGCGCACCATCGAGCTCTATGCACAGCTGGAGCAGGGCCGGTTCAATTTCCAGCCCGGCTGGCCGGCACTGGAACAGGTCGATGCCCGCCTGTGGCAGCGTAACCACGACATGCAGATCTCGGGTGCCACGGGACAATTGCGCCAGACCCGGCTGGACGATGTTCGGGTCGAGCTGGATCGCGCCGGGGAGGACAAGGATGCAGGCTATCGCCTGTCCATCGCCGGGCAGCTCGATGGGCCGCTGGAAGACGGGTTGCATATCATGCAGCAGACGCCCCTGGCCGAGTACACCGGCGACCCGCTGGCCGACTGGAGCGGGCGCGGGCGCCTGCAGGGTGGCCTGGAGCTGGGTATTCCCATCGGCCTGCCCGAAGGCCAGCCGCGCAGACTGGATGTGCAGCTGGACCTGCAGACCGAGGCCGAGGAGCTGAACATTCCCCAGCTGAAGGCCCCGCTGCGCAATGCCAGCGGCCGATTCCGCTACCAGCATGGTCAGGGTCTGAGCAGCGAGGCCATCTCCGCGCAGTTTCTCGGCCAGACGGTCAAGGGCAGCCTGGAGGCCCTGGATGGTCGACACCGACTGCGCATGAACGGTATCCACAGCATGGACAATCTGTACGGCTGGGCACTGCTGGCGCCTGTGCCCAAGGGGCTGGCCACCGGACGCGCGGCCTGGAATGCGGAACTGAGCATCGGTGGACGCACCCCGCGTCTGACAGTGGAGAGCGACCTGCAGGGGCTGGCCCTGAAGTTGCCGGGAGAACTGGAAAAGCCCGCAGAGAGTCTGATGCCAAGCCGCCTGCAGCTGGACATCGGCCCGACGCTGAACTGGCAGTTCCAGCTCGGCGATACGCTGCGCGGGGTGTTGAACAGCCGCGAGGACATGCTCGCCGGGGATATCCGCTACCGTCGTGGCCTTCCCGAGCGGCCGGCGGTCGAGGGCATCATGGTTCACGCCCGCTTCGATCGCATCGAGCTGGAGCAGTGGCGGGAATGGTGGGAGCACTCCGGCCTCGGCGGTACCGCTGCAACGGGGGGCGCGGCCGAAGGCAAGTCGGCGCCGCGCACCGGACTGATCAACAGCGTGCATGTCCAGACCGACCACCTGAGCGGCTTCGGGCTGGATCTGCAGGATATCGAAGTGCTGGCGATGCCCCAGTCAGGCGACTGGGTTATGAGCACCGATCACCCGCAGCTCAGCGGCCTGGTGCGCCTGCCCTCGGCCGAGGGTGAACCTATCATCCTCGACCTGCAGCGCCTGACCCTGCCGCGCCGGGAACAGCAGATCGCCGATACCCAGGGCCTGATCAAGCCACTGGTGCCCGAAGACCCCCTGCGTGGGGTGCGACCGGGTCAGGTGCCGGCCATGCAGGTCAGCATCGATCAACTGGTCTGGGGCCCGGACCCGGTGGGGGCGGTGGCCTTCAACATGACGCCCGAAGCCGGCGCCCTGCGCATCAGCGACATCGACATGGACCTGCGCGGCGGTCTCCGTCTGCAGGGCAACATGCGCTGGGACGAGTCGCGCAGTCGCTTCGACGGCACCCTCTCCGCCGGGGATATCGCACGCGTGCTCAGTGCCTGGAATTACGCACCGACGCTCAGCAGTTCCCGCTTCAATGCCCAGGTGGGCCTGGACTGGCCCGGCTCGCCCGCCTGGTTCGCCCTGTCGCGCAGCTCCGGCTCGCTGGCGGTCAAGGCCGAGGATGGCGCCCTGCAGAGCGGTGAAAGCTCCGCCGACGCCCTGCGGGTATTCGGTCTGCTCAACTTCAATGCCCTGACCCGGCGCCTGCGTCTGGACTTCTCCGACCTGTTCGGCAAGGGTGTGGCCTATGATACCTTCAGCGGAGAGGCGGCCCTGACCGATGGCCTGCTGCAGACCATGTCGCCGCTGGCCATGGACGGGCCGAGCGCCAAGCTGCAGCTGGACGGCACCCTGGATCTGGCCTCCGACCGGGTGGACATGGGGCTGCTGGTCACCCTGCCGGTCACCAACAACCTGCCACTGGCGGCGATCATTGCCGGGGCACCGCAGATCGGCGGGGTACTGTTTCTGGTCGATCGCATCCTGGGCGACAAGGTCGCCCGCTTCGCTTCCGTGCGCTACCGCATCAGCGGCAGCTGGATGCAGCCCACCGTGGAATTTGACCGGGCCTTCGACGACAAGGCGGCCCTGGAGGATTGAAATGTCACGCGTTGCCGCCATACAGATGATCAGTGGTGCCGATGTCCAGGCCAACCTGGATGCCGCCGCCGTTCTGATTGCCGAGGCCGCGCACCAGGGCGCCGAGCTGGTGCTGCTGCCGGAGTGCTTCGCCGCCTTCGGCAATCGCAGCCTGCAGGAAATAGCCGCAGCGGAATGGGCGGGCAGCGGCCCGATCCGCCCCTTCCTCGCCGCCCAGGCCCGGCAGCACGGCCTCTGGCTGGTGGGTGGCAGTATCCCTCTCCCGGCAACGGCTGGCGGCAAGGCCATGGCCTGCTGCCTGGTGGTGGATGACCAGGGCCGCGAAGTGGCGCGCTACGACAAGCTGCACCTGTTCGATGTGGAGGTGGCGGACAACCAGCGCAGCTACCGCGAGTCCCGCGACTACGGCTACGGCGACCGGGTGGTCTGCGTGGATACACCGGTCGGGCGGCTGGGCCTGACCATCTGTTACGATGTGCGCTTTGCCGAGCTCTACCTGGCGCTGCGCAACCAGGGTGCCGAGCTTATAGTGGTACCCTCGGCATTCACCGCCGTCACCGGCGCCGCCCACTGGGAGGTGCTGTTGCGGGCCCGGGCCATCGAAAGCCAGTGTTACATTCTCGCCGCCAACCAGGGTGGGACCCACGCCAACGGGCGGGAAACCTGGGGCCACAGCTGTCTGATAGATCCCTGGGGCGAGATCAAGGCCTGCCTGCCCCAGGGTGAGGGCGTGGTCTGCGGGGAAATGGATTCGCAGTTGCTGAAGAACACACGCGCGCGCATGCCGGTTCAGGAGCATCGCCGTTTCATGCCGGTCGAGCAGATTCTCCCGGCCAAGGAGCAATGAACCTATGAGTAACCTGTTAGCCCAGGCGGAAAGCCGTCTGCTGCAGCCCGCCGAACTGACCCCGGACGGCATTGCCAGCGTCCTCGGCCAGCTGGTCTCCGCACCGGGCGTGGATGCGGCCGATCTGTATTTCCAGCACCAGGTGAGCGAGTCCTGGGTGCTGGAGGATGGCATCGTCAAGGACGGCAGCTTCAATGTTGACCAGGGCGTCGGTGTACGGGCCCAGGCTGGAGAGAAGACCGGTTTCGCCTACAGCAACGACCTGCACCTGCAGGCCCTGACCCAGGCCGCCGGCGCGGCACGCTCCATCGCCCGCAGCGGTCAGCAGGGCAGCGTGCAGGCCTGGCAGCGCAACAGCGCCGTGCCCCTGTATCCCGCAGACAACCCGCTGGACAGCATGGCCCAGACCGACAAGGTGGCCTTCCTGCAGCGGCTGGATGCCTACACCCGCAGCCTCGACCCGCGCGTGACCCAGGTCTCCATCAGCCTCGGCGGGGTACATGACACCGTGCTGGTGGCCGCCAGTGATGGCACCTGGGCCGGCGATGTGCGCCCGCTGGTACGACTCAACATCAGCGTCATCATCGAACACAACGGCCGCCGCGAGCGCGGCAGCTTCGGCGGTGGCGGACGCACCGACTACCGCTTCTTCGAGGCTGAAGAGCGGGCCATGGCCTACGCGCGGGAGGCGGTGCGCCAGGCGGTGGTGAACCTGGATGCGATCGCTGCTCCCGCCGGCAGCATGCCGGTGGTCATGGGCCCGGGCTGGTCCGGGGTACTGCTGCACGAGGCGGTCGGCCACGGTCTGGAGGGCGACTTCAACCGCAAGGGCAGCTCCGCCTACAGCGGACGGGTCGGGCAGAAGGTCGCCTCCGAGCTGTGCACCATAGTCGACGACGGCACCCTGCAGGGGCGTCGGGGCTCGCTCAGCGTGGACGACGAGGGCAGCAGCACCAACTGCACTGTGCTGATCGAGAACGGCATCCTCAAGGGCTATATCCAGGACAAGCTCAACGCCCGCCTGATGGGCGTGGCGCCCACCGGTAACGGTCGCCGCGAGTCCTACGCGCACCTGCCGATGCCGCGCATGACCAACACCTACATGCTGGCCGGGCAGAGCGATCCGGAGGAGATCGTCCGCTCGGTGAAGAAGGGTATCTACTGCGCCAACCTCGGCGGCGGCCAGGTGGACATCACCAGCGGCAAGTTCGTGTTTTCCACCAGCGAGGCCTACCTGATCGAGGATGGACGCATCACCGCCCCGGTCAAGGGCGCGACCCTGATCGGCAACGGCCCCGAGGTGATGAACCGTGTATCCATGGTCGGCCACGACCTGCAGCTGGACAGCGGTGTCGGTACCTGTGGCAAGGATGGGCAGTCGGTGCCCGTAGGTGTGGGCCAGCCCACCCTGAAGATCGATCAGATTACCGTGGGTGGGACCGGGGCCTGATGACTCGTGTACGAGCTGCTATTCATGCAGGGCTGCGCTGGGGTGCAGGGCCGTGCCGACACGCCGTGAATACTTCCCTGTAGGCTCGCGGTTTTCATCCCTGAAAACCGACGGTCGGCACAACCCTGCACCCCAGCCCGCTGATTATTCCGAGCTGCTTTCAGAAAACCATCAGCAACCCGGAAGTTTCCGCCGTTGCGCCGGTATGCCCCCGATACGACCGTTTGATGTCATGGATGACATCAACGAGCCCCCAGGGATGGGTTCACGGCGTGTCGTAGCGGGGGCGTATCGGCGCAGAGGCCCGCACAGACCACCAGATACTCCCGCACCAATACCTTCAAACCCCTTCAAACTTCCCTGCCAGGCGGTTCTTTCTGACGCCATCGGCGGCAAACACCCGACCGCTCATGGCGATATAGACGCCGGGCTGGCAGCTGTTCAGCGCGCCTATGGCCAGGCCTACGTTGAAGGGGGCGTCCGAGTCGCGGAAGCGGGCCGGCTGCATGGCGCCGGTCAACACTATCACCTTGTTCTCGATATCCGCCAGCGCTGCTGCGGTCACTGTCATGGTGTCGGTACCATGGGTGATCAGGATGTGGTCGGCGGGGCAGGCCGCGACTCTGGAGCGGATCAGCTCGCGGTCATTGTCGTCCAGCTCCAGACTGTCCTTCCTTGTCAGGGATTCGATGGCATAATCGAACCCGACCCGCGCGTCCTTCAGCAGCTCGCCGATGATGGGCTCGCCGATCTGGAATTCGCTCAGCGCGTCGAAGTACACCTTGTCGATGGTGCCGCCGGTACTGAAGATCTGTATGAACATGACTGCCTCCTGAATGACTGTCACCAGTATGCCGCCAGAAAGCGATGAACACAGCCCCGGGAATGCACCGGCGGTACAGACCTGGTGGGTATACATGGTCCGGGCGCAGAACGGGCACCTGTACACCGGGGTCAGCACCGATCCCGAGCGGCGCTTCCGCCAGCATGCCAGCGGCAAGGGCGGAGCCCGGTTCTTCAATCGCAGTCCGGCCCAGGCTCTGGTCTGGCAGCATCGCTGTGTCGATCGCTCCGATGCCCTGCGCCGCGAGATCGCGGTGAAGAAACTGGCGAAACCGGCCAAGGAAGCCCTGATCAGTGGGGCGCGGAGTCTGCAAGACTGAGCTGGCGGCGGTACCGGCCCCACGGCAGAAGCCACGGTCAGCGACTAAGATGTGTCCTCAGAGCATAGAACCGAGGTGACCATGAACCAGCTGATTCTGCATCATTATCCGCAATCACCCTTCGCCGAGAAGGCCCGGCTGATGCTCGGGCTCAAGGGATTGTCCTGGCATTCGGTGATGATTCCGCCGGTGATGCCCAAGCCCGATCTGACCGCGCTGACCGGGGGCTATCGGCGTACCCCGGTGTTGCAGATAGGTGCGGATATCTACTGTGACACGGCGCTGATCGCGCAACGTCTGGAGCGGGAAAAGGCCATCCCCGCGCTGTTTCCCGAAGGGCAGGAGGCCGTAGCCGCCGCCCTGGCCCAGTTCGGTGATCAGACCCTGTTCCAGCATTCCATTGCCATCAATTTCCAGCCCCACGCCCTGGAGGCGCGCTTTGCCGGCATGCCGCCGGAGGTGATCAAGGGCTTTCTCAAGGACCGTCAGGCCATGTTCTCCAGTGGCACCGCCAGCCGTCTGGAGACCGACGTGGCGCTGGCCCAGTGGCCGGTACTGATGAGCCGTCTGGAAACCCAGCTGGAGCGCAACGGCGAGTACCTGCTGGGCGAGGAGCCGAGCATTGCCGACCTGGCCTGGTACCACCCGCTGTGGTTCATGGCGGCCAACTCGGCGGTCTCGGTGATGCTGGAAGATTACCCCGCCGTGCGGGCCTGGATGGCACGTATCCATGACTTCGGTTCCGGCGCATCGGTGCGCATGGAGGCGGAGGAGGCTATCCGCATTGCCCGGGACAGCGAACCCGAGCCGCTGCCCGAGGACGGCTTTGTCAGCACCCGGGGCCTGAATCTGGGGCAGGAGGTCACAGTGCGCGCGGTGGACTACGGCAGCGACCCGGTGGCCGGACGCCTGGTCCACGAGGAGCTGGATGAAATCGTCATCGCCCGGGAGGACGAGCGCGCCGGGCTGGTTCATGTGCATTTTCCGCGGGTTGGCTACCGCGTGGACGTCGTCGGCGCCGCCGAAAAGGATTGAACAGCCGCTTTCTCCGTGGGTCACTCTTTACAACAGAGTGAATACCACGGGGAATCCATGAACAGCGACGACAGTGCACTGGTAGCGACCATTACCGAGCAGGCTCTCCCTCTGAACGGCACCGACCGGGACTTCGATGTCATCATCGAAGCGGCCCGGGGCAAGTCACTGGTGCTGATTGGCGAATCCACCCACGGCACCAGCGAGTTCTACCGGGCGCGGGAGCGTCTGACCCGCCGCCTGATCAGTGAACTGGGATTTGCCGGTGTGGCGGTGGAGGCCGATTGGCCGGACGCCTTTGCGATCAATCGTCATGTCTGGAATCTGCAACCCGACCAGCCGGAACAGCAGGTGCTGGCCGCCTTCGAACGCTTTCCCGCCTGGCTGTGGGCCAACCGCGAGGTGCTGGAGTTCGTCCGCTGGCTGGCGCGGTTCAACCGCACCCCGGCTCGGGCTGATGCGGGTCTGCGACCGGTCGGCTTCTACGGGCTGGATCTGTACAGCCTGCGCAGCTCCATCCGCGCAGTGATCACCTATCTGGAGCGGGTCGACCCGCCGGCAGCGGTGCGCGCGCGGGAGCGCTACTCGTGCATGGATCACTTCCTGCAGGATCCGCAGCTGTATGGGCAGAAGGCGGACGCGGGGTTCAGCCGGTCCTGCGAACAGGCCCTGGCCGAACAGCTGCAGGACATGCAGACCCGCGCCCTGCAGCGGCTGGAAGGGCTCGGTCTGCTGGCCGACGAACACCGCTTTCATGTGGAGCAGAACGCCCGTCTGGTACGCAACGCCGGAGAATACTACCGGGCCATGGTTCGCGGTCGCCCCGGCTCCTGGAACCTGCGGGAGAACCACATGTTCGAGACTCTGCAGGCCCTGCGTGATCATCTGTCCCATCAGCTCGGCGAGCCCGCGGCTCTGGTGGTATGGGCGCACAATTCCCATGTCGGCAACGCGGAGGCGACCGGCATGGTCGAGCGCCGCGAGGCCAGTCTCGGCCAGATGGCCCGGCAGGTCTACGGGGACAAGGCACTGCTGGTCGGCTTCAGTACCACCACCGGTGAGGTCACGGCGGCGGCGCACTGGGATGGCCCGGCCGAGACCATGGCGCTCAATCCGCCACTGCCGGGCAGCCATGAAGCCCTGTTCCAGCAGGTGCCGCAGGAGGCCTTCCTGCTGGATCTGCGCAACGGGACGCTGGCGGAGCAACTTGGCGAGCCCCGCGTCCAGCGCTCCGTCGGCGTGGTGTATCGCCCGGAGAGCGAGCGCGAGAGCCATTACCTTTCCAGCCGCCTGCCGCAGCAATTCGATTTCCTGCTGCACTTCCAGCGTACCCATGGCATCGAGCCGCTGATCGAGCGCACCCCGGCCAGCGGCGAGCTGGGCGCCACCTGGCCCAGCGGACTGTGATCAGTCCACCGGGCGGTAGGAATGCCGCTCGGGTTGACCGCCATGATGGGCCTGTTCGCAGGCCTGCAGCAGGTAGGCGGTCTTGACCAGGGCCAGGTGTGACAGGGCCTGGGGGAAGTTGCCCAGCAGGCCATGGTCCGGATGGTATTCCTCGGCCAGAAGGCCGACATCGTTACGCAGGGCCAGCAGGCGGTGGAACAGGGTTTCGGCCTTCTGCTGCTGGCCGGACATGATCAGGTTATCCACCATCCAGAACGAGCAGGCGAGGAAGGCGCCCTCCCAGCCGGCGGCACCCAGGTGCGGCGGGAAGCGGTAGACCAGTCCGTCGCGCAGCAGGTCCTGCTCGATCCAGCGCAGGGTCGCCCTGACTCTGGGGTCCTCCGTCGGCAGAAAGCCCAGCAGGGGAATCATCAGCACGCTGGCGTCCGGCTCGGCATCCTCGTAACTGCGCTTGAAGGCGCCTCTGGCCGGATCCAGTCCCCGTTCGCAGATCTGCGCATGGATCTGGCCCCGGATCTCACGCCAGCGCTCCGGCAGTCATCTGGCTGATGGGTGACAGCACGGTCACCATGGCGTTGTTGACCCAGATATCGATGGGACCCAGTTCGGCTTCAATGCGCTCGGCGGCGGCGTCCACCGCGTCGGCGTCGGCCACGTCCAAGGTCTGCACCCAGGCCTTGCCCCCGGCGGCCTCCACCTCGGCCCGCGCCCCTTCAAGGCCGGCTTTGCCCCGGGCAAGCAGGGCGACAGTGGCACCCTGGCGGGCGAACTCGACGGCGGTGGCGCGGCCCACCCCGGCCGAGGCGCCGGTGACGACGACTATCTTGTTGGCAAGCTCGGACATGGAGGATCTCCACAGGCTGGTCGGAATAATCAGATGACCACGCCAGCGGCGGCCGCGTTCAGCAAAACGCAGCCGTGGAGTCCAACAAAATGTGTCGGTCGGGACCTAGCGCTTGCGATTGCGCAGCTGCTGGACCAGCCCCTTGGGGGGATGGCGGATGACCAGGGCATCCTCGCCCTCGTCGTACTCCACCCGCTCGCCGAGCAGGTGAGCCTCGAAGCTGATCGACAGCCCGTCGGCCTTGCCATAGAACTTGAAGAAGTTGTTGAGGGTGCGCTTGTCCGCCGGAATCTCCGGCGCCAGGCCGTAGTCCTTGTGGCGGATGTAGTCGTAGAACGCCCGGGGATTCTCCTCATCCAGCACCCCGGACAGCTCTTCCAGCGCCACCTGCTCGCCCTGGCGGGACTGGCTGTTGACGTAGCTGGTCATGGCCTTGGCCTTGCCCTTGAGCTCTTCCGCCGGCAGGTCCGCTTCGCCCACGTAGTCCTGGAAGGCCTGCAGCAGGGTCGTGGTCTCCGCCTCCGGGTCGGCCCCTTCCTGGCAGCCTATGAAGTCGCGGAAGTAATCGGACACACGCTTGCCGCTGCGGCCGCGGATGAAGGAGATGTACTGTTTGGAGGTGGCGTTCTGTTTCCACTCGGTCAGGTTGATGCGCGCCGCCATGTTCAGTGCCGACAGATCCAGATGCCGCGCGGCGGCCACTTCCAGCTCCTCGGTCACGGTCACGCCCTCGGTGTGATGCAGCAGAGCGATGATCAGGAAGGCGGTCATGCCCTGGCGGTAGCGGATGAACAGCACATGCCCGCCGAGGGCCAGGTTGGAGCCCTCCATCAGGGTCTTCAGGTGTTCGGTGGCCTGCTTGGAGAAGCCGACGAAGTCCAGTTCCTCGTCGATCAGCTGCTGCAGCCAGCCGCTGAAGGGGTAGGCGCCGCTTTCCTCGTGGAAGTAGCCCCAGGCCTTGTTCGGCTTGCTGTTGTAGGTTTCGATCAGGCCGGCAAGCAGCTGTTCCAGCGCCTCGCTGTTGGCCAGCTCCTGCTCGCGCAGGGTCAGGCTGGCGGGCTGGCCGTCCGGCTTCTTGTGAATCTGATGAACAATGCTGTTGTCGATGGGCATCGGTAATCCGCAACGGTAAAACGAAAAGGGGAAAGTCGGCCGGGCCGAGAGATGGCAGAACGTTACTCCAGTTCACGCCGCGTCGCAAACCGGGGATACTGAGCCCGTCACAGGACAACCGGGGGCGATATGAAACGCATGCTACTGACAGGCCTGATGGCGCTGTGGACCGGATTGGCGGCCGCGACGCCGCTGCCCGAGTGGGTCAACAGCGTACCGCCGGCGCAAATGCACCTGGGCCAGGCGCTGGATACCCGCAGCGGCGAATGGCTGGAGCCAGACGAGCTGGTCGAGCGCATCCGCAATGCCGACCGGGTACTGCTCGGCGAGCAGCATGACAACGACGATCACCATCGCCTGCAGTTGTGGCTGTTGCAGCGGTTGCACAGCGAACGGCCCCAGGCCGGTCTGCTGCTGGAAATGCTCACTCCGGCCCAGCAACCGCTGGTGGATCAGGCCTACGCCACCGGCTCCTCCTCTGCGGCATTGAAGGAGCAGCTGCAATGGAACCCCGGCTGGCCCTGGGAGCTGTATGGCCCCGTGGTGCGCTGGGCCTTGGACAAGCAGGTGCCGCTGTATGCCGCCAACCTGGACCGCAGCGAGATCAGCGAGCTGTACCGCCATCCGCCGCCGCTGTCGCCGCGCTACAGCGAGGTGGCGGTAGCGGAGCTGAGGGAGACCATAGCCCGGTCCCACTGTGGCCGGATCGACGAGCCCCAGCTCGGCGGCATGCTCGGCATCCAGCAGCAGCGGGATATGCGCATGGCCGAAGCGCTGGCCGCCGCCCCGGCCCCCAGTCTGCTGCTGGCGGGCAACTTCCATGTGCGCCGGGATTTGGGTGTGCCCGTGCACGTCGAAGGCGAGGCCCCGGTGGTGATCATGCTGCACGAGGCCGGCAAACCCATGCCCGGCCCCGAGCAGGCCGACTACCTCTGGCTCACCCCCGCCGCACCGGAGCAGGACCACTGTGCGCAGTGGCAGTCGGAGTAAGCCGTGGCCCGCTTCGCAGCGGGGGCGCTGCTCCTACAGGAATGAAGCATCAGCCAGCGCAGTGCACCCCTTCCCTGTAGGAGCACCGCCCCGGTGCGAAAGCGGGCTAGAAGGGAAACACCAAAGGTACCAGCACTACTGTGACCAGCAGCACCAGCAGGGTGAAGGGCACGCCCACCTTGAGAAAATCGGCAAACCGATAGCCGCCCGGATCCAGCACCAGGGTATTGACCGGGGACGACACCGGGGTCATGAAGGCCGCCGAGGCAGCCAGGGCCACTGCCATGACGAAGGGATAGGGCGACACGCCCATGGCCTGGGCGGTGGCCAGCGCCACCGGCGCCATGAGTACCGCCGTAGCGGTATTGGAGATGAACAGACCGGTCACCGCCGTGGCGATGAACAGGGTCGCCAGCAGCACCCTTGGCCCGGCATCGCCAAACAGCTCCAGCAGGCCGCCCACGGCCAGGTCTATGCCGCCGGTCTTCTGTAGCGCCAGGGCAAAGGGCAGCATGCCCACGATCAGGATCAGACTCGGCCAGTGGATAGACCTGTAGGCGGAGTCCATGGTGATGCACTTGAAGGAGCCCATCAGCAGGCAGCCAATCAGCGCCGCCATCAGGTTGGACACCACGCCACTGACCATCAGGCCGATCATCACCGCCAGGCTCAACAGGGCATAGGGCGCCTTGCGGGCGGCCGGGACCACTTCCCTGATCTCGCTGGGCAGACTCAGCAGCACAAAATCCCGGGTCAGCAGGTGCAGGCGGTCGATGTCCTTCCAGCTGCCGGCCACCAGCAGGGTATCCCCGGCCCGCAGCTTCTCGTCGACCAGCACGCCGGGCAGGGCCTGACCGTTGCGCCGCAGCCCCACCACGTTGAGTCGGTGACGGCTGCGGAAGGCTACTTCCTGAATGCTCTTGCCGGCCAATCGCGACTCCGGCGGCAACGCCACCTCGGCCAGCCCCAGCTGATGGGAATGCACGCTGTAGTAGGAGTCCTCCAGTGGCACCTGGGTAACACCGATTTCCTGATAGGCGCCGAGCAGGGCAATGGCCGGGCTGGCCAGATCCACCAGCAGGATATCGTCCGGCTGGGGCACGGTATTGCCGGTAGCCACCTGCAGCAGGTTGCGGAAGCGGCGCTGGCGCTCCACGGCAATCACGTTGATGCCGTATTCACTGCGCAGCTCCAGTTCATTCAACGGCCGGCCGATCAGCGGCGAGTTGTCGTTCAGCCGCAGGCGCCGTTCCCGCTCGGGCAGCCGATACAGCGCGGCCAGATCCTGCATGCTCTGTCGCTCTGGCTCCTTGCGGTCGCTTGCACCGCGGCCCAGCCAGCGGCGTGCTACCAGCATGTAGCCGATACCCAGCAGCAGTATCACCAGGCCTATCGGTGTGAAACTGAAGAAGGAGAAGCCCTCCAGACCGTTGCGCACCAGCTCGCTGTGCACCACCAGGTTGGGCGGTGTCGCCACCAGCGTCAGCATGCCACTGATCAGCCCGGCAAAGCTCAGCGGCATCATCAGCCGGGAAGCGGGAATATTCATCCGCATCGCCACGCTCATCACCACGGGGATGAAGATCGCCACCACCCCGGTGGAGCTCATCACCGAACCCAGCGCGGCCACCGTCAGCATCAGCAGCACGATCAGCCGGGTCTCGCTGCTGCCGGCCTTGTGCGCCATCCAGTCGCCCAGTTTGTAGGCAATGCCGGTGCGCACCAGCCCATCGCCGATCACAAACAGCGCAGCAATCAGCAGCACACTGGGATCACTGAACCCCGCCACCGCCTCCTGAACCGTCAGCACGCCACTCAACGGCAGCGCAACGATCACCAGCAGCGCCACCACATCCATGCGCGGCTTGTTGCGGATAAAGAGCACCATGCTGGTCAACAGCAGGGCAAGGGTGATGGCGAGCTGGGTGTTCATGGTGCGCTTGTCGTCTGCTCCCCACGGTTGAACAGAAAGGCCAGGGCGGCCAGGGTGAAGCTGTCCTCGATGGCGCCGTCGGCCAGCAGCTGGCGCAGGCGCGGCAGGCTGATGCGCTCCACTTCCTGGGCCTCGTTATCCCGGGGGCCGGGCTGGGTGTCGGGGTCGATGCGCGCCAGATAGATGTCCACCGCCGAGGCCAGGATCGCCGAGTTGGGCTTGAGCCGGCCGAGCAGGCTGAGCTGCTCCTCGCTGATCCGGTAGCCGGTTTCCTCCTCCAGTTCCCGCCGGGCGCAGGCGCGACTGCTTTCCCCGGGATTGCCGTAGCCCCTGGGTATCTCCAGCTGCACGCCGGAATGCGGTCGGCGCTTGACCCGCAGCAGCAGAAAGTCGTCACCGATCTGTGCCAGCACAGCGGCACCGTTGACCGCATTGTCCTCGACTATCCAGTGGTAGCGACCGTCCTGCACCACACGAAACCAGGGGTTTTCATAAAGGGTCTTCATTTGATCTCCAGGCCCATGAAGCGGCGCATGCGAGGGTACATGCCGAACCAGTTCTTGCGGGTCATCCAGCTCTTGCCGCTGTCGACCATCTTGTCCTCGATATAGCCTATGGCTTCATCGGTCAGGTAACGCACCAGCTCCCCGGCACCCAGGCTGGAGATGATTTCGAACACCTTGAGCGGGTACTGGATCAGCTCGATTTCGCGGCGCAGCGACTTGATGGCGACGCCGGCGTCCAGTATCACCTCCGGAATGCCGGTCAGGTAGCGGATGTCATCCTGCAGAAAGCCCTCGTTGGTCACCGCGAACAGCGAATTGTAGGCAGGATCAATGATTTCCGCACGCATCTGCGGGAAGGTGCCGAGCCCCCGTGCGCCGAAGAAGTTCTGCGCATAGGTGTACCACTGGGAGCGGGAAACGAGTTGACTGGTGCCCAGCAGAAACAGCTGATGGTCGCCGTCGTTCTCGAAGTACTGTTGTGCCGATCCGGCCGCCGTGAGCCGGGCCAGCACCTCCCTGCGCAGGCTGTCCTGTTCCAGCGACAGACCCTGCAGGGTGGGCCGGACGGCGCTCAGCGCCGCCTGCAGTTCGGCCAGCCGGTCCAGCACCTGGCGCTGCGAATAACGATCCAGCTGACCCTTGCAGGGTGCACCCGGCAGGCTGGAGAGGATGAAACTGTCCGGCAGCGCGTGGTAGTAGTCCCGCACATCGGTATAGCCATCCATGCCGAAGCCGCGGATCACCAGCTTGCCCTGGCCTTCCTCGTTCAGGTACTTGGTCACGTTGGACTGGCTGATCACCGCGGCAATGCCGGCGTTGTCGATCAGCGCATTGGGTGACAGCACCACACCGTCGGCAAAGGCCAGCCCGGTGAGAAAACGCTTGCGCAGCTCATTGCCATCCAGCGCCCGCACCGAGTCGCAATTGGACAGCAGGAGTTTTTCCTTGAACAGCATCCCTACCCATCTCCTTCAATGAAACTCACCACTCCCGGAATATCGCTACTCTATAGGAAGACTGCGCGCCCGGCGTGGTCATCTTTCATCAGCGGGAGGTCCCCATGATTACCTGCGACCAGTCCGACTATCTGGAAATCGCCTGCCTGTATCGCATCCCCATTGCCCTGAACTGGCCGGACGGCCGGCGGGTCGAAGGTATACCGCTGGATACGGGATACAACGAGCAGCGTGAGGAATGCCTGCTGATGGATCTTGGCGCGGGGCCGCAATGGGTGGTAATGGAGGGGGCGCTGGGTATGACAGCGCTGGAAGAGAACAGACACTTTGCCCATGTGGGCTTTGGGTAGTGGTCAGGTTCAGAGCTGCTGCAGATGGCGCTGCAGCCAGCTGAAGCGTACATGTTCCTGTTCAAAGCGCAGATGTTCCACCGGTTTGCCGTCCGGACGACAGAATTGATTGTCTCGCAACGCCTGATACAGGGCTTGCTCGCTATCGGTCAGATTGGTCAGATCGTGAGTGCAGCGCGTGTCCGCCGGCTCCTGCCCCCATAGCTCCTGGTGATGCAGCAGGGTGGCGACATCCATCAGCAGCGAGCTGGCATGGGGCAAATGAGCTCGCAGGCGGTGGAGGATGGCGAAACCGTGGGTGTCGATATCGCCCCAGTAATACAGTGGTTGCCGGACCAGCCAGGGAATCTGGCCCAGCAGGTCGAGGGCATAGCCCTGACCGAACAATAGGGCCGAGCGGGGATGGTTGGGGAAGGTCAGCGCGTTGACCTCGTTCTCGGTCACGAAGACCCGCTCCACCGGCAGTTCGAGGGCGGCGAGTTGCTCGATCGGCATCTCAAGATCGGTGAGACCGGCAATCGCCAGGTGGTTGTCGAGTATCCGCAGGCGTACCCGCAGGGGCTTGTCGCGCAAGCCGTAGCGTTGGCTGAAGCCGCGGATGCCACGGTACTCGGGGTTGATATGGGCGGCGGGCAGGGTCAGGTCGAGCAAGTCACCGAGCAGTCCCCGGCGTTGCTCGATGAACTTGGTATCCACACCGGCAATATCCAGTTGGCGCAGGTACAGATTGCTGTGCGGGTGGGTTTGGAACCAGCGCAGCACGGCTAGTACCTTATGCCAGTCGGCTGCCTGCTCCAGGGCGCGCATGGGGTGCTTTTCCAGCCATGGCAGCAGCTGTGGGAAGTCCGCCAGGCTGCGGGACAGCAGTTGGTCGAAGCGTTGCGCGGCACGTTGTTGGCCGATCAGCTGCAGAGCGTGATCCGGCTGGTCGATCCAGACACTGTCGGGGATCAGGTTACGGCCCAGCTGGCGGTGATTGATCTCTTTCCACTCGAGTCGGTAGCGGTCGTCGGCCTGCTGCAGCAGGCTGATCCATTGGCGTACTTCTTCGAAACGGCGGCCCAGCTCCTGGTTGCCGGGCTTTTTCAGTCGAAGTTGCAAGGGGTACAGAGGAGCGGCCCGGGGCAGGCGGGCGCGCAACAGAGCACCCTGCTCCCACAGGCGCTGCAGCTGGGCTCGCAGATCGGCAGGGGTGGTCCAGTCCAGCTGGCTCACTGTGTTCCTTCCCGTACGACTTTCTGTTCTCGGTACTCCTCGATGCTCAGGCAGCGCAGCATGGATTCGCGACCTTGCTCATTGTGCACGAAGCCGACACTGGCAACATAGGGCTCGATGATATGGATTTTCTGCAACGGGGTGACGATCAGCAGTTGCAGGTTGAGCTTGCGGAACAGCTCCAGACCGTAGCGGGCCGACTCGTCGGAGCCGCGGCCGAAGGCCTCGTCAATCACCACGAAGCGGAATGAGCGGGAACGGGTAGCACCCCATTCCAGTCCGAACCGATAGGCCAGGCTGGCGGCCAGTACCGTGTAGGCGAGCTTTTCTTTCTGCCCACCGGACTTGCCGCCCGAGTCGCTGTAATGCTCGTGCTCGCTGTTGTCCTCGCGCCAGCGCTCGGAGGCCGAGAAGACAAACCAGTTGCGTACGTCGCAGACCTTGCGGGTCCAGCGCCGGTCGGCCTCGCTGCTGCCATCGCGCCCGCGGAAGCGTTCGATGATCTGGCGCACCTGTAGAAACTTGCTCTCGGCGTACTGGTCATTCTGGCTGCCGGACAGGCTGCCCTCGGTGCAAGCCTTGAGGTCGCTGCGGAATGCATTGATCTCGCCATCGCCGCTGGACTGGGCCTCCAGCTGGATAAGGCGGCCGGGGTTGTAGTCGATCTCGTGCAGCGAGCGATTGATTTCCTCGATGCGTTCGCGGATATCCAGCTCTTCCCGGCGCAGGTGGCTCTGGAAGTTGGCGATCTCGTTGATGATGTTCTCGTTGAGCATGGACTTGAAGCGTTGTTCGAACTGAGGCAGGCCATCCTGCTCCAGGCTGGCGAGCATGGCGCGATAGTCAGCGGCTGCCTCGACGCTGGCATCCACGTCGCGGGTGTCCATCGGGTAGGCGTTGCGGTAATCGCTCATGGTATTGACGACCTTCTCGCGCAAGCGATCCAGGCGTTTGTCGGCGGCATTGATGGCCGCCTGCAGCCAGTTGCGCAGCTCCTGCTCGCGGTTGGAGCAGGATTCCACGGTCAGTGTGTGCTCCCCCAGCGCCTCTTCGCGCAGCGCCTCGAGCCGGGGGAACTGAGCCTGTTGATCGGCTGTAGCCGCCTGATACAGGGCGCGGGCTTCGTCGGCGGCCCGCTGGGCATCTTCCTGTTTCTGTTCGGTTCTGGCCAGTTCCCGGTTCTTCTCGTCCAGAGCGTGGTGCAGGCTGGCCAGATCGCTTTCCAGTTGTCGCAGTTGCTCCTGCAGGGCACGCAGGGTGTCGGACTCGGCTTCCAGTTGCTGGTGTTCCTGCTCCAGACCATGGATCTGCACCTGCAGGGGCTTCCAGTCCAGGTCCTGGAAGCTGTCGAACACCGACAGTTGTGCGAGCAGCCCCAGGCGTTCGTCGAAGTCCCGCTGGCGTTGCTGCAGCTCGGCCAGCTGCAGGGCGTACTGCTGGATACGTACCTGCAGGTCAGCGGTCTGCTTTTCCAGTGCAGCGATCTTCTGCTCGTTGCTCCAGCCGAGAATGTAGTGAGTGCGGTCGTTCAGCCGACGGCGGTCATCCTTCTCGTGACGTTCCTGTCCGGATTTTACCTGCCCGCCACGGGTCACTGCCTTATCTTCCCGGCGGAACTGTTCCAGCGAGACGCAGCAGGCGTAGTCGAAACGCCGCACCAACTCCTCTTCCAGCCAGTCATAGAAGGAGGTGTCGGGTTTGATCTGCAGTTTGCGCACCAGCGAATCAGGATGGATGTCCGGGATGGTCTGGCTGCGCCGCGGGCGCACCCTGAAATACACCAGACGCCCCCCCAGATGGGTCTGTTCGACCCACTGGGCGACCGGGGCATAGAGCTCATCGGGGACCAGCAGCGACAGGCCGAAGTTATGCAGCAGACGCTCGGCGACGCCCTCCCAGTCCTTCTCCTCCTCGCGCACCTGGAGCAGCTCTCCGACAAAGGGCAGCTGGTTGTCAACCAGGCCCAGTTCCGCGCAGAGGCGGGTGCGAATATCCAGCACCCGCGCCGGCAGATTGGAACGGCGCTGGCGCAGAGAGGCAAGCTCCGTGTCGATCAGGTCGTGCTGCTGGCGCAGGTTGCGTAGCTCAACTGCAGTTTCGGTCTGGTTGTTCTGTGCGGCGTCGCGCTGTTCGCGGTAACTGTCGTTGAGCTCCGCCAGGCTCTGTCGGTTGGCCAGAAAGACGTCGACGCTGCTGGCCAGGGGCAGCTCCAGTTTTCCGGCCAGGCTGTCATAGCGTTCGGCGGCATGCTGGCGGCGCCGGCGGTCGGCCTCCAGCCGTGAGATTTCCTGCCGGATCGCTGCCAGCCGGTCTCCACCATTCTGGGCAATGGCCCGGTTGAGCTCATCCCGCCGGGACAGTCCCTGTTGCTGGCGCTCCTGCAGGCTGCGGTGCTGTTCCTGCTGGCGTGCCAGATCCTGGGCCAGGTTGGCCAGGCGTTTGTTCAGCAGTTCCGCCTTGAGCCCGGCGAACCAGGGCGTCAGAGCGTCGCGGTTGGCAACCAGAGTGGCCCGCTCAGCCGACTCGTGGCCGTAGCGTTCACAGTCCTGCACCAGTGGCTGCAACCGGGCGATCTGTTGCTTGGCCTTGAGCACGGCTTCGTGGGCTCGGCTCAGGTCGTCAAAATGCTGGACCAGTGCCTGAATGCGCTCCTCCACCGGGAACTCTTCAAGCATGTGGTCACGCACGAAGTCGGTGAGATTGCCTACTGACTTCATCGACACGGTCTGGCTGAACAACTCCAGCGCCTGATCGTTGTCGATGCCGAAGCGTCGACGGAACGCGGCGCTGTAGGCGGCGAAACTGGTTTCCAGAGTGACCCCGGGAAGCTCGCGCAGGCGCTTGCGCAGGTTGCTCAGGTCGCTGCCGAAATGAGCGAAGTGTTCGGTGATGTTCAGTGGGCGATCGGCGACCACATAGAAACGCTCCGGCTGGCCACGGCTGTCGGTGATATAGAACACCTGTGCCAGAGTCACATGCTGGTCGTAGCCCTCGTTGTAGAAGTGGCCGAGGATCACCGAATAGCTGTTGTGATCACGCAGAGCCACCGGTCTGGCACTGGCGCCCGATTCGCTGCGCTCGGACTTGTAGTAACCCAGTACATAGGAGCGCAGGGTGCGTTCCCTGGCCTCGGCCCCGGCGGCTTTGTTGTAGGCGATCTTCTGCGCGGGCACCAGCAAGGTGGTAATGGCATCCACCAGGGTCGATTTGCCGGAGCCGATATCACCGGTCAACAGGGTGTTGTCGCCACCGGTGGGGAAGCGCCAGACCCGTTGGTGGAAGGTGCCCCAGTTGTAGACTTCGATATCGTGCAAGCGGAACCCGGCGCGTTCGTCGCTGCTGGCAAAATCGAGCATGTTCGTCATGCCGGAAGCATTCATCGGGCTTCTCCTCCATCTCCGAGCTGGCTGGCATATTCTGCCAGTCGCTGATCGAACTCATTCAGCCATTGGGCGTCGATAAAGGCCTTGAGGATGCGCCTCACCTCGTAGAGGGGCTCCTGCTGGCCGCGCAGTCTGCGCAGAAATCCCAGCTCCACCACTCGGCTGATATGGCTGTCTATGCGGTCGATCAGCCTGGCCTCATTAGTGCCTTCGGGCAGGAACAGACGCAGCAGTTCCACTAGTTGATCGCGGGACAGAATAAGACGTGCGTCACCGCTGCTGGCGTCGAACTCGGCGAGTCGCTTGCGCAGCAGAGCCAGCAGCAGACTCACCGGGTAGCTCAATTGGCGCCGCGGGATCAGCCGGGGAAGACTGCCCCTGTCGTTGTCTCCGTCCTCCTGGCGCTGGCGCAGGTAGGCGTAGCCTTCGGCCTCGTCAAGGATCAGCTCCAGCCCCAGCACCTGGATATAGTCGCGTACCGCGACCTGCTGGTCGGTCAGCGACTGCCATAGCGGCGGGTCATCTTCGCGATAGAGCACACCCTTGAGCAGGCTGATCAGCAGGGGAGACAGGTCATTGGCGAGGGTATCGGACATCGGTGAGCTCATTGGCTGAATATGATCAGTGGCACGCTGGCGCGGCGCGGGTGGCCCCGCTCATCATGCCAGCTGACCAGTTGGGTCTGGTTTTCATCGATGGCACTGTGGCGGTCGGCGGTGGCCAGCTCCAGCCAGGTGACCAGTTCGGCCAACCCCTGTTCCAGCGGGTAGGTCTGGAGCAGTTCACCCAAGCTGATCCGTGGTTGGTGGCGCAGTGCCAGTCGCAGGTTCGCCAGCAGGCGGGTCTTGTCGACATGTATCTGGTTGAACAGGGCATCGGCATCGGTATCGGCGGTGCCTTCAAGCAATGCCTGTTCCGCTATGCGCGGCTTCAACGGCGGACTGTACAGAGGTCGATCCAGCGGCAGGTGAAGCTCGACCCGGGCCTCGTCCAGGGTGGTGATGTCGTTGTCTGGCGGCTGTTCGCGCAGGGTCAGCGCGCGGCTCTCGATACTGCGTAGCAGGTGCATGATGCGCTTGTTCTCCAGCCAGGCCTGATCGTCGAGATAGCGGCGCAACTGTTCAGACAGTCGGGCGACGGTACGTTGTGCCGCCTCACCGGCTTCCAGCCAGTCGTAGTGCATGCGCAGCAGCCGCCGATCCGGCTCCAGACTCTTTACTGGAGGCAGGGAAAAGACCTTGTGCAGCAGCTCGGACAGCTCCTCCTGTCGTGATGGCGACATGAGAAACTCCCAGAAGGCACGGAAACTGCGACCTTGGTCGGAGTCTGCAATGGCATCGCGCTCGCCGAAGATTTCACCCAGCAGCTCGCCCTTGCCGCCTTCCCAGGTGGCAATGCGTTCACGCACCTCCCGGTCCAGATCACGGAAGTTCTGCTCCACTTCACGGAAATCAGCCAGCAGGCTGCGGGCGCTGGCACTGACTTCAAGAAACCGCTCGCGGACGCGGGTTTCGTCCATCAGTTCGACCTGGCCGGCTCTGATCCGGCTGATTTCGGCATCCAGCGCAGCCTTGCGCTTTTCCAGTTCGGCAATCCGCGTGTCGGGGTCGCTCTCGCTGCCCTCCACCACCTGACGCAGCAGGTCGAAGATCGCCAGCAGTCGAGACTCGGTACCAACAAACTGACGCTTGCCGAGACTGGTCAGCCACTCGATGGCTTTCTCGGTTGCGGCCGTCAGTTCATAATGGGGCTCGTCACTGCCGGGGGGGTAGAACTTGCGCAGCCAGCCGTTGCTGTTGTCGGCCCAGTCATCCAGATAGGCTCCGGACGAGCGCGGGTAGTGGTGTTCTCCCAGACTCTGCTGCAGGGAATAAAGCATGTCGTCCAGCTTTGACGCCAGGCTGGCCTGATTCAGACTGCGCTGGTTGGGAATAACGAAGACGTGCTGTAGAAAGCTGATGATCAGCGGCGCATTGTCAGCCCGCAGCAAGCGCCAGGCCGGATGATGCTGGCGCAGGGCCACAAGTTCATGGTGATCCATGGATTCATGCCTCCTCATCTGGGAAGTCTACCCAGTTCAGGGCCGCGGCGCTGGTGTGCTGCACCTGGAGATGTTCAGCTCAGCAGCAGCGCGTCGTCCGCCAGCTTCTCACCACGGACCTTCTCGAACATCTGCAGTAGGTCCGGCACATCCAGACCCCTGCGCTCGTCGCCGGCCACGTCCAGCACCACCTGACCCTGGTGCAGCATCACGGTACGGTCGCCCACATCCAGCGCCTGGCGCATGCTGTGGGTGACCATCATGGTGGTGAGCTTTTTTTCCTCAACGATACGGGCCGTCAGTTGCAGAACGAAGTCAGCGGTGCGCGGGTCGAGGGCGGCGGTGTGTTCGTCGAGCAGCAGGATGCGTGAAGGCTGCAGCGCCGCCATCAGCAGGCTGACCGCCTGGCGCTGACCGCCGGAGAGCAGACCGATGCGGTCGGTCAGGCGGTTCTCCAGACCCAGACCCAGGGTCGACAGCCGATCACGGAACTCGTCGCGCATCTCCCGCTGCACCGCCCGGCGCAGACCGCGGCGCTGACCGCGCTGCTGGGCCAGGGCGAGGTTTTCCTCGATGGTCAGGTCCTCGCAGGTACCCGCCATGGGGTCCTGGAATACCCGGGCCACGCGGTTGGCGCGGCTCCATACCGGCAGGCGGGTGACGTCATCGCCATCGATCAGGATCTTGCCGCTGTCCACCGGCAGGTCGCCGGACACCGCATTGAGGAAGGTCGACTTGCCCGCGCCGTTGGTGCCGATCACGGTAACGAACTGGCCGGTGGGAATCTCCAGCGACAGCCCCTGCAGCGCCTTGGTCTCGATCGGCGTGCCGGGGTTGAAGGTGATTTTCAGATTCTGGGCGCTGAGCATCAGATTTGTCTCCTGCGGGTCAGGCGTTGCTTGAGCAGCGGGATGACCAGCGCAATCACTACCAGCACCGCGGTAATCAGGTTCAGGTCCTGGGCCTGCAGCCCGATGAAGTCACTGTTCAGGGCCAGGGCGATGAAGAAGCGGTAGATCACCGCACCGATCACCACGGCCAGGGTCAGGTAGACGATGCGGCGGGCGGGAATGATGCTCTCGCCGATGATCACCGCCGCCAGACCGATAACGATGGTACCGATACCCATGGAGATGTCGGCACCGCCCTGGGTCTGCACGAAGAGCGCACCGGCCAGGCCGACCAGGGCGTTGGAGATGGCCATGCCGAGGATGACCATGGCGCCGGTGTTCACGCCCTGGGCGCGGCTCATGCGCGGGTTGGAGCCGGTGGCGCGGATGGCCAGACCCTGGCGGGTGGAGAAGTAGGCGTCCAGCAGGAACTTGGCCAGCAGGACTATCACCAGCAGGATCAGCGGGCGGGCGATGTAGTCGGCCAGCCACTCGGGCTGCAGGATGCTGAACATGGTCGGTTCCATGATCAGCGGAATATTGGGACGGCCCATGATGCGCAGGTTGATCGAATACAGGGCAATCATCATCAGGATGCTGGCCAGCAGATCCATGATCTTCAGGTGCACGTTGAGCACCGCAGTGACCATGCCGGCCAGCGCACCGGCGAGGGTGGCGATCAGCGTGGCCAGGAAGGGATCCATGCCATTGGCAATCAGCACGGCGCAGACGGCGCCGCCCAGCGGAAAACTGCCGTCCACGGTCAGGTCGGGAAAGCGCAGCAGACGGAAGGAAATGAATACACCAAGCGCCACCAGACTGAAGATCAGGCCGACTTCAAGGGCGCCAAACAGGGAAAACAATGACATGGGATGTTAAGCCTTTGGGTGAAGGCTGCGCCGGTGCGGGTGCACCGGCGCAGGTCGGATCAGTCGATGATCTCGGCGGCCGAGTCGATCAGCTGCTGGGACAGGGTGACACCCTGAGCCGCAGCGGCGGAGCGGTTGAGGTACAGGCTCAGCTCACCGCTTTTCTGCGGAGCGATGCTGCCGGGGGCTTCACCCTGCAGTACCCGTACGGCGACCTTGCCGGCCTGAACGCCGTGCTGGTAGTAGTCGATACCCAGGGCAGCAATGGCGCCGCGCTTGACCGAGTCGGTATCGGAGGCCACCAGCGGGGTCTTGGTGTCGTTGCCGACCTTGACCAGCGACTCGTAGGCGGAGACCACGTTGTTGTCGGTGCTGGTGTAGATCACGTCCACCTTGCCGACCAGGCTGCGGGCAGCGGCGCCCACGTCAACGGTACGCGGAGCGGCGGCTTCCACCAGGGTCATGCCCATGGTCGGCAGCAGCTCGCGCAGACGCTCGACCACCACCACAGAGTTGGCTTCACCCGGGTTGTAGACCATGCCCACGCGGGTGGCGTTGGGCACTACCTGCTTGACCAGCTCCATCTGGCGATCCAGTTCCAGCTCGTCGGACACACCGGTAACGTTGGTGCCGGAGGCTTCCCAGCTGCTGACCAGCTGCGCTGCCAGCGGATCGGTTACCGCAGCAAAGACCACCGGAATGGACTTGGTGCTGGCCACCACGGCCTGGGCCGAGGGGGTGGCGATGGCGACGATCACGTCGGGCTTGTCACCCACGAACTTGCGGGCGATCTGGCCGGCGGTGGCGGTGTTGCCCTGGGCAGTCTGGTACTGCCACTTCAGGTTGTCGCCAACGGTGTAACCGGCTTCTTCCAGCGCGGCACGGACGCCATCACGCACCGAGTCCAGTGCCGGGTGTTCCACGATTGCGGTGGCCGCCACGGATTTGGTGTCGGCTACAGCACTGGAGAACGGGGACGCCAAGGCCATGGCGAGGGCGCCCAGGGATAACCACTTGCTCATAGGTGACTTCATCTTATTTCCTTGTGGGCCGGCAGGAGGCCCTGTTCTGGTTTTTGTTTCCGTGTCACGGGTTCAACAGGTGCATTATTCCCCGTTCGTTACAAATTGGCGATATGTGCCCGCTGTTCGCTCAACTGGGTCAGGGCCTTCTCGGCCTCTTCCAGCTTTGCGCGTTCCTTGTCGATCACCACAGCCGGAGCCTTGGCGACGAAACCTTCGTTGGCGAGTTTGCCGCCGATCCGCTTGACCTCACCCTGCAGGCGGGTGATCTCCTTGTCCAGGCGGGCCAGTTCCGCATCCTTGTCGATCAGCCCGGCCATGGGTACCAGAACCTCCAGCTCACCCACCAGGGCGGTGGCGGCCAGCGGCGCTTCGTCGGCATCCGACAGTACACGGATGGACTCCAGTTTCGCCAGCTTCTTGAGGAAGGCCTCGTTCTCGCCCAGGCGACGCTGATCCTCGGCACTGGCCTTGCGCAGCAGTACATCCAGCGCCTTGCCGGGGGCGATGTTCATCTCGCCGCGGATGTTGCGCACGCCCAGAATCAGGCCCTTGAGCCATTCGATATCACCCTCGGCGGCGGCGTCGATGCGGTCATCAGCCGCCTCCGGCCAGGGTTGCAGCATGATGGTGGCGCCGGTCTTGCCCGCCAGCGGCGCAATGCGCTGCCAGATCTCTTCGGTAATGAAGGGCATGAACGGGTGGGCCAGGCGCAGGGCGGTTTCCAGCACGCGTACCAGGGTACGGCGGGTGCCGCGCTGACGCTCGGCCGGTGCGTTTTCGTCCCACAGCACCGGTTTGGACAGCTCCAGGTACCAGTCGCAGTACTGGTTCCAGATGAACTCGTACAGGGCGTTGGCCGCCATGTCGAAGCGGAACTGATCCAGGTGACGGGTGACCTCGGCTTCGGTGCGCTGCAGCTGGGAGATGATCCAGCGGTCGGCCAGGGTCAGCTCCACGGACTCCCCGTTGACGCCGGTATCCTTGTCCTCGCACTGCATCATCACATAACGCGCGGCGTTCCAGATCTTGTTGCAGAAGTTGCGGTAACCCTCGACCCGGCCCATGTCGAACTTGATGTCACGCCCGGTGGAGGCCAGCGACAGGTTGGTAAAGCGCAGGGCGTCGGTACCGTAGGCGGCAATGCCCTCGGGGAACTCGGCGCGGGTCTGCTTCTCGATGGCCGCAGCCAGCTTGGGCTGCATCATGCCGCTGGTGCGCTTCTTCACCAGCGTCTCCAGATCGATACCGTCGATGATATCCAGCGGGTCCAGCACGTTGCCCTTGGACTTGGACATCTTCTGGCCCTGGCCGTCGCGCACCAGACCATGCACATAGACGGTCTTGAACGGAATCTGCGGGCTGCCGTCCTCATGCTTCATCAGGTGCATGGTCAGCATGATCATGCGCGCTACCCAGAAGAAGATGATGTCGAAGCCGGTCACCAGCACATCGGTCGGGTGGAAGGTCTTCAACGCCTCGGTCTGTTCCGGCCAGCCCAGGGTGGAGAAGGTCCACAGGCCCGAGCTGAACCAGGTGTCCAGCACGTCGTCGTCCTGGCGCAGTACCGCATCGGCCAGATCGTACTTGGCGCGCACTTCGGCCTCGTCGCGGCCGACATAGACGTTGCCCGCCTCGTCATACCACGCCGGAATACGGTGGCCCCACCACAGCTGGCGGGAAATACACCAGTCCTGGATGTCACGCATCCAGGAGAAATACATGTTTTCGTACTGCTTGGGCACGAACTGGATGCGGCCGTCTTCCACGGCGGCAATGGCCGGCTCGGCCAGCGGCTTGGTGGACACGTACCACTGGTCGGTCAGCCAGGGCTCGATCACCACGCCGGAGCGGTCGCCCTTGGGCGTCTTCAGGCTGTGCGGCTCGATCTTCTCCAGCAGGCCGGCGGCGTCGAAGTCCTCGACAATGCGCTTGCGCGCCTCGAAGCGGTCCAGCCCGGCATAGGCGGCGGGCAGGGTGGCGTCCACCTCGGTGTTGACGCTGCCATCGACATTGAACACCTGGGCGGTGGCCAGAACCGCCGCGTTCTTGTCCAGCACGTTGATCAGCGGCAGGTTGTGGCGCTTGCCCACTTCATAGTCATTGAAGTCATGGGCGGGGGTGATCTTCACGCAGCCGGTACCGAACTCCGGATCGCAGTAGTCGTCACCGACAATCGGAATGCGCCGGCCAACCAGCGGCAGCTCGACGAACTTGCCGATCAGAGCCTTGTAACGCTCATCCTCCGGGTTCACCGCCACAGCGGTATCGCCGAGCATGGTCTCGGGGCGGGTAGTGGCAACGATCAGATAGTTCTTGCCGTCAGCGGTGGTCGCGCCATCGGCCAGCGGATAACGCAGGTGCCACAGCGAACCGGTCTCGTCGTGGTTCTCCACTTCCAGATCGGAAATGGCCGTGTGCAGTTTCGGGTCCCAGTTCACCAGGCGCTTGCCGCGATAGATCAGCCCGTCCTCATACAGACGAACAAAGGCCTCCTTCACCGCCTCGGACAGACCCTCGTCCATGGTGAAGCGCTCGCGGGTCCAATCCACCGAGCTGCCCAGACGACGGATCTGGCTGGTGATGGTGCCGCCGGACTGCTCCTTCCACTCCCACACCTTCTCCAGAAACTTCTCCCGACCCAGGTCGTGGCGGCTCACACCCTGAGCCGCCAGCTGCCGCTCGACCACCATCTGGGTGGCGATACCCGCGTGGTCGGTACCCGGCTGCCACAGGGTGTTGCGACCCTGCATGCGGCGGAAGCGGATCAGTGCATCCATCACCGAGTTGTTGAAACCATGGCCCATGTGCAGGCTGCCGGTCACGTTCGGCGGCGGCAGGGCAATGGTGTAGGGCTCGCCAGATCCCTGCGGAGCAAAGTAGTTGTTCTGCTCCCAGGTCTGGTACCAGGAAGTTTCGATGGCGTGGGGCTGGTAGGTTTTATCCATGGGTGTTCTGGCTATCCGGTATAGGCTGGCGACGGAAACAGGGTGCCACGGCGCCGAACAGGAGTCCCGCCCGGCCCGCTGATCGGTGGGGCTGGAAAGACAGGCAGGCTCCGCGCGCCGTGAGACAGGGTCGCAAAAGGAGCCATTATACCGAGGTGGGGCGGTGGAGGCATCCTTAGTTCACGCGCAGTCCAGCGCTACACTGGCACAGCTGCCAGCGCGCCTAAATCAAGACCAAACATTCGACGCGTGCAGACTGTGGCCAAGCGCCATCGACTGCGCTATGTTCACAGCCAGGCAAGGGATTGCAGCCACTCCCGCCAAGCGGCAAGGACAGCTCGCAATCCATTCATTTAAAAATTCAGAGCGTACCGGCTCGCCTGCCATTTAAGGCCGGGCGGTAGCGTGCCCCCGATCAGCTGGTTTTATCCAGTAGTAATGGAATCGGGAAAAGGCGCAGTCAAGCGAATACGGGTACAGTTAGCGTTGCGTTCGTAATCTGTTGATTTTTATAGATTTTATGGTGGGCAGAGTTCTGGCTTAACCGGAGTTATACCGCAGTCATTGTTATGTATTAGTGCCGCATGCGGTCTAATCACTGTTATGCCTTTCCAAGAATCGAAGGAGGACTAAGTGTCTGAAATAATGGAATCAAATTATGCTCAAATGAAGTCATACGTTGAGCGAAATAAATTTTCTTTCCAAGAGAAGGATGAACAAGGCTGCAAGCGCCTGGATGTCCAGAATGGTAAAGCGAAGTGCGTAGTTAAGGTTTATTCTACAGGCACCATTCAAATTCAAGGGGCAGAATCAAAGTTAAAAGCGGCATTGTCGCAGGCCAAGGAGGCTGTAGAAAACGAAGAGAACATCGGCGAAATGCTTCCATTTGAAATCGAGCGATTTCCAGAGGTTCTCAGGGAAAATATCCCTGATGTAGACCCAATTATCGTTCGTTTCATCGAAGAGGCCATTGTCACCATCAAGGCTGGGTCGAACTTAGGGTGCGCCTTCCTATTGGGCGGCGCTTCTGAAAAGGCCATATACTTACTGATAGATGCTTACACCCAGGCCATCCCTGATCAAGCCATGCGAGATAGGTTTATATCGAAAACATCAAAGAAGTTTATTTCAAAAGTCTTTGAAGAATTCAAAGCCTCATGGAAAAGCTCAATCAATAAACCCCACGGTTACGGGTGGACAAACGATATCGAGGTGAAAATAGAGCAAATATTTCAGTTTTGCCGGATTTGCAGGAATGAGTCAGGTCATCCGCATTTGCCACCAAATCTGGACAAAGGGGTTCTGCTTGCAAACATGGGGCAATTTGTAAAATACATCGAAGACATGTACGGAATGATCAACTATTACAAAGAAAACAATGTCCAGTTCTAGGCATAACAATCGCAGGCACGGCGACGGCTTTTTCATTGCGGCTGCGCCTCCATTACAAAGCCGCGCGTGCTGCGGGCGTTAAAAGGTAAATCACCAGAGGCTTTCGTCATGGAGATTGATAAGGAAAAAGTCGATGAAGCTGTTTTGGCGTTGCTGCACCTGACCCTGCATGACGAAGGGCGCGCTTGGAAATCTTTTGACTGGGAAACCCTGAATAGACTTCACGAGAAAGGGCTCATTCAAAGCCCAGTTAGTAAAGCAAAATCAGTGGTGTTCACTGACAAAGGGCTTAAAGAATCTGAACGGCTGTTACATCAACTGTTCGCCAAGCAATTGTGAACATGTGGCCGCAAATCTTTTAACAAGTCGCTGTAGTGCGTTCCCGGCCCGAGGGCCGTCCACCGGACGCCACTGTCGTGGCGCCGCTAAGCTTTGCGTTAAATCTCAATCGAGGACCACGATGGGTCGCAGATATCGAAGGAGAAATAGCCTCGGATCGGTAGTGGTCGACATCGTTCGCATCGCGTCCCGTCTCCCCTGGTGGGGTGCCTTATTAGTCGGCCTCATGGGGTACTTAGCGATATATGTTGGTTTAGGCGGCTACCTCGAAGGGCAGCTTGCCGCACAAGAGGGCAGCCGCTTCTATCCCATCGTCGAGGCGCGGTATGGCCGCATTATTCGGCTTACCAGCTGGATCGGGCACGCGTGCTTGTTTGTGGGTGCATTTTTCGCCGTCCGTAACCACTTCTTTGGGGCTAATGCGCAACGCAATGAAAAAGGCATTGTTGGTATAGTTGCCAAAATACTGGGTCATTACAGCTCCCGTCAGGGAGTCGCCTTTTCTAGAACATCAGCGCCGCGGCGCCGAATCAAGCTATCTCAGATAGCTTGAATGTTCTCTGCCTGAAGGCCTTTCGGGCCTTGAGTCACGTTGAAGCTGACGCTTTGGCCTTCGGTCAGGGTTTTGAAGCCTGAACCGGTGATGGCGCTGAAGTGAGCAAACACATCTGCACCTGATGCTTGTTCAATAAAACCGAAACCTTTAGCTTCGTTGAACCACTTAACTGTACCAGTAACTACTGACATAATCGTACCTGCAAATAAGATATTGATGGCCCAAGCGGACCGGTGTTGCCGGAAAGAATCTATTACCAAAATACGGGACGATTACATGCTGGAGAGTTGCTAGCTACTGGCAGGGATCGAACAGGCTTTTTCAATAAGATCAAAACTTCCTAACCCGATGTACCCTACAGCATATACGGGCCATGTCAACGTTTATATTGTCCAAGAAACATAAACGGCGGCTGCGCAGGATGGCACCTTTGCTCGGCCGTGCCGTACTTGGAGCCGTCTGAGGCTCTACTGCGCCACTGCGGCGACCGCTGTTACATCCCCACGCCTCGATTGTCCCAAGTTGGAGGTGTCGAGCTTCCGACGAGCGGCTGGGGGGCGAGTTCTGACCGGCCCGGCACAATCATCCGCCGTTAGGGCAGTATGGTCCTCAGGTACGCGTTGCGATCGAAGCCTTCCAGCACATATCTACGCATTTCAGACTCTGGCTCCGCAGCGGGCAGCGACAGGAACTGCTGCATGTGTGTTTCTGCTAGGTCGCTTTCTGCCATCAGTTCGGCTATGACGCAGTTCATGTTGTTCTCACAGGGCAAGCCTGGGTCGCTCGCCAGATTTTCTACCACCTCCGCATAGCACGCCTTCGCTTCATTGCTCGGCTCGCCTGTGCGCTCCTTGAGCATGCAGTAAAGAAACTGATACTCGGTGTTTTGCGGAGCGAGTTTCACAGCGGCTTCCATGTCTGACAGCGCAGCGTGATAGTCCCGCTTCTGGATGTGACTCGTGGCATTGTCGACGATTGATGCCGCCGGTGAGGAGTCCTGTAGTGAGCTTCCAGATGGAGATTCCTGGTTGCAACCAAGGCACAGAAAGCTGATCAGAAGGAGCGTGGGTAAAGCTTTCATTGTTCCTCAACTGTTTCCAGTGGCAATGTGATGGAGCCGGTAGGGGGAAGTGGAACAGCGCGGCCCTCGGGAGCGCTGTAGATGTAACCTCCCCGAATCGTGATGGATGCCTGATCAGTTGACTCGGGTTCGGGGAGATCAATCGATACCGAGCCAATAGGCGCATAACCGTCTGCCGGCCATAATCCCGGGTCGCGGCCAATCTCCAACGCAGCATTGTGTATCTCCCGTCCGTTCAGGGAGACGGTAATCGCTGCATTGAAATGAGTGCGACCTACACGCGTTGCTGCAGTGAACCCCATGGCGGATATGAATAATCTGCCGTCATTCAGCGCCAGTGATCCTTTGATGAAATAGGTGCCATTTACTCCGACGCCTTCTACAGGCAGATATGCTGCTTGCCTGATGGTGTATTGGTTCGTTCCGATTTGCCACTTATAGCGGGGCTTAGCTTGTGGCTGGGACGGCATGTTCGTGGGTGTTGAACGCAAGAGTTCGGAACGGAGGTCCATATGATCAGCCTGGATGCTGGCCGGTCGGACTGGGGCTCCTGGATCTGCGGATATGGAATCGTTCGCTGGGTTGGAACCAGAAGTGAGTATCCCAGAGCCACGTCCGCTCATCGCTTCAGATCCTACTGTGATTGTGCCTTGCGCTAGCAGAACGTTGGATCCTGGCGGGCAACCGCAGTCAATGTAGTCACCAGCACGTGCTGCCGGACCGGCAGGCAAATGGATTTCACGGCTGCCCACCGCGACGATAGGGCCGCTGCCTTTCTTACAAGCGGGACAGGTAGCCTTGTGCCCAATAGAGCTGGCAACCAGACCGTCAAAGACAATTCCGGCATTGCCTTCGACAACCGTTCCGCCTGTGGAAGTTTTCGAGCCTATCCCTATTCCGAGCATGCTGTGTCCCACGCGTAGTGATCATGCCTGCGATCATACGGCAGCTGCCACTGTGTTAAAGATCTTGCCCTGGTATCTGTGAACAGGTTGACAGAGGAAGTCCTCGCAACATCCCCACGCCTCGATTGTCCCACGTTAAGGGTGTCGATCTTCGACGACAGAGTGGGATGCCGTGGCGTATGCATGATTCGATCATCATTCCGAGCGATGAAGACAGCTGCTGTCGTGTTGACGAGGACGACTGATGCAGGCCTTCGCCGAACTCTACACCGCGCTGGACTCGACCACCCGGACCCAGGCCAAGCTGGATGAACTGACGGCCTGCTTTGACGGCGTCGACCCTCATGACGGCGCCTGGGCGGTGTACGTACTGACCGGCCGGCGCATGAAGCGTTTGGTCGGCCCAAGGCGGCTGCGCGAGCGTCCGGCGGTGCAGGGCAGTTTCGCTGAATGGGTGGAGCAGAGCATTCTCAGCCTGCGCGATCTGGAGGAGCATGTCATCGCGCTGTGGCGCAGGCTGCCGCGCCATGGGCGTGTTCAGGTGGAGGCGGTGAGCGGTAACCATGACCGGCATGCGGAAGGCGTTGATATCGGCACTGCCTGGTACGCCGCGCTGGATATTGGCCTTTTTCACCTATGCCATGAGCCGCAGGGCGTACCCTGCAGGCATGTGTTGGACGGGCATTTGCGCCCGGTCTACAGCCTGTCGGCGGCGAGTGATCGGTTACGGGCACCGGTGTTATGGTGCCGCGACGGCGTGGCCGTGCTGCCGTCCTTCGGCGTGTTGACCGGCGGCTGGGAAATTGAGCTGCAGGCGGGGGACGGGGCGATCCTCATTGTTGAGGGTGAGCTGTATCCGCTTGGATTGGGCGCCGGCCGCTGAGACCCACTGCATTGCTTCACATCGGCGGCTGAGCTATAAGGCCAGGTACTCGGCTATCAGGAAGGCTTCACCCTTGCCCTCATACTTGCCGAAATAACTGACCGGCTCCCGGACACCATCCTCGATATAGCCCACCTCGCAATCAATGCCATGTTGCTCGGCCAGGCGGTTGAACAGATCCACCGGCGGGTTGAGGTGAATCTTCTTGCTCACCGGCTGGCTGATGCCCAGCTGCCAGTCTTCGCAATCATCGCTCTCGCATTCATTGATCAAGGTAACGTCGTGCGCGGCGTTGGACTCGACGTAGGCCTGCAAGGCGACCTGCAGTTCGGGCAGATTCTGCCGGAGTTTCTTCTCCTGCTTGTCCTCAAGGCGGTCACAGGCGATCAGAAGGTATATGAGCATGCGAATTGTCCGATGGATTTGTGGCTACTGTACCACAGGGGCTTGTATCGTCCTGGTCTGCTTTGGCGTAGCGGCTGTCATCCGGTGCGTTGCTCTTTACTGATTCGATGCCGCTCAAGCAGCTCGCCTTGGCTTTGTATCCTTCACTTGCAAGAATGTTCTGCCCATTGGCCGCCTTGAGCCGGAAGCGGTACTCGCCCGCCTTGTCCTGATACACCTCGAATTTGCCTGTCATACGCTTTTCCCGGTAATGACGGATAGTCATCGCGGTATTGCGCCGGCTTTTTACATACGCCATTGCAGCGTAGAAGCTGCCGCTGCGCTTGACCAGAAATGAGGATGTGAGGGACGGATGAGTCCAGGCTGCGGGGCCCCGGCGCCCACGGGCAGGGGCTCCGCTGACTTCAGCTCAGATGCAGGTGCTGCCACCGTCGACCGGCAGGGCGATGCCGGTGGTGAAACTGGCGGCATCGGAACACAGGTAGAGCACCGCCGCGGCCACTTCCTCGGCCCGGCCGATACGACCTATGGGGTGCAGCCTGGCGACGGATTCGGCCTTGCGCGGCTCGGCTTCCACCGCGCGGCGGTACATGTCGGTGTCGATCACCGCCGGGCACACGGCATTGATGCGTACTCCCCTGAAGCCATATTCCACTGCCGCCGAGCGGGTCAGTCCCAGCACCGCGTGCTTGCTGGCGGCGTAGATGCTCATCTTCGGTGCTGCGCCCAGGGCGGCGATCGAGGCGGTGTTGACGATGGCGCCGCCACCGCTCTTGAGCATCAGCGGAATCTCGAAGCGCATGCACTGCCAGACGCCCTTGACGTTGACGTCCATGATGCGGTCGAACACGGTTTCGTCGCCGTCGGCCAGCTTGTCCTGCTCGAACTCGACCCCGGCGTTGTTGAAGGCGCAGTCCAGCCGGCCGTAGTCGCGTTCGATCATCTCCAGCATGGACTGGACCTGGGCGGCATCGGCCACGTTGCACTGGCAGAAGACCGCATCACCGCCCTGCTCGCGGATGGCTGCCACTGTCGCCTCGCCATTGCTGGTGTCGATATCCGCCAGAATCAGCCGCGCCCCTTCAGCGGCAAAGGCCTGGGCGGTGGCCTTGCCGATGCCGGCAGCGGCCCCTGTGATCAGTACGACCTTGCCCGAAAACGCTGAACCCATGGTGTGTTCTCCTGAGCGATGGCGGCGGTCCCATACCGCCGCCTGTCCGTCGCTCAAGAATATCAACGCGACGGCGGATGGCACGCTGCATCAGGAAGCTTGTTCATGGGCCATGAGCATGGATGATGAGTCACGGCCGGGCCGGTCGTGCCCGGGCTACCCAAACGGACCGAAATCGCCGAACCCCGCTGAGCTTGCCCTGGGTCAATTGATATTCCGGCAGATATGGTGAACCATGCTGTGAGACGTATCCGCATCTCGCGGTGGTTAACAGGAGAGTTGCCATGCTGCCCATTCAAGTTCCGGTGGAAGAGTTCACCACTCCCGATCCCGTCAGGGCGGATGCCAGCACAATGGTCGATGATCTGCGCTTGCTGATGGAACGCCATGGTATCCGCCACCTGCCCATAGTTCAGGATGGCGCCGTGGTAGGTATCGTCAGTGACAGGGATGTGCGGCTGTTCGCCGGCCTCAGTGCGGCGGAGAAGTTCCAGGTGCAGGCCTCGGATATCATGGCCGAGAACCCGCTGAGTGTGACCGCTTCGACACCCCTGGACGAGGTCGCCTTCCTGATGTCCGAACGCAAGGTGGGCAGTGTCATCGTCAAGGATGAGGAGGGCGCCCTGCTGGGCATCTTCACCGCCACTGACGCGCTCAATGCGCTGATCGAGATCATCCGCGAAGGGCGGGCTTCTGCGTCGGAAGAGTGAAAGGATGTGCTCCGCTTCTCATTTTTCCGCGAGCTCCGAGCCCTGCGCGGCTCTGGCGCGGGTTCTTGCCCGCAGTTGTTACCGACTGGGTCGTGGACGGTCGGCCCGGAGCTGCGCGCCGAAGGAGAGCATCTGATCTGCATGAGGCCGGACGCCATGCGGAGTCCGTTGCGGTACTGGGTGAGGCGCTCGAGTTGCTGGGCGAGCCGCCCCACGAGGACTGACCCGCGGGGCAGGGGAGTGCCCGGAATCAGAGACCGGCGCTCCCCTCCCGGTCCAGTTGTTCCTCCACCAGTTGCTGCAAGCGGCCGTTCAGTCGCTTGCGCAGCTCCGCCTCGATCAGGGGCAGTATCTCGTCGATCACGTCCTGCATGATCAGCTGCGCATCGGCATGCAGGCGCTCCTCCATCCTCACCTCCCGGGCGCCGGTGTGCGGGCTGGGCGTGGTCGGGCTCAGGCTCTGTTGCAGCAGGCGTTCGAGCTGCACGCGCTCGCCCGCCAGCTTGGCCAGGGATTCATAGGGAAGAAAGGGATTGGGCGCCTTCTCGGCTGAGGCGGTAGGGGGTGGAGTCGGTTCCGGCTCCGGCCGATCGGTGCCGGAGGTGATGATGTCCTCCAGCAGGGGAATGTCCAGGGTCTGCGCAGGCTGCTCTTCATCCAGCAGAGTGCGGATGGACTCCAGATCCTGCAGCAAGCCTTTCCGGTCCTTTGGCTCGCGTTGCTTCATGCTTCATCCTGCTATCCGTATCTGATGAGTGTCCAGAGGATAGCCCCGATCGCGGTAAAAGCGAAAGCGTTCGCGGGCCGGAACGATGATCGGTTCATGATTGACGAGGATTTCCGCCAGACGGTTGAAGCGGCTGAAGAACTCGGGCGTCTCGTTGCTCAGATTGATCAGCAGGTCATTGTAGGGGTCTGGTTCGCGACCCCAGCCACAGACCACCGGCTCGTCCCCATGGCATTCGTACAGGGCGTGGGGCAGGAAGGTATCGGGGCGGAATGACCACAGCAGTTCGTCCAGCTCTTCGGCTTCCTGCTCGCTGCCGCAGTGCAGGTAGACCCGGCGGTTATGCTGCCAGGCCTTGTACGCCAGCCGGCAGGCAAACTGCAGTCGGGCGTTGCTGCTGTAGCTGTTGAGAACGTAGAAATCGATTCGGGTCATGACAGGTCGGGGATACGGAATTTGAGCTGCACGCTACAGGCTGCGGGCCGGGAGCACAAGGTCCGGCGGGGTGCCGGGCCCTTGTACTGGCCCGCAGTCAGAGTGCGGGGCTTCAGCCAGCCTGGTTGAGCAGGTACTGGGTCAGCAGGGGGACCGGACGGCCGGTCGCACCCTTGTCCTTGCCGCCGCTGGTCCAGGCGGTTCCGGCGATATCCATATGCGCCCAGCGATAGGCCTTGGTGAAACGCGACAGGAAGCAGGCGGCGGTGATGGTGCCGGCCTTGGGCCCGCCGATGTTGGCGATGTCGGCGAAGGGGCTGTCCAGCTGCTCCTGGTACTCGTCGAACAGCGGCAGCTGCCAGCCACGGTCATCGGCCTGGCGGCCGGCGTCCAGCAGTTGCGCCACCAGCGTGTCGTCATTGCCCATGATGCCGGTGGTATGCGCACCCAGGGCGACCACGCAGGCACCGGTGAGGGTGGCGATATCGACCACGCTGGCGGGGTTGAAGCGCTCGGCGTAGGTCAGGGCGTCGCACAGCACCAGACGGCCTTCGGCGTCGGTGTTGAGGATCTCGATGGTCTGGCCGGACATGCTGGTGACGATGTCACCGGGCTTGGTGGCGGTGCCGCTCGGCATGTTCTCCGCGGCGGCAATGATGCCGGTCAGGTTGATTGGCAGCTGCAGGCTGGCCACGGCCTTGAGCACGCCCAGTACGGTGGCGGCACCGCACATGTCGTACTTCATCTCGTCCATGCCGGCACCGGGCTTGAGGCTGATGCCACCGGTATCGAAGGTGATGCCCTTGCCGACCAGCACATGGGGCTGGGCCTTGCCGGCGCCCTGGTAGCTGAGGCGGATCAGCTTGGCCGGTTCAGCGCTGCCGGCGCTGACCGACAGCAGCGAGCCCATGCCCA
Source organism: Halopseudomonas formosensis (assembly GCF_900115905.1). Taxonomy (GTDB): domain Bacteria; phylum Pseudomonadota; class Gammaproteobacteria; order Pseudomonadales; family Pseudomonadaceae; genus Halopseudomonas; species Halopseudomonas formosensis. Next base: position 83,063 of record NZ_FOYD01000001.1, read on the forward strand.
GGGCCTGCATGTCCTTCTCCTCCAGCACTTCCACTTCCAGCCCGTGCTGCTCGGCCAGTTCCCTGGCCTGAGTGGCCAGATAGGAGGGGGTGCAGACATTGCCCGGCAGGTTGCCGAGATCGCGGGTCAGGCTGGCGCCGTCGCTGATCGCCTGACCGTGGGCGATGGCCCGCTTCAGGATTTCGGCATCGGCCTTGTCCGCCGTCCACAGGGTGCATTTCTTCAGCCGCGGCTTGTCGGCCTTCTTGCTCTTGAACTGGTCGAACTGATACAGGCTCTCGCGGGTGGTCTGCACCAGCAGGCGGGTACGGGCGTAGAGGTCGCGGTCCTTGACCGGCAGGGCGGCGAGGGCCAGCAGGGCGTCCGTGGCGCCGCCGCTCTTCAGGCCGCCGATGACGCCGGCAACCAGCTTGCGGAAGCTGCGGTCGTTCAGCTCGTCCTTGCCGGTACCCACCAGCAGTACCCGCTGGGCACTGATGCCCGGCAGGGCAAACAGCATCAGGCTCTGGCCAGATTTACCGGTGATGTCGCCGCGCTTGATGGCGGCGCTGATCTGGCCGCCGCTGGTGGCATCCAGTTCGGCGGCAGGGCCGGTGAGGGTTTTGGCTTCGCTGATGCCGACCACCAGGCAGCCGGTTTTGATGGTTGCCAGTGCGCCGTGTTTGACGTTGAACTCCATGGTACTCCCCAAGACAAATCAGGTGGATTGACCGATAATGCTGCCCATCACGACCGGCTTGTGGCGGCGGAGAGCAGTCATTTCTACATAGAAGTGCTGTGCAGCATTCTGGCCTATTCCCGCTGGCCCATAAAGCCCCGGACTCAAGGAAAAAAAGTGTGATCGTATTCCGATACCTCAGCCGCGAGGTGTTGACCACGCTGGCTGCGGTCAGCGGTGTGCTGCTGATCATCATCATGAGCGGCCGCTTCATCAAGTATCTGGCACAGGCTGCAGCAGGGCAGCTGGACCCGGGCGTGCTGTTCACCATCATGGCCTTTCGGGTGCCCGGCTTTCTGGTACTGATCGTGCCCCTGGCCATGTTCCTGGGCATCCTGCTCGCCTACGGACGCATGTACCTGGACAGCGAAATGGCCGTGCTCTCGGCGACCGGCGTCAGCGACCGCAGGATCCTCGGGTATACCCAGGGCCCAGCGCTGCTGGTGGCGCTGCTGGTGGCCTGGTTGAGCCTCTGGGTGGCGCCGGCTGGCGTGCTCAAGACCCAGCAGCTGTTCAACGAACAGGACGCCATGACCGAGTTCGATACCCTGGCCGCAGGACGCTTCCAGACCCTGGGCAGCGGCCAGCGGGTGACCTACGCCGCTGGCCTGTCCGAGGACCGCACCGAGCTGGAAACCGTGTTCATCGCAGAGCGCACCGGGTCCGGTGAGGACGCCTCGGTCGGCGTGCTCGTGGCCGAGGGCGGGCGTCAGGAACTGACTGCCGATGGCAGCCGCTACCTGGTGCTGCACAACGGCTACCGCTATGACGGTCGGCCGGGCTCGGCGGATTTCCGCACCATCCAGTACGACCGCTACGGCGTGCTGCTGCCCAAGCCGGAGGTGATCCAGGAAATCACCGACAGGGAAGCCATGCCGACCCGCCAGCTGCTGGGCAGTGATGACCTGAAAAACCGCGCCGAGCTGCAGTGGCGCCTGGCGGTGCCGCTGCTGGTGCCCATCGTCGCCTTCTTTGCCGTACCGCTGGCGCGGGTCAATCCGCGTCAGGGCCGCTTTCTCAAGCTGATTCCGGCGATCATTCTCTACATGGCCTACCTGGCGCTGCTGGTCAGCGCCCGGGGCTGGATGGAAGCCGGCAAGACCCCGGCGGCCATCGGTCTGTGGTGGGTGCATCTGGTGTTTCTGGCGATCGGGGTGATGCTGAATTTCCGCGCCCTGACTGCGCCCTCCGGTCCGAAAGGGGGTGCCCATGCGGCTGCTTGATCGGCACATCGGCACTACTGTGCTGCTCAGCGTCCTGACCGTGGCGCTGATCATCGTCGGGCTGGATCTGTTGTTCGCCTATATCGGTGAGCTGGAGGACCTGGAAGGGGACTATGGCGCGCTGCAGGCGCTGCTCTATGTTTTCCTGACCCTGCCGCGCAGGCTGTATGACCTGCTGCCGATGGCGGCGCTGGTCGGCTGCCTGATCGGACTGGGGACCCTGGCCAGCAATTCCGAACTGACGGTCATGCGCGCCTCCGGGGTTTCCATCGGGCGCATCATGGGCTCCGTGCTCAAGCCGCTGCTGGCGCTGATGATCGCCGGGGTGCTGCTGGGCGAATACGTGGTGCCCTATACCGAGAATCTGGCCGACAGCCGCCGGGCGCTGGCGGTAGGCAGTGGCTCTGCGGTCAAGTCCAAGGGCCTGTGGCACCGGGAAGGAAACGACTTCATCCACATCAACGCGGTGCACCCCAACGGCACCCTGCATGGCATCACCCGCTACCGCTTCGACGACGAGCGCCGGCTGATCGAGGCCAGCTTCGCCACCCGGGCCAGTGTGGAAGAGGAACACTGGCTGCTGCAGGAGGTCGCCGCGACCCTGTTCGAGGACGACGGCACCAGCCGCGTCGAACAACATGAACAGCAGCGCTGGGATGTCGGCCTGTCACCCAGCCTGCTGCGCGTGGTGCTGCTGGATCCGGACGTGCTGCCGCTGCGAGGCATATGGCATTACCAGAGCTATCTGGCCAATCAGGGACTGAACAACAGCCAGTACTGGCTGGCCTTCTGGAAGAAGCTGCTGCAACCGGTGACCACGGCGGCGCTGGTGTTTGTCGCCATCTCCTTCATTTTCGGCCCGCTGCGCTCGGTAACGCTCGGCCAGCGGGTATTCACCGGGGTGCTGGTGGGCTTCAGTTTCCGCATCCTCCAGGACCTGCTGGGTCCGTCGAGTCTGGTATTCGGCTTCTCCCCACTGATCGCGGTAGTGGCACCTATCCTCATCCTGGTAGTGATGGGCATGTGGCTGATCCGCCGGGCGGGATGAGCTGAAAGGACCCGGGAGGGAGGAGCACATTCTGCCGGGAACTCCATCATCGAGCTAGTGCTCGACGTTCCCAGGGGGGGTGGCGTTTCCGGGCGGGCAGGAGTGTCGGGACCCTGGGAGGGACGAGCACCAGCTCGTCCAGCAATCTCTCCCCAAGCTCAGGTCTTGGGCAGTACCACGGTGCGGGTGCCGGAGGCGATATCCGCCCAGGTGCGGGACTGCTTGTCCCACAGCGCCCACCAGATGCCCAGCCCGCCACACAGCCAGCTGACCAGCGAGACGCTTACCCGGTTGATCGCCTGACGGCGGGTGATGGAGGTGCCGTCGGGCTGCTGCACGCGCAAGCGCCAGGCCTGCATGCCCAGGGTCTGTCCGCGCAGGGTCCAGAACAGCATGAAGAAGCCGTAGATGGCCAGGACCATCAGCACCGTCAGCAGCGGGTCGCGGTCCAGCTGACCGGCGTTGGACATGGCCTCCAGCGTCTCCGCACCATAGATCATCCGCAGCACGACCTGCTGGTAGACCAGGGTCAGCACCATGAGCATCGCCAGGCACAGCATCATGTCGTAGAAGGCGCTGGCGACCCGGCGGAAAATGCCGGGGGCGGGAAAGTCGCCCTGGGGGTGGAGTTGCTTGACGGCCATGTCTGCTCCGTTAACGTCGGGTCAAGGGCGGCCGGTCGAAGCGCACCGCTTCCAGGCCGTGTTGCATCAGGGTACGGATATTGGCGTGTTCGCTGCCGGTCGGATCATCCAGCACCCCCTGATAATGCTCGGCAAAGCAATGCAGGGCCTGCTGGGTATCCAGCCCGAGATCCTGAGCCATCGCCAGCAGGCGGCAGGAGCCCTGGTTCTGCTCCGCGCTGTTGTACAGCGGCCCGTTGTGAAAGCCGCTGGGCTGGTAGTGGTAATGCTGCTCGATGAACGCCAGGGTGTCGGCGAAGCGATGCTGGGGAGTGCCCAGGCGCGACTTGAATTGCTCGGCAGTCAGCGTCATGGGTGGCCTCTCAGCGTGCTGCGCTCAGGGTGATGGATACCGATTCGGAAAAACGCAGGGCATGGGGCTTGTCCACTTCCACCTCGGCGTAACGCACCTGTTCGTTGTCCATGACGATATCCAGCACTTCCTGGGTCAGGCGCTCCAGCAGGGCAAAGCGGTTGCTTTCCACATGACTGATGATCGCCTTGGTGATGGTCCGGTAGTTGAGCGCGTGCTCGATCTGGTTGATCTCCACCGCGTTGTCCGCCGGATAGAGGATGGTGGCGTTGATCACCACATCCTGCCGGTTGTTGATCTCTTCTTCCTTGATGCCGATGTAGGTGCGCAGGCGCAGGTCCTTGATCCTGATCCGCGCCATGCCGGGTTGCAGCTGCTGCATCTCAGTTGTCCCGTCCGATCAGTTGCAGAAATTCCTGGCGGGTGTTGAAGGATTCGCGGAAGGCGCCGAGCATCACCGAGGTCATCATTGACGAGTTCTGCTTCTCCACGCCGCGCATCATCATGCACATGTGTCGGGCCTCGATCACCACGGCCACGCCCCGGGCATCGGTGACCGTCTGCACGGCCTCGGCGATCTGCCGGGTCAGGCTCTCCTGAATCTGCAGACGGCGGGCGAACATGTCGACGATGCGGGCGACCTTGGACAGGCCGATCACCTTGCCCGCCGGCAGATAGGCCACATGGGCCTTGCCGATGAAGGGCAGCATGTGGTGCTCGCACAGGGAGTAGAGCTCGATGTTCTTGACGATCACCATCTCGTCACTGGAGGACTCGAACAGCGCGCCGTTGACGATTTCCTCCAGCGATTGCTGGTAGCCGCGACAGAGAAACTGCATGGCCTTGGCGGCACGCTGGGGGGTGCCCTTGAGCCCTTCGCGTTCGGGATTCTCACCCAGGTTGGTGAGGATGTCGTGGTAATTGCTGGTCAGCTTTTCAAGGCTCATTGGCATTCTCGTGTCGGTTCATTTGAGGTTCCTGCCACCGTTGAGGTCGAGGCAGGTGCCTGTGACGTAGGGGTTGTCCATGAGATAGCGGATGGACTGATAGACAACCTCGGGGCCGGGCTCGATGCCCAGCGCGGATTTGGCCAGCGCCTTCTCGCGGTATTCGGGTGTATCGCCTTCGTTGAACATGATCAGCGCCGGGGCGATGGTGTTGACCTTGATGCGCGGCGCCAGTCTGGCCGCGAAGGAGCGGCTCAGACCTTCCAGCCCGGCCTTGCTGGCACTGTAGGCAATGTGCCGGGCGCTGCCGCGCTGAGCCACATGATCGCTGATATGGATGATGTCGCCGACCTGCACGGGGTCGAACAGCTGGTCGCTGGCCAGGTTCAGCAGGTAGGGCGCCTGCATGTGCACCATGAACATTTGCTGCAGCGCGTCGGCGCCCTGGTCATCGTTGTCCCAGATCGAGGCGTTGTGAATCAGCGCCCGCAGGCGCACACGGCGTTCGATCAGGGTGTCGATGAGCCGGCGGATGCCCTCAACGCTGGAGAAGTCAGCCAGCAACACCTCGATGCCCTGCAGCGGATTGTCCTGCCACTCCGGGCGAGCCTGCCGGCAGGTGATGATCACCCGGTAACCATCCTCCACCAGGCGCTGGGCGCAGTGCAGTCCGATGCGCTGGGCGCCACCGGTAATCAGAATGGTCGGTTTCTCTGTCATTGGCCGGGCAGGGTCAGGTGCATGGACCGGCTATCTTACCATGCCGACTGCGGGCTGGGGCCCTGCCGGGTCGGACAGCCGCGGCGCTTCCGGGCATAATGGCCGGCCACCATGTGAACTGACGGGAGTGACAATGCATCTGGCGATTTTCAGTGGATCGGTTTTCGGTACCGCCGACGAAGTGGCGGACATGGCGGCCGAGCGGTGCCGCGCGGCGGGCCTGCAGGTGACCCGCCTCAAGCCGGTGACGGTAGACGCGCTGCTCGCCGCCGATGCCGAAGCGCTGCTGGCGTGCTGCTCGACCACCGGCATGGGTGAACTGCCGGCGAGCATCCAGGACTTCTACTACGAGCTGCAATCGCGCTTTCCCCTACTGACCGAAAAGCCCTTCGGGGTCATCGCGCTGGGCGACTCCGGCTACGGCGATACCTTCTGCCAGGGCGGCGAGCAGCTGCGTGAACTGCTGCTGGAAGTGCAGGCCAGGGAGCTGCTGCCCATGCTGCGCCTGGACGCCAGCGAGACGGTAACCCCCGAAGAAGATGCCAAGCCCTGGCTGGATGAGTTTGTGGCGGCGTTGAAGGGGTAGAAGTCACGCGGGCCCCCTTCGCACCCGGGGCGGGTGCTCCTACAGGGGACGGGGCCGGGTGAGGTTCTTGTAGGAGCACCGCCCCGGTGCGAACCGGGCGAGCAGTCATTCGCACCCGGGGCGGGTGCTCCTACGGGGGCGGAGGCGGCGTGAGGTTTTTTGTAGGAGCACCGCCCCGGTGCGAACCGGGCACGCAGTCATTCGCACCCGGGGCGGGTGCTCCTACGGGGGCGGAGGCTGGGTGAAGTTTTTTTGTAGGAGCACCGCTCCGGTGCGAACCGGGCAGACAGTCATTCGCACCCGGGGCGGGTGCTCCTACGGGGGCGGGGGCTGGGTGAGGTTTTTTTGTAGGAGCACCGCCCCCGGTGCGAAGCGGGCAGGCAGTGATTCGCACCCGGGCGTGTGCTCCTACAGGCTGCCGGTGGCGACCCGGGTCAGGGCGGCTTCGTCGAGGATGCTGATCTGGCTGTAGTGGATCTGCACCCAGCCGGCCTGTTCGAACTGTTTCAGCAGGCGGTTGATGCTCTGGCGTGAGCTGTTGAGCATCAGCCCCAGGGTTTCCTGGGACAGCTGGATAGACAGGCGATCTCCACCCGGCCCCGGCTCGCTGTACTGCTGGGCATGCATCAGCAGGCGCTTGGCCAGGCGTGCGGGCAGGGGCAGCAGGGCGCTGTCCTCGAGCATGCTGAAGGAGTGGCGCAGGCGCAGGCACAGCAGGCGCATGAAGTGCGGGTACAGTTCGGGGCGGCGTTCCAGCAGCTGGTGGAACTCCCGGCGCGGGATCACCAGCACCTCGGTGGGACCCATGGCGTGGGCATCGTGGGTGCGGGGCAGGCCATCGAACAGCGATATCTCGCCGAACCAGTTGCCGGGACTGAGAATGGTCAGCAGCGCCTCGCGGCCGTCGGCACCGGTGCTGCTGATCCGCATCGCCCCGGTGCTGACGCCATACAGGCCATCCGGCAGGTCACCCTGGGCATGCAGACGCTGGCCGTCTTCCAGCCGCCGCAGCCGGGCCATGCCGACCATCTCGCTGATGGCATCCGCCGGAAGGCCGCGGAACCAGTGATTCCTGTGCAGCAACTCCACATGCCGCTCGGTCACGCCGGCGGACACTGTAAGCTGATTGACAGTGCTGTCGTCAGTCACGCCTTAGACTCTCCTGAACTGGATTGGCCAGTATGCCGTATCCGGCTGCTGCTGGCACCGGTTGGCGGGACCGTTAACAAGGCTGGGGGTGTGGATGATGGTAAAGATGGCGGGCATTCCGATCGAGCAGTGGGCGGCGGCGGGCCGGGACTTCATGTTCGGCGAGCACCGGCTGCGCTATTGGGAGGCCGGAAGTGGTGCCCCCTTGCTGCTGATCCATGGTTTTCCCAGTGGCGCCTGGGACTGGCACTATCTGTGGGAGCCGCTGACCCAACGTTACCGGGTGATCGCCTGCGATATGCTCGGCTTTGGCTTCTCCGCCAAGCCGCGGGGCCATGCCTACAGCCTGCTCGAGCAGGCGGATATCCAGCAGGCGCTGCTCAGCCATCTCGGCGTGGAGCAATACCATGTGCTGGCCCATGACTACGGCGACAGTGTCGCCCAGGAGCTGCTGGCCCGGGATCATGAGGGCGAGTCCCGGCTGCTGAGCATGTGTTTTCTCAACGGCGGGCTGTTTCCGGAGACCCACCACCCGGTATTGCTGCAGAAGCTGCTGATGAGCCCGATCGGTTTTCTGATCGGCCGGCGCTTCTCCCGGGAGCGGATGGCCGGCACCTTCAGCCGCATCTTCGGCCCGCAGACCCAGCCCAGCGAGCAGGAGCTGGACGCCTTCTGGACCCTGATCATCACCCACAACGGCCCGGCGGTGATGCACCGGTTGATCCGTTACATGGCCGAGCGCCCGGTACACCGGGATCGCTGGGTCAGCGCCATGCAGCAGACCGCTGTGCCGCTGCGGGTGATCGACGGGGCGGCGGACCCCATCTCCGGTGCGCACATGGTCGAGCGCTATCACCAGCTGATCGCCAATGCCGATACCGTACTGCTGGAGGGTATCGGCCATTACCCGCAGGTCGAGGCGCCGGAGCAGGTGCTCAGGCACTACCTCGACTTCCGCGACCGCCTCTGACGCCGGGCAGTCGCGGACTCAGCGCTGCTCGTCGCGCAGGAACACCAGGGTGTTCTCGCTGGAGCTGGCCGGGTCGTAGTAATAGCCCTCCAGATTGAAGTCCTTCAGGCCTTCGGGATCGCGCAGGCGCTCCTTGATCACGTAGCGCGCCATCAGGCCGCGGGCTTTCTTGGCGTGGAAGCTGATGATCTTGTACTGACCGTTCTTCTGGTCCTTGAATACCGCCTCGATCAGCCGGCCCTTGAGGGCCTTCGGCTTGACCGCGCCGAAGTATTCCTGGGAGGCGAGGTTGAGCAGGATGTCATCCCCCTGCTCGGCCAGATCCCCGTTCAGCCACTCGGTGAGCTCCTCGCCCCAGAAACTGTACAGGTCCTTGCCCCGGGGGTTGGCCAGCTTGGTACCCATCTCCAGCCGGTAGGGTTGCATCAGGTCCAGCGGGCGCAGGATGCCGTACAGTCCCGACAGCATGCGCAGATGCTGCTGGGCGAAATCGAAATCCTCTTCACTGAAATCCTCGGCGTGCAATCCGGTATACACATCACCCTTGAAGGCCAGCAGTGCCTGTTTGCTGTTGGCGGTGGTGAACTCCTCGCTCCAGCTGCCGTAGCGGGCCACGTTCAGTGCGGCCAGCTTGTCGGAGATGGACATCAGCTTGCCGATTTCCTGGGGCGACTTGTCCCGCAGCACCTTGATCAGCTCGTGGCTGTGGTCGAGGTAGCGGGGCAGGGTATGGCGCGCGGTCACCGGCGCGGTTTCATAGTCCAGGGTCTTGGCAGGGGATATCACCATCAGCATGACAGGGGCTCCTTTGATTCGTTGCGTCTATTATGCCGCACCGAACCGGGTATGGCTCCCAATGGGGGTGATACAGGGAATTCATGGGGGATGGGGAAACCTGCCCCCTCTCCCGCAAGGGGAGAGAGGGTGTCGGGTTACAGGTGGGTTTCCGCGTACTCGGCGAGGATCGAGCGGGGGACTCCCTGCAGGTGGATGTGGACGCCGTGGGGGAAGTCCTTGAAGCACTCGGTCAGGTAGGTCAGCCCCGAGCTGGTGGCGTTCAGGTAGGGGGTGTCGATCTGTGCCAGGTTGCCCAGACAGACCACCTTGGAGCCGTTGCCGGCGCGGGTGATGATGGTCTTGATCTGGTGCGGGGTGAGGTTCTGGCTCTCGTCGATCAGGATGAAGCTCTGCTGGAAACTGCGCCCGCGGATGTAGTTCAGCGATTTGAACTGCAGCGGCACCCGGTCGAGGATGTACTCGACGCTACTGTGGGTGCATTCGTCATCCATGTGCAGGGCTTCCAGGTTGTCGGTGATGGCGCCGAGCCAGGGCTCCATCTTCTCCTTCTCGGTGCCCGGCAGAAAACCGATGTCCTCGTCCAGCCCCTGGGTGCTGCGGGTGGCGATGATGCGCCGGTAGGTCTTGGTCACCATGGTCTGCTCGATGGCCGCAGCCAGCGCCAGAATGGTCTTGCCCGAGCCCGCAGCGCCGGTCAGGTTGACCAGATGGATATCCGGGTCGAGCAGAGCATGCATGGCAAGTGCCTGGAAGATGTCACGCGGGCGCAGGCCCCAGGCCTCCTGGTGCAGCAGCGGCTCGCGGTGCATGTCCAGCACCTGCAGATTGACCCCGTCCACCGCCTTGATCTGGCCGACGAAGCCCTGTTCGTCGAGGATGAAGTCGTTGATGTGCAGAGCCGGGAGGTTGTCGACCAGCTGCACGTCGTGCAGGGTCTGCCCGGTCAGCTGGCGGGTTTCCACCCGGCTGGCACGGTCCCAGAAGGAGCCCTCGATCTGGTGGTAACCCCGGGCGAGCAGGTTGATGTCATCCAGCAGCTGGTCGGTGTGGTAATCCTCGGCATCGATACCGCAGGCGCGTGCCTTCAGGCGCATGTTGATGTCCTTGGACACCAGTACGATGCGGTCTTCGGGGTGGCGGTGCTGGAGTTGGCAGAGCTGGTTGATGATCTTGTTGTCGTTGAGGTCGTTGGGCAGGCAGTGCGCGGGGGTAGGGGTGCGGTCCATGAGGATGGCAAGGGTGCCGTTGGGGCCGGCCTTGCCGCGCTGGATGGGGACCCCGGATTCCACCAGGTCGGGCGGTGCATCGGCGAGGGTATGGTCTATCAGTCGGATCGCCTGGCGGCAGTCGGCGGCGGTGCTGGTCTTGCCGGATTTGAGCTTGTCGAGTTCTTCAAGGACGGTCATCGGGATGATGACGTGGTGCTCTTCGAAGTTGAGCAGGGCATTGGGGTCGTGGATGAGGACGTTGGTGTCGAGAACGTAGAAGGTGTGTCGGGTCGCTCCGCACGCTTCCATGGGCTGTTACCTCGCAATGGCCATATGCACGACTGCATCAGGCGCTGACCTGCTCCTGGCAGTCTGCGGGGCCGACTCACATTGCCTGACAGTATCAATGGATCACTGACAGGCATCGGTCGGTTGATTGAGGTATAGCGCAAAGAGTGTTACGGCTTCAAGCGCGCTGAGACAAACTGCCTGAATTTCTCATGGCGCGGCTTCCCTGGGGGGGACGAGCACTGGCTGGTCCGCGGAGTTTGTCGGGGGCTCTTTCATCGAGTCCGATCGCGGCCCGTGGGCTCGACGTTTCCAGGGGGCGGCGTTCCCAGAAGGGCGGTGTTTCCGGGCGAACGGGAGTGGGGGGCATTGCCTGGGAGGGACGAGCACCGGCTCGTCCGGGGAGTTGCCAGAGGGCTCTTTCATCGAGTCCGATCGCGGCCCGTGGGCTCGACGTTCCCAGAGGCCCGACGTTCCTGGGGGGGGGCGGTTCTGAACGGGTGGGCAGGAGTGTGGGGGCATTGCCTGGGAGGGACGAGCACCGGCTCGTCCGCGGAGTTGCCGGGGGCTATTTCATCGAGTCCGATCGCGGCCCGTGGGCTCGACGTTCCCAGGGGTACGACGTTCCCAGGGGGTGGCGTTCCCGGGCGGGCCGCCAGCCCGGGGTGTAGCGCACCTGCGCTACACCATCCGCGCTGCGCCCGAGCCGCGGTCAGCGGCGCGGGCGGCGGTTGTCGCGGCGGCCGTCCCGGCGGTCGCCGGAGCGTTTGCGGTTGGCGGCTGCGGCGTCGGCCTGTTCGGCTTCCATGGCATCGTTGGCGGCCTTTTCCTCGGCGCTGCGGTGGCGCTTGGGTACCGGCTTGAGCAGTTCTTCCTCCGGCGGCACGCACTCCAGCTTGCCACCCAGCAGCTCCTCGATCGGCGGCAGCTGGAAGGCGTCGTCCTCGCCGGCGAAGCTGATCGAGGTGCCCTTGGCGCCGGCGCGGCCGGTCCGGCCGATACGGTGCACGTAATCCTCCGGATCATCCGGCAGGGTGTAGTTGATCACGTGGCTGATGCCGTCGATGTGAATACCACGGCCGGCGACATCGGTGGCGACCAGTACCCGCAGCTTGCCTTCGCGGAAGTTCTCCAGGGTGCGTACCCGCTTGTTCTGCGGCACGTCGCCGGACAGCTGGGCGGCGTCGATGCCATCGCGCATCAGGCGCTCCTGGATGCGGCGCACCTCGTCCTTGCGGTTGGCGAACACCATGACCCGGTCCAGCTCCAGCTGGGTGATCAGGTTGTACAGCAGCTTGTACTTGTCACTGCTGCTGACCGCGTAGACCTTCTGGGTGATGTTCTCCGAGGCGGGGCGCTCGGGTTCGATCTCGACGATGGCCGGATCCACTGTCCACTGCTGGGCCAGGTTCATCACGTCATCGCTGAAGGTGGCGGAGAACAGCAGGGTCTGCCGGTCGCCCTTGCGCGGGGTCTGGCGGATGATCTGCCGCACCTGGGGAATGAAGCCCATGTCGAGCATGCGGTCGGCCTCGTCGAGGATCAGTACCTCGACCAGATCCAGATGCACTTCGCCACGGTTGCAGAAGTCCAGCAGGCGTCCCGGGGTGGCTACCAGGATGTCGCAGTACTTGCGCTCCAGTTGCTTGAGCTGCTTGTCGTAATCCATGCCGCCGACGAAGGCCATGACGTTCAGCCCGCAGTGTCTGGTCAGGCCTTCGGCATCGCTGGCGATCTGCATGACCAGTTCCCGGGTCGGGGCAATGATCAGCGCCCGCGGCTCGCCCATGTAGCGCTCGTCCGGCGGCGGGGTTTCCAGCAGCTGGGTGATGGTCGAAATGAGGAAGGCGGCGGTCTTGCCGGTACCGGTCTGGGCGCGGCCGATGGCGTCGTGACCGAGCAGGGTGCTGCCCAGTACCTGGGCCTGGATCGGGGTGCAGTACTTGAAGCCCTGATCCTGAATACCGCGCATCAGGCTGTCCGGCAGGGGGAAGTCGTGGAAGCGGGTCTTGCCTTCGGCCGGTTCCACTACGAAATCATTGATCGACCAGGGCTTGGCGGGGGCCTTGGGTGCCTGGGTCTTCTGCCGGCGCTGGCGTTGACGGCCTTCCTTCTTCGCCGGCCGGTCGTCGCACGCCGCGGCCGGTGCAGAGGTGGCCGGGCCGGGCGTTGCCGGCGCAATCGGCGCCGCCACCGGCTCGATATGCGTCTCGTGGTGAGGAGCCGGTGTCTTGCCCGGCTTGAATAATTTTTTCAGTGCCTTGAGCACAATGGTCTCTCGATGTGGTATGTGAACCACCGAGTGTAAAGCAACCCAACCGGTTAGCGAAGTCCCAGACGCCCGCTGAGCCACTGGCGGATGTCGCCGATCTCCTGCGGGCAGACCTCGTGACCCATGGCATAGGCGTGCCACTGGCAGCGGTGACCGGCCGCGGCCATGAGGTCATGCACCTCGCGGCCCAGGTTGGCGTGGAGAATGTCGTCATACTCGCCGTGGGCGACGAACACCTCCAGGGCCGGGCCCTTGTGCCGTTCCAGCGCCTCGGCCAGTGTCGGGGCATAGGTGGACAGGGCCATGACACCGGCCAGCGGCAGCTCGCTGTCGACCGCCGCACGCAGGACGATGGCGCCGCCCTGGGAGAAGCCGGCCAGCACGATGCGCTCGGCGGCAATGCCCTGGGCCATCTGCTGTGCTACCAGTTCCCGCACCATGGCCACGGACTCATCCAGTTGCTGGGTATTCATCACCCGCTGCGGGCTGATGGCCAGGATGTCGAACCAGCAGGGCATGGGGAAGCCGTTGTTGATGGTCACCGGCCGGGTCGGCGCCTGGGGAAAGATGAAACGCACGCGGTGATCGGCGGGCAGCTCCAGCGCCCTGACCACGGGCACGAAATCGTAACGGTCGGCACCCAGACCGTGCAGCCAGATCACGCAGGCGTCGGCTGGGGCGGGGGACTCGATAATCAGGGCTTCGCTGGACATCAATCTACCTCAGGCTCGGGACATGTATTTGCCGGTTTCGGTGTTGATGCGTACCACCTCACCGGTCTCGAGATATTCGGGAATCTGGATTTCCAGACCGCTGGCAAAGCGTGCGGTCTTGGTACGGGCGCTGGCCGAGGAACCCTTGATCGCCGGTGGGGTTTCGGCAATCGGCATTTCCACCACCGCCGGCAGCTCCACGCCGATCAGATTGCCCTCGACCACCAGACCATACAGGCCCTGGATGCCGTCGTACAGATAGGGGATCTGATCTTCCAGCGCATCGGGGCTGAGGGTGAACTGGGTGAAGTCCTCGTTATCCATGAAGGTGTAGCCGTCGGCATCCTGATAGAGGAACTGGATGGCGCGCTTCTGGAAGTCGATGGGGGTGAGGACGTCATCGCCGGTGAGGCTCTGCTCCAGCTTCTGCCCGGTCTGCACATGGTTGAAACGGACCTTGTACAGGGTGGTTCCGCTGCGGGAAGAGGGGCTCTTGATATCGATCTGGGAGACGATATAGGGCTGGTTGTTGATCTGGACGATCTGACCTTTCTTCAGTTCGGCGGCTTTTGGCATGGTACGGGCTCGGTGGTGGGAAGAAAGGCGCTATTTTGCGCGGCACCCCGATGCCGCGCAAGCGCCGCCGTATCACTCCTGACGGCTGTCGATCAGCTTCTCCAGGCCCGCTTTGCTGACCAGGTTGACGTCGACCTGGCGGGCGGCGATCTCGATATTGTGCTCGGCGAACAGGCGGTCGATTTCCCGGTTGGTTTCGTCGATCGCCGGGTTGCGGTCGTCCAGCTTGCGCACATGCATGCGCAGCTCGTGTTCCAGGCGGTGGTCGTTGAATTCGAGGAAGAACACCAGCGGTTCGGGGTCATCCAGTACCCGGGGATTGTCCCGGGCGATCTTCAGCAGCAGCTCGCGCACCAGGGTCACATCAGAACCGTTGGCCACCGCCACCTTGACCGTCACCCGGGTAACCGTATCGGACAGCGACCAGTTGATCAGGTGCTCGGTGACGAAGGTCTTGTTCGGCACGATGATCTCCTTGCGGTCGAAGTCGGTGATGGTGGTGGCGCGGATGCGGATCCGGTTCACCGTACCTGACAGGTTGCCGATGGTGACCACGTCGCCGATGCGTACCGGGCGCTCGAACAGGATGATCAGGCCGGAAACGAAGTTGGCGAAGATTTCCTGCAAGCCGAAGCCCAGACCCACGCCGAGGGCGGCGATCAGCCATTGCAGCTTGTTCCAGCTCACACCCAGGCTGGCGAGAAAGCCGACGATGCCGACACTGACGATCAGGTAGGACAGCAGGGTGGTGATCGCATAGCTGCTGCCCTGGCGCAGATCCATGCGTGACAGCACCAGGATCTCCAGCAATCCCGGCAGGTTGCGCGCCAGGGCGATGGTCAGCAGCACTATGATGATGGCGCTGAGCAGGTCGCCGGCGCTCAATGGCTTCATCAGCGGGTTGTCGGCGGTGCCGCTGTTGTACTCCCACAGGGTGATGGATTCCAGATAGGAGGCCGCACTGATCAGGTCGGACCAGACCAGATAGACCAGTACGCTGAACAGCACCAGCAGCGCGAGGCGCCCCAGGCGCAGGGACTGCTGGTTGATCTGCTCCAGCTTGAGTTCGGGGATTTCCAGCACCGCCTCGCTGTGCGAGCCGTTGCCGTTGGCGTGTTCCTCCGCCTGGCGCTTGCTCAGGGCGCGCTGGTAGGCCAGGTGCCGCCCGGCAACCCGCAGGTTGCGCACCACTATGCCCTGCAGCAGCATCCAGGCGGTGATCAGGTACAGGGTGTCGATCATGCGGTCGGCCAGGCGGATGGCGGTGTAGTGGTAGCCCCAGAAGGTCATGCCGGCCAGCACCAGCGGCGTCAGTACCAGGATCAGCAGGGCGCTGTAATGGAACACCCGCGAGTTGTTCAACGGCTCGCTGCGGCGCATGAAGCGCCATACCAGCAGACTGAACAGGCACAGGGTGACAATCATCACCGCGCGACCGATCACGTCCTTGTCCAGATGCTCGGGGTTGCTGGTACCCAGGCTGATGATCAGCACCATGGGCAGCAGTATCCACGCCAGCTGACGGGTCAGCCGGCGCAGCCGGGCGACCTTGTCCGCCGACCAGCGGAAATGCCGGCGGGTGATGCCCTGGGGGTCGAACAGCCGGTACAGCAGGTGCAGCACGAACCAGGTCATCGCCAGATGCTGCAGCGCCTGACCGAGGGTCGGCATGGCGGGGGTGTCGCCATAGCGCAGGCCGAAGCCGGTGGCACCGAGGAAGATGGGTAGCGGCAACACCCAGATCGCGGTCAGCAGCAGGGCCAGTGGCGTGGTGCGCTGGCTGTCGCGCAGGTAGTGACCGACCTCATCGTGCAGCAGCTGCAGCCGCGCCGCCAGCCGCTTGCGCAGCAGCACCGGGATGGCGGTCAGCGCCAGGATCAGGGCCAGCCAGCCGATATTGTCCTTCAGCGTCAGCAGCAGGCGCAGGGTCTGCCGGAGCGGCTGCAGAACCTGCAGCTGGGACAGGGCCTGGGCCGGCAGGTTGAGCAGCCAGTTGCGGTTGATCGGCGGGTTGCTGGCCACCCAGAACAGCTGGTCATCAATGGTCTGACGCAGTTTGGTGCTCAGCTGCAGCAACTGGTCCTGATTGATCTGCAGCGCCACGGCCTCGCCGAGCAGGGTGTTGATATGGGTGCTGAGCTGTTCGACCAGCACCACCCGACTGCGGATCAGCTGCTGCAGATCCTCGCGCAGGGGCTCGCGCTGTTCCTCCGGCAACTGGCTCAGCAGCCGGTTGAGATAGGCCTCCTGGTTGCGCAGTTCCTCGCGCTGCTGGTTGAGCTCGAACTGGCGCAGGCGCATGTCGGCGATGGAGTCGGTCAGCGAACTGTCGATGCGTACCAGCGGCAGTGCCTGCTTCTCCTGGTGCAGGATGCGTGACAGCAGCAGGCTGCCTTCAAGCACGCTGATCTGCTGATCCAGGGCGCTTTCCTGCTGGGTCAGATAATCCAGCTGCTGGGTAGTCTGGATATTGCGCCGGGACAGGGCGCTGATGCGGTTGGAGGTGGCGAGCAGCTCCTCGCTGAGCCGCTGGTTGGTCAGACTCTGCTTGTGCAGCAGCTGGTGATTGCTGATCTCGATGGATTCGGCGGCGGTATCGCTGATCACCTGCTCGGACAGGCTGCGGCGCTTGTCGTCGATGACGTCCTGCAGCGCGTTGATCTCCTGCTCGATCCGGTTCAGCTCCGCCAGCAGCAGGCGGCGCCGGACGTTGGCCAGCTCCAGCAGGGTGTTGTTGGCCGACAGCTGCTGGCGCAGCAGTGCATTGGCCAGTTCGAGTTGCTCCAGCTCCGCCTGGATCGCCCGCTCCCGCGCCCGATTCAACTGGCTGCCGGCCTGGCGCTGCAGCTGGCGCAGCTGTTCATTGAGTTCATTGGCCCGGGTCTGATTGGCGGAAATGCGGCTCTGGGTTTTCTCCGGGCGGGTTTCGGCGGCGATCAGCTCGCTGTTGATGGCGGTCAGTTCGTTCTGCCAGTCATACATGCGCGAGACCTGCTCGCCCAGGGTCACATCCAGATCCTGCAGGGTGCGGCTGGCATAACGCTGGTGCAGCTGCTCCTCGTCGGCCGGACGCAGGGCCTCGAGCTGCTGGCGCAGCCGGCGCAGTTCTTCCGGCGCCTGGTCCAGGGTGGTCTGCAGTGCTTCCTGCTGCTCGCGCAGGGACTCGGTCTGCTGCAGGGCTGCCAGCGTCTGCTGCCAGACTTCGAGAAACTGCTCCTGCTCGGCGGCGGATCGGCCGCTGTCGGGCAGCGCGGCGATATCGGCCTGCAGCTTCTCGATGGGGCTGAGTTCGGCCTTGTCGGCCTCCTGTGCCTGGCTCAGGGGAGCAAGGCACAGGCAGGTGAACAGGGTCAGGACGGTGAAATAGAGGCGAAACATGGAAAGCAATCCGCAATGTGCTGATGGCTAGGTTAGACGTCGTGGCGGGGGAAGGAAAGACAGGGGCGGGTGGGGGCTTGCGGATAGGGGCGAAGCCCTTCGCACCGGGGGCGGTGCTCCTACAGGCAGGGCGTGACCGGGTGGGGGGCGGGTTGGTTCGGAGAACGGGGCGTGCGGGTTCGCACCGGGGCGGTGCTCCTACAGGTGGAGCGGCAGGTGCCGGGTGGTGGGGGGAATGCGGGTTCGCAGCGGGGGCGGATTTGTGGGGGAGGTTCGCGCCGGGGGTGGTGCTGCTACAGGATCGTGGTTTCGCTGTAGGAGCACCGCCCTCGGTGCGAAGGGGGCGTCAGAACCAGCTGTCCTGCATTTCCATGCAGGTCTGGTCGCGGGCTTCGAGCAGGTTCAGCTCGTGGTTGCAGGCGGGCACTTCCCAGGTCAGGAAGTAGCGGGCGGCCTGCAGCTTGCCGCGATAGAAGGCTTCATCCGCAGCGTTGCCGCGGGCCAGGCCCTCTTCGGCGCGGATCGCCTGCTCCAGCCAGCGCCAGCCGACCACTGCATGACCGAACACCTTCATGTACAGTGCGGAGTTGGCCAGGGTCTCGTTGACCTTGCCGGCGCCCAGGTCGCCGAGCAGGGCCGCGGTGACGCTCTGCAGACGCTGGGTCAGCTGCTCCAGGGCGCTGCGCAGTTCCTGCAGGCCGGGGTACTCGGCGGCGCGCTGGATGCTGTCCTGGATCAGACCATTGAGCTGGCGCAGACCAGCGCCCTTGTTCTGGGTCAGCTTGCGAGCCAGCAGGTCCAGCGACTGGATGCCGTGGGTACCTTCGTGGATCGGGTTCAGGCGGTTGTCACGGTAGTACTGTTCTACCGGGTACTCGCGGGTATAGCCATGGCCGCCGAGGATCTGGATGGCCAGCTCGTTGGCCTTGAGGCAGAACTCGGAGGGCCAGGACTTGACGATGGGGGTCAGCAGGTCGAGCAGCTCGTGGGCCAGCTCACGCTGTTCGTCGGTGGAGCCGGTCTTGCCATCGTCGACCAGACGGGCGCAGAACAGGCCCAGGTCGAAGGCACCTTCCACATAGGCCTTCTGCGTCAGCAGCATGCGGCGCACGTCGGCGTGCTCGACGATCGGCACCTGCGGGCTGGTCGGATCCTTGCCATCGGGGTGGCGACCCTGCGGACGCTCCCGGGCGTAGTTCAGCGAGTACAGGTAGCCGGCGTAGCCGAGCATGATGGCACCCATGCCGACACCAATGCGGGCTTCGTTCATCATCTGGAACATGTACGACAGGCCCTTGTGCGGCTCGCCGACCAGATAGCCCACGCAGTTGTCGTTGTCACCGAAGTTGAGCGCGGTGGAGGTGGTGCCGCGCCAGCCCATCTTGTGGAACAGGCCGGCCAGGGTCACGTCGTTGCGTGCGCCCAGGCTACCGTCGTCGTTGACCAGGAACTTGGGCACGATGAACAGCGAGATGCCCTTCACGCCGGGCGGGGCGTCGGGCAGCTTGGCCAGGACCATGTGCACGATGTTTTCCGACAGCGGATGATCTCCGCCGGAGATGAAGATCTTGTTGCCCTTGATGCGGTAGGTACCGTCACCGGCCGGCTCGGCGCGGGTGCGCAGGTCCGACAGCGAGGAGCCGGCATGGGGCTCGGTCAGGGCCATGGTGCCGAAGAAGCGGCCTTCGAGCATGGGCTCGAAGAAGCGCTTTTTCTGGTCTTCGGTACCGAAGGTGCCGATCAGGTTGCTGGCGCCCATGGTCAGCATCGGGTACGAGGAAGTGGCGATGTTGGCCGACTGGAAGTGGGCGAAGCAGGCGCGTGAGATCAGGTTGGGCAGTTGCATACCGCCCTGTTCGTAGCTGCGTCCGGCGTTCTGGAAACCGGCCTCGATGAAGGCATCCACCGCCGGCTTGACCTCGGGGATGAGCACGGCGCTGCCATCGACGAACTCGGGCTCGTTCTCGTCATTCTTGCGGTTGTGCGGTGCAAAGTACTTCTCGGCGATCTGGCGTGCGGTGGCCAGGGCGGCATCGAAGGTTTCCCGATTGTGGTCGGCGAAGCGTTCGCGCTGGGTCAGTTCTTCGGCATTGAGTACTTCGTACAGCTCAAAAGCCAGGTTGCGTGAATCGAGCAGAGTATCTGTCATGACGGCATTCCTGATGCTGAGGCACTGCCGCTGTAGGCGGCGGGTATAAGGATGTGCCGCAGTGTATGCGGCACATGGGTCGGCTGGAACAGCCATTGACGGAATTGATGAAGCGGAATCAGAACAGTCGCAGGGGCGGCTCATCCAGCGCCGCGCGCTGTTCGCGCAGGGTCAGGATCTGCTCGGCCCAGTAGCGCTCGCTGGCGAACCAGGGGAAGTGCATGGGAAAGGCCGGGTCGTCCCAGCGCCGGGCGAGCCAGGCACTGTAGTGGATCAGGCGCAGGCTGCGCAGGGATTCGATCAGCGGCAGCTGGCGCGGGTCGAAATCATGGAACTCGTTGTAGCCCTCGACCAGTTCTGCCAGCTGGCCCTGACGCTGGTCCCGTTCCCCGGACAGCATCATCCACAGATCCTGGATCGCCGGGCCCTGGCGGCAGTCGTCCATGTCCACCATGTACAGGCTGTCGTCGCGCCACAGCAGGTTGCCCACATGCAGATCGCCGTGCAGGCGGATGCTGGTATGGGGATGGGCCTGACAGATCTCCTCCACCCGGGCCAGCAGGTCATCGGCCACCGAGAAGTAGGCCGGGCGCAGGCTTTCGGGCACGCAATCGTGTTCACGCAGCCAGGCCAGACTGTCATGGCCGAAGGCCTGAACGCTGAGTTCGGGACGATGCTCGAAGGGCCGCATGGCGCCCACCGCATGCAGACGGCCTACCAGGCGGCCGAGCATCAGCAGGTGGTCGGGGTCGTCCAGCTCCGGTGCGCGGCCGCCGAAACGGCGAAACAGGCTGAAGCGGAACCCGGCAAACTCGAACAGGGTGCGTCCGTCTATCACCATCGGCGGTATGACCGGGATGTCCCGTTCGACCAGCTCCAGGGAGAACTGGTGCTCCTCGAGGATGGCCTCGTCGGACCAGCGACCGGGGCGATAGAACTTGGCGATCAGCGGTACGCCGTCCTCGATGCCGATCTGGAAAACCCGGTTCTCGTAACTGTTGAGGGTCAGCGTGCGTGCATCGCTGGCAAAGCCCAGGGATTCCACCGCATCCAGTACGGTATCGGGAGTCAGTTGGGCAAAGGGGTGGCTCATGTAGTCTGTTCCAGGCTGTCAGCGGCCGCCCTGGGCAGGCCGCGTCAACGGGTGATGTTGCGTTGCGTCCAGCTTACCCCAATTGCCGCTCGGCGGGGCCGTCTGTCTCGGTCACGGTCGGGTTGTCCGGGGCGTCCACCCGTGCCACGCACCAGACGGTGACGCTGGCAGCGCCGGCCTGCAGCAGGGTGCGGCTGGCCTCGTTGACGGTGGTGCCGGTGGTCATCACGTCATCGACCAGGGCGAGGTGACGACCGGCGAGACGCGTCGGGTGACGGCAGATGAAAGCGTCGCGCAGGTTGCGCTGCCGGGCGCGGGCATCCAGACCCTGCTGGGCAGTGGTAGCGCGCCGGCGCCGCAGATTGCGATAGTCCAGCGGAATATCCAGGGCGCGGGCGATGGGCCGGGCCAGCTCCATGGCCTGGTTGAAACCACGGCGGGCCTGGCGGCTGCGGTGCAGCGGCAGCGGAATCACCGCATCTGGCAGCTGCAGTTGCCGGTCCTGGTAGTGGTGGATTACCGCCTGTTGCAGCAGCCGGGCCAGCAGGCGACCCCAGGTCAGGCGGTGCTGATGCTTGAAGGCGGGTATCAGGCTGTCGATCGGAAAGCGGTAACGCAGCGGTGCTATCACCTGACTGAACGCCGGTGGTCGCTGCTGGCACTTTCCGCACAGCAGACCCTCGGCGCTCAGCGGCAGGGCGCACTGACGACAGGCCGGTCCCAGCCAGGGCAGATCGTCGAGGCAGGGCGGGCAGATGCAGTCGGGGGAACCGGCGGCACTGCCGAGGCACAGCAGGCAGCGGTTGATCTGATTAATATTTATCCACTTGTAAACCAGTTGTCTCATTTCAGGTTGACAGTCTCCGGGCGGCGATTATCATGCGTGGAATTGTTCCGACCTCTGCTACCAAGGATATTTCGATGACTGCGCCCGCTACCCGCCATGACTGGACCCCGGCCGAAGTGCTGGCCCTGTTGCGCCAACCCTTCAATGATCTGCTGTTCCAGGCCCAGACGGTGCATCGCCAGCATTTCGATGCCAACCGGGTGCAGGTATCCACCCTGCTGTCGATCAAGACCGGAGCCTGCCCCGAGGATTGCAAGTACTGCCCCCAGTCCGGCCACTACAACACCGGCCTGGACAAGGAAAAGCTGATGCAGGTGCAGAAGGTGCTGGACGAGGCCGCCGCCGCCAAGGCCATTGGCGCCACCCGCTTCTGCATGGGCGCCGCCTGGAAGCACCCCTCCGACAAGGACATGCCCTATGTACTGCAAATGGTGCGTGGTGTCCGTGAGCTGGGTCTCGAAACCTGCATGACCCTGGGCAAGCTGACCCGGGAGCAGACCCAGGCCCTGGCCGAGGCCGGTCTCGACTACTACAACCACAACCTGGATACCTCCCCGGAGTTCTACGGCAACATCATCACCACCCGCACCTACAGTGAACGCCTGCAGACCCTGTCCTATGTGCGTGATGCGGGCATGAAGATCTGCTCCGGCGGCATCCTCGGCATGGGCGAGTCCCTGGAGGATCGTGCCGGTCTGCTGATCCAGCTGGCCAATCTGCCGGAACATCCCGAGAGCGTGCCGATCAATATGCTGGTCAAGGTTGCAGGTACGCCGCTGGAGAATGCCGAGGACGTGGATCCCTTCGACTTCATCCGTACCCTGGCGGTCGCCCGGATCATGATGCCCAGGTCCCACGTGCGGCTGTCCGCCGGTCGCGAGCAGATGAACGATCAGACCCAGGCGCTGGCGTTCTTCGCCGGCGCCAACTCGATCTTCTACGGTGACCGTCTGCTCACCACCGGCAACCCCCAGGCCGACAAGGACATGCGGCTGTTCGAGCGTCTGGGCATCAAGCCCGAGGAGCGCGAGGAGCATGACGATGAGGTGCATCAGGCGGCCATCGAGCAGGCCCTGATCGAGCAGCGCGACAGCGCCCTGTTCACCAACGCCGCGGCAGGCTGACCGGCAGCGGCCCGCTGCAGCGCAGATCTTTGCAGTGCGCGGGTCGTCCGATGGGCGGTCCGCGCTTTTTACATTTGCACCGCAGGCCGAATGCGTCTGGCCTGTTGCCGGGGTTCATCATGTCCTTCGATCTATCCGGGCGGCTGGCCGAGCGCCGTGCCGCCCATCTGTACCGCCAGCGTCCGCTGCTGGAGTCCCCGCAGAGCGTGCGGGTCAAGGTAGATGGCCAGTCGTTCCTGGCCTTCTGCAGCAACGATTATCTTGGACTGGCCGACCACCCCGAGGTGGCCGAGGCCATGGTCGAGGGTGTGCGTCGCTGGGGCGTTGGCGGCGGCGCCTCGCATCTGGTGGTGGGGCACAGTGGTGCCCACCATGCGCTCGAGGAAGCGCTGGCCGAACTCACCGGCCGGCCCCGGGCGTTGCTGATGTCCAGCGGCTACATGGCCAACATGGGTGCCATCACGGCGCTGGTCGGCAAGGGCGATACCGTGCTGCAGGACCGGCTCAACCATGCTTCCCTGCTGGATGCGGGACTGCTCAGTGGCGCCCGTTTCTCCCGCTATCTGCACAATGATCCCCAAAGCCTGAGCCAGCGGCTGGAGAAGGCCGAGGGCAATACCCTGGTGGTGACCGACGGGGTGTTCAGCATGGACGGCGATCTGGCGCGGCTGCCGGAGCTGTGCGCCGAGGCACGCCGTCACGGTGCCTGGGTGATGGTCGATGATGCCCACGGCTTCGGCTGTCTGGGGGCCACCGGGGGTGGCATAGTCCAGCAGCAGGGGCTGAGTCTGGAGGAGGTACCGGTGCTGGTCGGCACCCTGGGCAAGGCGTTCGGCACGGCCGGTGCCTTCATTGCCGGCAGCGAGGAATTGATCGAAACCCTGAT
This sequence comes from Halopseudomonas formosensis, assembly GCF_900115905.1. Taxonomy (GTDB): domain Bacteria; phylum Pseudomonadota; class Gammaproteobacteria; order Pseudomonadales; family Pseudomonadaceae; genus Halopseudomonas; species Halopseudomonas formosensis. The sequence continues at coordinate 106,752 of NZ_FOYD01000001.1, forward strand.
TCAGTTTGCCCGCTCCTACATCTATACCACCAGCCAGCCACCGGCCGTGGCCTGGGCGACGCTGACGAGCCTGCGCCTGGCGCGCGAGGAGAGCTGGCGCCGTGAACACCTGGCGCGGCTGATCGAGCGCTTGCGCGCCGGTGCCGCGCAGCTTGGCCTGCAACTGATGGACAGCCCCACTCCGATCCAGCCGATCCTGGTGGGCGACAGTGCCCGGGCGCTGCGGTTGTCCGAGGGGCTGCGCCAGCGGGGGATTCTGGTCACCGCCATACGACCGCCGACGGTGCCCCAGGGGACAGCCCGATTGCGTGTTACCCTGTCCGCGGCCCATGCCGAGACCGATGTGGATCGTCTGCTGGAGGCCCTGCAGCAGACCCTTGCCGAATTACCGGAGTTTCAGTCATGAAGCCGATCACCCTGTTGCCCGGTTGGGCAATGGCCACCGATACCATGGAGCCCCTGCGCGAAGCGCTGCAGGCGTTGCTGCCGGAGGTGCGGGTGGCCATAGAACCGCTGCCGGCCATCCAGCTGTCCAGTCTGGAAACCGACCTGAGCTCCCTGGCCCAGCGTATCGAGCCGGGCGTTCTGGTTGGCTGGTCGCTGGGCGGGATGCTGGCAGTGCAGCTGAACCGGCGCTTCCCCGAACATTTCCCTGCGGTAGCCACCCTGGCCAGCAATGCCTGCTTCGTCGAGCGTCGTGACTGGCCCACCGCGATGACGACCGACACCTTCCGCAGCTTCTATCAGGGTTACCGCGAGGACCCGGAGAAAACCCTGCGGCGCTTTGCCCTGCTGGTCAGTCAGGGCAGTACCCAGGCCCGGCACTGGATCCGTCATCTGCAGTGGGATGAGCTGAATGATGAGCAGCGCCTGCACGGTCTGGCGGTGCTGGGCATGCTGGACAACCGCGTGGCCCTGCGCAATCCCTCCCAGCCGATGCTGCACTGCTTCGGCGCCCAGGATGCGCTGGTGCCGAGCGTGACCGCCAGCGCGATGGGGGAGCTGCATCCGGCCTCACGGGTGGTCACCCATTACCAGGCCAGCCATGTACTGCCGTTGGAGCAGCCCGGCTGGCTGGCCCAGCAGATCGTCGACTGGCTGGAGGGTACCCATGAATGAGGCTACGCTCGACAAGCGGCTGATCGCCGAGTCCTTCAGTCGGGCGGCGCCCACCTACGACAAGGCGGCTGCGCTGCAGCGCACCGTCGGCAGCAACCTGCTGGGACGTCTGCCGCGGGACTTCGTGCCGGGGGATATCCTTGATCTTGGCTGCGGTACCGGCCACTTCACCCGGGCCCTGGCGGCCTGTTTCGACACGCCTGTCATCGGTCTGGATCTGGCCGAGGGCATGCTCCGTCACGCCAATGAGCACAGTCCCGGGCTGGATCACTGGATAACCGCCGACGCCGAACGGCTGCCGCTGCGCAGCGAGTCCCGTGACCTGATCTTCTCCAGCCTCGCCATGCAATGGTGTCCCCGACTGGATCAGGCGCTGGCCGAAGCCTGGCGGGTGCTGCGGCCGGGCGGCTGTCTGGCCTTCAATACCCTGCTGGAGGGCAGTCTGGAAGAGCTGCGCCAGTCATGGAAGGCCGTGGACAATCTGGTGCACGTGAACAGTTTCATGTCGCTCACCGAGCTGACCATACTGCTCGACGACGCCGGTTTCGGTGACTGGCAGTGCGACGTGGAGCGCCACGTGCTGTTCTACCCGCGACTCGGGGAATTGACCCAGGAGCTGAAGGCGCTGGGAGCGGTGAATCTGAACGCCGGGCGACCTTCCGGTCTGACCGGCAAGGCACGCGCGCGCCGGTTGACTGCCGCCTACGAGCAATTCCGCACCGAGCATGGGCTGCCGGCGAGCTGGCAGGTGGCCCAGGTGGTGATGTTCAAGCAGCCGGGGCGCACAGGAGTATCCGCATGAGTCACCGCTATTTTGTTACCGGTACCGATACCGAGATCGGCAAGACCACCATCGCCGCCGGTCTGCTGCATGCCGCCCGGCGGCGCGGGCTGAGCACCGCCGCAGTCAAGCCGATAGCGGCGGGGTGCTTGCGCAGTGCCGAAGGACTGCGAAACGATGACGCCCTGACCCTGCAGGCCGAATGCGCGCCGAGCCTGGACTATGATCTGCTCAACCCGGTGGCGCTGGAGCCGCCGATTGCCCCCCATATAGCAGCCCGGGAAGCCGGACTGCAGCTGACCGCAGCCCAGCTGGCGGATGATTGTCGGCGGGTGTTCGCCCGTGGCGCCGATCTGACACTGGTCGAGGGAGCCGGTGGCTGGCGGGTGCCGCTGAACGGCGAGCAGACTCTGGCGGCCCTGGCCATCGAGCTGAAGCTGCCGGTGATTCTGGTGGTGGGATTGCGTCTGGGCTGCATCAACCATGCTCTGCTGACCGCCGAGGCCATTGCCGCCGATGGTCTGCGCCTGGCGGGGTGGGTGGCCAATCAGGTCGATCCGCACATGGAGCGCCAGCAATCCAATCTGGACAGCCTGCGGGCATTGATGAAGGCGCCGCTGCTGGGCGTGGTACCGCGCCTGGACCCGCTGAGCGCCGCCGGCGTGGCGGATCATCTGGAGCTGGACAGTCTGCTCGGGGCGACCGGCGGACTATCCGGCCTGCGCTGATTATGCTTGAATAGGCACATTGCCACTATTGTTGAAGGGGGTATGCCATGGCGTCCCTTGATCTGATTTCCTCCGGCTTCGACGCCGTCCGCCAGGGCCAGTACCGCGCCAACACAGCGGCGGCGGAGATTGCCCGGGCCGGGGCACTGGTCAACCCGGCGGCGGCCGGGTCCGTGCCGCTGCAGGCTGCCACGGCGCAGCCGGTGGCCAGCACCGCAGTGGAAAGCAACCGCCCGGTGGACATGGTCAGCGCCCTCGTTGCCCTCGAACAGGCCCGGCAGGAAGTCGAAGCCGGTGCCTCCATCATCGATACCGCCGACGAGATCCTCGGCACCCTGATCGACATTCACGCCTGACCTGCCGCCTGTCGGCGCACCTGTCCGGGTGCGCCGTTGATCCCGTTCCATGAGTCCTTCCACTGCTCGCGTCGCCGCGCGGTTCGGTGCGCTCCGGCCTGCGCGGTTTGAAGGAAGTGATCGGGAATGCTATGAATCCATCACCCGTAAAAGGGGTTGACAATATCCAGGCTAAAACGTAAGTTTCAAACACGTGTTTGAATGGGCCGTCCGGCTCGTCGCCGTCCCTATTCCAAAATTCATCGTTGAGGTCAGTACACATGCCCGAATACAAGGCTCCCCTGCGCGACATTCGTTTCGTACGCGACGAAGTACTGGGTTATGAAGAACATTATCAGAGCGTGCCGGGTTGCGAAGACGCAACTCCTGACATGGTCAATGCCATCCTGGAAGAGGGTGCCAAGTTCTGCGAGCAGGTTATCGCGCCGCTGAACCGCGTGGGCGATATCGAAGGCTGCACATGGACTCCGGAAGGTGTGAAGACCCCCACCGGTTTCAAGGAAGCCTATCAGCAGTTCGTTGAAGGCGGCTGGCCGAGCCTGTCCCTGGATCCCGAATACGGTGGTCAGGGGCTGCCCGACTCCCTGGGTCTGGCCATCAGCGAGATGGTCGGTCAGGCCAACTGGTCCTGGGGCATGTACCCCGGCCTGTCCCATGGCGCGATGAACACCATCGAAGCCCACGGTACCGAAGAGCAGAAGCAGGTTTATCTGACCAAGCTGGTTTCCGGCCTGTGGACCGGCACCATGTGTCTGACCGAACCCCACTGCGGCACCGACCTGGGCATGCTGCGCACCAAGGCTGAGCCGGCTGAAGACGGCAGCTACCGCATTTCCGGTACCAAGATCTTCATCTCCTCTGGCGAGCACGACATGGCCGAGAACATCGTTCATATCGTCCTGGCCCGCCTGCCCGATGCACCGGCCGGCACCAAGGGGATTTCCCTGTTCATCGTGCCCAAGTTCCTGCCCGACGCCAACGGCGAAAAGGGCGAGCGCAACGGTGTGAACTGCGGCTCCCTGGAGCACAAGATGGGCATCCACGGTAACGCTACCTGTGTGATGAACTTCGACAACGCCACCGGTTTCCTGATCGGGCCGCCGAATAAAGGCCTGAACTGCATGTTCACCTTCATGAACACTGCCCGTCTGGGTACCGCTCTGCAGGGGCTGGCCCATGCCGAGGTAGCCTTCCAGGGTGGTATCACCTACGCCCGCGAGCGTCTGCAGATGCGTGCCCTGAGCGGTCCGAAGGCGCCCGAGAAGCCCGCTGACCCGATCATCGTGCACCCTGACGTGCGCCGCATGCTGCTGACCATGAAGGCCTTTGCCGAAGGCAACCGCGCCATGGTGTACTTCGCTGCCAAGCAGGTCGACATCATCAAGCGCAGCAAGGACGAAGAACAGAAGAAACTGGCTGACTCCCTGCTGGCCTTCCTGACTCCGATCGCCAAGGCGTTCATGACCGAAGTCGGTTTCGAAGCTGCCAACCACGGCGTGCAAATCTACGGCGGTCATGGCTTCATCTCCGAGTGGGGCATGGAACAGAACGTGCGTGACGCCCGTATCTCCATGCTGTACGAAGGCACCACCGGCATCCAGGCACTGGACCTGCTGGGCCGCAAGGTACTGATGACCCAGGGCGCCACCCTGCAGAACTTCACCAAGATCGTGCACAAGTTCTGCAAGGCCCAGGAAGGTAACGAAGCCATCAAGCACCTGGTAGGCCCGCTGGCCAACCTGAACAAGGAATGGACTGACATCACCATGAAGATCGGCATGGCCGCGATGAAGGACCGCGAAATGGTCGGTGCCGCCTCCGTGGACTACCTGATGTATTCCGGCTACGTCTGCCTGGCGTACTTCTGGGCCGACATGGCCCGTGTCGCTGCCGAGAAGCTGGCCGCCGGCACCAGCGAGGAAGGCTTCTACAAGGCCAAGCTGCAGACTGCGCAGTTCTACTATCAGCGCATCCTGCCGCGCACCCGCGCCCACGTTGAAGCCATGCTGTCCGGTTCCGACAACCTGATGGCCATGGACGAGGAAAACTTCTCGCTGGGCTACTGATAGCCAGCGACAGGTGATCCAAAAAGCCGCCCCGGGAAACCGGGGCGGCTTTTTTGTGCCCTGTGAACCAGATCCCAATGGCAGGACAAAGGTTTTGCCCCACTGCGGATTCACCGGGATCATGGCCGCTTCAGCTCACCGGTTTCAGGAATTGAAGCGGCAATGATCAAGATAGGTATAGGTTCCAGGACCTCCACCGGCGGCGCAGTGATCGAAGGCAACCCGGGCATCCAGTTTGATGGCCTGGTAGCCAGCTCGGTCGGGCACAAGGCGACCTGCCCGAAATGCAAGAAGGGCGTCGGGCCCATAGTCGCGGTTGGTCCGCGCACCGTCATGCTGCCCGCCGGACCCGCCGCCCGCGCCGGTGACTACGTCGCCTGCGGTTGCCCCGCCGGCTCGAATACCCTGCTGCCGGACGGCACCATTCATATCGGCGGCTGAGCAGGGCGCACGCATGTTGACCGCGCTCAGAACGGGAGTGCTGAAGGTCCTTTCACTGGTGACGGCATCGGTCTTGACGGCCTGTACCGCGTCCACGGACGACGTGGCGCATGCCCGCCGGATGCTGAGCCATTATGCGCTGGCCAGCTGCCTGGCAGACGCCTATCCCTCGGAGCCGGGATTCACCGAGGATGCGCAGGCGGCTGTCGGCGCTTATCACTTTCTGGGGCAAGGCGCTCACCGCATCGTGCAGGACGAGGATACCCTGGAGGTGCTGCATGATCCCTATGCCGCGGTAAGGGAATACATTCTGCGGCAGGCGGCCGCCGAACCGGCAGTCATGAAGCAGGGCGGTGACAATGCATTCGCCAGTTGCCTGCAGGTGCTGTCCTCGTCTGAGTTCGAGACGCTGGTGCGGGATCAGGACAGCTATATCGACAGGCCGGACTGAATCGCTCCCGGCGCTGCTCATGCATCCCAGGCCAGCCGTATTCCGCTGAACTGCCAGCGCGCCCAGGGCGGGAAGAAGTTGCGATAGCTCGGGCGGCTGTGGCCGGGCGGGGTGGCCAGGGAGCCACCGCGCAGGACCATCTGGTTGATCATGAACTTGCCGTTGTACTCGCCCACCGCGCCGGCCGCCGGACGGAAGCCGGGGTAGGGCAGGTAGGCGCTGTTGCACCATTGCCAGACTTCATCATGCAGCCCCTCCACTTCAGTGCTCCGAGTGGCGGCATGTTCCCATTCCGCTTCGGTTGGCAGACGGGCACCGGCCCAGCGGGCGAAGGCGTCCGCCTCGTAGAAGCTGACATGGCTCAGAGTCGCCGCCGGCTCCATGGCCATCGGCCCGTGCAGGGTGAAGACCTGCCAGCCCTCGTCCCCATGCTGCCAGTACAGCGGGGCTTGCCAGCCTCCTTCACAGACCGCGTCCCACCCGTCTGACAGCCAGAGCTCGGGGCGTTGATAACCGCCGTCGAGCATGAACTCCAGATATTCCACATTGGTGACGTTGCGGCTGGCCAGTGCAAAGGGCTCCAGCCACACGCGGTGGCGGGGCGTTTCATTGTCATAGCAGAAGCCCGCTCCGGTATGGCCCACTTCCACCAGACCGCCGGGCAGCGGCAGTCGCCGGGGCGCATGGCGGTTGTGTTCGGGCATCGCCGGGTCCGGGCCGCTCGGCCGCCAGGCGGGAAGCAGGGGATTGCAGGAGAAGTGATGCTTGAGGTCGGTGAGCAGCAGTTCCTGATGCTGCTGTTCATGATTGAGCCCCAGTTCGACCAGCGCCAGTGCGTCCGCACCGAGCTGGTTGTCCGCCAGCAGCTCGCTCAGGTGCCGGTCGACATGTTCCCGGTATGCGAGCACCTGTTCCAGGGACGGGCGGGACAGCAGTCCGCGCTGTGGGCGTGCATGCCGCGGCCCGATGCCTACGTAGTAGGAATTGAACAGCACCGCGTAGGCAGGGTTGAAGGCCGCTAACGGGGTGGGCAGGCGCAGCAGGATGAAGGTCTCGAAGAACCAGCTGGTATGGGCCAGGTGCCATTTGACCGGGCTGGCCTCGGGCATCGACTGGAGCTGGCAGTCCTCGGCACTGAGCCCCTCGGCCAGTGCCAGACTGTGCCGGCGTATGCCCTGGTAGCGGCGAACAAGCTCACCGCCTGCAGCCATGGTGGGCGGTTGCCGGCTCATGCGTTGGGCTCCGCGAGGAAGATGCCGAACCAGCCACGGGCATCGGTCCACATCTGCTGGCGAGGGAAACCGGCCTCTGCCAGCAGCAGGCCGAAGCTGGCGGGGGTGTACTTGTGCGAGTGCTCGGTGATGATGTATTCGCCGCAGCGGAACTGGCGAACGGCGGAGCTGCCCAGACGCACGGTCTGCGGGCGGGTGGCGATCAGGCGCATCTCGATGCGGCTGTTCCGGGCGTCATAGACAGCGCTGTGCTCGAAGGCGTCGGGATTGAAGTCGGCTTGCAGCAGTCGGTTGACCACCTGCAGGACGTTGAGATTGAAAGCGGCGGTCAGCCCCTGGCTGTCATTGTAGGCCGCTTCCATTACCGGCAATGGCTTGACCAGATCCGCGCCGATCAGCAACTGGCCGCGCTGACCGCAGTGCTCACGGATACGCCGCAGCAATCGCAGGGCCTGATTGCGGTCGAAGTTGCCGATGGAGGAGCCGGGGTAGAAGAATACCGGTGGGCTGTCCGCTTCTTCGGCGAGCAGCTCCTTCAGATCAAGACGGCGGGTGAAGTCGCTGACCACGCCCACGCATTCGAGGTCGGGGTAGCCGTCGGCAATATTGGCCAGGCAGGCACGGATGTAGTCGCCGGCGATATCCACCCCGATCACCCGGGACGGGCTGAAATGCTGCAGCCAGCTGCGGGTCTTGCTGCAGTCGCCGCAGCCCAGATCGACCCATTGCGCCTGCGGGCGCAGGGTGGCGCTGATCTCGTCGGCGTAGTGCCGGAGAATACCGGCCTCGGTGCGGGTGGGATAGTACTCTTCCAGGTCGCACAGCCGGGTGAACAGCTGGCAGCCGATCTCATCGTAGAAGAACTTGGGGTTGATGCTGGCCTGGGATTGCATCAGGCCGTCGAGCAGTTGTTGTTTTTCTTTCGCCTGATCCGGTGGCAGCAGGTTTTCCAGACGGGGTAAGGGCGTGGCTGTATTCACGGCGACTCCGGTGGTTGAGGCTCCCACTGAGTCTGGCACAGCGGGCCGGGTCTGCCATGCGTATTGACGGACGGGCATCCGATGGGCGGATGCCCGTAATGGAACTCTAGTCGGCGTTCTCCGCCACCTGCCGGATCATCTTGAACAGCTTGCGCGATGCCGCCGGCGGCTTGTTCTCCGCTGCTTCCTTCTGGGCCTGGCGTACCAGTTGGCGAATGGTCTGGCGGTCGGCGTCAGGGTAGGCGGCGATGAAGGCTTCCTGCTCCTCGGGGCTGCCGGTCAGCAGGCGGTCACGCCAGCGCTCGAGCTGGTGGAAATACTGGGCGTGGGCCTGGCTGCTGCTGTCCAGGCGCTCGACATAGGCCTGAATGGCCTCGAGATCGGGTTGCTCGCGCATCAATTTCCCGACAAAACTGAGGTGGCGCTTGAGTGCGCCGCGGGCAGTGTGGCGGTGGGCCTCTTCCAGTGCGGCACGGAGCTTGTCGGTCAGCGGCAGCTTCTCCAGCTGCGCGGGTTTGAGCTCAACCAGGCGGCGCCCCAGTTCCTGATAGGCCTGCATCTCGCGCTTGATCTGGCTCTTGCTTTTCTCTTCGTCCTGCGGACCGTCATGCTCTTCAGGAAATTCTGTCATGGTTGCTGCCTGTCTGCCGCTACTGATCAAGGCGACATGATACCCGTTCACAGGCTGGCTGTCCGGGGTACAATGACCGGCAACAAGGAGATCACATGAGCCAACAGCTTTCCGAACAGCAATTCGAGGATCCCCGGGCCCTGCGTCAGATGCTTGAGCAGCGGGTCGCCTTCATCCTGGACGAGGCCTCGCGTCAGGGCGCAGATGCCTGCGAAGTGGCGGTGAGCCAGAACACCGGCCTGTCGGTGGGCGTGCGCCAGGGCGAGGTCGAGACCGTGGAGCTCAATCGCGATCAGGGCTTCGGCATCACCCTGTATCTGGACGGGCGCAAGGGGTCGGCCAGTACCTCGGATACCTCGGACGAGGCCATCCGCTCGACCATAAGCGCTGCACTGGCCATCGCCCGCAATACTTCGGTGGATACCTGTGCCGGCCTGGCCGACGCCGAGCTGATGGCCAGGGATCTGCCGGATCTGGATCTCTATCATCCCTGGACCCTGACCGCCGAGCAGGCCATCGAGCGCGCGCTGGCCTGTGAGCGGGCGGCGCTGGAGCTGGATGGGCGGCTGAGCAGTGACAGCGCCAATATCAGCTCCCAGCAGGGCTGCCGGGTCTATGGCAACAGTCACGGTTTCATCGGCAGCTCACTGGGCTCCCGGCACAGCGCCTCGGCGGTGCTCATCGTCAACACCGAAGACGGCATGCAGCGGGATTATTGGTATACCGTGGATCGTCTGGCCGAGCGCCTGATGAGTCCCGAGGCCCTGGGGCGCAAGGCCGCCGAGCGCACCCTGGCGCGCATTGGTGCGCGGCCGGTGAACACGGCCCGGGTGCCCGTGCTGTTTGCCGCGGATCAGGCCGCCGGTCTGCTGGCGCAACTGGTGAATTCGATCTCCGGCGGCGCTGTCTATCGTCAGTCGACCTTCCTGCTCGATGCCATGGGGACGCAGATTTTCCCCGACTGGGTCACCATCGACGAGCGCCCGCACATGCTCCGGGCCCTGGGCAGTGCTGCCTTCGATGGCGACGGCCTGGCGACCCGCAAGCAGGCCTTCGTACGCGACGGGGTACTGCAGAGCTGGGTGCTGAGCACCTACTCCGGGCGTCGGCTCAAGCTGCCGAGTACCGCCAATGCCGGAGGTGTGCACAACCTGCATATCAGCGCCAACGCCGGTGATCTGGCGGCGCTGCTGAAGGAAATGGGCACCGGCCTGCTGGTAACCGAGCTGATGGGGCAGGGTGTCAACGGCGTGACCGGCGACTACTCCCGTGGCGCCGGCGGGTTCTGGGTGGAGAACGGCGTGATCAGCCACCCTGTACGCGAAGTCACCATTGCCGGCAACCTGCGGGAGATGTTCCTCAATCTGCGCTGCGTGGGCTCGGATACCGAACGGCGTGGCAACTACCTCACCGGCAGCTGGCTGGTGGATGGCATGACCGTCGGGGGTGCCTGAGGGCGCCGGAGCGTCGGCAGGCGTAGCGCGGGTGAGCTGCCCCCGTTACTCGCCTTCTTCGAAGTAGTTGTTGATCAGCCCTACCAGGTCGGCCATGGCCTGCTCGGCCTGCTCTCCGTCGCAGGTAATGCACACTTCGGTGCCCTTGCTGGCGGCCAGCATCATGACCTGCATGATGTTGGTGCCATCCACCATCTGCTGTTCCGAGCCGCCGATGCGCACGCTGCAGTTATGCCGCTTGGCAACATTGACGAACTTGGCGGCAGCACGGGCGTGCAGCCCCAGCTTGTTGATGATCTGGACGCGCTGGGTAATCTGGGTCATGGCAGGTCGCGGTGGCGGATCAGCAGGTTGGAGAAATTGTCGCTCAGATCCTGCACCAGCCGTTCGGCGATGTAAACCGAACGGTGATGTCCACCGGTACAGCCAATGGCGATGCTCATATAGCTGCGCTCGCCGGCGGCGTAGCGGGGCAGCCACTTGTGCAGGAACTGGAAGATGTCCTGATACATCTCCTGCACATCGGGCTGGGCTTCCAGATAGTCGCGAATGGGTTCGTCCTTGCCACAGAAGGGGCGCAGATCGGGCTTCCAGTAGGGGTTGGGCAGGCAGCGCACATCGAACACCAGGTCCGCATCCACCGGCACACCGCGTTTGAAGCCGAAGGACTGGATGAGGATGGAGGGCCCGTTGTTCTGACTGCTCAGCAGACGATGCTTGAGCTGGTCACGCAGCTGATAGAGGGTCAGGTGGCTGGTGTCGATCTTCAGGCTGGCCAGATCGATGATCGGCTCCAGCAGCTTGAGCTCGGCGGCGATGGCCTCGCCCAGTGACAGGTTGCCATCGGTCAGCGGATGCTTGCGGCGGGTCTCGGAAAAGCGCTTGATCAGCACCTCGTCGGTAGCAGCCAGGAACAGCACATCGCAGGTGATGCCCGCATCCCGGACCTGCTTGAGCAATTCCGGGAAACGTTTCAGGTCACTGGGCAGGTTGCGTGCATCGATACTGATGGCCACCTTGGGCAGGCTCAGATCGGTGTTCTGGGCCTGGCGGGCCAGCTCGGGGAGCAGGCCGGCAGGCAGGTTGTCGATGCAATAGAAGCCGTTGTCTTCCAGCAGATGCAGGGCAGTACTCTTGCCCGAGCCGGAGCGGCCGCTGACCACCACAAGTCGCACGGCGATCAGGCTCCGCTGTCGTTGACCATGATCTGATACAGAGTCTGGGCATCCGGTGCCCGGCGCAGTGCTTCGCGCAACTCTTCCTGATCCAGCCGTTCAGCCAGGGTCTTGAGAATCTGCAGGTGTTGTTCGGTCGCTTCGTGCGGTACCAGAAGAACGAAAATCAGATCGACCGGCGCTCCGTCCAGGGAGTCGAAATCGATCTCGCTGCTCAGCTGGAGCAGTGCGCCGACGGCTTCGGTGCACTGTTCCAGACGGCAGTGGGGAATGGCAATACCGTTGCCGAAGCCTGTTGAACCGAGTTTTTCCCGGGCCAGCAGGCTTTCATATATGGCATCGGCATCCAGTGGGGTGTGCTGGGCAATCAGATTGCCGATCAGCTCCAGCACACGCTTCTTGGAGCCCCCGTCGACACTGGCAAAGGTGAGTTCGGGGGACAGGATCTGTTTTATCAGCATGTTGTGTCGGCTTGTGTTCTTATCGGTCGTTGACTCCCTGCTGTCGACCGATGTTCTTTTCCTTGTGCTTGATCAGCTGTCGGTCAAGACGGTCGACCAGCAGGTCGATGGCGGCATACATGTCGGTGTGTTCGGCTTCGGCAACCAGGTCGGTTCCGGCCACGTGCAGGGTACCTTCGGCTTTCTGTTGCAGTTTGTCTACCTCGAGGGTGACCTGGGCGCTGATGATCTTGTCGAAGTGGCGTTCCAGACGTGCCATCTTTTCGGTCACGTAGTCACGCAGGGCATCGGTTACATCAAGTTGGAGACCGGTAATTTTCAGTTGCATAACACTTCTCCTGTTCGGCTTTGTGAAGCGGGAATCGATCCTGCTGATTCCCATGGTGCCACCTACTTCTCTCGCGTTCCTTGACTCAGGTCGGGTCAGACCAGCCTTTTGCGCTCGCTGGAGGATGCAATGTTCAGCGACTCGCGGTATTTGGCGATGGTCCGGCGTGCCACTTGTATGCCTTGTTCCTCAAGTAAACCAGCGATCTTGCTGTCACTCAATGGTTTCTTGGGGTTTTCTTCGGCCACCAGCTTCTTGATCAGGGCGCGAATCGCGGTGGAGGAAACCTCGCCGCTGTCACCGCTGACGTGGCTGGAGAAGAAGTACTTGAGTTCGTAGATCCCCCGCGGGGTATGCATGTATTTCTGCGTGGTGACCCGGGAGATGGTGGACTCGTGCATGCCCACCGCCTCGGCGATGTCCGCCAGCACCAGGGGCTTCATCGCCACCTCGCCGTGTTCCAGGAAGCCGCGCTGATGTTCGACGATCTGGGTTGCCACCTTGAGCAGGGTCTCGTTGCGGCTCTGCAGGCTCTTGATGAACCAGCGGGCCTCCTGCAGGTGGTTGCGCAGGTAGGTGTTGTCCTCGCTGCTGTCGGCGCGCTTGACCAGGGCGGCGTAGTGGGTGTTGACCCGCACGCGGGGGGCGGCCTCCTGGTTCAGCTCGACGATCCAGCTGTTGTGATCCCGGCGCACGATCACGTCGGGAATCACGTATTCGGCGTCGCCCGAGGCTATCTCGCCGCCGGGGCGGGGATTGAGCGACTGGATGAGTTCGATCACCTGGCGCAGCTGATCTTCCTTGAGCCGGGTGCGGCGCATCAGCTGGGCGAAGTCGCGGCTGCCCAGCAGCTCCAGATAATCGCGCACCACGCGCTTGGCCTGCTCCAGCATGGGGGTGTCATCGGGCAGCTGGCACAGTTGCAGATGCAGGCACTCGCTCAGGTTGCGCGCACCCACGCCGACCGGTTCCAGCTGCTGGATGCGGTGCAGGACCATCTCGATCTCGTCGAGCTCGACACCCAGCTCCGGGTCCAGCGAGGCCTGGATATCCTCGAGGGTCTCTTCCAGGTAGCCATCGGCATTGATGCCGTCGATCAGGGCGACGGCGATCTGGTAATCGGTTTCCGACAGGGGCAGCAGGTTGACCTGCCATTCCAGGTGGCTCTGCAGGGTTTCGCCGCTGCTGGTGCGCGAGGTGAAATCCCAGTCGTCATCGTTGTTGCTGGGCAGGGAGCTGGCCGAGGTCTGGTAGATGTCCTCCCAGTTCGTGTCCACCGACAGTTCGCTGGGGATCTGCTCGTTCCAGTTGCCTTCCTCCTCGCCATGGCTGTGGTCGAGGGCTTCCAGGGTGACGGGCTCGGGCAGGGCAGTGGCGGTGATGTCCTCATCACCGTTGCCATTGCTGGCGGTCTCGCTGGCACTTGCAGTGAAATCATCATCGCCGTCGTCGGCCATCTCCAGCATGGGATTGGCTTCCAGCGCCTCCTGCACCTCCTGCTGGAGATCCAGACTGGACAGCTGAAGTAAGCGGATAGCCTGCTGCAGCTGAGGGGTCATGGTCAGCTGCTGGCCCATCTTCAGGACAAGCGTTGGTTTCATGCTTCTGCGGACTACCTTGTGTGCTCAAACCATTGAGGAATAAAAGAAATCCTCCTTAGCATGCCCGAAATCCACCGGCTTTTACAGACGGAAGGCATGGCCCAGATATACATCGCGCACCGTTTGGTTGGCCAGTACGGTTTCGGCGTCACCCTCGGCGATGATGTGGCCGTCATTGACTATGTAGGCCTTGTCGCAGATATCCAGCGTCTCGCGCACGTTATGGTCGGTGATCAGCACACCGATGCCCTTGTCCTTGAGATGCTCGATGATCTGCTTGATATCGTTCACCGATATCGGGTCCACCCCGGCAAAGGGCTCGTCCAGCAGGATGAATTGCGGATCTGTGGCCAGCGCCCGGGCAATCTCGGCCCGTCGACGCTCGCCACCGGACAGGCTCATCCCCAGGCTGTCACGCAGATGGTGGATATGGAATTCACGCAGCAGCGAATCCAGCTTGCCCTCGCGGCCCTTCTGGTTGAGGTCCTTGCGCGTCTGCAGGATGGCCATGATGTTGTCGGCCACGCTGAGCTTGCGGAAGATCGAGGCTTCCTGCGGCAGATAGCCGATGCCGCCCCGTGCCCGCCCGTGCATGGGGAGATGGGTGACATCCTGGCCGTTGATCAGGATATTGCCGCGGTCGGCCCGGACGAGGCCGACGATCATGTAGAAGCAGGTAGTCTTGCCGGCGCCGTTGGGACCGAGCAGACCGACCACTTCGCCACTGTTGATCTGCAGCGAGACATCCTCGACCACGCGGCGGGATTTGTAGGACTTGGCCAGATGGCGGGCTTCAAGTTTCGTCGTCATTGCTCACCGGCTCGGTACGTTTACGGGGCTGGATGACAATCTCGATACGCTCGGCCGAATCACCTTCCTCGGCGATGGCGCGCCCGGCGTCCACGACCTGACGCTGGATGTCGTAGTTGACCCGCTGCCCCTGGAAGGTGTTGCCGGCCTGCTCGAGGAAGGCATTCTGGATCAGCACCACCCGCTCGGTGTCGGCATGGTATTCGATGGTCTGGGCGCGGGCATCCACCTGCTTGCCACCGGCGGGGGTCTGGCGGAAGGTTGCCGGGGAGCCGTTGGACACCAGCTTCTGCACTTCCCCGGCATTGTCCAGGGTCAGGGTGACCCGGGCACCGGTCAGACGCATGCTGCCCTGGGTGATGATCACGTTGCCGGTGTAGATGGCGACATTCTTGCGGTCATCCAGTGTGGCGCTGTCGGCCTGGATGCGGATCGGCTGGCTGGAGTCGCTCGACTGTGCGACCGCAGGGGCCGCGATGCCGGTCAGCAGGGCAAGAAACAGAACTCTAATGCGCCTCATGTTCGCCTCGTACGTTGGACAGCAGCTCTATGCGGCCGTCATTGAAATAAGCCTTCATGCCGGTGGCGGTGGTGACGCCGCCGGCTTCGATTCTGACTGCCTGATCGGTTTCGGCGTAGTCCCGGCTGGGGAAAACGGTCAGCTCCGGGGTCGACAGGCGACGGGTGGTGCGGGGGTCGAGCTGCTGCTCGATGATGACGTTCTGGCTCAGCAGCACCTGGTCACCCTGGGAGGTTACCTCGCCATAGCGTGCGCGCAGCTGCCAGGGGGTCTGCTCGCCCTCACGGTAGTACTGAAGGCGGGGTTCGTCGAGCTCGGTGATGTCGCTGTTGACCTGATGGGTGGCCTTGTCACTGGTCAGCTCGTACACCGGCTGGCCCTGCTCGTTGAGCTGGCGGATGCGCGGGTTGTCCATGAAGAAGTCCGGCTGCAGCGGCGCCTGCACCTGCTGGGGCGCAAAGCCTTCGGGACGGATGTTCCAGTAACCCACGGCCAGCGCCAGCACCACCACCAGAATCAGCAGGGTGCCGGTTGTCAGATAGCGCGGGATCTTCACAGATACTCCGCCTGGGCGGCGTCCAGAGTGCCCTGGGCGCGCATGATCAGCTCGCAGAACTCCCTTGCGGCACCGGCGCCGCCGGCCTTCAGGGTGACGCCGTGGGCGTGCTGGCGCACGAAATCATCGGCGCTGGCCACGGCCATGCCCAGACCCACCCGGCGGATCACCGGCAGGTCCGGGAGGTCATCGCCGAGGAAGGCGATCTCATCCAGTTCCACCGGCACTTTCTCACGCAGCTCGGCCAGCGCGGTGAGCTTGTCCTCGCGACCCTGGATCAGGTGCTGGATACCCAGGTTGGCGGCCCGGCGCTCGACCAGCGGCGAGTTGCGGCCGCTGATGATCGCGGTCTGCACGCCGGAGGCGATCAGCATCTTGATGCCGTGACCGTCCAGGGTGTTGAAGGATTTGAATTCGGTGCCGTCGGGCATGAAGTACAGCCGGCCGTCGGTCAGCACGCCGTCGACGTCGAAGATTGCCAGGCGGATGTTGCGGGCCCGTTCCAGCAGGGTCATTTCGGTTGTCATACTACCCCCGCGCGCAGCAGGTCATGCATGTTCAGGGCGCCGACCGGCAGGCCCTGGTCGTCGATCACGAAAAGGCCGCTGATCTTGCTGTCCTCCATGATCTTCAGCGCCTCGGCGGCGAGCATGCCCTGGCCTATGGTCTTGCAGCCCCGGGTCATGACCTGCTCGATGTGCGCATTGCGGATATCGATGTCCTGATCCAGGGTGCGGCGCAGGTCGCCGTCAGTGAAGATGCCGATGAGCTTGCCGGCGCCGTCGGTCACGCCGGTCAGGCCCAGGCCCTTGCGGGTCATTTCCAGCAGGGCGTCGCGCAGCGGTGTCTGCGGTGTCACCAGCGGCATTTGCTCGCCACTGTGCATGATGTCGTCTACCAGCAACAGCAGGCGTCGACCGAGGCTGCCGCCAGGGTGCGAGAAGGCGAAGTCCTCGGCACTGAAACCGCGGGCCTCGAGCAGAGCGATGGCCAGCGCATCACCCATCACCAGTGCGGTGGTGGTGCTGGAGGTGGGGGCCAGGTTCAGCGGGCAGGCCTCCTGCTCGACGCCGGTATCGAGGTTGGCGACGGCGGCGCGGGCCAGGGTGGAGTCGGGGTTGCCGGTGATGCTGATCAGCGGGATGCCCAAGCGCTTGATCAGCGGCAGCAGGGTGACCACCTCGGCGGTGTTGCCGGAGTTGGACAGGGCGATGACCACGTCCTGGGCGGTGATCATGCCCATGTCGCCGTGGCTGGCTTCGCCCGGATGCACGAAGAACGCCGGAGAGCCAGTGCTGGCCAGGGTGGCGGCGATCTTGCGGCCGATATGGCCGGACTTGCCCATACCCGTCACCACGATACGCCCCGGACACTGGATCAGCGTTGCACAGGCGCGGTCGAAGTCGCCTTCCAGCCGGTTCAGCAGGCTGTCGACGGCGTCGCGTTCCATGGCGATGGTGCGGCGGGCGGAGCGGGTGTAGTCGAATTCGGGCATGGTTCCTGATTTCTCTGGCAGTCAAGCGGGCAAGTATAGCGCCATGTATCGCTCAACTCATCACTGGCGTGTGTCGGGTTGGCGAGTGGACGAGCTGGTGCTCGTCCCTCCCGGGCTGCAGGCGTAGCGCGGGTGCGCTACACCCCGGACGCGCCAGCCCTCATCCCCGTAGGAGCACCCGCCCCGGGTGCGAATGGTTGCGTGCCGGTTCGCACCGGGGGGTGCTCCTACAACAAAGCCGCCCAACCCCTCTCCCCCGGTAGGAGCACCCGCCCCGGGTGCGAATGGTTGCGTGCCGGTTCGCACCGAGGCGGTGCTCCTACAAAAAAGCCGGCCAACCTCTCTCCCTCGGTAGGAGCACCCGCCCCGGGTGCGAAGGGTGCCTGCCCGGTTCGCACCGAGGCGGTGCTCCTACAATAAAGCCGGTCAACCTCTCCCCGGATGCGACGGGTGCGGCGCGGATGCCCGCCGACAAAACTTCCTCCAGCAAGGTCTCGACGCTGATGCTCGAACCTCATCGGGAGAACTGATATATTAGCGCGTTCACTTTTTCCGTCGTCCTGCCGGCCAACAGGTAAGGCTACCTATAAACATGCTCGAAACAGATGACTTCATCGTCGATTTGCAGCAAGTGACCTTTCGTCGCGGCGAGCGGGTGATCTTCAACAACGTTGATATCCGCATACCCCGGGGCAAGATCACCGGCATCATGGGCCCGTCCGGCTGTGGCAAGACCACCTTACTGCGCCTGATCGGTGCCCAACTGCGTCCGGAAAACGGCCGGATTCTGGTCAACGGCCAGAATATCCCCGAGCTGGGCCGTGAAGAGCTCTTCAGTGCACGGCAGCACATGGGCATGCTGTTCCAGAGCGGTGCCCTGTTCACCGATCTGAACGTGTTCGAGAACGTGGCCTTCCCGCTGCGGGTACACACCAAGCTGCCGGAAGACATGATCCGCGACATCGTGCTGCTCAAGCTGCAGGCCGTGGGACTGCGTGGCGCCATCGAGCTGATGCCCGATGAGCTGTCCGGTGGCATGAAGCGGCGCGTGGCCCTGGCCCGGGCAATCGCCCTGGACCCGGAGCTGATGATGTACGACGAGCCCTTCGTCGGTCAGGACCCGATTTCCATGGGTGTGCTGGTGCGCCTGATCCGTCTGCTCAACGATGCGCTGGGGCTGACCAGCATAGTGGTGTCCCACGACCTGGCGGAAACCGCCAGCATTGCCGACTATCTCTATGTGGTCGGTGACGGCCAGGTGCTCGGTCACGGCAGGCCCGATGATCTGATGAATTCGGATAACCCGCGCATCCGGCAGTTCATGCAGGGCGAGCCGGACGGTCCGGTGCCTTTCCATTTCCCGGCGCCGGATTATGTGGATGACCTGCTGCAGAAGGAGCGCAGACGATGAACGGTGTTGTGGATCGGGTCGCCTCCCTGGGTCGTATCGGCCTGGATGTGATCGCGGCGATCGGGCGCTCCGGCATATTCCTGTTCCAGGCGCTGGCTGGCCGCTCGCGTTACGGCAACGGCTTCTCCCTGCTGGTCAAGCAGCTGTACGCCCTGGGCGTGCTGTCACTGGCGATCATCATTGTCTCCGGCATCTTCATCGGCATGGTGCTGGCGCTGCAGGGCTACAACATCCTCAAGGATTACGGCTCGGAGCAGGCGGTCGGCCAGATGGTTGCCCTGACGCTGCTGCGCGAGCTGGGGCCAGTGGTCACCGCGCTGCTGTTTGCCGGTCGCGCCGGTTCCGCCCTGACTGCCGAGATCGGCCTGATGAAGGCCACCGAGCAGTTGTCGAGCCTGGAGATGATCGGCGTCGACCCGCTCAAGTACATCATTGCCCCGCGCCTGTGGGCCGGCTTCATTGCCATGCCGCTGCTGGCGCTGATCTTCTGTGTGGTCGGCATCTGGGGCGGCGCCATGGTGGCGGTGGACTGGCTGGGTGTCTACTCCGGCTCCTACTGGGCCAACATGCAGAACTCGGTGCAGTTCGGCGCTGATGTGCTCAACGGCCTGATCAAGGCGGTGGTGTTCGCCGCGGTAGTTACCTGGATTGCGGTGTTCCAGGGCTATGACTGTGAACCCACTTCCGAAGGTATCAGCCGGGCCACCACCCGCACCGTTGTCTATGCGTCCCTGGCCGTGCTCGGCCTGGACTTCATACTTACCGCATTGATGTTTTGATCTGCCAAGGAATTAACCATGCGCACCCGTACACTGGAATTGACCGTTGGCCTGTTCATCCTGGCTGGTTTGCTCGCGCTGCTGATACTGGCGCTGCGGGTCAGTGGCCTGACCCTGAGTACCAATGGCGATACCTATACCGTCTATGCCCACTTCGACAACGTGTCCGGTCTGACCTCCCGGTCCAAGGTGACCATGGCCGGTGTGACCATTGGCCAGGTCAAGCGCATCACCTTTGACAAGAACCGGTATACCGGTCTGGTGGAAATGGCGATCAACTCCGATGTGGACACCCTGCCGGCGGACAGCACGGCCTCCATCGTGACCGCAGGTCTGCTGGGGGAAAAATACATCGGCATCTCCGTCGGCGGGGATGATCTGGTGCTGGGCGATGGCGACGAGATCGTCGACACCCAATCGGCACTGGTGCTGGAAGAGCTGATCGGTCGCTTCCTGCTCAACACCGTCAGCAAAGACGATTAACGGGAGTACAACATGCGTAGATTCATGACTTGGGCGCTGGCTCTGCTGATCAGTGCACCGCTGCTGGCCCAGGCCGCAGCCCAGACCCCTCATCAGGTTGTCGAGGACACCTCGGTGCGGGTCATGGAGACCCTCAATGCCAACCGCGAGCTGTACAAGCAGGACGCAGACGCCTTCTACAACGGCCTGAACGAGATCATGGAGCCGGTGGTGGACTTCCAGGGCATCGCCCGCAGCGTGATGACCGTGCGTTACAGCCGCAGCGCCACCCCCGAGCAGATGGACCGCTTCATCGAGACCTTCAAGCGCAGCATGGTCGAGTTCTACGGCAATGCTCTGCTCGAGTTCGACGGCGGCAGCATCACCGTACTGCCCCCGGCGCGTGGCGCCCAGCAGACCGAGGAGCGTGCCAGCGTGAACATGGAAGTGCGCTCCAACAGCGGCAACGTCTACCCGGTGACCTACACCATGGCCAACATCGATGGTCAGTGGAAGGTGCGCAACGTGATCGTTGAAGGTATCAACATCGGACTGCTGTTCCGCGACCAGTTCGCCCAGGCCATGCAGACCCACCGCAACAACCTGGATGCCGTGATCGACAACTGGGGCAGCGTGGTGGCTGAATCCCGTGAAGCGGTAGAGAAAGAGGTCAACGAGTGAGCGCCAGCGTTCAGCGTGACGGGCAGTGCCTGCGGCTGGCCGGGGATCTGGATTTTGCCAGTGCCGGCGCCCTGCGCGAGCAGCTGACGGCGCTCATTGCCGGCTGTGCCGGGCAGGCGCTGACCCTGGATCTTTCCGCGGTCAGCCGCAGCAACAGCGTGGGCCTGTCCCTGCTGCTGTGCGCCGCGCGCAGTGCGGATGAACACAAGGTCGACCTGCGCGCCGCAGGTCTGCCCTCGGGCATGCTGAGCATGGCCCGCGTATGCGGACTCGACAACTGGCTGCAGCAGCTGAGCGTCGAGCCGCTGGATTTGAAGGAGACACCCCATGCAACCCCATGAAGTGAAAGATCTGATCGAGCAGCAACTGCCCGGGGTTCAGGTGGAGGTGGCTGGCGAAGGCTGCAACTTCCAGCTGATCCTGATCAGCGACGAACTTGCCGCCCTGTCCCCGGTCAAGCGCCAGCAGCAGATCTATGCTCTGCTCAACGAGCCCATTGCCGATGGCCGCATCCACGCGGTCACGATGAAATTCTTTACCCGCGACGCCTGGGCCGATCGCACCTGAGCGAGCCTGAACAAGAGAATCGTATGGACAAATTGATGATCACCGGCGGTAACCGCCTGGATGGAGAGATTCGCATTTCCGGAGCGAAGAACTCCGCACTGCCGATTCTCGCCGCTACCCTGCTGGCCGATGACGCCGTCACCATTGCCAACCTGCCGCACCTGCACGACATCACCACCATGATCGAACTCTTCGGTCGCATGGGTGTGCAGCCGGTGGTGGGTGACAAACTGAATATCGAGATCAACCCGACCAGCATCACCACCCTGGTGGCGCCCTACGAGCTGGTCAAGACCATGCGTGCGTCCATTCTGGTTCTGGGCCCCATGGTGGCTCATTTCGGCTATGCCGAGGTAGCCCTGCCGGGCGGTTGCGCCATCGGCTCGCGGCCGGTGGACCTGCACATCCGCGGTCTGGAGGCCATGGGGGCGGAAATCACCGTCGACGGGGGCTACATCAAGGCCCGGGCGCCGGAAGGTGGCCTGCGTGGTGCGCACTATTCCTTCGACACCATCAGCGTTACCGGCACCGAGAACATCATGATGGCGGCTACCCTGGCCAAGGGGCAGACCGTCATCTCCAACGCCGCCCGTGAGCCCGAAGTGGTGGATCTGGCCGAGTGCCTGATCGCCATGGGCGCGCAGATCCAGGGCCACGGCACCGATACCATCACCATCGAGGGCGTCAAGCGCCTGCACGGCGCCCGTTACTCGGTGATGCCCGACCGGATTGAAACCGGCACCTTCCTGGTGGCCGGCGCGGTCACCCGCGGCCGGGTGCGCATGAAGGACACCGATCCCAGCACCCTCGAAGCGGTACTGCTCAAGCTGGAAGAAGCCGGCGCCCATATCGACACCGGCAAGAACTGGGTCAGTCTGGACATGAAGGGCAATCGCCCGAAGGCGGTCAACCTGCGTACCGCGCCCTATCCGGCATTCCCCACCGACATGCAGGCCCAGTTCATGGCCATGAATGCGGTGGCCGAGGGTACCGGCACCGTGATCGAGACGGTGTTCGAGAACCGTTTCATGCACGTGCAGGAAATGCGCCGCATGGGTGCCCAGATCCAGGTCGAGGGCAACACCGCCATCGTTACCGGTGTTGACCGGCTCAAGGGTGCTCCGGTCATGGCGACCGACCTGCGGGCCTCCGCCAGCCTGGTGATCGCCGGCCTCTGGGCCGATGGCGATACCCTGGTCGACCGCATCTACCACATTGATCGCGGTTACGAATGCATCGAGGAAAAGCTGCAGATGCTGGGTGCCAGCATCCGCCGCGTTTCCGCCTGAGAGAAGACACATGAGTAACAGCCTGACCATTGCCCTGTCCAAGGGCCGCATCCTGGATGACACCCTGCCGCTGCTGAAGCTGGCCGGCATCGAGCCGGTGGAGGATCTGAACAAGAGCCGCAAGCTGATCTTCGGTACGACCGATCCGGACGTGCGCCTGCTGATCGTGCGGGCCACCGATGTGCCCACCTACGTGGAGCAGGGGGCGGCGGACCTGGGCGTGGCCGGCAAGGACGTGCTCATGGAATACGGCAGCCAGGGGCTGTACGAGCCGCTGGACCTGAAAATTGCCAACTGCAAGCTGATGACTGCCGGGCCGGTGAATACCCCCGAGCCCAAGGGCCGGCTGCGGGTGGCGACCAAGTTCGTCAATGTCGCGCGCCGCTATTATGCCGCCCAGGGTCGCCAGGTCGAGCTGATCAAGCTCTACGGTTCCATGGAGCTGGCGCCGCTGGTGGGGCTGGCGGACAAGATCATCGACGTGGTGGATACCGGCAATACCCTGCGCGCCAATGGCCTGGAGCCCCAGGAGCTGATCGCCGAGATCAGTTCCCGTCTGATCGTCAACAAGGCCTCCATGAAGCTCAAGCACGCCCGCATCCAGGCACTGATCAACCTGCTGGCCGAGGCCGTCGAGCGTCGGGCCAGCTGAACGCACCACCCTGAATATCTCTGTGAGGAACGCACCATGAGCACGCCGTTGAAAATCACCCGTCTGGACACCAACCAGGCCGATTTCAACCATCACCTCGATGGTCTGCTGGCGTGGGAAGGTGTGTCCGACAAGGCGGTGAACGAGCGCGTCGACGAGATCATCGCGGCGGTCCGCCAGCGTGGTGATGCGGCAGTGGTCGAGTACACCGCCCGCTTTGACGGGCTGGATGTGGCCGATATGGCCGCCCTGACCCTGGACCGTGCCCGCCTGGAACAGGCGCTGGAGCGCATCACCGCCGAACAGCGCCAGGCGCTGGAAGTGGCCGCCGAGCGGGTGCGCCTGTACCACGAACACCAGCGGCAGGATTCCTGGCGTTACACCGAAGCCGATGGCACCGTGCTCGGCCAGCAGGTCACCCCGCTGGATCGGGTGGGCCTCTACGTGCCCGGCGGCAAGGCCTCCTATCCCTCCTCGGTGCTGATGAACGCCATCCCGGCCAAGGTCGCCGGCGTGCCCGAGGTGGTCATGGTCGTGCCCACGCCCCGCGGTGAGATCAATGAACTGGTGCTGGCCGCTGCCTGCCTGGCCGGTGTCGACCGGGTATTCACCATCGGTGGCGCCCAGGCCGTGGCCGCGCTGGCCTACGGCACCGAGACCGTGCCCCGGGTGGACAAGATCGTCGGCCCGGGCAACATCTACGTGGCCACCGCCAAGCGTGCGGTCTTCGGTCAGGTCGGCATCGACATGATTGCCGGTCCCTCGGAGATTCTGGTGATCTGTGACGGCCAGACCGACCCGGACTGGATCGCCATGGATCTGTTCTCCCAGGCCGAACACGACGAGGACGCCCAATCCATCCTGCTGTGCCCGGACGCCGAATACCTGGACGCGGTGGAAGCCAGCCTGAACAGACTGCTGGGTACGCTGGAGCGCAGCGACATGGTCCGCGTCTCCATCGAGAACCGCGGCGCGCTGATCAAGGTCGACAGCTTGGACCAGGCCTGCGAGGTCGCCAACCGCATCGCACCGGAGCACCTGGAGCTGTCCGTAGCCGACCCTGACGCCATGCTGCCGAAGATCCGTCACGCCGGCGCGATCTTCATGGGCCGCTACACCCCGGAAGCGCTGGGCGACTACTGTGCCGGTCCGAACCACGTGCTGCCCACCTCCGGCACCGCGCGGTTCTCCTCACCGCTGGGCGTGTACGACTTCCAGAAGCGCTCCTCGGTGATCTTCTGCTCGCCGGCAGGGGCCTCCGAGCTGGCCAGAACCGCCTCCGTGCTGGCCCGCGGCGAAAGCCTCACCGCCCACGCACGCAGCGCCGAATACAGAATCAAGCAGTAAGCTTCAAGCCGCAAGGCGCAAGCTGTAAGCAACAAGCTTCAAGCTGTAAGTTAAACCAAATTATCGCTGGAGCAGCTGACAGATTGGAGCTGCTCCGAAGGAGCAACACGTGAGCCGTTTCTGGAGTCCCTTCGTCAAGGATCTGGTGCCCTATGTGCCGGGCGAGCAGCCCAAGCTGGACAACCTGGTCAAGCTGAACACCAACGAGAACCCCTACGGTCCGTCGCCGAAGGTGATCGAGGCCATCCGTGCCCAGCTGGATGACAGCCTGCGTCTGTATCCCGCGCCCAATGCCGATGACCTGAAGCAGGCCATTGCCGATTACCACGGTGTGGCCAGCAGTCAGGTGTTTGTCGGCAATGGCTCCGACGAGGTCCTCGCCCACCTGTTCAACGGCCTGTTCCAGCACGGCAAGCCGGTGCTGATGCCGGACATCAGCTACAGCTTCTATCCGGTGTACTGCAACCTCTACGGTATCGAGGCCAGGGCGCTGCCACTGGATGAAAACTTCCGCATGCGCGTGGATGACTATCAGGGCGAGAACGGCGGCATCATCTTCCCCAACCCCAATGCGCCCACCGGCATTCTGCTGCCGCTGGACGGTATCGAGCAGATCCTCAAAGCCAACCCGGACTCGGTCGTGGTGGTGGATGAAGCCTATGTGGATTTCGGCGGCGAGAGCGCCATCGCCCTGGTGGATAGCTACCCGAACCTGCTGGTTACCCAGACCCTGTCCAAATCCCGCTCCCTGGCCGGCCTGCGGGTCGGCTTCGCGGTAGGGCATGCGGATCTGATCGAGGGGCTGGAGCGGATCAAGAACAGCTTCAACTCCTATCCGCTGGATCGGTTGGCCATCGCCGGCGCCGTTGCCGCCTTCGAGGACCAGGCCTGGTTCGAGAAGTGCTGCAACGCCGTCATCGACACTCGCGAGCAGCTGAGTGCAGCGCTGGCCGAGCGTGGCTTCGAGGTGCTGCCGTCAGCGGCCAACTTCGTACTGGCGCGCCACCCAGAGCGCGACGCCGGTGAGCTGGCGGCGAGCCTGCGCGAGAGAAGGGTGATAGTGCGCCACTTCCGCCAGCCGCGCATCGAACAGCACCTGCGCATCACCGTGGGCACGCCGCAGCAGAATCAGGCGCTGCTCGACGCGCTGGACGCACTGCTGCAGGGCTGACCTGCAGCGCGGCAGACTCAGGAGCCGCTGAAGGTCGGCCGCACGCTGACCTCGGCGGAGAAAGTCATGGGTTGGCCGTCGCGCAGCACTTCCAGGGTAACTGTGTCCCCGGGTCGGGCACGTGCCACCATGTTCATCGCCTGACGCCCCGAGATTGCCGGCTCGCCATTGATGGTGAGAATGACGTCACCGGGGCGCAGGCCCGCAGTCCAGGCCGGACCGTTGCGGTAGAGTCCCGAGACCACGATGCCCTTGGCCTGAACCAGGTTGAAGGATTCGGCCAGCTCATCGGTCAGCGGTTGCACCTCGACCCCCAGCCAGCCGCGGATGACCCGGCCCTGGCGGATGATCTGCTCCATCACGTTTACCGCCAGTGGGGCTGGGATGGCAAAACCTATCCCCTGTGAGCCGCCGGACTGGGAGAAGATCGCGGTGTTGATGCCGATCACGCGACCATAGGCATCGATCAGTGCCCCCCCGGAGTTGCCCTGGTTGATGGCCGCATCGGTCTGGATGAAGTCTTCATAGGTGTTCAGACCCAGCTGATTGCGACCCATGGCGCTGATGATGCCCTTGGTCACGGTCTGGCCCAGGCCGAAGGGGTTGCCGATGGCCATGACCACATCCCCGGTGCGCAATTGTTCCGCCGGGCTCAGGGTCGCCACCGGCAGGTCCGGCAGGTTGATCTTGAGCACGGCAATGTCGGTTTCAGGATCGGTGCCGATGAGTTCGGCCATGGCCTCGCGGCCGTCCTGCAGGGCAACCAGAATGCCGTCGGCACCGGCTACCACGTGGTGGTTGGTGACCAGATAGCCGTCCTCGCGCAGGATGACTGCCGAGCCCAGGCTCGACTGGCGGCGGCTGGGCTCGGGAATGGGGGTGCCGTAGTCGCCGAGAATCTGACCATTGAGACCGGAACTGCGGGCGCCGTTTCGAATCTGTTTGATGGTAAAGATATTGGCCACGCTGGGCGCAGCATGGCTCACGGCGTCCCCATAGGACACCACGCCAACCGGTGCCACTATGGCGGGAGTGCCGGGCACACCGGATTTGGCAGCGGGCAGGCCCACAAGCTGGGGAAACTGCTGAACCAGCAGCAACGCCAACAGCAGCCCGCAGACCGCAGGCCAGCCTAAATCGCGCAGAAAAGCTTTCAAGTAGAGTACCTTCTCAAGACCTGCCGAAAAGGCAGTGCTTCGCCATTATAGGGACATTCGGGTTAATGTGTGGTAAATCCAACGAGAACGACTCCGCAAACTGATAAATCTCTTTTATTTCAATAAGGTAGATAAATGATGACAGCCTGTTCCGAACTTGTGGCCTACTGCAACAATCTCCTCGAATCTGCTGCCTTTCAGGATTACTGCCCGAATGGTTTGCAGGTGGAAGGGCGTCGCGAGGTCAGTCGAGTGGTCAGTGGCGTCACCGCCAGTCAGGCACTTATCGACGCCGCCGCCGAAGCCGGTGCGGACCTGCTGCTGGTGCATCATGGCTACTTCTGGCGTGGCGAGGCGGCTCCCATCACCGGCCTGAAACAACGTCGCATCCGCGCCCTGCTGGAACACGGCATCAACCTGGTCGCCTACCACCTGCCATTGGATGTGCATGCCAAGTTCGGCAACAACGTCCAGTTGGCCGAGCTGATGGGCTGGCGCATCACCGGTGGTCTGGAGCCGGCGAATCCGCGCTCGGTGGGACTGCAGGGCGAGCTGGTGGAAGAGCTCAGTGGTGCTGAACTGGCCGAGCAGATCGGCAGCCGGCTGAATCGCGAGCCCATGTTCATCGCCGGGCATGATCGTCCGGTCAAGCGCATTGCCTGGTGCACAGGCGCGGCCCAGGGCTATATCGAAAAAGCGGTGGCACTGGGAGTCGATGCCTTTGTTACCGGCGAGGTGTCCGAGCCGACCATCCATATCGCCCGCGAATGCGGAATCAACTTCTACGCTGCCGGGCACCACGCCACCGAGCGCTACGGGGTCAAGGCGCTGGGCGAGCATCTGGCCGAGCATTTCGGCCTGGAACACCAGTTCATCGATATCGATAACCCGGTCTGAGCGCGGCGGGGGAACCGCACGCTGTGACTCCGATGAATATGCTTATAACCGAAAGGTATTGAAGGGCGCCTTATTATAAGGGGTGCCCTTTGCTACAATGCCGGCCTATTTCTCGCCGCTTCAGTTCATCGTGAGTACCCCATGCTGGAAAAACTGACCCATCTGAAACAGCTGGAAGCCGAAAGCATCCACATCATCCGTGAGGTTGCCGCCGAGTTCCAGAACCCGGTAATGCTGTATTCCATCGGCAAGGACTCCGCCGTCATGCTGCATCTGGCACGCAAGGCCTTCTATCCCGGCCGCCTGCCATTCCCGGTGCTGCATGTGGACACCGGCTGGAAATTCCGCGAGATGTATAGCTTCCGCGAGCGCATGGTCAAGGAGATGGATCTGGACCTGCTGGTGCATATCAACCCGGAAGGAGTGGAGCAGGGCATCGGTCCCTTTACCCACGGCAGCGCGATCCATACCGACGTGATGAAAACCCAGGGCCTGAAGCAGGCGCTGGACAAGTACGGCTTCGATGCTGCCTTCGGTGGTGCCCGCCGCGACGAGGAAAAATCCCGCGCCAAGGAGCGGGTCTACTCCTTCCGTGACAAGCACCATCGCTGGGACCCGAAGAACCAGCGCCCTGAACTGTGGAACATCTACAACGGCAAGGTGCACAAGGGCGAGAGCATCCGCGTATTCCCCCTGTCCAACTGGACCGAGCTGGACATCTGGCAATACATCTATCTGGAAGGCATCCCGATCGTACCCCTGTACTTCGCCGCCGAACGCCCGGTGGTCAAGCGTGACGGCACGCTGATCATGGTCGACGACGAGCGCATGCCGCTGAACCCCGGCGAAGTACCGGAAATGAAGATGGTGCGCTTCCGGACCCTGGGCTGCTACCCGCTGACCGGCGCCGTGGAATCCTCCGCCGCCACCCTGCCGGAAATCATCCAGGAAATGCTGCTGACCCGTACTTCCGAGCGTCAGGGCCGCGTGATCGACCACGATCAGGCGGGATCGATGGAAGAAAAGAAACGTCAGGGGTACTTCTAGCCGCGGGCGGCTGGAAGTAAGCGGCAAGCTTCAAGCTGTAAGCTTTAAGCGGAAATGCCTGGAGCTGACAGGGAGGTTGGCGTGGATTTTGAGCGGTTGGAGGTTTGGCGGCGGAGTAAGGATCTATCGGTGGAGTTGTATCGGGGGCTGTCGAGCTGCCTTGATTACGGCTTTCGGAACCAGCTGACCCGTTCGGGGTTGTCGGTGCCGAGCAATATCGCCGAAGGGATGGAGCGCTCTTCCGATGCAGAGAAGGCTTACTTTCTCAATGTTGCCAAGGGCTCCTGCGCCGAGTTGAGAACACAATTACTGATTGGCAAGGAAATCGGCTATCTCGATGCCGCCCTTGCAGATCGCTGGATTACAGAAGCCCGGGAGCTTTCCATGATGCTCGCCGGCCTCATTAAAAGAGTCAGCAAGTAAGCTTCAGGCTTCAGGCTGCAAGTGGTAAGCCCAAGCGTTTTCAGCTTTTGGCTTGTCCTTGCGACTTTTGGCTTGTCGCTTGAAGCTTGCAGCTTGGAGCTTAGCGAAATGAGTCACCAATCTGATCTGATCAGCCAGGATATCCTGGCCTATCTGGGCCAGCATGAGCGCAAGGAACTGCTGCGTTTTCTGACCTGTGGCAACGTCGACGATGGCAAGAGCACCTTGATCGGGCGTCTGCTGCACGACTCCAAGATGATCTACGAAGATCACATGGAGGCCATCACCCGCGACTCGAAGAAGGTCGGCACCACCGGTGAGGAAGTGGATCTGGCGCTGCTGGTCGACGGCCTGCAGGCCGAGCGCGAGCAGGGCATCACCATCGACGTGGCCTACCGCTATTTCTCCACGGCCAAGCGCAAGTTCATCATCGCCGACACCCCCGGCCACGAGCAGTACACCCGCAACATGGCCACCGGTGCCTCCACCTGTGACCTGGCGATCATCCTGATCGACGCCCGCTACGGCGTGCAGAGCCAGACCCGTCGGCACAGCTTCATCGCCTCGCTGCTGGGCATCAAGCACATCGTCGTGGCGGTGAACAAGATGGACCTGCTGGACTTCGATCAGCAGGTATTCGACCGCATCTGCGCGGACTACAGCGAGTTTGCCAAGGGGCTGGAAACCCTGGCCGACAGCAGCATCCATTTCGTGCCGATCTCGGCGCTGAAGGGCGACAACGTGGTCAACCGCAGCGAGCGGTCCCCCTGGTATCAGGGCCCGGCGCTGATGGATATCCTCGAGACCGTGGAAATCGCCGCCGACCGTGACCCCACCGACCTGCGCTTCCCGGTGCAGCTGGTCACCCGTCCGAACCTGAACTTCCGCGGCTTTGCCGGCACCATCGCCTCCGGCGTGGTGAACAAGGGTGATGAGCTGGTGGTGCTGCCCTCGGGCAAGACCAGCCGGGTCAAGTCCATCGTCACCTTCGACGGCGAGCTGGAAGTGGCCGGCGCCGGCCAGGCCGTGACCCTGACCCTGGAAGACGAGATCGACATTTCCCGTGGTGACATGCTCACCCACGTGGACAACCGCCCGCGCATCGCCGACCAGTTCCAGGCCAGCCTGGTGTGGATGTCCGAGCAGCCGATGCAGCCAGGCCGCAAGTACGACATCAAGCGCGCCACCAGCTACACCCCGGGCTCCTTCAGTCGCATCCTCTACCGCCAGGATGTGAATACTCTGGAGAAGCTGAGCGCCTCCGAGCTGGAGCTGAACGAGATTGCCCGGGTAGAAGTGTCACTCGAGCAGCCGATTGCCTTTGACGACTACCGCGCCAACCGCACCACCGGCGCCTTCATTGTCATCGACCGCCTGACCAATGCCACGGTCGGCGCCGGCATGATCGTCGCCGAGGGGCAGAACGCTGCCGGCACGGCGGGCACACCGGATGAATTTGCCCACGTCAGCCCCGCCGAGCGCGCCGAGCGCTTCGGTCAGGAGCCGGTCACCCTGCTGTTCACCGGCCTGTCCGGCGCCGGCAAGAGCACCCTGGCCTATGCCGTGGAGCGTCGCCTGTTCGACCGCGGCCGTGCCTGCTATGTGCTGGACGGCAAGGTGCTGCGTCAGGATCTGAGCAAGGGCATCGGCCGTGACGCCGCCGGCCGTGCTGAGAACCTGCACAAGGGCGCGCGGGTGGCCCGGCAGCTTAACCATGCCGGCCTGATCGCCATCGGCGCCTTCACCGCACCAACCGAGGAAAGCCGCGCCCAGGCCCGGCATATTCTCGGTGACCGCTGCCTGATGGTGTACCTGGATGCACCGCTGGAAGTCTGCCAGAAGCGCGATCCCTCCGGCCTGTACGCGGCCAACGAGGAAGGCACCATCCCGGGCGTGTCCTACCCCTACGAGGTACCCCAGGACGCGGATCTGGTGCTCAACACCGCCGAGCTGGATCTGGTGGACTGTGTGGACAAGGTACTGGAGCTGCTGCGCGAGCGTTCCATCATCTGATCCTCCTGCCGGCGGGCAGCAATGCCCGCCACATTGCCGCGCAATTGTGTATCCTGTGCCGCCATTGACTGATCAAGGCGGCACCGGAGCACTCCCCTGATGAAACCTGCTGATATCGACTTCATGCGTGAAGCCATCGCCGAAGCGCGCAAGGGCGCGGAACTGGGCGAGGTGCCCGTGGGCGCCGTTCTGGTGCGTGACGGTCAGATCATCGCCCGCGGCTTCAATCGCCCCATCAGCAGCCACGACCCCAGCGCTCACGCCGAAATGGTCGCCCTGCGCGAAGCCGCCCAGAGCGAACAGAACTACCGCCTGCCCGGCACCACCCTCTACGTCACCCTCGAACCCTGCACCATGTGCTCCGGCCTGCTGGTACACAGCCGCATCACCCGCCTGGTGTTCGGCGCCAGCGAACCCCGCTCCGGTGCCGTCGTCAGCCGCAGCCAGGTACTGGAACAGCCCTGGCTGAACCACAGGGTGCAGGTCGAGGGTGGGGTGCTGGCGGAGGAGTGTGGGGCGATGCTTACGGAGTTTTTCCGGGCGCGCAGATAGACTCAAATCCCCTGCGGCAACTGCTCCAGAATCCCCGGCGCGTGATACTTGCCATCGGGCATCTGCGGGGTTTCGCCCTGGGGTTGGGTTACCCAGGTGAGGATTTCGTAATAGCGGCGGATGTTCTGCACATAGTTCACCGGCTCGCCGCCCCGGGCATAGCCGTAGCGGGTCTGGCTGTACCACTGTTTCTTCGACAGCAGCGGCAGGTGGTCCTTCACATCGATCCAGCGGTCCGGGTCGCGACCGTTGTTGCGGGTGAGAATGCGTGCATCATCCAGATGCCCCAGCCCCACGTTATACGCCGCCAGGGCGAACCAGGTGCGGTCGGGTTCGGGAATATCGGTGGACAGCTGGTCGCGTACCCACACCAGATAGCGGGCACCGCCGGCGATGCTCTGCGCCGGGTCCACCCGGTTGGTCACGCCGACGAACTTGGCGGTGGGCAGGGTCAGCATCATCAGGCCGCGCACCCCGGTGGGGGAGCGGGCATCCGGGTCCCACAGCGATTCCTGATAGGCCATGGCCGCCAGCAGGCGCCAGTCCATGCCGTGCTGGTCCGCTGACTGGCGGAACAGTTGCTCGAAGCGCGGCAGCCGCTGCTGCATGTGGCGGGCGAAGGCGCGGGCGCCGACATAGTCCAGCACGTCGGCATGACCGTAGAAGCGTTCCAGCAACTGGTCCAGGGTGCCGTCTTCGCGGATGCTGTCGAAGAAGCGGTTCACTTCCTGCAGCAGGCTCTCGTCCTCGCCGCCAGCCAGTGCCCAGGCCATGGGCTGCGCCGGGCCGAGGTCGAAGCCCACATGCAGCGCCGGATAGAAGGCCTGGTTGACCAGCAGTTCATTGGAATAGACCACGGTGAAGTCGATTTCGCCGTCATTGACCAGACGCAACAGGTCGACGGTCTCCAGGGTGTCGGATTCCTCGAACACCAGCTGCGGATGCTCGGCCTGCAGCTCGCGCAGCTGATCGGCCAGGGCGCTGCCCTTGAGTACCGTGATGCGCTTGTCGTAGAGATCCTCGAGGCCTTTGGGCTGGCGCTCGCCGCGCCGGTAGATGACCTGCGGGGTAACCTGCAGATAGGGCTCGGAAAACTGTACCTGACCGGCGCGGTTGGGGTTGGCGGTCAGGCCGGCGGCGGCGATGTGCGGCCCGCGCTCGCGCACCAGCTGATGGTACAGATCATCCAGCGTCGGGCTGGTAATCATCTCCAGCTCCAGATTCAGGCTGTCGGCAAAGCGCTTGCTCAGCTCGTACTCCAGCCCGGTGTCCCCATGGCGACCCTGGTAATAGGTAGTCGGCGTATTGCGGGTCAACACGCGCAGGGTGCCATCCTCGCGCAGCTGCTCGAGACGATTGGGCTGCTCGCAGGCCACCAGAAATACCGAGCACAACAGGGCCAGGGCGGGGGCAGCGAGATGATTGCGTGGGTGGCGAGACATGGCCTCAGTATATGTAAATCCGCACAGGGGCAATAGAGCGGTGGTGTTGCAGGGCGCTACCTCTGGGCAGCCGGTCATGCCGCTCGCCGGGCAAGATGGCTCCGGCGCGCAACCTGAGGTATCCTATGCGCCTTTCTTTTTTCCACTTCCCGAATCCCGAGGCCGATACCGACATGCATATACTGCGTGGAGCCCCAGTCCTTTCCGATTTCCGGCGCAACAAGCTGCTGGCACGTCTGCAACAGCAGGTTCCCGGCGTGAGAGCTGTGTACGCTGAATTCATGCATTTTGCCGACCTGACCGGTGAGCTGACCGAGCAGGATCAGGCGGTGCTGGACCGGCTGCTCAAGTATGGCCCCTCGGTAGCGGTGGAAGAGCCCAATGGCAGTCTGGTGCTGGTAGTGCCGCGCTTCGGCACCATCTCGCCCTGGTCGAGCAAGGCCACGGACATCGCCCACAACTGCGGCCTGCGCATGATCGACCGCCTTGAGCGGGGTATCGCCTATTACGTTACCGGCGAGCTGAGCAGCGACGACTTGCAGCAGGTCAGGGCGCTGCTGCACGACCGCATGACCGAGCAGGCACTGGACAGCGTCGAGGCCGCCGCACAACTGTTCCACCACACCGAGCCCAAGCCCTTCAACCGGGTGGACATCCTCGGTGGCGGCAAGGCCGCGCTGGAGCAGGCCAACGTCGAACTGGGCCTGGCCCTGGCCGATGACGAGATCGACTACCTGGTGGAAAGCTTCCAGGGACTGGGCCGCAACCCCAGCGACGTCGAACTGATGATGTTCGCCCAGGCCAACTCCGAACACTGCCGGCACAAGATCTTCAACGCCAGCTGGGACATCGACGGCGAGGCTCAGGAGAAGAGCCTGTTCGGCATGATCAAGAACACCTACCAGATGCACAGCGAAGGTGTGCTGTCCGCGTACAAGGACAACGCCGCGGTCATCGAGGGCTTTGTTGCCGGTCGCTTCTTCCCCGAGCCGGGCACCGGTGAATACCGTGCCCATCAGGAGCCGGTTCACATCCTGATGAAGGTCGAGACCCACAACCACCCGACCGCCATCTCCCCGTTCTCCGGTGCCTCCACCGGCTCCGGCGGCGAGATCCGCGACGAGGGTGCGACCGGTCGTGGCGGCAAGCCCAAGGCCGGTCTGACCGGCTTTACCGTATCCAACCTGCGCATCCCCGGCTTCGAGCAGCCCTGGGAAGAGGACAACGGCAAGCCGGGTCGTATCGTTACCCCGCTGCAGATCATGATCGACGGCCCGCTGGGCGGTGCCGCATTCAACAACGAGTTCGGCCGTCCCAACCTGACCGGCTACTTCCGTACCTTCGAGCAGACCGTGCAATCGCCCCGCGGCCCGGAAATCCGTGGCTACCACAAGCCGATCATGATCGCCGGTGGCATGGGCAACATCCGCGCCGAGCACGTCGAGAAGGCCGAAATCCCGGTGGGTGCCAAGCTGATCGTACTCGGCGGCCCGGCCATGCTGATCGGTCTGGGCGGTGGTGCCGCCTCCTCCATGGCCACCGGCAGCAGCGCCGAGGACCTGGACTTTGCCTCCGTACAGCGGGAAAACCCGGAAATGGAGCGCCGCTGTCAGGAGGTCATCGACCGCTGCTGGCAGCTGGGCGAGAAGAACCCCATCGCCTTCATCCACGACGTGGGTGCCGGCGGCCTGTCCAACGCCTTCCCCGAGCTGGTGAATGACGGCGGCCGTGGCGGTATCTTCGAGCTGCGCAATATTCCCAATGACGAGCCGGGCATGAGCCCGTTGGAAATCTGGTCCAACGAATCCCAGGAACGCTACGTACTGGCTGTGCCGAACGCCGACTTCGAGCGCTTCCAGGCCATCTGCGAGCGCGAGCGTTGCCCCTTTGCCGTGGTCGGCGAAGCGACCGAAGAGCAGATGCTGGTTCTCAATGACAGCCACTTCGACAACCAGCCGGTGGACATGCCCCTGTCGGTCCTGCTCGGCAAGCCGCCGCGCATGCACCGCAGCGTGACCCGCGAAGCGGAGCAGGGCGATGACTTCACCGGGGACGTTGCCCTGGAAGAAGCCGCACTGCGTGTGCTGCGCCTGCCGGCCGTGGCCAGCAAGAACTTCCTGATCACCATCGGTGACCGCAGCATTACCGGTCTGGTAGCCCGCGACCAGCTGGTCGGCCCCTGGCAGGTGCCGGTTGCCGACTGCGCCGTTACTGCCAGCAGCTTCGACGTCTACACCGGCGAAGCCATGGCCATGGGCGAGCGCACCCCGCTGGCCCTGCTCGACGCCCCGGCTTCCGGCCGCATGGCCGTCGCCGAGACGGTAACCAACCTGGCTGCCGCGCGCATCGACAAGCTGTCCGACATTCGCCTGTCCGCCAACTGGATGGCCGCAGCCGGCCACCCCGGTGAAGACGCCCGTCTGTACGACACCGTCAAGGCCGTGGGCATGGAGCTGTGCCCCGAGCTGGGCATCACCATCCCGGTCGGTAAGGACTCCATGTCCATGCAGACCCGCTGGAACGACAACGGTCAGGACAAGAGCGTTACCTCGCCGCTGTCGCTGATCGTCACCGGTTTTGCTCCGGTACAGGACGTGCGCCGCACCCTGACCCCGCAACTGCGTCTGGACAAGGGCGACACCGACCTGATCCTGATCGATCTGGGCCGTGGCCAGAACCGCCTGGGCGGCTCGGCACTCGCGCAGGTATATAACCGCATCGGCCAGCAGGCCCCCGACCTGGACGACGCCGAAGACCTCAAGGCCTTCTTCGCCGTGATCCAGGGTCTGAACCAGGACGACCTGCTGCTGGCCTACCACGACCGCTCCGACGGTGGCCTGCTGGCCACCCTGGCGGAAATGGCCTTTGCCGGTCACTGTGGTCTGGACATCAATCTGGACGTACTGGCCGACGCCGCCGACGAGCTGGCACCGGTGCTGTTCAACGAAGAGCTGGGCGCCGTTATCCAGGTGCGTCAGAGCGACACCGAGGCCGTGCTGGCGCAACTGAGCAGCGCCGGTCTGGGTGACTGCAGCGCGGTCATCGGCCAGCCCCGCGCCGAGCAGGTGCTGAGCTTCAACTTCAATGGCGAGCAGGTACTCGGCGGCACCCGCGCCGCCTGGCAGCAGGCCTGGAGCGAGACCAGCTGGCAGATCCAGCGTCTGCGCGACAACGCCGAATGCGCCGACCAGGAATTCGAACGCCTGGCCGACGACAACAACCCCGGCCTGCGCGCCATGCTCAGCTACGACCCCAACGAGGACGTAGCCGCGCCCTTCATCAACACCGGCATGCGCCCGGCGGTAGCGATCCTGCGCGAGCAGGGCGTCAACGGTCAGGTGGAAATGGCCGCAGCCTTCACCCGCGCCGGCTTCACCGCCATCGACGTGCACATGAGCGACATCCTCAGTGGCCGCGTCGATCTGGCCGACTTCCGTGGTCTGGTCGCCTGTGGCGGCTTCTCCTACGGTGACGTGCTGGGCGCCGGCGAAGGCTGGGCCAAGTCGATCCTGTTCAACGAACAGGCCCGCCAGGCCTTCAGCGACTTCTTTGCCCGCCCCGACACCTTCACCCTGGGCGTGTGCAACGGCTGTCAGATGCTGTCCAACCTGCGCGAGCTGATCCCCGGCAGCGAACACTGGCCGCGCTTCGTACGCAACCGCTCCGAGCAGTTCGAAGCCCGGGTCGCCATGGTCGAGGTCCAGCCCTCGCCGTCGATCTTCCTCAGCGGCATGGTCGGCTCCCGCATGCCGATCGCCATCGCCCACGGCGAAGGCTATGCCGAGTTTGCCGACAGCACCGCCGTGGACGCCTGCGAAGCCAGCAGCAGCGTCGCCCTGCGCTTCGTCGACAACCACGGCCGCATGACCGACCGCTACCCGGCCAACCCCAACGGCTCCCCCCGCGGCATCACCGGCCTGACCACCCGCGACGGCCGCGTCACCATCATGATGCCGCACCCGGAACGCGTCTTCCGCGCAGTCCAGAACTCCTGGTACCCGGACGACTGGAGCGAAGACGGCGCCTGGATGCGCATGTTCCGCAACGCACGGGTCTGGGTAGGCTAACCGCCCATCCACCCAACAAAAATCCCGGCCAAGCGCCGGGATTTTTGTATGCGCACTTTGCCAGCATGCACATTTCTGCACCCTCTCCCCTTGCGGGGCGAAAGCGGAATAAGCGAAGCACTGCTTCGCCGCTTGAGCGCCCTGAGCTCTGCGAAGGGCCGGGGCGCGGAGCGGGGCTGGGGAGAGGGGGGAAAGCCTCCTCACACACCCAACTCCCAGAACAACTACAATTCCCCAACACCCACAACCAAAAACCACCCCATGAAAACAACAACCCTAACCGCCATCATCCTCCTAACCACCGCCTGCACCACCCAAACCACCCACATCTACAAACCCGACGGCAACAAACAATGCGAACCCGCCACCTCCACCCTCGCCAACAGCACCACCCAACTCACCAGCGCTGGCATTGAAGTCCTCACCTCAAACTGCGCCACCCACACCGGCATGGCCGTAATGACCGTCTGCGGCGCCCCAACCCTCGGCATCCACCTGCACGAAATAAACGCCAGCGACATACAAAAAGCCAAAGACCTCGGTTACGAAGAAGCCAACAACCTGATCAACCACGAGCAAGGCACAGGCTACGAAATCACCAACTGCCCCTGATGCCATTGAAATGGCCAGATGCCGGCATTATGGTTAAAGCCACGCAGGGAATGCAGACACTCTCCTCCAAGGCACCGGACAGCCTTCAATTCCCTCCAGAATAATTACCGCATATGCCTGAATGCGCGAGGTAGGGCGGTAGCGTGCCTGAAGACCTGAAATGGTCAACCCAGTGGGCTCTGCACACCAGCAAAGCCCTGACCAAGCACATGAGTGTAAATCTGCGTAGTACGGACATCCGCATGGCCCAACAAGGTTTGTACCGTACGAATATCACTACCTCGGCGTAGCAACTCGGTGGCAAAGGTGTGCCGGAACGTATGGCATCCGACAGGCTTTTCGATGCCCGTACCGCGCACTGCCTGTTTGACGGCCCGCTGAATGGTGCTGACATGCACATGATGGCGAACGCTCCGACCATCTTCGTCAAGACAGATCCCGCTTGAAGGGAAAAGCCACTGCCAAGCCAGCGAAACAGAAGCGCGTGGATATTTACGTCGCAACGCGAAAGGGAGAGACACAGGAACCTTGTACATTTCCTCCTGAGAGCGCCATGCAGCTTCAATCTGCGCTATACGATGCTTAATAGGGATTATCAGAGGGGCTGGCAGTAAAGTGGTTCTATCCTTACAACCTTTGCCGTCTCTGACTATGATCGTCTGATTTCGGAAGTCTATATCCTTGACACGCAGACGGGACGACTCGACCACCCGCAGCCCCGCACCGTACATAAGAGAAGCCAGTAAGCGGTACGGTTGGCCCAGGTGCTCAATGATAGACATGGCCTCCTGGTGGGTGAGTACCGTCGGCAACCTCGGTGGTCGCTTGACCCTGACTACATCACCGATCGCGCCTAGAGGCTGCTCAAGGACGCGGGCATACAGAAATACAATGGCATTCAGTGCGAGATTCTGGGTCGCAGCCGCAACTTGACGGTCAGTGGCGAGCCAGCTGAGGAACGCATTCACATCGGACGTTCCCAGCTCAAGAGGGTGGCGCATGCCGTGGAAGCGGATGAAATAGCGGATCCAATACCAATAGCTTTTCTCCGTGCGGATGCTGTAGTGATTCAAGCGCATCACCGAGCGAAACTGCTCCCTCAGGCGAAGCTTAGGAGCTAGGCTGTCCATGTGTCGTCCTTTGCTGTATTTTTATACAGTAGTAATAGATGTGCAGAATGACGAAGTCAAGCGAGTACAAAAGGAATAGAAGTGGTTATGGGTAAGTTGCTGATTTTTAAGGAATTTAATATGGTAGGTAATCCCGGCTATCCGGAGTTATACCGCAGTCATTCTTATGCATTAGTGCCGCATGCGGTCTAATCACTGTTAGGCTCGCAAAAGGAAATTGAAGAATGACGAAGCTTTTTGAAAAGAGATTCTCGGAGCTGGAGTCGCAAGTCATATCAATTGAGGCAACAAAACAACGCAGGCATAGCGAGTATTCCGGAAGCTACGACCATGTCGACGATAACCTGATTCTTAACTGGCAGGTCAAAGTCAAAAATCTCCTATCAAATCTATGCGGAGAAGACTCCCAACACTTCACTGCCTTTATAGAGTCAGGCAAAGCAACCTCCTTTTCTAGCAATTACACCATACTGCAGCAAATGAAAGCTGTATTCATGGCCGCCAAAGAGGACTTCGAAGGAGGCTATCTTAATTCAGTGAGAAATTTGGTTCAGGCGGAAGTATTTGATAATGAGCTAGACCAAGCGAAGGAGCTTCTAAGTTCAGGCTATGCGGCAGCAGCTGCCGTTATTGCCGGGGTGGTTCTAGAAACAACGCTCAGAAACATGTGCAGGGATAATGGGATACCCTTAGGCAAGCTCGACAAGATGAACGCAGACCTCACAAAGCAAGGCGTATACAACAGCCTCACCCAAAAGCGGATTACCGCTTTAGCCGGTGTCCGCAATAGCGCAGCACACGGAAAAACAGAGGAGTTCAGCAAAGGCGATGTGAACTCCATGATTAATGAAATCGAGAGGTTTGTGGCATCAACATTAGCGTAAGCAAGCCTAACAAGTGCATCAAATTCGTTCCGACCCTGAAGGGCCTCCACCGGACGGCCTTGTCAGGCCGCCGTTTATGCAGGCGTTAGAGCTCATTTGGAGACGTCTGTGGCGGATGACGACCTGACAACGCCGACTGCATCAAAAGGCGACGTCGCTCATGTGATGGCGAAAGCTGGCCTCTCCTCCATCCCGGTTATCGGAGGAGCCGCTGCCGAGTTGTTCCAGCATCTCGTACAGCCACCTCTGGAAAGGCGTCGGATAGCATGGATGAACGCTGTGGGTGAGAAACTGAAGGAACTTGAGGATCGCGGGCTTGATCTGGATTCGCTCCGAGAGAACGAACGGTTTATCTCCACGGTCATGCATGCCTCTCAACTCGCCTTGAGGACACATCAGGAGGAGAAGCGAGCGGCACTCCGAAACGTAATCGTAAACGCTGCTCGAGGTCAGACGCCAGACGAAGCAGTAGAGCACATGTTCTTGGACTTCATCGATTCTTTATCAGATCTGCATATCCGGATTCTTCGCCTGTTCCAGGCTCCGAAGCCGCCGCAGACTATGAGTATGGGCGGTCTTAGCAACGTGCTGGAACACAATATGCCCGAACTGAGAGGACGTCGAGATCTCTATGATCAATTCTGGCGCGACCTCTATTCTCGGGGTTTGGTGAACACTGACGGGCTTCATACTACTATGTCCGGTAGCGGTCTCGCGCAGAAACGAACTACCGGCCTGGGTGACGCATTCTTGAAGTTCATATCCGATCCAGCGGAATGAGCTCTAACAACGCGATGCAGACGGACAAAGTCAAGCTGTCACGCCTTTTGCTGGCGCAAAAGCCGCGCCAGATTGCCTTTGCCGCTGATCGCGAGCGTTAAATCAAAGTAGCAACATGGAGGTTCCTTGTGAAAACAATAGGTCTCATTGGTGGAATGAGCTGGGAATCAACTCAGACTTATTACCGACTGATCAACCAGAGAGTAAGAGAAGAACTCGGCGGGCTCCATTCAGCAAAGCTCGTTCTGTATAGTGTAGATTTTGCCGAAATTGAGACGTTGCAGCATCAAGGGGATTGGCGTGCAACAGGTGAAATATTGGGGGCAGTCGGCCAATCAGTTGAGTCGGCAGGTGCAGAATTTCTGGTTCTTTGTACCAACACGATGCATAAAGTCGCTTCCCAAATTGAACGCGCAGTAAGTATCCCTCTTCTTCACATCGCAGATGCTACGGCTAACGTCCTCAAAAAGGATGGCGTAACCTGTGTGGGGCTGCTTGGGACACGATTTACTATGGAGCAGGAGTTT
Organism: Halopseudomonas formosensis; assembly: GCF_900115905.1. GTDB lineage: Bacteria > Pseudomonadota > Gammaproteobacteria > Pseudomonadales > Pseudomonadaceae > Halopseudomonas > Halopseudomonas formosensis. Next base: position 147,827 of record NZ_FOYD01000001.1, read on the forward strand.
TACCTTGGTCGTCTCCAAGACCATGGTATCCGAGTCGTTGTGCCGAATGAGACCGAACGAGAGAGTATTCATTCCGTGATTTACAATGAACTGTGCCAAGGAGTGATCAAGCCCGATTCAAAAACTGAGTATTTGGGTGTCGTAGCATCATTGGCAGAACGCGGCGCACAAGGCGTAATTTTGGGGTGCACGGAGATAGGTCTTTTGATCCAGTGCTCGGATACAGATATCAAACTGTACGATACTACAGAAATACATGCAGAGCAGGCAGTTCAGCATGCCTTGGGCAGGATTTAACAATCGGCTGCACAGCGACCGGTTTTCCGCTGCTTCGCAGCTCCAAACCGGCGCGTGAGCCGGGCGTTAAATCCCATCGGAGACCTCATGATCGAGTACATCTTAGAGAATAAAGAGTGGATTTTTAGTGGGATAGGAGTGACCTTATTGTCGTGGCTTATTTTTCGAAACACAGGTGGTTCGTCAATGAGGCAAGACGGTGGGAAAAACTCTACAAATGTCCAAGTCGGCGGAGATTTTAAAGTTAACAGCAAGGAAAGCAGTGATGATCGGAAGTAGGAAAACACAGAAGGGCGGGGATCACTCAGTAAATGTTCAAGCTGAGCAAGTGACGGTTAATACAGGATTATCAATTGCCCATGTCAAAGAAATTGCATTAGAGGTCTTTGAAGGAAACTTTTACAAGCTGGCAGGAGTTGCAAAGGAAACAGCGGATGAAAGAGCCAGACAAATAACCGACCAGTTTCTGCAGGAATTAGCTGAAAAAAATCCTGAAGGTCTAAAAGCGTCTGAAGATCCAGATTTTCAGCACTCTTTATTTCAGACACAAAAAGAATATGCTCGCTGCGGAGATAAAGAACTTGGCGACATATTGGTAGACATTCTGGTGGATCGATCTAAGGAAGAGCAAAGGAGCCTCCTTCAGATAGTGTTGAATGAATCACTTACTATTGCGCCAAAGTTAAATTCAATTCAACTAGATATCTTGGCCTGTTGTTTCAATATTGCATACACAAAAAGATTGGATATCGTAAATTCTAAAACGTTTGAGGATTATCTAAATAATGCGGTACTCGTATTCGCGGATGCGGTTGGAGAAAAAGACTCGAATTATAAACACATGGAATATGTTGGCTGCGCATCAATAAGGGCGGGGTCACGAGATATCCTAAAAACCCTGATGAAGCAGTACAAAGCCATATTCTGCAAAGGCTTCGATCGCGAAGCGCTCGGAGAGCTTGTTAAGGAATGTCCCAGTATTAGATCTGTGGTTATTCCTAATTTGCATAACGTAAACCTTTTTCAAGCTGGGGGCATGGATGATGAAGTAATCAAAAACATATGCGCCAAGAATAGCATCCCTGAAGAAGCCATGAATAAGCTTATTCAATTAAACAATAAAAATATGATGAGCCAACAGGAAGCGACTGAATACTTACAGTCAAAATGCCCAAAATTTGAAAAATTTATGGCCGATGTTAAAAATTCAAGCTTTAAGAATCTTGAGCTGACTAGCGTCGGTATAGCAATTGCTCATGCCCACTCTCGAAAGAAAGTTGGATTTGATGCTGATTTGTCAATCTGGATTTAACAAGGTGCTGCTGCCGGACAAATTTTCCGCGTCGCTCCAAATTTGCCGCAGAGCACGGCGTTATGCGACACGGAGAGGCATCGCTGCATGAAGCACCAAAGCTGCTTTGTCATTGCCGCCGGTTGAACTGCCTAACGGAAGACCTGCGAATCATCAAAATGCGGACAGCTTCGATAAGTGCGATAGGACGTCGACATGAACTCTCAAAAAGTTAGTGCGGGTAAGGTCGCTTCCAAGCCCGTGGAACAAACGCCCAGCCCTCGCGAACTTATGCGGGCCCGGCATCCGGACCTGTTTTCAGACTCGGTCGTCGAATCGCGTCCGGTATTGGCGCGCCCGGTTTTCGAGCACCATCTTGAAACTCTGACCGCGCGCAAGGAGGAGTATCAGTTCGAGCATTTTTGCCGGCTGATTGCTGAAAAGGAAATCTGCCCAAATTTACGAATCCAGACCGGCCCTACCGGCGGCGGCGACAGCAAGGTCGACTCAGAGAACTATCCGGTCGCGAAAGAAATCTCGGAACGCTGGTGGGTCGGGGAGTCGGCGGGCGGATCGGAGCGCTGGGCGTTCGCATTCAGTGCCAAGAAGAAGTGGAAGCCCAAGCTTCAGGCTGACGTGGAAAGCGTGCTTTCAACGAATCGCGACTACAAGCGGATCTACTTCTTCACCAATCAATTGGTAAGCGACAAAGTACGGGCCAGCACTGAAGATGCGCTGACTAAGACCGCCGGCATTCCGATTCACATCGTGGACAGGAACTGGCTCGCCGACCGCGTCTACAGGCACGGTCATCTGGGGCTCGCCATATCGGCGCTTCAAATTGAAGGCGCATCCGATCAGGGCAGCCTGCGGCTCGGGCCCGAAGACACCAGACGCAGCGCGGAACTGAAGGAACTTGATGCGCAGATCTCCGACCCGGGCCGTTACGAGGGGGCACGTTACCAACTCGTTGAAGACTGCGTCCGCGCAGCCAATCTCGCGCGCGCGCTGGACAGGCCGCGCGTCGAGATCGAAGGTCGTCTCGCGATGGCCGACCGCATTGCGCGTGAGCTGGGGATTCCAAGTCAACTGTTGCGAGTTGCCTATCAGCGCGCCTGGACGGCCCACTGGTGGTTCGAGGACTTCAACGAATTCCTGACCCACTACGACGAAGTCGAGCGCCATGCGACCGGCTCCGCTGACGCCGATGACCAGGAGCGGCTGCTTACCCTGAACCAGTTGCTGATCACCCTTGAGCGCCGAAACCTGGTGCCAGCGGATCGAAGTCGCGCCACGGAACGACGGCAGGCGCTAGTCGCCCACCTGCAGACGTTGGAAGCCGATGAGGCGCGGCCGAACAACGCATTATTCGCGCGCATGCTGAGGACGTTCGTCAACCTGACCGACGCGATGTTCGCAGAGAACCCCCAGCTTCTTTTGGCGGTCTGGGCTGATTTGAAGGAGATCGCCGAGGCTTCTAAGTACCTAGGCCAGTTCCCTTTTGACTCGCTCTCCCGGATGGTTCACGAGATGAGTGAGCTCTTCGACACCCCGGAGTTCGACAGCCTGTATGAACTCGTCGTGGATGTGGAACGACAGCGCGTGAGCGACGGTGAGGCTGGCGAATCCTTCAGGTCGCGTGGGCGGCAGAAGTTAAGGAATGAAAAGCCCTATGAAGCCATTCGGTGGCTGGGGCGCGCCGAAGAACTGTTCGTCAAGGAAGAATTTCGACGCCAGCTGGTTCTCACGCTGCTGGACAGCAGCTACGCGTACGAGAGCGCTGGCTTACTATGGGCCGCGCGCAATAAGCTCATCGTGGCGATCGAGTGCGCCTTCCGCATATTCCAGATCGAAGGGGAAATGCCCCGCATCGCGCATCATTGCTTTCGGCGCCTGACCTGGATCGAAATGCAATTGGGGCGGATCCCGCAGATACTTCAAGCGATCGTCTGGACCCGGTTCTGTGAGGGGCTACTGACGTCGACCGGGCGTGGGGAGTCCCAATCGGAGCAAGAGACGATGCTGCTGCAGGCCGTGCTCGGCATCCATTTCCTGAATGTCCCCTTCTCACGGATCTCGGCGCTCGAGCCACTGCCGGATGCCCTTGCGCGGCTCGGTCTCGAAATGCCGCGACTCGCCGTCCTGTACGCGCTGGGGCATGAAAAACGCGTCAACGAGGAGTGCTTCGCGGACGCGCCCAAGAATCCAAAGGACATGCTCGATTTCTTTGAGCGTTGGCAGGATCAGCCCGCCAGTGAAGACCTTCCGAGCGAGCCCTCGCTAAGCGAGGGGGCGCATGCGATGGTCCGCTCGATCATCCTGGGAGCCGAATTCGTTGTCGACTGCCCAAACGATGCTGTCTCGATCAGCGTGGCCGAATCCTTACTTGGTGCCATGGAAGCGTTCATGGCCACCAGTGACGAAAATGATGTTTTCCCTCACGCCGAAAAGACGGTAATCCGCGTGCGCAAAGTGAAAGAGCACGCCATTGGGCCCTCTTTCGTGTGGTTGGACAACGTCGCAGGTGTCCATGCAGAAATAGTCACAGGCGAGAGCGTCGACTTCCAAAACAAGGAAGCGCTGACAAAATTCTCCGATTTTTTGTGCGAAACCACGCTGACCGTTGTGGCGCATCGGTTCATCATCCGTGACACCGAAGCTTGGATGAAAAAAATCGCCGAAGAGGAACGAGGGCTGGCACGGGCTGCGATGCTAGGCAACGTTGTCGCCATCGGACGCAACCTGTTTGGCGGCGACGCCAAGGTCCGGCTGTCCGATTGGGTAGACGAAAACGACAAGCACTACGACTGCCTGCGCGACCAGCATTGGCGCCCGAACCGCTCCGTGTCCAAGCCTGATGTTTCCAAGGAGCCGATTAAGTTGGGAAGCGGTCCTCCGCCAGAGGAATTGATGGACACTTCCCAGCGCAAGCACACGCAGCGCAAGGTGTTCTCTCCCATTGACATCCCTGCCTGGGATAAAGCCGGTTGGGGTGGGACGTGCTACGGGTGGGATGGCCGGCAGCCACCGTTCATGGCGCTGATGTTCAAGAACCTCGAAGCGGGCAAGAAGATCTTTACTGACTGGCATGCTCGATGGGGCCGAGAGGACGTCGAAGATGCTTTGCGCATCACGATCGTCACGGGCATTTCCAAGAGCAACCCCCACCACTACGGTGTGATCGTTGGGCCCAATATTGATCAGGTCACAGCGGACATGAGAAACGGGGATACATTCAACATGGTATCGCGCATCAATCGGATGACGCCAGCAACGCCGAATAACCTGACGTATTTCTTAAAGGCGTTCAGCACCTTCGATGCCTTCTTTCTGATGCCCGCGCAACTGCCTAGCGGCAGTCAAAGGGCGCCAGAGGTCGAATTCAAGCTCGCGCTCCTTAAACGCCACCTGCACATCCGTCCAGCCTGGCAGATCGGCGAGAACGATCACGACATCGTCGCTCTGGACGACGACGAAGATCCCTTCATCCCGGACGACGTGGTGGACGCCCCTGTGATCAAGGCCATTGCTTCACGGCGCGCTCGAAAAAACGGACGCATGCGTTGATCGTTTGCTTTCAGTCGCTGATCCTGACAACGCCTCTGTATGCAGGAGAAAAGTGGATAACCGGCCGCTGTTTCAGTCTAAATGCCCCATAACAACCGGTTGCAGCGGACGGTCCGTTACGCGGCCCGCCGCTGAACCGGAGCGTTATGCGCAAGGAGAAATATGAGAGTAACTACCAATATCGGTAAAATAGATCTTATTAGGTTTAATTTGGCTGTAATTCCAAGGTTAAGATCAACGTATGTAACTATTTTAGTTGTTGCTATATTCGTTTTCGGGTTTGTCTGCTGGAAAAATGGATTCCCCCAAACACAGAATAGCTGGATAGCTATTTTTGCGGGTTCATTGGCAGGCGGTCTTTTCGGTATGCTGTTTGGCGTGGTCTTCTCAATACTTTCAATTTTGCTTATGTCGTCTTCGACAAGGACTACGAGCTAGTCGAAATGTGGGAGGCGAATCGCCCAGGCGTCGAGGCTGCCCTGGTACATCCGGGCTCGAAGGCGCGGAATGAGCGTGGTGCACTATCCATCAACAAATTCAAACAGATAGGCGAAAGCTGTGGCCCCTGCAAATGGCTTAACAAACGCATGTACAGGCACTGGTTTTCCGCTATTGGACGCCTTGGTCGGGCGCCGATTATTATTGGCGTTAGCTATACGAAACCTCAGCCTCGGGAAGTGCTGAAAATTCCCATCAAGGAGAAATTATGCAAGAGATAATCAAAAAAACTTTTGGCGGTCTTTCCGCTCAATATTATATCCGCCAATTATTCTTTGGTTCCCTGTTTGCCGCCTTGGTAATTTATATGGCTATCAACGGTGGAAAACCTATTAAATTCAGCATGGTCGCGCTACTTGCAGTCAACACACTCCTTTACCCTTATTCGCGATTCGTCTATGAGAGTGTTGTCCGCTTTATCATCGGGGATAACGTATTCTTTGTGAATGCCATATTCATGATTGTCATTAAAATATTCACAATGTTGCTTTGCTGGGGTTTTGCAATATTCATTGCTCCTATTGGTCTAGCCTATCTTTACTACCATCACAGCAAGACCGCCAGCTGACAACTGGCTAGAATCGTTTGTACACGCTGGTCGACCAATTGAGAGAGCAAGCCCCTGTTGGCATGATATGCGCAGCCTTTGATATCACCCGTTATGGGTATGTTGAACGACCAAGGCGTCAATATTGGCCGTTTCAAAGTACGTCCTTTGATGGGGGAGTTTGGCCTGATCAGTAAGCAGTCGGGTTCCCGTAAGTACAAGCAGGCCACTGTGGAGCGGCTGGCTGGCCAGGGAAAAGGGCGCGCCTGCGCACCGGGCGAGCGGTTGGCTTTGGTTGTCTGTCCGCTGTGAGCCCCTGCCATAGTGCCTGATTGCCAGCGGGCTTTTGTAACTGGCGACAGGGAGTCGGGCGGTCGATAATCCTCAGCTGTGCTCGTCCGAAGACCTTTCAACTCCCGTGCAGGAGCGTCCCCATGTCCCGCCATGCTTTCTCCCAGGTAAACGTATTTTCCGCTGATCCGCTTGGCGGTAATCCGCTGGCGGTGGTGCATGAGGCCGATGGCCTGACGGATGAGCAGATGGCGGCCCTGGCGCGCTGGACCAATCTATCGGAGACGGTGTTCCTGCTCAGGCCGACGGAGCCGGGGGCAGACTATTGGGTGCGCATCTTCACCCCCGGTGGGGAGCTGCCGTTCGCCGGGCATCCTACTCTGGGCTCATGCCATGCCTGGTTGCGTGCCGGCGGGCGGCCGCGGCAGGCTGGCCGCGTGGTGCAGCAGTGCGCCGTGGGGCTGGTCACCATCCGCCAGGCCGGTCAGCGATACGAGTTTGCTGCGCCACCGCTGCGTCGCACGGGGCCGCTGGAGCCGGACGATCTGGACCGGATCACCGCTGCCCTGGGCATAGCGCCGGAGGAGGTACTGCATCACCAGTGGGTGGACAATGGCCCGGGCTGGTGTGCGCTGATGCTGCCGTCCGCTGAGCGTGTACTGGCGCTGAAGCCCGACTGGCCGGCGCTGGTTCCCTATTTTGTCGGCGTGGTCGGTGCCAGTCCCGAGGGCAGTGATACGGCTGTGGAGGTGCGGGCGTTCATGGGCAGTGAGGGCGCCGAGGACCCGGTGACCGGGAGCCTGAATGCCAGCCTGGCACAGTGGATGATAGGCGCGGGGCTGGTCGAGTCGCCCTATGTCGCCTCCCAGGGGACAGCCATGCAACGCGCCGGGCGCATCCATCTGCATCAGGACGGGGAGGGCATCTGGGTTGGTGGCGAGGTGGTGGATGTGATCGACGGGATGATCCAGCTCTGAATACGCCGGTAGTGATCTTTACCGTGGCTGAAAGCCCGTGCCTGAGGTACAAAGAAACACTTTCCGTATTGGCGAGCCGTGGGAGAGTGTCGATCTGCTGTGGATCAGGCCATCAAGATGACAACAACAAGGAGTGGACATGGATGCACATTTGATTCTCTGGCCGGTTTTCGCCCAGATCCTGCTGACGCTGCTGATGTATCTGGTGCTGGCCGCGCGCAAGGCCAAGGCGATCAGGGACAAGGCGGTTGACCGGCAGCAGGTGGCGCTGGACAACAGGTTGTGGCCGGAGGATACCGTCAAGGTATCCAACAACATCGCCAACCAGTTCGAGGCGCCGGTGCTGTTCTATGCCCTGTGTCTGGCATTTCTGGGGCTCAATGCGGTGTCCGCCGTGGCGCTGTTTCTGGCGAGCCTGTTCGTGCTCAGCCGGTATTTCCACGCCTGGGTCCATACGCACTCCAACCATGTGCCGACACGGCTGCGTCTGTTTCTGGTGGGCTACCTGATCCTGCTGGTGATGCTCGGTGTGCTGGGCTGGGAGCTGGCGATACGCTGAGGCCTGTTCCCTTCTCGCAGCAGGCAGTAAGAAGCCCCCGTCAGCGTTGGCTGGCGGGGGCTTCTTATCGACTGGGGTCAGCGGGCCAGTTCGGCCTCGATGGCTTCCAGCAGGCGGGGATCGTCGGCGGTTACATCCGGAGAGAACCGGGCGACGACCTCTCCCTGGCGGTTGACCAGAAACTTCTCGAAATTCCACAGCACCTCCTTCGGGTCAGCGGGCTGGATACCGAAGCCCTTGAGGCGCTCGCGGAAGGGGCCTTCGCCGATGGCCTGCGGCTGGGCGGCGGTCAGTTCTGCATACAGTGGATGCTGGTCGTCACCCAGGACCGAGATCTTCGAGTACAGCGGAAACTGCACGTTGTACTCGGTGGAGCAGAAACTCTGGATCTCCTCGTCACTGCCCGGCTCCTGACCCTTGAAGTTGTTGGCGGGAAAGCCCAGCACTTCCAGGCCCTGATCCCGCTTGCTTTCGTACAGGGCTTCCAGTCCGGTGTACTGGGGTGTCAGCCCGCATTTGGAGGCGACGTTGACGATCAGGAGCACCTTGCCCCTGTGGTTGGCCAGACTGTCCGGGGTGCCATCAATGCGCGTCAGCGGGATCTCTTGTAGCTTGCTCACGGTATGCCCTTAAGGTGGTGGGGTGGAGCTGGCACGTTAGCAGATGCAGGCGGCTCAGCAACAGCAGGAACAATGAGCGAGGAAAACGGTGCGCACGGTCGGTGTCATGTTTACACATCACAGCGGCTGATATCACCCGAATGGGTGGCGCTATCACCTTGGCATCGGGCGCTCGCCGTACCTACTATCTTCCTGTTGCGCATGACAAAAATAATATGGCGTCAGGAGAATAATAATGTCCGGAGTGAAGAGAGCGGTTTCCCTCGGTACGGTTATCAGTGCCCTCATTCTCAGTGGTTGTCTGAGCGGTGGAGGAGGCGGAGGCAGCAGCAAGCCCGCTCCTGCGCCATCCGAGCCTTTGACCGAGCAGCAGAAGCGCATTCAGGATGGGTTCTTTGTAATAGACGAGAGCCGGCTGCCATTTGATGCCCTGGGTGATGCCTATGCCGGTTCCAGCCGCTGGCACGGCGTGCTGAATGGGGCCGGTTACCGCGTCGAGGTCCCCGAGAACTGGAACGGCATGCTGGTCATGTACGCCCATGGCTATCGCGGTGAGGTCCCAGATCTGACCGTGGACAATCCGCCGATGCGCCAGTATCTGCTGGATAACGGCTATGCATGGGCCGCCTCATCCTACAGCTCCAACTTCTACGATGTACGCACCGGCGTCGAGGATACCAACGCCCTTGCCCTGGCGTTCAATGACATTGCCGAGCAAAACGGCCGTTCTCTGCCCGAGCCCGACAAGATCTACATCACCGGTGTCTCCATGGGTGGCCACATTGCCGGCGCCGCCATCGAGCGGGAGACCCAGCAGACCGCCAACCACTTTGTGCCCTATGCTGGCGCAGCTCCCATGTGCGGCGTGATGGGTGATACCGAACTGTTCAACTACTTCGGTGCCTACAGCCTGGCACTGTTCGAGTTCGCCGGTGTGGGCGCCGATGCATTCCCGATCCCGGCGGATGAAGTGCCCGGCAAGCTGGAGGCGGCCCGCGAGGCGCTGTGGGTCGATTACGATGCCAACCCCAACGCGAACGGCCTGACTGCTGCTGGCGCTCCCTTCTATGCCACGCTGCAGAACCTGTCCGGTGGCCCGCGGCCGATCTACCCGCTGTCCTTCGGTGGCTTCCAGGGGCTGCTCCAGAGCCTGGCCGGCGACAATGGCACCATCAAGGGCATTCTGAACGAGCCGGTGATCGATACCACGGGTATCACCTACCGCTTCCAGACCCTGCCCGGCGAGCCCCTGTCCTCTGCTGAACAGGGTTTCAACAACACCATTGTCCAGGCCGTGCCGGCCGCGGACGCCAACGCTCTTCGTGATGACGGTCTGCGGCTGATTCCCAAGGTCAACGGGGATCTGTATGCCGACATTCCGGTGGTCACCGTGCATACCCTCGGCGACCTGTTCGTACCGATCAAGATGCAGCAGATCTATCGTCAGCGGATGGAAGAGAACGGCTGGGGCGACAACCTGGTGCAACGGGCGGTACGCGCTCCCGGTCACTGTGACTTCTCCATTGCCGAGTTCAACTCGACCCTGGATGCCATGCTGACCTGGGAACAGGACGGCGTGAAGCCGGCGGGCGATGATCTGCTGGATGCCGAGCTGATGGCCGATCCCGCTTTCGGTTGCACCTTCACCCAGGACGGCTTCCCGCAGGAGGGCGTCCGCGCCTTCATGCCGGCTTGTCCTGAGGTCTGATCATAGCAGTCCTCCTTTGCGGTGCGCCCTTGCGGCGCACCGGTTTTTTCTGCCCTGCTGTTTCCGCCGCTTTTCTCCCTTCAGAACGGCCAATCCGGATCCGTTAACAGATATTTCCGCTTTCTGCTACGAATGCCTTTTGTTTGCGAATGAGAGTGTATATCATTTGCGCCTGTCTGCCGGGGCCTGCTTCCGGCGCATCCTGCGGTATCACACTAACAACCAGATCAATGCTGGATAGGCTTATCGGGAGAGTTGCATGGCACGGCGTATGCGTCAGTTCGATTCATGTTCACAACCTGTTTTCAACCCCACCCTGCTTGCGGTCACACTCGCCACTCTGGCGGGCGCGGCGCACGCGGAAGAGGCATTGGATCTGGGGAAGGTGGTGGTATCCGCAGCAGGATTCGAGCAGAACATCGCTGAAGCGCCGGCCAGCATTTCGGTGATCTCCCGGGAGGAACTGGAAAAGCAGTCCTACACCAGCGTGATCGACGCAGTGAAGAACATCCCGGGCGTCTTTGTTACCGGCGGCGGCAACAACCGCGACATCAGTATTCGCGGCATGACCAGCGACTACACTCTGGTGCTGGTGGATGGACGTCCGATTTCCGCGGGCCGTCAGGTGCAGACCAATGGAACCAGCGGCGGCAAGCAGGAGATCGGCCTGCCTCCCCTGGCGATGATCGAGCGCATCGAGGTGATCCGTGGGCCTATGTCCTCCCTGTACGGTTCTGATGCCATGGGCGGGGTGATCAACATCATCACCCGTCGCGGCTCGGACGAGTGGCACGGCTCCCTGCGGACCGAGTACACCCATTCCCTGAATGACGTCAGCGAGGATGGTCATCACAGCGAACTCTTCGTCGGTGGCGCCCTGATTCCCGGCCTGCTGGGCCTGCAACTCAACGGTGCCTATACCGGCATCGATGAGAGCGAATTCCTCGGCGGCGAGTCCTTCAACGCCGGTGCCAGTCGGCCGGAGACCCGGCGCAAGAACGGCGGGGCCGAGCTCTATCTGACCCCCACCGACAATGACCGTATCTCCCTGAGTTATCGCAATTCCACACAGAAGGCGACCCACACCCAGGGCGTCAGCACTGAGGGCGTGACAACCAGTAGTCGCTTCGACAAGGAAATCTGGACCCTGGCCCATGACGGCCGCTATGGCGCGCTGATGCTCAACAGCTACCTGCAGCATGACGAGTCAGAACGGGTGCAGGAGCTGACCATGAAGGAGACGGTCGACACCCTGAACACCATGGGTACCTATTTCTGGGGCCCCCACGCCGTCACCTTCGGCGGTCAATACAAGCAGGAAGAGTTCGTCAACGGCCAGAACGTGCTGTTCAATGACGGCATTCCAGGCGGTGTGAAGAAAGCCGATCGCTGGATCGGCGCGGTGTTTACCGAAATCGACTGGGCATTGACCGATGACCTGTCAGTGACCACCGGCCTGCGCTACAACGACGACGAGTTCTTCGGTGGGCAGCTGTCGCCGCGGGTCTACAGTGTCTACCAGCTGACCCCCAGCCTTACCCTCAAGGGAGGCGTTTCCACCGGGTACAAACAGCCGACTCTGACTCAGGCCACCGAAGGCTTTGGTGGTCGTACGGGTGGCGGCGGTTCGCAGAACGGTACCCCGCCCGGTTCGCTGCCCCGCGCCCTGAGCCTGGGTAATGCGGATCTGGATCCGGAAACCAGCACCAACTATGAAGTCGGTTTCGCCTACAGCGACCCGGCCCAGGGGCTGGATTTCAGTCTTATGGCATTCCATACCCGGTTCGAGGACAAGATCCAGTCAGACCGCTTCTGTGAAAGCCCCGGTGTGGACCGCGACGATACCGCCAACTACCAGTGCGAATTCGGCGGCAACCGTTTCTATTTCCTGCAGACCGGCATGAACGTGGATGAGGCGCAGATGCAGGGTGTGGAAATGACCCTGGGCTACGACTTCACTTCCAGCCTGCGCCTGACCAGCAGCTACACCTACACCGAGTCCGAGCAGAAGAGCGGCGAGTTCAAGGGCGAGCCCCTGAACAAGCAGCCCAGGCACATGTTCAACGCGCTGCTGGACTGGGATGCCAACGACCGGCTGAACCTGTGGAGCCAGTTCAACTACCGCAGCCGCACCTCCGACTACCAGGGCCGCACAGCCATCGAAAGCGGTACTCCGGGTTACGGTTTCATCGATGTGGGTCTGATGTACACCCTGACCGACAACGTCAAGGTCACCGCCGGTCTGTACAACCTTGCCGACAAGGAAGTCACCGATGGCGATTACGAAGTGGTGCTTGATGGTCGCCGTCTGACCACCGGTCTGACCATCGATTTCTGATGGGGAGCATGCCCAGGGTCATCAGACCCTGCGGCAGCCTATGCCGCAGGCGCTGTGTCAGCAACCGGATGGCTGATGGTACGGGACCTGGCGCAGCCAGCGGAGGTGGAGGGCGGGCCAGGAGACCCCTCTTCACCTCCTGCCAGCCATCAACGCCTGGAGTTGTTCATACCTGCGGTGGCGACGCGGGCCAGCAGCAGACCGACCAGGATGCCGGCGCCCATCAACTGACCCATTGCCGTGACCATACCGATCTCACCGCCGCCGTCACGCAGATTCAGCAGCAGGCACAGCGCCGTGCCGAGAATACCCAGCAGGCGATACAGCAGCTGACGCGGGCGGCCGGGTGGACGACCGAAAAGGTCGCGGTGGTGCCGGGCCATGGCCAGGCTCAAACACAGCATGGCCGCCACCGCCGTGACAAACGCCAGTATGCTCATACGGTTACCTCCGATTCCCCGCATTCTGTCTTTCGGGCCGCCGGCACAGGCTGGCGCGGCCGGTATCTCGCCATGGCCACGGCCAGCAATACACCGCAGATAAGCAGGGTCAGATCGACCAGTGCCAGTTCGGGCGCAGTGCCAAAGGTGGCCAGCAGGTGGCTGTAGGGAGCAGTGAGGAAATTCACCAGGGGCAGGCCCAGGGCCAGGGCCGCCATCACGCCCAGCAGTGCTCTGGCTCTGGCCAGTGGCTGACGGGAGCTGACAAGGGTGGCGAGGGTGACCGCGAGCCAGGCCAGCACGAAACTCCAGGCCTCGACACTGGCGCGGTGTTCGAGCTCTGCGGGAATCAGGCGGTTGGCCCAGAGCAGAACCAGGGACGCCACCGGCAACCCGAAGAACACGGCGGTATTGAGGGCCTGCACCAGGTGTAGTCCGGGTGTCTGCCGTGCGGCGCGCTTGCGCAGCCAGACGGTGTTGCCCGCCACCAGCATCATGCAGCCGGCCAGACCGAGCACGCCGTACAACAGCCGGATCAGGGAGCCGCCGAACTGGGCCATGTGCAGCCCCACCATCCAGATATAGCCGCGGTAGGCGGGGGGCGTCTGCTGCTGGTGCAGCAGCTCACCGGTGAAGGCGTCGTAGCTCAGGGTGTCCTGGGGCGAGCCGATGCGCGACGGGTCGCGGCGGCGGATGCTGACCACCGACGAGGCATCCGCCGGGTGCTCGACAATGATCCAGCCGGTATCGGTGCTCTGCCACTGCTGCTGCGCGGCGGTAACCAGCTGGTCCAGTGGCACAGGGGTGCCGGCCGGCCGGTCCAGTTCGTTGCGGTGATAGCCGCCCTGAACCTCGTGGTAGAAGGCCAGCGGATCGCTGTTGTAGGCGACCATGCCGCCGGCCGGCATGTAGGCGGCGACGAAGATCGCGACGCCGGTATAGGCCAGCACCAGATGAAAGGGCAGGCCGACCACTCCGAACAGGTTGTGCGCATCCAGCCAGGCCCGCTGCCCCTGGGCGCGGGGCCGCAGGGTGAAGAAGTCCTTGAAGATGCGCCGGTGAATGATGACGCCCGAGACCAGGGCCGCGAGCATGAAGACGCCGGCCAGGCCGACGATGTACATGCCGATCTGCCCGGCGTGCAGGTTGTAATGCAGGGTGAAGAAGAAGTCACCGCCCAGGGTTTCCGGCAGGGCCGCGCCGGTGACCGGATCGAACACGGCGCGGCCGCGCTGCCCGCTGCCGTCCTCCTCCCATCCCAGTTGCCAGAAGGGCGTGCGCTCGGTTGGCGGGTGTATCCAGTAGGCGTGCAGCGGCGCGCTGACGTTGTCCGCCAGCCAGTCGCTGATCTGCTGTGCACTGGCGCTGGCGGGGCCGGATGAACCATGCAGGGCAGGGCGCATCCAGTGCTCCAGTTCCTTGTCGAAGCAGGCCAGGGTCCCGGTGAAGATCACCACGAACAACAGCCAGCTCGGCAACAGTCCGCCCCAGGTGTGCAGGGTGGTCATGCTCTGACGCAGCTTCATGGGCGCATTCTCCAGTCGGTGGGCAGCCAGGCGGCCAGGCAGAGTGCGCCAGCCAGCGCCACAAGCACCACCCAGACACGCAGTGGCCGGCGTGCGGCAAAGCTGTAGACGGCGGCACCGACCCAGACCGCAAAGCACAGCAGGCTGGCGACAACCACCCGGTCCGGTCGCGGCAGCGGCAGGTAGACGCTGAGAAAGGCGGTAGCGCCGAAGGCCAGCAGATACCCGGCGACCAGCGCGGCGAGGCCGCGGCTGATCAGCTCGGCGAGGGGCGAGGCGGCCAGGCGCCGCCAGTGTTGCGCCGCCATCAGAACTGGTAGCTCAGAGTGCCGACCAGGGTCCGGCGGCTGCCGAGGAAGCAGTCACCCCTGGCCAGACAGGTGGTGTAGTAGCGCTCATCCTCCAGGTTGGTGGCATTGAGCGCCAGGCCCCAGTTGTTGCGGTTGTAGCCGACCATGGCGTCGAACAGGGTGGTCGACGGGGTCTTCAGCTCATCCATGCCATCCCAGCTGGCGCCGACATAGCGAACCCCGGCGCCGGCGGTGAAGCCGGGGATGCCGAACAGGGCAAAGCGATGCTGGCTCCACAGCGAGGCCATGTGCTCCGGTACGCTGGCCAGACGGTGACCCTGCTCGGCCTCCGATCCCTCCAGCACCTCGGTATCGGTGTAGGTGTAGTTGCCGATCAGGTCCCAGTTGTCGGTGACCGAGGCCAGCGCTTCCAGCTCCAGGCCACGGGAGCGGGTCTCGCCGGCCTGCAGGGTATTGATCGGGTTGTCCGGGTCGGGCATGCGACGGTTCTGTTCACGCAGGTCGAACACTGCGGCGGTATAGAGGCTGCGGCTGCCCGGCGGTTGATACTTGATGCCCAGCTCCCACTGCTTGCCCTCCAGCGGAATGTACGGCTGGTTGGTGACCGGGTTGAGCCCGATCACCGGCTGGAAGGACTCGCTGTAGCTGATATAGGGCGCCAGGCCGTTGTCCAGCAGGTAGCTGAGGCCGACATGGCCGGTCACCTCATCATCCTTCTGCCGGAGGCCGCCCTCGGTGCGGTTGTCGGCCCAGTCCTTGCGCAGGCCCAAGGTGGCCAGCCAGTTGCGGTAGCGGATCTGGTCCTGCAGGTACAGGCCGCGCTGCGCTACGGTCTGCTCCGGGTCTTCGGTGAGGCTGATGATCGAGGGATCGAAGGTGCCGTACACCGGGTTGTAGACATCCAGCGGGGTTGCCATGCCGCCGGCCTGACGTCGATTGGTCACCGCATGCTGGTAGTCGGTGCCCAGCAACAGGGTGTGTTGCAGCGGCCCGGTATCGAACAGGGCAGTGGCGTTCTGATCGGCCGTCCAGACATCCACTTCGGGTTTGGAAACGTAGTAGATGCGCTCCAGCGTACGGTTGTCCGCCGCCAGAGTCGCCGGCCAGCCGTAGATCTGCTGGTAGCTGACCTCACTCTCCTGATAACGCAGGTTCTGGCGCAGGGTCCAGACGTTGTTCAGCCGCCAGCTGAGCATGGAGGTCAGTGCCAGCTGCTCGCTGTCGTATTCATCGAATCCCGGCTCGCTCACGAACAGATCGGTATCGAAGCGCCCCAGGGGCGCGCTCAGCAGGGTGCCCCGATGGGGCAGAAACTGGGAGGTCGAGCCGCTGTCGTCGCGCTGGATATTGGCCAGCAGGGTCCACTCCAGGTCGTCGCTGGGCTGCCAGGTGATCGAGGGCATCAGCACCAGTCGGTCGTCATCCACGTGAGCCACCTGGGTGCCACTGTCCCGGGCCACGGCGACCACGCGATACAGCCAGTTGCCGTCGCGGGTCAGGGGCCCGGTGGTATCGATGGCGACCTGCTTGCGGTTCCAGGTGCCGTACTGCAGCTGCAGCTCGGTAGCCTGCTCGGCCCGGGGGCGCTTGCTGACCATGTTCACCACGCCGGCTACCGGGCTCTGCCCATAGAGCATGGAGGCCGGCCCCTTGAGCACCTCGATGCGCTCCAGGGTGAAGGGGTCGCTGCGGGTATTGGTGTAGTAGCCGAAGGATTGCTGCAGACCATCGAGGAAGGTGGTCGGGGAGCTGCCGCGCACCAGTGCGGAGTCGACCCGGGCGTCCAGGCCGTAGGCCTCGCTGCGGACACCGGACACATAGCGCAGAGCGTCCTGAACGGTCTGGACGCCCTGATCCTCCATGCGCTGGGCGGTCACCACGCTGATCGAGCGCGGCGTCTCGGTAATGGCCGTATCGGTCTTGGTCGCAGTGGCTGATCGGGTCGCCGTATAGCCCTTGACCGGGCCGGTGGCGGTTTCCATCTCGGTGCCTATGACCACCTCATCCGGCAGGTCGATGGGCGACTGGGCCGCGGCCGGAAGGCCAAGACAACCGGCGGCGAGCAGACCGGCACCGAGGGCAAAACGAGGGCAGCGTGAAGCAGGGGGAAGTTGTTTTGACATATTCAGCAATCCTTTTGTTTTGCGGAATGCTAATGATAATGCTTCTTGATAGCAACAATTGTCTGTGCTGTTCGTCAAACAATTACAGGCCGCTATCAAGAACAGGGCTGGGGGAGAGCCTCAGCCCTGAATACGGGAGTGTTCAGTGGAGGACGGTGACGGGATGAATTGCGGTGAGGTCGGGCAACTGATCAGAAAAGGTCAGGGGACCAGACGGTTGAAGGATACCGCCGGCACATTACAGAACCCGCCGTTGCCGGCGCATTGGGTTTTACCGGCTGAGGTGCCGTGATTGATTTCCACTGCCGTCATCAGGAGGATCAGCAGGCCCGCGGCCAGGGTGGGCAGGAATGGCCATCTGGATGTTTTCATGCGTGGCCCCTTTTTGTCAGGTTGTTATAGGCGCCGTGCCGGTGTTCGGGTTCTCCTGAAGATAGTCAGCTGTTCGCGGGCTGGCCTCGTTCAAATGAACTAGATGCTGGCCAGAGCGATGATCGGTCGCGTCAGAGCAGGTTGGCCACGCCGAAGGGGATATGCACCATCGGCAGATCACCGGCCTCGGATTCGAGATGGCTGCGCTGGTCGTCGAAGAACATGTGCGGCTTGAGGATGCTGAGGATGCGGTCCTTCTTCATGCCGCCGAGGAAGAACACCTCGTTGGCATTGACGCCCCAGTGTTCCAGGGTGGTGATGACCCGCTCGTGGGAGGGGGCGTTGCGCGCGGTGACTATGGCGGTGCGCAGCACGCGCCGGTAATCGGGGTCGGTCTCCATCGCCCGGTCTTCCAGGCGCTGCAGGTGTGACAGCTTGCGGAACAGATCGGCCAGCGGGCCGGGCGTATGGGGTATGTGCGAACGGGAGGTTTCATGGGCGACGAAGTCCGCCAGTGAACCCTGCTTGTAGACCCGTTCCGAGGCGTCATCGGCGATCACCCCATCGAAATCGAAGGCGATGCGCAGTTCGGCATCCTCGGGGTCATCCACCACATGGCTGGGCAGCACGGTCCCGGCGGGGTAGCCGTAATCGATCGCCTGCAGCACGTCCGCCTCGTTGGCGCTGAGAAACAGTGAAGCGTTGAACGCCGGAATGTAGGCGTAGGGCGACTTGCCCTCGAGGAAGGCGGCGCGGGTGATGTTCAGCCCGTGGTGGGCGATGGAGTTGAATACCCGCTTGCCGGTGATGGCGGAGTTGCGCGACAGCAGCACCACCTCCACCGGGCTCTCGGCGGCAAACCGCTGGTTGATGCTGAGAAAGCGCCGCACGAAGGGAAAGGCGACGCCCTTGTCCAGCGGATCGTTCAGGTGCTGCTGCTGGTAGTCGCGGTAGACCTTCTCGCCCCGTTCCCGGAACACCCGGTCGGACTCGCTGAGATCGAACAGGGCGCTGGAGGCGACGGCGATCACGAGTTTCTGTTCAATGGGGTAGGACATGGCCGGCGTTCCCTGGCAACGTTGTGTGGCTATCAGCGCGAAACATTATACAGCTGCTCCGTGGCCCAGCTGCGGGCATGGAGGTAACTGTCGTTGAGCAGGTCGATCAGCTCTTCGGAAGCCTGGTCCAGACGGGCGCTTTCGTGGGCCTGCACCAGGCGCAGCAGACGGCCCAGCTCCCCCTCGCCGGTGCGGATCGCGTGCTTGATGCGGGCATCCAGCGCCAGGCTGTCGAGCAAGGCGTCACGCGGCCGGCCCAGCAGGGTGTGGATGAGCGAGAAGGTGCCCACGGTGAAGGCTTCATCCGGCGGCGCCGTGCCGAAGTGCAGGGCAAGGCGCTCGCACATGGCGGCACGGGTCAGCAGCTGCGGCAGCATCAGCAGGCTGGCCGGGCCGTTGCGTGCCAGCAACAGGGTAAGGATCAGCCGCTTCAGGCGTTGCAGACCGAGGGTGGTGATGGCCCGACGGATGCTGGAAACCGGGTGGGGGCGATGGTAGGCGGCAGAGTTGACCTGCCTGAGCAGGGTGACGCAGAGCTCCGGGTCCTGCACCAGCAGGGATTCGAGCTGGCGGAAGTCCGGATTGTCCCGGTACAGATGATTGAGCAGCTGAATCTGCGCCGCCTGGTTGCTCTCGCGGCGGCGGCAGGACAACCCCTGGATCTCGGGACGGGCATAGAAGTACCCCTGGAACAGATCGAATCCGGCGGCCCGGCAGCGTTCGAAGGTCGCCATGTCCTCCACCTTCTCCGCCAGCAGCTGCACCCCGTGCTGTCTGTAGATGTCCAGACTGGCCGGGTCCTGGGGCTGGAGCATGTCAACCTTGATGATATCCGCCAGCTCCAGCAACGGCCGGGTCTGTTCGGTCAGGACGAAGTCATCCAGGGCCAGCCGATAACCCTGCTCGCGCAGGTGCTCCAGCCTGCGCAGCAGCTGATCATCCACGGTGACTGACTCCAGTACCTCGATCACCAGCTGGTCGCTGGAGGGCGGCAGCAGGTCTGGCTCCAGCAGCCACTCGCGGGGCGCGTTGAAGAACAGCAGGCGGTCACCGACCAGAGCCCGCAGACCGATTTCGTAGAAGGCGGTGGAACAGGCCCGCACCGTGGCGGTCAGCCCGCAGTCGATCTGCGCATGCAGGCTGTCCGGCGCGGCGCGATACAGCATCTCGTCGGCTCGATGCTGCATTTTCGCGTCGCAGATGGGCTGCAGAGCGATGCAGTAATGGGTCGGGGGGCGGACTGATTCAGACACACGGAAGCTCTGTGCAATTATGTGTATGCGTTATGGTGGACGTTAGTCGAAATTCACACAAGTGGTGCAGGGTATAGACCTTGTAACCGATGGGGGAATTGCCGGCGATTCGCCCCGTACCTGCCCCGGAGCTATGCTGAGCTGAAGTCCGAACGGGGAGGAAGATGCCATGACTCTTGAGGGGAGCTGCCTGTGCCGGGGCGTGCGCTACCGTATCCACGGCCCGGTTTCCGATGTCTACCACTGTCACTGTTCCATGTGCCGCAAGTTGCATGCCGCCGCCTTCCGCACCTGTGGCCGGATTCGCTCGGCGGACTGGCAACTGCTGCAGGGGCAGGAGCTGATCCGTTTCTATGAATCATCCCCGGGGGAGCACAAGGCCTTCTGCTCGGTGTGCGGGTCCAGCCTGTACACCCGTTTCGATGCCCGTCCCGAGGTGTACGGCTTCCCCCTGGGAACCCTGGACAGCGATCCCGGAGTGCGCCCGCAGAAGCACGTGTTCGTCGACAGCAAGGCGCCCTGGTACGAGATCACTGATGACCTGCCACAGCACCGCGAATTCGGCTGAACCTCACTGACTGGACCCGGCCGGCGGGGTTGATATACTCCGGCTTCACTCAGGAGGCGGGGACGACCCCGCCTCGTCATTCGCGAGGGGACGGCCCCATTCGGAGGTAACATGAATTGGGCCATTCTTGTGGTCGCAGGTCTGTTTGAAATCGGCTGGGCCATCGGCCTCAAATACACCGAGGGCTTTACCCGTCTGTGGCCATCGGTCGCCACCGGTCTGTCCATGCTGATCAGCGTCTGGCTGCTGGGTATCGCCATGAAGACCCTGCCGGTGGGCACCGCCTACGCAGTCTGGGTCGGCATCGGCGCCATGGGCACGGTAGTGCTGGGCATCCTGCTGTTCGATGATCCCGCCAGCCCGCTGCGGCTGATCAGTCTGCTGCTGATCGGCGCCGGAATCGTCGGCCTGAAACTGGCCAGCGGCTGATCATGCTATGCTCGGCGCCTTCTAAGCGGGGCGCCGGGCATGGCAGACAATCCACTGATCGAACTCTATCGCGACGACTGGCTGCTGGCGGTGCACAAGCCGGCCGGTCTGCTGGTGCACCGCAGCCCCATCGACCGTCACGAAACCGAATTCGCCCTGCAGTACGCACGCCAGCTCAACGGCGGCGCCCACGTCTATCCCTGCCACCGACTGGATCGCCCGACCTCGGGCCTGCTGCTGTTTGCCCGGGACCCGAACACCGCCAGTGCTTTTGGCAAGGCGCTGATGGCCGGGCAGGTGCAGAAGAGCTATCTGGCGCTGGTGCGGGGCTGGGCGGCGGAGCAGGGGGTGATTGATCATCCGCTGCGGGAACATGCGGTGGACCGGCGCTGCAGGGGTGAGCCCCAGCCGGTGCGCGAAGCCATCACCCGCTTCGAACGACTGGCAATCACCGAGATTCCGGTGGCGGTGGAGGGTTATCCGCAGAGCCGCTACAGCCTGATGTCGCTGCACCCGGAGACCGGGCGCAAGCATCAGCTGCGTCGGCACATGCAGCACATCAGTCATCCTATCATCGGCGACACCAACTACGGCCGGACCCGGCACAACCACTACTTTGCCGAACGTTTCGGCTACAGCCGGCTGATGCTGGCAGCCACCGGACTGGCCTTCGCCCATCCGGCGACCGGCCAGCCGATGAAGCTGCACTGCCCGCCGGAGCCGAGTTTCCAGCAGGTGCTGGAGATCTTCGACGGCGGGCTGCCGGCGTCCCTGCCGGACTGATCTCAGTCGAGAATCAGTACATGCCCGTCGCTGGGGTTGATGCGACCGTTGACCAGCGTATCCACCAGTGCCGGGCCACTTTCCAGACCCTGATGGACCTGCAGCTCGAGCCAGGGCGCAGCTGGGTTGCGCACCCGGTCGATGAAGCTCAGCTGTGCGGCATTGAAGCGGCGGGTGACCTCCGCCGGACCCCAGTCGGCGTTGCGCTTGCGGATCTGGTTGGGGGCGAAGTAGGCCTGGGGCTGCGGGCCGGCCAGGTCCAGGTTCTGATCACTGATGTGGTCCTGGCTGTGCGCCGAGCCGGCGTAGCAGTCATGCACCAGGGTGCCCTTGAAGTGGTTGTGGATGCGCTGGCGCAGTTCGCCGTTGCCGGAGAAATCCACGTACAGGGTGGGTACCGAGGGATCCAGGGATTCCAGCTCATCGTAGGTGACGGCCTTGTGGTAGCAACCAAGGCTCTCGACATAGGCCTTGTTGCTGCCCGAGGTCAGACCGATCAGCTCGACATCGTCACGGCCTTCCAGGCAGAACACGGTACCGAAGGCCGTCTTGCTGGATGCGCTGGAAACAACGATGCGCTTGGCGCCGAAGAAGCCGTTGTCTTCCAGGTAGTCAGCCAGCATGAAGGAGGTGATGAACAGCGGCCGCAGCAGCATCTGGTAATCTTCGTTTTCGGGACGGTAGGCGGCGTCGGTTCTGTTGCGCTGGTACTGGTTGTAGGCCGAGACCAGGTCCAGGCGGTGTGCTGCGCCGTCATAGAAGCCGCGCTCGGTGACGCGCACGGGCTCGACGACCAGATGGGTCGCGATCGGCCAGTAGCCATAGAAGCGCTCGCCGACTTCCAGACCCTCGACGGTGGTTTCGACGATTTCGGCAAAACCCCAGGCCGGCATGTGGCCCCAGCCCGCCTCGTCGGTGGGGAAATAGTTCCAGTAGCGCAGGTGCGGGGTGTCGCCGAAGGCGGCATAGGTGATGTTGTTGGTGGTCAGTGCCAGCCGGCTGATCTTCAGCAGTGCCTGGCCGGGTTGCAGATCGCCCTGGGTTTGGGTAACGATGCGGGTACGTGCGAGATCGCGCTTGTCCGTCTGCAGACTCTGGATCTGGGTCATGATGGGCTCCTTGATCAAATTCATTCCATCGACAGGGTACGCCAGCCGAACGCTGGCCGGGTTCGGATAACCATGAGCAGCAAGACCCCTTCGGTAACCCGCAGCAAACCGCTCAAACGCCCCACTCAGGCCCGGGCAAGGTTCACCGTGCAGGCGATTTTCGATGCCTATGTTCGGATTTGGCAGCGTGACGGCTGGGAGGGGCTGACCACCCGCGCGGTGGCGCTCGAAGCCGGGGTCGCCATCGGCACCCTGTACGACTACTTCCCCAGCAAGGAGGCGCTGCATTCGGCCTATGTACGCCACTGCATGGAGACCCTGATCGAGGCCGTGGATCAACAGGTGGTGGCGCCGGCACAACTGAGCTGGGAAGAGCGCATGCGCCGGCTGGTGCAACTGCTCAGTGGCTGCCAGTCGGTGTCCTGGTTTCATCCCGACATGCTGGCGCTGGAGCCGCGGATTGCCGAGCAGAAGCATCAGCAGCGGGCCTGGAGCGAGTTCCTGGCCATGTGGCGACGGGTATTCGATGCCTGCAGCGACCTGCCCCGGCGACCGGATGAGGCCCTGATCGAGGCTCTGCATCTGGCGATCTGGGGTGGCCGCCGCTATGCCATGCAACTGCGCCTTGACCAGCCCCGGATGCAGCAGTGGGCTGCGGAGGTGGAGCAGCTGTGCCTGGCCAGGCTGCGGGCGATCGACTGAGCCCTACAGCGACTGCAGCGTCAGGATGGTCCCGGTTACCAGCAGCAGGCCATAGACCAGTTGGCGGAAGCGCTGCTCATTGACCCTGTGATGCAGGTATTCACCGACCAGCATGCCCAGCACCAGCAGCGGAATGAACCAGGGTAGCCGGGGCAGGGCCGGAACCAGCTTGCCCTGCATCAGCAGCATCAGACTCAGGCAGGCATTGAGGGAAAACCAGACGCAGAGCAGGGTGGCACGCAGCCGCCGCTTGTCCAGCTGGGTACCGGCCAGGGCATAGACCAGCAGCGGACCGCCCGAGGCGAACAGGCCGTGGGTCAGGCCCGCACCCAGGGTCAGCAGTCGGTTCAGCCACGGCGGGTGCGGCCGCGCCGGTCTGCCGCGGCGCAGACGCCAGAGTTCACGGCCGGCGAACCACAGCATCAGTATTCCCAGCAGTCCCTTGAGCAGATCGTCCGCCAGCCATTGCTGCAGGGCGAATCCTGCCAGTGTGCCGAGCAGCATCAGCGGCAATATCACCCGCAGCAGCAGGGCACCGTGCAGCTGGCGACGATGGCGCAGCACCAGCGATCCACTCATCAGCACGTTCAGCGGCACCAGTACCGGCAGCAACTCGGCGACCGGCAACAGCAGCGCACCCAGGGCCAGGGCGATGACCAGACTGCCGAAGCCGGTCACGGCCTCCACCGTATAGGAGAGCAGGACGAACAGGCCTATCCACAGCCAGGGATCCATCACGGGCGGCGGGCTCCACTGCACTGGGCGAAATAGTCCAGGGTCTCGGCGGAGGTCTTGCTCGGCACAAAGCCGAACTCCTCCTTCAAACGCCGGTTGCTGAGTACCGGGCGGTACTGCAGGAACCTGACCTGCGCCGGGCTGGTGGGCCGGCCGCGCCACTGGGCCAGTTGCAGGCCCAGGCGTACCAGCCATACCGGCAGGGTGCGCACCGGCTTGTTCAGCCGCGCGGCAATCTCGCGCATGCTCAGGGCGCCGTCGCCGGCCATGTTGTAGATGCCGGTGCGGCTCTGGCGCAGCCCCATCTCCATGGCGGCGATCACGTCCTGATCCCAGATGAACACGAAGGGCGAATCGCTGCCGCGCAGGGCGAGCAGCCGCGGCGCCATGAACAGCTCGGTGATCTGGTTGCGGGTGTCGGCGCCGAGTATGGTGCCGGGCCGGAAGATCAGCTGCTGCAACTGCGGATGGCCCTGGCGATAACTTGCCAGCATTTCCTCGATCTGCCGCTTGTGGTCGGAGTAGGCGAACTCGGGATTGCCGCGCAGCGGGTCCTGCTCGTCGATCCACTCCGGGTTGTCCGCATGGTAGCCGTAGGCCGCGCCGGAGCTGGTCACCGTCAGGTGCCTTACCCCGGCGCGCAGGCAGCATTCCAGTACGTTGCGGGTGCCGTTGACGTCGATGTCGAAGTCCCGATGGCGGTCGGCGGAGGCCTGGAGTACCGAGGCCAGGTGCACTACGTGGGTGATCTGCTGCTCCTGCAGCAGCTCGGCCAGCGCCGGGTCGCGGATATCCAGCTGGTGTACCGGGAAGTCCAGATCATCCCGTGCCCGGATATCGGTCCCGACAACATGCAGATCCGTGGCCAGACGGTTACCCAGTTGATGTCCGAGATAGCCGGCGGCGCCGGTAATCAGGATGCGCGGTGTCATGGCAGTTGCTCCTTGATGGTGGCGGGCGCCAGGGCGGGATCATCGGCGGGCAGTGGCCGGCGTGCCCAGTACTGGGACAGGGTCAGGCCGCTGACCAGATGCCATACGCCCCAGAAGGCGGTGATCAGCAGCATGCCGCCGGCATTGGGGAAGAAGGTGAAAAGAATGACCAGGCCCAGTCCGGAATTCTGGATGCCGACCTCCAGGGTCACCGCGCGGCGGTCGCTCTCAGCCAGGCGGCACAGACGGGCCATGCCGTAGCCCAGCAGCAGTGCCAGCAGGTTGTGGCCGACCACCAGCCAGAAGAAGCTGTGGAACCGCGCGAGGAAGAGATCGACGTTGCGGCTGAAGGCAATTGCCACAAAGCCGAGGAAGACCAGCAGGGATATCACCCGCAGGGGTTTCTCGCTGCGCTCGACCAGACCGGGAAAGCGGCGACCTGTGATCATGCCCACCGCCATGGGCAGCGCCAGCACCAGCAGCACCAGCCAGAGCACGCTGCCCGGCTCCAGGCTGATCTCGGTGAGATAGGCGCGGGTATGGGGGTTGAGCCAGCCGTACAGGGCAAAATTCAGCGGCGTCATGATGGTGGCGGCCAGACTGGAGACCGCGGTCATGCTCACCGACACTGCCAGGTTGCCCCGGGCCAGCCAGGTCATGACGTTGGAGAAGCTGCCGCCGGGGCAGGCGGCTACCAGGATCATGCCCAGGGCCAGCTCGGCGTCGATGCGCAGCCACCAGGTGACCAGGCAGGTGGCGGCGGGCAGCAGCAGGAACTGGGCAATCAGCCCGACCACCGGTGTGACCGGGGCCCGGGCGATACGGCGGAAGTCCTCCAGGCGCAGGGACAGGGACACGCCGAACATCATGCAGGCCATGATGATGTTCAGCAGCAGCATGCTGGCCGGATCGAAATCCAGCGCCGGTGCGCCGTTCATTGGCTCACCACCAGATCGGCGGGGGCCGCGGGCAGCGCCTGCTCCAGCTCCGCGATATGCCGGTGCAGGGCGGCCAGATAGACCTCCTTGTTCACGTAGTAGGCCATGCGCGCCAGCTTGATGTAGCGATAGCCGCCGTCCAGCCGTTCACCGGCCCGGTTCTGCCGGGCCTGATCCAGCGCCGCCACCGCCTGGCTGCCGGCCTGTCGGTGGTGCAGGTAGAGCGCCACCAGACGGGCCTGCTGGTTGCGGCCCTCCCAGCCCAGACCGGTCGCCTCGATCATGCCCATCATGAACAGGTTGTCGTACTGCGGGTGGAAGATGTTCATGTACAGCTGGGGTGCGTCTTCACTTTCGGGCCAGTTCAGGTGGCGGCGCTCGATGAAGGGGTAGTCCAGCTGGTAACCGGTGGCCTGGAGTATGAGGTCGTACTCGGCGCTGGCGCCGTCGGCAAACCTCACCCGGTGCCCGTCGATGGCGGCGATATCCCGACGCGGGGTGATGTCGCCATGCCCCAGATGGTGGAGGATCAGCGAGTTGACCACGGGGTGGGACTCGTACATGCGGTAATCGGGGTCAGGCAGACCGTAGTCCGAGGGCTTGCCGAGGATCATGCGGATCATGGCCGCATCGATGCGCTGCTTGAGCGGGCGCGGCAGACGGCGCTTGCCGCCGAGGGTGTCGATGGGCCGGCCCCGGACGAACTTGGGCAGGAAGTAGTAGCCCCGGCGCAGGCTGATATCCACGCTGGCGGCGTGGTGTACGGCGTCCACGGCGATGTCCGCCCCGGAGTTGCCGCAGCCGACCAGCAACACCCGCTTGCCCTTGAATACCTCGGGGCTGCGGTAATCCGCCGAATGCATCAGTTCGCCGCTGAACTGCCCCGGCAGACCGGGGATGTTCGGCTTGTGCAGGGTGCCGTTGGCGATCAGCACGCCATCGAATCGGCGCCTTTGCTGTACACCATCGCGCTCGCTGAGCAACATCCAGCCGTCCCCGTCCGGCGTCAGCTCGATGACCCGGGTGTTGAACTCGTAATGGCGTCGGAGCTGGAAGTGCGAGGCGTAGTCGTGGAAGTAGCGGCGCATCTCGCTGTGGTGCGGGTAGGGCGCCACGCTGTCGTCCATGGGGAACTCGGCAAATTCGGTCATGCGCTTGGACGAGATCAGGTGAGCGCTGTCGTACATGGTGCTGTGCGGGTTGTCTATGTCCCACAGGCCGCCGACATCACTGTGCTGTTCGAAACCGATGAAGGGGATTCCAAGCTTCTGCAGATTGCGTGCGCTGGCCAGACCCATGGGTCCGGCGCCGATGATGGCATACATGTATGCTGACTCCTTATTGTTATGATGCCGAGTCTACGGCACGGGAATCAGTACGTATCCCACCAAACGGGACAGGGAACCGGCAATACGGGCCATGCACGATATCAGCGAACAGACAGTCACTCCCAGGTACAGCCAGGCCATGCTGCAACTGGCCGAACGGGCCGGCATTGCCCTGCCGGAGGCGCTGCGTGCCCGCATGGAGGGCCTGCAGCGGGTGCCCATCCACTGGCAGGACGAACTCTGGGAGGCGTTGTGCGAGGCCAGTGGTGATCCCCTGGTGGGGCTGCAGCTGGGCCTGCAGATCCAGGTCGGGCATCTGGACAGTCTCGGCATGCTGCTGGTGACCTGTGACACCCTGGGCGAAGCGCTGGAGGAACTCATGGAGTACACCCCGGTGATCAGCGATGGCGGTGAATTCCGCCTGCGCCGTGAAACGGATCTGGTGTTCGTCGAGTATCGCCCGCGTTTCCAGGTGCGCCAGGCGGAACGGGCCGAGGCGGCCATGGGCAGCCTGCTCAACCTGACCGGCTGGGCCACCGGCGGACGCTTCCAGCCGGCGGGCATCTGGCTGCGCCACCGGCCGCTGGCGGCGCCGGAACGTTATGCGGAGCTGACCGGCTGCCCGGTGCATTTTCAGGCCGAGCATTATCAGCTGGGCATCACCCCCGAGCAGCTGGCGCTGCCGCAGATCCAGGCCAACAGCGTGCTGCGCGACCACCTGCGCCAGCTGGCCGATCAGATGCTCGCCGAGCTGGGTCGCCAGAGCATGGCGGCCGAGGTGGAACAGCTGATACGCGCCCATCCGCGCTGGGGCAAGGAGCGCATTGCCGAACAGCTGCAGCTCAGCGGCCGGCACCTGCACCGGCGGCTGGCCGAGGACGGGCTGACCTTCAAGGCGCTGCGCGACAGCGTATTGCAGTCCATGGCCTGCCAGCTGCTGGGTAGCGACCTGCGCCTGTCGCAGATCGCCGAGCAACTGGGTTTTTCCGATGAGAATGCCTTTACCCGGGCGTTCCGCCGCTGGCAGGGCGTCACGCCTGCGCGCTATCGGGAAACCCGGCGCTGAAAGCCTGTCCGTTTCACAGATCCAGTTGCTGCTGAACCTGCTGTTCCCGCTCCCTGGCATTGAGCGGCTCGCCGCGGCCGGCCTCGTAGGTCAGCTCGCCATGATACAGGCGGGCAGGGCGGGTATAGGGATGTTCCTCGCAGTGCTGTTCGTCCTGGATGTGCAGCACCTGCACTCCCGCCGTCATCAGTACATCGGAAATGATCGAGCGGTGGCAGCGCCACCAGAGCACCTCGGCGCACATCATCGCGGTACGGTGCCGCGCAGCCAGTTCCTGCAGGCGGGCCAGGCCCCGGGCGAATTCGGCACTGGCCACATGGTCGGCGTAGCCGCGGAAGGAGGTATTGCGCCAGGCCGTGTTGGGCGAGTCGGCTGAGGGGCGGCGCCGGCCGCCGAGTTCCGTCAGCAGCTGGTAATGGATGCCCGCCGCCTGCAGGCTGTCTCGCAGCGCCTGCTGGCCGAACTGCGGCAGGCGGCGGGAACCCGGAAAGCGCCGCACGTCCGCCAGGACCTCGATTCGGTAATGGCGCAGCAGGGCGATGAAGTCCTCGATCGAGCGGGTCGAATGGCCCAGGGTCCAGATGGTCTGCGGCTGGGCCATGTCACCTGCCTCCTCAGGACGTGGGTACCTGTCTTCTGTGACCGGCAAAGGCGCGGAAGGTTGTGTCGGCAATCGGCTGGCAGGCCACCAGTCCCGGGACTAGGCTGGAGGGATCGTCAACCCCGGACCGGAGGTGAGCTGTGGAAACCATGGAACTGCATCGCGGCAGACTGCTGGATCATGTGCAACTGGTGGTGCGCGATCTGCCCGCCGCTGAACGCTTCTATACCGCTGTCGCCGCCGGGCTGGGCATACCGGTCGGCGGGCGTGGCGAGGGCTTTGTCTGGATCGATGAGCTGGTGCTCTCGGCGCTGGACTCGCCGGCGGCACTCGGCGAGCCCACAGGGCGTCATCATCTGGCCTTCCAGGCGCCGGACCGGGAGACCGTGGAGGCGGTTTACCAGGCGGCGCTGGCCGCCGGGGGGCGGGACAACGGCGCACCGGGACTGCGGCCCTATCATCCGGACTATTACGCCGCTTTCGTGCTGGATCCCGACGGCAACAATATCGAGGTGGTCTATCACGGCCCCGCCCGGCGCAGTGCGCCTTCGGTACAGATCTCCTTCGACCTTCAGCAGGGAGCCTGAGCCGGGCGGCAAAGAGTCGACCGCAGCGGTAAACTAGCCGGTAATCCTGTTGCCGCAAGGACCTGTCCCGTGCCCCGAACTCGCCGTTGGTTACCCATCCTGCTCGCGCTCGTGCTGTTGCTGCTGTGGTTTGCCTGGCGCCAGTGGCAGGGGCCGGAGATTCCTGCCTATCAGCTGGAGCAGCGTCCGCTGGTGCAGCGGGTAGTGGCCAGCGGCGAGGTCGACAGCCAGTCGCTGGCCCAGGTCGGCAGCGAGATCACCGGGGTGGTCAAGGCGCGACACGTGCGCGAAGGCGATGCGGTACGGGCCGGGGATCTGCTGATCGAGCTGCACGACGAGGAGCAGCAGGCACGGCTGCGCGAGGCGGAAGCGGCGTTGCGGCAGCTGGTCCAGTCCCAGCGCCCGCAGACCGAGGCCGCCCTGCGCGAGGCGCAGACCAATCTGGCCCAGGCCAGCCGTGAGCGCGAGCGTCGGGAAGCGCTGGTGGCGCGGCAACTGCTGCCGGCCGAACAGGGCGAGCAGGCCCGGCAGGCCGAGATCAGTGCCCGCTCGGCATTGCAGCGGGCCCAGGCCGCTGCGGCGGCGGCCGCCCCCGGCGGCAGTGACGAGCAACTGTTGCAGCAGCGTCTGGCCGCCGCCCGTGCTGCGCTGGAGCGTACCCTTATCCGCGCCCGCTTCGATGGCGTGGTACAGGTGCGCGCGGTGGAGCCGGGGGATGTGGTACAGCCGGGCAAGGCCCTGCTGCAGATCGCCCGGGCTGACAGCCGGGAGATCCTGGTGCCGCTGGATGAGAAGGAGCTGGGCCCGGTGGCGGTCGGGCAGCCGGCGCTGATCATTGCCGATGCCTACCCGAACGAGGTACTGGAAGGCCGCGTCAGCTTCATCGCCCCGGCGGTGGATACCAACAGGGGCACCATAGATGTGCATCTGGAGTTGCTGGAGTCGGCGGACTTTCTGCGCCAGGGCATGACGGTGTCGGTGGATATCCGCACCGCCAGCCGGGATCAGGCCCTGGTCATTCCCAATGATGCCCTGTTCAACCGTCGGGGTGACAGTGCCGAAGTGCTGCGCCTGGCCGGCGGACGGCTGGCCGAGCGGGTGCCGGTGCGCCTGGGGCTGCGGGGCACCGGGCTGACCGAGGTGGTGGAGGGGGTGGGCGCCGGGGATGTGCTGCTGACCGATGAGCAGGCCGAGGGGCGTCGGGTGCGGGCACGCATCGATCCGCTGCGCGAGGATCGGCGGGAATGAGCATTCGCCCGCTGCTGTCCAGTGCCTGGACCGAGTGGCTGATCGCGCTGCGCTTTCTGCTGGACAACCGCATGCAGACCCTGCTGATCCTGTTCGGCATCACCGTCGGCTCGGCGGTCATCGTCTTCATCACCGCCATCATTACCGGTCTGCAGAGCAACGTGGTGGACCGCACCCTGGGCACCCAGGCGCATATCCGGGTGCTGCCGCTGGACGAATTCAACCGTCTGGCGCCGTTGCCCGCCGGCACCCTGTCGCTGCTGCGCGAGAGTCCGCGGGCCCAGCGGCTGCGCTCGATCAGCAACTGGCAGGATGTGGTGACCCTGCTCGACCAGCACCCGCGGCTGACCGCCGTGTCACCGGTGGTCAGTGGGCCGGCGCTGGCCCTGAGCGGCGTGGCACGGGCCTCGGTGGCATTGATCGGCATGGATCCGCTGCGCTATGAGCGCATCATCCCCATCAGCGAGGATCTGCTCGCCGGCCGCTTCCGGGTCGGGGCAGGGCACGCGGTGATCGGCAGCGAGCTGGCCCGGGACCTGGGGCTCAATACCGGCGACAAGCTGCGGTTGGACGGCGGCGAGGGCCGCG
This sequence comes from Halopseudomonas formosensis, assembly GCF_900115905.1. Classification (GTDB taxonomy): domain Bacteria; phylum Pseudomonadota; class Gammaproteobacteria; order Pseudomonadales; family Pseudomonadaceae; genus Halopseudomonas; species Halopseudomonas formosensis. The sequence goes on from NZ_FOYD01000001.1 coordinate 179,217, forward strand.
AGGCGGTGGTGGATGTGGCCGGCATCTTCGAGCTGGGTGTGCGCGAGCTGGATGCCCGTTACGTCTACCTGGATCTCAAGCAGGCCCAGACCCTGCTGGCGCTGCCCGGCGGCGTGACCGTAATCGATACCCGGGTGGACGAGATCTTCGCCGCCGATGAGCTGGCCCGGCGTATCGAGCGTCTGACCGGCCTCAGGGGCGAGAGCTGGATGGAAACCAACGGCCAGCTGCTCAACGCACTGCGCTCCCAGAGCATGACCACACAGATGATCCGCCTGTTTGTCGGTATCTCGGTGGCCTTCGGCATCGCCAGCGTGCTGGCGGTCAGTGTGGTGCAGCGCACCCGGGAGATCGGCATCCTGCGCGCCATGGGCAGCCCCCGCGGGCAGATCCTGCGGGTATTCCTGCTGCAGGGCGGCCTGCTCGGTCTGCTCGGTTCGGGAATCGGCGGCGCCGTGGGCTGGCTGCTGGTGCAGGTGTTCAACATCTTCGGTCCGGGGCTGTTCCAGGTGACGGTCGAGCCGGGGCTGATACCGGCGGCCATGCTGATCGCCTGCCTGGCCGGCGTGCTGGCAGCGGCGGTGCCGGCCCGCCGTGCCGCCCACTATGATCCGGCGGTGGCGATCCGTTATGTCTGATGAAGTCCTGCGCCTGGAAGGCATCGGCAAGACCTTCAACCAGGGTACGGCGCTGGAGGCCAGGGTGCTGCAGGACATCAACCTGCGGCTGGGGCGCGGCGAGCTGACCGCGCTGATCGGCCCATCCGGGTCGGGCAAGAGTACCCTGCTCAATCTGATCGGCCTGCTGGATGTGCCCACCGCCGGAGAACTCTACCTGCAGGGGCGGCCGACCCGCAGCAGCGACGATGCCACCCGTACCCGGATGCGCAACGAGTCGCTGGGCTTCGTGTTCCAGTTCCACCATCTGATTTCCGCCTTCAGCGTGCTGGAAAACGTACTGATGCCACTGATCATCCGCAGCGGGCGGCCGTCGGCCGAGGCCGTGGAGCTGGCCCGCAGCCTGTTGCAAGAGGTGGGGCTGGAGCGCCTTGCCGACAAGAGGCCCACCGAGATCTCCGGTGGCCAGCAGCAGCGGGTGGCCATCGCCCGGGCACTGGTGACCCGACCGCCGCTGCTGCTGGCTGACGAGCCCACCGGCAACCTGGACAGTCGTACCGCCGCCAGCGTGTTCGACCTGTTCCGCCGCATCAACGAGCAGTTCGGCTGCTCCATCCTGGTGGTGACCCACGACCCCCGACTGGCGGCCAGCTGCCCGCGCACCATAGAGCTGGTAGACGGCCGCATTGTCAGCGACGGGGCGAGCATTCCCATGCCTCCGTGAAAAACAGGTTGATTGTTATAATATAACAATTCATATTATGCGCCCTTCGCCCGGCGTGCGGTCCGGGTCGTGTCAAAAACGAGGGCTGAATAACATGAACAAGGTTTGTCATTCCCTGGCTGGCGCCGTGGCGCTCGCCAGTCTCTGCGCAGCGCCAACCCATGCTTCCGAGGTGTTGAGCCTGCCCGATACCCGGGTCAGCGCCACTGCTTACCAGCGCCACGCCGCGGAGCTGAGTTCCGCGGTCGAGGTGTTGCAGGGCGATGCTCTGGTCCGTCGCCGCGCAGCCACCCTGGGCGATACCCTGGCCGGTCTGCCCGGGGTGCAGTCGAGCGGCTTCGGCCCCGGTGTCGGGCGACCGGTCATCCGCGGCCTGGACGGTCCTCGGGTACGGGTCCTGAGTGACGGTGCCGATCTGCTGGATGCCTCCGTCAGCAGTCCCGACCATGCCAGTACCGGTGAGCTGCAGCTGCTGGAGCGCATTGAAGTGCTCAAGGGGCCGGCGACCCTGATGTACGGGGGTGGTGCCATTGGCGGTGTGGTCAATCTGATCGATCGACGGGTGCCCACCTACCTGCCCGAGGACGGGCTGGAGGCGGATCTGGAGCTGCGTGGCAATACCGTGGCCGACGAGAAAGCCGGTGCCTTCGGCCTGACGGCGGGAGCGGGGCAGCTGGCGCTGCGGCTGGAGGGCAGTCGTCTTGAGGCCGACGAGTATCGCATTCCGGGTTCGCCCTCGCGCCAGGACGGGGCCTTCAACGAGGCCGATTCCGCGGCCCTGGGACTGAGCTGGATCGGGGAGCGGGGCTATCTGGGGCTGGCCTACAGTGAGCAGAACCGCGAGTACGGTCTGCTGGCCCATGAGCATGCGGACTGCCACACCCACGGCCCGGTGTGGCATTGCGGCGGGCATGGTCACGGACACGGGGATCACGATCATGACCATGAGGACCACGGTGATGCCCGTATCGACATGCGTCAGCGGCGCTGGGACCTGCGGGGTGAATATCGGGAACCCCTGGCCGGCTTCGAGAAACTGCGGGTACGTCTGGCCAACACCGACTATCAGCACCGGGAGATGGAGGGCAGCGAGGTGGGCACCCGCTTCGACAACCGGGGACAGGAGATGCGCGCCGAGCTGACCCACAGACCCATCGCCGGCTGGCGCGGGGTATTGGGCGGGCAGAGCAGTCGCAGGGATTTCGCGGCCCTCGGCGAGGAGGCCTATGTGCCGGCAACCCTGACCAGCAACCACGCCCTGTTCCTGGTGGAGGAGTGGCAATCGGGGGCCTGGCGCCATGAGCTGGGCCTGCGCCACGAATGGCAGGATGTGCAGGTCAAGCGCAGTGCAGCGGACAGCCGCCACCGCGGGACCTCCATCGCCTTCGGCAGCACCTGGCAGTTCACCGAGGGCTATGCCCTGTTCGGCAATCTGTCCCGTTCCCAGCGCCTGCCAACCGCCGAGGAGCTGTATGCCCGTGGCCCCCACGCGGCGACCCGCACCGTGGAGCTGGGCAATGCACGGCTGGATGAGGAGACCGGGTACAACCTCGAACTCGGTCTGCGCAAGACCGCCGGCCGGCTGACCTACAGCCTGAGCCTGTTCCGCAATCAGGTGGATGATTTCATCCATGCCGCCGATGCCGGCTATGACCCCGGCGGCGACTACCGGGTAGTGGAGTACCGGCAGGACGACGCTGTGCTGCGTGGCTTCGAGGCCAGTGCCGCCCTGGCCCTGAGCGACCGCCTGGAGCTCGGGCTGTTCGCCGACAGCGTACGTGGCCGGCTGCGTGACGGCGGCAATCTGGAGCGCATCCCCGCTGATCGCTACGGGCTGCGGCTGAACCGCCAGATCACCAGCGCCCTCGATGGCGAGCTGGAGGCCTACCGGGTAGAGCGTCAGGACCGGCTGGCAGAGCACGAAACCGGCACCGACGGTTACACCATGCTCAACGCCGGCCTGAGTTTCCGCGGCTTCAGCGAGGCGGGGGTGGATTACCTGATCTACGCCCGTGCCGGCAACCTGCTGAATGACAAGGCGCGTCAGCACAGCTCCTTCATCAAGGACGACGTGCTGCTGCCGGGGCGCAACCTGACCCTGGGGGTGCGTTTCAGTCTGTGAGGCGGCGGTATTGAGAAACGGGCGCATGGCTGCAACACTGCGGCCCTCTGTGCCCTGTGGAGTGACGCATGTACAAGCTCTGTTTCTATGTACCCGAGTCCCATCTCGAGGCGGTCAAGCAGGCGGTATTCGATGCCGGCGCCGGGCGTATGGGCGACTACGAGCACTGCTGCTGGCAGGTGCTGGGTCAGGGGCAGTTCCGCCCCGGGTCCGGCGCCAATCCCTTCATCGGGGAGGCGGGCAGGCTGGAGCAGGTCGCCGAGTACCGGGTGGAAATGGTCTGCGAGGATGAGGCCATCCAGCAGGCGGTGGCTGCACTGCGTCAGGCCCACCCCTACGAGGAACCGGCCTTCGACGTCTGGCCGTTGCTGGAGCTGTAGGAAGCGGACAATGAAAAGGCCACCCGAGGGTGGCCTTTTGCATTGCCGTGTTACCGACTGGGTATCACTTGGCGCCGAAGGGCTGCGGACGCGGCGTGTCGTTGGTCGACGGCGGCAGGATCGGCAGGGTCAGCTGGGGCTGATCGCCGGTCAGCGTCTTGAGGAAGGCGACCACGTTGTTGATCTCCTCGTCATTGAGCTGACGCCCCAGCTGCAGGCGAGCCATGACATCCACCGCTTTTTCCAGCTCCCAGTAGGCGCCGTCGTGGAAGTAGGGATAGGTCAGCTCGACGTTGCGCAGGGTCGGTACCTTGAAGTTGAACCGGTCCGCGTCCTTGCCGGTGACGGCCACACGACCTTCAGCCGGGTTGTCGGTCTGGTAGGGTTCGACCACGCCCATGCGCTGGAAGGAAGTACCGCCAGCGGCCGGGCCGTTGTGGCAGGCCACGCAGCCGATGCTCTTGAATGTTTCATAACCGGCCAGCTCCTGGGCGGTCAGGGCGCTGTCGTCACCCTTGAGCCACAGGTCGAAGCGGGAGTTGGGGGTGACCAGCGTCTCTTCAAACTCGGCGATGGCATCGGTGATGTTCTCGATGGTGACTTCCGGGCTGCCATAGACTTTCAAGAAGTCTTCGCGGTACTGCGGAATGGAGTTGATCACGTCCACTGCCAGGGCGTGGTTGGAGGCCATCTCCAGGGGGTTGGCAATCGGGCCACCGGCCTGCTCTTTCAGGTTGGCAGCACGGCCATCCCAGAACTGCGCCACGGCCAGACTGGAGTTCAGTACGGTCGGCGAGTTGATCGGACCTTCCGCCCAGTTGTGCCCGATGGAAGTCGGCAGGTTGTCACTGCCGCCGGTGCTCAGGTTGTGGCAGGAGTTGCAGGAAATGAAACCGGACATCGACAGACGCGGATCAAACCACAGTTTCTTGCCCAGCTCGACCTTCTCGGGCTGTTCGCTGACGTAGGGTTCGATCGGTTTGATCAGCTCGGTGGTCAGGCGGTCGGCGTGGACGTGGGCGCTGATGCCGATACTCGCGGCCACAGCAAGACTAAGCAGTTTCTTCATGGGCAACACTCCTTACATGCACCTCAGCAGGCATGGTCTTCGCCATGTTCAGTTCTCTGAGTCGGAGTGTCTCAGACCTGGCGAGCAGGAAGGTTGACGTGGGTCAAGGTAATATCTCGACCCGGGTGCCGTCGGGCACCAGGTCCCACAGCTCCTGCATGTCGGCGTTGAGCAGGGCGATGCAGCCGTTGGTCCAGTCCAGGCCGCGGAAGAACCATTCCGGGTAGTCCTCATCCACCGGCGTGCCGTGGATCATGATCATGCTGCCGGGGTCGACCCCGCGTTTCCAGGCCTCGGCCCTGTCCTTCAGGTTGGGGTAGTCCAGGTGCATGCTGAGGTTGTAGTTGGGGCTGTGGTGGCGCCAGTCGATGTGATAGATGCCTTCCGGGGTGCGGTTGTCGCCCTGGTGCTGCTTGTGTCCCACCGGCTGCCGACCGAGGGAGATGCGGTAGCTGCGAATCACCTTGCCCTCGCTGATCACATCCAGCCGGCGCTCCTGCTTGTGCACCCGCAGCTGGTCGATGACCGGCTGGGCGGCGGCGCTGAGGGTGCAGAACAGGCTCAGGCACAACAACAGTAGCCAGCGACTCATCGGGTGGTGTGCCCCGGCGGCCAGGTGATGTCGCGCATGCGTACGGGAAACTGCTGGCTGGAGTAGTCCCGATAGTACTGGCGCAGGGTCTTGCCGATGGTGGGGAAGGCCAGCTGGTCCCAGGGAATTTCCGCCTCGCTGAACAGTCGTACCTCCAGGCTCTCCTCGCCGGGAGCAAACTCCCCGTCGGCCAGCTGGCCGCGGAAGAACATGTACACCTGGTTGATATGGGGCAGGTTGTACAGCATATACAGCTGTTGATCGCGCACCCGGGCATGGGCTTCCTCCCAGGTCTCGCGCAGCGCTGCCTCTTCGGTGGTCTCGCCGTTCTCCATGAAGCCTGCCGGCAACGTCCAGAAGCCGTGGCGCGGTTCTATGGCACGCCGGCACAGCAACACATAGCGCTCCTCGGTGACCAGACAGCCGGCGACGATACGTGGATTCTGGTAGTGCACGAACTGGCAGGCATCACAGATGAAGCGCGGCCGGGTGTCTCCCTGGGGGATGCGCTCGGTGACCGGCTGGCCACAATGGCTGCAGAACTTCATGTAGCGGGGGTTCCTCGATTCGTCGGCTGGCAGGCTTCCATCTTGCTGCGCATCGCCCGCGGGGTAAAGAGGCAATGGGCCGACAATGCCCGGCATGGGGATATATTCAGCAATCATGGGTGCTGGTCGGGTGTCGGTGATCATGCCATCATGATAGGAAAATACGAGGTAGGTCAGATGCTGGACAAGGTACGCTCGCGGATTCCCGAGTATCAGCCGCGGGTGGTTGAAACAGCCGGTTTGCCGGAAGCCGGCGTTCTGGTCCCGGTCACCTGCGTGGAAGACCGGCCGGAGATCATTCTCACCCTGCGTTCCAATAACCTGTCGACCCATTCCGGCGAGGTGGCCCTGCCGGGTGGTCGCCGGGACCCCGGTGATGTTGACCTGGCCTATACCGCACTGCGCGAGGCCCACGAGGAGATCGGCCTGCTGCCGGATCTGGTGGAAGTGGTCGGGCCGCTCGGCAGTCTGGTATCCCGGTTCGGTATCAAGGTCACGCCCTTTGTGGGCATAGTGCCCGATGTCTTCGATCTGCGCCCCAATGAGCACGAGATACAGGAAGTGTTCCGGGTGCCGGTGAGCTATTTCCTCGAGGACAACCGGGAGATGACCCACCGCATCGACTATGAAGGGCGCAGCTGGTACGTGCCCAGTTACCGTTTCGAAGGTTTCCGGATCTGGGGCCTGACCGCCCTGATCCTGGTGGATTTCATGAACGTCGCATTCGACGCACGGATTCCGCTGCAGGTCCCGCCCGATGGGCACAGACGTTGAAAACCAGAACAATCATGAGGAGTCAGGATGAAGTACAGATTGGGTGATGATCGTGTGGAGATGGCGGAAGGAGCATGGATCGCCGAGACCGCCGTGGTCATCGGCAAGGTGCGTCTGGAGAAGAACGCCAGCGTCTGGTTCAACGCAGTGCTGCGCGGTGACTGCGAACTCATCCTGATCGGTGAGAACAGCAACGTCCAGGACGGGGCCATCATGCATACCGATCCGGGCATTCCGCTCATTCTGGGCAAGAACGTCACCGTCGGACACAAGGCCATGCTGCACGGCTGCACCGTGGGCGACGACAGCCTGATCGGCATCAATGCCGTGGTCCTCAATGGCGCCAAGATCGGCCGCAACTGCATCATCGGCGCCAACGCGCTGATTCCCGAGGGCAAGGAAATTCCCGATGGCTCCCTGGTCATGGGCTCGCCCGGCAAGGTGGTGCGTCAGCTGAGCGAACAGCAGGCAATGGCGATCAAGGCCGGTGCCGCCCATTACGTACACAACGCCCAGCGTTTCAAGCGCGACCTGCACCCCCAGGAAGACTGATGAGCACCGAGACCCCGGTCAAGTCGCCCTGCGTCTATGTATGCAGTCTGGATGACAATGACATCTGCACCGGTTGCCACCGCAGTGGCAGGGAGATTACCGAGTGGGGCAGGGCCAGCAACGAGCGACGCCGGGAGATCCTGCGTCAGTGTGAGATCCGCGCCCGGGAGCAGGGCGTCTGGATGAATGTCGGAACGAAATAACAGAAGGATAGGCAGCATGCCCCGTATCGGAACTCCCCTGGCCGGTAACGCCACCCGTGTCCTGTTGCTCGGCTCGGGCGAGTTGGGCAAGGAAGTGACCATAGAGCTGCAGCGTCTGGGCTGCGAGGTGATTGCCGTGGATCGCTACGCCAATGCCCCGGCGATGCAGGTGGCGCACCGCAGCCATGTGATCAACATGCTGGATGCCGCGGCCCTGCGCCAGGTGATCGAGCTGGAGAAGCCGGCCTATATAGTGCCGGAAATCGAGGCCATCGCCACCGCGGCCCTGGTCGAGCTGGAGGAGGAGGGCTACACCGTCATTCCCACCGCCCGCGCCGCGCGCCTGACCATGGACCGTGAGGGCATCCGCCGCCTGGCCAGCGAGGAGCTGCAGCTGCCGACCTCGCCCTACCGCTTTGCCGAGGGGCGCGACGACTATCTGGCAGCAGTCCGCGAAATCGGTCTGCCTTGTGTGGTCAAGCCGGTGATGAGTTCCTCCGGCAAGGGCCAGAGTCTGGTGCGCAGCGAGCAGGATATAGAGGCGGCGTGGGACTATGCCCAGTCCGGCGGCCGTGCCGGGCTCGGCCGGGTCATTGTCGAAGGCTTTGTCGATTTCGATTACGAGATCACCCTGCTGACAGTGCGCCATGCCGGTGGCACCAGCTTCTGCGCGCCCATCGGTCATCGTCAGGAGAGTGGCGACTACCGCGAATCCTGGCAGCCCCAGCAGATGAGCGAGCAGGCGCTGGCACAGGCCCAGGACGTGGCCCGGCGCATCACCGATGCGCTCGGCGGGCGCGGGGTGTTCGGCGTGGAGATGTTCGTCAAGGGTGATCAGGTCTGGTTCAACGAGGTGTCGCCGCGTCCCCACGACACGGGGCTGGTGACCCTGATCTCCCAGGAACTGTCGGAGTTCGCCCTGCATGCCCGGGCCATTCTCGGTCTGCCGATTCCGCAGATCCGCCAGTATGGCCCGGCCGCCTCGGCGGTGATCCTGGTCGAGGGCAACTCGAGCAACGTCAGCTACGGCAACCTGCACCAGGCCCTGAGCGAGCCCGATACCCAGCTGCGCCTGTTCGGCAAGCCGGCGGTGGAAGGTCTGCGGCGCATGGGTGTGGTGCTGGCACGGGATGAGAATATCGAGCTGGCGCGGGCCCGGGCGCTGCGCGCGGCGCAGGCGGTCAGTGTCGAGCTGTAACTGTCTCCGGCAGGCGGGGAGCTGTCCTAGTCTGCCGTCACCGGCGTATCCACGCTCCAGATGCGCACGCTTCTGACCATGTTGTCCTTGGTCTGCAGAATTTCCATGCGATAGCCGTCGATACTCAGGCCGATGCTGCTGTCGGGTATGTGCTCAAGGCGCTCGGTGATCAGACCATTGAGGGTCTTGGGGCCATCCTCGGGCAGATGCCATTGCAGCTGCCGGTTGATGTCGCGCAGGTAGACACTGCCGTCGATCACGAAGGTGCCATCCTCCTGGGGGTGGATGTCGTGGTTGGCCGGCAGCAGGTCGGTGGTGAACTCGCCGACGATTTCCTCCAGGATGTCCTCTAGGGTGACCAATCCGATCACGTCGCCGTATTCGTCCACGACAAAACCGATGCGCCGCTTGTGCTTCTGGAAATTCAGCAGCTGGGTGTGCAGCGGGGTGTTTTCCGGAATGAAGTAGGGGTCCTTGCAGCTCTTGACCAGCTTGTCCTTGGTCAGGTCATTGTGGCTGAGCAGGCGGGCGATGGCGCGCATGTGCACTATGCCGGTGACGTTGTTGATGTCGCCGCGGTAGACCGGCAGGCGAGTGTGGTGGCTGGTGCGCAGCTGCTCGAGGATGGTCGGCATGTCGTCATCCAGGTCGATTCCATAGGCCTCGTTGCGCGGCACCATGATGTCGTTGACCGTCATGCGTTCCATGTCGAGGATGCTCAGCAGCATGTTCTGGCGCCGCGGCGTGATGCCCAGGCTGGCTTCGTTGACCACGGTGCGCAGCTCATCGGCGGACAATTGCGCGGCCTGGGCGTTCTCCAGAGTGATGCCCAGCAATCGCAACAGTCCATTGCTCAGGGTGTTGCACAGCCAGACGATCGGATACAGCAGCCGCTGCAGCAGCCCCAGAGGGTAGGTGACGCGGAAGGCAATGGTCTCGGGGCGCAGGGCAGCAAAGGTCTTGGGGGTGATCTCGCCGAAGATCAGCACCACTATGGTCACCGCCACGGTGGCGATGGCGATACCGGCATCGCCCCAGATCCGCACTGCCACCACGGTGGCCAGGGAGGCGGCGAGGATGTTGACGATATTGTTGCCGACCAGAATGGTCCCCAGCAGGCGGTCCGGCCGCGCCAGCATCTGCTCAGCCCGGCGCGCCGAGCGCACGCCCTTCTTGCTCAGGTGTTTGAGCCGGTAGCGGTTGAGGCTCATCATCCCGGTTTCGGAACTGGAGAAGAATGCCGAGCAGGCAATCAGCAACGCCAGGATCAGCAGTAACAGGCCGGTACTTGTCTCGCTCAAGAGCTACCTCGGTACGGGTCGGACAGGGCCCCGCTCACATGGGCAGGATGAATTCACGGACCAGTTTGCTACCGAAGAAGGCCAGCATCAACAGGAGAAAGCCGGCCAGGGTCCAGCGAATGGCCTTGCTGCCGCGCCAGCCGCGCACGTGTCGGCCCCACAGCAGGATGCCGAACACCACCCAGGCCAGGCATGACAACAGGGTCTTGTGGGCCACGCCCTGGGAGAACATGTTGTCCAGAAATACGAAGCCGGAAATCAGCGCCAGGGTCAGCAATACCTCGCCGCAGAGAACAAACTGGAACAGCAGGGCTTCCATGGTCTGCAGCGACGGGAAGGTATGGTTGAAACGCACCGGGTTGCGGTGGCGCAGCTGATGGTTCTGCAGGGCCAGCAGACTCGCCTGGAAGGCGGCAATGGCGAGGATGCCGTAGGCCAGTATGGACAGCAGCACATGCACCAGCAGCGCCGAGTGCCCGGGGACGGTCGCCGCGCCCTGATCGGGGAGCAGCCAGGCCAGCAGCTTGGCGATCAGCGCCACCGGGAACAGTACCAGCAACAGGCTGGTAACCGGTGCGCGCAGACTGAATACCAGGGTGACGGCGATGACCAGCCAGGCAATCAGTGAGGAAACATGGAAGAAGCCGAAGGACAGGCCCTGACCGGTGAAGATCTCGCCATAGAGGCTGATGGCGTGGGCAATCAGGGCGAGGGCGCCGACCCCGCGCAGGATCGAAGGACTGGCTGTCTGACGTTGCCGCAGACAGTGGAGCTGATACAGGGTACCGCCCAGATACAGCGCGGCGGCAAGGAGGGTGGCAATCAGGGCAGTCATACGTCCTTGCAAATGGTTATCAATTGGCGATCAAGTGTCGCACAAGCCGGGGTGAGGATAAAGCGCTTGCTGCACACACACAAACCCCAATGTATACTGCCCAGCCAGATTGCCTCAACCCGCAGCAGGGGTCTACGGGGCCAAGGAGAATTCGCTGATGTTTGAAAATCTTACCGAACGCCTGTCCGGTACCCTGGCCGGTATCACCGGTCGCGCCAAGCTGACTGAAGACAATATCAAGGACACCCTGCGCGAAGTGCGCATGGCGCTGCTTGAGGCGGACGTGGCGCTGCCGGTGGTCAAGAGCTTCGTCGATCAGGTGCGCGACCGGGCCGTGGGCCAGGAAGTCTCGCGCAGCCTGTCGCCGGGCCAGGTGTTCGTCAAGATCATCAAGTCCGAGCTGGAAGCGGTCATGGGTCAGGCCGAGGGCCTGAACCTGTCGGTGACCCCGCCGGCGGTCATCCTCATGGCCGGTCTGCAGGGCGCGGGTAAGACCACCAGCGTCGCCAAGCTGGCCAAGACCCTGCGTGAGCGGCAGAAGAAGAAGGTCATGGTGGTCAGTGCCGACGTCTACCGTCCGGCGGCGATCAAGCAGCTGGAGACCCTGGCCGGCGAGGTGGGTGTCACCTTCTTCCCCTCCGATCTCAGCCAGAAGCCCGTGGATATCGTCGACGCCGCCCTGCGTGAAGCGAAAAGCCGCTTCATGGACGTGCTGATCGTCGATACCGCCGGTCGTCTGCACATCGATGCGGACATGATGGAGGAGATCAAGGCAGTGCACGCGGCGGCCAAACCGGCCGAGACCCTGTTCGTGGTCGATGCCATGACCGGTCAGGACGCGGCCAATACCGCCCAGGCCTTCAATGAAGCCCTGCCGCTGACCGGGGTCATCCTGACCAAGGTCGATGGTGACGCCCGCGGTGGTGCGGCCCTGTCGGTCCGCCATATCACCGGCAAACCGATCAAGTTCCTGGGTGTCGGCGAGAAGACCGACGCCCTTGAGCCCTTCCACCCGGACCGGGTTGCCTCGCGCATCCTCGGCATGGGTGATGTGCTCAGTCTGATCGAGCAGGCCGAGCAGAAGCTGGACAAGGCCAAGGCCGAGAAGCTGGCCAACAAGCTGAAAAAGGGCAAGGGCTTCGATCTCGAAGACTTCCGCGACCAGCTGCAGCAGATGCGCGGCATGGGCGGGCTGGGCTCGCTGATGGACAAGCTGCCGATGATGGGCAAGATCAACCCGTCGCAGATGGAAGCGGCTCAGGTTCAGGCCGAGAAGCAGTTCAAGCAGATGGAGGCCATCATCAACTCCATGACCCCGGCCGAGCGGCGCAACCCGGATATCATCAGTGGCTCGCGCAAGCGTCGCATCGCCGCCGGTTCCGGTACCCAGATCCAGGATATCGGCCGCGTCATCAAGCAGCACAAGCAGATGCAGAAGATGATGAAGAAGGTCAGCGGCAAGAGTGGCATGGCCAAACTGATGCGCGGCATGGGCGGTCTGGGCGGTGGCGGCATGCTGCCTCCGGGCGGCGGCATGCCGCGTTTCTGACCGCTGTCGGCATCCCCCGCCGCATCGGTTGATCGGGCCTGTCCGACCTGTGGTCGAGCAGGCCTCACAAAGGGTTTCATTTGTTTGCGATATTCCGTAGAATACGCGACCTTTCGGGCTATATGCCCGGCATGAATCCGTGGGTGTTACTCAAATACAGGAAACGATGTTCACATGGTAACCATTCGTCTTGCTCGTGGCGGCTCCAAGAAGCGCCCCTTCTACCACCTGACTGTTGCTGACAGCCGCAACGCTCGCAATGGCCGTTTCGTTGAGCGCGTTGGTTTCTTCAACCCGGTCGCTACCGGTGGTGAAACTCGCCTGTCCGTCAACCAGGAGCGCGTAAGCTACTGGCTGGGTCAGGGTGCACAGCCCTCCGAGCGCGTTGCTTCTCTGCTGAAGGAAGCCCAGGCCTCCGCCTGATATGATCCGCGAGCCTGAGTCGGCGCAAGCGCCGCTGCTGATTCTCGGCAAGATCGTATCGGTTCATGGCATACGCGGAGCGGTGAAGGTGTATTCGCACACCCAGCCGCTGGACAACGTGCTGAACTACCCCGTCTGGATACTTCGGAAGGGGCAGGAGCAGCGACAGATGTCCGTTATTTCGGGCCGGCTCCAGGGGCGTGTGGTGGTAGCTCAGCTCAAGGGCGTGAGAGACCGCAACGAAGCACTGGAACTGGTGGACTGGGAAATCTGTGTTCCCGAGTCCCAGCTCCCCGCGTTGCCGGAAGGTGAGTATTACTGGCATCAGCTGGAAGGTCTGCAGGTTGTCACCCTCGACGGGCAGCTGCTCGGTCGGGTCGATCATCTGCTGGAGACCGGCTCCAATGATGTCCTGGTGGTAAAGCCCTGTGCGGGCAGTATCGACCAGCGCGAACGGCTGTTGCCGTACCTGCCTGATCTGTACGTAAAGCACATCGACCTGGCTGAGAGTGTCATGCAGGTCGACTGGGATCCGGAGTTCTGACCGGTGTGGGCCGGTGTGGTAACCCTGTTTCCCGAGATGTTCACGGCGTTGACCGGGCACGGAGTGACCGGGCGAGCCGTCAAGCGGGGGCAGTTGACTGTCGAGTACAGCAATCCCCGTGACCATGCCCACGACCGGCACCGTACGGTCGATGATCGGCCCTTCGGGGGCGGCCCGGGCATGCTGATGAAGGTTGAGCCCTTGCTGGAGGCCATTGCGGCCATCCGCGCCAAGGCTCCCTCACCCCCGCGGGTGATCTATCTCTCACCGCAGGGGCAGCCGCTGACCCAGAAACGGGTCGTCGAGCTGGCGCAACTGGACAGCCTGGTATTGCTGTGCGGGCGCTACGAGGGTATCGACGAGCGCATCGTGGAGATGTGCGTCGACGAGGAGATATCCATCGGCGACTATGTGTTGTCCGGCGGCGAACTGGGAGCCATGGTGCTCCTGGACGCGGTAACCCGGCTGATACCCGGCGTGCTCGGGCATGCGGATTCAGCGGTGGAAGATTCGTTTTCGGAAGGGTGGCTGGATTGTCCGCACTACACCCGGCCGGAAGAGTTTGCAGGGCAGCGCGTACCGGAGGTGCTGCTCAGTGGGAATCATGAACTGATCCGGCGCTGGCGTCTCAAGCAGTCGCTGGGCAGAACCTGGCTGAGAAGGCCGGAACTGCTCGAAGGACTGACGTTGAGCAAAGAACAGCAGCAACTGCTGGCGGAATTCATCCGCGAGCAGGAAACCGATAACCATTGAAGCAAGTCCGGCGGCTTGTAGGAGTTCTAGAAATGTCCAACATCATTGCCCAGCTCGAAGCCGAGCAAATGAACCGTGAAATCCCTGCGTTCGCGCCGGGTGACACTGTCATCGTCCAGGTAAAAGTGAAGGAAGGCGACCGTCAGCGTCTGCAGGCCTTCGAAGGCGTGGTTATCGGTAAGCGTAACCGTGGTCTGAACTCCGCTTTCACCGTGCGCAAGATCTCCAGCGGTGTAGGCGTCGAGCGTACCTTCCAGACCTACTCCCCGATGGTTGACAGCATCACTGTCAAGCGCCGTGGTGACGTGCGCAAGGCCAAGCTGTACTACCTGCGCGCCCTGTCCGGCAAGGCCGCTCGTATCAAGGAAAAGCTCAACTGATCGAGCCTGTACCTGGTACCACAGAAAACCGCCTTCGGGCGGTTTTTTGTTATCCGGGGTTTGTCCTGGCAAGCGGCAGAGTGATTTCAGCGATCAGCCCACCCGTTGGTCGTGGCTTGAGTTCGAGCGCGCCGCCGAATCGCGTAGTGATGGCGCGGACAATGGAGATGCCCAGGCCGGCGCCATCCTGATATTGACGCCCCCGGTCGCCCCGCCAGAATCGGCGGCCGATCTGCCGCAGCTGCTCGGGGTCCATTCCCGGGCCCTGATCGGCCACCGCAATGACGCAGCGCCGGGCCGGATGGTCGAAAGCGGCCGTTATCTCGATGGGGGTACCCTCCGGCGAATAGCGCAGCGCGTTATCCACCAGGTTCCGCAATGCCGTTTCCAACAGCGATCTGGGCAGCGGGGTGCCGGCATCGTTACCCGTCACGGTGAAGATCAACCGGCTTCGCTGGCTGGCCTCGGTGCGATCCAGCACCTCCTCCACGGCAGCCAGCACCGAAATGCATTCATCGCCTTTGCTGGGAACGGCCTCGGTGCGCGCCAGGGTCATCATCTGGTCGAGAATACGGCGCAGTCGACGTACTCCTTCCTCGGCGCTGGCGAGCGAGGCTTGCGCGTCTTCGCCGTCACTCAGGCGTGCCACCTGCAGATGGGTGTCGATGACCGTCAGCGGTGTGCGCAGTTCATGGGCGGCCGCGTCGGTGAAGGCGCGCTGGCTTGCGAGCGCCTGGGCCAGACGGGCCAGCAGCGCATTCATCGCATCAAGGACCGGGCGCAACTCGGTGGGTGAACGGCCGACCACAATCGGCGTGATGTCCTCCGTGTCCCTGGCGCGCAGCTGTTCGCGCAGCGCTTCCAGCGGGGCCAGACCGCGCCCGATACCGATCCAGAGTGCCGCCAGGCCGCCCAGAAAGGCGATCAGGAAAGGCACACCCGCCGCGCCCAGCAGGTTGTTGATCAATACGTTGCGCTCATCGATGCGGTCCGCGGTGGTGATCTGGTAGCCGTTGTCGTGGAGGATATAGACCCGCCACTGCCTGCCTCCCACTTCCCGGGTGCTGTAACCGGCGGTGAGGGTGGCGAAATCCGACGTGGGAACGCTGCCGGTGCTGGCCAGTACCTCTCCGCGCAGCGCCCGGATTTCACAGGCGATGCCTTCCTTACCACTGACGCGCACTGCATCGGTGAAGTTTGCCGGCGAGGCATTCGGGTCCAGTGCTGCCCCTTCGAGCAGGCCCGCCACCATGCGGGCCGACATGGCCAGTCGGCCATCCAGGGTGCGGTCCAGGTTGGCGCGCATGCCCTGCGTCATCCAGGCTGCAGCCAGTGCCCAGAGCACCATCAGGGCTATGCCGGTGATCAGCACCGCACGCAGGCGCAGGCTCATTGGGAGCAGCTCCAGCCCAGCCGGTAGCCAAGCCCGCGGGCGGTTTCGATGGCCTCCGCGCCGAGCTTTCTCCGGATGTTGTGAATATGCACGCTAAGCGCATTGCTGCTGACTTGCTCACCGAGGCCATACAGGCGTTCGTTGAGCGCGTCGGAGGATACCCAGCGCCCATCGGCGGCCGCCAGGTGAACCAGCAGATCGACCTCCCGGCGTGACAGGGTGACCGGCTCGCCACCTAGCCAGGCGAGACCGCTGTCCGGCTCCAGGCGCAACGGTCCGGCCTCGATGGTCTGGACAGCCCGGCCCTGGGTGCGCCTGACCAGCGCGTGCAACCGAGCGGCGAGCTCGCGCAGGTCGAATGGCTTTACCAGATAATCGTCGGCACCGCTCTGCAGGCCGGCAAGCCGGTGCTCGATGGCATCCCGTGCCGACAATACCAGTACCGGAAGCTGCGGCTCGAAACGACGCATCCTGGCCATCAATTCCAGACCTTCGAGGTCGGGGAGACCGAGGTCGAGGATCAATGCCTGAAAGGCGTCCTCCAGTTGCGCCGCCTCCGCTGCAGCAGCGGTAGTCACATGGTGTACCGAAATTCCATGTTTGCGTAATCCGGCAACAATGCCGTGCCCGATAAGGACATCATCCTCTACCAACAGAACGCGCATATTCGATCTCTGCGTTGAAAAAAGACCATCTTAGGCCAGAGTGTTGCAGGACGTCAGTCATGGATCGCGGGTGTGCTTCCTTTAACATTCGCTTAATCGGGCTATGCTAGAAGCACGCCTCGCGTCAGATAGACAACGATGCCAGAGCCGCGCAACGCGGCCACTTCAGGAGTTCAAAGTGCTAAGAAAACATATCCGGGGGGCTGCTGGTGCCATCTGCCTGCTGACCCTGCCGCTGGGTGTGGCGGCCGCACCATCGGCCGGTGATCCAGAACAGGGCAAGGCCGCAGCGGCGGTCTGCGCCAGCTGCCACCAGGTGGACGGCAGAGGCCAGAACAATCCCAACGGCGAGTCCTGGCCCCGACTGGCCGGACTGGATGCCGGTTATATCGCCCGACAGTTGCAGGCCTACAAGGACGGCACCCGGCAGAATCCCAGCATGCAGGCCTTCGCCCAGATGCTTGATGATCAGCAGATCGCCGATGTGTCTGCCTGGTTCGCCAGCCTCCCGGCGACCGCTGGCCAGTCGGCTGCGGCGCAGGGCCATTCGGAGGAACTGCTCAAGCGCGGCGAGCAACTGGCCACCGAAGGTGACTGGAGCAAATACATTGTGCCCTGCTCGAGCTGCCATGGTCCGGATAACCTGGGTGCGGGCACCGTATTCCCTGCGATCGCCGGCCAGCACTTCGGCTACATCCGCGATCAGCTGCTCGCCTGGCAGCAGGGGGCCCGCAAGAACGACCCGCAGCGCCTGATGGCCACCATCGCCGAGCGCATGAGCAGTGACGACATCAACGCCGTTGCCGCCTGGCTTTCCTCCCAGCCGGCCACCGCCGAACAGTAAGGGGCGAGCAGTATGACTATTTTCAATTCCTGGATGCCCCGGCTGCGGACCGGCCTGCTGGTCGCCCTGGGATCCCTGTTGGCTGCGCCTCTGGCCCAGGCCCAGACCGAACTGTCCGAGGAAAGCCTGGCGGTCCTGGCCAGCATGGCACCCGGTGCACCGGCGCCCACCGCCGACAGTTTTGTTCATATTCCGCCGACCATGGAGGATCTGGAAGCGTCTTCACTGCACCCGGAGCTGAAACGGGTGATCCGCCGCGGGTACGACATCTTTACCAACACTCAGCAGTTTCGCGACGAGTACGTGTTCAATGACATGAACTGCAGCAGTTGTCACCTGGGCGCAGGGCGACTGCCGTTCTCGGGGCCGATCTGGCCGGCGGCGGTTACCCTGCCGGGCTACCGGCCGAAGAACGATCACGTCAACAACCTGGAAGAGCGCATCGCCGGCTGCTTCACCTACTCCATGAACGGCAAGCCGCCGGCCTACGGCAGTGATGACATGATCGCGCTCGCCGCCTACCACCAGTGGTTGGCCAGTGGTGTGCCCATGTACCCGACCGGCAAGCTGTATGGGCGTGGCTTCCCTCGGCTCGACGAGCCCGCCGAGAAGCCTGACTACGATCGTGGCAAGGAGATCTATGCAGCCCAATGCTCGATCTGCCATGGTGATGAGGGGGCGGGCCTGAGCGTGCGTGGCGAGGTGGTGTTTCCGCCGGTTTGGGGAGATAACTCCTACAACTGGGGAGCGGGGATCAGCCGGGTATACACCCTGGCATCCTTCATCAAGCACAACATGCCGCTGGGCCAGCCCAATAGCCTGACCGACCAGCAGGCCTGGGATCTGGCGCAGTTCATCGACTCCCAGGAGCGGCCGCAGGACCCCCGCTACACGGGCGATGTGAAGGAAACCCTGGAGCTGTACCGCGATACCTTCCACAAGCACACCATGTACGGCCAGGAAGTGAACGGCCGGGTGCTGGGTGATCACGATAACGTGGGACGCAAGGACTTCCTCAAGCCCGACGTGCTGCGCGATCGCACCTATGATTGACCTCCCTCCGCGAAGCGGGACGGCTGCCGTCCCGCTTCGTTTCCCGTCTGGCCGCCGTCACGCCTTCAGTTTCGCTTAATCGAGCAGGTGCAACATTGCCCGAAAGCCTCGTCTGAAGGAGTCGACATTGTCGTTCGGTTATCAACACGCCCTGGCGCTTGTCCTGCTGTTGCTGCATGCCACCGGCAGTGCCGCCAGCAGCGGCCTGTTCACCTGGGGACAGCAGCCCGATCTGCTGGAGGCCGCAGAGGTTTTTACCCTGAAAGAGGTCGAACAGCAGGGCGAGCGTTATACGACCAAGGGGCGGGTCAGCGATGGTTATTACGTATACCGCCACTCTCTGAAGCTGGTTGACGACCAGGGCGAGCCGGTCGAACTGGAGCTGAGTGCGGGCAAAGCCCAGCATGACGAGTTTTTCGGTGACACCGAAATCTATACCGCCGATATGTTGCGGCTGGGCTTTCCGGCAGACGTATCAGGCCCGCTGACGCTGCACTGGCAGGGCTGTGCAGAGGTCGGCTTCTGTTATCCACCGCAGACGCTGCAGGTGGATGTTGCTGCAGCAGGCGTGGCGCCGGCTTCAGCCAAAGCGGCCTTAACCAGCTCCCCGGACGTGGGTGATGCGCCGTCGAATGCTGTGATGGGCGAGGATCAGCAGGCGGCGCAACACCTGGCTACCCTGGGGCCGGTAGCGGGCACGCTGTTGTTCTTCGGTTTCGGTCTGTTGCTGGCCTTTACGCCCTGCACGCTGCCGATGATTCCCATCGTCTCCAGCATGGTCGTCGGCAGCCAGGCCAGGCCCGCCCGCGCCTTCATACTGTCGCTCTGCTACGTAGTGGCGATGGCGGTGACCTATGCGGCAGTCGGGGTAGCGGCGGGGCTGGCCGGTGCCAACCTGCAGGCGACCCTGCAATCGCCCTGGCTGCTGGGCGCCTTCGCCGCCCTGTTCCTGGTGCTGGCCAGCGCGCTCTTTGGTCTGTTTACTCTGCGGCTGCCATCGGCTCTGGTCAATCGGATCGAGTCGGCAGGGCGCGGGCAGACAGGCGGCAGCCTGGTCGGTGCCACCGCCCTGGGCTTTCTATCCGCCTTGCTGGTGGGTCCCTGCATGACCGCGCCGCTGGCCGGTGCGCTGCTGTACATCGGGCAAACCGGTAGCGCCGTCTATGGTGGCCTGGCCCTGTTTGCTCTGGGCCTGGGCATGGGGCTGCCGCTGCTGGCGATTGCGACCTTCGGCGCGCGCATCCTGCCCAGGCCCGGTGCCTGGATGGAGCGGGTGAATATCGCCTTTGGCTACCTGATGGTCGGCATGGCCGTGATGATGCTGGCTCGGTTCCTGCCCGGCACCCTGAGCCTGCTGCTGTGGGGTGCCTGGATATTGTCGATTGCCATTGGTTTGCTCGCCTGGGCCCAGGCGGTGCCGGACAGGCCGCGCCTGAAGTGGGCGCTGCGTACGGGCGCCAGCTTCGTCGGACTGTGGTCAATATTGATGTTGCTGGGCGCGGCGTCCGGCGGCAGCTCGGTATTGCAGCCGCTGAGCCACCTGGGCGGCGTTTCAGCGCCGGCATCCGCCCCGTCTGTGCCGGACTATGTGCAGGCCAAGTCGGTGGAGGATGTGGACGCCCGCCTGGCTGAAGCCGCCGCACGGGGAGAGTGGACGCTGATCGACTTCTACGCCGACTGGTGTGTCAGCTGCCATGTGATCGAACGCAACGTTTTCGGTGATCCGGTCGTGGCGGAGCGCCTGGCGCGGATGCAGATAGTGCGCCCGGACGTCACCCGGAACGATGCGGTGGACCAGGCGCTGCTCAGGCACTGGGGCGTGCTGGGGCCGCCCACGCTGATCCTGGTCGGGCCGGATGGCAACGAACGCCGCGATTTGCGGATGGTCGGCGAGATCAATGCGAGTGAATTTCTCAACCGTTTGAATGCTGCAGGTACCCCATGATGAGTGTCGGTCCGTTCTCCATCAAAGTCGTCGGCGTTGTTGCCGCCATCCTGCTCGCCTGGCTGGTGACCCGTGCGGTTGCCAGGCGGATGGGCGGCGATGTTTCGCCCAAACTGGCTGGCGCCGTTTTGTTCGATGCCGTGTTCTGGGGGTTGATAGCCGCGAGGCTCGGGTATGTCGCCTACTGGTGGGAGGATTATTTCGCCACACCCATGTCGATAATCGCCATTGGCGATGGTGGTTTTACCTGGTGGGTAGGTGTGCTGTTCGCGCTGGCGTTTATCGGCTGGCGAGCCCGGGGCATGCGCATGCTGCGGCGGGCGGCGCTCGCGGGGGTGCTGACCGGCGTCGCGGCCTGGTTCCTGGCCGGCATGGTGGTGGGTCTGCTGCACCATTCGCCGCCCATGCCGGATCTGCAGCTGGCCACCCTGGAGGAGGAGCCCGTGTCGCTGCTGAGCTACCAGGGCCGCCCGACCGTGGTCAATCTCTGGGCCACCTGGTGCCCGCCGTGCCGCCGGGAAATGCCCGTCTTCGAGCAGGCGCAATCCGAGTTCCCGGACGTGAACATCGTCATGGTCAACCAGGGCGAAAGCGCCGAGCAGGCGCAGGCCTTCCTGACAGGTCAGGGCCTGACGCTGAGCAACGTGCTGCTGGATCCCTTTTCCCGCGCCATGAACGCGACCGGCGCGCGCGCGCTGCCGACCACCCTGTTCTTCGATGCCGAAGGTGAACTGGTGAATTCGCACATGGGCGAGCTCACCATGGCCAGCTTCAAGAGCAACATGGCCCGCCATTTCTCACAATCTGCCCAACCCCTTTCCGACGAGGAATAATCATGTTTTCCAGATCCATGTTCCAACCGCGTTCCGGCATGTCCTTCGGCATGGCCGCGGCTTTGTTATCGGCAGTAACCGGCGTGTACGCACAAGGGGCGGCGCAGCCGCAGGTGCTGAAGGCACTGGAAGCCCAGGGGCTGACCGTTGTCGAGGAGTTCGACGTCGGCAGCGAGCTGCGGGCTTTCGCCGGCGTCGCCGGTGATCAGCCCATCGCGGTCTATGTCACCAGCGACGGCAGCGCAGTTGTGGGTACCCGACTGGATGCCAGCGGCGCCCCGGTTGATGTCGCCACGCTCCAGGAACTGGTGGCTAAGCCGATGAGTGAAAAAACCTGGGCCGCGCTGGAAAACGCCACCTGGGTGCTGGACGGCGACGCGGAGGCGCCGCGTGTGGTTTACACCTTCAGTGACGCCAACTGCCCCTTCTGCCATCGCTTCTGGGAAGCGGCCCGCCCCTGGGTGGATTCCGGCAAGGTGCAATTGCGTCATCTGTTTGTGGGGGTCATCAAAGCCGATAGCCCGGCCAAGGCGGCGGCCATCCTCGAGGCGGATGATCCGTCAGCGGCGTTGCTGGAAAACGAGAAGAATTTCGCCAGAGGTGGTATCAAACCGGCCAGCAGCATTTCCAGCAGGGCCCAGAGAATCCTGGATGAGAATCAGCAGCTGATGCAGACCACGGGCTTTCGCGGCACACCAGGCATAGTGGTGCGCGAAAGCGATGGTCTGATCAGGAAATTCAATGGCATGCCCCGCCCGGAACAGATGGCCGAGGTGATGGGGCCGCGTTAAGTGGGGAGCCAGGGGTCAGCATAGTCGAAGCCTTCGTTTGAAACCTTTATGATCGTCAGGTATGCAAGCACCGAGATGATCATGGACCCAGCTAATCTCCCCCCGCCGACTGAGGATGACCAGCAGGCCATCGGCCGCTTTCTCGATGCTCTGTGGCTTGAGCGTGGGCTGGCCAAGCAGACACTGGCCTCCTATCGCACCGATCTGAGCCTGCTGGCCGGGTGGCTGACCGGCCGGGGAGGGCTGTATGCCGTGTCCCGGGGTGATCTGCTCGAACATCTTGCCTGGCGCATGAGCGCGGGCTATTCGGCGCGTTCCACCGCGCGGCTGCTGTCCTGTCTGCGCGGCTTCTACCGGCATGCCCTGCGCGAGGGGCTGATCGCCGAGGACCCCACGCTGGATATCGCCATGCCGCAACTGGGGCGGCCGCTGCCCGATACCCTGAGCGAGGCGGATGTGGACGCTCTGCTGGCGGCGCCGGATGTGGAGGACACCCTGGGGCTGCGCGACCGGTGCATGCTCGAGGTGCTCTATGCCTGCGGCCTGCGCGTCAGCGAGCTGGTGGGTCTGCGGGTCGACCAGCTCAACCCCCGCCAGGGCGTGCTGCGGGTGACCGGCAAGGGCAACAAGGAGCGACTGGTGCCGCTGGGCGAGGAGGCGCTGGCCTGGATCGTCCGCTACTGTGCTGAGGCCAGACCTGTACTGCTGCGCGGGCAGCCCGGTGATGTGCTGTTTCCCAGCCAGCAGGCGCGGCAGATGACCCGCCAGACCTTCTGGCACCGCATCAAGCTGTATGCGCAGCAGGCGGGGATCCGCGTGCCGCTGTCGCCGCACACCCTGCGCCATGCCTTTGCCACCCACCTGCTCAACCACGGGGCCGATCTGCGGGTGGTGCAGATGCTGCTGGGGCACAGTGATCTGTCTACCACGCAGATCTACACCCATGTGGCCCGGCACCGGCTGCGCGAGCTGCATGCCAGTCATCATCCCCGTGGGTGAGATCACGGTTTCGTGGTAAGCTCTACTGTCTTTTTGTGTCTGTTGAAGGGATCGATCATGCGACTGAAATATCTGGCGGCGGGTCTGCTGAGCCTCTGCGCCGCCTCCGTCTGGGCCGATGCCCGGCAGAACATCGCGCAGAGTCTGGAGCGACTGCAGTTTCCCGTGCCGATTTCCGCAGTCTCCGAGTCGCCGGTCGAGGGCCTGCATCAGGTACAACTGGAGAACGGCAAGGTCATCTACGCCACCGCCGACGGGCGCCATCTGATCCAGGGCGTACTGCTCTCGGTAGGTGACGACGGAGTGCGCAACCTGACTGCCGAGGTCGAGGCCGAGCAGGCCAAACAGGTGCTGGCGGCGCTGCCGGCCGAGCAGCTGGTGGTGTTTGCCCCGGAGCAGCCCAAGACCCATATCACCGTCTTTACCGATGTGGACTGCGGTTACTGCCGCAAGCTGCATGAGGAGGTGGGTCAGCTGAACGATCTGGGCATCGAGGTCCGCTATGCGGCCTTCCCCCGTGCCGGCTTGCAGAGCGCCACCGCGCGCACCATGCAGTCGGTCTGGTGTGCCGATGATCAGCAGACGGCCATGACCAATGCCAAGCAGGGCAAGCGGGTCAGCGCCGCCAGCTGCAAGGATCCGGTGGCCGAGCAGTACAGCCTGGGCTCCCGTCTCGGGGTGCAGGGCACACCGGCGATCTTCTTTGCCAATGGCAGGCTGCTGCCCGGCTACAAGCCGGCCCAGCAACTGGCAGCCGAGGCAATCGCCAACAAGTAGAACCGTCTGAAAGGCGGACACAAGCCAATATTCAACAAAGTCAATTACGTGGGGTTCCTGGTTTGAAACCGGTCAAAGTGGGTATATGTGGTCTGGGCACCGTAGGCGGTGGCACCTTCAATGTTCTGCAACGCAACGCCGAGGAGATTGCCCGCAGGGCAGGACGGGCGATTGAGGTGACCCACATTGCCACCCGGCACCCCAACCCCTCGTGCAACATCGGCAGCCACGTCCAGGTGACCGACGACGCCCTGGCCCTGGTCAACAACCCGGAGATCGACGTCATCGTCGAGCTGATCGGCGGCTACGGTCTGGCGCTGGAAATCGTCATGCAGGCGATCGCCAACGGCAAGCATGTGGTTACCGCGAACAAGGCGCTGATCGCCGTACACGGCAACGAGATTTTCACCGCTGCCCGGGAGAAGGGCGTGATCGTCGCCTTCGAGGCCTCGGTAGCCGGTGGCATTCCGATCATCAAGGCGCTGCGTGAAGGTCTGGCGGCCAACCGCATCCAGTGGCTGGCGGGCATCATCAACGGTACCGGCAACTTCATCCTGACCGAGATGCGTGACAAGGGTCGCGCCTTCGCCGACGTGCTGGCCGAGGCCCAGGCGCTGGGTTATGCCGAAGCCGATCCGACCTTCGACGTCGAAGGTATCGACGCTGCCCACAAGCTGACCATCCTGGCCTCCATTGCCTTCGGTATTCCGCTGCAGTTCGACAAGGCCTACACCGAGGGCATCACCAAGCTGACCACGGCAGACGTCAACTACGCGGAAGCCTTCGGTTACCGCATCAAGCACCTGGGCATTGCCCGGCGTACCGAGCAGGGCATCGAGCTGCGCGTACACCCGACGCTGATCCCGGAAAACCGGCTGCTGGCCAATGTACATGGCGTGATGAACGCCGTCATGGTCAATGGCGATGCGGTCGGTTCTACCCTGTACTACGGCGCCGGTGCCGGTTCCGAACCCACCGCCTCGGCCGTGGTGGCGGACATCATCGACGTGGCCCGGGCCATGAGCTGCGATCCGGACACCCGGGTGCCGCATCTGGCCTTCCGCGCGGATGCCCTGTCCGACCTGCCGGTACTGCCGGTGGGTGATGTGGAGACCGCCTACTACCTGCGTCTGCACGCCCAGGATCGTCCGGGTGTACTGGCCCGGGTGGCCAGCATTCTCTCCGAGCGCGGTATCAATATCGAATCCATCATGCAGAAGGATGTGGAGGAGCAGGACGGCCTGGTGCCGATCATCATCCTCACCCACCGCGTACGCGAGCAGAGCATGAACGATGCCATTGCCGCGATGGAAGCCCTGGATGAGGTCGCCAACCCGGTGATGCGCATCCGCGTGGAACAACTGGATTAATCAGCTGCAGGCGACAGGCGGCAGGCTACAGGCAGAACAGCTTGTGGCTTGCAGCTTGTAGCTTGCCGCTCAAACCGAAGGTTTGAAGATATGCGTTATATAAGCACCCGGGGCCAGGCCCCCGCCCTGAATTTCGAAGACGTGCTGCTGGCCGGTCTGGCTTCCGACGGTGGCCTCTATGTGCCGGAGAACCTGCCGCGCTTCACCCTGGAGGAGATCGCCTCCTGGAACGGTCTGCCCTACCATGAGCTGGCCTTCCGGGTCATGCGTCCGTTCGTCGCCGAGAGCATCAGCGATGCGGACTTCAAGGCCATCCTCGAGGATACCTATGCCGGCTTCGCCCACAGCGCCGTGGCGCCGTTGCGTCAGCTGGACACCAACGAGTGGGTGATGGAGCTGTTCCATGGCCCGACGCTGGCCTTCAAGGACTTCGCCCTGCAACTGCTGGGTCGTCTGCTGGACCACTTCCTGACCAAGCGCGGCGAGCGCGTGGTGATCATGGGCGCAACTTCCGGTGACACCGGCTCGGCGGCCATCGAGGGTTGCCGCCGCTGCGAGAACGTGGACATCTTCATCCTGCATCCGCACAACCGGGTATCCGAAGTGCAGCGCCGGCAGATGACCACCATCCTCGGCGACAACATCCACAACATCGCCATCGAAGGCAACTTCGACGACTGCCAGGAAATGGTCAAGGCCAGCTTCGCCGACCAGGGCTTCCTCAAAGGCACCCGGCTGGTGGCGGTCAACTCGATCAACTGGGCGCGGATCATGGCCCAGATCGTCTACTACTTCCATGCCGCCCTGCAGCTGGGCGGGCCGCTGCGCTCCATGGCCTTCTCGGTGCCCACCGGCAACTTCGGCGACATCTTCGCCGGCTACCTGGCGCGCAACATGGGGCTGCCGATCAGCCAGCTGGTAGTGGCGACCAACCGCAACGACATCCTGCACCGCTTCATGAGCGGCAACCAGTATGACAAGGACACCCTGCACCCGTCGCTGTCGCCGTCCATGGACATCATGGTTTCCTCCAACTTCGAGCGCCTGCTGTTCGACCTGCATGGTCGCAACGGCGCCCTGGTGAAGGACCTGATGGACAGCTTCCGGCAGAACGGCAAGCTGTCGGTCGAGCCCGAGCGCTGGACCGAAGCCCGTCGCCTGTTCGATTCGCTGGCAGTGGATGACGAGGCGACCTGCGCGACCATCGCCGAGGTCCACGCCCAATGTGGCGAGGTACTGGATCCGCACACTGCCATCGGCGTACGTGCAGCCCGCGAGTGCCGCCGCAGCATGAGCACCCCGATGATCACCCTGGGTACCGCGCACCCGGTCAAGTTCCCGGATGCGGTGCGCAAGGCGGGTGTGGTCGAGCCGCAGCTGCCGCCGCACCTGGCGGATCTGTTCGACCGTGAAGAGCGCTGCACTGTGCTGCCGAACAGTCTCACCGAGATCCAGCAGTTCGTCTCCGCCCACGGCAATCGTGGCAAGCCGCTGTAAGGCTGTTCCTCCCCGATAACGGCCCGCTCTGCGGGCTGTTGTCCTGATCACACCAATTTGCAGGCACCAATAACCGGAACTGGTTGTCCCACCCTGTAGCCTCGCTTACTGCTGATGCGAGATGACAGGAGTTGACTCTGCATGCTCTGGTTCCTGGTGTTGCACATCATTGCCCTGCTGTTGTGGGTGGCGGCCCTGCTGTACCTGCCGGCGCTCATCGCTGCCCGTCGGGCGCATCTCCTGCCGGTGCAGTCCCCGCAGAACCCACACAATTCCATCGAACGCATGGTCTTCACCCGGGTGGCAACACCAGCTGCCCTGACCGCCATCATCGCCGGCACCCTGGTGTTCGTCATCGACCGGAATATCAATCCCTGGCTGATCATCAAGCTGACCCTGGTCACCGGACTGGTGCTCTGCCATGTGACCGTGGGGGCCCTGATCCTGCGGGTGGAGCGCGGCGGCACCCCGCTGGTGCCGGCCTGCATCGCCCTGGCGGTGGGGGTAATGCTGCTGATCGGCCTGATCCTCTGGCTGGTGCTGGCCAAGCCGACCATGGGGCTGCTGTCATGAACTCACTGCGGTTTGCTCGGCTCCGGGGCCTCCTCGTACTCCACCCCCACCGCATGGTCGTACACCAGCTGGCCGCCGAAATAGCTGGTCAGGGCAATGGTAGCGCCGCTCACCAGGGACAGGAACAGGCCCCAGGGCAGGATGGCGGCCTCCGCCTGATCGATGCGCAGCAGCCAGTTGAGGGTCGCCAGCGACATCAGCATCACCGCCAGGATGGCATGGCACCAGGCGGTGATCAGCCGGCGGATGCCGGCGACGATCAACAGATCCAGCAGGCCGACGCTGCCCGACAGCCAGCCGCCGACCACACCGACCCCGACCAGCCAGAGGCTGGCCCTGGCCCAGAAGTAGTCGCCGGTAAGGATCCACGCCAGATCGGTTCCTATCAGGCCGATCAGTGCCGCCACCGGAAAGTGGATCAGCATCGGGTGCAGCGGGTGGCCGCCGATGGCCATTTTGCTGGAGATGGATTCGGACATGTACGGGTTGCTCCTGTCGGTGATGCCAGGCGCCGTCGGCTGCCTGTTGCAAGTGTGGCAGTCCGCACCGGGATCTGCCTGCTTTCACTGACTATGACCGCATGCAGCGGCCCTTATTCCGCCCTTGATCCAGCGGGCCCTGCTGCGCTGGATGTTGCCCGCCTGTGGTGGGCCATGGCGAGCTTTGCGGTCGTTACCCTGCTGGTGGTGGTATCCCTCTGGCTGTATGCCGTCAAGCGCCGCCCCGGCGAGCTGGATGCGGCCCGGGCGCGCCGTATCCAGAATCGCTGGATCATCGGCGGCGGCCTGATCCTGCCCATTTCCAGCATGGCGCTGCTGCTGGTCTTCGGCATACCCATCGGCTACCGCATGCTGCCCCTGCCGGTGGCCGGACAGCAGGTGCTGCAGATCGAGGTCACCGGCCATCAGTGGTGGTGGCAGGTACGTTACCCGGAGGCGGATATCGAGCTGCGCAACGAGCTGCACATTCCCGCCGGCCAGCCGGTGGACCTGCAGCTGACCAGCAACGACGTGATCCATGCCTTCTGGGTGCCGCGTCTGGGCGGCAAGCTCGACATGCTGCCGGGCCGGACCAATGTACTGCGGCTGCAGGCCGACCAGCCGGGTACCTACCACGGCCAGTGTGCCGAGTTCTGCGGCACCGGCCATGCCCACATGAAATTCACCGTACATGCCCATGCCCCGGATGACTTTGCGGCATGGCTGGAGGGCGCTGACCGCGATGAGTGATCAACAGCAGAACAGGGCGCGGCTGCACCGCGAGTACGACAGGGTCTGGGGCAATTGGCCGGGCTGGGGTGCGCTGGCGGCGGTCAACCACACCTCGGTCGGGCTGCGCTTCATAGTCACCGGGCTGGTGTTCTTCCTGATCGGCGGGGTGCTGTCGATGCTGATGCGCACCCAGCTGGCGCTGCCCGAGCAGGACATCATCGGGCCGGAGCTGTACAACCAGCTGTTCACCATGCACGGCACCCTGATGATGTTCCTGTTCGCCATCCCGGTGCTGGAAGGGGTGGCCATGTATCTGATTCCGAAGATGATCGGCGCCCGCGACCTGCCGTTCCCGCGGGTCGGTGCCATGGGCTACTACTGCTATCTGTTCGGCGGGCTGATCATCCTCTCCAGCATGGCCCTGAGCATTGCCCCGGATTCGGGCTGGTTCATGTATACCCCCCTGAGCAGCAGCACCTACTCGCCCGGGCCCGGATCGGACTTCTGGCTGCTGGGCATCACCTTCGTCGAGATCTCTTCGGTCAGCGGCGCGATCGAGCTGCTGGTGGCCATTATGCGTACCCGCAGTAACGGCATGAGCCTGACCCGCATGCCGATCTTCTGCTGGTACATCATGGTCATGGCGCTGATGATCATTGTCGGCTTCCCGCCGCTGATTCTGGCCAGCATCCTGCTGGAGCTGGAGCGCGCCGCGGGTTTCGTGTTCTTCGAGGTGGCCGGCGGTGGCGACCCGCTGCTGTGGCAGCACCTGTTCTGGCTGTTCGGTCACCCGGAGGTGTACATCAGCTTCCTGCCGGCGGCCGGTATCGTCTCGACCCTGCTGCCGGTGTTCGCCCAGCGGCCGATCGTCGGCTACCGCTGGCTGGTTCTGGCGGTGATCACCATGGGCTTCATCAGCTTCGGGCTCTGGGTGCATCACATGTTCACGGTGGGCATCCCGCAGCTGGCCCAGGCCTTCTTCTCCCTGGCCAGCATGCTGGTGGCCATTCCCACGGCGATCCAGATCTTTGCCTGGCTGGCCACCCTGTGGACCGGGCGGGTGGTCTGGAGCCTGCCGATGCTGTGGATTCTGGGCTTTCTGATCATCTTCGTCGCCGGCGGTCTGACCGGTGTGATGCTGGCGCTGGTGCCCTTCAACTGGCAGGTGCATGACACCCACTTCGTGGTCGCCCACATGCACTACGTGCTGGTCGGCGGCATGCTGTTCCCGCTGATCGCCGGCCTGTATTACTGGCTGCCCCACGTGTCCGGGCGCATGCCTTCGGAGCTGCTCGGCCGCTGGGCCTTCTGGCTGGTGTTCGTCGGCTTCAACATGACCTTCCTGCTTATGCATGTCACCGGTCTGCTGGGCATGCCGCGGCGGATCTACACCTATCAGGCCGGGCTGGGCTGGGACTGGCTCAACCTGCTGTCCTCCATCGGCGGCTTCGTCATGGCCATGGGCGTGGGCATGCTGATCGTGGATCTGCTGCTGCATTTCCGCTTCGGTCGCCTGGCCCCGCGCAATCCCTGGAACGCCGATACCCTGGAATGGGCGGTTGACATGCCGGTGACCACCTACAACTTCATCAGTCTGCCGGACATCGGCAGCCGGCATCCCCTGTGGGACGATCGCCAGTTGCCCGAGCGGCTGGAGAGCGGGCAGGGCGGGCTGGTGGAGATTCAGGCGGATCGGCGGGTGACCTGGGGATCCGATGCCGTGACCGGGCAGGTCCGCGAAGTCGTGCATGTGCCGTCGAACTCCTGGCTGCCACTGCAGACCGGGGTGTTGCTGGCGGTGGTCTGTCTGGGGCTGCTGACCAAGTTCTACTGGGTGGCCCTGGGTGCGTCGCTGCTGGCGCTGCTGGTGATACTGCGCTGGAGCTGGCACAACGGCGGACATCCACTGGCGGCGCCGCTGCGTGATGACGACCCGCAGGACCCGCCGCTGCACTCGCGTACCTGCGACGGTCCGGGGCGCTGGGGCATGCTGTCCACCCTGCTGGCCAACGGTTCGCTGTTTGCCTGCCTGCTGTTCGGCTGGTTCTATTTCTGGACGGTCTCGCCCCAGTGGCAGGTTCCTGCCCAAGCGCCGCTGTCAGCCACGCCGCTGTTGCTGGCCGGGCTGCTGCTCAGTGCGGCGGCGCTGCTCTACCACCGGCTGACGGTGCGACTCTGTCGGGGGCAGGCGCAGGGCCTGGCCGGAGGTCTCTGGCTGTGCACTGCACTGGGTCTGGGCCACAGCCTGGTGATCCTGTGGCTGATGCTGGACGCTCAGCTGACACCTCGCAGCCTGGCCCATGATGCGGTGCTGGCGGTGATGCTCGGCTATCTGCTGTTCCATGGGGTGCTGGCAACCCTGCTGACGCTGCTGCAGGCCCTGCGTGTGCGGCTGGGCTATGTGGGGGTGCGCCTGCCCTACGAGCCGATGGTCCTGCGACCGCTGTGGAGCTATACCCTGGGCGTGTTCTGGATCGCCCTGGCCGGTTTCTTCCTCATGCCCATGGCCTGGTAAGGAGATTCCATGCGCTGGCGCCCTCACCATCCGGTTCACCTGATTCTCGGCCTGTGCGTCTGGTCGATCTGGTTCGTGGTGCTCTACGGCGGTTTGTCGGTGGCCTGTCAGCTGACGCCGCCGGAGCCGCAGCAGGGACCGTTCAACTGGCTCAATGTGCTGCTCTGGCTGTCTACCCTGGTGGTGGTCGGCTTGCTGCTCTGGGCCGCCCGCGTGCTGTGGCGTGCGGCGCCCCGGGCCGAACAGCCCCTGGGCCGGCATATCGGTGTTACCTCCGCGGGGCTCTATCTGGTCTCCGCCTTCTCCACCCTGGCCGTGGCGATGCCCGTGCTCTTTCTTCCGCCCTGCATCTGAGGACCTTCAATGGCCGAAAAGCTGACCAGTCTGGAACAACTGCTCGATCGCATGGACGAAGCCCGGGAAGGGCAGAACACGGTTTCCCTGGAACGCCTGATGGACACCATAGGCCGGCGTTCCTTCGGACCCATGCTGCTGCTGATCGGCGTCATCCTGGTCTCGCCGCTGAGCGGTATTCCGGGGCTGCCCTCGACCATGGGGGTCGCCGTATTCCTGCTGTCGCTGCAGATGCTGCTGCGGCGCAAATACATCTGGTTACCCGGCTGGATACTGCGGCGCAGTATCAGTGAGGAAAAGCTGGCTACCGCCGCCGGCTGGATGCGCCGGCCGGCAAGGGTCGTCGATCGCTTCCTGCGCGAGCGGCTGAGTTTTCTGGTGGATGGCCCGGCCAGCTGGCCGCTGGCCCTGCTGAGCCTGCTGCTGGCCATAACCCTGCCGCTGCTCGAACCCCTGCCATTTGCCGCCAGCAGTGCCGGCGTGGCACTGACCTGCATCGGTCTGGCGATGATTGCCCATGACGGGGTGCTGGCGGTGATCGCCTACGGCGTGGTGCTGGCCGTGGCCGGGGTGCTGGCCTGGAACTTCCTGTAACTGTCGGCGACTTCCACTGTCTGATGCAAAGCCCCCTTGGCACGCAGCCTTTCAACGCTTTCCCAACAGGAGTTTGTACAGGATGACAGCATGGATAACCCGTACGGCAGTGACATTGGCCTGCACGCTGCCGTGTCTGGTAATAGCCGATGAATTCAGTTTTCAGGACGTGATCGACAAGGCCGAGGCCCTGGCCGCCAAGAGCTGGCAGGCCCCGCCGCAGGTGCCGCGCTTTCTGCAGGAACTCAGCTACCACGATTATCAGGGTATCCGCTTCAAGCCCGAGCGCACGCTCTGGCTGGATGGGGACAGCCAGTTCGGCGTCATGCTGATCCCGCCGGGGCTGTTCTATCACCATGCGGTGCGCATCAACGTCATCGACGGCGATCAGACCGAGCCCTTGAACTTCGACAAGAGTCTGTTCGATTACCCCAACGCCGAGCTGGAGAAGCTGGTGCCGGCGGATCTGGGTTATGCCGGCTTCAAGCTGACCTTCCCCTTCACCGAGCCGGATGCGGCCAACCAATTTCTGGTGTTTGCCGGTGCCAGCTACTACCGGGCCGTGGGCCGGGACAACAATTTCGGTCTGTCCGGGCGCGGTATCGCGGTCAACACCGGGCTGCCCAGCGGCGAGGAGTTTCCCGCCTTCGTCGAGTTCTGGCTGGAAAAACCGGACGCCGACGCTGACAGCCTGACCTTCTATGGTCTGCTGGACGGCCGCAGTCTGACCGGCGCCTATCGTTTTGAGGTGAGACCGGGGGATGAGACCGGGCTCGAGGTCAGTTCGGTGCTGTTCCCCCGACAGGACATCCAGCTGGCGGGTGTCGCCCCTCTGACCAGCATGTTCTATTACGGCGAGAACACCCTGCGGCCCGATGGGGAGTGGCGCCCCGAGGTACACGATTCCGACGGCCTGCTGGTGCATGATGGTGCCACCGACGAATGGCTGTGGCGACCGCTGAACAACCCGGCGGCCCTGAGCATGGACTACTTTTCCGTGGGTCAGGTCAGGGGCTTCGGTTTGCTGCAGCGCGACGCGGACTTTCGCAGCTACATGGATGCCGAGGCCGGGTACGACACCCGTCCCAGTGCCTGGGTCGAGCCGGAGGATGACTGGGGGCCGGGGCACGTGGTGCTGACCCAGCTGCCCACCCCGGATGAAACCAACGACAACATAGTCGCCTTCTGGGCGCCGGAATCGCCACTGCAGGGCAAGCATTCCTACCGGTTCGACTACCGGGTGCGCTTCGGCAATGCCGACCTGGCGCGGGAGCCCCTGGCCCGGGCGCGAGACAGCTTTCTCGGTGATGGTCAGCGCGTCGGCGGCGGTGATGCCGAGGGCGCGGTGCGGATCATTGTCGATTTTGCCGGTGGTCCGCTGGATGAACTGGACGCTGACGCGCCGGTAACCAGCCAGGTGGCGGCGCTGGAAGACGGTGAGCTGCTCGAACACTTTGTCGAGTATCTGCCGCCGCTGCAGCGCTGGCGCCTGTCCATGCTGGTTCGACCGGCGACTGATCGGGCGTTGTCGGTGCGTGCCCTGCTGCGGGAAGGGGAGGAGGCCTTGAGCGAGACCTGGACCTACCAGTTGCTGCCGGGCAGTGACATTCTTCAGGCCATCAGGTAGGAGGCGGCATGCGCGCAACCCGATCCGAACAGACCCTGCGCCGGCTGTTCGCCTGGCTGCGCTGGAGCGGTCAGGAGCTGACGCCGGAGCTGGAACAGGCCATATTGCAGACGCTGGCAGAGGCGGTTGAGGCCGGGGCGCAGGACCTGTTCGGTGTCTGCCTGTGCACCCTGCAGGAACGGGGGCTGGTCACCCGGCCGGGTCCGGTCCGGGTACCCATGATCTCGCCGCCGCTGCACCGGAGCAGTATCGGCTACGGGAGTTACTGATGGCGGCCATCGAGGAGCTGGAGAGCAGCGTCAGCGCCCCCCGGGTGCACTGCTGGCGCCTTGCTGCCCTGTGGCGGCGCACGCTGCTGCTGATGCTGGTGATCGGTCAGACCGGCCTGGCCACCTGGTTCATGCTCTCGGTGCTGCCCTATCGCGGTGGCAATGCCCTGGAGCTGGGCATGCTGGTGCTCTTCGCCCTGCTGTTCTGCTGGATCTCCTTCGGCTTCTGGATTGCCGTGGCCGGCTTTGTGCTGCGGCGCGTTGGTGGCGATCCCCAATCCCTGCTGCGCCGACAGGATGCCGCCGAGCTGGCGGCCACACCGCTGGGGCGCACGGCGATATTGATGCCGATCTACCATGAACCGATCGAGCGCAGCCTGGGCGGGCTCAGTGCGGTTTACCAGAGTCTGGAGCGCACCGGGCAGCTGGAGCATTTCGATTTCTACATACTGTCGGACAGCCGCGACCCGGACGTCTGGTTGCAGGAGCAGGCTGCCTGGGCGCAGCTGGTCGAGAGGCTCGGGGCGCACGGCCGGCTGTTCTACCGTCGTCGTCAACTGAATCTCAACTACAAGAGCGGCAACGTCGGCGATTTCCTGCGCCGCTGGGGGCGGGACTATCAGTACATGGTGGTTCTGGATGCTGACAGCCTGATGGGCGGCGACACACTGGTGCGCATGGTGCAGCTGATGCAGCGTCATCCCCGGGTGGGCATACTGCAGACCGGCCCCGGGCTGCTCAATGGGCGGTCGCTGTTTGCCCGGGTGCAGCAGTTCTCCAGCCAGCTCTACGGCCCGCTGTTCGCTACCGGTCTGGCGGCGGTGCAGCTGGGCGAGGCAGCCTTCTGGGGCCATAACGCCATACTGCGCGTGCAGCCCTTCATGGCCCATTGCGGGCTGCGCAAGTTGCCTGGGTGGGGCCTGTTCCGCGGGCCCATCATGAGCCACGACTTCGTCGAGGCCGCCTACCTCGGTCGTGCCGGTCATGAGGTCTGGCTGGAGCCGGGGCTGGGCGACAGCTGGGAGGAGTCGCCTCCGTCGCTGGTGGATGAGCTGACCCGGGACCGTCGCTGGGCCAAGGGCAACATGCAGCACCTGTGGTTGCTGCTGTGCAGCCGCAAGTTGCGGCTGGCGCACCGTATGGCGCTGCTCAACGGCATCATGGCCTATCTGGCCTCGCCCCTGTGGCTGGCCTTCCTGGTACTGACCACCATCGCCACCACCCGGCTGGTGCTGTGGCCGATCAACTACTTTCCTGATCCGCACCAGCTGTACCCGCTGTGGCCGCAATGGCAGCCGCTGCGTGCGCTGAGTTTGGTGCTCTGCACCCTGGCATTGCTGTTCATTCCCAAGTTTCTCGGCGTGGCCGATGCGGCCCTCACCCGGCGACTGGCGAATTTCGGCGGCGGTCTGCGGCTGTTCGCCAGCGTGCTGCTGGAGATACTGGTCTCGGCCCTGCTGGCACCGATCCGCATGCTGTCCCATTCGCGCTATGTGATCGAGGCGCTGCTCAATATCCAGTTGCGCTGGGCCGGGCAGAACCGCACCAGCGAGACCGGCTGGGTGCGCGCCTTGCTGCATCACGCGCCCGGGTCGCTGCTGGGGGCCGGCTGGGCGGCCTTCGCCCTGTGGCTCAAGCCGATGTTCTTCTACTGGTCCCTGCCGGTGGCCATCCCGCTGATCCTGGCTGCACCCATCTCGGTGATGCTCAGCCGGGTTCAGCTCGGTCAGCGCCTGCGGCGGTGGGGGCTGCTGTTGACCGCCGAGGAACGACGGGGATCCCAGCTGCTGGAGGATCTGTCCAACAACCCGCTGGCGGGCAGCCATCAGCCGGATTTCTGCGAGTCGGTCATTCACCCCGGCTACAATGCATTGCAGGCGGCCCTGGCACGCCGGGGGCGTACCGGCTTGCGTCGTCAGCGGCTGCAGGCCCTGCGCCGGCGTTGCATCGAGCTGGGTCCGGGGGATCTGAGCAAGAGCGAGCGCAGCCTGCTGGCGCAGGATGCCGAGAGTCTGCAGCTGCTGCACCAGCAGGTCTGGCGGGCAGCGCCTCGCTCTCCCTGGGGCCGCCTGCTTGGGCGGCAGATCGTCAGCCCTTGCATGTCGGTGCCCGGGGCTGCCGTGCCGGCGCCGGCAGACCGGCCCGACCACCCACTGTCTCCACCCACCGAGGGGGTAACGGACGATGGACATCTTCCAGGTTATCCTGGCTACGCTGGTCAGTGAGTTCTCCGATCTGACCGACGTGGAGCAGGCGGTCCGTGTGGCGCTGCGGCTGATGCTGGCGGCGCTGCTCGGGGGGGTGCTGGGCTTCGAACGCGAAGCCCATGGCAAGGCGGCGGGTATCCGCACCCACATGCTGGTGTGTTCCGGCGCAGCCCTGTTCGTGCTTGGATCGGAGATGGTCGAGGGGGGTGATGACGCCATGAGCCGGGTGGTGCAGGGGATAGTCGCCGGCATCGGCTTTCTCGGGGCGGGTACCATCATCAAGGGCGAGCACATGAATGACGTCAAGGGACTGACTACCGCGGCAGGGGTGTGGATGACCGCCGCTGTCGGGGTCTGTGTCGGCCTGGGCCTGGAGGCCACGGCGGTGCTGGCGACCCTGATCATGCTGTTCATTCTCAACGTGCTGCCGCACTTCATCGATCGTATGGACCGCAACCCGGACTAGCCCGGGCGGGGAGGGGCGATTTGCGGTAAACTGCCGGCCCGTCTGTCCGAGAATGTCCGACCCCCATGGCCCTGCAATCGATTCCCTGCAAGATTCAGCTGAACCTCACCGATACTGACCGTGGCGTCTATGAAGACCTGCGTCTGACCGTGGCCCGGCATCCCTCCGAAACCGGCCAGCGCCTGGCGGCCCGGGTGCTGGCCTACGCGCTGTGGTATCACGAACGCCTGGCCTTCGGCCGGGGGTTGTCGGACGTGGAGGAGCCGGCTCTGTGGCAGAAGAGTCTGGATGACCGCATCGAGCACTGGATCGACGTCGGTCAGCCCGACGCTGACCGTCTGATTGCCGGCTCCCGTCGCGCCGAGCGCTGCTCGCTGCTGGTCTACGGCAACAATCGGGTGTGGGCCGGCAAGATACTCCCGGCGGTGGAACAGCAGCGCAACCTGCATATCGCCGTGCTGCCCCAGGCGCCGCTGGACGCGCTGGCCAGCGAGCTGCCGCGCAGCTTCGACTGGAGCGTGATGATCAGCGACGGCGTACTCTACGTCAGTGACGCCGATACCCAGCATGAATTCGCCCTCGAGTGGCTGTTGGGAGAGCGTTGAGTCTCCATGCGTATCGAGTCCCGCGTCCTGCCCGAACAGTTGCCCGATCTGGGTGATCTGCCACCGCTGCTGACCCGCCTGTACGCTGCCCGCGGCGTGCGTACGGCCCGGGAGCTGGATCGCAGTCTGCGGGCACTGCTGCCATGGAATCTGTTCAAGGGCATCGACCGGGCGGTGCAGGTGCTGCGTCAGGCGCTGGAGCTGCGCCAATCCATCCTGATTGTCGGCGACTTCGACTGCGACGGCGCCACCGCCAGTGCCGTGGCAGTACTGGGACTGCGCGCGCTGGGTGCGGCGCGGGTCGATTATCTGGTACCCAACCGCTTCGAATACGGCTACGGCCTGACCCCGGAGATCGTCGAGGTGGCGCTGCAACGCCAGCCCGATGTGCTGGTGACCGTGGATAACGGCATTTCCAGTGTCGAAGGGGTGGCCGCTGCCCGGGCCGCCGGCCTGCGGGTGGTGGTGACCGATCACCACCTGCCCGGCGCCCAGTTGCCCGAGGCCGATGCCATCGTCAACCCCAGCCAGCCCGGCTGCGATTTTCCGAGCAAGGCCATTGCCGGGGTCGGGGTCATCTTCTATGTGCTCATGGCCCTGCGCGCGGCGCTGCGCGAGGATGGCTGGTTCAGCCCGGCCCGGCCGGAGCCGAATCTGGGCGAGCTGCTGGATCTGGTGGCGCTGGGGACGGTGGCTGACGTGGTGCCGCTGGATGCCAACAACCGGATTCTGGTGCATCAGGGGCTGGCGCGCATCCGTGCCGGCCGCTGCCGGCCGGGTATCCGGGCCCTGCTGGAGGTGGCGCGGCGTCCGGCCGAGCGCCTGGCGTCCACCGATCTGGGCTTCATCATAGGTCCGCGCCTGAACGCCGCCGGGCGGCTGGATGACATGAGTCTGGGCATCGAATGCCTGCTGACCGACGATGAGCAGGCCGCCCGTGACATGGCCGGCGAGCTGGACAGCCTGAACCGGGACCGCAAGGCGATAGAGCAGGGCATGCAGCAGCAGGCGCTGCAGATGCTCGACAGTGCCAGCCTGCAGGAAAGCGAGCTGCCCTTCGGTCTCTGCCTGTTCGATCCGCAGTGGCATCAGGGGGTGATCGGCATTCTCGCCTCTCGCCTGAAGGAGCGCTACCACCGCCCGGTGATCGCTTTTGCCGATGCCGGTGATGGCTTGATCAAGGGCTCGGCCCGTTCGGTGCCCGGCCTGCATATCCGCGATGCGCTGGACAGCGTGGCGGCGGCCAACCCGGGGCTGATCAGCAAGTTCGGCGGGCACGCCATGGCCGCTGGTCTGTCGCTGCCGGCGGCACATTTCGAGGCCTTCTGCCAGGCCTTCGATCAGGAGGTGCGCCGGCAGCTGAGTGCCGAGGATCTGACCGGGCGTCTGCTGTGTGACGGCGAGCTGGCGGCGGAGGAGTTCAGTCTGCAGCTGGCGGCGGCACTGCGCGATGCCGGTCCCTGGGGGCAGCACTTTCCCGAGCCGGGCTTCCATGGCGAGTTCACGCTGATCCAGCAGCGGCTGGTTGGCGAGCGGCATCTGAAGCTGGTGCTGCAGCCGCCGGGCAGCGCGGAGGTGCTGGATGCGATCGCGTTCAATGTGGATACCCAGGTCTGGCCCGACCCCAATATCCGCCGCGCACGTCTGGTCTACAGTCTGGATGTGAACGAATACCGTGGGCGCCAGAGTCTGCAGCTGATGGTCAGGCATCTGCAGGCCTGCTGAGGCCCGGTGGTCGGCCGGGGCGATTTGTGCCGCTGTGTCCGCCGGGAGCTTGTGCAAGGTCGGTCCGAGGTGCAGGGCTGTGCCGACACGCCGTGAATACATCTCTGTAGGCTCGCGGTTTTCCTCCGACCGCAGGCGAAGCTGTGCGGACGCAATCGCATTGCCGCCGGCACCGGCTGATCGCGGCAGCGCTGAAGCAGCGCGACAGGTGACGGGGCGCAGGCCTTTACCACACGCAGGCGAGGATTTCCGCTACAATAGCTCCTTTTTCCTGACGGGACTTGTCACCATGGAAATCAATCCGATTCTGAACACCATCAAAGACCTGCGTGGCCGCTCCGAGACCATCAGGGGGTATCTTTGACTACGATCACAAGCGTGATCGTCTGACCGAAGTAGAGCGCGAACTCGAGGATCCGGGCGTCTGGAACGATCCCGAGCGGGCGCAGAATCTGGGCCGTGAGCGTGCCTCGCTGGCCGAAGTGGTAGGCACCCTGGATGAACTGAGCAGCGGCCTGCAGGACGCCTCCGAACTGCTGGAAATGGCGGTTGAGGAGGATGATGCAGGGGCTGTGGCGGACGTGGAGGCCGAGCTCGAGCGCCTGCAGACCCGCCTCGAGGCGCTGGAATTCCGCCGCATGTTCAGCGGCGAGATGGACGAGAACAACGCCTATCTGGATATCCAGGCCGGCTCCGGCGGTACCGAGGCCCAGGACTGGGCCAACATGCTGCTGCGCATGTACCTGCGCTGGGCCGACCACAACGGTTTCGACGCCACCATCATGGAACTGACCGCGGGCGAAGTGGCCGGCATCAAGGGCGCCACCGTCCATATCAAGGGTCCCTATGCCTACGGTTGGCTGCGTACCGAGATCGGTGTGCACCGCCTGGTGCGCAAGAGTCCCTTCGACTCGGGCAATCGTCGCCATACCTCGTTCACTGCGGTGTTCGTTTCCCCCGAGATCGATGACAACATCGAGATCGAGATCAATCCGTCGGACCTGCGCATCGATACCTACCGTTCCTCCGGTGCCGGTGGTCAGCACGTGAACACCACCGACTCGGCGGTGCGTATCACCCACATTCCGACCAATACCGTGGTCAGCTGCCAGAACGAACGTTCCCAGCACGCCAACAAGGACACCGCCATGAAGATGCTGCGGGCCAAGTTGTACGAGCTGGAAATGCAGAAGCGTACCGCTGCCTCCCAGGCGCAGGAAGATGCCAAGTCCGACATCGGCTGGGGGCACCAGATCCGCTCCTACGTGCTGGACCAGTCGCGGATCAAGGATCTGCGCACCGGCATCGAAGACAGCGACTGCGATGGCGTGCTGGATGGCGACATCAACCATTTTCTGGAAGCCAGTCTGAAACAGGGCCTGTAAGGCCCTGTTTGTCACGCCGTTTATGCAACCCCGAATTTGAGTACCCAGGACACCGAAATGAGCGAACAACCGCTGAATGAGCATGCACTGCAAGAGGAAGAGAACCGCCTGATTGCCCTGCGCAAGGAGAAGCTGGCCGCCGAGCGCGCCAGGGGGCAGGCCTTCCCCAACGATTTCCGCCGCGACAGCCTGGCCGGGGATCTGCAGAAGCAGTATGCCGACAGCAGCAAGGAGGAGCTGGCCGAGGCCGGTATCCAGGTCAGCATTGCCGGTCGCATCATGCTCAACCGCGGTGCCTTCATGGTGCTCCAGGACATGAGCGGGCGCATTCAGGTCTACGTCGACCGCAAGGGCCTGCCCGCCGAGACCCTGGAGGCGATCAAGACCTGGGATCTGGGCGACATCATCGGCGCCGAGGGCACCCTGGCCCGTTCCGGCAAGGGCGACCTCTATGTGCACATGACCAGTGTGCGTCTGCTGACCAAGTCCCTGCGCCCGCTGCCGGACAAGCACCATGGTCTGACCGACACCGAGCAGCGCTATCGCCAGCGCTACGTCGACCTGATTGTCAACGAGGAGACCCGGCAGACCTTCCGCGTCCGCTCCCAGGTGATTGCCCATATCCGCCGCTTCCTCAGCGAGCGCGGTTTCCTTGAAGTGGAAACCCCCATGCTGCAGACCATCCCCGGCGGTGCGGCGGCCAAGCCCTTCGAAACCCACCACAATGCGCTGGATCTGCCGATGTACCTGCGCATTGCTCCGGAGCTGTACCTCAAGCGCCTGGTGGTCGGTGGCTTCGAGAAGGTGTTCGAGATCAACCGCAACTTCCGTAACGAGGGCGTCTCTACCCGGCACAACCCCGAGTTCACCATGCTCGAGTTCTACTGGGCCTATGCCGATTACGAAGACAACATGGACCTGACCGAGGAGCTGTTCCGCGAGCTGGCCATGGCAGTGCTCGGCACCACCGATGTGCCCTACGGCGACAAGGTGTTCCATTTCGGCGAGCCCTTCGCCCGGCTGTCGGTGTTCGACGCCATCCTCAAATACAACCCCGACATCAGCGCCGAGGATCTGCGTGACATCGACCGGGCCCGGGAGATCGCCAGGCGGGCCGGCGCCAAGGTGCTCGGCCACGAGGGTCTGGGCAAGCTGCAGGTGATGATCTTCGAGGAGCTGGTCGAGCACAGGCTGGAACAGCCGACCTTCATTACCCAGTACCCCTTCGAGGTGTCGCCGCTGGCGCGGCGCAACGACCAGGATCCGAGCATTACCGACCGTTTCGAGCTGTTCATCGGTGGCCGCGAGATCGCCAACGCCTATTCCGAGCTCAACGATGCCGAGGACCAGGCCGAGCGTTTCCACGCCCAGGTGGCGGAGAAGGACGCCGGCGACGACGAGGCCATGCACTTCGATGCGGACTTCGTGCGGGCGCTGGAATACGGCATGCCGCCGACCGCCGGTGAGGGCATCGGCATTGACCGTCTGGTGATGCTGCTGACCAACTCGCCGTCGATCCGTGACGTCATCCTGTTCCCGCACATGCGTCCGGAGCAGTGAGGACAGCCGACTGAAAGGAGCCAGACATGGCGGTAAAGCAGAGCGAGCAGTACCAACTGGTGATCCGCAGCCTGTCCGACCGCATTGTCGAGGCGCAGGCGCCGATCCGGGTGCTGGATGCCATCAAGTGGGATGACGGCATCCGTGACCGGTTCTTCCGCGACGGCTGCCGCAAGCTGCCGGAGGTCGGGCCGGACTACTACAAGCGCCGGCCCCTGAGCTTCGATCCGGCCGAACGGCTGCAGCTGTTCCAGGACATCGAACGGGATATCACCCGGCAGCTGGGTACCTTCAATCCGGTCGGCCAGATCATGCGCCGCATGTGCCGTGAATACCGCATGGTGCTGCGGATGATCGAGGGGCGCGGCACCGCCGAGTTCGGGCGCATCTCCCAGGAGCTGTACGGCTCTGCCTCCGACGCCTTCCACGCGGGTGATCCGACCATCACCGACCTGGGCATCATGCTCACCGAGTCGCTGAGCAATATCGGCAACGATCTGGGGCGCGAGCCCAAGACCATAGCCGCGCCCGAGGCGGTGGCCATACTGCAGGAGCAGATGGACAAGGTGTTCCCGGATGATCAGACGGTACGGGTGTTCGAGTCCGACGGCATTGTCGCCGATGCCGCTGCCGGCGCCGATTACATCAAGATCCGCAGCGATGCCATGTTCAACCAGCGGGATCTGAAGATCCTCGCGGTGCACGAGGGCATGGTGCATGTGGCCACCAGCCTCAATGGCCAGCACCAGCCGATCTGTACCTTCCTGGCCAAGGGGCCGCCGTCCTCCACGGTCACCCAGGAAGGTCTGGCGATCCTCATGGAGGTCATCACCTTCGCGTCCTACCCCTCGCGCCTGCGCAAGCTGACCAACCGCACCCGTGCCATCCAGCTAGCCGAGTCCGGCGCCAACTTCCTCGACGTCTTCGATTTCTATCGGGGGGAGGGGTACAGCGAGGAGGACAGCTACAACAATGCCAGCCGGGTATTCCGTGGCTCCAGCAGCGATGGGCTGCCCTTCACCAAGGACCTGGCCTATCTCAAGGGCTTCATCCTGACCTACAACTACATCCAGCTGGCGGTCCGTCAGGGCAAGCTGCAGCAGATCCCGCTGCTGTTCTGTGGCAAGACCACCCTGGAGGACATGCGTACCCTGGGTCAGCTGGTGGAAGAGGGACTGGTGGTGCCGCCGCGCTATCTGCCCGAGCCCTTCGCCGACCTCAATGCCCTGAGCGCCTGGATGTGCTTCTCGGGCTTTCTCACCAACCTCAGCCTCGACCGTATCGAGGCCGATTACGCCAACATACTCTGATCTGTTTCCCGAGGAGGATCGCCGTGAGCGAGCAGCAGGAAGTCAACAAGTTGCCCTATATCCTGACCGCACTGGGCACCCTGTTCCTGACCATGGCCATACTGCATTTCTATGGCTACCTGAATTTTGCCCGAGAGGAGGAGGGGCTGCTGGTGGCCGACTTCGGTCTGGTGACCCTGGGCTCCAGCGAGGCGGGCCAGCTGCAGGCGCGGCCGGCCGATTACGTTGCCGAATGCGTGGACGGCGTGATGATCCTGCATGCCACCCGGCACAACGGCCTGTCCGGTCTGCTGGTGGACGGCCGCCAGCGTGTGGTGCGCTGTAACGCCCAGGCGGTACCGGCGGCGCCCACCAGTCCATGAGTCGGCCGGTGCAACTGGCCGAGGACTGGAAGCAGGCCCTCGGCGATGAGTTCGAACAGCCCTACATGCAGCAGCTGCGGGAGTTCCTGAT
This sequence comes from Halopseudomonas formosensis, assembly GCF_900115905.1. Classification (GTDB taxonomy): domain Bacteria; phylum Pseudomonadota; class Gammaproteobacteria; order Pseudomonadales; family Pseudomonadaceae; genus Halopseudomonas; species Halopseudomonas formosensis. The sequence continues at coordinate 222,802 of NZ_FOYD01000001.1, forward strand.
TGCGGAAAAGGCCGCCGGCAGGACCGTCTATCCCCCCGGCCCGCAGATCTTCAACGCGCTCAATTCGACGCCGCTGGAGCAGGTCAAGGTGGTGATCATCGGCCAGGATCCCTACCACGGGCCGGGTCAGGCCCACGGGCTGTGCTTCTCGGTACAGCCCGGTGTGCGACCGCCGCCCTCGCTGCAGAACATCTTCAAGGAGATCCAGCGCGATCTGGGCCATCCGGTGCCCGATCATGGTTGTCTGCAGAGCTGGGCCGAACAGGGGGTGCTGCTGCTCAATGCGGTGCTCACGGTGACCCAGGGCCAGGCCGGCGCCCACGCCAATCGCGGCTGGGAACGCTTCACCTCGCGCATCATCGAGATCCTCGATCGGCAGTGCGAGCACCTGGTGTTCATGCTGTGGGGCAGTTATGCGCAGAAGAAGGGAGCGCATATCGATGAGTCGCGCCATTGCGTGCTCAAGAGCGTGCATCCCTCACCGCTGTCGGCGCACCGTGGCTTCATCGGCTGCGGGCACTTCTCCGCAGCCAATGCCTACCTCGTCAAGAACGGGCGCGAGCCGATCGACTGGCAGCTGCCGCCGCTCTGAGCGGCCTCATCAGGGCCAGCCGCATTCCTCCATCAGCCGGGCGACCAGCTCGCTCGCCGGCAGCGCCCTGGCCAGGGGCGCGCCCATGCCGGCCCAGTGCGCAGCGAATTCCCGAATGCCCTGTTGACTGGCGGCGGCATGCAGCTGCTTGGCCGCATCATAGGCCATGGGGTAACCCGCCGGGCGTGGACTGTCGGCGGCGCTGCCGTGCTCGATCAGCCGGTTGAGCAGGCCCCGGGCCGGGCGGCCGGAGATGGCTGCGGTCAGCCGGGTATGCCCGGCGCGCGGGCTGGCCAGCATCTGCCGGTAACCCTCGTTGGCCGATGACTCGGGGCAGAGGATGAAGGCCGTACCCAGCTGCGCGGCGGCTGCACCCAGATCCAGCATGGCACGGATGCCCTGGCCATCCATGATGCCGCCGGCGGCGATTACCGGCAGTCGGCAGCGGGAGGTCAGCAGGCGTACCAGTACCGCCGTGCTCAGCTGTTCGTCGTTGCCATCGGGGTTGAAGATGCCACGGTGACCGCCGGCCTCGATACCCTGGGCAACGATGCCGTCCAGCCCGGCCTGCTCGATCAGCCTGGCCTCTTCCAGACTGGTGGCGCTGGCCAGCAGGCAGATACCTGCCTGCTGCAGGGCCCTGAGGGCGTCGGCAGAGGGCAGACCGAAGTGGAAGCTGACCACCGCCGGGCGTTGCTCAAGCAGCATCTCCAGCATGGCGTCATCCTCGACGAAGCTCGGATAGCCGACCTTGAGCGCGCTCGGTTCGGCGGCGCCGATTTCCCGGAACAGCGGGCGCAGATGCTCCAGCCATGCCGCCTCAAGCGCCGGATCCGGCTGCGCCGGAGCGTGGCAGAACACATTGATGTTGAAGGGACGGTCGGTCAGCGCCCGGGTCTGTTCGATCATCTGTCGGGCCTGGGTCACCGGGGATGGTCCTATACCGAGCGAACCCAGACCGCCGGCATTGGATACCGCCGCAGCCAGTGCCGGGGTTGAAACGCCGGCCATGGGCGCCTGGATCAGCGGGAGACGAATACCCAGGCGGGCGAGAAGGTTCACAGGGCGGGGCATGATTTCTCCTTGGGCGGAAATGGACCATCCGGAGCCGTCATTGTACCCCCGGCCCGGGACAGGACCTAGCCGAGCAGGGCCATGGCCGCTTCCATTTCCGCGGACAGGTCTTCCTCTTCCTGATCACTGGCCGGATTGAGTCCCAGTCGTGCGAAGGAGGGAATCTGGCTCCAGTCCAGCTGGGTGAAGGGGTGCTCGGTCCCGGCGATGCTCTGCAGCATGGCCACCTGGACGATATCGGCGTAATCCACGCTCTCAGGCTGGCGCTGGAAGTCCAGATGCTCGCTGGGGATGCGGCGCAGTGGCTGTGGGAATTCCCAGGCGGCGAGGATACGATCGCCGATCAGCGGATGGATGCGCTCGATGACCAGGTCCAGGGTGACGGAGTCCTGCAGCAGCTCACTGTTTTCCTCGGCGTAGCTGAGGATCGGCAGCACGCCGATCAGGTGCACCAGGCCCGCCAGGGTCGCCTGATCCGACTTGAGCCGGGTGTAATGCTTGCACAGCACATGGCTGATGCCGGCCACCTCGGTGCTGCGGGCCCACACCGCGCGCATGCGCTGGTCGATGATGTCGGTGGTGGCCTGGAACAGCTGGGCCATGGCCAGCCCGGTAGCCAGGTTGGCGGTATAGACCACGCCGAGGCGGTTGACCGCCATCTGCAGGTCAGTGATCTCCTGACGGGAGCGCAGCAGCGGGCTGTTGACCACCTTGATCAGCCGCGCGCTCAGTGCGGTGTCGGTGCTGATCACCCGGGCCAGCTCGCCGATGCTGACATCCGGGTCCTCGGCGGCCTCGCGGATGCGCAATGCCACCTCGGGCAGGGTGGGCAGCACCAGCTGATCCCGTTCGATTGCCTGAATCAGTTCGTCCTGAATGCGCTCGGCCAGATCGGTCATAGTGTCTTCCTTGAGTCAGTGGGCAGCCTCGTCGGCAGCCATCTGTTGTTCGTAGGGGAGGGTGGATACCCTTAGTGGCTGGGCGCTGTCAGCCAGTGTCAGATCCGGCAATTCTGCCGCGTCCTTCTGCAGTACGGCAAGTAGCTCGATCTGCCCGCCGGCCCGGGCCGCCATCACCACCTCGCCCACCGACTGGCTCTGGCCGGCTCGGTGGACAGCAGTGCCGGGTGCCGGTACCTGCTCGCCATCCCACAGCAGGCGATACATGCGCCGCTTGAGCTTGCCCAGATACTGCATGCGGGCAACGATCTCCTGGCCGGTATAGCAGCCCTTGCGGAAACTCACACCGCCCAGTTGCTGCAGGTTGAGCATCTGCGGAATGAAGCTTTCGCGGGTGCCGCCGCGCACCTGCCCCAGACCCAGGCGGATCTGCTGCAGCTCCCAGGCTTCGACGGGCAGGGGCTGCGCCTGTGTGCTCAGGGCGCGCACCTTTTTCTCCGCTTGGGCCGCCGGCAACCAGATCTCCCAGGTATGCTCACCTGTCGCCAAGGCCCGGCCAGTCTCTTCGTCGTCGCTGGCCTGCGCCAGGTCCGCCCCGGCGATGGCCGTCGCCGCCGCTTCACCCCACAGACCCAGACGCACCCACTGCTGACTGGCATCGGTGAGTTGTACCTTGAAGAACACCGCGTAACGGTTCAGGTCCTGCTGCTGGGGTTCGAGCAGGTCGGCCGCCATGGCCAGCAGGTAGCTCTGCTCGCTCAGCTTCAGCAGGCGGAAGCTCGACTGCATGCGGCCCTGGGGATTGCAGCGGGCGCCAAGGGTATGTTCGCCGGGTTGCAGGGCGGCCACGTCACAGGTCAGCTGACCCTGCAGAAAACGGGTGGCGTCGGTGCCCTGCACTGCCAGTACGGCCTCCTGATCGAGCAGGGCCAGGCCGGTGGCGGGTAAAGAGTCGGGCAATTCGGTGGGGAACAGGAGGGACAGATCGGGGAAGGCTGGCATGGTCTCTGACGGTCTCCAGTACTCGGGTTAACGGACGCGAGGCTACATCATAGGACTGTGGCGGGCCGTTGTCAGTGCCGGTGTGCTCGCCAGGGGTTATACTTGCCCTTCGAAGCAATCTTTTATTGATGGAGAGGTCTGGATGTCGGCAGAAGTGGAAAAGAAGCGTTTGTACTGGCACAGCCGGCGCGGCATGCTCGAGCTGGACGTGCTGCTGGTACCTTTTCTTGAAGAAGCCTATCCCTCGCTGGATGACGAGGACAAGGCGCGCTACCGCCGACTGCTGGAATGCGAGGACCAGGACATGTTCGTCTGGTTCATGCAGCGTGGCGAACCGGAGGACCCGGATCTGCGACGCATCGTGAGGATGATACTGGACCGTGTACAGCCCAAGTGACACCCTGCTGCTCAGGCGTCAGCCTTCGCGCTGGCTTGGCGCACTGCTGATACTGCTGACGCTGCTCGGCTGCGTCGCCCTGTATCAGAGTGCCATGCCCGCGCTGCCGGCGCTGGTCTGCGGCCTGCTGCTGTGGTTCCACTGCCTGTGGATCTGGCCGCGGCAGGTCAGTCTGCGCCATGCCGACTCGGTGACCGGGTTGCGCTTTGACCAGGAGGGCTGGCACGTGCTGCGCCGTGACGGCTCGGAAGCGGGCGCACGGCTGCAGGCGGATACCTTCGTCAGTGCCCTGCTCACTGTGGTCCGCCTGCGCGAGCCCGGCCGTCTGCTCCCGGTGTCGGTGATACTGCCCGCCGACGCCGCCACCGAGGATTCCCTGCGGCGCCTGCGCCTGCGTCTGCGCTTCAGTCGTCAGCGCTGGGCGGCTGCAGAATAGTATCCCGCGCTTCGTCGAGCAGCTGCGGGTAGTCCAGGGTGTAGTGCAGCCCGCGGCTCTCGCGGCGCAACATCGCCGACCTGATGATCAGGTCCGCCACCAGCGCCAGGTTGCGCAGCTCCAGCAGGTCCCGGGAGACCCGGTAATTGCTGTAGAACTCGTGGATTTCCGCCAGCAGCATGTCCACCCGGTGCTTGGCCCGCTGCAGGCGCTTGGTGGTCCGCACTATGCCCACGTAATCCCACATGAAGCGCCGCAGCTCGTCCCAGTTGTGGGAAATGATCACATCCTCGTCGGAATCGGTCACCTGACTCTCATCCCACGGCGGCAGCTGATCCGGCAGGGGCGCGCTGTCCCATCGCTGGAGAATGTGGCGGCTGGCGGCGCGGCCGTAGACGATGCATTCCAGCAGTGAGTTGCTGGCCATGCGGTTGGCGCCATGCAGGCCGGTGAAACTGGTCTCGCCGATGGCGTACAGCTGGTCCACATCGGTCTGGCCGTTGCTGTCGACCATGACGCCGCCGCAGGTGTAATGCGCCGCCGGGACCACGGGGATCGGCTCGCGGGTGATGTCGATGCCGAAGCTCAGGCAGCGCTCGTAAACCGTGGGGAAGTGCTCGCGTATGAAGGCGGCCGGCTTGTGGCTGATGTCCAGATACACGCAATCCAGCCCCAGACGCTTCATCTCGTGGTCGATGGCGCGGGCGACTATGTCCCGGGGCGCCAGTTCGGCACGCTCGTCGAAGTGGGGCATGAAGCGGGTGCCGTCGGGCAGCTTGAGCACCGCCCCTTCACCACGCAGTGCCTCGGTGATCAGGAAGCTCTTGGCCTGGGGGTGATACAGGCAGGTGGGATGGAACTGGTTGAACTCCAGGTTGGCCACCCGGCAGCCTGCACGCCAGGCCATGGCGATGCCATCCCCCGAGGCGCTGTCCGGGTTGCTGGTGTAGAGATACACCTTGCTCGCGCCGCCGGTAGCCAGTACGGTGAATCGGGCGCTGAAGGTCTCCACATGACCGCTGTCGCGGTTGAGGATGTAGGCGCCGAGGCAGCGGTGGCCCGGCAGACCCAGCTTGCTGCTGGTGATCAGGTCGATGGCGACCCGGTTTTCCAGCAGGGCGATGTTCGGGTGTGCCTGGGCCTGGCGCTGCAGGGTGTTGAAGATGGCGGCGCCGGTGGCGTCGGCGGCGTGGATGATCCGACGGTGGCTGTGGCCACCTTCGCGGGTCAGGTGGAAGTCCTCGGTCTCGGTGCCGTCCTCGCCCCGTTCACGGGTGAAGGGTACGCCCTGCTGGATCAGCCAGCCGATGGCTTCCCGGCTGTCGCCGACGATCTGTCGAACGGCATCCTCATGGCACAGGCCGGCGCCCGCGATCAGGGTATCCTGCACGTGGGCGTCGACGGTATCGGTGTCGTCGAGTACTGCCGCCACGCCACCCTGGGCCCAGAAGGTCGAGCCTTCCGAGAGACTGCCCTTGCTGAGTACGGCTACACTGAGCCGGTCCGCCAGGTTCAGAGCCAGTGTCAGTCCTGCTGCGCCGCTGCCGATTACCAGTACATCATATTGCTGTTGTCGGGTCATTGAGGTCTCTTCATGCCAGTGTCGGACCCTGCCGGTGAGGCTGGTGGCTGAATTATAAGAGCAGGTTGTAACAGAGTACTACCTGCAAGGGGAGAGTGGCGCGCGGAACGGGCCGACACTCGTGGCGTCTCAGCGTTGCGGGCGCATCCATTGCTGAATATCATCAGAATTTATCACCTGTTGCGGAACTTTGTTCTTGCTTCAGGCTCTGAGAGCTGAACCTGAGTGAGGGGAGAACTTTTGGTTACATCGCGGGTCTATCGCAACAGAATGAGTCTGTCGGGTCAGGGCGCGGGTGCCCCGGTGGGTCTTCACCATGACTGAACAGACCGACCAGCAACTGGTCGAAAGGGTACAACAGGGAGACAAGCGGGCGTTCGACCTGCTGGTGTTGAAATATCAGCACAAGATTCTCGCCCTGGTGACCCGTTTCGTACACGATGGGCACGAGGCGCAGGATGTGGCTCAGGAAGCTTTCATCAAGGCCTATCGTGCTCTGGCGAATTTCAGAGGAGACAGCGCGTTCTACACCTGGCTGTACCGGATCGCGATCAACACGGCCAAGAACTACCTGGTGGCACGGGGGCGTCGGCCACCGGATTCCGATATCGCAGCCGAGGATGCCGAGTACTATGACGGCGACAGTGCACTCAAGGACATTCACTCACCTGAGCGAGATCTCCTGCGTGACGAGATCGAGCAGGTAGTCAACCGTACCCTGCAGCTGCTGCCGAGCGATTTGAGAATGGCTCTGACCTTGCGCGAGTTCGAAGGGCTGAGCTACGAAGACATAGCAAATGTGATGGAGTGTCCGGTGGGTACAGTGCGATCAAGGATATTCAGAGCACGTGAAGCCATCGATAAAGCCCTGAAGCCGCTGCTCGAAGCGTGACTCCGGGAAACCGTGATGCCCTGCGGGGCCTTTTATGACAGAGGTAGATCAATGAGTAGCGAATCCTTGCGCGAATCCATTTCCGCGCTCATGGACGACGAGGCAGAGCAACTGGAAGTGCGCCGCGTCCTTCATGCCAGTGAACAGGATCCGGATGTACGCCGCAGTTGGGAAAGATACCAGCTGGCAAGATCTGTCATGCACAAGGAGCCCTGGAACACCGGGATCGACCTGTCGGCCGGCATTGCCGCCGCGCTGGCGGACGAGCCGCAGCTGGCGGTCAAGGCCCGGACCTCCTCGCGCTGGAAGACCCATCTGGGGCGTGTCGCCGTGGCGGCATCGGTTACCGTCGCCGTGCTGGTAGGTGTGCGCATGGTCAACCATGACCCGGCAGTGACCAGTCAGATGGCTTCGGTTGAGCATGGCGTACCCGCGACCAGTGCACCGGTAAGCGCTGCCCCGGCCATTGCGCCCGTGGGTGCCGGCGCGGTGCTGGCAGGTTTCTCGTCCCATGCGGATCAGAAGCCCCAGCCGACCGAACAGATGAGCGAGCCCTCGGACTGGCAGGAGCAGCGCATGGGTACCTACCTGCGTCGCCATGCGGAGAACAATGCGCAGAGTGCACCCCAGCTGGTGCCCTATGCACGTGCAGCGAGCCTGGAAAACAACTAGTGCCACGACTGAAAAGCGTGATCGGGTGGTTAGGAGCGACCACCCTGTTTGCATCCCCTGCGCTATGGGCTGCAGACAGTACTCTCTGGCTGGAGCGAATGGCGCAGGCAGTGCGAGAACAAAGCTACCATGGCTCCTATGTATACGAGCGTTCCGGTATCTTCACCACCCAGGACATCTGGAAGCAGGTTGGTGATGACGGTATTCGGGAGCGCCTTCTGCAGACCGCCGGACGCTACCAGGAATGGCTGCGACAGGATGGCCGTCTGGTCTGCGCCACCAACTCCTCCCTTTCCCAGGGCCGCTCACAGACCTCGCTGCGAGCGGGGGTGGACCCCGAACAGCTTCTCGAGTGGTACAGCATGCGTAACCTGGGCACGACCCGGATTGCCTCGCGTGATGTGACCGTCATCGGCATCCAGCCCAAGGACGGCTTCCGCTTCGCCCATGAGCTGTATATCGATCACGAGACCGGGCTGTTGCTCAAGTCGCTGCTGGTCGATGAGAGTCGGGAACTGCTCGAGCGCTTCCAGTTCACCACCATCTCCTTTGATGAAGAAAACTACAGCAGCGGGCTTGAGCCAGGGGAATCCTGTCGCGAGGTCAGCGTCGTGGAGCCGCCGGCAGGGGTGGACGTTCCGTTCTGGGAGCCCCAGTGGATCCCGCCGGGGTTCACTCTGGGTGAGCGCCAGATCCAGAGCATCAATGGTGATGGGCCTTATGTCAGCTCGCAGATCTACAGCGATGGTCTGACCAGCTTCACCCTCTTTGTCGAACCGTTGGGGCGTGACAAGCTGGCCGAGGATCTGCGTGCACGACTCGGGCCCACTGTTGCGGTCAGTCGCCGGCTCATGGCTGACAGCGACTTCTATCTGGCCACGGTGGTCGGCGAGATTCCGCCGCGTGCCGCAGAGCGCATAGCCGACTCACTGAGCGAAGCGGTGGTGGGAGCCCGGCGGTGATCGAGGAGCGCGGCCGCGTGCTCTCCGTGGAGGGCAATTGCCTCTGGATAGAGACGGTGCGCCGCAGTGCCTGCGACAGCTGTCAGGCGCGTAACGGCTGCGGCCAGTCGGTACTGCAACGGCTGGGGCTGGGCGCGCGGCAGGGGGCTATCCGGGTGGTCGACGAGGCCCCCGTCAGTCATTACAGGGCAGGGGACGAAGTGGTGATCGGTATCGAGGAAAACGCCGTGGTGCGGGGTTCGGTACTGGTTTATCTTGTTCCCCTGCTGGGGCTTTTTGCCGGGGCTCTGCTGGCGCAGAGCAATGGTGCGGCTGAGCCCTGGATTGTTTTCGCGGCAGTCTCCGGCCTGGGTGCCGGGTTTGCCGTTACCGGCTGGCTCGCGCGTCGCACGCAGGGTGACCCGGCATTCGTGCCGAGGCTGCTGGGCAGGGCGGTCGACGCGCCGGGCGTTGTCAGCGAGATACGCGTAAAGGAGTGATACCCATATGACAGCAGTACGGCAATGGTTGCTGATGGTGGTGGGTCTGTGGTTGCTGGCTTGGCAATCCGCAGCAACGGCCCAGTTGCCCGACTTCACCGATCTGGTGGAAGAGGCGTCTCCGGCGGTAGTGAATATCAGCACCCGACAGAATGTGCCCGCCCGCGGCGCCGGGATGGGCCCCATGATCCCCGAACTCGAAGGCTTGCCCCCGATCTTCCGGGAGTTCTTCGAACGCAGCATTCCCGATGGCTCGCGCTCTGCTCCCCAGCGTCAGGCCCAGTCCCTGGGCTCGGGATTCATCATTTCCAAGGACGGTTACGTCCTGACCAACAACCATGTGGTGAGTGGAGCGGACGAGATTTTCGTGCGTCTGTCCGACCGCCGCGAACTGGAAGCCAGTCTGGTGGGTGCTGATCCGCGCTCGGACCTGGCCCTGCTCAAGATCGATGCCGGCGCCGACCTGCCGGTGGTACGCATGGGCAAGTCCGCCGACCTGAAGACCGGCGAGTGGGTGCTGGCCATTGGCTCGCCCTTCGGCTTCGAGTACTCGGTTACCGCCGGGATCGTCAGTGCCAAGGGTCGCAGCCTGCCCAACGAGAGCTACGTGCCCTTCATCCAGACCGATGTGGCGATCAACCCCGGCAACTCCGGCGGTCCGCTGTTCAACCTCAAGGGTGAGGTCGTCGGCATCAACTCGCAGATATTTACCCGCTCGGGTGGTTTCATGGGGCTGTCCTTTGCCATTCCGGTGGATGTGGCCATGGATGTGGTCGAACAGCTCAAGAGTGATGGTGCGGTGCGCCGCGGCTGGCTGGGTGTAGTGATTCAGGAAGTCAACAAGGATCTGGCCGAGTCCTTCGGTCTGCCCCGTCCCGCCGGCGCCCTGGTGGCGCAGATCATGCCTGACGGTCCCGGTGACAAGGGTGGCCTGCAGGTGGGTGACGTGATTCTCAAGCTCAATGATCAGGACATCGTCATGTCCTCGGATCTGCCGCACGCGGTGGGTCGTCTGCGTCCCGGTACCCGGGCCACCATGCAGGTCATGCGCGGTGGCAAGCGTGAGCAGCTGACCGTGGAAATCGGCGCGCTGCCCGACGACGATGCCCTGGCTGCGGCGGGCTCTGCAGCCCCCAATGCGCCTTCGGCCACGGATAACCGGCTGGGTCTGGCGGTGGTCGAGCTGACTCCCGAACAGAAGAAAGCGCTGGATCTCAATCACGGTGTGGCGGTGCGTGAGGTGCGCGCCGGTCCGGGTGCCATGATCGGCCTGCGTCCCGGCGATGTGATCACCAACCTGAACAACCGCCCGATCCAGTCCGCCGCGGACTTCGAGAAGGTTGCCCGGGAGCTGCCGGTCAACCGCTCCATCTCCATGCGCGTCATCCGTCAGGGACGCGCCAGCTACATCACCTTCCGTCTGTCCGAATAAACCTGCTTCTGCCGGTGTGTGCCCGGGCCTCCGGGCCCGGGCGCACACCGGGACAGATGGCGTGCCGTAGCGGAATCGGGTACACTTGCGGGCTGTTTTCGGGGGCACTCCCCGGTCACCGCCATGTCTGGCAAACCATCTCTGGAAGAACCCTGCAGTGAGCGACCTCAGCCTGATCCGCAACTTCTCTATCATTGCCCACATCGACCATGGCAAATCGACCCTGGCCGACCGCTTCATCCAGATCTGCGGTGGCTTGAGCGAACGTGAGATGGAGGCCCAGGTACTGGATTCCATGGACCTGGAACGTGAGCGCGGCATCACCATCAAGGCTCACAGCGTCACCCTCTACTACAAGGCGCGGGACGGCAAGACCTACCAGCTGAACTTCATCGACACCCCCGGTCACGTCGACTTCCACTACGAGGTCAGTCGCTCGCTGGCGGCCTGCGAAGGCGCGCTGCTGGTGGTGGATGCTGCCCAGGGCGTGGAGGCGCAGTCGGTGGCCAACTGCTACACGGCGATCGAGCAGGGCCTGGAAGTGATGCCGGTGCTGAACAAGATCGACCTGCCCCAGGCCGAACCGGAGCGGGTCAAGGAAGAGATCGAGAGCGTGATCGGCATCGACGCCACCGACGCCGTGGTCTGCAGTGCCAAGAGCGGCATTGGTGTGGAGGACGTGCTGGAGCGGCTGATCGAGGTGATCCCGCCGCCCGAGGGGGAGATCGAGGCTCCCTTGCAGGCGCTGATCATCGATTCCTGGTTCGACAACTACCTGGGCGTGGTGTCCCTGGTCCGTGTCAAACAGGGCCGGATCAAGAAGGGTGACAAGGTGCTGGTGAAGTCCACCGGCAAGGTCCACCAGGTCGACAGCGTCGGCGTATTCAACCCCAAGCACACCGAAACCGTGGACCTCAAGGCCGGTGAGGTGGGCTTCATCATCGCCGGCATCAAGGACATTCACGGCGCCCCGGTGGGTGACACCCTGACCCTGTCCAGCACACCCGACGTGGAAATGCTGCCCGGCTTCCAGAAGGTGCAGCCCCAGGTGTTCGCCGGTCTGTTCCCGGTCAGCTCCGACGATTTCGAGGATTTCCGCGACGCGCTGGAGAAACTCACCCTCAACGACGCCGCGCTGCAGTATGAGCCGGAAAGCTCCGATGCGCTGGGCTTCGGTTTCCGTATCGGCTTCCTCGGCATGCTGCACATGGAAATCATCCAGGAGCGCCTGGAGCGCGAGTACGACCTGGACCTGATCACCACCGCCCCCACCGTGGTCTATGAGGTGGTGAAGAAGAACGGCGACATCATCTATGTCGACAACCCCTCGCGCCTGCCCGACCCGGCGGTGATCGAGGAGATGCGCGAGCCGATCGTGCGCGCCAATATTCTTGTGCCCCAGGACCATCTTGGCAGCGTCATAACCCTGTGTGTCGAGAAGCGTGGCGTACAGCGCGACATGGTCTTCCTCGGAACCCAGGTGCAGGTCAGCTACGATCTGCCGATGAACGAGGTGGTACTCGACTTCTTCGACCGACTGAAGTCGGTCAGCCGCGGCTATGCTTCCCTGGATTACGCCTTCGACCGCTTCCAGGCGGCCAAGCTGGTGCGGCTGGATGTCCTGATCAACAACGAGAAGGTCGACGCCCTGGCGCTGATCGTGCACCGCGACAACGCCGCCTACAAGGGGCGCCAGCTGGTCGAGAAGATGAAGGATCTGATCCCGCGGCAGATGTTCGATGTTGCCATCCAGGCAGCCATGGGTGGTCAGATCGTGGCGCGCTCCACGGTCAAGGCGCTGCGCAAGAACGTACTGGCCAAGTGTTATGGCGGTGACGCCAGCCGCAAGAAGAAGCTGTTGGAGAAGCAGAAGGCCGGCAAGAAGCGGATGAAACAGGTGGGTAACGTGGAGATTCCGCAGGAAGCCTTCCTTGCCGTGCTGAAAGTAGACAACTAGGGTCCCGGGGGCGTTGCAAGTCTGACTATGCATATCAATTTTCCGCTGTTGCTGGTGATCGCCGTGGCTGTCACCGGCCTTCTTGCTTTGCTCGATCTCCTGTGGCTGGCGCCGGCGCGCCGTCGTGCCGTCAACGCCTACGAATCCAGCGCACCGGTGGTGGATCCGGGCACCCTGCAGCGCCTGAACAAGGAGCCGCTGCTGGTCGAATACGGCAAGTCCTTCTTCCCGGTGCTGGCGGTGGTGCTGATCCTGCGCTCCTTCCTGGTGGAACCCTTCCAGATTCCCTCCGGCTCGATGAAGCCGACCCTGGAGGTTGGCGACTTCATCCTGGTCAACAAGTTTTCCTACGGCATCCGCCTGCCGGTGCTGGACACCCGGATCATTCCGGTAGGCGAGCCGCAGCGCGGCGATGTCATGGTCTTCCGCTATCCCAACGACCCGCGCATCAACTACATCAAACGGGTGGTCGGCCTGCCCGGTGACCGCATCGGTTACGCCGACAAGCAGCTGTTCGTCAACGGTGAACCGGTCGAGCGCGAGCTGCTGCGCACCGTGGCCGACGACGAAGTGCCCGCTGGCCATCCGCTGCAGGCCCTGGCCCGGGTTGACATCTATCAGGAACAGCTGGGCGATGCCGTCCACGAGGCCCGTTACAAGAAGGTCTCGCAGACACCGCCGGCGCGGGAATGGATGGTACCCGAAGGGCACTACTTCATGGTTGGCGACAACCGCGACAACTCCAACGACAGTCGCTACTGGTCCTCAGCGGATATGCCGACGGAGTTGTGGGGAATGGTTCCGGACAACTATATTGTCGGCAAGGCCTTTGCCGTGTGGATGCACTGGCCGGAACCTAAACTGAAGAATCTGCCTAGTTTTTCCAGAGTAGGGCTGATCGACTGATGCGGTGAACTCAGCCAGGGACAGTGGCAGCAACGATATCAACAACGGACGTACGAGGGTTACCATGCGGCATTCTCAGAAAGGCATGTCTTTTTTTGGCTGGCTGGCGGTCATTGCACTGGTGGTGTTCGGCGCTGTCGTCGCCATGAAGCTGACGCCCATCTACCTGGACCATTTTGCGCTGCGCAAGATAGTCACCTCGGTCAACGAGGACCCGAGCCTGAAGATCGGCTCGCTGCGCGACCTGCAGGCGCATATCACCAAGGGCATGCAGATCAACAGTATCCGCGATATCAAGGCCGATGAAGCCATTACCGTCACTGCCAGCGGTACCAACACCTATACTGTGGTGATCAAGTACGAGGTGCGCTCACCGCTGCTTAACACCGTGGACCTGCTGGTCCATTTTGATGAAACCCATATTGTCAGACCTCTAAAGTGAGCAACAAGCTAGACCGACTGGAAAGAAAGATAGGATACAGTTTCAGGAATCAGGATCTGCTGGTACTGGCGCTTACCCATCGCAGCCTGGGTGGGCGCAACAACGAGCGGCTGGAATTTCTCGGCGACTCGATTCTGAATTTTGTAGCGGCCGAAGCGCTTTTCGAGCGCTTCCCGCAGGCCCGGGAAGGCCAGCTGTCACGCCTGCGGGCGCGGCTGGTCAAGGGCGTCACCCTGGCCGAGCTGGCCAAGGGATTCGATCTGGGCGAATACCTGCGCCTGGGCTCTGGCGAACTCAAGAGCGGCGGCTTCCGCCGTGAATCCATCCTCGCCGATACCACCGAAGCCATCATTGGCGCCATCTACCTGGACGGCGGCATGCAGGCGGCCCGCGAGCGCATCCTGCTGTGGCTGGCCGGGCACATGGAGAGCCTGACCCTGGTCGACAACAACAAGGATCCCAAGACCCGCCTGCAGGAGTACCTGCAGAGTCAGCACAGCGATCTGCCCCATTACGAGGTGGTGGATATCAGCGGTGAGGCCCATTGCCGGACCTTTCGCGTGGAATGCCGGGTCGAACTCATGACCGGCAAGACCTCGGGGGTCGGCAGCAGTCGCCGTCTGGCCGAGCAGGAAGCCGCCAGACTGGCCCTCATCGCCATGGGCGTGGAGAAAAGTGAATGAGCGATAAGGCGCCGCGTTGCGGCTATGTGGCAATCGTCGGGCGGCCCAATGTGGGCAAGTCGACGCTGCTCAACCATATCCTGGGACAGAAGCTGGCGATCACCTCGCGCAAGCCCCAGACCACCCGGCACACCCTGCTGGGAATCAAGACCGAGGACAATGTCCAGGCCATCTACGTGGATACCCCCGGCCTGCACAAGGACGCCGAGAAGGCCCTCAACCGCTTCATGAACCGCAGTGCCTCCCAGGTGCTGCGCGATGTCGACGTGGTGCTCTTCGTGGTCGACCGCACGCGCTGGACCGATGAGGACGAGATGGTCTGGAACAAGGTCCGGCATCTGGAGTGTCCGGTGCTGCTGGTGGTCAACAAGGTTGACCGGCTGGAGGACAAGGCCGAGCTGCTGCCCCATCTGGAATGGCTGGCCGGCCAGCTGCCGAATGCCGAGATAGTGCCGGTGTCGGCGCTGCATGGCGGCAACATCGAACGTCTGGAACAGCTGGTGGCCGAGCGCCTGCCGGAGAGCGAGCATTACTATCCCGAGGATCAGCTGACCGACCGCAGCTCGCGTTTCCTTGCCGCGGAACTGGTGCGCGAGAAGGTCATGCGCCAGCTGGGCGCCGAAGTGCCCTATCAGGTGGCGGTGGAGATCGAGCAGTTCGAGAAGGTCGGCAAGGTGCTGCACATCCATGCGCTGATCCTGGTCGAGCGCGACGGCCAGAAGAAGATCATCATCGGTGATGGCGGTGCGCGCATGAAGAAGATCGGCCAGGAGGCCCGGCTGGACATGCAGAAGCTGTTCGGCAGCAAGGTGATGCTGAACCTCTGGGTCAAGGTCAAGCGTGGCTGGTCCGATGACGAGCGGGCACTGAACTCGCTGGGCTACCGTTTCGACTGAGCATGACCCCGTCGCTGAGTCCGGCCTATGTGCTGCACAGCCGCCCCTACCGGGACAGCAGTGCCCTGGTCGACCTGCTGACCCTGCATCATGGTCTGCAACGGGTGGTCTGGCGTGGCGCACGTGGTCAGCGGCGCAAGGTCTCGCCGCAGCCCTTCATGCCCCTGCTGGTGGGGCTGGGCGGGCGCTCGGAACTGAAAACCCTGACCCAGGCCGAAGTTGCCGGCCGTTTCAGCCTGCTGCAGGGCGAGACCCTGTTCAGCGGACTCTACCTCAACGAACTGCTGGTGCGCCTGCTGGTTGGCGGTGAACCCCAGCCGATCCTGTTTGCCGCCTATCAGCAGAGCCTTGAACAGCTTGCCGCCGGTGACCCGGTGGAGCCCATACTGCGGCGGTTCGAGTGGCAATTGCTGGAGCTTCTGGGCTATGGTTTCAGCCTCACCGAGGACGCCCACGGCCAGCCGCTGGATCGGCACCGGGACTATGCCTGGTACGCCGGCGAGGGGCTGCGACCCCTGCATGATCCGCTGCCGGGCGCCATCGGGCTGTCCGGTGCCGCGCTGCTGGCCATGGCGGCCGACGACTGGAGCGCGCCGGCCACCCTGCGCGCCGCCAAACAGCTGATGCGCCAGGCCCTGAGTGTCCACCTCGGCGACCGGCCGCTGGTCAGTCGCAGCCTGTTCCGCCGGCAAACCCCTTCCATCAAAGGAGAGCAACAGTGAGTCATCCCCAGCGTGTACTGCTAGGTGTCAATATCGATCATGTGGCCACCCTGCGTCAGGCCCGTGGTACTCGCTATCCGGATCCGGTCCAGGCCGCCATCGAGGCAGAGCAGGCCGGTGCCGACGGCATCACGGTACACCTGCGCGAGGACCGCCGGCATATCCAGGAGCGCGACATCCGCCTGCTGGCCGAAGTGCTGCAGACGCGCATGAACCTGGAAATGGCCATCACCGACGAGATGCTGGCCTTTGCCGGCGAGATCCGTCCGGCCCACGTGTGCCTGGTGCCGGAGCGGCGCGAAGAGCTGACCACCGAAGGCGGTCTGGATGTCGCCGGCAACCTGGCACGGGTGCAGCAGGCGGTGGAGCAACTGGCCGGGTACGGCTGCGAGGTGTCCCTGTTCATCGATGCCGACCCGCGGCAGATCGAGGCCGCGCGCGATGCCGGCGCCCCGGTCATCGAGCTGCACACCGGACACTATGCCGACGCCAGTGGAGCGGAGCAGGACCGGGAGCTGGTGCGCATCCGCGAGGGTGTGGCCTATGCACGCAAGCTGGGTCTGGTGGTCAACGCCGGACACGGCCTGCACTATCACAACGTCGAGCCGATCGCCGCCATTCCCGGCATCAACGAGCTCAACATAGGTCACGCGATCATCGCCCGGGCGCTGTTTTCGGGACTGGCCGCGGCAGTGACCGAGATGCGAACCCTGATTGCCACCGGCGAAGCCTGCCAGTGATAGTGGGAATAGGCACCGATCTGGTGCTGCTCAGCCGTATCGAGGCCGTGCTGGAGCGCCAGGGTGAACGCTTTGCCCGGCGCATCCTGACGCCCGCCGAACTGCAGCGCTTCCTCGCGCACTCGCAGCCGGCGCGCTATCTGGCCAAGCGCTACGCGGCCAAGGAGGCGATTCTCAAGGCGCTGGGGACCGGACTGGCCAAGGGCATGTCCTGGCAGCACATGCAGATCGACAACGACGCCTATGGCGCCCCTCTGGTGACCCTCAGCGGCGCGGCGCTGGAGCGGCTGCAGCAGGGGGGTGGCGGGCGCATGCTGCTGTCGCTCAGTGATGAGCGCGAGCAGGCGCTGGCCTTCGCCCTGTGGTCAACCGACTGAGGCTTCGGCGGTTTCGCGCAGACGCGAGATCGCCACCAGTACCGCCTCCACGGCCGCCGCGCTGTCCTCTCCCTTCTTCAGTCGGGTTTCCGCTTCCTGGCAGCAGGCGCGCAGTTGCGGTACGCCGCAGTAGCGGGTTGCGCCGTGCAGCTTGTGAATGATCTCGCGCAGGGCGGCCTGATCGCCCTGCTGTCGGGCGGAGGCGATGCTGCGGGCGGTTTCCGGAAGGTCCCTGAGCAGCATCTGCAACATGTCCCGGGCCAGATCCGCCTTGCCTGCCGCCAGTCTCAGCCCCTCTTCATGATCCAGCACCGCCGGTGACGTCGCTTCGGGCTCCGGCGGTTCGTCGCGCTGCGTCGACAGCGGCGGTACTACCGGCTCGCCCTCGTGGGTCAGCATTCCGGTCCACTTGTTCACCGTCTGGCGCAGCTGCTCGGCGGTGATGGGCTTGGTCAGATAATCGTTCATGCCGCATTGCATCAGCTGGCGCCGTTCGCTTTCCAGCGCATGGGCGGTGACCGCCACTATGGGTACGGGGTCGAAACCGGCGATCTCCTCGCGCTGGCGCAGTTCGCTGGTGACCTGGCGGCCATCCATGCCCGGCATCTGCACGTCCATGAAAATCAGATCGACCGGGGATTCGGTGAGGATGTCCAGGGCCTCCTCGCCGCTGTGGGCGAGCAGGGCAGCCACGCCGATATCGGCGAGGAAGGCTTCCAGCAGGCGCAGGTTGGCGGGCTGGTCATCCACGCAGAGTACCTGCGGAATACGGCTGGGGTTGGGCAGCACCGGCAGCGCCGGTGCCGGCTGGCCGCCATCGAGCAGTTGCAGTACGGCACGGTACAGCTTGCGGGTATTGACCGGCTTGGACAGGGTCTGGCTCATGGAGCGCGGCAGGCGGTCGAGCAGGGGGTAATGCTCGGTGGTGTCGGTGAGTACCAGACTCTTGCAGATATTGAACTCGGACCACTGGCGGATCAGCTCCAGGGTTTCCCCGGGCGGGGTGCTGGTATGCCGGGTGCTGACCAGCGCCAGCTGCAGCGAGTGGTCACGGTGTACCGGTGAGGTCAGCGCCTCGTGCAGCTCCCGGGGATTGTCGAACATGCGCACCGACAGGCCTACGTTCTCCAGGCTGTGCAGCAGCATCTGCCGGCTCAGCAACTGGGGTTCCACCAGGGCGGCACGCAGCCCCAGCAGCGGTCGCTCGGGCAGGTCGTCCTCACTGTGGATCGAGCGCTTCAGGCGCAGGGTCAACCAGAACTCGGAGCCTTCCCCGGGCTGACTGCGCAGGCCGATTTCGCCCTGCATCTGCTCCACCAGCCGCTTGGTGATCACCAGCCCCAGCCCGGCACCGCCGGCCTGGCGGGAAAGCGAGTTGTCGGCCTGACTGAAGGCCTTGAACAGTGCCTTCTGCTGGGTCGGCGAGAGGCCGACGCCGGTATCGCTGACGCTGATGCGCAGCAGCACCTGTTCGCTGTCCTGCTGCTCGGCCATGACCCGGACGCTGACCGAGCCCTCATGGGTGAACTTGATGGCATTGCTGATCAGGTTGGCGAGGATCTGCTTGAGCCGCATGGGGTCGCCGCTGAGCCCCAGCGGGGTGTCGCGGTAGATGATGCTGACCAGCTCCAGTCCCTTGCTGTGGGCGCTGGGGGCCAGCATGGTCAGGGTCTCGTCGACCAGATCGCGCAGATTGAACGACAGGTTCTCCAGCACCAGCTTGCCGGCTTCGATCTTGGAGAAGTCGAGAATCTCGTTGATGATCGCCAGCAGGCTGTCGGCGGACTTGCTGATGGTGGTCAGGTATTCCTGCTGACGTGCGGTGAGGTCACTGCGCTGCAGCAGGGTGGTGAAGCCGAGGATGCTGTTGAGCGGGGTGCGCAGCTCGTGGCTCATGTTCGCCAGGAACTCCGACTTGATGCGGCTGGCCTCCTGGGCGGTCTTGCGCGCCAGATCCAGCTCGATGTTCTGGATCTCGATGGTTTCCAGGGTCTGGCGCAGGTCCTCGGTGGCCTGATCGATGTTCTGCTGCAGCTCGCCCTGGGCGCTCTGCATGGTCTGGGCCATGTTGTTGATGCCCTGGGCCAGGTCCTCGAGCTCCCGGCTGCCCTGATCGGTCAGGCGTACATCGAAGTGGCCCTGGCTGATCTGGTTGATGGCGGCGTTGAGCCGCAGGATCGGCTGGGTGATGCGACGGCCCATGAGCGACACCACCGCCGCGGTCAGACCCAGCCCGACGAGAATGGTCATCAGGGTCGCCAGCAGCCCCTGGTACTGGCGCAGCTGGGTGTTGCCATGGCTGAGCTCCACCTCCAGCCAGCCGAGCAGGCTGTCGGCCTCGATCTGCGGATAGTCCTGGCGCGAGGGCAGGTCGGCACTGGCCAGCAGGGGCATCATGAAACGACTGCTATGGCTGCTGCGCTGGATCTGCAGGCCGGTGCCGGCGGCCAGGCCGACGTTAGGCAGGGGTTGGCCCGCCGGGTACATCCTCGGGCCGCGATGTTCCAGCGCGACCATCTCGGTGTCGTAAAGGGTCAGGGCGCGGACGTCGGTATAATTGAGGGCGTTGTAGAGGATGCTGCCGATCTGCCCGGTATCACCGTTGAGCAGGGCGGTGGCGGCCGGCTGCTGCAGGTATTCCATGGTCATCAGGCCGCGCTGCAGCAATTGTTCTTCCGTGTAACGCAGCTGCTGCCAGCTGAAGTAGCCGCCCATCACCAGCGCCATCAGGCCGGTGGGGAGCAGGGTCATCAGCAGCAGGCGGGCGTTGATCCCCATTGACGACTGGCGTTTCATCGCTGGCTTATTCAATGTGTGCATCCCTTTCCCGGTTGCCGTTATCATAGATCGAAAAGCACCACCGGGGCAGCTGCCCGGTTTGCCCCCGCTGAAGGATGTATGATGAAAACCAGCTTTCCGACCATTGCCGACTGCATCGGCAATACCCCCCTGGTCCGCCTGCAACGCATGACCGGTGACACCAGCAACACCATTCTGCTCAAGCTCGAGGGGAACAACCCCGCCGGCTCGGTCAAGGATCGTCCGGCGCTGTCGATGATCCGCCTGGCCGAGCAGCGTGGTGACATCCGCCCCGGCGACACCCTGATCGAGGCGACCTCCGGCAACACCGGCATCGCCCTGGCGATGGCAGCGGCGATCATGGGCTACCGCATGATCCTGATCATGCCGGAGAACTCCAGCGGCGAGCGCAAGTGGGCCATGACCGCCTACGGCGCCGAACTCATCCTGGTCAGCAAGGAAGAGGGCATGGAAGGCGCCCGCGACCTGGCCCTGCAGATGCAGCGTGACGGCAAGGGCAAGGTGCTCGACCAGTTCGGCAACATGGACAATCCCGAGGCCCATTATCAGGGCACCGGCCCCGAGATCTGGCGCGACACCCAGGGTCAGGTGACCCACTTCGTCAGCTCCATGGGCACCACCGGCACCATCATGGGGGTGTCCCGCTATCTCAAGGAGCAGAACCCGGACATCCAGATCGTCGGCCTGCAACCGACCGAAGGGGCTGCCATTCCGGGTATCCGCCGCTGGCCGCAGGAGTACCTGCCCAGCATCTTCGACCGCAGCCGGGTGGATCTGGTGGTGGACATGAGCCAGCAGGAGGCCGAGGACACCATGCGTCGTCTGGCGCGGGAAGAGGGCATCTTCTGTGGCGTGTCCTCCGGCGGCGCCGTGGCGGCGGCGCTGCGGCTCAATGCCGAACTGGAGAATGCGGTGATAGTGGTGATCATCTGTGACCGGGGGGATCGCTACCTGTCCACCGGGGTGTTTGATGGCCGCGCATGAATAGGGGGCGGGGTCGACCCAGACGGGCGACTGATGCTCCGGCAGCGACAGGCCAGCGCATCGAGCTTTCCCTGGAGCGTCTTACCCATGACGGCCGCGGTATCGGCCGCTGGCAGGGGCGCACCGTGTTCGTCGAGGGCGGGTTGCCCGGCGAACAGGTGGTCGCGCGGGTGGTGCGTGCGCGCAGCAAGCTGATCGAGGCGCGTCTCGAGCAACTGCGCACCGCCAGTCCCGAGCGGCAGGAACCCGCCTGCCCGCACATTGCCCTGTGTGGCGGTTGCAGTCTCCAGCATGTTCCCCAATCCACCCAGCTGCAGCTCAAGCAGCAGGCGCTGAGTCAGCAGCTGGAACACTTTGCCGGTCTGCAGCCCGAGCGCTGGATGCCGGCGCTCACCGGGCCCGAGTACGGTTACCGTCAGCGTACCCGGCTGTCGGTGCGCGAGGACCCGCGCAGCGGCCGGCTGCAGGTCGGCTATCGCCAGCGTGCCAGCAGCGAACTGGTGGAGATCAGTCGCTGCCCGGTGCTGATCCCCCGGCTGGAAGGGGTGCTGCGGGATCTGTCGGAGCAACTGCAACTGCTCGAAGGGCGCAGCGGCCTGGGTCATGTGGAGCTGGTGGGCGGGCTGCATCCCGGTCTGATCGTGCGGCACCTGCGGCCCCTGAGCGAGGCGGACCGGCAGCGGCTGCTGGACCTGGCCGGTCGCCACGGGCTGGCCTGCTATCTGCAATCGGGCAGCGAAGGAATCCTGCATTGCCTCAGCGGCGACGGCGCTCAGCCGGCCTATCGGCTGGATGACCAGCAACTGACCTTCCATTTCGCCGCCGGTGACTTCACCCAGGTCAATGCCGAGATCAACCGGCAGATGGTCAATCAGGCCCTGGACTGGCTCGCTATCCAGCCCGGTGAGCGGGTCCTGGATCTGTTCTGTGGCGTCGGCAACTTCAGCCTGCCGCTGGCCCGGGCAGGGGCCCTGGTGACCGGTGTCGAGGGCAGTGCCGAGATGGTCGAACGGGCCGCCGCCAATGCCCGGCTCAATGGCCTGGGCCAGACGCACTTTTACCAGGCGGACTTGTCGAACAGCCTGGACAGCGCCTGGCTGCATCAGGACTACGATGCGGCGCTGCTGGATCCGCCCCGAGACGGTGCGGCACAGATGGCCGGCATGCTGGCGCAGAAAAGGGTGCAACGGATACTCTATGTGTCCTGCAACCCTGCCACCCTGGCACGGGATGCAGGCATTCTGTCGGCGGCGGGTTATCGATTGGTGCAGGCGGGTATCATGGACATGTTCCCCCAGACTGCACATGTGGAAGCCATGGCACTCTTCGTGTCGGGCAAGGATAGAAAGTAATGGTACAAGTCAGAGCAGAGCATCCGGTCAACCAGGATGGCACTGTAGATATCGACGCCTGGATTGAACGTATCCAGCAACGCGTGCCGCTGCCCGAACCGCAGCAGCTCAAGCAGGCCTGCGAATGGGCTGCCCAGCTGGATCGTGACACCAGCCAGACCGAGCATCGCTGGGCCAACGGAGCCAGCAGTTACCGCACCGGTCTGGAAATGGCGGAAATCCTTGCCGACCTGAAACTCGATCAGGAATCCCTGGTGGCGGCCGTGATCTACCGCGCCGTGCGCGAGCAGAAGACCACGGCGGAGGACGTTCGCCTGCGCCTGGGTGACGAGGTCGCGGAACTGGTAGACGGTGTGCAGCGCATGGCGGCGATCAGCATTTCCCACAACCCCTCCGGGGTGAAGGCGTTCAATGCCCAGTCCCAGGTCGAGAACCTGCGCAAGATGCTGGTCACCATGATCGACGACGTGCGCGTGGTGCTGATCAAACTGGCCGAGCGGACCTGTGCCATCCGCGCGGTCAAGGATGCCCCCGAGGAAAAGCGCTACCGGGTGGCCCGTGAGGTGTTCGACATCTATGCGCCGCTGGCCCACCGTCTGGGTATCGGTCATATCAAGTGGGAGCTGGAGGACCTGTCCTTCCGCTACCTGGAACCGCACAAGTACAAGCAGATCGCCAGTCTGCTGGACGAGCGCCGGCTGGATCGCCAGCAGTACATCGAGGCGGTGATGTCCCAGCTGCGCCATGAGCTGTCCGGCGCCGGCATTGATGGCGAGATCACCGGGCGGGTCAAGCATATCTACTCGATCTGGCGCAAGATGCAGAACAAGGGCCTGGATTTCAGCCAGATCTATGACGTGCGTGCGGTGCGTATCCTGGTACCCGAAGTCCGGGACTGTTATACCGCACTGGGTATCGTGCATACCCTGTGGCGGCATATCCCCAACGAATTCGACGACTACATCGCCAACCCCAAGGAGAACGGCTATCGCTCGCTGCATACCGCGGTGATAGGCCCCGAGGGCAAGGTGCTGGAGGTGCAGATCCGTACCCATGCCATGCATGAGGAAGCGGAGCTGGGCGTCTGCGCCCACTGGCGCTACAAGGGGACCGACGTCGACAGCAACTCCAATGCCTACGAGGACAAGATCGCCTGGCTGCGTCAGGTCCTGGAATGGCACGAGGAAATGGGCGACATCGGCGGCCTGGCGGAGCAGCTGCGGGTCGATTTCGAACCCGACCGCATCTATCTGTTCACCCCCGATGGTCACGTGCTGGATGTGCCCCGGGGAGCGACCCCGCTGGACTTCGCCTACCGGGTGCATACCGAGATCGGCCACAACTGCCGTGGCGCCAAGGTCAACGGCCGGATAGTGCCGCTCAACTACGTACTGCAGACCGGGGAGCAGGTGGAGATCATCACCGGGCGTACCGGCGGGCCGAGCCGCGACTGGCTCAACCCCAACCTGGGCTACGTCAACACCTCCCGGGCCCGGGCCAAGGTGCAGCACTGGTTCAAGCAGCAGGCCCGCGAGCAGAACGTGCAGGCCGGCAAGGTCATGCTCGAACGCGAACTGGCTCGCATGGCGCTGACCGGTACCGACTACGCGCAGCTGATTGAACGCCTGGGCATCCGCAGCCAGGAGGACCTGTTCGCCGCACTGGGTTCGGGGGACATACGGCTCAATCACGTGGTCAACGTCGCCCACCAGCTGGTCGAGCCGGACCGGCACGCCGAGCAGCTGGAGCTGATTCCCCGGCGCCAGCAGAAGTCCGGCCGGCGCGGCGATGTGCACATCCAGGGTGTCGGCAACCTGCTGACGCAGCTGGCCGGCTGCTGTCAGCCGGTACCGGGTGACCCCATCATCGGCTATATCACCGTCGGCCGTGGCGTGACCGTGCACCGGGCCGACTGTGCCACCGCGCTGCAACTGCAGGATCGCGAGTCCGAGCGGCTGATCGAGGTCAGCTGGGGCGGTGAGCCGGTGCAGACCTACCCGGTGGAGATCTTCATCAAGGCCTATGACCGTTCCGGTCTGCTGCGGGATGTCTCCCAGCTGCTGGCCAACGAGAAGATCAACGTGCTGGAGGCCAGCACCCGTACCAACCGCGACGACAACTACGCCAGCATGATGCTGACCCTTGAGGTGCCCAACCTGCACCTGCTGGGTCGCCTGCTGACCCGTATCGGTCAGCTGCCCAACGTCATCGAGGCGCGGCGCAACCGTCAGGAGCGTCGCGCGTGAGTTACCAGCTTGAGGACTTGCTGTATCTGATGCAGCGTCTGCGGGACCCCGAGCACGGCTGTCCCTGGGACCTGAAGCAGTCCTTCGCCAGCATAGCGCCGCATACCCTGGAGGAGGCCTACGAGGTGGCCGATGCCATCGCTGCCGGCGACCATGCCCAGCTGGCAGGGGAGGTGGGGGATCTGCTGTTCCAGGTGGTGTATTACGCCCAGCTCGGTCAGGAGGCCGGCCTGTTCGGCTGGAACGAGGTGGTGGATGGCATCACCCGCAAGCTGGTGCGGCGCCACCCCCATGTGTTTCCCGACGGCAATCTGCGCACCCCGCCCGGCACCCTGAAGCTGGACGAGGGCCAGATCAGCGAGCGCTGGGAGCAGATCAAGGCCGAGGAGCGTGCCGAACGGGCAGGGGAGCCGCGTCAGCTCTCGCTGCTGGATGATGTGCCGCGTGCGCTGCCGGCCCTGAGCCGCGCGCAGAAGCTGCAGAAGCGTGCAGCCGCCGAGGGTTTCGACTGGGACAGCGTCGGCCCGGTTATCGACAAGATCAGTGAAGAGCTGCAGGAAGTACGCGAAGCCATCGGTCGGCGTGATCAGGAGCAGATTGGCGAGGAGATCGGCGACCTGCTGTTTGCCATGGTCAACCTGGCCCGCCACCTCAAGGTGGACGCGGAAACCGCCCTGCGCGGTGGCAACGAGAAGTTCGAGCGGCGCCTGCGCTTCATCGAGACCCGGCTGCGGGAGGACGGCAAGGTGTTCGCCGAGACCGATCTGCAGGAGCTGGACAGCCTGTGGGACGAGGCCAAACGTCAGGGGTTGTAGTCGCTGATTCGGGCGCGACACCTTGTCGCGCCGCGCTGCCGTGAATCGGCGGATAACCGGCAAAATCCCGGAAACAGGGCGCTCCAGCCGGCGATTCCCCTGCGCTTACGACCAAAATCCAGTACTCATCCTGCTTGTGCCGAGCCGGTTGTGAGTGTATGTTGAACGCCTTTTTCGCTTTGCATAAACAGATTTTATGTCCCGGTTGCTTGCCGGGGCACGTCAGCCGGCGCCGGTCGCCGGTGGCCCGATTTCCGTTCAGATTGAGGAGTTCAACATGCGCGTCATCCTATTGGGTGCCCCCGGCGCGGGCAAGGGCACACAGGCCCAGTTCATCTGCCAGCGGTTCGATATTCCGCAGATCTCCACCGGCGACATGCTGCGTGCCGCAGTCAAGGCCGGCACCGAACTGGGCAAGCAGGTCAAGGAAGTGATGGATACCGGCGGCCTGGTCTCCGACGAGCTGATCATTGGTCTGATCAACGAGCGTATTGCTCAGGATGATTGCGCCAACGGCTTCCTGCTGGACGGCTTTCCGCGCACCATCCCCCAGGCCCAGGCACTGGTGGACGCAGGCATCAAGATCGATCACGTTCTGGAAATTGCCGTGGACGACGAGGAGATCGTCGGCCGCATTTCCGGTCGCCGGGTACACCCGGGTTCCGGTCGCACCTACCACCTGGAACACAATCCGCCGAAGCAGGCCGGCAAGGACGATGTGACCGGTGAAGAGCTGATCCAGCGTGAGGACGACAAGGAAGAGACCGTGCGCAAGCGTCTGCAGGTCTACCACACCCAGACCAAACCGCTGGTGGACTTCTACCAGAAGCTGTCCGCCGCCAACGGCGAGCCCAAGTGCTCCCGTGTCGAGGGCGTCGGCAGCGTCGAAGAGATCACTGCCCGCGTGCTGTCCGCGCTGAGCTGATCCGCTCGTCTGTCTGTTGTCAGGGCCCGTGCGATAGCCTCGCACGGGCCTTGTTGTTTGTTACAATCGCGTCTTTTCCCACAGTGTGCCCCCATGACTGCCACCCTGCTTGCCCTGGATACCGCCACCGAAGCCTGCTCCGCGGCCCTGCTGCATGACGGCCGAACGTATCGTCGTGCCCAGGTCGCGCCCCGTCTGCACGCCCAGCTGCTGCTGCCGATGATCGAGGAGCTGCTGGCCGAGGCCGGCATCACCCTGGGGGAGGTCGATGCCCTGGTGTTCGGCCGCGGACCGGGGGCCTTCACCGGCGTGCGCATTGCCACCGGTATGGTGCAGGGGCTGGCCTTTGCCAGTGACAAGCCGGTGATCGGCATCTCCAATCTGGCGGCGCTGGCCCAGCGCGCCTGGCGCGAGCACGGGGCAACCCGGGTCTGCGCGGCGATCGATGCACGCATGGACGAGGTGTACTGGGGCTGTTACGAGTTGCAGGACGGCTGCATGACTCTGGTGGGCCTGGAAGGCGTCTGTGCACCCGAACAGGTCGAGCTGCCCCGGGGCATGACGGCGGCGTCCGGCGCCGGCACCGGCTGGCAGTATGCCGGACGCATGGCGGTGCAGGTCGAGCAGAGCTGGCCGCAGATGCTGCCCGACGCAGCCGATCTGATCGAACTGGCATTGCCCCTGTGGCAGTCCGGCCAGACCCTGGATGCCGCCGAGGCGCAACCGGTGTACCTGCGGGACAGGGTGGCGACGCCCAAGGCGTGATCCGCCGGTCCCGCGTTTTGCGTTCGCGCCCCTGTGGCGCTAATCTAGCTGTTCCCGAACCCCGAGAAGAGTGTGTCGCCCATGCGTCTGGATGGTTTCCATCCCTCACCCCTGCTGCCACGCGCGCCGCGCCAGGCCGCTGCGGTGGAGAAGCCCGCGATCCAGCCTGCTCCCGTGCAGGAGGCGCAGGTGCGTGCGGTCCAGACGCGCGTGGTCGAGCGCAGCGCGGCAGCCGGCGAGTACATTCCCGCCCGTCAGGGTTCCCCTTTGCCGGCCAGTGGCCCCGCCAGTCAGGCCCTCAACCGCTATCTGGACATGTCGCGACTGTCCGATGCCGACGACCAGCTGAGCTCGCGCATCGACCTCTTTGTCTGAGCGCCCTGTCAGATCAGTGAGTACTGCAACGCCTCGTCTCATCCTCGGCTGCCCCCTGTGGGCCGAGCCGGCCTGGTGCGGGGCGCTGTACAGCTCCGGTGCGGACGCCGATCGGCGGCTCCACGAATACGGGCAGGTATTCGGCGCGGTGGAAGGCAACACCACCTTCTATGCGCTGCCGGAGCGGGATACCGTACGGCGCTGGGCCGAGCTGCTGCCCGCCGATTTCCACTTCTGCGCCAAGCTGCCCCGTGAAATCAGCCATGCCGATGTGCTGGATCCGCAGCACCCGCTGTTGACCCGCTTCTTCCATACCATGGCGCCGCTGGAGCAGCGTCTGGGACCGGTCTGGCTGCAGTTGCCGGCGCGCTTCGGTCCGGCCCAGCTGCCGCAGCTGGCGACCTTCCTCCAAGCCCTGCCCGAGGGCGGGCGCTATGCCGTGGAGGTGCGTCACCCGGACTTCTTCCGCAAGGACGACAACGAGCGCCGCCTCAACCGCATGTTGTTCGAGCGGGGCATGGAGCGCATCATGTTCGACAGCCGCGGTCTGTTCGCCAGTCCCGATCAGGATCCCGCTACCCTGGATGCCCGCCGGCGCAAACCCAGGCTGCCGGTGCACGCGCTGGCCCTGGCCGACCGGCCCACGGTGCGTTTCATTGCCGGCATGGATAACCAGCAGAGCCTGCGCTGGCTGGCCCCCTGGCTGGACAAGTGCCGGCAATGGCTGGAAGAGGGCCGCAGCCCCATTCTCTTCATGCATACCCCGGACAACCGTCTGGCCCCCGAGCTGGCCCGGCTGTTCCACCAGCAGCTGGCCGAGCGACTGCCGTCCCTGGCACCGCTGCCGGCCTGGCCGGGGGAAGAGGAACAGCGTCAGGCGCCGCGGCAGGTCGGTCTGTTCTGATCTGCCGGCCCCGGCTGGGGTACACTGGCGGCTTTTCCCCTGTCAGGTTTTGCGATGAACGAGACGTCCCCCGGCCGCGTGGCTGTCCACTGGCTCAACCCCGATCTGGAGTCCGCCGCCCGGTTACTGGCCGCCCGCCTGAATCTGCCCCCCTACGCAGAGGGCGACGCCGCCGATCTGCTGCTGCAGCTGGGCGACGATGGCCTCAGGCTGCTGGCCACCGCCGAGGACGCCCCGGGTGCAGTGCGGGTCGATTTTGTCGAAGGCGCCCTGGCCCATCGCCGCCAGTACGGCGGCGGGGCGGGGCAGATGGTGGCACGGGCGGTGGGTATCCGCGGGTCGATACGCCCGCGGGTGCTGGATGCCACGGCCGGGTTGGGGCGGGACGCCTTCGTGCTGGCTGCCCTGGGCTGCGAGGTGACCCTGATCGAGCGCCAGCCGGTGATCGCCGCGCTGCTGGCCGACGGTCTGCAGCGGGCCAGGGAGGCCGGTGGCGAGGTGGCGGAAATCGCCGGGCGCATGCAGCTGCTCGAGGGCGACGCCATCGAGCTGATGGCTGCCTGGAGCGGAGCTGTTCCCGAGGTCATCCACCTGGACCCCATGTTCCCGCACCGGCAGAAATCGGCCCTGGTAAAGAAGGAAATGCGCCTGTTCCGGCCCCTGGCCGGGGATGACCTGGATGCGCCCCAGCTGCTGGCGGCGGCGCTGGCGCTGGCCAGCCATCGGGTGGCAGTCAAGCGCCCACGCAAGGCGCCGATCATCGAGGGGCCCCGGCCCAGCGCCGAGCTGACCGGCCAATCCAGTCGGTATGACATCTACGGCAAGCGCCGGCTGGAGGCCGACTGATCGGCAGGGTTGCAGGATTCAAACAAGTGTTCCAGTATGCAGGGGAGGTCCGATAACAATTATTCTGCGGAGGCCCGTCATGCTGTCATCCACGCCGGATCATCTGGACATTCGGCCGCGCCGACTCAACGCTGCGCTGCCCGACCCCCTGCCGCGCTGGTGGCTGGGTAACGATCCCTTCCGTACCCACTTCTTCAACGCCATGTCGGTGCTGTTCCCGGATGGGGAGCAG
Source organism: Halopseudomonas formosensis (assembly GCF_900115905.1). GTDB lineage: Bacteria > Pseudomonadota > Gammaproteobacteria > Pseudomonadales > Pseudomonadaceae > Halopseudomonas > Halopseudomonas formosensis. The sequence goes on from NZ_FOYD01000001.1 coordinate 252,208, forward strand.
TTCTTCATCGACTCGGTGCGTCATTTCCGCGATCGGGTCACCGACCCCGCGCTGGCACAGCAGATCCGCGGTTTCATCGGCCAGGAGGCCCACCACAGCCGCGAGCATATCGAGTACAACCAGCGGCTGCGGGACCTGGGCTATGACATCGATGCCCTGGAGCGTCCGGTCAAGCAGCGCATCCGCTGGATCCACAAGAACTTTTCCCCCGAACGGCAGCTGGCCGCCACCGTCGCCCTGGAGCATTTCACCGCGATCATGGCCGATACCGTACTGCGCCACCCGCATTGGCTGGCGGATGCAGACCCGGAGATGCGCCGCCTGTGGCGCTGGCACGCACTGGAAGAGACCGAACACAAATCGGTAGCCTTCGACGTCTACATGCAGGTCTGCGGTGACCGGCGCATGCTGCGTCGGGCCATGCGCCTGTCGACCTTCTTCTTCCTGCGGGATGTGACCATAGGCACCCTGAGCATGCTGCGCCGGGATGGCCAGCTCAACCTGCGCACCTGGTGGCGCGGAATGCGCTGGCTGTGGGGCAAGGGAGGTTTCTTCCGGCATCTGCTGGGCGCTTACCGGGATTTCTTCCGCAGGGATTTCCACCCCTGGAAGCATGACAATTCCGCCCTGATGCACCAGGTGGCAAGCGAATACAGCGACGCCCTGGTGCGCTGACCGCTGACAGCGCCGGATTCTACCCGGCGCTGCGTGCCACCTGGCGGATCGACAGGCGGATTTCCGCACTCAGCACCCGCCGGGCGGTGTTCTCGGCAATGTCCTCCAGCTCCGGCAGATAGTGCAGGCGGCCCTCGTCATCCGGGCTGAGCACCTGCTCATCGAGCAGGCGCTGGATGAACTGGCGGAACAGGGTCTTGTCGAAGAACTCCGGCGCGTTGAGGCCGTGCAGGATCGACAGGCGCTGGGCCATCACGGTGCACAGCGACTCCAGCTGCTCGGCGGTCAGGCTGCCGTTGGGGTTGTTCAGCAGCAACGCCGCGACCATGTAGAAACGTTCGAGCATCTGGATGATGCTGCGCGCCAGCAGCGTCAGCAGCACGAATTCGCTGGAGGCGGTATCCGGGCGGTGGATCTGACCGCCTTCCTCAAGCAGCAGGCCGCAGCCGATCAGCCCGTCCACATAGCGCTGTATCACCGCCGGCAGGTCCTCGTCCTGCCAGTGCATGAACAGCTCGCCCTGCAGATAGGGATACAGCGCACTGACCAGACGCTCGATCTGCTCCCGGTTCATGCGCGCGTTGTTGAGGAACAGACTGGCGATCAGCGCCGGCAGGGCGACCAGATGCAGGATATTGTTCCGATACCAGGTCAGCAGCACGGCCTGGGGCTCGTCCAGATAGAGAATCTCGCCCAGGGCGTCGGATTGTCGGCCGATCATGCCCATGGATTCCACATGACGTATCTGCTCCATCCCGCTGCCGGGAGCCAGGGTCACGTTGGGGCTGTAGGGGGTATCACGCAGCAGGCGGGTGAAGGTGTCTATGGTGCGCGCCAGGGTGGCTTCGTCCAGCGCCAGGCGGCGGGTGGAGAGCATCACCAGGGCGACCAGATTCACCGGGTTGGCATCGGCCGCGGCGTTGATCGAGCCGCCCAGGGTGCGGGCCAGGCGGTTGGTCACCTCGGGCAGCCATTCCGGGCGGAATTCCGGCTCGCCGCGCTGCAGACGCCAGGCCGGCTGGTGTCGGTCGAGGAACTCGGTCAGCGCCACCGGCTCGCCGAAGTTCACCGTCACCTCACCGAACTTCAGCTTGAGCGCTGACAATACCCGGAACAGATCGAAGATGGATTCCTTCTTCTTTGCCTGACCCCGCAGCTCGCCCAGGTAGGTGCGTCCCTCCAGCACCCTTTCGTAACCGATGTACACCGGCATGAACACGATCGGCCGGCGTGAGGAGCGCAGGTAGCTGCGCAACGTGATGGCGAGCATACCGGTGCGCGGGTCGAGCAGGCGACCTGTGCGCGAGCGGCCGCCCTCGATAAAGTACTCCACCGGGAAGCCACGGCTGAACAGCAGGTGCAGGTATTCGTTGAACACCGCCGTGTACAGCTGGTTGCCGCGGAAACTGCGGCGCATGAAGAAGGCGCCGCCACGGCGCAGGATGTTGCCGATCACCGGCATGTTCAGGTTGATGCCGGCGGCGATGTGTGGCGGCGTCAGACTGTTGCGGAACAGCAGGTAGGACAGCAGCAGGTAATCGATGTGGCTGCGGTGGCAGGGCACATAGATGATCTCCTTGCCCGGGGCGATGTTCTGCACGTTCTCCAGGTTGTTGACCTTGACCCCGTCGTACAGCTTGTTCCAGAACCAGGACAGCACCACCTCGAGGAAACGGATGATGGTGTAGGTGAAGTCCGAGGCGATCTCGTTGGCGTAGCGGGCGGCACGCTCCCGGGCGCGTTCGAGGCTGATGTTCTCCTCGGCGGCCTCGCGTTCGATGGCGGCCCGCACCAGCGGCCCATGCATCAGCCCCTTGAGCAGGGTAGCCCGGTGCGCCAGCTCGGGGCCGACCACGGCACCGCGCTGCTCGCGGAAATGCACCCGCAGCAGCCGGTTGACCTTGCGCAGGTTGCGGTCGTGTCCCAGATTCTCTGCGGTGAGCTGGCGCAGCGACAGCGGCTCGCCGAAGCTCACACGGATCTTGCGCCCATGCAGCAGGATGGCGAGGAACTTGCGCAGCTTACCGCCAACGCCCCAGTTGTAGGCGAACAGCAGTTTCAGCGGGGAGGACTCCACATCCGGGGACTGGCCCCAGAACACGCTGACCGGCACCAGCTGCACATCCGGGGTAACCCGCAGTTCCACTGCGGTCAGGGCGCGCAGCAGGCGCGGCGAGCGCTTGCGCGGGTCGGGGCGGCCGCTCCAGGGCAGTTCGCTGGTCAGGTGCAAGTGCGAGGCGTCTTCCTCCAGAGTGCCGCCCGGCGGCAGGGTAGGCCGCGGCAGCCCGAGGCGGGCACACTCCCGGTCCAGCACCAGCAGGTCGGACAGCGAGCGCCCGGGCAGGACATAGAGAATGGGCGTGTCCGGCTGGGGAGCCACCTTCGCCAGCGGATCACCGATGCAGTCCGACCGGGCCCACAGGTACAGGGCGCGCCGCATCAAACCGAAGTGCAGGCGACTGAACAGGGAGGAGTTGGAGGACGGCATGGACGCTCTCTGACTGGCTGGGCTTGCGGGGGATTCTACCCATTAAGCAAGGCACTTTAATACCCTGTTACATTCGCCGCTGCGCGCCGGCAACTTGAAACCGGCGATGCCGTGCCCATATCAGGCTGCAGCAAGGATGTTCTTGCGACAGGCATGGCAAGCGCAGGGCCGGAGGAGGGATGGATGCTCAATCATGCCTTGAATGTCTTTCCCTGCACCGGGCCAATCCATGTATTCTTGCAGCCTTTGACCGCCTTTTTGCGGTGTGTCGGTAACTGGGGATATGGAAGAGGTCATGATAAAGATAAACAGCCTGACCAAGCGATTCGGCGAGCACGTCGCCGTGGACAACTTGTCCTTTGAAGTAAGACCGGGGGAGGTGCTGGGGTTTCTGGGGCCCAACGGGGCCGGCAAGTCCACCACCATGAAGATGCTGACCGGCTTTCTCGCGCCGGATGGCGGCAGCGCCTCCATCTGTGGTTTCGATATCCGCACCCAGACCCTGCAGGCCCAGCGGCAGATGGGGTATCTGCCCGAAGGCGCGCCCTGCTACGGCGACATGCGGGTCAAGGGTTTTCTCGAGTTCATCGCTCAGGTGCGTGGCCTGAGCGGCGCGGACCGTCGCCGGCAGGTTGACCGGGCGGTGGAGCAGCTGCAGCTTCAGGGCGTGCTCCACCAGACCATCGATACCCTGTCCAAGGGCTTCAAGCGCCGGGTCGGTCTGGCCCAGGCCATCCTGCACGATCCCCGGGTCCTGATCCTGGACGAACCCACCGACGGCCTGGACCCCAACCAGAAGCACCAGGTACGTGGACTGATCCAGCAGCTGGCCAGCGACAGCAACAAGATAGTGGTGATCTCCACGCATATTCTCGAAGAAGTGAGTGCGGTCTGCACCCGGGCCGTGGTGATTGCCCGTGGCCGCCTGCTGGCCGACGGCACCCCCGACGAGCTGGAAGCCCGCTCGCGCTACCACCAGGCGGTGACCCTGCTGCTGCAGCAGCCGGTGGACACCGCCGCGCTGCTGGCGCTGCCCGGCGTCAGCGGTGTGGAAGTGGCCCGCGAGGGCCATGAGGTGACCGTGCTGGCCGAGCCGGGCGCGGTGATCTTCCCGGCAGTGGGCGAGCATGCCCGCCAGCAGCAGTGGCAAGTCAAGGAGCTATCGGTCGAGCGCGGACGCCTGGATGAAGTGTTCCGCAGTCTGACTGCGGAGGAAGCCGCATGAATAGTCTGAACGTGATCTTCAAACGCGAACTGGCCAGCTATTTCGCTACCCCGCTGGCCTATATCTTCATCGTCATCTTCCTGGTGCTGTCCGCCGTCTTCACCTTCTATCTGGGTGGGTTCTACGAGGGCGGTCAGGCGGATCTGGTGCCCTTCTTCAACTTCCACCCCTGGCTGTACCTGTTCCTGGTGCCGGCGGTGGCCATGCGTCTGTGGGCCGAGGAGCGCAAGTCCGGCACCATCGAACTGCTGATGACCCTGCCGGTGTCCCGCGCCGACATGGTGCTGGGCAAGTTCCTCGCCGCCTGGGTCTTCGTCGGCATCGCACTGCTGCTGACCTTCCCGATCATCATCACGGTCAACTACCTGGGTGATCCGGACAACGGCGCCATCTTCACCGGCTACCTGGGCAGCTGGCTGCTGGCCGGCGGCTATCTGGCCATAGGCTCGTGCATGTCGGCGCTGACCCGCAACCAGGTGATCGCCTTCATCCTCAGCGTGGTGGCCTGCTTCGTGTTCATCGTCAGCGGCTTTCCGCTGGTGCTCGACCTGTTCCGCGGCTGGGCGCCCCAGTGGCTGCTCGATGCCATTGCCTCACTCAGTTTCCTGATCCGCTTCGATGCCATCAGCAAGGGCGTTCTGGACCTGCGTGACCTGTTGTATTTCATCTCGCTGATGGTGGCCTGGCTGGTGGCTACGGCGATTGTCATCGACCTGAAAAAGGCCGATTGAGGCAAAGGAGACTGCACATGAAACGACTGATGTATTCCGGTACCGGCCTGTTGCTCCTGTTGCTGGCCTTCATTGCCTTCAACATCACCTCCAACACCCTGCTGCCCGGGGCGCGGCTGGATCTGACCGAACAGAAGCTGTACACCATCTCCGATGGCACGCGGAAGATCCTGCGTGATCTGGAGGAGCCGGTGACCCTGTACTTCTTCTTCTCCGAGCGCGCCAGCAAGGATCTGGTCATGGTTCGCAACTACGCGCGGCGGGTGGAGGAAATGCTCAAGGAGTACGAGCGGGTAGCCGATGGCAAGCTGCGCCTGCACATCATCGACCCGCAACCCTTCTCCGAGGCTGAGGACCGCGCCGCCGAGTTCGGGCTGCAGGCGGTACCCCTGACCCAGACCGGTGAACAGCTGTACTTCGGTCTGGCCGGCACCAACGAGCTGGCCCAGCGCGAGATCATTCCCTTTTTCGCGCTGGATCAGGAAGGCCTGCTCGAGTACGAGCTCAGCCGGCTGGTCAACAGCCTGGCCCGGCCGGAGAAACCACGTATCGGCCTGATCTCCGCGCTGCCCCTGGGCGGCGGCATGAACCCCTTCAGCGGTCAGGCCACGGCGCCCTGGGTGGCCTACGAGCAGCTGCAGCAGGTATTCGGCGTGGAAGAGCTGGAAGCGGATATCGACGCCGTACCCGAGGACATCGATGTGCTGCTGCTGGTGCATCCCAAGACCCTCAGCGAGGCGGCCCTGTTCGCCATCGACCAGTTCGTGCTGCGCGGCGGCAAGCTGATGGCCTTCATCGATCCGGTGGCCGAATCGGATCAGAGCATGGAGGCCATGATGGATGGCATGGCCGATGGCCGTGCCTCGGATCTGGCTCCGCTGCTGGCGGCCTGGGGCGTGTCCTATGACCCCGAGCGGGTGGTGCTGGATTCGCGCCTGGGCATGTCCGTGGGTCGCGGTCAGGGGCAGCTGCCGGCCCGTCACATCGGCTGGCTGGAAGTGGAAAAGCAGTTCATGAGCCAGGACGATACCGTCACCGCACCGCTGCAGCTGCTGACCCTGGCCAGTGCCGGTTCACTGGTGCCGATGGAGGAGGCCAGCACCCGGTTCGAGCCGCTGCTGTCCAGCAGCCGGCACAGTGCGCTGACCCCCAGCAGCCGCTTCACCCGTCTGGAGGACCCGGAAACCCTGCTGCAGGGCTTCCGCGCCGATGAGCAGATCCACCATTTCGCCGCCCGGCTGCAGGGCCCGGCCAGTACCGCCTTCCCCGAGGGGCTGGAAGGGCGCGAGCCCGAGCTGACCGAAGCGGCCAACATCAACGTGGTGCTGGTTGCCGATACCGACCTGCTGACCGACCGCATGTGGGTACAGGTGCAGGACTTCTTCGGCCAGCGCATTCCCCAGCCCTGGGCGGACAACGGTGGTTTCCTGATCAACGCGCTGGACAACCTGTCCGGTTCCGAGGCGCTGATCAGCGTGCGTTCGCGGGGCAACTTCAGCCGTCCGTTCACCGTGGTTGAGGATCTGCAGCGCCAGGCTGAAAGCCGCTTCCGCGAAAGCGAGATGCGCCTGCAACAGCAGCTGGAGCAGACCGAACAGCGCCTGATCGAGCTGCAGCAGAACCAGGATCCGACCCAGCTGATCGAGCTCAGTGCCGAGCAGGAGCAGGAGATCCAGCGCTTCCTCGATCAGAAGCTGGAGATCCGCAAGCAGCTGCGGGACGTGCGCTACCAGCTGAACGCGGATATCGAGCGTCTGGGCACCTGGCTGAAGGTGATCAACATTGCACTGGTTCCGGCGTTGCTGACCCTGGCGGTGCTGCTGTGGTGGCTGCTGGGTCGGATGCGCCGCCGTACTGTCTAGGAGGACGGAGATGCGAAACAGGATTCTGATCGTTGCGGTCTTGGTGATACTGGCGCTGACGGCGGTAGCGTTGCAGATGCGCAGCAGCGAACGTATCGACGAGCTGGCCAGTCGCGAGCTGCTGTCGCCTGAACAGCAGCAGCAACTGGCCGGGCTGGAGCGGATCACCCTGAGCAAGGGCGAGTCCAGTGTCGAGCTGGCCCTGCTGGACGGGAACTGGGGCGTGCTCAGCCATGCCGGCTTCCCGGTACAGAAGGAACGTCTGGCAGCTCTGCTGCATGCCCTGCGTGGCGCCCGGGTGATCGAGGAGAAGACCAGCAACCCCGATCACCACGCCCGCCTGGGACTGGCTACCGACGACGCCACCCATCCTCCGCTGCAGGTGCAACTGCATGCCGCCGGCGAGGACTTCGGCGTGATCTATGGCAATCGGGTCGGCAATGGCCAGCTGGTACGCTTTGTCGGCAGCGATCAGGTGCTGCTGATCAACCGCCCCTTCGGCATGTCGGTCAACCCCCAGGACTGGCTGTCACTGCAGGTGGTGGACATGCCCCTGACCCTGGTGTCCCGGGCCCGCTGGCAGCACGCCGACGGCGAAACCCTGGAGCTGTCCAAGGCGGCCGAGGGGGAGTACAACCTCCAGCTTGAAGGCGCGGATGCGGAGCAGGGCGGCAACGAGCGCCAGATCAACAGCATGGTGCTGGCGCTGGTGAACCTGCGTGCGCAGAACGTGGCGCTGCGCGAGGAACTGGCGCTGCCCGAGCCCATGCTGCAGATGCAGGTCGATACCTGGGCCGGCAGTGAACTGCAGGCCAGCCTGTACAACCTCGAGGGGCGTTACTGGTTGCTGATCGACAGCTATACCGCCGCCGAGGCGGACAGCGAGCTGCAGGTCAACGCTGATTCGCGCTGGGCCTACCAGGTCGGTGTGGCCGATATGGAAAATCTCACCCGTCGTCGTCAGGACCTGCTGCGCAGCGGCGAATCCGACTGACATCCTTGCCCCGATGGCCGGCCGGTCATGGTCCGGCCACCGGGTATCCGATGGCAAATGCACATCGCCCCCTCTTGCAGCCGCACGCACTTTGGCTAGAATCGAAGCACGGCCTCTATAAACATTATTCCAGGTGGGGCGTATGACCGGCTTGCCGGCAGCGCTCCCCATGCCGGGCGCAATGCCGCATCAGGTTTCGCACCAGGTATCCAATGGACGTTGCACGGAGTGTCGCTATCGCCGCTCCGGCTTTCCGGGCGGTGTGGAATCATTTGTGATGTGGAGAAGGTGGTAATGTCTGATCGGCAAACCGGTACGGTTAAATGGTTCAACGATGCCAAGGGCTTTGGCTTCATTCAGCGTGAGTCGGGTCCGGATGTGTTCGTGCACTTCCGCGCCATTCGTGGCGAAGGGCACCGCACTCTGGTGGAAGGGCAGAAGGTCGAGTTCAACGTAACCCAGGGCCAGAAAGGGTTGCAGGCCGAGGACGTGGCAGCACTTTGAGTGCTGACGACCCGGCGCGCTGGTATTGCTGTTCACTGGGGGACGGCCTGCAGGCCGCTCAGCCATTGGACGCCATCCGGCAGGCCTTTGTACGGCGGTACCCGGTGGTCACACCGGATACCGCCGTATTCCTGCGTCATCGCCTCGAGGGGCTGCACTGCGACACCACGGTATTCTTCACGCCGGCACTGGCGGATCTGGCCAGGGAGTTCGGTGCTCACCGTTGCTACCCACCTGATGCCGGTGAGGTCGAGCTGCTGATCGGCTCGGACCGGTTACTGCCCCGGCACTGACCCCAATCAGGGCTTCTGGGCCCAGATGAATTCTTCCTCGCCCTCGACCGTCACCTTCATCCAGCGGTCGGCATCGGCCTCGCCCTGTTCCTCCTCCCAGCCGCCCACCGAACAGCGCACTTCCCGCTGGATGCCGGCAGCCACGGCCCGGGCGCACTCCAGGTCAGTGGCCCAGGGGGTGGCGTCGCTGTCGAACCAGATGCTGGCCCAGCGGCCGGCGGCGCGACGCACCAGCATCAGCGGAATCGGCGGCGCCGCCTGCAGGGTGCCGCGCCGGGTATTGCCCTTCCACTCGCCCAGCTGCAGCGGGCCGATCTGCTGTTCCAGCCAGCTGGTCAGCTCGTCGAGGAAGTCTTCCTTCACGTAGATCTCGATATCCGGTTGGCGCACAGGGATTCCTCTCAGCGTTGCAACAAGACCAGACGCATTACCACCTCCAGGCCGCTCAGGCCGCTCTCCAGCAGGGCCTGCTGGCGCTCCGGCCGGCTGCGCCAGCCATGCGGCGTCATGCCGATCAGGTCGGCCAGTGCCTCGGCGGACAGCTCCAGGGGGTAGCGCAGTACCTGATCATCGACGATCTGCAGTTCGGGGGGCAAGTTCCGGATCAGTTCCGGGGTGTCATGCACACTGTCATACAGTTGCTGGCGCAGGCTCAGCAGGTGATCGGCATGGGGGCCGACCAGCAGCAGTCGCCCGCCGGGGCGCAGCACGCGCAGGCACTCCTGCCAGGACCAGGGACTGAATATGCACAGGGCCGCATCGACGCTGGCGTCGGCCACCGGCAGGCGGGCGCTGGAACCCACCAGCCAGCGGATCCCGCGGTTGCGCCGGCAGGCCTTGATGATGGCTTCCTTGCTGATGTCCAGCCCGGCGCAGTCGGCGGTGGGGATGGCGCGGGCCAGGCGGTCGGTGTAGTAACCCTCGCCACAACCCATGTCCAGAATGGAGCGGGGGTCTTCGGTCCCCAGCAGCTCGTTGACCCGGTCGCTGACCGGCTGGTAGTAGCCGCCGTCGAGAAAGGCCTGACGGTGCGCCAGCATGGCCGGGGTATCGCCGGGCTGACGACTGTTCTTGTGCTGCACCAGCAGCAGGTTCAGATAGCCCTGGCGAGCCTGGTCATAGCTGTGGCCATTGCTGCAGGACCAGGTCCGCTCGCTGGCGGTCAGCGGCAGATGGCAGTGCGGGCAGATCAGTTGAGGCATCAGGCAAGCAACCGGCGCAGCGTCGCGTAGTAGATGTCGGTCAGGGTATCCAGATCCGCCACGCTGACATGTTCGTTGACCTGGTGAATGGTCGCGTTGACCGGCCCCAGTTCCACTACCTGGGTACCCAGGGTGGCGATGAAACGGCCATCCGAGGTCCCGCCTGAGGTCGAGGGCTGGGTTTCCCGGCCGGTCACCTCCCGTATCGCCGCGCGTACGCCGTCGAGCAGATCACCCGGCTCGGTGAGGAAGGGCAGGCCCGACAGGTTCCATTCCAGCTGGTAGTCCAGTCCATGGCGTTCGAGAAGACCGCGCACCCGCTCCTGCAGGCCATCGACGGTGGATTCGGTGGAAAAGCGGAAGTTGATCAGTGCCTCCAGCTCACCGGGAACCACGTTGGTGGCGCCGGTACCGGAATGGATATTGGAAATCTGGAAGCTGGTCGGCGGGAAGAACTCGTTGCCCTGATCCCAGACCTCGGCGGCCAGCTCGGCCAGTGCCGGGGCGGCCAGGTGAATGGGATTGCGGGCCAGGTGCGGGTAAGCGACATGGCCCTGCTTGCCCCGGATGACCAGACGCGCATTCAGCGAGCCGCGCCGGCCATTCTTCACCACGTCGCCGACCAGTTCGGTACTGGAGGGCTCACCGACGATGCACCAGTCCACCTGCTCGCCACGCTCCCTGAGCGTCTCCACCACCCGTACGGTCCCGTCCACCGCAGGCCCTTCTTCGTCGCTGGTGATCAGGAAGGCGATGGAGCCGCGATGAGCGGGGTAGTCCGCAACGAAGCGCTCTACCGCTACCACCATGGCGGCCAGGCTGCCTTTCATGTCCGCCGCGCCGCGGCCATACAGCATGCCGTCGCGTATTTCCGGCGTGAAGGGTGACGTGTCCCACTGGCTGCCCGGCCCGGCGGGTACCACGTCGGTATGACCGGCAAAGCACAACACCGGACCATCGTGACCACGGCGAGCCCAGAGGTTGTCCACGTCACCAAAGCGCATGGGTTCGAGCGTGAAGCCGCAGTCGGCCAGGCGCTGGCCCATCAGCTGCTGGCAGCCGGCATCATCCGGGGTAGTGGAGTCGCGGGCAATCAGCTCGCAGGCGAGGGTCAGGGTGTCGGAATGCGATGTGCTCATGGGGGGCCGGCCAGATCTGGAATCGGCGCACATGATAGCAGATGTGGCCGGCCGTGACGGACCCGATCAGGGGGTGTCGGGCTTGCGCTCGTGGCCCATGGGGGTGCTGTCGGGGAGGCCGGTTTCCGGATTGCGGAAGTCCGGGCTGCGAACCTCCGAGTCCATGGGCATGTGGGCATAGCGGGCGATATCATCGCCGCTGTGCCGCTCGCACAGCCGCTCCTTCAGCTCACAGTGTCCGGTCAGGCCGCGGTACAGGGCCATGCCACCGGCGGCCAGCGCCAGCAGGCCACCTACGCCACCATGCCGCAGGCCGCAGGCGAGCAGGCCGAGACCACCGGCGATCGACAGCTTGCGCTCCATACCGGTGACGTTCTGCGATGAATGTTGCATGTCAGATTCCTCTTGTCAGATTCAACGGCGCGGCACATTGGCGTCGTCATGGGAAATGGTTACCTCGACCCGGCGGTTCATGGCGCGGGAAGCGGGACTGTTGTTGTCCGACACCGGGTGGGCCTTGCCCAGTCCCACGGTTTGAATACGGCCGGCATCCACCCCCGCCTGGACCAGGGCATGGCGGACCGAATCGGCCCGGGCCTGGGACAGCTGCAGGTTGTAGGAGTCAGAGCCGGTACTGTCGGTAAAGCCCTCGATCAGCACCTTGCGCTCCGGGTGCTCTTCCAGGAACCGCGCCAGTTTGCGGACTTCGCTGTGGGCCGCGGGTTTCAGGTCGGCCTTGTCCAGATCGAACAGCACATTGCCGAAGGTCACCACCGAGCCACGCTCGGTCTGCTTGGCGTTGAGCTGTTCCTGGAGCTGGCGGATCTGCTCGTCACGGGCCTCGAGGCGGGTGCGGGCGCGTTCCTCGGACACCCCTTCCAGCTCCTGCTCGGCGGTGCGCAGGGCTATGGTCTGGCGGGCCAGCTCCACGCGGCGCTCGGTCAGGTAGGCCAGGTGCGATACCTCAGGCTCCTTGGCGCCTTCCTTGAAGGCGAAATCCGCCTGTCCGAGGGCCTTCTTCGCCTCCTCGGTCTCGATGGCCGCAAACTGCTGAGCCTTGGGATGGTTCTGCAGTTCTGTTACCTGGGCGCGGGCCTGTTCCAGCTGGGGGTTGGGTTCGTTGGAAGCACAGGCCGTGAGCAGCACGCCGGCGGCCAGGCAGGCGGGTAAGGTCAGATGAGTACGCATGGTATGACTCCTCGCAAGTGTTCGTGGTGGCCTGGCTTACTGCACGCGGCGCAGACTTTCTTCACGCAGCTCCTGCGTGCCTTGACGGGCCGATTCCAGACCCCGCTTGGCCTTCTCGGCCTGGGCCTTGCGTTCGGCGACCCGCGCATCCCACTCCGCCTGCTCAGCCAGCTCGCGGGCGCGGTCGTAATCCTTCTCCAGGTTGGCCTGCTCGGCCTGCAGCAGTTTCTCCCGCGCGGTACGCAGCTCCAGCGGCGCAAACTCGGCGCTTCTGGCGGTGTCAGCGGAATTGACGGCCTGTTGGGCAACGGCCAGCTGGCTGGTGGGTGGCGGGGTGCTGGCGCAGCCGGTGACGAAAACGGCGACGCCCAGGGTCATTGCGGTGAACAGGGTTCTGGACGTGCATGGTGCGTGGGACAGCATGGACATGGTGGACTCCAGATAGCATTCACAGTGGGTTCAGAATTTGTGACCCCGGCTTGCTGGAGCTGTTCAACAAAGCTTGCGTACTTCCGGCGCGGCTCCGGCCGTCTGGCAGGCGGGCCAGCGAGCTCTTCGCCAGGCCCGGCGCTGTTTCTTGTCGAGGAAGGTCCAGGCCAGCAGGCGGCTCTGCTTCTGGCCCTGACCCATGGGGATTACCCGCACATCCCGTACCGGCAGTGTGGCCAGTCGGGCACGCAGGCGGCAGGTTGGCGGCCCGGGACACCAGGGTGGTGAACCAGAACACCTGACCGGCGATGGCGGCGCTCTGATCAATCATGCGAGACAGGAAACCGGCTTCGCCACCGTCACACATGAGTTCGTTGTGCCGACCGCCGAAGTTCAGCAGCGGTTGCCGATCGGTGTCTCGGCCGAGATTGCGCCACTTGCGCTGGCTGCCCCGGGTTGCTTCGGCCAGGTCGGCATGGAAGGGGGGATTGCACAGGGTGAAATCGAAGCGCTCGTCAGCGCCGACCAGACCCCCGAAGATCTGCTCGGGCCGCCTCTGGTGGCGTAGTTCGATGCCGACAGCCAGCGTCGGGTTGGCGGCCAGGATCTGCGCCGCATTGGCCAGGGCGGCCTGGTCAATGTCGCTTCCGACAAAGCGCCAGCCGTATTCGCTGCGGCCCAGCAGGGGATAGATCAGATTGGCCCCGGTGCCCACGTCCAGACCGACCAGACCGTCGCCTGTGGGTATCTTGCCGTCGTGGCTCGCTCCCAGCAGGTCCGCCAGGGCGTGGATGTAGTCGGCGCGGCCGGGCACCGGTGGGCACAGGTAACCCTCGGGCAGGGTCCAGCCGCGGATGCCGTACTGCTCCTGCAGCAGAGCCTGATTCAGCGCCAGCACGGCGGCAGGCTGACTGAAGTCCAGTGTGCTCGACCTGTCTGCAGCCCTGATGATATGGGGCCTGAGCGTTGGACAGGCGCGTGCCAGCGTCTGCAGATCATAGCGCCCCTGGTGACGGTTGCGCGGATGCAGGCCGGCTCGGGCCGGGCGCGGCGGACGGGATCGGGTGGACATGCTGGACCTCTGATTCGGCCGGCAATTGTCCCATAGCGGCGCGCCGCTGGCATCCCCGCTTGTACACAATTCAGGTGGATGAGTCTGTGGATAAGCCTGTGATAAGCAGGGCCAGCCCACACTGGCGTTGGCTTTGCCGGAGCTGGTGATTTATTGAGCAGTGGCGCGGGGCGGGCGGTGACCTGGGGTATACTGTGCCGCTTCAGAATTGCGAGGTTGGCATGGCGACAGATGATCCCCGCTTCGGCGGTATAGCGCGACTCTATGGCACCGAAGCCCTGGCCCGGCTGCAGGGCAGTCATATGGCCGTGGTCGGTATCGGCGGTGTCGGCAGCTGGGCGGCCGAGGCGCTGGCGCGCACCGGCATCGGCCGCATCACCCTGATCGACATGGATGACATCTGCGTCACCAATACCAACCGGCAGTTGCCGGCCATGGCGGGCAACATAGGACGGCTCAAGGTCGAGGTGATGGCCGAACGCATCCGCGCCATCAACCCGGCCTGCGAGGTGCGACCGATCATGGGCTTTGTCACCCCGGACACCCTGGCCGAGTACATCACCCCGGACATCGACTGTGTGGTGGACTGCATCGACAGCGTGGCGTCCAAGGTGGCGCTGATCGCCTGGTGCCGGCGCCAGCGCATTGCCATCGTCACCACGGGCGGCGCCGGTGGCCAGATAGACCCCACCCAGATCCGCGTGGCCGACCTGTCGAAGACAGTCAACGATCCGCTGGCGGCCAAGGCCCGCTCCCTGCTGCGCCGCGACCACAATTTCCCCCGCGCCGAGAGCAAGCGCAGCTTCGGCGTGCCCTGCGTCTATTCCCTGGAGCAACTGCGCTACCCCAAGCCGGATGGCTCGGTATGCCAGCAGAAGAGCTTTGTCGGGGAAGGGGTCAAGCTGGACTGTTCCGGCGGCTTCGGTTCGGTGACCATGGTCACGGCCACCTTCGGCATGGTGGCTGCATCCAGAGCGGTGGAGCGCTTGCTGCGCTGAGCGAGCAGGGCGCAGCACATCTGCGCCACGCCCCGGGGATGGCTGTCAGGCTCAGTTGTGTGCGTGCAGCATCTCGTTGAGCGCGATGGCGCTCTTGTTGGTCTTGCACTCGATGGCACCGGTCTGCGAGTTGCGGCGGAACAGCAGATCCGGCTGGTTGGCCAGCTCCCGCGCCTTGACGATGCCGATCTGGTTGTCGTGCTCATCCAGCAGCGCCACCTTGAGGCCGGCGGTGATGTAGAGACCGGCTTCCACGGTGCAGCGGTCGCCCAGCGGAATGCCGATACCGGCGTTGGCACCGATGAGGCAGCCTTCACCCACCGAGATGACGATATTGCCGCCACCGGACAGGGTGCCCATGGTCGAGCAGCCGCCGCCCAGGTCCGAGCCCTTGCCGACGAACACCCCGGCGGAAATGCGGCCTTCCACCATGCTGGTCCCGGCGGTACCAGCATTGAAGTTGATGAAGCCTTCGTGCATGACGGTAGTGCCTTCGCCAATGTAGGCCCCCAGGCGAACCCGCGCGGTGTCGGCGATGCGCACGCCGGTGGGCACCACGTAGTTGGTCATGATCGGGAACTTGTCGACGCTGAACACCTGCAGGTCCTCGCCGCGCAGGCGCGCCTGCAGCTGGCGCTGGGGAAGCTCCTGGATGTCGATGGCGCCCTGGTTGGTCCAGGCGACATTCGGCAGCAGCGGGAACAGACCGGCCAGCACCACCTCGTGGGGCTTGACCAGACGGTGCGACAGCAGGTGCAGCTTGAGGTAGGCACCGGGAGTGGTGATCGGGGCGTCATCGGTCTCCAGCAGGGTGACCACCAGCGGGCGGCTGCTGTGCTGAAGCTGCTCGGCCAATGCGCCGGGCTCGGCAAAGCCAGCATCACGGAGGGCTTTACCCAGTGCGGCGCACTGACTGGTGGACAGGGCAATGGCCTGATTGCCGCCGGTGTAGCCGAGCTGCTCGGCGAATACCGCGACCAGTGCCGGCTCCGGATGGAGGATGGGGTTGGGGTAGTACACCTCCAGCCAGTCGCCGGCCAGATTCTGGGTGCCGATGCCCAGAGCAAGACTGAAATGGTTGCTCATCGGTAGTGGGTCCTTCGTGCGTGGATTCAAAAGGCAGTGGCGTACAGCTCGGGCTTGAAGCCGACCAGACGCCGTGGGCCGATATCCAGTACCGGTCTTTTTATCATCGAGGGGTTGGCCTGCATCAGCGCAATGGCCTTGTCCTGATCCAGGTCCTGCTTGTCCGCATCATCGAGCTTGCAGAAGGTGGTGCCCTGGCGGTTCAGGATCTTTTCCCAGCCGTGCTCCTCGCACCAGCTGCGCAGACGTTCGGCATCAATGCCTTCCTTCTTGTAGTCATGGAAGTGGTAGTCGATACCATGCTCGTCCAGCCAGGTGCGGGCTTTCTTCATGGTGTCACAGGCCTTGATGCCGTACAGGGTAATCATCTCTCTACAGACTCCGGATAAAGGTGCGGATACGTTGCGCGGCCTCGATGCAATCATCCGGCGGCGCGACCAGGGCCAGGCGCAGGCGCCCGGCACCGGGGTTGAATCCGTCGATTTCTCGGGACAGGTAGCTGCCCGGCAGCACCGCCACGTTCTGCTCGATCAGCAGGCGCCGGGTAAAACGCTCATCGTCTATCGGGGTGGCCGGCCACAGGTAGAAGCCGGCATCGGGGCGCTGGACATCCATCACGTCGCCGAGGATATCCAGCACGGCGTCGAACTTGCGCCGGTACAGCTCGCGGTTGGCCTGCACATGGACCTCGTCCTGCCAGGCGACGATGCTGGCCAGCTGGGTCGGCAGCGGCATGGCGCAACCGTGATAGGTGCGGTAGGTCAGGTAGGGTGCCAGCAGGGCGGCATCACCGGCGACAAAGCCGGAACGCAGGCCCGGCAGGTTGGAGCGCTTGGACAGGCTGTGAAATACCACACAGCGGGCGAAGTCCTCCCGGCCCATGGCGGCGCAGGCCTGCAGCAGACCCGGCGGCGGCGCCTGCTCGGGGTGATGGATCTCGCTGTAGCACTCGTCCGAGGCGATCACGAAGTCATGTTCATCAGCCAGGCGAATCAGCTTCTGCAGGGTTTCAAGCGGAATCACCGCGCCGGTGGGGTTGCCCGGTGAGCAGAGGAACAGCAGCTGGCAGCGTCGCCAGACCTCGGCAGGTACCTGATCGAAATCGGGGATGAAACCGTTGTCCGCCGTGCAGGCCAGATAATGGGGCTGGGCGCCGGCCAGCAGCGCCGCACCCTCATAGATCTGATAGAAGGGGTTGGGGCTGAGTACCAGGGCGCCGGGGTCGCGTTGCACCAGAGCCTGGGTAAAGGAGAACAGGGCCTCGCGGGTACCGGTCACCGGCAGTACATGACGGTCGGCATCCAGCCAGCCGGCAGGCACGGCAAAACGCCGGTTCAACCAGTCCACTATGGCCTGACGCAGGGCAGGCACGCCGGCGGTGGTGGGGTAGACCGAATACTGGCCCATCTCCCGGGCCAGGGTATCCAGCACGAAGCCGGGAGCCTCGTGCTTGGGTTCACCGATGGACAGCGACACCGGACTCAGGTCGGGATTGCCGACCGCGCCCGCGAGCAACGCCCGCAGCTTCTCGAAGGGGTAGGGCTGCAGCAGTTGCAGGTCGCTGTTCATGCTCAGATATCCATGCTCAATGGCGGATCGTGATCCGGTTGGTCGATGTTGTAGCTGAGAGTACGAATGATGGTGCTCTGCAGGCGCTGGCACAGCTGGGGATCGGACAGGGGCTGGTTGTCCGCATCGGTCAGTACGAAAACATCATCCACACGCTCACCCAGCGTGACGATGCGTGCATTTTGCACGCTGATGTCGAAATCGAGAAATATTTTTCCCATTTTCGCCAGCAGCCCCGGTCGGTCGGGGGCGCTGAGTTCGAGGATGGTGTGCTGGCCGCCGTGGTCGGTGAAGATGGTGACCTCGGGGGCGAAGGCGAAGTGCTTGAGCTGGCGCGGCACCCGCCGCTGGATGATCGCCGGGTAGGCATCCGGGTCGGACAGCGCCTCGCTCAATTCGCTCTTGATCTCGCGGATGCGGCCGGGATTGTCGCCGATCGGGCCACCGTCGGCGTCCAGCACGATATAGGTGCCCAGATTGATGTGGTTGGCGGTGATCACCCGGGCATCCTGAATGCTCAGGTTGAGCTGGTCCATGGCCGCCGCCGTCACCGCGAACAGGTCGTGCTGCTCGGGGGTATAGAGGAAGATCTGGGTGGCACCCTCGTATTCGCCCTGGGCGGTTTCCTTGACCAGCACCAGGGGGCCACGGTGCTGCGGATGCTGCAGTATGGCCTCGGTCTGCCAGGCGATATCGCTGGCGGTATGGCGCAGGAAATAACCCTCGTCGAGCTGGTCCCAGAGGTTCTCGATGTCGTCCTCGTCGATGCCGTTGCGCACCATGATGTCCATGGCGGCGCGCTGGGTATCGGCAATCTGCTCGGCCCGGTTCGGCGGATTGTCCAGACCGCGGCGCAGGGCGCGCTTGGTCTCGGCGTACAGCTGGCGCAGCAGGGACGCGCGCCAGGAGTTCCACAGGTTCGGGTTGGTTGCGTTGATGTCGGCGATGGTCAGCACGTACAGATAGTCCAGGCGCACCTGGTTGCCCATCTTCAGCGCGAAGTCGTGGATCACCTCGGGGTCGGAGATGTCCTTGCGCTGGGCGGTGGTGGACATCAGCAGGTGGTTCTCCACCAGCCAGCAGACCAGGTGCGTATCCCAGGCCGGCAGCTGGTGACGCTGACAGAAATTGGCCGCATCCACCGCGCCCAGCTCGGAGTGATCGCCGCCGCGGCCCTTGGCAATGTCGTGGTACAGACCCGCGATATACAGCAGGTCGGGCTTGGGCAGGCGGCAGAAGATCTTCCAGGCCAGCGGGTACTTCTCCTGGAAGTCCGGGCGACCCAGCTTGCGCAGGTGCTTGATCAGGTTGAGGGTGTGCGCATCGACCGTATAGATGTGGAACAGGTCGTGTTGCATCTGGCCGATGATGCGGCCGAATTCCGGCAGGTAGCGGCCGAGGATGCCGTAGCGGTTCATCCGCCGCAGATTGCGGTGGATGCCCTCGCGGCAGCGCAACAGCTCGATGAACAGGCTGGTGTTGCGGATGTCGCTGCGGAAGGCGTCATCGATCAGGTGGCGGTGGTCGCGCAGCAGGCGGATGGTGTCGGCCCGCACGCCGCGGATTTCCTTGTGCTGGGCCATCAGCACGAAGATTTCCATCAGCGCAAAGGGCGTGCGCTTGAACACCTGCGGGTGGGTCACCTCGATATAGTGGTTGCGCACCTGGAAGCGGGCATTGAGCGGCTGGATCTCCGCTGCCTCGGCATCGCGCAGCAGTATCTCCTCGAAATGCTGCATCAGCAGGTCATTGAGCTCGGACAGGGACATCACTATCCGGTAGTACTTCTGCATGAAGCGCTCGACCGCCAGCTTGGCATCGTTGTCCTCGAAGCCGAAGAGCCGGGCCAGGGCCCGCTGGTGGTCGAACAGCAGCCGGTCCTCGGCGCGCCCGGCAAGGATGTGCAGGGCAAAGCGTACCTGCCAGAGGAAGGCCCGGCCGCTGGTCAGCAGGCTGTACTCGGACTCGTTGAGAAAACCCTGTTCGACCAGCTGGCGCAGGTCATTGGTACCGAAGTGGCGCAGCGCCACCCAGCCGATGGTCTGGATGTCGCGCAGGCCGCCGGGGGAGCTCTTGACATTGGGCTCGAGGTTGTACTCGGTGTCGTTGAACTTGGCATGCCGGGCGTGCTGCTCGGCGCGCTTGGCGCGGAAGAACTCGGCGCTGGTCCACATGTGGTCGGGGCCCAGGGCGTCGACCATCTCCTGACGCAGCTGGCTGTCGCCGACCAGCAGGCGCGACTCCATCAGGTTGGTGATCACGGTCACGTCCGAGCGCGCTTCCTGCTGGCACTCGCTGATGCTGCGTACGCTGTGGCCGACGGCCAGGCCGATATCCCAAAGCAGGGTCAGGAAGCGGCTGATGGCCTCGTGGTAGCGCTCGCCGGCGCTGCCGTCGCGCAGCAGGATCAGCAGGTCGATATCCGAATGCGGATGCAGCTCACCGCGTCCGTAGCCGCCCACGGCGAGCAGGGCAATGTCGCTGTCCAGCGGGCAATCCAGGCTCGCCCAGGCCTGAGAGAGGATCTGGTCGGTCAACCAGGCACGGTCGTGGATCAGTTTGTGGATGTCGCGCTGACCCTCGAAACGGGCCTTGAGTACGGCGTCGGCGTGCTGCAATGACTTCTTGAAAACGAGGGCCGGGCTGCGGGCAGCGGCCAGATCGACATCGAACTGGCTGCGGTTGAACAGTTCGTGATCCACAATGGTTCCTCGGGGGCAACGGTAGGGCGGCGCGCGGGCGCCGCCCGGTCAGCGGAAGTCTTCGTCCTTGCGCAGGGTCAGCACCTCATAGCCATCGGCGGTGACCAGAATGGTGTGCTCCCATTGGGCCGACAGCTTCCGGTCTTTGGTGATGGCGGTCCAACCGTCGCCCAGCAGACGGGTCTCGGGGCGGCCCTGGTTGATCATCGGCTCGATGGTGAAGGTCATGCCTTCCTTGAGCTCCATGCCGGTTCCTGCCTTGCCATAATGCAGTACCTGGGGCTCTTCATGGAATACCTTGCCGATGCCGTGGCCGCAGTAATCGCGCACCACGCTGTAGCGGTTGGCGTGGGCGTGATCCTGGATGACCTGGCCGATATCGCCCAGGCGCGCACCGGGGCGTACCACCGAGATGCCCTTGTACAGACATTCCTGGGTTACCCGGGACAGCCGCTCGACCCACTCCGGCACCTCGCCGACATGGAACATCTTGCTGGTGTCACCGAAGTAGCCGTCCTTGATGACGGTAACGTCGATGTTCATCGCATCGCCGTTCTTCAGCGGCTTGTCGTTGGGAATGCCGTGGCACACCACATGGTTGAGCGAGGTGCAGATGGACTTGGGAAAGGGGATGCGGCCGTGGCCGCCGCCGTAGTTCAGCGGTGCGGGGATGGCCTTCTGCACATTGACGATGTAGTCGTGACAGATGCGGTTGAGCTCATCGGTGGTGACGCCCGGCTTGACGTACTCCTCGATCATTTCCAGCACTTCGGCGGCGAGCCGGCCGGCCACGCGCATGCCGGCGATGTCTTCGGCGGTCTTGATGGATACACTCATGAAGCGGGATTCTCTCGTTCGACCACGCCACGGCGGCGTGGGATGGATTGACTGACGGCAGAGTCTATCAGAAACCGGGGCAGCTCTGCTGCGCCGAAGGACGACCGTCCGGCACATCGGTCTTTATCTGCACCGGGGTTCCATGATATAAAGCGCCGCGCCTGAACGAAGGTCGGACATTTCCGCCTCCAGGCCTTACTGAAACCGCACACATATCGACACGTTGTTCTGGGTGCCCTGCGGGGTTGAACAGCGGGATATGTGGAGGCTCAACCCAAGACAATTCACGGAGTTATCATGACCCAAGTTACCATGCGTGACATGCTGAAGGCCGGTGCGCACTTCGGCCACCAGACCCGCTACTGGAACCCGAAAATGGGCAAGTACATTTTCGGCGCACGCAACAAGATTCACATCATCAACCTGGAAAAAACCATGCCGATGTTCCACGAAGCCCTGAGCTTTGTGGAGAAGCTGGCCAGCGGCAAGAACAAGCTGCTGTTCGTGGGCACCAAGCGTGCTGCCAGCAAGATCATCGCCGAGGAAGCGACCCGCGCCGGCATGCCCTACGTTGATCACCGCTGGCTCGGCGGCATGCTGACCAACTACAAGACCATCCGTCAGTCCATCAAGCGTCTGCGCGACCTGGAAACCCAGGCCGAAGACGGCACCTTCACCAAGCTGACCAAGAAAGAAGCCCTGATGCGTTCGCGCGATCTGGAAAAGCTGAACCGCAGCCTGGGTGGTATCAAGGACATGGGCGGTCTGCCCGACGCTCTGTTCGTCATCGACGTCGAGCACGAGCGCATCGCCATCACCGAAGCCAACAAGCTGGGTATCCCGGTCATCGGCATCGTTGATACCAACAGCAGCCCCGAAGGCGTTGACTACGTCATCCCGGGTAACGACGACGCCATCCGCGCCATCAAGCTGTACGCCGGTGCCATGGCTGACGCCGTACTGCGCGGCAAGAGCAGCGGCGGTGTAGGCGAGTTCGTCGAAGAGACTGCCCCTGAGGCCTCCGAAGGCTGAGCAGGAATTCGGCACCTCGTGTGAATGCCGTATTCAAAAAGGGGGCCATGCCCCCTTTTTGCACTATGTTGGAATATCTTGAAAGCAACATGTTGAGGTCGTCCAGAGCAGCGGACGACACCCACTCAAGCAAGTCAGAGGATTAGTTCATGTCACAGATTACTGCAGCCATGGTCAAGGAACTGCGTGAGCGTACCGGCCAGGGCATGATGGATTGCAAAAAGGCCCTTGAAGCAGCCGGTGGCGACATCGAGAAAGCCATCGACGACATGCGCGCCGCTGGTGCGATCAAGGCCGCCAAGAAGGCTGGCAACATTGCCGCTGAAGGCTCCATCGCGGTCAAGGTGGCTGACGACAACAAGTCCGCCGTCATCATCGAAGTCAACTCCCAGACCGACTTCCTGGCCATGCAGGACGACTTCAAGGCCTTCGTCAACGAGAGTCTGGACAAGGGCTTTGCCGCCGGCTACACCGACGCCGCTCCGCTGATCGCCGACCAGGAACCCGCCCGCGAAGCCCTGGTTGCCAAGTGCGGTGAGAACGTCAACATCCGTCGTCTGGCCCGTATCGAAAGCGACGTGGTCGGTGCCTATCTGCACGGTCACCGCATTGGTGTGGTCGTGGCCCTGAAGGGCGGCGACGCCGAACTGGCCCGCGACATCGCCATGCACGTTGCCGCCAGCAACCCGCAGTTCGTCGAGCCTTCCCAGGTTTCCCCGGAAGTGGTCGAGAAGGAAAAGGAAATCTTCCTGGCCCTGAACGCCGACAAGATCGCCGGCAAGCCGGAGAACATCGTCGAGAACATGGTCAAGGGCCGCATCAACAAGTTCCTGGCCGAAGCCAGCCTGGTCGAGCAGCCCTTCGTCAAGGACCCGGAAGTCAAGGTCGGCGACCTGGCCAAGAAGGCCGGTGCCGAAATCGTTTCCTTCACCCGCTTCGAAGTGGGCGAGGGTATCGAGCGCGCCGAGGTCGACTTCGCTGCCGAGGTGGCTGCCCAGGTGGCTGCTTCCAAGAAGTAATGAAGCGCCAGGTGCGTTGCGCAGGCAGTCTCCCTGATGGGAGCCCTGCCAGCAGGTAGTACGGAAGGCTTCTCGTGCAGGCGAGAAGCCTTCTTTTTAAGAAAAACCGACCAAACGCTGAACAAGTCAGCGCTCCGGGTGTCTGGGGGTGACTTGTTGAGTGTTTCGCCCGACAGCAGGAGAGTGATCAATGGCACAGGTACCAGCGAGCCGTCAGCCCAAGTACAAACGCATCCTTTTGAAACTCAGCGGTGAGGCCCTGATGGGTACCGAAGACTTCGGTATCGATCCCAAGGTGCTCGACCGCATGGCTCTGGAGGTGGGACAGCTGGTCGGTATCGGCGTGCAGGTGGGGCTGGTGATCGGCGGCGGCAACCTGTTCCGCGGTGCCGCGCTGAGTGCCGCCGGCATGGATCGGGTGACCGGTGATCACATGGGCATGCTGGCCACCGTGATGAACGCGCTGGCCATGCGCGACGCCCTGGAGCGCTCCAACATCCAGACCCGGGTGATGTCCGCCATTGCCATGGAAGGGGTGACCGAGCATTATGACCGCCGCAAGGCCATGCGCTATCTCACCGGTGGCGACGTGGTAATATTTTCCGCCGGTACCGGCAACCCCTTCTTCACCACCGACACGGCAGCCTGCCTGCGCGGTATCGAGATCGATGCCGACCTGGTGCTCAAGGCCACCAAGGTGGATGGGGTGTATGATCGTGATCCGATGAAGGATCCCAATGCCGAGCGTTTCGAGCGTCTCAACTATGATCAGGTCCTGGACCTGAAACTGGGCGTGATGGATCTGACGGCGATCTGTCTGATTCGTGATCACAAGATGCCTTTGCGGGTATTCAATATGAACAAGCCTGGCGCACTGCTCAATGCAGTGGTAGGAAGCGCCGAAGGCACATTGATCGAGGGCTGAGTAATGATCAACGAAATCAAGAAGGAAGCGCAGGAGCGCATGAAGAAATCGGTAGAGTCGCTGGACAGCGCCTTTGCCAAGATCCGTACCGGTCGCGCACACCCGAGTATTCTCGACAGCGTCATGGTGTCCTACTACGGTGCCGATACCCCCCTGCGTCAGGTCGCCAACGTCACTGTTGAAGACTCCCGCACCCTGGCTCTCACCGTATTCGACAAGAGCATGATCCAGGCCGTGGAAAAGGCCATCATGACCTCCGATCTGGGTCTGAACCCGGCCACCGCCGGCACCACCATCCGCGTGCCCATGCCGGCCCTGACCGAGGAAACCCGCAAGGGCTACACCAAGCAGGCCCGTGCCGAGGCCGAGAACGCCCGGGTTGCCGTGCGCAACATCCGCCGCGATGCCCTGGGCCAGCTCAAGGACCTGCAGAAGGAGAAGGAGATCAGCGAGGACGAGGAACGCCGTGCCGCTGATGAGGTGCAGAAGCTGACCGACAAGTACATCGCCGAGATCGACAAGGCGCTGGAAGCCAAGGAAGCGGATCTGATGGCGATCTGATGCCCTCCGTCCATCCTGAAGGCACTGCGGTCATGACTGACAAGAAAGCCGATAACGGCACCATCCCCCGCCACGTTGCCATCATCATGGATGGCAACAACCGCTGGGCGCGCAAGCGCCTCATGCCCGGCGTGGCGGGTCACAAGGCCGGCGTCGACGCCGTTCGCGCGGTCATCGAGGTGTGTGCCAGCGAGGGGGTGGAGGTGCTTACCCTGTTCGCCTTCTCCAGCGAAAACTGGGCCCGGCCCCAGGACGAGGTCGGTGCCCTGATGGAGCTGTTCCTGTTTGCCCTGCGCCGGGAAGTGCGCAAGCTGCGGGACAACAACATCCGGTTGCAGATCATCGGCGATCGCAGCCGCTTCAGCCCCGAACTGCGCACCGCCATGGCCGACGCCGAGGCCAGCACCGACGGCTGCACCGGCATGCAGTTGCTGGTTGCGGCCAACTACGGTGGCCAGTGGGATATCACCCAGGCAGCACGCTCGCTGGCCCGGGATGTGGCCGACGGCCTTATCCAGCCCGGCGACATCGATATCGGCGCACTGGAAGGGCGGCTCAGCACAGCGGCCTTCCCGCTGCCGGATCTGTGCATCCGCACCGGGGGCGAGCGGCGGATCAGCAATTTCCTGCTGTGGCAGCTGGCCTATGCCGAGCTGTACTTCTCCGATCTGTACTGGCCCGATTTCAAACATGACGCCATGCGCGAGGCGCTGGCTGATTTTGCCCGCCGGCAGCGGCGTTTCGGCAAGACCAGCGAACAAGTGGCTGCGGAGTCCTGATGCTCAAGCAACGTTTCATCACCGGTATCATCCTGGCGCCACTGGTTATCGCCGGCTTCGTGCTGCTCGATTCCCTCTGGTTCGCCGTCATGGTCGGCGCCATTGTTACTCTGGCGGCCTGGGAGTGGGCTCGTCTGGCGGGCATCACCGCCCAGGTCGGCCGGGTCGCCTACGCCGGTCTGGTGGCGCTGCTGCTGATCGGGCTCTATCTGGTCAGCTGGCCACCCTATCTGCTGTGGTTGTCGCTGCTCTGGTGGCTGCTGGCGCTGGTGCTGGTCCTCCAGTACCCCGAGGGCAGAGCGCTGCGCGCGGGGCTGCTGCCGCTGGCCTATGGTCTGGCGGTACTGCTTCCGGCCTGGGCAGGGCTGGTCTGGCTGCGCGCCCAGCACGGCGGGCTGTGGCTGCTGCTGGCGGCGGTGGTAATGGTCTGGGCGGCGGATATCGGCGCCTACTTTGCCGGCAAGAGCCTGGGCAAGCGCAAGCTGATGCCCCGGGTCAGCCCCGGCAAGACCCTGGAAGGCTTGCTCGGCGGTGTGCTGCTGACCCAGCTGCTGGCGGTGGGCGCCATGCTCTACCTGAACTGGTCTGCCAGTTCCATCCTGGCGGGCATGCTCGGCACCCTGGTGGTGGTGCTGTTCTCCGTGGTCGGTGATCTGACCGAGAGCCTGTTCAAGCGAGAGCAGGGGCTCAAGGACAGCAGCAACCTGCTGCCGGGTCATGGCGGCATCATGGATCGTATCGACAGTCTCACCGCTGCCATCCCCCTGTTTGCCCTCGGCTGGTTCCTGTTCGGGAGTCTGCTGGGGTGAGTCATCAATGGATTACCGTGCTCGGCGCCACCGGCTCCATCGGCGTCAGCACGCTGGATGTGGTAGGTCGCCACCCGGACCGTTATCGGGTCTTCGCGCTGACCGGCCACAGTCGCATGGATGTGCTGCTCAACCAGTGCATTACCCATGATCCGCTGTACGCAGTGGTCTCCGAGGCGGGCCAGTGCGCCCGCCTGCAGGAGCAGTTGCTGCAGGCCGGTTGCCAGACCCGTGTGCTGCACGGGGCCGAGGCACTGGCCGAGGTGTCCTCCGACCAGCGGGTGGACGCGGTGATGGCAGCCATCGTCGGTGCTGCCGGCCTGTCGCCGACCCTGGCCGCGGTACGCGCCGGCAAGCGTGTGCTGCTGGCGAACAAGGAGGCGCTGGTCATGTCCGGGGCCCTGTTCATGCAGGCGGTGCGCGACTCCGGTGCCCGGCTGCTGCCCATCGACAGTGAGCACAACGCCATCTTCCAGTGCATGCCCGGCAACTATGCCAATGGCCTGCAGCAGGTGGGTGTGCGCCGCATCCTGTTGACCGCCTCCGGCGGGCCCTTCCGCGAAACCGCGCTGGAGGACCTGGCCCGGGTCACCCCGGCCCAGGCCTGTGCCCACCCCAACTGGTCCATGGGGCAGAAGATTTCCGTGGATTCGGCGAGCATGATGAACAAGGGCCTGGAGCTGATCGAGGCCTGCTGGCTGTTCGACGCCCGGCCTGATCAGGTCGAGGTGGTGGTGCATCCGCAGAGCGTGGTGCATTCGCTGGTGGATTATGTGGATGGTTCGGTGCTGGCCCAGCTGGGCAACCCGGACATGCGCACGCCCATCGCCCACGCCCTGGCCTGGCCCGAGCGCATCGACTCCGGGGTCAGTGCGCTGGATCTGCTGCTCACTGCACGGCTCGACTTCCAGGCACCTGACCCGCTGCGTTTCCCCTGTCTGGGGCTGGCCCGCCAGGCCTTCGAGTCCGGTGGCACGGCCTGCGCCATCCTGAATGCGGCCAACGAGGTCGCGGTCCAGGCCTTCCTGGATCGGCGTATCGGTTTCACCGATATCCCTGTTATGATCGAGCATGCGCTGAACAGCCTGTCGCCCGAACCGGTGCGCGAGCTGGCCCAGGTCATGCTGGCCGATCGTCAGGCCCGTGACTGTGCCGAGCAATGGTTGGCCAACCAGGCCTGAACCGGGGCGCGTGATGTGCCCGGCGTGACTTTCCGAATGAGGCACTGATGGATCTACTCTTTACCCTGCTGGCCACCGTGGTAGCCCTCGGTCTGCTGGTCACCATCCACGAATACGGGCACTTCTGGGTCGCCCGGCGCTGTGGTGTCAAGGTGTTGCGCTTCTCCATCGGCTTCGGTCCGGCGCTGTACAGCTGGCATGACCGGCACGGCACCGAATTCGTGATTGCCGGCATACCCCTGGGTGGCTACGTCAAGATGCTCGACGAGCGCGAGGCGCCGGTCGATGCGGACCAGCTGGATCAGGCCTTCAACCGCAAGAGCGTCAAACAGCGCATCGCCATTGTCGCTGCCGGCCCGGTGGCCAACTTCCTGCTCGCCATCGTGGCCTTCTGGATCATTGCCGTCGTCGGCATTACCACCATTGCGCCAGTGACCGGCCCGATTGAGCCGGGCAGCATCGCCGAGCGTGCCGGCCTGGTCGAAGGACTGGAAATTCTCGAGGTGGACGGCAACGCCACCCCCTCCTGGCATGACGTCAATCTGCAGCTGGTACGCCGTCTGGGCGAGACCGGCGAACTGCGGATTCTCGCCCGCGAAGGCGAGAATGCTCCGCGCAGCTATACCCTGCAGCTGGACAGCTGGCTGCGTGGGGCGGACCAGCCTGATCCCATGGAGGCCCTGGGGCTGAGTACCTGGCGCCCGGTGATAGCACCGCTGATCGATCAGTTGAGTCCGCAGGGTGCCGCCGAGCGCGCCGGGCTGCAGGCCGGGGATCTGATCCTGGCGATCAACGGCGAGCCGGTACAGGACTGGATGGGGCAGGTGGTACCGCGCATTCAGGCCAGTGGCGGTGAACCGCTGGAGCTGACCCTGGAGCGCGCTGGTCGTACCCTGAGCATTACCCTGACGCCGGACGTGCGCGAACAGGATGGCCGCCAGGTGGGCTTCATCGGCGCCGGTATCGCGCCCTTCGAATGGCCCGAGCACATGGTCCGCCAGATCGATTACAACCCGCTGGTGGCGATCCCCGTGGCGGTGGTCAAGACCTGGGACATGACGGTACTGACCCTCGACTCGCTGAAGAAGATGGTCACCGGGCTGGTCTCGGCAAAAAACTTGAGTGGCCCGATAACCATTGCTAAAGTGGCGGGCGCTTCGGCGAAGTCAGGGCTCGAGAGTTTCCTCAGTTTCATCGCCTATCTGAGCATCAGTCTGGGGGTGTTGAACCTGTTACCGATCCCGGTGCTGGACGGCGGGCATCTGGTGTATTACGTGGCCGAATGGATCAGAGGCAAACCCCTCTCAGAGCGTATCCAGGGCTGGGGATTGCAGATAGGCTTGACCCTGATTGTGGGGGTGATGTTGTTCGCCATCTACAACGATATAAGTCGCTTGGGTAACTGAACGACAGAAACACCGACACGAACTGTCGTACGCGGCAGATAAGAATTCAACCAGTCAGCCAGAACGGACTTCATGAAACGTTACCTATTGCCTGCGATTTTGCTGATTCTCCTGGCGCCGGGCGTCTACGCCGATGCCTTCCAGATTTCCGACATTCGAGTCAATGGCCTGCAACGCGTCTCCGCCGGCAGCGTTTTCAGTGCCCTGCCGCTGAACATCGGCGACCAGGCCGATGACCAGGCGCTGGTTGAGGCTTCCCGTTCCCTGTTCCGTACCGGTTTCTTCCAGGACATCCAGCTGGCCCGCGAAGGCAATGTGCTGATCATCAACCTGGTCGAGCGTCCGTCCATCTCCTCCATCGAGCTGGAAGGCAACAAGGCGATCAAGAGCGAGGACCTGCTCAACGGTCTGCGCATGGCCGGCCTGAGCGAAGGCGAGATCTTCCAGCAGGCCACCCTGGAAGGGGTGCGCAACGAGCTGCTGCGCCAGTATGTTGCCCAGGGCCGCTACTCGGCTGACATCGAAACCCAGGTCGTGGCCGAGCCGCGCAACCGGGTGGCACTGAAGATTCTCATCGACGAAGGCTCCATCGCCTCGATCAAGCACGTCAACGTGGTCGGCAACTCGGTGTTCTCCGATGAGGAGCTGCAGCACCTGTTCGAGCTGAAGACCACCGGCTGGTTCTCCTTCATCCGCAACGACGACAAGTACTCCCGGGAAAAGCTGTCCGGCGACCTGGAGCGTCTGCGTTCCTGGTACCTGGACCGCGGCTACATCAACATGGATATCACCTCCACCCAGGTATCCATCACCCCGGACAAGAAGCACGTCTACATCACCGTGAACATCAACGAGGGCGAGCTGTACACGGTC
The DNA here is from genome assembly GCF_900115905.1 of Halopseudomonas formosensis. GTDB lineage: Bacteria > Pseudomonadota > Gammaproteobacteria > Pseudomonadales > Pseudomonadaceae > Halopseudomonas > Halopseudomonas formosensis. The sequence continues at coordinate 281,787 of NZ_FOYD01000001.1, forward strand.
AACGACGTACGCCTGTCCGGTGACCTGGTGGTACCGGAGGAGGACGTCCGCCGTCTGCTGCTGGTCGAGCCGGGTCAGGTGTTCTCCCGTCAGGTGATGACCGCCACCTCCGATCTGATCGGCCGGCGTCTGGGTAACGAGGGTTACACCTTCGCCAACGTCAACGGCGTGCCGCAGATCAACGAGCAGGACCGCACCGTGGACGTGACCTTCGTGGTCGACCCGGGCAAGCGTGCCTACGTCAACCGCATCAACTTCCGTGGCAACACCAAGACCGACGATGAAGTGCTGCGTCGGGAAATGCGCCAGATGGAAGGCGGCTGGGCCTCTACCTACCTGATCGATCAGTCCAAGCTGCGCCTTGAGCGCCTGGGTTTCTTCAAGGAAGTGGACGTCGAGACCATTCCGGTGCCCGGCAGCGATGACCTGATCGATGTCAACTACACTGTCGAAGAGCAGCCCTCCGGCTCCATCACCGCCAGCCTCGGCTTTGCCCAGGGCACAGGTCTGATCCTCGGCGGCTCGATCAGCCAGAACAACTTCTTCGGTACCGGCAACCGGGTCAGCTTCAGCGCCAACCGTTCGGCCTACCAGACCTCGCTGTCCTTCGGCTTCCTCAATCCCTACTTCACGCCCGATGGCGTGAGCATGGGCTACAACGCCTTCTACCGCACCACCGACTATGACGAGCTGGACGTGGACATCTCCAGCTACGCGGTGGACTCCTACGGTGCCGGCTTCAACATCGGCTATCCGATCAGCGATACCTCCCGTCTGTCCTTCGGCCTCAGCGTGCAGCAGGACAAGATCAAGGAGGGCGTCTATACCGTTCAGGAAATCCAGCGTTTCCTGGACGCCGAAGGGGACAGCTTCTTCAGCGTCCGCGCCAACCTGGGCTGGTCGCAGTCGACCCTGAACCGGGGCGTCTTCCCGGACCGCGGCTACTCCCAGAACCTGGGTCTGGAAGTCACGGTGCCGGGCAGCGACCTGCACTTCTACAAGCTGGGCTACCGCGGGCAGCGCTACTTCCCGATCACTGACGGCTGGACCCTGCGCGTGCACACCGACAGCGGCGTGGCCCGTCGCTTCGGCAGTACCGACATGGTGCCCTTCTATGAGCACTACTTTGCCGGCGGTATCGGCTCGGTGCGCGGTTTCGAAAGCAGCACCCTGGGTCCCAAGAGTACTCCCAACGAGAATGACCCGGACAAGGACCCCTTGCCCTTCGGTGGTAACGTGAAGGTCACCGGCGGTCTGGAACTGATCTTCCCGACACCCTTCGTGCAGGACCAGCGTTCGCTGCGTACCGTGCTCTTCCTGGATGCCGGTAACGTGTTCGACACCTACTGTGTGCAGCCGCTGGGTGCCACGGCACCGCGACGTGATTGCCCTGATGTGAGCGTCGGTGAATTGCGTTACAGTGCGGGTATTGGCTTGTCATGGTTGACCGCCCTGGGCCCGCTGGGCTTCAGTCTGGGTGTGCCGTTGAACGACGAGTCCGATGACGATCGTCAGGTGTTCCAGTTCACCCTCGGCCAGACTTTCTGAGTCAGGGTCCAATTCATCAGGAGTAACTTAGAGTGCGCAAGAGTCTTTGCATAGCGGCGATGTCAGTCATGGCGCTGGCCAGCCTGCCGGTTGCCGCCCAGTCCATTGCTGTTCTGGATTACCAGATGGCCCTGCTCGAGTCGGACGCGGCCAAGCGTTACTCGGTGGATGCCGAGAAGAAGTTCGGCAGCCAGCTGCAGCGCCTGCAGAATCTCGAGGCCGAGGCCAAGCGCCTGCAGGAGCGCATGCAGCGTGACGGCGACAAGCTCGGTCAGACCGAACTGGAGCGTCTGGAGCTGGAATTCCGCCAGAAGGCCCGCGAGTTCGAAACCCAGTCCCGTCAGCTGAACCAGGAAAAGGCCCAGGCTGACCGCGAGATGCTCGAGCAGCTCAAGCCCAAGCTGGATCAGGCGGTGGAAACCGTTATCCAGGCCGGCAACTATGACCTGGTGATCGATCGCAGCGCCGTGGTGGACGTCAAGCCCAACCTCGACATCACCCGCCAGGTGATCGAACGCCTGAACAGCATGCGCTGATCGGCATGGCGGATTCGATGGTTTTCACCCTCGCCGAGCTGGCGGCGAAGCTGGACGCCCGCGTGCAGGGCGATGGCGACACGCTGATCCGGGGTCTGGCCGCGCTTGACAGCGCGACCGCCTCGGATCTGAGCTTTCTGGCCAACCGGCAATACCGCAAGCTGCTGGCCAGTACCCGCGCCGGCGCCGTGCTGCTGACCGAGGACGACGCGGCGGATTTCACCGGTAACGCCCTGATCGTGGCCGACCCCTATCTGGCCTACGCACGGATTTCCCACCAGTTCGATCCCAGACCGCGCAGCCGGGCGGGCATTCATCCGACAGCGGTGATCGCCGAGTCCGCGAGCGTGGACCCCAGTGCCAGCATTGGTCCGGGCGTGGTGATCGAGGCCGACGCGGTGGTCGGCGCCAATGTCACCATAGGTGCCCACTGCTTCATCGGTGAGCGCTGCCGTATCGGTGCCGACAGCTGGCTGGCTCCCCGGGTCACCCTCTACCATGACGTGCGCATGGGCGAGCGGGCGGTGATCCAGTCCGGCGCGGTGATCGGCGGCGAGGGCTTCGGCTTCGCCAACCAGGGCGGGCGCTGGAACAAGATCGCCCAGATCGGCGGTGTGCTCATCGGTGACGATGTCGAGATCGGTGCCAATACCACGGTCGACCGCGGCGCGCTCAGCGACACCGTGATCGGCAATGGCGTCAAGCTGGACAACCAGATCCAGATCGCCCACAACGTGCAGATCGGCGACCACACCGCCATGGCCGCCTGCGTCGGCATCTCCGGCAGTACCCGCATCGGCCGTCACTGCATGATTGCCGGTGGCGTGGGCATGGTCGGGCACATCGAGATCTGCGACAACGTCTTTGTCAGCGGCATGACCATGGTGACCCGCTCGATCACCGAGCCGGGTGCCTATTCCTCGGGCACGGCGATGCAGACCGCCGCCGAATGGAAAAAGAGCGCTGCCCGGATCCGTCAGCTGGATACGCTGGCCAAGAGGGTGCAGCAACTGGAGAAGCAGCTGGCAGCGGTGACCCAGCCGTCACAGGACTCATCTGAGTCCTGAGCTGTGCGCGTTGCGCATCCACCCATTACCAAGGCCTAGCGGATTAAAATGGACATCAACGACATCAAAGAATACCTGCCCCATCGTTACCCCTTCCTGCTGGTGGATCGGGTCGTCGATCTGGATCTGGAGGGCAAGCGTATTCGCGCCTACAAGAACGTGTCGGTCAACGAGCCGTTCTTCACCGGCCACTTCCCCGGCCACCCGATCATGCCCGGCGTGCTGATCATCGAAGCCATGGCCCAGGCGGCCGGGCTGCTGGGTTTCCGGATGATGAACACCAAGGCCGAAGATGGCACCCTGTATTACTTCGTCGGCTCCGACAAGCTGCGCTTCCGTCAGCCGGTAGTGCCCGGGGATCAGCTGCAGCTGGAAGCCACCTACCTGAGCAACCGTCGCGGCATCTGGAAGTTCGCCTGCCGTGCCAGTGTCGACGGCAAGGAAGCCTGCTCCGGTGAAATCATCTGTGCGGAACACAAGGTATGAGTCGAATTCACCCTCTGGCGATCATTGATCCGGCCGCGCGGCTGGCGGATGACGTCGAGGTTGGTCCCTGGACCCTGATAGGTCCGGATGTGGAAATCGGAGCCGGCACCGTGATCGGCTCCCATGTGGTGCTCAAGGGGCCCACCACCATCGGCAGGGGCAACCGCATCTTCCAGTTCGCCTCGGTCGGCGAGGACTGCCAGGACAAGAAGTACAAGGGCGAGCCCACCCGCCTGATCATCGGTGACAACAACGTGATCCGGGAAGGCTGCACCCTGCACCGCGGTACCGTGCAGGACCAGGGCGTGACCCGCATCGGCAGCAACAACCTGCTGATGGCTTACGTCCACATCGCCCATGACTGCATCGTGGGCGACAACATCATCATGGCCAACAACGCCACCATCGCCGGTCACGTGCATGTCGGCGACGGCGCGATTCTCGGTGGCTACACCACGGTACACCAGTTCTGCCATATCGGTGCCTGGTCCATGAGCGCCGCCAACAGCGCGGTGTTCAAGGACATCCCGGCCTTCGTCATGGTCGGCGGCAACCCCGCCAGCGCCCACGGCATGAACTTCGAGGGCATGCGCCGTCGGGGTTACAGTCAGGAACTGATCACTGCGCTGCGCCGCGCCTACAAGGTGGTCTACCGCCAGGGCAAGACCCTGCAGGACGCCCTCCAGGAGCTGGAGGAAGAAGCCACCCAGTTTCCGGAAGTGGCCCTTTACCGCGATTCGATCCTCGCCTCTACGCGCGGTATCACCCGCTGATCATGGGTGGTGCCGTGGCCTCCACCAAGCCCCTGTGCATTGCCCTGGTCGCCGGAGAAGCCTCCGGTGACACCCTGGGCGCCGGGGTAATCCGCGCTCTCAAGCAGCATTTTCCCGACGCCGAGTTCATCGGTATCGGCGGCCCGCGCATGCAGGCCGAGGGCCTGGTCAGTCAGGTGCCCATGGAGCGTCTGGCGGTCATGGGTCTGGTCGAGGTGCTGGGCCGGCTGCGCGAGCTGCTGCGCATCCGCCGGGATCTGGTGGAGTTTCTGAAGCAGCGCCGGCCGGATGTGTTCATCGGTATCGACGCTCCCGATTTCACCCTGGGCGTCGAGCAGCGTCTGCGCGATGTCGGCATTCCTACGGTGCACTATGTCAGCCCCTCGGTCTGGGCCTGGCGCGAGAAGCGCGTGTTGGGCATCCGCCGGTCCACCGATCTGATGCTGACCCTGTTTCCCTTCGAGGAAGAGGTGTACCGCCGGCATGGTGTCGCGGTGCGCTGCGTGGGCCATACTCTGGCGGATGAGATTCCCATGGAGCCCGACCGGGAGGCGGCCCGCCGCCAGCTGGGTCTGAGCCCGGCAGATCAGGTAATTGCCCTGATGCCCGGCAGCCGCAACGGCGAGCTGCGCAAGCTCGGGCTGCTGTTCCTGCAGACTGCGGCCTGGTGTCTGGAGCGCAATCCGCAGCTGCGTTTCATCCTGCCCTGCGCCAACTCCGAACGCCGCCAGCAGATGGAGAGCATACTGGCCGACAGCGGCCTGCAACTGCCATTGACCCTGCTCGATGGCCAGAGCCATGCGGCACTGGCGGCCTGTGATGCAGTACTGATCGCCTCCGGCACGGCGACCCTGGAGGCCATGCTGTTCAAGCGCCCCATGGTGGTAGCCTATCGTATGGCCGGGCTGACCTTCCGTATTCTCAAGCGGCTGGTCAGGGTAGGGCATGTGGCGCTGCCGAACCTGCTCGCCGGGCAGGAGGTGGCGCCGGAATTCCTGCAGGATGCCGCCACCCCCGAGGCCATGGGGCAGGCGTTGCTCGACCGGCTCGGGCCGACCGCGGAACGGGAGCAGACCGAGGCGCGCTTCCGCGAGCTGCATCAGTTGCTTCGGCGCGACGCGGATCAGGCCGCGGCCGACGCCATCATCCAGTTGCTGCGTGACAAGGGACGACTGGCATGACACAGATCATGATCGACTGGTCCCTGCCCGAGGGGCAGGAACTGGTAGCCGGTGTGGACGAGGTCGGCCGCGGCCCGCTGTGCGGGGCGGTGATCACCGCGGCGGTGATCCTCGATCCGGCCCGCCCCATCGAGGGGCTGAATGATTCCAAGAAGCTGACTGCCGTGCAGCGCGAGGCGCTGTTCCCGGTCATCCAGGAACGCGCGCTGGCCTGGGCCATCGGCCGGGCCGAGGTGCATGAGATCGATCAGCTGAACATCCTCCACGCCACCATGCTGGCCATGCAGCGGGCGGTGGCCGGTCTGGCACTGCAGCCGGATCGGGTGCTGGTGGACGGCAATCGCTGCCCGGTGCTGCCGATGCCCAGCGAGCCGGTGATCCAGGGCGATGGCCTGGTGCCGGCAATTTCCGCCGCTTCCATCCTGGCCAAGGTCACCCGTGACCGGGAGATGCAGGAGCTGGAGCTGATCTATCCGGGGTACGGCATCGGCAAGCACAAGGGCTATCCGACACGCGAACACCTCGAGGCGCTGCGAACCCTGGGTGCCACGCCCATCCATCGGCGCTCCTTCACACCGGTGCGTCGTGCTCTGGATACGCACGCCGAAGAGCAGAGCGCCTCTGCGCAGGCACTGATTTCTGATTCTCTGAAAGCCAATCCCGTGTAATCCACGGCTGAGCGGGCGTTTCGCGTGTCAGGCGGGGCAGAGCAGTCTACTTGGTCCATTTATGCCGACTCGCTCACAGCGAGCGGTGACGCGATAGGGAATAATGCCCGGGCCGTAGTTCGCTGTAACGGCAACACCGTTACTGAACAAGGACCTGCGGATGTTCTCCCCCGCCAATGAAGCCCACTTCACCCTGGACCTGCCCGGCCTCGAGCACGACTTCCGGGTGCTGTCCTTCCGCGCTCAAGAAGCCATCAGCCAGTGCTACCGCATCGAACTGCAGCTGGTCAGTGGCCAGCCGGACCTGGATCTGGAGGCCCTGCTGCAGCGCAATGCCTGGCTGGGTATTCAGCATGGCGAAGGCGAGGGCACCGGCCTGCACGGCCTGATTCACCACGCCGCCATCGGCGAGGCCGGCAAGCGCCTGACCCGCTACCGCCTGGAACTGGTACCCCACCTGCACTACCTGGGCCTGCGCCACAACCAGCGCATCTTCCAGCACCTGACGGTGCCCCAGATCATCAGCCGGGTGCTGGCCGACCACGGTATCCAGAGCGATGCCTACAGCTTCCAACTCGGTGTTGACTATCCCGAGCGCGACTACTGCACCCAGTACGACGAGACCGACCTGCACTTCATCCAGCGCCTGTGCGAGGAAGAGGGCATCCACTACCACTTCCGCCACAGCCCGGACGGCCATCACCTGGTGTTCGGCGACGACCAGACGGTGTTCCCGCGCCTGGCGCCCACCGGCTTTGATCAGGGCAACGGCATGGTCGCCGATGAGCCGGTGATCAAGCGCTTCGGCGTCCGCCTGGAAACCCGCACCAGCCGTGTCACCCGCCGCGACTACGACCACCAGAAGGCCCGCCTGCTGCTGGAAAGCCAGGCCCGCGGAGAACAGCTGCCCGACCTGGAAGACTACGACTACCCCGGCCGCTTCACCGACCGCAGCCGCGGCAAGCACCTGGCCCAGCGCAGCCTCGAACGCCACCGCAGCGACTACCGCCAGGCTGCCGGCCACAGCGACCAACCGACTCTGCGCAGCGGCCACTTCCTCGAACTCCAGGGCCACCCGAGAGACAGCTGGAACGACCTCTGGCTGATCACCGCCATCCACCACGAAGGCAAACAACCCCAGGTTCTGGAGGAGTCCATAACCAGCGCAGAGTCGGCGGGCACCGATTATTCTCCCCCTCCCGCGAAGGGGGAGGGGGAAACAGCCTTCACCCAAGGCTACCGCAACCACTTCCAGGCCACCCCCTGGGACACCCCGCACCGCCCAGCCCTGCGCCACCCCAAACCCCGGGTGCTGGGCCAGCAGACCGCGGTGGTCACCGGCCCCGCCGGCGAAGAAATCCACTGCGACGACCAGGGCCGCATCAAGGTCCAGTTCCACTGGGACCGCGAAGGCCAGGCCGACGCCCACACCAGCTGCTGGCTGCGGGTGGCCAGCAGCTGGGCCGGCAACCACTGGGGCAGCGTCACCATCCCGCGCATCGGCATGGAAGTACTGGTCAGTTTTCTGGAAGGCGACCCGGACCAGCCGCTGGTCTCCGGCTGTCTGTACAACAGTGCTCATCCGGTGCCCTACGAGCTGCCGGCACACAAGACCCGCAGCCTGTTCAAGAGCCTGAGCAGCCCCGGCGGCAACGGCTTCAACGAACTGCGCATCGAGGACAAGGCCGGCGAGGAGCAGATCTTCATCCACGCCCAGCGCGACTGGGATCAGAACATCCAGCACGACCAGCGCATCCGCGTCGGCAACGAACGCCACGAACGCATCGAAGCCAACCGCTACACCGAGAACCTGGCCGAAGAGCACCACCGCACCCACGCCGACCGCAGAACAGAAATCAAGGCGGATGACCACCTGACCGTCGCCAACAACCAGCATGTAAAGCTTGGGCAGGGGCAGTTCATCGAGGCAGGGCAGGAGATTCACCTGTCCAGCGGCATGAAAGTGGTGCTGGAAGCCGGCGCGGAAATCACCTTCAAGGTCGGTGGCAGCTTCGTCAAGCTCGACCCCGGTGGCGTCACCATGGTTGGCCCGAGCGTGAAGATGAATTCCGGTGGCAGCGCAGGCCAGGGCTCAGGAGCCAGGCACGCCCCGCACGCCTACGCCTGCATGGTATGGGGCTTGAGCAACTGCGGGGCATGCTGCGTGAAAGCTTCGGTGACGCAGTATTGATCCGCAAGGGCGCCGCCAATGCCGGTACTTACTATGTGTTCGGTCTGGACGACCTGCCCGCTGATCAACAGCGGCCGGTACGCATGTATGGAGAATATCTCGACAGTCAGGACAACTTGCTGGCATCAAGCAACCAGCGAGTTGCCAATCGTGCAGGCCTTCCCCGGGTAAGTGGCGACTACCTGGTATTGGCATTGCCCCACACTCATAAAACTGCTCAGAGCATAAAAGAGCTCAACCAGGCCGTAATCAACGCAATGCTGGCTGAGCGAAGCAGCGCCGCAGCACAGGATAACTTCAGAAGAGCCTCCTCGGCAGCAAGGGGTGCAACGAGAGAAGCTATCCGAGCCCGCATGGACGAAATCCTCCAGGAGGCTCGCGTACGTACCGCGAGTGCTGATGCTGCTACCGCACGGCAGAACGCACACCAGGCGAGAAGTGGTCTGCAGGATGCCGCCAAGCACCTGAAAAGCCAACAGGATAACCCGCTTTTTCGGGCGCTCAACGGGAAGATGTTTCCGGCTGGGGTGATGATGTTGGAGTTGTATAACTTGAAGCTCGAGATCGGCGTCAGCCAAGTTACAACACAGGAAAAAGGGAAGGGCAGAACGCGACTTGGGACGACTGGAGCGGTTCTTGACCTGCTCGTCGCCATGGAAGCATTGACATACAAGATGGCTGGTAGCAATTCGATACTGGCTGCATCCCGCAAGCCCCTGATTGAGATACCCAAAGGATTTGCTGTCAAGCTGATGGGAGAAACTTTAGGGCGCCGGGTCGTAAGAATAGTCACCGCCCGCCTGATCGGCGTGGCTTCAGCTAGCCTGGTAATGGTCGGCATCTGCCTGTATGACGCCTGGCATGCGTGGCGTTGGAACGACGACGCCATGTGGGGGTACCTGCTGATGGCCAGCGGTGCGGCTGTCGGCGTGGTCGGGGGGTTCTTTGTCAGCGGTAGCGCGCTGCTTGGTCCTTTCGGATGGGTGGCATTACTGCTTATCGGTACCGGCGCCGGCGTGGTTTACTGGCTCAGCAATACACCGCTGGAGGACTGGCTTGGCAACGGTCCTTTCGGCGACAACACCAGGCATCCCCATTTGCTGGACCCGGATGAAGCTTTTTATCGCCTGATCGGTTTGTTCGCCGGCCCTACCATCAAGGTCGAAACCAACCCCCTTTACAACCCTGACGCAAAGTTGTTGATGCACGACCCGGTTCCCTATGCGGTAAGAAAAGCCAATACGGTGATACGGATTGAAACTCATCTGCCAGGTTTGCTGGGGAGTCAGGAGGGGGCCAGCATCCGTGCGGAATGTCGGCTTCACAGCACGGAAACCGTCTATCAGCGAGGCAATCCGCCCATGACTGAGCCTGTATTGGCAACCGACCTGCGGAAGACCACTCGGACAGTTATTCCCGCTGCTCAGATTGCCTGGCCGGGGTCTCTTCTGCTTTATGTAAGCACCCCTGCTTCGCGTCGCTGGAATGGCAAATATTCCGATACCAGCCTGCATCATGAGTGGTACCTGCGGGTTCAGGCGCGAGTTGAGTTGCCCGAGGATACCTGGGTATTCCCCGCGCCCGCACCGAAAATACCATTGCGCAATGCTGCCAGTCAGGCCTTCTCGGCCCAGCCGGACGTGTTTTATCCCATCACTGCCGCTCAGGACCTATGAATACCGTTACTTACGCCCCCACAGCCTACCGCCCGGACCGTATCCCGGCGCAACTCCCTTCCAGCGAGCGATCCTGGCTCAAAAAAATGGGCAGGGTCCGCCTGCCTTGGGGCAATACGCAGGAGCTGGCACCGGCCAAATTCTTCTATCAAGACACTCCAGCTGATTTGCGATTTGGCGAAGAGGTGAGGCGGGAAGACGCCGAAAAGAAGGCTAATGGCACCTATAAGCCCAGAATCACGGAAACGGAAGACTTTCACTATATACATGATCATCAGCGACACCGTTTTGCTCAACTCTCTGTTGGGGGGAGGTTCTGGACGAATTTATATATCTTCGGGAAGGGGATAACTCTATTTGTGATTCCGGTATATATCCTAGTTTGTATTATGCTCGCGTTTGACTCGGAGATAGGTTTTTTAGCCGAGATGATTGATAGCATTGTAAGTGGTGCATATATATTCTCACCCCTATATCTAAGTTGGATGTTGGGGGCGTTGGTCGTTAACAAACTCCCCAAACTCTGGATCCGCCCCTCCCGTGGCCCGCTCTGGGAACTCAACCGCCAGACTGGCATGGTCACCGTCTTTGATTACGACAATAACGGCGAGTACAAGAAGAACGGCACCATAGGTGAACTCACCGCACCCTTTCATGAGTTCGATGCTTACGTCATCAGCAGCCCGGATCGGCAAGGGTTGCCACTGAATGTGCTCAACCTCTCACACCGCTATCGGGATATCCGCATCAACTTTGCTCCCCTTGTGCACCAGAGTGACGATGTCAACGAACATTTTGCGCTGTGGGACTATATCCAGAACTACATGGATGTCAGCCGCCCACTCCCCGATGTTCCCTATCTGGAGCAATACCGGCAACTCGACCCCACCACCGCCGAACACGACCGGCGTACCGGGCGCAATCCGCGTTACTGGGTGGACATGGACGACGAGACCTTCAAGACCAGACTCAATGAAATCCATGCCGCCATACGCAACATCGACACGCTGCGCCGGCCCAACCTGATGGCGAAGCACTGTGAATATGTGGACTGATACGAGCAAGCCAGCGTGGATGGCAGCAATGGAGGCTGCAGAGGGTCTCCCTAAATGTATCACCTGCCGGTCCGGGTTGGGGCAATACCCTGATGTGCCCAGGGTATTACCGAATGTGCCTCTATCACTTTAGCCGATGGGGGCCGGGGTGAATGTCAGGCCTGCTGCAGGTGCGCAATCAACCCCTGTTGGCGCTCGACCTGCTGGCCAACGGCTGCACCGGCCTGCAGGGTGTCGAGCAGGTGCTGGTGGGTTGTACTGGCGAGCTGGTGAATATGCTGCAGGCGCTGGCTGATCTCACTGGCGGTCTGGCTTTGCTGGTCGCTGGCGGCCGCGATCTGCTGGTTGCGGTCATCACCCTGTTCGATGCCGGCGCAGATGCTGCCCAGCGCCTCGTGGCAGGCGTTCACATGTTCGACGCTTTGCAGCGAATGGCTCTGCCCGCGGTGCATGGCGGTGACCACCGCTTCAGCGCCCTGTTGCAGGGTGCTGATCATCTGCTGGATTTCGTCGGTTGAGGCCTGGGTGCGCTGGGCCAGGGTTCTGACTTCATCGGCGACCACGGCGAAGCCGCGACCATTCTCACCAGCGCGGGCGGCTTCAATCGCGGCGTTGAGCGCCAGCAGGTTGGTCTGCTCGGCAATCGCCCGGATCACTTCGAGAATGCGCCCGATCGACTGGCTGTGTTGGTTAAGACTGTCGACTGCGTCAGTGGCCTGCTCCAGCTCACTGGCCAGGGCCTGAATGCTGGCCCGGGCATCTTCGGCGCGCTGGCGGCCAAGTTGCCCGGCCGTGCGGTTGGCGCTGCCCAGCCGCGCCGCGTCGCGGGTATTGGCCGCAACCTCGCGGATGGTGGCGCTGAACTGTTCGACGGCGGCGGCAATCGCCGCCAGGCTGTCCTGTTGTTGCTGGCTGCCATGGTGGCTGCTGGAGAGCAACTGATTGGCAGTCTGGACGTGCCCGGTGATCTGCTGATTGCTGTCGCCAAAGCGGGTGATCATGACCGCCAGTCGGGTTTCGAGCAGGCGCAGTGACAATTGTATCTGTCCAATGGCATCGGCCCGCCCAGTGTAGATCAACTGTTTGATCGGATGGGCAAGCAGTTTTCGGCAATGGCCGGTCAACTGTTCCAGGGCCCGGTTATGCCAGCTCAACAGCAGACCGGCGGCTGCCAGGCTGGTGAAAATACAGAGCCAGCCGATCAGGTCGCCCCGTTGCAGCGCCAGCAGCACCAGCGGCATGAAGCCCAGGCTTGCCAACAGCAGTTGCCAGTGCGCCGGTCGCAGCCAGGCCCAGCGTAGCTCCGGCGGCTGGTGGCCGTGGCCGCGAATACGATAGATCCGCTGGGCACGGGCGATGGTGATGGGGTCAGGCAGATGGTAGATGGCCTGATACTCGAGAATCTGGCCGTTGCTATCGGTGATCGGGCTGATATAGGCATCAACCCAGAATTCACTGCCGTCAGCGCGGCGGTTCTTGAGCATGCCCATCCAGGACTGGCCCTTGCCCAGAGTCTCCCACAGGTCCTTGATCGGACCCTTGGGCATTTCGGGATGACGCAGCCGGGCAATCGGCTGACCGATCAGCTCGGCCGGCGTCAGTCCGGCAGCAGCATAAAACGGATCGCTGGCTTGCAATACCCGGCCGGCAGTATCGGTAACGACCAGCAACTGGGCCGGTGGGTGGTCGACGGTTTTTGGCAGCGATTGATGGCGGCTCATCCTTACCCTCTCGTGTTGTTGTTATTCAGTCAGTGTGCGGTCGTGCCCGATGTGCCGGGTAGTGTGCTGGCGCAATGACTGACTCAGGAGCGCAGTTTTGGAAAACGGGGCCCGCATTGCGCGGGCCCAAGGAGCAGCAAAGGGGGTTAGTTGCCGGTGGCGCGCATGTGCTGCACGCTGAACATCTCCGGCGTGCTCAGGCTGGGGTCGACCTGGCCCTTGAACTGGCCGGTGGTGCAGTGCATGGCCTGAACATCGATCATGCTGAAGCTGTCATCGATCGATACCCCGCTGCCCTTGTTCTTGGGCAGGTGGTGGTCGGGGTGGGCCTGGCCGATGGTGAAGGTCTTCCACAGGCTGCCACGCCGGTCATAAGACACGGTACGCGGGATGGTGAAGGTCTGCGCATCCATGTAGTGGGTGCGCTTGGCCAGCGGGTGGCTGCTGTCGACCGGTTCGGCGTCGACCTCGTAGACCTTGCGCAACTGCCAGGTGATGTTGGGGAAACAGCCACCCTGGCCACCGAAGGCCACGACCTGATAGCCGTCGCTGTCACTGTGGGTTTCGCTGTCCAGTTGCAGGTCGTTGTGGTTATAGAACGGCATCAGCATGTACCGGGTGCCCTTGTAGGTCCAGTTCATGTCCGAGATGCGCCCGTTGTAGCCTTCGAAATCTTCGATCATCAGGTCCGAACCGAGGAACGCGTCGGTCACCTGACCGGTGGCCAGGCGCCGCACCCGGCGCTGAAAGCCCAGGTACAGCCAGGAGTTGTCACGCTTGAGATCATCCATGGCGCGGTGAATCAGCAACTGGGTGTTGCGCACATCATGGGGCTCGAGCACCTGTACGTAGATGCCACGGAACAGCTCCGATGGGTTGGGGGTAATCGCAGGTTTGGGCTCCTGATTAACCCGCCCCGTGAAGTTGAGGAAGTGGAAGTTGAACTTGATGGTCCGCTCGACACGGCCACTGTTCATGTCCCGGTACTTCCAGTAGAAGGGCATGATCGCGGCGCTGTCGCCCCAGTTGTAGCCGTACTTGTAGTTCCAGGCCAGCTTTTCACCTGCGCGTGGATCGTTGGCATCCGGCTCTTCGGGAAACGGCCGTCCGGCCTGCCAGCCGTTGATTTCGCCGGGCTTGGTGCCAAGGCTGACCTGACCCAGGCTGGCGCGGGTGGCTTCGACGTAGTTAGGATGCAGGTCGAAGGAAGTGGTCTGGCCGACGCTCAGTTCGACCCAGCCCTGCTCGATGAAGCTCAAAAAGGCCGGGTCGATGATGTCCTTGAACTGCGCGACATTGCCCTGGTTGATGGTCATACCGGCCGATAGGCCAGGATGGCTGGGTTGGCTGTCGCGATAGGGATAAAAGCTGTTGTCGACCACGTCGGCCAGTGTTTGAGCGCTACCGATGGCAGCAGCCAGACCCAGAGCCAGGGTACAGCGAGTGAGTGTCTTGTTGTTCATATCCAGTCCTCGTTTTAGAAGCTGTAGCGCAGTGTCAATTGCAGTTCGTCTTGGCCCTTGGCCATGCCCAGCGGGCCAGCGCGGAAGCGACCCAGCGGCTCATAACCGCCCAGACCAAGGCTGTGGCCCTCCGGATGGCCGGGGAAGGCGGCGGTGAAGGGGTCCCAGGGGTTGCAGGTGCGGCAATCGTCGAACTTGTTGGCACCGCTGCCGACCTTGAGGTTGGCACCGCCGATCAGTCGCAGGTTGTCGCTGATCAGCCACTCGATGCTGGGCGCTACGGTGGTGGCGCCGGCACGGAAGTCGTGGGCGGCGAGCAACTGCGGGCTCAGGCGATCACGCACCCACCAGCCCTTGACCAGCAGGGTGCCGATCCAGTTGGCCTTCCAGTCGGGGATGCCGACCCGGCCCAGTTCGCGCTTCTCGCTCTCGTACTGATGGATATGCTGACCAAAGACCTGCCCGGAGAACAGAAATGCCCGGCGGCTGTTCAGGGCCGGGATGAAGATGTTCTTGTCGGCGCCGATCACATAGCGGGTCACACTGTTTTCCGAGTACAGCCGGCTCTTCATGGTGTTGGCAAATTCCTCACCTTCGGTGTGTGCGACTTCAACCCGGAACACGGTATCCAGCCCTTGCGAGTAGTAGTCGAGTGAGCCGCCGAGCAGGTTGACCCGCGGGAAGTGGATATCGAAGGCGATCAGGCTAGGCCAGATCCCGGTTTCCCCAGTAAAGCCGTTCTGCGCCGGGATACCGCCACGCAGGGATGGCAGCTGGCTGCGGTAGGTCAGGGCATTGAGCGAGAAGCCGATATCCCCATAGACCCCTTCGAGCTTGAGACCGAACTGGGTGTTGGACAGGCTCCAGGCCGGCATGTGGGCCTTGCGGATGCCAATCTGGCCAGGCCCGAAGTCGGTGGCTATATCCCCGCCGGCAAAGTTGGCCACGGTGCCGCCGTACTCCCACAGGGTGTTCATGCCGCGGAAGAAACAGCCGGCGTCGAGGATCACGTTGGGGGAGCCGCACTGGCCGATGTCATGCGGACGAAAGCGATCGAAGTTCCACACGAACGATAGATTGAGGTCGTCGAAGACGTCGCCGGCGCCCATGCGGTAGTCGGATTTGAGAATCCACATTGGGATGCGGATGTCTTCCAGCTCGTCGTAGATATTGTTGCGTGAGAAGTCCACCGGGTTGATCACATCCAGTACCCGGAACAGGTCGGTCCGGCCCCAGACCACCTGCTGCTTGCCCAGCCGGGTACTGAGAATGTGGCCGTTATCGAAGCCATAGTCGAAGTCGACATACAGCTCACGGATGAAGTCCAGCCGGTCGTTGAACTCGGAAAAGCGCAGGTCGTTGCTGTCCTTGTCCAGATAACCGTTGATACAGCCGCGCTTATCCTTGTCGCAGGGCCGCACCGGGACCCCGAAGGCGGCTCCGCCGGAGGTGTTGTGCAGGTTTTCGCCGAGTACGATCATGCCGCGATTGGGGTGGTTGGCGACGTCGAAACTGTTGGGCAGTTTCAGGCCGCTACCGTGCGGCACGCTGGTGCTGCCGCCAAGGCCGCTGGTGTTCTCCAGGCTGACTGCGCCACCGGCCTTTCGTCCGTATTCGCTGCTATTGAGGTCGTAGACTCCGTCGTAGCTACCGCGTAATACCCCGTACCAGGACACGTTGCTGAACGGGCCGCGCTCGCCGAGTTTGCGCTCGGCAGTGAGCTGCAGGGTGTTGCGGAATTTCGATAGGCCGACATGGTCGCGGACATAGGTGGCGTTCTCGTAGAAACCGGTAATCTTGGTTTCCTCGCTGGCGATAGCACCGGCCAGCGGAGTCAGCGCCAGCCCGACGCCGCCGAGCAGGGCGACACTCCAGTGTCTGAGGCTTTTTCTTGTTGTTTGCATTGGCAGTTCCTCTTGAGGGCTGAAAAAGGAGTGGCGGACGGGGTGTCAGCCAGCTCCCGGGATTGGATCGCCCTGGGTGTGGGCGGGTAGGGCAGAGTTGAGCGCGGTATCGCGGTCGGCATGCAGGATGCCGTCCTCGTCGGCGTAAACATTGGTGATGAAGCGAGGGCGGAACACCAGAACCCAGGACGGCACCAGCAGCATGGCGGCCAGGCCGTTGATGACGATCATCACGCACAGCAGCAACGCTGCGTCGGACTGGAAGCGCAGGTCGGAGAGGATCACCCACATGATGATCCCGGCCATCAGGGTCACGGCAGTGAAGCTGATGGCCGTGCCGGTGGTGGCGATGGCGTGGCGTACCGCTTCGAGCAGGCGGCCGCCCTTGGCCATTTCTTCGCGAATGCGGTCCATCATGTAGATCGAATAATCGATACCCACACCAATGCCGACCGCGATCACCGGTACCGTATTGATGTCGATATTGAGTCCGGCCAGACCCATGTAGGCATAGGTCAGAGTGGTGGCGAACAGCATCGCCAGCAGCATCATCAGTCCGGCATGCCAGGAGGTGTAGAACAGCATGACGAAGGCGAAGATCAGCAGGAACACCAGCGGCAATACGATCAGGTTGGTTTCGAACGCCGACTCGTTCATCGCCGCCGCGACCCCCAGGGTGCCGCCGGCCAGACGAATGCTCAGACCCTCAACCTTGCCCTCGTTCTCGGCGATCCATTCGCGGGCCATGTGGATGGCGCGGCGGATGGTCTCGCCCTGGCGGTCCTTGTAGTAGAAAACAAGGTTGGCGACGCGGTCGTCGGTGTCGTTGAACTCGTCGAGCGCACCAGGGATCGGGCTGGAGGCCATGTAGGTGAACATCAGCCCGCCGACGTAATCCGCTTCGTGGGGAATCTGGAACCAGCGCGGATCATCGTTGTGCATCAGCCGGTTGACCTGTTTGATCAGATCCGGCAAACCCTTGCTGCCGCCCACTCCGGGGTCGGCCAGCATGTGCGCCTGCAGATCCTGCAGGGCGCGCAGTACCTCGGGCTTTTTCAGCCCGCCGATCTCGGCGTGTTCGGCGATGATGTACAGCTCTTCGGAACCGGGGAACCGCTCGTTGACCTCCTTGGATGACAGGTTGTAGTCATGCTCGGGATAGAGAATCGGTGAGCCCGGCTCGGAATCGCCGATACGCACCTGTGAGGCCGAGAACAGGCCAACCAAGATCGCCAGGGCGGCGATGCTCAGGGTGATGTGCGCGGCGCTCGGGCGGCTGATGGTATTGGCGCAGACGACCCCAATGTGGCGCAGGAAGGTTTCCTTGAGTTGCGGGTTTTTCGGAGCTGGCAGGATCGACAGCAGCAGTGGCACACCGATCAGCACGGTGAGAATCACGGTGGTAGCCCACAGGGAAGCGTAGATGCCGAGCTTGGTATTCAGGGCAATTGAGCCGATGGCGATCAGCGACAAACCGACAGCGTCGGAGATCACGCCGAGCGAACCAGGCCGGAACAGGCTTTCAAAAGTGGCCCGCGCCGCCTGCGGGCTATCGCCGCATTCGCGCACTTCGGCATAGTATCGTTCGACCAGTTGCACCCCGTGACTCATGGCCCGGGCGGCGATCAGAAATGGAATCACCAGCCCCAGCGGGTCGAGATTGAAGCCCAGCAGGCTGATGATCCCCAGACCCCAGATGGTCGAGATCAGTACTCCGCCGAGCGGAATCAGTACGCCGTAGCCCTTGCGGAAGTGGAAGACCAGCAGGGCGAGCATGATCAGCACGGTGAAGATGAAGATCTGCAGGATCTGATCCATGTAGGTATAGGTCCAGCCGACCAGCACTGGTTGGCCGGTGGCATACACGGTTATGCCATCGCGGGTTTCCGCCTCACGCAGCGCCTGCAGTTGGGCAAATATCTGCTCGTAATCGAGCTGGCCTTCGATCAACTGGGCCTTGACCAGTGCCATCCGAAAGTCCGAGGAAACCAGTGGCCCATAGATTTGCGGGTTGGCGGCTACGTCGGCGCGCATCTGCTCCAGTTGCTCGGCGCTGTAGGGTGCGCGCTCGGCTTCAAAGTAGGGCTCGGAGTTGATTGAGCCGACTTCGGTCAGCCAGATCTTGCGCGAATTGCGGTGGGTAATGCTGGAAACCAGGTTGTGGTTGACCCCTGGCAGACTGTCGACCGCATGGGTGATGCGGTCGATGGTCGCCAGATTGGCGTTGCTGAAGATATCGCCCTCGTCGAAGGCGATGCCGACCACCAGCACGTTGGCCCCGCCGAAGCTGTCCTTGATGCTGTTGTGCAGCTCAATGTAGGGATGCTGCTGGGGCAGCAGATCGGCGAAGTCGGTATAGATCTTCAGTCCCGGAATCCTTAGGGCGAATATCAGGGTCAGCAGGGCGATGGCGACCAAGACCTTGCGTGGATTGTTGAATATCCACGCTTCGAGGCTATGCATGGCATGGGTGAAACGGTGCAATCCAGACATGTCGATACCCTCAGTCAGTACTGGCCGCCAAGGCCTTTGGAAGTTCAAGGTTCAGCAGCAGGCCACGACCACCGGCGACCAGCAGTTGCTGATTCGGCAGTAGTTGGCCAGCGCGCAGATATAGCGGCTGTTCGGGGGTTGGCAGCGACTGCCAGCGGCTACCGTTGAGACTCAGCACCGTGGTGTTGTCGCCAACCGCATACAGGCCATGCTCGCCACTGATAAAGCCGAAGATCGAGACCTCTGTGCTGGTCGGCTGGCGCCGCCAGCTGTCGCCGCCATCGCGGGTATGCCAGATGAAACCGTTGAGGCCACCGACCCAGCCCTCATCAAGACTGCGGAAGTGGCTGGTGTGCGGGTAGAACTCATCGGGCAGGCTACCGGCCGGGTCCCAGCTCTGGCCGCCGTCGCGGCTGGTGAACACCAGCCCGTACTCCCCGGTGACTACTGCCTGGTCGGCGTCGATAAACTGCAGGGTGGTGAGAATGGCGTCTTCATCCAGGCTGGTCTCGTCCCAGCTCTGGCCCTGATCATGGCTGCTTTGCAGGGTGCTGTAGCTGCCGGCGGCCCACCAACTGCCGTCCGGGGCGCAGGTAGCGGTCATCATCTGCTCGCTGCTGGGCAATGGGTGGGCGCTCCAGTCACTGGCATCGGGGCTGATGTGCCAGAGCTGGTTGTCGAAGGCCAGAGCGATGAAGCTCTGGTCAGGGCAGACATCCAGATCAATCAGGCCCATGTCGGTGGGTAGTTGCTGACGCTGCCAATGCTGGCCGAGGTCGGAGCTGATCAGCACCACCCCGTGGTTGCCGGCCAGCAGAGTGAGCTGGTCGTTGCTGGCCATGGACTGGTAGAAGTCGGTGCGCTGGATGGGTTGCAGCCTCTGTTGCTGGACTGCCTCAAGATCGAGTGGAGCTTCGCAGCCACCCAACCAGAGCAGCATGAGTCCCAGAGGTGCCAACCGCAGGGGCTGACGAACAGGGCGCACAAGGCGCAGAGGTAGATCGAACATGGTGAGTCACCGTCATGGTCTTGTTGTTGTGTGCAATGCGGCTGGAGAGACATAAAGCAACGCCTGTGCCAGAGACCGTTAAGTGTTTTCAGGTGATTGATTGGTAAAGATTTTTTACTGTGCCAGGGTGGCGATTGAAAAGGTTTTGGCCGATTGCGTGGATTTGATATTGATCAAATGATCAAGCGGCTCGGGGTGCTTGCTGATTTCATTAAAAGGGTGTGCCCGCCAGGAAGGGCTCCGGCGGGCAGTTATGGGTATCAGGCTTCGCTGTCTTCAAGAAGGATGCCGGTTTTCTTCAGTCGGTAGGCCAGGGCCGGACGGGTCAGGCCCAGCAGGCGGGCGGCCTGTGAAACGTTCTGGTTGGCCAGCTCCATGGCCCCACGCATCAGTTGCTCCTCGACCTGATCCAGGCTGATCTGCTGTTCGAGGATATGGCTGACCCAGTCCCCGCTGACCTGGCTATGGGCATGAACCAACTGGCCGCTGGCATTCAGGCGCTCCTCCGGGCAGTCACCCGAGTGTTCGGGAAACACGGCAAACAGTGCATCCAGGCTGATGGTTTCGTTGCTATCGGTCAGAATCACCCCGCGCTCAATGACGTTTTCCAGTTCGCGGATATTGCCGGGCCAGCGATAACGCAGGCACAGCTCCAGCGCCTTGTCGGACAGGCCCAGGGTGCGTTTGTTGTATTCGCGGTGGAACTTGCGCAGAAAGTGCTCGACCAGCAGCGGCAGATCTTCGATACGTTCGCGCAGCGGCGGAATCTTCACCGGGAATACGTTGAGCCGATAGAACAGGTCGGCGCGGAATTTTCCCGCTTCCACTGCGTCAGCCAGGCTTTCGTTGGTGGCGGCAATCACCCGCACATCGATCTTGCGGGTGCGCGAATCACCAACGCGCTCCAGTTCGCCTTCCTGCAACACGCGTAGCAGGGTGGCCTGGGCCCGGGGCGTCAATTCAGCTACTTCATCCAGAAAAATAGTGCCGCCATGGGCGCGCTCGAAGCGTCCGGCGCGAGTCTGGCTGGCGCCGGTGTAAGCGCCTTTCTCGACCCCGAACAGCTCGGCCTCGATCAGGTCCGGGGGAATCGCTGCGCAATTGATTGCGATGAATGGCTTCTCGGCGCGCTCACTGCGCAGGTGTACGCTGCGCGCGATTACTTCCTTGCCGACCCCGGTTTCGCCCAGTAGCAGTACCGAGACCTTGCTGTCAGCGGCCTTGTCGATCATCTTGCAGACCTTTTTGTAGGCCAGCGACTGGCCGATACCGTAGTACTGACCTTGCTGCTGCTCCAGACTGGTACGCAACGAGCTGAGTTGTGATTGCAGATCGTAGAGCTCTTCGATGATCGGGTCGGCACGAAAATACTGCTTGAATTCGGCAGCATCCTCCCACTCTTCGGCCGGCTTGCCGACGATCAGACATTTTTCATCGCCGCAGCCTTTGCAGCTCACTTCGCGAAAGATGATTTCCCGGCCCATGAATGAGGAGGTATAGGCGCAGGCATAGCCAAGCAGTGACCAGCACACCGGTTCGTCCATCATGCCCAGCTCGGTCTGACAGATTTCCACCTCGAACGAATCGATCCACTCCAGCTCGCCATAGAAGTGGCCGGACTGCTGATCGATGTCGATCTGGATCGGCCGGACCTTGACCATGCCCTTGAGCGAATGCAGTTGCGGGCCAGCGAGGAATATGTCGAGCTCGCTGCAGTCCGGGCGCAACTTGCGCGTCAGCTCGGCGTCCTTGAGCCCAGACTGGTAGCCCAGGCGCAGAAAGAAACCCTTGGCCCGTTCGATGCCCAGGCTGTTGACCAGCTCACGGCGGAAGTTGGCCAGGGCCGAGACCTGCATCAGCAGCATGCGCTGTTCTCCGAACCAGATCTTGCCATCTGCGCTCTGGAAACGGATCTGTTCGCTCAGATCCTGGAAATCCGAATACTGCAGCTGTGACTTATAGCTGATCGTCATGGCGTCGGGCCCCTATTGTTGTTGTGTGGGGTGGTGATCAGCCTGTCTTGGCTTGAGACAGTGATCACAAGGGTGCGTTTTCCATCATCGCCTTGATCGTGCTCAAAAATCAATCAAACGATCAATCGCGCAGAGGCTCATTAACCATGTTAGGTCGCGCCTGAGCATTTGCTCAGATGCTTTGGTGGATTTGATCAAATCATCAAAGTTCGGCTGTCGGCAATCATCCGCAATGACTGGAAGAACGTCGCCAGTAGCATGGCAGAAAATAATTTTCCCCTTTTATATCAGTGTGTTGGTCTTTGGTCTGGGCGTGTGATGGCAACTCTGGCACAGCCGTTGCTTTATCACTCGTAGACAACAACGACCGCAGGTTAACGACCATGAGCCAACCCCAGCAGAGCTTTGACGAGATGACCCGCTACATCCGGGTTCGTAGTGAACCGGGTGCCCGCTTTGTCGAATTCGACTTTGCCATCGGTCATCCCGATCTGTTTGTCGAGCTGGTACTGCCACAGGCGGCTTTCGAGCAGTTCTGCAAGCACAACCATGTGGTGCACATGGACGAGGAAATGGCCCGTCAGGTCGATGAAGAGATGGTCAAGTGGCGCTTCGGCGAGAAGGGCCATCTTTGACCCCGGTACTGCACACCCCTCTACAAAAACAAGATGGTACGGTTGCTATGAGCATTGAAATCAAAACCCATGCGGTGGAGCCGATCCGCCACACCTACAGCAATATTCAACGCCGCTTCGGCGACAAGCCAGCTTCACGTTATCAGGAGGCCAGCTACGACATCGAAGCGACCACCAATTTTCATTACCGGCCGTTGTGGGACCCCCAGCATGGTCTGAATGACCCCGGCCGCAGCGCCGTACGTATGGCCGACTGGCACGCGGTGACCGATCCGCGTCAGTTCTACTACGGCGTCTACGTGCAGAGCCGGGCCAAGATGCAGGAAGCCACCGAGTACAACTTCAGCTTCTGCGACAAGCGCGGACTGCTGACCCGCCTGCCTGATGCTGTGCAGGAAAACCTGCTGCGTCTGCTGGTGCCGCTGCGTCATGTCGAGTTGGGCGCCAACATGAACAACAGCAGCGTGGCCGGTGACTGCGTGGCCGGGACCATGACCCAGCTGCATATCTATCAGGCCATGGATCGCCTGGGCATGGGCCAGTACCTGTCGCGTATTGCCCTGCTGATCGATGGGGGTACCGGTGAGGCGCTGGATCGATCCAAAACCTACTGGCTGGAAGACGCCTTGTGGCAGCCGTTGCGCCGGCTGGTCGAGGACAGTCTGGTGATCAAGGACTGGTTCGAACTGACCCTGGTGCAGAACCTGATCATCGATGGTCATCTGTATCCGCTGATGTATCAGCACTTCGATCAGTGGCTGGCTGAACAGGGTGCCGAGGATGTGTCGATGCTCACCGAATTCATGCGCGACTGGTTCAGCGAGTCCAGTCGCTGGGTCGATGCCATGGTCAAGACCGTGCGCGCCGAGAGCGAGGCCAATGTCGAGCAGTTGCAGTCCTGGATCGAGGTCTGGCAGCCGCGGGTGGTCACCGCGTTGGCACCGCTGGCCGAGGCCAGTGTTGGTGCCCCGGCGCTGAGCGAGGTAGCCGCCCAGTTTGCGGCGCGCCTGAAGAAACTGGGTTTCGCTGCACAGGAGATCGCCGCATGAGCCAGCTCGCTTTCATAGTGTTTCAGGACAACGACAACGCCCGCTATCTGGTCGAGGCGATTGCCGAGGACAACCCCCACGCCGAAGTACAACACCACCCGGCCATGATTCGCATTCAGGCCGAGCAGCGCTTGGTGATAAACCGTCACACGGTTGAAGAAAAGATCGGCCGCGAGTGGGACGTGCAGGAAATGCTCCTGGATGTGATCAGTATCGGCGGCAACGTGGATGAGGATGACGATCACTTCATCCTCGAGTGGAAAAACTAGGAGATTCGTCATGGCGACCAAGAACAAGAAACTCAGTCTCAAAGACAAGTACCAGTACCTGACCCGCGACATGGCCTGGGAGCCAAGCTATCAGAAGAAGGAAGATATTTTCCCCTATGAGCGCTTCGAGGGCATCAAGATCACAGACTGGGACAAATGGGAAGACCCGTTCCGCCTGACCATGGACGCCTACTGGAAGTATCAGGCCGAGAAGGAGAAGAAGCTGTATGCGATCTTCGACGCCTTTGCTCAGAACAACGGCCACCAAAACATTTCCGATGCCCGTTACGTCAACGCGCTGAAGCTGTTCCTGACCGGGGTATCACCGTTGGAGTATGGTGCCTTCCAGGGCTACGCTAAGGTTGGCCGGCACTTCAGTGGCGCCGGCGCGCGAGTGGCGTGCCAGATGCAGTCGATCGACGAACTGCGTCACGTGCAGACACAGATCCACGCCATGAGCCACTACAACAAGCACTTCAACGGCCTGCATGACTTTGCCCACATGCATGACCGGGTGTGGTTCCTGTCGGTGCCCAAGTCGTTCTTCGACGATGCCCGCTCGGCCGGTCCGTTCGAGTTCCTTACCGCGATCTCGTTCTCCTTCGAGTACGTACTGACCAACCTGCTGTTTGTGCCGTTCATGTCTGGTGCCGCCTACAACGGCGACATGGCCACCGTGACCTTCGGTTTCTCAGCCCAGTCCGACGAGGCCCGGCACATGACCCTGGGTCTGGAAGTGATCAAGTTCATGCTGGAACAACATGAAGACAACGTGCCGATCGTCCAGCGCTGGATCGACAAGTGGTTCTGGCGGGGTTACCGGCTGCTGAGCCTGGTCAGCATGATGATGGACTACATGCTGCCGAACAAGGTGATGTCCTGGAAGGACGCCTGGGAAGTCTATTACGAGCAGAACGGTGGTGCGCTGTTCAGGGATCTGGAGCGCTATGGCATCCGTCCGCCCAAGTACCAGGACGACGCCAATAAGGGTAAGCACCATATCAGCCACCAGCTGTGGTCGACCTTCTACCAGTACAGCCAGGCCACCAACTTCCACACCTGGATTCCCAGCGAGGCGGAAATGAACTGGTTGTCCGAGCAGTATCCGGACACTTTCGACAAGTACTACCGGCCGCGTTTCGAGCACTGGCAGAAACAGCAGGAAAAGGGCGAGCGGTTCTACAACAACACCTTGCCGCAACTGTGCCAGGTCTGCCAGGTACCGACTCTGTTTACCGAGCCGGATGACCCGACTCAGCTGAGCCATCGCAGCCTGGTGCACGACGGTGAGCGCTATCACTTCTGCTCAGATGGTTGCTGCGACATCTTCAAGCACGAGCCCGAGAAGTACATCCAGGCCTGGCTGCCGGTGCACCAGATCTACCAGGGCAACTGCGAAGGTGCGGATCTCGAGACCGTGGTCGCCAAGTACTACCACATCAATATCGGCCAGGACAATCTCGAGTACCTCGGCTCGCCCGATCACCGGCGCTGGCAGGCGATCAAGGGTAATAAGCCGCTGGGTGCCGATGACTCCAAGGATGCCGCCTGAAGCCACAACCTGAACTGCCGCCCCGGTCACCGGCCGGGGCCACTACAAGAACAAGGTGACACCCCATGAGTGTAAAAGCCCTTTATCCCTACAGTGCCGAACCCAAGGACCTGCAGGCCAACTTCAACGGCATGCAACTGGTCTATGTCTACTGGCGCAAACACCTGATGTTTTGCTCGCCGTTCGCCTTTCTGGCGGCGCCGGACATGCCTCTGGGTGACTTCTTTGAGCAGGTCCTGCGTCCGGCCATTGCCGCGCACCCGGACAGCGCCGGTCTGGATTTCAGCCGCGTCGAGTGGCAACTGGATGACCAGCCGTTTACCCCGGATCTGGCGGCCAGCCTCAAGGACAGCGGCATTGGCCACAAGAGCATGCTGACTTTGACTACCCCGGGCTTGGATGGCATCGGCGGCAGCGCAACCTGAGGGTATTGTCATGAGCTACACAGTCACCATCGAGCCCACCGGCGAGCAGATTGAAGTCGATGACGGCCAGACTATTCTTCAGGCTGCCCTGCGTCAGGGGGTCTGGCTACCGTTTGCCTGTGGCCACGGTACCTGCGCCACCTGCAAGGTCCAGGTGCTGGACGGCGATGTGGATATCGGCGAAGCCTCTCCGTTCGCGCTGATGGATGTTGAGCGTGACGAAGGCAAGGTGCTGGCCTGCTGCGCCACGGTGCAGAGCGATGTGACCATCGAGGCCGACATCGACGTTGATGAGGATTTCGAGGGCTATCCAGTCGAGGACTACCAGGCCACGGTCAGCGAACTGGTCGAGCTGTCGCCGACCATTCTCGGTGTCCGCCTGACGCTGGACCGGCCCATGACCTTCCAGGCCGGGCAGTACATCAACCTGGAGCTGCCGGGCATCGAGGGTAGCCGGGCGTTCTCGCTGGCCAACCCGCCGAGCCGGCCCGACGAGGTCGAGCTGCATGTGCGCCTGGTCGAAGGCGGTGCCGCTACCACGTATATCCATCAGCAGCTCAAGGTTGGTGACAGCCTCAAGCTGTCCGGCCCCTATGGCATGTTCTTCGTGCGTGGCTCGCAGCCCGGCGATCTGATTTTTATCGCTGGCGGTTCCGGGTTGTCCAGTCCGCAATCGATGATCCTCGATCTGCTGGCGCAGGGCGATACGCGTCAGATTACCCTGTTTCAGGGCGCGCGCAATCGGGCTGAGCTGTACAACCGCGAGCTGTTTGAGCGCCTGGCTGCTGAGCATGCCAACTTCACCTATGTCCCAGCACTCAGCCAGGCCGCCGAAGACAGCGACTGGCACGGTTTCCGCGGCTATGTACATGACGCTGCCAAGGCTCATTTCGATGGCCGTTTTGCCGGCCACAAGGCGTATCTGTGCGGGCCGCCGCCGATGATCGATGCCGCCATCACCGTCCTGATGCAGGGCCGGCTGTTTGAGCGCGACATTTTCATGGAGCGCTTCTACACCGCCGCCGATGGCACCGGAGAGATCCAGCGCTCGGCTCTGTTCAAACGCATCTGAAAACAAAGCTGCGCGGGAGCGCAAGCGCTTGCGCAGCCGCGATAACCGCCGGCACGCCAGCTTTCGCAGACTGGCGTGCCAACCATACGAACGGCAGTCGAGAACAACAACCATGACTGACACATTCGAAATGATCGAGCTGGTCAAGGGTCTGCACTTCAGTTGCTCACGTGAGCAGTCCCTGCTCAAGGCCATGGAACTGGCCGGCAAGCGCTGCATCCCGGTCGGCTGTCGCGGCGGTGGTTGCGGCCTGTGCAAGGTGCAGGTGGTCAGCGGTGAGTTCAGTTGCGGCCCGATGAGCAAAAAACATGTTGATGAGCAGTCCCGCCGCCGTGGTCAGGTGCTGGCCTGCCGGGTCTACCCGTTGACCGATTTGACCTTTGAATATCGGCCGGCCGCCGAGCTGGCCAGCACCCAACAACAAGTCTAATGAGGTGATGTCATGAAAAAAGGCGTTATGCGTCCCGGCCACGTACAGCTCCGGGTGTTGGATATCGATGCAGCGGTCCGCCATTACGCGGATCTGATGGGGCTGATCGAGATGGACCGCGACGACCGGGGCCGGGTCTACCTCAAGGCCTGGACCGAAGTCGACAAGTTCTCCGTGGTACTCAGTCCCGATGATGAGCCGGGCATGGATTTCATGGGCTTCAAGGTCGTCGACGATGCCACCCTCACCCAATTGGGCAAAGACTTGCAGGCCTGGGGTTGTGCGGTGGAAGACATTCCGGCTGAAGAGCTCAAGGGCTGCGGCCGCCGCCTGCGCTTCCAGGCCCCGAGCGGGCACTTCTTCGAGTTGTATGCAGACAAGGAATACACCGGAAAGTGGGGCGTCTCCAACGTCAATCCGGAAGCCTGGCCGCGCGATCTGGGTGGCATGCGGGCGGTACGTTTCGACCATTGTCTGCTGTACGGCGATGAACTGGCGGCCACCTATGACCTGTTCGTCAATGTACTGGGCTTTCATTTGGCCGAGCAGGTTCTGGACGACAACGGTGACCGCATTGCCCAGTTCCTTACCGTGTCGATGAAAGCGCACGACATCGCTTTCATCAAGCATCCGGAGAAGGGCAAGTTCCACCATGCCTCCTTTTATCTGGATAGCTGGGAGCAGGTCCTGCGTGCCGCTGACCTGATCTCGATGACCGATACTTCGATTGATATCGGCCCGACCCGCCATGGCCTGACCCACGGGCAGACCATCTATTTCTTTGATCCCTCCGGCAACCGTAATGAGGTCTTCTGCGGTGGTGACTACTACTACCCCGACCATAAGCCGGTGACCTGGATGGCCAAAGATCTCGGCAAGGCGATTTTCTACCACGACCGTCAGCTCAACGAGCGTTTCCTCAGCGTGCTGACCTGATACACCCCTGTTCGACGAGACTTGCGTAGCCATGAAAGAGATCAAGCATTACATCAACGGTGAATACGTCGGTTCGGCCAATGGCCGGCTGTTCGACAACGTCAACCCGGCCAACGGCAAGGTCATCAGCCGGGTGCACGAAGCTGGCCGTGAAGAGGTCGACGCTGCCGTCAAGGCTGCGCGTGACGCGCTCAAGGGCCCGTGGGGGCGGATGACGGTGGAGCAACGCACGGCAATCCTGCACAAGGTGGCTGACGGCATCAACGCCCGTTTTGACGAGTTCCTCGAGGCCGAATGTCAGGACACTGGCAAGCCCAAATCGCTGGCCAGCCACATCGACATTCCGCGTGGTGCGGCCAACTTCAAGGTGTTTGCCGACCTGGTCAAGAATATCGCCGCTGAGGCCTTCGAAATGGCCACTCCCGATGGCACCGGGGCCCTCAACTATGCGGTACGCCGGCCCAAGGGCGTGATCGGGGTGATCTGCCCGTGGAACCTGCCGTTGCTGCTGATGACCTGGAAGGTCGGCCCGGCGCTGGCCTGCGGCAACACTGTGGTGGTCAAGCCGTCGGAGGAAACCCCGACCACCACTGCGCTGCTGGGCGAGGTGATGAAGCAGGCCGGCGTGCCTGATGGGGTCTATAACGTGGTGCATGGCTTCGGCGGCAACTCGGCCGGCGCTTTCCTGACTGAACACCCGGATGTTGATGCCTATACCTTTACCGGCGAGACCGGCACTGGCGAAACCATTATGAAGGCCGCCGCCAACGGCGTGCGTCAGGTATCGCTGGAGTTGGGTGGCAAGAACGCTGGCATCGTGTTCGCCGACTGCGATATGGACAAGGCCATCGAGGGCACCCTGCGTTCGGCGTTCGCCAACTGCGGTCAGGTGTGCCTGGGCACCGAGCGGGTGTACGTGCAGCGGCCGATCTTTGACGAGTTCGTCGCCCGCCTCAAGGCCGGCGCTGAAGAGTTGGTGATCGGCCCGCCGGACGATGAGCGCAGCAACTTCGGCCCGCTGATCAGTCTCAAGCACCGCGAGAAAGTGTTGTCCTACTACCAGAAGGCGGTCGACGACGGCGCTAACGTGATCACTGGTGGTGGCGTGCCGGACATGCCAGCCGAACTGGCGCATGGCGCCTGGGTACAGCCGACTATCTGGACCGGTCTGCAGGACGACTCGGCGGTGGTGACCGAAGAGATCTTCGGCCCCTGCTGCCATATCCGCCCGTTCGATACCGAGGAAGAGGCCATCGAGCTGGCCAACAGTCTGCCCTACGGCCTGGCTTCGGCGCTCTGGACCGAGAACGTGACCCGCGCCCATCGCGTTGCAGGGCAACTTGAAGCCGGCATCGTTTGGGTCAACAGCTGGTTCCTGCGTGACCTGCGTACCGCCTTCGGTGGCAGCAAGCAGTCAGGTATCGGTCGTGAAGGCGGTGTGCACTCGCTGGAGTTCTACACCGAACTGAAAAACATCTGCGTGAAGCTGTGAGGCGCCCATGACCGTACCTGTCAACAGCCCGGAAGTCGGTCGCAGCATCACTGCTGCCGGCTTCCAGACCAACCTGCACGACAGCGGCACAGGTTTTCCGCTGATGCTGATTCACGGCTCTGGCCCCGGCGTCACTGCCTGGGCCAACTGGCGTCTGATCATGCCGACCCTGGCAGAGTCGCGCCGTGTCATTGCCCCCGACATGCTCGGCTTCGGCTACAGCGAACGCCCGGAGCAGCCTGACTACCGTCGCGATGTCTGGGTCGAGCACGCCATCGGTGTACTCGATACCCTGGGCATCGAACAGGCCGATCTGGTCGGCAACTCCTTCGGCGGCGGCATCGCCCTGGCGTTGGCGATCAAGTACCCCGAGCGTGTGCGTCGGCTGGTACTGATGGGCAGCGTTGGGGTCAGCTTCCCGATTACTCCCGGCCTGGATGAGGTCTGGGGCTATGAGCCGTCGTTCGAGACCATGCGCCGGCTGATGGATACCTTCGCCTACGACCGCAGTCTGGTCACCGACGAACTGGCCGAGTTGCGCTACCAGGCCAGCATTCGCCCGGGCTTCCAGGAGTCCTTCGCGCAGATGTTTCCGCCCCCGCGCCAGCGCTGGGTCGATGGTCTGGCCAGTGCCGAGGCTGATATCCGCAACCTGCCACACGAAACCCTGGTGATTCATGGTCGCGAGGATCAGGTGATCCCGCTACAGGCGTCACTGCAACTGGCCGAGCTGATTCCCAACGCACAGTTGCATGTATTCGGCCATTGCGGCCACTGGACCCAGATCGAACATGCCGGTCGCTTCGCGCGGCTGGTGGAAGATTTTCTCAGCGAAGCCGACAGCGCTTCAGGAGCACACTGACCATGGATCAGACCCAGATCAACCAACTCGGCGACGAGCTTTACCAGGCCATGCTCAAGCGTGAAGCAGTCAGCCCACTTACCAGCCGTGGCTTCGATATCAGCATCGAAGACGCCTACGACATTTCCCTGCGCATGCTGCAAAACCGGCTGGATGCTGGTGAGCGGGTGATTGGCAAGAAGATCGGTGTCACCAGCAAGGCAGTGCAGAACATGCTCAATGTGCACCAGCCGGACTTCGGCTACCTGACCGACGCCATGGTTTACAACAGCGGCGAAGCCATGCCGATCAGTGAAAAGCTGATGCAGCCCCGCGCCGAAGGCGAAATCGCCTTCATCCTGAAAAAGGATCTGACCGGCCCGGGCGTGACCAACGCCGATGTGCTGGCCGCCACAGAATGTGTGATGCCGTGCTTCGAGATCATCGATTCGCGCATCCAGGACTGGAAGATCGCTATTCAGGACACAGTTGCTGATAACGCCTCCTGCGGCCTGTTCGTGCTCGGTGACCACGCGGTCTCTCCGCGCCAGGTCGATCTGGTCACCTGCGGCATGGTGGTGGAAAAGAACGGCCAGATCATCAGCACTGGTGCCGGCGCTGCGGCGCTGGGTTCACCGGTCAACTGCGTCGCCTGGCTGGCCAATACTCTGGGTCAGTTCGGCATTTCGCTGAAGGCCGGTGAAGTCATCCTGTCCGGTTCGCTGGTGCCGCTGGAGCCGGTCAAGGCGGGTGACTTTATGCAAGTCAGCATTGGTGGCATCGGTACAGCCAGCGTGCGCTTTACCTGACTGGATTTGTCGCGGGCCTATGGCCCTCGCAATGATGGTGAAGAGTTATGGAGCCCTCCAGCGTTATTGCGAGCGTAGCGAAGCATTCCATGACGCAGGCAATGCCAGCCACCAGAACAGAACAAGTGTTACCCCAACGAGGGCATAAACATGAGCAAGAAACTGAAAGCCGCGATCATCGGCTCGGGCAACATCGGCACCGACCTGATGATCAAGATCCTGCGCAACAGCGAGCATATCGCCATGGGAGCGATGGTTGGCATCGACCCCGAATCCGATGGCCTGGCGCGCGCTGCGCGCATGGGCGTGGCCACCACCCATGAAGGGGTGGATGGCCTGGTCAAGATGACGGAATTTGCCGACATCGACTTTATCTTCGATGCCACCTCGGCCGGTGCCCACCGGCACAACGAGGTGTTTCTGCGCGACCACAAGCCGGACCTGCGGATCATCGACCTGACCCCAGCGGCCATCGGGCCCTACTGCGTGCCGGTGGTGAACCTTGAGCAACATATCAACGAAGCCAACGTCAACATGGTCACCTGCGGTGGCCAGGCCACCATCCCCATGGTCGCCGCCGTCTCCCGCGTGGCCAAGGTGCACTACGGCGAAATCGTCGCCTCGATTTCCTCCAAGTCAGCCGGCCCGGGTACCCGCGCCAATATTGACGAGTTCACCGAAACCACCTCCAAGGCGATTGAAGTGATCGGTGGCGCCAAACGTGGCAAGGCAATCATCATCATGAACCCGGCCGAGCCGCCTCTGATCATGCGCGATACCGTGTATGTACTGAGCGAACTGGCTGACCAGGCCGCGGTGGAAGCCTCGGTGGAAGAGATGGTCCAGGCCGTCAACAGCTACGTACCCGGCTACCGCCTGAAGCAGAAGGTCCAGTTTGACGTGATCCCGCAAGACCAGCCGCTGAACGTCCCTGGCCTCGGCCACCTGAGCGGGCTGAAAACCTCGATCTTCCTCGAAGTCGAAGGCGCCGCCCATTACCTGCCGGCCTACGCTGGCAACCTCGACATCATGACCTCCGCTGCGCTGGCTACCGCCGAGCGTATGGCGCAGTCGATGACCCAGGCCTGAGGAGACCATCATGACCTTCAATCCCGGCAAAAAACTCTATATCTCTGACGTCACCCTGCGTGACGGCAGCCATGCCATCCGCCACCAGTACTCGATCAAGAACGTGCAGGACATCGCCCGAGCCCTGGACAAGGCCAAGGTCGACTCGATCGAAGTCGCCCACGGTGACGGCCTGCAAGGCTCCAGTTTCAACTACGGCTTCGGCGCACACACCGACCTGGAATGGATCGAAGCAGTGGCCGAAGTGGTCACCCATTCACAGATCGCCACACTGCTGCTGCCCGGCATCGGCACCATCCATGACCTGGACAATGCCTACAACGCCGGTGCGCGCATCGTCCGCGTCGCCACCCACTGCACCGAGGCCGATATATCCAAGCAGCACATCGAACACGCGCGCAAGCTGGGCATGGACACCGTTGGCTTTCTGATGATGAGCCACATGCAGACCCCGCAGGGTCTGGCCCAGCAGGCGAAGATGATGGAAGACTACGGCGCCACCTGCCTGTATGTCGTCGACTCTGGCGGCGCCATGGGCATGCAGGATATCCGTGACCGCTTCCGCGCACTGAAAGATGTACTCAAACCCGAAACCCAGACCGGCATTCACGCCCACCACAACCTCAGTCTCGGGGTGGCCAACTCCATCGCCGCCGTGGAAGAAGGCTGTGACCGCATCGACGCCAGCCTGGCCGGCATGGGTGCCGGGGCCGGCAACGCACCGCTGGAAGTCTTTATTGCCGCCGCCGAACGCCTCGGCTGGGAGCACGGCACCGATCTGTACACCCTGATGGACGCCGCCGATGACATCGTCCGGCCGCTGCAGGACCGCCCGGTGCGGGTTGACCGTGAAACCCTGGCCCTGGGTTATGCCGGGGTCTACTCCAGCTTCCTGCGTCACTCGGAAGTGGCGGCCCAGAAGTATGGGCTGAAGACCGTCGACATTCTGGTCGAGCTGGGCAAGCGCCGTATGGTCGGCGGTCAGGAAGACATGATCGTGGATGTGGCACTGGATCTGCTGAAAAAACAGGAGCAATCGGCATGAAAGAGCAAAAAAAAACCCTGACCCGTGAGCAGGTGCTGGCGCTGGCTGAGCATATCGAGAATGCCGAACTGCAGGCCCACGACATTCACAAGATCACCAATGACTACCCGGACATGACCTTTGCCGATGCCTACGATATCCAGTGGGAAATCCGTCGGCGCAAGGAAGCCCGGGGCAACAAGATCGTCGGTCTGAAGATGGGCTTGACCTCCTGGGCCAAGATGGCGCAGATGGGTGTGGAAACCCCGATCTACGGCTTCCTTGCCGACTACTTCAGCGTACCGGATGGCGGCGTGGTGGATACCAAAGAACTGATTCACCCGAAGATCGAGGCAGAAATTTCCTTCGTTACCAAGGCCCCGCTCAAGGGCCCGGGCTGTCACATCGGTGATGTGTTGGCAGCCACTGATTATGTGGTGCCGACTGTCGAGGTGATCGATTCACGCTACGAGAACTTCAAGTTCGATTTGATCAGCGTGGTGGCCGATAACGCTTCTTCGACCCGTTTCATTACCGGTGGGCAGATGGCCAATGTCGAAGACGTCGACCTGAAGAACTTCGGTGTGGTGGTGGAAAAGAACGGTGAGGTAGTCGATGTCGGTGCCGGTGCCGCAGTACTCGGGCATCCGGCCTCCAGCGTCGCTATGTTGGCCAACCTGCTGGCTGAGCGCGGCGAGCACATTCCGGCGGGCAGCTTCATCATGACCGGCGGCATCACTGCGGCGATCACGGTCGAAGCCGGGGACAATATCAGTGTGCGTTACCAGGGGCTGGGCAGTGTGACCTGCCGGTTTGTCTGAGGAGAGAACTATGCCGATTGCACAATTGCACATTCTTGAAGGTCGCAGCGACGAGCAGAAGGAAACGCTGATCCGCGAAGTCAGCGAAGCTATCGCCCGGGCGCTGGATGCGCCGCTGCCGAGTGTCCGGGTAATCATCAGTGAGATGCCAAAAGCGCATTTCGGGATTGGTGGCGAGCCGGCGAGCAAGGTCAGGCGCTAAGACAGCTCCAGGAGGCAGCTATGGCATCCGCGCGCACGTTACCGACGCTGTTTCTGTCCTGCCGCGATGGCCGGCCGGCGGTATCTCGTCCGGCACCGCTGATCAGTCGGCTGGTCGAGCCGGGCACGGCGGTCGAGGCTGTGGTGTTCATCACTATCGAGCACACCGGGAGTGGTGCGCGGCTGTCGGCCGGCCCTGCCTGCAGTGAGCGGCTACAGAGCCTGGCCAGTCTGCTGGCTGGGCAGGGGCTTGCGGTTCAGGTCGAATGCTTGCCGCATCCGGCACTGGCGGATGTCGCGGCGGAGTTGTGTGAACCGGCCCCGGGTGAATGCATCGAGCTGTGTTTGAGTCGGGACTTGGGCGCATGGCGGTGTCGCCAGATCGGTCAGGCCCTGAGTACCTGGCGTGATGACTGTGTTCTGCTGGTGTGTCTGGACCGGGTGCGCGAAGACGCCCGGGCCGAAGCCCAGCGGCCGCTACATGATTCGTACTGGCGTGGCTTGATGAGTCACTGGGTCGAGCAGCAGCAATGGCAGCAGGCTATGAGCGGCAATGTCGAGCTGGCCTATGAGTCGGGGTTCGACGATGACGGTACCGATACCTTGTGCCTGTTGCAGGCGGCATTTGGTCTGGGTGGTCAGCATATGCCCGAGCGCTTGTTTGGCTTCGACCTGGATGATCATCAACGCGCTCTGGCCGGTTACGGCTGGATGAACTGAGGAGATCTGTATGGCTGAACTGAGTCAGCAGTCCAGCTTGCACTGGGAGGCAGCGTTGGCAGCAGCCCAGGCGGCAATGGCGCATGCCCGACAACTGGACATCAAGGTGCATGTTGCCGTGGTGGACCGGGCCGGGTTGGAACTGGCCTATCTGCGCCACAACGACGCATTCCTGCATTCGGCCGATATCGCCCGTGACAAGGCCTATACCGCCGCCGGTTTCGGTTTCCCGACCAGTGCCTGGCTCGGCATCCTCGAGGCCAACCCGGCCATGCGTCTGGGTTTTCCCCAGCGTCCCCGGCTGGTGGTGTTTGGCGGAGGGCTGCCGGTTCTGGTCCATGGGCAGTGCGTTGGCGGTATCGGTGTCTCCGGTGGCTCGGAAGCCGAGGACGAGGCCTGCGCCCGGGCCGGGCTGCGGGCCATTGGTCTGGAGAGCGACTGACCGTCGGTGAGCGCAGTACATCAACTCAGGTCCATGGGCGTACCATGGGCCTATTGTCGTTCTGGCTGGATAGCCCAGCCCCATAACAATGACAAGGGAGGGAGCATGGCTACACATCCGCTACCCCAATTGCCTTTCGCCAGCCGCAGCATTCTGGCTTCGACCGATTATGCCGAGGCCGAAGCGCTGATCAACAGCAATCTCAATGAGCAGCGCAGCGTGCGGCCCAGCCGGGCGCGGGCCCAGGCCGACATTCAGATCACCCTGCAAGCCCTGTCTGAAATCAAGCTGTTCGGTGCCCATTGGGGCGATGCCGTGACTGTGCGCTCCTCCCCATTGGCCTGTTGGCACGGCATTTGCGCCTGCTCACAGGCTATCGGGGCTACCTGGTGACGGATGATGTCGCAAAAACTGGCTGTTCAGTGACACATCCAAGGGCGCCCATGCCAGCGCGCTGCTCTACAGCCTGATCGAAACGGCCAAGGCCACTCTATGCCTGGTTGCGCCACGTGCTGGTGCGCCTGCCGCTGGCCACGACCACCGCTGACTACGAAGCACTGCTGCCGTGGAACTGCGGACAGGTCAATAGTTACTGATCAGCAGCCCTGCTGGAAGGTGGGGTTTACGGAGCGCATACGTAGAAACGGGTGTTGTTGTCGGACTTGTGATCGAAGTTGCCATCTTCGTGGCGCTCGGTGCGCATGGTAAAGGCGCCCAGCGTGCGACCACTCTGACCGTTCAGGGTCAGGCGCAGGCCGTCGAAGGTTTGACGGATATTCGCGGTGTCGGCGTAAGTCACCAGCGCGTGCACGCCATAGGCCATTTCCTGGCGGCCGGCGCGAATCGGCAGGCGCTGCCGGCCCAGATCGAGGTTGCTTTCAACGAAGGCCTGATGAATGTCGTTACGACTTTCATCGCGCGGGTTTTGCAGTTCCTTGCCCTAACTGCGGGTGTTTTCCAGTTTTACGAAGGCGCGCAGGCGGTCATCCAGCAGGTGCAGGTCGGCTGCAGTTGGGCTCGCTGTTGCAGGTAATTGTCCTTGTGCAGCGGAATCAGTTGACCACTACAGGTCCCATCCATGTATGCTGAAGATCGTTTTAACGTGGCGCAATGTACTTTCCGCTGCGCCCTCCAGAGCCCCAATCTACTGACACAATCTGGAAGCGAAAACGCTGATTAGCAGCTGATCGTAACTTGACGAATCGCAGCTCAAAGGACGGCGTAGCGGCCAGCACGTCGTCCCGAGACAGCGTAACCAGCAGACTTCCTCCGACTCCATCACACAAGTCCAGCACAGCGGCCAGCCCAACATGCGCCCGCGGAGCAGCACGCATCACTGGCCCCCACCGCCCCCCCTCGCTACAATTCTCCGGTTACCTACCCATCCCCCCGATCAGGAAGAATATGAGCGTTCCCTTCGTCCACCTGCGCGTCCATACCGAATACTCCCTGGTAGACGGCCTGGTCAGAATCAAGCCGTTCGTCAAGGCGGTCGCCGAGAAGGGCATGCCGGCCGTGGCGGTGACCGACCAGAGCAACATGTGCAGTCTGGTCAAGTTCTACCGGGCGGCCATGGGCGCGGGGATCAAGCCGATCTCCGGGGTGGACCTCTGGGTCCAGGGTGAGGACGAGGACAGCCCGGTCAGCCGGCTGACCATGCTGGCCATGGACAATGTGGGTTATCGCAACATCACCGAGCTGGTGTCCCGCGGCTATACCGAGGGCCAGCGCAATGGTCTGGTTACCGTCCACCGCGACTGGGTGGCCGAGGCCAGCGCCGGGGTGATCGCGCTGTCAGGCGCCAAGGAAGGGGAGATCGGCCAGGCCCTGCTGTCCAGCGATCCGGCCCAGGCCGACCGTCTGGCAAATTACTGGATGCAGGTGTTTCCGGGGCGCTTCTATCTGGAGTTGCAGCGCACCAGTCGGGTCAATGACGAGCAGTACCTGCATGCCGCCGTGGCACTGGCCGGACGTCTGGGCTGCCCGGTGGTGGCGACCAACGATGTGCGCTTTCTCAAGCGCGAGGACTACGAGGCCCATGAAACCCGCGTCTGCATCGGTGAGGGCAGGGCGCTGGGCGACCCGCGGCGGGTGCGCCTGTACAGCGAGGAGCAGTACCTCAAGTCCCCCGAGGAAATGGCCGAGCTGTTCTCCGACATCCCCGAGGCGCTGGAAAACTCGGTGGAGATCGCCCGGCGCTGCAACATCGACGTGCAGCTGGGCACCTACTACCTGCCGGAATTCCCCATCCCCGATGGCCTGACCATGGACGAGTACTTCCGCAAGGTCTCGCTGGAAGGTCTGGAAGAGCGGCTCAAGGTGATCCTGCCACCCGGTTCGGAGAATTACGAGGAGCGCCGCCAGGTCTATCTGGACCGGCTCAAGTTCGAGCTGGATATCATCATCCAGATGGGCTTTCCCGGTTACTTCCTGATCGTGATGGACTTCATCAAGTGGGCCAAGAACAACGGCGTGCCGGTCGGCCCCGGCCGGGGTTCCGGGGCGGGATCGCTGGTCGCCTACGCGCTTTTGATCACCGACCTGGACCCGCTGCAGTACGACCTGCTGTTCGAACGCTTCCTCAACCCGGAACGGGTATCCATGCCCGACTTCGATATCGACTTCTGCATGGAAGGCCGCGATCGGGTCATCGAATACGTGGCCGAGGCCTACGGGCGCAACGCGGTATCCCAGATCATCACCTTCGGTACCATGGCGGCCAAGGCGGTGGTGCGTGACGTGGCCCGGGTGCAGGGCAAGTCCTACGGCCTGGCCGACAAGCTGTCGAAGATGATCCCCTTCGAGGTCGGCATGACCCTGGCCAAGGCCTACGAGCAGGAGGAGATGCTGCGCGACTTCCTTGCCGCCGACGAGGAGGCCCAGGAAATCTGGGACATGGCGGTCAAGCTCGAAGGCATCACCCGTAACGTCGGCAAGCACGCCGGCGGTGTGGTCATCGCCCCGACCAAGCTCACCGACTTCGCGCCCCTGTACTGCGACGAGGCCGGCGAGGGCCTGGTGACCCAGTTCGACAAGGACGACGTGGAGGCCGCCGGTCTGGTGAAGTTCGACTTCCTTGGTCTGCGGACGCTGACCATCATCAACTGGGCCATGGAAACCATCAACCGCGAGCAGGCGCGCCAGGGCCTGCCGCCGGTGGATATCGACCGCATCCCGCTGGACGACCCCAAGACCTACGCCATGCTGCAGAAGGCGGAGACCACGGCGGTATTCCAGCTCGAATCCCGCGGCATGAAGGAGCTGATCAAGAAGCTCAAGCCTGACTGCCTGGAAGACATGATCGCACTGGTGGCCCTGTTCCGTCCGGGGCCGCTGCAATCGGGCATGGTGGACGACTTCATCAACCGCAAGCACGGGCGCGAGCCCATTTCCTACCCGCACCCGGATTACCAGTACGCCGGTCTTGAGCCGGTACTCAAGCCGACCTACGGCATCATCCTGTATCAGGAACAGGTGATGCAGATTGCCCAGGTCATGGCCGGGTACACCCTGGGCGGCGCGGACATGCTGCGCCGGGCCATGGGCAAGAAGAAGCCCGAGGAAATGGCCAAGCAGCGCGCCATCTTCCTCGAAGGCTGCGCCGGGAACGGCATTTCCGCCGAGCTGGCGGGCAACATCTTCGACCTGGTGGAAAAGTTCGCCGGCTACGGCTTCAACAAGTCGCACTCCGCCGCCTACGGTCTGGTGTCCTACCAGACCGCCTGGCTCAAGGCGCACTATCCCGCGCCCTTCATGGCCGCGGTACTCTCGGCGGATATGCACAACACCGACAAGGTGGTCACGCTGATCGAGGAATGCCGCAGCATGAAGCTGCGCATCAAGGCGCCGGACGTGAACCTGTCGGAGTACAAGTTCACTGTGGATGACAGCGGCAGCGTGGTCTACGGTCTGGGTGCCATCAAGGGGGTGGGCGAAGGCCCGGTGGAGACCATAGTCAACACCCGGCAGCAGGGCGGTCCCTTTACCGACCTGTTCGACTTCTGCGCCCGGGTCGACCTCAAGCGCATCAACAAGCGGGTCATGGAGGCGCTGATCCGCTCCGGCGCGCTGGATTCCATGGGGCCCTTCTTCAGTACCGAGCAGCAGGCCTACCTGCAGCAGGTGGACCGCAACCGCGCGGCCCTGGCCGCAGCCATGGAGGAAGCCATCGCCGCTGCCGAGCAGACCCATCGCAGCGCCGACAGTGGCCACGATGACCTGTTCGGCGACCTGCTCGGGCCGGCGGCGGACCGGGATGTGTTCGAGGCCTACCGCAAGGTGCGCGAGTGGAGCTTCAAGGAGCGTCTGCGCGGCGAGAAGGAAACCCTGGGGCTGTATCTCACCGGCCACCCGATCGACGAGTACGAGCAGGAAGTGCGCCGCTTTGCCCGCCAGCGCATCATCGACCTGAAGCCCTCCCGCGACGCCCAGACCATCGCCGGTCTGGTCTTCGACATGCGGGTGATGAAGAACAAGCGCGGCGACAAGGTCGGCTTCGTGACCCTCGATGACCGCTCGGCGCGCATCGAGGTATCGCTGTTCTCCGAGGCCTTCCAGGCGGCGCAGAACCTGCTGCAGAAGGATGCCCTGCTGGTGGTCGAAGGGGAGGTCGCGGTGGATGACTTCTCCGGCGGCATGCGGGTGCGCGCCAAACGGGTGATGAGCCTGGAGGAAGCGCGGACCTCCCTGCTGGAGAGCGTGCGCATCAGCCTCGACAGTCAGCGCCACGATCCGGGCTGTCTGCAGATGCTCGCCGGTGTGCTGCAGCGCTACCGCGGAGAATGCCCGGTGACCATAGAAGTGCAGCGGCCCGATGCCCAGGCCCTGCTGCGGCTGGGCGATGAGTGGCGGGTGGAGCCGGCCGATGATCTGGTTCAGACTTTACGTGACCAGCTGGGCAAAGGCAGCGTCTCTCTGCACTATAGATAAACCGGATTCCCAAGGTACGGGTCGACGCCGTAAAGGCAATCCCGTAAGGTAACGCACAAAACAGGACGCCCCGCTGGGGGCCGCGGATAATCGACGCTTATGATCAGAAGCCAGAAATACCTCGAATTTGAACAGCCGATTGCCGACTTGCAGGCCAAGATCGAAGAGCTGCGGCTGGTGGGCAGTGACAACGCGCTGAACATCACCGAAGAGATCTCCCGTCTGCAGGAGAAGAGCCGGACACTGACCGAGAGCATTTTTGCCAATCTGTCGAGCTGGCAGGTGACGCAGATGTCCCGCCATCCGCAACGTCCCTACACCCTGGATTACATCGAGCACATCTTCACCGATTTCGAAGAGCTGCATGGCGACCGGCACTTTGCCGATGACGCCGCCATCGTCGGCGGTATCGCCCGCCTCGACGGCCGTCCGGTCATGGTCATCGGCCACCAGAAGGGCCGCGACGTGAAGGAGAAGGTGCGCCGCAACTTCGGCATGCCCAAGCCCGAAGGCTACCGCAAGGCCTGCCGTCTGATGCAGATGGCCGAGCGCTTCAAGATGCCGATCATCACCTTCATCGACACCCCCGGTGCCTACCCGGGCATCGACGCCGAGGAGCGTGGCCAGAGCGAGGCCATCGCCTGGAACCTGCAGGTCATGTCGCGCCTGAAGACGCCGATCATCTCCACCGTCATCGGTGAGGGTGGTTCCGGTGGTGCCCTGGCCATCGGTGTCTGCGACCGCCTGATGATGCTGCAGTACTCCATCTACTCGGTCATCTCCCCCGAAGGCTGCGCCTCCATCCTGTGGAAGAGCGCCGAGAAGGCTACCGATGCCGCCGAGGCCATGGGTGTGACCGCCGGCCGCCTGAAGGAGCTGGGTCTGGTCGACAACCTCATCGAGGAGCCCCTGGGCGGTGCCCACCGGGATCCCGCCGAAGTCGCCGCGCGCATCAAGGCGCAGCTGCTGCTCGAGCTGGAGAAGCTCGACCAGCAGTCGGTCGACGAGCTGCTGGACAGTCGCTTCGAGCGGCTGATGGCCTTCGGTCTGCAGTAAATGTCTGATCTGCAGGGTGTGCTGGAGCAACTGGCACCCTGCATGGATGCCCCGGCACTCTGGCTGGGGCTATCCGGCGGGCTCGACTCCATGGTGCTGCTGCATGCCGTCACCGAGTTGCGCCGCCACTCTCCGCTTCCCCCCCTCAAGGCCATCCATGTTCACCACGGCATCCATCCGGACGCCGATCGCTGGGTCGAGCATTGCCAGCGCGAGTGCGCTGCGCGCCAGGTCGATCTTGTTGTCCACCGCGTGACCCTGCCTTCCGGCGGCAATGTCGAGGAACTGGCCCGGGATGCCCGCTATGCCGTGTTCGAGCAGCAACTGGGCGCCGGCGACTGGCTGCTGCTGGCCCACCACGCCGATGATCAGCTGGAAACCCTGCTGTTCCGTCTGATGCGCGGTACCGGCGTGCGCGGTCTGGCCGGAATGCCGCGCAGCCGCGCGCTGGGGCAGGGCCGGCTCCTGCGCCCGCTGCTGGACTGGACCCGGGCGCAGCTGGCCGACTGGGCGAGGGCGCAGGAACTGGCCTGGATCGAGGATCCGGCCAACGCCGATCCCCGTTATGCCCGCACCGCGCTGCGCCACCAGCTGCTGCCTTATCTGCGCCAGCACTGGCCGGCGCTGCCGGACAATCTGCTGCGCCTGGCCGGGCATGCGGGCGAAGCCAACCAGCTGCTCGACGAGCGCGCCGCCGAGGATCTGCAGGCGCTGAGCGAGCCACCGGCTGATCCCTGGCTGGCCTGCTGGCCGAGCCTGGACATGCAAGCTCTGGGCGGGCTCAGCCCGGCCAGACAAAAGAATCTGTTGCGCTACTGGCTGCACCAGCAGGGTCTGCGTCTGCCCGATCAGCGCCATCTGCACACCCTGCTCGAGCAGCTGGCCGCCGCCGATGACAGCCAACCCCGGGTGCGCATTCATCAGGGGCTGGTGCACCGCTCGTCGGGACGTCTCTGGCTGCTGCCGGAGCAGGGTGTACCCGCGGGCCAGGACCAGAGCTGGGAGGCGGGCAGCAGCGTGAAGCTGGCTGCCGGCAATGGTTGGCTGCGCTGCAGCGCAGGTGGCCCACTGGCTCTGCGCGTCGGGCAGTGGCGTATCGGCTATCGGCAGGGCGGGGAGGAGATCCGGTTGCCCGGGCGTCCGACCCAGAGCCTGAAGAATCTGTTCCAGAGCGCCGGTATTCCGGCCTGGCTGCGCCCCGCGGTGCCCTTGCTATACTGCGACGAGCGGCTCGTTTCGGTGGCAGGCCGGTGGCATGCGGAATCCGCGCTGGCCGATGCCGGTGAGGCCGGCTTTGGTGTGA
This sequence comes from Halopseudomonas formosensis, assembly GCF_900115905.1. Lineage (GTDB taxonomy): Bacteria > Pseudomonadota > Gammaproteobacteria > Pseudomonadales > Pseudomonadaceae > Halopseudomonas > Halopseudomonas formosensis. The sequence goes on from NZ_FOYD01000001.1 coordinate 324,626, forward strand.
TCTGGGAGCCGATTCCGGATTGAGCAAGATCGGGCTGTCTGGTATCCTGACTTCCCATCTTGACGAGACTTTCGTCTCCCTTCGAACTCCTGCGGCTGCGACCGCTTAACTTCAAATCTACGGGTTTTTCATGACGCGCTACATCTTCGTCACGGGTGGTGTTGTATCTTCATTGGGCAAGGGCATCGCCTCGGCATCCCTCGCGGCGATTCTCGAAGCACGTGGCATCAAGGTCACCATGCTCAAGCTGGACCCCTATATCAACGTGGATCCAGGCACCATGAGCCCGTTCCAGCACGGTGAGGTCTTCGTCACCCACGACGGCGCCGAGACCGACCTGGACCTGGGCCACTACGAGCGCTTCATCCGCACCCGCATGACCCAGAACAACAACTTCACCACAGGTCGCGTCTATGAGGACGTGCTGCGCAAGGAGCGCCGTGGTGACTATCTGGGCGCTACCATCCAGGTGATTCCGCACATCACCGACGAGATCAAGACCCGTATCATCCGTGGCGCCGGCGATGCCGACGTGGCCATGGTCGAGATCGGCGGTACCGTGGGCGACATCGAGTCCCAACCCTTCCTCGAGGCCATCCGTCAGCTGCGCCTGGAAGTGGGCGCCCGCCGCGCCATGCTCATGCACCTGACCCTGGTGCCCTTCATCGCCACCGCCGGCGAAACCAAGACCAAGCCGACCCAGCACTCGGTCAAGGAACTGCGCTCCATCGGTCTGCAGCCTGATGTGCTGGTGTGCCGCTCCGATCATCCGATCGACCTGGCTTCCCGCCGCAAGATCGCCCTGTTCACCAACGTCGAAGAGCGTGCGGTGATCAGCCTGCCGGATGCCGACACCATCTACCGCATTCCCAGCATCCTCCACGCCCAGGGCCTGGACGACTATGTGGTCGAGCGCTTCGGTCTGGAATGCGGCGGCGCCGATCTGTCCGAGTGGGACCGTGTGGTAGACGCCAAGCTCAATCCCGAGAAGGAAGTCACCATCGCCATGGTCGGCAAGTACATGGAGCTGCTGGACGCCTACAAGTCGCTGATCGAGGCCATGAGCCACGCCGGCATCCAGAGCCGTACCAAGGTCAACCTGCGCTATATCGACTCCGAAACCATCGAGGAGAACGGCACCGGCCAGCTGGAAGACGTCGATGCCATCCTGGTGCCCGGCGGCTTCGGCCTGCGTGGTGTGGAAGGCAAGATTGCCGCCGCCCGCTACGCCCGTGAACACAACATTCCCTACCTGGGCATCTGCCTGGGCATGCAGGTGGCGGTCATCGAGTTTGCCCGCAACGTGCTGGGCTGGCAGGACGCCAATTCCACCGAATTCGACAAGACCACCGAGCATCCGGTGGTCGGCCTGATCACCGAATGGCAGACCGCCAGCGGCGAGAAGGAAACCCGCGACGAAAGCTCCGATCTGGGCGGCACCATGCGCCTGGGTGGTCAGGAGTGCGCGCTGGTCGAGGGCAGCAAGGCCCGCGAATGCTACGGTCAGGATGTGATCGTCGAGCGTCACCGCCACCGTTATGAAGTCAACAACAACCTGCTGCCGGAGCTGGAGAAGGCCGGTCTGCGCGTTTCCGGCCGCTCCGTGGATGGTGCCCTGGTGGAAATGGTCGAGGTACCGGATCATCCGTGGTTCGTTGCCTGCCAGTTCCACCCGGAATTCACCTCCACCCCGCGTGACGGCCATCCGCTGTTCAGCGGCTTTGTCGATGCGGCACTGAAGCAGCGCGCCAGCAAAGCCTGAGGAGTAGTTCATGGCACAGAAGATCGTTCGGGTGGCGGATATCGAGATCGCCAACGACAAGCCCTTTGTCCTGTTCGGGGGCATGAACGTGCTGGAGTCCCGTGACCTGGCCCTGCGCATCTGCGAGGAATACGTCAAGGTGACCGAGAAGCTCGGCATCCCCTACGTGTTCAAGGCCAGCTTCGACAAGGCCAACCGCTCGTCGATCAACTCGTTCCGTGGCCCGGGCATGGAAGAGGGGCTGAAGATCTTCGAAGAGATCAAGTCCACCTTCAAGGTGCCGGTCATCACCGACGTGCACGAACCCTATCAGGCCGCCCCGGTGGCCGAGGTCTGCGACATCATCCAGCTGCCGGCCTTCCTGTCCCGGCAGACGGATCTGGTGGTGGCCATGGCGAAAACCGATGCCGTCATCAATATCAAGAAGGCGCAGTTCCTGGCTCCCCAGGAAATGCGCCACATCCTCACCAAGTGCGAGGAAGCCGGCAATGATCGGCTGATCCTCTGCGAGCGCGGTTCCAGCTTCGGCTACAACAACCTGGTGGTGGACATGCTCGGCTTCGGCATCATGAAGCAGTTCGAGTACCCGGTGTTCTTCGACGTCACCCACTCCCTGCAGATGCCCGGCGGCCGCAGTGACTCCGCCGGCGGACGCCGTGCCCAGGTGACCGATCTGGCCAAGGCCGGCATGAGCCAGGGCCTGGCCGGTCTGTTCCTCGAGGCGCACCCGGACCCGGACAACGCCAAGTGCGACGGTCCCTGCGCCCTGCGCCTGGACAAGCTGGAGCCCTTCCTCGGCCAGCTCAAGGCGCTGGACGATCTGGTGAAAAGCTTCCCGCAACTCGATACTGCCTGATTGCCAGGCATCCCTATCCCTTCACTTACATACAATGTTTCAGATGGAGAAAGCAGCAGTCATGGCGAAGATCATTGAAATCAAGGGTCGTGAAGTACTGGACTCGCGCGGTAACCCGACCGTTGAAGCAGACGTGATTCTGGAAGGCGGCATCGTCGGCAGCGCCTGTGCCCCCTCCGGCGCCTCCACCGGCTCCCGCGAAGCACTGGAACTGCGTGACGGCGACAAGAGCCGTTACCTGGGCAAGGGCGTACTCAAGGCGGTTGCCAACGTCAATGGTCCCATCCGCGAGCTGCTGGTCGGCCGTGATGCTCTGGATCAGGAAGGTCTGGACCGCGCCATGATCGAACTGGACGGTACCGAGAACAAGGCCAAGCTGGGCGCCAATGCCATCCTCGCCGTGTCCCTGGCTGCCGCCAAGGCCGCTGCCCAGGCCAAGGGCGTGCCGCTGTACGCGCACATTGCCGACCTGAACGGCACCTCCGGCCAGTACAGCATGCCGGTGCCGATGATGAACATCATCAACGGTGGCGAGCACGCCGACAACAACGTCGACATCCAGGAGTTCATGGTCCAGCCGGTGGGCGCCAAGACCTTCGCCGATGCCCTGCGCATGGGTGCCGAAATCTTCCATCACCTCAAGGCCGTACTCCAGGGCCGTGGTCTGAGCACCGCCGTGGGTGACGAAGGTGGCTTCGCGCCGAACCTGGCGTCCAACGAAGACGCCCTGGCCGCCATCGCCGAAGCCGTTGCCAACGCCGGCTACAAGCTGGGCGAGGACGTGACCCTGGCCCTGGACTGCGCCTCCAGCGAGTTCTACAAGGACGGCAACTACAACCTGTCCGGTGAAGGCAAGGTATTCAACGCCGAAGGTTTTGCCGACTACCTGGCCGGTCTGACCCAGCGCTACCCGATCATCTCCATCGAAGACGGCATGGACGAGTCCGACTGGGCCGGCTGGAAGGTGCTGACCGACAAGATCGGCGAGAAGGTCCAGCTGGTCGGTGACGACCTGTTCGTGACCAACACCAGGATCCTCAAGCGCGGTATCGACGAGAAGATCGGCAACTCCATCCTGATCAAGTTCAACCAGATCGGTTCGCTGACCGAGACCCTGGAAGCGATCCGCATGGCCAAGGCCGCCGGCTTCACCGCCGTCATCTCCCACCGCAGTGGCGAGACCGAGGACCACACCATTGCCGATCTGGCCGTGGGTACCGCCGCCGGCCAGATCAAGACCGGTTCGCTGTGCCGCTCCGACCGGGTGTCCAAGTACAACCAGCTGCTGCGCATCGAAGAGCAACTGGGTGACAAGGCTCCCTACAAGGGCCGTGCCGAGTTCCGCGGCTGATAGCCGGCAGAGGGCGGGCTCCGGTCCGCCCCCAGGGAGAATCTGCGCTTGAAATGGCTCTGGGTAATATCGCTGGCCCTGCTCGCCGCCCTGCAGTATCGCCTGTGGGTCGGTGAAGGCAGTCTGGCGCATGTTGCCCAGCTCAAGCAGGAGATTGCCGAACAGCAGCGCGAGAACGAGAAGCTGCTGGAACGTAATCGCGTCCTGACCGCCGAAGTCATCGAGCTGAAGCAGGGGCTGGAGACCATCGAGGAACGTGCCCGTCACGAACTCGGCATGGTCAAGGAAGGCGAAACCCTGTTCCAGTTGAGTGGCGATGACTGACCCCCTCATTCCCTTCTGGGTGGTGATTCCTGCAGCGGGCGTCGGCTCGCGGATGCAGGCCGACCGCCCCAAGCAGTACCTGCCCCTTGCCGGGCGCGCCCTGATCGAACATACCCTGGATTGCTTCCTCGGCCAGCCCGGCCTGCGGGGTCTGGTGGTGTGCCTGTCCGTGGATGATGGCTGGTGGCCGGATCTGCCCTGTGCCAGCGATGAGCGCATCCAGCGCGCCGATGGCGGAAGGGAGCGGGCGGACTCGGTGCTCAGCGGGTTGGACCGGCTGGTCGAGCTGGGTGCCGATGACGCTGACTGGGTGCTGGTGCATGATGCCGCCCGGCCCAATCTGGCCGAGTCCGATCTGCACCGTCTGCTGGCAGAATTGCGTGACGACCCGGTTGGCGGCCTGCTGGCCGTTCCGGTACGCGATACCCTGAAAATGGTCGGCGCCGATGGCCGGGTGACCGCCACGCCGGACCGCTCCCAGTTCTGGCAGGCCTATACGCCGCAGATGTTCCGCCTCGGTGCCTTGCGCCGTGCGCTGGGCGAGGCACTGGCCGCCGGCGCCAATATCACCGATGAAGCCTCGGCCATCGAATGGGCAGGGCAGGCGCCACGGCTGATCGAAGGCCGGGCGGACAATATCAAGGTCACCCGCCCGGAAGACCTGGAATTTCTGCGCCGGCGTTGAGCTGGCTTTTTCTATCCAGCTGGCTGAAGCCGTACCTTCTCGGGTTCAGCCCCGCACCAGTCGGTTGTTCTCGCGGCGCACGCGCACCGGCAGGGGTGTCGCCAGAGCCGCTGCCGCCTGCTCGCCGAGCAGCGCGGTCACCGTCTGCCTTGCCTGATCATCCATCTCGGCGTAGTGGTCCAGCGCCCGCTGCCACATCCACAGGTTGTAGGGAAACACCAGCCGCTCCTCCTCGGTATCCCCCACGCGGTAGCGCAGGCTGCCGATGGCGCGGGGGATTTCCGGGGTATCCGGATTGGCGTCGGCCCACTGCTGCAGCTGGCGCGCCGTCTCCTGCAGCACCGGAACCTGCTCGGTGAACATGCGCTGCAGTACCGGCAGCAGGGTGAGGGGCAGCTCATCGTCAGGCAGGAAATCCCCGGCGGCGGGCGGATCTATCATCCGTTCCACCCAGGCTGCGACCTGGGGCGCCTTCTCGCGCATCAGCCGGCCCGAGGCCGGGTCCCGATAGAGGTGGGCATACAGGGGGCCGATCAGACCGTAATCGCCGATGCTGGGGCGACCACCCAGCAGGAAGTCGTGCTCGGCAAAGTGCCGGTCCAGTTCCGCGAGCAGCGCCAGATAGCTCTGCTCCAGCGCCGCCCGGGAGTGCGGGGTAACGCCGAGCCGGGGCAGGGCACCGGCGAAGGGGCCGGAGGCTTCCAGACCGGCCTGACACTGCTCCTCGGCGCTGGCCTCGGGCAGACGCACGCGACCGAATTCGGCAATGGCGAACTCCCGGTTCTCATCGATCATCCAGCGGTAGAGCATCGCCGGAATCACCAGCCATTCGTCACCGTAGATCTCCAGCAGCAGAGCGATCAGCTTCTGGCAGGGGCTGGTGGGGTAGATGGCGGGCTCGGGAAACTGCTGCTCCAGATGGTCGATGATCTCGGTGGAGTCCTGCAGTACCTGGTCCTGGGGGGTGACCAGCACCGGGATGTAGCGCACCCCGGTACGCGGAATGATCAGGTCGCGATAGACCTGGGGCGTGGCCAACTGCTCGGTGAAGGGGATGCCCTTGAACTGCAGATAGCTGCGTACCTTGCCGGTATAGAGGGAAACCGGCGCGCCGATCAACTGATACATGGATCATCCTGTGTTCTGATTGTAATGAGCGCGGACCCACGCTGTGATCGGGTATTTTCGGGCTAAATGATCTTTGTTGCCACACCCGAATGTGGGTAACCTGTCCACTGTCGAGACAGATCTGCCCAGGTCAAAGCCAAATACAAGAACAGCAGTCGGGGCTCAGCATGCCAGCATTGGATTCACCGCACGTCTTCTTCCGCCGCGTTATCTTCGATGTCACCGATACCCAGTGCCAGGTGGCCATGGAAGATGAGCATCACTATTTTGTCCTGACCCTGGGGCATGATGGGCAGCGTATTACCTCGGTCGACAGCACCGCCCGCCGCACCCCCTGGACCCTATGCCCCCAGGCCGCAGCCAGATTGCAGGAATTCGTCGGTCAGCCGCTGCGCCAGCGCATTGCGGTCAACCTGCCGGAGATCGATGCCAAGCAGCAGTGCACCCACCAGTACGACCTGCTCATGGTCGCTCTGGTCCAGGCGGCCAGGCCCGGCTACCGCGAATATGTCTCGCGGGTGGTGGGCGCCATGCATGAGTACCGCCACGCCGAACTCTGGCTGAATGACGAGAAGCTGCTCGACTGGCGGCTGCGCGGCACCGCCATTCACAGCAACGACCAGTTCGACCAGCAGGACCTGCGCAGCATCATGCCCTGGGCCGAGCAGACCCTGGACGACAGGCTGCTCGAAGCGCTCTATGTGCAGCGTCGCTCGGTCATGGTCGCCGCCAGCAAGGGCTTCAATCTGGACCTGATCAAGAATGCCGGGCAGGCCATGGCGGCTCGCGCCGGCGCCTGTTTCGTGTTCCAGCCGGAACGCGCGGAGCAGGCGATCCGGGTGATCGGCAGTACCCGTCAGGACGTAACCGGTCCGGAAGATCTGCTGGTGGACGTCGCCAGAAACTGAATCGCGGCCTGCCACCAGTCATTTAGCCGCGACCCGGGCGGCGAAAATCCGGATAATGGCCGGTCATTCTGTTCGCCCGCTCTGGTACCCGCATGGAAATCAAGGTCAACTTCCTCGACAACCTTCGTCTCGAGGCCAAATTCGACGACTTCACGGTAATCGCCGACCAGCCGATCCGCTACAAGGGCGATGGTTCGGCGCCCGGTCCCTTCGATTACTTCCTGGCCTCCTCGGCGCTCTGTGCGGCCTATTTCGTCAAGCTTTACTGCCAGACCCGTGGCATTCCCACGGAAAACATCCGCCTGGCGCAGAACAACATCGTCGATCCGGAGAACCGCTACCAGCAGACCTTCAAGATCCAGGTCGAGCTGCCCGAGGACATCTCCGAGAAGGACCGCCTGGGCATACTGCGCTCCATCGACCGCTGCACGGTGAAGAAGGTGGTACAGACAGGGCCGGAATTCATCATCGAGGTGGTGGAGAATCTGGATGCCGACGCCCAGGGCCTGCTGCTGGCGCCCTCGACGGACGCGCGCACCTGCATTCCCGGCAAGGACGTGCCGCTGGAGCAGACCATCGCCACCCTGTCCGGGCTGATCGCCGACATGGGCATGAAGATCGAGATCGCTTCCTGGCGCAACATAGTGCCCAACGTCTGGTCCCTGCACCTGCGCGACGCCCACTCCCAGATGTGCTTCACCAACGGCAAGGGCGCGACCAAGGAAAGCGCCCTGGCCTCGGCGCTGGGCGAGTTCATCGAGCGGCTGAACTGCAACTTCTTCTACAACGACCAGTACTGGGGTCCGGAACTGGCCAATGCCGACTTCGTGCATTACCCCGAGGAGCGCTGGTTCCAGCCGGGCCCCGACGGCGAGCTGCCGGAGGAGATCCTCGACGAGCACTGCCTGGCCATCTACAACCCCGAGGGCGAGCTGCTCGGCACCCATCTGTATGACACCAATTCGGGCAATGTCGAGCGCGGCATCTGCTCGCTGCCCTACGTCCGCCAGTCCGACGGCGAGGTGGTGTACTTCCCCTCCAACCTGATCGAGAACCTGTATCTGAGCAACGGCATGGCCGCCGGCAACACCCTGGCCGAGGCGCAGGTGCAGTGCCTGTCGGAGATCTTCGAGCGGGCGGTGAAGCGGGAGATCATCGAGGGCGAGCTGGCGCTGCCGGATGTGCCCCAGGCGGTGCTGGAACGGTATCCGGGCATTCTGGCCGGCATCCGCGCACTGGAGGAGCAGGGCTTCCCGGTGCTGGTCAAGGATGCTTCCCTCGGTGGCCAGTTCCCGGTCATGTGTGTAACCCTGATGAACCCGCGCACCGGTGGCGTGTTCGCCTCCTTCGGTGCACACCCCAACTTCGAGGTGGCGCTGGAGCGCAGCCTGACCGAGCTGCTGCAGGGGCGCAGCTTCGAAGGCCTGAACGACCTGGCCAGACCTACCTTCGAGAGCCAGGCAGTCACCGAGCCCAACAACTATGTCGAGCATTTCATCGACTCAAGCGGGGTGATCTCCTGGCGCTTCTTCAGCAGCCGCGCCGACTACGAATTCGTCGACTGGGACTTCACCGACGGCGGCTGCCTCAGCAATGCGGAAATGGCCGATGAGTTGCTGGGCATCCTCGCGGAAATGGGCCACGAGGTGTACATGGCGGTGTACCGGCATCTCGGTGGCACGGCCTGCCGCATCCTGGTGCCAGGCTATTCCGAGGTCTACCCGGTGGACGACCTGATCTGGGACAACACCAACAAGGCGCTGTACTTCCGTGAGGACATCCTCAATCTGCACCGGCTCGATGACGAGCAGCTGCAGAGTCTGGTGGACCGTCTGGAAGAGAGTGAGCTGGACCACTACGGCGACATCATCACCCTGATCGGCGTCGAGTTCGACGAGAACACCGTCTGGGGTCAGCTGACCATCCTCGAGCTGAAGCTGCTGATCCATCTGGCGCTGGGCAACCTGGAACCCGCCCTGGAGCTGGTCGAGGAATTCCTGCAGTACAACGACAATACCGTCGAACGCGGCCTGTTCTATCAGGCCATGCAGGCCGTCCTGGAGGTGGTGCTGGATGACGAGCTGGAGCTGGAGGACTTCGAACCCAACTTCCGCCGCATGTTCGGCGACGAGCGCATGGATGCCGTGATCGGCTCGGTGCAGGGCAGTGTCCGCTTCCACGGCCTGACCCCCACCAGCATGAACCTGGAGGGTCTGGAGCGGCACCAGCGCATGATCGACAGCCTGAAGAAGTTGCACAGAACGCGCGCCAGAGCGGCCATGCAGGCTTGAATCAATAGTAGCGAAGCGCTACTTTTAGGAAAAATAACGAGAAAAGGCCATGGAATCTGCCCGTTTTTATCTCCGACTCCCTCTGCACGCCGAGTTGTCGGCATGAGTGCCGGTCAGGCGGGCGGTGACCAGGCTTTCATCGCTTTCATCCAGCAGTTGCCCATTGCCTGCATCCTGACCCGCCTCAGTGACAGTGCTGTGGTGGCGACCAACCCCTCGTTCGACAAGCTGTTCGGCTGGCCGAAAGAGATGATCCTGGAGAGCAGAACGGCAGCGCTGCCGCTGTGGTTGTCCGAAGAGCAGCGTTCGGCGTTCTTTCATGATCTCAACCTGATGGGCAGCCTGCGCCAGTCCCAGGCCAGCTTCCGCTGCAGCGATGGCGGCGTCCTGCCCTGTCTGGTGTACGTCGAACAGCTGACTGTGGCGGGCGAGCTCTGCCGTCTGTCGATGATCCATGACATTTCCGATCGGATAAAGGCCGAGGAAGCACTCAGGCGCAGCGAAGCCAAGTTCACTGCGCTGTTCATGGACTCCCCCGAACCCTACCTGCTGTTCGACAAGGACAACGCCAGAATCACCGAGATCAACCGGCGCTTTACCGAGGTGTTCGGCTATACCGTCGAGGATGCCATCGGCAAGACCGCCCTCGAGCTGGGCTTGTGGCGCTATCCCGAGCGGCGGCCGGCGATTATCGAGAAACTCGTGCGCAACCGCTGCCTGCGCGCCGAGCCGGTGGACTTCGTGACTCGGGATGGGCGCATCCTCAACTGCGAAGTTTCCAGCAACTTCGTCCGGGTGGGCGAGGACCGCTGCACCCTGTCCTGCTTCAAGGACGTGACCGAGCAGGTCACCATCGAAGGGCGCATCAAGCACCAGGCCTACCATGATCCCCTGACCGACCTGCCCAACCGCCTCTTGCTGCAGGACCGCCTGCAGCAGCATCTGGCGCTGGACGAGCGGCATGGCCTGCGCTTTGCAGTGCTGTTCTTCGATCTGGATCACTTCAAGCGCATCAACGACTCCCTCGGCCACGGCCTGGGGGATGCGGTGCTGCGCGAGGCCAGTCGGCGCCTGTGTCAGGGCGTGCGCAAGACCGATACCGTGGCCCGGCTGGGCGGCGATGAATTCGTGGTGGTGCTCGCCGGTCTGAGCGGCAACCGGGAGCAGATCACCGAGCAGGTCAGGAACCATGCCCTGGCCCTGCTGGAAACACTCTCCGCCCCCATGCGGGTGGAAGGCCACGCCCTGCAGCTTGGTTGCAGCATCGGTATTGCCCTGTCCGGTGAGCACGGCAGCACCCCGGAGGATCTGCTCAAGCACGCCGACACCGCGCTGTATGGGGTCAAGGCCAGCGGGCGCAACGGCATCGCCTTCTTCGAGCCGCAGATGCAGCTGGACGTCAGCCGCCGCCTGCGAGTGGAGAACGACCTGCGTAGCGCGCTGCAGCAGAGCGCCTTCCGCCTGCACTATCAGCCGCAGATCGACGCTCACCAGCAGCGTATTCTCGGCGCCGAAGCCCTGCTGCGCTGGGAGCATCCCGAGAAAGGTCTGGTCAGCCCGGGGTGCTTCATGTCCGTGCTGGAAGAAAGCGGCATGATTCTGGAGGTGGGCTCCTGGGTGCTGGAGGAGGCCTGCCGCTTCATGGCCAGGCTGATCAAGGAGCAGCTGATCGATGTGGGCGAATTCAGCCTCAGCATCAATATCAGCCCCCGGCAGTTCCGCCAGGCCGACTTTGTTGCCCGCGTAGGCGCAGCCATGGCCGCCCATCAGATTCCTGCCCGCTGCCTGCAACTGGAAATCACCGAAGGCATGGTCATCCACGACATCAACGACACCGTGGCCAAGATGCACGAGCTGCGCAGCATGGGCCTGAGCTTCGCGATTGACGACTTCGGTACCGGCTATTCCTCACTCAGCTATCTGAAGCGCCTGCCGGTGGATCAGCTGAAGATCGACCAGTCCTTTGTGCGTGACTGCACGGTGGACAGTCATGATGCCGAGATCATCCGCGCCATCATCGCCATGGGCCGCAGTCTGAACCTGAAACTGGTGGCCGAGGGCGTGGAAACGGCGGATCAGCTCGACTTCCTGCGGCAGCAGGGCTGCCACGCCTATCAGGGTTTTCTGTTCAGTGCGGCGGTGGATGATGAGTCCCTGAGTGCACTGCTCCGGCGCAGCCGGGAGTCCGTCACCCCCCCGCAGTGATTGGTCTGGTCAGGGCCACTCTATATACTGGCGGCCTCTCCGGCACGACCGGGTCAGCAAGGCGGGCAAGGGCATGGCACTGATTGGACGAATGAACACACTCGAGGTGCTCAAGCACACGGACTTCGGCCTCTATCTGGATGGCGGCATGGAAGGGGAGATCCTCCTGCCCCGGCGCTACATCCCGAGGGACACGCCGAGCGAGGTGGGCGACTGGCTCAATGTGTTCGTCTACTTCGACAGCGACGACCGGCTGATCGCCACCACCCTCAAACCCAAGGTCATGGTCGGCGGCTTCGCCAGCCTCAAGGTGGTGGATATCAACCGCACCGGCCTGTTCCTCGACTGGGGCCTGCCCAAGGACCTGCTGCTGCCGCACTCCGAAGAGAAACGCCCGCTGCAGGTAGGCGACTACTGCGTGGTTCACGTCTATCTGGACAAGCACAGCAAGCGGCTGGTGGCCACCGCCCGGCTGGACCGCTACCTGGACCAGAAGCCGGCCCGCTACAAGGTCGGGGAAGAGGTGGATCTGCTGATTGCCGAGGTCACCGATCTGGGCTTCAAGGCCATCATCAACAACGCCCACTGGGGACTGATTCACAAGAACGAAGCCTTCAAGTTCCTGCGCCGGGGCATGCGCGAGAAGGGCTACATACGCGAGATCCGCCCCGACGGCAAGATCAACCTCAGCCTGCAGCCGGTCGGTCGCCATGCCGCCAGCGCCCTGGAGCAGCAGATTATCGATCGCCTGCGCGAACAGGGCGGCAAGCTGGCGCTGAGCGACAAGAGCCCGCCGCAACTCATCACCGCCGAGTTCGGCGTCAGCAAGGCCAACTTCAAGAAGGCCATCGGCGGCCTGTACAAGCAGGGTCTGATCCGCATCCACCCGGATCATATCGAACTGGCGGACTGAGCCCGCTATGGGAAGGACGGGCACCAGCTCGTCCTGTCTGTCACAGCCATCCATCCGGCACCTCCGCTCCGGGATTGACCAGACATTATCCAGTGAATAAGCTGTATGCCTATACAGTAATTCGGTGTCTGTCATGCGCGGCCCAGCTTTCCCATCCTCCATTCCAACCGGCTCCGAACCGGAGCGGCAGCCATGAGCGCCGTGGTGTCCCTGGACGCCCTGCTGCAGCAGCGGCGGGTGTGGAAGGGCGGTGCGGATATTGCCGCGGCGCCGGCCCAGCCCACCGGGCATGCGCAACTGGATGCCGTGCTGCCCGGCGGCGGCTGGCCCGAGGCGGCCCTGAGCGAACTGCTGCTGGCCCACCCCGGCAGTGGCGAACTGCAGCTGCTGTGGCCGACCCTGGCCCGCCTGACCCGGGCACGGGAACGGGTAGTGCTGGTGGCGCCGCCCTTCATTCCCTTTGCGCCGGCCTGGCTGCAGGCCGGGGTCGATCTGCGCTGGCTGGTACTGGTGCAGGCCAGCGAGAAGGAAGCCCTGTGGGCGGCCGAGCAGTGCCTGCGTTCCGGCAGTTGCGCCGCCGTACTGTGCTGGCCCCAGCGGATCAATGACCGCGGCCTGCGCCGCCTGCAGCTGGCCGCTGCCACCGGCGAGTCCCTGGGGTTTGCCTGCCGCTCCTTGCGCGAGGCGGACAACCCGTCCCCCGCCGCCCTGCGCCTGGCGCTGGATGCCTGGCCGCGGCAGGTCCGGGTGCTCAAGAGTCGAGGTGCCATGCCGGCAGCCCGCCCCCTGGCGCTGGGTTAGCCGCCATGCGCTGGGCCTGCATACTGCTGACCCGGCTGGCCCTGGATGGGGTGCAGCGCGGGCGCGATGACGCCGATGCGCCCCTGGTGCTGGTATCCGGGCATGTGCCGCGCCGCCTGATCCGGGCAGTCAATGCCCAGGCCAGGGCCCTGGGCCTGCGGCCGGGCATGAGCCTGACCGCCGCCCAGACTCTGGTCACCGACTTTGCCGTGGCCGAATACGATGAACAGCAGATCAGCCACTGGCAGCACTTTCTCGCCGCCTGGGCCTACCGCTACAGCTCCCATGTCAGTCTGGATTATCCCCATGCGTTGCTGCTGGAGGTCGAATCCAGCCTGGGACTGTTCGGCCCCTGGCCGCGCTTCGAGCAGCGCCTGCGGGAGGATCTGACCGGGCTGGGCTTTCAGCACCGCATAGTGCTGGCCCCCAACCCCGCCGCTGCCCGGGCGCTGACCAATGTGCACGATGGGCTGGCGGTCATGGACAGCCTGGCCCTGCGCGAGCATATCCAGCGCCTGCCGATCCAGCGCAGCGGCCTGGATGCCCAGAGCGTGGCCACACTGTCGCGCATGGGGCTCAAACAGCTGGGGCAGATACTCCGCCTGCCACGGGATACCCTGGCCCGACGCTTCCCCGCCGAGGTGCTGGCCCATCTCGACCGGCTGCTCGGCGTGCTGCCGGTGGCGCTGGGCAGTTACCAGCCGGCGGACGAGTTTGTTGCCCGCATCGAATTCAACTTCGAGGTCGACTCCCACCAGGCTCTGCTGTTTCCCATCCGCCGCCTGCTGCTGGACCTGCAGGCCTTTCTGGCCGGGCGGGACTGCAGCGTGCAGCGCTTCGAGCTGACCCTTGAACACCGGGATCACGAGCCGACCTGTCTGCCCATCGGCCTGCTCAGTGCCGAGCGCGATGCCCAGCAGCTGTTCGAGGTCACCCGCAGCCGGCTGGAGCAACTGCAGCTCCCCGAACCCGTGCTGGCGGTAAGACTGCGCGCCAGTGATCTGCCGGCCTTCACCCCCAAGCCGGTCTCGCTGCTGGAGGAACGGCCACCACCGGTTCAGCCCTGGGATCAGCTGCGCGAACGACTCCGGGCACGTCTGGGCGACGAGGCCATCCACGGTCTGGTCGCAGTGGCCGATCACAGGCCCGAATGCGCCTGGCGGCGGGACACCGAGGGCGCCGGCATGCCGCCCGCACAGCTCGGCAAGCGCCCCGGCTGGCTGCTGGCAGAACCCGAGCCCCTGAACGAGCTGGTGCCGGAGATCCTCGCCGGGCCAGAGCGCATCGAATCCGGCTGGTGGGACGGGGCAGACCGCCGTCGCGACTACTACGTGGTGCGCACCCGGGATGGGCGGCTGGCCTGGGTCTGGCAGGCGGTGGACGGGCAGGGCCCCTGGATGCTGCACGGGTGGTTCGCATGACAGCCGACTACGCCGAACTGCATTGCCTGAGCAACTTCAGCTTCCAGCGGGGCGCCTCCAGCGCCGACGAGCTCTTTGCCCGTGCCAGACAGCACGGCTATCAGGCCCTGGCCATTACCGACGAGTGCACCCTGGCGGGCATAGTTCGCGCCTGGGAGGCATCCAAGGCGCATGGCATTCCCCTGATTGTCGGCAGCGAAATGCAGGTGGAGTCCGGCCCCAGGCTGGTCCTGCTGGCCGAGGACAAGACCGGCTACCAGCGCCTGTGCCAACTGATCACCAATGCCCGCCGCCGCACCGAGAAGGGCAGCTATCAACTGCTCAGGGACGATCTGGAAACCGACACCAGCGGCCTGCTGGCGCTCTGGCTGCCCGAGCCGGAGCCGGACCCGCAGCACGGCGAATGGCTCAGAACCCGCTTTGACCAGCGGCTGTGGCTGGCGGTCGAGCTGCACCACGGCCCGGATGACGCCCAAAGACTGGAGCAACTGCTCGGGCTGGTCCGCCAGCTGGAGATACCCGCCGTGGCCAGCGGCGATGTGCACATGCACGCCCGGGGCCGGCGGGCCCTGCAGGACACCCTGACCGCCATCCGCCATCACTGCACGCTGGAAGAGGCCGGCCACCGGCTGTTCCCCAATGGCGAACGACACCTGCGTCCGTTGCAGCAGCTGGCCCGGCTCTATCCCCCGGCACTGCTTCAGGCCACAGTGGAGATTGCCCGGCGCTGTCGCTTCGATCTGGGCGATCTGAAATACCAGTATCCCAGGGAGCTGGTACCCGCCGACCACACCCCATCCAGCTGGTTGCGCCACCTCACCGAGGAAGGCATCGCCTGGCGCTGGCCCCAGGGTATCTCCAGCGAACTGCGCGCCCAGCTCGACAAGGAGCTGACCCTGATCAGCGAGCTGGAATACGAAAGCTACTTCCTCACCGTGCACGACATCGTCCGCTTCGCTCGGGGGCAGGGCATCCTCTGCCAGGGCCGTGGCTCGGCCGCCAACTCGGCGGTGTGCTTTGCCCTGGGCATCACCGAAATCGACCCGGCCCGATCCAACCTGCTGTTCGAACGCTTCCTGTCCCGCGAGCGCAACGAACCGCCGGACATCGACGTGGACTTCGAGCATGAGCGTCGGGAAGAGGTCATCCAGTACATCTTCAACCGTTATGGCCGCCGCCGCGCGGCACTGGCCGCCGTGGTCAGCAGCTACCACGCCGCCGGCGCCATCCGCGATGTCGGCAAGGCCCTCGGTCTGCCGCCGGATCAGGTGGATGCCCTGGCCCGCTGCTGCAACCGCTGGAGCGACCGCATCCCCGATGCCCAGCGCCTGCGCGAAGCCGGGTTCGATCCGGACAGCCCCGTGCTGCACCGGGTGCTGACTCTGTGCGGGCAGCTGATCGGCTTCCCCCGGCACCTGTCCCAGCACCCCGGCGGCTTCGTCATCTCCGAGCAGCCGCTGGATACCCTGGTGCCGGTGGAAAACGCCGCCATGGAAGACCGCACCGTCATCCAGTGGGACAAGGACGATCTGGATGCGGTCGGCCTGCTCAAGGTGGATGTGCTGGCGCTGGGCATGCTCACCGCGCTGCGCCGCTGCTTCGATCTGGTCCGCCATTACCGCGGCCGGGAACTGACCCTGGCCACCATCCCCGCCGGGGATGAGCCGACCTACAGCATGATCAGCCAGGCCGACACCATAGGCGTCTTCCAGATCGAATCCCGGGCGCAGATGAGCATGCTGCCCAGGCTGCGACCCAGACGGTTCTACGATTTGGTGATCGAAGTGGCCATCGTCCGCCCCGGCCCGATCCAGGGCGACATGGTGCACCCCTACTTGCGCCGCCGAAACGGCGAAGAGGAGGTCAGCTATCCATCCCCCGCGCTGAAAAAAGTGCTGGAGCGTACCCTCGGCGTCCCCCTGTTTCAGGAGCAGGTCATGGAAATTGCCATAGTCGCCGCCGGCTACAGCGCCGGCGAAGCCGACCAGCTGCGCCGCTCCATGGCCGCCTGGAAGCGCAAGGGCGGGCTGGAGCCGCACCGGGACAAACTCACCCAGGGCATGCTTGAGCGCGGCTATACGAGGGAGTTTGCCGAACGCCTGTTCGAGCAGATCAAGGGCTTTGGCGACTACGGCTTCCCTGAATCCCACGCCGCCAGCTTCGCCCTGCTCACCTACGCCAGCAGCTGGCTCAAATGCCACGAACCGGCCGCCTTCGCCTGCGCCCTGATCAACAGCTGGCCCATGGGCTTCTACAGCCCCGATCAGATACTGCAGGACGCCCGCCGCCACGGCATCGAAACCTGGCCGGTAGACGTGCGCTACAGCGACTGGGACTGCACCCTGGAGCATGACCGCAAGGGCGAATACGGCATCCGCCTCGGCCTGCGCATGATTCGCGGCTTCCGCGAGGACGATGCCCACAGGCTGGTTGCAACCAGACAACGGCAGGGCTTCACATCAGTAGAGGAGCTGGCCCTGCGCAGCCAACTCAGCCGCCGGGCCATGGAACTGCTCGCCGACGCCGGCGCCCTGCGCGGCCTCGCCGGCCACCGCCACCAGGCCCGCTGGGCCGTCGCCGGCGTACAGGAACCACTGCCCCTGTTTACCGAAGCACCAACCCAGGCAGAGCAGGGCGTAGCCCTGCCCCTGCCCAGCATCGGCGAAAACCTGATGGCCGATTACGCCCTGGTCGGCACCACCATGGGCCCACACCCCCTGCGCCTGCTGCGCAGCCAGCTCAAGGCCAGAGGCTGCCGCAGCTCAAAACAGCTCAAACAGATGAAAGACAACACCTACGTCAAGGTCGCAGGCCTGGTCACCGGCCGCCAACGCCCCGGCACCGCCAGCGGCGTCACCTTTGTCACCCTCGAAGACGAACACGGCATGATCAACGTCGTCGTCTGGCGCACATTAGCCGAACGCCAGAGAAAGGAACTGGTGCACTCACAACTGCTGCAAGTGCAAGGCAAGCTCGAACACAAGGAAGGCATCCGCCATCTCATCGCCAGCAGACTGACTGACCTCACCCCCATGCTGCAGGGGCTGGATACAAGAAGCCGGGATTTCCACTGACAGATGAACCGGCTTTTCACTGGTAGCCATGCGCCATAATTTTGCTTATGGTGGGGCAAAGGCAAAGGAGTGCGGTTATCCCCGCCCAGAGGCAAGGACAGCCATCAGTCTCTCCGAATTTGATAAGCCACCCAGGCCATGCCCGCCGAAAAGGGTAGGGCGGTAGCGTGCCTGGGGAGTGGCTTTATCCGGTTGTGATGGATTATGAGCGCAGTCAAGCGAGTACGAGTGAATTTGGCTTGGTCTTTGTAATGCTTTGATGTTTATGGCTTTTATGGTCGGTGTGATTCTGGCTGAACCGGAGTTATGCCGCAGTCATTGTTATGTATTAGTGCCGCGTGCGGTCTAATCACTGTTAGATGGACCAAGCATCCGACACCGTGGGCTAACCGAAAGGAAAAGAAATGTCTGATATCGTCACGAAGAACACACATGTGGAGCTGATTGATCCACAGGCGCAGAGAGTTGTAGATTTCTTAGAGCAGATTGGCCTTCCTGCTGATAACATCATCGCAGAGCAATCTGAAAGAGCGATTATTGGCCAAAATCTACCCGCCTATATCGCATCCTTGCCCCAAGAAATTAAGAGAGACGCTCGTTATTTGTCAAAGTTTGTCGTGGGTGCTGGCTTCGGGTTGTTCGACTACTCTTTAAACGCCATTTGGAATGAAGTGGTCCTCGACCTCCGAAAGAAGGCTATCGCCTATGGTATTGATATTTTCTTTGACTCTGCTGTTGGCGGTGGTAAAAATCGAGAATTCTATAAAACAGAAGACGATCTTGGATCGTTAAAAGATGCGGTTCTTCTGGATACCTGTCGCAAGCTTGAGCTAATCTCGGATACCACCTATAAGAAGCTCAAGCATATTCTGGATATGAGAAATGACATCGGAATTTCTCATCCGACAAACTACACGATCAATGCGTTCGAGCTTCTTGGATGGCTACAAACCTGCATTCAAGACGTGCTGAATGATCGCCCCACTGAAGCTGCTCTACAAGTACAGGCGTTCATAAGAAATCTCAAGTCGCATACAGATCCAATCGACGAAGCAACAAAACGAACCATCGAAAGCAAAATTTCCGAGCTTCCAAGTCATCACGTTGCAAGCATACTTCGCACAACGTTCGGAATTTACGTATCCCCAGATACTGACCCACAGGTTAGAAAAAACATTTCCCTTATTGCTCCAGCGATATGGGGAAATTGTATTGACGAGCCAAAATACAAACTTGGGCTCATTCTGGAGGGGTACAACACCAATCTCCATCGCGAAAAATATGAACTTGGTGAGCAATTCTTTCAGGTTATCGGCGGGAATCCGTTCCGCTCGCCAAGTGAACGGGCTGTAATTGTTGACACCCTTTTAGATCAATTGCTTGAAAAGCATAATGGCTGGGACAACTTCCATCATGAAGCGCCGGTTGCAGACTCTCTGGCATCTTACATACAGGAGCAAAACGATATTCTTCCAAACAATGCCGAGAAATTAGTCAAGGTAATAATGATGTGTAGAATTGGCAGAGGCGTCACGTATTGTAATGGCGTTTCGCCTAGAGGTAAGGACTATTACGACTATATATTGTCAAAACTGGGTGACAAATATACACCACATGCAATGGCCATTCTTACACATTATGAAATTCAGAGGAAGTTAGAAGCTCCTGTGTGCAGGGCTCAAGCGAAACAAGCGTTAGAAACGATCAAGCAAAGCGTCGTAAATGCGAGATTGATTGAATGCCTCGATTACTTGATATCGAAAATCGAAGACAATGGAAAGTGCGTCTTGGATAGCGATTTCAAGAAACTTTCAGCGCAGTACATCAATTGGTAATCATCTAACAAACGCAAGCACTCGGACAGAACTACGCTTAGCTCCGTTCTGCCGGTGTTGCGGGCGTTATACGAAAAAGGGATTGAGCGAGATATGAAAACTCGGCTGCTGACGATTCCGTTTGCACTCTTCTTCCGCGACATTATTGAACGTCCAGACACGGCATTCTGGGCTGAATGAGCACATGACATCCATGCTTCCGGTTCTGGCCGGTCGCAAGGGGCAAGCCTGCCGGTCCCGGACAGGCATGGCACCTAAATACTGACCCCTGCAGGACGATACGAATTTCTGTGCAGTCCGTGGGCGCCGTGCGGATACCAAGGTTACGAAGGAACTGTTCATCAATCTTGTGGCCAACTCAGATGTACAGGCTCGCCCTAAGGTGGAAGTGATGCAGGTGACGCGCGAGCAGCGGCAGACCGAGTCCAATGGTGTGGTTGAGACCATCGCCTAAGTGGTCTGCTCCCTATGCACAGCGCAGGACGCTGTTCATGCTGTCTGTTGCTCCCTCCGCGACCGCCCAGGTTTACGGGACTGCGTCTATTATTCGGGAGTGGGGGTCGACGTTTCGCGCGGGGCGGTCTATGTATTGCTCAGGTGTCGGCGAGTTTGCCCTTGCGCGGTTGGGGGTAATTTTGCCGGATTGACCGGCCGGGCTTGATGTTTGATTCCAATACATCCGGATCGGTGTGATTCGGGAGCTGGAGCGCCTTGGGAAATGGATGCCAGCAGCCGACCATTTTGGAGTTCTAACATGCCTTTTTCCTCCGCTAGCGCTGATACTGCTGCACAGTTGGAACTTCGCTGGAGCGCTTTCGACAAGGCTCTGGCGCTGGCGGGTTTTGCTCTGGATGGGCAGTTGATCTCTGCCAATGCCAAGTTCCAGGCATTGCTGCATTTGACCCCAGCGGATCTGGTGGGGCTGCAGCATGCCCAGTTATGCCCGGCGGGACTGGTCCAGACCCCTGAGTACGACGCCATGTGGCAGTCGCTCTGTGCCGGTCACGAGTTTTCCGGTGTGGTGGAGCGTGTGGGCAGTGATGGCAATCATCGCTGGCTCGAGGCCCTGTATGCCCCGGTGCGGGACAAGCAGGGCGTTGTCACCCACATCATGATGGTCGCCACCGACGTTACCCAGAGCAAGCGCACGGAGCTGGCCCGGCAGGATCACCTGTGGCGTCTGTCGCTGGTGGCTGATTCCACCGATGCGGCGATCCTGATCACCGACTCCAATTCCCGGGTGGTGTACAGCAACGGCGGCTGTCAGCGCATGTTCGGCTGGACCCTGAGCGAAATCCAGGACCACAAGTCGCTGGAACTGCTGGCGCAGCAGACACCCGTGGAGTTGTTCGAGCGTGTGCGTGCCGATTTGCGCCGGGGCATTCCAGTGGAGATGGAAGAGGTGGTCACGGGCAAGGGCGGCCGGCGTTACTGGGGCAAGATCATTTGCAACCCGGTCATGGATGCCCAGGGGAAATGGGCGTACACCGTGCTGGTACTGCTGGATATCACCAAGACCAAGATCCACGAGGTGCTGCACCACCGTGCACTGCAGGCCATGTCCCATGACCTGCCGCTGATGCGGGTGCTGGAGGTGGTGTGCGAGGAAGTGGAGCGCGTGGCGCCGGAGGTCTGCGCCTCCATTCTGCAGGTCGATGAGCAGGGTCTGCTGCATCCACTGGCCAGCCCGAGCCTGCCGTTCAGCTATTCCTCCCAGCTCGATGGCGTGGCGATCGGCCCGACAGTGGGCTCCTGTGGTACCGCCGCCTGGCGCAAGGAGCCCGTGCTGGTGACGGATATCGAGACCGATCCCTTGTGGGCCGATTTCAAGGCGCTGATACGGCCGCTGGGCTACAAGGTCTGCTGGTCGACGCCCATCCTGCAGAAAGACGGCAAGGTGCTGGGTACCTTCGCCTTCTATTACAAGGAAAACGGCCCCTTCGTGGCCTCCAGTTTCCATCAGCAGCTGGTGGAGGCGTGTACTGACCTGTGCGCTCTGGCCATGGAGCGGGAACAGGCGCGCCAGCGGATCAAGGAGCTGGCCTACTATGACGCGCTGACCGGTCTGCCCAATCGCCGCCTGCTGGAGACGCAGATCGCGCAGCTGCTGGACACTGCACAGCAGACCGGCCAATACGTCGCCATCCTGTATCTGGATCTGGACCGGTTCAAGAATATCAATGACTCCTTCGGCCATGCCGATGGGGATGCGCTGTTGCGTGAGGTGGCCGCTCGCATCAGGAATCTGGTGCGTAGTGGCGGTGTGGCAGGGCGCCTTCACGGTGACGAGTTTGTGGTGGCGTCGTTGCTGGATGCCGAGGAAAAGGTCAGTTCCCTGATCGAGCGCTGGCAGGCTCATCTGATGCGCCCGCTGCAGCTGCCCCAAGCCCAGGTGGATCTGAGCGTCTGCGTGGGCGTGGCCATGTATCCGCAGGACGGCAACGTCATTACCAGCTTGCTGTACCGGGCTGAGATGGCCATGCATCAGGCCAAGAGCGGCGGGACCGGGCGGGTCGGCTTCTTCAGCCTGTCGCTGAGCCGCGCCGCCGAAGAGCGTCTTGCCCTGGAGATAGCACTGCGGGAGGCGCTGCAGACCGGTGGTCTGGAGCTGTATTACCAGCCGCAGATCGAACTGGCGGTGGGGCGCCTGCACGGGCTCGAAGCCCTGGCGCGCTGGCAGCATCCGACCCTGGGTACCATCCCTCCTGACCGCTTCATACCCCTGGCCGAGGAATGCGGTCTGATCGGAGCCTTGAGTCGCTGGGTGCTGGAGCAGGCCTGCGGGCAGCTGGCGCAGTGGCGGCGGGAAGGGCTGGCCGTGCCTGCGGTGGCGGTCAATCTCTCGGCCTCCAACTTTCACAACCTGGAGCTGCCGACCCTCGTGGAGCAGATACTGGAACGCCACGGGCTGCAGCCATCTGACCTGTACGTGGAGCTGACCGAAAGCACCCTGCTGGAAGACCACAGCTCCACCCTGCAGACGATCGAGCGGCTGCATGACCTGGGTGTGCGTTTGTCCCTGGATGACTTCGGGACAGGCTACTCCAGTCTGAGCTACCTGAGGCGTCTGCCCATCACCGAACTCAAGCTGGACCGCAGCTTTGTCGCTGATCTGGAGCATGCCCCGATGGCCCGCTCACTGAGTGCTGCCATCCTGGGAATCGGCACCAGCCTGGGCCTGACCGTGGTTGCCGAAGGGGTCGAGACCGTAGCGCAGAAGGATATCCTGCAGGCCCAGGGCTATCCGGTGGTGCAGGGGTACTGGTTCGCCAAGCCGATGCCGCCGCAGGCGCTGCCCGCCTGGATGGCAGAGCAGGGTATGAACAGAGCGCAGCAGGTATAGCCGGGAAGCACCTGTTGAGCCAGGGAACAGGGCGATGGTATGCAGCGATTGGCGAAGGTGTGCTTCAGCAAGTTCCCTTAATCAAGCAGCCGCTTTAATATGCGGAATCAACCACTCTGATACTCAGTGTTGATTAAGGCTTCAGGCGTCAATAGAACAAGAGGTCACAAAGGAAGTGAAGCATTCAGGGGTAGGGATCGCGTCATTTGTTACAAGCATAGTCGCAGGGGTTCTCATCTTCCTGCTGGTCATAATTGCCGGGGTCCTGGAAGTGTCGACACCCGGGGGAATGGATGAGGAATCCATTGCCGCCGTTCTCATTGGTCTTTTCCTGTTCGCTTTCCTGGGCGCTGAGCTCGTTGCACTTGGGTTGGGTATAGGTGGCCTCATTCAAAAGGATCGCAAGAAGATTTTTGCCATCCTGGGAGTGGTGTTCTCGGCTACGGCGCTGCTGATCACGCTTTTCATTCTCTTCCTCGGGCTGGCCATGGGCTGAAGTTTCACACCAGCCTGCGTACTAATGGCGGCCATTCGGGCATTCCGCGTATCGAGCGTACGGGCTCACCTTGCCTGGTATACCGCTCCGGCGGTTCGCCACTCAGCTTCACGTCAGACGGCAGAGTGCCCCGCTGCCCTCTGATCAGCTAACCTCGGGGAAAAAAAGGAAATGGTATGAATTGGTATATGGAAGTATTGAAAAACTATGCGGGATTCAGTGGACGGGCCAGAAGAAAGGAGTACTGGTACTTCGTCCTGTTCAATACCATCATCAGTATTGTTCTGGCTTTCTTCGACGGTATTACCGGTACTTTCAGCGAGGCAACGGGAATGGGCTTGCTGGGTGGAATATATGCATTGGCCGTTTTGATTCCCAGTCTGGCCGTATCAGTGCGTCGGCTCCATGATACTGACCGCAGCGGCTGGTGGCTGCTGATTGCACTGGTTCCACTTATCGGTGCAATCGTCCTGCTGGTGTTCCTGGTACTGGACAGCAATTCCGGGCAGAACCAGTACGGAGCCAATCCGAAAGACGTGATTGCCTGACAAGGCGCTGCAGCGGGCGGGCGACTGCCCGCCGCTGACCGGGGGGACGAGGAATGGAGTACCGGATCAACCAACCAATCAGCCCTGACCAGTTCATTGATGTGCTGACACGATCCACTCTGGCCGAGCGGCGGCCGGTGGATGACAAAGAATGCATTGAAGGCATGCTCGAGCATGCCAACCTCACCGTTACCGCCTGGGATGGAGACAAGCTGGTCGGCATCGCCCGCTCGATGACCGACTTTCACTACGCCTGTTATCTGTCAGATCTGGCGGTGGATGTTGCCTACCAGCACAGCGGTATCGGCCGGGAGCTGATCCGCCAGACCCAGCAGGCGCTGGGCCCACGTTGCAAACTCCGCCTGATCAGTGCCCCCGCTGCCGTGGGCTATTACCCGAAGCTGGGGTTTGTTCGTAATGAACAGTGCTGGGAGTTGGCGCCGTCGCCATTGCTTTGATTGCCGCATGTATGTGGAGGAACACCATGGATAAAGAAAGTTATCTGGCCGAAATCGAGCTTCGCTTGCGCCGTTACTTTTCCGCCTCCCGGGATGGCTACAAACCGCCAGCTGAGGACCGCCACCGTCTGGAAGGCTTTATGCAGGGTGCGGTTTTCATGGGGTTTGCCACCAGTGCGGAGCTGGGCAGGGTGATGGAGCGTATCCACTTCGATGTGTTCGGCAAGAGCATCGAGGAACGGCGCCAGGAGGGTGAAGCTCGCTGGCAAGAATCTGTGATCAATTACGATCGGTATGACCAGCCGGCCTATGAGCGAGCCGGGCGTTCGCTGTCGGACAGGTGAACGGGATGGTCGGAATGTGTCGGTGGACAGGGCTGTTTTTGCTGGCAGCTGCTTTTGCCGCCAACGGTCAGGAAGTCTGCAGCGATTCTGTTACAGAAGCCAGTCTGCCCGCCGCTCAGGCGGCTGAAGGGCAGACTCTGCTGCTCGCCGGGAAGGGGAGGCTGGCGCTTGATCTCGGCAAGTCGGCGGAGACCATTGCTCATCTTCCGGAAATGCTGATCGTCAAATTTGCTGATGGCGCTACGCTGTCCCATCGTTGGATGGCGCCGTCGGAGCTCCGAGAAGACCAGTCCAGTGATCTGCCCTTTGTGGACTTCATCCGTCTGGTATTTAGGAAAGACGTGTCCGACGCCCCCAGTGCTGATCGGGCAGAGGCTGATGCCGTCTGGCGCGCAATGGTGTCTGGCTGCATAGATGCCAGGCATTACCGGCTTGCCGGTACGGATCTTTTTACCTACTCGCAGACGCGAGCCGGTGGTGAGCGCTACCACGCCTTTCTCATTCTCGACGACGACCTTGTTCATTACCTCGATGTTCTTGGCAGTGAGTCCCTTGCCGATGCGCTGTTGGCTGGCCTGAGGATACGGGATCGAGCCGGGCCATAATTCCTGTCTCCCGGAGAACCCGTTCGCCACCTTACATCGCCACCTTCCGCACATTCCCCTGCGGCAGCCGCGCCGTATATCTGCCCTTCTCATCCCGCTCTACATAGGCCACGGCAATGTCCCTGTCGTGGGTGAATACCAGTCTGCCGTTGCGTGCGACCATGTCGTTGAGCAGGGCTTCCTTTTCTTCGATCAGGGTCTCGGGGAAGCGGTCGTAGCCCATGGTGATGGGCAGGTGCAGCCAGGGGGCGCCGGGGATGAGGTCGCCGGGGAAGACCACCGGGCCGTCGGGCATGTTGAATTCGGGCAGCATCAGGCCGGGGGTGTGGCCGTCGCTGAAGCTGAAGCGCCAGTCCTTGCCCAGGGTGGGGGACTGCTGGCCGTCCTTGATCAGTTCCACCCGGCCGCTGGCGTTGAGCAGGTTGATCAGCTGGGGGATGAAGGACGCCTGGTCCCTCGGGTGGGGGCGGCGGGCGCGGGCCCAGTGGCGTTCGCCGATGATGAAGGTGGCGTTGGGGAACAGCAGCTCCGGTTCCTTGCCTTCCTCCCAGGCGGTGAGCAGACCGCCGGCGTGGTCGAAGTGCAGGTGGGTGAGCACCACCACGTCAATGTCGGTATGGCTGAGGCCGACTTCCTTCAGGCTGTCGAGCAGGACGTGATTGTCCTCGACCACGCCGTAGCGCTCTTTCATCTGCGGTGAGAAGAAGGCACCGATGCCGGTCTCGATGAGGATGTTGCGGTCATCCTCCTGCACCAGCAGGGCCCGGCAGCTGAGGGCGATGCGGTTCTGCTCGTCGGTGTCGACCCAGCGGGACCACAGGGCCTTGGGGGCGTTGCCGAACATGGCGCCGCCGTCCAGGCGCTGACTGTTGCCTTCGAGGGTGGTGAAAGTACGCATGGGGTTCTCCTTGGCCGGCCGCCGGGCGAGCCCGACGGCCGGGGGCGTGTTACAGGTTGAAGGTGTAGCCGATGATCAGCCGGTTCTCGTCCATATCGGTGGCGTAGTTGCTGCGATAGGTCGCGTTGCGCCAGTGCAGGGACAGGTTCTTCAGCGCGCCGCTCTGGATCACGTAGACCAGATCGGTGTTGCGCTCCCATTCCTTGCCGCGGCCACTGGCATGCTCGATGTTGTGGCCATGGGTGTAGCGGTTCATCAGCTTCAGACCGGGCAGACCCAGATCGGCGAAGGAATAGTCATGACGTACCTGCCAGCTGCGTTCGTCGCGGTTGGCGAAGTCCTGGATCTGCACCAGGTGGGCGAGGAAGGGATCGGTGCCGTTGATGTAGGCAAAGCCGGTGTCGCCTTCCATGTGCTGGTAGCTGGTGCTGAAGCGGTGCATGCCGGCCTGGTAGCTCAGGCCCAGGCTGGTCATGCGGTTGTCGATATTGCTGCGCCCGGCGTCGCTGGAGTCGGCATGGCGCAGATCCAGATTCAGACGATGACCGTTCTCCAGCTGCCAGCCGTGACCCAGGGTCAGATAGTGCTGGCGGTAGATGTCCTCCAGCTCGCCGACGTGCCAGCTGACCTTGGTCTGGTCACTGGCTTGCCAGCTCAGACCGACAAAGTCGAAGGCGCTGGCGTCGACGCCGGCGGCGTTGAGCTGCACGTTCCGTGCACCGCCCATGACCGGGGTCATGCGCTCATGGTTGGAGGAATCGCGCAGGTTGATCCGGTCGAAGCGGCCCAGGTCCAGCTTGAGGGGCGCTGACGGATCGCTCTGCAGCCAGGCGCCGCGAAAGGTCTGCGGCAGCAGGCGGGTGTCGTTGTGCATGGCCAGCGGCAGGGACGGCAGCAGGGTGCCGAGGCGCAGTATATGTCCGTCCAGACGCAGGCGGGCGGTCAGGCCCAGCTCGCCGTACTCGTCCATTGCGCGGCCGTCGCTGGTGCTGCGCTTGAGAATGCCGGTGCCGCTGCGCTCGGAGCTGGAGTCCAGCTTGATGCCGAGCAGGCCGATGGCATCCATACCCAGGCCAAGGCGGCCGGGGGTGTAGCCGGAGTGCCATTCGGCGCGCATGCCCTGGGCCCATTCGTCGGCCTTGCTCTGGGTTGCCGCCGCGTGGCGGAAGTCGCGGTTGAAGTACAGGTTGCGCAGGCTGAGGCTGGCGGTGCTGTCTTCGAAGAATTCGGCCTGGGCGGGCAGGGTGCCGAGGCCACCGCCGAGCAGGGCGGCGGCGATGGCGATGCCTTTGGTCAGGTTGAGTCGGTTCATTGTGCGCCCTCCTGGCTGGTGGTCTTGACGTCGCTGACGCTGCGGAATTTCAGCAGGTGGGTGCGTTCCACCAGGATGTACAGTACGGCTCCGGCGGCCAGGCCCCAGCCCGCGCCGTAGACTGCCAGTACCACGCCCATGGTGCCGGCGATGCCGCGCTCGGTGTTGTTCTGCAGCTGCTCGAAGCCGACCATCAGGCAGATGTAGCCGGTGAGGATCAGCGTCAGCGACAGGGCGATCGGCAGTACCGGCTGGAAGAAGCTCACCAGCGGCAGGATGAACAGCGCCAGGAAGCCGCTGATCCAGAAGGTGCCGGCACCGCTGTAAATGGACTCCATCGCATGACGACCATACTTGTAGCGCTCGGCCATGGTGGCGGCTACAGCTGTCCACAGCGGGCCGGCCAGGCCGGGGTAGGGCGCGAAGAAGGCATGCAGGGCGTTGCGGATGGCAGTAACGAGATGCACACGGTCGATGTTGTTCTCGATCACCTCGTCGGTGCGCAGCTCATCGGCGCGCTGCATCAGCGACTGGCCGACGATGATGTCACCGAAGGCAATCACGTAGGCGATCACCGCAGTCGGTACCGCCAGCATGAATACCTGGGCATCCGGGAAGCCGACGGTGAACGGCAGGTAGTTCCACATCTCGCCGAAGGCCGGTGCGGTGATGCCGAACTGCACATCGGGCATGGCGTATTCGCCGGTGGCGATGCCGACGAAGATGGCGATCAGGATGCCCGGCACCATGCCGTAGTTGACCACCTTGCGGGCCAGCGGGAAGCGCTGGGTCAGGCCCTGGAAGGACACTGAGAACATCAGGTACAGGCAGATCAGACTGCCCAGCACCAGGGACACCGGGGTGTTGGCCAGCCGGCCGCCGGCGTCGATCTCACCGATCAGCGCGGCGATACCGGCGCCGATGATGATGCCGCCCTTCATCGAGTTGGGTATCAGTCGGACCAGTACGGTGCCGAGCCGGGTGATGCCGAGGAACAGGAAGATCAGGAACACCAGGAACTGCAGAGCGAACAGCGCCTGGATGGCCTCCGGCCCCGGTTCGAAGTTGCCGAGAAACAGCAGCACCACCGGAATGCCCGGGGTGATCCAGCCGGGGACGAAGGGCACCCCGAGCAGGGCCGGCAGCATGAAGCCGACGCCACACACCACCACATAGGCCAGGGCGACCTCGTAGGGCAGGCCCAGGTAGGTCTGCAGCAGGGGAATCATGCCCAGACTGACCACGAACATGATCAGTGCCTGGAGCATTTCGGCCGCTTCCCAGCGGTAGTGGATGAAGGGCAGGCGGATCTTGAAGGGGCCGCAGGGCCAGTGGGGTTGCTCTGCGCCGTGGGCGCGCTTGTAGACTTGCATGTAAACACTCCTCTGGCCGAACGCCGGGTGCAGGGCAGGAGCGCCCGGCCTGACGGACGTCGGCTTATTGTTGTTGTGAAACAGGAAATGTTGCCGCGGTACGGCGATTGGCCGCCCGGCACCCCGCAGCGCGGGCTGCGGGGTATTCAGGTGTTCAGCGGATCAGCTGGCCTGGCGTTGGCTGGCCCATTCGCGCAGAACGTACTTCTGGATCTTGCCGGTGGAGGTCTTCGGCAGCTCGAGGAAGACCACGTCCTTGGGCACCTTGAACCCGGCCAGATGCTCGCGGCAGAAGCGCATGATGTCCTGCTCGCTGACCCGCTGGCCGGCCTTGAGGGTGATGAAGGCGCAGGGTGTTTCGCCCCACTTGTCATCCGGCTTGGCGACCACTGCGGCCTCCAGTACCGCCGGGTGCCGGTAGAGCACGCCTTCGACCTCGATGGTGGAGATGTTCTCGCCACCGGAGATGATGATGTCCTTGAGGCGGTCCTTGATCTGCACGTAACCGTCCTCGTGCCACACACCCAGGTCGCCGGTATGGAACCAGCCGCCCTCGAAGGCTTCGGCGGTGGCGGTCGGGTTCTTCAGGTAGCCCTTCATCACGGTGTTGCCGCGCATGAAGATCTCGCCGATGGTCTGGCCGTCCTTCGGTACCGGCTGCAGGGTCTTCGGATCGGCGACCATGACCCCTTCCAGGGTCGGGTAGCGCACGCCCTGACGGGATTTGATCTCGGCACGCTCCTCCAGCGGCAGCTCATCCCACTCGCCGTGCCAGGCACAGATGGTCACGGGACCGTAGGTTTCGGTCAGGCCATAGACGTGGGCCACCTTGATGCCCATCGCCTCGACCGCGCCGATGACCTTGGCCGGCGGCGCTGCGCCGGCGACCATGGCGTGCACCGGATGGTCGATGGCGGCCTTGGCTTCCGGGGGCATGTTGACCAGCGCGTTGAGCACGATGGGTGCGCCGCACATGTGGGTGACCTGCTCGTCGTGGATCAGGTTGAGGATCTTCTGCGGGTCGACCCGGCGCAGGCACACGTGCACACCGGCCATGGCGGTGACTGTCCAGGGGTAGCACCAGCCGTTGCAGTGGAACATCGGCAGGGTCCACAGGTAGACCGGGTGCTGACCCATGTTCCAGGTCATCTGGTTGCCCATGGCGTTGAGGAAGGCACCGCGGTGGTGGTAGACCACACCCTTGGGGTTGCCGGTGGTGCCGGAGGTGTAGTTGAGGCTGATGGCGTCCCACTCGTCATCCGGCAGTTGCCAGGCAAATTCGGGATCGCCCTCGGCGAGGAAGGCTTCGTAGTCCAGCTCGCTGGTGGGCTGACCTTCGCCGTACTCGGGGTCGTTGACGTCGATCACCAGCGGCGGATGGTCGAGCATGCCGATGGCCGAGTGCACTATGTCATGGAATTCGCGGTCGGCGATCAGCACCTTGGCTTCGCCATGCTGCAGCATGAAAGCGATGGCTTCGGCGTCCAGGCGCACATTCAGGGTGTTGAGCACCGCACCGATCATGGGCACGCCGAAGTGGGCTTCGAGCATTTCCGGAATATTGGGCAGCAGGGCGGCGACGGTGTCGCCCTTGCCGATGCCGCGATTCTTCAGGGCGGAGGCCAGGCGACGGCAACGGGTGTAGGTCTCGGCCCAGTTGCGGCGCACGGCACCATGTACCACGGCGGGATAGTCGGGATAAACACTGGCGGTGCGCTCGATGAAGGTCAGCGGCGACAGGGCAGTGTGGTTGACGGCGGTGGCCGGCAGGCCTTCCTGAAAGATGGACATGGCACTTATCCTGTATGGCGTTTTATTAGCTCTTGTTTAGAAAGAATGCCATTATCGAGACGGCATCCTTCTGGTTCTTGGAATCTTTTATAGGTTATCCGTTAAAGGATTGGAAGTATTACTAAGGTGGTATAGTAGTTATCCTATAAGGTGATGCGTGCCTGATAAGAATAAACACGCCGCCCCAGCACGAGGCTGGTGGCTGCCCGCTGCAGACCCCCAGCCCGCGTTGGTGCTGGACGCCCGTGCCCGCCTGTGTGACTGGAATCCAGCCATGCATGCCTGGCTCAGCGCCGGGCTGGCGCCTGATCTGCTGCTGCCGAAAAACCTCGCCCATCTGGTCCAGGCGGTGCTGGAACAACAGCGTGCCATCGAGGATGTGCGCGTGGCGGTGCCCGACGGACGGCAGCTGCTGTGGAGCTTCTTTGCCCTCACCGATGGCCATGTGCAGGGGCGTGCCCGGGATGCCACCGAGACCCTGAGTACCTTTCAGCAGGCGCAGCAGGCGCGACGGCTGTATCGTCTGATCATCGAGAACACCACCGACCTCATCTCCCGGCACACACCTGGCGGCGAATTCCTCGACGCCTCCCCGGCGGCCTGGGCTCTGCTGGGCTACTGGCCGGAGCAATTGCGCGGTACTCGCATCCAGGAGCTGATCCACCCCCAGGAGCGTGATGAACTGGTGCAGCGCTATTCCCGGGCGCTGGAGCAGGACGGCTACCTCACCCTGAGTTACCGCATCCGCCACAGGGATGGCCATTACCTGTGGTTCGAGACCGCCAGCCGGGCTATTCGCGAGACCTATACCGGCAGTGTGGTGGAGGTGGTCAGCGTGTCCCGGGACATCACCGAACGGGTGCGCAGCGAGGAGCACAACCGGCGCCTGCAGGAAGAGCTGACCCATGCCACGCGCCTGGCCACCCTCGGCGAGCTGGCCTCGGGCATCGCCCATGAGATCAATCAGCCGCTGGCGGCCATCGTCAATTACGCCAGCGCCAGTCAGCGGTATCTGACGGCAATGCAGGCCGATGCCGAGCTGGTCCAGCGCCTGACCCTGGGGCTGGAGCGCATCAACAGTCACGCCCAGCATGCCGCCGAGGTAATCAAGCGGCTGCGCGCCTTTCTGCGCAAGGGGCCGCGCAAGGCGCAGCGCATCAATCCGGCGCAGTTGGCAGCCGATGCGCTGCGACTCTGCGCCTGGGAGGCCCAGCAACAGCAGGTGGAGATCATCCAGCAGATACCGGCCGAACTGCCCGATGTGCACGTGGACCCGGTGCTGATCCAGCAGGTGCTGCTCAACCTGCTGCGCAATGCCATCGAGGCCAATCAGGAAACCCACCCGGACAGTCCCTCGCGGATCTGGCTGACACTGAGTCAGGATGAACGCCGGGTGCATCTGGAAGTCACCGACCAGGGGCCGGGACTGGCCCCCGAACAACTGGCCAGCCTGTTCACGCCGTTCTTCACCAGCAAGGAAGACGGCCTGGGACTGGGGCTGTCCATGAGTCAAAGCATCATCGAGGGCTTCGGCGGCGGGCTGGAAGCGCGCCCGGCCGAGAGCGGCGGCCTGTGCCTGCATGGCTGGCTGCCGGTATTGCCCG
Organism: Halopseudomonas formosensis; assembly: GCF_900115905.1. GTDB lineage: Bacteria > Pseudomonadota > Gammaproteobacteria > Pseudomonadales > Pseudomonadaceae > Halopseudomonas > Halopseudomonas formosensis. Next base: position 356,952 of record NZ_FOYD01000001.1, read on the forward strand.
CACAGGAACAGGTAACGGAGAAGTGAATATGGAGATGCATCAGCAGCGCGTGTATGTGGTGGACGACGATCAGGGCATGCTGGAGTCCACCGTCTGGCTGCTGGAATCGGTAGGTCTGCAGGCGGTGCCCTTCACCTCCGGCCAGTCCTTTCTCGACAGCTGCAGCGAAGACATACCGGCCTGCGTACTGCTGGATATCCGCATGCCCGGCATGGGCGGGCTGGCGGTGCAGGACGCCCTACGCGAGCGCGGCAGTCAGCTGCCGGTGATCTTCGTCAGCGCCCATGCCGATGTGCCCATAGTGGTACGCGCCTTCCGCGCCGGGGCGGTGGATTTCATCGAAAAGCCCTACAACGAGCAGCTGCTGCTGGACAGCGTGCAACGGGCCCTGCGCCAGCGTGCGCGTCCCTCCGCCGCAGGACCACAGGCGAGCGAAGTACAGCAGCGCCTGGATCAGCTCACCCCACGGGAGCGGGACGTGCTGCTGCCGCTGGTACAGGGCCGCAGCAACCGCGAGATAGCCGAGCAGCTGGGCATCAGCGTCAAGACCGTGGATCTGTACCGCTCCAGGGTGATGAAACGCATGCAGGCTGACAGCCTGCCGGCACTGGTGGGAATGTGTATCGGGGTGGGGTTGGTGGAGCCCTTTACCCTGCAGCCACGCTGAGGATCGGGCCGATGGACCGGGCAACCGTTGCGGTTGCCCGGCATGCGTTTACAGCGGATAGTTTTTCAGCTCCCGGGCGATCAGCAGGCGCTGGATTTCGCTGGTGCCTTCGTAGATCTGGGTGATGCGCGCATCGCGGTACAGCCGTTCCACCGGGTAATCCTCCAGATAGCCGTAGCCACCGTGGATCTGCACGGCGTGGGAGCACACCTGCTCGGCGATCTCGCTGGCGAACAGTTTGGCCTGGGAGGCTTCCGACAGGCAGGGTACACCCTCGGTACGCAGGCGCGCGGCGTGCAGGATCAGCAGGCGTGCGGCGTTGATGCGGGTATGCATGTCCGCCAGCATGTTGGCCACGCTCTGGTGCTCGGTCAGGGGCACACCGAACTGGGTGCGTTCGCGGGCGTAGGTCAGCGCCGCCTCGAAGGCCGCACGGGCGATACCCACGGACTGGGCGGCGATGCCGATGCGGCCGCCTTCCAGGTTGGACAGGGCAATGGCCAGACCCTTGCCGCGGGGGCCGAGCAGGTTGGCCTCGGGGATGCGGCAGTTGTCCAGGGTCACGGCGCAGGTGTCCGAGCCGCGGATGCCCATCTTGTGTTCCATGCGTTCGATCTTGAAGCCCGGGGTGTTGGTGGGGACCAGGAAGGCCGACAGACCTTTCTTGCCCAGTTCCGGGTCGGTCACCGCGAAGACGATGGCCAGGTGCGCGCGCTTGGCGTTGCTGACGAACTGCTTGGCGCCGTTGAGCACCCACTCGCCGTTTTCCAGTACCGCGCGGGTGCGCAGGTTGTTGGCTTCTGAGCCAGCCTGGGGCTCGGTCAGGGCGAAGCAGCCGATCTTGCGGCCGGCGGCCAGATCCGGCAGCCAGGCTTCCTGCTGTTCGGGGGTACCGAAGTTGAGCAGGGGGCCGCAGCCCACGGAGTTGTGGATGCTCATCATGGCGCCGGTAGCGCTGCAGCCGGCGGCGATTTCCTCGACCGCCAGGGCGTAGGCGACATAGTCGACGTAGCTGCCGCCCCATTCCTCGGGCACCACCATGCCGAGCAGGCCGAGTTCGCCCATCTGGCTCACCACGGCATCGTCGATCCAGCCGGACTTGTCCCACTCGGCGGCCCGGGGCGCCAGCTCGCTCTGGGCGAACTGGCGGGCCATGTCGCGGATCATCCGCTGGTCTTCATTGAGTTCGATATCGTGCATTTCTGTCTCTCCGTCAGGCGCGCTCGGCGGCCTGGCCTGGTTCAAAGCCGGCGAAGAAGGCGGCTACCCGTGCCGGGTCGACCTCGGCCAGGGTGGGCGGATTCCAGCGCGGGTTCTTGTCCTTGTCGACGATCAGCGCGCGCACGCCTTCCATGATGTCGCCATCGGCAAACCACTGGCTGTCCAGGTGCAGCTCGAGGGCGAAGCAATCGGCCAGGGTCAGCTCTCTGCCCTGGCGCAGCAGCTCCAGGGTCACGCACATGGCCAGCGGTGACTTGGCATCGATGGCTGCCAGGGTCCGCTCGGCCCAGTCCTGGAAGGCCGGGCATTCCTCGGCTGCCAGGGAGGCGCGGATGCGGTGCATGTCGGGCTGGCTGAAGTGGTGGTCGATGGCCGAACGCATGGCCTTGATCTCGGAGCCCGGGATCTTCTGCGAGGCGCGTTTGTTCAGCAGCTGGTCGAGATCCTTCGCCGGCTCGGCGGACCAGTCCAGCTGGTTCAGTGCCTCGTCGAACTCGCCGATCAGCTCGCTGCCCAGGCAGTGGTCGGCCAGGCCGCAGTACAGGGCGTCGGCCGCGCGGATATGGGTGCCGGTTACCCCCAGATACTGACCGATGGCGCCTTCCAGGCGGGGCAGGAAGTAGCTGCCGCCCACATCCGGGAAGTAGCCGATGCCGGTCTCCGGCATGCCCATCTTGACCCGCTCGGTGATCACCCGGTGGGATGCGGCCTGGGCCAGACCCATGCCGCCACCCAGCACGAAGCCGTCCATCAGCGCCAGGACCGGTTTGGGATAGGCGTGGATCAGCTGATCCAGCGCGTATTCCTCGCGGAAGAAGGTCATGTACATGCCGTCGCCGGCCAGGTAGCTCTCGTACAGGCCGCGGATGTCGCCGCCGGCGCAGAAGGCCTTCTCGCCATTGGCGCGCAGTACCACCGCCTTGATGCCATCGTCCTGCAGCCAGACGTCCAGCTGACTGCGCAGCTGGCGCACCATGTCCAGGTTCAGAGCGTTGAGTCCGGCCGGCCGGTTCAGCGTCAGGTGACCGACGCTGTTGCGCACCTCGACCAGTACAGTCTGCTCGCTCATTTGATTGCTCCGTTGTACAGCTTGATGATCGCCGAGAAGTCCAGCGCGCCGTTACCCTGACTGCTGAAGGTCTGGTACAGCTGCTGGGCCAGGCCGCCGAGGATGACCGGCTGGCGCGCCTGCTTGGCGGCCTCGGTGGCCAGCCCCAGGTCTTTGAGCATCAGGTCGGTACCGAAACCGCCGGTGTAGCCGCGGGAAGCGGGCACGTTGTCCATGACGCCGGGGTAGGGGTTGTAGGTGTCGGAGCTCCAGTTGCGGCCGCTGGAGGTGTTGATGATGCCGGCCAGTACCGCCGGGTCCATGCCCAGGGACACGCCCAGGTTCATCGCCTCGGCGGTGCCGATCATGGTGATGGCCAGCAGCATGTTGTTGGCAACCTTGGCCACCTGACCGTTGCCGGTCGGGCCGCAGTGCACGATGTTCTTGCCCATGGCCTGGAGTACCGGCAGGGCGGCGTCGAAGTCGGCCTTGTCACCGCCGACCATGAAGGTCAGGGTGCCGGCGGTGGCGCCGCCGGTGCCACCGGATACCGGCGCGTCGATCAGGCTGTTGCCACGGGCGGCGGCGGCTTCGGCTACCTGGCGGGCGCTCATGGGGTCGATGGTGGAGCTGTCGATCAGGCGCACATGCGGAGCGACATGGGCCAGCAGGCCGTCTTCGCCCAGGTAGACTCCTTTCACGTGGGGCGCTGCGGGCAGCATGGTGATGATCATTTCGACGTCGCTGCGGGCCAGTTCGGCGATGCTGGCGGCGGCGGTGGCACCGGCTTCGACCAGGCCGGCGACGGCGCTTTGGGAGAGGTCGGATACGGTAAGCTGATGCCCTGCCTTGAGCAGGTTCCGGGCCATCGGCCCGCCCATGTTACCCAGTCCTATAAAGCCAATTTTCATGTGGTTGCCTCGTTGTTGTTGTCAGGCGGTTGGGCGTGCTGTGCACGCCGTTCGCGGCGGGGCGGTCCGGCGTTCCGGCGCCGCTCCTACACACCGCTGTGGGGCCTTGCCTGTGGGCGAAGGGCTGTTCCCTGGGCGTGCTTTGCACGCCGTTCGCAGCGGGGGCGCTGCTCCTACCCCCCTCTGTGGGGCCCTGCCCGCGGGGGGAAGGGCTGTTCCCGGGGGCGCTGCTCCTACAGACCTTTGTGGGAGCCCCGCCCTCGGGGCGAATGGCGCGCAGCGCGCGCCCGCTCAGTTGTGCTTGAAGTTCGGCTGGCGCTTCTCGACGAAGGCCTGCATGCCCTCGGTCTGGTCGGCGGTGGCGAAGATCGAGTGGAACACCCGACGCTCGAAGCGCACGCCTTCGGCCAGACTGGTCTCGAATACGCGGTTGACGCATTCCTTGGTCATCATCACGCTCGGCAGCGACTTGCTTGCAATGACCTGGGCGGTTTTCAGGGTTTCTTCCAGCAGCTGGTCGACCGGGAATATCTTGGCTACCAGGCCGGCCTGTTCGGCTTCCCGGGCATCCATCTGGCGCCCGGTCAGGCACATTTCCATGGCCTTGGCCTTGCCGATGGCGCGGGTCAGGCGCTGGGTGCCGCCGATACCCGGCAGCACGCCGAGGTTGATTTCCGGCTGGCCGAAGCGGGCGTTGTCGGCGGCATAGATGAAGTCGCAGATCATCGCCAGTTCACAACCGCCACCCAGGGCGTAACCGGCCACGGCGGCGATCAGCGGCTTGCGGCGGTTGGCAATGCGGTCGGCGGGGGAGAAGAAGTCATCCATGAACACGCCGGGGTACTGCAGGTCGACCATCTGCTTGATGTCGGCACCGGCGGCGAAGGCCTTGCTGGAACCGGTCAGCACCACGCAGCCGATGGCGGGGTCGTTCTCGAACTGGTCCAGCGCCTGGTTCAGCTCATCCAGCACCTGGGTATTGAGGGCGTTCAGCGCCTGGGGACGGTTCAGGGTGATCAGACCCACACGGTCGCGGGTTTCGACCAGAATGGTTTCAAAACTCATGTCATTGCTCCTGCGAAGGGGCCGGTCGCTCAGGGCGACCGGCCCGGTACATCATTTCAGGGTGATGGTGGTGTTGACGGCAGCGGCCTGCTCGTCGTCATCGAACCAGCGTGCGGTGACGGTCTTGGTCTGGGTGTAGAACAGGATCACCTGCTTGCCGTAGGGACCCAGGTCGCCAAGCTTGGAGCCGCGCGAACCGCTGAAGGAGAACAGCGGGACCGGCACCGGAATCGGCACGTTGATGCCGACCTGACCCACGTCGATATCCTCCTGGAAGCGACGGGCGATACCGCCGGAGCGGGTGAAGATGGCGGTGCCGTTACCGTTGGGGTTGGCGTTGATGATATCGATCGCCTCGTCCAGGGAGTCGGCTTCCATCACGCAGAGCACGGGGCCGAAGATTTCGGTGTCGTACACGCTCATGCCGGGCTTGACGCCCGCCAGGATGGTCGGGCCGACGAAGTTGCCATCGGCGTAGCCGGGCACTTCCGGGTTGCGGCCGTCGAGAACCAGCTCGGCGCCTTCGTCGATGCCTTTCTGGATCAGACCGTTGATGCGCTCCAGCGCTGCGGTGGAGATGACCGGGCCGACGTCGGTGCCCGGCTCGGTGCCGGCGCTGACCTTGAGGGTCTGGGCCTTGCGTGCCAGCTCCGGCAGCCAGTTGCGCGACTCGCCCACCAGGATCACTACCGGCAGGGCCATGCAGCGCTGACCGGCGGCACCGAAGGCAGCACCCACCAGGTTGTTCAGGGTCTGTTCCTTGTTGGCATCGGGCATGACGATGGCGTGGTTCTTGGCGCCCATCATGCACTGCACGCGCTTGCCGGCCTGGCTGGCGCGGTTGTAGACGTGGGTGCCGACGTGGGTCGAGCCGACGAAGGACACGGCCTTGATGTCCGGGTGATCGCAGATCGCATTCACCGCGTCCACGCCGCCGTGGATGACGTTCAGCACGCCCGGAGGAATGCCGGCTTCCAGCGCCAGTTCGACCAGGCGCATGGTGACCATGGGGTCCTGCTCGGAGGGCTTGAGCACGAAGGTGTTACCGGTGGCGATGGCCATGGGGAACATCCACAGGGGGATCATCGCCGGGAAGTTGAACGGGGTGATACCGGCACAGACGCCCAGCGGCTGCAGCAGGGTGTAGGTGTCGACGCCACCGGCCACGTTGTTGGCCAGCTCGCCCAGTTGCAGGTTGCCGACCGCCGAGGCGTGTTCGACCACTTCCAGACCACGGAATACATCACCTTCGGCATCGGCCAGGGTCTTGCCCTGCTCGGCGGTGAGGATGGCGGCCAGCTCCTTCATGTTCTCGCGGATCAGCTGCTGATACTTGAGGAAGATGCGGGCGCGGGCACCGATCGGGGTCTTGCGCCAGGTCTTGAAGGCTTCCTTGGCATTGGCCACGGCGGCGTTGATCTCATCCGGGGTAGCGAAGGGCACGCGGGCCAGGACTTCCTGGGTGGCCGGGTTGATCACATCGCGCCACTGGTCGGTCTTGGACTCGATGAACTCGCCGTTGATGAGGAGCTTGATGGTAGGGATATTGTTATTACTCATTGGTCGCCTCTGGGCTCTGGCCCTTGTGGTGCTGAAAGATGTCATGGATAGTAGCAGTGCGTTTTTACAACAAACAATTGGCTCATTCGCACCGTGGGTCTGCATTTATGCACAGTGCCGGGCAGGACGTGTTATGGATTGGGATAACCTGCGGTTTTTTCTGGAATTAAGCCGGGCGGGACGCCTCACTGCCGCCGCCCGCCGTCTCGGCGTGGACCACACCACCGTCTCCCGTCGGTTGCAGGCGCTGGAGAAGAGCCTGGGGGTGGCACTGTTCATCCGTGACACCAATGGCTACACCCTGACCGAGGCCGGCCGCAGTCTGCTGCCCCAGGTGGAGCTGATGGAGGGGGCCAGTGTGCGCATCGAACAGGCCCTGCCGAGCCCCGGGGACAGCCTCTCCGGACAGGTGCGCATCGGTGCCACCGAGGGCTACGGCACCATGCTGGTGGCCGGCCAGCTCAGCGAACTCAGTCAGCGCCACCCCGATCTCAACCTGGACCTGCTGGCGCTGCCCCGGGCGGTGCGCCTGTCCCGCCACGAGGCGGATATCGTCATTACCCTGGAGCGCCCCGAGCGCGGGCCCTTCATCATCACCAAGCTCAGTGATTACGTGCTGCGCCTGTATGCCGGCAAGGATTACCTTGAGGCGCACGGGCCGATCAACAGCCGCAGCGATCTGGAAAAGCACCGCTTTGTCAGTTATGTGGACGATCTGGTGTTCAGCAAGGACCTGCTGTTTCTCGACGAGATTGCCGGCTCCGGCGCGGTCGGGGTGCGCAGTACCAGTGTGCTGGCGCAGCAGGAGGCCATTGCCGCCGGCGCCGGGCTGGGCATCCTGCCGGCGTTCACCGCCGATCAGGACCCGCGCCTGAGCCTGATCATGCCGACCCAGATCCGCTTCATCCGTACCTTCTGGATGCTGATGCCCATCGAGCTCAAGGACATTGCCCGCATGCGGGTGACCTGGGACTTTCTGCGGGAACAGGCGGAGCGGGAGCGGGGGCGGTTGATGGGGGTGGCAGGCTAGCTTTTGCAGGCCTCGTGCTCTCCATAGTCCGACTGATTCTTGAAGAGCGCATTGCCTGAACGCTGTTACGCTGTCATACCCCCCCGGCTCCGCTGCTGCGCGAGATGGTCGAAGCGGGCTGCCCGAGTCGCAAGGCCAAACGTGGTTTTTATGCTTGTTCTGGTTAATACTGCGCAGACCGATATAGCGTTCCGAGGACGATGAAATGCTGAAAATCTGGAGGATGTGGGGGATTGCTCTGCTGTCTGTGGTCATGGGCATCGGAGCTGTACAGGCGCAGACGCAGAGCGAGGATGAAGCTGCGAAAGCCAAGGCGTTGCTCACCGATGCGGTGAACTACTACAAGGAAAACGGTGACAAGGCACTGGCGGTATTCAGCCGTCAGGGACCTTTTGTCAGGGATGATCTCTATGTGTTCGCGATCAACACCAACGGCATCATGCTGGCCAGCGGCGGGCCGTCGGTGATGCTGATCGGGCGCGACATCATGAACAGCATCGATGACGAGCTCAAACCCAAGTTCCAGCAGGCGCTCAGCATGCCTCCGGGCGATGAGATTCTCGAGGCGGACTATCCCTGGGGCAGCTGGGATACCGGTGGCCGCAAGATCACCAAGCACGTCTACTACCAGCGGGTAGGGGATACGGTCCTGGCGGTGGGCTACTACCGGCCGCGTGCCACCTCGGAGGAGGCGCTGCAGCTGCTGAACTCGGCGGTTGAGGCGGTCGGAGCCGACGCACGGGAAACCTTCAAGGCGATCAACGCACTGGATGAGCGCTTCTACAAGGACGACCTCTACGTCTTCGTGGTCGAGATGGACAGCCAGCGTATCGTCGCCCATGGCTCCAACCTGCGCCTGGTGGGTCGCGATCTGAGCGCCCTGGCCAACCGCGTGGGTCGTCCGATCAATGCCGAGGATCTGACCCGGGTCAATGCCGAGGGTGCCATCGAGTTCGCCTACCAGTGGGAGCATCCCATCACCGGTGAAGTCGAGACCAAGCATGCCTTTGCCCGTCGGGTAGGCAGCTATCTGGTCGCCGTGGGCTATTACAAGCCCGAGGGCGAACAGGCCGAGTGATGTCTCAGCTCTGCAGCTCGACCCGGTCGCGGTAGCAGTCCAGCGCCTCCGGGTTGGCCAGGGCTTCGGTATTGTTCACCGGCTGGCCGTGCACCACATTGCGCACGGCCAGCTCCACTATCTTGCCGCTGCGGGTACGCGGTATGTCCTGCACCGCAACGATGCGTGCCGGCACATGCCGTGGGCTGGCGTGCTGGCGGATCTCCTCGCGGATGCGTCGCTCCAGCGCGGCGTCCAGCTCCACCCCCTCACGCAACTGCACAAAGAGCACCACGCGCACATCCCCCTGCCATTGCTGACCGATGGCGACCGACTCCAGCACCTCGTCGATACGCTCCACCTGCCGGTAGATTTCCGCAGTGCCGATGCGCACGCCGCCGGGGTTGAGCACCGCATCCGAGCGCCCGTGGATGATCAGGCCGCCGTGGGGTCGCTGCTCGGCATAGTCACCATGGGCCCAGACCCCGGGGAAGCGCTCGAAGTAGGCGGCGCGATAGCGGCTGCCATCCCCATCGCGCCAGAAGCCCAGCGGCATGCTGGGGAAGGCCCGGGTGCAGACCAGTTCGCCCTTCTCGTCGAAGACGCGCTGGCCCTGATCGTTCCATACCTCCACCGCCATTCCCAGACCCGGGCCCTGCAGCTCGCCGCGCCGCACCGGCAGCGTCGGGCTGCCGAGGGCGAAACAGGAGACGATATCGGTGCCGCCGGAGATGGAGGACAGCTGCACGTCCGCCTTGAACGACCGGTAGACGTAGTCGAAGCCCTCGGCTGACAGCGGCGAGCCGGTGGAGAGAATGCAGCGCAGGCTGTGCAGCCGGTGGCTGTCTGCCGGGTGCAGGCCCTGTTTTTCCAATGCCGACAGGTAACGGGCGCTGACGCCGAAGACCGCGATGGACTCCTCGTCGATCAGGTCGAGCAGATGGCCTGGCGCGGGATGGAAGGGCGAACCGTCATAGAGCACCAGGGTTGCACCCAGTGCCAGGCCGGAGACCAGCCAGTTCCACATCATCCAGCCGCAGGTGGTGTAGTAGAAGAGTCGCTCGCCGCTGCGCAGGTCGGTGTGCAGGCCAAGCTCCTTGAGATGCTGCAGCAGCACGCCACCGGCGCGGTGCACTATGCATTTCGGCGCCCCGGTGGTGCCGCTGGAGTAGAGGATATACAGCGGGTGATCGAAGGGCAGGGCGGCAAAGTCCGGCTGGCCGCCGGGCTGATAGAAATCCTGCCAGTCCTGTACCGGGACGGGACTGGGGCTGGGGCGCCGGTCATCAGTGTCGCCATCCACCAGCACCAGCTGGCGCAGACTCGGCAGTCCGGCCAGCACCTCGTCCAGCCGCTGCCCCAGCGCCACGTCCTTGCCGCCATAGCGGTAACGGCCGCAGGCGATCAGCACGGCGGGTTCGATCTGGCCGAAGCGGTCGAGCACGCCGCGGCTGCCGAAGTCCGGCGAGCAGGAAGACCAGACTGCGCCCAGGCTGCTGGTGGCCAGCAGGGCGACTATCGCCTGCCAGCCGTTGGGCAGGATAGCCGCGACCCGGTCGCCGGGGCCGACCCCTGCACCGCGCAGGCTGCGCTGCAGGCCGGCAACATGGGCGCGCAGCTCGGCATAGGTCAGCTCAACACGCTGACCGCCCTCGTCCCGGCTGATCAGCGCGGTTTGCCGGTCATCACCCTGCAGCAGATGCTCGGCGTAGTTCAGCGCGGCGCCGCTGAACCAGCGCGCCCGGGTCATGTCGCCGTTTTCTTCGAGGGCGCTGGTGGCAGGAGTATGGAAGTGAACGCCGAAGAATTCGGCCAGGCTCTGCCAGAAGTCGCCGCGCTGTCGGATGCTCCACTCATGCAGCTGGGCGTAATCCTCCAGCGCCAGGCCGAACTGCCGGTTCACATGGCGGCGGAAGCTGTCCATCCGGCTGTGGGCAATGCGTTCGGGGGTTGGTATCCAGAGCGTGTGGGGCATGCTGCTACTCCTGTTCTGAGCTGTTCCTGCGCTGGCCTGTGTAGGTCCAGCCTCGGGTTTACCCTGGTACCCTTCGCGGCGGGGGCGCCGCTCCTACGGGTAACGCGCTGCATGAGCCCCGCCCTCGGGGCGAATGTGCCCGGGAGGGACGAGCACCAGCTCGTCCGCAATCTGGCAGGCAAAGCCGCTCATCGAGCGGGTGCTCGACGCTCCCGGCGGGTCACTGCTTGCCCATCGCCCGGCCGACCCGGGAGCCATTCTCCCTGCCCAGCTGCTGGCAGATCCAGTGACCGACCGCGACCAGCGAGCGCAGATCCACGCCGGTGCTGATGCCCATGCCGTCGAGCATGTAGAGCACGTCCTCACTGGCCACATTACCGCTGGCGCCCTGGGCGTAGGGGCAGCCGCCGAGTCCGGCGACCGAGCTGTCGAACACGCTGACGCCCTCCAGCAGAGCCGCGTGGATATTGACCAGCGCCTGGCCATAGGTGTCGTGGAAGTGGCCGGCCAACCGGTTCCGGGGAACCCGTTCACCGACCACCTCGATCAGCCGTCGGGTGGCACTGGGCACGCCCACGCCTATGGTGTCGCCCAGGGAAATCTCGTAACACCCCATGGCCTGCAGATCTGCCGCCACCGCCGCTACCTGCTCCGGGGCCACGGCGCCGTCGTAGGGGCAGCCGAGTACACAGGAGACATAACCGCGCACCGCCACACCCCGCTCCGACGCCAGCTCCAGCACCGGCGCGAAGCGCTGCAGGCTTTCGCTGATCGAGCAGTTGATGTTGCGTTGCGAGAAACCCTCGGAGGCGGAGGCGAACACCGCCACTTCATCGGCGCCGGCGGTCAGCGCGGCTTCCAGTCCCTGCAGGTTGGGCGTCAGTACGCCGTACCGAACCCCGGGCCGGCGCCGGATACCAGCCAGCACCGCAGCGGAGTCGGCCATCTGCGGCACCCAGCGGGGGGAAACGAAGGCGCCGGCCTCGATATGGCTCAGGCCGGTGGCGCTCAGACGGTCCACCAGTTCGATGCGTTGGGCCACGCTGACCGGGGTGGCCTCGTTCTGCAGGCCATCGCGCGGTCCGACTTCCACCAGGCGCACTTGCCGGGGCAGGGGCATGGGCTGGACTCCTGTACTGCCGGTCATGGTCATTCGATTATAGCGGCCGGTGAGTCGCCCCCGGCCGGTTCCAGTTCCAGCAGCAGACTGCCCTCGGTCACCATGTCCCCCTCGCCGAAGAACAACTGGCGCACGGTCCCGCTGCGGTCGGCGCGAACGCTGTGCTCCATCTTCATCGCCTCCAGTACCATCAGCGCAGTACCGGCCTCGACCTGCTGGCCCGGCTGCACCAGCACCCGCACCACGCTGCCGTTCATGGGGGCGCTCAGGCCACCCTCGGGCAGGGCATGGCTGCCGGCGGCCGCCAGTGGGTCATGGCGGCGCACGCTGTAAATCTGATGCTGCCAGGGCACAAAGAGCACCTCGCCCCGGCGCACTGCACCCAGCGAGGGGGCCGGCTCGCTCTCCGGGTCCAGATACAGGCGGCGCTGCTGGTCGCCGCACTGCAGATGCAGGCGCGCGGTGGCGGGGCCGCCCAGCCGCAGGCCGCTGGGCCGGGCCCAGGGCGATGCGGGATCATCCGACCGGGGCTCGTCGGGCAGGGTAGCCAGAAAATGCCGCCCGGCCTGCTCCCAGAATTCCTCCGGCAGGGGCGTGGGTTCAGGCAGCAGCTCGGCCGCGTGCTGCGCGATGAAACCGGTATCCAGAGCACCGGCGGTAAAGGCCGGGTGCTGCAGCAGCCGCAACAGGAAGCCGCGGTTGCTGTGAATGCCGCCGACCAGGGTGCGGCGCAGCAGGTCCAGCAGGCGCTGCCGGGTCTGTTCCCGGTCGTTGCCCCAGGCGATCAGCTTGCCCAGCAGCGGGTCGTACCAGGGGCTGATCTCGTCGCCCTCGCGTACGCCGCTGTCGATGCGCTGGCCCGGCCCGGGGAGCGGCTCGCGGTACAACTGCAGCTGGCCGCTGGCGGGCAGGAAGTCGTGGTCCGGGTCCTCGGCGTACAGCCGCACCTCGATTGCGTGGCCCTGCAGAGGGATCTGCTGCTGGGTCAGCGGCAGCGGTTCACCCCGGGCGATGCGCAGTTGCCACTCCACCAGATCCAGCCCGGTAATGGCCTCGGTCACCGGGTGCTCGACCTGCAACCGGGTATTCATTTCCATGAAATAGAAGTCACCCCTGGCGTCCAGCAGAAACTCCAGGGTTCCGGCGCCGACGTAGCCGATCGCCCGCGCGGCGCGAACTGCTGCCTGGCCCATGGCCTGGCGCAGTGGCGGCTCCAGCCCGGGGGCGGGGGCCTCCTCCAGCACCTTCTGATGGCGGCGCTGGATGGAGCAGTCCCGCTCATGCAGAAAGACACAATTGCCCCGGTGGTCGGCAAAGATCTGGATCTCCACGTGCCGGGGCCGGCTCAGGTATTTCTCCAGCAGCAGCCGGTCATCACCGAAGGCGGCAAGGGCTTCGCGCCGAGCCGACTCGATGGCGGCCGTCAGCTCGTCGGCCCGCTCGACTATCTTCATGCCCTTGCCGCCACCACCGGCGCTGGCCTTGAGCAGTACCGGGAAGCCGATCTGCTCTGCCGCCCGGGCAAAGGCCGCCGGCGACTGGTCCGTGCCGTGGTAGCCGGGCACCAGCGGCACGCCTGCCTGGGCCATCAGCGCCTTGGCCGCGGCCTTGTCGCCCATGGCCTCTATGGCACTGGCGGGCGGTCCGATCAGAGTCAGACCGGCCTCGGCCACGGCCCGGGCAAAGGCCGGGTTCTCCGAGAGGAAACCGTAACCGGGATGAATTGCATCGGCGCCGCTGGCCCGGGCGGCATCAAGCAGTTGTGTCATATCCAGATAGCTTTCGCTGGGGCGGGCACCGGACAGGGCCATGGCCATATCCGCTTCCTGCACATGCCGGGCCCGGCGGTCGACAGTGCTGTATACCGCCACCGTAGCGATACCCATGGCGCGGGCGGTGCGGATGATGCGGCAGGCAATCTCGCCACGGTTGGCTATCAGCAGACGCTGGATCATGATTCGGGCTCCACTGACCAGTTCGGCGGGCGCTTCTCCAGAAAGGCCCGCAGCCCCTCCTGACCTTCCGGGCTGACGCGGATGCGGGCGATGCTCTGCACGGTATGGCGGCGCAGCTCCCGCGTCAGGCTGTGGCGGCTGGCCTCCTGTACCAGCGCCTTGCTCTCGCGCATGGCCTGGGGGCTGTTGCCCATCAGGGCGGTTACCCAGCGCTCGAGCAGCGCCTCCAGAGCATCAGCGGGGGCGGTCTCGGTCAGCAGCCCCAGGGCTCTGGCCTGCTCGCCGCTGATACGCTCGGCGCTGATCGCCAGCCGCCGGGTGGCGCGTTCGCCGATGGCCTTGACTACATAGGGGCTGATCACCGCCGGGGCCAGACCTATGCGCACCTCCGACAGCGACAGCTGTGCGTCCTCCGCACCCAGGGCCAGATCACAGCAGGCAATCAGCCCCAGGGCGCCCCCAAAGGCCGCGCCCTGGACCACGGCCAGGGTCGGCATCGGCAGCTGGTACAGGCGATACATCAGCTCGCCCAGCGCCTCGGCGTCCCGCAGGTTGGCGGCATAATCCAGCTCTGCGGCCTCGCGCATCCACTCGATGTCCGCCCCGGCGCTGAAATGCCTGCCCCGGCCGCGCAATACCAGCAGCCGCAGTCGGTCATTGCCGTGCAACTGCTCCAGCGCCTGCAGCAGCTCGGCGATCATCTGAGCGTTGAAGGCGTTGTGGCGGGCCGGGCGGTTCAGCCACAGGGTGGCATGGCCCTGTGGGTGGTGTTCGAGTTGTATGGTGTTGAATGGCATCTGTTTTCCCCGTCGCCCTTACATCCTGAATACGCCGAACGCCGTCTCTTCAACCTCGGCATTCAGACTTGCCGAAATCGCCAGTCCCAGCACATCCCGGGTCTGGGCCGGATCGATCACGCCGTCGTCCCACAGCCGGGCGCTGGAGTAGTAGGGGTGGCCCTGGCGTTCGTACTGCTCCAGTATGGGCCCTCTCAGCGCCCGTTCATCCTCCTCCGTGAAGGGCGCTCCCTGGCGTTCGGCCTGTTCGCGCTTGACCTGCACCAGCACCCCGGCGGCCTGCTCGCCGCCCATGACGCCGATCCGCGCGTTGGGCCACATCCACAGGAAGCGCGGGTCGTAGGCCCGGCCGCACATGCCATAGTTGCCGGCGCCGAAGCTGCCGCCGATGATCACGGTAAACTTCGGTACCCTGGCGCAGGCCACGGCGGTGACCAGCTTGGCGCCATGCTTGGCAATGCCGCCCGCCTCGTATTTCTGACCGACCATGAAGCCGGTGATATTCTGCAGAAATACCAGCGGGATGCCGCGCTGGCAGGCCAGCTGGATGAAATGCGCGCCCTTCTGCGCCGCCTCGGAAAACAGGATGCCGTTGTTCGCCAGTATGGCGACCGGGTAACCGTGCAGGTGGGCGAAGGCGCAGACCAGAGTCGGGCCGAACAGGGCCTTGAACTCGTCGAACTCGCTGTCGTCCACCAGCCGGGCGATCACCTCGCGCACATCCCAGGACTGTTTGCCGTCCACCGGCACCACGCCGTAAAGCTCCTCGACAGGGTACTGGGGCGGACGCGGCGGGCGGGTCTGCAGCTGGCCCTGTTTGCGCCAGTTGAGCTGGCTGATGCAGCGCCGGGCCAGGGCCAGGGCATGCTCGTCGTTTTCCGCATAGTGGTCCGCCACCCCGGAGGTGCGGCAGTGCAGGTCGGCGCCGCCCAGCTCCTCGGCGCTGACCACCTCGCCGGTGGCGGCGCGTACCAGGGGTGGGCCGGCGAGGAAGATGGTCGCCTGATTGCGCACCATGATTGCCTCGTCGGCCATGGCCGGAACATAGGCGCCCCCGGCGGTACAGGAGCCCATGACCACGGCGATCTGCGGGATGCCGGCGGCGCTCATGCGCGCCTGGTTGAAGAAGATGCGACCGAAGTGCTCACGGTCCGGGAACACCTCGTCCTGGCGGGGCAGGTTGGCGCCGCCGGAGTCGACCAGATAGAGGCAGGGCAGGCGGTTCTGCTCGGCGATGGCCTGGGCGCGCAGGTGCTTCTTTACCGTCAGCGGGTAGTAGGTGCCGCCTTTGACCGTGGCGTCGTTGGCTATGATCATGCATTCGACCCCGGACACCCGGCCGATGCCTGCGATCAGGCCGGCGGCCGGCACCTCCTCGTCATATACCTGCCAGGCGGCCAGCGGGCTGAGCTCGAGGAAGGGCGAGCCGGTATCGAGCAGGGCGTCGATGCGTTCCCTGGGCAGCAGCTTGCCGCGGCTGACATGCCGCTGCTGGGCCTGTTCGCCGCCGCCCCGCCGGATGTGTTCAAGCAGTGTCTGCAGTTCCCTGGTCAGGTGCTGCATATGCTCGCGGTTGCGTTGAAAGTCGGGTGAGCCGGGGTTGATGCGGGTCTGCCAGCGGGCCATCAGTGGCCTCCCTGTGGATCATTGAACAGCTCCCGGCCGATCAGCATGCGGCGGATCTCGCTGGTGCCGGCGCCGATCTCGTAGAGCTTGGCATCGCGCAGCAGGCGACCGGCCGGGTAGTCGTTGATGTAGCCGTTGCCGCCGAGGATCTGGATGGTTTCCAGCGCGGCCCTGGTGGCCTGCTCGGCGGTATGGAGAATGACCCCGGCGGCGTCCTTGCGGGTGGCCTGACCGTTGTCGCAGCTGCGCGCCACCGTATACAGATAGGCACGGCTGGCATTGAGCGCCGTGTAGATGTCCGCCAACTTGCCCTGGATCAGCTGGAACTCGCCGATGCTCTGACCGAACTGCCGCCGCTCCCGGGCGTAGGGCAGGGCCAGATCGAGGCAGGCCTGCATGATGCCCACCGGGCCGGCGGCCAGCACCACGCGCTCGTAGTCGAGCCCGCTCATCAGCACCCGAACCCCGCCATTGACCTCGCCCAGCACGTTCTCCACGGGTACGGCTACGTCATCGAAGAACAGCGGGCAGGTGTTGGAGCCGCGCATGCCCAGCTTGTCCAGCTTGACACCGCGGCTGAAACCGGGGCTGTCGCCCTCGACGATGAAGGCGGTAATGCCCCGGGCACCGCGTTCGGGTTCGGTCTTGGCGTAGATCACCAGTACGTCGGCATCCGGACCGTTGGTGATCCACATCTTGCTGCCATTGAGCAGGTAGTGATCGCCGCGCCGTTCGGCGCGCAGGCGCATGCTGACCACATCGGAGCCGGCCTCCGGCTCGCTCATGGCCAGGGCGCCGACATGTTCGCCGCTGATCAGCTTCGGCAGGTAACGGGCCTTCTGTTCGGCGCTGCCGTTGCGGCTGATCTGGTTTACGCAGAGGTTGGAGTGGGCACCGTAGGAGAGGGCGACCGAGGCGCTGGCGCGGCTGATTTCCTCCATGGCCACGGCATGGGCCAGATAGCCCATACCGGCGCCGCCGTACTCCTCGGGGGCGGTGATGCCCAGCAGACCCATGTCACCGAACTTGCGCCACATGTCCATGGGAAAGGCATTGTCCGCATCGATGGCGGCGGCCCGGGGCGCCAGTTCGCGATTGACGAAGCCGCGCACCTGCTCGCGCAGCAGATCGATGGTTTCCCCCAGAGCGAAATCAAGGTCGGAATTGCTCATGTGCCACCTTGTTATTGTAGTTAGTGACTACCCCCAAGCTAGGCAGTGGCGCATCGGGTGTCAATCGCCGTCTGTGGACAGGACTTTCGCGGGAATGCCTTGATGGTTATCAAATATTACAAAACGCGAATTTAATATACGTTATTATTGTTTTGATTTTATTAAGTGAGGGGCGCAGACTGTTTTTCGTTTTCAGCTTGCCTTGCTGTACGGAGTAGTCATGCACACCCCTTCCATTGCCGCGGGCACCCCAGCGGAGCCCGGTTACAACTACGATATCGTTCGCAAATTCACCGTCATGACGCTGGTCTGGGGCGCCCTGGGCATGCTGGTGGGCGTCATCCTCGCTGCACAGCTGGTATGGCCGGCACTCAATTTCGACCTGCCCTGGTTCAGCTTCGGGCGTATCCGCCCGGTACATACCAACCTGGTCATCTTCGCCTTTGGCGGTGGCGCGCTCTTTGCCACCTCCTTTTACGTAGTGCAGCGCACCAGCCGCGCGCGTCTGATCTCGGACGGAGCCGCGAACTTCGTGTTCTGGGCCTGGCAGCTGCTGGTGGCGGCCATGATCCTGAGCTACGCCAACGGGCTGACCACGAGCAAGGAATACGCCGAGATGATCTGGCCGCTGGCGACTCTGCTGACGCTCGTCTGGCTGGTCTATGCCTGGCTGTTCTTCGGCACCATCGCCCGGCGACAGGTCAGGCACATCTACGTGGCCAACTGGTTCTACGGTGCCTTCATCATAGTCACCGGCATGGTCCATGTGATCAATCACATCGACCTGCCGGTGACACTGCTCAAGTCCTACCCGCTGTATGCCGGCGCCGCCGATGCCATGATTCAGTGGTGGTATGGTCACAGCGTGGTCGGCTTCATCCTTTCGGTGGGCTTTCTCGGACTGATGTACTACTACGTGCCGAAGCAGGCGGAGCGGCCGATCTACTCCTATCGGCTGTCCATCGTGCACTTCTGGTCGGTGATCGCGCTCTACATCTGGGCCGGTCCGCATCACCTGCATTACACCGCGCTGCCGGACTGGGCGCAGACCCTGGGCATGGTCATGTCCATCATTCTGCTGGCGCCCAGCTGGGGCGGCATGATCAACGGCATGATGACGCTGTCCGGGGCCTGGCACAAACTGCGCTCCGACCCGGTACTGCGCTTCCTGGTGGTGGCGCTGGCGTTCTACGGGATGTCCACCTTCGAGGGGCCGATGATGGCGATCAAGACGGTGAACGCGCTGTCCCACTACACCGACTGGACCATAGGTCATGTGCATGCCGGGGCCCTGGGCTGGGTGGCGATGATCAGTATCGGCGCCCTGTACCACATGGTGCCGAGGCTCTGGGGGCGGGAGCAGATGTACAGCGTCCGTCTGGTCAATCTGCATTTCTGGATGGCCAGCATGGGTACGGTGCTCTACATCGTCGCCATGTGGGTCAACGGCATCACCCAGGGGCTGATGTGGCGCGCGGTGAACGTAGACGGGACGCTGACCTACGCCTTTGTCGAAGCACTGGAGGCCTCTCATCCGGGGTATGTGGTGCGCCTGATCGGCGGCGGCATCTTCGCTGCCGGCATGTTCCTGATGGTGTTCAACTGTGCCATGACCATGCGCGGAGCGACCGTGAAGGAAGGGGTGCTGGAGCAGGCGCCCGGTTGAGGGGTGTAAGGTCATCCATAAGCAATGGTTGATTCATGATCAGATATTATCGTTTGGCCTGTTGTCGTCCGGAGAGGCAATATAGCCGCCCCCGTTGATATCCCTTTGCAGTTCCGGTTTCTGATGCGCTGTCGGCGGTCACCGGCAGGAACAGGTGTCTATGTCTGATCAGTTGTTGCTTCTCTCCCGCCGCCTCTTCGGCTGGCTGCCCCGTACCGTGCAGACCCGACCTGGTGAGTGGCTGCGTGCCTCCGGCGGTGTGGCGCTGGCAGTGGTGTTCACCTACTGGTTGTCCAGTCTGCTCTATGGCCCCACCACCGCCATGGTGCTGCTGGGGCCGGCCGGCGCATCGGCGGTGTTGCTGTTCGTGGTGTCCTCCGGCGCGCTGGCCCAGCCCTGGCCGGTCCTGGGCAGTTATCTGCTTGCCGGTCTGACCGGTGCTGCTGTGCTTCACCTGCCGGCGCTGGCCGGAGCCGAACTGACTGTTCGCCTGCCCGTGGCCCTGGGGACAGTGGTGCTGGGCATGCTGTTGCTGCGCTGTGTGCACCCACCGGCCAGTGCCATGACGGTGGTGATCGTGCTGGCGGCGCAGCTGTTGGAACCTCTCGGCGCCTGGCTGCCCCTGCCGATCATGCTCAATGCCTGCTGTCTGCTGTTCTGCGCCACGCTGTACAACAACCTGACCGGGGTGCGCTACCCGAAGCAGGCGCCGCGTATTGATCTGCACCGTACCCAGGACCTGCTGCCCGAACAGCGGGTCGGCTTTACCGAGGAGGATCTGGATCGGGCGCTGGACAGGTTCGGTTCCTTCATCGACATCACCCGCCATGATCTGGAGCAGATCATCCGCGACACCGAAAGCTCTGCCCTGCGGCGCAAGATGGGTAACATCCGCGCCGAGCAGATAATGTCACGGGATATCCGTACCGTGGGTCCCGACACCACGGTACGTCAGGCCATCGGCATGTTCCGCCATCATCAGGTCAAGACGCTGCCGGTAGTGGACAGTGCAGGGCGGGTGCAGGGCATCATCAGCCTCAGTGATCTGCTGGCGCAGCTGGACCTGCCCATGGGGCGGATCCTGCCGACCCGGGTGAATCTGTGGCGCGACCAGCCGCTGCACCGCATCATGACCGCGCCGGTGGTCACCGTCGACCGTCATACCCACGTGGTGGACATGATTCCGCTGCTCTCCAGTCAGGGGCTGCATTGCCTGCCGGTACTGGATAACGGACATATCGTCGGCATGGTCACCCAGACCGACGTGATCGCTGCCCTGCACCGGGATCTGGTCAATCACCTGGCCTGAGGCTGGACAGATCCGGGCCTAGGCAGTGGGTGGGATCGGGTCCCAGCGCTGGGACCAGTCCTGCTCGATCTGCGCCAGTTCCCGCAGCAGTTCCAGAGCCCGATCCAGTACAGCCGAAGTGCGCTGGCGCGAATACACCAGATAGGTGGGAAAGCTGAACTCGGGGGCCATTTCCACCCGCCGCAGCATGCCTGTGTCCAGATAATGCTGCACCACGCGGCTGCGGAAGTAGCCGGACCCGCCGGATTCCAGGATGTACTGCAGGGCCAGGGGGCCGAGGTTGAAGGTCACCGGGGCGCGGGCACAGTCGGGCAGGGCGGCATCGTGCTGGCGGCGGAATTCCTCGCCCCAGTCGATATAGACATAGGGTTCGGGACAATCCGGACGGCACACCTGGATGAGTTTCTCCTCCAGCAGTTCCTCGACCTGCAGACCCGGCAGGTATTCCGGCCGGTAGACCAGTGCCGCGTCCAGGGTGCCCTGTTCCACCCGCTGCATCAGCAGACTGCTGTCGCCGATCTCCGCGCGCACCGAGTGTTCGGGAATCTGCTGGCGCAGGGTACGTACCCACTGCAGGATCAGCGGCGTGGCCAGACTGGCCTCGCCGCCGATATGCAGCACATCGCTGAAGCCCTTGAGCAGCGGCAGATCCCGCAGCGCATTGTCCCAGGCCTGGGTCATCTGACTGGCGTGGGTGAGAAAGGCCTCACCATCGGCAGTCAGGCGAGCGCCCGAGCGGTTGCGGATGAACAGGGTGCAACCCAGCTGGCTTTCCAGGCTCTGGATCCGCGAGGTGACGGCTGCCTGAGTAACATGCAGCCGTTCCGCCGCCGCGACGAAGCTGCCGCTGCGCACGATTTCCAGAAAGGTTCTGGCCAGGCTGATGTCCATGGATGATCCCCATTGTTAAGGCCGCTGTGCATTCTACCAAGCGAAGCAGGTTCCGGGCGGCCAGCTTTACATTTTAGAGCAATTGCTCTATATCTTGGGCATCCCGCATCAATATCGCAACCGGGCAGTGGAAAAAGCCCTGCCCGTGGACAGCCATAACAACAACGAAAGGGTACTGCCATGAAACGGACGCTGCTCCATCCCGCCCTGCTGGGCATGCTCGCCTGCCTGCTGCCGCTGGCAGTGCAGGCTGCCCCGCGACCCAACATACTGCTGATAGTGGCGGATGACATGGGCTTCTCCGACCCCGGAGCCTACGGTGGGGAGATCAGTACCCCGAACATCGACGCCCTGGCCGCCGAGGGGTTGCAGTTCACCAACTTCCACGTCGCCGCCACCTGTTCGCCCACCCGCGCCATGCTGATGACCGGAGTGACCAGTCACAAGGTCGGCATGGGCAACATGAAGGAAATCATGGCCGACAACCAGAAGGGGCAGCCCGGCTACGAGACCTGGCTCAACGACCAGGCGGTGACCCTGCCGACCCTGCTGCGTGATGCCGGTTATCGCACCTACATGGCCGGCAAGTGGCATCTGGGATCGAGACCGGAGAGCCTGCCCGGTGCCCGTGGCTTCCAGCGCTCGGTAGCGCTGCTGGAGAGTGGCGCGGACAACTGGGAAGCCAAGCACTATCTGCCTGCCGGCACCGCCACCTGGGTCGAGGACGATCAGCCGATCCGCCTGCCGGATGATTTCTACTCCTCCTTCTTCTACGCCGACAAGCTGATCGAATACCTGAGCAGCGAACCGGACAGCGAACAGCCCTTCTTCGCCTACCTGGCATTCCAGGCAGTGCATGCGCCCCATCACGCACCGGCGGAGTACGTGGAGCGCTACGCCGACACCTATGTCGAGGGCTGGGACGTGATTCGCCAGCGCCGCTACGACCGCATGACCGCCATGGGCGTTCTGCCGCGTACCGCAGAATCGGTGGTCAGCCGCGACTGGGGCACCTTCTACGGCACTCCGACCCTGGACTGGGACAGCCTCGATGCCGAGGAGCAGCGTTACCGGGCGCGGCAGATGGCGGTGTTCGCCGGCATGGCCGAAGCCATGGATGAGAGCATCGGGCGGGTCATCGACCACCTGCGCTCCAGCGGCGAGCTGGACAATACCCTGATCATCTTCATGAGCGATAACGGCGCCGAGTCCACGGTGCTGACCGAGGTGGCTCCCTGGTTCTACCGCCTGCGCTATGACCGCGAGCTGGAGGCGCTGGGTTCGCGTGGCAGCTGGAGCGAGTATGGCCGGGGCTGGGGCTATGCCTCCAACACGCCCTTCTATTCCTACAAGGGCTCGCCCTATGGCGGCGGTCTGCGGGTGCCGATGATTGTCCGCCATCCGACCCTGATCGAGCCCGGTCAGCGCACCCCGGCGTTCGGCTACGTCATGGATATCGCGCCGACTCTGCTGGAGCTGACCGGCACACCCGTGCCGGACGGCGAGTACCAGGGGCGGCCGGTGCATCGCATCATGGGAACCAGCATGCTGCCGCTGCTGCGCGGCGAGAGCGACCGGGTGCACCCGGAGGACGAAGTGCTGGTCTACGAGCTGGCCGGCGGTGTGGCGGTGTGGCAGGGCGACTACAAGCTGGTGCATGCGCGCAGCAGCGCCCTGGGAGATTCGGCCGGCACGCGGCTGTTCAACCTGCGCAGCGATCCGCTGGAGCGTCAGGATCTGGCGCAGCAGGAGCCCGAGCGCGTGGCATCCATGCTGGCGGCCTACCGCTCATTCGTTGATGAGCACGGGCTGGTCGAAGTGCCCGATGACTACAACGCCTGGGAGCAGCTGAACCGCAATGCCCGCCAGCAGTTCCTCGAACGCCATGGTCGCCAGCTGGTGATAGCCGGCGTGGTACTGGTGCTGCTGGTGGGGCTGGGTATCACTGCGTGGCGCCGGCGGCGTCGCTGAGATCCTCCAGCGGTACATGGAGGCGGTCGCGCAGCTCGCGTACCGCCTCGCGATAGGCCGGTGCCACATAACCTTCCTCCAGGGCCAGGATCTGGTAGATGCCGCGCTGCAGCATCCGCCGGTCCCGGCCGGGGTGCAGGCCATGGCTGGTGGTCAGAAACTGCAGCCAGCCGCTGAGCACTATCCACACATTGATGCTCAGCGTTTCGGCCTGGCGCGGGGTCAGCTCGAGAATCCCCGCCTCGGCAAAGGCCAGGTAGATACCGGTGCTGCCGGCCAGGGTGCGCTGGGCGAACTGCCGATAACCTTCGGCCAGCGCCGGATCCGCTTCCAGCAGGTATTCCAGACCCTGGTGCATGAAGCGGTGCTGCCAGAGAATCTCCAGCAGGTTCTCCAGATAGCGGGCCTTGTCTTCCAGGGTCAGGGGCTCGTCCGCCGGTATCGTGAAGAAGGCCTCCATCTGCTGCTGAAAGCCGGCGAACAGCTCGGCGACTATCTCGCTCTTGCTCCGGAAGTGGTAGTAGAGATTACCCGGCGAAATGCCCATGTGGCTGGCAATGTGGTTGGTGGTGACATTGCGCTCACCCTGTTCATTGAACAGTTGCAGGCTTGCCTGCAGGATGCGATCGCGGGTATTGGCTCTGCGGGTCATTGGTCTCTCTTTTGCGTGGAGAGCCGCCGTGGGGTCACGGCGGCAGCGGGGATTATTCCTCAAGTGGTTCGATCAGGGCAAAGTCCGGGGTGAACTGGTCCATCAGCGTCAGCAGCTGGAAGAACTTCTGCGGGTCGCCCTCGATGCGGATGGTGCCCGATTGTATGGCCTCGGGGAAGCTGGTGCGCTGCAGCAGGATCGCATCCAGGGTACTGCGCGCCAGGCGGATGCTGGCGTCCGCCTGCTCGGCCTGTCGGTCGGGCAGCCAGGTCAGGGTGGCATTTTCCAGATTGACCCGGAAGCGCTCGTCGGTATCGGTGAAATGCCAGTTCAGCACCAGGTGCTGTCCTTCGGCCCGCGGGCCGTTGAGCCGTACCCCGAGCAGGTCGAAGAACATGCCGGTATCCAGCGCCCGCAGCAGGTCCGCCGCCAGGGCCGCGGATTCCTGGCCGGGGCCGCCTTCGCGCAGCTCCAGCGCGCCGGACAGGTAGACATTGCGCCATGGCCCGGATTCGGCCTGGTAGCCGAGCTGCTCCAGCGCGGCGGCATTCAGTTCACGGGCGGCCCGGTTATCCGGCTCGGCAAACACCGCCTGGCTCATGATGGAGGCCACCCAGCGGTAGTCCCCTCTGGCGAAATCCTCCCGGGCACGGGCGATCACCTGATCGATCCCGCCCATGTAGTCGATGGTGCGACGGGCAGCTTCCCGGGCGGGCAGGGGGTTGAGGTTGGCCGGGTTGGCGTCGTACCAGCCGAGGTACTTCTGATAGATGGCCCGGGCATTGTGGCGCAGGGTGCCGTAGTAGTCCCGGGCGATCCAGCGGCTGGCCAGACTCGGCGGCAGGCGCAGCTGCTCGGCGATCTCATCCGGCCGGTAGCCCTTGTTCATCAGCCGCACGCTCTGGTCATGGATGTACTTGTAGAGGTCGCGCTGCACGCCGAGAAACTCGCGCACCCCGGCCTGATTCCACACCGGCCAGTGATGCTGGGCGATCAGTATGTCGGTTTTCGGGCCGTACTCTTCAAGAACCTCATCGATGTAGCGGGACCAGCGGCTGGCGTCGCGCACTTCGGCGCCGCGCAGGGTATAGATGTTGTGCAGCTGGTGGGAGGTCACCTCTGCGGTGTTGAGCACCCGGCTGGCCGGGAAGTACATCATCAGCTCGGCCTGGGCCTCGCTGCCCTGGGCCATGTGGAAATCGATGGCAACCCCGGCGATCTGGTGCCGACCGCTCCGGGCAATGATGTCGGTGGGCGGGATCAGGGTCAGTTCGCCACGGCTCAGCGCCTTGCCCAGACCGTTGTCGATGTGGCCCTGGGGGCCCGGCTCCAGCCGCGTGCCATACATGTACATGGCACGGCGGGTCATGGCATTGCCGGCGATGACGTTCTCGCTGACCGCATGTTCCATGAAGCCTTCCGGGGCGTAGATGCGGACACGGCCCTCGCTGATATCGGCCTCGCTGACGATGCCCCGCACGCCGGCGAAGTGGTCGACGTGGTTGTGCGTGTAGATCACCGCCGCCACCGGCTTCTGCGGGCGGTGCTGCAGGTACAGGTCCAGCGCGGCGCGGGCGGTGGTCGGGGTGAGCAGCGGATCAATGATGATCAGACCGCTGTCGCCCTCGACCACCGTCATGTTGGCCAGGTCCATGCCGCGGATCTGGTAGATGCCGTCGGTTACCCGGAACAGGCCATGGATGCGATTCAGCTGTGCCTGGCGCCACAGGCTCGGGTTGGCGGTATCCGGCGCGGCCCCGTCGAGGAAGGCGTAGGCGCCCATGTCCCAGGACAGGCTGCCATCGGGATTGAGCAGCGGATCCTCGGCGGCAGCGATGAAGCCGCGACGGGCGTCCTCGAAAGCCCGGGCGTCGGTGAAATCCAGTTGCTCCAGCACCGCCGCATTGGCGCGGGCGGTAGCCGGCTCGGCCGGTTGGCTCTGGGCCGCCAGAATGCCGGGCAGGCCCAGACTCAGCATGAACAGGGCGGGGAGTAGCTTGTTGTGCATTGTTGTTGCGCTCCGGTGTGGCGCCTGTGGCAGGCAGGGTCAGGCCAGGCGCTCGGCCAGCAGGCTGGCGAGCTTGGCGGTCAGGCCATAGATGGACAGTTGCGGGTTGGCACCGATGCTGGTGGGAAACAGGGACCCATCGTGGATCGACAGGTTTTCCAGCTGGTGGTGCCGCCCGAGGCTGTCGGTGACAGCATGCTGCGGGTCCTCGCCCATGGGGCAGCCGCCCATGACATGGGCGCTGCCCAGCAGGGCGCGGTAGCGCTCCAGCGGCAGCTGCTCAATGATCTCCCGGGCCTGGGCCATGTTGCGTGCCGGCGTCGCATCCCTGTGCACTGTTTTCACCAGCTTGGCCCCGGCGGCGAACTGGATCTCCGCCATGCTCAGGTAGCTGCGCCGCAGCCCCTCGCGGGTGTAGTCGGTGAGCTGGTAATCCAGCACCGGTGAGCCGTCGCCGCGCAGCGTTACGGTGCCGCTGGCGCTGTCCGGGTGGAAGCCGTCACGCAACAGGGCCAGCAGCATGTTGCTGTTGGGCAGCTGTTCCATCAGCCCCGCGCCCGGCGTGCCTGGTTCGCCGAGCACGGTGGCGCTGAAGCCGGGCTGCATGGGTGGCACTTCCAGCTTGTAGCCCATCGGGCCGGTGACTCCGTCGCGCCACTGGAAGTGATCCGAGTAGATCGACTGGGGCGCGCCGTAGAAGGGATTGATCAGATGGTCGAACTGGGCCCAGGAGAAACTGGTCAGGTGCAGGAAGGTGCGCTTGCCCAGCAGGTGATGCGGGTCGGGCGCCTCCGAGCGCATCAGCAGGGCCGGGCTGTTGATCGCGCCGCCAGCCAGGATGTAGTGTCGGGCGCGGACCCGTACCCGGCGTCCGGTCGGTGCCACGCAGCGTTCGTCCATGGCCACACACTCGATACCGGCGACCCGGTCGCCCGCCAGCAGCAGGCGGTCGGCGCGGGCCAGATAGAGCAGGCTGCCGCCCTGGTCGAGCATCGCCGGAATGCAGGTCACCAGCATCGACTGCTTGGCATTGGTCGGACAGCCCAGACCGCAGTAGCCCAGGTTCCAGCAGCCGCGCACGTTGCGCGGAATCACCGCCCAGTGCAGGCCCAGCTCTTCGCAGCCCCGGCGCAGTACATCGTTGTTGGCATTGGGCTCCGCGGCCCAGCGCTCCACCCCGAGGCGCTGCTCCATGCGCTCGAACCAGGGCGCCATGCTCCGACTGTCATGGCCCACCACGCCGTGCTCGCTGGCCCAGTGTGCCAGTGTCTGGTCCGGGGTGCGGAAGCTGGAAGTCCAGTTCACCAGGGTGGTACCACCCACGGCGCGGCCCTGCAGTATGGTAATGGCGCCGTCCTTGGACAGGCGGCCCAGACCTTCCTGATACAGGGTCGGATAGGCCTCGTTTTCCTGCATGCGGAAGTCGCTGCTGGTGAACAGTCCGCCTTCCTCTATCAGCAGTACCCTGAATCCGGCGGCGCTGAGAATCTCCGCGCTGGTGGCCCCGCCGGCGCCGCTGCCGACGATGGCAATATCGGCCTCCAGGGTCAGATCCTCCACCAGTTGTGAGGCGTTCTGTACCTGCCAGCCACGCTCCAGGCCATGGCGGAAGAGATCGGGAATCAGCATCTTGTCATCTCCTTGGAGCTCAGAAACGCGGCGGGCCGGGATAGCCGCAATGGGCCCAGGCCAAGGGCTGGCCGTACCACACCAGCAGGATGGCCTGGTTCAGGGCGCCATACCCCTGGCGGAACAGGGCCAGACGACTGTGTTCCCAGCGCGAGAGGAAATTTGCCACCTGCTCGCTGGTGGCGTTCTCCCAGCTGCGCCAGATCCCGGTGGCGGCGCCGCGGGTGAGATCCAGACTGAGCAGGTCGAACAGCTGCAGGCTCTGGCTGCGCATGGCCGGGGAGAGGTGGTCCAGGCTCCGGTCGAGCCCATCGAGCACGGCCTGGACCGTTGCGTCTGCCTCACCGGCGGGCAGGGCACCATCAAGAATGACCGGGATGATGCGCCGCAGCATGGGTATGTGGCTCTCGCGCAGCTGGCGGTAACCGGTGCCGGGACCACTGCGCAGGGTCCGGGTGACGCTGGCGATACCGCCGGCGGTCGCCAGCACCAGGGTCCCCAGCAGGCCGCAGCGCAGCAGCTGGCGGCGACTGATGCCGGGTTGTTCTGTGCTCGTGTTCATTGTTGTTGTCGCACCTTGTAACGGGGTGGCCGGCTCAGCGGATCAACAGCCGGCGCAGCAGCTTCTGCATGGTTCGACCATAGGGCGGATAGAGCACCCGGGTGGCATTCAGTCGGGGTTTGCGCAGCACCGCCTTGGCCTTGCTGAAGGTCAGGAAACCTTCATGACCATGGTAGTGCCCCATGCCCGACGGCCCTATGCCGCCAAAGGGCAGGTCGCATACCGCCACGTGCAGCAGGGTCTCGTTGATCCCCACGCCGCCTGAGTGGGTGCGCGCTATGACCCGCTGCTGCTCCTGCCGGTCGTAACCGAAATAGTAGAGCGCCAGCGGACGTGGCCGGGCATTGATATAGGCAATGGCCTCGTCGATGTGAGCGTAGGGCACCACCGGCAGCAGGGGGCCGAAGATCTCGTCCTGCATGACCCGCATGTCGTCATTCACATCCAGCAGCAGGGTAGGCGGCAGGCGGCGATCCTGGCCCTCGCTGAACAGGGGTACCACGCGCGCGCCCCGAGCCCGGGCATCCTCCAGATAGCTGTAGAGCCGCGCCTGCTGGCGGGCATTGATGATACTGGTGTAGTCCGGGTTGTCCGCCAGCTGCGGATAGAAGCACTGGATGACGCGCCGGTAGGCTTCGACAAAGCCCTCGATGCGGTCCCGGGGCACCAGTACATAGTCGGGGGCAACACAGGTCTGGCCGGCATTCATGGTCTTGCCGAAGGCGATGCGCTCGGCGGCATCTTCCAGGGGGACGTCCCGGGAAACGATGGCCGGCGACTTGCCGCCCAGCTCCAGGGTGACGGGTGTCAGGTTGTCCGCCGCCGCATGCAGGATGTGCCGGCCGATGCTGGTGGCGCCGGTGAACAGCAGATGATCGAAGGGCAGGCGGGCAAAGGCCGCGCCCACATCC
This sequence comes from Halopseudomonas formosensis, assembly GCF_900115905.1. Lineage (GTDB taxonomy): Bacteria > Pseudomonadota > Gammaproteobacteria > Pseudomonadales > Pseudomonadaceae > Halopseudomonas > Halopseudomonas formosensis. The sequence goes on from NZ_FOYD01000001.1 coordinate 385,755, forward strand.
GCCTCGCCCAGCACGACCGCCACCTGATCCTCCGGGAAGACCCGGGCCAGCAGGTCCCTGACCAGCTGCGACGTCTCCGGTGTGGACTCGCTCATCTTGATCATCACCCGGTTGCCCGCAGCCAGGGCGCCGACCAGCGGGCCAATGGCGAGAAAGAGCGGGTAGTTCCAGGGCACTATCACCCCGACCACTCCCAGCGGCTGATATACCACCTGCGCCGAGCCGGGCTGGAACGCCAGCCCCAGCGGGCGGCGCGATGGTTTCGTCCAGCGGGGCAGGTGCCGGGAAACGTGGTCGATGGATTGCAGGCAGGGCAGCAGTTCGGCGAACAGGGTCTCGTCAACGGAGCGGTTGCCGAAGTCCCGGCTTACCGCTGAGGTCAAGGCGTGCTGCTGGTCCACCAGCGCCTGGCGCAGGGCCTTGAGCCAGCCGCGCCGGGCCGCAACCGAGGGCATGGGATCGGCGAGGAAGGCAGCCCTCTGCCGTTCCAGCAGGGTCTCCAGTGCGACCGTCTGGGAAGGAAAGGACGACTGGTCCATGGCAACTCCCGTTTTCGAGTAATTACTCTAGACTTGTAAAGGAGTTGCCGGACGGCGTCAAGCCAGGGGCAGGGTTTCCCCCGCAGCCAGCACCTGCGGGTTGACCAGATCCCGTGGGCGCTGGCCGCGCAGCCCTGCGAGGAGATTCTCCAGCGCGCGACGGGCCATGGCCATGCGGGTTTCCCGAGTAGCCGAGCCGATATGCGGCAGGCAGACCACATTGTTCAGGGCAAACAGGGGCGAGGCGCTCAGTGGCTCCCTGGCGAAGACATCCAGACCGGCGGCACGGATACGACCAGCCTGCAGCGCCGCGACCAGCGCCTGCTCATCCACCACCGGGCCACGGGATACGTTGATCAGGATGGCCTCGGGCTTCATCAGGGCCAGCTCATCGGCGCCGATCAGGTGGCGGGTTTCCGGGGTCAGCGGCACCATGGGGCAGACAAAGTCCGCCTCGGCCAGCAGCGCCTCGCGGGACAGGAAGCGTGCGCCCAGTTCGCGTTCCAGCTCGGGTTTGCGGCTGTTGCCGCTGTAGACGATGTCCATGCCGAAACCGAAGCGCCCGCGTCGGGCAATCGCTGCGCCTATCTTGCCGAGCCCGATGATGCCCAGAGTCTTGCCGTGCACGTCACAGCCGAAGCGCGTCTCGTCCACCGGTCGCGTCCACTGGCCGCTACGCACCCAGGCATCCAGCTCGGGCACCCGCCGGGCCGTGGCCAGGATCAGGGCGAAGGCGAGGTCGGCCGTGGTTTCGGTCAGCACATCGGGCGTGTTGGTCAGCATGACGCCGCGACCGGTCAGGTAGCCCACATCGTAACTGTCGTAACCCACCGAGATGGTGGAGAGGATTTCCAGCTGCCGCGCCCCGGCCAGTTCGGCCTCACCCAGCCGCCGGTTGAAGCCGATCAGGCCGTGGGCCCGGGGCAGCACCTCCTGCAGGCGCGCATCCCGATCCGGTGCGCTGGCGTCCAGCTGAATCACGTCGAACTCGGTGGCAATACTTTCCAGCAGCTCGGGGTAGACACGGCTGAAGGCGACTATGGTCTTTTTCATTGGAATCTCTTGAAGCGGGTGGCATCCAAGGAAACAGACGCGCGCGTCTGGTTTCCGATATGAACCAGTAGAGAGTAGCGCAACGCGGACAAGAGAAAGAAGCTGCGGAATGGGTGCTGCAGAAAGCAATCGGCCCCGGCTGCAGGGCAGTCGGGGCCGATCACGATAATATGGTTGCGGGGGCAGGATTTGAACCTACGACCTTCGGGTTATGAGCCCGACGAGCTACCAGACTGCTCCACCCCGCGTCTGAGGTCGCCCATTCTACTCATTCGAAGAGGGCTGTCAAGCGATTGATGCAAAAAGAATTTTTATTTACCGTGGCGTGCACGGCGGGATAGCATAGCCCTAATGGGTGATGGCGTTATGATATGCCATCGTGTCTTGTACCAATTTCACGTCCTGTTTTCCTGAGGGTCCTGCGGGCCGTTGTGCTATATCAACAGGAACGGCACAAGGAACACTTATGACAGAATCGGCGAACCCTTACCGCATCTCCCGGCTCTGGGCCGAGTTCGTCGATCCGGCTATGGAACGTGCCTACCGTCTGCACATGCAGCCATTGCTGGCACGACACCTGAGGGTGGCGCTCTGGGTCTGGGGTTGCCTGCTGCTGGCGTTCGGTCTGCAGGATCTGCAGGCCCTGGGCATGAGCGATGAATTCCTCATTCTGGCCGGCTGCAGGGCCCTGCAGGCGGCACTGGTCTTCGCTCTGGCGCTGCTGCTGCCTCGCTATCCGGGCCTGGCGGCCTCGGGGTATGCCGTCACGGCACTCGAGATAACCGGGCTGGTCCTGTTTCTGCCCATCTATTTCCTGCGCCCCGATATCGCCACCATCACCGTGATGGTGCTGGCGCTGATGCTGCTGGCAATGTTCCTGTTCGTACCGAATCGGCTCAAGTTAACGCTCCTGTCAGTGGCTGTGGGGGTAACGCTGATCCTGGTGTCGATCTGGTCCAAGGGCCTCGGCGCGGATGTGATCATCGGAGCCTTCATACTGATGTCGCTGCCGGTGGTCACGGGCTTCTTCGCTACCCAGCAGCTGCACACGGTGCAGCGCCGCCAGTTCGCCATGTACAGCCAGGCGCGGCGGGCCAACCGGGAGCTGAAGAAGGAGGTCGAGCGCCGTCGCCTGCTGGAGGAGGAACTCAAGCGCCAGGCCACCACCGACCCGCTGACCGGACTGTTCAACCGTCGCCAGTACGAGATGCTGTTTCGCCGTGAGCGCGAGCGCTGTCGGCGGCAGGGCAGTGCCATCTGCGTGGCCATGGCCGATCTGGACAGATTCAAGGCGCTCAATGACGAGTTCGGTCATGACGGCGGTGACGAGGCGCTGCGCCACGTTGCCCGGCTGTTCACCAGCAAGTTGCGGGAAGGGGATGTGGTCGGGCGCTTCGGTGGCGAGGAGTTCATCATACTGCTGCCCGATACCGGCGTGGCGGAGGCCGAGCGGGTGGTGGAGCGCCTGCGGCAGGCGCTGGAGGAGGAGCCCTTGATGGTGGCCGGCAGTCCGTGCAGCCTGACGGCGACCTTCTCCCTGTCGCTGGTGCTGGATTCGGAGAACGATATCAGCGAAACCCTGCGCCGCGTCGATGCGGGCCTGTATCGCGGCAAGCGGTCGGGACGCAATCAGGTGGTGGTGGTCTGATAGGGTACAATCGTCGCCGTCATACGGCGGACTGTTGGCCTTGCGCAAGATCATTCATATCGACTGCGACTGTTTCTACGCCTCCATCGAGATGCGGGATGACCCGCGACTGCGCAACCGGCCGCTGGCGGTGGGTGGTGATCCCGGCAAGCGCGGGGTGATCGCCACCTGCAATTACGAGGCCCGCGCCTACGGCGTGCGCTCGGCCATGGCCTCGGCCTACGCCAAGAAGCTCTGTCCTGATCTGCTGATCGTGCCCGGCCGCATGTCGGTCTACCGGGAAGTGTCAGAGGCGATCCAGGCGATCTTTCACGATTACACCCCGCTGGTCCAGCCGCTGTCGCTGGACGAAGCCTATCTGGATGTCACCGACAGCGCCGCCTGCCGCGGCAGCGCCACGCTGATGGCCCGGGAAATCCGCGAGCGTGTTCGCCAGAGTCAGGGCATCACGGTTTCCGCCGGTGTGGCCCCGAACAAGTTCCTGGCCAAGATCGCCAGCGACTGGAACAAGCCCGACGGGCTCAAGGTGATACTGCCGGAGGAGGTGGATGACTTTGTCAGGGCACTGCCGGTGGACCGCCTGCCGGGGGTCGGCAAGGTCACCGCCCGTCGTCTGCACAGCCTGGGGGTGGATACCTGTGAGGAACTGCGGGTCTGGCGTCGCCAGGACCTGTTGCGCGAGTTCGGCAGTTTCGGCGAGCGCCTCTGGGAGCTGGCCCGCGGCATTGATGACCGTCCGCTGGTGGTGGAGCGAGTGCGGCAGTCGGTGAGTGTGGAGCATACCTATGAGCAGGATCTGCCGGATCTGGCGGCCTGCATTGCCGCCTTGCCGTCCTTGCTGGAAAAACTGGCCCAGCGATTGGGCCGGCTGGAAGGCGACTACCGGGTGACCAAACCCTTCATCAAGCTCAAGTTTCAGGACTTTACCCAGACTACCCTGGAGCAGGCCGGCATGCCGGTGACCCCGGCGGGCTTCGAGGAACTGTGCAGCCAGGCCTATGCCCGGGGTGGGCGGCCGGTGCGGTTGATCGGTGTGGGTGTGCGCCTGGATAACGCGCACAGCCCGATCGGTGAGCAGTTGCCGTTGTTCTAGGCCCGGGCAGCCTTGCTGCAGGCAGGGCACAGATGGTTGTCGCCCCGGGGCGTCCAGCCCAGCTGACTGATGCGCTGCACGGCCTTGGCGGTGCGTTGCTGCAGGTCGTCACTGTCTGCGGCGAGAAACTCGAAGGCCTGTTCCCTGCTGCACTGGTCGCACCGGATCGACCAGCCCAGCACCAGCTGACCGCGCAGATCCGGGCCGCTGGCGGTGGCGGTCCACTGGCCGGGCGGATTGATCAGATAGCGGATCTTGTTCACCTGCAGGGGCAGCGGCAGATCGCGGCTGCCCTTGACCGTGCAGATCAGCGTATCGCCCGGCTGGATGCCGCCGCCCTGACCGGTCACCTGATAGAGTCCGCCGGCCAGGGTCCGGCATTCGATCAGGGTATGTGAAGGGTTCAGCGCCGTGCGCCGGAAGTCATGTTCTGCCATGGGAGTATCCACCGGGGGGAAAGGCCACATGATAACACCGGTGCAGGTTGGCATATCACCACGCTCACTGATGGTCCGCCTCGCGGCGCTGGGCTTGTAGGATCTGACCAACAGCCAGACCAATACACCAGAGGACACACCATGAGCGTAATGCAATTGTTCGACCTGACCGGCAAGGTTGCCCTGATCACCGGCGGCACCAAGGGATTGGGTCTGCAGATGGCCCAGGCACTGGGGGAGCAGGGCGCACGCATCTTCATGAACGCGCGCAAGGCTGACGAAGTGCAGCAGGTAGTGGCCGAGCTCAAGGCCCGTGGCATCGAAGCCGACGGCATCGCCTGCGACCTGAGCAAGCCCGAAGGCAACCCCATCACTACCCTGGTGGATGCCGCCGAAGCCCGTTTCGGCACCATCGACATCCTGATCAACAATGCCGGCACCACCTGGGGCGAGCCGGCGGCCGAGCACAGCTATGCCGGCTGGCAGAAGGTGATGTACCTGAACGTGGACGCCTGCTTCCTGCTGGCCCAGGAAGTGGCCCGCCGCTTCATGATCCCCAGACGGTCGGGCAAGATCATCAACATTGCCTCCATCGCCGGCCTCAAGGGCAACGGCCCGAATACCGGGGTGCATACTGCTGCCTACAACACCAGCAAGGCCGCAGCCATCAACCTGACCCGTGCACTGGCTGGCGAGTGGGGTGCCTACAACATCAACGTCAATGCCATCTGCCCGGGCTACTTCCCGACCAAGCTGGCCAAGGGGCTGGACCACGTTGCCGAGTCCATCATCCAGGGCACCCCGATGGGGCGTGTCGGTGGCGAGGATGACATCAAGGGTGTGGCACTGCTGCTGGCCAGCGAGGCGTCCCGCCATATCAGCGGTCAGGCAATTGCCGTGGACGGAGGCTATTCTGCCGTCTGATTCTCAGCCCAGTCCGTGGCGCAGCACCTCGGCCGTACGCAGCAGTGCGTCGCGGTGCTGCTGCTCCAGTTCGGCCATGTGGCGCTCGTGCTGCCGCCGCTCGGCCAGGGGCAGCTCCTTCCAGGCGGCGTGGGTCGGAATGTGCGCCGTGGCATTGTAGAGCGTTTCCAGTACCTCGATATCCAGATCGGCCGGTCGGGCGCCGCTGTAGTTGTCCAGCAGGACCTTGAGGCGGATGGCGCCCTCGATCGCCGGCAGCTGACCGTCAAGCAGGGCCTGGGCCAGGACCCGGATATCACCGGCCAGCCGCTGGTTGCGGGCCTGGAGTGACTCGGCCTGACGCTGGCGATTGCGCCATACCTGGTACCACAGCCAGGCGGCGTAGCCGGCGAGCAGGAAGATCAGCAAGAGTCCACTGAGGACCAGCCATTCGGTTGGCTGCATGGTGGTTATCCCTTCGGCCCGGTTCGGCGGGTCATCGTTTCAGGTTCAGGTCAGCGGGAGCCAGGGTACCCTGTTCGTCCAGCGTCAGGCGCCGGGCCCAGAACAGCCCGGTATTGATATGGCCGCTGATCCGGTAATCAACCGGCTGTTGGTGCTCGACCATGTCCAGCAGACCACCCAGATGACGCCACAGATTGGATCTCACCGTCAGATCGAAGTACTCCGACCCGTAGGCCGGTACCGTGAAATGCCGGTCCGCCACGCCGGTGGCCAGCCGCATGCCGTTCAGATACACCTGATACTGCATGCCGCGAACCGGCAGACTGCGGTCATTGGGGTTGTCCACCCGCATGCGCAGGCGGAAGGACTGTTCCCAGAGATTGGCCTTGAGCATTTCCACGTTGGCCAGGGTCACCTCCGGCTCGCTGTAGGACCGGCTGAACATGGCACAGCCCTGCAGGCTGAACAGCCCCAGCAGCATCAGCAGTGTCAGTCCAGTCGAGCGCAGCATCATGGCGATCCCTCCTTGCAGGAACTGCCCCGTGAGTGGACGGAGTTGTCGCTCACCGGCAGCCTGTCCATACTAGGTTCAGTTGAGTTGAAACGGCAACCGAACCTAGCACCGATTTGAGACAAGGGAGTGAAAAATGGCAGCGTTCGAGGTGGTTTTCCGCGGGCAGGTGCGCCCGGGAGTGGATATCGAGCAGGCCAGGAGCCGCATCGGGCAGTTGTTCCAGGTTGGTGAGCGGCAGCTTGAGGTGCTGTTCTCCGGCCGCCGGATAGTCATCAAGCAGGGGCTGGACGAGGCCGGTGCGCAGAAGTACCGCGACGCCATCGAGCGGGCCGGTGCGCTCTGCGAGATAGTGCCGATGGTCGATGAGCCGGTGTCTGCGCCTGCGTCTGAACCCGCATCCGCACCCGCGCCTACACCCGCGCCCGAGCCGGCCCGCCCAGCGGCACCCGCCGCCGCGGCGATTCAGCCGAGGGACGAGTACATGGCGGCCTTCCGCGATGTTCAGGCGCCGGACCTGCCCATCGCCCCGCTGGGCGCGGACATGCAGGACAGTTACAGCGAATTCACGCCGCTGGATATCGATCTGTCAGCCTTTTCGCTGGCGCCTGTCGGCAGCGATATGGGGCAGCTCCCCCGCAGCCCCGCCGGGCCAATTCCCGATACCAGTCATCTGCATCTGGCCGACGAGGGCAATAACGGCTAGGGGCTGTCAGTACCGGCAGCACTGCTTGAACTTGCGTCCCGAGCCGCAGGGGCAGGGATCGTTGCGACCGACGCTGAGCGGGTGATTGGGATCGATGAAGTACCAGCGCCCGTCCAGTTGGCAGAACTCCGAGCGTTCCAGGTGACTGTGACGGGTGCCGTCCGGGTCCGCCCAACGGGCCACGAAGCTGACCCGGGCGCGGCTGGCGGTGTCGCCATCGGGGGCATCCTCGGTCACTTCCAGCCCCAGCCATTCGCTTTCCCGGCTCCACTGCTCCATGGCCTGCCGGTCGAGCAGTGCCTGCTGCGCGGGCAGCGTGGTCTGCACCAGATAGTCGATCAGTCCCAGCACGTAAGCGCTGTAGCGTGAGCGCATGAGGCGCCCGGCGCCGGCGGCGCGGCGACCCTGGTGCAGGGGCTGGCAGCAGTCGGCATAGGGGCGACCGTCTCCGCAGGGACAGGGCATGTCGGGCTGTGATGCAAGCATGGTATTTGCCTTGAGGTCTGAACAGAGGTGGGTGAGATGGTATCATCCCTGTTCTGCCCCGGAGACCGCATGCTCAACGATGACCTCAAGGCCCAGATCCAGACGGCCTACCGTACCTTCCTCGAAAACAAGTCGCTGAAGCCGCGTTACGGCCAGCGATTGATGATCGCCGAGGTGGCCAAGCTGTTCGGTGGAGTGAGCCTGGACGAGGAAGGCCATCGGGATGGAGAGGCGGCGGTTGCCCTGGTCGAGGCCGGCACCGGGACCGGCAAGACGGTCGCCTATTGCCTGGCCGGCATTCCCATAGCCAGGCATCTGGGCAAGCCGCTGGTGATCTCCACCGCCACCGTGGCCCTGCAGGAGCAGATAGTGCTCAAGGACCTGCCGGATATTCAGCGCAATGCGGGCCTGGATTTCCAGTTCTCCCTGGCCAAGGGGCGCGGACGCTATGTGTGTCTGTCCAAACTGGACCAGCTGCTGCAGGACAACCAGGCGCTGGCCAGCCAGCAGCAGGGCTTTGCCGAAGAGGGCTTTCGCATCGATGTGGATGCGGCGGGCCTGAAGCTCTACACCCGCATGGTCGAGGCGCTGGCCAGCAACAAGTGGGACGGCGAGCGCGATTCCTGGCCCGAGGCGCTGGAGGATCAGGACTGGTCGCGGCTGACTACCGATCATATCCAGTGCACCAACCGCCGCTGCGGTCACTTCAACCAGTGCGTGTTCTACAAGGCCCGCGAGGGCATCCAGAAGATCGATGTCATAGTCACCAACCACGACCTGGTGCTGGCCGATCTGGCCCTGGGCGGCGGGGCCATACTGCCCGACCCGCGGGACTGCCTGTACGTGTTCGATGAGGGGCATCACCTGCCGGACAAGGCGATCAGCCATTTCGCCCACCATACCCGCATGGGCGCCACTGCCGACTGGCTCGATCAGCTGGACAAGAACCTGACCAAGCTGCTGGCCCAGCACCCGCTGCCCGGGGATTTCGGTCGTCTGCTGGAGCAGGTGCCCCAGCAGGCCCGGGAACTGAGGCCGCATCAGCAGTTCATGGCCCAGGCCCTGGGCGAGGTCGCGGACTTTGCCAGTGCCGAGGACGGCAGCGGCCAGATCCGGCCGCAGTATCGCTTCGAGCATGGGGTGGTGCCAGAGCAGCTGCGTGAGATGTCGGTGGAACTCAAGGGCGGCTTCGGGCGCATCAGCGACCTGCTGCAGCGGCTGGTCGATCTGCTCAAGGACGCGATGGATGGCGAGGTCAGTGGCGTGCACCAGACCCAGGCCGAGGAATGGTATCCGCTGTTCGGCGCACTGCAGGCCCGGGCCGAGGCCAACTGGACCCTGTGGACCCAGTTCAGTCTGGTCGACCCCGAGGACAAGCCGCCGACCGCTCGCTGGATGACCCTGACCGAGCAGGGTGATCTGGAGGTGCATGTCAGCCCCATACTGGCGGCCGACACCCTGCGTCAGTACCTGTGGCACACGGCCTTTGCCGCCCTGGTCACGTCCGCCACCATCACCGCCCTGGGCCGCTTCGACCGTTTCATCCACCGCGCCGGTCTGCCGCGCAGCGCGGTGTGCACCCTGGCACCCAGTCCGTTCCGCTATGCCGAGAGTGGCGTGTTGCGGGTACCCGACTATGGTGCAGATCCGCGGGACAACACCGCCCACAGCGCTGCCATCATCGAGCATCTGCCGGACATCCTGCGTGACGAGCCGGGCAGCCTGGTGCTGTTCTCCTCGCGCCGGCAGATGCTCGAGGTGTACGCCGGTCTGCCGGCGGATTTTCGCGAGCGCATACTGGTGCAGGGCGACCTGTCCAAGCAGGAACTGATCCGCCAGCACCGCGCGCGGGTGGACAAGGGCCAGCAGAGCGTGATCTTCGGTCTGGCCAGCTTTGCCGAAGGGGTGGACCTGCCGGGCAAGTACTGCGAACACGTGGTGATTGCCAAGATCCCCTTCGCCGTGCCGGATGATCCGGTGGAGGCGGCGCTGTCGGAGTGGATAGAGCGCAACGGTGGCAACCCCTTCATGGAGATTGCAGTACCGGATGCCTGCCTGCGCCTGGTCCAGGCCTGCGGCCGGCTGCTGCGAACCGAGCAGGACACCGGCATCATTACCCTGCTGGATCGGCGGCTGGTGACCCAGCGCTATGGCAAGGCTATCCTTGCCGCGCTGCCGCCGTTTCGGCGGGAAATCGAGTAGAAGGCTATTCCCCCCGGGGCGCGGCTCCTGCAGTTGCAGGCGCCAGCTGGGCTGTAGGAGCGCCGCCCCTGGCGCGAATACCCGCATCACCGGACCCGGACCGGAACAACCCAGGCCAACCCATTAATCGGACAAGAACCAATAAGATGACCCAGATACAAGGCTATTTCGACCCCCGCTTCGAAACCGTGCGTGAACTCTTTGCCCAGCAGCAGCGCGACCCGCAGGCCCGTGGGGCGGCGCTGTGCGTGACCGTGGGGGATACCACTGTGCTGGATATCTGGGCCGGGGTGATGGACAAGGACAACAGCCGGGTCTGGGAACAGGACACCCTGGTCAACGTCTTCTCCTGTACCAAGCCGCTGGGTGCGGTGGCCCTGCTGCAGCAGGTAGAGGCCGGTCGTATCACGCTGGATCAGCCGGTGGCGGACATCTGGCCGGAGTTTGCCCAGGCCGGCAAGCAGCAGGTCACCCTGCGTCAGCTGCTCAGTCATCGCTCCGGGGTTTCCGCCATCAGCGAGCCGATGGCGCCGGAACAGCTGTTCGACTGGCAGGCCATGACCGCCGCCATTGCAGCCCAGGAACCCTGGTGGGAGCCCGGCAGCCGGCATGGCTATGCGCCCCTGACCTATGCCTGGCTGCTGGGTGAACCCCTGCGCCGGCTGAGCGGACAGATGCCGGGAGATTACCTGCGTGAACGGCTGTTTCTGCCTTTGGGCATGGACTTCCATGTCGGCGTCCCCGACGCGGATCTGCCGCGTATCGCGCACCTGTCGCGGCTGCGCAATCAGTCCGGGGACGAGTACGCCCGCGCCCTGTTCGCCGCCATGGGCAATGCCGCAGGCCTGCAGTGGAAGGCCTTCGCCAACCCCAGCAGCCTGCAGACCAGTACCAACAAGCGGGAATGGCAGCAGGCGCAGATCCTGGCCGCCAACGGCACCGGTAATGCCCGTTCCCTGGCGCGTTTCTGGCAAGCGCTGGCCCACGACGGGCAGCTCGGGGATGTCCGCCTGCTGGACAGCGAACTGGTGCAACTGATGCGCCGTGAGCACAGTGCCGGGGACGATCTGACGCTGCTGTGTCCGACCCGCTTCGGCCTGGGCGTGATGCTCGAGCAGGACTGGCAGGGGGGCAGCTTCGGCATGGGCGCCAATGCCTTCGGTCATCCGGGTGCCGGTGGTTCGCTGGGCTTTGCCGACCCGGACGCCAAGGTCGGTTTCGGCTATGTGACCAATACCATGGGGCCCTATGTGCTCACCGACCCCCGGGCGGGCGAGCTCAGCCGCGAGGTCTACCGTTGCCTGCGCGAGTTCTGTTGAGCAGCGTCAATGGCGTCCGCAGGCAGATATGCCAGAATCAGCAGCATGATCTTTCAGGAAGTTCGCCCGTGAAATACAGCATTGCCGATATGCGCCGCAACTACACCCGTTATGGACTGGTGGAGGAGCAGGCCCCCGATGATCCCTTCAGTCTGTTCGGCCTCTGGTTCAGCCAGGCGGTGGAAGTGGAGTCCACCGAACCCAATGCGATGATGCTGGCCAGCGTTGACGGCGACGGTCAGCCCCATCTGCGCACCCTGCTGCTCAAGGGGTTCGACGAGCGGGGCTTCGTGTTCTTCACCAACTACCAGAGCGCAAAGGCGGGGCAGCTACTGGCCAACCCGAGGGCGGCAATGACCTTCTGGTGGCACGACCTCGAGCGCCAGGTGCGCATCGAAGGCCAGGTGGAGAAGGTCAGCGCCGAGGAATCCGACCAGTACTTCCACAGCCGCCCTCTGGGCAGTCGGCTGGGCGCCTGGACCTCACCCCAGAGCCAGGTGATCAGCGGCCGCGAAGAGCTCGAACGGCGTCTGGCCGAGGTCGAAGCGCGGTTTGCCGATACCGAACCGGAGCGTCCACCGCACTGGGGCGGCTTCCGTCTGGTGCCGCAGATGATCGAATTCTGGCAGGGCCGGCCGAGCCGGCTGCATGACCGGCTGCGTTATCGCCGGGTCGAGGATGCCTGGGTGCGCGAACGCCTGGCCCCGTGAGGGGCGCGCCGGCGTATCAGCGCGCCTTCAGCCAGGCCAGGGCGCCCCGGCCGGCGACCAGGCCACTGGCGAAGCAGGCGGTCAGCAGATAGCCGCCGGTCGGTGCTTCCCAGTCCAGCATTTCCCCCGCGCAGAACACCCCCGGAAGCCGGCGCAGCATCAGCTGGTCATCCAGCGCCTGGCGGGCGATGCCGCCGGCGCTGCTGATGGCCTCGTCCAGCGGTCGGGTGCCGTGCAGCCGGATCGGCAGCGCCTTGATGCCGGCGGCCAGTTGCGCGGAATCCAGCAGTTGCCCACGCTCCAGACATTCATGCAGCAGAGCGACCTTCAGGCCATCCAGACCGGCGCGCTTGCGCAGTATGCTCGACAGTGTCTGGCCCTTGCGCGGTCTGGTGAGCAGCTCGGCGAGCTGTGCCGGAGTGCGGTCCGGGGCCAGATCCAGCTGCAGGGTGGCCTGCCCGTCACGCTCCAGTAATTCGCGCAGGGGCGCGGACAGGGCATAGACGAGGCTGCCTTCCAGACCATCCTCGGTGATGATGCATTCGCCGCGGCGCTCCAGCTGCTCGCCGCTGGTGGTGCTCAGACGGGCAACCACCGGCTTGAGCGGCTGCCCGGCGAACCTGCTGCTCAGGTGCTGGCTCCAGTTGCAGAGAAGGCCACAGTTGGCCGGCCGCAGATCCCGGATGTCCATGCCCTTCTCACGCAGCAATGATACCCAGCGGCCATCGGAGCCCAGGCGTGCCCAGCTGCCGCCACCCAGGGCGAGGATCACGGCGTCGGCCTGTACCCGCCGGTGCCCGGCAGGAGTGTCGAACATCAGGGCCTGCTGCTCATCCCAGCCCAGCCAGCGGTGGCGGGTGTGCAGCTGCACACCCGCATCACGCAGGCGCTTGAGCCAGGCGCGCAGCAGGGGTGCCGCTTTCATGTCGGTGGGAAATACCCGACCGGAAGAGCCGACGAAGGTATCTATGCCCAGGTCGTGAATCCACTGGCGCAGGGCAGGGGCATCCAGTTGTTCCAGCCAGCCCGCCACCCAGGGCGCGGCTTCGCGGTAACGGCTGATAAAACGCTCCGCTGCCTCGGAGTGGGTGATATTCATGCCGCCGACCCCGGCCAGCAGGAACTTGCGGCCCACCGAGGGCATGGCGTCAAACAGGGCAACCGACAGGCCGGCGCCAGCCACGGTTTCTGCGGCCATCAGGCCGGCCGGGCCACCGCCGATGACGGCGACGAGGGGCGCGCTTGAGGAGGGCTGGGGCGACATGCGGAGCTCCGGTGTGAACTGCGGCGCAGTGTACCTCAAAGCCGGGCGAGTACGCAGTGACAGCACGGTTTACAAGCCGATACTGTCAGAATGCGACGCCGGGGTTTAGAATCTCATCCCTTTTCGGTGCGACACTCTGTCGCGATTATGACGTCGTCCCCTCCCGCCCCCTGGCGGCAGGGCAGTCGAGGAGCCGCTATGAGCGAAAAACTGGATGACCTGGTCAGCCTGCTGGCGCTGGAGAAGATAGAAGAGAATCTGTTTCGTGGTCTGAGTCAGGATCTTGGCTTTCGCCAGCTGTTCGGTGGCCAGGTTCTCGGACAGGCCCTGTCCGCTGCCAGCCAGACAGTGGCGCCGGAGCGCAAGGTGCACTCGGTTCATGGTTACTTCCTGCGTCCGGGCGATGCCCGTCTGCCGATCGTCTATCAGGTGGAGTCGCCCCGCGATGGCGGCAGCTTCACTACCCGCACCGTCACCGCCATCCAGAAGGGACGGGCGATCTTCACCCTGATGGCATCCTTTCACGGTGATGAGCGGGGTGTCTCGCACCAGACGCCGATGCCCGAGGTGGTCGGCCCGGAAGGATTGAAGAGCGAGCTGGACGTGGCACTGGAGCATCAGCACCTGATCCCCGAGGCCGTGCGCGAGAGCGTGCTGTGTCCCAAGCCGATCGAGATCCGTCGGGTCAACGGCTACAACCCCTTCAACCCGAAGAAGTCCGAGCCGCAGCAGTACATCTGGTTCCGCGCCGCAGGCGAGCTGCCCGATGACGACCACCTGCACCGCTACCTGTTTGCCTACGCGTCGGACTTCAACCTGCTGAGCACCGCGGCGTTGCCCCATGGCATTTCCACCTGGTCACCGCGCATGCAGGTAGCCAGCATCGACCATGCGGTCTGGTTCCATCGCCCGCTGCGCATGGATGACTGGCTGCTGTACGCCATGGACAGCCCCTCGGCCAGCGGCGCCCGGGGCTTCTCCCGTGGTCTGGTGTACAACCGTGCCGGCGAACTGGTGGCCTCGGTGGCGCAGGAGTCGCTGATGCGTGAGCGCAATGACGGTATCTGACCTGCCGCTGCGGGGCTGGATATTCGATCTGGACGGTACCCTGACCGTCGCCCAGCATGACTTCGCGGCGATCCGCCGGGAGCTGGGCATCCCCGCCGAGGAGGATATTCTCGAGCATCTGGGGCGTCTGCCGATTGCCGAGCGCGACGAGCTCAATGCCCGTCTCGACGACATCGAGCTGCGCCTGGCCAGCCAGGTGGAGCCGGCCCCGGGGGCGGCGGAACTGATCCGCGAGCTGCACGGCCGCGGCGCGCGGCTGGGGATACTCACGCGCAACCTGCGCACGGTGGCGCTGGCCTCGCTGGACAGGATAGGTGTGGTGGAATGTTTCGCGCCCGAGCATGTGCTCGGACGCAACGATACGGCTCCCAAGCCTGCGCCTGACGGTATCCATCAGCTGCTCGCCGGCTGGCAGCTGCGCCGGGAGCAGGCGGTCATGGTCGGGGATTTCCGCTTCGACCTGGAGGCCGGGCGTGCGGCGGGCTGCCATACCTGCCTGGTGCACCCGGACAACAGCTGGCCGGCGCTGGCCGACCTGCATGTGCCGGACTGCCATGCGCTGCTGGCACAGGTGCGGTCCGCCGGTTGAGGCGGCTTACATGCTCAGGCGCATGGACAGGTCAACCGCCTTGACGTCCTTGGTCAGGCTGCCGATGGAGATGTAGTCCACACCGGTTTCCGCCACTCTGCGCAGGTTGGCCTCGTTGATGCCACCGGAGGCCTCGAGTCCGGCGCGGCCGGCGGTGATCCTGACTGCGGTGCGCATGTCCTCATGGCTCAGCTCGTCCAGCATGATGATGTCGGCACCGGCCTCCAGTGCCTGGCGCAGTTCCTCCAGGCTTTCCACCTCGACTTCCACCGGTTTGCCCGGAGCCAGCGCGCGGGCCTGGCTGACCGCCGCCTGGATACCGCCGCAGGCGGCAATGTGGTTTTCCTTGATCAGGAAGGCATCGAACAGGCCGATGCGGTGGTTGTGGCAACCGCCACAGGTGACCGCATACTTCTGTGCCAGGCGCAGGCCGGGCAGGGTCTTGCGCGTGTCCAGCAACTTCACGCCGGTGCCCTCGACCAGATCAGCGAAGTAGCGGCTGCGGGTGGCGGTGGCGGACAGGGTCTGGATGAAATTGAGAGCACAACGCTCGCCGGTCAGCAGTCCCCGCGCCGGGCCGCTGAGCAGGCAGAACGGCTGGTTGGGCTCGAGCCGGTCGCCATCGGCGGCCAGCCATTCGACGCTGATCTGCGGGTCGACCTGGCGGAAGACCTCATCCGCCCAGGCGGTGCCACAGAGGGTGGCGGGTTCCCGCGAGATGATGGTCGCCCGCGCCTGACGATCCGCCGGAATCAGTGCCGCGGTAATATCACCGCTGCCGACGTCCTCGGCCAGCGCCCGGCGCACCTCGTCCTGTATGGAAGGCTGCAGACTTTCAAGGGTGATATTGGGCATGGGCGGCTCCGTTGCGGTCGATGGTACGGCGAAAGCCTGTCAGTATACCCCCGTGGTCGGGGCCGGGAACATGGGCGGTGCGCCTTCATAAATTGTGACGCCGAGCAAATATTGAGTGCTTGCTACTACCGCTGTCAGCAAAGCATGTATACTTCCACTATATTTTGACGTCAGAAAATCGTCATTAAAGAGCGTCCACCATGAAGGACTGCTCGCCGGGAGAATGGCAATGTCCAAGGATCACAACAAGGTTGTTTCCCTTGCTTCTGTGGGTCAGGGCGTCCGCCGCCAGGGGGCGGTGTCGCGTGGCAGCTTGCCCCCGCCGCTGGCTGCGGTCCGCGACCGAGTGCAGACCTTCCTGCGGGTCGGCCTGAGCGAGCTGTTCGATAATGCCGATGACACCCTCTTTGCCAAGGCCGATCGCGCCGCCAGCAATGCCGATCAGAGCATGTTCTTCGACGCCATGCGGCTGCTGCGCCTGCAGCGTCACGCGGTTGAGAAGAGCTGCTGCGAAGGCCTGGACCGCCAGTTCAACGAACTGCAGGGCTACCGTCGCGCCGCCGAGGCGCCCGCCTCCTACGATCTCGACTCCCTGAGCCTGGTACAGCCCGACGAGCTGGAGCAGACGGTCGCCATGGACAGCATGGTGGGTCGGGTTCTGGCGCGCAATCAGCAGGCCCTTACCCATCTGACCCTGCGCCTGAATGCTCTGATCAATGGCGGGATCAGCGATGCCGACAATGTTCTGGCGCCGGCCCAGCTGGTGCAGCTGTTTGTCGATGGCTATGCGCCGCTGAACCTGGACATCAAGGTCCGCCTGATCATCCTCAAGATGTTCGAGCGGCACGTGTTCAACTCCCTCGATTCCCTTTACGCGGACATCAACGAGTTGCTGGCCAATGCCGGCGTGCTCCCCGATCTGAAACAGGGCGGTCCGGTGCGCCGGCCCCGGGCCGAACGTCCGGCGCCCGCCGCCAGCCGGCCCGCTGCCACCACCGGAGCGGCGGATGATGGCGCTGAGCAGCAGCAGGTCCTGTCGATCTTCAGCGAGCTGATCAGCAGCTGGCGGCACGTCAGTGGCGATGTGGCCCTCAGTGCCCTGGGCGCGCCCAGCGCTCCCCCGGTGCGCAGTGATGAGCTGCTCGGCATGCTCAACCATTTTGCCAGTCAGGCGAGCCATTCCGGCGCCTCGCTGACCGATCTGCGCAATCACATCAATCACCAGTTGACCGAACAGCAGCGCCAGACCGGCGAGGTGCGCAAGCTGGACCGGGTGGATGACGATGTCATCAGTCTGGTGTCCATGCTGTTTGACGTGGTGCTGGATGATGACCAGCTGCCCGCCGCCCTCAAGGCGCTGATCGGCCGCATGCAGCTGCCGATCCTGCGGGTCGCCATTGCCGACAAGAGCCTGTTCAACAGAGCTTCCCATCCGGCTCGCCGGCTGCTCAACGAGCTGGCTCGGGCGACCATGGGCTGGAGCGACCATGATGATCTGCAGCGCGACCAGTTGCATGCCCTGCTTGAACGCATGGTCGATCGCATGCACGGCGAGGCGCTGGTGGATGCGGCCTTCTTCGAGCAGATGCACGAGGAGCTGGCGGGTTTCGTGCGCCTGGAACAGCGTCGCGCAGAGCGGCTGGAGCAGCGTACCCGGGATGCTGAAGAGGGCCGGGCGCGGGTCGAGGCGGCGCGCAGCCAGGCTGCCAGGGTGCTCAATGGTCTGTTGATGGGGCGGACTCTGCCGGTATTCGTGGTGGATCTGCTGCGCGATCGCTGGAGCCAGGTTCTGCAGCTGGCGCACCTGCGCGAGGGCAGGGACTCGAGCGCCTGGCAGGATGCCGTGGCCCTGGCCGAACGCCTGGTGGAAAGTGTCGAAATCCCTGTTCGGGAAACCCTCGAGCAGCGGCGTCGGCTCAATGAGCAGGTCTGCGAAGGACTGTGTGACGGGCTGCGACTGATTGGCGAGGAGCAGCCGGAGGATTCTCCGCAGTTGCATCAGCTTCAGGCGCTGCAGCAGGCGGCACTGGCCACGATGGCACCGCCGGCACCGCCGGTGGTCGAGCCGGTCGAATCGTCCGTTATGGTCGAGCCGGTATCGGCTTCGATCTCCGAGGTTGAATCCGTTCCGGCAGCCGAACCGGGTCAGCCCGAGCTTGCCGTCGACATTCCGCTGCTGACCGATATGGTGCTGGTCGAGGAACCGGTTCTGGAGGAGCCGCTGCCCGAGTCGCAGCCGGAGACCGTGGCGGAGCTGCCGGACGCCGAGGCCGCGGCCTGGGTCGACAGCCTGCATACCGGCAGCTGGTTCGAACTGGCCGCGAGCGAAGACCGGCCGGCGCAACGCTGCAAGCTGGCGGCGATCATCAGCTTCAGCGGCAAGTACATCTTCGTCAATCGCAGTGGCATGAAGGTCGCAGAATATGGGCATCTGGAACTGAGCAGCCTCTACCAGCGCGGCGAAATCCGCCTGCTGGCCAACGATCAGCTGTTCGATCGCGCCCTGGAGTCGGTGATCGGCAATCTGCGGCAACTGCGCGGCAGCCGTTCCTGAGGGGCGGGCTGCCCGGCTTGCAGCCCGGGCCCGGGACGCCCTAGGATAGCGGTTTTGCTGTCGGGGTGCGGTTTCCATGCAGGTTGATCAGAACGGCTGGCTGAGCGAGGCAGCGCATTGCCCCTCCAGCCATTTCAATGAGCGTCCGGATCCGGACGACATTTCCCTGCTGGTGATCCACAACATCAGCCTGCCGCCGGGCCAGTTCGGCACCGGCTGCGTGCAGCAGTTCTTCAGCGGCACCCTGGATTGCTCAGCCCACCCCTATTTCCTGGAAATCGCCGATCTGCGTGTCTCGGCCCATTTCCTTGTCGAACGCGATGGCTCCATCACCCAGTTCGTATCCTGCCTGCAGCGCGCCTGGCATGCGGGTCAGTCAGCTTTTGCCGGGCGTGACAACTGCAATGACTTTTCCATCGGCGTCGAGCTGGAGGGCACCGACGAGCTGCCCTATACCGCCGCCCAGTATGACAGCCTGGTGAGGCTGACCCGGGCCCTGCGACGGGCCTATCCGCTGATCACGGCGCAACGTATTACCGGGCACGAGCATATTGCCCCGGGACGCAAGACCGACCCCGGTCCGGCCTTTGACTGGAACTCCTACCTCGCGCGGCTCGACGCCCCTCTCGAAGAAGGTGAAGACTGATGAATTTTCTGGTGCTGTTGCTGGTTGGACTGATCCTGCTGTGGTCACCCTGGCAGCGCGGTTATCCGCGGGATCTGCTGCAGCCATGGGTGCTGCGCGCCGGTGCCATCGGGACTGGCTGGCGTGCGGTAGCGGCGGTGCTCGCGCTGCTGCTGCCGATCGCTGTGCTGTTGTGGCTGGTGCAGGGGGTGGCCTATGGGTTTCTCACCCTGTTGCTGCATGTGGCACTGATGCTGTTGTGCGTGGGACGGCACGATCCGCTGCGCGGTTTCGGTCGGGAGTTCGTGAGCGCCTGGCAGCGCGGCGACCAGGCGGCGGCCGCTCTGGTTGCAGAGCAGCAGCTGGGAGTGGTCGACTCCGCGCCGGCGGGGTTGCTGACCCAGGTGCGTGCACGCATGGCCGCGACCTGCCTGCAGGATTATCTGGTGCCGGCCTTCTGGTATCTGCTGGTCGGGCCGCTGGGGGCATTGGCCTATCGTCTGCTGGAGCTGCTGCGGCAGCAGGGGACGCATGCAGCGGTGCAGCCTGCGGGGATGCTGGTACACGCGCTGGAATGGATACCCGCCAGGCTGATGGCACTGAGCTTCGCCCTGGTCGGCCAGTTCGAGAGTACGCTGCGCACCCTGAGGTCGCTGGCTGCCCAGTGGGAACTGTCTGCCGGGGAGCTGGTGGCGCGGTGTGCAGCGGCGGCCCTGAGCACCGAGCGCGGCGCGGAGGACATTGCGGTGATTGACGAGCAGCGACAGCTGCTGGTCCGCTGCATACTCAGCTGGGCAGTGATCATCGCCTTTCTTTCCCTGCTGGGTTAAAGAAGCGGGAGGCAGCGCCGATAGAATGACAAGCGCCACCGGGATGCGACCGGCGGCAGGAGTACAAGAAATACTCCTGAAGGGAGTCAAGTTGTGAGGAGAGTCGCTTGAACAGTCTATTGGCACCGGCCATGGCCCTGATGAACAGGCTCAGTTACGCCTGGAAATTCTGTCTGATCAGTGCCCTGTGCTTCATCCCCCTGGTGGTGGTCAGCGGTCTGCTGGTTCATCAGGCCTGGGACCGGGTGCAGGCGTCACGCCACGCCCTGGACTCCATGCACATCCTGCGTCAGCTGGTACAGCTGATTCCGGATGCCGAGCGGGTCCGTGGTCTCGATATCGCCGCTTTCCATCTGGGTGTGGGTGATGAGGGAGCCGTGCTCGAGCAGCGCAGCCAGGAGGTGCGCCAGCGCATCATCTCCGGTCTTCAGGCTGTGGTCATCGAAGGCAACTCGGCGGAAGCGCGTGAGCTCAACGAGCAGCGCGACGCCCTGGTGGCCGCCTATCGCGAAACCGCTACCGCCTCCCTGCGCAACCGCGGTCAGATGAGCACCCAGGCGCATGTGGACCTGCTGTCGCTGCTCACATTCAGCGCAGCCTACAGCGGCCTGTCCCATGACTACGACCGCGATGTGCGGCAGCTGATGGATCTGCTGGTCAATCACGCCCCCCAGGTCACCTCCACCGTTGGTCTGGGCCGGGCCACAGGGGCCTACTCCATCGGTCTGGGCTACCTGAACTCCGATGCCAGCCGCTACATGGACTATGTGCTGGAGGAGATCCAGCGACTCGGGGGGCAGTATGTCCAGGCCCAGGCGGTGCTGCAGCAACCCTCGCTGCAGTCCCTGCGGGCATCGGCGGCGGCCAGTGTGGAGTCCCTGGAGCGGGTGGCGGAAATCTTCGAGGAGCAGGTGATCCTGGCATCCTCCTTTGACGATACCTGGGACGACTTCTTCCAGACCGTCACCCTGGAAATGAACAAGACCTACGACTTCAGCCATGCCGTGCTGGACCATCTGCAGCAGGCACTGGACCAGCGCCTGAGCGCCGGAAACCGGTCGATGACCCTGCTGGTGACGGCGCTGGCGGTGATCATGGTGCTGATCATCTGGCTGTATCTGGGTTTCTACTTCTCCACCCGTCAGACCATCGGCGAGCTGTCCCTGGTGATGCGTCAGGTGGCCGCCGGTGACATGACCGGTCGGGTCAGGGTTGCCAGTCGGGATGAGCTTGGTGCCCTGGCACAGGAACTCAACGGCAGTCTGGAGCGCATTCAGAGCCTGATCCAGCACGTGCGCCGGACCTCGGGGCAGGTACACGACCAGTCGGCGCAGGTGGTCAGCATCTCCAGCGAGAGCAGCCAGGCAGTGGATGCCCAGCGCAACCAGATCGAGCAGGTAGCCACGGCCATGAACGAGATGGCCGCCACTTCCCAGGAGGTTGCCCGCAGCGCCGCGCTGGCAGCAACCAACGCCGAGCAGGTGAATCAGGAAACCCTCAGTGGCCGGCGGATGGTCGAGGCGTCCGTGGATGGCATCGAGAAGCTGGCTCAGGAAATCGAGAACTCGGTGAAGGTCATCAACAACCTGGCCGAGGACAGCGCTTCCATCAGTCGGGTGCTGGATGTGATCAAGGGCGTGGCCGAGCAGACCAACCTGCTGGCCCTGAACGCGGCCATCGAGGCGGCTCGGGCCGGCGAGCAGGGCCGCGGCTTTGCCGTGGTCGCCGACGAGGTCCGTACCCTGGCCCAGCGCACCCAGCAGTCGACCCAGGAAATCGAGCAGATGATCGCGCGTCTGCAGGAAGGGGTCGGCGCTGCGGTCAAGGCCATGGGCAGCAGTCATGGCATGACCGGCGAGGCGGTTGATTCCTCACTCAAGGTGCAGGCCGCGCTGGACAACATCCTGCGCGCCGTGACCCAGATCGTCGATCAGAGTCAGCAGATCGCCTCGGCGGCGGAGCAGCAGACCGCCGTCAGCCACGATATCGACAAGAGCATCGTGGAGATCAACCATTCCGGCGAGCGTACCGCCGAAGGTGCCCGCCGTACCGAGCAGGCCAGCAGCCGCATGGGCGAACTGGTGAGCGAGCTGCAGAAGCTGATCAGCACCTTCCGCGTCTGAACCACCGTCCTGCCCCGGGCTGTCAGGCTTCGGGGCGGGGCTTGGGTTGCCAGAGCACCTCGGGGGTATTGTCCAGCCGGGCAATGCTGCGGGCGATGACAAACAGCAGGTCCGACAGGCGATTGAGATAGGCCATGGCCCGGGTGTTGATCGGCTCGGCGGCGGCCAGCGTCAGGTAGCGCCGTTCGGCGCGGCGACAGATGCTGCGCGCCAGATGGGCCTGGGCAATCAGCATCGATCCTCCCGGCAGGATGAATTCCCTCAATGGTGGCAGCTCGCTGTTGAAGCGGTCGATCAGCCGCTCCAGAGCGGCCACGTCCTCCTCCTCTATGATGTCCACGCCCGGCACGGCCAGTTCACCGCCGATATCAAACAACCGATGCTGGACCGGTGCCAGCGCCTCGACCAGGGGCTGCAGGGCGGAACTGCACATGCCGGCCAGCAAGACCCCCAGACTGCTGTTGAGCTCATCCACGGTGCCCATGGCCTCGATACGCGGACTGTCCTTGGGAACCCGGCTGCCGTCGGCCAGTCCTGTGGTGCCGGCGTCGCCGGTGCGGGTATAGAGTTTGCTCAGACGATAACCCATGAAGGTCTCCTCGGAAGTGCGGCGGCGGGACAGGGCGCAGCGCGGGACAGTTCAGTTGCGGGGCATGCCGCGTTCGGTCAGGTGATTCTGCAGCTGCAGGTAGAGCGCGTCCAGTACGGGGGTGCTCAACCCGGCCTGCCGGGCACTGCGCCAGGCGTGACCGAGAATGAAGTCGATCTCGGTACGGCGGCCGGCGAGCACATCCTGGCGCATGGATGAGCTGTTGCTGGCGGTGGCTCGGATCACTGCCAGAATGCGCTCGCGCAGCTCGGCCAGTGACAGGCTCACGCCCTCGCTGGAGAGCAGGGCATGCAGCTCGGCGAGGAGGGGTTCGAAGATCGCGCCGGCCCGCTCCGGCACCTCGCCGTTGGGGCAATCATGCAGGGCGCTGAGCGGGTTGATGGCGCAGTTGACCGCCAGCTTGAGCCAGAGCACCGGGAGTATGTCGCTTTCCCAGCGCCAGTCGATACCGGCACGGGTGAGCCGTTGCAACCAGTCCGGGGCAGGGCCGGCGGCGGGGTCACCGATCAGGGTCTGCCCGGAACCGGCCCAGACCACCTGGTTGGGGCTGCGCAACCAGGCGCCATCGGTGACGCTGGCGTAGAGAACGCGGTGGTCGGGAAGCCGGCGGCTGACGGCCTGCTGGCTGCCCAGGCCGTTCTGCAGAAGCAGTATCTGGCTGTCCGGGGTGAGTCGGTGAAGAACGCTGTCCAGGGCATCGGCCACCGCCCAGGCCTTGGTCGCTACCACCAGCAGGCGTATGGGTTGGGCGGATTCGTCGGCCAGCTCCCCGGCGACTTTCAGCGGTGTGCTCTGGCCCTGCTGCTCGAGCAGCAGCAGGTTGTCGCGCTGCCGCCAGGCGCAGACCGCTTCCCGGGTTCGCAGTATGAGTTGGCAGGGAACACCGGCCAGGGTACAGCGTGCGGCCAGCAGCAGCCCCAGGCTGCCGGCCCCCAGAATGTGCAGCGGGTCAGACAAGCTGGGGAATCCGCACTTCGGTGATCAGGTTGGTGGCCCAGGCCTGTTCCAGATGGGCCTCGACACCCTGCAGCATCTGGTCGGCATCGATGCGCGGATCATTTTTGCCCAGGGTGCTCAAAGCCATGCCGGCGCGCAGGGACAGGTAGCCCTCGCTGGTCTTGAACGCCTTGAGGTTCAGGCCGTCATGCAGGCGGCGGAAGCTGTTGGGCTTGCATTCGTCGGCGTCGCTGCCCACCGTGCAGATGCCGAAGGTGCCGGGACCGATCCGGGCTATCACATCCATGGGCCGGACCAGTTGCTGCAGGCGTCTGGCCGCGCCGCGGAGCAGTTCCTGCTGCACGTGCTCGCCGAAACGGGTGCCCATATCCTCGTAATTCTGGATGCCCAGTACCAGCAGGGAGCAGAAACCACCGCGGGACTCGACCCGCTGCAGTGCATCGGCCAGACGTTGCAGCAGGTAGCGGCGGTTGCCCAGGGCGGTGAGGCTGTCGATCAGATTGTGTTCTTCAAGCAGGGCGTTGTTGCGGGCCAGCAGCTGATTCTCTTCCAGCAGGCGATTGATCAGCTGACTGATACGGTCGGCGGCAAAGATGCGCGGCAGCAGCTGTTCGCTCATTGCCGACTTGCTGATGAAGTCGTCCACGCCGCGGTCGAAGGCCTGTCCCAGCACGTTGTCGCCTTCCCGGGCGGTCAACAGCATGACGTAGGTGTAGTGGTTGGTCTGCTCGTCGCGCTGGCGTATGCGCGTGGTCAGCTGCAGGCCATCCATTTCCGGCATGAGCCAGTCCGCCACCATGACACTGGCGGCCCGCTCCTCGTGCATCGCCAGGGCTGCCATGGCGGAGCTGGCGAAGCGGATGTCGGTGTACCCAGCCTGGGACAGCGTATGGCCTATGACCGCGCTGCTGAACTTGGTATCGTCCACCACCATTATGCTGAGTTGCGGGTTTGGCATGTCTGAGCTCCCTGCTGCCTGTATTATCAGCGACATCGCTATAATGCCACGACGTGCGGCTATTATTCTGCCATAACGGTCATAAAATCATGTTTATTTGAGGTTCCATCATGCCGTCCTTTGATGTCGTGTCCGAGCTGGACAAACACGAAGTCACCAATGCTGTCGATAATGCCATGAAGGAGTTGGATCGCCGATACGATCTCAAGGGCAAGGGCAGTTTCGAGTTCAACGACAAGCAGCTTACAGTGACCATCACTGCCGAGGCCGAGTTCCAGCTGGAGCAGATGCTGGAGATCCTGCGCCTGAGTTTGACCAAGCGCAAAATCGATGTGCAGTGCCTGGAGGTGAAGGATGCCTATGCCTCTGGCAAGAACATGAAGCAGGAAGTGGTGCTGCGCGAAGGCATCGATCAGGCGCTGGCGAAGAAGATTGTCGCCACCATCAAGGACTCCAAGATCAAGGTCCAGGCCGCCATCCAGGGCGAGCAGGTGCGGGTTACCGGCAAGAAGCGCGATGACCTGCAGGAAACCATGGCCCTGCTGCGCGGTGCCAAGCTCGACATGCCGCTGCAGTTCACCAACTTCCGCGACTGACCGCTGCCCGGGGCCGGCGGCCCCGGCCGCTCAATCCAGTCCCGGACGCTGCACCCGGTCCGGGTGCGCATGACGGATCAACAGGGCTGCCAGCACTATGGCCGGCAGGCCGGTCAGAGCGGTGACCATGAAGAAGGGCACCCAGCCCATGGCCGCCGCCATGACCCCGGTGAAGCCGGCGGCGAATTGCCCGGGCAGGGTCATCAGTGAGCTGAACAGGGCGTACTGGGTCGCCGTGTAGGCGGTATTGGTCAGACTCGACAGATAGGCGATGAACACCGAGATCGCCAGCCCTCCGGTGATGTTGTCGGCAATGATGGCCATCACCAGCCCCTGGGTCTGCGGACCCGTGTAGGCCAGCCAGGCAAACATCAGATTGGTCGCCGGCGCCATGAAGGCGGTCAGCAGCAGTATCGGCGCGATGCCGAAGCGCGCCACCAGCAGTCCCCCCAGTGCCGCACCGAGCAGAGTCATGGCCAGACCGAAGGCGGCTGCGATATTGGCGATCTGTGCCTTGCTGAAGCCCAGATCCAGATAGAAGGGGTTGGCCATCACTCCCATGAAGATGTCACTGATGCGGAAGGTTGCGACAAAGGCCAGGATCAGCAGCGCAGCCTTGCCGTAGCGCTGGAAGAATTCGGCGAAGGGGCAGACGATGGCGCCGATGAACCAGGCGGTGATGGTGCGCTGCCAGCCAGCGTGGTCGGTGCGGTCCAGATAGTCCGCCACGCGTTGCTCGAAGCGCACCGTGGTGCTGTCCACCGCCACCGCCGGCTCGGCAATCACCAGAGTCGTCACTACACCTACACCCATGAGTACCGCCATGGTGCCGTAGGCCAGCATCCAGCTGTCGATGGAGGCCAGGTGCAGTGCCCCGGCGCCGGCGGCAAGGATGGCCACCCGGTAGCCGGTGACATAGGTGGCGGCCATTGCCGCCTGGCGATGGCGGGCCTCGGCTTCCACCCGGTAGGCGTCGATGGCCACATCCTGGGTCGCCGAGCCGAAGGCCGCCAGTACTGCCCAGAGGGCGACCAGACTGAGATTCTCCCGGGGATCGGTCAGCGCCATGCCGAGCAGGGCACCGGCAATTACCAGCTGAGCCAGCAGCATCCAGGAGCGGCGTCGCCCCAGCAGGCGGCTGAGCAGGGGCAGGGGGGCGCGGTCGATCAGCGGTGCCCAGAGCACCTTGATCGAGTGGGCCATGCCGACCCAGCTGAGAAAACCGATGGCGGCCAGTTCTATGCCCAGATCCCGCAGCCAGGCGCTGAAGGTGCCGCCTACCAGCAGCAGCGGCAGGCCGGCGGAGAAGCCCAGAAACAGCATGCCGATCACGCGGGGTTTGAGGTAGACCTTCCAGCCCTCGCGCGCTGGTTCTGCCATGGTGTCATTCATTCTGAAGCTGTCTCGATGGAATGGGGATGATCCGGCCAGCCATATCGGGCCATGCTGACGCGGCGGTTGCGCACCACCACCCCCTCGGCCAGCAGTCGCTGCAGCTGCTCGCGCCCGGCGGGGTGGTCCGCCGGCAATGATAGTTGGCCCTGACTGTTGAGTACACGGTGCCAGGGCAGACGGGTGTCCTCCGGCAGCTGCCCCAGCCAGCGCCCGACCAGCCGCGCACCCCGGCCGAGCCCGGCCATCCGGGCCAGCTGACCGTAGCTGGTGACCCGCCCCGGCGGAATGGCGGCCAGCACTTGCCACACCGCTTCTCGTCGCAGGTCGGTGCCGTCAGGAGCAGCGCCGGAACGTTCAATCATGGATAATGTCTCTGGTTCTGTTCACTGTTGCGGATGATTGCCGATGTCGCGTTTTCTGTGGTTGCTGTCGTTGCTGTCGTTGCTGTTCACCTGGCCGGTCATGGCCGATACCCTCTGGCTGGATAACGGCGATCGCCTGACCGGCCGTATCGAATTGATGGAGGGCAATCGACTCATACTGCAGACCGAATTCGCCGGGCAGGTAGCGGTGGATATTCGCCGCATACGTACCCTGGAGAGCGACGGTCCGCTGTTGATCAAGACCCGTGACGATACTAAGCAGGCCCGGCGCATTCAAGCGTCCGAGACGGAAGGGGAGATAGTGCTGGTCAACGGCGACACCCCACCGCAGCCGCTGCAGATTGCCGACCTGCGGCAGATCATGGAGCCGCAGCCGATCATCGAGGACTGGGTCTGGGACGGCCGGGCCACCTTCTCGCTGGAGCTGGACAACACCGAATCGCGCAAGCGCGATCTGGATATCGATGTGACCACCGAGGCGCGCCATGGCGACTGGCGTCACGTGCTGTCCAGCGAGTTCGAACGTGATTATCGCGATGACATCAAGAGCCGCCACTGGTGGGAGACCGACTATACCCTGAGCTGGTTCTTTGCCGACAAGTGGTTCTGGCAGAACCGGGTGAGCTACATGCGTGATCATCTGGGTGATATCGAGCGGCAGATTCAGATCGGTTCCGGTCCCGGTTACGAGTGGTGGAACAATGCCCTGGGCCGCTTCGAGACCTCGGCCCGCTTCGAGCACATCCGCATGGATGCCCGGGATGGTTCGGACAGCCGCACCAACGGTCTGGGTCTGAACTGGGATTACCGCCGTTATCTGTGGGGCAAGCGTTTCCAGCTGGTACACAATGCGGAAACCATCATTCCCAACGATAGCAATGTGGATTATCTGGTGGATGCCGAACTGGGTCTGCGCTACCTGCTCAACAGCTGGGCGTCGCTGAGCCTGATGACCGAGTGGGATTACATCAGCAGCTCGGATGAGAAGAGTCAGAACGAGCGGCGCTACAAGCTGGGGCTGGGGGTCAACTGGTAGGAGGGGGCAGGAGAACGTCGAGCCCCTGGGAGCGTCGCCCCCTGGGAACGTTAAGCCTCCCGGGAACGTCGAGCACCAGCTCGATGGGCGGAGCTGCCCGCGGTGCCTCGGACGAGCTGGTGCTCGCCCCTCCCGGGATCAAGCCGTGCCTGCGGTGAAACGCTGCGTCCTGTCGCACGCCCGGCCTTGGCTCGGCTCTTGCCGGTAACGTCGAGCCTCCTGGGAACGTCGAGCACCAGCTCGATGATGGACGAGCCGGGGCTCGTCCCTCTCGGTTACGCTTTACAGACGCAGCCCCCCGTCCAGCTCGAGGATGCGACCGCTGTAGTAGTCGTTCTCGAACAGGTAGGCCGCCGAGTGGGCGATTTCCTCGGGTTTGCCCATGCGTCGCAGGGGGATGCCGGCGGTCATCTTCTCCAGCGCCTCGGGTTTCATGCTGGCGGTCATCTCGGTTTCGATGAAGCCAGGTGCGATACCGGCCACGCGGATGCCGTAACGGGCCAGTTCCTTCGCCCAGACCACGGTCATGGCGGCGACGCCGGCCTTGGCGGCTGAGTAGTTGGACTGGCCCATGTTGCCGGCCCGGGAGATCGAGGAAATGTTGATGATCAGGCCCTTGCTCTGCAGCTCGACCATCTTGGCGGCGACCTCGCGGGTGCACAGGAAGACCCCGGTCAGGTTGACGTCGATCACCGACTGCCACTGATTCAGCGGCATTTTCTGGATCTCGCCGTCCCGCACCTTGAGCAGCAGGCCATCGCGCAGGATGCCGGCGTTGTTGATCAGGCCGTTGATGGTGCCGAAGTCGCCGGCGACCTGGCTGACCATGTTGCTCACCTGATCCTCATTGGCGACGTTGCAGATGTAGGAGCGGGCATCGCCGCCGGCGCTCTTGCAGGCGGCGACGGCTTCGTCGAGGCGCTGCTGATCCAGGTCCACCAGAGCCAGGCGGGCGCCACGCCCGGCCAGATATTCAGCCATCGCCCGGCCCAGGCCCTGACCGCCACCGGTGACGATGATTACGCTGTCTTTCAATTGCATGCGGATACTTCCTTAACGGGGTGCTTGTTCTTGGAGCCACAAGCATGCATCAGACCGTACGCAATATGAAATACCCGAAAGGTCGAGCATGACCTCAGGCCTTGAAACGCCGGGGATACGCCCCATATAGAAACTTTGCAATCACACACGAGGTGCTCATGCCCCTGTTGCGCATACTGTTGCTGGCCTTCCCGCTGATCGAGCTGGCCAGTCTGATCCTGCTGGGTCAGGCCGTCGGCGTAGGCTGGACGCTGTTCTGGGTGCTGTTTACCGGTGTTCTGGGTCTGATGCTCATCCAGCGGCAGGGCTGGGGCATGTTCCAGCGGCTGCAACAGCAGATGCTGGCCAACCGCAATCCAGGTGCCGTGCTCAAGTCCGGCATGTGGGGCGTGCTGGCCGGGGCGCTGATCGCATTCCCGGGACTGGTCAGCGACGTGCTGGCGGTCCCCTGCCTGATCATGGCGCTGCGTCATCGTGGCGGCGGCTCCGGGCCGGGTGCCGGCAGCGACGAGGGTCCGCGGACCTACCGACACGGTGAATACACCATTATCGAGGGCGAGTGGCAGGCCGGCGAGCCGTCCCGCGAGCAGGATCCCTCGCGTCTGGGAGATCGCTGAAAATTTTACGGGTTCGACCCTTGAAAAGCGCAAAGCGGTCCCCATAAAGGATGCACGAGATTTCCGGCCCCCGGTGACGGGGGCCGTTTGAACAGGGGCGCGTGCGCCCTTCAGGCCGCTGGCCTGAGCTTTTACTGGAATGCCGGGAGACCGGCGATTTGCTTACTATTGGGAGACTCACAACGATGAAAATCCGTCCGTTACACGATCGCGTAGTCGTTCGTCGCAGCGAAGAAGAAACCAAAACCGCTGGCGGTATCGTTCTGCCTGGCTCTGCAGCAGAAAAGCCGAACACCGGTGTGGTGGTCGCTGTTGGTACCGGGCGTCTGCTGGACAATGGTGAAGTACGTTCCCTGGCCGTGAAGGAAGGTGACAAGGTAGTGTTCGGCCCTTACTCCGGCAGCAGCACCATCAAGATCGATGGTGAAGAACTGCTGATCATGAGCGAATCCGAAATCTACGGTGTCCTCGAAGGCTGAGACGCCACCGTTCATCCGCAAGAGAATTCATTGAAGGAAAGTGAAAATGGCTGCTAAAGAAGTATTGTTTGACGTCGCCGCTCGCAACAAGATGCTGGAAGGGGTTAACGTTCTGGCCAACGCGGTCAAGTCCACCCTGGGGCCGAAGGGCCGCAACGTTCTGATCGAGCGCAGCTTCGGTGCTCCGCTGATCACCAAGGACGGCGTTTCCGTTGCCAAGGAAATCGAGCTGAAAGACCGCTTCGAGAACATGGGTGCGCAACTGGTCAAGGACGTTGCCTCCCGCGCCAACGACGACGCCGGTGACGGTACCACTACTGCTACCGTCCTGGCCCAGGCCATCGTTACCGAAGGTCTGAAGGCGGTTGCCGCCGGCATGAACCCGATGGACCTGAAGCGTGGTATCGACAAGGCTACCGCTGCCGTTGTTGCCGAGCTGAAGAACCTGGCCAAGCCCTGCGCCGACTCCAAGTCCATCGCCCAGGTAGGCACAATCTCCGCCAACTCCGACGAGTCCATCGGCAAGATCATTGCCGAAGCCATGGATCGCGTTGGCAAGGAAGGCGTGATCACCGTTGAGGAAGGTTCCGGTCTGGAGAACGAGCTGTCCGTGGTTGAGGGCATGCAGTTCGACCGCGGCTACCTGTCCCCGTACTTCATCAACAAGCCCGATACCATGTCCGCCGAGCTGGACAACCCGTACATCCTGCTGGTTGACAAGAAGATCTCCAACATCCGCGAAATGCTGCCGGTGCTGGAAGCTGTGGCCAAGGCCGGTCGTCCGCTGATGATCATCGCCGAGGACGTTGAAGGTGAAGCACTGGCTACCCTGGTAGTCAACAACATGCGCGGCATCGTCAAGGTGGCTGCGGTCAAGGCCCCGGGCTTCGGTGATCGTCGCAAGGCCATGCTGCAGGATATCGCCATCCTGACCGGCGGTACCGTGATCAGCGAAGAAGTGGGTCTGAACCTGGAAACCACTACCCTGGAGCACCTGGGTCAGGCCAAGCGCGTGCAGATCAACAAGGACAACTCCACCATCATCGACGGTGCTGGTGCCCAGTCCGACATCGAAGCCCGCGTTGCCCAGATCCGCAAGCAGGTGGAAGAAACCACTTCCGATTACGACAAGGAAAAACTGCAGGAGCGTCTGGCCAAGCTGGCTGGCGGTGTTGCCGTAATCAAGGTTGGCGCTGCCACCGAAGTGGAAATGAAAGAGAAGAAGCACCGCGTGGAAGACGCGCTGCACGCTACCCGTGCTGCCGTGGAAGAGGGCGTGGTTCCTGGCGGTGGCGTAGCTCTGGTGCGCACCCTGGTGGCCTTCGAAAACCTGCAGGGCGACAACGAAGACCAGAACGTGGGCATCAAGCTGCTGCGTCGCGCCATCGAAGCGCCGCTGCGTCAGATCGTCACCAACGCCGGTGAGGAAGCTGCCGTGGTACTGCAGAACGTGCGCGCTGGCGAA
The DNA here is from genome assembly GCF_900115905.1 of Halopseudomonas formosensis. GTDB lineage: Bacteria > Pseudomonadota > Gammaproteobacteria > Pseudomonadales > Pseudomonadaceae > Halopseudomonas > Halopseudomonas formosensis. The sequence continues at coordinate 417,272 of NZ_FOYD01000001.1, forward strand.
GGCAACTACGGTTACAACGCTGCCACCGGCGAGTACGGCGACATGATCGAGATGGGTATCCTGGACCCGGCCAAGGTCACCCGCAGCGCGCTGCAGGCCGCTGCCTCGGTTGCCAGCCTGATGATCACCACCCAGGCCATGATTGCCGAGCTGCCGGAAGAAAAGCCGGCCATGCCCGACATGAGCGGCATGGGTGGTATGGGCGGCATGATGTAATCAGCCGACCCGGCTAACCACGCCAGTCAGAACCCCGGTACGGGCCAGCCCGTACCGGGGTTTTTTCATGTCTGGGGAGGCGTCGCGGGTGGTGCGACAGCGGCCGGTGGGGCGGGCGCCGGCCGGGGCGGCGGCCCCGGCCTTTGCTCAGTGGGCGATCTGGCCCAGCTTCTGCCCCATGCGCACCAGGGCGCCGGCTTGCAGATGCTCTTCCCAGCGTGCCTGGCCGGGGCCGAACAGGACGATGGCGGTGGAACCCAGCTTGAAACGGCCCATTTCCGCGCCGCGTTCCAGCTCGGGCGCGCGGGTGTCATACCGCTGGCTGCGGACCCGACGAAGCGGCGGTGCCACCAGCCCCGCCCAGACTGTCTCGATGGAGGCCACAATCATGGCCCCGACCAGCACCACGGCCATGGGGCCGGCCTGGGTATCGAACAGGCAGACGACCCGCTCGTTGCGGGCGAACAGCTCGGGCACATTCTCGGCGGTGGTCTGGTTGACCGAGAACAGTCTGCCCGGCACATGGATCATTTCCCGCAGGGTGCCGCCCAGGGGCATGTGCACCCGATGGTAGTCGCTCGGCGACAAGTATACGGTGGCGAACTCGCCGCCCTGGAACAGCGCGGCGTGCTCCGGGTTGCCGCCGAGCAGTTCCAGCACGCTGAAGCTGTGGCCCTTGGCCTGGAAGATGCGGCCATGCTCGATGCGGCCCAGCTGGCTGATGGCGCCATCGGCCGGGCAGAGGATGCTGTCCGCGCCCGGGTCCAGCGGCCGGGCATCGGCCACCAGGGCACGGGTGAAGAAGTCGTTGAAGCAGGCATAGGCGGTGGGATCCTGTTCCACGGCCTGGGTCATGTCGACCTGATAGCGCTTGACGAACCAGTTGATGAAGGGGTTCTTGACCCAGTCCCAGGTGCAGTTGGCCAGTGCTCCGGCCAGGCGCGACAGCAGATGGTGGGGTAACAGGTACTGGGACAGGATGAATAAACGGTCACGCATGCGTCAGCAGCCTCAGATCTCTACGGGGGTGTCAGGGTGGTTGCCCCATTCGGACCAGGAGCCGGCGTAGGCCCTGATGCGGGGATAACCGAGAATTTTTGCCGCCAGGTAGGTGAAACCGGAGCGGTGGTGGGTCTGGCAGTGGGTGACCACCTCCTTGTCCGGCGTGATACCCAGCGCCTGCAGACGGCTGGCCAGATCCTCGCGCAGGCGCAGCCCGCGTTGCGGGTCCATGCCCGAGGTCCACTCGAAGTTGATCGCCCCGGGAATATGTCCGCCCTTGGCGGCAAACACCCGCACACCCTGGTGCTCGGCGGGGGAGCGGGCGTCCCAGATGACCCGGTCCGGGTTGTCCAGATCAGCCATCAGGGTATCCACGTCTATGGTGGGGCTGGTATCTATCTGCAGGGTCGGCTGGGTGGGCTCGACCTGATTGATCTGGCGCTCCAGGGGCAGACCCTCGTCGTGCCAGGCCACCAGGCCGCCGTTGATATAGCTGTATCTGTGATGCCCGACGCTGTCGAGCAGCCAGATGAAACGGCCGGCCCAGCCGCCACCCTCGTCGTCGTAGACAATGTAATGCAGCTGGTCGTGATGGCCCAGGCTGCCGAGGATATGCTGCAGGCTCTGCACATCGGGCAGCAGGCCGGGGCGCGGCGCCGGGGAGGTCAGGCTGCCCGGCGGCAGGTGCACGGCGCCGGGAATATGGCCGGCCAGGTACTGCTCCGAGCGGCTCAGATCCACCAGCCGGAAGCGGGTCGGATCCAGCTCGGCCGGTAGATCGGTGGGCTCCAGCAGGAGGGGAAGGGTGGTGTCGGTCATGATCTGTTCCAATTATTCCTGTGCCGGTGCGCCAGCCGGTGACCGGCTGACGTTATAATGCGCTCAAAATTTTCCGGGGCTGGCCGATAGCAGGGAGTCGGCGCAGTCCTCTGCGTGTGGTTGCGGCATGCCGACTGCAGACTATAACGCGAAAGCGGCCGAGTTGCTGTTCAGGGATCGTGAGTTCTTATGTTGAAAATTGCGGGTTATGTGGTTGTCATCGCCAGTGTGCTGGGCGGTTTTCTCATGTCCGGCGGCGCGCTCGCCGCGTTGTGGCATCCGTTCGAGATAGTGATCATAGGTGGTGCGGCCTTCGGCGCCTTCCTGGTGGCCAACAACCTGTCACTGGTGAAGGGCGTCTTTGCCAAGATACCCCAGATCATCTTCGGTCACCGCTACAGCAAGCCCTTCTATCTGGACGTACTCGGGCTGCTCTACGAGATCCTCAACAAGAGTCGCCGCGAGGGCATGATGGCCATCGAGGCGGACGTCGAGGAGCCGCGGGAGAGCCCGATCTTTGCCAAGTACCCTGCCATTCTCAAGGATGAACGCATGACGGCGTTCATCTGCGACTACCTGCGCATCATGTCCACCGGCACCATGGCGCCGCACGAGCTCGAAGCGCTGTTCGATGTGGAAATCTCCACCCTGACCGAGGAGCTGAGCGAGCCGTCCCATGCACTGAACCGGGTGGCGGATGCCCTGCCGGGCTTCGGTATCGTCGCGGCGGTACTGGGCATCGTCATCACCATGAGCATCCTCGGTGAGGCGGACAACGCCATGATCGGCGAGAAGGTGGCCACCGCCCTGGTCGGTACCTTCCTGGGGATTCTTGCCGCCTACGGTTTCGTCGGACCCTTTGCCGCGGCCATGCAGCAGGATGCCAACGAGGAAGCCAATACCTACGAGGCAATCAAGATGTGCCTGGTCGCCAGTGCCCAGGGTCTGCCCCCGGCGCTGGCCGTGGAGTTCGGGCGCAAGGCTCTGTTCGCGGCGGCCCGCCCGAGCTTTGCCGAGCTGGAAGCTTCGGTCAAGGGGCGCTGAGTCGTGTCCGCCAGCGAACAGCCGATCATCGTCAAGCGGGTCAGCCGCCGGGCCGGCGGCCACCACGGTGGCTCCTGGAAGATCGCCTTTGCCGACTTTGCCATTGCCATGATGGCGTTCTTTCTGGTGATGTGGCTGGTCACCGTGGCGACGCCGGAACAGCTGAAGATGGTGTCCCAGTACTTCAAGGATCCGATCAATTTCGACGGGGGCAGCCCGCATCCGATCGACCTGGGCGGCTCGCCGACCCCGGCCCCCCAGCGCACCCTCAACGAACTGACGGTGGACAGCGAACCGCGTCCGGAGATGCCGGCGCCGGAGGCCGAGCAGACGCCGGATATAGTGGAGCTGCGCGAGCTAGACCTGCTGCTGCAGGAGCTGCAGAACAAGATCGAAACCGAACCGGTGCTGCAGCGGTTCCGCGAACAGATCCTCATGGAGTTCACCATGGAAGGGTTGCGCATCCAGATCGTCGATGCCGAGAACCGGCCGATGTTCGCCAGTGGCAGTCCTGATCTGCAGCCCTATTTCGAGGACATACTGCTGGCGCTGAGCGACACCATTGCGAAGTCGCCGAAGAAGATCAGCATCAGCGGCCATACCGACGCCATGCCCTTCGTCGGGCGACCTGACTACGGCAACTGGGAACTGTCCGCCCAGCGTGCCAACGCCGCGCGTCGCACCCTGGAGGTGGCGGGCTATCCGAAGGACCAGATAGCACGGGTGGTGGGCTATGCCGATTCGGCCCTGTTTGACGCGGGCAATCCGCTCAACCCGATCAACCGCCGGATCGACATCGTGGTGATGAACCGCCGGGCGGAGCAGGATCTGGTCCGCCAGACCGGCGTGCCGCCCGCTGCCGCGGTGGAGACCCCGGACTCCTCTTCGGTTCCGGCGCCGGAAGCTGCGCAGCCCGTCTCGGCTACAGCCAGCCAGCCCGCACCGCCGCCCGCAGAGCCCCGTACCTCGCGCAACCTGTTCGAGGCGGACAATCCGCTGCGCCAGCTGCGTCCCTGAGTGCGCTGGCCGGCAGTGTCCGGCCCTGCGCTTCAATCCTCCGTCAGGCTGCCCCGGATGTGCCGGTAACTTTCCATGCGACCTGCGGAGATGGCACCGCTGGCCACCGCATCGAGCAGGGCGCAGCCGGGTTCATGGACATGCTGACAGTCCCGGAAGCGACAGTGGCCGAGGAAGGGACGGAACTCGATAAAGCCTTCCAGCAGGTCCGCATGGCTGATGTGGGTCAGGCCGAACTCGCGTATGCCGGGGGAGTCGATCAGGTCCCCGCCTGCGGGGAAGTGGAACAGCCGGGCGGTGGTAGTGGTATGGGTTCCCTTGCCGGTCATCTCGGACAGGGCGCCGACGCGCAGATCGGCATCAGGCAGCAGGGCATTGATCAGCGAGGACTTGCCCACGCCGGATTGGCCGACGAACACGTTGACGTGCCCGCGCAGCTCCTCGCGCAATTGATCCAGACCGTTGCCCGAGTCCGCCGACAGGCACAGGGTGCGATAGCCGAGGGCGGCGTAATCATCCAGCCAGCCGCGGATCTGCGCATGCTCCGGCTGCGCCAGCAGGTCGGCCTTGTTCAGTACCAGCAGAGGCTCGAGCCCGGCCTGTTCGGCGGCCACCAGGTAGCGGTCGATCAGGTTGCGGTGCGGCTGGGGCAGGGGAGCGAAGACGATGACCAGGCGGTCGACATTGGCCGCCACCGGCTTGAGCTGGCCCCGATGGTCCGGGCGGTAGAGCTCCGTGCGGCGGGGCTGCAGGGCAACGATCACGCCGCTCTGCTGGTTGTCTGCACGCCAGACCACGCGGTCACCCGTCACCAGGGCCGGCAGATTGGCGCGACGGTGGCAGCGGCGCACCTGACCGCGGTCCTCGCCCTCCAGTACCTCGACATCCACCTGGACGCCGAAATGGGCGATCACCAGCCCCTCCTGTTCCGGGCCCAGGTCGCCCCCGAGCAGGGTTTCCTCGGCCCGCTCGCCCCGGCGGTTGGCGCGGGCGCTGCGTTCTTCCTGAATTTTCTCGATGCGCCATTTCTGGCGCCGGGTAAGGTTTCGCTTGGCCATGGTCGTTTCTTGGGATAATCCGCCGCAGTGTAGCACGGGCAGCGTATACTGATGCGCTACCTTCACTGCGCAGGAGCCGCCATGAAACACCCCGACAATCTGATCTGGATTGACCTGGAGATGACCGGGCTGGATCCGGACAAGGACGTCATCATCGAGATCGCCACCGTGGTCACCGACTCCCAGCTCAACGTACTGGCCGAGGGTCCGGTGCTGGCGGTCAAACAGCCCGACGAGCTGCTCGATGGCATGGATGAGTGGAATACCCGTCAGCACAACCAGTCCGGCCTGGTGAAACGGGTCCGTGAAAGCCGCGTCGATGCCGCCGAGGCCGAGCGCCAGACCCTGGCGTTCCTGCAGCAGTGGGTGCCCGCCGGCCGCTCGCCCATGTGCGGCAACAGCATCTGCCAGGACCGGCGCTTCCTCTATCGGGGCATGCCCGAGCTGGAGCGTTTCTTCCACTACCGCAATCTGGATGTGTCAACCCTCAAGGAACTGGCCGCACGCTGGGCCCCGGCGGTGCGCGATGGCTTCCAGAAGGAAAGCAGCCACCTGGCGCTGGATGATATCCGTGACTCCATCGCCGAGCTGCGCCATTACCGCGAGCATTTCATCAAGGTTTGATCAGTCGGCATCTGGCTTCTGCGCTGGTCCTTCGCACTTTCGCACCCGGGCGGTCCGGCGATCCGGCGGGTGCTCCTACGGGCAGGCGTTGGTGGTTTTGTAGGAGCACCCGCCCCGGGTGCGAACCGATGCTACGGGAACCTATTGTGAGGCCGGTCCCCCGGCGAAGGGTCTACCCGGCAGCCGCGCCCTCTCCGTCAGGGCTGATGCCATGCTGCGCCAATGCCCATATCACATGCTCGCGCACCAGTTCCGAGGGGTGCGCCAGTCGGCTGCGCAGGGCCTCTATCACCGGGATGCTGGTGCGGGCGTTGCCCAGGCCCACCGCCAGGTTGCGTAACCAGCGTTCGTGGCCGATGCGGCGGATCGGTGAGCCTTCGGTGTTTCTCAGAAACTCTTCTTCGTCCCAACGGAACAGACTGACCAGGTCGGCCTGGTCGAGCTGATGCCGGGGGCTGAAGTCGGGCTCCCGGGCAGGGCTGGCAAACTTGTTCCACGGGCACACCAGCTGACAATCGTCACAGCCGAACACCCGGTTGCCCATGGGCGCGCGCAGCTCCTCGGGGATGGCACCCTTGAGCTCGATGGTCAGGTAGGAGATGCAGCGCCGGGCATCCAGCACCTGCGGGCCGACGAAGGCGTCAGTCGGACAGCGGCTCAGACAGGCGCTGCAGCTGCCGCAATGGTGCTGGTCGAAGGGCGCATCCACCGGCAGGGGCAGATCGGTGTACAGCTCACCGAGAAAGAAGTAACTGCCCGCCCGCGGGTTGATCAGCAGGGTGTTCTTGCCGATCCAGCCCAGCCCCGCGCGGCTGGCCAGGGCGCGCTCCATGACCGGGGCGCTGTCGACGAAGGCGCGGTAGCCGAAGGGACCGATCAGCGCCTGGATACGTTCGGCCAGTTGCTGCAGTCGGCGGCGCATCAGCTTGTGGTAGTCACGGCCCAGGGCGTAGCGTGACACATAAGCGCTGTCCGGGTCGGCCAGCCGTTGGGCCATGCGGCTGTCCCCCGGCAGGTAGTCCATGCGCACCGAGATCACCCGACAGGTGCCGGGTACCAGCTCGGCGGGACGGGTGCGCTTGGTGCCATGGCTGGCCATCCACTCCATCTCGCCATGATAGCCGGCCTCCAGCCACCGCTGCAGATGCTGCTCATGCTCGCCGATATCGGCATCGGTGATGCCCAGCTGCTGGAACCCGAGTTCGCTGGCGATGCTGCGTATGCGGTCGGCCAGGGCGGCATGGTCGTGGCTGGGGGAGGACATGGATTAGAGTACCTGCTTGACTGAACGTATAATTCTGCCAGACATCCATCAGGTTGACATGCCCATGCATCCCGAACTGCCCCGACTGCTGTACAGCGCCGCCGCGACCCGTGAGCTGGATGCGCGGATCATTGCCGCCGGTACCCCGGGATTCGAACTGATGCGCCGCGCCGCCGTGGCGGTATGGCGGGAATTGCGCAGTCGCTGGCCGCAGGCGCGGCAACTGACGGTGCTGTGCGGGGGTGGCAACAATGCCGGTGACGGCTATCTGATCGCCCAGCTGGCGCATCTGGCAGGCTGGCGGGTCCGCGCTGTGGCTGTGAGTCCGCCCGAGCGCCTGGTTGGTGACGCAGCGCTGGCCCTGGCCGCAGCACGGGATGCCGGCGTGCCGATCGAGGCCTGGCCGGTCGCGCTGCCCGAAGACGGCGTGCTGGTGGACGCGCTGCTGGGCACCGGTCTGGATCGCCCGGTGGGCGAGCCCTTTGCCGGGGCGATTGCGGCGATCAACCGTTCCGGCCTGCCGGTGGTGGCGGTGGATCTACCCAGCGGGCTGCAGGCCGACACCGGTGCGGTACTCGGCTGCGCCGTGCGCGCCGACCTGACGGTCACCTTCATCGCCGTCAAGCCGGGACTGCTGACCGGCCAGGGCCCGGATCAGGCAGGTCAGCTGCGTTTCGCGGCGCTGGTCGAGTCTACCGGGCAGGGCGTGAGGCCCATGCTGGAACGGCTGGAGCTGGGTCACCAGGCCGGTCTTGCGCCCCGACCACGGGCCGCCCACAAGGGCATGTTCGGGCATCTGCTGCTGATCGGCGGCAACCGGGGCATGGGCGGCGCCATACTGCTGGCGGCACAGGCCGCCCTGCGCGCCGGTGCCGGCAAGGTCAGTGTGGCGACCCGGGCCGAACATCTGGGAGCAATGCTGACCCGCTGCCCGGAAGTGATGGCGCATGGGGTGGCGGATCCGGCACAATTGGCGCCATTACTGGACCAGGCCACCGCTGTAGTGGTAGGCCCGGGCCTGGGGCGCGACGACTGGGCGCGTGGCTTGCTGGACAGCGCCCTCCAGCGGGGGCTGCCCTGCATTCTGGACGCCGATGCCCTCAACCTGCTTGCCGGCCAGTCAGTGGTACTGGGCGAAGCGGCTGTCATCACGCCGCACCCCGCCGAAGCCGCCCGACTGCTGGGGATCAGCACCGCGCAGGTGCAGGCCGACAGGCCCTGGGCCGTCCGTGAGCTGGCGGAACGCTTCGGCTGTACCGCGGTCCTCAAGGGTGTGGGTTCGCTGGTGGCTGATGCTGCAGGTGAGCGGCTCCCCGGTCTGTGCAGCCATGGCAATCCGGGTATGGCCACCGCCGGTATGGGCGATGTGCTGTCCGGGCTGGTGGGGGCACTGCTGGCGCAGCGCATGGCAGCGCCGGAGGCAGCCCGTCTGGCAGTGCTGGTCCATGCCCTGGCCGGGGACCGGGCCGCCCGCGAACAGGGCGAGCTGGGCATCCTGGCCAGTGACCTTGTCGAACACATACGTTATTACCTGAACCTGCGGAACTGTAGATGAGCCTGGAAGTGCATGTACTGGGTGATCAGGCCATGGAGAGCCTGGGAGCGGAGATCGGTCGAGCGCTGGAATGGCGCGGCAGTATCTGGCTGAGTGGAGATCTGGGCGCCGGCAAGACCACGCTCAGCCGCGGCCTTATCCGTGCGGCGGGGCACACCGGCGCGGTGAAGAGTCCGACCTTCACCCTGGTCGAGCCCTACGAACTGGGGGAGCGGCAGATCTACCACTTCGATCTTTACCGCCTGGCCGATCCCGAGGAGTTGGAGTTTCTGGGCATTCGTGACTATTTTTCCGACAACAGCCTCTGTCTAGTAGAATGGCCGGAAAAGGGGGATGGCGTTCTGCCGGTGCCGGATCTGTGTATCCGCATCCGGGTAGAGGGCGCCGGCCGTATCTTGCAGATTGACGGACAGGGACCGCGCGGCCAGGCTGCATGTCAGCGGCTGCATAGCTCAAGAGGCACGACAACGCCGTGACGATCAGAACGACAATAAGGTATGCCGCCGCTCTGCTGGTAGCCGCCAGCATGCTGTTCTGCGGTCTGCTGCAGGCGGCTCAGATCAATAATGTGCGGCTCTGGCGGGCACCGGACAACACCCGGCTGGTGTTCGACCTGAGCGGGCCCGCCGACCATACGCTGTTCACTCTCGCCAGCCCCGAGCGGATCGTCATCGATATCAGTGGCACCACCTTCAACGCCTCGACCAGCAACCTGGCGCTGGAGAATACGCCGCTGACCGGCCTGCGCTCGGCGCCCCGGGATGGCTCCGACCTGCGCGTGGTGCTGGACCTGTCACGCCAGGTGACCGCCAAGAGTTTCTCGCTGCCACCCAACCAGCAGTATGGCCATCGTCTGGTGATCGACCTCTACGATCAGGAGCCGGCCCCTTCGCTGCCTCCGCGCGCCGAGCCCAGCGCCTCACCCCTGCCGCAGACGCCGACCCGATCGGTGACCGAGGCCGGGCAGCGCGATGTGATCATTGCTCTGGACGCCGGTCACGGCGGTGAGGACCCCGGTGCCATCGGTCACAACAAGGCGCTGGAAAAGGACGTGGTGCTGGCAATCGCCCGGGAGCTCAAGACCCTGATCGATGCCGAGCCCGGGTTCAGGGCCGTGCTGGTGCGTACCGGTGACTACTTCATCCCATTGCGCCGCCGCACCGAGATTGCCCGCCGGCACAATGCCGATCTGCTGGTCTCCATCCACGCCGACGCCTTTACCCGGCCCAGTGCCTTTGGCGCATCGGTGTTCGCCCTGTCCGACCGGGGGGCTACCTCGGAAACCGCACGCCTGCTGGCGGATCGGGAGAACCGCTCCGACCTTATCGGTGGTGTGGGCGGGGTGAGCCTGGACAACAAGGACCAGGTGCTGGCCAGCGTGCTGCTCGACCTGTCGATGACCGCGACCCTGTCGGCCAGCCTGGACGTGGGCCAGCAGGTGCTCAGCTCCATCGGCCAGATCACTCCCTTGCACAAGCGCCGGGTCGAACAGGCTGGTTTCATGGTGCTCAAGTCGCCGGACATCCCGTCAATCCTGGTCGAGACCGGATTCATCTCCAACCCGGGGGAAGCGCAGAAACTGGTGACCCGCAGTCACCAGCAGGCTCTGGCGCGGGCCATGCTCGGCGGGATCCGCGGCTACTTCCACCGCAACCCGCCGCCGGGCACCCGACTGGCCGCGCTCAAGAGCAATGGCCAGCTGGCCCAGGTGGATCGCGAGTACACGGTGCGCAGGGGTGATACCCTGTCGCTGATTGCCACCCGGCACGATGTCAGCCTGGCCAGCCTGCGCCAGGCCAATGGGTTGCGCAACGATCAGATTCGAGTGGGGCAGGTACTCAAGGTACCGGCCTCCAGCATGTTGGTGAAAAATGACCCCTGATGCGGTCATGGGGTTGAAGATGTCCCGAATACATTTGTTGACGCCGCGGCTGGCCAACCAGATCGCCGCCGGTGAAGTGGTGGAACGGCCGGCCTCGGTCATCAAGGAGCTGCTGGAAAACAGCCTGGATGCCGGCGCTACTCGCGTTGATATCGATGTCGAGCAGGGCGGCGTGAAGCTGTTGCGGGTGCGCGATGATGGTCGCGGCATCGCCCATGAGGATCTGCCGCTGGCCCTGTCGCGCCATGCCACCAGCAAGATTACCGATCTGGATGATCTGGAGCGGGTGGCCACCCTGGGCTTTCGCGGCGAGGCGCTGGCCTCGATCAGCTCGGTATCGCGCCTGCTGCTGACCTCCTGTGCCGAAGACGCAGATCAGGCCTGGCAGGTCGAGACCGAGGGGCGCGACATGAACCCCCGGGTTCAGCCGGCTGCCCACCCGCAGGGCACCACGGTCGAAGTGCGCGACCTGTTCTTCAACACGCCGGCACGGCGCAAGTTTCTGCGTACCGAGAAAACCGAGTTCGGCCACCTCGAGGAGGTGGTCAAGCGCCTGGCATTGTCGCGCTTCGATGTGGCCTTCAATCTGCGTCACAACGGCCGTACCGTACTCAGCCTGCGACCGGCACATACCGAGCAGGAAGCCCGGCGCCGGGTGGCCAGCATCTGCGGTCCCGCCTTCGTCGAGCAATCGGTGACCATCGACCAGGAGCGCGGCGGTCTGAGGCTCTGGGGCTGGGTGGGGCTGCCGACCTTTTCCCGCAGTCAGGCGGATCTGCAGTATTTCTGCGTCAATGGCCGGATGATCCGTGACAAGCTGGTCGCCCATGCGGTGCGCCAGGCCTACCGGGACGTGCTGTTCAACGGCCGGCACCCGACCTTCGTACTCTTTCTCGAGCTGGACCCGGCGGTGGTGGATGTCAACGTGCACCCGACCAAGCATGAGGTGCGCTTCCGTGACGGCCGCATGGTGCATGATTTCCTGTTCAGTACCCTGTACCGGGCGCTGGCGGACCAGCGTCCCGACGGTCAGGCGCCCGGTGATGCCGGTTCGCTCGCCGGGGCGGAGGCGCTGCAGTCAACCGGTCCGGTGAATACCGTCAGCGGCATAGATGCCGGCGTGTTCTCCGGGCAGACCCGCATGCCGTTGCACGAGCCTGCCGCCGGCTGGTCGGTTCCGCCGGTCACCCGTCCGGAACCCGGGCAGCTGGCCGCCGCCACCCGTTCCTATGCCGATCTGTATGGTGAGCCGGCGGCCCCGTCCATGCCGATGGCCGAAGTCGAAGCTGGCGAGGTGCCGCCACTGGGCTACGCCATTGCCCAGCTGCATGGCATTTACATCCTGGCGGAGAATGCCGAGGGTCTGGTGGTGGTCGACATGCATGCCGCCCATGAGCGCATCACCTACGAGCGCCTGAAGCAGGCCATGGATCTGGAAGGCCTGCGCAGCCAGCCGCTGCTGGTGCCTGAAACCCTGGCGGTGAGTCAGCGCCAGGCCGACTGCGCCGAAGAACACGCCCAGTGGTTTGCCCGGCTGGGCTTCGCCCTGCAGCGCATGGGGCCCGAAACACTGGCGATCCGCGAGATTCCGGCGCTCCTGCGCCAGGCCGATGCCGCCCAGCTGGTGCTGGACGTGATCGCCGACCTGATGGAGTACGGTACCAGCGACCGGATCGAGGCGCACCGCAACGAGCTGCTGGCGACCATGGCCTGCCACGGCTCGGTCCGCGCCAATCGGCGGCTGACGCTGGCGGAAATGAATGCGCTGCTGAGGGACATGGAACAGACCGAGCGCAGCGGCCAGTGCAATCACGGGCGCCCGACCTGGACGCGCATGAGCATGGCCGAGCTGGACAAGCTGTTCCTGCGGGGGCGCTAGATGACTTCCCCTGCTTCGCCCACGGTGATCTGCCTGATGGGGCCGACCGCCGCGGGCAAGACCGACCTGGCCCTGCATCTGGCCGAGCATCTGCCCTGTGAACTGATCAGCGTCGATTCGGCGCTGGTCTATCGGGGCATGGACATAGGCACAGCCAAGCCCGACGCGGCCACCCTGGCTCGCTACCCCCACCACCTGGTGGACATCCTCGATCCGGCCGAGGCCTATTCGGCGGCGCGTTTCCGTGTCGATGCCCAGGCGCTGATCACGGACATCCTCGAGCGCGGGCGCATCCCGCTGCTGGTCGGCGGTACCATGCTGTACTTCAAGGCCCTGGCTGGGGGGCTGGCACAGATGCCCTCGGCCGACCCGCAGGTGCGTCAGCGCATCGAGGCTATGGCGGCCGCCGCAGGCTGGGAGGCCGTGCACGGGGAGCTGGCGAAGGTCGATCCGCAGGCGGCGCAGCGCATCCACCCCAATGACCCGCAGCGCATCCAGCGGGCCTATGAGGTGTTTCTGCTGACCGGCGTGCCGCTCAGCGAATGGCATCGTCGCCAGGCGCTGGAAAATGCCGAAAGCAGCGCGACTGGCAGGCCGAATATGTCCTATACTACGCGCTATGTGGCTGTGGCTCCGCGTGAGCGGCATATTCTCCACGAACGCATTGCCCTGCGCTTCCAGCAGATGATGGAGCAGGGGTTCCTTGCCGAGGTGGAAGCCCTGCATGCGCGGGGGGATCTGGATGTGTCGATGCCGTCGATCAGGGCTGTGGGGTACCGGCAGGCCTGGGACTATCTCGAGGGGAGACTCTCGCTGGAGGAGATGGTCGAGCGCGGGGTAATTGCCACCCGGCAGTTGGCGAAGCGCCAGTTCACCTGGCTGCGCGGTTGGCATGAGGAAATCGAATGGTTCGACAGCCTGGATCCGAAAAGATCAGACAAGCTCTTGAAACATCTCAGGACAATCGCCATATAGCTTATCCCGTTCTGTCGGCAGGTTTCGGGCTGTCCGTCTCTGGCGGACCGGCCAGATGATTTTTTGTTTCGAAAACAGTTTCTCTACTAGTTTCCATAAGGAGTGAGTAATGTCAAAAGGGCATTCCCTACAAGACCCTTACCTGAACGTCCTGCGCAAGGAACGTGTTCCGGTATCCATCTATCTGGTCAACGGCATCAAGCTGCAGGGGCAGATCGAATCCTTCGACCAGTTCGTCATCCTGCTGAAGAACACCGTCAGCCAGATGGTCTACAAGCATGCCATTTCCACCGTGGTTCCGGGCCGTCCGGTGCGTCTGCCGGCTCAGGGTGGTGATGAAGCCGAGGCAGGTAATCCTTGAGCCTGAAGGTGGCCTGATTGTTCTTCGAGCGCCATGAAGGGGGTGAGCGGGCGGTACTCGTTCATCTCGAAAGTCAGGACGAGCACAGTCGTGAGGACCCTCAGGAGTTTCTCGAACTGGTAAGGTCAGCGGGCGCCGAGGTGGTCGATTTCATGACCATCACCCGCTATCAGCCCAGCCCGCGTTTCCTGATCGGCAGCGGCAAGGTGGACGAGCTGCGTGCGCTGGTCAAGGCGGGGGAGGGTGACCTGGTCATCTTCAATCATGTTCTTACCCCCAGCCAGGAGCGCAACCTGGAGCGCGAACTGGAGTGCCGGGTAATCGACCGTACCGGTCTGATTCTGGATATCTTCGCCCAGCGCGCCCGTACCCACGAGGGCAAGCTGCAGGTCGAGCTGGCCCAGCTCGATCATCTGAGTACCCGTCTGGTCCGCGGCTGGACCCACCTTGAGCGGCAAAAGGGTGGTATCGGCCTGCGTGGTCCGGGGGAAACCCAGCTGGAAACCGACCGCCGTCTGCTGCGGGTGCGCATCAAGCAGATCACCAAGCGTCTGGAGAAGGTCCGCAGCCAGCGTGATCAGGCCCGACGTGCACGGCGACGGGCGGAAATCCCCGTGGTCTCCCTGGTCGGCTATACCAACGCCGGCAAATCCACCCTGTTCAACCGGCTGACCGAGGCGGCGGTATACGCCGCCGATCAGCTGTTCGCGACCCTGGATCCGACCCTGCGCCGCATCGAGCTGGCCGATATAGGCCCTGTCGTGCTGGCCGATACCGTAGGTTTCATCCGCCATCTGCCGCACAAGCTGGTAGAGGCTTTCCGTGCCACGCTGGAGGAATCCAGTCAGGCCGATCTGCTGTTGCATGTGATCGACTCCGCCGATCCCGAGCGGACTTCCAATATCGAGCAGGTGCATCTGGTGCTGGGCGAGATCGGCGCCCTTGAGCTGCCGATTCTCGAGGTCTACAACAAGATCGACCTGCTTGAGGACTTCGAGCCGCAGATACAGCGCGACGAGCAGGGAGTGGCGGTACGTGTCTGGCTCTCCGCACGGGACGGGAAGGGGCTGGACCTGCTGGCGCAGGCGATTGCCGAGCGGCTGGGCGAGGACATAGTACAGCAGAGCATACTGCTCGAGCACGCTGAAGCCCGACTGCGCGCGCAATTCTATGCCGCCGGCGCGGTCACAGCTGAACGTGTGACCGAGGATGGCCGGCAACAGCTGGACCTGCGCCTGCCCCGGGCGGACTTCAACCGCCTGGTCAAACGCGAGGGCTGGCAGCCCGACGCCTTCCTCGAGCAACATACTTTGCAATAATGGATGCTGGCCGCGGTTCGCGAAGCGGCCGGCATTTGCTGTAGGATGCGCGAATGATTGTGTCGGCCGGCGGGCCGACCTGAGCGGTTTCACGGTTTTTGACAACGGAGAACGCTATGGCGTGGAATGAGCCTGGTGGCGGTAACAATTCGAACAACCAGGATCCCTGGGGCGGCGGTAACCGTGGCGGCGGTGACAACCGCGGCGGCAAACAGGGGCCGCCGGACCTGGACGAGGCCCTGCGCAAGCTGCAGGACAGCCTGAACGGCATTTTCGGCAACAAGAAGCGTGGCGGCGGTGCCGGTGGCAACGGCCGGCGCGTCGGTGGTGGCCAGGGTATCCCCCGGGGAGCCTGGGTCATCGGTGGGGTGCTGCTGTTCGTATTCTGGTTGTTCAACGCCATCTACATGGTCGACGAGCAGGAGCAGGCGGTCATTCTGCGGTTCGGTGAGTACAACCGTACGGTTGAATCGGGTCTGCATATCTACTTCCCGCCGATCGAGAAGAAATTCCAGCGCAACGTCACCGCAATCCGTTCCTATCGCCAACAGGGTCAGATGCTGACCGAGGACGAGAACATCGTCGAGGTGCCGCTGGCGGTGCAGTACCGTATTTCCAACCTGGAGAATTTCGTGCTCAAGGTAGAGGATCCGGAAACCAGTCTGCGCCATGCCACCGAAAGTGCCCTGCGCCACGTGGTGGGTTCAACCCCCATGCACCAGGTACTGACCGAAGGGCGTGAACAGATGGGGGTGGAAACCACCGAACGTCTGCAGCGCTATCTGGATGCCTACGAGACCGGTATTACCGTGGTTCAGGTGAACATCGAGAGCGCTCAGGCACCGGCGGAGGTGCAGGATGCCTTTGATGACGTGATCCGTGCCCGGGAGGACGAGGTGCGTGAGCGCAACCTGGCCGAATCCTATGCCAACAGTGTCATTCCGGAAGCCCGCGGTCAGGCCCAGCGCCTGCTCGAAGAGGCCAACGGCTATCGTCAGGCGGTAGTGGCGCGGGCCCAGGGTGAGGCCGAGCGCTTCAACCTGCTGATCAGCGAATACCGTCAGGCGCCGGAGGTCATGCGCGAGCGCCTGTATATCGAGACCCTGCAGGATGTGCTGAGCAATACCAGCAAGATCATGGTGTCGGGCGAGGGCAACAGCAATCTGCTGTACCTGCCGATCGACAAGCTGATGCAACAGGGCGGCAGCACCGGATCGTCATCCTCCAGCAGCCAATCGGCCGGCACCGCCACCGGGGCGGACGCCAGCAACCGCATACCGGTTCAACTGCAGCAGCGTGATCTGCGTTCAAGGGAGGCTCGCTGATGAGTAACAAATCGATTTTCGGATTGATCGTCGCGCTGGTGGTGATCGTTGTCGGCTGGAACAGCTTCTACATCGTCTCCGAGACTCAGCGTGGGCTGGTGCTGCAGTTCGGTAAGGTGGTGCGTGATGATGTGCCCTCCGGTCTGCATTTCAAGCTGCCCTTTGTGCAGGAGGCCAAGCTGTTCGATGCCCGCCTGCTGACCCTGGACACGGCTACCCAGCGTTACCTGACCCTGGAGAAGAAGGCGCTGATGGTGGATTCCTTCGCCAAGTGGCGCATCATCAATGTCCAGCGCTACTACACCGCTACCTCCGGCATGCGCTCCATCGCTGAGGAGCGTCTGTCCCGGCAGCTGGAGTCAGGTCTGCGCAACGAGGTGGCTCGCCGCACCCTGCACGAGGTCGTGGCGGGCGAGCGTGACCAGCTGATGGCGGACATCACCGCCGACCTCAACCGGGTTGCCAGTCGCGAGATGGGCATCGAGGTGCTGGACGTGCGGGTCAAGGCCATCGATCTGCCGCGGGAAGTCAACCGCAGCGTGTTCGAGCGCATGAGCTCGGAGCGTGAGCGTGAGGCACGTGAACACCGCGCCAAGGGCCGCGAGCTGGCTGAAGGTATCCGCGCCGACGCCGACCGTCAGCAGCGGGTGATCCTGGCCGAGGCCTTCCGCGAAGCCGAGGAGATCCGCGGTCAGGGTGATGCCGAGGCGGCATCCATCTACGCGGCGGCCTACAACAAGGATCCGGAGTTCTACTCCTTCTACCGCAGCCTGCAGGCTTATCGGGAAAGCTTCTCCAGCAAGTCCGACGTGCTGGTGCTGGATCCGGACAGCGAGTTCTTCCGGTTCTTCCAGGGGGCGCAGCGGCCCTGATCGGAAACTGGCCACACTTGTCCGCCGGGCAGGTGTGGCCACCTCAAAACATGCTACAATCGCGCAGCCGGGCCCTCCCGGCTTTTTTGTGACCGGTGGTTCCGGGATAGAGGTATGAGCCGATGTGGCAGAGTCTGGCGACGGCGCTGTGTCTGGTGCTGGTGATCGAAGGTCTGATGCCGTTTCTTGCCCCCGCGACCTGGAAGCGCATGCTGGCAGCTGTGAGCCTCATGGGAGAGCGTCAGCTGCGTGTGGCCGGCCTGTTGTGCATGCTGACGGGTACGGCCTGTCTGTACCTGATCCGCTAACGAAATTAAGGTTCTGATGATGCCTACTGTTGATCGCTGGCTCTTGCCTGACGGGATCGAGGAAGTGCTGCCCGAGGAGGCGGCGCGTACCGAAGCCGCCCGCCGGCAACTGCTTGATCTGTTTTCCCGCTGGGGCTATGACCTGGTCATTACCCCGCATATCGAATATCTGGAATCCCTCCTGACCGGCTCCGGTCATGATCTCGACCTGCAGACCTTCAAGATGACTGACCGTCTGTCCGGCCGCATGCTGGGCCTGCGCGCAGACATCACGCCCCAGGTGGCGCGTATCGACGCCCATACCCTCGGTGCCGAAGGCCCCAGTCGTCTATGCTATTGCGGCAGTGTCCTGCACACGCTGCCGCGACCGCTGTCCACCTCGCGCAGCCTGATTCAGCTGGGTGCGGAACTCTACGGCGACGCCTCCAGCGCCAGCGACATCGAAGTCATCTCGCTGATGCTGGAAACCCTCGCAGCGAGCCGGGTAGAGAATGTGCATCTGGATCTGGGCCATGTCGGCATCTACCGTGGTCTGGTGCAGGCCGCCGAGCTGGACGAGGCTACCGAGCGGGCGCTGTTCGATGCACTGCAGCGCAAGGCCGGGGATGAAGTGCGTGAGCTAACCTCCCACATCACCCAGCCGGAGCTGGCGGCCATGCTCAGTGGTCTGGTGGACCTGTCCGGGGATGCGCAGGTGCTGGAGCGCGCCCATGTCCTGCTCAAGGGTGCACCGGAGAGCATCATGGTCGCCCTGGATGAGCTGTCGGAGATTGCCCGGGTACTGGGGCGGCGCTATCCGCAGGTGCCGCTGTATTTCGACCTGGCCGAGCTGCGTGGCTATCACTACCACACCGGGGTGACCTTCGCGGCCTTCATACCGGGAACCGGCCAGAGCATCGCCCAGGGCGGCCGGTACGATGAGATCGGCCGGGACTTCGGCCGGGCGCGCCCGGCGACGGGTTTTTCCACCGACCTGCGCCTGCTGGTGGCATGCGGTGAGATTCAGGCAGATGGCCGCCGCGATCGCGGCATCTGGGCACCCCATGGCGAGCAGCCGGGGTTGCAGGAGAAGGTGGCAGAGCTGCGGCAGGCGGGCGAGCGGGTGATCGCGGCGCTGCCGGGGCAGGTGGATGCCGATGCAGCGCAACTGGGATGTGATCGCATACTGCGTTTTGCAAACGACGGCTGGCAGGTTGACGAACTGCAAGTTTGATTTTCTGGCCCCCGGGCCGATTCATATTGAGTGAGGCAAGAGCTGAACATGGGTAAGAATGTTGTCATCCTGGGCACCCAGTGGGGTGATGAGGGCAAGGGCAAGATCGTCGATCTGCTGACCGATCAGGTATCCGCCGTCGTGCGCTATCAGGGCGGTCACAACGCCGGCCACACCCTGGTGATCGATGGCGAGAAGACAGTACTGCACCTGATCCCCTCGGGCATCCTGCGCGAGAATGTCATGTGCTACATCGGCAACGGTGTGGTGCTGTCCCCGGAAGCGCTGATCAAGGAAGTGGGTGGGCTGGAAGCCCGTGGCGTGCCGGTACGCGACCGCCTGCGCATCAGCCCCGCCTGTCCGCTGATCCTGCCCTACCACGTGGCGCTGGATCAGGCCCGCGAGAACGCCCGCGGCGAAGCCAAGATCGGCACCACCGGTCGTGGTATCGGTCCGGCCTATGAGGACAAGGTATCCCGCCGCGGCCTGCGCGTCGGTGACCTGTTCCATCGCGAGCGCTTTGCCGCCAAGCTCGGCGAGGTACTGGATTACCACAACTTCGTGCTGAAGAACTATTACAAGGTCGAGCCGATCGACTTCCAGAAGACCCTGGAAGAGGCGCTGGCCTTTGCCGACTGGCTGAAGCCCCTGGTAATCGACGTGACTGCCCGTCTGCACGAGCTGCGCCGCCAGGGTGCCAATATCATGTTCGAGGGTGCCCAGGGCACGCTGCTGGACATCGACCACGGTACCTATCCCTACGTCACCAGCTCCAACACTACCGCCGGCGGTACCTCCACCGGTTCCGGTGTCGGCCCGCTGTACCTGGATTACGTGCTGGGTATCACCAAGGCCTACACCACCCGTGTCGGCTCCGGTCCTTTCCCCACCGAGCTGTTCGACGATATCGGCGAGCGCCTGGCTACCCGCGGTCACGAGTTCGGCTCCACCACCGGACGTGCGCGTCGCTGCGGCTGGTTCGATGCGGTGATCCTGCGTCGGGCGATCGAGATCAACAGTATCAGCGGTCTGTGCCTGACCAAGCTGGATGTGCTCGACGGTCTGGATTCGATCCGCATCTGCGTGGGCTACCGCGACGACGAGGGCAACCTGATCGAAGCCCCCAGCGATGCCGACAGCTACACCGGACTGGAGCCGGTCTACGAAGAAATGCCCGGCTGGAGCGAATCCACCCTGGGCATCCAGACCGTCGAAGGGCTGCCGGCTGCTGCGCAGGCCTACATCAAGCGGATCGAGGAGCTGGTGGGCGCCCCCATCGACATCATCTCCACCGGTCCCGACCGCAACGAGACCATCATCCTGCGGCAGATCTTCTGACCCGCTGCCGGGCGACTGCCGCCCGGCGACCATCACTGCCTGCTCTTTCCCGCACTGCGCGGGATAGCAGGCAATGATGCTCAGCGCTACACTCCCTCTCTTCTGATCCGATAGATTCGATGCTCCCGCGACCCGGGACGCTGGGTTGTCAGAACCATGCGCAAAGACACCATCTCCGTTCGCCTGTTGCAGGAAGCCCTGCTCGGGTTTACCCGTTCCGGCCAGAGCGCCGAGGCGCTGTTGGCAGAGTTGGGGTTTGCGCAACTGCCGCTGCATCAGCCTGACGAGCGGATATCGGTGGACCACTACAGTGCAGTCTGGCTACGACTGGCCGCAGCACATGATGACGAGTTCTTCGGCATGGACCCGCGACCGTTGCGGGTTGGCAGTTTCTCCTTTCTGTGCCGAACAGGCATCAGCCAGCCGACCGTGGGGCAGGCGCTTATCCATATAGTCAATTTTCTTGGCTTGATGCTGGAGAATTTCCGCGGACGCCTGATACGCAGCCGCAGTCTTGCCGAGATTGTGCTCGACGAGACGCCGGGGCAGGCGCAACGTCCGTTTGCCTATTTCACCTACTGGATGATAGTGCATGGACTCGCCTGCTGGCTGGCCGGGCGGCGCATCCCCCTGCTGGCGGTCGAGCTGCGTTGTCCGGAGCCGGAGTATATTGACGATTATCAGGTAATGTTCTCCGACAATCTGCGCTTCGGCCAATCCTGCACCCGCATCATCTTCGCAGCCGAAGCATTGGATGTACCGGTCCGGCGCACTGAGTCGGAGGTGCGTGCATTTCTGGAACAGGCACCAGGCAATATTCTGGTGCGCTACCGGGATGCCAACAGTCTGGTCAGTCAGATACGTAATGTTCTGCGTGCCCTGCCTGCTGCCGATTGGCCCACCAGCGAGGCCCTTGCGCAATCACTGTGCATGTCACCATCAACCCTGCGCCGGCGGCTGCTGGCCGAAGGTGTTCAGTATCAGGGGATCAAGGACAGCCTGCGGGAAGAGCAGGCGACTCGGTGGCTGGCGGAACCGACGATCAGCTACCCTGACATCGCCGAGCGGCTCGGCTTTGCCGATGTGAGCTCGTTCTACAAGGCCTTCCGTAAATGGACAGGTACCAATCCGGGGCATTATCGACAGCTGATCCTGGGGGAGCAGTGACGCCGGCCGCCCCGCTGTTGGGATACCTCCCGCTCACCACGCCCGTGTCTCCGTTACCCGCGGTTGCCCCGGGCCGATCCATCTGCTGAATACCTGGCTTGTGTTCCAAAGGTGTCCAGTTGTCCGAGACTTTGTCTTAATATGAAACACCAGTCCGCATGCAGGCGCCTTGCGATACAGCAGCGCCCTGCATGATGCAGAGCGTACTGCCCGCCTCGCGGGCGGCCAGCGGAGCTTGCGCCACAGGCTGGCTCGTTTATTGCTGTATCACCTCGAGGGTTGAAATCGGAACACCGGCATCCCTCATAGAATAAAAGTCTGCAAACAGACTCGATGGAGGGCCTATGCACCTGAATACAAAGCTCGACCAGGAATTGACGGATATATTCCGCGCTCGGGAGAGGGCGCTGACGGCCCGGGGATGGTGTGCCAAGGAGTTTACCCTGCGTGAGCCAATTCGCGCTTCCTGGCAGCGCAGCATGGGCTACGGCCTGCAGCCCGACTCCGAGCCGCCCAGTTCCGAGCCACAGGCGCTCGCTGTTGATGAGCTGTACGAGAGCAATCGCATGTTGCTCGACTGTGCCGAGCCGGCTCTGCAGCACCTGACTGACCGTCTTGGACACCACGGTAATGACAGCTTGCTGATTCTGGTGAACTCCCAGGCCACAGTGCTGGCGATTGAAGGTGGCGGCAGCAAGTGGCGGGAACTGCGAGATCTCCAGGAGGGAGCCTGTTGGAGCGAGGCCGTGCGTGGGACCAACGCACTCGGTACTGCGTTGGTGGAAGGGCGACCGACAATGATCGGTTACGGCGAGCATTTCCTCGACCGGTTGAGCATCTTCTCCTGTGCCTCCGTGCCGATCCGAGACCCCCAGGGCAAGATCGAGGGTGTGCTTGACCTGACTCGCCTCGGGCCGACGCTGCAGGCCCAGGACAGCCTTCTGCTGCTGGACATGACCGCCAGCCAGATTGAAAGCCGGTTGTTCATTGCCTCCTTCGGCCAGCAATATGTCGTGGCCTTCCATCCCCGCCGGCAGTATCTGGATACCGCCTGGCAGGGTCTGCTGGCGCTGGACGGCGACGGCCGGATTCTGGCCGCCAACCAGCGCGCCTGTGAGTTCTTCGGCATGGAGCGCGCGCAGATGGTCGGCCTCCCCGGTGAGAGTCTGATCACCGGATGGCAGGAACGGTTCGAACAGGTGCGCCGGGGCATTGCCGGGCATCTGCGTACGCCGCGCGGTGACTTTTTCTTCAAGACCTTGCACCTGCCGGAAGCGGTGTCCGTCCCGGTGTCGGTGCCCAGCCTGCGAAAGGAGCCGGCTACGCCGACCCTGGAGGGGCTTGCCGGCAACAACAATCCTCGCTATCTGCGTGAGCTGGACATGGCCGCACGGGGCCTGCGGCACGGGTTACCTATCCTGTTGCTCGGTGAAACCGGCTCTGGCAAGGAACTGGTGGCGCGCGCGCTGCACAAGGGCAGTGACCGGGCGGACAAACCCTTCATTGCGGTGAACTGTGCGGCCATTCCCGAGGGGCTGATCGAGTCTGAGCTCTTCGGCTACCGTGACGGTGCCTTTACCGGTGCCCGGCGCGGCGGCATGACCGGGCGGCTGCAGCAAGCCCATGGCGGGACGCTGTTCCTCGACGAGGTGGGAGACATGCCGTTGCCGCTGCAGGCGCGTCTGTTGCGAGTGCTGCAGGAGCGCAAGGTGGCACCACTGGGGGCGGGAGTCGAACAGGACCTGGACATCAATCTGATCTGCGCCACGCACCGGCCGGTCAGAGCGCTGGTGGCCGAAGGCAGCTTCCGCGAGGATCTCTACTACCGGATAAACGGGATGGCGGTGCATCTGCCGGCGCTGCGTGAGCGCAAGGACATGCGTGAGCTCTGCCAGACTCTGTTGCGCCGGCTCGGTGCCGGGCAGGTCAGTCTCAACGACGATCTGCTTGGATTGTTCGAGCGTTACCGCTGGCCGGGCAACATTCGTCAGCTGGAAATGGTGCTGCGTACTCTGCTGGCGGTGCGAGCGCCGGAGGACCGGCAGCTGGGGCTCGACCACCTTCCATCCAGTACCCTGGAAGATCTACTGAGCGAGGAGGTCTGCGAGCAGGACGGCAACATCCGCGTTCGCGAGCAGGAGATGATCCGTCAGGCGCTGGCCGACCATGAGGGCAACGTCTCTGCGGCGGCACGCACCCTGGGTATCAGCCGAGCGACCCTGTACCGAAAACTCAAGCAGGCCGGTGGATGCTGATCGGCCTGCTGTCGCGCTTGGTCAGCAGTGAACCGAGGGACTCGGTAGAGGGCGGGCTGCGCTGGCTGTACAGCTTCGTCCGGCCACAGTTGCGCGCCATTCTCGGACTCATGTTGCTGTCGATAGCGGCTTCCCTGCTGGTTCTGGCGCAGCCCTGGCTGACAAAAATGTTGATCGACGACAGCCTGCTGGCGGGGAATTTCCCCATGCTCGGAGCAGTAGTCCTGGCCATGATAGGTGCTACGGTACTGGCGACTGTGCTCTCCGGGGTCAACCGCTACCTGCACACGCGGTTATCCGGGCAGGTGCTGTTTGCCCTGCGCGAGGATCTGTATGGACACCTGCAGCAGCTGTCACCAAGATTCTTCGGGCGGCGCCGCATCGGTGATCTGCTCAGCCGGCTGGATGGCGACATCGCCGAGATCCAGCGCTTTGCCATCGATGCGTTGTTTTCCGCCACCTCCAGCATCATAGGTCTGATCGGCGCGGCCATTCTGCTGGCGCTGCTGTCCTGGCAGCTGGCACTGCTGGTGGCTGTGCTGGTGCCGCTGGAGCTCCTCTGGCTGCGCTGGATGCGGCGCAAGGTAGCAGATGAGACCCGCTCTCTGCGCGAGCGCTCCAGTGACATGTCGTCCTTCCTGGTGGAAACCCTGCCAGCGATCAAGTTCGTCCAGGCAGCCGGTCGCCAGCGCCATGAGGCCGAGCGCCTGCACGGTCTGGGACAGAATTATCTCGGGCAGCTGCTGCGATTACAGGTGGTGGAGTTCTTCACCAGTGCCGTTCCCACCATGCTGACCTCCGTCACCCGGGCGCTGGCCTTCATGATCGGCGGCTACTGGGTCATCACGGGTACATGGCAGCTCGGCTCGCTGATTGCCTTCGCCACCTACCTGGGTATGGTGGTAGGACCGGCCCAGAGCCTTCTGGGTCTGTATGTCGCCGTGCAGCGCATGGCGGTCAGCCTGCAGCGGGTGACCGAGCTGCGGGATGAGCAGCCCGATATTGTCACGGCAGCCAAGCCCGTTCCCACCCCGCGGGCTCCCGCCGAACTGGTGCTGCATGACATCAGTTTCCGCCACCCGGGACGGCAGCAACAGATCATCGATGGCGGCAGAGCTCGTTTCCCCGTGGGCAGCAAGGTGGTGCTCACCGGACCCTCGGGATCCGGTAAAACCACGCTGATTGATCTGCTGCAGCGTTACTACGATCCGGACCGGGGCCATATCACCTATGGTGGCGTGGACCTGCGCGAGCTGGACCTGGCCGACTACCGCAAGCGGCTCGCGGTGGTCAGCCAGGACATCGTGCTGTTCCGCGCGTCGCTGGCTGACAATCTCCGCTACGCTGCGCCGGAGGCGACGGAGGAAGAGGTTGCCGGTGTGGTCCGACTGGCTCGGCTCGAGGAGCTGGTGGCCAGTCTGCCGGAAGGGCTGGATACCCGGCTGGGTGAGCGTGGCCAACAGTTGTCTGGCGGACAGCGGCAACGCATTGCCATCGCCCGAGCACTGCTTCAGCAACCGGACGTGCTGGTGCTGGATGAGGCTACTTCAGCGGTGGATGTGCAAACCGAGCAGGCGATCATCAGGGAAATCGACATTCTCTTTGCTACGCGCACCCGCATCATCATCAGTCACCGGCCCGGCGCCGCCGATGGCGCGGATCTGCACTTCCAGCTGCTGGACGGACAGCTCACGCTGCGCAGCCCCGCCACCGAGGGCGTGGCATGAGGGTGGGCATCATTGACACCGGTCTTCAGCGCGGTCAATGGCAGCGCCTGCACGGTGGTCAGTCCTTTGTTCTGAGTGACGAGGAGGTTCTACTCCGGCCGCTTGGTCAGGATCATCTGGGACACGGTACCCTGGTGACGCAGCTGCTGTCGGAGCAGGCCCCGCAAGCGCAGTTGTTGATGGCCCAGGTCTTCGGCGAGCGTCCCGCGACTACCGCTGCCCAGGTTGGTGCCGGGCTGGCCTGGTTGCTGGAGCAGGGTGTGAGCCTGATCAACTGCAGCCTGGGGTTGCACGCCGACCGCCCGATGTTGCGTGAACTATGCCGCCAGGCGGCGGAACAGGGCGTACTGATCTGTGCCTCCAGTCCGGCGATGGGGCAGCCGGTTTATCCGGCGGCCTATAGCGGCGTGGTAGCGGTAACCGGTGATGCGCGTTGCCAGCCGGGGCAATGGAGCTGGCTGCAGGAGGAGCGTGCCGAATTCGGCGCGCCAGTGGGTAGGGGCGCCGAGGGCGGCGCGTCCATGGCCTGCGCCCGCTTCAGCGGCATGCTCGCTGCCTTCTGGACAGAGCGCCCGAGCCTGAGTGGGGCTGAGGTTCTGCATTATTTCCGGCAGCACGCCATTCGTAGCGGGCCGCAGACAAGGGAGCCGCTGTGCGCAGAAAACACATAGCCATACTGGGCGCCGGCCCGGCGGGGTCGGCAGCGGCGCTGGGGCTGTTGCGCCTGGGCTACCGGGTCACGGTGATCAGCGACTGGCGTCGTTTCAACGCCATTGAAGGCACCTCCGAGCGGGTCCTGCATGCCCTGCGCACCGTCGGGCTGCGGCAGGCCAGCGGCACAGCGATCGCCGCCGCACGACGGGAAGTCTACTGGGCGGGTCATCACAGCCTGAGAAACCGCGAGTGGCTGCTGGACAGGCAGGTCTTCGATCGAGCGTTGCGCGAGGATCTGCGTCGAAGCGGCATAGCCCTGCTGGAAGCACGGGTGCTGACGGTGGATGTGGCCGCCGACGGTGTCTGCCTGCAGCTTGATGGGGCGGCGAGCCTTGAGGCGGACTTCGTGGTTGATGCTCGCGGGCGGCAGGCACCCCAATCGGGCGAAGCCGTACGCGGGCCGGAAACCCTGAGTCTGCTGTGTCGCTGGCGCGGGCTGGAAGGGCCAGCGGCAAGCGCGGCGGAAAGTCTGGTGTCCGGCTGGTGTTGGCTGGCCCGGTTGCCGGGTGGCGACCAGTACTGGCAATGGACCTTCGACGCCCGCCACCCGCATATGCCCGGCAAGGCCGAGCTGCCTGCCTGGTGTGCGGCCCAGCGCGGAACCAGCCGCCTGGCGGGAGAGTTCTTTACCGTCGATCCCGGCGAAGCGGTGGAATTGCGCGCACGCAGTTCCACCTGCACCCTGGCTGCCAATCTGTGCGACGTACGGAGCATCCGCGTAGGCGACGCCGCCATGGCGGTTGATCCACTGTCAGGCAACGGCATTTTCCAGTCGTTGTCGTCTGCATTGCAGGCGCCGGCGGTGATCAACACCTTGCTGCAGTACCCTGCGGATGCCGAGTTGGCCCAGCGCTTTCACTGCCGGAGGGTGACTGAACTGTTCTATCGATTCGCGCGACTGGGGCGGGATTTCTATCGGCAGGCCACAGCCGTGCCGGAGCAATCCTTCTGGCAGCAGCGTCAGCAGTGGCCGGACGATCACCCCTCCCATGTCCCGGTGACACCGGAACAGATCGTCACCGACTGGGCTCCGGTGGTTACCGGCGATCGAATCGGCCGGGCACGGGTGGTCATCACCCCGGATCAGCCGCTGGGCATCTGGCATCTTAATGGCGTGGAACTGGCGCCCCTGGTCGACGCCTTGCGGGAGACGCCATGGGAACAGGTCATCAGCGGCCTGCCACCGACCCAGCGTGGCCCGGTGGCGGCCTGGTTGCAAAACGTGGGATTCGGGCCGGATACCGCAGCATCCGGCCACGCCCTCACACCTTGATCAGCACCGATTTGGTTTCGGTGTAGTACTCCAGTGCGGCTTCGCCCATTTCCCGGCCGATCCCCGACATCTTGTAGCCACCGAAGGGCAGGGCAGGGTCCAGCGCTGTGTGACAGTTGACCCAGACCGAGCCGGCGCGAATGCGTGGAATCATCCGGTGCACCTGGCTGAGGTTGTTGGACCAGATGCTGGCGCCCAGACCAAAGGGGCTGTCATTGGCCAGGCGGATGGCGTCCTCGATATCGTCGAAGGGCTGGGCCACCAGTACCGGACCGAAGATCTCCTCCTGCACCAGCGGGCATTTCTGATCGACATCGGTGATCAGGGTAGGACGCACGAAATAGCCGGGGCCGGAGGACGTTCCGCCGCAGGCGATGGTGGCACCGAGTTCGCGGCCCATATCGATGTAGCCCTGCACCCGGGCCTGCTGCTTGGCAGAGATCAGCGGGCCCATGTCCACACTGGCGTCCAGGCCGTTACCCATCTTCATGCCGTTGGCGATACTGCAGATATCCGCCATCACCCGGTCAAAGTGGCGCCGCTGCACGTACAGGCGCGAGCCGGCACAGCAGACCTGACCCTGGTTGAAGAAGATCGCATTTGCTGCGCCCACTGCAGCCTCCATCGGGTCCATGTCCTCCAGCACTATGGTCGGGGATTTCCCACCCAACTCGAGGGTGATGCGGGTCATGGAGTCCAGCGCGGCCTTGCCGATCAGTTTGCCGACCGGGGTCGAGCCGGTGAAGGTGACCTTGTCGATGTCCGGATGGGCAGACAGGGCAGCACCGACCTCGGCGCCGATACCGGTCACCACGTTGAACACCCCGTCCGGATAGCCCGCTTCCTGGATCAGCTCCCCCAGCTTCAGCGCGGTCAAGGGGGTTTCGTCAGCTGGTTTGAGTACCACGGTACAGCCGGTAGCGAGCGCCGGGCCGATCTTCCAGCAGGCCAGCAGCAGCGGAAAGTTCCAGGCGACAATGGCGCCAACCACACCCACCGGCTCTCGGGCGATGTAGCCGTGGAACTGGGCATCGGGCATCAGCGGCAGAGAGGGGTTCACCGTAGTGCCGGTTATCTTTGTAGCCCAGCCAGCCATATAGCGGAAGAAGTCAATACACAGCTGAACGTCCACAGCGCGGGCCATCTGGGCACTCTTGCCATTGTTCAGACACTCCAGCTCCGCCAGTACTTCGGCGTCACGCTCGAGCAGATCGGCCAGCTTCAGCAGAAGATTCTGCCGTTCACGCGGCCGCATTCTGCTCCAGCTGGAATCGTCGAAGGCGCGGCGGGCCTGTCTGACAGCGTGATCAATATCCGCCGGCGTGCCCCGGGGCACATCAATCAGGTGGGTGGCGGTGGCCGGGTTGAGCAGCGCCATGGTCTGGCCTTGCTCGCTGACAGTCCACTTGCCGCCAATCAGCATGCGGCATGGGCGGTCGAGAAATTCCCGGGTTTGCGGGTGGAGGGGGTACGCATCAGTCATCTTGTTTTCTCTCTGATGGATGAAGTCCCCATGCCCTGGTGCAACCTGTGTGCCAAGAGATCCCCGCGCTGCCAGTGGTGGGGCATCGGGGGAGCGAGGCGGGTTCCCCGTGGCCTCGGTAACGTACAAAAGCTGTAGCAAAGTGATACAACCCCGGAAGGGGGTGCGACAGTCGCGCGGAACACAGGCCCGGTGGCGCTTTGTGTGTCATCGACTGAGTCAAGTTGTCGCGCTATTAAACACCGCTATCCCGAGGTCTATTTCTGGCTTGATGTGTAATCAGATGATTTTAAAGGAAAATAAATCTATGGCACGGGTCTTGCTCTTGTCTTTTCAAGCGCGGCAGGCACGCTCCCCAGAGGAGCAGGCCGAAGCTGGAATAACTATCAGAATAATATCCGTGGGAGGCACGACCCGATGAGAACAAGACTCTTGAGGCAAGGGGTAGCCGGAGGACTGCTGGGGCTGTCATTGCTCCTTCAGTCCGGTATGGGCATGGCAGAGCAATCCGCCTCGGCGCAGGAGCTGCTGGCGACCCGCTGCGCGGCCTGTCACCAGGCCGAGGGCGATGACAAGTACAGCCGTATCAGTTACCAGCGCAAGACTCCGGAAGGCTGGCTGATGACTATCGGGCGAATGCAGACCGCGCACAAGGTTCAGCTGACCGATGAAGAGCGCCGCACGCTGATCAAATACCTGGCCGATAAACAGGGCATGGCTCCGAGCGAGACAGCTGATTATCGCTATGCACTGGAGCGCCGCCTCAATACCCAGGAAACCCTGATGGAAGATCCACAGCTCGGGGAGATGTGCGTGCGCTGTCACTCCGGTGCTCGCCTGGCCATGCAGGGGCGTACAGAACAGGAATGGCGTCACCTGGTCAATTTCCACCTCGGCCACTGGCCGGCCCTCGAATATCAGGCCCTCAGTCGCGACCGTGACTGGTTCCCCATCGCCATCAACGAAACCGTCCCGCACCTGGCCAAGCGTTTCCCCCTGGAAAGCGAAGCCTGGTTCCAGTGGCTGCAGCAGCGTCCTGATAGCGAAACCCTGGCGGGCCGCTGGATATTCACCGGTCACTATCCCGGCAAGGGCGAGCTGACCGGCAGCATGACCGCCAAGTACATCGGTGAAGACAATTTCGAGGTCCGGGTGGACGGGCGTTACGCCGATGGCACGCCGTTCGTCGGTACCGGCAAGGCGGTAGTCCACAACGGTTACGAGTGGCGCGCCAATGTCGAGGTGGATGGCACCGTCCTCCGCCAGGTGTTTGCCGTAGTGAACAACGAGATGACCGGCCGCATGTTCGAGCGGGACCACGACGAACGCGGTCTGGATTTCCGCGCAGTGCCGGACAGCGCGGCAGCTGTGGTGGCAGTGCAGCCGGCCTATCTGAAGGTAGGCGAGCAGCAGGAATTGACGCTGATCGGCAGTGGACTGAATGGCACACCGCAATTGGGCGAAGGCATCGAAGTGATCAAGGTGCTGGACAGCTCCCCGGAGCGCATGCGTGTTCAGGTCCGGGTGGCTGCGGACGCACCGGTGGGTGTGCGTGAGGTAGCCGTGGGCGACGCCGACGGCGCTACGCTGGCGATCTACCGTCAGATCAGCGAAGTACGGGTGGTACCGGATTATGCGGTGGCCCGGATCGGCGGCAATGGCAGTCCGACCGAGAAGGTGGAAGGCCACTTTGATGCCGAGGCTTGGGCGATCGGCGAGGACGGCAAGACGCCGTACCGCATTGGTTTCGTCCCGGCGACCTGGTCCGTTGAAGCCTTCGATGAGAAAGCTGAAGAGCTTGAGGACGTCAAGTATGCCGGCGTGATGGATCGCCATACCGGCGTGTTCGTGCCGGGCGATGCAGGCCCCAACCCTGACCGCAAGATGATGGCGAACAACGTGGGCAACCTCAAGGTGATCGCTACCGTGGACGAGGGCGGCAACACTGTGACCGGCGAAGGTCAGCTGATAGTCGGCGTGCAGCGCTGGGTGATACCGCCGATCCCCTGACCGTGGGGATCTGCGATGCAAGCGCCACCGATAAACTCAGCGAGGTAGGTCATATGGGCATCAAATTGAATGTAATCGAGCACAACCTGCATCAGGTGCAGGTGGATGCCGAACAGATGTTGTTTCACATACCCACCAGTTCGCTATTCGCTCAGGACGAGCTGACCAGCAGCATTCTGGGGGCGTTGCGGGCTGGTGCGGACTCCCGCGACCATGTCCAGTCGGCGCTGGCAGGACGCTTTGCCGTGGCGGACATTGATGAAGCCCTGCAGGACCTGCTCGCCCTGCAGATCGTGGGCGATGGGTCGCCGCTCAGCAGCGACGTATTCCCCGGTGGCGTTACTAAAACCGCCCTTAATACGGTGGTACTGAACGTCAATACCGGCTGCAACCTCAGCTGCACCTATTGCTACAAGGAAGACCTGGATAAGCCTTCCGCCGGCAAGCGCATGGCTGCGGAAACCGCAATCGCCTCGGTCGAGATGCTGCTTGAGCAGTCACCGGACGAGGAGCGGTATTCGGTTGTGTTCTTCGGCGGAGAGCCGTTGAGCAATCGGCCCCTGATCGAGTACATGGTGGACTACTGTGAAAAGCGCTTTGCCGAGGCCGGCAAGCAGGTGGATTTCATCATGACCACCAACGCTACCATGCTGACCGAGGAGATAGTCGATTACCTGAATCGGCATCGCTTCGGTCTGTCGATCAGCATGGACGGGCCCAAGGCCATCCATGACAAGAACCGTATCACTGTCAGCGGGCAGGGCACCTACGAGGTCGTGCGTCGCAAGGCCGAAATGCTGCTGTCTCGCTATGACAGCAGGCCGGTAGGCGCCCGGGTCACCCTGACCCGGGGTACCACCGAGGTCGAGGAAATCTGGGATCACCTGATCAATGATCTTGGTTTCGCCGAAGTCGGTTTTGCCCCGGTGACCTCAGGTGACATCAGCAGCTTCAACCTCACGCCGGAGGAGCTGGTGACATTGTTCGCCAACTTCAAGGCGCTGGGACGGCGGTACCTGCAGGCCGCTCTGCAGGGCGTCAATATCGGTTTTTCGAACCTCCACCAGCTGCTGACGGACATCCATGAAGGGCACAAGAAATCCCTGCCCTGTGGAGCCGGCCTGAAGATGCTCGCGGTGGACCACAAGGGCGATCTGAATCTGTGCCACCGCTTCACCGGGTCTTCGCTGCCGACCTTCGGCAACGTCCACGGCGAAGTGGACAATGCGTCGCTGACGCAGTTTCTTTCGGATCGGCTGGATCGCAGCAACACCGGCTGCCAGACCTGTCGGATCCGCAATCTGTGCTCGGGAGGCTGCTATCACGAGAGCTACGCCCGTTATGGCGATCCCCAGCACCCCAACTATCACTACTGCGACCTGCTGCGCGACTGGGTGGATTTCGGTATCGAAGTCTACGCCCGGATCATGAGCAGCAATCCGGATTTCATTACCCGCCATATCGTTCCGCGTAAGGTGCACTGACATGAAACATCTCAAAGCAATCAACAATAAAGCGCAGGCGCTCGAGCAGGCCGTGGCCCAGGACCGGGTCGAGGAAGTCCTGGCGATGAACGCTACCGTAGGCTGCACCAGCACGGTTGATCCGGGCTGGGAAACCGATGTGTTTGGTGGGGTGGCTGGTCTCTGTCAGCCCATGGAGGCTGATCTTTACGGCTGCGCCGATCCATGCTGGTGGCCGGCCCAGGTGCCGGATCTGATGAGTACCCACTCGGATTGGAACAAGGATGCCGCCGACTCCAGCACGGACTGGCGCAAACTGGATACGGTTTTCCCCAACGACAAGTAAGCTCGGGGCTTGAGGATTTGATTATGTTCAACAAAAACAAACAGATGATGGCCGCCGCAGTGTTGGCAGCGCTGGCGTTGCCGGCGATGGCGAATAATGCCGGCCGGGTGTTGCAGGACGGCCATGAATACATGGTCATCACCAATTATCCCAACAACCTGCATGTAGTGGATGTCGCCACCGACGAGGTCTACAAGAGCTGCGACCTGCCCGATCAGTTCGGCCCCGGTACGCCGATCGTCAGTCCGGACGGCTCCCGCGCCTATGTGCTCGGCAATCGCTACAGCACCGTGTATGGAATCGAACTGGACAGCTGCGATATGTCCTTCCGCGCTGAGCTGTCACAGGCGCCAGGTGAGCTGGCACGCTCGATGTACTCATTCGCCATCAGCGCGGATGGCAAGGAGCTGTATACCGTCGCTAATCCGTCGCAGAAGAATCCGGACCACTATGTAGTGGGGGATCCTCGCTTGCAGGTGTATGACACCAGCGCGGGAATTGATGCCAAGCCGATCCGGGTATTTCCGGCGCCCCGGCAGTCCTATCTGATGCAGGCTGCCGAGGATGGCTCGCTTTACCTGGCTGCGGACAACATCTACCGCGTCAATGTCCAGACCGGGGAGCGCGAAATTGCAATTCCCGTTCGCGATTGGGAGCGTGAGGGTTATGGTCAGCCGGACGTGCTCTACCTGTGGCCCAAGCAACAGGTCAGTCGAGATTTCAGCATCCTCTACGCCGCGCCCAAGTTCACTGATGAAACGCAGAATCTGGACACTGCCGAGTTCATGTTCGGCTTCTACAACATCAATCTGAGGACCGGTGAAACCATGACCCAGGATTTCGCCCCCTTCACTGAGGTGTATTTCACCGGGGCTCGCTCGCCGAAGGATCCCAAACACATGTATGCGGTCCTCAACCGTCTGACCAAGTACGACATCGCCACCCAGACGCTGATCGATGCCCAGGAGCTGGATCACACCTACTACGTGCTGGCATTCAACCATGCCGGGGACAAGCTGTACCTGGCTGGCACCTTCAACGACATCAGCATCCACGATCCGGAAACCCTGGACAAGATCGGCAGCATCCGCCTGCCGGGGGGAGACATGTCCACCACCACGCCGCAGATCTTCATCCGGTAATACCCCGCCGCTCCGGGTGACCGGAGCGGCACATCAAACAAGAACAACGAGGTTCATCATGCATACCGAACATACTTCTGGGCGGCGTATCCTGCTGCCTGTCATTCTGAGTCTGACTGTGGCTTCCCAAGCCAGCGCCTGGGAGCTGGCCTCCGGATCCAACGGCCACCTCAATTTCGAGGTCAATGGCGCAGCGGGGATCTTCCACAGCGACAAGCGCTACAACATGGACGGTGCTGTGGATGCCGGCGATGTGTCCTGGCGTGAGGCCTATCTGGAATACGGTCTGCATTTCGGCTACCGCAGCACACTGGGGCGCTGGGACGGGGCGCTCACCGCCCTGAGCTCGGGCACCTGGGGCGATGGCGATGCTGCCGGCTTCTCCAACGGCAGTGAGCGCGAAACCGAGCTGGAACAGGCCTGGTTGCGCTGGAGTTCGGATCAGCTGCTCTCAGCGCTGGGTGCGGATGGTCTGGTGATCTCGGCCGGTCGCCAGGCCGCCACCTTGGGTGACGGCTTCATCCTCGGCACCGATATGGTCAGTATGGGCCGTGGGCTGGGCGACGAGTTCGACCGCGGCGGTGCCTATTATCTGGGCGGACGCACTGCCTTCGACCGCACCGCCATCGTCACCGTCGGCGGCGCCGAAGGCTGGCGTGGGGATCTGATGTACCTCAGGTCCGACAACCCCTTCCAGGCGGAAATGGAAATGGCCGTCGCCAACATCGAGCATGTTGGGGAGAACGCCACGTTCGGCCTGTCGGCGTTCAAGGGACTGGATGTCGAGCAGCGCTATGCCGAAGCCCTGGGCCTGGAAGAGCGTGATGGGATGAAGGTGTACAGTGCCCGCTTCCAGGGCAACGCCGGGATCGAGCAGCTGTTCCTGTCTGGCGAATATGCCCACCAGAGGGTCGACTCGGGAACCGAGAATGCCTGGTATCTGGAGACCGGCTGGACCTTTACCGAACGCGCCTGGCAGCCTGCGCTGACCTATCGCTACAGCCAGTTCTCCACTGGTTACGATCCGTTGTTCTACGGCTTCACGCGGGGCTTCGGCACCTGGTACCAGGGTGAAGTCGCGGCCAACTATGCCGGCCCGTTCAGCAGCAATGCCAAGGTGCACCACCTCGGTCTGCTGCTGAATCCGCGCGAAGACCTGAGCATAGGTCTTGCCGCCTTTGATTTCAGTACACGGGATACCAGTGAGGGCGATCTGTCCGGACAGGAGCTGGACCTGTATGCCGAATGGGCCGCCACTGACCACATCTCCCTGATCCCGCTGGTCGGGTTGTTCAGTCCGGAAAAATCAGCGGCCGAGGGCGGCACGCAGCTCGGTGGCAGGGGCGACAATCTGTATGCGCAACTGCTGATGTTCGTGAGCTTCTGAGTGCCGGTGCTCGCTGTTGATCGGGGCCTTGCCCCACAGCGAGCGCCCGCTCGGCCTGGCCTTCCCGGGTGTCCAAAACGGTCAGGCAGGTTGAAGGGAACGACCATTGTCCCGGGTGCCCAGCGCAGACAAGATGGTTGCATATCAACCGGAACGGGCCCGCAGCGGCCCTGAGCAGGAGCCTTCATGCAACTGAGCAAACACACTTTTCTCATCACTGGCGGCGCCTCGGGCCTTGGCGCCGCGACTGCTGCCATGCTGGTCGAGGCGGGAGCCAATGTGGGGCTGATCGATCTCAACGCGGCGGCGCTGCAGCAGCAGGTCAGCGCACTGGGTGCCCAGGCCCGAGGCTATGTGGCCGACATTGCCGATGAGCAGCAGGCCGACAACGCCGTGAATGCGGCCTTCGCCGACCTGGGCCCATTGCACGGCCTGATCAATTGCGCAGGCATTGCACCTGGCGAGAAGGTGCTGGGCCGCAGTGGGCCGCACGCGCTCGCCAGTTTCGAGCGGACGCTGCGGATCAATCTGCTGGGCAGTTTCAACATGCTGCGTCTGGTCACAGCGGTCATGGCCGAGGGTGCAGCCAACGCCGACGGCGAGCGGGGCGTCATTATCAATACCGCTTCGGTCGCAGCCTATGACGGGCAGATTGGTCAGGCCGCCTACTCCGCCTCCAAGGGGGGAGTGGTGAGCATGACCCTGCCGATCGCGCGGGAACTCGCACGCCATGGGATCCGGGTGATGACCATTGCCCCAGGCATTTTCGAGACCCCGATGATGGCCGGTATGTCGCAGGAAGTGCGTGATTCCCTGGCTCGGGTTGTGCCTTTCCCGCCTCGTCTGGGACTGCCGCAGGAGTACGCGGCGCTGGTGCGCCATATCATCGAGAACCCCATGCTGAATGGCGAAGTAATCCGTCTCGACGGAGCGCTGCGCATGGCTGCACGCTGAGGAGGCCCCTATGCAACAGGATCCAGTTGTCATCGTCGGGAGTGCCCGCACGCCCATGGGTGCCCTCCAGGGTGAACTTGCCGGTGTTCCCGCCCCGCAGCTCGGTGCTACGGCGATTCGCGCTGCGGTCGAGCGCAGTGGTCTGGCCGCCGAGGCGGTACAGGAAGTGCTGATGGGTTGTGTGCTGCCCGCCGGCCTCGGTCAGGCACCGGCGCGCCAGGCGGCGTTGGCGGTCGGGCTGGCCAAGTCCACGGTGTGCACCACCCTGAACAAGATGTGCGGTTCGGGCATGCAGGCGGCGATCATCGCCCATGACCGACTGCTGGCCGGCAGTGTCGATGTGGTGGTGGCCGGTGGCATGGAGAGCATGTCCAACGCACCCTATCTGCTCGATGGTGCCCGTCAGGGGTTGCGCATGGGGCATGGGCGTCTGCTTGATCACATGTTCCTTGATGGGCTTGAGGATGCCTATGACAAGGGTCGTTTGATGGGCACCTTCGCCGAGGATTGCGCCCAGCAGCATGGTTTTACCCGTGAAGAGCAGGATGCCTGGGCGCTGCAATCGGTGCAGCGGGCGCAGGCGGCCATCGAGCAGGGGCTGTTCGCGGAGGAACTGACACCGATCAGCGCCCAGGTCGGGCGGCGGGTGGTACAGATGCAGGTGGATGAGACGCCGCTGAAGGTCGATCCGAGCCGTATCCCCAGCCTGAAGCCGGCCTTCCGTGACGGTGGCACAGTGACCGCGGCCAATTCCAGTTCTATTTCCGATGGTGCCGCAGCATTGTTGCTGATGCGCCAGTCCGAGGCGCTGCGCCGGGGGCTCAAGCCGCTGGCAGCGATTCGTGGTCATGCGGCCTTTGCCGACGAGCCAGGCCTGTTTCCGGTTGCCCCTATCGGCGCCATCCGCAAACTGCAGGAACGCACTGGCTGGTCGCTGGATGAGGTCGATCTGTTCGAGATCAACGAGGCCTTTGCCGTGGTCAGCATGATCGCGGTGCGGGAGCTGGGGCTGGACCCGGCAAAGGTCAACGTGCATGGCGGTGCCTGCGCTCTGGGCCATCCGATCGGCGCTTCGGGCGCCCGCATCCTGGTTACCCTGCTGGCGGCACTGCGCACCCGCGGTCAGCGCAAGGGGGTGGCGGCGATCTGCATAGGTGGCGGTGAAGCTACGGCCATGGCCATCGAGCTGCTGGACTGAGGAGAAGATCATGCTGCTGACTGAAGAACAACGGGAAATCGTCGGTGTTGCCCGGCAATTTGCCCGGGAGCGGCTGCTGCCCTTCGCTGCGGACTGGGATCGGGAGCACCGCTTCCCTGCCCAGGCGCTGGCCGAGATGGGGCAGCTGGGTTTTCTCGGCATGCTTGTGCCAGAGCAGTGGGGCGGGTGTGATACCGGCTATCTGACCTACGCCCTGGCGCTGGAAGAAATTGCCGCCGGTGACGGTGCCTGCTCGACCATCATGAGCGTGCACAACTCGGTTGGTTGCGCGCCGATCCTGCGGTTCGGAAGCGACGAACAGAAGCGTCGTTTTCTGCCATCGCTGGCTAAAGGCGAGCAGATCGGCGCCTTCGCCCTGACTGAGCCGCATGCCGGTTCCGACGCCGGATCACTGCGCACCCGGGCTCGCCGCGATGGTGACAGCTATGTGCTGGACGGTGCCAAGCAGTTCATCACCTCGGGGCGCGAGGCAGGCACGGTGATCGTCTTCGCGGTCACTGATCCGGATGCCGGCAAACGTGGCATCAGCGCCTTTATCGTACCTACCGACAGCCCTGGTTATCAGGTGGTACGGGTTGAGGACAAGCTCGGTCAACACGCCTCTGATACCTGCCAGATTGCCTTTGATGGGTTGCGGGTGCCAGCGGCAAACCGGTTGGGCGAAGAGGGTGAGGGGTATCGCATTGCCCTGGCCAATCTGGAGGGAGGGCGCATCGGCATCGCTGCCCAGGCAGTGGGGATGGCCCGTGCAGCCTTTGAGGTGGCTCGCGATTACGCCAGAGAGCGCGAGGCCTTCGGCAAGCCGCTGACCGAACATCAGGCGGTGGCGTTCAGGCTGGCCGACATGCTCACGCAGATAACCGCGGCGCGGCAGATGGTGCACCACGCGGCAGCGCTGCGCGATGCCGGACAGCCGGCACTGACGGAGGCCTCCATGGCCAAGCTGTTCGCCTCCGAGATGGCGGAAAAGGTCTGTTCGGCAGCCATCCAGACACTCGGCGGCTACGGCTATCTGCGGGACTTCCCGCTCGAGCGCATCTATCGCGATGTGCGAGTTTGCCAGATCTACGAAGGTACCAGCGACATACAGCGGCTGGTCATTGCCCGCAATCTGGGTGGTGACTGACCAGGCGGTTCTATCACGGCCATGCTCGATACGGCCATGGCCGGCGCTTTGATAACAAAAACAAGGAGTAGCACAATGCAGAAATTCCAAATCGGCAGCATGCAACGGGTTCCGCTGATGATCAGCAGCATCCTGCAGCACGCGGCGGTCGCCCACGGCGACCGTGAAATCGTCTCGCGGCTGGTAGACGAGCCGCTGTGGCGGTACGACTATGCCGGCCTCGCCGAGCGGGCAGGGCGCGCAGCCAACATGATCAAGCGGCTGGGAGTCGGCCCGGGGGATTTCGTCTCGACCCTGGCCTGGAACACCCACAGGCACTATGAGCTGTTCTTCGCGGTGCCCGGCATCGGCGCTGTACTGCATACCGGCAACCCGCGCCTGTCGGACGAGCAGATCGCCTATACCTTGAACCATGCGGGTAGCAGCGTACTGCTGTTCGAGCGCAACTTCGCCGATCTGGTGCAGCGCCTGTTGCCCCGGCTGACCAATATCCGCCATTTCATCATGCTTGCCGACGCGGACCTGCCGGACATGCCCGGCGTGAACCTGCTGGGTTACGAGCAGCTGCTGGCCCAGGAAGAGTCCTTCGATCAGTGGCCGAGCTTCGATGAGAATGCCGGCGCTATCCTGTGTTACACCTCGGGTACCACCGGCAACCCCAAGGGCGTTCTCTACAGCCATCGCTCAATAGTGCTGCATGCGCTGGCTGCGGGTCTCAACAGCGCGTTCAACTTCTCCGCCTTTGATTGCATCATGCCCTGTTCTTCCCTGTACCACGGCACGGCCTGGGGTGTGCCCTTTGCAGCCGCGATCAATGGCTGCAAGTTCGTGCTGCCCTGCGACAAGATGGACGGCGCCAGCCTGCAGGAGCTGATCCAGAACGAAGGGGTGACCTTCTCGGGGGGCGTACCGACCATCTGGACCATGTATCTGGATCACCTCGAGCGTACCGGTGAAGACGCCGGAAAGCTGACCCATCTGATTATCGGCGGCTCTGCTGTGCCCCGCGCCATGGCTGAGAAATTTCAGACCAAATACGGGGTGGCTGTGCGCCAGCTGTGGGGCATGACCGAAACCAGCCCCCTGGGTGTGGTGGCCACCCCAACGCCCAAACTGGCGCAGTTGGGAGAAGACGCAGTCAATGATGTCATCTGGAGCCGTCAAGGACGCCTTCAATACGGCATCGAACTCAAGGTGGTGAATGAAAAAGGCGAACGCCTGCCGGCCGATGGCAAGAGCGCGGGTACCTTGATGGTGCGCGGTCCGTGGACGGTGGAGCGCTATTTCCGCAGCGACACCAGTGCGCTGGATGCCGAGGGCTGGTTCGATACCGGCGATATCGCCACTCTGGATGAAAACGGTTTCATGCGTATCACCGACCGTACCAAGGATGTGATCAAATCCGGCGGTGAGTGGGTCAGTTCCATCGACGTCGAGAATGCCGCCATTTCCTGTCCCGGAGTGCGAGTCGCTGCGGTGATAGGCGTCTATCATCCCAAGTGGGAAGAGCGACCCTTATTGATAGTGGAAACCCACCCGGGCGAAACAGTCACCATGGAAATGATGCTGGCACACCTGGAAGACAAGATCGTCAAATGGTGGATGCCCGACGATATGATTCTTGATGAAGTGCCCCTGACTGCCACCGGCAAGATCGACAAGAAGGTACTGCGGGATCGCTATTACAACTACCTGGCTGATTCCAGGCTTCAGGCGCAGCTGTAGAGACGGAGAAGGGGGGATGACGGCGAGCATGAACAGCGGTCCGTTGGCCGGTCTGCGGGTGTTGGAGTTCGCCGGCATCGGTCCCGGCCCGCATTGCGCCATGCAGCTGGCGGATATGGGAGCGGATGTCCTGCGCGTTGAGCGCCCGGGGGGCAACGGTTGGCCTAACCCCGTGGTCGATCGCGGACGATCGGTCATTACCCTGGATATCCGCACTGAGGCCGGTCGCCAGCGCTGTCTGGAGCTTGCTCAACGTGCCGACGTGCTGATTGAAGGCAATCGTCCCGGGGTGATGGAGCGTCTCGGGCTGGGTCCGGACCAGTTGTGCGCGCTCAACCCGCGGCTGGTCTATGGCCGCATGACCGGATGGGGACAGACCGGGCCTCTGGCCCGGTCCGCCGGCCACGACATCAACTATATCGCCTTGACCGGGGCGCTGGCAGCCATCGGTCCGGCGCAGGGTGAGGCGATTCCACCGCTGAATCTGGTGGGTGATTTCGGTGGCGGCTCGATGTTCCTGACGGTGGGCATTCTCGCTGCGTTGTTGGAGCGAGAACGCTCGGGGCAGGGGCAGGTGGTTGATGCTGCCATCGTCGATGGTACCGCGTCACTGATGTCGTTCTTCAGTGGTCTGTTGCCCAGCGGTCGCATTGATATGCGTCAGGGCTGCAATCTGCTCGGTGGCGCAGCGCCCTGGTACCGTTGCTACCGTTGTGCCGACGGTCGACAGATTGCTGTGGGAGCGCTGGAACCGGGGTTCTATGCTGAGCTGGTGGCGCTCACCGGGGCAGGTGAGGTGATGCAGCAGCAGGCGCAGGATGCGACTGGGCAAACATTGCAGGCCGAGCACTGGGCGCAGCTGTTTGCCCAGCGTACGCGGGACGAGTGGTGCGCATTGCTGGAGGGGACGGACGCCTGCTTCGCACCGGTGCTGGAGCTGGAAGAAGCCCGACTGCATCCCCACATGGCATCACGGGGAACCTACCAGCAGATCGATGGTGTCCTGCACAGTGCACCTGCTCCACGCTTTTCGCGCACTGCGTCAGGAATACGCTCCAGCGTTCAGCTCGATCCGGACGCTGATATCTGGAGTGAGCCCTGAGCTGTCTGACTCAGAACGGCCAGAATATCGGGATGAAGATCACTCCCAATACCCAGAAGATCAGGTTCAGCGGCAGGCCCACCTTGATGAAGTCCACGAAGCGGTAGCCGCCGGCGCTGTAGACCATGGTATTGGTCTGGTAACCGACCGGTGTGGCGAAGCTGGTGGAGGCGGCGAAGGTGACGGCGATGAGGAAGGGGGTCGGGTCGACCCCCATCAGCTTGGCTGTGGACATGCCGATAGGCGTCAGGATGACCGCCGCGGCAGCATTGCTCATGAACTCGGTAAGCAGCAGCGCCATCAGGTAGAGCACCGCCAGTACCACCAGTGGACCGAAGTCGCTGACCAGCCCCAGGGTGTTGGCCACCACGAACTCGGCGGCACCGCTCTGACTCATGGCCACTCCCAGCGGCAGCAGGCCGGCGAGCAGGATGATGATGCGCCAGTCGATGGCGTCATACACCTCGTCGGCGTCCAGACAGCCGGCCAGGGTCATGGCCACCGCCCCGACCAGAGCGGTGATCGCGATCGGTGCCCAACCGATGGCGGAGATGGCGATCACCATGATCATGGTGATCAGGGCGAAGGGGGCGCGCCAGCCCATGGGCCGGTCATGGTCGCGCTGGCTGAGCACTATGACGTTGGCGTCCTGGCGCAGCGCCGGCATCTCGCTCTCGGGCATCAGCATCAGCAGCACGTCGCCTACGTTCAGGCGCACCTCCTTGAGCTGCTTGCGTAAAACCTCGCCGCGGCGGTGCACGGCCAGGACTGTCGCGTTATGCTGCCAGCGTCGGTCCAGCACGCCCAGACTGCCGCCGATCAATCGTGAACGCGGGGCTATCATGACCTCGGTCAGCACCTGCTGGGTGCCTTCCTCCAGGGTGCGCTGACGCAGCTGGAATTCGGAGTTGATCTCCAGGCCTGTCCGGTTCTTCAGCTCATCGAGTTTCGACCAGTCGCCCCGGGCGATCAGCACGTCGCCTTCCTCCAGTACCTGGGAGCGCGGCGACCAGACCTTCTCATCGCCGCGGATCAGTTCCAGTACGTAGACGCCGAACTCCTCGCCAAGCTTGGCCTCGCCCACCGAGCTGCCGATCAGCGAGGAATCCGGCATGACCCGCAGCTCGGTGATGTACTTGCCCAGCTCGTAATGCTCCACCAGCTCGGTAGCGCGTGTGCGCGGCAGCAGCCAGCGGCCCAGCGTCAGCAGGTAGAAACACCCGGCGAAGAAGCAGATGACCCCCAGGGGGGTGAATTCGAACATGGTGAACCCGGGATGCCCCAGGTCCTTGGCCATGGCATTGACCAGCAGGTTGGTTGAGGTGCCGACCAGGGTACAGACGCCCGCCATCTGGGATACATAGGAGAGGGGGATCAGCGCCTTGGAGGCGGACATGCCGATGCTGGCCGTGGCGGTCATGACGATGGGCATGAATACCGCCACTACCGCGGTATTGTTGACGAAGGGGGCTACTACCGCGAGTACCCCGAACAGTGTGAGCAGAAACAGGAATGGCGATCTGGCCTGGCTCAGCAGTCGACCGATGCCCGACAGCGCGCCGCTGTTCTGCAGGCCGGCGGCAAGGACGAACATTGCCGCTACGGTGATGGTCGCCTGGTTGCTGAAGCCGCTCAGTGCCTGCTCCGGGTTGACCAGTGCGAGAATGGCCAGCCCCGACAGGACCAGCAGGGCCACGGCGTCGATGCGCAGTTTCTCCGTGGCAAACAACAGGACCGCCACCAGGGCGATGCCCAGTACCAGCGCGATTTCGATTGTCATGCGTGCTTCCCCCAAGCTCGTCAGCTAACGATAGCCTGTTCTCTACGCAATAGGGGAGGGGAAAAATGACAAAGCCGAGCATGAGCTCGGCTTTGTTCAGATTGGTGCCCAGGAGAAGACTCGAACTTCCACGGCCGTGAGGCCACTAGCACCTGAAGCTAGCGTGTCTACCAATTTCACCACCTGGGCGGGTACTGCAGTGGAGACTGAACAGGTTCAGTCGCCTTGAATTGGTGCCCAGGAGAAGACTCGAACTTCCACGGCCGTGAAGCCACTAGCACCTGAAGCTAGCGTGTCTACCAATTTCACCACCTGGGCATGTCTTTCGTACATCTCTGCTATGCTGAACCTGTCTGTTCCGCGGCGCAACGATGTCTTGTTGACGGCGCGAATGATACGCAGCAGGCAAAACCTTGTAAACCCCTGTTTGCAAAAATAATTCTCCCGTCGGGAAATAGTTGGTGCAAGAAACCGCGTTTCGCGGTTCAATAGGCGTCTATGACGAAAAAGACCAAACCTCAAGTCTCGGTGCCCGCACCGAGCAATGCTGTCGAGTCGAGCTCTGCCGACCCGATCAGCTGGACCGAACTGGATCCGGCAGCCCAGCGTGAAGCAGAGAAATACGATAATCCCATCCCCAGTCGCGAACTCATTCTCCGCCTCCTGGCCGAGCGTGGCGCGCCGGCGACCCGTGCCCAGTTGCAGCAGGAATTCGGGCTCTACGATGAAGACAGCATCGAGGCCCTGCGTCGGCGCCTGCGCGCCATGGAGCGCGACGGTCAGCTGATCTATACCCGCCGTGGCGCCTATGCGCCGGTGGACAAGCTCGATCTGATCAGCGGTCGGGTCCAGGGGCACCGGGACGGCTTCGGCTTCCTGGTGCCGGACGACGGCAGCGAGGATCTGTTTCTCGGTCCGGCGCAGATGCGCCTGGTATTCGATGGTGACCGGGTGCTCGGCCGGGTCACCGGTGTTGACCGCCGCGGTCGCCGTGAAGGTGCCGTTGTGGAAGTCATCGAGCGTGCCCACGAGATTCTGGTGGGGCGCTATTACGAGGAAAGCGGCATCGGCTTCGTCGCCGCGGACAACGCTCGCATCAAACAGGAAGTGGTCATCGCCCCCGGCAGCGCCGGTGGTGCCAAGCCCGGCCAGTATGTCGAGGTGCGCATCACCCACTGGCCGACCATGAGCCGTCAGGCCACCGGCGAGGTGATCGAGGTTGTCGGTGATTACATGGCGCCGGGTGTGGAGATCGAGGTTGCACTGCGCAGCTACGATATCCCCAGCGTCTGGCCCCAGGAAGTGCTCGACGAGGCAGCGAAGCTGTCCGACCAGGTGGCCGAGAAGGACAAGGCCAAGCGCGTCGACCTGCGCCATCTGCCGCTGGTGACTATCGACGGTGAAGATGCCCGCGACTTCGACGATGCGGTGTACTGCGAACCGCGCAAGGCCAGTGGCTGGCGGCTGTTCGCCGGTGGCTGGAAGCTTTACGTGGCCATCGCCGACGTTTCCCATTACGTGTCCCTGGGCTCGGCGCTGGATGCCGAGGCCGAGCTGCGCGGCACGTCGGTCTATTTCCCCAGTGAAGTGATCCCCATGCTCCCGGAGGCCATTTCCAATGGTCTCTGTT
Organism: Halopseudomonas formosensis; assembly: GCF_900115905.1. GTDB lineage: Bacteria > Pseudomonadota > Gammaproteobacteria > Pseudomonadales > Pseudomonadaceae > Halopseudomonas > Halopseudomonas formosensis. The sequence continues at coordinate 461,846 of NZ_FOYD01000001.1, forward strand.
CGCTGATGCCCGGTGTCGACCGTCTGGCCATGGTCTGCGAAATGACCATCTCCAAGACCGGCGAGCTGACCGACTTCGAATTCTACGAAGCGGTCATCCATTCCCATGCGCGGCTGACCTACAACAAGGTCTCGACCATGCTGGAGCATCCGCGCAGCCGCGAGGCCAAGGCGCTGAATGAGGAGTACGCCGAGGTTCTGCCGCACCTGAAGAATCTGTACGACCTCTACAAGGCACTGGCCAAGGCCCGTCAGGGGCGTGGCGCCATCGACTTCGAAACCACCGAAACACGCATGCTGTTCGGTGAGGATCGCAAGATCGCCGAGATTCTGCCGACGGTGCGCAACGATGCGCACAAGATCATCGAGGAATGCATGCTGTGCGCCAACGTGGCCACTGCACGCTTCATGCAGGAACTGGACATTCCCGCGCTGTACCGGGTGCATGATGGGCCCAAGCCGGAGAAGGTCGAGCGACTGCGCCAGTTCCTCGGATCCATGGGGCTGTCGCTGACGCGCAAGAAGGGTGACCCGACCCCCGAGGATTATGCGGCGGTGCTGGCCAGGGTTCAGGATCGTCCTGACGCCCAGCTGATCCAGACCGTGATGCTGCGCTCTCTGAGTCAGGCGGTATACACCCCGCACAACGCCGGGCACTTCGGTCTCAACTACGAGGCCTATACGCACTTCACCTCGCCGATCCGGCGCTATCCGGACCTGCTGGTGCACCGCGCCATCCGTTCGGTGATCCGCTCTCGGCGCAAGACCGATCTGGTTCGCCGTGCCGGCGCCGGCACCCTGCCCAAGGCGGCCATCTATCCCTACGACCTTGCCGAGCTGGAGCGTCTGGGCGAGCAATGTTCGCAGAACGAGCGCCGGGCCGATGAGGCCAGTCGCGACGTGGTCAGCTGGCTCAAGTGCGAGTTCATGCAGGACAAGGTCGGGGAGAGTTTCGATGGCCTGGTCACCGCGGTGACCAGCTTCGGCCTGTTCGTCGAGCTGACTGACATCTACGTCGAGGGCCTGGTGCACATCACCGCACTGCCGGCGGACTACTACGACTTCGATGCCGTACAGCACACGCTGACCGGCGAGCGTGCCGGGCGGGTATTCCGTCTGGGTGACTCGATCCGCGTGAAGGTCGCACGGGTTGATCTCGATGAGCGCAAAATCGACTTCGAGATGGCCAGTGACGACGGCAAGGCAGACCGCGTCGACAACAGTCGTGCCGTGCGCGAGAAACTGCTCCAGGAGGCTCGCAAGGCCGGGGACAAAGGCAGTCGAAGCAATAAAGGTACGGCCAGAGAGGGGAGGTCCGGCAGCCGCGAGACGTCCAGCGGCCCGCGCAAGGGCGGCAAGGGTGGTGACACCCCCTCCGCCGGACCGCGCAAGCGCAAGGCCAGTAACAGATAAGCGACATCATCAATGAGCGACGAACACGTATACGGCCTGCACGCTGTGCAGGCCATGCTCGAGCGCGCCCCCCGGCGCGTGCGGCAGCTGCTGGTGCAGCGTGGTCGTCTGGATGCCCGCATCCAGGCGGTACTTGAGCTGGCCGCGAGCGAGTCGGTAGAGGTTGATCGGGTACTGCCCGAGGAGCTGGATCGGCTGGCCGATGGCGGTGTGCATCAGGGTGTCGTGGCCCGGGTCTCCCCGAGCCAGCTGTGGTCCGAGGAAATGCTCGGGCATCTGCTGGACAAGTTCGATGGGGTGCCTTTGCTGCTGGTGCTCGACGGTGTCACCGACCCGCACAACCTGGGCGCCTGTCTGCGCAGTGCCGATGCGGCCGGGGCGCAGGCGGTGATCATTCCCCGGGACAAGTCCGCCAGCCTGACGCCGACCGTGCGCAAGGTCGCCTGTGGTGCCGCTGAAACGGTGCCCTTGGTAGCTGTGACCAATCTGGCGCGCACGCTCAAGCAGCTGCAGCAGCGCGGTCTCTGGATCGTGGGTACGGCCGGCGAGGCCGAGCAGCTGCTGTACGATATCGATCTGGCGGTGCCTACGGTCATCGTCATGGGCGCCGAAGGTACCGGCATGCGACGTCTGACCCGCGAACACTGCGACTATCTGGCCAAGCTGCCGATGGTCGGCGCGGTGAGCAGTCTCAACGTCTCGGTTGCCGCCGGTATCTGCCTGTTCGAGGCGGTGCGACAGCGCGCGGTCCGCTGACGGACTCCTTCCGTGCGGGTGCCATGTCTCCGAGGCGGGCACCCGCTACCGCAGGAACGGCTGATTTCCTGCGGCAGTCACGCTTTTTCCTTGCCAGTTCCGGGCCACTTCTCTAGAATGGCCGCCCCAAACTGAAGTTCTACTCCTTGCCAGACCATTTGGGTGGCTGGCTATAACCCGTAAGGAGCACCTAATGCGTCATTACGAAATCGTATTTCTGGTTCATCCGGATCAGAGTGAGCAGGTCGGCGGCATGGTTGAGCGTTACACCAAGCTGATCGAAGAAGACGGCGGCAAGATCCACCGCCTGGAAGACTGGGGCCGCCGTCAACTGGCTTACCCGATCGACAAGATCCACAAAGCTCACTACATCATGCTCAACGTCGAGTGCAGCGCCAAGGCACTGGAAGAGCTGACCGAAAACTTCCGTTACAACGATGCCGTTATCCGTAACCTGGTCATCCGCCGTGACGAAGCCATCACCGAACAGTCCGACATGCTCAAGCCGGAAGATTCCGGTCGTGGCGAGCGCCGTGAGCGCCGCGAGCGTTCCGACGAGAACGACAGCGCCAACGAGGCTGACGACAGCAACGACGCTGACGACACCGACGGTGACGACGAGTAAGTTTTTCGGTTCCCATTCCAGTTAAAAAGGAGACGCTGCCATGGCACGTTTTTTCCGTCGCAGAAAGTTCTGCCGTTTTACCGCTGAAGGCGTTAAAGAGATCGATTACAAGGATCTCAACACCCTGAAGGCCTACATCACCGAAACCGGCAAGATCGTACCCAGCCGTATCACCGGTACAAAGGCCAAGTACCAGCGCCAGCTGGCCGTCGCTATCAAGCGTGCGCGCTACCTGGCCCTGCTGCCCTACACCGACAGCCACGGTCGCTGAGCAGCAGTCTGAACCTGTAATCAGGGGATACTGAACCGGTATGCGAGGTCTGGCTGAATACATCATGCGCGGCCGCAGGGAAGCCACCCTCGCGGTAGCCATAGCGGCGGCGATACCTCTGCTGTTCTGGTTCAGTGCGGCGGCCCTGGCGCTGGTCATCCTGCGTCGCGGCCTGTCCGATGCGTTACCGATTCTTGCCTGGGGTCTGCTGCCCGCAGTGGTCTGGGCGGTAGTCGGCGATCTGACCCCCGTGCTGGTGATTACCGGCACCGCCGGGCTGGCGCTGATACTGCGCCAGCACAATGAGTGGGTTCGGGTGCTGCTGCTGGCAGTACCTCTGGGATTGCTCTACGCCCTGCTGTTACTGGGAGCGCTGGGTGAACCCCTGCAAGCGCTGGCCGGCAGTTTTCGCGAGATGCTGCCGCAGCTGCTGGAGCAGATGGGCGTCCAGCTGGAAGATACGGAGCGGGCACAGCTGCTGGCCCGTCTCGACCAGCTGATGATCCCCGTGCTCGGCGGTGTGCTGGGCGCCACGCACATGCTGATGGCCCTGATCAGTCTGATGATCGGTCGGTACTGGCAGGCCGGGCTGTACAACCCCGGTGGTTTTCGCCAGGAGTTCCATCAGCTGCGACTGCCGGTCATGGCCAGTATCGGATTGCTGGTGCTGGTGGTCCTGGCGCCGCAGTGGCCGTCGCTGGCGATGTTGTCGCCGGTAGCCAGTGTGCCCTTGCTGATCGCCGGGCTGGCACTGCTGCATGGTGTTGTAGGGGCAAGGAATCTGGGTAGGGGCTGGCTGATCGGAATCTATGTTGTGCTGATTCTGTTTTTGCGCTTCGCCTACCCCCTGATTATGTTTTTGGCATTTGTAGACAGTCTGTTCGATTTTCGCTCACGCATGCGGCGCTCCGGTCCGCGCGGTGATGACGACCCGAACAGCCAAGGTTGAATTCAAAGAGGTCATCGCAATGGAAGTTATCCTGCTCGAAAAGATCGCGAATCTGGGCAGCCTGGGCGACAAGGTCGCCGTGAAGTCTGGCTATGCTCGCAATTTCCTGTTGCCGTTCGGTAAGGCAACTCCGGCCACTGCCGCCAACATCGAAGCCTTCGAAGCGCGTCGCGCTGAGCTGGAAAAGATCGCTGCCGAGAAGACTGCCGAGGCTGAAGCCCGTGCAGCCAAGCTGGCTGATCTGACCGTCACCATCGCCGCTAACGCCGGTGAGGAAGGCAAGCTGTTCGGCTCCATCGGTACCCGCGACATCGCTGATGCCGTCACCGCCGCTGGCGTTGAGCTGGAGAAGAGCGAAGTACGTCTGCCGGAAGGCCCGCTGCGCAATGTGGGTGAGTTCGACGTGGCTGTGCAGCTGCACACCGACGTTGAAACCACCGTCAAAGTGGTAGTGGTTGCCGGCTAAGCGCGACAGCGCCTTAGCAGGAGTCCGTCCGCCGCCCCGACCTGTGGTCGCGGGTCGGCGGGTGGCTCTGGTAGACTTGGACACGGTGCCTGTCTCCGACAGGCGCCGTGTTGTCGTTTTCAGCCTGCCAAATTGTCCCTGAGCTTGAGCCCATGACTGATCAGATCTATGCCCAGCGCCCCGAGTTGGACCTCCAGACTGCTGCTCTGAAAATCCCGCCGCATTCGATCGAAGCCGAACAGGCGGTCCTCGGTGGGGTCATGCTGGACAACGCTGCCTGGGAAAGGGTCGCCGAGCTGGTCAGCGAGTCCGACTTCTACCGCCATGATCATCGCCTGATCTTCCGCGCGCTGGTCGGTCTGGCGGCACGCAACCAGCCCTTCGACGTGGTCACCCTGGCCGAGGAACTGGACCGCGAAGGGCTGATCGACCAGGTCGGTGGTCTGGCCTACCTCGGTCAGCTGGCCAAGAACACGCCGTCGGCGGCCAACATAGGTGCCTACGCACAGATCATCCGCGAGCGCGCGACCATGCGCCAACTGATCAGCGTCAGCACGGAAATCACCGAGACGGCCTTCAATCCCAAGGGCATGCAGCCCAACGAGGTGCTGGACGAGGCCGAGCGCAAGATCTTCGCCATCGCCGAGAGCCGACCCAAGAGCGGTGGTCCCGAATCGGTCAATACCCTGCTGACCAAGGCCATTGACCGGATCGATACCCTGTTCAACAGCGAAGGCTCCATTACCGGGCTGTCCACCGGCTTTACCGACCTGGACAACATGACCTCGGGCCTGCAGCCGGCGGACCTGATCATCGTCGCCGGCCGCCCCTCCATGGGCAAGACCACCTTCGCCATGAACCTGGTGGAGAACGCGGTGCTGGGCAGCGACAAGGCGGTGCTGGTGTTCTCCCTGGAGATGCCCGGCGAGTCCCTGATCATGCGTATGCTGTCGTCCCTGGGGCGGATCGACCAGACCAAGGTGCGTTCCGGCCGTCTGGACGACGAGGACTGGCCGCGCCTGACCTCGGCGGTGAATCTGCTCAACGACCGCAAGCTGTTCATTGACGATACCGCCGGCCTGTCGCCGATGGAGATGCGCGCCCGGGCCCGCCGGGTCGTGCGCGAGCACGGCGACCTGTCGCTGATCATGATCGACTACCTGCAGCTGATGCGCATCGGCGGCGCCTCCTCGGAGAACCGTACCAACGAGATTTCCGAGATCTCCCGCTCGCTCAAGGCGCTGGCCAAGGAATTCAACGTGCCTGTGGTGGCACTGTCCCAGCTCAACCGCTCCCTGGAGCAACGCCCGAACAAGCGTCCGATCAACTCGGACCTGCGCGAGTCCGGTGCGATCGAGCAGGACGCGGACGTGATCATGTTCGTCTACCGGGACGAGGTCTACCACCCCGACACCCAGGACAAGGGTATCGCCGAACTGATCATCGGCAAGCAACGTAACGGGCCCATCGGCACCTGCCGCATGGCCTTCATCGGCAAGTACACACGATTTGAAAATCTCGCACCTGGCAGCTACCAGGGCGGAGAGGAATAACCCCATGGCGTTAACCATGCCCCAGGCACGGCCCCTGTTCGACTACCCCCGTTACTGGGCCGAGTGTTTCGGCCCGGCGCCCTTCCTGCCCATGAGTCGGGAGGAGATGGACCTGCTGGGCTGGGACAGCTGCGATGTGATCATCGTCACCGGCGACTCCTACGTGGATCACCCGTCCTTCGGCATGGCCATCATCGGCCGGGTGCTGGAAGCCCAGGGTTTCCGCGTCGGCATCATCAGTCAGCCGGACTGGCAGAGCAAGGATGACTTCATGAAGCTGGGCAAGCCGAATCTGTTCTTCGGTGTGGCCGCCGGCAACATGGATTCGATGATCAACCGCTACACCGCCGACCGCAAGATCCGCTCGGACGACGCCTATACAGCCGGTGGCAAGGCCGGCAAGCGGCCCGATCGGGCCAGCGTGCCCTATGCCCAGCGCTGCCGGGAGGCGTACAAGGACGTGCCTGTCATCCTCGGCGGTATCGAGGCGTCGCTGCGGCGGATCGCCCACTACGACTACTGGCAGGACAAGGTGCGCCCCTCGCTGCTGATCAACACCAAGGCCGATCTGCTGCTGTACGGCAACGCCGAGCGCGCCGTGGTCGAGGTCGCCCAGCGTCTGGCGGCCGGCGAGCCGGTGAGCAAGCTGACCGACATCCGCGGCACCGCCTTCATCCGCCGGGACACGCCCGAGGGCTGGTTCGAGCTGGACTCCACCCGCGTCGATCGCCCGGGCCGGGTAGACAAGATCATCAACCCCTACGTCAACACCCAGGATGCCGCCGCCTGCGCGGTGGAGCAGGCCAGGGGGACGGAGCCGCAGTCCGAGGAGGAGGTGCAGGTGGTCGAACTGCTGCCCCATCCGCGCATCGAGCGTGATCGCACCGTGATCCGCCTGCCGTCCTACGAGAAGGTGCGCAACGATCCGGTGCTCTATGCCCATGCCAACCGGGTACTGCATCTGGAAACCAACCCCGGCAACGCCCGGGCGCTGGTGCAGCGCCATGGTGAACGGGATGTCTGGTTCAACCCGCCGCCAGTACCCCTGACCACCGAGGAGATGGACTACGTGTTCGGGCTGCCCTACGCCCGGGTGCCGCATCCGTCCTACGGGGACGAGAAGATTCCGGCCTACGAGATGATCCGCTTCTCGGTGAACATCATGCGTGGCTGCTTCGGTGGCTGCACCTTCTGCTCCATCACCGAGCACGAGGGCCGTATCATCCAGAGCCGCTCCCATGAGTCCATCCTCCACGAGATCGAGGAGATGCGGGACAAGGTCCCCGGCTTCACCGGTACCGTGTCCGACCTGGGCGGACCGACCGCCAACATGTATCGGCTGGCCTGCAAGAGCCGCGAGATCGAAGCCTCCTGCCGCAAGCCGTCCTGTGTCTGGCCCGGGGTCTGCGAGAACCTGAACACCGATCATTCCTCGTTGATCGGACTGTATCGAAAGGCCCGGGAGCTGCCCGGGGTGAAGCGTGTGCTGATCGCCTCCGGATTGCGTTACGACCTGGCGGTGCGCTCGCCTGAGTATGTCAAGGAGCTGGTCACCCATCACGTCGGCGGCTACCTGAAGATTGCCCCCGAGCATACCGAGGAAGGCCCCCTGTCGAAGATGATGAAGCCGGGGATAGGCACCTACGATACCTTCAAGCGGATGTTCGACAAGTTCAGCCGGGAGGCGGGCAAGGAGCAGTACCTGATCCCGTACTTCATCGCGGCCCACCCGGGGACCACCGACGAGGACATGATGAACCTGGCCCTGTGGCTCAAGCGCAACGGTTTCCGTGCCGACCAGGTGCAGGCCTTCTATCCCTCGCCGATGGCCACGGCCACCGCCATGTACCACTCGGGCAAGAACCCGCTGCGCCGGGTGGATTACAAGAGCGAGGCTGTGGGCACGGTCAAGGGCGAGCGCCAGCGCCGGCTGCACAAGGCCTTCCTGCGCTACCATGACCCGAAGAACTGGCCGCTGCTGCGCGAGGCCCTGACCGAGATGGGGCGTGCCGATCTGATCGGCAACAGCAAGCAGCATCTGATTCCGACCTGGCAGCCGGCGGTGGAGGGGCAGGGTGCTGCCCGTTCAGGCGCGGGGCGGGGCCGACCGGTGAAGGGCCGTCTGCTCACCCAGCATACCGGTCTGCCGCCCCGCGACACCGGTGCTGGCCGGCGCAGCAAGCGCGGGGGAGGCCGTCCGGCACGCTGAGCCGGCGTCTATGGCGGTCATTGAGAGGATTCAATGGCCGCCACCCGCAGGCTCGGCGAAGATGAACGGGAACTCACCGAGGAGGGACTGTCATGAGCCTGAATGCACTTGCCCGCCAGTTGCTGGCCACCTACGCTGCCGCCTGCAGCGGGGCCAGTCTGAACGAAACGTCTGCGCCTGAGCTGTAATGTCTAGCTGACCCGGCCCGGTCGGCGCGATGCCTTCCAGTGATTGAGCAGCGCTTCGAGCTGGGCCAGCTCCACCGGCTTGGCCATGTGTCCGGTCATTCCGGCCTGGCGAGCGCGCTCCCGGTGCTCGGGCAGGATGTGTGCGGTCAAGGCGATGATGGGCACCGGTGACATGGCCTGCCGCTGCTCCCAGTCGCGGATATGTCTGGTCGCCGTGAAGCCGTCCATGCCCTGCATCTCGCAGTCCATCAGCACCAGATCGTAATTGCCGCTCTGAACCGCCTGTACCGCCTTTTCCCCGTTGTTCACCGCATCGCAGGAGACCTTCAGCCGTGCCAGCATGCCCTGGATCACGCGGCTGGATATGGCGTTGTCTTCGGCCACCAGCACCTGGAAGTCCGATTCGGACGCCTCACCGGGCTCCTCGACGGCGGGGGTCACCCGGCTGCGTTGCTTGAACTGCAACCATTCATCGATCAGGGTGGTACGCAGGGTGTAACCGGACACCGGCTTGTTCAGTACCCGGCGGATGCCGGCATTGCGGGCGATGATGCGACTCGGCAGCTGATTGATGCCGGTGAGCATGATGATCAGCAGGTCGTCGCCGATCAGCGGGTCGTCCTTGATCTTGCTGGCCAGCTCCAGACCGGTCATCCCGGGCATCGACTGGTCCAGCAGCAGGATGTCGAAGGGATTGTTCAGGTTGGCCTGGGCCCTCAGCATGGCCAGGGCCTCGCGGCCGCTGGCTGCGGTGCGGGGCAGCATGTGCCAGGCACTGGCCTGTTGCTGCAGCACCTTGCGGCAGGTGGCGTTGTCATCGACGATGAGGATGTTCAGGTCGGTCAGGCACTGGCTCTGGCGGCTGGAGTCATCCGGGGTGTCGATGAGCTCGGCCGGCAGGGTGATCCAGATGGAGTTGCCCTGCTCGGAGGACTCCTTGATGCCGATCTGCCCACCCATCATGCGCACCAGTTGCTGGGAGATGTACAGTGACAGCTGCCCCTGGCGTTCCATCATGTCCACCAGCAGGCCGGTGGGGGCGGCTGCCTCGAGCAGGCTGCCGCGTGCCTCGGCGCCCATGGGGTGACCGGTATCCTGCACCACCAGCCGCAGGGTCTGCGAGCCGTCGGCCTGCTCCTCGGCAGCCACCACCAGCAGTATCTCGCCTTCCTCGGTGTTGGCATTGGCGTTGTTCAGCAGGCTCATGATGATCTGCCGCAGCCGGGCCGAGTCGCCTTCCATGGAGCGCGGAACATCCGGATGGATGAAGCTGATCAGCTCGACCGGCTGGTGATTGAGGCGGGTACGGCAGTTCTCCAGACAGTCATCGATCAGCGAATGCAGGTCGAAGCGCATCTTCTCCAGGGTCAGTTGCCCGGATTCCAGGCGGGACAGATCCAGGACATCGTTGATCAAATTGAGCAGGTCGTTGCCGGAGCTGTGGATGGTCTGCACATAATCGCGCTGCTTGGACGACAGTGCGGTGTCCAGCAACAGCTCGGACATGCCCAGCACGCCGTTCATGGGGGTGCGCAGCTCATGGCTGATGCGGGCCAGGAAGCGGATCCGCGCCTCGCGGTGCTCCCTGGCCGAGGCCTGCTCATGCTGCTGCGTGATCTGGATCAGAGTGTGGGCCTGCTGCTGACGGAACTGGCTCCACGAATAGCACAACAGGGAACCCCACAGCAGCAGGTCGGTCAGGTGCTGGGTGATTCCATGGGGCGGCAGGCCGAGCAGTTGCTCCAGCAGCCAGCTGGAGGTCAGCAGCAGGGTACCGGCGGTGAACAGCGGGTCGACCGGATTGCGGCGCACCAGGGCCACCGCGATGAGCGCCAGCATCAGTCCCGGCAGCACAATGCGCAGCCCGGACAGCACCATCTGGATGCTGGCTGGCTGGGCAATGCTGATCGACAGGATCAGGGTGCCGACCACCAGAATGATGATGCGTTCGGCGCGGCTCCCGGTGGTGCCGGGCAGGGGCATGGCACCGTGCAGCCCGGCGCTGAGCACGATGAAGCCGGCCAGGCTCAGCAGATTGCCGGTCTGGCCATGCAGGAAACTCCAGTTGTGCAGGGCCCAGCCCACGCCGGTCAAGCCGCTGAGGGCGAACAGCGCCGCGCTGATGCCCAGCAGCAGATGCAGCGGATCGCGACGCAGGGTTCCCAGTAGCAGGGCGGTCAGAGCGGTGCCCAGCAGCAGGCCGACGAGAATGCCCTGCACCGACTGGTGGCGTATGTGCACCCGGGTGACCTCGCTCAGCGGCACCATGGTCAGGTGGGTGGTCATGGGGTAGTCATTCTGCAGCCGCACCAGCAGCTTCTTGCCGTCCCTCTCGGTGACGTTAATCGGGAAGGCGAAGCCGCCATGGGGCAGGGGAATGCTGGCGCGGGGATCAGCGATGCCGGATGAATGGCTGACCCGCAGCAGGTCGTCCTGCAGCAGATAGACGTTGATGCGGGCAATGCTGGGGTTGTGCAGTTCCAGCAGGTAGGTGGTGGCGTGCTCCAGCGGCACGTTGATCCACAGCGCGGCACCGGCGCCCGGAACCTTCAGCGGACTTTCCGCCGTGGGCACGAAGAGATTGGCGTAGCGGTTGGAGAGGATATCGTTGAGCGTCAGCTGGCCGCTGGTATCCACGAAGGACTGATAACCCTCGGGCGCACCGGCATTACTGGGCCAGCAGCTGCCGACAAGCAGCCACAGGCCCAGCAGAGCGCTGAGCAAAACTCCGAGCGTACGCTTCACGTTACCTGTCCTGTCCCTGGTCAATCCAGCACCTATTCTGCGGAGGGGGAACGCTCAGTGCAAGGCTGGCAGGACGACGTCCTGCCATCCCCCGATGATCTGCGCGCCGGATGGTGCGAACGGCGCGCAGCATCTGCTCAGCTTTCCCGCTGGATGGCCCGATAACCGATATCCGAGCGGTAGAAGCAGCCATCCCAGTGGATCGCTTTGGCCAGCGCATAGGCACCCTGTTGCGCGGCCTGGACGTTGCCGCCCAGCGCGGTGGCGCAGAGTACCCGACCGCCCTGGGTCACTACCTGGCCGTCGCGCAGCGCGGTGCCGGCGTGGAAGACCTTGCCGTCCGGACTGGTTGCCTGCGCCAGGCCGCTGATCACATCTCCCTTGCGGTAGTCGCCGGGGTAGCCGCCGGCGGCCAGCACCACGCCCAGACTCGGGCGCGGATCCCACTGGGCCCGGGTCTGGTCCAGCCGGCCGTCCAGGGCGGCCTCGACCAGCTCCACCAGGCTGCTCTGCAGACGCAGCATGATCGGCTGGGTTTCGGGATCGCCGAAGCGGCAGTTGAACTCGATGACCTTGGGCGCGCCGCTGCGGTCGATCATCAGACCGGCGTAGAGGAAACCGGTGTAGACGTTGCCCTCGGCGGCCATGCCGCGCACGGTCGGCCAGATGATCTCGTCCATCACCCGCCGGTGGACCGCATCGGTGACCACGGGCGCCGGGGAGTAGGCGCCCATGCCGCCGGTGTTGGGGCCGGTGTCGCCGTCGCCGACGCGCTTGTGATCCTGGCTGGTGGCCATGGGCAGCACGTTGCTGCCATCGACCATGACGATGAAGCTGGCTTCCTCGCCATCGAGGAATTCCTCGATGACCACCCGGGAACCGGCCTCACCGAAGGCGTTGCCCGACAGCATGTCGCGCACGGCGGCTTCGGCTTCCTCGAGGGTCATGGCGACAATCACGCCCTTGCCGGCGGCCAGACCATCGGCCTTGATGACGATGGGAGCACCCTTCTCGCGCAGGTAGGCCAGGGCCGGCTCCACCTCGGTGAAGTTGGCGTAGCTGGCGGTGGGAATGCCATGACGGGCCAGGAAATCCTTGGTGAAGGCCTTGGAGCCTTCCAGCTGGGCGGCGCCGGCGGTGGGGCCGTAGCATTTCAGCCCGCGCTCGCGGAACAGATCCACCACCCCGGCCACCAGGGGGGCCTCGGGGCCGACGATGGTCAGCTCGACATTGGCTGCGGCAAAGTCGGCCAGCCTGTCCAGTTCCAGCACGTCGATGGCGACGTTCTCGCACTTGGCCTCGGTGGCGGTGCCGGCGTTACCCGGAGCGACAAACACCTTCTCCACGCGCGCATCCTGGGCCACCTTCCACGCCAGCGCGTGCTCACGCCCGCCACTGCCGATAATCAATACGTTCATTCTGTTACCTCAAACCTGTATCTGGGGTTGCTCAGTGGCGGAAGTGGCGCATTCCGGTAAACACCATGGCAATGTCCGCTTCGTCGGCCGCCGCAATGACTTCCTCGTCACGGATCGAGCCGCCGGGCTGGATCACCGCGCGGATACCGGCGGCGGCCGCATTCTCTATGCCGTCCCGGAACGGGAAGAAGGCATCGGAGGCCATCACTGCACCGGCTACCTGCAGGCCGGCATGTTCGGCCTTGATCGCGGCAATGCGGGCAGAGTTGACCCGGCTCATCTGACCGGCGCCGACGCCCACGGTCTGGCGATTCCTGGCGTAGACGATGGCGTTGGACTTGACGAACTTGGCCACTTTCCAGGCGAAAATCAGGTCGTGGATTTCCTGCTCGGTGGGTGCCCGCCTGGTGACTACCTTGAGGTCGGCTTCGGTGATCATGCCGGTATCCCGGCTCTGCACCAGCAGGCCGCCGTTGACCCGCTTGTAGTCCAGGTCCTGAACCCGCTCAGCCGGCCACTGGCCGCATTCGAGCAGACGCACGTTGGCCTTGGCCGCGACCACTTCGCGGGCTTCGGCGCTGACGCTGGGGGCAATGATGACCTCGACGAACTGGCGCTCGACGATGGCGCTGGCGGTGGCGGCGTCCAGCTCGCGGTTGAAGGCGATGATGCCGCCGAAGGCCGACTCGCTGTCGGTGGCAAAGGCCAGATCATAAGCCTTGCGGATGCCCCCCTCGTCTTCGGGAACCACAGCCACGCCGCAGGGGTTGGCGTGCTTGACGATGACGCAGGCCGGCTTGGTGAAACTCTTCACGCATTCCAGAGCGGCATCGGTGTCGGCGACGTTGTTGTAGGACAGCTCCTTGCCCTGCAGCTGGACCGCGGTGGCGATGCCGGCTTCGGCCGGTTGGGCCTCACGGTAGAAGGCCGCGCTCTGGTGCGGGTTCTCACCGTAGCGCATGTCCTGTGCCTTGATGAACTGGGTGTTGAAGGTGCGCGGGAAGGCGGCGCGGTCTTCGGTGCTCAGGGTGTCGCGGGTCTGGTCGATGGTGCCCAGGTAGTTGGCGATCATGCCGTCATAGGCGGCGGTGTGCTCGAAGGCCTTCAGCGCCAGATCGAAGCGCTGGGCATAGGTCAGGCCGCCGTCCCGCAGGCTGGCCAGCACGTTACCATAGTCGTCGGCGTTGACCACGATGGCAACATCCTTGTGGTTCTTGGCGGCGGAGCGGACCATGGTCGGGCCGCCGATATCGATGTTCTCGATCGCCTCGGGCAGGGTGCAGCCCGGCTTGGCCACGGTTGCGGCGAAGGGATAGAGGTTGACCACCACCATGTCGATCGGCTGGATACCGTGCTCAGCCATGACCGCGCCGTCCAGATCGCGGCGACCGAGAATGCCGCCATGGATCTTCGGGTGCAGGGTTTTCACCCGGCCATCCATCATTTCCGGGAAGCCGGTGTAGTCGGCTACTTCCACGACGTTGATGTTGTTGTCGCGCAGCAGCTTCCAGGTGCCGCCGGTGGAAAGGATTTCCACGCCCAGGGCGCTGAGTTCACGGGCGAAGTCGACAACGCCGGTCTTGTCGGAAACGCTGATCAGCGCACGACGTACCGGCAGGCGGGTGGTTTGGTCGGTCATTGCAATTCCATCAGGGTTGATAAAAAAGGGTTACAGCAGGCCGTACTGCTTGAGCTTCTTGCGCAGGGTGCCGCGGTTGAGACCCAGGACCTCGGAAGCGCGGGTCTGGTTGCCCCGGACATAATCCATGACGCTCTCCAGCAGGGGCGCCTCGACTTCGGCCAGCACCATGTTGTACACGTCGGTCACGTCCTGGCCGTCAAGGTGCTCGAAGTAGTTGCGCAGGGCCAGTTCCACGCTGTCGCGCAGGGTCTGGGGGGCCGTCAGCGCACCCGTGGCAGGAGTCGGCATGTCGGGGTCGGTGGTGTCGGTCACGGTAGGATTTCCGTATTTCAGGGCTGTGGTTACGTCGTTCATGCCGCGAGGCCTCCTTCCATCAAACGGGCGAAGAAATGCTGGATTGCCTGGCGCTGCTCATCACCGCACTCCATGCGGTTGAAGCTGCGACGGAACTCGTCCGCGCCGGGTAACGACTGCAATTGCCAGCCCGCATGCTTGCGGGCAATGCGCACACCCTGCTCGGGGCCGTAGAACTCGTGCAGGGCGTCCAGATGCTGCAGCAACAGCTGCTGCTGCCAGGCCAGGCCGGGCTCGGCCGGTACCTCGCCATGGCGCAGATAGTGTTCGATCTCGCGGAAGATCCAGGGCCGGCTCTGGGCCGCCCGACCTATCATGACCGCGTCGGCCCCGGTGTACTCCAGAACCTGTCTGGCCTTCTGCGGGGAGTCGATATCCCCGTTGGCAAACAGTGGAATGCGGATGGCCTGTCGGATTTCGGCGATGGTGTCATATTCGGCCTCGCCGGTATACAGCTGGTTGCGGGTGCGACCATGAACCGCAAGGGCCTGAATGCCGCTCTGCTCGGCTATGCGGGCCACCCGCACGCCATTGCGGCTGTCTTCGTCCCAGCCGGTGCGGATCTTCAGGGTGACCGGAATATCCACGGCGGCGACCACCGCCTCGAGAATCTCGGCCACCAGCAGCTCGTCGCGCAGCAGGGCGGAGCCGGCGGCCTTGTTGCACACCTTCTTGGCCGGGCAGCCCATGTTGATATCGATGATCTCGGCCCCGTTGTCACGGTTCCTGCGGGCAGCATCGGCCATCATCTGGGGATCACCACCGGCGATCTGCACCGAGCGGGGGCCGGGTTCGCCGCGGTGGTCCAGACGCTGGCGGGACTTGCGGCTGTGCCACAGGCGTGTGTCGCTGGTGACCATCTCGGAGACCACCAGCCCGGCACCCAGCTGCCGGCACATGCGGCGGAACGGACGATCCGTAACGCCGGCCATGGGGGCCAGGATTGCGCGGCTGGTAACTTGATGGGGTCCGATCTTGATCACAGCTGGCCTATCCCTGTACTCCGCGGTCAATGGTGCATGCCCCAGAACTGCAGGCATGTTCGGGCTGGGTCAGAAAAAGTGAAGAGGGCGGCTATCATACCCGCTACCGGCATCCATATAAAGACTGTCTGGCTGAAATTTGACCAGCTGCTCAGGGGCTGAGAAATTCCAGACGGTAGCTGTGGGCCTGTGTTCCGGGATCGAGCATGCTCAGCCCGATATGTATGGGGGTCTGTGGAGGCATCAGCCGGACGCCGGCCAGCTCCCCGGACAGATACTCCTCCGGTCGGAAACGGCGACTGGCAACCTGGCGGCCGCCGGTGTCGGCAAACTGCATCTCCAGCACCGGGAAGGGCTGCTCGAAGTCGGCCCGGTTGTACAGGATCACGTCAATGGCCAGGGCGTTGGGAAATTCGGGGTGGGGCCGAACCAGCAGGTTGGCGCTGCGGATGCGGCTGATGTCGACCCGTGCCGGCAGTTCGCAGCGGGCCAGCAGGCACAGGTTTTCCAGCCAGGGCCGGGTGCTCTCGTGGCGGGCCAGGGCATCGAAGTGGTAGTAGAGATACTGAGCCGGCAGCGCCGCCAGGGCTACCAGGGTAAGCACTGTCCACAGCCAGCCGGGGGCGCGGCGACGCCGGCCGGCTGTCACCAGCAGGTCTTCCTCGAGCATGGCCAGGTTGAGCGGGGTGACCTCGGGCTCCCGGCGCGGGTCCGGGTCGGCCTCATCCAGCCCGGCTGGCTCCATCGCCGCAGAAACAAGGTCCGGCGCGTCCTGCTCCGGCTCGGCGACCAGCTCATCATCGGCTTCGCTGTCGAGGTGCGATGACTGCTGTTCCGCATTCCGTGGCGGCTCGGGCTGAGGCGTCGTTTCCACCTCGGTGTCCGTCGGTCCGTTTGCGTCCCTGGCAGCGTCAGGCTGATCCCGGTGGAAGATACCCCGGTCGGCATAGCCTTCGGTGTCGCTGAGCACTGCGGAGAGACCGCTGCGCTGGTGGTCGAAGTCGGGACCGAAGTCCCGGGCCGGTGGTGTGGTGAGGAACTCCTCATGCAGATCGGCGAATGGGCCGGCCGGGGTGATCTCGTCGATGATCGACTCGTCCAGGCCGAGGGCGGCCAGGTCCGGTTCGTCCAGATCATCGTCGAGCAGGCCGTCCCGCGGCGGCGGGGCAGCAGGTGATGGGGGCTGCGCAGTGTCCATGACCGGAGCGGGTGTGACCGGCCGCAGGGCGGCCGCGGCATCGGCAGCATGGAAGACTTCCAGGCAGGCACCGCAGCGCACATGCCCACCGGCAACACCCAGCTGCTCCGGGGTCAACCGGAAACGGGTCTGGCAATGGGGGCATTGGGTGACCAGCAGCTCGCTCATGATATGACCGGATCCTTCAGTCGTTGATCATCTGCTGCCCGCGGGGGACGGCTGCGGCATATTGTGCCTGCAACTGTCTCACGGCGCCACGCCCCGGCGCACGCCGGTGACCCGGATCCAGCCGTCCTTCTCGGCCACCGGGTCCAGCTCGAAAGCGTCGCGATAGGCTGCCAGGATCTCTTCGGTTTGCTCGGCCAGAATGCCGGACAGGGCAATGCGCCCGCCCGGTCTGACCAGGGAGATCAGCTGCGGTGCCAGGCTGACCAGGGGGCCGGCGAGGATGTTGGCCAGCAGCAGGTCGGCCGGCTCGGCGGGCATGGCCTCGGGCAGATACAGGGGAAAACGCTCATCGGCGATGCCGTTGCGCTGGGCGTTGTCCCGGGAAGCCTCAAGGGCCTGGGGATCGATATCGGTGCCGGTGACCCGTTCGGCCCCCAGCAGCAGCGCGGCAATGGCGAGGATGCCGGAGCCGCAGCCGAAATCGATTGCGTTCAGGCCGCGCACGTCCTGTCCATCCAGCCACTCCAGGCACAGGGCGGTGGTCGGGTGGGTGCCGGTGCCGAAGGCCAGGCCCGGGTCCAGCAGCAGGTTGACCGCCTGGGAGTCCGGCGCCTCGTGCCAGCTGGGCACTATCCACAGCCGCCGGCCGAAGCGCATCGGCTGGAAATTGTCCATCCAGCTGCGTTCCCAGTCCTGGTCGGCAATGTCCTCGAACTGGTATTCGGGCAACGGCTGCTGCCACAGCTGTTGCAGGAGATCGAGCAGCGGCTGGCGCTCGGTATCGGCCTCGAACAGGGCCAGCAGGTGGGTATGCTGCCACAGGGGTGTGGTGCCCAGGTCCGGCTCGAAGATCGGCTGGTCCTCGGCGTCCATGAAGGTGACCGAGACGGCGCCCAGTCCCAGCAGCAGGTCCTCCATGGGCTCGGCCTGTTCCGGAGTGATGGCAAGACGCAGTTGCAACCAGGGCATAGGGGCTTCCTTCAGAAAGTTCGTGCTGTCAGCGTGGGTCTCGGCAGAAACGACAAGGGGAGCGACAGGTCGCTCCCCTCAACACGAATCATACTCGTGATACTGCGGTCGGTCAGCTGATGCCGAGTTTCTTTTCCAGGTAGTGGATGTTCACGCCACCCTTGCAGAAACCCTCATCGCGTACCAGCTCCCGGTGCAGCGGGGTGTTGGTCTTGATGCCGTCGACCACCAGCTCGTCCAGGGCATTGCGCATCCGCGCCATCGCCTCGTCACGGGTGGCGCCGTAGGTGATCAGCTTGCCGACCAGCGAGTCGTAGTTCGGCGGTACCTTGTAACCGCTGTACAGGTGCGAGTCGACCCGTACGCCGTTACCGCCCGGCGCGTGGAAGAAGCTCACGGTACCCGGGCTGGGCAGGAAACTGGTGGGGTCTTCGGCGTTGATCCGGCACTCGATGGCGTGCCCGCGGATGACCACATCCTCCTGCTTCAGGCTCAGGGGCAGGCCGCCACAGACCTTGATCTGCTCCTTGAGGATGTCGATACCGGTGACCATCTCGGAGATCGGATGCTCCACCTGGATACGGGTGTTCATCTCGATGAAGAAGAACTGACCGTCCTCGTAGAGAAACTCGAAGGTGCCGGCGCCGCGGTAACCCAGCTCGATACAGGCCTGTACGCAGCGGGCCTGGACTTCGGCACGGGCCTTCTCGTCAACGCCCGGGGCAGGCGCTTCCTCGATGATCTTCTGGTGGCGGCGCTGCAGCGAGCAGTCCCGATCGCCCAGATGAATGGCATTGCCCTGACCGTCGGACAGCACCTGAACTTCCACGTGACGGGGATTGGTCAGGAACTTCTCCAGGTAGACCATGGGGTTGCCGAAGGCGGCGCCAGCCTCGGTGCGGGTCAGACGGATCGACTTGATCAGATCCTCTTCCTTGTGCACCACGCGCATGCCACGGCCGCCACCACCACCGGAAGCCTTGATGATCACCGGGTAGCCGACACGCTTGGCGATCTGCAGGCACTTCTGCTCGTCTTCCGGCAGCGGGCCATCGGAACCGGGCACCGTGGGTACGCCGGCCTTCTTCATTGCCTCGATGGCCGACACCTTGTCCCCCATCAGGCGGATCACGTCGGCGCTGGGGCCGATGAAGGTGAAGCCGGAACGCTCGATCTGTTCGGCAAAATCGGCGTTTTCCGCGAGGAAACCGTAGCCGGGGTGGATGGCGTCGGCACCGGTCACCTCGGCCGCACTGATGATGCGCGGAATGTTCAGGTAGGACTCGGTGGCAATGGCCGGACCTATGCACACGGTCTCGTCGGCCATGGCCAGGTGCATGAGTTCACGGTCGGCGGTGGAATGCACCGCCACTGTCTTCAACCCCAGCTCCTTGCACGCACGGATGATGCGCAGTGCAATCTCGCCGCGGTTGGCTATGAGTACTTTCTGCATCGCAGCCTCCGGGTCGGGCTCAGGCGATGCTGAACAGGGGTTGATCGAATTCGACCGGCTGGCCGTTGTCGACCAGGATAGCCTGGATGACACCGCTCTTGTCGGCTTCGATGTGGTTCATCATCTTCATGGCTTCAACGATGCACAGCACGTCGCCGGCCTTGACGGTCTGGCCGACTTCAACGAAGGCCGGGGACTCGGGGGACGGCGAACGGTAGAAGGTACCGACCATGGGCGAGCGCACCAGGTGACCGGAAGGCTCGGCCGGAGCGGCTTCGGCGACCGGGGCAGCAGCCGGAGCGGCAGCGGGAGCCGGTGCAGCGGCCATGGGAGCCTGGACGTACTGCTGAGGGGCGACCGCTTTCTGGCTGTGGCGGCTGATCCGTACGGACTCCTCGCCTTCGTGAATCTCCAGCTCGTCGATGCCGGACTCTTCAAGCAGTTCGATGAGTTTCTTTACTTTGCGGATATCCATTGATATTTGCGCTCCAGGGCAATGTAGTCGTTTTCAGTTTTCTTCAATTCGGTGTGCAGCTGCCTGCAGTGCCAGGGTATAACCCTCGGCTCCCAGCCCGCAGATCACGCCCTCGGCAACGTCCGAGAAATAGGAGTGATGGCGAAAAGGCTCACGTTTGTACACGTTGGAAAGATGCACTTCGATGAATGGGATGCTCACCGCCAGCAACGCGTCACGTATTGCGACACTGGTATGGGTAAATGCGGCGGGATTGATGATGATGAACCGGGTGCCGTCCTCCCGCGCAGCGTGAATGCGCGCGATCAGCTCATGCTCTGCGTTGCTCTGCAGTGCCTCCAGCTGATGCCCCAGTTCGCTGGCCTGCTGGACGAGGCGGGCATTGATCTGCGCCAGGGTGACCGCGCCATAGACACCCGGCTCGCGGGTGCCGAGCAGGTTGAGATTGGGGCCATGCAGAACCAGGATACGGGCCATTGAGGACTATTCCACGGCGGAAGTGAGTGATTGACTCTGTGGTCATGAATGAGGGCAGAGTTTGCCGGATAAAAAAACAGCTGTCCAGAAGCAGTTCGATGCCATCAGATGGCAGCATGATTGCCCTGTTTTTGTGGAACTTGGGCCTGCGCATGCCCCTTTCCCGCCGGGGCGGGACGGAGGCGAGGGAGGGGTTATCGCGCGCCGATCGCCCGCTGCAGGTGCCGCAGGAATACCTCCCGCGATACCTCGCCCTGAATGCGCAGATCCGTTATTTCCCGGCCCTGGCCATCAAAGAACAGGAACGCCGGTGGGCCGAACAATTGCTGCTCGGTCATCCAGGCCCGCTGGGCAGGGGTGTTGTCGGTCACATCCAGCTGGATGCGCATCAGGTCATCCAGCCCGGCGCTGCGCACAACGGGCTGATTGAGGATGTCGCGCTCCATCACCTTGCAGCTGATGCACCAGTCGGCGGACAGCTCGACGATGGCCGGCTGACCGCTGGTACGGGCTTGCTGCAGGCGTTGCTTGAGCTGATCAACCTCGGTAACGCGCTCGAAGTAGCCGGACGCTTCCACAGCCGTCGGGGTACCCGCTCCACGCAGGTTCTGCAGCGGACGCAGGGGATCGCTTGCCCCTGACAGGGCGCCGAACAGTGCGGCGGCGGCATAGATGGCCAGCAGCAGGGCGGCAGTCTGGGCCAGCCGACCCACACCGGAACGCGGCAGCCGGTCGAACAGGCCCAGCTGCACGGCGATGCCGGCGGCCAGCGCGGCCCACAGCGCCAGGCTGGCCGGCCCCGGAATGAACCGCTCCAGCAGCCAGATGGCGACCGCCAGCAGGCCGAAGCCGAAAGTCTGCTTGACGCTGTTCAGCCAGGGGCCCGAGCGCGGCAGCAGGGCACTGCCGAACATCGCCACCAGAATCAGCGGCACACCCATGCCCAGTGCCAGGGCAAACAGCTGCAGCGCGCCTCCGATGGCATCACCCGTGGCGCTGATATAGACCAGCGCACCGGCCAGGGGGGCGGATATGCAGGGCGAGACCACCAGCGAAGAGAGCACGCCCATGGCGGCGGCGCCGGGTACCGAGCCGCCCCGGGTGCGGCTGCCCAGGCGTTCGGCCGGCTCGCGGATGAAGGCCGGCAGGCGCATCTGGTACAGATCGAACATGGCCAGGGCAAAGAGCACGAAGAAGGCGGCGAAGGTGCCCAGCACCCAGGGTGACTGCAGGCGCGCCTGTATGTTCAGCGCCGCGCCGAACAGGCCGATCAGGGCGCCGACCAGGGCAAAGGTCAGGGCCATGCCCAGCACATAGCTGAGCGACAGGATGAAGGCCCGGGTGCGGTCGATGTCGGTTCGCCCCAGTACCATGCCGGTGAGTATCGGCACCATGGGCAGTACGCAGGGGGTGAAGGTCAGGGCCAGGCCAGCGGCAAACAGCAACAGCAGGGACCAGCCGAGGGATCCGTCGTCATCGGAGGACTCGGCAACGCCGGGCGCACCGCCTGCGCCGGGCAGATCCAGGGTGTGGATTTCCGGCGGGTAGCAGAGGCCGGCATCAGCGCAGCCCTGGTATTCGACCCGCAGCTGCCGCGCGGGGCTGTTCCCCGGGGTAATGTCCAGCACCACGTTGAGGCTGGTGTAGTAGACCTCGACGTCGCCGAAGAACTCGTCGTGAATGGCCTTGCCATCGGGCAGCCGGGTCTGGCGGATGCTGTCATCACCGCCGAGCAGCTCGAAGCTCAGGCGATGGCGATAGAGATAGTATTCCGGGGCGATATCGAACTGCAGTTCGATGCGCTCGCGGTCGGCCTGAACCAGGCCGGGGCGGAAGGCCTCATGCACCGGCAGGAAGCGGGCGGTACTGCCGACATTGTCCAGCAGCGAGATGCCATTGCCGGTGTTGCCGGTCAGGCTGGTCTGGGCCAGCACCGTATTGCACATTACCAGTAGCAGGAACAGCAGGATACGTGAAAGCGGCATGGGCATGTCCGAAATGGGCTTGGGGCTATGATACTGCCTGTCGCCGCGAATGCCATGCCCGCTTTGCCACCATATTTTTCGGTGCGGGGTGCGTTCGGGTTGCCAGGCACCATCTCCGGGGTGGCGCCGGTCAGGGTGCGCCGGAACCGTCTATGCTGAGCCAGAGGACAATGGCAGGCGGCTGTGCTGTCACGGTCCAGATGGTATGCTTGCCGCGGCGCATGAAGAGGGGGAGCCAGATGAAATTCAACAGACGTTTTAGCGGTGCGGACGGACTCGGCGATCGCCTCGGTGGTGGTCGCAGTCGCACCCTGGGCACAGTGATCGGTGCAGTACTCATTGTCTATCTGTTCATTTGCCTGCTGGTCGGCTGGTACTGGAGCCGTGAGCCGGGTCTGAACGAACTGAACGTACTCCCGGTCGGGGCCAGCAACTCCCTCACCACCGGATCCCATACCGCCCGCACGGTGCGTGCGCTTTCAATGACCCTGCTGGAGAAGCCCGGCGGCTTCATCAGCAATGACATCACCCCTCCCGGCATCTGGCTGGACAACATGCCCAGCTGGGAATTCGGTGTGCTGGTCCAGGTGCGTGACATGGCACGGGCCATGCGCCGGGACATGGCGCGTTCCCAGTCGCAGTCCACCGAGGATGCGGCGCTGGCCAAGGCCGAACCGCTGCTGCATTTCGATCACAACAGCTGGGCACTGCCCGCCAGTGAGAGCGAATACCGCAGTGCCGTGCGCCTGCTGGATGACTACATAGGTCGTCTGGAGAGCGGCAATGCCAGCTTCTACGCCCGTGCCGACAACCTCGCGGCCTGGATAGGCGATGCCAGCACGCGTCTGGGTTCGCTGTCCCAGCGGCTGTCCTCCAGCGTGGCACGGGCACCGCTGACCGATGGTGGACGTGAGCGCAAGAAGACCCCCTGGCTGCAGATCGACAACGTCTTCTACGAGGCGCGGGGCAGTGCCTGGGCGCTGGCGCACCTGCTGCGTGCGGTGGAAAAGGATTACGCCGAGGTGCTGGACAAGAAGAATGCCCTGGTCAGCCTGCGCCAGATCATCCGCGAGCTGGAGGCGACCCAGGAGACCGTATGGAGTCCGATGATCCTCAATGGTGGTGGCTTCGGTGTGCTGGCCAACCATTCGCTGGTCATGGCCAACTATCTGTCCCGGGCCAACGCCGGGCTGATCGACCTGCGTCGACTGCTGGAGCAGGGTTGAGTTCATGGCCAAGCGACAGACCGGTTTCGGAGCCCTGGGTGGACTGGTGTACTCCACTGACAGCGGACGCATGTGTCCCGATTGCCGACAACCGCAGGATGCCTGCATCTGCGGTCAGCCACAGCTTCCGGCTGGTGACGGGATCGCCCGGGTACGCCGGGAGACCAAGGGCCGCGGCGGCAAGACGGTGACCACCATCAGCGGGCTGGCGCTGCCCGCCGATGAGCTCAAGGCGCTGGCCAAACGGATCAAGGCCCGCTGCGGTTGCGGCGGTTCCGTGGTCGACGGGGTCATCGAGATCCAGGGTGATCGCGCCGACATGCTGTGTGACTGGCTGACGGCCGAAGGTTTCAAGACCAAAAGGGCAGGCGGTTGATGCGATGCTGCTGATCTCCGGTTGCCGGGCGCGTGCCCGGCAACGGCTGGCCGCCGCCGGCACGCCATGACGTTGTCTTCCCTGTTCTCCGCTGCGCGCCACCGCCCGACCCATCGTCAGGTCTGGGCGCTGGCGACGCCGATGATCCTGTCCAATATCAGCGTGCCCGTGGTCGGACTGGTGGACACCGCCGTGATCGGGCATCTGGATGGCGCCCACCATCTGGGTGGCGTGGCGGTCGGCGCCACCCTGATCACTTTCATCCTCTGGGCAGCGGGCTTCCTGCGCATGGGTACCACCGGCTTCGTGGCGCAGGCCTGTGGGGCGCGGGATGGTGACCGCCTGCGTCTGGTATTGCTGCAGGCGCTGTGGCTGGCGCTGCTGCTGGCCCTGCTGGTGTGGCTGGTTCACCGGCCCCTGCTGAATATCGCGCTGCATTTTATCGACAGCAGCGAGGCCCTGCTGGAACAGGCGCGGCTGTATTTCAACATTCGACTGATCAGCCTGCCGGCGGCGTTGGCCAACTTCGTGCTGGTCGGCTGGTTTATCGGCGCCCAGCGTGGCCGCGCGCCCCTGTACCTGTTGCTGACGGTGAACCTGACCAACATAGCGCTGGATGTGCTCTTTGTGCTGGTGCTGGGCTGGGGTGTCGCGGGAGCAGCCTGGGCGACCGTCGTCGGGGACTATGCCGGCCTGCTGCTGGGTCTGTGGCTGCTGAGACCGGTACTGGCGCGCTACCCCGGGGTGACAGACTGGTCGGCGGCGCTGCGCCTGCGCGGAGCCGCACCGCTGATCCGGGTCAACCGCGACATCCTGATCCGCACCCTGGCGCTGGAGCTGGTGTTCTATCTGCTGGTGCTGCAGGGCGCGCGTCTCGGCGATTCGGTGGTGGCGGCCAACGCGGTGCTGCTCAACTTCCTGCTGATCACCTCCCACGGACTGGATGGCCTGGCCCATGCAGTGGAGGCCCTGGGTGGCCATGCCCTGGGGCAGCGCAATCGTCAGGCGCTCAAGCGGGTGCTGGTGGTCAGTACCTTCTGGTCCCTGGTGGTCGGCAGCGGTTTTGTGCTGGCCTTCAATCTGCTGGGCGGCTGGATCATCAGTCTGCTGACCTCGGTGGAGTCCATCCGCTCGGTGGCGACCCTCTACCTGCCGTGGATGGCCTGGATGCCGCTGGTGGCGGTGTGGAGCTATCTGCTGGATGGGCTGTTCATCGGCGCCACCCGGGCCCGGGACATGCGCAATGCCATGCTGGCGGCGGTGCTGCTGATCTATGTGCCGGCGGCCTGGCTGCTGCGCGACAGCGGCAACCACGGCCTGTGGCTGGGCTTTTACCTGTTCATGCTGGCGCGGGGCGCCTTGCTTGGCGGTTGGTTCTTCTGGCTGTGGCGCCGTGATCGCTGGATGCAGCCGCTGGGGCTCAATCCTTCGGCCTGAGCCAGCAATGCAGATAACGGCCCAGATGCAGGTAGGCCGGATGGGTGCTGTACAGCAGCTCCTGTTCGATCACCTGTTGTTCGTCCGCCTCGGACTTGAAGGGCTCGGGCATGTAATCGTGGAATACCCGTACCCCGGTCATGTAGCGGCAATCGAACCCCGCCTCAGCTATCCATTGCTGTACCTGCCGCGGATCCAGCGGTTGCTGCGGCGTCAGGCCGCGCCGGCCCATGCCGGCCAGCTGATTTCGCTGCAGCTTGCGGAACTGGCCCTTGATCAGATTCTTGTAGATCAGCGCGTCGCGGTTGTAGAAGGCCAGGGACAGGGCGCCGCCCGGGCGCACCAGTGCGCGCAGGTCGGCCAGGGCAGCAGCCGGGTCGGCCAGCCACTCCAGTACCGCATGGCAGATAACCAGATCATGACGCTGCCCCCGTTCGGGCAACCGTTGCAGTGGCAGGTCAAGGGCCTGCCATGGCGGTGCTGATATCTCCACTGCCTGCAGCCGGGCCCGGGCGGCCTCGAGCATTTCGGCGGAGGGTTCGCTGATGGTCAGCTGATGTCCCTGGCGCAGCAGCCACTCGCTCATATGACCGAGTCCTGCACCTACGTCGAGGATATCCAGCGGGCCGTCGCCGGCCAGCTCGGGCAGCCACTGGCGAAGATCGCGTTGCAGCACGGCCAGGCGGATGGCGCCCTTGGTGCTGGAGTAGATCTTGCGCGCGAAGTGCGTGCCCAGTTGATCAAAGTAGCGATCAGTCATGTGAAGGTCCGGAGAAACAACAGCTGAAGCGCGGCGGTGGGAGGCGATTATATCAGAGCGCTCGGGCTGAACCTGCAGTTAAGCGAAACATCAAAATTATCGAACTTAATAAAACGTGTTCTGTCGGTAGTTACTCAGGCAAATACAAAGAGGAAATACCTATGCGCCTTCGTACTACTTTGATCCACGCTTCCGCTGCCGGTCTGATCATGAGCCCGATGCTTGCACTGGCTGCCGAGCAACCCATTTCCAACCTGGGGCTTATTGGCGCCTATAACGAGTACGAGTTCAACTCCGACAACGACAGAATCGACGGTCGCGATGATGATGTGGGTAAGGTAGGTATCTTCTACAACTACGGCAACAAGATGACCGGCGGCCCCGGGGTCATCTTCCAGATCGGCGCCAACGGCCGTTACGGTGAGCGTGGTGACGACGAGATCAAGGACGCCCGTGCCGATCTCGACCTGGGTATGCGGATGCCGCTGAACAACAACAGCAACTTCGATGTGCTGGTCGGTGTCGGTTATGACTGGACCCGTTTTGAAATGGATGACCGCTCGGTAGGCGATGTCGAGTTGAGTAACAAGAGCCCCTTCGCCAAGGCTGCAGTGGGCTGGCATCACCGGGGTAACAATGTAATTACCCGCCTGGAAGTGGGTACCCGTTATTCCATCGAAGGGGAAGCCAAGATCAAGCTCGACGGCGTCGGTAGTGAAACCGTGGATCTGGACGAGAAGTTCAACCCCTATGCAGAATTGAACTTCCTGTGGGACAGCGGGTTTACCGCTGGTCTGTATTACACCCAGACCAACTATGAGCTGAAGAACCGTCAGGATCTGGCTCAGAATACCGAGCTGGAAAGCAACGAGTTCGGCATCACCCTGGGTATGGCGTTCTAAGCCAGCCCTGCCTGCAGGGAGTCAGCCGATCTGGCTCTCTGTGTATTTCCCTCCCTCAGTTCAGGTGCCGACAGTCGTCGTCATCCCAGCGTTCCATGATCACGTGCACCGCTCTGTCCAGCTCTGCCTGATCCACCGCCTCGAAGGACGGGTTGTCCAGCCAGTGCTGCACGGCATCGGCGATATCCTCCAGTTCCGCTGCTGTCAGATCCTCCGAATGGGAGGGAAAGAAGGCATAGGTGAATTCCGTATGAGCCAGATCCTGTGCCAGCGCCGAGACCAGCGGCTCCTCGGCAGTGAACAGTGGTGACGCCCAGCACACGTGGTCAGCCATGATGGCGACCACGCCCGGTCCGTTGGCGCGCAAGCGGCGGGCAACCTCCTTGCACAGGCGAACCAGGCGCTCGAAGGCAGCCTGCTCCTCGCGGTCTCCACTGTAATTGTGGCGTTCGAAATGGCTCAGGTCGGTGGCTTCGGCATGACCGGCGAAGCGGTTCCGACCAGAGGCGGCATTGTTGGTCATGGGGCCTCCTGTGAGGTGTCTGGCCAGTCCCGTGGTGATCGCCGGGCACAGATTTGCCCGACAACGCCCATGTAAGTCGGGGACTGGACTAACCTAGAAGTATTGTCCTCAACCACAGGGGTGTCGAATCATGTCCAGACTGACCGAGCAGCACTGCGAGGCCTGCCGCGCCGATGCACCAAGGGTCACCGAGGCGGAGCGGGAGCAGCTGCTGCCGCAGATTCCCGAGTGGACCCTCACACGGATAGAGGGTGTCGAACAGTTGCTGCGCTGCTTTCACTTTCCCGATTTCGCCCGCGCAATGGACTTTGCCAACCGGGTCGGCGAGCTGGCCGAGGCGCAGGGCCATCATCCGGCGATTCTGGTGGAATGGGGCAGGGTGACGGTGCGCTGGTGGACGCACAAGATCCATGGCCTGCACCGCAACGATTTCGTCATGGCAGCGCGAACTGATCAGCTTGTCACCAGTAGTTGATGGTGAGTTGGTCTGGTTTTTGCCTGCAAGACGACCGACCTGTTTCCACTAGGAACTCACATGGAGTCAGATATGAAGATTCAAGCTGCAGTAACCCATGCCCAGGGCAAGGAATTCAGTATCGAGGAAGTCACCCTCTCTGCACCCAAGGCGGGAGAAGTGCGCATCAAGGTGGTGGCGACCGGCGTCTGCCACACCGACGCGGTAGCCCGGGACCTGGGCATTTCCCCCTATCCCATCGTGCTGGGACACGAGGGAGCGGGTATCGTCGAGGAAGTCGGCGAGAACGTCAGCAGCGTGGCGGTGGGTGATCATGTGGTCATGTCCTTTGCCCACTGTGGCCAGTGCGAGAACTGCCTGACCGGCCACCCCACCGTGTGCTCGCGCTTCAACGAGCTCAATTTCGGTGGCTGCATGGAGGACCACAGCTGCCGCATCCATCAGGGCGACACCGATGTGCATACCTTCTTCGGTCAGTCCTCCTTCGGCGCCCAGGTGATTGCCCACGAGCGCAACGTGGTGAAGGTCGACAAGGATGTGGATCTGGCCCTGCTCGGGCCGCTGGGTTGTGGCATCCAGACCGGCGCCGGTACTGTGCTCAACCGCCTGCGCCCCGAGTTCGGCACCAGCATTGCCGTGTATGGCTGCGGTGCCGTCGGCCTGAGCGCTATCATGGCGGCGAAGATCGCCGGCTGCCAGCAGATCTACGCCATCGACGTGCATGACAGCCGCCTTGAGCTGGCCAGGGAGCTGGGGGCGACCCATGCCCTGAACGGCAGGCAGGTGGATGTGGTCAAGGAAATCCGCGAAGCCAGCGGCGGCGGGGTGCACTACGCGGTGGAAACCACCGGGGTGCCGCCGGTGGTGCGCCAGAGCATGCATGCCCTGCGGCCGCTGGGTGTGGTGGCCATTGTCGGGGTGACCCCGGAGATGAGCATCGACGTGCACAATGACCTGATGGCCGAGGGCAAGAGCATGATCGGCGTGATCGAGGGTGACTCGGTACCCCGGGTGTTCATTCCCAAGCTGGTGGAATACTACAAGGCCGGGCAGTTCCCCTTCGACAAACTGGTCAGGTTCTACGACTTCGATCAGATCAACCAGGCCTTCGAGGATTCGGCCAACGGCACGGCGGTCAAGCCGATTCTGCGCCTGTCCTGACCCACGCTCGCCGTCACCGCGCCCTGTGGTGACGGCTGCCGGCGGCGCCCGCCGCCGGTTTGCTATCTGCCTTTCAAACGGTAATTGATCTGTGCCCGGCTCAGGCCGATCAGGTGCGCGGCCGCGGTCACGTTGCCATCGGTGCGGTTCAGGGCGTGGTCGATCAGCAGGTCCTCGATCTCGCTGATCGCGGTCTGCAGGCGGGCGTCCTTGCCGTTGAGGAAGGCCATCAGGCGCGCGACAGGGGGCGGCAGCGGCCCCAGTCCCTCGTCGGACACGTGCAGTGGTGCCGGGGTGGGGCTGATATCCAGCTTGCCCTCGGCGTTCAGGCCCAGGGCGGGGTCGCCTTCCAGCAGCTCACCGTTGAGGGTGATGTGCGGCAGGTCCATGGGCTCGCCTTCATCACAACTGATCACGCCGCGCTCGATCAGGTTCTGCAGCTCGCGGATGTTGCCGGGAAACGGGTGGGTCAGCAGGCTGTTCATCAGCCGGCTGGTAAAGCCACGTACATCGCGCTGATGCAGCTGGCAGTAACGCTGCAGGAAATGGTTCATCAGCAGGGGTATGTCCTCGCGTCGCTCGCGCAGACTGGGGATCTGGATCGGATAGACATTCAGACGATAGAACAGATCCTCGCGGAAACGTCCGGCGCGCACCTCATCGCGCAGCTGCACATTGGCGGCGGCCACCAGTCGCACATCCACCCGGATCGGCTTGTCGCCACCGACCCGCTCGATCTCGCCCTCCTGCAGGGCGCGCAGTATCTTGCCCTGGGCATCCAGGCTCAGGGAGGCGATCTCGTCAAGGAACAGGGTGCCGCCATGGGCCCGCTCGAAGCGCCCCGGTCGGCTCCGATCGGCGCCGGTATAGGCGCCGCGCTCGACGCCGAACAGCTCGGCCTCGACCAGATTTTCCGGCAGCGACGCGCAGTTGAGGCTGACCAGCGGCTTGTCCGCCCGAGGGCTGTGGCGGTGCAGGTACTGGGCAAACATTTCCTTGCCCGCCCCCGATTCCCCGGCCAGCAGCACCGTGGCCTGAGTAGGCGCCACCCGCTGCAGCATGCGCTGGGCCCGCAGGAAGGCGGGAGCGGCCCCTAGCATGATCTGATCGCCGCCGTCATCGGGCAGCACGCTGTGGTGTGGCTCGGCCATGCCGTGGAACAGATGGCTGAAGAAGCCGTCGGTCTCCGGGTCCCGGGTGTCGTTCTCCAGATCCGCCCACTGCTCGGCGGGCTTGCCGATGATGCGGCAGGCGCCATGCCCGGTGGCGCGGCATTCGATCTCGCGGAATACCACCATGCGTCCGAGCAGGGCGGAGGCGTAGCCGCTGGCAAAACCGGTCTGCATCCAGCACACGCACTCACCCCCCGGCGGGTGATGGGCCAGATGCTCCTGGGCCTCCAGCGAGTTGTGCCAGTACATGTCGCTGTAGAAGCTGCCGGCTTCGCTGTCCATCTCGAAGTGGATGGGCTCGACGTTGACCATGCCCTCGAGCATGTGCAGGCGCGGGCCGGCGCTGAACAGGCTGCCGTGATCCCCGGTTGGCCACTGCTGTGCCACCTGCCGCGCAAGCCGTGCCCCGGCATGCCAGCCGGTGGCGGTATAGATGCCCCGGGCCTTTTCCAATCCCGCCTCGCGGATCAGTTCGCGCCGGATTTCACCGAAGGCGCCACTCTGCATCAGCAGGTAGCGCCGACCGAACAGCCAGATGTTGCCCTGGGCAGGGGCAAAGGCAATCGCCTCGGCCAACTGGTCGGGAGAGGGGTAGCCATTGCTGAGCTGATCGGAGGAGCGAACGAAGAGATTGCGGCGGTCCGCCATCAGTCTCTCGAGGAGCTTCTCCGCATAGGCGGGAATATCTGCCATGGTCTGCCTGCCGTGCGTTGAAATTTGTGCGTTCAATTATACGCAGTGTTGAAAATTCTACGATTCTTTTCTTCGTGTCGTCGGGCGATCCCACGTGTGCGCGTGGATGTGCGGCGATTCGTCGCCTATGCTGGTTCTGGCACAGAACTTGTAAAGTCCGGACATCCTTTACTGTGCCCTGAGGATCTTCACGATCTGCCGGCGGGTATTGGGGCATCGAACACATGAGAGAGAAAACAGATGACTAGCAAGCCTGTCTATCAGAATCTGGAGCTGCAGCCGATCGGTGGTCAATGGCGTGCCGGCAGCGCCAGCCGCAACCTGGACGTAACCGATCCCTTCACCGGGGAACAGCTGCTGAGCCTGCCCATGGCTACCCGGGAAGATCTGGATGAAGCCTACCGCAAGGCTGCTCAGGCGCAGGTCGAGTGGGCCGCGATGGGGCCGACCGCACGTGGCCAGATCATGCGCCGGGCGGTCGAGATCTTCGATGAGCGCAAGGACGAGATCGTCGACTGGCTGATCCGCGAGTCCGGCAGTACCCGCATCAAGGCGCAGATCGAGTGGGGCGCAGCCCGGTCCATCACCCTGGAGTCGGCCAGTCTGCCGGGTCGCTGCCACGGCCGCATCCTGCCGACCGATGTACCTGGCAAGGAAAGTCGTGTGTACCGCGCACCCCTGGGCGTGATCGGGGTCATCAGTCCCTGGAACTTCCCCCTGCACCTGAGCGCCCGGTCAGTTTCCCCGGCACTGGCACTGGGCAACGCGGTCGTCATCAAGCCGGCCAGTGATACCCCGGTAACCGGCGGTCTGCTGCTGGCGCGCATATTCGAGGAAGCCGGTCTGCCGGCCGGTGTACTCAGTGTGGTGGTGGGCGCCGGTTCGGAAATCGGTGATGCCTTTGTCGAGCACCCGATCCCCTCCTTCATCTCCTTCACCGGTTCCACCCCGGTGGGCCGCAATATCGGCCGTATCGCCAGCGGTGGCGAGCACCTCAAGCATGTGGCACTGGAGCTGGGTGGCAACAGTCCCTTTGTGGTGCTGGCCGACGCTGACGTGGACGCGGCGGTGAACGCTGCCGTGGTCGGCAAGTTCCTGCACCAGGGCCAGATCTGCATGGCGATCAACCGCATCATCGTCGAGCAGCCGCTGCTGGAGGAATTTACCCGCCGTTACGTCGAGCGGGTCAAGGCGCTGCCCTACGGTGATCCGAGCAAGCCCGAGACCGTGGTCGGTCCGGTGATCAATGCCAGGCAGCTGGACGGCCTGAAGGACAAGATTCGCCTTGCCCAGGAAGAAGGCGCAACCCTGCTGGTGGGCGGCGAGCCCCAGGGCAACGTGATGCCGCCCCATGTCTTCGGCAACGTCACCGCCGACATGGAGATCGCCCGGGAAGAGATCTTCGGACCCCTGGTGGGCATCCAGTCCGCCCGTGACGCCGCCCATGCGCTGGAGCTGGCCAACAGCACTGAGTACGGCCTGTCCAGCACCG
Source organism: Halopseudomonas formosensis (assembly GCF_900115905.1). Lineage (GTDB taxonomy): Bacteria > Pseudomonadota > Gammaproteobacteria > Pseudomonadales > Pseudomonadaceae > Halopseudomonas > Halopseudomonas formosensis. Next base: position 494,359 of record NZ_FOYD01000001.1, read on the forward strand.
TGTTCACCCGTGACATCTCCAAGGGCGTGGCCTTCGCCCAGGGCATCCGTGCGGGCATGACCCATGTCAACGACATGCCGGTCAACGATGAGCCGAACGCCCCCTTCGGTGGTGAGAAGAACTCCGGTCTGGGTCGCTTCAACGGTGACTGGGCCATCGAGGAATTCACCACTGATCACTGGATCACGGTTCAGCACGCACCGCGTCCGTACCCGTTCTGAGCAGCACCCCGGCGAGCCATGCAACTGCCGGGGAAGCGCTTTTCATAAGAAGGAGCAAAACATGAAATCTCGTTCACGCATGCTGCCCGGCCGGGCCGCCCTGGGCGCCGCCGTGGTTCTGCCGCTGGCGCTGATGTTTGGCGCGGGCGCGCAGGCTGCCCAGTGGGAAAACGGTCAGGAGCTGTATGACAACCTCTGCGGCAAGTGCCACAAGCCTGAAGTGGGTGTGGGTGTGCCGATCCAGGGGCGTGGTCTGCCGTTCGAGTACGTGAAGGCGATCGTGCGTAACGGCTTCCGCGCCATGCCGGCGTTTCCCGAGGCCTATATCGATGACGAATCCCTGGCTCAGGTAACCGAGTACATCGCCAGCCTGCCTGCTCACCAGCCGAAGCAGAAATGAGGAGGAGCGCATGAGTATGGATCGTCGTTTCGTCCTCAAGGGCATGGCCTTGGGCAGCCTCGCCGGGTTGACTCTGGGCGGTGCCCTGCCTGCCCTGGGTGCGGCCCACGGCAGCCCGCGCAGTTCAGCGGCTCGCCCCGCGCTGGTGCTGGTCAATCAGGGTGCCGAACAGTCGGCCTTCGTGCAGGGTGCCCGGGCCACCGGTGCGGCGGTACAGGTGCGCCAGATCGGGGGTGACCTGACCGACCTGCTGAGCCTGCAGAGCCAGCTGGGCAGCGGCCGGAAGATGCGGCTGATCGGCCTGCTGGATGATGCCAGTGCCGCCCTGGTGGTGGACATGGCGCGCAGCGCCGGCGCCCGCGTCGAATGGCTCGGCCAGCACACCGCCCGGGGTGGTGTCACCCGTCACCGTCTGCTCAATACGGCCAGTGCCGAGGGCTGTGCACGCCAGCTGGGCCGCCAGCTGCATGGCTGCGGTGCCGGCTTCGAGCTGACCGAGGAGCGCTTGGGCAGTGCTGCCCCGGCCCGCCAGCTGTCCGCCGCACCGCGCAACCAGCGCCACGCTGACCAGTGGGCCGCCGGTATCGGTTATCTGCTGGGTTCGCTGGGTGCCGGTCGTCCGACCGCCGCTCCGCTGATTGCCCAGGCCGGTGCGCCGCTTGATGGCAGCTTCGTTTCCTTTTCGATCGAGACCTGAAGGAGTCTGATCCATGTCTGAACAGAACAATGGCGTATTGCCCCGCGGCGTGACGCAGCAGGAATTCAACGCAGCGGTGGAGAAGTTCCGCGCCCTGCTGGGTAACGAGAACGTACTGGTGGAACAGCAGCAGCTGGTTCCCTACAACAAGATCATGATGTCCGTGGAGAACGCCGCCCACGCGCCCTCCGCCGCAGTCACCGCCACCACCGTGGAACAGGTCCAGGGTGTAGTGAAGATCTGTAACGAGCACCGCATTCCGATCTGGACCATCTCCACCGGCCGCAACTTCGGTTATGGCTCGGCTGCCCCGGGGCAGCGCGGTCAGGTCATTCTCGACCTGAAGAAGATGAACAGGATCATCAAGGTCGACCCGGAAATGTGCTACGCCCTGGTCGAGCCGGGCGTGACCTACGGTCAGCTGTACGACTACATCCAGGAAAACAACCTGCCGGTCATGCTGTCCTTCTCCGCACCCTCGGCCATTGCCGGCCCGGTGGGCAACACCATGGACCGTGGTGTGGGTTACACCCCCTACGGTGAGCACTTCATGATGCAGTGCGGCATGGAAGTGGTACTGGCCAACGGTGATGTCTATCGCACCGGCATGGGCGGCGTGAAGGGCAGCAACACCTGGCAGATCTTCAAGTGGGGCTATGGCCCGACCCTGGACGGCATGTTCACCCAGTCCAACTACGGTATCTGCACCAAGATGGGCTTCTGGCTGATGCCCAAGCCGCCGGTATTCAAGCCCTTCGAGATCATCTTCGAGAACGAGGAAGACATTGTCGAGATCGTCGAGGTCCTGCGTCCACTGCGTATCCGCGGGATCATCCCCAACTCGGCGGTGATCGCCAATATCCTCTGGGAAGCGGGCAGCGGCAACGTGCGCCGTTCCGACTACATCACCGAGCCGGGCCACACCCCCGACGAGATCCAGAAGCAGATCCAGAAGGACACCGGCATGGGTGCCTGGAACCTGTACGCGGCACTGTACGGCACCCAGGAGCAGGTCGACGTCAACTGGAAGATCATCGTCGACGAGTTCAAGAAGCTCGGCAAGGGTCGCATCGTCACCCAGGAAGAGGCCGGGGATACCCAGCCCTTCAAGTACCGCGCCGAGCTGATGTCCGGTGTGCCGAACCTGCAGGAATTCGGTCTGTACAACTGGCGTGGGGGCGGTGGCTCCATGTGGTTCGCGCCGGTGAGCGAGGCCCGTGGCAGCGAATGCCGCAAACAGGCGGCCATGGCCAAGCGCGTCCTGCACAAGTACGGCCTGGACTATGTTGCGGAGTTCATCGTTGCGCCGCGTGACATGCACCACGTCATCGACGTGCTGTACGATCGCACCAACGAGGAAGAAACCCAGCGCGCCGATGCCTGCTTCGCCGAGCTGCTGGACGAGTTCGAGAAGGAAGGTTACGCCGTATACCGGGTCAATACCCGCTTCCAGGAGCGTGTGGCCCAGAGCTACGGCAAGGCCAAACGGGATCTGGAGCACGCCATCAAGCGTGCGGTGGACCCGAACAACATCCTGGCGCCGGGCCGGTCCGGTATCGATCTGGACACCTACAAGTCCTGATCCGCCAGCCGCTGGAAAAGACAAGGGCAGCCCTCGGGCTGCCCTTTGTCGTTTCCGGTTTCCGACCCGCTCAGCGCATGTCGAACATTTCCTGATGGAAATGCCGGTGCACATCAAAGCCCTGACGGGCGAAGTCTTCGCGCAGGGCCCGACCGAATCCGGCCGGGCCGCAGAACCAGATGCTCGCCTGCCGCCAGTCGGGTACTGCGGCGCGTATGCGTTCGCCGGTCAGGTAGCCGTCGCGGCCGCTGATCAGCAGGTGCAGCTGGACCTGCGTGCGGCTGACATCCTCTGTCAGTCGGGCCAGCGCCTCCTCGTCGACCTCCGCGGTGCTGTGGAAGAAGTCCACCGGGCGGTTGTCCTGCGGGTGACGGGCCAGATGCCGGAGGCGGGCGATGAAAGGGGTGACGCCGATGCCGCCGCCCACCCAGATCTGTCGACGGCGATCATCATCGAAGGTGAAGCAGCCGTAGGGGCCTTCCACGGCAATCTTCTCACCGACACGCAACTGCTCGCGCAGGGTGCGGGTATGGTCCCCCAGTTCCTTGACCACGAAACTGATCTGCGGGTCCTGCGGTTGCCAGCAGGAGGCGATTGTGTAGGGGTGGAAGCCCTCGCTGCGATCAGACACGGCGAACGCGAACTGACCGGGCTTGTGCCCCGGCCAGCCCGGCACCCGTGCGTCCACCTGCAGGGAACGGACGCCGGGGAAGTAGTGCAATCCGGTAATGCTGCCGGACACCCGCCGCTCGGCGCCAATGCGTCTGAACAGTGACTGCAGCGCGGCCCAGCTGCCGACGGCCAGCAGCGCGGCAGTGACCCAGCCGACCGGTGTGGTCCAGTAGCTGAACTTGAGCAGTACCAGACTGTGCGCCACCAGCGCCAGATAGACCAGCGCCAGCAAGCGATGGCTCTGGTAGAACAGCCGGTAGGGGAAACGCTTGATCAATGCCAGGGCAATCAGCAGCACCGCCGCATAGAAAGCCCATTCGCCGATGCTTTCCGCCAGCCCGCGCTGGCTGCGCAGAAAGGCTTCCAGTGTCGACAGGTTGGCGCCGCCGCCCTTGGCGGGTCTGGTGATCCAGCCCCAGCCCACCGCCCACTTCGGCCCCTTGATTACCAGCCAGTGCAGGATGGACAGCACCAGCGCGCCGATGCCCAGCCATTTGTGCAGCCGGTACATCTTGTCCAGCCCGTCCAGCCAAGCCTCCAGCCAGCGTGGCCGCAGGGCCAGCAGCATGGCCAGGCTCATGCAGCCGATGGCCAGAACACCCGTGAGTTGAGCCAGCAGGCTACGTGCAGGAAAGATCCCGCGGATATGGAACGCCTCTGGCTCCGCCAGCAGCCACAGAAACGCCAGAACGGCCAGAATCGACCAGAATACCCAGGTGATGCGACGCATGACTTGCTCCCGGCTGAGGGTCAGATTCCCCATTAGGCGCCGGGACCGGCGTGCAGGCCATGATCCAGATCAAGTGGCGGGTTGCCGGTAGCGGGAAGACAGGTCGGGCAGGAAGGCTGCACACCTCCTTGCGGGGTGTGCAGCCGAGCGGGGTTTACTCCATGGCCGCTTCCAGGCCGGTTTTAACGGTCAGCTCGCCCTGCGGACCTATCTCCACGAAGGTGTCGCCGGCCAGGTCGTACTCGGGCCAGTCAAACTCCTCCAGGGCGGGGTCACCGGTCCTGGCGAAGTTGGTCCACATCTGCATCATGACCTCGGCGATGGCGTCGTCCTCGCTGCCCCACTCCATGGACAGGAAGATGTCCTCGGTATCACCCTGGGAGCCGCTGACGCCGTTGCCGTTCAGATCACCGATCGTCGGGCGCCGGCCCTCCGGGGTCAGCACCAGGCCGAGCTGGAAGTTCTGCACCATGCCCTCGGGGTGATTGAACAGATAGGGCAGCTCGCAGCCGTGACAGCTCTGCAGCCCCAGCTGGACCCAGCCGTCGGGTACCTGGCTGAACTTGTAGACGTACTGGCCGGACTGATAGTCCTCGGTACGCTGCCGCAGCCAGACGGGCAGGGACTCCCGGTGGTTGATGCTGTCACCCGAGGTTACCCCGGCCATCAGCGGGACATCGCTGGGCATGCCGTTGCGCGCATTGTCGAAGTAGGTCTGCGGCTGGTAGTAGTGATCGACATTGGGCCGGTACAGCTGGCGGGTAATGCCGTTGGACGATTCCGCCTGCACTATGGCGGTCCAGGGCAGGGCGCGGGCCTCCTCCAGGGTGCTGACACCGGCCCGGGCAAAGATCGCCTCGCCGATGGCTTCGGCACTGCTCAGGGAGGCCGCCGGGGTGGTGTCCTCATCCAGGGGTGCGAAGGCACTCTGGACTATGGCCTTGTGGAACAGTCCGCTCGCCTGGGGCGAGTTGAGCAGCGAATAGGCCTTGCCGCCACCGCCGGACTGACCGAACAGGGTGACGTTGCCCGGATCGCCACCAAAGGCGGCGATATTGTCCTTCACCCATTTCAGTGCCATCACCAGGTCCATCTGGCCATAGTTGCCGGAACCGCCGTAGCCGCTTTCCGCGCTCAGCAGCGGGTGCGCCAGGTAGCCGAACGGGCCGAGACGGTGGTTGACGGTCACCAGTACCACGCCCCGGTCGGTCAGCCCTTCGGGATTGTTGTACTGGCGCGAGTTGGCCGAGAGGATGGCGAAGGCGCCACCATGGAACCACACCATCACCGGCAGGTTCTCCGCGTCCTTGGGCGCTGTGACATTGAGGTACAGCGAGTCCTCGCTCATGCCCCCTTCATTGATCCGCTCCAGCGCCATGTCCTGTGCCGACTGGTCGGCCCAGGCCACTGCCTCGCGTACCCCGGACCAGGACTCGGGCGGCTCGGGCTCGCGCCAGCGCAGTTCGCCGATCGGCGGCTTGGCATAGGGAATGCCGAGGAACTGCCAGGTGCGCTCGTTGGCCTCGAATCCGCGCACTTCGCCATAGGTAGTGCTGACGGTGTGGCGCGGGCTGGTGGAGCGAGCGAAGTGCGCACGCGCCTGGTCGATGCCCCTGATGCTCCGCGGCCGCGGGTCGGTGTCGGTGAAGGCACCGTCGGCCTCGAGCGCCGCTATCAGCTCCGCAATGCTGTCGCGGAACTGTTCCGGGGGTTGATCGAAGCGGATATCCGCCGCCTGGGCCGATACCCGCGAGCGGATGGCATCGGTGATCTGGATGCCGTTGTTCAGATCGCCGTCGGCGTCCAGGGTCTGCAGCAGGATCAGCTTGTTGGTCACACGCTGGTCCTGGGCATCGGTTGCGTCGGCAGTGATCGACAGCGGCGTGAGTACCTCGGCGCCGGTCGCGCTGCCCAGCTCCAGCTCGCCAATGGCGAAGCGCAGGGCCTCGCCGCGGCGATACTCGAAGCGGCCGGCTTCGTCGGTGCGGCTGGCCCGGGTACGGTCCCCTTCATAGTCCAGCCCGGCGACCGGGCTGTCGACGAAGGTGCCTGTCTGTACCTGGGGCCGCGAGGAGGACGAGGAAGAGCCGTCAAAACACCCCGACAGCATCAGTGCCAGAGGCAGGGCGCCGAACAGCAGGGTCGTCCGGCTGGCCATGTGTTTTCTGTGATGCATGGAAATTTCTCCGTCGACAGTCAGTCTGCGAACACGCTGGAAATATCGGTCTTGACGCTGGCCTCGGTGTCCATCTCGACATAGCGCTGGGCCTGGGCGTCGTACAGCGGGAATTCCAGTTCCCCGGGAATGCTCGGATCGCCGGTCTTGGCGAAATTGGTCCACATGGTCATCATGCGCTCGATGACCAGGTCGTCGGTTTCGTCAAAGCCGGCGGAGGTGAAGATGTCATCGGTATCACCCTGGGAACCGGTGATGCCGTTGCCGTTCAGATCACCGATCTGTACCGACCGACCGGTGGCCGGGTCCAGCACCAGGCCCAGCTGGTAGTGGGTAATGACGCTTTCCGGCATGTTGAACAGGTAGGCCAGTTCCGCAGCGTGGTAGGCGGTCACGCCCATCTCCCGCCAGCCGGCAGGCTGCTTGCTGAAGTGCATGGCGTAGTGGGGCGAGGTGCTGTGGTCAGCCATCCAGGGGAACACGTTGAGCACTGTGGCAATCGGCTCTTCGGTGTCATTGGTGTTGACCAGGAACATGAAGGGTACATCGTTCTGTGACGCGCTTTCGAAGGCCTCCCGTTCGGCATAGGGCAGGTAGTGGTTGTCGATGTTGGTATAGGGCACCAGGGTCGCCGCGGCGGCCACCACTTCCATCCAGGTGCGTTCGCGCATTTCGGCAAGCGAGGCCGCATTGAGGTTTTCCTGCAGGCGTACCCCTATGGCTTCGGCACTGGCCAGGGTGCGGGTGTCCGGATGCAGGGTGCCGCTCTGGCTGATGGCCCGGTGGAACAGGCCGGCAGCACGGGGGGAGGCCATCAGCGACAGCACCTTCCGACCTCCGCCGGATTCTCCGAAGATGGTGACATTGTCCGGATCCCCGCCAAAGGCGGCGATGTTGTCCTGCACCCACTCCAGAGCCGCAATCAGATCCATCTGACCGTAGTTGCCGGAGCCGTTGTAACCGCTCTCGGCACTCAGATCGGGGTGCGCGATATAACCGAACGGCCCGAGACGATGGTTCACCGAAACCTGTACCACGCCCTTGCTGGCCAGTGCCTCAGGGTTGTTGAACGGCCGGGTGTTGCTGGTCAGGGAAGTGAAGCCACCCCCATGGAACCAGACCATCACTGGCAGCTTGTCGGCGTTCTTGGGTGCCGTCACGTTGAGATACAGGGAGTCTTCACTCATGCCGCCCTCGCCGAAGCGCTCCAGGGCGGAATTCTGCGCGGCCTGATCGCTCCAGGCGATGGCCTCGCGGGTTCCCTCCCAGGGTTCCAGTGCCTCGGGGGCGCGCCAGCGCAGCTCGCCGATCGGCGGCTTCGCGTAGGGGATACCCAGGAATTGCCAGGTATTGGCGTCAGCGGCGAAACCGCGCAGCTCGCCGTGGGTGGTCTCCACCACCACGCGTTCGCCGGTGGAACGAAGGAAGTGTTCCAGTGCGTCCTCGGCCTGGGTTACCCGCCGAGCCCTGGGGTCGGTGTCGGTGAAGGCGCCGGCGCTTTCCAGTGCCGCCAGCAGGGGCGCGAGGCTGGCGCTGAAATCGGCGCTGGGCTGGTCAAAGTCGATGTCGGCTGCGTGGCGCGATACTTCCTCGCGGATGGCCTCGGTAAGCTGGATGCCGTTATTCAGATCACCGTCAGCATCCAGGGTCTGCAGCAGGATCAGCCGATTCACCACCCTGGGGTCCTCTGCACTGTCGGCTCCCTCGGTAATGCTCAGCGGGGTAATGATCTCGGCGCCGGTGGCCGAGCCCAGTGCCAGCTCACCGATGGAGAAGTGCAGGGTTTCATTGCGGCGATAGCTGAACTGGCCCTGGTCATCGGTCACGCCAGCCCGGGTACGTTCACCTTCGTAATCCAGCCCGGCTACGGCGCTGTCGACGAAAGTGCCGGTGAGGGTGCTGCTGCCCGAACTGGAGGAAGATGAGCCGCCCCAGCAGCCGCTCAGGCCCAGCGCCAGAGCGGCGATGGAAGCGGTCAGCAAGGCGGGACGGCGCCGCGAAAGGGAAATCTCGTGCATTGAAGTAACTCCGTTATTGTTCTTGTTGAAGTCGCCGGTTGTCATCCTGGGTGATGTGAGCGCTTTTACCGCTTCGCCTCGTTATGCGCCGCGGGAAAATGCCCGGACGAGCCATCCCGGCTCCCCGAGTATAGGGGCAGATTCGAGATATCGCGGGCCTTGACCGCTGTCTGAAGTGGCATCAGGCGAGCCCACTGGCATCGCGGCGGCATAAAGTTGTGATGCAAACCACGAAAATGTCTCTCCCAATCCAGAGCCCCCGGTGAGCTGTCCGCCATGAACAATTGCATCGCACCCCGGAGCGCCGCCCGGGTGGGATGAAACCAATGATTCATAATAGGAATGGCTGGTCATGCGTTTGCCGGCTAGCAGCCCGGCGGAGGGGGCGATGCAGAGAGTGGATGCAGTGGTGGCCATCAGCCGGCAGTGCTGACCCTGGATGCCACACTTCCGGTCGCCGAGATTGCCCGGCGGGCTGCCCTCTGGTGGCTGGGGCACGACTGATCATTCACCGGGCCGATGCCCCTGTCACAGGCTGACTGATCCTGCGCCAGGCGTCTGGACGGCGTCATGCCGGAATGTCTACCCTCGACGGCAACAGGAACAGACAGTCTCCAGGAGCCATTGATGAGCGAAGTGACCACAGCGCTGAATGACGGTGTACTGACCGTCACCATTTCCCGTCCGGAAAAGAAGAACGCCCTGACCGATGCGATGTACGGGGCCCTGGCCGATGCGCTGGAGCAGGCTGAGGCCAGCGCCGATATCCGCGTCGTGGTGCTGCGCGCCGAGGGCGAGATCTTCTCCGCCGGCAACGATCTGGGCGAGTTTGCCGCCCAGTCACGCAACCAGGGACCGGCGGTGCGCCAGGTGGAGCGCTTCCTGCGCAATCTGGTTACCGCCCGCACTCCGCTGGTCGCGGCGGTGCAGGGCAAGGCGGTGGGGGTCGGTACCACCATGCTGCTGCATTGCGATCTGGTGGTCCTGGCCGAGGACGCCCAGCTGATGACGCCCTTCGTCAACCTGGCGCTGGTTCCGGAGGCCAGCTCCAGTCTGCTGATGCCGCTGCGCATCGGCCACGTACGTGCCTTCGAGATGTTCGCTCTGGGTGATCCGGTAGAGGCCCGTGATGCGCTGGCCTGGGGGCTGGCCAATCGGGTGGTGCCGCGGGACCAGCTGCACGCCGAGGCGCAGCGGCTGGCAGCACGCCTGGCGCAGCGACCCGCGGGTGCGGTTGCGCAGGCCAAGCAGTTGATGCGCGACACCGACCGGATCCTGGAGCAGATGGAGCGCGAGAGCCGCATCTTCTCGGCACAGCTGCGCAGTGCCGAGGCCAAGGAGGCGTTTCAGGCTTTCGCCGAGAAACGCCAGCCGGATTTCAGCCGGCTCTGAGCCCGGCTGGAGCGGCAGCGGCCTCATCCAGTGTCAGCCGCTGTCAGTCCGGGCGCAGCTGTGCAATGCGCACCCCAGCGCCTACACTGGCAGTACCGATGAGGAGGCAAGACCATGCTGCGTACCGTGAAGCGATTTCTGCCGGGGCTGGGGCTGCTGTGCCTGGCCCTGTCGGCCAATGCCCTTGAAGTGGGAGAGCTGGCCCCGGACTTCGAGCTGCCGGGCTCCGACGGTCAGACCTACCGCCTGTCGGACTACCGTGATCGGCAGGCGGTGGTGCTGGCCTGGTTTCCCCGAGCCTATACCTCCGGCTGCACCATCGAGTGCAAGTCGCTGGCGGAGAACGGCCATCTGATCCGCGAGTACGATGTCAGCTACTTCATGGCCAGTGTCGATCCGCTGAGCAAGAACACCGGCTTTGCCGCGGAGACCGGCGCGGACTTCCCCCTGCTCAGTGACGAGGACAAGTCGGTCGCCCGGGCCTACGGTGTACTGCACCCGCTGGGCTATGCCCGGCGGCACACCATCTATATCGGCAAGGACGGGCGGGTACTCAGGATAGATACCGAGGTGCGGCCGGCCACCTCGGCCGAGGATATGGCCGCCACCCTCGGCGAGCTGGGTGTCGAGCGTCTGGCTGACACCAGGGAGTAGCGGGGAGGGGCTTGATTCCTCCCCTTCATCAGGTTCCTACCGAGTGATATCCAGATCCCGGGTTTCCTTGCCGATGATCAGGGCCAGCAGGGTGATGCCGGCCATCACTGCCAGATATACACCGACCAGCACCGGGCTGCCGTTACCCGTCTGCCACAGCCATACCGCCACGAAGGGCGCAACCGCTGCGCCGAGAATCGAGGAGACGTTGTAGGAGATGCCCGAGCCGGTGTAGCGCACGTTGGTCGGGAACAGCTCCGGCAACAGGGCTCCCATGGGGCCGAAGGTCATGCCCATCAGGCTGAAGCCCAGCGCCAGCCACAGCAGTACGCCGACGAAGCCCAGCGACAGCAGCGGCACCCACAGCAGCGCGAATGCGATGATGCCCAGGGTCACCATGATCAGGGTCTTGCGCCGGCCCCAGCGGTCGGCCAGCGGGCCGGAGATCAGGGTGAAGATACCGAAGAACACCACGCCGAAGATCAGCATCAGCACGAAGTCGTTGTAGCTGTAGCCCAGTCCCGGCAACTGGCCCGGGCCGGGTTCAACCGGCGCCCGGCCATAGCTGAGGGAGAAGGTAGTCATCAGATAGAAGAGCACATAGGTGGCCAGCATGTAGAAAGTGCCGAGGATGAGCTCACGCCAGTGCCGGCGTACCACTTCGCCCATCGGCAGCTTGACCACCCGGCCGGTCTCGACTGCTTTGGAGAAGGCGGTACTTTCCACCAGGTTCAGGCGGATCCACAGGCCGACTATCACCATCACCGCCGAGAACAGGAAGGGAATCCGCCAGCCCCAGTCGAGGAAGGCCTCGGAGGGACGGGAGGGATTGTCCGAGGGCAGCAGGGCGGCAACGATCAGGAACAGGCCGTTGGCGATGATGAAGCCCAGCGGGGCTCCCAGCTGGGGGAAGGTGCCGAACAACGCGCGCTTGCCCTCCGGAGCATTCTCCGTGGCCACCAGTGCCGCACCCGACCACTCGCCACCGATGGCAAAGCCCTGGGCCAGTCGCATCAGCACCAGCAGCAGCGGTGCTATCCAGCCGATGCTGTGGTAGGTCGGCAGCAGACCGATCAGGAAGGTGGCGATGCCCATGGTCAGCAGGGCGTAGATCAGGGTCTTCTTGCGCCCGACCTTGTCACCCAGATGGCCGAAGAAGACCGCACCCAAGGGTCTGGCAATCATGGCTGCACCGAAGATGGCGAAGGACGCCAGCAGGGCGGCGGTCTCGTTGCCCGGGGGAAAGAACAGGTGCGGAAACACCAGCACCGCCGCGGTGGCGTAGACGTAGAAATCGTAGAACTCGATGGTGGTGCCGACCAGGCTGGCAAACAGCACCCGTGAGCGGGAGTTGGCAGGTGTCGATTCGGAGGTCGATTGCATGGCTGTTTTCGTTATGTGATTGAGCGGGTAGGCATGGATTGTAAGGCCATGTCGGGGACTTTTGCAGCGGGCATAAAAAACCCGGCTTGTGGCCGGGTTCCCATTCGGCGAAACGCTTATTTTTGGTAAGCGTTTACTGCCTTTACAATTTCCGCACGGGCTTCGTCAGCGTTGCCCCAGCGGTCGATCTTGACCCACTTGCCGGCTTCCAGATCCTTGTAGTTCTCGAAGAAGTGCTGGATCTGCTGGATCAGCAGGTCGGGCAGGTCGGTGTATTCCTTCACGTCCTTGTACAGAACGCTCAGCTTGTCATGGGGTACGGCAACCAGCTTGGCATCGCCGCCGCCATCGTCGGTCATGTGCAGTACGCCAACCGGACGGCAACGGATGACCGAGCCCGGGGCAACCGGATGCGGGGTGACTACCAGTACGTCCAGCGGGTCGCCATCATCGGCCAGGGTGTTCGGAATGAAGCCGTAGTTGGCCGGGTAGAACATCGGGGTAGCCATGAAGCGATCGACGAACAGAGTGCTGGTGTCCTTGTCGATCTCGTACTTGATCGGCGCATGGTTGGCCGGGATTTCGATGGCGACGTAGATGTCGTTGGGAATGTCCTTGCCTGCGGGAATCTGGTCGTAGCTCATGGGTTACCTGATGCGGGGCAGTGTGAATCGGTCGGCACCTGCTTGCGGGTGCCAGGAAAAATATGGGCCGGGAGTATAACAGCACCAATGCGCCATGGCGAGAACTCCTCGCACCATCCCGGCAGGGACGAGCACCAGCTCGTCCGCGGGATGACAGGCGCTGCCCGGCCCTCCCCAGGGCTGCCGGGCAGCCCCTTTCATCGAGCTGTTGCTCGACGATCCCAGGGGTGTGCTCCCGGGCCTCAATCAGACCTCGAAGGGCGGCAGCTTGCGCTCCACCGGCAGGTTCTGCAGGCGCACGTAGGCGGGCAGGCCGTTCTTGAACGGGGGGATGTCCTCACCCTGGATCAGCGGCGACAGGTACTCGCGGCAGGCGTCGGTAATGTGGAAGCCGTCCTCGCTGATGAACTCGCGGGGCATGAACTTCTCGACGTTGGCCACCTCGCTCAGGGGAGCCTCGATGATATCCCAGCGGTAGGGGCTGCTTTCCAGACGACGGATGGCCGGCATGATGGCGTTCTTGCCTTCCAGGGCGATCTCCACTGCTGCCTTGCCCAGCGCGTAGGCCTGCTCTACATCGACCTGAGAGGCGATGTGGCGGGCTGCGCGCTGCAGGTAGTCGGCCACGGCCCAGTGGTACTTGTAGCCGAGCTTTTCGCGAATCAGGTTGGCGATGGTCGGGGCAACCCCGCCGAGCTGGGCATGGCCGAAGGCATCCTTGAGGCCGGATTCGGAGAGGAATTTGCCTTCCTTGTTCTTGATGCCCTCGGAAACGCCGATCACGCAGTAACCGTGGGTCTTGACGCACTCGTCGACGCGGGCCAGGAAGGCAGCCTCGTCAAATTCGATCTCGGGGAACAGCAGGATGTGTGGCGCTTCGCCCTCGGCTTCGCTGGCCAGACCGCAGGCGGCGGTGATCCAGCCGGCGTGACGGCCCATGACCTCGAGGATGAACACCTTGGTCGAGGTGGCGCACATGGAGGCCACATCGTAACCGGCCTCGCGGATGGAGGTGGCCACATACTTGGCTACCGAGCCGAAACCCGGGCAGCAGTCGGTGATCGGCAGATCATTGTCCACGGTCTTGGGTACATGGATCGCCTTGATCGGGTAACCCATGGTCTCGGCCAGCTGGGATACCTTGAGGCAGGTGTCAGCGGAGTCGCCGCCACCGTTATAGAAGAAGTAGCCGATATTGTGCGCCTTGAATACCTCGATCAGGCGCTCGTACTGGGTACGGTTGGCCTCCAGGCTCTTGAGCTTGTAGCGGCAGGAACCGAAGGCGCCGGAGGGTGTGTGGCGCAGGGCGGCAATGTTCTCCGCCGATTCCAGGCTGGTGTCGATCAGATCCTCGGTCAGTGCACCGATGATGCCGTTGCGGCCAGCATAGACCTTGCCGATCTTGTCCGGATGCTGGCGAGCGGTTTCGATAACCCCGGCAGCAGAGGCGTTGATTACTGCGGTAACCCCGCCGGATTGGGCGTAGAAGGCGTTCTTGACGGTCATGCTGGCTCCAAGTTGGTGGCTGACGTCAGTGAGACAACCGCAGCGGTGATGCGGTTGCATGACGTCGACAGACTCAAGGTGAAATGAATGGCGCGCATGATAGCCGAATGCAGGTCGTTTTGCATGACCGGCTGCCGTGCGGTGCGCGCAGGCCGGTCGGAGAACCAAACCGGCGCCGGCCCATGCTAGTATCCAGCCCCTGATGGTTTTGCTTACAGGGTCGCTCGATGCATCTGCACATTCTCGGTATCTGCGGTACTTTCATGGGTTCGCTGGCGCTGCTGGCGCGGGACCTGGGGCATCAGGTCAGCGGTTCGGACGCCAATGTCTACCCGCCGATGAGCACCCAGCTCGAGGCCCAGGGCATCCAGCTGATGGAAGGTTATGATCCGGCCCATCTGCAACCGCAACCGGACCTGGTGATCATCGGCAACGCCATGTCCCGGGGCAATCCGGCGGTGGAATATGTGCTGGACAAGGGCATTCCCTATACTTCCGGTCCCCAGTGGCTGGCCGATCATGTACTGCAGGATCGCTGGGTGCTGGCGGTGGCCGGAACCCACGGCAAGACCACCACCTCCAGCCTGCTGGCCTGGCTGCTGGAGGATGCGGGCATGGCCCCGGGCTTCCTGATCGGCGGCATCCCGCAGAACTTCGGCATTTCCGCCCGGCTGGGCGATACGCCGTTCTTCGTCGTCGAGGCGGACGAGTACGACAGCGCCTTCTTCGACAAGCGTTCCAAGTTCGTCCACTACCGCCCGCGCACGGCCATCCTGAACAATCTGGAGTTCGACCACGCGGATATCTTCGAGGACCTGGCCGCCATCGAGCGTCAGTTCCACCACCTGGTGCGCACCATTCCTGCCAGCGGCCTGATCATCCATCCCCGGCAGGATGCGGCGTTGCAGCGGGTGATCGGCAAGGGCTGCTGGACTCCGGTCCAGACCACCGGCGAGGGCGGCAACTGGCAGGCGCGGCTGCTGGCCGAGGATGGCTCGCGCTTCGAGGTCTGGCTGGACGGGCAGCTGCAGGGCATCGCCGAGTGGCAGCAGACCGGCGCCCACAGTGTGGCCAATGCGCTCTGTGCGCTGGCGGCGGCGCGCCATGTGGGCGTGACGCCGGAGCAGGGCATAGCGGCGCTGGCGGGTTTTGCCAGTCCCAAGCGGCGCATGGAGAAGATTGCCGACACCGGGGGCGTCACCCTGTATGACGATTTCGCCCACCATCCCACCGCCATCGCCACCACCCTGGCGGGGCTGCGCGCCAGTATCGGTGACCAGCGGCTGCTGGCGATCATCGAGCCGCGCTCCAACACCATGCGTCTGGGCAGTCACATGGCGGCGCTGCCGGGCAGCGTCGAGCACGCCAGCGAGGTGATCTGGTACCAGCCGCCTGGACTGGACTGGTCGCTGGATTCGGTGGTGCGTGACAGCCCGGTACCGGCGCAGGTGATGACCGACATCGATGCGATCGTCGAGAAGGTGGCAGCCGAGGCGCAGCCGGGCACCCGGGTGGTGATCATGAGCAACGGCGGCTTCGGTGGTATCCACCAGAAGCTTAAGCAGGCGCTGGAGCATCGCCATGGCTGAGCCGCGCCGCGTCACCCTTGCCGTCACCGGCGCCTCGGGAGCCCAGTATGCGCTGCGCCTGCTGGAGTGCCTGGTGCGGGCCGATGTGGAAGTGTTCTTTCTCATCTCCCAGGCGGCGCAACTGGTGGTGGCCACCGAGACCGAGCTGCAACTGCCACCCAAACCCCAGGCGCTGGCAGCCTTTCTCACCGAGCATTACCAGGCGAGGGCAGGGCAGATCCGGGTGTTCGGCAAGCAGGACTGGATGAGCCCGGTGGCCTCCGGCTCCGGCGCGCCCTCGGCCATGGTGGTCTGCCCCTGCAGTACCGGCACCCTGTCGGCGATTGCCTGCGGAGCCAGCAACAACCTGATCGAGCGTGCTGCGGATGTCGCTCTCAAGGAGCGCCGCCAGCTGATCCTGGTGCCCCGGGAAAGTCCCTATTCCACCATCCATCTGGAAAACATGCTCAGGCTCAGCCAGATGGGCGCAGTGATACTGCCGGCCAGCCCCGGTTTCTACCATCAGCCGCAGAGCATCGATGATCTGGTGGATTTCGTGGTGGCGCGCATCCTCAATCAGCTGGGTATCGAGCAGGATCTGCTCAAGCGCTGGGGCGAGTAGTCCTGCACAGCCTGGTGCGGTCGATAAGCCGGCACCGGGTACCGATATACAGCTGCGTTATCCGGCTACCGGAACGATCATTCGCATCTACCTTCTGACGGGCACCTTTTCCGTGGTGCGGTCGGGACTGTCCTGCTGTCTGTCCTCTGAATAACAATAAAAGTCAGGAGAAGTCGGATGTATACGCGTAACAGCAATGCCTGCTCCACCCCCTTGCGACCCCGTCCATTGGTGACTGCGCTGGCCCTGGCCGCCGGTTCGGCCCTGCTTATCGGCTGTCTCGGCGGAGGCGGCGGCTCCAGTGACCGCGGCGAGCGAGGTGAACGCGCCACGGTCACTCTGGCCAACGGCGAAGTGCGTGGGCGTGTCGCTGATGACACGCTGATCTGGCATGGTATTCCCTATGCTCAGGCACCCGTGGGCGAGCTGCGCTGGCGCGCACCCCAGCCGCCGGAAGATTGGAGCGGTACTCTGGATGCCCGTGAACGCGGTCCCGAATGCGTGCAGGCAGAAACCACAACCCGCTGGCAGCGTACCTCCACCATGGTGGGTGATGAGGACTGTCTGACGGTCGATATCTACCGTCCCGATCGAGCCGGTTTCGCCGACGAGGCTCTGCCGGTGTACGTCTGGATACATGGCGGATCGAACAATTTCGGCACCGCAAAGCAATATGACGGCAGCACCCTGGCCAACCACTCCGATGTGGTCGTGGTGGTGGTGCAGTACCGGCTCGGGCCGCTGGGCTGGTTCTTCCATCCCGCCGTCCAGACCAATGGTGCCGATCCGCTGTCCGATTCCGGCAACTTCGGCACCCTGGATACCATCCGGGCCCTGGAGTGGGTGCAGGACAATATCGCTGCCTTCGGCGGGGATCCGGACAATGTTACCATCACCGGTGAATCCGCCGGCGGGCACAACGTGCTGAACCTGCTGGTGTCCCCCGAGGCCGGCGGAGGGCTTTTCCATCGGGCCATGTCCCAGAGCGGCTCGATGAACACCCGCAGTACCACAGCGGCGCGCAATTCGGCCAATCAGCATGTGGAATGGCTGATTCGCCTGCTGGAAGACCGCAAGACCCCGGATACACCCATCTCGGCGGATCAGGCCAGGCAGATGCGCGAGGAGATGGAAGCCGCCGGCACCCTGGGTGAGTACCTGCGTGCGGCGCAGGGGCATGATCTGTATCAGGCCGTGGTCAACTACAGTTCACTGAGCGCCTACGGCGCCATCGAGGATGGCACCGTGATTCCGGAAGGGGGGTGGATTCCCCGCTTCACCAGTGGCGAGTTCAACAACGTGCCGGTAATCCTCGGGGCCAACGAGTACGAACAGAAGTCCTTCATGCCCCTGTACGGCGGAGCGGTCAAGGGTCTGCTGCCGCAGGTGCCCTCGCCGCCGGACAAGAGCTGGCTGGATCTGCTGGATGTGGCCTTCGAAGGCACCCAGACCCTGGATGAGGTGCTGCCGACCCAGAAGGACAGGGATACCTATGAGCTGACGGGCTATTACGGTGGCCGTTCCTGGCGCGCCAAGTATGTCGATCAGCTCGCTGCGCTGATCAGCCAGCACCAGCCACAGACCTATGCCTACGACTTCCGCTGGGGTACGGCATCG
This sequence comes from Halopseudomonas formosensis, assembly GCF_900115905.1. Taxonomy (GTDB): domain Bacteria; phylum Pseudomonadota; class Gammaproteobacteria; order Pseudomonadales; family Pseudomonadaceae; genus Halopseudomonas; species Halopseudomonas formosensis. Next base: position 512,241 of record NZ_FOYD01000001.1, read on the forward strand.
GGCCCGGCGCCGTTCAACTTCATCTACGGCGCAGGCCATGCATCGGACATATCCTTCTTCTTCGGTACCGGAAACGGGTTGTTCGATCTGCCCTTCACCGAGCAGAACGAGGCGGGGCGGCGCGACCTGCAGCTGGCGATGATGAGCTATCTGGCAGATTTCGCCCGGGATGGCGATCCCAACGGCGATTTCACCCAGGACCTTCCCACCTGGAGCAGCTGGACGCCAACGGCGGGGCAGGACAAGCTGATCGTGTTCGATGCCACCGAGGAGGCGGCCGATATCAGCCTGTCCGACGAGGCCCTGACCTTGCCGGCAGTACGCCTGGCCTGGGCAGAAGCCATGGATGAAGCGGGACTCTCCCCTCAGGAAAAGGCGACATTGCAGAGCCTGTTCGGTCAGGGAGACAGCTACTCCACACCCTGAGCAGGCGCGCTGACAGGGGTCGGCGCTGCTCAAAACCCGGTGCCACGGAAGTGGCACCGGTACCCGTCGGTCATTTTTTGAGTAAAAACTCTAATTTTTCTTTCAGCACCGCTTTTGCTGGTTTAGACTCACCGTCATGAAGCACCATCCGTTCGGATGGCAGGCACAGTGACGTGCGAGACAAAAACAAGAGCTGATGCGCCATGAGGGGATCGGATCCGAGGCTGGCGGTTTTCATTCATCCGCCCGACCACCGTCGGTCTGGACGGGCTGCTTTGGCCCGCGGGCAGACCCTGCGCCCGGCGCCTGGGGCATCGCGCCAAGCTCTCACCGGCATGGTTCCCGTTCCCGCTGTCCTTGCTGACGATTTCATCCGTATTCGACCCTGCCTCAACCCTGATTTCCCGAACTGCGGTTTCGTTCGAGCGGGCTGCCCGGCCTGTCGAATCGTCTGTGCTGCACCTTGCCAACTACCGTCCACAGCCGCCTGCAATCCCGGGGCGGTGCAATCAGGGTGACCCGCTGGCGCAGTAGCCGGGTCGTCGTTTCAGCTGAAAAGAGGAAAGAGGGAAACGCCATGCAATCCAGGATACTTACCACCGGCACGCTGTTGGCCGCCACGCTGGTACTGGCTTCATGCAAGTTCGGTGGCAGCAGCAGCTCGTCATCGTCGGACGGCCCGCCGCAGGCGGGGCAACCGCCGAACATCCTGTTCGTGATCATGGATGATGTGGGTATCGACCAGTTCGAGTCCTTCGGTTATGGCGGAATGAAGCCGCCGTCGGTGCCGTCGATTGATGCCCTTGCCGACAACGGTCTGCGCTTCCGCAACGCCTGGGCAATGCCCGAGTGCTCGCCCAGTCGGGCCAGCTTCATGACCGGGTTGTATCCGATGCGGACCAATATTCAGCAGGCGATCGGCCCCAATGATCTGGCCAATTCACATGTCTCGCCCTACGTCATGACGGTACCCAAGGTGCTGGCTGCGGCGGGTTACGAGAGCGGCCTGTTCGGCAAGTTCCACCTCGGTGGGCCGGAGAACAACCCCGCCGGCATAGCCGCGCCGGCCGCGCTGGGCTGGGAGCACTTCAAGGGTTGGGGTGGGCTGCCGGCCTCGATTGATACCACCGCCGGCGGCGTCGGCGAGGAAGGCCAGTACGCCTGCGGTTTCGTGCCCCATGCGGCCCAGGGTGGCGCCCACTTCGGCGCCTGTTACATCCCGACGGGGGACGGTGGCGCCAGCTGCAGCGAAATCACCGGCGAGCCCGGCGGGGATTCGGCCGGTCTGCAATGCCTGACCCAGGGCGGCGTACTGGTGCCGGAGCAGAACTGCGAGTCCACTCCGCCGGCATACGTGAATTTCGAGCGGGAGAATGCTCATTACGTTTCCAGGCTGCTGGTGAACTGGGAAGACGACGTGCAGGAACTCAGCCTGTCGGACCCTCGCTCCCGTGGCTACCGCGCAACCATCGAGGTGGACACCACCATCGACTGGATCAAGTCGCAACCGGCTGACCAGCCGTGGATGGCGACCCTCAGCTTCAGCTCTGCCCATACGCCGCTGCAGCACCCGCCCCGCAGTCTGGTGCCCTCCGGTGCAGCTGATATCCTCACCGCCGACTGCAGCTCCGCGGCGCCGCTCAACCAGCGCAACGTCATGGACACCATGGTCGAGGCCCTGGACACCGAGCTGGGTCGACTGCTGGTGGAAACCGGGATCGCCTCCCGCGGGGACGACGGCAGCCTGATCTACGATCCGGCCGCCAGCAATACGGTAGTGGTCGTGGTGGGGGACAATGGCTCCTTCGGGCCCACGGTCAAGCTCGGCTTCGACCCGGGCCGGGCCAAGGGCACGGCCTATCAGACCGGCGTCTGGGTGCCCCTGGTGGTCTCCGGACCCATGGTCGAGCAGCCCAGCCGCAACGTCGAGCACATGGTCAACGTCGTGGATCTGTTCAGCTTCTTTGCCGACGTGGCCGGGGTGGACCTGGAGCAGGCGGTACCCCAGGGTACTGATGCCGAGGAGATGTATTCCTACCTGACCGAGCCGGATCGCGACAGCGTTCGGGAGTTCAACTTCACCCAGGGCGGGCTGAATATCCTCGCCAACGATGCGGTGAACGGCCCCTGCGTGTTCAATGGCAACTTCTGTTCCCACACGCCCATGTCCGCCCAGGTATGCGCGGACAACAACGGGGTCTGGTGGGGGCAGGGGGCCAATGTCGGCGAGAACGGCGTGCTCAGGGAAGTCGACCATTGCTGGCAGGTCAACCAGGCCCTGTACGAGGATCAGGGCAGTGACTATCAGCCCATCGAGATGGGTCCGACCGTCTACATGGCGATCCGGGATGACGAGTACAAGCTGGTGCTCAACGAGTCGATGGACTATGACATCGCCACCGACAGCGGCGTGCTGGTCAAGACCCGGGAGTTCTACCGCGTCGATCAGGCCGTACCCCAGCCGGCCCTGGACGGAGAAGGGGATGATCTGCTCAACCCCGAGCCCCGGCTCTCGCCCGCCGAGGAGCAGCGTCTGGCCGAACTGGAATACCAGCTCGAGCTGCTGCTGGCATCACAGAAGGCCTGTCCGGGTGACGGTAACGGCGACGGGGTGGTGGATCAGGAAGATATCGACAACCACAGCCGGCTCGCTTCGCAGTGGGGTGGTTCCAGCCTCTATGACTTCAACCATGACGGCCTGACCGACGCCCAGGACCTGGCGATCATCCAGGCCAATCTGGGCGCCTGCCCGCAGTAGTATCGCGGTACCACAGCTGGCGCCCCGCCCGGGGCGCCAGCGCTGTTCAGCCGGCAGCCAGCATGTGGCCGAACTCTTCCAGGTTCAGGTGCCACTCCACCGCTTCGCGCAACAGATGCGGTGTGTGCCCGCCCCGGGCACAGGCCCGCTCGAAATAATCACTCAGCGCTTCCCGGTATTGCGGATCGGCACAGTTGTCGATGATCACCCGCGCCCGTTCCCGCGGGGCCAGGCCGCGCAGGTCGGCCAGTCCGTGCTCGGTCACCAGGATGTCCACATCATGCTCGGTATGGTCAACATGGCTGACCATGGGCACCACGCTGGAGATGGCGCCGCCCTTGGCAATGGATTTGGTGACGAAGATCGCCAGATTGGCGTTGCGGGCGAAGTCCCCCGAGCCGCCGATGCCGTTCATCATGCGGGTACCGCAGACGTGGGTGGAGTTGACGTTACCGTAGATGTCGAACTCCAGCGCGGTATTGATGCCGATGATGCCCAGCCGGCGCACCAGCTCCGGATGGTTGGACATCTCCTGCGGGCGCAGCACCAGTTTGTCCCGGTACCTGTCCAGATTGCCGAACACCCGCTCGTTGCAGCGGCCGGACAGGGTGATGGAGCAGCCCGAGGCGAACTTCATCTTGCCGGCATCGATGAGTTCGAAGGTGCAGTCCTGCAGCACCTCCGAGTACATCACCAGATCCTCGAAGGGGGAGTTGATCAGGCCGCATAGAACCGCATTGGCAATATTGCCGATGCCGGCCTGCAGCGGACCCAGGTTGTTCGGCAGGCGGCCTGCCGTGACCTCGCGTTCGAAGAAGGCGATCAGGTGGTCGGCAATGGCCTGGGTTTCCTCATCCGGCGGGGTGACCGTGGAATGGGAGTCGGGCTGATCGGTAATCACGATCGCGGCGATCTTGGCCGGGTCCAGCGGAATCGCGGTGCTGCCGATGCGCTGTTCCGAACTGACCAGGGGGATGGGTGTGCGGGTCGGACGGTAGGTCGGGATATAGATATCGTGCAGCCCTTCCAGATCCGGGTTGTGGGCCAGGTTGATTTCCACCACCACCTGTTTGGCGAAGATGGCGAAACTGGCTGAGTTGCCTACCGAGGTGGTCGGGACAATATGGCCTTCCTCGGTGATGGCCACGGCTTCGATGATGGCGATGTCCGGCAGCTTGAGCTGGTGATTGCGCATCTGCTCCACGGTATCGGACAGGTGCTGGTCGATGAACATGACCTCACCCTGGTTGATCGCCCGGCGCAGGGTCGCATCCACCTGAAAGGGCATGCGCCGTGCCAGTACGCCGGCTTCGGTCATCTGGCGGTCCAGGTCGTTGCCCAGGCTGGCACCGGTCAGCAGGTCGATCTTCAGCGGCTGCTCCCGGGCCCGGTCGACCAGCGCCAGGGGGACCGCCTTGGCTTCCCCGGCACGGGTGAACCCGCTCATGCCGACGGTCATGCCATCTTCGATCAACAGTGCTGCCTGTGCCGCGCTCATGACCTTGTCATGCAGCGCCGGCATGCGAATACGATTTCTGTACATGGGACTGACACCAGATTGATTTGGAACCCGGGCAGTCTAGAGGCGCCTGCGCAGCGTTGGGCACTGGACCATGGTCTAACAGCGACCCCCGGGTCATGCCTGCTCGCAGGCTCAGCGCAGGCCGTCGGGCCAGCTGCAGTGGGAGGAATCGATCACCCAGCCCTGCTGGGGGGCGAAGGCCTCGCTGAGCAGCAGGTGCTCGGGTTGCTGTTCGACAAGTTCGCCCCGTTCCAGGGTGAACAGGCGGCCGCTGGCGGTGCCGTCGATCAGTTCAGCCAGATAGAGATCGGGCTGCTTGGGGTCAAGCCGGGCGATGAGTTCGCCACTGTGCTGGTCCAGGCTCTCGTCGGCGTGCAGGGCGCTCAGATCCGGACAGGGCGGGGCGGTCAGACGCATCTGGTAGACCAGCTGCAGAGAGTTGGTGGGCAGGTGCACATAGGCCCTCGGGCGCTCCAGCAGGTTCAGTTCCCGGCAGATGACCGCCCGAGTGGCGCTCTGGTATGGCGACAGGCTGTACCAGCGGTTCGGATCAGGGGGCAGGTTCTCGGCGTAGGGGGTCGGCAGCCAGACTTCCTGATAGCGACCATTGAGCCAGCCATGGCGGGTTTCCAGCAGCAGTTCCTCGGCCAGCTCGGTCATCAGGGTCAGCAGCGGCAGACGCAGCTCGTGGGCGGGAACGTAGCCCGACAGCAGCTTGAGCACCTCATCGCCCCGGTCCGGTCGACGCTGGCGGACCAGCAATCGGAAATCGCGCTGCTGCCAGGTGAACAGGATATCGGCGGACACCCCCAGATTGGCCACCGTCAGTTCGAAGCACTCGGGGTCATCCACCTGCACCGGCTGGCGCAGGGCGAGCATGTCGTCGAAGCTCAGCGGATTGCCCACCGGGGTATAGCGCAGCAGTTCAGGTCCGGCCTGAACATGCAGCGCCTGAGTCTTGAAGGCGATGGGACTTCTGCGGGCTATGACTCTGCTCATGCTGCCTCCGTTGGGGTTGCCGCCGGTACAGCTGCGCAGTGGCCCGCAAGGGGTCAGTCCGCAGTACCGGCGGTCCGGCGTTCGAGAATGCCGGCTACTGTTGTCACGTTCTGCCGCAAATGCAGCGGGTTGATGGTGCCTATGATGGCGCTGCTGACCGCCGGGTGGCTGAATACCAGCTCGAAGCCGGCGGTGAGCGGGTCCTCACCTTCCAGGCAGATGTGCCCGCTGGCCAGCGCCTTTTTCACCAGGATGCCCTTGCCGTGGTCCGCAGCGTAATCCAGAACCGGACGCTCGGCCTGCTCGCGCAGGTTCCAGGTGACCATGGCGCAGTCGCCGTCGCGCAGGGCCTGAACGCCACCGGCCACTGTCTTGCCGGAGAAGCCGAAGGCGCGGATCAGACCCTCCTGTTTCAACTGTTGTAGTGCAGGATAGACCTCATCTTCCAGCACTGTCAGGTCGTCGCCACTGGAGTGCACCAGCACCAGATCCAGATAGTCTGTGTGCAGGCGTTGCAGCGAACGCTGGACCGAGAAACGGGTATGGGCGGCGCTGAAATCGAACCGGGACTGACCGTCGACGAACTCCTCGCCAACCTTGGTGCACAGCACCCAGTCCTGACGCTGGCCCTGCAACAGCGGGCCGAGGCGTTCTTCGCTGGTACCGTAGGCCGGGGCCGTATCCAGCAGGTTGATGCCCAGCTCCCTGGCCAGCGCCAGCAGGTCGCGGACCTGCCGGTCGTCCGGCAGCTCGAAGCCGCTGGGATACTTGACCCCCTGGTTGCGGCCGATCTTGACGGTGCCCAGCCCCAGGGGTGAAACCTGCAGGCCGGTATTGCCCAGCGGGCGGTGCAGATGTGCCAGAGTCATCAGAACAGGGTATCCCATACCGGAGTGGCGACCGGGGGCGTCGGCATTGCCGGCTCCGGTTGCGCCTGCTGTGGGTGGATCTGCTGGCGTTGCAGCTCGGCCATGACCCTGTCACTCAGGTCAGGGGCCAGCGCCAGTTTGGTGGGCCAGCAGACCAGGGTATTGCCGACCGGCTGCACGTGGGCATTGTCCGGGCGCACCAGGCCGCTCTGCGCCGGTTCGGCGCGGGTGACCGGCAGCGTCCTCCACTGGCAGTCGCTCAGGTCGACCCAGGGCAGCAGCTCGGCCAGTTCGGCGCGAGCCCGCTCGATCAGGCGGTCGGCGGGCATGTCGGTGCCCTGTTCCGCCAGATCCCCGCCCAGGTACCAGCACCACTGGCCATCGGCGCAGGGGTGGGTGGTAACGGTCAGGCGCGGCTTCGGACTGTTGCCCAGACAGTGGGCGAACAGCTGCGGCAGCCCGGGCCCCTTGACCAGCACCATCTGCAGCGGGCGTCGCTGCATCGCCGGCTGACGCAGCCCGGCCATGTTCAACAGGGCCTCGTTGCCCTCACCGGCGGCCAGCACGTAGCGCCGGGCGAGCACCTGTCGGCCGCCGACCTGCAGGCTGCGGATACCCTCATCGCCACCGTCGAGCTGCGGCTGGCCCTGTACCAGGGTGCCCTCGCCCAGCTGTGCCAGGCGGCGGACCACATCAGGCACATCCAGCACCAGCTCGCCCAGGCGGTAGACCTTGCCCCTGAATGCGGGGTCGGTGAAGACCGCGGGCAGATCACGGCCCTTGATGCTGTCGACCCGGCCACGCAGCGCCTTGCTGGCGAAGAACCCGGCCAGATTGCTGATCAGATTGCCCGGTGACCACAGGTAGTGATGCTGTGACAGTACCCGCACCTGGCGCAGGTCCAGCTCGCCGCTGCCATCCAGACAGGCGCGCCAGCGGGCGGGCATGCCGGCGATGGCCTCGGCTGCCGTGGTCAGCTTGCCGTGCAGCGCGTACTTGGTGCCGCCATGGATGATGCCCTGCGACTTGGTGCTCTGGCCGCCACCGAGGGCGGCAGGCTCGATCAGCAGGGTGCTGAAGCCCTGCTGGCGCAGCCGCGCATTGAGCCAGAGTCCGGCGATGCCGCCACCGAGAATACAGATATCAACATGCAGGGGTGTGCTCATGGGCTCCCAGAACTGACCGAGGAAAGGGTCTGTAGTATAGCCGCGGGCCGCCTGGAAGGTCACTTCGATCTCCGGCTCCGGCCCGAGACAGCCGGTTCTGCTACTCTATGCGCGGCCCTGATCTGGAGAAGTGCATGCCCCGTTTTTTCTACAGTCTGATTTTCCTGCTGTGCCTGCCGTTGATCCTGCTGCGATTGCTGTACCGCGCCTGGCGCGCACCGGCCTATGCCCGGCGCTGGGCCGAGCGCTTTGCCCTGGGCGGGGATCTGCGTGCCGGCGGCATCTGGGTGCATGCGGTCTCCGTCGGCGAGTCCATTGCCGCCGCGCCTATGGTCCGCGAGCTGCTCGCCCGACACCCCGAGCTGCCGGTGACCATGACCTGCATGACCCCCACCGGATCGGAGCAGATCCGCAAGCTGTTCGGCGACCGGGTCGGGCACGCCTACCTGCCCTATGATCTGCCCTGGCTGCAGCGCCGTCTGATCCGGCGCCTGGCCCCCCGGGTGGCGATCATCATGGAAACCGAACTGTGGCCGAATCTGGTCGCCGAGTGTCGCCGGGCCGGCGTGCCCGTGGTGCTGGCCAATGCACGGCTCTCCGAGCGTTCGGCCCGCGGCTACCGGCGCGTTTTGCCGCTGGTGCGCCCCATGTTCGCGGCGCTGGACTGGGTGGCCGTGCAAAGCGCCGCCGAGGCCCAGCGCTTTGCTGCCCTGGGGGTGCGCGACACGGCGATGACGGTGACCGGCAGCATCAAGTTCGATCTCAAGCCGTCTCCTGCGGTAATCGAGGCCGCCGCGCAATGGCGCGCCGGTTGGGGGCAGCGCCCGGTGTGGATCGCCGCCAGTACCCATGCCGGCGAAGACGAGCCGGTGCTGCAGGCGCACCGGCAACTGCTGGAGCGCCATCCCCGGGCGCTGCTGATCCTGGTGCCGAGGCATCCGGAACGCTTCGATGGGGTGGCGCGGCTGGTGCAGCAGAGCGGCCTGTCTCTGGTGCGGCGCAGCAGTGGTGCGCAGCCGGGGGAGGCCGATCAGGTGTTTCTCGGCGACAGCATGGGCGAGCTGATGCAGTTCTATGCCTGCGCCGACCTGGCCTTCGTCGGCGGGTCGCTTATCCCCGGGGGCGGACACAATTATCTCGAGCCGGCGGCCCTGGGTCTGCCGGTACTGTCCGGTCCGCACCGGTTCAATTTTGCCGAGATCAGCCAGCTGCTGGAGCAGGCCGGGGCGCTGGTCGAGGTGGCGGATGCCGCAGCGATGGTGGCGCAGGTGCAGGCCTGGCTGGATGACGAGGTTGCCCGGGAGCGGGCAGGTGAGGCGGGCCGGAAGGTGGTGGAGGCCAACCAGGGCGCCCTGGAGCAGCTGCTGCAGGGCATCACCCGGTTGCTCTGATCCTCAGAACGAGGTGCGCATGCGCTCCTGCAGCTCCTGCTGATCGCTCCACTCGTTGCGCTGGATACGTGCCGGCGCGCGGGGGCGGTCATTCAGGTTGAGCTGACGCTGTTCCTCTTCGGTGAACGGCGGAATGAAATCCCGGTCCGGGTTGTAATCGGCTTTCAGCCAGGCTGACAGGTCCTCGAGATCCTGGGGACTCAGCGTGCCGGCGGCCTGCTTGAGGCTGAGATTGTCGATGATGTAGTTGTAGCGCGCATTGTTGTAGTCGCGCACCGAGCGGTACAGATTGCGCTGGGCGTCCAGCACATCCACCACGTTGCGGGTACCTACCTCATAGCCGGTCTGGGTGGCATCCAGTGCCGCCTTGGAGGAGACGATCGACTGGCGGCGGGCTTCCACTTCCTCGACGCTGGAGGTCACGGTGCGGAACAGGTTGCGGGTGCGCTCCACCACGCGACGCAGTTCGGCTTCACGGGCCTGTTCGGCCTGGCTCAGGCGGTAGGTTGACTCACGCACCCGCGAGGTGGTGGCGCCGCCGGTGAATAGCGGCAGGGTCATCTCCACACCGAACTGGGTCAGCTCGGTGTCGCCGGCAATCTGGCCGGGCATGCCGCCCAGGCGGGCACCGCCGTGGTTGTCACTGTAGCGAATGAACGCATCCACCGCCGGGGCATAGCCGGCACGGCTGCTGCGCAGGCTCTCCGAGGCACTGTCGATGGCCAGGCGGTAGGCCTGCAGCGAGAGGTTCTGAGCGGCGGCGGTGTCCACCCACTGCTGCATGTCACCGGGGACCGGAGCGAGGATCGGCAGCTCATGGCTCATGCCCAGCAGTTCCGGATGGTCGCGGTTGGTCAGGCGGGTGAGGGCCTGGTAACTGACGTCCAGATTGGTGGTGGCGGTAATGCGCGTGGCGCGGGCGGCATCGTAGCCGGCCTGGGCCTCGAGCACGTCGGTGCGTGCCGCCAGACCCACCTCGAAGCGCTCGCGGGCCTGCTCCAGCTGGCGCTCGAAGGCGGCTTCCTCGGCCTTGGCCGTAGCCAGGTTGTCCGAGGCGCGCAGCACGTTGAAGTAGGCCTGGGCCACGTCCAGTATCAGCTGCTGCTGGGTGGCGGAAAATTCGACCCGAGCCTGTTCCGACTGGGACTTGGCGGCCTGGTAGTTGAACCAGCGGTCGGCACGGAACAGCGGCTGGGTCAGGCTGGCCTGGTAGTAATGGGTTGAATAGCTGTCCGAGCCGGCACCTTCGACATCCACCCGCTCACGGGCGACCCCGGCACCCAGGCCTATGTTCGGCAGCAGCTGTGCCTTGGCCTGGGGCAGGATTTCCTGGCGTGCCAGGGCGTCGGCTTCTGCTGCAGCCAGATCGGCACTGTTGAGCAGCGCTTCCTGATAGATGGTCATCAGGTCGGATTGAGCCAGGGCCGACCCGGATGCACCGGCCAGTACAACAGCGAGATAGATAGGACGGAACATGTACTGATCCTTCGCACGGGGGAGTCAAGTCAAGCAGTCAAGGCTAAAGAGCCCCGGGCTGGCGGTCAAGGGCAAGCGCAGCGCGGACCGCAAGTCGATGACTTGTCCGCGGGCGCCGGAAGCTCTATGCTGCACCTTCATCTTGACGGGGTGCCTGGTACGCGAGTGCCGGCTGAGATTACACCCGTTGAACCTGAACCGGTTAGCACCGGCGTAGGAATCGAGATGCGCACTCCTTGCCGACGGCGCCCTTGCGGGCGGCCGTCCGTGCCGCTTCGGTTCCCTGTACGTCCCCTACAGCGGAGCACAACAAATGATGACCAGTCGTCTGCCTGATACCGCCATCGCCACTTCCGGCGCCGATGGCGCTGCCACTCAACCCCTGCCCAACTCCCGCAAGGTCTACGTGACGGGCTCGCGCCCGGATATCCGCGTGCCCATGCGCGAGATCAGTCTGGCCGATACCCGTACCGATCGGGGCGTGGAAGCCAATCCCCCGGTGCTGGTGTACGACACCTCGGGCCCTTACACCGATCCAGCAGCCCGGATAGACCTCCGGTCAGGCCTGCCCGATGTGCGCAGCGCCTGGATCGAGGAGCGGGGCGATACCGAGATACTGCCCGGGCTGAGCTCCGAGTTCGGCCGCGCACGGCTGGCCGACACTTCGCTGGATGCCATGCGCTTTGCCCATGTGCGCACGCCGCGCCGGGCCAGAGCCGGCCACAACGTGACCCAGATGCACTACGCGCGTCGCGGCATCATCACGCCGGAGATGGAGTTCGTCGCCATCCGCGAGAACATGAAGCTGGCCGAGGCCCGGGAAGCAGGGCTGCTGCAGAACCAGCATCCCGGGCACAGTTTCGGCGCCGCTATCCCGCGCGAGATCACGCCCGAGTTCGTCCGCGAGGAGATCGCCCGGGGGCGTGCCATTCTGCCGGCCAACATCAATCACCCGGAGCTGGAGCCGATGATCATCGGCCGCAACTTCCTGGTGAAGATCAACGGCAATATCGGCAACTCGGCGCTGGGTTCCTCCATCGAGGAGGAGGTGGAGAAGATGACCTGGGCCACCCGCTGGGGCGCCGACACCATCATGGACCTGTCCACCGGCAGGAATATCCACGAGACCCGGGAGTGGATCATCCGCAACTCGCCGGTGCCGATAGGTACTGTGCCCATCTACCAGGCGCTGGAAAAGGTCGGTGGAGTAGCCGAGGATCTGAACTGGGAGATCTTCCGCGATACCCTGATCGAGCAGGCCGAGCAGGGCGTGGACTATTTCACCATCCATGCCGGTGTGCTGCTGCGCTACGTGCCGCTGACCGCCAGCCGGGTCACGGGTATCGTTTCCCGTGGCGGATCCATCATGGCCAAGTGGTGTCTGGCACACCATAAGGAAAACTTCCTCTATACGCATTTCGAGGACATCTGCGAGATCATGAAGGCCTACGACGTGTCCTTCTCCCTGGGGGACGGTCTGCGCCCGGGTTCCATCGCCGATGCCAACGATGCGGCCCAGTTCGGCGAGCTGGAGACCCTCGGCGAGCTGACCAAACTGGCCTGGAAGCACGATGTGCAGACCATGATCGAAGGCCCCGGCCATGTGCCGATGCAGCTGATCAAGGAGAACATGGACAAGCAGCTGGAGTGCTGTGACGAGGCGCCTTTCTATACCCTGGGGCCGCTGACCACTGACATCGCGCCCGGCTATGACCATATCACCAGCGGCATAGGCGCTGCCATGATCGGCTGGTTCGGCTGCGCCATGCTCTGCTACGTCACTCCCAAGGAACACCTGGGTCTGCCCAACCGCGATGATGTGAAGACCGGCATCATCACCTACAAGATTGCCGCTCACGCGGCGGATCTGGCCAAGGGGCATCCGGGGGCGCAGATCCGCGATGACGCACTGTCCAAGGCGCGTTTCGAGTTCCGCTGGGAGGACCAGTTCAATCTGGGTCTGGATCCGGATACCGCCCGGGCCTTCCATGATGAGACGCTGCCCAAGGAGTCGGCCAAGGTCGCGCACTTCTGCTCCATGTGTGGCCCCAAGTTCTGCTCGATGAAGATCACCCAGGAGGTCCGCGACTACGCCGCCGCCCAGCGTATCGAGGCGGTGGACCTGGCGCTGGAGGAGGGGATGCAGGCCAAGTCCACCGAATTCCGTCAGAGCGGTTCGCAGCTGTACCAGAAGGTCTGACTGGCTCCCTGGGAACGTCGAGCACCAGCTCGATGAGCGGATGGGTATCCGACGCAGCGTTCTCCAGTACCCCCGCGGACGGGCGGGTGCGCGTCCCTCCCGGAGTGGCGAGTTGCATCTCGACACGGCGTGCTCGCCGCATGCCCCGGATTGCCGGGATGGAACCCGGCATTCCATATGGGAGATCTGCCTGTTCGCGCTGATCGGTTGGGGTGATCTACCCCTTGCTTCAGCCCGCCCGGGTATGCGAGGTTAGCCCCATTATCCCCGCCACGGGGTGTCCTTTTCAGGGGTTGACCATTGAGTGATTTCAGTCAGCAGGATGTTCAGATCCTGCGTCGGGAGCCGGGTTTCTGCGGTTTCTACCAGGTGGATGTTCTGACCCTGCGTCACCGGCTGTTTGCCGGGGGCTGGGGGCCGGAACTGCGGCGCGAGCTGTTCGTGCGGCGCGACGCCGTGTGCGTGCTGCCCTACGATCCCTGGGAGGATGCCGTGGTGCTGGTCGAGCAGATGCGCGTCGGTGCGCTGGACAAGCGCGCCAGCCCCTGGATGCTGGAACTGGTCGCCGGATTGTTCGATGAGGGCGAGTCGGCCGAGGAGGTGGCCCGTCGGGAGGCCCAGGAGGAGGCCGGGCTGGAGCTGCGCGAGCTGATTCCCATCACCCGCTATTTCCCGTCACCGGGGGGCAGCAATGAGCATGTGCATCTGTTCTGCGCCCTGGTCGACAGTCGCGGCGTCGGCGGCATCCATGGCCTGGCCGAGGAAGGAGAGGATATCCGCGTGCAGGTGCTGAGCCTGGCCGAGGCCCGGCAGGCGCTGAGCGACGGGCGTCTCGACAACGCGGCGAGCATCATTGCCCTGCAGTGGTTGCTGCTCAACGGCCAGCACGTGCGCGAACAGGCGGGGCCGCGACCATGATGGTCGCACGCAAACCCCGCTATCGTGTGGATCTGGTGGCATTGCAGGCGGTATGCGAAACCAACTTCGTCCGCTTGCACCAGTTGATGCCGAGCATGGCCGAGCAGAGCGAACGGCAGATTCCCCTGGGCGTCGACGGGCCGGAACAGCAATTGGTCATCCGTGTGCTGGAACGCTGCCCCTATACCACGACCTTGCAGTTGCGGCACGAGCGCCGCCGGGACTGGCTGCAGCCGCCGAGCATGGAAGTGCGCCTGTACCACGACGTGGGCATGGCCGAGGTGGTCGCCGCCTACAACCGCCGGCGCTTCCGCGGCGTCTACCCCTATCCCAACGAGCAGATGCTGCAGCCGGACGAGAAATACCAGCTCAACCGCTTTCTCGGTGAATGGCTGGGCTATTGCCAGCGCCACGGCCTGAGCGACCGGCCGCTGCCCCTGGGGCGCTGAGCGGATGCACGGCGCGGGCCCGCAGAGGCATTTTCTGTTCGGAGTTGTGAGCCAGTCACTGGATTGTCGGGGCGTCTGTTGCCATCATGGCGGGAAATTCTGAGGGAGCGGCAATATGACATCGGATGCCCAAGGTTTTCCCGGTTCCGTCTGCGTGGTGCAGCTGACAGACAGCCATCTGTTTGCCGATGCGCAGCAGCGCCTGCTGGGGATAGATACCCTGGCCTCACTCAATGCGGTGGTCGATCAGGTGCTGGTCGAGCAACCCCGCATCGACCTGATACTGGCCACCGGCGATATCGCGCAGGACGCCTCGCCCCAGGCCTATCACAGTTTCATCAGGACCGTCGGTCGCATCCCCGCTCCCTGTTGCTGGATTCCCGGCAACCATGATGACGCGACCCTGATGGCCGAGATCGGAGATGCGCAGGGCCTGAACCGGGACTGGGTGGATGTGGGCGCCTGGCGCATCGTCTTGCTCGACTCCAGTGTGGCCGGATCCGTCTCCGGCGTTCTCGAGCAGCCGCAGCTGCTGCAGCTTGATCGGGCGCTGGACAGCGCCGGCGAACGCCATCTGCTGTTGTGTCTGCACCACCATCCGGTACCCATCGGCAGTGCCTGGATGGAACCCCTGGGGCTGCAGAACGCCGACCGCCTGTGGCAGCGCCTGGACGCAGAGCCGCGGGTACGGGCGGTGCTCTGGGGCCATATCCATCAGCAGCTCGAACAGCAGCGCGGAAGCGTGCGACTGCTGGCCAGCCCATCGACCTGCGTACAGTTCGCCGCAGGCAGCAGTGATTTTGCAACCGATCAGCAGGCGCCGGGATACCGCTGGCTGCGGCTGCATGACGACGGGCGCATGGAAACCGGGGTGTCCCGGCTGGCGCCCGGCAGCTTTCCCCCGGAAGCCGGTGCCTCGGGTTACTGACGCAGGCGCGCCCATGCGCTGCGGCCGGATAGAATGCTATGCTGGACCACCCCGAGGGGATGCCGTACCCGCTCTGAATGATCAAGGAAAATCAGACAATATATGTCCCAATCGTCCTACAACGCCGATGATATTGAAGTACTCAGCGGTCTGGACCCGGTGCGCCGTCGCCCGGGCATGTACACCGACACCACGCGTCCCAATCACCTGGCCCAGGAAGTCATAGACAACAGTGTCGACGAGGCGCTGGCCGGCCATGCGCGCAGCGTGACCGTGATCCTGCATCAGGACAACGCCCTGGAGGTGATCGACGACGGCCGCGGGATGCCGGTGGATATCCACCCCGAGGAAGGGGTGTCCGGCGTCGAGCTGATCCTCTCCCGGCTGCATGCCGGCGGCAAGTTCTCCGGTAAGAACTACCAGTTCTCCGGCGGCCTGCACGGAGTCGGTATTTCGGTGGTCAACGCCCTGTCGCTGCGACTGGAGGTCAAGGTGCGGCGCGATGGCCAGGAATACGCCATGGCCTTCGAGCATGGCAACAAGGTCAGCGAGCTCGAGGTGATAGGCACCGTCGGCCGGCGCAACACCGGGACCACGGTGAAGTTCTGGCCCGATGCAAGCTACTTCGATACGGCGAAGTTCAACGTCAACCGGCTGTTGCATCTGCTCAAGGCCAAGGCGGTGCTGTGCCCGGGTCTGAAGGTGGAGTTCGACGACCGCCAGTCCGGAGAGAAGACCAGCTGGTACTACGAGGACGGTCTGCGCGACTACCTGACCGATGCCTGTCAGCAATGGGCCACGCTGCCGCAGGAGCCCTTTACCGGCGCCATGGCGGCGAGCAAGGAAGCAGTGGACTGGGCCCTGTTCTGGCAGCCCGAGGGAGGCGAGCTGGTCCAGGAAAGCTACGTCAACCTGATTCCCACGGCCCAGGGCGGCACCCATGTCAACGGCCTGCGTTCCGGTCTACTGGAGGCCATCCGCGAGTTCTGCGAATTCCGCAACCTGCTGCCCCGGGGCGTCAAGCTGGCCCCCGAGGATGTCTGGGAGCGGGTCAGCTATGTGCTGTCGGTGAAGATGGCCGAGCCACAGTTTTCCGGCCAGACCAAGGAGCGACTGTCCTCCCGTGAGTCGGCCTCTTTCGTCTCCGGCGTGGTCAAGGATGCCTTCAGTCTGTGGCTGAATCAGCATGCCGACATCGGCCAGCAGATTGCCGAAATGGCCATAGATCATGCCAGCCGGCGCCTCAAGGCGAGCAAGAAGATCGAACGCAAGCGCATTACCCAGGGACCCGCGCTGCCGGGCAAGCTGGCTGACTGTGCGGGTCAGGACAGCCGCCGTTCCGAGCTCTTCCTGGTGGAAGGGGACTCCGCCGGCGGCAGCGCCAAGCAGGCCCGGGACAAGGAGTTCCAGGCCATCATGCCGCTGCGCGGCAAGATCCTGAACACCTGGGAAGTCGACTCCGGACAGGTGCTGGCCTCCCAGGAAGTGCACAACATTGCCGTGGCCATCGGTGTGGATCCGGGCTCCGACGACCTGTCGCAGCTGCGTTACGGCAAGGTGTGCATTCTCGCCGATGCCGACTCCGACGGTCTGCACATTGCCACCTTGCTCTGCGCCCTGTTCGTGCGCCACTTCCGCCCCCTGGTGGAGGCCGGGCATGTGTTTGTGGCCATGCCGCCGCTGTATCGCATCGATATCGGCAAGGATGTGTTCTACGCCCTCGACGAGGCGGAGAAGGACGGTATCCTCGACCGCATCGAGGCCGAGAACAAGCGCGGCAAGGTCCAGGTCACCCGCTTCAAGGGGCTTGGTGAGATGAACCCGCTGCAGCTGCGTGAAACCACCATGGCCCCGGATACCCGCCGCCTGGTGCAGCTGACGCTGGACGATATGGAAGGCACCGAGGCGCTGATGGATATGCTGTTGGCGAAGAAACGCGCCGCCGATCGCAAGCAGTGGCTGGAAACCAAGGGCAACCTGGCCGAGGTGGTGGTGTGAGGGCCCTGGCCAGATGACCGCGGCACCGCCGCCGGATCGGCGGCTGGGCACGGTGATGATGGTGCTGGCCTGGATCGCCGGTCTGGCGGTGGCGGCTCAGTGGTTCGCCGGTGTCGAGGAGCGTCGACGCAATCCGAACCAGGCGCCGCTGTCCCTGCATACCGGGACGGCGGTGGAGGTACGCCTGGAGCGCAACCGCGCCGGGCACTATCTGGCCACCGGGCGGATCAACCAGCAGCCGGTGACCTTTCTGCTGGACACCGGCGCCACCTTTGTTGCCGTCCCTGCTGATCTGGCCGAACGCCTGCAGCTGAAGCGGGGCCGGCCGATCATGGTCAACACTGCCAATGGCCTGACCGAGAGCTGGAGCACCCGTATCGACACCCTGCAGCTGGGCGACATCCGTCTGCACGGGGTCAGTGCCGGCATAGTGCCCGGCATTCTCGGCGATGAAGTGCTGCTGGGCATGAGCGCCCTGAAGCAACTGGATTTTACCCAGCGGGGTAATGAATTGATTTTGCGCCAACATGTAGAGAGCAAACATGAGTGACAGTCTGGATCTGAGCCTGGAAGGCGTTGAGCGTCGCTCCCTGTCGTCGTTTACCGAAGAAGCCTACCTGAACTACTCCATGTACGTGATCATGGACCGGGCCCTGCCGCATATCGGCGACGGACTCAAACCGGTACAGCGGCGCATCGTCTACGCGATGAGCGAGCTGGGCCTGTCCGCCGCCGCCAAGCACAAGAAATCGGCCCGTACCGTGGGCGACGTGCTCGGCAAATATCACCCCCACGGCGACTCGGCTTGTTACGAGGCCATGGTGCTGATGGCCCAGCCCTTCTCCTACCGCTATCCGCTGGTGGACGGGCAGGGCAACTGGGGTGCGCCGGATGATCCCAAGTCCTTCGCCGCCATGCGCTATACCGAGGCGCGGCTGGCTCGCTACAGCGAGGTACTGCTGACCGAACTGGGGCAGGGCACGGTCGACTGGCAACCGAACTTCGACGGCACCCTGGAGGAGCCGGCAGTACTGCCGGCCCGGCTGCCGAACCTGCTGCTCAACGGCACCACCGGCATCGCGGTGGGCATGGCCACGGATATTCCGCCGCACAACCTGCGCGAGGTGGCCGCCGCCTGCGTGCGCCTGCTGGATGATCCCGGGGCGGGGCTGGACGAGCTGATGGAGCATATCCAGGGCCCGGACTTCCCCACCGAGGCGGAAATCATCACCCCGCGCCGCGAGCTGCTGAATCTCTACGCCACCGGGCGCGGTTCGGTCCGCTGCCGCGCGGTCTGGAGCCGCGATGACGGCGATATCGTCATCACCGCACTGCCGCATCAGGTGTCCGGGGCCAAGGTGCTGGAGCAGATCGCCGCGCAGATGCAGGCCAAGAAGCTGCCGCTGGTAGCCGACCTGCGCGATGAGTCGGATCACGAGAATCCGACCCGTATCGTCATAGTGCCGCGCTCCAACCGGGTGGATGCCGAGGAGCTGATGCAGCACCTGTTCGCCACCACCGATCTGGAAAGCAGCTACCGGGTCAACATGAACGTCATCGGCACCGATGGCCGTCCGGCGGTCAAGGGGCTGCATGCGCTGATCAGCGAGTGGCTGGGCTTCCGCATCACCACGGTACGGCGGCGCCTGCAGTACCGGCTGGACAAGGTGCTGGCCCGTCTGCACCTGCTGGACGGTCTGCTGATCGCCTTCCTCAATCTGGATGAGGTGATCGAGATCATCCGCACCGAGGACGAGCCCAAGGCAGTGCTGATGGCCCGTTTCGGCCTGACCGAGCTGCAGGCCGACTACATTCTGGATACCCGGCTGCGTCAGCTGGCGCGGCTCGAGGAAATGAAGATCCGCGGTGAGCAGGATGCGCTGAGCAAGGAGCGCGATCAGTTGCAGAAGACCCTGGGCAGCGAGAAGCTGCTGCGCAAGCTGGTGCGCAGCGAGCTGGAAGCCGATGCCCAGACCTACGGTGACGATCGTCGCTCGCCGCTGGTTGAGCGGGAGGAGGCCAGGGCGCTGGCGGAAACCGAGCTGGTGCCCTCCGAAGCGGTCACCGTGGTGCTGTCCGAGCGGGGCTGGGTGCGTTGCGCCAAGGGTCATGACGTGGATGGGGCGAGCATGTCCTACCGCGCCGGAGATGGATTCCTGACCCAGGCGCCGGGTCGCTCCAATCAGCAGGCCGTCTTCCTGGACTCCACCGGGCGCAGCTATTCGCTGCCGGCCCACAGCCTGCCCTCGGCCCGTGGCCAGGGTGAACCTCTGACCGGTCGACTGAGTCCACCCCCCGGCGCCGAGTTCGTCAGTGTGGTGCTGCCCGAGGATCAGCAGCTGTATCTGCTGGCCTCCGATGCCGGCTACGGGTTCGTGGTGCAGGGCGCAGACCTGCAGTCGCGCAACAAGAACGGCAAGGCCCTGCTGAGCCTGCCCGAGGGTGGGCGGGTGCTGGCGCCGCTGGCGGTCAGCAGTCTGGACAGCGATCAGGTGGTGGCCATCTCCAACGAGGGACGCCTGCTGGTGTTCCCGCTGAAGGACCTGCCGCAGCTGTCCAAGGGCAAGGGCAACAAGATACTGTCGATCCCCTCGGCGCGGGTGAAGAGTCGGGAGGAGTTCGTCGTCGGGCTGGCAATACTGCCCGAGGGCGCGAGCCTGGTGCTGACCGCGGGCAAGCGCACCCTGACCCTCAAACCCTCGGATCTGGAGCACTACCGGGGTGAGCGTGGACGGCGTGGCAACAAGCTGCCGCGGGGCTTCCAGAAGGTCGATGCGGTGCAGGTGGAAGGCTAGGTCTGCGGTGGAGGGGGCTCAGCTCCCTCCGGCGTAGCGCCGGTGCGCTACACCCCGTAGGGGCGAGCACTGGCTCGCCGGACCGCTGTCACGATTCGGCTTTCTCAGGTGCAGTGCGGGTACGCCAGCCTCCCTTCGGGTCAGTTGCTGCCGAGACTGCTCAGCTGTTGTTGCAGCCGGCCCTGATAGGGCTCCAGCAGGCGCTCGACGCAATGGGTGTTGGGTTGACTGGCCAGACGGCGCAGCACGGCCTTGTCCCGAAGCAGGCCGCTGCCGGCCAGCTCGCTGTCCAGCAGCAGCAGGTTGCGGCTGTGCTGCATGCGCTCGAACAGCTGGGCGCAATCCTCCGAATGCTGCTGCAGCTGATCCGGTTCGATACCCTGGCAGGGGGTGTGGCACAGGGCGATCTGGATATGCAGGGCGATGCCGGTATCGGCGATCTCTATCTGCAGGTTGTGCCCCACCACCCGCATCAGCTCACCGCAGCACAGCGCCGCACCCAGTGGGTCCGGATGCTCGGGGTGGAACAGGATGACACTGCTGCCATCCATCAAGGTATGCAGCTCGCCACCGTTGCTGCGACTGGACTCCTCCAGTTGCGACCGGTAACGCTCCAGCAGTGCCAGCAGCCTGGGTCGCGGCAGGCGATGCAGGGACTGCAGGTTGTCCAGGCGAATCGCCAGCACCGCACTGGCGGGTTGCTGTTCGACCGGGGCTGCCTGTTCCTGCTCGCCTTCGGTGAGCAGCAGGTCGATATCCTCCGGTCCCAGGTCGGTCTGGATCTCGTCGTCCATCCCGTTCGGCTCGGACGGATTCGGCGTCTCTTCGGCAGACTCTTCAGTGACCCTTTCCGGTGCCGGTTCGGTGTCCAGGTCATCCACGTCGTCAAACAGCAGATCAGGCTCGCGCTCCTCGTCGATGGTCGGCTCCAGCTCGGGTTCGAGTTCGGGCTCGGGTTCGGGCAGGGGTGGCAGGTCGGTGATGCGGCGTTCCGCCAGGCGCCGGGCGAGGTCGCCCAGTTCGTCGGGGCGGTGGATGCCCGGCGCCGGCTGATCACTGTCGCCATACCAGTTGCCGAGGGCGGCCAGAGTGCGGCGCATGCCGGCGCCGAAGCGCCAGGCCACCAGCCCGGCAATCAGCACCAGCAGGGCGAGACTCCATTGCAGTCCTTCCAGCATGCGCTGGGCCGGTACCAGAAAGGGATCGCGGGCCAGGCTCAGATGCAGCTGTCCCACCAGTTCGTCCTGCATGTGCACCGGAGCGATGAAGTGGCCTTCCCCGGGAGCCAGGGCGGAGGCTGAAGGCCTGCGGCCGGCCTCGGCCAGGGTGCGGTTGGCGGTATCGGCCAGGCTGGCATGAGCCACCAGAGGGTTCTGCGCCCATTGGGCGAGGCTGATATTCAGGCTCAGGGTATCCCGCGCGGCCAGGGGCTCGGCCAGTTGCATGGCGATCTGGCGGGACAGCTCCACGCCGATGGCATCGGCCTGGCGCGCGGTGTCACGCTGCAGCTGGTACTGACCGAACCACAGCAGCGCCAGGAACGCCAGTACGAGCGGCACCAGGGCCAGCAGCACCAGGGTGCCGGGCAGCGAAATGCGCTTGTTGCGCAGTGAAGCATGACCGCGCAGGAAGAGGTTGTCAGATGAGTTCTTGGTCGGATTCAAAGTATGGCTCGATTGTGGTAGGGGCAGGCATGCAAAGTACGGCTAGTATAGCGATTCGCCATGGGTGTAAAAAGGCTGCAGCTGTGATGCGCCGGGCATTGCGGTTAGAATATCGGTTTCCTTTTTCTGACTGGAGCGACCCTTGAAGGAAATCGTCCTGATCAACATTACCGGCCCCGATCGCCCCGGTCTGACCGCGGCCATTACCGGTATTCTGGCCAGGGCCAATGTCGGCATCCTCGATATTGGTCAGGCCGTTATCCACGACACGCTGTCCTTCGGCATTCTGGTGGAGATGTCGGGGGATACCAGTGACTCAGACGTATTGAAGGACGTTTTGTTCCGCGGGTACGAACTGGACCAGCAGGTGCGCTTCACTCCGGTCAGCGCCGAGGAGTACAGCCGCTGGGTGACAGGGCAGGGCAAACCGCGGCATATAGTGACCCTGCTGGCGCGGCGGGTGACCGCCGAGCACATTGCTCGGGTCAGCGAGATCACCGCCCGCTACGGGCTGAACATCGACCATATCGACCGCCTCTCCGAGCGCATTCCCGATGGCATGCCCGCCGATCAGGGCAAGGGCTGCATCGAGTTCTCCGTGCGTGGTGAGCCGGCGGACCCGGCGGCGCTGCGTTCCGAGTTCCTGGCCATAGCCCAGGAGCTGAATGTGGATATTGCCTTCCAGCAGGACAGCGTGTTCCGTCGCAACCGCCGCCTGGTGGTATTTGACATGGACTCGACGCTGATTGACGCCGAGGTGATCGACGAGCTGGCCAAGGCCGCCGGGGTGGGTGACCAGGTCGCGGCCATCACCGAGCGGGCGATGCGCGGCGAGCTGGACTTCAAGGCCAGTTTCCGCGAGCGCATGGCATTGCTCAAGGGGCTGCCGGAAACGGTACTGGAAGATATCGCCCAGTCCCTGCGGCTGACCGAAGGGGCGGAAACCCTGATCAGCCAGTTGCGTCGTCTGGGTTACAAGACCGCCATTCTTTCGGGCGGATTCAGCTATTTTGCCGAACGCCTGCAACAGCGCCTGGGCATCGACTATGTCTACGCCAACGCACTGCCGATCCGGGATGGCGTGGTAACAGGGGAAGTGGAGGAGCCGATCGTCGATGGCGAACGCAAGGCTCTGCTGCTGCGCGAGCTGGCCCAGCGCGAGGGCATCAGCCTGGAGCAGACCATCGCCGTCGGTGACGGTGCCAATGACCTGCCCATGCTGTCGATCGCCGGTCTGGGTGTCGCCTTCCGCGCCAAGCCGCTGGTCAAGCAATCGGCCAAGCAGGCCATCTCCACTCTGGGGCTGGACGGCATACTCTACCTGCTGGGATTCCGCGACCGGGAAGGTTTCTGAGCGGCGCACCCGCCACAGGGACGAGCGGGTGCTCGTCCTCCCTGGGCTCTCCTGCCATGCCGGCCCCCGGGAACGTCGAGCACCAGCTCGATGAGCGCTTCAGCAGGCACTACTTCAGCAGGCCACTGGTTGATAACTGGCTTCGGGTCGGCGAACCCCTTGGGCCGAGATCGGACCCGGCGGGCTGAGCTTGGTGCTTCCGGGCGCAGCGCAGTGCACCGCACCCCGGTGCGTTACTCCTGGGAGAAGTTGAAGTTCATGCTCTCGCTGGGCGGCTGCAGATAGTTGCCCTGGATGTAGTTCACTCCGGCCTGCCACAGGGTCGGCATCATGATGGCGCTGTCCACGTTGGACACTATGGTCAGCTTGCCCTGATTGTGCAGGGTGGCGACCATTTCCTTGAGCTGTTCGACCACCGCCGGATCACTCAGATCCCGGCTGAAGGACTCGTCGATCTTCACGTAGTCCACCGGCAGGTGCTTGAGTACCGCATAGGGGTTGAGCGCGCCGCCGAAGTGGCTCAGGGAGATCCGTGCGTGGAGTGAGCGCAGGGATTCCGCCAGTACCTTGGCGTGCTTCAGGTAGTTGTTGGCATCGGCATCGTTGAACTGGAAGATGAGCGCATCGCCGGGCAGGCGGCTTTCCTTGAGCAGCGCCGAGATCCACTTGACGATTTCCGGGTCCTGCAGGCTGGCACTGCTCAGGCTCAGCAGCAGACGGGTATCCGAACCCTTGCTGCGATGCTGGCTCAGCAGGTTGACTCCGCGGCTGATCAGCCAGCGGTCCACCTCCATGGCCAGTCCCGACTCCAGCGCGGCGGACTGGAACTCGAGGGGCGCGATTTCCTCGCCCTGACTGTTCAGCAGTCGCAGAAAAACTTCATAGTGCTCGGCACTGTCGCCGCGCAGACTGATGATCGGCTGGAACTCCAGGCGGAAGGCGTCGGTTTCCAGAGCATGGCGGATCTGGGCGATGATATTACCCCGGTTGGCCATCTGCTCCAGCTCTTCCAGGGGGTTGAACACCTTGAGCGCGTTACCGCCGGCCTGGCTGACCTGCTCGGCAAGCCGGTGGGCGCGTTCAATCGCCTGGGTCGGTTCGTGATGGGTTTCACTGATCGAGGACACGCCGATACTGGCCGTGATGCGTACAGTGCGGCCGTTGGCTTCGAACAGGTTGCTTTCGATGCGCTTGAGCAGGGCCGGAAGCTGTGCAGTGACCGCCTCCGGCTCGCACCCCTCCAGCAGCACGCTGCAGGCGTCGTCGCCGAAGCGGGCCAGAAGGGCATCCTCCGGAAAATGCTGACGCAGGATCTGCGCGAAGTCAGCCAGCACCAGATCCGAGCCGCCGATACCGATATCGGCCTGCAGTGAGCTGAAACTGTCGATACTGATGTATGCCAGGGTGCTCGGCTGGCTGCTGCTGACCGCCTGTTGGCTTGCACGGTCCAACTGCTCCTGGAACCACGAGCGGTTGAACAGGCCGGTCACCAGGTCGTGACTGGCCATGGCCTTGAGTTTTTCCTCGAACTCGGCGCTGGCGGTTTCCGGACGGATGACCACCTGGGTGCAGGGTTCCCCGTCGTAGTTGGCGGGGGAGAAGCTGAGCATGGCCGGGAATTCCTGGCCATCGGAGGTCACCGCGGTACAGCGGGTTTCGCCGTACTCGCCCTTGGCCGCATAGGTCCGCAGGAATTCCTTGAAGCTGTCCTGATCCTTGGGGGCTATCAGCTCCAGCATGGGCTCGGCGGCCAGATCGTCCGGGTCTTCGTAGCCGAACAGCTGTGTATAGGAGCGGTTGGCGTAGATGTGCATGCCGTCGAGTACATAGGCGATGGCATCCACGGAGCTGTCGAGCAGCAGCTGGCAGCGTTTTTCGGTTTCCTTCAGGGAGCGTTCGGCGATGCGCCGCTGCCGGCGCGCCTGCAGGTTGGTCAGCTCGCGCTTGACCACCAGGACCAGCAGGGCGTCGGAGTCGGCCCTGACCACGTCCTGCATGCCGGCGCGCAGAGCCGCGGTGCGGACCTCGCAGCTGTCATCCGTGCTGAGCATGATGAAAGGCACGTCATAGGACTGGCTGATGACCATGCAGGCTTCCTGCGCGGTCATGAAGCTGGTTTCCGGGCAGGCCAGGCACAGGTCCCAGTTCTGCTGCAGTGATTCGTTCAGATCTTCTGCCGAAGTGATCCGGTGTGCCCGTGTCGCGTGCCCGGCATTGCGCAGCACGCTCACCAGACGTTCCGCGTTGTTCTGCGAATCGTCCAGAATCAAAACCCTTATGGCTTGTGTATCAGTGGCCATGTTGTCCCGTTGTATCTCAGCCTGCCCATCATCCTTGCGGATCCCTATGGCCGAATCTACAGTGACTTCCAGAGTGAGTCAAAGTCGTCATCGGAGACAATGCTGAGACCTGTGGTTTCCGTCTCGTTTTTCACGGCGACACGGTCGCTGTCCAGCAGCTGATACTCGAACTGGCTGTAGCTGCCGGTGGAACTGAGGCGGCTGGTCAACTGGGCCCGCTTTTCCTGACCGCCGAGCAGCAGCATCACCTTGTTGTTGACCTGGAACGGCAGGCGCGGTGTCAGCAGGGTTGCCGGGCGGTCAATGGCCGTCACTTCGGGCACCAGCAGGGCGCGCAGGTATTGGCTGGGGTCGTCGGTCTTGCGCAGCAGCTTGACCGCGCAGGGCGTGCAGTGCGGCGCGATCAGCTCGATACCCATCTGGGTGCCGCCGCCGCGAACCTGGCGTATCCAGCGCACCACGGCCAGGCTCCAGCTCTGGTCCCTGTCCTCCTGAATGCCGAGCAGCTCGCCGGCCTGCAGCTGGCGCGGCACCTCCCGCGGCCAGGTCAGACAGAAGCCGCCCGGGCTGTGGTTGACGATGCGGAGGTTGTGCACCGGATAATGCTCGGCACCGTCCTCATCGTCTTCGCCATCCGCGCTGTAATCGATGCTTTCAACGGTACTGCCGGCCCATTCCACCGAGGGAGCGCCGTCAAAGGCATTGCTCCAGCCTTCCTGTCGCGCCCGCTGGAAGGACTCGGAGAAGGGGTTGGTGTTCTCGGCATTGATGAAGCGCGAGAAGCTCTTGTCTGCGACGTGGAAATGGGTGGCACTCATGCCGATGGTGACGCGCAGTTCGCCGCGGCCCGGCAGGCGGCTGAAGGTGCGCTCGGCCAGATCGCCCCAGGATTCACTGACATGCTGCAGCAGCTCCAGCCCCATGCCTTCGCTGATGACCAGGCGCGGATCGGACTGTTCGCCGTCGAGCATGTGATTCTTGATGGCTTCCACCAGCCGGCTGGTGTCCAGCCCCAGACTGCCGGTCAGGTCTTCGGCCTGAACCAGGGAGCGGTAGCGAGGCGGGCAGTCCATGTCGGGGTTGATGATGAACAGGGCGCTGGGTGATTCCGGCTCGACCAGTGATGCCATGCTGCTCCAGCTCTCCAGCGCATTGTAGAGACGGGTCATGCTGCTCTGGCGCATCTGGTTGGGGCGTGCGGTGCCCAGCAGCAGTATGGCCACATAGGTCTGTTCAATCGTGGTAGAACGACCGCTGCCGCTCTCGCGGTCATTGATCGAGGTCTGGTGAAGCTTGCGCTGGCGGGCCAGGCGATACAGCTGATGGATCTCCAGCCAGATGCCGTCAGCCACCGGGCAGTACAGCTGGTAGGCGCGCAGGAGAGGGCCGCTGAGTGCCCGCATCGCGCGCTCGATCGCCAGACTCATCTGCTCGGCGCGATCACGCGGCTTCATGCTGCCTTCGTGGGTCACCACAATCTTGTAGCCGGTGGCCAGGTGGTTCTGCAGCGACTGGGCCAGATTGGCCACCTGGCGGGGCCGGTCCTCCAGCACGATGGACTGGCTCAGATAGTAACGCGACAGCGCGGTGCAGACGTAATGGACCTCGGGGCGAATCAGCTCCAGGATGGCCAGCCTGCGATCCGGGGCGATGGACAGCTGATTGATCTCGATCAGACCCTGATACAGCTGGCGGGCGGTTTCGCCGATGTTGGCCTTGGGCAGATTGGCGATCCAGTGCGCGATGCCTTTCTCGCTGGCGTCGGCAAAGCTCAGCTTGCTCAGCGTCTGCTCGGGCACACGCAGATTCAGGGGATGGGTAGCGTCGTCCATAACCGTTCTTCTTTTCTTCCGTTGTAGGCCTTTGAGGCTGAATCGAGGTGGAATCAAGTCGGAGTCCAATACATGCGTTACGCCAGAAATGAGTAAGCTTAGACTAGCAGTACATCAGCACTCAAGCTAAGCGGTGAGTACCTGCGGTCTGGAACGGCAGCGGCGTCTTGCTGGTTTCGCCGGCCACCTCGCGCACCAGACGTGGTACCAGGAAGCCCGGCAGTCTGGCGAGCATCTCTGCGGCCAATCCCATGGCCGCTCCGTCGTCTACATGAAAATGCTGTGCACCTTTCACATGATCGAGAACATGCAGATAATAGGGCAAAATGCCATGATCGCCTAGGGTTTCGCTCAGCGAGATCAGGGTTTCCAGGCTGTCGTTCACACCGCGCAGCAGCACCGTCTGGTTCAGCAAGGTGATGCCTGCCTGACGCAGGCGGAGAACGGCGTTGCCGAGCGCTGCGTCAAACTCGTTGGCATGGTTGCTGTGCAGCACCATGACCACCGGCAGCCGGGTGCCGCACAGGGCGTCGATCAGCTCGCTGGTAACCCGCTGGGGAATGACCACCGGCAGCCGGGTATGCACCCGAAGACGGCGCACGTGAGGAATGGCGGCAATCTCCCGGGTCAGCCAGGCCAGGCGCTTGTCCGAGGCGGCCAGAGGATCACCACCGCTGTAGATGACTTCGCTGATGCTCTGGTCGCCACGGATATAGTCCAGGGCCTGCTGCCATTGCTCGGTGCTCAGGTTGTTGTCGCCATAGGGAAAGTGACGGCGGAAGCAGTAGCGGCAGTTCACCGCGCAGCCGCCGCTGACGATCAGCAACAGGCGTCCGTGGTATTTGTGGATGATCCCGGCGCGGGTATTGGTGTGCTGTTCGCCGAGGGGGTCGAGTACATAATCAGGGTGTTCCAGCAGCTCCTCACCCAGCGGCAGCACCTGTCGCAGCAGGGGGTCGTTGGGGTCGCCTTTTTGCATGCGCTCGACAAAGGGCTCGGGCACGCGCAGCGGGAAATCCGCGGCGCCGGCGCGGGCGCCGGCCAGCAGCGCGGGGTCCAGCTCGAGGCGCCTGAGCAGATGTTCGGGATCGGTGATGCTGCGCGACAGCAGGCTTTGCCAGCTGACAGACTCAACAGGCGCTAAAGATCCATGTATCATTGGGCAATTCCGCGCATGGGTGGCATGTACATCCGTCGGGCATTCACTGGGAATGCCGGCTGTGACCTGGGGTCGGCGCGTATTCGGATGTATCCGTTCAAACTGTAAGTGGGAAATTTATGGCCAACTATTCTACCAACGAATTCAAGCCGGGTCTTAAGGTAATGCTCGACGGTGATCCCTGTGCGATCCTCGAGAACGAGTACGTCAAGCCGGGCAAGGGTCAGGCTTTCAACCGGGTCAAGGTGCGCAACCTGAAGACCGGTCGCGTCAACGAGCGTACCTTCAAGTCGGGTGACACCCTGGAAGGTGCCGACGTCATGGACCGCGACATGGAATACCTGTACACCGACGGCGAGTTCTGGCACTTCATGGCCACTGACGGTTCCTTCGAGCAGGTAGGAGCGGACGAGAAAGCGGTCGGCGACGCCATCAACTGGATGAAGGAGCAGGTGGTCTACACCGTGACCCTGTTCAACGGTGCTCCCATTGCCGTGACTCCGCCGAATTTCGTCGAGCTGGAAGTGGTCGAGACCGACCCGGGCGTGCGTGGTGATACCTCCGGCGGCGGCAACAAGCCGGCCAAGCTGGTCACCGGCGCCGTGGTCAAGGTGCCGCTGTTCATCAACGTCGGCGACGTGCTCAAGGTCGATACCCGCACCTCCGACTACGTGGGCCGCGTCTGATCCGGACCGGGTCGAATGCAGTACGGCAAACCGGGGCTCAGGCCCCGGTTTGCGTTTTGTGGACAGCCTTTCCGATACCCCTTGCAACCCAGGGCTGATCCCTCTCCCCGGAGTATTCCATGAATCACTGGCAACCCACCGCCTCGCTGAGCAACCTGCGCCAACGGGCACGGATCATCGGACGTATCCGCGAGTTCTTCGGCGCGCGGGGTGTGCTCGAGGTAGAAACCCCGACCCTGTCGGCCGCCGCCGTCAGCGATCCTCACCTGCTCCCCTTCGCCACGGACTACCTGCCCGAAGGCGGAGGCCAGGCCCAGACCCTGTACCTGCACACCTCCCCCGAATACCCGATGAAGCGTCTGCTGGCCGCCGGCAGCGGCTGCATCTGGCAGCTGTGCCGGGTCTATCGCAACGGCGAAAGCGGCCGCCGGCACAATCCCGAGTTCAGCATGCTGGAGTGGTACCGGGTAGGTTTCGATCATCACCGGCTCATGGATGAGGTGGATGATCTGGTGGACGCAGTGCTGGGCTGCGGGCGCTCCCGCCGGGTGACCTATGCGGCCCTGTTCGAGCAGTACCTGCAGGTGGACATCCACTCCTGCACCACCGATGAGCTGGCCCGGCTGGGGCAGAAACACTGTGACTTCCGCGGTGAGCTGGACCGGGATGGCTGGCTGAACCTGCTGTTCTCCCACTGCATCGAACCGCGGTTGCACGAGCCGACCATGGTCTATGCTTTCCCCGCCTCCCAGGCGGCGCTGGCCAGGGTGGTGGAAGCTGACGATCGGGTACCCAGTGCGGCGCGCTTCGAGTTGTTCATTCAGGGCATGGAGCTGGCCAACGGTTACTTCGAACTCACCGACGCCGATGAACAGGCGGCCCGCTTCGCCGCCGACCAGCAGCTGCGGCGCGGCTATCAGCGTCCGGAGCTGCCGATCGATCAGCACCTGATCGACGCACTGCGCCAGGGGCTGCCCGAATGCGCCGGGGTGGCGCTGGGTGTGGATCGGCTGGTCATGCTGGCGCTCGGTGCGAACAGCATAGATGAGGTGATTGCGTTTCCCCTGGGGCGGGCCTAGCTTGCCGAGGCAGTGTTAGCCTCGGCGTTGGTATGCCGTTGCTGCGAGCTTTCTGCGAGCTTGGAGTGAGGTCGTGCCGGGGCGGCCCTGTACCCCAGCAAGCCCAACTCGGTCTCGCAACATGCAGGCTCCCACCCAAAGGCGCGCACGGATATCCCGTAGCCCCGAAGTTGCTAGCCCGAAACCGAAAATCCCCGGAGTAGTACCACCTCCGGGGATTTCGGCTGTCTGTCGACAGATCAGTGGGCTACGGCACCGCTTCGACCGATACCGGTCTGGCTGCGCACGGTCAGTGCCTCGAAGGCCGCGCGTTCACGATCGGCACGGGCAGTACGGTCGGTGATCGAGAAGAACCAGATGGCGATGAAGGCCAGCGGGATCGAGACGATACCCGGGTTGGGGAAGGGAATGATGGGTTCCGCATTGCCGAACACATCCACCCACACGGTCTTGCTCAGCACCACCCAGAGGGTCGCCACCACCAGACCGATGAAGCCGCCCAACACTGCGCCCCGGGTAGTGCAGCCACGCCAGGAGATCGACAGCACCAGAACCGGGAAGTTGGCGCTGGCAGCGATGGCGAAGGCCAGGCCCACCATGAAGGCAACGTTCTGATCCTCGAAGATGATGCCCAGCAGGATGGACAGCACGCCCAGCACCAGAATCGAGATCTTCGAGATACGCATCTCCTGCTTCTCGGTGGAGCGACCGCGGGCGATCACGTTGGCGTACAGGTCATGGGAGATGGACGCCGCACCGGCCAGGGCCAGACCGGCGACCACCGCTACGATGGTGGCGAAGGTCACCGCCGCCAGGAAGCCCAGCAGCAGGCTGCCTCCCACGGCGTTGGACAGGTGCACCGCGGCCATGTTGGTGCCGCCGATCAGATCGGAGAGCATGTTGAAGCTGCCGTCGGGCCCGGTGTGGAAAAACTCCGGATTGCGTACCAGCAGGGCAATGGCGCCGAAGCCGATAATGAAGGTCAGGATATAGAAGTAGCCGATGAAGCTGCTGGCCCAGATTACCGACTTGCGTGCTTCCTGGGCGCTGGAAACGGTGAAGAAGCGCATCAGGATGTGCGGCAGGCCGGCAGTACCGAAGGCCAGTGCCAGACCCAGCGACAGGGCATTGAGCGGATTGCTGGTGACAGCTTCGCCGGGGGACATCAGTTCCGCCTCGTAGGGATGCACGGTCACAGCCTCGGCCAGCATGGCGTCGGGACTGAAGTTGAAGGCATAGAGCACCAGCACCGACAGCAGGGTACCGCCGCTGAGCATCAGTACCGCCTTGATGATCTGCACCCAGGTGGTGGCGGTCATGCCACCGAAGAATACATAGACCATCATCAACGCGCCGATGATCACCACGGCGAACTTGTACTCGATGCCGAACAGCAGCACGATCAGCTTGCCGGCACCCACCATCTGCGCAATCAGGTACAGAGCGATGATCAGCAGCGAAGCGCTGGCAGCGAGAATGCGCACCGGTGTCTGCTCCAGACGGAAAGCGGTGACGTCAGCGAAGTTGTACCGACCCAGGTTACGCAGGCGTTCCGCTACCAGAAACATCACTACCGGCCAGCCGAACAGGAAGCCGATGGCGTAGATCACCCCGTAGTAGCCCGAGACATAGACCATGCCGGCGATCCCGAGGAAGGACGCTGCCGAGATGTAGTCGCCGGCGATGGCCAGACCGTTCTGGAAGCCGCTGATACCACCGCCGGCGGTATAGAAGTCCGAAGTGGTCTGCGTCCGTCGTGCTGCCCACCAGGTGATGCCCATGGTCCCGGCGATGAACAGCAGGAACATGATGATGGCTTCGGTATTGGCGCCATGACCGGTTTCGGCAAAGGCGGCGGGGGCGGCGACAGCCAGCAGGGCGGCCGACATCAGCTTGGAGATTGTTCTCATTGCACGTCCCTCACGATTTCTGCCAGCAGCGGGTCGAACCACTTGTTGGAAAAGTATACGTAGAGCGCGATCAGGATGACGGCGCTGCAGGCCACCAGCAGACCGACACACAGGCCCACACTCATGGTCCAGTCCGGCCCCAGGGGGCGGGCGAATACGTCAGGCAGATAGGCCATGGTCAGGATGAAACCGGCATAGATGACCAGCGTCAGGCTGAAGAAAATCATGCTGGCTCGCGTGCGTCCTTTGACTAACGCCGCGTATTTCGGGTGATTGAGCACTTGCTCCACTACATCTTTTTGCATTGTTGTTCTCCTGGGTGGTGGTGCTTGTACGCAGACAGGGCGTTAAGGATGTGGGTCGGGCGCGGGGTGTCCTCCTGCTTCAGGTGTGATGGATTGGAGTTCGAGTCGGACGGCCGGGCCGCCCGATGTGCATGTTGCGGATGCATGGGTGACGCCGGGCGACGGAGAGCGCCGGCACAGCTGGTTCTGAGTCATGTTGTTCTTGTTCTCGCCGGATAGTGGCTGTTGTCAGAACTGTAAAACAGTGCGGAAATGAGGAAAGCCGACCTTAGTCGTAGGAAACGGACAAAGTTTTTCGCAGCGCCGGCCTTGTAGGAAATTGGCTATATCTGGCGTACGAAATCGCGACTTCGTCATGTGCGCTCGATAGGATTTTGTTCAGAGGCAAATTCGCAAGTTATTGATATATAACAATTAAAATTTTTATCACCCTAAAGTGTGAGACAGTTATCAGTGTTGTGTCGGAACCTTTTGCATGTATGATGAGTCCACGCGCAACGGATTGTGCTGCCTGACAGGGAGTTGGGCCATGGATCATCAGGAAGGTGACAGCAAGGGAAGGCTGGCTTAAGGACGGCATGTAGGGATAGCGCAAAATCGCGGGCGGGGGCAACCCCGCCCTTTTTTGTGTCCGCGAAATCCACCACGCCCTGCGCTACCGGTGCCTGATTGCGCCTCGCCATACATTTCCCGTGGCCCTCGCGTATCGTCTGCTTGGACGATTCGAATTGCCAACCAGCCAAACAGAATCATCCCATCATTATCGGCAGGTAGCGGCTGTCAGCATTGCGCTGTGTCCGCTCCTGCCCGGCCTTACGATGGGAGCAACCATGGCAGGCACCACACCCGACCTGAGCAGGGCATACTCTCCGCTGGCCATCGGCCCGCTTACCCTGCGTAACCGCTTCATCAAGTCCGCCACCAACGAAGGCATGTCACCCGATGGCATACCGTCTCGCCAGCTGGTGCAGTTCCACTCGGCGATGGCCGCCGGTGGGGTGGGGCTGACCACGCTTGCCTACTGCGCGGTGAGTCCCGATGGTTGCACCCTGCCCAACCAGATCCGCCTGGATCGCAACACCTTGCCGCATCTGCGGGTGCTGACCGATGCCGTGCATGCACAGGGCGCAGCGGTGTCGGCGCAGATCACCCACGGCGGTTGCTTCACCTTCATTCGGGCACCCGGTCAGCGCCGTCCGTTGTCAGCCAGCGGCGGCTTTAACAAGATCGGCTTGATGAGCGGCCAGTATCTCAAGCGGCAGATGAGCGTGGCGGATATGCAGCGGGTGGCGGCGGACTTTGCCAGCGGTGCCCGGTTGGCCCGCGAAGCGGGCTTCGATGCGGTGGAAATCCACATGGGCCACGGCTATCTGCTCAGCCAGTTTCTTTCACCTTTGTATAACAAGCGCCGGGACGAATACGGCGGCAGTCTGGACAACCGGCTGCGCTTTCCCCGCCAAGTGCTGCGCCAGGTGCTGGATGCGGTGGGCAATGAGTTGGCGGTCATCTGCAAGTTCAGCATCACCGAGGGCGTGCGCGGTGGCAACAGCATCGAGGAGGGCGTGCAGATTGCCCGCGAGCTAGCCGCCGAAGGGGCGCATCTGTTGGTGCTCAGCGCCGGGTTGAATGCGGAGTCGATCACTACGATGTTCGGCTCCTCGTTCCCGCCGGAGAACCGGGCGGTGGTGACCAACCCGGTGATGAAGGCGGCCATGTTCGTCCAGTCGCTGGTCGAGAAGCCGGTGCCCTTCCGCGAACTCTATCTGCTGGAGCACGCCCGGCGCATCCGCTCCGCGGTGGATGTGCCGCTGGCCTATCTGGGTGGTGTCGCATCGGCAGATGGGGTAGAGCGGGTCATGGCCGAAGGCTTTGACAGCCTCGCGCTGGGCCGGGTGCTGATCCATGACCCGGCCTGGGTCAATAGTCTGCGCCATGGCCAGAGCCTGCGCAGCGGCTGCACCGCCTGCAATCGCTGCGTCACCATGATGTACTCGGAAGGCGGAACCAGCTGTGTCCTCAACGGGCCGGGTGATGCGGCGCTCAACCGCCTGCCGGCGGCTGGGTGAAATCCATGGAAACAACACAGAAGGAGTATGTTATGCGGGCTGACAAGACGTATTCGCCGGCGCAGCCCTGTGCCGCAAGCGCAGTGGGCGCATGGGACCTGGAGACCGACGTGGTGGTGGTCGGCTTTGGTGCAGCCGGCGCCTGCGCGGCCATCGAGGCGCGCCAGGCGGGTGCCGGGGTGGTGGTGCTGGAAGTGGCAGGCGTGGGCGGCGGCAGTGCCAGCCTCTCCGGAGGAGAGGTGTACGTGGGCGGCAGCGGCGGAACTGACGTGCAGCGCGAGCACGGTTTCGAGGATGCCACCGAGGATCTGCATAAATATCTGATGATCGCCGGCGGGCCGGCAGCTGACGCGCACCGCGTGGCCGTGTATGCCGAGGGGGCCGCCGCGCACTTCGACTGGTTGCGCGAGCAGGGCGTGCCGTTCAAGGGAACGTACCTGCCGGGCAAATGGATCGAACCGACCACCGATGACACCCTCCTTTGGTCTGGCAACGAGAAGGCCTGGCCTTATGTAGGGCAGGCCAAACCGGCGCCGCGCGGGCACACGGTGCAGTTTGTCGGCTGGGGTGGCGGCAAGGTGATGATGGAGGTGCTGTGCGCCCGCGCCGAGGAACTGGGCGTGCAGGTGCGTTATGACAGCCGCGCGCTGACGCTGATTGTCGACGATCAGCGGCGGGTCGTCGGCGTCGTAACCCGTGAGTCGGGCGAACCCCGTTTTATCCGGGCCCGCCGTGGGGTGATTCTGTGCGCCGGGGGCTTCATCAGCAACCGTGCGATGGTTGAGCGCTTCGTCCCTGCCGCGCAGGCGTGTGAGCTGCAGGTCAGCGCCGGCAATGACGAGGGGGCTGGCATCCGTATGGGTATGGGGGTGGGCGCCGCTACCCTGAACATGCAGGAGTTCTTCGCCACGGTACCGTTCTTTCCACCGGCTTCGCTGGTCTTCGGTATCTTTGTCAATGAGCGAGGCCAGCGATTTGTCAATGAGGACTGCTACCATGGGCGGGTGGCCCACCATGTGCTGCGCCAGCCCAATGGCCGCGCCTGGCTGTTGGTCGACAATAAGTCCTTCGGGCGCCCGGTCATCCAGCCGGACATCCCGGTGGCCGCCGTCGGGGAGAGCTGGCAGGAAGTGGAAGAGGAGCTGGGGCTGCCCACCGGGGCGCTGGTGCATACGGTGGAGGAGTTCAACCAGCTGGCGGAGCGGGGCGAGGACCCGTATTTCCACAAGGACGCCGAGTGGCTGCGCCCGTTGATCGAGCCGCCCTTCGCCGCGCTGAGTTATTGTCAGGGCGATTTCCAAGGTCATGCCTTTACTCTGGGTGGTCTGGCGACCCGCCCCTCGGGCGAGGTGCTGGATGGCGACGGTCAGCCGATCACCGGCCTGTACGCCGCAGGCCGCACTGCCTGTGGCCTGCCGCGCTGGGGTGAAGGATATGCCTCTGGCCTGTCGCTGGGTGATTCCACCTTCTTCGGCCGGCAGGCCGGAGTTAGCGCTGCCGCCGCAGCCGACTGAGCGGGTTGTGTGACCATCGTCCGTCCGGACGATTGGTCAGTCCCTGGCCGGCGTTAAAGTGGATCCATGACCGGGGATGGATTCACTTGCCGGGTACACAATAACAACAGGTGACACGATGAATGAGCTAGAAGCATTTCGCCAGGAAACCCGTGCCTGGCTCGAGAGCAATTGCCCACCTTCCATGCGCACACCCATGCCCTCGGACGAGATCGTCTGGGGTGGCCGGACGGTGGAATTCAAGCATGAGGACCAGCGCCTGTGGTTCGAGCGCATGCGCGACAAGGGCTGGTTCTGCCCCGACTGGCCGGTGGAGTACGGCGGCGGCGGCCTGAATCCACAGCAGGCAGCCATTCTCGACGCCGAGATGCGGCGCCTGCATTGCCGTCCGCCGCAGATCAACCTGGGCATCTGGATGCTCGGCCCGGTGCTGCTGGAATTCGCCACCGAGGAGCAGAAGCAGCGCTTCCTGCCACCCATGGCCCGGGGCGAAATACGCTGGTGCCAGGGCTTCTCCGAACCCAACGCCGGTTCCGACCTGGCCAGCCTGCGCACCTCGGCGGTGCTTGATGGCGATGATTTCGTCATCAACGGCACCAAGATCTGGACCTCCTACGGCAACAAGTCAGACTGGATGTACGCGCTGGTACGCACCGGCCCGATGGAGCCCAAGCAGGCCGGCATCAGTCTGGTCGTGCTGGACATGACCTCGCCTGGCATCAGCGTCTCACCGATTGATCTGATCAGCGGCAAGTCCAGCTTCTGTCAGGTGTTCTTCGACAACGTGCGCGTACCCCGCGCGCAACTGATCGGCGAGCTGAACGGCGGCTGGGCACTGGGCAAGGCGCTGTTGCAGCATGAGCGCAACGCCATGTCCCGGTTCAGCGAATCGGCACTGCCGACCCACTTCGACCTGGATGAATTCCTCGAGAAATACCTCGGCGACCCGCAGACCCCGGCGGAAACGGCGCTGCAGCAGCGCGCCATCGCCTGCCTGATGCAGGAGGAAGCCTTCCGCCTGACCAACCGGCGGCTGTTCGAGACCCTGCGTGCCCGCCAGGATGCCTCCGGCCTGATGGCCATCGCCAAGCTTGTGCACACCGAGCAGGAACGCAGCAAGTTCGAGCTGCTGCTGGAGATCATGGGTAACCACGCCCTGGGCTGGGCCGGGGAGGGCTTCGACCAGCGTGAACTGGACCTGACCGGCGCCTGGCTGATGAGCTTTGCCCAGACCATCGCCGGCGGCTCCTCGGAAGTGCAGTTGAACGTGATCGCCAAGCGCGTGCTTGGCCTGCCGGAAGCCAAGTGAGGAGAGCGCCATGAGCCTGGTATACAACGAAGATCAATTGCAGTTGCAGGACAGTGCCCGTGACTTTCTCGCCGCTCGCTCGCCGGTGGCCTTGCAGCGGGCGCTGCGGGACGAGGGCAGTGCGCTCGGATACAGCCCCGAGGTGTGGAATGGCATGCTCGAGCTCGGCTGGGGCGCGGTGGCGTTCAGCGAGCAGGACGGCGGGCTGGACTTCGGCTTTGCCGGTTACGCCCCGCTGTTCGAGGAAATCGGTCGTCATCTGAGCGCATCGCCGCTGTTGAGCAGCGTGGTGCTCTGCGGCGGGCTGATCGAGCAACTGGGCACTGACGCCCAGCGCCATCACTGGCTGCCCGCGCTGATCAGCGGCGAACGGCGCCTGGCCCTGGCGTTGGAGGAAGGTGCCCGGCACCAGCCTGACGACTTTGCCGTGACGGCCCGCCGGGACGGCAGCGGCTGGGTGCTGAATGGCAGCAAGAGCTGGGTGACCGATGCGGTGTCCGCCGATGGCTGGCTGGTGGTGGCCAGCGAAGCCGATGGCGGTTGCGGCGTGTTCCTGGTTTCCGCCGACCAGCCGGGGGTGCAGCTCCGCACTCGGCAGATGATCGATGCGCGCAACATGGGGGCATTGCAGCTGGATCAGGTTCGGCTGGCCGATGCTGCCCGACTGGGTGATAACGCTGCCTGCGCCGCGCTGGAGCTGGTGCTGGACCGCGGGCGAGCCTGCCTGGCCGCCGAACTGCTGGGCCTGGCGGAAGCCGCTTTCGCCATGACCGTGGACTACCTCAAGACCCGGGTGCAGTTCGACGCCCCCATCGGCAGTTTCCAGGCCCTGCAACACCGCGCTGCCCGGCTGTATGCCCAGCTGCAACTGGCTCGCAGCAGCGTGATGGCTGCGTTCGAGGTGCTGGATCGCAGCACCGGCTCCGTACGCGAGCGCCGCCGCCTGGTGAGTCTGGCGAAATGGCAGGCCAGCCAGCTGGCCCAG
The DNA here is from genome assembly GCF_900115905.1 of Halopseudomonas formosensis. Classification (GTDB taxonomy): domain Bacteria; phylum Pseudomonadota; class Gammaproteobacteria; order Pseudomonadales; family Pseudomonadaceae; genus Halopseudomonas; species Halopseudomonas formosensis. The sequence continues at coordinate 550,299 of NZ_FOYD01000001.1, forward strand.
CACGTTGGTAACGAGGCGATACAGATGCATGGTGGTATCGGAGTCACCGATGAATATGATCTTGGGCTGTTTCTCAAGCGCATGCGCCTGGCCCAGAACCAGCTGGGTAATGCCGATTTTCACTGCCAGCGCTACGGCGATAACCGTGGCGCCTGAGGCAGTCATCGGCCAACTACAAGAATTACGAAGAGGTACATCATGCACACCCCACTCGTGGAGCAGTGGCGCGCGTGTCGCCAGCAACTGTTGAGTGCCCAATCACCCTTTGCCCTGGCAGAGGACGGACAGGGACTGAAATATTTCGTCAACGCTCCGGCCACCCTGACCGACGCCATCCAGGAAGGCCGCCGCCATGGTGAGACACCTTTCCTGCTATGGCGCGACCAACGACTGAGCTTTGCCGACTTCTACGCTGCAGCAGATCAGCTGACCGCCGCCCTGCAGCAGATCCTCCGGGTCCAGGCAGGGGAGCGCGTGGCGATCGCCATGCGCAACCGCCCGGAATGGATGGTCGCCTTCGTTGCCTGTGTCCAGGCGGGTGCGATTCCGGTGCCGCTGAACAGCTGGGGCCTGCGCGACGAGCTGCTGCATGCGATCGAGGATGCCGACGCCCGGCTGGTGTTCTGCGATGCCGAACGCCATCAGCAGCTCGACGGCAGCCTGGTGGGTCGCGAGGTAGTATTGGTTGACGGCGAGGCGCCGGGCTCCCATACCTGGGAGGCGCTGCTGGCCGCCGAGCTTGCGCCGATGCAGTTGGTGGCTGCCCGTCCCGACGATCCGGCGCTGCTGCTCTACACCTCGGGCACCACCAGTCGCGCCAAGGGCGTGCTGTCCAGCCACCGGGCCGTGGCCCAATCGCTGTTTGCACTGGATTACCAAGGGGCCTTTTCCGGCATGACCTCGCCGGAGCGGGTCAAGCCGATCATCGAATCAGGCCTGCAGCCGACGGCCCTGCTGTGCTTCCCGCTGTTCCATGTCAGCGGCCTGCATGCGCAGTTCCTCAGCATGCTGCGCCATGGCCGGCGCATGGTGATCATGTACAAGTGGGATGTGGAGGAGGCGCTGCGGCTGATCGAGACCGAGCGCTGCACCCAGTTCAACGGCGCGCCGGTGATGATGCAGCAACTGATCAACCACCCGCGTTTCGACAGTCCGGCGACCGCCACCCTGTTCGCCCTGGGCCTGGGCGGCGGCGCCTCGTCGCGTACCATGCTCGACCGACTGATGACCTGCAAGCCCACCGCCATGGCCGGTACCGGCTATGGCATGACCGAAAGCAACGGCATCGGTGCAACCCTGGCTGGCGAGCAGTTCTGCCATTTTTCGGCCAGTTCGGGCTGGCCCTATCCGCTGATCGACCTGGTAGTCGGCGAGCGCCCTGATCAGCCGCTGCCTCCCGGCCAACCCGGGCCCATCTGGCTGCGCTCGGTGACCCTGATGCAGCGCTACTGGAACCGTCCGGAAGAAACCGAGCAGGTGCTGCAGGACGGCTGGCTGTTCACCGGTGATGTCGGTTACCTGGATGAGCACGGCTTCATCTACCTGACCGACCGGATCAAGGACATCATCATCCGCGGTGGCGAGAATATTTCCGCGCTGGAGGTCGAGCAGCAGGCCGCCGAGCATCCCGCTGTTATCGAGGCCGCCGCCTTCGCCCTGCCGGATGAGACCCTCGGTGAGACCGTCGCGCTGGTCGCCCATGTCAATAGTGCTCTGAGCGAGGACGAGTTGCGCGGGTTCATGGCAACCCGACTGGCGCCGTTCAAGCTGCCCGGCCGGATCTGGTTCACCGACCAGCCGCTGCAGCGCAATGCCACCGGCAAGCTGCAGAAACCCCTGATCAAACAATCCCTGGGCATCGCCTGAACTGCGGAGCGCATCATGAGCAAACTGAACGGAAAGGTGGCCATCGTCACCGGCGGCGCTCAGGGCATCGGCCGCGGCATCGTCGAAGCCTATGTCAATGCCGGCGCCAGTGTGTTGCTGAGCGATATCAACGCCGCCGCCATCGACCGGGCGGTGGCGGAGCTGGATTCCATTCAACCGGGGCGGGTGCTGGGGCGGGTGGTGGATGTTACCTGCAAGGACCAGGCGCAGCAGATGGTCGAGGCGGCCATCGCCCATTTCGGCCGGCTCGATGTGCTGGTCAACAATGCATGGAAGGGCGCGCCGCTGGCCCGACTGGAACAGCAGAGCGACGAGCAGCTGCGCGGCGCCTTCGACATGGCGGTCATGGCCGCCTTCTGGGCCATGCAGGCGGCGCTGCCGGAGTTCCGCCGCCTGGGTGGCGGGAGGGTGATCAATCTGTGCTCGCTCAATGGTGTCAATGCGCATATGTACAGCGCCGACTACAACGCGGCCAAGGAAGCCCTGCGCAGCCTGACGCGCACTGCGGCCCGGGAGTGGGCGCGGGACCAGGTCTGTTGCAACGTCATCTGCCCGGGCGCGGCCAGCGAGGCCTACCGCCGGTTTGCCGAAGCCAACCCGGATAATGCGGCCGCGATAGCCCGGGCCAACCCCATGGGCCGGATCGGCGATCCGCTGGAAGACATCGGCCCGGTCGCGGTCTTCCTCGGCAGCGATGATTGCCGCTATGTCACCGGCAATACCTTCTTTGTCGATGGCGGGGCGCATATCAACGGTGTGCACTGGGAACCGCAGCTGCCTTCGTAATCCGCATCTTCCCTGACAATTCGAGTGAGGCGCCAATGAATACCAATATGGCCAATCCCTGGGTCAGCTTCATCGCCCTGCTGTTTGCCACCTTCGTTACCATCGAGGCGGCGGCCTTCCAGGCGCCGGTACTGCCCAGCGTTACCCAACATTTTTCCATCCCGGTCAACCTGGCTGCGCTCATCCTCATCTCCTATTTCATCGCGGTGGCGGTCTGCGCCCCGGCGATGGGCCGGCTGGGCGACCAGATCGGCCGCCGGCGGATGGTGACCATCGGCCTGGTGGTGTTCGGGGTGGCGGAGTTCGTGGCCGCCTGGGCGCCGCAGTTCTGGATGTTCCTGGCGGCGCGGTTTCTCCAGGGGCTGGGCGTGGCCTGCATCTTCCCGGCGGTCTTCAGCTACGTGAACCATCTGTTCCGCGAGGACCAGCGGGGCATGGCCCTGGGGGTGCTGATGTTCGTCATGACCTTTGGCGCCGCCAGCGGCGGCCTGCTGGGCGGGCTGATGATCGATACCTTCGGCTGGCGCAGCGTCTATGTGGTCAGCGGGGCGCTGGCCCTGCTGGGCCTCATTCCGCTGCTGCTGTGGGTGCCGGAGAGTCGTGGCGCACCCCCGGCGGGGCGCTTTGACTGGACGGGTGCGCTGCTGTTGCTGGTGACCATTGCCGCCCTGTTGTCGCTGCCCACCTGGGCCGCCAACTTCGGCCGCGACTCCGCCGTGACCTGGGGCATAGTCGTGCTTGGCATCATCAGCCTGGTCTGGCTGTGGCGGCACAGCGCCCGGCAGGCAGCGCCCATTCTGGATGTGTCGCTGCTCAAGGACCGGCGCTTCGCCATCCCCAGTGCCATCTACTGGATCCAGATGATCCTCAGCAGCGGCCTGGTGTACTCCCTGGCCTTCTTCATCAACACCCGGCCTGGGGGCAGTGCGTCCCAGTTCGGCATGGTGACCCTGGCCTTCTTCGGCTGCACCATGCTCGCCTCGCCGATCTCCGGACGGCTGATCGACCGAATCGAGCCGCGCCGGATCGCCACCCTGTCACTGATTGGCAGCCTGGGCGCGGTGGTGGTGTTTTCCCAGCTGCAGACCTCGGTGTCGCTGACCTGGGTGCTGGTCCTGGTGGGCTTTCTCGGCTTGATGATGGGGGCCAACGTACCGGCCCTGATGAAGCTGGCGCTGGGTGCAATACCGGCGCACAAGGCCGGCGCAGGATCGGGCCTGTTCAGCATGCTGCGGGACCTGGGACTGCCCACGGGGTCATCCTTTTCGCTGGCGATCTTCGGCCTGTCTTCGGCCTACCACACCCGTCGGGTAACCGAGCAGACCGCCACCGACCTGGGCCTGAATGCGCCGCAGACGGCCGAGCTTTTACAGGTTGCAGGCCAGCCCGGCAGTGAGGTCAGCGCGGGCCTGAGTGCGGCCCTGACGGAGGCCGGTGCCGGGGTGGAGCAGGTGCTGGAGAGTATTACCGTGGCATCACTGGGGGGAGCGATCGGCAGTGTCGGTTATCTGCTGACCGGGTTGCTGGTTGTGGCGCTGGCGCTGACGCCGCTGCTGGGTCGGCGAGTGGATGTGCAGAAGGTGGCCGAGGAGATCGAGGGCGCCGCGCAGAGTTGATCGACAGACCTTGCCCGCTGACAGCGGCTGGCCTGCGGCCAGCAATCGCCCCGAGGTCGGGGCTCCTACAGCAACAAGCGGGACCCGCAACCGCCCCGACGCCGCAGTTACCACCGCAAGAGCAGGCCGTAAACCCAACCGGTAGGAGCGGCGACCCCGCCGCGATGGCGTCCGTCAGGACGCCCTGCGTGTGGGCGGCAATCTCCCCGACGCCGCAGTTACCACCGCAAGCGCAGAGCGAAAACCCAACCGGTAGGAGCGGCGACCCTGCCGCGATGGCGTCCGTCAGGACGCCGGGTTGAGCGCGGCGAGTAAAGCCTCAGAGCGCCAGCGCAATATCCGTGGCCGAGCGCAGGGCACCTTCGATATAGCCCAGTTCATGGCTGTCACCGAGGCGGTGGATGGGCAGGCCGCTGCCGGCCAGTTCCTCGGCCAGGCCAGGGTTCGGTCCGGCGCCGATGGCCAGTACCACCGAGTCAGCGGCGACGTTCAACTGGTCGCTGTCCTGGGTGCGGTAATGCACCGCGCGCTCATCAATGCGGTCGACCTGCACGCCGGTCAGCATGAGCACATCGTGGCGCCGCAGGTTGTCCAGCACCCGCCAGCGGCGCACGATCGATAACTCACGCCCCAGATCCGCGCTGGGCTCCAGCACCATCACCTGGCGGCCCCGCTCAACGAGGAACTCGGCCAGTTCCAGCCCAACCAGCCCTCCACCGATGATGACCACCCGCTTGCCCAGCGGCATCCACAGCTTCGACAGCTGCTTGATGGCATCGGTGCTGTTGGTCGCGCCGGTCAGGCTGCCGGCCTTCATCATGGTGCGCTGCGCCAGGGACAGCTTGGCCCTGGCGATCTCCTCGGCGCGGTCGCCGGTCATCATGCGGCGCAGTTCATCGCCGCTCCACACGTGCTTCAATTCGGCACCAGGTATCGGCGGCGCGGCGCGGGAGGCGCCGTTGGCCACCAGCACCTGATCGGCACCCAGCTCCTGCAGCAGGGCGGGCGTGGCGCTGGTGTTCAGGCGGATCTCGATGGGCAACTGGCTGACCTGATGCACCAGGTTGTCCAGCAGCGCGCCGTTTTCCGGATAGGCCAGGGCGGCGAAGAACAGGGTGCCGCCGAGCCGGTTGCTGCGCTCCAGCAGGGTCACCCGATGGCCACGCAGGCTGGCCAGGCGGGCGGCCTCCAGCCCGGCCGGGCCGCCACCCACCACGACGATATGCTGCTTCCGCTCGGCGGGCAGGATGACCTTCTGGCTTTCCTGGCCAGTGAACGGGTTGGCCGCACACTTGACCCGCTGGTTGACGAAGATCTGGCTGACGCAGACATAACAGTAGATGCACGGACGGATGGCCGCGGCGTCACCCTTGATCAGCTTGTTGGGCAGTTCCGGGTCGGCCAGCAGCTTGCGCGCCATGGCGACGAAATCACATTTGCCCTCGGCAATGGCGCGGTCGGCGGCGGCGGGGTCCAGGCGGCCAACGGCGATTACCGGCACGCTGACCGCCTGCTTCACCTGGGCCGTCCAGTCGAGGAACCCTGCCGGTTTCTGCACCAGTGGCGCTTCGGTAAAGGCGACGCCGGTGGTGGTGGCGGCATAGGCCGACACCGAGACGGCGTCCACGCCGGCCTGCTCGGCCAGGCGGGCAAAGGCCTGGCATTCCTCCAGCGTGATGCCGCCGTCCAGACGCAATTCCTGGGCGTCCAGCCGCAGCCAGACGCCGAAGTCATCGCCGGTGCGCCGGCGCACTTCATGCAGGACTTCCAGCATCAGGCGGGCGCGGTTTTCCAGACTGCCGCCGTATTCATCCTCGCGCTTGTTGTAATAGGGCGAGAGGAAGCCGGCAATGATGTAGGTGTGGGCGGCGTGCACTTCCACCCCATCAAAGCCGGCCCGTTTGGCGCGGTCGGCGGCATCGCCGAACCACTGCACCATCTGGGCGATATCGTCCCGGTCCATGACCCGCACCTGGGGCCTGGTCTTCGGCTTGCCCGAGCTGATGAAGGCGCCCAGTTCCTCGGCGGTGAGGGAGGCCATCATGTCGGTCTTGAAGGGTGGCGGGAATGACGGCACCCAGAGCTCGCGGCCCTCGGCGATATCCCGCACCGCAGTCTTGCCCGCGTGCTGCAGCTGGATCGCGATCTTGGCGCCATGCCGGTGCACGCGTTCGACCAGCTGGCTGAGACCGGGCAAAAAGCGGTCATCGGACAGGCCCACCTGGTAGGGCTCGGCGGTGCCGGCGGGGAAGGCAATTGCACCGACGCCCATGATCAGTAGGCCGGCACCGCCAGCAGCCCGGGCTTCATAGTAGGCCTGGATGCGTTCACCACAGGTGCCATCGGATTCGGCGTAGTTGGAGCCCATGGGGGCCATGATGATGCGGTTGCGCAGCTGCAGCCTGCCGATGGTGGCCGGCTGCAGCAGATGGGAATAGCTCATGGGGATAACCTCGGAACCGGGGCCGACCGGCCCCGGCATCATTCACTCGGACAGGAAGGCAATGCATTCCCGGTTGAACAGGGCTTCGTGTTCCACCTGCACCCAGTGGCCGCAGCGGTTGAGCATGAGGAAGCGGGCATTGGGTGCGTTGTCCAGCACCTTGAACGCCCCGGCCGGGGGGTTGAACAGGTCGTTGGTGCCCCAGAAGCCGAGGATCGGCACCTGGATTTCCTTCAGGCGCTCGGTCATGTTGGGCACCAGCATGCTGGAGAACAGGTTGGCGGGCTGGGTCACCGCCACCGCCGCGCGCTCCTGCAGCAGCGCCTCGTCCAATTGGGCAGGGTCGAACAGTTGCAGGGTCATCACATGGCGCATCTGTTCCACGCCCATCGGGCCCTGACTGAACACCTCGACCATGCGCTGGATGCCGGGCATCTGGAAGTAGGTCTCACGCTCTTCCACGCCGCCGGGGGCCATCAGGATCAGCTTTTCCACCCGCTCCGGGTAGGCGAGGGTTGCGCCCAGGGCAATGGCGCCGCCGAGGGAATTGCCCAGCAGGGTGCAGCGGTCGATGCCGATCTTGTCGAGAAAGCCCTGCAGGCTGCTGACAAAGAAAGCCAGATCGTAATTCACATCATCTGGCTTGTCGGAACGGCCGAACCCCGGCAGGTCGAGCACGATGTTGCGGTAGCCGGCCTCGGCGAACACCGGGTAGTTGCCCTTGAAGTTGCTGTAGCCGCTGGCCCCCGGGCCGCTGCCGTGCAGCCAGACCACGGTGGGGCCGGTGCCGGCCTCCAGATAATGCAGGGTCAGGCCGTTGTCCAGGGTGACGTAGTGGCCGGTCGGCAGGGGCAGGCTGTCGTTATGGGTGCTGTTCAAGATCGAGCTCCTTCAGGCATGGATTCAATGGGCAGGTCGACGTCATGACCGTCGACCTGCCGGCGGTATTGGGGAATGGCGCGGGCCAGGGCAAAACAGGGCAGCAGCAGGATGACCATGGTGGCGGCCATGGCGTAGCGCAGCGCCTCGGCACCGATGGCCAGCTCGAACACATCGCTGAGCACACCGACCACCAGCGGGCCGAGACCGACACCGAGCAGGGTTACGCCCATCAGGAACATGGCGGTGCCCTGGGCCAGGCGCGAAGCCGGGAACAGATGGGTCATGGCGCCGAAACAGGGCACCGACCACCAGGTACCGAAGAAGGCGAAGCCCAGGTACAGGGCAAAGGCCGTGGGCACGGCGAGGCTGCCGAGCTGCAGGGCGGACCCGGCCGGCCAGAGGAAGAACAGCAGGCCGAACGGGATGCTCATGGCGGTGCCCAGCAGCGCCGCGCCCAGCTGCCAGCCGCTGTCACGCCGGACCATGCGGTCGGTGAACCAGCCGCAGGTCAGGGTGCCGATGACCGACATCAGCCCGCCGCCGATGCCCAGCAGCGCCCCGGCCTCGGTGAGGCTGAGGCCGTGCGAGCGGATCAGGAAGCTCGGTGCCCAGGTGCCCACCGCGTAGGCGGCGATGGCCCCGCTGCTGCCGGCAAACACGATCAGGGCATAGGAAGGCGTGCGTGCCAGCGACGCCATGGTCTGCAGAAAGCTTTCTCCGGCCTCCGCTGCGCTGGTCGGCTGGCGGCGCGGCGCCCGCACGGTAAAGGCGAGCAGCAACCCGAGCAGCACGCCCGGCGCGCCGATCAGGATAAAGGCCCAGCGCCAGCCATAGGCATCGGCAATCCAGCCGCCCATGCCGAGGCCGAACACCGCCCCCAGCGCCGGCCCCATGAGGAATACCGCCAGTGCCCGGGAGCGGTGCGACGGCGGATACAGGTCGGACACCATGGCCACCGAGGGCGCCGATCCGCCGGCCTCGCCAATGGCCACGCCGATGCGAAACAGCAGCAGCATGGTGAAGCTGGTGGCGACGCCGCAGAGCATGGTCATCAGGCTCCAGGCGATGCACGCCAGCGCCACCACCGGCTTGCGCCCGATGCGGTCGGACAGTCGCCCCAGCGGCAGGCCGAAGACCGTATAGAACAGCGCGAAGGCGACCCCGGAGAGCAGACCGATGAGGGTGTCGGATACACCGAACTCCAGCTTGATCGGCTCGATCAGGATGGAGACCAGCAGCCGGTCTATGTAGTTGAAGATGTAGATCAGGGCGAGCATCAGCAGGGCGTAATGGGTGCGCCAGGTAACGCTGCGCTGGACTGGGGAAATGGCGGCTGGCGAGCTCACGGTGTGCTCCGTCTTATTGTCGGTTTTGCCGATCATCCAACGGGGTCGCAAGCCCTTCATCGTCCATTCAGACCATGGTGACGGCCCGCCGCAGGTCCTGCTGCCACGCGCATTCAGCTTAGTCTCAACGGACGATGTTGGGGGGTGGTCGCGCATGAATCATAGCTGCAACCGTCAATGGGTCGACGCCGTTCGGCCAATAGGAGCAGCGATGAAACTCGATAACAAGATTGCCTTCGTGACCGGAGCCGCCCAGGGCATGGGGGCTGCCATCGTCCGCCAGTTCGTGGAGCAGGGCGCCGTGGTCTATGCCGCCGACATCAATGAAGAAGCCATCACCGCCAGCGTCGCCGACCTCAAGGGGCGCGCCCACGCCGTGGTGTGCAACGTGATGGACGAGGCCTCGGTCCAGGCTGCCATGCAGCGTATCGCCGACGAAGCCGGACGCCTGGATGTGCTGGTCAACAATGCCGGCACCGGCTCGGTCGACAGTTTCCTGGATACCCCGGTGGAGCACTGGGATCGGGTGGTCGGCGTCAACCTCAAGGGTACCTTCCTGTGCGCCCGCGAAGCTGCCCGGCTGATGGTCTCCAAGGGCACCGCCGGCACCATTATCAACTTCTCCAGCACCGGTGCGCTGACGGGTGAAGGCCCCAGCCACTATGTCGCCTCCAAGGCCGGCGTGATGGGCCTGACCCGCAGCCTGGCCCGCGAGCTGGCGCCGCAGAAGATCCGCGTCAACACCATAGTGCCCGGCCCGACCGACACGCCGATGATGGCGGGCATCCCGGATGAATGGATGCAGGCGATGATCGCCGCCATCCCGCTGGGCCGCCTGTGCCAGCCCGAGGAAGTGGCGCGCGTGGTGGCCTTCATGGCCAGCGACGACGCCGGTTTCATCACCGGCCAGAATATCACCGTCAACGGCGGTTCGGCATTCCTCTGAGGAGAAGATCATGACAGCACGCATGCAGAACAAGGTGGCCTTCGTTACCGGTGGTGGTTCGGGTATCGGCGCCGCCACCGCGCTCAAGATGGCTGCCGAAGGCGCCACCGTGGTGGTCTGTGGTCGCCGCGAAGAGCCGTTGAAAGAAATCGTGGCGCAGATTCAGAGCGCCGGCGGTAAGGCCGCCTACCGGGTGGCCGATGTCAGCAACGAGGAATCCTTTGTCGGCGCGATCAAGTCCGCCGCCGCCGAGTTCGGTCGCCTGGACGTGATGGTCAACAACGCCATGGCCTTCACCTGGGGCGGCGTGGACACCATGACCACCGCCGACTGGCACGCCAACTTCGCCACTACCGTGGACGGTACCTTCTGGGGCACCCGCGCCGCCATGCAGCTGATGAAGGAGCAGGGCGGCGGGGCCATCGTCAACATCGCCTCCATCTGCGGTGTGTTCGGTACCGCCTGGATGTCCGGCTACTCCGCCGCCAAGGCGGCGGTGATCAACTTCAGTCGCGCGGTGGCTTCCGAAGGCGCGCCCTTCAAGGTGCGCTGCAACGTCGTGGTGCCGGGTGTGGTCGCCACACCCTCCACCGCCGGCATGCTCAGCGATGACAAGGCCCGCGGCAACACCGAAAAGCTCATCCCCATGGGCCGGGTCGGCGAGGCCGAGGAGCTGGCCAACGCCGTGTTCTTCCTTGCCTCGGATGAAGCCTCCTACATCACCGGCGCCAGCCTCGCGGTCGACGGCGGACGCAGTTCCGACCTGTACACCGTACTGGAATGACCTGCGGGCCTGCGGGCCCGCCTTACCAGCCAACCTGATAAGGCACCACCATGGATCAGAATTCCTTTGCGCAGCGTCTTGATCGGCTGGAGTCGATCGAGGCCATCCGGCAACTGGCGGGCAAATACTCCCTGTCACTGGACATGCGTGACCTGGACGCCCACGTCAATCTGTTCGCCCCGGATATCCGGGTCGGCGGCGGCAAGGTCGGGCGCGCCCACCTGAAGGCTTGGGTTGATGACACCCTGCGCCACCAGTTCACCGGCACCTCCCACCACATCGGTCAGCACATCATCGAGTTCACCGACGCGGACCATGCGGTCGGCGTGGTGTATTCGAAGAACGAGCACGAGACCGGCGCCGAGTGGGTAATCATGCAGATGCTCTACTGGGACGACTACGAGCGCATCGATGGCCAGTGGTACTTCCGCCGGCGCCTGCCTTGCTACTGGTACGCCACCGACCTGAACAAGCCGCCGATCGGCGACATGAAGATGCGCTGGCCGGGCCGCGAGCCCTACCACGGCACCTTCCAGGCGCTGTTCCCATCCTGGAAGTCGTTCTGGGCCAACGCGCCGGAGCGTGACCAACTGCCCGAGGTGGCCGAGCCGGCCCCGGCGGAGCAGTTCCTGCGGCGCATGCGGGCGGACACGCCAGCACCCAAGATTCGCGTACGCTGAGGAGCCAGGTCATGCAGGCATTGATGCAACCCGTGCGCTTCGGCGAACTGCAGCTGGCCAACCGAGTGGTGATGGCGCCGATGACACGCAGCCGCGCCGACGCCGCTGCGGTGCCGACCGCGATCATGGTCGACTATTACGCCCAGCGCGCCTCGGCCGGGCTGATCGTCGCCGAGGGCACCTCGCCTTCGGCCGATGGCCTGGGCTACTGCCGGACCCCGGCCATCTACAGCCAGCAGCAGATCGACGCCTGGCGCCAGGTCACCGATGCGGTGCACGCGGCGGGCGGCCAGATCGTGCTGCAGCTGATGCACTGTGGCCGTGCGGCCTCCCGCCACAACAAGCCGGAGGGCAGCCGCACAGTGGCACCCTCAGCGGTCCGGGCCGAGATTCAGCTGTTCACCGACGCCGTGGGCATGGCCGATACCGATATGCCCGATGCGCTGAGCCGCGAGGAAATCCATGCGGTCATCGCCGACTATCGCCAGGCCGCGCTGAATGCCCGGGAAGCGGGTTTCGATGGTGTCGAGCTGCACTGCACCAGCGGCTACCTGCCCATGCAGTTCATGTCGGAAAACGCCAACCAGCGCACCGATGAGTACGGCGGCAGCCCGGAGAACCGCGTGCGCTTTGCCGTAGAGGTGGCCCAGGCCATGGCCGATGCCATTGGCGCGGGTCGGGTCGGCCTGCGCTTCTGCCCGGGCAACAGGTTCAACGACATTGCCGACAGCGATCCGGCGGCCACCTTCGAGGCGCTGCTGCACGGCCTGGACGGCCTGAACCTGGCCTACCTGCACATCATGCGCGCCCATACCCGCAAGGTCGATGCCTTTGCCACCGCCCGCGCGCTGTTCAAGGGGCCGCTGATCGTCAATGACGGCTTCGAGCCGGATACCGCAGAGCAGATGGTCGCCGAGGGGCTGGCCGATGCGGTGTCCTTCGGCCGGCATTTCATCGCCAATCCGGACCTGGTGCGGCGCATCGGCGAGGGGCTGCCGCTGGCCGAGTTCGACCGCCACACCCTGTATTCCCCCGGCCCGGAGGGCTACATCGATTACCCCGAGGCCGATCCCCGTTCGCAGGAGGAAATTTCATGAGTGCATCCCAGGTCCAGCAGGAACAGTTCATCAGCAACGCGCTGCCCAGCCGAGAAGAGACCCAGGCCAAGCTCGACCTGCGTTCGGTTGCCGCCAGCCGGATCAAGCCGGCCCAGGAGTACACCCTGGCCGACCGGCTGGAAACCCAGGTGGATCGCTTCGGCGAGCGGGATTTCCTGGTCTATGGCGGGCAGCGTTTCAGTTACCGCGAGGTGGATGAGCGCGCCAACCAGTACGCCAATACCTTCCTGGCCCGTGGCATCCAGCCGGGCGACGTCTGCGCCATGGCCATGGAGAACCGCCCGGATTTCTTCTTCTGCTGGTTCGGTCTGGCCAAGATCGGCGCGGTGACGGCCTTCATCAATTACCACCTCAAGGGGCGGGCGCTGCTGCACGCGCTGGAGTCCACCGCAGCACGTGCCGTGGTGATCGGTGAGGAATGCCTGGACGGTTTCCTGGAGACCGAGCAGACCGCCGACTACCCGCGCTGGCTGGTCGCTGACAGCGAGAATCCGGTCGATCGCAGCGTGCTGCCGGTCAGCCTCGACCAGGGCTTTCACGACGAGGTGCTGACAGCGCCCCGCGTCCGTCCGGACGCTGCCCTGCGCGCCGGCATCAAGGCCGAGGATGACATGCTTTATATCTTCACTTCCGGCACCACCGGCCTGCCCAAGGCGGCGAAATACAGCCACATGCGCTGGATGACCTCGGGCGATGTGATGGAGGTCACCCTGGAAGTGACCCCGGCGGACGTCTTCTACTGCTGCCTGCCGCTGTACCACGGCGCGGCGGCCACCTCGGTTACGTCCACTGCGCTGGCCGGCGGTGCGTCCATCGTGTTCCGTCGCAAGTTCAGCGCCAGCCAGTTCTGGTCGGATGTGCGCGAGAACCGGGTCACCATCTTCCAGTACATCGGGGAAATCTGTCGCTACCTGCTGAACAAGCCGGCCAGCCCCGACGACCGCGACCACAGCCTGCGCTGCATGCTCGGCGCCGGCCTGAGCCGGGATGTATGGACCCGCTGGGTGGAGCGCTTCGGCGAACTCGACATCTTCGAGGGTTGGGGCGCAACCGAAGCCAACGCGGCGACGCTCAACGTCGACAACCGGGTCGGTTCCTGCGGTCGCGTGCCGTTCTGGGACAAGACCAATCTGCGCCTGCTCAAGTACGACACCGTCACCCAGACCCATCTGCGCGATGCCGAGGGTCGCTACATTCACTGCCAGCCCGGTGAAGTGGGCGAAGCGGTCGGCATGATCGTCAACCACCCGGAGATTGGGGCGGGGCGTTTCGAGGGGTATACCTCGCCCGAGGCAACCGAGGGCAAGATCCTGCGCAACGTGTTTGTCGATGGCGATGCCTGGTGGGCCTCCGGTGACCTGCTGCGCTACGACGAGGACGGCTACTGTTACTTTGTCGACCGCATCGGCGACACCTTCCGCTGGAAGAGCGAGAACGTCTCGACCCAGGAAGTGGCCGATGCCCTGGGCGACTTCCCCGGACTGGAGCTGATCAATATCTATGGCGTGCTGGTGCCCGGCCACGAGGGCCGTGCCGGTATGGCCGCGGTGCTGATGCAGCCGGGCCGGCAGTTCGATCCGCAGGCGTTCTTCACATTCGCCAGCGAGCGCCTGCCGCATTATGCGGTGCCGGTATTCGTGCGGGTCTCGGCCATGGCCGACATGACCAGCACCTTCAAGCTGCGCAAGATCGACCTGCAGCGCCAGGGTTACAACCCGGCGCTGTTCGACGACCCGCTCTACGTCAAGGACGATCAGGCCGGCAGTTACCTGCCCTACAGCACCGAGCTGCTGGCCCGCCTGGACCTGCCTGCCTTCGCCGGGGAGTCCTGATGAGTGAGCTGGGGCTGCACGAAGGGGAAGCCCGGGGTTGCCTGAGCTTCCCCTGGGAGACCCCGCCGCAACCGGGCCAGGTGCGTGAGGTGGCGCCCGGGGTGCTGTGGCTGCGCATGCCGCTGCCGTTCGCGCTGGATCATATCAACCTCTACCTGCTGCGCCACGGCCACGGCTGGGTAGTGGTCGATACCGGCTTGAACACGCCGCAGAGCCGCGAGGTCTGGGAAGCGGTGTTCACCGATGTGTTCGGTGGAGCGCCGGTACTGGCGGTGATCGCCACCCACTTTCATTACGACCACAGCGGCCTGCTCGGCTGGCTGGTGGATCGCTTCCAATGCCCGGCGTACATGAGCTTCGCTGAATACCAGTCGCTGTTCGTCACTCCGCCCAGGGGCGATGAGCCGAACTGGGCGTTCTTGCAGTTCTACCAGCGCTGTGGATTGGGCCCGGAACAGGTGGCCGCCTTCCGGCCGATGCTCAGCCAGATGGCCTACGACACCCAGGCGCCGACCAGCTTCCGCCGACTGCGGGAGAACGACCTGCTGCAGATCGGTACACGCCGCTGGCGCGTAGTCATCGGCTCGGGCCACTCACCGGAACATGTGTGCCTGTACAGCGAGGACGATAAGTTGCTGATCGCCGGCGATCAGATCCTGCCGCGCATCACCTCCAGCGTCCTCGTCTCAGTGACCGAGCCGGAAGCCAACCCGCTGGGGGACTGGCTGGCATCGCTGCGGCGCTTCCGCCAGCTA
This sequence comes from Halopseudomonas formosensis, assembly GCF_900115905.1. Taxonomy (GTDB): domain Bacteria; phylum Pseudomonadota; class Gammaproteobacteria; order Pseudomonadales; family Pseudomonadaceae; genus Halopseudomonas; species Halopseudomonas formosensis. Next base: position 565,374 of record NZ_FOYD01000001.1, read on the forward strand.
TCCGATGCGGCGCTGGTGCTGCCGGCCCACGAGCGGCCATTCCACGGCCTGCACCATCGCATCGGCCAGCTGCAACAGCATCACGACGCCCATCTGGACACCCTGACCGAGGTGCTCAAGGCCGGGCCGCAGACGGTAGCCGAGCTGTGCCCGGCGTTGTTTCCGCGGCTGCGCGGCAGCTTCGATTTACTCATGGCCATGGGGGAAACCCTGGCCCACATCAATTTCCTCAGGGAGGAGGGAGTACTGACCCGCACCCTGGCAGGCGAAGCCTGGCGCTTCAGCCTGTCCAGTGGTGGGGAGCAGGTCTTGGCAACTGAAGACATCCACGTTTAACCAGACAACAGGTACGTTGTTTCACCTGAACCCAGGAGTAGTTATGCAGAACAATAACAAGAAGGCCATACAGCGGAGTTCGACAGGGTTTGCATTCGCCTCGCTGGCGATTGCAGTCGCCGCCTTTGCTGCCAATGATGTACAGGCCGGCGAGACGTTCCGTTTCGACAATGGGGCAACCCTGGATTGGTCGGTCACTACCAGTTACGGTCTCGGCATTCGCATGGAAGATGCCGATTCCAAATTGCTGGATGGCCAGGCTAATGCCGATGACGGCAACCGCAACTTCGACCGGCATTCGCTGATGACCCACCGGGTCACCGCGTTGGGTGAAATTATCCTGCGCAAGGATAACTATGGAGCGGTTCTGCGTGGTAGTACGTTCTATGACGACGTTTATCACCGCAGCAATGACAATGACTCCCCCGGTACCGTCAACAAGGACGGAGACCACAATGAGTTCACCAGCGATGCGAAGAAATATTCCGGCGGCCGCAGCCGCTTTCTGGATGCCTACGTCTTCGCCGACTTCGAACTGCCGGCCCGCCAGCGTTTGGGCGTCAAGGCCGGGCGCCATGTGGTGGCCTGGGGTGAGGGTCTGTTCTATCCCGGTGTGAACGGCGTACAGGGTCCGGTCAACGTGGTCAACTCCGGTCAGCCCGGCATTGAAGTCAAGGACATCATGCTGCCGGTCGGCCAGGTGTCGGCCAACTGGGAGGTAAACCCCGACTTCGGCCTGTCCGCCTATGCGCAGTACGAGTGGAAGGGCAATGAGCTGAATCCCGTCGGCTCCTTTCTGTCGACCTCCGACGTGACCGGGCCAGGGCGGCAGTTCATGATCCTGGGACCGGGTTTCAATGCGGCCTATGCTGGCACCAATGATCCACGTGACAGCGGCCAGTACGGTATCCGTGCCATGTACCGCCCGACCTTGTCCACCGAGCTGGGGTTCTTCCATGTGCGGTACCATGACCGCAACCCGGGCGGGGTGACCATAGCTCCGGACTTCCAGAGCTATGAAATCGAATATGTCGAGGACATCAAGCTCACCGGTATGAGCTTCTCCACCAGCGTGGGTGATACCCAGGTCGGCGGCGAATGGTCCTACCGTACCGGTGCACCGGTGATGCTCGCCGGCAACCAACTGACCACCGGCTCCGGCCAGCAGATGCAGCTGAGCTTCATCCGTGCCTTTGGCGATATGCCCTGGGCCAGCTCTACCACCATCATGGGCGAAGTGGTGCATGTACGTGCCGACGATGTGGACGATATCGACGGCAACGATGACTTCACCTACAAGACGGCCACCGGCTGGCAGAGCAAGTCCTCCACGGCCTACACCCTGCAGACCGTGCTGTCCTACCCGGGCATCTTTTCCGGATGGGACCTGAACATACCGGTGAACTGGTCCCACGTGGTCGAGGGCAACACGCCGCTCAAGGGCACCATCGCCGCCGGGGCAGGGGACAAGCGCATGTCCGTCGGCGCCACCTTCAAGTATCTGGGCAACCTCGAGCTGAACACGACCTACACCGCGTATCTGTACTCGGGCGACCCCAGCCGCAACCGCATGCTGTCAGACCGCGACTATCTGACCATCTCGGCCAAATACACATTCTGAATCGATTACGAAAGCGACCTTCGGCGCCGGGCTGGCGGCTTAGTCTGATCAGACGATGAGTCATCAGCGCCGGCGCCATGAAGATGAAGGTCGCGCTAACCCTGTGGAGAAGAATAATGAGTAAACATGGTGTCGTAATGTCGCTGGTCACCGTTGTCAGCATGGCCGTTGCCGGTATCGCCAACGCCGCCGTATCCGAGGAGGAAGCGGCACGTCTCGGCCAGGATCTCACCTGTGTCGGTGCCGAGCGTGCCGGCAATGCCGCCGGAACCATCCCCGAATTCAAGGGGCTGTACGTGGGCGAAGTCCCGGGCTGGGATGCCGAACCGCACAGCGGCGAACATCCGGTCGACCCTTACGCCGATGACCAGCCGATCCTGGTGATCACCGCACAGAATGCGAAGGAGCATGCCGAGCATCTGACCGAGGGGCAGCTGGGCATGTTCGAGAGGTACCCGGAGACCTACAGGATCAACGTCTACCAGGGTCGCCGCGAGTTCGCCTATCCGGATTTTGTCTGCGAGCGTGCCAGGTGGAACGCCACCAACGCCAAGCTGGTGAACGACGGGCTGGGCATCAGCGGCCTCGGCCACAACCCCTTCCCGATTCCGCAGAATGCGCTGGAGGTGCTCTGGAACCACCAGTTGCCCTACCGTTCCTACACCCAGAACGAAGTGCGCGATATCGCCTCGGTCACCGCCTCCGGCAGCATCGGCTGGGGCCGCTCCCACGGTCGCTGCCTGGCCCCCTCGAACAACCCGGACCCGGCCGCGCGCCCGAACGCGGAAGACGGCGTCTCGGCCTATTGCATCACCGAGGTTCTGCTGCCATTGCGTGAGCGCGGCAACATGTCGATGAACCATGAGCCCTACAACTACGCCATTGCCTCCCGCACGGCCTGGTCCTACAACACCGGCACGCGCCGGGTGCGTCTGGCTCCCGGCTACGGCTACGACCAGCCGCTGGGTGGCAGTAACGGGTTGATGACCATCGACGAAGACCGCCTGTTCAACGGTGCGCCTGACCGCTACGACTGGAAACTGCTTGGCAAGCAGGAAATCTACATTCCCGCCAACGCCTACAAGGTCCACAGTGCCGACATCAGCTACGACGACCTGCTGACGAAGAACCACCCGAATCCGGAACACCTGCGCTACGAACTGCGCCGGGTCTGGGTGATCGAGGCCACGGTCAAGGAAGGCAGCCGCCACCTGTACGGCAAGCGCAAGCTGTTCCTCGATGAGGACACCTGGCATGCGGTACTGGCGGACAACTACGACAGCCGCGGCGAGCTGTGGAAGCACGCGCTGGTCAATTACTACTACCACCCTGATACCAGTGCCTGGCAGGCTGGCGCCTCCTTCTTCCATGACCTGAACAGCGGCGGCTATATCGCCTACTCGCTGGCCAACGAACGCGAGACCGGCCCCATCCTCAACAAGGGCGACATGTCCCCCGACCTGTTCACCCCGGATCGCCTGCGCGCCATGGGCCGCTGATTCGAGCCATTGCCAGGGCGCCTCGGCAGCTTGTACCGCCGGGGCAAACTGCAGTACCAGGGCCGAGCCGCAACAATGCGGCTCGGTCTTTTTCATTCAGGGGGCAGGGTGGGCAGCGGGCAGCAGAGTGCTGAGTTGATCGCTTAATGCACGACCGTTGAGAATCACCACGATGGGTGCGAAGGATTTACCGGAGCGGGTACGGGTCCAGCCCTCATGCATGTCCGAAAGCGCATGGTGCAACATGGCCCAGCGCGCTGACAGGCTGTTATCCTGATTCGCGGCCAGCAGTCGCGTCAGCTGATCATCCAGCCGCTCCAGCAATTCACTGTAATCCGTCTGGTAATAATGACTACCCAACTCCGCGCTCGCAGGCAGGCCGATATAGCTGGCAAAGGCGTAGCGCAGCGTCAGGTACTCGGTCAGCAGCACGCTGAGGTAGGGGGCATCGGCATCGGGCTGGTGCAGCGCCTCGATCACCGCCAGCAGCTGGCGGTAAAGCGCATCCATCTGCCCGGCGGAAGGTTGTTGCCCGGCATCATGGCTGTCCAGTGTCGACATGATGGCCTGGGGATAACCGTGGGTGGCCGCTGGGCCGGTCAGCTGCAGCTGGCTGATGCTGTCCTGCAGCGCCTGGCGTTGTCTCGCGTGCATGCCTTCACCCTGGGCCTGCAACATCAGGGTGAGCGAGCGCATGGCCTCACGCTGCAGCAGCACATTGTCGGGCAGCGCGGCCTGGGTGGGGAGCGTCAGCAGGCAGCCGGCCAGGGCCAGCGAACGGGTCATTGTTCTTATCATGATTGGCGTCCTTGTTGTCTTTATTCAGTGGCGGCGCTGGTTGGCCGCGGGGGGCGAGCTTGCATGGCGAAATCCGCCTTGTCGTGGTCGATCTGGACTAGATCCTGGTGTTTTTGGCGGGCGGATAATCGTCCGGATTAGGCCTAACGGACGATGAGCTACCCGCAGGCTGCCCCGACAATCGGTAGCACAAGGCGATATCTTCCAGATCGCCTGCAACCGATGAGGGGATAATCATGGGTTTGAAAGGAACGGCTGCCATCGTCGGCGCCGCACAATACAAACCGGAGAAATACGCCACCGCGCCGCAGATGTTTCATCTGGAGCAGGTCGCCGATCTGGCCGCCCAGGCGCTGGCTGACGCCGGGCTCAAGGCCAGCGATATCGATGGTCTGTGCATCAACGGGCCGCATTTTCATGAGGCATCCAGCTTCGTACCGGCCATGGCCGCCGAGTACCTGGGCGTCGCACTGAACTTTGCCGAAGTGGTCGACCTGGGCGGCACCACCGCCGTGGGCATGATCTGGCGCGCCGCCGCCGCCATCGAGCTGGGCATCTGCCAGGCCGTGCTCTGCGTGATCCCCCAGCGCATGGCGCCCTTCGGCCCCGACGATGATCCCTCTGCCATGGCCCGGGCCATGCGCTTCGGTGGCCACAGCACCCAGTACGGCGCCCCCGAAGCCGAATTCGATCTGCCCTACGGCCACATGGGCCAGAACACCGGCTACGCCATGATCGCCCAGCGCTACGCCGCCCAATATGGCTACGACCAGCGCGCCATGGCCAAGATTGCCGTGGACCAACGCTTCAATGCCCAGGCCCACCCGGACGCCATCTTCCGTGGCCAGAACCTGAGCATAGAAGATGTACTGAACAGCAAGCTGGTCGCCGACCCGCTGCACATCCTCGAGATCGTCATGCCGGTCGCCGGTGGCGCCGCGGTGATCGTCGCGTCAAAGGAGGTGGCCGCCAGGTCGAAAGGGCGTCCGGCCTATGTAACCGGCTTCGGCGAGCGACTGGGTTACAAGTCGCCCAGCTATTCGCCGGACATGACCGAAACGCCGGTCGGCCCGGCCGCGCGCACGGCCTTCGCCATGGCCGGGCTGACGCCCTCCGATATGCACGCCGCGCAGATCTACGACTGCTACACCATCACCGTGCTGCTCAGCCTGGAAGACGCCGGCTTCTGCCCCAAGGGCGAAGGCATGCGTTTCATCCTGGATAACGACCTGACCTACAAGGGCAACTTCCCGATGAACACCCACGGCGGCCAGCTGAGCTTCGGTCAGGCCGGGTCCGCCGGAGGCTTTTCCCAGGTCGTGGAGGCCTACCAGCAGATTGCCGGCAAGGCAGGGGATCGCCAGCTCAGGGTCTGCGATCAGGTGTTCGTCTCAGGCACCGGTGGTGTCATGAGTGAGCAGGGCGCATTGATTCTTCAGGGGGCATGAGCATGAGCAACAAACCGATGCCGCTGGCGACAGCGATTTCCGCGCCATTCTGGGAGGGCCTGAAAGACGGCAGGATCCTCCTGCAGCAATGCAACGCGTGCCAGCACTGGATCTTCTACCCGCGGCGCCACTGCAGCAGCTGCCTGTCCCATGACCTGAACTGGAAGCAGGTGAGCGGCGCCGGCACGCTGTACACCTACACCGTGGCACGGGTCCCGACCCTGCCCGAATTCGCCAGCGCCGAGCCGCAGATCCTGGCCGTGGTCGAGCTGGATGAAGGCGTGCGCATGAACACCACTCTGGTTGGGCTCGCCCCCGAGCAGATCGAAATCGGCATGCGCGTGAAGCCGGTGCGCGCCACGGTCAATACCGACGGCACTGTCCTGCTGCGCTATACCGGCGCGGACGTCGCCATGGAAGAACGTGACGAAGTGGTCAAAGCCCCGGAAGCGCCCGCGCCCGAGGCCGGCCCGCCGAAGCGCAGGATCGACGTCAAGGACATCGACGCCCTGAAAGCGCTGGTGACCGGCGAGTTCAGCGATTGGAGCAACCAGGTGCTGGTGGATCAGGAGCTGATCAACCAGTTTGCCGAGCTGTCCGGCGACAGCTACTGGATCCACACCGATCCCGAGCGCGCGCGCAGGGAGAGCCCCTTCGGCGGCACCATCGCCCACGGCGCGCTGGTGCAGGTACTGATGTCGCGCATGCAGGTGCCGCTGAGCTTCGAGGTGACCGGTTTCACCAATATGGTCAACTACGGCTCCGAACGCCTGCGCTTCCCCAGCCCGGTGCCGGCTGGCTCGCTGGTGCACTCACGCACCCGGGTCAAGTCTGTCGAGGTGCTGCCGCGCGGTACCCAGATGGTGCTGGAGTGCAATATCCACGTGGTAGGGCAGGAGCGCCCGGCGGTGATCAACGATCTGGTCATCCTCTACATGTAACAGCTTGTTGTGCTGCCCGGTCTGGGTCCAGGACCGGTTTTTTATCGCCCACCGGTTTGCGCCGTGGGCGATTTTTTTTGCTTGTCTCGGTGGGATGTGGCTGGTGGTTCGTGCAAGCCTCTGCGTTGGTATGCCCCTGCCACGACACGCCGTAAACCCATCCCTGGGGGCTCGTTGATGTCATCCGACCGCCAGGGATGGCGGAAGTGTCGGAAATGCAGGAGCAATTTTCGACCCTGACATCAAACGGTCGTGGCAGGGGCATCCCAACGCAACGGCAGAGACTTCGAGCTGCTGAGGGTTTTGCTTCCAGCAGCTCGGGGTTCGCTGGTCGTTCTGGGGTGCAGGGCTGTGCCGACCGTCGGTTTTCAGGGATGAAAACCGCGAGCCTACATGGATGTATTCACGGCGTGTCGGCACGGCCCTGCACCCCAGCACGGCCTTGCACAATCTACCACGGCGCCGTTGCAGCCCCTGCACGAAGGTCCAGCGAAACCGCATAAGCACAGCCCGCCCGCCCCGTTAGTCTCAATGGACGATGAATGCGCCGCCCCCCAAGGGCAACAATCCAGCCATGCTTCAAGGCCCTGAATGAGGAGTGGCGGCATGAGTGAGATTCGAGCGCTGAGCTATTTCGTCGCGCAGATTGGTGATGTGCAGCAATGGCAGCACTACGCCGAGAACGTACTGGGCATGATGACCCGCCCGGCCCCCGGCGGCGGTTTGTACATCAAGATGGATGACCGTCCGTTCCGCATGCTGGTGGTCGAAGGCGCGGAGCCGCGTTACCTGGCCTCGGGCTGGGAGCTGGGCAGCAAGGCCGCGTTCGACGCCATGCTGGCACGGCTGGAGGCCAGCGGCGTGGCCTATGAGCTGGCCGATGCGGCCTTCTGCGATCAGCGTCAGGTCAATCAGGCCGCACTGCTGCAGGACCCGGCCGGCAACCGGCACGAGCTGACCTGGGGCTACCGCTCCGACTGCGAGCCCTTCGTCTCGCCCCAGGGCGTGCCGCGCTTCCTGACCGGCGACATGGGTCTGGGCCACACCGTACTGCCGACGCCGAATTTCGATGAGTGCGCCGCCTTCTACCAGGACGTGCTGGGCTTCGGGATCTCCGACATCTTCAACTTCCGCCCGGTGCCCGACGCGCCCGCAACACGCATCCACTTCCTGCATTGCGGCAACGCCCGGCACCACAGCCTGGCCATTGCCGAATACGACGTGCCGAGCAAGTGCGTGCATGTGATGGTGGAGGTGGACTCCATGACCGAAGTCGGCCGCGCCGACGACCGGCGTCAGGCCCATGGCGTGGCGCTGTCGGCCACCCTGGGGCAACACCTCAACGACCGGATGACCTCCTTCTACATGAAGACACCATCCGGCTTCGATCTGGAATACGGCTGGGGCGGACTGCAGGTCGACTGGGATCAGCACACCGCTTTCGAATTCACCAAGGTCAGCATCTGGGGCCACGACTTCAGCGCTGGCCGCCAGGAGGGGCAGTAATGAACAAGCAGATGACTGCTGCGGATGTCGTAGGACAACTGCGTGATGGCATGACCATTGGTTTCGGTGGCTGGGGGCCACGGCGCAAGCCGATGGCGATAGTGCGCGAGATCCTGCGCAGTGACGTGAAGGACCTCACCGTGGTGGCCTATGGCGGCCCGGAAGTCGGCATGCTGTGTGCTGCCGGTAAGGTGAAGAAGCTGATCTTCGGCTTTGCCACCATGGACGCCATTCCGCTGGAGCCGTATTTCCGCAAGGCCCGCGAGGCCGGCACCCTGGATGTGATGGAGCTGGACGAAGGGCTGTTCCAGTGGGGCCTTAAGGCCGCTGCCATGCGCCTGCCGTTCCTGCCGGCGCGGGCCGGCCTGGCCACTGACGTGCTGACCCACAATCCGGACCTCAAGCTCATCAGCTCGCCCTACGCCGACGGCGAAGTGCTGCTGGCCATGCCGGCGCTGGAGCTGGATGTGGGCTTTGTGCATGTGAACAAGGCCGACCGGCTGGGCAACACCATGATCACCGGCAACGATGTGTATTTCGATCACCACGTCGCCCGTGCTTCCAGGCAGTGCTTCGTCTCCGCCGAGGAAGTTGTAGACCGCCTGGAACTGGACGCCGAGAGCGCCCGTTACTGCACCTTCGAACGTTCGGTGGTGACCGGCGTGGTTGAGGCGCCCATGGGAGCGCACCCCACCGCCTGCGGACCGGCCTACGGCTGGGACATGGAGCACCTGAAGGATTACAGCGCCAGTGCCGGCGAAGAGAACGGCTGGCAGCGCTATCTGGATACCTATGTGAATTGCAGCGAAGCCCAATACCAGGAGCGCAACGGCGGGGCCGAGCGCATGGCCAACCTGCCCCTGCCGATTTTCTGAGGAGTATGACCATGAGTTCCACCCAATTCACTCTGGCTGAACTGATGATCGTCGCCGCCTCCGAAGTATGGCGCGGCAATGGCGAGCTGGTTGCTTCCGGTCTGGGCATCATCCCCCGACTGGGCGCCAGCCTGGCCAAGATGACCCACAGCCCCGAGCTGCTGATGACCGACAGCGAAGCCTTCCTCGTGGAAGAGCCGGTGCCGGTCGGCCCCCGTGGCGATTACGTACCCAAATATTCCGGCTACCTGCCGTTCGAGCGGGTGTTCGATTGCGTCTGGCACGGCCGCCGTCATGCGATGGTCGGGCCGACCCAGGTGGACCGCTGGGCGCAGACGAATCTGTCGGTGATCGGCGACTACGCCAGGCCCAAGGTGGCCATGCTCGGTGTGCGCGGCCTGCCGGGCAACAGCATCAATCACCTCAACTCCTTCTACATTCCCAACCACAGCAAGCGGGTGTTCGTCGAAGGCGAGGTGGACATGGTCTCCGGCGTCGGCTTCAACCCCGAGCGCTGGGCGCCGGGCATGCGCAACGACCTGATGGGCATTGGCCGGGTGATCACCGACCTGTGCGTGATGGATTTCAATGGTCCGGATCACGCGGCGCGTGTGCTGTCGCTGCACCCGGGCGTGGATTTCGAACTGGTGCAGGAGCGCACCGGCTTCCCGCTGCTCAAGGTCGATAACCTGGGCGAGACCCCGCATCCGACCGCCGAGCAGCTGGCGATCATCGCCCGGCTGGACCCGCACAACCTGCGCGCCCGCCAGCTCAAGGGCAACCCGGCCGGCATCCGTACGGCGGAGGAGGTGCGGGGATGAGCGAATTCGTCGAGCGTGAGGACACGGCGGTCTACGAGACCGACAACCCGGTGTCCTACCGGGTGGAGGACGGCGTGGCGATCGTCACCATGAGCCGCCCGCAGTACAACAACGTACAGAACTCGCAGATGACCTACGCGCTGGACGATTGTTTTCGCCGCGCAATCAATGATGACGAGGTCAAGGTCATCGTGCTGTGTTCGACCGGCAAGCACTTTTCCGCCGGGCACGATATCGGCACGCCGGGCCGGGATGTGACCAAGAGCTTCGAGCACAGGCACCTGTGGTGGGATCACACCAACAAGCCCGGTGGCGAATTCCTCTATGTGCGCGAGCAGGAAGTCTACCTGAACATGTGCCGGCGCTGGCGCGACATGCCCAAGCCGAGCATTGCCATGGTCCAGGGCGGCTGCATCGCCGGCGGGCTGATGCTGGCCTGGGTGTGCGATCTGATCGTCGCCAGTGACGACGCCTTCTTCCAGGATCCGGTGGTGCGCATGGGTATCCCCGGCGTTGAGTACTTTGCCCACGCTTTCGAGATGCACCCGCGCATTGCCAAGGAATTTCTCATGCTGGGTGATCGCATGCCGGCGTCCCGTGCCTACGAGCTGGGCATGGTCAACCGGGTGGTGCCGCGTGATGAGCTGGAAAGTACCACCCTGGAGCTGGCCCAGCGCATTGCCAGGCAGCCGCGCATGGGGCTGGCGCTGACCAAGCAGGCGGTCAACCACATCGAGGATCTGCAGGGCAAGCGTACCGGGATGGAAGCAGTGTTCGCCTGGCACCACTTTGCCCACGTGCACAACGAGCAGATTTCCGGCGACAAGCTCGGCGGCTTTGATGGCAAGGCCATGGCCGCCGCCAACAAGGCTCAGGCTGGGGAGAAGGCGTAATGAGCGCCCTGCAGACGCGACTGACCGAGGCGCTGGGCTGCCGCTATCCGATCGTGCAGACTGCGATGGGCTATGTGTCCGACGCCAACCTGGTGATCGCTACCACCCGCGCCGGAGGCTTCGGCTTTCTCGCGGGGGCAACCATCCCGGCAGCCCGGCTGGAAGCCGAGATCGAGAAGGTGATCGCCGCCACTGGTGGCAGCAACTTCGGCCTCAACTTCCACATGTTCCAGGAAAACGCCGGCCAGTGCGTGGACCTGGCGATCAAGTATCGCCTGCGCGCGGTGAGCTACGGCCGCGGCCCGGACAAGCAGACTGTGCAGCGCTTCAAGGAAGCGGGTGTGCTCTGCATTCCCACCGTGGGTGCGCTGAAACATGCGGTCAAGGCGGTGGAGATGGGTGCAGACATGGTCACCATCCAGGGTGGGGAAGGTGGCGGTCATACCGGCGGTGTACCGACGACCATCCTGCTGCCCCAGGTGCTGGCCGCGGTAAACGTGCCGGTGATCGCTGCTGGTGGTTACTCCACCGGGCGCGGGCTGGCGTCGGCGCTGGCTGCCGGCGCCGAGGGCATCGCAATGGGCACCCGCTTCATGATGAGCAGTGACTCGCCGACGCCCAGGTCCACTCTGGAGCGCTACCTGGCGACCAAGGACACTCAGCAGATCCGCGTCACCCTGGCGGTTGATGGCATGCGCCACCGCATGGTCGACAACCCCTTCATCAAAAAGCTGGAAAGCGCAGGGCCCTTGGGACGCCTGTGGATTGCCCTGAACAGTGCTCGCAAGTGGAAGACCCAGACCGGCATGACCACCGGGCACATGATCAAGACCTTCTTCAGTGCCATCAAGGATGACCCGAGCGCGATGTCCCAGGTGATCATGGCGGCCAACCAGCCGGTGCTGCTGCAGCGCTCCATGGTCGAGGGCTTCCCGGACGAGGGCATCCTGCCCAGCGGCCAGGTGGCTGCCGCCATCGACCGGCTGCAGAGCTGTGAAGAGATCATCCAAGAGATCGCCAGCGAGGCCGAGGCCTGCCTGCAGCGACTCTATCAACGCATGCATTCCACCCCGGCGGCAGCGGCCGCCGATCAGACAGAGAGAGTCCAGGCATGAACGCCGCATTCAATGTGGAAATCAATCAGGGCATTGCCGAGCTGGTGATCAACAAGCCGCCGGTCAATGCGCTGGACAGTAACGAATGGCTGGCGCTGGCCGCGCAGATCGATGCGCTGGGCGCCGACCCGCAGGTGCGGGTACTGATCCTGCGCTCGGAGGGGCGCGGTTTCTGCGCCGGCGTCGACATCAAAGAGCTGGATGCCCATCCCGAGCGTATCGTGCGGGTTAACGCCGGCAACTACGCGACCTTCAAGGCCATCCACCGTTGCGCAGTGCCGGTGATCGTTGCGGTGCACGGCTTCGTGCTGGGCGGCGGCATCGGCATGGCCGGTGCGGCGGACATCCTCATCGCTTCGCGCTGCGCGACCTTTGCCGTACCCGAGGTGGACCGCGGCGCCATGGGCGGCGGCGCGCACCTGCAGCGCCTGTTCCCGGTGCAGAAGGTGCGCTACATGTATTTCACCGGCGAGGCGGTAGCTGCCCCGGACGCCATGCAGTACGGCTTCATCGAGCGGCTGGTGGAGCGCGATGAGCTGGCGGGCACGGCCCGTGACGTGGCGGCGAAGATCGCTGCCAAGAGCCCGGCCATGATCCGTATCGCCAAGGAAGCCCTCAACGGTATCGAAGACGGCAACCTGGAAGACAAGTACCGCTGGGAGCAGGGCTTCACCCTGGAAGCCTACACCATGCCGGACTCCGCCGAGACCCGCCGCGCCTTCGTGGAAAAGCGCGACGCCAGCTTCTGAGAACCTGCCATGCAACTGACCTATAGCGCCAAACAACAAGCCTTCCGCGCTGAAGTGCGCGCCTGGCTCAAGGCCAACGTGCCGAGCAAGCCGCTGGCCAGCTACGACACCCGCGAGGGCTTCGAAGAACACCGCGCCTGGGAGCGCAAGCTGTATGAAAGCCGCCTGTCCATGGTCATGTGGCCGGAACACCTGGGCGGGCGCGGCTGCGACCTGATCGAATGGTTGATCTTCGAGGAGGAGTACTACGCCGCCGGTGCGCCCATGCGCGTCAACCAGAACGGCCAGCTGCTGCTGGGGCCGACCCTGATGGAGTTCGGCACCGAGGAGCAGAAGCGCCACTTCCTGCCGCGCATTGCCTCCAGCGAAGACATGTGGGCCCAGGGCTGGTCCGAGCCCAACGCCGGCTCCGACATGGCGGCGATCCGCAGCAAGGCGATCCGCGACGGCGATGAGTTCGTCATCAACGGCCAGAAGACCTGGTCCACCCGCGCGACCTTCGCCGACTGGATCTTCGGCCTGTTCCGTACCGACCCGCAGAGCAGCCGCCACCATGGCCTGAGCTACCTGCTGGTACCGCTCAACAGTCCCGGCGTGACCATCCGCCCGATCAAGGCGCTGAACGGCAAGGATGCCTTTGCCGAGGTGTTCTTCGACGACGTGCGTGTGCCGGCCAGCAACCTGCTGGGGGCCGAGGGCCAGGGCTGGCATGTGGCGATGGCCACCGCCGGCTTCGAGCGCGGCCTGCTGCTGCGCTCCCCGGCGCGTTTCCAGCAGACCGCCCGGCGCCTGGTGGAGCTGTACAAGGCCAACCCGCAGGTGGCCGAGCGTGATCCCAGCGTCCGCGATGCGGTGATCGAAAGCTGGATGGGCGCCGAGGCCTATGCCCAGGCCGCCTACCACACCGTCGGGCTGGTGGAGAAGGGCGCCAAGATCGGCGCCGAGGCCAGCATCAACAAGGTGATCTGGTCGGAACTGGACCTGAAGATGCACGAGACCGCGATGCGCATTCTCGGCCCCTACGGCGAGCTGACCGGCGAGGCGCCGGAGGCGGTCGAGCATGGTAGCTGGCTGGAAGGCTTCCTGTTCGCCCAGGCCGGCCCGATCTACGCCGGTACCAACGAGATCCAGCGCAACATCATTGCCGAGCGCATGCTCGGCCTGCCGAAAGCCTGAGGACGCCGACATGGACTTTACCTTTACCGAAGACCAATTGGCCTTCCGCGAAGCGATCAGCCGCTTCCTGATGACCGAGGCGCCGCCGGAAATACTGCGCGAGATCTGGGATACCGATGACGGCCGCTCCCCGGAGCTGCGCCGCAAGATGGCCGAGCAGGGCCTGACCGCCCTGTCGGTACCGGAAGAGCAGGGCGGCCTGGGCATGGATGACATTGCCTGGTCGCTGCTGACCCAGGAACTGGGCTACTACGCCATTGCCGATTCCATGGCCGATACCGCCTACGTGGCCACCGGCCTGCTCAATGCCCTGCCGGCAGACACACCGCGCCGGGACGAGATGCTGTCGCGCATTGCCGAGGGCAACGTTCGCATCGCCGTGGGCCACAGCGTCAACCCGCTGATTGCCGACGTGCACCTGGCCGATGTGGTGCTGCTGGAGCACCAGGGCGAAGTGCACGGCCTGCGCCGCGATGCCATCGGCTACGAGCGCAACCCGAGCATCGACAGCTCGCGGCGGCTGAGCCGGGTCACCTTCCATCCCAATGCCGACAGCCTGGTGCTGGGCGCCGAGCAGGGGCGGGCGGTCTGGGCCCAGACCCTGAACCGGGGTGCGCTGGCGGTGGCCGGCCAGAGCCTGGGCCTGGCCCAGCGCATGCTCGACCTGTCGGTGGACTACGTGGTGCAGCGCAAGCAGTTCGGCAAGCCGATCGGCAGCTTCCAGGCGGTCAAGCATCACCTGGCGGATGTGGCGGGCAAGATCGAGTTTGCCAAGCCGGTGCTGTACCGCGCCGCCCATGCCCTGGCCCGGGGTGAGGCCAACGCCGATCTGCACGTCTCCCACGCCAAGCTGGCCTGCTGCGAAGCCGCCTGGCTGGCCGGCCGGCATGGCATCCAGGTACACGGCGCCATGGGCTACACCTGGGAGGTCGACCTGCAGATGTTCATGAAACGCGCCTGGGCCCTGGACTCGTCCTGGGGCGACCGTGCCTTTCACAAATCCCGGGTGGCCAATGCCATCCTCGCGCCCGATGCTCCCATCGGCCCGCAATTCACCTTCGAGGGATAAGCCATGGCCCAAGCCTATATCGTTGATGCCCTGCGCAGCCCGACCGGCCGGCGCAAGGGCAGTCTGGCCGACGTCCACGCCATCGACCTGGGCGCCCATGTGCTCAAGGCGCTGGTCGAGCGCAACGCCATTCCCGCTGACGAATACGATGATGTGATCTTCGGCTGCGTGGATACCATCGGCTCCCAGGCCGGCGACATCGCCCGCACCAGCTGGCTGGCCGCGGGCCTGCCGCTGACTGTGCCCGGCACCACCGTGGATCGCCAGTGCGGCTCATCCCAGCAGGCGCTGCACTTTGCCGCCCAGGCGGTGATGAGCGGCACCCAGGATGTGGTTGCCGTGGGCGGCGTGCAGACCATGACCCAGATTCCGATTTCCTCGGCCATGCTGGCCGGCCAGCCGCTGGGCTTTCCCGATCCCTTCTCCGGCAGCAAGGGCTGGCAGGCACGCTTCGGCGACCAGCCGGTGAACCAGTTCTACTCGGCCCAGCGCATTGCCAGCCACTGGAATATCAGCCGCGCCGACATGGAAGCCTTCGCGCTGGAAAGCCATCGCCGCGCGTTGCAGGCCATTGCCGAAGGTCGCTTCGAGCGGGAGATAGTCGCGCTCAACGGCCTGGCCGTGGACGAGACGCCGCGCGACACCACGCTGGAGAAGATGGCCTCGCTGGAGCCGGTGGACCCGCAGTTCCCGGATATCACCGCAGCGGTGTCCAGCCAGACCTGTGACGCCTCGGCGGCCATGCTGGTGGTCTCGGAGGCGGCGCTCAAGCGCTACAACCTGACCCCGCGGGCACGCATTCACAACCTCACGGTGATGGGCGACGACCCCATCTGGCACCTGACCGCGCCAATCCCGGCGACCCGCAAGGCGCTGCAGCGCGCCGGCATGAGCATGGCCGACATCGACCTGGTGGAGATCAACGAAGCCTTCGCCTCGGTGGTCATGGCCTGGCAGAAGGAGCTGGATTTCGACCCGGCCAGGACCAACGTCAACGGTGGCGCCATCGCCCTGGGTCACCCACTGGGCGCTACCGGCGCACGGCTGATGACAACACTGCTGCATGAGCTGGAGCGCAGCGGCGGCCGCTACGGCCTGCAGACCATGTGCGAAGGCGGTGGGCAGGCCAACGTGACTATCATCGAACGGTTGTAACGGCGCCGTGACCGGCCTGCTGCTCAGCGTACGGGTGGGCAGCAGGCCCGTCTGGCGCTCATCGTCGCAAAGGGGTTCTGATGTCGGAGAACACTCAAGCAGGTCCTTCCCCACGCCTGTCGCTGGATGAATACGACCGCATCGTCGGCAAGATCTACTCCGGCGCGCTGCACACCGAGCACCTGCATGCGGCGCTGGAAGAGCTGCGGGTGCTGTTCGGTGCCAACTTCGCATCGCTTATCCTGCATGTCTCCGAAGCCGAGGACGTGGCGCTCATGCTGGTGGCCGGCAGTCACCAGGTCGAGGGTCGGGTGGCGCTGTTCAAGTACTTCCCCGGTGACACGCCGCTGGCGCGGCTGCCGGTGGACCGGGTGTTCTGCATCGAAGACCTGATGAGCATGGCCGAGTGGGAAAGCAGTCGCTACTACCGCGAATACGCCCGGCCCAGCGACGCCTACCATGTCATGGGCGCGGACCTGGCGACCCAGTCGGGTGTCATCGGCCTGCGCATCTCCCGGGGTCACGGCCAGCCCGCATTCAGCGAGCAGGATCGGGCGCTCTGTGCCCGGTTGCTACCGCACCTGCGCTGCAGCCTGGACTTCCATGACCTGCTGGAGCGGCGCGAGTCCATGGGCAATCTCTATTCCGAGGCGGTGAACCGCCTGTCCATTGCCAGCCTGGTGCTCGACGAAGCGGGCAACGTGCTGCAGCTCAACGCGGTGGCCCGCACCCTGCTGGCCCAGGCCGACGGGCTCAAGCTGGTCGGCACCCGGCTGGAAGCCAGCTACCCCAGCGATAACCGCGAGCTGTACCGCTTCATCCGCTATGCCGCCGAATCCCGTGACCGGCAGACCGCACAGGCCGTGTCCGGTGCCATCTCCGTGGCGCGACCCTCGGGTCAGGTCAGCCTGGGCGTGGTCATCGAGCCTATCCGCAGCTCCGGTTGGGTGGAGGGACGTGGCCAGCCGGTGGTGATGGTTTACGTGCGCGATGCGGTGGGCGATGTGCAGATGAGCAGCAAGGTGGCCCAGGAGCTGTTCGCTTTCACCCCCGCGGAAACCACCCTGGCGCTGGAGCTGGCCAACGGCCTGTCGCTGGAGGAAACCGCCGAGAAACTGGGTATCACCCGCAACACTGCGCGGGCGCACCTGCGCTCCATTTTTGCCAAGACCGGCATCAAGCGCCAGGCCGAACTGGTGCGGGTCATGCTTAACAGTGTCGTCTCGCTGGGCCTGGGTGAAGTTGCCCCGCTGGAGCAGGGCCCGGTGCCGGTCGTCATCCAGCCGGAACAGCGTTTTACCCCCGAAGCCTAGCCTGCCTACGCCCAGCACAGGCCCTTTAGTCTCTATGGACGATGATTGCGAAGGGGCCGCTGGCAACAATCATTCCCCACGCCAGAGCGCGTCGCAGGGCGGCGCCGGCACACGAACAGGGGAACAGCAGATGGGAATTCTTGATAACAGAGTGGTCATCATCACCGGCGCCGGTGGCGGACTGGGCGCGGCCCACGCACGGGTCTTCGCCAGCGAAGGCGCCTGCGTGCTGGTCAACGACATCAACCGTGACGCGGCCCAGAAAGTGGTGGACGACATTGTCGCCGCCGGTGGCCGCGCCGCCGTCAACACCTCCGATATCACCAATTACGCCGACAGCGAGAACGCGGTCAGGCAGGCCATCGAGACCTGGGGCGACCTGCACGTGGTGGTCAACAACGCCGGCATCAACCGGGACCGCATGTTCGCCTCCATGACCGAAGCCGAATGGGACGCCATCATGGCGGTGCACCTCAAGGGCCACTTCTGCATCAGCTCCCACGCCGTGCACTACTGGCGCGATCAGGCCAAGGCCGGCAACAAGGTCGACGCACGCATCATCAACACCACCTCCGGCGCTGGTCTGCAGGGTTCCATCGGCCAGTCCAACTACGCCGCCGCCAAGGCCGGCATCGCCGCGCTGACCCTCAACCAGGCCGCCGAGCTGCGCCGCTATGGCATTACCGCCAACGCCGTCGCGCCGGCGGCCCGCACCGGCATGACCACCGCCGTCGAATCCATGGCCACCCGCATGGCCAAGCCGGAGGATGGCAGCTTCGACTACTGGGCCCCGGAAAACGTCAGCTCGCTGCTGGCTTGGCTGGCCAGTGCCGAAGCGGCCCACGTCACCGGGCGGGTATTCGAAGCCGAAGGCGGCAGAATCTCCATTGCCGATGGCTGGCGCACCACCGAAGGCGTGGACAAGGGGGATCGCTGGTTGCCCGCCGAAGTTGGCGAAGCCATGCAGGCGCTGCTGGCGGCCGAAGTGCCGGCGCAACCGGTGTACGGCGCCTGACCCGCGGAGGAATCGCCATGGAGTTCCGCTTCACCGAAGAGCAGCAGATGATCCGCGATACCGCCCGGGTCTTCCTCGAGGATGTGTCGACCCCCGCGGCGGTACGCCAGGCCATGGCGACCGAAGCCGGTTATGACCCGGCGCTGTGGCAGCGCATCTGCCAGGACCTGTGCTTCCAGGCGATCCATGTGCCGGAGCAGTACGGCGGCATGGGCCTGGGCTATGTCGAGCTCTGCGCGGTGCTGGAGCAGATGGGGCGGGTGCTGCTGTGCTCGCCCTTCTTCAGCACCGTCTGCCTGGGCGTCAGCAGCCTGCTGGTGGCCGGCAATGACCAGCAGAAGCAGCAGTACCTGCCGGCCATCGTCAACGGTAGCCTGACCGCCACCCTGGCCTGGACCGGCCCCCAGGCGGCCCGGCTCGGCGGGCAATGGGACTGCAATGCCGTCACCGCCACCTGGCAGCCGGGCGCCGACGGCTTCGAGCTGAACGGCGAGCTGCGCTACGTCATCGACGGCCATACCGCCGACCTGCTGATCATCGCCGCCCGCCAGCCGGGCAGCAGCGGTGACCAGGGCATCTCCCTGTTCGCCGTGCCGGCGAGCACGGCGGGCATTCGGCGCCAGTGGCTGCCGACCATGGACCAGACCCGCCGCCAGGCCGCGCTGCAGCTGGAGCGCGTGATGGTGCCGGCCAGCGCGTTGCTCGGCGAAGCCGGGCAGGGCGGGCCCGCACTGGGCAAGCTGATCGACCTGGCCAAAGTGGCGCTGGCCGCCGAGCAGATGGGCGCAGCGCAGAAGACTCTGGACATGAGCGTGGCCTACATGCAGGAGCGGGTGCAGTTCGGTCGTCCCATCGCCAGCTTCCAGGCCCTCAAGCACAAGGCCGCAGACATGCAGCTCAAATGTGAGGTGGCCCGCTCGGCCGTCTATTACGCCGCGTGCGTCGCCCAGGAAGCCATTGATCCCGAGGGTGACGCCCAGCTGACGGCCGAGCTGCCGGAAGCCGCCGCCATGGCCAAGGGCTATTGTTCCGACACCCTGTTCTTCAACGCCGGCAGCGCCATCCAGCTGCATGGCGGCGTGGGCTTCACCTGGGAGTACGACGTGCACCTGTACTTCAAGCGGGCCAAGGCCAGCGAACTCTACCTGGGTAACGGCGATGCGCAGCGCGAGCTGATCGCCGGCCTGCTGCTGGACTGAGGAAAACCAAGATGAAACTGACTTTCAGTGCGGCTGACGAAGCCTTCCGCGAAGAGATTGCCGGCTGGCTGCGCGATAACCTCACCGGCGAGTTCGCCCAGCTCAGATTCCGCGGCGGCCCCGGCGACGAACACATGTTCCCCTCCGAGCGCAAACGCTGGGAACAGCACCTGGCCGCCGGCGGCTGGACCTGCGTCGGCTGGCCCGAGCAATACGGTGGCCGTGGCGCCTCCATCGAGCAACAGGTGATCTTCTTCGAGGAATACGCCCGCGCCGGCGGCCCGGGCCGCGTCGGCCATATCGGTGAAGGCCTGGCCGGCCCGACCCTGATCGCCTTCGGCAGCGAGGAACAGAAGCAGCGCTACCTGCCGGGCATCCGCGCCGGTACCGAGCTCTGGTGCCAGGGCTACTCCGAGCCCGGCGCCGGCTCGGATCTGGCCAATGTGCGCACCCGTGCCCAGCAGGGCACCGATGGCAAATGGCGGATAAATGGCCAGAAGGTCTGGACCTCGCTGGCCCACGAGTCGGACTGGTGCTTCGTCATCGCCCGTACCGATCCGGACTCCCAGGCCCATCGCGGGTTGGGGTTCTTCCTGGTGTCCATGCACCAGCCGGGTGTCACCGTTCGGCCCATCGAGCAGCTCACCGGTACCTCGGAATTCAACGAGGTGTTCTTCGACGATGCGGTAGCGGCGGATATCGTCGGCGAGCCTGGTGACGGCTGGAAGATCGCCATGGGCCTGCTGGGCTTCGAGCGCGGCGTCTCCACCCTCGGCCAGCAGATGCAGTTCCAGAACGAGCTGGACGAGATCGTGCGCATCGCCAAGGCCAACGGCGCCGCCCAGGTCCCGGCCATCCGCCAGCGCATTGCCGAAGCCCATACCGGCCTGCGGCTGATGCGCTACAACGCCATGCGCATGCTGTCGGGCAACGAGCAGGGCCAGCCGGACAGTTCCGCACTGGTCTACAAGCTGCACTGGGCCAGCTGGCACCGCCACCTCGGCGCGCTGGCGATGGATGTGCTGGGGCCGGAGGCGGACATCATCGACGCCGCGCCCTATGAACTGACCCGGCTGCAGTCGCTGTTCCTGTTCACCCGCTCGGACACCCTCTACGGCGGCACCAACCAGATCCAGCGCAACATCATCGCCGAGCGCGGTCTCGGCATGCCCAAGGAAGCCAAAGGCAGATAACCATGAAAGACCTGAAGAATCCGGAATACGTGGCCGGCCACGGCCTGCTCAAGGGCAAGTCGGTATTGATCACTGCCGCCGCCGGTGCCGGCATCGGCTTCGCCGCCGCCACCCGCGCAGTGGAAGAAGGCTGCCGCGCCATCGTCATCAGTGACGTTCACGAGGGCCGCCTGGCCGCCTCGGTCGACAAGCTCAAGCAGGACACCGGTCTGGATGCGGTGTGGGGCAAGCTGTGCAACGTGACCGACGAAGCGGAAGTGCGCGCCCTGATCGACTTTGCCGAGGACAAGCTGCAAGGCATCGACATCCTGATTAACAACGCCGGGCTGGGCACCACCAAGGCGCTGATCGAGATGGAAGACGCCGAGTGGCACAAGGTCATCGACGTGACCCTCAACGGCACCATGCGCATGACCCGCTACATGCTCCAAGTCATGAAGGCCCGGGGGCAGGGCGGCGTCATCGTCAACAACGCTTCGGTACTGGGCTGGCGCGCGCAGAAGGAACAGTCCCACTACGCCGCCGCCAAGGCCGGTGTCATGGCCCTGACCCGCTGCTCGGCCCTGGAAGCGGCCGAACTCAACGTGCGCATCAACGCCGTCGCGCCATCCCTGGCCGTGCACCCCATGCTGCGCAAATCCGCGCCCGAAGCGCTGCTCAAGGAGCTGGAAGGGCGTGAGGCGTATGGGCGGGGGGCCGAGTGCTGGGAGGTGGCCAACGTGATGATGTTTCTGTCCAGCGATTACTCCAGCTATATGACCGGCGAGGTGCTGCCTGTCAGTTCGCAGCAGGCCTGATGGTTTTTGGGAGTGTGTGTTTTGGTTGGCTGGATGGTTGCGCTTGCCGGTGGGCTACTGCGGACACGCCGTGAATACGTCCCTGTAGGCTCGCGGTTGCCATCCATGGCAACCGCGAGCCTCTATGGGTGAGGCCAACGCTTGCGAAGCATTGCTTCGCGTGCAGCCGAACGCCCGGCAATCTGTGATTGACGGGCCGGCCCCGCTTGCGGGGATTCACGGCGTGTCTGAGATAGGTGCCTCGGACCTGCCCCATCACCCAGACGACCAGCACACGAACGACAAGCACAACGACATAAAGAATTCGAGGAGTACGCACATGACCACCACGTTCACCAACGCAGCCGCCCTGGAACAGGCCATAGGCCAGAGCCTGGGCGCCACCGAGTGGATCACCATCGATCAGCAGCGCGTCGATACCTTTGCCGAGGCCACCGGTGACCACCAGTGGATCCATGTGGACCCGGTGAAAGCCAGGACCGGCCCGTTCGGCGGCACCATCGCCCACGGTTACCTGACCCTGTCGCTGGTCAACTACTTCCTGCCCCAGCTCATGACCGTGGAAAACCTGCAGATGGGCGTCAACTACGGCTGCGACCGGGTGCGCTTTCCCGCCCCGGTCAAGGTCGGCGCGCGTATTCGTGGTACCGGTGAAATAACCCAGGTCGAGAGCCTGCCCAACGGCGCCGTGCAGGTTGTGGTCCGCGTTGCCGTGGAAGTCGAAGGCAGCGACCGTCCCGGCTGCGTCGTCGACACCATCAGTCGCTACACCTTCAATCAGTGAAAAGGAACAACAGCATGCAAGAGGCAGTCATTGTCGCCACCGCGCGCACCGCCCTGACCAAATCATTCCGTGGCTCGTTCAACGATACCGAGGCGCCGGTGCTGGGCGGGCATGTGGTCCGCGCCGTGGTCGAGCGCGCCGGTATCGATCCGGCGGATGTGGGTGATGTGATCATGGGCGCGGCGGTACAGCAGGGCACCCAGGGCTACAACATCGGCCGCCTGTGCGCCTATACCGGTGGCTTGCCGGAGTCGGTGGCGGGCATGGCGGTTGATCGCATGTGTGCCTCCGGGCTGATGGCCATTGGCGAAGCGGCCAAGGCGATCATGACCGGTGAGCTGGACGTGGCCATCGGCGGTGGGGTGGAGTCGCTGTCGCTGACCCAGACCAAGCACAAGAACAGCTATCGGGCGCGCTCCGAGGCGGTGATGGAGGTGGCACCGGCGGCCTATATCCCGATGATCGAGACCGCGGAAATCGTTGCCGAACGTTACGGCATCAGCCGCGCGGCCCAGGACGAGTATGCGCTGCAGAGCCAGCAGCGGACTGCGGCGGCGCAGCAGGCCGGTCTGTTCACCGAGGAAATCGTGCCGTTGGCGGCCAGCAAGCTGCTGTTCGACAAGGAAGGCAAACCGGCCGGGCATGAGCAGGTGACCGCTGATCGCGACGAGTGCAACCGCCCGAGCACCACGCTGGAAGGCCTGCAGGGCCTGGCGCCGGTGTGGAAGGACGGTGAATGGGTCAAGCAGGGCCAGCACATCACCGCCGGTAATGCCTCGCAGTTTTCCGACGGCGCTGCCGCCTGCCTGCTGATGAGCCGCGAGCAGGCCGAGCGCCGTGGTCTCAAGCCGCTGGGCGTCTACCGCGGGATTGCCGTGGCCGGGTGCAAGCCGGAGGAGATGGGCATCGGGCCGGTGTACGCCATCCCCAGGCTGCTGCAGCGCTTCAATCTCAAGGTCGAGGATATCGGCCTGTGGGAAATCAACGAGGCCTTCGCCAGCCAGGTGCTGTATTGCCGCGATCACCTGGGTATCCCCAATGACCGCCTGAATGTGAACGGCGGAGCCATCTCCATCGGCCATCCGTTCGGCATGAGCGGCGCGCGCATGGTCGGCCATGCGCTGCTGGAAGGGCGCCGCCGCGGTGTGCGTTATGTAGTGGTGTCGATGTGCATCGGTGGCGGCATGGGCGCTGCCGGGCTGTTCGAACTGGACTGACCCTCCCATCCTCCGGAAGCCCGGCATCAGCGGGCTCCGCCCTGGCGGGTGCCAACCGTCCTGCGGCGCGGCGCCCGGCCGTTCTTGATCTGCGTCAATGACATAAGCCATTTGGACGATGCTGGCAGGTCCGCTGCTGGCCCACCATCGAATCACTCGCTGTGCTGCCTTTATGTCTCGCACATGAACAGCTGCAGACTCATAAGAACAACAGGTGCCCTGCCAAGGGGCCGCCCACAGGTTGGATAGAGCCATGAGTAAACTGATCAGCTATTCCTTCTGTCTCGTCGTCATCGCCTTGGTGGCCTATGCCTTCTCGCCGCGGCAGCAGACCGATGGCCAGCGGGTGGAACTTGATCTGGCACGCCTGCAGATCAACGATCTGGCCCGAATTGATGACCGGGTAATCGCGGTGGGGGAGCGCGGCACCATCATTGTCAGCGACGACCTGGGCGATACCTGGCGCGAGACCCATGGCGACGACCAGTTGCCTGTCACCCTGACCGGCATCAGCCCGCTGGGCGGCGACACCCTGCTGGCGGTGGGGCACGACGCCGTGCTGATGCGCAGTGACGATGCCGGCGACAGCTGGGATGTATTGATGCAGGACCAGGAGCTGGGCGAGCCGCTGCTGGGTGCCTGGAGTGCAGACGGCGAGAAGATCTTCGCCTTCGGCAGCTTCGGCAAGTTCTTCACCTCCCACGACGCAGGCCGGAGCTGGCAGGAGCGTGAGCTGGATATCCATGGCGAGCACCTCAACGACATGGCTGGTGACGGCCAGCGCCTGCAGCTCATTGTCGGCGAAATGGGCCTGGTGCTGCGCAGCCAGGACCAGGGCGAGACCTGGGAGCGCATCGAGCCGTTCTATCGTGGCTCGCTGTTCGGCGTGGCCTACCTGGGCGATGCGGTATGGGTGACCTACGGCATGCGCGGCCACGTTTTCGTCAGCCGCGATGATGGCCAGAACTGGAGCCAGGTCGAGCTGCCACACCGCCTGCCGCTCTACGGTCACGCCGAGGATGGCTCGGGAGTGGTAATCGTTGGCACCGGCGGCGCCTACGTCAGGATTTCAGGCGATGGCGAACTCAAGGACACCGGTTACCTCAGCGGCCTGGGAACATTGACCTCGGCGGTGGTACTGCCGGGTGGCGAACTCTTTGTCGCTGGCCAGCGCGGCCTGCTGCAGCAGGACCGTGGTTACCTCGCGGTCGTCGGTCAATAAGGGGGGAGTATGGCCAAGCATAACCAGATGGTGGCGCGTTGGGTGGAGTCCATGGCGGATGGACTGCTCGGCAACCGCAAGCTGTTTCTCATGATTTTCGTGCTGATTACCCTGGGGCTGGGTTACAGCGCTACGCAGATCAGGCTGGACCCGGGCTTCAACAAGCAGATCCCGGTCACCCACCCCTACATGGAGAACTACCTGCATTACAGTGAGACCTTCAGTGGCGCCAATACCATCCTGGTGAGCGTCGACTGGAAGGGCGAAGGGGATATCTACAACGCCGAGTTCCTCGACGTGCTGCGGCAGGTTACCGATGAGGTGTTCTTCATTCCCGGGGTGCGCCGGGCCAGTGTGCGCTCGCTGTTCACGCCCGATGTGCGCTATGTGGAGATTTCCGAGGACGGCTTCGTCGGCGACGTGGTGATCCCGCCGCATTTTTCCGGCACCCCCGAGGACCTGGACCAGGTGCGCAGCAATACCGCCCGCTCCGGCGAGATCGGCCGGCTGGTGGCCAATGACCTGAGCGCCGCCATCGTCAATGCCGAGCTGCAGGAGTTCAATCCGGAAACCGGCGAGCAGATTTCCTATACCGAGATCGCCGGTCAGCTGGAGGAGATCCGCACCCGCTTCGAGAACGACAATATCGAGATCAATATCGTCGGCTTCTCCAAGCTGACCGGCGAAGTGATCGACGGCCTGCTGACGGTGATCGGCTTCTTCGTCATCGCCTTCGTCATCACCGCACTGATGCTCTGGGTGTACACCCGTTCGCTGGTGCAGACCATAGTCGCGCTGTGCGTGGCGCTGGTGCCGGTGGTCTGGCTGCTGGGCGTGCTGCCGCTGATCGGCATGGGCATCGACCCGCTGTCAATCCTGGTGCCCTTCCTGGTGTTCTCCATCGGCGTGTCCCATGCGGTACAGATGACTAACGCCTGGAAGCAGGACATCCTCGGTGGGCACAACTCGCTGGAGGCGGCGCGGGTATCCTTCTGCACCATCTTCATTCCCGGTGCGCTGGCGCTGTTGATGAATGCCCTGGGCTTCGGCGTGATCATGCTGATCGACATCCCGATCGTGCATGAGCTGGGCCTGACCGCCTGTATCGGCGGGCTGCTGATGATTGTCACCAACAAGATGATGCTGCCGATCATCCTGTCCTATCTGCGGCTGGACCGGCGCGCCTACGAGCAGCGCGCGCGCAACGCCGATGGCAAACATGCGCTCTGGTGGAGCCTGTCGGTGCTGGCCACGCCGAAGGCGGCCCTGGGCGTGTTCGCCATCAGCCTGGTGCTGCTGCTGGCCGGGGCCTGGAAGAGCCGCGACCTGATCGTCGGCGACGTCGGCGTCGGCGCGCCCGAGCTGCGCGAGGATTCGCGCTACAACCAGGACAACGCGCAGATCTCCGGCAAGTATTCCATCGGCCTGGACGTGCTGTCGGTCTATCTGGAGACCGAGATCCAGGAAGCCTGTCTGGACGCCGACGTCATGCGCGCGGTGGAAGAGCTGGACTTCCATGCGCGCAGCATCAAGGGCGTCAACTCGGTGCACAGCGTGGCGGGCATGGGCAAGGTGTCCATTGCCGGCAACAACGAGGGCAACCCGCGCTGGGCGGCCATTCCCGGTTCGTCCCGCGGCCTGATGCCCGGCTCGCGCGCCTATTCCAGCTCCCACGGGCTGGTGGAAGATGGCTGCCAGACCATGCAGGTGCTGCTGTTCCTGACCGACCATGAAGGCGACACCATCGCCCGGGTAACCGGGCAGGTTGAACGCATCATTGCCAACATCGACGAGCCCAAGGTCGAGTTCAAGCTGGCCGGCGGTAATATCGGCGTCATGGCCGCCTCCAACGAGGCGGTGCAGAAGGCCGAGATCCAGATGCATGGCTCGCTGCTGCTGGCGGTGGCACTGTTCTGCTGGCTGACCTTCCGCTCGGTGCGCGCGGTGCTTTGCCTGCTGATCCCGCTGGCGATTGTCGCGACGCTGTGCAACGCGGTGATGGCGGTGTTCGGTATCGGTCTCAAGGTCGCCACCCTGCCG
This sequence comes from Halopseudomonas formosensis, assembly GCF_900115905.1. Classification (GTDB taxonomy): domain Bacteria; phylum Pseudomonadota; class Gammaproteobacteria; order Pseudomonadales; family Pseudomonadaceae; genus Halopseudomonas; species Halopseudomonas formosensis. Next base: position 592,156 of record NZ_FOYD01000001.1, read on the forward strand.
GTGATGGCCCTGGGGGTAGGGGTGGGGGTGGACTACGGCATCTATCTCTACGAGCGGATGCAGCATGAGCTGGCCATGGGCCGGGATGTGCGGACCGCCTTCTATGAAGCCATGTGCCAGCGCGGCACCGCAGCGCTGTTCACCGCAGTGACCATGTCGGTGGGGGTCGGCACCTGGGTGTTCGCGCCGCTGAAGTTCCAGGCCGACATGGGCGTGCTGCTGGCCTTCATGTTCCTGGTCAACGTGTTCGGCGCCATCTTCCTGCTGCCCGGCCTGGCCGCCTGGTTCAACCGCAGCAAGCCGCTGGTGCGAGTCCAGACGGCCTCGACCGCCCCGGGCTACATGGCCGCGCCGGCGGGTCACTGAGCACTGTGAATGCCGGGCGGATAGCTACGCCCGGCAGTCCTGATCAGCGCGGAGGATGGTTTCAGATCAGTAGTACCGATGGAGGTATCCGGCGCTGGCTTAAACTGCTCCAACTGAGCAATATAGATGCCCAGCCCAATGCCCCGATAACGATAAGAGCCCCGCTTTGAAAAGCGCAAAGGCATGAGGTTGCAGCGATGATGACAACAAGCACAACAAGCATTTTCGACAACACAACCCTCTCAGGCACGGCGGCCATGTGCGCGCCGGCAGGCCTGTCCCTGTCGCTCGACGACTATGACCGCATCGTTGGCCATATCCATGACGGCGGACTGGATACCCAGCAGCTGTCGGTCGCCCTGGAAGAGCTGCGCATGCTGTTCCAGGCCAACTATGTGACCCTGATCCTGCGCATCCCCGGTGTAGAGGACGTTGGCCTGATGCTGGTGGCGGGCAAGGTCGAAGGCAGCGGCCAGGTCACCTACTTCCGTTACCTGCATGGCGAGACGCCCTTCGCCAACCTGCCGGCCGACCGGGTGTTCACCGTGGACGACGTGATGACCCCGCAGGAATGGGAGAACAGCACCTACTACCGCGAGTACAGCAAGGCTAATGACGTCTATCATGTGATGGGCGCCGATATCTCCACCGCCGATGCCGGAGTGCTGCGTTTCCGTATTACCCGCAGCCAGCGGCAGCCGGCTTTCTCCGAGCAGGACAAGGCGCTGTGTACCCGGCTGCTGCCTCATCTGCGGCGCAGCCTGCAGGTGCATAACCTGCTGGGCCGCAGCGAATCCCTGGGCAACCTCTACGCCGAGGCCATCAACCGGTTGTCCGTTGCTACCCTGGTGCTCGATGAGGCGGGGGCGGTGCTGCAGCTCAACGACGTGGCCCGGGAGCTGCTCAAGCAGGCCGACGGGCTCAAGCTGGTCGGCTCCCGCCTGGAAGCCAGCTACCCCAGTGACAACCGCGAACTGCACAAGCTGATCCGCGACGTGCTCGAATCCAAGGATTCACCGCAGCCACGGGAGCTGCGTGAGGCCCTGTCCATCGCCCGGCCCTCGGGCGAGGTCAGCCTGGGGCTGGTGGTCGAGCCGATCCCCGGGGCGCAGTGGGCGGAGGGTCGCGGCCAGCCGGCGGTCATGGTGTATATCCGCGATGCGGTGGGCAAATCCCAGGTCGACAACCGGGTGGCCCGGGAACTGTTCAATTTCACGCCCGCGGAGACCCTGCTGGCGCAGCAGTTGGCCAACGGCCTGTCGCTGGAGGAAGCGGCCGAGGAGCTGGGCATCATGCGCAACACCGCACGGGCGCACCTGCGCTCGATCTTCTCCAAGACCGGGGTGCGCCGTCAGGCCGAGCTGGTGCGGGTGATGCTCAACAGCGTCGGCTCGCTGGGGCGTGGCGAGGTCAGCCCGCTGGGCCGCCGTGGCGCCATCATTCCCCAGCCGGAGCTGCGTTCGCTGCGGTGACCTGCTTCAGGATCGACCCGGGATGGTCGATCCGTGGGCAGCATGGAGGCGTCCGGGCTGGCCGCCGGCCAGCCCTCGATAACGATAAGAAGCCGGCCTGACCAGGCCAAAGGCATGAGGTGCACCGGATGACAACAACAATAACCTCAGTAGTTACTGCATTTCCCACCGGCCAGTCCCTGTCGCTGGACGACTATGACCGCATCATCGGCCTGATCCATGATGGCGCACTGGATGCCGAACAGCTGTCGCTGGCGCTGGACGAGCTGCGCCGGGTGTTCCAGGCCAACTATGTCAGCCTGATCCTGCGCGTGCCCAGTGCCGACAGCATGGGCATCACGCTGATCTCCGGGCAGCCGGAATGGGCCGGCAAGCTGGCCTGTTTCAACGATTACCGCTGGGATGCGCCGCTGGGGCGCATGCCGGCTGATCAGGTCCACACCATGGACGAGTTGATGAGTCGCGAGGAGTGGGAGGCCAGCAGTTATTACCGCGATTACAGCCAGCCCAACGACGTCTATCACATCATGGGCGCCAATATCTCCACCGCCGAGGCCGGTGTGCTGGGCTTTCGCATCACCCGCAACCAGCGCCAGCCGGCCTTCCAGGAACAGGACCGCGCGCTCTGCCTGCGGCTGCTGCCCCACTTGCGCCGCAGTCTGCAGGTGCACAACCTGCTGGGGCGCAGTGAATCGCTGGGCAACCTCTATGCCGCAGCGGTCAATCGCCTGTCGGTAGCCACTCTGGTACTGGACGCCGGCGGCAGCGTGCTGCAGCTCAATGACGTGGCCCGGGAGCTGCTGGCCCAGGCCGATGGGCTGAAGCTGGTCGGCTCCCGGCTGGAAGCCAGTTACCCCAGTGACAACCGTGAACTGCACAAGCTGATCCGCGAGGCGGTCGGGTCCAAGGATGGGCCGCAGCCCGGGGAAGCGCGGGAGGCGCTGTCGGTGGCCCGGCCCTCCGGTGAGGTCAGTCTGGGTGTGGTGGTCGAGCCCATTGCCGGGGCCGAGTGGGCCGAAGGGCGGGGCCAGCCGGCGGTAATGGTGTATATCCGCGATGCGGTGGGCAAGTCCCAGGTGGATAACCGGGTGGCCCGCGAGCTGTTCAACTTCACCCCCACGGAAACCGCGCTGGCGCTGCAGCTGGCCAACGGCCTGTCGCTGGAGGAGGCCGCCGAGGAGCTGGGCATCATGCGCAATACCGCGCGGGCGCACCTGCGGGCGATCTTCTCCAAGACCGGGGTACGCCGCCAGGCCGAGCTGGTGCGGGTGATGCTCAACTGTGTCGGCACGCTCGGGCGGGGCGGCACCGTCCGTCCGCTGGACAAGCCCCTGCCCGTCATTACCCAGCCGCAGCTGCGCTCGGTGGCGGTGAGCTGAGCGCAAGGCACCTTCCTAGTCTGCGCAGACGATGAGCGCTGCGCAGTACCCTTCGATACTGCTCCGCAACATGGCCTCAGGCAAGTTCAGGAGCAGAACATGAACAAGGTGGTATTGGTGACCGGTGCCAGCCGTGGCATCGGCCGGGAGACTGCGCTGGCCTTCGCCCGCGCCGGCTTCGATGTGGCGATCAGTGCGCGCACCCTGGAAGAGGGCCAGCAGCACGCCCACGGGCTGACCGGCGCCGATGGCAAGCCGCTGCCCGGCAGCCTGGCGGCGGTGGCCGGCGAAATCCGCGCGCTGGGCCGGCAGGCCTGGTGCATTCCAATGGACCTGCTGGATGCCGACTCGGTGCAGGCCGCGGCGCAGCAGCTGCTGCGCGAGGCCGGCCGTATCGACGTGCTGGTCAACAATGCGGTGTACCAGGGCAGCGACCTCAACGCAAACTTCCTGGCGCTGACGCCCGACACCCTGGAGCGCATGTACCGGGGCTACGTGCTGGCACCGGTGCTCCTTACCCAGCGGCTGTTGCCGAGCATGCTGGAGCAGGGCGGCGGGGTGGTGATCAACATCACCTCCGGGGCGGGGGAGAGCAATCCGCCGGTGGCCGCTGACAAGGGTGGCTGGGGCTATGCCTATGGCGCCGGCAAGGCGGCGGTGTCGCGCCTGTCCGGCGTGCTCCGGGCGGAAATGGGCGGGCAGGGGCTGCGCGCCTACACGGTCAACCCCGGGGTGGTCACCACCGAGGCGCTCAGGGCCACCATCGGCGAGGCCGGCATCCGCGCGCTGGGTGCCGGGTCGGCGCCGCCACCGGTTCCCGCTGCGGTGATCTGCTGGCTGGCTGTCCACGACCTTGAGGGGCTGCATCAGAAACGTACCGTCCACGCCCAACCATTCGCCCTGGAGCACGGCATAGTGCCGGCCTGGCACCATCCCGGGCAGGCCGGTTGACCCGCTGCCGCCGCCCTAGTCCAAGTGAGGGATGTAGCCCGGCGCCATCGGCGCGAAGATACCGCACATCGGATGTGGTTTTCCGACAGGTTCATGCCGCCGCCACGGGCGGCACAGCATGAGGGGCTGAACCGAGCCGTGCCGAAAACTATAACAACGCTCAACGCTCAGTGAGGATCGGGATTATGAATCAGATGATCGACATCAAACCCGTGGCGGAAACGGCCGAGTACCGTTACGCTCGTGGTTGGCATTGCATTGGCGAAGCAGCCAGCTTCCGTGATGGCAAGCTGCACACGCTGAATATCTTCGGTACGCGCCTGCTGGCCTTCGTTGGCAAGGACGACGAAATCGCCGTGCTGGACGCCTATTGCCCGCACATGGGGGCGGACCTGTCCCAAGGTGAGCTGGTGGATGGCAAGGTGGTGTGTCCCTTCCATCACTGGGCCTTCGACGCCAGCGGCCGTTGCGCCGAGATCCCCTACTGCAAGCGCATCCCGCCCAAGGCCAAGACCCGCAAGTGGCTGACCTGCGAAGTCAACCGCCTGCTGTTCGTCTGGCACAACCCGGAAGGCCTGCCACCGGCCGAGGGTGTGGAGATTCCCTACTTCCCGGAAATCGACAGCGACGAGTGGGATGACGACTGGCACCTGGATCTGATGGTCATCGACACCCACCCGCGCGAGCTGGTGGACAACCTGGTCGACGCCCAGCATTTCGGCCCGGTGCACGATGCGCCGACCAAGTATTTCCGCAACACCTTCCAGGGGCACATCGGCACCCAGCTGTTCCATGGTGACTCCGAGCGACTGGGCGGCGATCTGGTGGCCGATTCGGCCTACTACGGTCCGGCGACCCACTTCACCCGGATGACCGCGAATTATGAAGGTCTCAAGGTGGAGTCGATCCTGCTCAACTGCCACGTGCCGACCAAGCCCAACCAGTTCGAGCTGCGCTTCGGCGTGCTGGTCAAGAAGATCCCCGGCTGGACCGAGGAGCAGAACAAGGAGTTGGCGCTGGAGTATGTGCGGCAGAATCGAGACTCCTTCTATCAGGACGTGGCGATCTGGAGCACCAAGCGACCGGTGGACTTCCCGGTGCTGGCCGAGGGCGATGGCCCCATCTACCAGCTGCGCGAATGGTATGCCCAGTTCTATACCGACGAGGCCGACATCGCGCCGGAGATGAAGGAGCTGCGCGAGTTCGTGACCGTCGATAACCGCTGAGCCTGATCGGTCGCAGACAGGGCCGCCCCATCGTGGGCGGCCTTTTCGTTGGTGTCGTCCAAACGGACGATGTTGGCCGCAGATGCTTGACCTACCGTCAGGGCTACCCTTGACGGACTGGAGTTGCCGATGACACCGATGAAGAGATGGCTGGCCGGCAGTGCGCTGCTTTGCGCGTTGTTCTGCGGGGTGCTGGTCGCCGCCACCAGCGCAGGTGACGAGGAACGCGCCCGGGCCCTGCTGGAGCGGGCCGTGGCCTATTACCAGCAGGAAGGCGAGCGCGCCTTTGCGGCCTTCAGCCGGGTGGGGCCGTTTTCCGAGGATGACCTCTATGTGTTCGTGGTCGATCGCCAGGGCACCATGCTGGCCAGCGGCGGCCCGTCGCGCAGGCTGATCGGCCGGGACATCTCGCCACTGCTGGACGACCAGCTGCAGCTCGGGTTCGAGGCGGTGCTGGCCCAGCCGGTGACCGGCCAGATCCAGGAGGGCGAGTACCGCTGGATCAACTGGCGCCAAGGCCGGGTCGAGCGCAAGAAGGCGTTCTACCAGATCCTCGATGAGCACATTCTCGCGGTCGGCTACTACATTCCCCGCTCCGATCCGGCCGATGCGCAGAACATGCTGGAGCGCGTCGCCGATGCTCTGAAGGACAACGCCGAGCAGACCATCGAACAGATCAACCAGCTGGATTCCCAGTTCTACCAGGACGACACCTATCCGGTGGTCATCGACAGCGAGACCAGGCGTTTCGTGGCCCACGGCTACAATCGCGGGCTGGTCGGCAGCCGCTTCGACAATGTCGACGACCATGCCGGCGAGCCGCTGGGTGCGCCGCTGCTGGAGCAGATGCAGGGCCGTGACAGCGGCCGGTTCAGCTACCAGTGGCGCAACCCGGCGACCCAGCAGGTCGAGCACAAGACCGCGCTGATCCAGCGGGTAGGCCGCTACGTGGTGCTGGTCGGCTGGTACGGCGAGCTGGCCGAATAACCCCCATTGCATTGACATAAGGACAGCCATGAAAGCAGTTTCGCTGGTAACCCGGCGCGCCGATCTGGACCGCGCCGGGTTTCGGGATTACTACGAATCCACCCATTGCTGGCTGGCCATGCAGCATTTCCCGTTTCTCGGCTATACCCGCAACCATCTGCTGGATCATCCCGAGCTGGATTTCGATTGCATCAGCGAATTTGCCGCGCCTGAGGAGATGGCCGCGATCGATGTCATGAACTCCCGGTCCCGGCAGCTGGTGGCGACCGATGAGCTGCAGTTCATGGACCCGAGCCGGATTCGTGTCGCCGCAGTCCGGCCGCATCGACTGATCGCATCCAGGGAAGCCGGGCCCCAGGGGCTGCAGGCGCAGGTGCTGATGATCGAGCACGACCAGCAGGCCCTGCTGCAGATGCTGCAGCAGCTCGTCCCGCAGTTGACCGGAGCGTATCCGGGCCTGCACGGCATGCGCCTGGACCTGCTGGACAACGATCCGCGCTGCCCGCTGCCCTGCAATGCCCTGCTGTGGCTCAACTGGTTTGGTCAGCCGGAAACGCTGCCCGCCGCGCTGGATCAGTTGCCCGGCCTGCAGCGGACGCTGCGAGTCGAACGCTGCGATACCCCACTGGCGACCCTGCAGGAGAAGTTCGTCGCCTTTCAACCCTGATGCTTGAGCAGACAACAAGAACAAGGAGCTGCAATGCCCGGGATAACACGACGGCATTTTCTCAAGGGCACCGCCGGCCTGGCGGCGGGCGCCGCGCTGGGGCTGCGTTCGCTGCCGGGGTGGGCGCACAGCGGAATGCGTTTCGATGAATACCGGCGCTGTGACGCACTGGAGCTGGCGCGGCTGGTCCGCCGGGGCGAGGTCAGCCCCGCCGAACTGCTGGAGCTGGCAATCGCCCGCACCGAGCAGATCAATCCCCGCATCAATGCCGTGGCACTCAAGCATTACGACAGTGCCAGGAAGCTGGCCGGCTCGTCCCTGCCCGAGGGCCCCTTTCGCGGCGTGCCTTTCCTGCTCAAGGACCTGGGCGTCAGCATGGCCGACACCATCACCACCCACGGCTCGCGGTTCTTCCGCGAGGCCCGGGCGGCAGCCGATGACAGCTATGTACGCAAGGCCCGCCAGGCTGGCCTGGTGATCTTCGGCAAGACCAGCAGCCCGGAGTTCGGCAACAGCCCGTCCACCGAGGGCCGCCTGTTCGGGGATACGCGCAATCCCTGGAACCTCGAACACAGCGCCGGCGGCTCCTCCGGGGGCGCAGCAGCGGCCGTGGCGGCGGGCATCCTGCCGGTGGCCCATGCCAGCGACGGCGGCGGCTCGATCCGCCTGCCGGCATCCTCCTGCGGCCTGTTCGGGCTCAAGCCCAGCCGTGACCTGGTGCCGATCGGCAACGGCCCGGGTGAACCCCGCGGGCTGCTCTCGGCGCAGCATGTCATCAGCCGCAGCGTGCGCGACTCGGCAGCCATGCTGGATGCGCTGGCCTGGGCCAGCCCCGGGCCGGGCTTCGGTGCGCCGGAACAGGGCAGTTATCTGCAGCAGCTGCAGCAGCCACCGGGGCGCCTGCGCATTGCTGTCATGCGCAAGCCGTTGCTGGACATGCCGGTGGCCCCGGCGTGCCTCGATGCGCTGGATCAGGCCGTGCAGCTGTGCGGTGAACTGGGCCATGAGCTGGTTGAGGCGACCCCGGATCTCGACATGCGCGCCGCGATGCAGGCCTCCGGCACTCTCAGCGTGGCCGGCCTGGCCGAACGCGTGGCCCTGCGCGAAACCCAGCTGGGGCGCAAGGTAACCGCGAACGATCTGGAACCGGTGAACATGGAGATGCTCGCCTGGGGGCGTCAGCTCAGCGCCGTGGATTATCTGCGCGCCCAGGAAGGGCTGCGCCAGACCGGCCGTGATATGGCCCGCTTCATGGAACATTTCGACCTGGTACTCAGCCCCACCATGACCTGGGCCCCACCGCGCCTGGGCGTGGTAGACATGGATCTGCCGCTGGAGGAATTCGGCCCGGTGGCTACCCGCAGTTCGGTGTTTACCGTGCTGTACAACATCACCGGCCAGCCGGCAATGTCAGTGCCGCTGCACTGGAGCGCCGAAGGCCTGCCCATTGGCGTGATGTTCGCCGGGCGCTTCGGTGCCGAGCGCACCTTGCTGCGGCTGGCTGGCCAGCTGGAACAGGCGCAACCCTGGTTTGATCGCGTGCCGTCGCTCTGACCCCTTATTCCCAACACAGGAGTTCCACCCCATGCCCATTACCGCCGTAACCGGTGCCGCCTCCGGAATAGGTGCCGCGCTATGCCAGCAGCTGCGTGACGCCGGTCACCAGGTGATCGGAATCGACCGCGCCAACAGTGACATCAATGTGGACCTGTCCACCGCCGCCGGGCGTCAGCAGGCGGTGGATCAGGTGCTGCAGCGTTGCGATGGCGTGCTGGATCATCTGGTGCTGTGCGCCGGGGTCGGTGTGACCGCACCCAGCTGCGGCCTGATCCTGGCAGTCAATTATTTTGCCGTCAGTGCCCTGCTGGAAGGTCTCGCCGATGCGCTGGGCCAGGGCCGACAGCCCACCGCAGTAGTGGTGGGCTCGGTGGCCTCGGTGCAACCCGGCGCCGATCAACAACCTATGGTGGAGCTGATGCTGGCAGGGGATGAGGCTGCGGCCATCGCTTCAGCCAACCAGGCCGCCGAGCCCAGCATGGCCTACGCCGGCTCCAAGTATGCGGTCAGCGTGCTGGTTCGGCGTCAGGTGCACGACTGGGCCAGACGGGGCGTGCGGCTGAACGTGGTGGCACCGGGGGTGGTGGAAACACCGCTGTACCAGGCATCCACCGAAGACCCTCGCTACGGCAAGGCCACCCGCAGCTTTGTCGCGCCGCTGGGGCGGGGCAGCCAGCCCGCGGAGCTGGCCGAGGTGATCCGCTTCCTGCTGTCGCCCCAGGCCAGTTTCATCCACGGCACCGTGCTGTTTGCCGACGGCGGCATGGACGCCATGGTGCGCCCGGAGCGTTTCTGAAACACGCGCTCTAGGCTCCTTGCAACGCCTGCTGCGGTGCAAAGGCCTGCTGCCGGTACAGCTGCAATAGCAGCCATGCCGGAATCAGCAGGGTCAGGTGCACGCCCAGCAGCGCATAACGCAGCGATTCATCACCCGCCCAGGGCAGTAGCAGGTCGCTCAGGGCGCCGGTCAGCAGCGGGCCGAGGCCGATCCCCGCCAGGGTGGTGCAGATGGTCTGCAGGGCCACCGCCGTGGCCCGCTGCCGGGGACTGACCATCTGCGTCAACAGGTTGAAGCAGGGCGCCACCCACCACATGGTGAAGAACCCCATCAGCGCACACCAGAGCATGGCGGTGGGTACCTCCACCGCGCCGATCTGGAAGGCGATACCCGGCGGCCAGACCAGATACAGCAACAGGCTGAGCAGGGTGACCAGGGTTCCGATCAACGGCAACCCCAGCAGCCAGGCCTGGCTGCGCAGATTCAGGCGATCACTCAACCAGCCGCTGAACAGGCCGCCCAGGGCGGCGCTGCAGCCGGTCACCACCCCGGCGAGGATACCGGCGCTCTGCAGTGACAGGCCATGGGAGCGGATCAGGAAAGGGGTATTCCACATGGCGAAGGCCAGCCCGCTGAAACTGAACCAGGCACAGGCGGCCACCAGTTTGCGGTAGTGGGCATTGCCCAGCAGCTGGCGGGCCGACCGCCACAGCCCGAGGGCAGGCGCGTTGCCATGCAATGGATTGTCGAAGCGGCCCCGCTCCGGCTCCCGCACCGCCAGCGCCAGCAGCAGCGAAATCAGCAGTGGTGGCGAGGCTATCAGATAGAAACCGGTCCGCCAGCCCCAGGTATCGATCACCCAGGCACCCAGACTCAGACCGACGATGGCCGAAAGGGTCGGCGCGGCGGTAAAGCAGCTGATCGCCAGCGAGCGGTTGCGCGCCGGGTAGAGGTCGGCGATCAGCGACAGCGAGGCGGGGGTCACCGGCGCCTCGGTCACCGCCACCAGCATGCGCGCGATGACCAGCATCGGAAAGCTGACGGCGAAGCCGCAGATAACAGTGGTGATCGCCCAGATGACGCCGCACAGGGCCAACAGGCGAACCCGGGAGTGACGATCAGCCAGGCCCCCGGCAGGCAGTCCCATCAGGGCGTAAGCAACGGCAAAGGCCAGCCCGGAAATCAGCCCCATGGCGGTATCGCTGGCACCGAACTCGAGTTTGATGGGCTCTATCATCACCGCCATGATCTGGCGGCCGAGAAAGATGCTCGCATAACCACCGACCAGCAGGGCCAGTACTGCATGGCTTGCTCTGCTGGTGTGGGTATCGGTTGCCGACATGGTTGGGATTCCCTGGAAGATGATCTGCTCGCCGCCTGCTCCCCTCTCCCCTCGCGGGAGAGGGGAGAGGGGAGCAGGCGGCGCGCAGTGCGCTGGAAAGATCAGCCCTGGCGCTGCTTGAGCAAGGTGAGGGCGGTGTCCTCGATCATGTCTTCCTGCCCCCCGACCATGCCGCGGCGGCCCATTTCCACCAGGATTTCCCGGGCCGGAACGCCGTATTTCTTCTCGGCGCGCTTGGCGAACAGCAGGAAGGAGCCGTAGACGCCGCCGTAGCCCATGGTCAGGGCGTCCTTGTCGCTGCGGATGGGGAAGTCCATGATCGGCACCACCAGGTCGTCGGCGACGTCCTGGATACCGAACACGTCAACGCCGGTCTCGATACCCATGCGCGCGCACACGGCGACCAGGATCTCCATCGGCGTATTGCCGGCGCCGGCGCCCAGCCCCGCAGCGGCGGCGTCGATACGGGTAGCGCCGCACTCGATCGCGGCGATGGAGTTGGCTACACCCATGGCCAGGTTGTGGTGACCGTGGAAGCCGATTTCGGTTTCCGGCCGCAGGGCAGCACGCACCGCGCTGATCCGCGCACTGACATCATGGGGCAGCATGTAGCCCGCCGAGTCGGTGATGTACACGCAGTTGGCACCATAGCTCTCCATCAGCCGGGCCTGCTCGGCCAGACCTTCGGGGCTGTTCATGTGCGCCATCATCAGGAAGCCCACGGTGTCCATCTCCAGCTTGCGGGCGAGGTTGATGTGCTGTTCGGAGACATCCGCCTCGGTGCAGTGGGTGGCCACGCGAATGGTGTTGACGCCGATTTCCCGGGCCATCTTCAGATGGTCGATGGTGCCGATGCCCGGCAGCAGCAGAGCCGACACCCTGGCGTTCTTCATCAGCGGCACCACGGCGGACAGGTATTCCTCATCCGTGTGGGCGGGGAACCCGTAGTTCACCGAGCTGCCGCCCAGGCCGTCGCCGTGGGTAACCTCGATCAGCGGAATACCGGCGGCATCCAGCCCCTGGGCGATGCTCTGCATCTGCTCCAGGCTGATCTGGTGGCGCTTGGGATGCATGCCGTCGCGCAGAGTCATGTCGTGCAGTGTGATCTTCTTGCCTTGCAGGTTCATGGTCAGCTCCTTACAGGGTGGCGGCAATCGCGTCGGGATCGAAGCTGCCATCAAGCATCTTCTCGGCGAACAGTTCGGCGGTGCGGGCACCGGCGGCGGTCATGATGTCCAGGTTGCCGGCGTACTTGGGCAGGAAGTCGCCCAGACCTTCCACCTCCATGAACACCGAGACGCGGTTGCCGTCGAACACCGGTCCGTTGACCAGCTTGTAGCCGGGTACATACTTCTGTACTTCGGCGATCATGCTGTGTATCGAGTCGGTAATACGGGCCTGGTCCGGCGTGTCGGTGGTCAGGCAGTGGATGGTGTCGCGCATGATCAACGGCGGCTCGGCCGGGTTGATGACGATGATCGCCTTGCCTTTCTTCGCGCCCCCCACCTGCTCGATGGCGCCGGCGGTGGTGCGGGTGAATTCGTCGATATTCTTGCGCGTGCCGGGTCCAACCGAACGGGACGACACAGTGGCAACGATCTCGCCGTATTCCACCGACTGTACCCGGGACACCGCGGCGACCATGGGGATGGTCGCCTGGCCACCGCAGGTGACCATGTTGACGTTGAGAATCGGCTCACCGGCGTGTTGCTGCAGGTTCACCGGCGGCACCACGTAAGGGCCGATGGCGGCAGGGGTGAGGTCGACCATCAGCACGCCCAGCGCGTTCAGCTTGCGGCTGTTCTCGGCATGCACATAGGCCGATGTGGCGTCGAAGGCGATGCGGATATCATCCTCGCGCACGTGGGGCAGCAGGCCATCAACGCCCTCGCTGGTGGTCTTCAGGCCCATCTCCTCGGCGCGCTTGAGGCCCTCGGAGGTGGGGTCGATGCCGACCATCCACACCGGCTCCAGTACCTCGCTGCGCTGCAGCTTGTACAACAGGTCGGTGCCGATATTGCCTGGCCCGATCAGGGCACAGCGGATCTTCTTGCTCATGGAGTTCTCCCGGCGTCAGTCAGTGAAACGCAGGCTGGCGTTACCCAGTCCGCTGATGTGCATATCGATACGGTCGCCGGCCGCCACCGGCACCAGCGGCGCCAGCGCGCCGGAGAGAATGATCTCGCCGCGGCGGAAGGGAATGCCGAGCTGGCCCAGGGTGTTGGCCAGCCAGGCCACCGCTTCGCAGGGGTGGCCCTGGACGGCCGAGCCCAGGCCGCTGCCGGCGGGCTGACCGTTGAGCTGCATGGTCAGCTCGACTGTCGCGAGATCGATGGTGCGCGGATCGATGCGTGCCTCGCCGAGGGCAAACACGCCGCAGGAGGCGTTGTCGGCTACCGTGTCCTCGATGCGGATCTGCCAGTTGGCGATGCGTGAGTCGACGATCTCGAAGCAGGGCACCACCGACTCGGTCGCCGCCAGCACATCGCTGGCGGTCACGCCGGGGCCGGTCAGATCCTCGGCCAGGATGAAGGCGATCTCGCCTTCGGCGCGGGGCGCGATCAGGTTGTACTCGGCCATGCTCACCGCGCTGCCATCGGCCACCTGCATGCGGTCGGTGAGAAAGCCGAAATCCGGCTGGTGCACGTTGAGCATGTCCTGCACCGCCTTGCTGGTGACGCCGATCTTCTTGCCGATCACGCGCTCGCCCAGGGCTTCACGACGTTGGAGAAACTGCAGGGAAATACGGTAGGCGTCGTCCAGGGTAATCTGTGGATGACGCTCGGTCAGCGGGCGCAGGGCCCGGCGCTCGCGCAGGGCGGCATGCAGTTCATCGCCCAGCGCCTTGATCAGTTGTTCGTCCATTATCGGTTTCCGTTCAGGTAGGGAAGACGCTGGATTCGGCACCGCCATCAACCTCGATGACCTTGCCGGTGACCCAGCGCGAAGCCGGAGAAGCCAGGTAGAGCGCCGCAGCGGCGATATCTTCCACCTCGCCCAGGCAGCCCAGCGGGGTGTTGCTCTCCATGACCTGGCGGATCTCGTCGGTCATCACCCCGGCCAGCGCGTCGGTCATGATCGGCCCGGGGGCAATGGCATTGATGCGGATCACCGGAGCGAAATCCTGGGCCAGCATCTTGCCCAGGTGGGTCAGGGCGGCCTTGGCTGCGGCGTAGCGGCTGAAGTTGCGCTGGATATAGCGCGCCGCGCCGGAAGTGATATTGATGATGTTGCCCTGACCGGCCTCGCGCATATGCGGTGCGCACAGCTGGATCAGGTGGTAGGCGCTGGTGACATTGAAATGCAGCGAGCGGTCGAACTCCTGCCAGCTCAGTTTCAACGGGCTGTTGGGCCCGCCGCCCCCGGCGTTGTTGACCAGGTGGGTGAGCCTGCCGAAGGCCTGCACGGCGGCGGCGACGGCGGCCTCGCGCTGGCCGGCATCGTTGACATCACAGCTCACGGCAATGGCCTGGCCACCCCGTTGGCGGATCTGCTCGGCCACGGCTTCCACGTCAGCCAGGGTACGGGCTGCGCAGACCACGCGGGCGCCGGCCTCGGCATAGGCCAGCGCGATGGCCTGGCCAATGCCCTTGCCGGCGCCGGTGACCAGCGCCACGCTGCCATGCAGGGAGAAACGTTCCAGTAGCGACATGCTGCGTCCCCTTATTTCGCGATCCGGGCCTGGTCAGCCGGGCTGTCGAGGGTCCACAGGTCGGGCAGGCCCGGGTCGGTCGCGTGGATGAGACGCTTGAGCAGGATCTTCAGCGCCTGGGTGTCGCCGGCGCCGAGTTTCTCGGTAACCTCCTGCTCCACGGCCTTGGCCAGTGCCACGTGCTCCAGCGAGACCTCGCGGCCCTCGCCGGTGAGCAGGAAGCGCTGCTCGCCGGACTGCTCATCCGCCACGATGTAGCCCTGCTTCTGCAGGAACAGCAGCATGGACAGCGTCACTTCGCGGCCGGTGTAGGAAACGAAATGGTTGATTTCCGATAGCGTCAGGTTGTCCTGAATGCTCAGCACCGACAGGACGAAGAACGCATGCTCGTCGAGCTTGTGGTTCTGCAGCAGGGTGCGCAGGTAGGCAACCAGCTGGTAATGTGCACGGCCGGCCAGGTACCCCAGAAGGTCCTCGGTGTAACTGCAGTCGGGCGCGACCTGCTCGACCTGGGACAGGCGCACACCTTCCCGCGGCTTGCGTGCGGTCAGGGCGTATTGCCCGCTCTGGAATGCCAGTGGCGGCAGGTGGCTCTGGTCAAAGCTGAGTACTTCGCCGACGAAGATCATGTGGTCGCCGCCCTCGTACATGAAGGCGGTGCGGCACTGAAAGCGCGCGGTGCAGTTGTGCAGCAGCGGAATGTCATTGATGCCGCGGTCAAGCTCGATTCCGGCGAATTTGTCCTCGCCGCGGGCGGCGAAGCGCCCGGAGAGCTCCTCCTGCTCCACCGACAGCACATGGACGTTCCACTGCTTGGTGTGGGCGAAGGCTTCCAGGCTGTAGGCCGACTTGGCCAGACTCCACAGCACCAGCGGCGGGTTGAGCGATACCGAGTTGAAGCTGTTGGCGGTAATGCCAATAGGGGAGCCATCTGCAGCACGGGTGGTGATGATGGTCACGCCCGTGGTGAAGGTGCTCAGGGCGTCGCGAAACGCCCTGGGATTGAAGCTTGCCTGAGCAGTCATGTCCGCCTCGTCGTATCCAGAATCAGTGGCCGCAGTATTGGGCTCGGGCACTGCCGGGTCATCGTCTTTATGGACTAACGCACAAGGTGGCACTGGTCCGAATGGACGAGGTGCGGGGCGGGGCGCTTATCTATCGTGCCAATAGTGATAAAAGCGCCCTGGCGATAACTATAAGGAGAAGCTGCATGCGTGCCCACCTGCAATCCATTGACGAGTTAACACCGCTTCTGGCGGCCCAGCGCCGCGCATTCGATGGGCATGGCCCGGTCAGTGCCGATGAGCGTCGTGCTCGCCTGCAGCGGGTGATCGACCTGCTGGTCGACCATCACCAGCCGCTGGCCGAGGCCATGGATGCGGATTTCGGGGGGCGCCACCCGGGCTTCGGGCTGCTGAATGACGTGCAGGGCTCGCTGGGCTCGCTCAAGCATGCGAGGGATCATCTGGAGGGCTGGATGGCCCGGGACCCGCGTCCGGTGTTCGCACCCTACGACCAGATGGGCGCGCAGGGCTGGGTGCAATACCAGCCCAAGGGCACGGTCGGCATCATGGGGACCTGGAACGCGCCGCTGTTCACTTTGTTCAGCCCGCTGGCCTGCGCCTTTGCCGCCGGCAACCGGGCGGTACTCAAACCATCGGAAATAGTCCCGCACACCGCCGCGCTGCTGGCCGAGCTGATCGACCAGCGTTTCGACCCCCTCGAGCTGGCCATCATCACCGGGGGGGTCGAGGTCGGGCAGGCCTTCGCCAGCCAGCCGTTCAATCATCTGGTCTTCACCGGCAGTACCGAAGTCGGGCGCGACATCATGCGCCGGGCGGCGGAGAATCTGGTGCCGGTGACGCTGGAGCTGGGCGGCAAGTCGCCGGTGATCATCGGCCAGAGCGCCGACATTTCCGAGGCGGCCCGGCGGCTGGCCGTGGCCAAGGGGACCAATGGCGGGCAGATCTGCATATCGCCGGACCGGGTGTTCGTGCCGGTGACCCGGCGCGAAGAGTTCGTCCGCGAGTTTGCCCGGGCCTACAGTGCGCTGTATCCGTCGGTGTCGGATAACCCCGATCTGGTGAGCGTGGTCAACGAGCGTCATCTGCGGCGGATTGATGGTTATCTGGACGAGGTCCGTGACATGGGCGTGGAAGTGGTCCAGTGCCCGGATGTGCCCTTCGACGCCGCTCAGCGCAAGCGTCCGCTGAGTCTGGTGATCAATCCGCCGCTGACCAGCCGGATCATGCGCGAGGAAATCTTCGGACCGGCGCTGGTGGTGCTCAGCTACAGCAACCTCGAACATGTGGTTGATGAGATCAATCAGGGTGAGCGGCCATTGGCGCTGTACTACTTCGGCGCCGATCAGGCCGAGCAGGACTATGTGCTGGGGCATACTCTCTCGGGGGGCGTGAGTATCAATGATGCGCTGATGCACGCGGCACTGGCAAATGCCCCCTTCGGTGGCGTCGGCGCCTCGGGCATGGGGCGCTACCATGGCCGTGAGGGCTTCATCGAATTCAGCCACCTGCGCACGGTGTACCAGGCCCCGGCAACCGACCCGCGCGGCGAGTGGGGTATGTTGCCGCCCTACCATGAGGGCTTTGCCTCTGTCATCCAGTCACAGATCAGCCGCTGACCGGCTCCTTACCTGACTTTTCGGCACCCCTGGATCGGGGTGCCGGTCACCTTTGGCTGGGAGGCCAACCCGTGCCTTTCTCTCTGCGTATCAGTATTGCCACTCGCCTGTTGCTCTGGGCAGGACTGGCAAGTGTTCTGTTCTATACCGCTGTCGCCCTTGGCTGGTACGGTCTGAAGCTGTCCCGGGACAGCCTGCGGGCCGTCCAGGACGAGCAACTGACCGTCATTGCCTGCACCACCGATATCGAGCAGGTGCTCGATGAGAATCGACGGCTGGTGCTGATTGCCTTCCAGTACGATCCGGAAGGCAAGCTGTCCATTGCTCACGACCGGGCGATGTCCCTCTATCTCGAGCAGATCCGCAGCAACAGTGCGCGCATCGAGGCGCTGCGCAGTATCTTTGCGCAGCGCCCCCTGGATGGTCGGGAGCAGGAGCTGGTAACCCGATTCGAGGAGCATTACCAGCTCTGGCTTGAGGATCTGGACGCGATGCTGGCCTTGCTGGAGATTGAAGACTTTGCCGTGGTCGGTATGCGTTCCTTCCTGCAGAACGGTGCAGAAGAAGGGCGCCTGGCCCGGGAGGCACTCGCCCAGCTGCGCAGCTATCAGCAGGAAAAGGCCGAAGCAGCATTCGCCGAGGCTGAACGCCGTTATCGCATGACGGTGGGTGTCTACCTGGCACTTGCCATCGTTGGGCTGGTACTCGGCAGCGCTGCTGGTACCCTCACGCTGGCGCGACTGCGCCGGGGTTTTGGCGCAGTATCCAGGCATGCCCAGGCGATCGCCGCGGGGGATCTGACCAGCGAGATGCACATCCAGGGGCGCGACGAGATCGCCGACCTGATGGCCGAGTTCGCCCGGATGCAGGCCAATCTTCGCGAGCTCATTGGTGGGTTGCGCCAGCAGGTCGAGTTGCTGGGAGGATCCTCCAGCCGTCTGTCAGCCCTGTCCGATGGCGCCTCGGACATGGCCCGGCAGCAGTCCGATGCGGTGATCAGCATGTCATCGGCGGTAGAGCAGCTGTCGGTGTCGATCGAGGAGGTTGGCAGTCATGCCGAATCCACCCGGCAGATTACCCAGCAGGCGGCGGCGCGGTCCATCGAAAGCGAAGCGTTGCTGCAGCGCATGACTGCCGAAATGACCGATATCGCCGGTGCCGTGCAGCAGACAGCAGAGGATATGCGTGACCTGGAGCGTTTCTCGGCGCAGATCGACAGTGTGATCAGGGTGATCAACGAGGTGGCCGAACAGACCAACCTGCTGTCATTGAATGCGGCCATCGAAGCAGCCCGCGCCGGCGAGCTGGGTAGGGGCTTTGCGGTGGTGGCTGCCGAGGTGCGTGAACTGGCCGAGCGTACCTCCCGGTCAACACTCGAGATAGCCGAGACGGTGAAACAGATCCAGAGCGGAACACGGGCGGTGGCCAGCGGGCTGCAGCACACCGTGGGTCGGGTCGAGGCCGGCGTCGGGCTGGCACGCCAGGCCGACGGCTCGGTGGCGCAGATTCGCGAAGGCACCGCCGAGGTGATCGTCGCGGTCAACGAGATAACCGAGGTGCTCAGGGGGCAGGCCGCGGCAACTCGGGAGATAGCCCAGCGGGTCGAAGGCGTGTCCGAGGGTGCCCGGGAAATGTCCGCCAGTGCTGCTGACAGTGCCGCCGCAGCGGTCCAGCTGGAGCACCTGGCAAGCGAGCTGGAAGGCATGGCGCAGCGTTTTCGCAGCGCCTGAGCCATCCATTTGCCCCTGCGGACGCTGCCATAGTCCGCTTTGACGATGAGTGAGTGGCACCGGCTCCAGATAATCGAATCAGCTGCGCATAGGGGCGCTGCCGATAGTCTCTGGAGGAGCACACGATGGGTGTCACCCGCGAAAGAAGTGAAAAAGAACGCGAATTGCTGGCCAGCGCACGGCAGTTGATCCCGGCGCTGAAAGAGCGGGCCGAGCAGGCCGACCGGGATATGAAGGTGCCGGTGGAAACCGTGGCCGACATGCGCGAGGCGGGCCTGTTCCGCGCCATGCAGCCCAAGCGCTTCGGCGGTTTCGAGATGGACCCGCGGGGGTTCTTCGAGATCCAGCAGGCGCTGGCCGAAGGCTGCATGTCCACCGCCTGGATCTACGGCGTGATGGGCGTACACCCCTGGCAGCTGGCACGCTTCGACGTGCAGGCCCAGGAGGATGTGTGGGGCGACAACCCCGACACTCTGGTGGGCTCGACCTACATGCCGGTGGCCAAGGTAACGCCGGTCGAGGGTGGTTACCGCATCAGCGGGCGCTGGGGCTACTCCAGCGGCAGCGAACACTGCACCTGGACCCTGCTGGGCGGCATCATCCCGCCGGATGCCAATGGCGAGGGTGCCGAGCACGGTACCTTCCTGGTGCCGATCAGTGACTACCGCATCGAGCGCAACTGGGATGTCCTGGGCCTGCGTGGCACCGGCAGCCATGACATCGTGGTCGAGGACGCCTTCGTGCCGTACCACCGGGTCCAGCGCACCAACAACACCAGCATGGAGGCGACCCCGGGCCGGCTCGTCAATACCAACCCGCTGTATGCCATTCCCTTCGCCCAGATCTTCACCCGCGCGGTATCCAGCTCCTGCCTGGGCGCGCTGCAGGGCGCCATCAACGAGTTCCGCGCCAATGCCGCCAGGCATGTCGGCAAGCACGGCGCCAAGACCGCCGAAGACCCGCTGGCCCAGGAAGTGGTCGCCGACGCCACCCTGACCCTGGACCAGCTGCGGCTGGTGCTCGAGCGCAACATGGCGCATCTGATGGAGCTGGCCGAGCGCAACGAATTCCCCGACGTGGAGACCCGCCTGCTGTACCGCTACCAGTCGGCCTACGTGACCAATATCTGCGCCGACAAGGTCGACCAGCTGCTGCGCTGCATGGCTGCTTCGGGGCTGTACAACACCAACCCGGTGGCGCGCGTGTTCCGTGACCTGCACCAGGCACGGGGGCATATCTCCAATAACGTGGCGGCCTTCGCCCGGACCTACGGTGCGGTACAGCTGGGCCTGCCCAACCCCGATCCCTACGTCTGAGCAAGTGAGTGTCGATATGCACAACAACAATGATTACAGCGCAGAATACGACCTGATTGTGGTGGGTTCAGGGGCCGGCGGCATGACCGCAGCGGTCACCGCGGCGGACCAGGGGCTCAAGGTGCTGGTGGTGGAAAAGGCCGACCAGTACGGCGGCACCTCGGCGCTCTCGGGCGGCGGTATCTGGATCCCCAACAACCACTATTTCCGCGCCATGGGTGGCAACGACAGCGAAGAGCTGGCCTGGACCTACCTGAAGGCCGCCGTGGGTGACGAGGTGGATGAAAAGCGCCTGCGCACCTATCTGAAGAAAGCCCCGGAAATGATCGCCTGGCTGGAGAAGCACACCCGGGTGCGCTATGCCGTGGCGGAAAAATACCCCGATTACTACCCGCACCTGCCCGGCTCACTGCCGGGCGGTCGCAGCCTGGACCCGGAACTGTTCGACCTCAGCGCACTGGGTGACGAGCTGGCAACCATGCGTGAAGGCTCGCCGGGCAATATGCTGATGGGCCGGATTGCCTGGACCGCCCGGGACGCGCACCGCGCTATGTCCAAGTCCCGCGGCTGGCGCCTGATGGTGCTGTGGATGATGCTGCGCTACAAGCTCGACTTTGCCTGGCGCAAGAAAACCAACAGCAAGCGCGACCGCCGCGCCGCGCTGGGCAGCTCGCTGGTCGCCAGCCTGCGGGCCTCGATGATGGACCGCGGCATCGCCCTGTGGCTCAAGACGGACCTGCGCGAGCTGGTCCAGGAGGACGGCCGGGTGACCGGCGTGCTGGTCGAGCGTGATGGGCAGCTGCAGCGCCTCGGCGCGCGCAAGGGTGTGATTCTTGCGGCCGGCGGCTTCGAACAGAACCAGGCGCTGCGCGACAAGTACTTACCCCAGCCGAGCAAGGTGAGCTGGAGCGCCACGCCCGCCGGTGCGAATACCGGCGCCGCGCTGGAAGCCGCCCTGCAGCTGGGTGCGGCTACCGATCTGATGGATTGGGGCTGGTGGGCGCCGAGCCTGCTGGTCCCGGGCGAGGAGCGCGCCCGCGGTGTGTTCGCCGAGCGCGCCTTCCCTGGTGCCATCGTGGTCAACGGCCAGGGCAAGCGCTTCGTTAACGAGGCGGCGCCTTATCTCGAGTTCGTTACCGCCATGTACGATGACCACCAGCAGACCGGTGCCAGCATTCCGGGTTGGGTGATCTTCGACAGCAAGTTCCGCTTCAACTACGCCATGGGCCCGCTGATGCCGGCGCAGATCATGCCCGACAGCCGCCTGCGCAAGGCCTGGCTGAACAATGTCTATTACAAGGCCGATTCACTGGATGCGCTGGCTGGCCAGATCGGTGTTGATGCGGCCGGTCTCAAGGCTACTGTGGCGCGCGTCAACCGCTTTGCCCGCAGCGGGGTGGACGAGGATTTCGGTCGGGGCGGCAACGTGTTCGACCGCTACTACGGCGACAGCAACATCAAGCCCAATCCCTGCCTGGCACCGATGGAAAAGGGTCCGTACTACGCCATGCCCATGTACGCCGGCGATATCGGCACCAAGGGCGGCCTGCTGACCAACGAGCATGCCCAGGTGCTGCACGAATCAGGCGAGCCGATTGCCGGGCTGTACGCCATCGGCAATACCTCGTCCTCGGTGATGGGCACCACCTATCCCGGTGCCGGCGGTACCCTGGGGCCGGCGATGACCTTCGGCTACGTCGCCGCGCATCATGTTGCCCAGGCCCAGCAGGAGCGGCGGCATGCAACCACGACTGCTTGACAAGGTAGCGGTAGTCACCGGCGCCGCCAGCGGTATTGGCGCCGCTGTGGCCCGGCGCTTCGTGGCCGAGGGCGCGCAGGTGGTGCTGACCGACCTGAACCTGGAGCAGGGCGAGCGGCTGGCCGGCGAGCTGGGCGACCAGGCGCTGTTTCTGCGCCAGGACGTCAGCGATCCGGCGGATTGGCAGGCGCTGGCTGCGCTGGTGCGCGAGCGCTTCCCGCGGCTGGACGTGCTGGTCAACAACGCCGGCGTTCTGATCCCCGGCAGTATCGAGGAAGCCACGCTGGAACAGTGGCACCGGTTGCTGCGGATCAACTCCGACAGCGTATTTCTCGGGTGCCAGACTGCCGTGGCGCTGATGAAGGACGCCGGCGGCGGCTCCATCATCAATATGTCCTCGATTGCGGCGCTGGCTGCGCGCCACGACTACCTGGCCTACGGCGCCAGCAAGGGTGCGGTCGCTGCGCTGACCCGCAGCGTGGCAGTGCATTGCCGGCGGGCGAAGTACCGCATTCGCTGCAACTCTGTCCATCCCGACGGGGTCATGACCCCGATGACCCGCGGCGGCTATCCCCAGGGCATGGACCCCGCGCTGTTCACCATCGACCACGACCCGATGAACCGGGCCTGCCTGCCCGAGGATGTGGCCGGCGCGGTGCTCTACCTGGCTTCGGACGAATCGCGGGCGGTCAACGGCATCGAGCTGCGCGTGGACAGCGGACAATTTGTAATGAGTATCTGATTATGACAATGCCCGAATACATCACCCTGGAAGTGGCGGCAGTCATCGCCGAGACCCATGACAGCTGCTCCTTCGAAATGAAGGTGCCGCCGGAACTGGCCGAGCGCTTCCGCTATCGTCCTGGGCAGTTCCTGACCCTGCGCATTCCCCATGGCGAGGACTGGCTGCCGCGCTGCTACTCGCTGTCCAGCTCGCCCTTTGCTGCGGAGAACCTGCGGGTGACGGTCAAGCGGGTCGACGACGGGCGCGGCTCCAACTGGCTGTGCGATCAGGTCAAGCCCGGCGACCGGCTGCAGGTGCTGGCGCCTGCGGGGGTGTTCGTGCCCCGCAGCCTGGACGGCGACTTCCTGCTGTTCGCCGGCGGCAGCGGCATCACCCCGGTGATGTCGATCCTGCGCTCGGTGCTCAGTCAGGCCCAGGGCCGCATCCGGCTGGTCTATGCCAACCGCGACGAAAAATCGGTGATCTTCAGCGAGCTGCTGCAGGGGCTGGTACGCGAGTATCCCGAGCGGTTGCAGGTGGTGCACTGGCTGAACAGCGTGCAGGGCCTGCCGAGCGTGCCGCAGCTGGCCCAGCTGGCGGCCGGCTTCGAGCACGCCGAGGCCTTCATCTGCGGCCCCGGCCCCTTCATGGATGCCTGCGTCGAGGCTCTCGGCGTGGCCGGCCTGCCGAGCCGGGCAGTGCATGTGGAGCGCTTTGTCTCCCTGCCCAGCGAAAGCGAGCAGCCCAGCGTTTCCGTGGTGGAACACCTCGGCGCTGCGGCCACCCGGCTGGTGGTGGAGCTGGACGGCAGTACCCACGAGATCGACTGCGAGCAGGGTGAACTGCTGCTCGCTGCCATGCGCCGGGAAGGGTTGCAGCCGCCGCATTCCTGCCTGGTCGGTTCCTGCGCTTCCTGCATGTGCACCCTGGTCGACGGCACCGTGGACCTGCTGAACAACGACGCGCTGGACCAGCAGGAGCTGAACGAGGGCTGGACGCTGGCCTGCCAGGCGGTCGCCACCAGCGACCGGGTGCACCTGCGTTTCCCCGACTGAACAAGTGAGACAACGAGTCATGGCCAGTGTATTCCCGAGCTTTGAAGACCTGCCCGCGTCCATCCCGGCGCTGGTGCTGGAAGCGGCCGAACGCCATGGCCAGCGCCTGGCGCTGGAAGACGGTGAGCGGCGGATCAGCTACGCCGAGCTGCCCGAGCACATGCTGCGAGTGACCCGGGCGCTGCTGGCAGCCGGCATCACCCAGGGCGACCGGGTAGTGATCTGGGCGCCCAACAGCATTGACTGGGTGGTGCTGGCGGTCGGCCTGCAGGCCGCCGGGGCGGTGCTGGTGCCGCTCAATACCCGCATGAAAGGCGCCGAAGCGGCGGACATAGTGGCCCGCAGCGGTGCCCGGCTGGCCTTCGTGCAGGGGCAGTTCCTCGGTACCGATTACCCGGCGATGCTCAACCAGCACCGCCCGGCGACCCTCGAGCGTCTGGTGGTACTGGATGCCGAGCCGCAGCGGGCGGGCGACCAGAGTCTGGCGGACTTTCTTGCCGCCGCTGAGGAGGTGCCGCTGAAGCAGGCGCTGGCCAGTGCCCGGTCGATTGCCCCCACGGACCTGTCGGACCTGCTGTTCACCTCGGGTACCACCGGCAAGTCCAAGGGCGTCATGTGTGCCCATGGGCCGTCCCTGCGCGCCTTCAATGAATATGTACGGATCATCGGGCTGGTGCCCGGGGATCGCTACCTGATCGTCAATCCGTTCTTCCATTCCTTCGGCTACAAGGCAGGCTGGCTGACCTGCCTGCTGGGCGGGGCGACCATACTGCCGCAGCCGGTATTCGACGCCGACGAGGTGTTCCGGCGGGTGGCCGAGGAGCGCATCACCGTGCTGCCCGGGCCGCCGACCCTGTACCTGTCGATGCTCGATCACCCCGAGCTGGGGCGCAAGGACCTGTCCAGCCTGCGGGTGGCGGTGACCGGCGCCTCGACCATCCCGCCGGTGCTCATCCAGCGCATCCGCAAGGAGCTGGGCTGCGCGGTGGTCACTACCGCCTATGGCCTGACCGAATGCGGTGGGCTGGCCACCATCTGCGACCCGGACGATTCGGCCGAGATCATTGCCGGCACCAGCGGCCGGCCGATTCCCGGTACCGAGTTGGCGATCCTCGACCCGCAGGGCCAGCCGGTACCCGCGGGGCACAACGGCGAGATCTGCCTGCGTGGCTTCCACCTGATGCAGGGCTATTTCGGCGACCCCGAGGCCACCCGCAGCACCTTTGATGAGCAGGGCTGGCTGCACACCGGCGACATCGGCAGCCTGGACGAGCAGGGCAACCTGCGCATCACCGGCCGGCTCAAGGACATGTTCATCGTCGGCGGCTTCAACTGCTACCCGGCGGAGATCGAGGCGGCCCTGAGCGAGCATCCGGCCATCGCCCAGGTGGCGGTGCTGGGCGTGCCGGATGAGCGTATGGGCGAGGTTGGCTGCGCCTGCGTGGTGCTGCGCCAGGGCGAGACCCTGGACGCGCCGGCGCTGATCGCCTGGAGCCGGGAGCGGATGGCCAACTACAAGGTGCCGCGGCGGGTGGAGTTCTTTGACCAGTTGCCCACCAACGCTTCGAACAAGGTGGACAAGTTGCTGCTGGCCCGCCAGCTGCAGGAGGAAGAAAGCGCTTCATACTCTGTATGAGGTATGAGGTATGCGGTTCGCTGTTGGCATTCTGATACTTCAGGTTCGCAACCACTGTGCGAACAACAACATCAGGAGCAGACAGTGAATAACAAGAAAACCCCTCTCGCGCGCCTTGCAGTGCGAAGTTCGCCCCTGGCCACGGCCGTCGCGCTTGCCTTGAGCAGTCCGACGGCCGCCGCCTTGCCCTCGCTGGATTTCAGTAACGGACTGAGCATCGACTCGCAGATTACCGCCAACTACACCTATTCCTTCCGGACCCGCAGCCCTGACAGCCGCTACCTGGAAGCACTGAACAACGATGACGGCACCCGCAACTTCGACCGTTATGCACCGGTGAACAACCGCGTCAGCCTGTTCGGCGAAATCGTTGCCACCAAGGACAACTACGGTGCGGTGCTGCGCGCCAGTCATTTCTACGATGACGTATACAAGGGCACCAACGACAACGACTCGGCCGCCACGGTGAACCGCCTGGTCGGCCAGCCCGGTGACGAGCAGCACTTCATCGGCAAGACCCGCAACGACAGCGGCAGCCGCTTCCAGTTGCTGGACGCCTACGTCTATGGCAACTGGCCGATCGGTGAAGAGCAGTATCTGTCACTGAATGCGGGTCGCCATCTGGTGGCCTGGGGTGAGAGCCTGTTCTGGCCGAACATCAGTCAGGGCCAGGCGCCGGTGGACGCCACCAAGTTCAACGTGCCCGGTACCGAAGCCAAGGACGCCTACCTGCCGGTCAATCAGGTTTCATTCACCTATGCGCTGAATGACCAGTGGGCGCTCACCGGTTTCTATCAGCTGGAGTGGGAAAAGACCAGGCTGAACCCGGTGGGCGACTTCTTCAATGGCAGCGACTTCTTCGGTCCCGGCTCACAGTTTTTCCGGTATCCCGGGGTGACAGGGGTGATAAGCGAGCTGTCCGACCCTCGAATACTCGCCACGGTGGGTGAGCGGGATCCGCGGGACTCTGGGCAGTGGGGCCTCGGGGTGCGCTGGAACCTGGATTTCAACACCGAGCTGGGGCTCTACCACTACCGCTACCATGACCGGGTTGCTGCCATGTTCATGGATTTCGTCGGGGATAGCCGCTACTCGTCACTGGATAGCGTCAACGCCATGGCTGGCGCGGGCATCAAGTTCGGCTACTTCGAAGACATCAAACTCACCGGCCTGAGCCTGAGCTCCAAGGTTGGCGAGGTGCAGGTTGGGTCGGATATCAGCCTGCGTCAGGATGCACCTGTGTATCTGGCCTCCGGCACACCGACTACCGGTGATCTGCTGATGACCAGTGCCAACTTCATGTACATCCTCGGGCCCAGTGCAATTGCCCAGCAGACCACGTTGATGGGTGAGGTGGTCAATCAGCGCATCATGGGTGTGGACACCTTGACGGTGACCAATGCGCTGGGCTCCACGACCGAAGATGACTACACCTACGCCACTCAAACCCGTTCCAGCACGCTGCTGGGTCTGGGTGCCTATCTGGACTACCCCAGCATTTTCAGCGGTTGGGACCTGACCCTCTCCAGCGTCTGGCAGCAGAACATCGATGGCAGCGCCTATCAGGGCCTGGGCCGGGGCGAGAAGACCCTGACGCTGGGCGCGGACTTCAGCTACATGGGCAACTTCGAGGTCGGCACCACCTGGGTCAACTACCTGTCCTCGCCGGACGTCGAGCACGGCCGCCTGATGGCCGACCGCGACTACCTGTCATTCAACGTCAAGTACACATTCTGAGGGAGCTAACTGCATGCGCATGATCAAACCTCTGGGCGCGGCCGTGGTTGCCGCCAACATGCTGCTCGGTGCGGGGCTGGCGCAGGCTGCGGCCACGCCCGAAGAAATCGCCCGCCTGGGCAAGGACCTTACCTGCGTGGGCGCCGAAAAGGCCGGCAACGCCGACGGCAGCATCACCGAGTGGACCGGCAAATGGCTGGGCGTGCCGGATCACATGGAAGCGCCGATTCCCGGCCAGCATCCGGTAGACCCCTATCCCGATGACAAGCCGCTGTTCACCATTACCGCAGCGAACATGGCCGAGCATGCCGAGCGCCTGTCGGCCGGCCAGAAGGCGCTGTTCGAGGCCTATCCCGATACGTTCGCCATTCCGGTATACCCAACCCGCCGGGACTTCCGCTTCCCGGACAGCGTCTGCGAGGCGACCCTGCAGAACGCCAAGTCGGCCAAGCTGGTCAGCGACGGCGAGGGGGTCGAGGCGACAACCGGCGGCATCCTGTTCCCCTTCCCGAAAACCGGGCTGGAGCTGATGTGGACCTCGTCTTTCTTCACCTACCGCCCCTGGACCGAGGAACTGGTATCGGATAACGCCTATGTGCTGAGCAACGGCCGCATCACCTGGGGCCAGGTGGCATCAAAGAACCTGGCGCCGCCACTGGAGCCGGGCAAGATCGGCACCACCACCGGGGCCTCGTCCTATTACCGCAACGAGACGCTGCTGCCCCAGCGCGACCGGGGTGAAATCAACACCGGCATCGAGTTCTTCGACCATACCAAGGAGCCGCGCCAGAGCTGGCGCTACGACCCGGGTACCCGCCGCGTGCGCCAGTCGCCGGAATACGGTTTTGACATGCAGTTCCCCGGCTCCGGCGGCACCATCACCGTGGACGAGGTGCGGATCTTCAACGGCTCGGGCCAGCGCTACAACTGGAAGATCGTCGGCAAGCAGGAGATGTACGTACCGGCCAACGCCTATCGCATCCACTCGCCGGAGGTCAAATATGAAGACCTGCTGACACCCGGCCATGTCAACCCCGAGTACATGCGCTACGAGCTGAGGCGGGTATGGGTGCTGGAAGCCAACATCAAGGACAACTACCGGCACCTGTACACCAAGCGGCACATGTACGTGGACGAGGATAGCTGGCTGATGGTCATGGGGGACAACTACGACGCCCGTGGCGGCCTGTGGCGCACCTCGATGGTCAACTACTACTACGCGCCGGAAGCCCAGACCTGGCAGGCGGGTGCGGGTCTGTACCACGATCTGCAGGCGCGCAGCCACCTGGCGTTCAACCTGGTCAACGAGCAGCCCAGGGGCTATCTCCTCAACCAGGGCGGGCTGTCGTCCCGTGATTTCGGTCCTGAGGCTGCCCGCCGCGCCGGTCGCTGAACAAGGCTCGTCTGAGCGTCAGCAGTATTGCGGGGCTCGCTCGCACACAGATGGATATCGGTTTCGCTGGTATCTGTCAGTGTGAGGGCGGTGCCCCGCTGTCTTTTATCATCTCTGTTTTCCGTTCCTGCCCAACTGGCTGGGCCGATGCCATTTGGCACTGGCTGCGTCGCTGGTCTTCCACGTATGTTCAATGTCATGGTGATTGCCGTATTGTTGGACGGTCACCATGCTACTCCCGACAATAAGAAAACCGGAGGCTGGTGCGTGATAGCCGCCAGTAATACTGTATTGGAGAACAAGCAAGCGGGCCGAGAAGGCTGGGGCAGCGGTGATATCGGTATTCATCACAGCGGCTGGACCCTGACCGGCAGGCAGGTCAAGTGTTGGCCCTCACTGGAGGAGTCACTGGACACCGACCACGTGGTGATTGGCGCGGGGCTGGCCGGCAGCAGTCTTGCACTGCATCTGGCCAGGCAGGGGGTTGCAGTGGTGGTGCTTGAGGCGCGGCAGCCCGGCTGGGGTGCATCTGGCCGTAACGCGGGTCATGTCTTGCCGACGTTGCGCAATCTTCAGGTGTTCGAGCGCTTTCCGGACCGGGGGAGGCGTTTTCTGTCACTGTTCGATGAGTGGCACACTTTGCCGTTTCAGCTGGCACGTGAATACGCAATCGACTGCGATGCCGTGCAGTCCGGCTATCTGAATGCGATGCAGACGCCCACCCAGCTACAGCGTTTCAACGCCAGCATGCGCCACTGGCAGGGCCGCCAGCAGATATACGAGCTGGGTGCGGAGGAGATGCGGAGTATGACCGGCTCGGCGCGCTATCCTCATGGCGTGCTGTATGCCTCCGGTGGGCGTATCAACCCCTGGTTGTTCAGCAATGGCCTGACCAATGCCGCAGTCGGCCATGGTGCCAGGGTATACGGCGATACTGAGGCGCTTGCTATTCAACCGGTCGGGCAGCGCTGGAAGGTGATCACCGCCAGGGGGGAGGTGACAGCTGCAAGGGTCATATTCTGTACCAATGCCTATCCCACCAACATAGTGCCGGCCTTCACCAACTGCTATTACCCGTTGACTGCCTATGCGCTGGCTACGGCGCCGTTACCCGAGCCGCTGCGCGAGATCATCATGCCCGGACGCCAGACGTTGGCCCAGGTGCCAATGGACCTGCACCCGCTGGTTATCGATGAGCAGCACCGGTTGGTTACCGCTTCGATACCCAGTGCCCGGCGCCCGCACGATGCGGCCTGGCATTTCCGGCAGCACCTACGATGGATTCATCGCACCTGGCCCGAGGCCAGCGCCTTTCCGCTGGAGCTGCAGGCTTACTGGACCGGGCGAGTAGCGATGCGTGATCAACAGTTCCCAGGGATATATGAAGTGCAGCCGGGGGTATATGGGCTGATGCACTTCAATGCCTGGGGTAACGTCATGGCACCGCTGCTCGGCAAGCTGCTGGGTGAGGCGCTGGCCGCCGATGATCTGGCCAGCCTGCCGTTTCCGGTGCAGCGTCCGCAAGCGGTCAGCTTTGCCGGCAAGCACGAGCTGCTGGTGCGCAAGCTGCTTATCCCGGCAGCGCGACTGGCGCAGCGGCTGGGGGTGATCTGATGCCGGATCAACGCCAGGCCTGGTGTGTGGTTGCCGGTATGGCGATGACACTGGGTATATTGCTTGGCTCGACTCTGAGTTCCTTCGGTGTATTCACTATGCCATTGATGCAGGCTTTTGCCGCAAGTAATGAGCAAGTGGCGAATATTCCATCGTTCTTCATGCTCAGTATGACCCTGGCGATGCCCGTGGGCGGCTGGTTGCTGGATCGGCTCGGACCGCGTCTGGTCATGGCCACTGGCGCCACCCTGGCGAGCGCCGGGTATTTTCTCGCTGCGCTCAGTCAGGATATCGGCAGTCTGGCAATGTGGGTAGCGATCAGCGGGGTTGGTATCGGCATATCCACCTACGTCCCGGCTATTGCCGTGGTGCTGCGTTGGGTCGCGTTGCCGCGTCAGGGGCTGGCGGTGGGGCTGGTATTGTCCGGTGGGTCACTGGGGGCGATCTGCTTCCCGCCTTTTCTGACATGGGTAATGGAGCAGCATCAGTGGCATGGCGCAATGAAACTGATCAGCGCGATGATGCTGTTGATCGTGGTTCCGGTGCTGTTGTGGCTGGCGCGCTTGCCCCAACAGACGGCTATTGGCGAACAGGGCATGCGTGCTGTTGAGTTGGCCGGGGCGCCGCTTGCTGCCGCCCTCCGGCTACCAGGCTTCTGGTTCTGGGTGGGTATGCAGATACTTCTGACCTTCAGTGTGCTGGGGATCTTCATCAACGTCGTGCCTTACCTGATTCACACCGGCTATACCCCAGCGCAGGCGGCAGGGGTGTTTTCGGTAACCAGCATCTGTGCGCTGATTGGTCATTTTGTCTTCGGCTTTCTCAGTACCCGCTGGGATGCAAGGGGGATCCTGTTGGTAGTCAATATTGCCGGCGTCATCGGTATTCTGGCATTGTTGTCGGTGTCCGCTGGCTGGGTAGGGTATGTCGCCATCACGGTTTTCGCCCTGGGCTGGGGAGCTACCTTCAACCTGGTCAACCAGTTCTCGCCGATGCTGATGGCCAGGATGGTCGGAGAGCGGCACTTCGGCGCTCTGCTGGGTATCGGCAGTCTGATCGCCGGGGTAGGCTCAGCGTTCAGCCCCTGGCTGGTTGGCTATCTGCTGGATGTTACTCAATCCTATGCGCCTGCCTTGTTGCTATGTGCTGCCTGCACCGTGCTGGCATTGCCGCTGATTGGCTTGTTGCCTGGACGTACCGACACGGTCAAGGTGACAGATATGCACTGTGGGCGAGGGGAGAGGGGATGAGCGGGACAGCCGTGGGTGGATCAGAGCGATTGCTGGATCTAACTGCACTGATATACGAGGGTATCAACGAATCGCCACCCTGGCAGTCACTGGTGGACAGGGTGCGTCAGTTGCTGGGGGCCAAGGCGGTGTTCATCACCCTGCACCATTCGCCGAAACTGATGGGTGATGTGCATGTCAGTGCGGTGGCGCCGGATGACACGATTGACTGGCTGGAAGTTGAGCGGGTCTGTCGTACCTATCTGGATGGTGAGCAGACGCTGTACCCCGAGCAACAGATCAAGGGTGCCTGGCTGGCCTCCGAACCTGCCTTTCTCGGCGATGAAGGCTTGGCCTATATTCGCAGCCTTGGTATTCAGGGTGCGTTCCGGGCGGGCTTTTCCGATCCTGACGGGGTCATGTCCTGTTGGCTGGATGTAGTCAAGGGGGCGGATAACAGCAGCGTCCTGTTCGAACAGCAAACTGCGGAGCTGTTCGAACAACTGTTGCCACACCTGGCGAGGGCGCTTGGCCTGTATGTGCGGTTGCAGCAGTGTATGCTTGAGCGCAGCATCTTCGAGAGCAGTCTCAACCACATGCACCTCGGCTGTGTGCTGCTGGACGATGAGGCGCGGGTGATCAGCCTGAACCGGGCAGCGGCGGAGATCATCAATGGCTATGACGCGGTACGCATCACTGATCGCCTGCTGTTCAGGGAGGCCGCCGCCCAGTCCGAGCTGATGCGGGCGGTGGAGCGGGCATTGCTGGCGCGCACCCGGGCGCCTAACGTCGGCTCGGGCAAAAGCCTATTGAACCTCAACTCGCCAGGGCAGGGCTTTCTCGGTGTACTGGTAGCACCCACGGTGTTGGAGCCGACCTTCCAGGGCAAGCGGGTGCCCAGTATCATAGTCTATATCGCCGAGTTCGGCGGCCTGTGGGTCGGGGAAATGAGCGATGCGGACAAAGCCTGTGCGGCCATTTCGCAGCTGTTCGGCCTGACACCCCAGGAAGGGCGGCTGGCCATGCAGTTGGCCGCTGGTTGTTCGCTGGCCGACGCGGCGGATAAGCTGCAGGTGGCCGTGTCGGCTGCGCGTAACTACTCGAAAAACATCTATGCCAAGCTGGGTATAAGAGGACAGAGCGACCTTGTCAGGCTGGTATTCAGAAGTTTTCCGTTACTGCAGTAGTTTTCTTTGAAATACCCCATTTATTAACTCCTTCCGCTGTTTGTGCGGCTCTGTTGTTATTGCCTCTTTTCACTGCTTTTTATCTGCAACCTTATTGGTTACCGCAGTACCGCCTGGTACTGGTGGGCGGTCTGGACGCTTGGTTATCGTGTTCTCGACTTTACTCCCTTGCCTGGGTTGTAGCTGTCTGCTGCTTCAGTGCTGTTTACCCGGTAGAGAGCGGTTGCGGGATGCAACTATCTGCCGGGTACTCGGCGACAAGTTAAAACAATAATGGGAAAAATCATGAAAATTCTATTGCTGGGTTGCGGGAATGTCGGCGCGAATGTCGCCAGGCAATTAGTGGCGGGCAATCCCGATGTGGAATATGTCATTGCCGATATCAACGCCGATACCGCCACGGCACTGGCGACTGAAGTCGGCTCGGCGGCGCGGGCCATGCGCGTCGATATCAACCAGCCGCAGCAGCTGGATGCCGCCCTCGATGGCGTGCAACTGGTGTTCAATGCGGTTGGGCCCTTCTACCGCAGCGCGCTGCCGGTGGTCGAGGCCGCGCTGCGTAACCGGGTCGACTATATCGACATCAACGATGACCACGATGTGGCCGAGGCACTGTTGCTCAAGGGCGACTACCACGCACGGGCACTGGCCGCCGGTATCCGCATCATCATCGGCTGCGGCTCCACCCCCGGATTGACCAACGTGGTGGCCCGGTTGCTGGCCGACCGGCTGGACCAGGCCCATGCCATTCACCTCTCCACCGTCGTGCCGTTCTCGCCGCAATCGCTGTCACCTGCAGTGGTCGACCATATGTTGCATATCACCAGTGGCGGCGTCACCCAGTTCGAGCAGGGCCAGTATTGCCTCAAGCCGGGCTGGAGCGGACGCCGGGATGTGGAGTACAAGGCGCCATTCGGGGAAATGGGCGCATACCTGATCGGGCATGGTGAAACCATCACCCTGCCGCATTACATCAAGGGGGTGCAGGAGGTCAGTAACCGCATCGGCTTCTTCCCCGACCGCGGTAACCAGATCTGGCGCTCCTTTATCGATCTGGGCTTTGCTGCCACCGACAAGATCGAGGGCCTGGGTATTTCTCCCAGGCAGTTCATGGCGCAGTACTTCTCCAGCTCGGTAGCGGCTGAGGCTCTGACGGTGGACCTGTCCACAGCGCCGCGCAGTGTAGCGTTTCGCATCGAAGTGCTAGGCCAGCGCGACGATGCTGAGATCACCAGCGTCATGGAATACCACATAAAGCTGCCGACCAGTGCGGAGGAAGCAGGGTCTGCCGACCCGACGCCGACCTGCGCACGGCTGGTTCTGGAGGCTTATATCCGCGGAGAGATAACCGGTCAGGGGCTGCTCAGCCCAGAGATCTGCCTGGATGCCGAAGCTTATGTTGCGGCCTTTGCCGAGGCGACCGGAGCTAACTTTATTCTGGATGAAAGAGTCGTGAAGGGAGGGTTGTATACAAGCTGATGGGTAACGGCGCAGGGAGAGTCAACAGTTAGCTGTTCGAAGGTTGAGAACTGCCCTGTGCAACTAACAACAATAATACGCAATTGACTCATATAGTGGGGACGGTATGGGATACAAGAATAATAATTACCGAAAAGTGCTGAAAATGGTGCCCGGCGCATTGGCCCTGGCGGTAGCGGGTGCCATGTCCAGCCCGGCACACGCCGGTGAAACCATCAGCTTCAATGATGGCTCCACCCTGGATTGGTCGGTGGTCACCACCTACGGGTTGGGTATACGGATGCGCGGGCAGGATGCCAAGCTGCTCAGTGATGCCAACGCCGATGACGGCAACCGCAACTTCAAGCGCCACAGTCTGACCAGTCACCGGCTCACGGCGCTGGGCGAATTGGTTTGGCAAAAGGACAACTATGGTGCAGTGCTGCGTGGCAGTACTTTTTATGATGATGTCTATCATCGCAAGAATGATAACAATTCCCTTGGAACGGTCAGCAAGGAAGGAGCCCACGACCGGTTCACCAGCGATGCCAGGAAGTATGCTGGGGGGAGGAGCCGCTTCCTGGATGCCTATGTGTTCGGCGACTTTGACCTGGCCAACGAGCAGCGTCTCAATCTCAAGGCCGGACGCCATGTGGTGGCCTGGGGGGAGGGGGTATTCTACCCTGGGGTGAACGGCGTGCAGGGCTCGGTCAACGTGGTCAATGCGGACCTGCCGGGCATCGAGGTCAAGGATATCCTGTTGCCAGTGGGGCAGGTGTCGGCTAACTGGGAGGTCAGCCCGTCACTGGGCTTGTCGGCCTACACACAATATGAGTGGAAGGGCAACGAACTGAATCCGGTCGGTGCTTATATGTCCAGCTCCGATGTCACCGGCCCTGGTCGGGAAATGCTGCGCATTCCCACCGCTCCCGGCTGGCCGGATCACAAGGTGTTGTATGCCGGAACCAACGAGCCACGTTCCAGCGGTCAGTATGGTATACGCGCCATGTACCGGCCGGTACCCGCCACCGAGCTGGGTTTTTTCCATGTGCGCTATCACGACCGCAACCCGGCGACTTTCTCCTTCGATGATACCTTCGAGCACTTCCAGATCGAGATCTTCGAGGATATCAAGCTGACCGGTATGAGCATGTCCACCAGCGTTGGCGATACTCAGGTCAGCGGTGAATGGTCCTATCGCACCGGTGTGCCGATCCAGCTGGAAAGCGGCGATGTAACCCGTGGCTCGGGTCAGCAGATACAGGCCAGTTTCATGCATGCACTGGGGGACATGCCCTGGGCCAACTCCACTATATTACTCGGTGAGCTGGTGCATGTTCGGGCCAACAGTGTGGACCGGATGAACGGCAGCAAGGACTTCACCTTCAAGGGCGAGGACGGCTGGCAGACCCGCTCCAGCACGGCCTATACGCTGGTAGGGGTGCTGTCCTACCCGGGAGTGTTTTCCGGTTGGGATATGGATGTACCGGTCAACTGGTCCCATGTGGTGGCCGGCAATACGCCCATCCAGGGTGCGCTATCCGGTGGCAAGGGCGACAAGCGCCTGTCGGTGGGTGCCAGCTTCACCTACCTGGGCAAGCTACAGCTGGAAACCACCTATACCGCGTTCCTGTCCTCGGCGGACCCGGCCAGAGGAAGGGATATGTCCGACCGTGATTTCCTTACGTTTTCAGCCAAGTATCCGTTCTGATTGGCAGCGGACAGTGTCATAGAGAGAGAACAATAATGAGAAAACACAATATAGCATTAGCGCTGGCTGTTGCCCTCGGCTTGACGGCCACCCATGCTGCCCAGGCAGCCGTGACGGCGGAGCAGGCCGAACGCCTGGGACGGGACCTGACCTGTGTCGGTGCCGAGCGCGCCGGTAATGCCGATGGGACCATTCCCGAGTACAAGGGGTTGTATGTCGGTGAGGTACCGGGCTGGAATGCCGAACCACACAGTGGTGCCCATCCGATCGATCCCTACGCCGCTGACCAGCCGAGGTTGATCATCACTGCGCAGAACGTCGAGCAGTACGCCCAGCATCTGACCGAGGGTCAGCTTGCGATGTTCAAACGCTACCCCGATAGCTATCGTATGCAAGTGTATGAAGGCCGGCGCGAATTTGCCTATCCCGAGGAGGTCTGCGAGCGGGTCAAGTGGAATGCGCTGAATGCCGAGCTTGTCGATGATGGTCTGGGCTACAGTGGCCTGGGCTTCATTCCCTTCCCGATCCCGCAGAATGCCATGGAAGTGTTGTGGAACCATCAGCTGCCTTTCCGTGAGTGGACCCAGGACGAGATCCGTGATATCGCCGCGGTCACCGCCAGTGGTTCGATTGGCTGGGGCAGGGCACGGGGGCGCTGCTTGTCGCCGTCCAACGACCTGAGTCCAGGCGTGCGCTCCAGTACCAGCGATCCGGTATCGGCCTACTGCATTACCGAGACTCTGTTACCGCAGACCGAGCGTGGCAATATCTCCCTGGCTCATGAACCCTACAACTACCGCCAGGGTGCGCGTACCGCCTGGTCGTACAATACCGGGACGCGCCGGGTGCGGCTGGCTCCGGGCTATGGCTACGACCAGCCCCTGGGTGGCAGCAACGGGCTGATGACCATTGATGAGGATCGTCTGTTCAATGGCGCGCCTGATCGCTACGACTGGAAGCTGGTCGGCAAGCAGGAAATCTATATTCCGGCCAACGGCTATAAGCTGCAGGGCAAGGAGGTGCGCTATGACCAGTTGCTGCAGCCCAATCATCCCGATCCACAGTTCCTGCGTTACGAGCTGCGCCGGGTCTGGGTGCTGGAAGCCACGGTCAAGGCCGGTGCACGGCATTTGTATGGCAAGCGCCGGCTGTATCTGGATGAGGATACCTGGCATGCGGTGATGGCGGATAACTATGACAGCCGGGGGGTGCTGTGGAAGCATGCCATCCTCAACTATTACTACCACCCGGATATCAGCGCCTGGATGTCCGGCACCTCGTTCTTCCATGATCTCAACAGCGGCGGCTATATCGGCTATGCGCTGACCAACGAGCGCGAGCGTGCCGGTATCCTGAACAAGGGCGATATGCCAGCCAGCATGTTCACCCCGGACCGGCTGCGCGCCATGGGTCGCTGAGAAAAACCCGAAGGAAGTGGTCGGCCGCGGGTTGGCGAGCATCTGCTCGCCAACCCTTCTGCGGTCCCTGGCCGGTGCGGATCAGTGACCCTGGAACTGCGGCCGACGCTTTTCGATAAACGCCTGCATACCTTCCTTCTGGTCGCGGGAGGCGAACAGCAGGGCATTGGCCTTGCGCTCCAGCGCCAGTGCTGCCTCCAGCGAGGCGTCCATGCCGGCGAGGATCACTTCCTTGATCTGCTCGGCGGCCAGTGGCGGCATCTCGGCGATCAGCCGGGCCTGTTCCAGGGCGATGTCCTGTACCTGGTCGTCATCCACCAGCTCGCTGACCAGCCCGGCGATATAAGCCTGCTCGGCGCTGATCGGCTTGCCGGTAAGGGCCATCTGCATGGCCTTGGCCTTACCGACGGCGCGCACCAGGCGCTGGGTGCCGCCGATGCCGGGCATGATGCCGATGCGGATTTCCGGTTGGGAAAAGCGTGCGCTGCGCCCGGCGATGATGATATCGGCGTGCATCGCCAGTTCGCAGCCACCACCGTAGGCATAGCCGCAGACCGCGGCGATCACCGGCTTGGGACAGTGCTGGATCGGTGCCCAGGTGCGCTCGGTATGGCGCTGGTAGATATCGATGGCGCCGACCCCGGCCATGCTGGAGATGTCGCCCCCGGCGGCGAATACCTTGTCACCGCCGGTGAGGATGATGCAGCGGACCTGCGGGTCGGCCGCCAGCTGGCTGAAGTGTTCGGCCAACAGGGCCTGCAGTTCGAGACTGAGGGCATTGGTCACGGTCGGCCGGTTGAGGGTGAGCCGGGCCACGCCCGGGGCGGGCAGGTCGAGCAGGACGCAGGGGGAGTCGGACATGGTGGGCCTTTGCTTGCTGGGAATGGACTGGCTCCGATTGTTGGATCGGCACTGGTGCGCTTCATCGTCCGTTCAGACGAAGTGGCCGGGGCGCCTGTGCCAATAGAGTGAGGCCATGACTTCAAATGAGGGGTGGTGTATGCAGTCTCCCAACCAACTGGACTACAACGGCAAGGTGGTGCTGGTTACCGGCGGCACCAAGGGTATCGGCGCCGGCATTGCCAGTGCCTACCTGGCGGCTGGCGCCGAGGTCTTTGTCTGTGGTCGCCAGCAGCCCGAGCAGTTGCCCGAGGCGAACGGGCGCCAGGCGCAGTTCCTCGCCGCCGACGTGCGCGATGTGGAGGCCATGGCGGCTGTATTTGAACATATCCGCGAGCAGGCCGGGCGCCTCGATGTGCTGGTCAACAACGCCGGCGGCAGCCCCTATGCCGAGGCGGCGACCGCCTCCCCGCGCTTCAGCGAGAGCATCCTGCGGCTGAACCTGCTGGCGCCGCTGAACATGGCCCAGCAGGCCTATCAGGTGATGCAGCACCAGCCTGAAGGCGGCGTGATCATCTTTATCGGTTCGGTCAGCGCCTCGCGGCCCTCGCCGGGCACGGCAGTCTATGGCGCGGCCAAGGCGGGCATCGTGGCGCTGGCCAGTTCGCTGGCGGTGGAGTGGGGGCCGAAGGTCAGGGTGCTGACCATCAGCCCCGGCCTGATCCGCACCGAGCAATCCCATCTGCATTACGGCGACGACGACGGTATCGCTGCGGTAGGCGCGGGCATCCCCGCCGGCCGCATGGGCGAGCCGGAGGATATTGCCAATGCCTGTCTGTATGCCGCTTCGCCCATGGCGGCCTATTTCAGCGGTACCAACCTGCTGTTGCACGGCGGTGGCGAGCGGCCGGCCTTTCTGGCCGCTTCCAACGCCGGCAAGGCGTGACCCAACCCGACGACGCCGGCAACGGCAACGTCCACGAGAACGATCAGGAGACGAACTTGGCTGAACAGGAATTGCTGGACAAGATACAAGCCATGGTCGGGCGCGAGTACGGTCGCGTCTACGCCTGGGATCCGGTGAATGCACCCATGATCCGGCAGTGGTGCGAGATCATGGGCATCACCAACCCGCTGTACACCGACCGGGAATTCGCCCGCGCCCAGGGGTATGCAGACGTCGTCGCGCCCCCCGGCATGCTACAGGTATGGGGCATGGGCGGGCTGGACCAGGAAAACTTCCCCGAGGGCTCGAGCAAGGAAAACAACTTCGAGGTCCTCAAGGTCATCGAGCCCTATGGCTATCCGGCGGTGGTGGCGGTGAACTCCGACCTGCACTTCGACCGGCCGGTGGTGGCCGGCGAGCGTCTGTACTTCTCCAGCAAGCTGGACAGCGTCAGCGAGGAGAAGAGCACGCCGCTGGGTACCGGGTTCTTCGTGACCGTACTGATGACCTACTTCTCCCAGGGGGAAAACGGCGCCGGTGACGAAGAGGTCGGCCGCCAGCTGTTCCGCGTGTTCAAGTTCAAGCCGGCGCAGCGCCCCGAGGCGCCCAAGGCCGAAGCCAAACCGAAGGAAGCGCCCAAGGCCAAGCGCCCACTGCCGGGCAAGAGCGATGACACCCGCTTCTTCTGGGACGGTTGTGAGCAGGGCAAGCTGCTGATCCAGCGCTGCACCGACTGCCAGACGCTGCGCCACCCGCCGGCGCCGGTGTGCGTCAAGTGCCACAGCTTCGAGTGGGACACGGTCGAGGCCAGCGGCAAGGCCAGCCTGTATTCCTTCGTGGTCATGCATTACCCGGAAGTGCCGCCGTTTGATTACCCCAACCCGATCGGCCTGGTCGAACTGGAGGAGGGCGTGCGGCTGATCGCCGGGCTGGTGGGCGTGGAGCCGGACCAGCTGGAGATCGGTCAACAGCTGCAGGTGGAATTCCACCGTTTCGATGACCGGCAGACCCTGCCGCAATTCCGCCCGGTGGGCTGAGGAGGCGCGCCATGGACTTTTCACTGAGCGAGGACCAGCGCGCGATCGCCGAGATGGCCGACAGCGTGTTCCGCGATTACTGCACCGACGAGCGCATGCGCGAGTTCGACCTGGACGGCCAGCCGTTCATGCTGCCGCTGTGGCAGACCTGCATCGAGACCGGCCTTTCGGCGCTGGCGATCCCGGAAGCCTTTGGCGGCAGCGGCATGGGCATCACCGACCTGCACTGCGTGCTGAAGGCGCAGGGCGCCGGCTTGGGCCAGGTGCCGCTGTGGCAACACCAGCTGGCCGCCGCCTGCCTGGCCGAGCATGGCACCGACAGTCATCGTGAGCTGGTGCAACAGGCCGCCGCCGGCGAGCTGCTGCTGAGCCTGTCGTTGCAGGGGCTGGCTGCCAGTCGGGGGGTTGGCCTGCAGCTGGTGGAGCAGGGCGGTCGCCTGCAGTTGCAGGGCCAGGCCAACGCGGTGGATGTCGCCGGCCAGGCCGATCGCCTGCTGCTGGTGGCAGACAGCAGCGACGGCCCGCGCCTGGTGCTGCTCGACCCGCGCAGTGAAGGCGCGCAGCGGGTGGAGGGCGTTGCCAACCACGGGCTGGCGGTGGCCGATGTGCAGTGCAGCAATGTGTTGCTGGAGGCTGATCAGATACTGCCCGCCGCCGCGTTGCCCTGGCTGGAGCAACGCGCCATTGCCGCGCTGGCCTCGGTGCAGCTGGGCGTCAGCGAGGAACAGCTGCGGCGCACCGTGGAATATATCAACCAGCGTGAACAGTTCGGTCGGGCAATCGGCACCTTCCAGGCTGTCCAGATGAGCATGGCCGACTGCCATATCGCCCTGGAGGGTCTGCGCACCTCGCTGTACCAGCTGTGCTACCGCCTGGATGCCGGCCTGCCGAGTGATTCCGAAGCGCTGGCCACACGCTTTCTGGGGACCGAAGCGGCCCATCTCATCGGCCACAAGACCCAGCACGTGCATGGCGGTATCGGCGTCGACCTGACCTATCCGATCCACCGTTTCCTCTACTGGAGCCGTTACCTGAGCCTGACCATGGGCGGCTCCGCTGCCACCCTCGCGCGGCTCGGTGACTGGCTGGCCAACAATGACAAGCTTGGATGGAAGTATGACCTCGATGAAAACACTGACCTTTGCTGAAACCAGCCTCGGCGAGCAACTGCCCGAGCTGTCGATTCCGATCACCGTGACCCTGATCAACGGCGGCGCCATTGCCACCCGCGACTACTTCCCCGGCCACCATGATGTTGAGGCCGCCCGCGAGCTGGGCTCGCCGCACATCTTCATGAACATCCTCACCACCACCGCGCTGGTGCAGCGGTTCATCGAACAGTGGGCGGGTCCGCTGG
The DNA here is from genome assembly GCF_900115905.1 of Halopseudomonas formosensis. GTDB lineage: Bacteria > Pseudomonadota > Gammaproteobacteria > Pseudomonadales > Pseudomonadaceae > Halopseudomonas > Halopseudomonas formosensis. Next base: position 633,321 of record NZ_FOYD01000001.1, read on the forward strand.
CCAGCTTCAAGGACATCCGTATCAAGCTCGGCGTGCCGAACTACCCCGGCGACACCATGACCTTCAGCGGTGAGATAACCGAGCGGGATGAAGCCAGCCGGTCGCTGGTCGTTACCCTCAAGGGCAAGAATTCCATGGGCAACCACGCGGCCGGTACGGTCAGCCTGGTCCTGCCCGCATAACGGAGACGCACAGATGAATGATGCATTGCTTTCCGGCAAGGCGGCGATTGCCGGCCTGGGCGCCACCGAGTTTTCCAAGAACTCCGGGCGCACCGAACTGCGCCTGGCGATGGAGGCGACCCTGGCGGCCCTGGCTGACGCCGGTATCGACCCCAAGGACGTTGACGGTTTCAGTTCCTACTCGGTGGACAAGGTGCCCGAGTACGAGATCGCCCGGCTGCTCGGCTGCGAGCAGGTCAAGTTCTTTTCCCAGGTGCCCCATGGCGGCGGCGCCGCCTGCGGCCCGGTGATGCACGCGGCCATGGCCGTGGCCACCGGCGTGGCCAAGACCGTGGTGGTGTACCGGGCGATGAACGAGCGCTCCTGGTACCGCTTCGGCACCGGCAGCTACGGCTTTGGCGATACCCCGCTGTTCGACAACGTCAACTACGGCTGGTACATGCCCCACGGCTTCCATACCCCGGCCTCCTGGGTCGGCATGTTCGCCCGCCGCTACATGCATACCTATGGCGCGACCACCGAAGATTTCGGCCGTATTGCCGTGGCCGTGCGCGACTTTGCCGCGACCAACCCGGCGGCCTTCTTCCATGGCAAGCCGATCACCCTGGAAGACCACCAGAACTCGCGCTGGATCTGCGATCCGCTGCGTCTGCTGGACTGCTGCCAGGAATCCGATGGCGCGGTGGCCATGGTCATCACCTCGGTGGAGCGGGCCCGTGACCTCCAGCAGAAGCCGGTGATCATCAAGGGCGCCGCCCAGGGCATTGCCGACGGTCAGCAGAGCATGACCTCCTTCTACCGCGACGACATCACCGGCCTGCCGGAGATGGGTGTGGTGGCGCGGGAGATCTACCGCCAGTCCGGGCTGGGTCCGGATGCCATCCAGACTGCGGTCATCTATGACCACTTCACGCCCTTCGTCATGCCGCAGCTGGAAGAGTTCGGCTTCTGCGATCGGGGCGAGGCCAAGGAGTTCATCCGCGCCGGGCATCATGCGCGGGGTGGTCGTTTGCCGATCAACACCCACGGTGGCCAGCTGGGCGAGGCCTATATCCATGGCATGAACGGTATCGCCGAAGGGGTGCGCCAGGTGCGCGGCAGCTCGGTGAACCAGGTGGACAATGTGGAAAACGTACTGGTCACCGCCGGCACCGGCGTGCCCACCAGCGGCCTTATTCTGGGCGTGGCCTGAGGAGCGTAGCATGTTTGTCGATCTGACCGCGGAACAGAAAAAGCTGCGCCTGGCGGTGCGGGACTACTTCAACAACCTGATGACCGACGAGCTGCGCTGTGAACTGCGCGGCGCGGAGGGCTCGGAGGCGTCGAACCGGCTGGTGCGGCAGATGGGCAAGGATGGCTGGCTGGCGGTCGGCTGGCCCAAGGAATACGGCGGCCAGGGCTACGGCCCGACCGAGCAGCTGATCTTCTTCGAGGAGGCCAACATTGCCGGCGCGCCGCTGCCCTTTGTGACCATCAGCACCGTGGGCCCGGCCCTGATGCAGCACGGCTCGGCGGAGCAGAAGGAAGCCTTCCTGCCAGGCATCGCCGCCGGGGAGATCAACTTCGCCATCGGCTACTCAGAGCCCGGCGCCGGGTCCGACCTGGCCACGCTGAAAACCACAGCGCGGGTGGAACAGGATGGCTTCGTGGTCAACGGCAACAAGCTGTGGACCTCCGGCGCCCATTCGGCGGACTACATCTGGCTGGCGGCGCGGACCAACCCGGACGAGGCGCGGCACAAGGGCATCTCGATCCTGATCGTTGATACGCAGGCCGAGGGCTTCTCCAGCACCCTGATCCCGACCTGCAGCAACCCGACTGCCGCCACCTATTACGACAACGTATTCGTTCCGGCCAACCGGCTGGTGGGTGAGCTGAACAAGGGCTGGCAACTGGTCACCGCCCAGCTCAACCACGAGCGCCTGGGCCTGGGGTCATGGTCGGACAGGGTGGTGGGCATCTTCCGCAAGGTCTACCTGTGGGCCCGCGCCGAGGATGAACAGGGCCGCCGGGCGATGGATCAGCCCTGGGTGCGCAGCCTGCTGGCGGAATGCTACGCGCGCATTGATGCCATGCGGCTGATCAACTTCCGCATTGCCGCCGACCTGGAGCAGGATCGGGTGGACGTGGCGCTGGCCTCGACCACCAAGGTGTTCGGCACCGAGGCGGTGGTGGACATCCTGCGCAAGCTCAGTGAAGTAGTGGGCGCCAACGGACTGATCCGCGAGGGCAGTGCAGCGGCTTTCCTGCTGGGCGAGCTGGAATACGACGTGCGCGCCTGCGTGACCCTGACCTTCGGTGGGGGGACCAACGAGATCCAGCGGGAGCTGATTGCGCAGTTCGGGTTGGGGATGCCGCGGTCGCGGTGACCGGAACACTGGTTGGGGAGGGCTCCAGCCCCGGAATCAGTCCGAAGCCCTGAAGAGAAAGGCCGATCATCTGATCGGCCTTTCTCTTTTCTGCTGCCCGGCGGCTGAAAGGATCAGCGCTCCAGATGCTGCAGCTTGTCCGGCACGCCATCCCATTCCTCGGCGTCGGGCAGGGCGTCCTTCTTCTCGGTGATGTTCGGCCAGATGTCTGCCAGCTCGGCGTTGAGCTCGATGAACTGCTGCTGATCCTCGGGCACCTCATCCTCGGCGAAGATCGCGTTGGCCGGGCACTCGGGCTCGCACAGGGCGCAGTCGATGCACTCGTCCGGGTGGATCACCAGAAAGTTCGGGCCTTCGTAGAAACAGTCGACAGGACATACCTCAACGCAATCGGTGTACTTGCACTTGATGCAGTTGTCGGTCACAACGAAGGTCATGGCAGGTTTCTCCAGAAAAAGGCAGTCACAAAGTTGGCGCGTATTCTAGCAGCAAATTTTCGGCTGGGGCAGCCGATGCGGCATTTTTGCCCACGTTCGGCTGCTTTTCCTGATCGATCAATGATAATGAATATCATTTGTGAAAGATCAGCCCCAGCGCTTCTTCCATTCGTATAGCAGTTCCAGCGCCTGCCGGGGGCTCATGTCGTCCGGGCTGAGCTGATGCAGCGCCTCGGCGGCGGGGTGCGGCGCGGCAGCGAACAGGTCAGGTTGCACCGGCTGCATCTGGGCTCCGCGACTGCCCTGATCCAGGCTCTGCTGCTCGAGCGTGGCCAGGTGCTGACGGGCCCGTTCGATCACCGGGCGGGGTACGCCGGCCAGTTGCGCCACCTGCAGACCGTAACTCTGGCTGGCCGGCCCCGGCAGCACGTTGTGCAGGAAGACAATGCGCTCGTTGTGTTCGGTGGCGTTGAGGTGAACGTTGGCGACGCCGGGATCGCTGTCGGCCAGAGCGGTGAGCTCGAAATAGTGGGTGGCGAACAGGGTGAAGGCGCGCAAGCCGGCCAGATATTCGGCGGCGGCCCAGGCCAGCGAGAGACCGTCGAAGGTGCTGGTGCCGCGACCGACCTCGTCCATCAACACCAGACTGGCGTCCGTGGCGTTGTGCAGGATATTGGCGGTTTCGCTCATTTCCACCATGAAGGTGGAACGACCGCCGGCCAGGTCATCACTGGAGCCGATGCGGGTGAAGATGCGATCCATCGGCGACAGCACCACGCGGGCCGCCGGGACATGGGAGCCGATATGGGCCAGCAGCACGATGAGGGCGGTCTGACGCATGTAGGTGGATTTACCGCCCATGTTCGGGCCGGTGATCACCAGCATGCGCGTCTCCGGCGTCAGCTCCAGATCGTTGGCGACGAAGGGGCCATCCAGCACCTTTTCCACCACCGGGTGACGTCCCTGCTCGATGCACAGCTGGCCGCTGCCCTCGACGAACTCCGGCCGGCAGTAGTCCAGGGTTACCGCCCGTTCGGCCAGGCAGCTGAGCACATCCAGCTGGGCCAGGGCTGCGGCGCTGTCCTGCAGGGCGGCCAGATCCTCGTTGAGACGATCCAGCAGCTCGTCGTACAGCTGCTTCTCCCGGGCCAGGGCGCGACTGCGCGCGGACAGGGCCTTGTCCTCGAATTCCTTGAGCTCCGGGGTAATGAAGCGCTCGGCGCCCTTGAGCGTCTGGCGGCGGATGTAATCGGCCGGTGCCTGGGCGCTCTGACCACGGGACAGTTCTATATAGTAGCCATGCACCCGGTTGTAGCCGACCTTGAGGGTCGACAGACCGGTGCGCTCGCGTTCGCGGTTCTCCAGATCGATCAGGTACTGGCCGGCGTTCTCGCTGATGTTCTGCAGGTCGTCCAGCTCGCTGTCGTACCCTTCGCGGATCACCCCGCCATCGCGGATCACCGCCGGGGGATTGTCGATGATGGCCCGCTGCAGCAGGTCGGCCAGCTCCGGATAGGTGGAGATGGTCTCGCCCAGGCTGCGTACATGCTGGCTGGGGATGGACTCGATGCAGCGCTGCAGTTCGGGCAGTGCGGCCAGGGCATCGCGCAGTCGCGCCAGATCCCGCGGGCGCGCAGAGCGCAGGGCGACCCGCGCGAGAATCCGCTCGATATCGCCGATGCCCTTGAGCACCGGGTGCAGGTTCTCGTAGTGGTAGTCCTCGATCAGCCCGGCGATGCTGTCCTGGCGTGCGCGCAGGGTCTCCATCTGGCGCAGCGGACGATTGAGCCAGCGCGCCAGCAGGCGGCTGCCCATGGTGGTGGCGGTATGGTCGAGCACATCCAGCAGGGTATTGTCCCGGCCGCCTGAGAGGTTGCAGTCGATCTCCAGATTGCGGCGGCTGGCGCTGTCGATCACCACGCTGTCCTCGAAGCGCTCCTGACTGATGCTGCGCAGATGCGGCAGGGCGGTGCGCTGGGTCTCCTTGGCATAGCCGAGCAGCGCCCCTGCCGCACCCAGCCCCAGGGTCAGATCGGCGCAGCCGAAACCGACCAGATCCCGGGTGCCGAACTGCTGGGTCAGGGCCTTGAAGGCGCTGTCCTGATCGAACTCCCAGGGCGCGCGGCGACGCACCGCACGGCGGCGTTCGATGGGGGTATCGCTCTCCCAGTCATCCGGGATCAGCAGCTCTGCCGGTGCCAGCCGCTCCAGCTCGCCGAGCAGGGTTTCCCAGCCGGACAGTTCCATGACCGTGAAGCGGCCGCTGTTGATGTCCAGGGTGGCCAGGCCAAAGGCACGCTCGCTGCCGACCAGGGCGGCCAGCAGGTTGTCCCGGCGCTCGTCCAGCAGAGCCTCGTCGCTGACCGTGCCGGGGGTGATGATGCGCACCACCTGACGCTCAACCGGTCCCTTGCTGGTGGCCGGGTCGCCGATCTGCTCGCAGATCACCACCGACTCGCCGAGCTTCACCAGGCGGGCCAGATAGCCTTCGGCGGAATGAAACGGAATGCCGGCCATGGGAATCGGCTGACCGCCGGAGTTGCCGCGGGCGGTAAGGGTGATGTCGAGCAGGCGGGCAGCCTTCTTGGCATCGTCATAGAACAGTTCGTAGAAATCACCCATACGGTAGAACAGCAGCTGGTCCGGGTGGTGCTGCTTGATGCTGAAGTACTGCTGCATCATGGGAGTGTGGGTAACGGATTTCTCGACGCGGCTCATGAAATTCCCTGAAGCGTGTTTCTGAATGGGGCAGGAAGCGGCATAGTCTAGGCTACAACGGTGCCGGTGCGAAACCGGCATGGCCGGTGAGCCGGCGCTTTCGTCATTGGAGGAGAAACCGATGTCACAGTATGATCCCCTGATCGATTCCGCTGCTGCGCGGCTGGGAAATGCCCTGCGTCAGCTGGGCCTGCGGGTGACCACTGCCGAGTCCTGCACCGGCGGCGGCATCGCCGAAGCCATCACCCGCATCAGCGGCAGTTCCGGCTGGTTCGACACCGGCTTCGTCACCTACGCCAACCACAGCAAGGTCCGCTGGGTGGGCGTCTCCGAGGAGGACCTGCAGCAGTTCGGTGCGGTCAGCGAGCCGGTGGTCCGGGCCATGGCCGAAGGCGCGCTGCTGGCCGCCGAGGCCGATCTGGCGGTAGCGGTCAGCGGTATTGCCGGGCCGGAGGGCGGCACGCCGGACAAGCCCGTAGGGACCGTGTGGTTTGCCTGGGCGGTGCGCGATCGCGGGGTGCTCACGCAGTGCCGGCGGATCCAGGGCAGCCGCCGCGATGTGCGTGCCCAGACCGTACTGCACAGTCTGCAGGGGCTGATTGCCGAAGCCGAGAAGCTGGCTGTGAACCGTTCCGCATGATTGGCCATCCCTGGTTGAAAAGGGGGTAGGCGGGTGCGAGTAACTGTGGAATAATACTGACCATATATACAGTGTTATGCGGTTTCACCTATTCTGAATTTCCCGGGCCGTGCGCGTGCCCGTCTACCGAGAGGATGCACAATGGACGACAACAAGAAGAAGGCGCTGTCGGCGGCCTTGAGTCAGATTGAACGTCAATTTGGCAAAGGCGCGGTGATGCGCATGGGTGACCATGAACGCCAGGCGATTCCTTCTATCTCCACCGGTTCACTGGGACTGGATATCGCCCTGGGCATCGGCGGTCTGCCCCGCGGCCGGATTGTCGAGATCTACGGTCCCGAGTCCTCCGGTAAGACCACCCTGACCCTGTCGGTGATTGCCCAGGCGCAGAAGAAGGGCGCGACCTGTGCCTTCGTCGACGCCGAGCACGCGCTGGACCCGGAGTACGCCGCCAAGCTGGGCGTCAACGTCGATGACCTGCTGGTCTCCCAGCCCGACACCGGGGAGCAGGCGCTGGAAATCACCGACATGCTGGTGCGCTCCAACGCGGTGGACGTGATCATTGTCGACTCGGTGGCGGCACTGGTGCCCAAGGCCGAGATCGAGGGCGAGATGGGCGATCACCACGTGGGCGTTCAGGCCCGTCTGATGTCCCAGGCCCTGCGCAAGATCACCGGTAACATCAAGAACGCCAACTGCCTGGTGATCTTCATCAACCAGATCCGCATGAAGATCGGCGTGATGTTCGGCAACCCGGAAACCACCACCGGCGGTAACGCGCTGAAGTTCTACTCCTCCGTACGACTGGATATCCGCCGCACCGGCGCGGTGAAGGAAGGCGACGAGGTGATCGGCAGCGAGACCCGGGTCAAGGTGGTGAAGAACAAGGTGGCGCCGCCGTTCCGCCAGGCCGAGTTCCAGATCCTCTACGGCACCGGTATCTACCACAACGCCGAGATCATCGATCTGGGCGTGTCCATCGGTCAGATCGAGAAGTCCGGCGCCTGGTACAGCTACAAGGGCAACAAGATCGGTCAGGGCAAGTCCAATGCGGCCAAGTTCCTCGCCGAGAACCCCGAAGTGGCGGAAGAGATCGAACAGGCCATCCGTAACGAGTTGCTGCCCAAGGCCGGCAGCAAGAGCACCCCGGTGGAAGAGAACGTCGATATCGACGGCTGATCGGGTTTTTTGCCGTGTTCAAGCGCAGCCAGCTGGAGACCCCCGTGGCCATTCGCAGATCCGCCCTGGATCTGCTGGCGCGGCGGGAGCACAGCTATGCCGAGATGCTGCGCAAGCTCCGTCAGCGCGGGGCAACTCGGGAGATGGCGGAGATCGAGCTGGACCGTCTGCAGGAAGAGGGGTTGCTCAGCGACGAGCGCTTCTGTGAAGCCTATATCCATGCGCGCAGTCAGCGGGGCTACGGTCCCGTCCGTCTGCGTGAGGAGCTGCGCCAGCGAGGTGTGGCCGAAGGGCTGATCGAGCGGTACCTGCGCAGTGAGCAGTGGGACTGGTCCGAACTGGCGCGGCAGGCATTCGCCAGGCGCTTCCCGGAAGGGCCTGCCGCAGATCTCAAGGAAAAATCGAAGCAGCTGCGCTTCATGCAGTATCGCGGTTTCGGCGGGTCCTGGCAGGACTGACGGCGTACATTATCTCTGACTACCTACTCCCAGGCGGTTGCGCCTGTACCATATAAAATCTTCTGAACGCTGCTGCTGATGGGGTATGGCGCCCCGTCCGGGGCGCCCCTTGTTCACAGCTTGGCGATGGATACCTCCGTGGATTTGACGAAGGCGATCACCTCCGAGCCTACCTGCAGAGCGAGCTCATCCACCGAGCGGGTGGTGATCACCGAGGTGACAATACCGGCGGCGGTCTGCACGTCGATTTCCGACAGCACATCGCCCCGGATGATCTCGCGGATCTGGCCCTTGAACTGGTTGCGTACGTTGATTGCCTGAATGGTCATGCTGTTTCCTCTAGGGGTTGTGTTCAGAGTGCCCAGCGCAGCTGCGTGGGCAGGGGGTTGATTTTTTCCGGGCGTTCGGGGCTGGCCGGATTGGCCAGTACCCGTTCCAGTACCCGGGATTCCAGCTCCGCGAGCTGGAAGGAGCTGTGCGAGCGTGGCCTGGCGACATCCACCGTCAGGTCCAGGCCGATGCGGCCCTGTTCGATGAGAATGACCCTGTCGGCCACGGCGACTGCCTCGGCGACATCGTGGGTGACCAGCAGCACGGTGAAGCCATGCTGGCGCCAGAGTTTCTCGATCAGCTGCTGCATCTCGATCCGGGTCAGGGCATCCAGCGCGCCCAGGGGTTCGTCGAGCAGCAGCAGACGCGGCTGGTGGATCAGCGCCCGGGCCAGGGCCACGCGCTGCTTCTGCCCACCGGAGAGGGTGGCCGGCCATTGATCGACCTTGTCCGACAGACCCACCGCAGCCAGCGCCTCCAGTGCGCGCTCGCGCCAGTTGCCGGTCAGGCCCAGACCGACGTTATCTATCACCTTCTTCCAGGGCAGCAGCCGGGCATCCTGGAACATCAGGCGCGTATCGCGGTTGTCCTTCAGGGGCTGTCCGGCGGCCAGCAGCTCACCGCTGGTGGGCTGATCCAGACCGGCCAGCAGGCGCAGCAGGGTGCTCTTGCCGCAGCCGCTGCGGCCTACCACGGCGATGAACTGCCCGGCGGGCACTTCCAGATCCAGGGCGCGCAGTACCTGCAACTGTCCGAAGGTCTTGTTCAGTCCGTGCACCGACAGGGCGATACCGCTGGCGTTGCGTGGGGGTTGCTGGGCCGTCATGCCTTGGCTCCTTTCTGATAGGCCGGGTGCCAGCGCAGCCAGACACGCTCGAGAAAGCGGGCGGCCACATCGGCGAGTTTGCCGAGCAGGGCATAGAGCACTATGGCCAGTACCACCACATCGGTCTGCAGGAACTCCCGGGCATTCATCGCCAGGTAGCCGATGCCGGCACTGGCGGAAATGGTTTCGGCGACGATCAGCGTCAGCCACATGAAGCCCAGGGCAAAGCGCAGGCCCACCAGGATCGACGGCAGGGCTCCGGGCAGTATCACCTGGCGGAACAGGGCAAACCCCGAGAGTCCGTAGCTGCGCGCCATTTCCACCAGCCCGGCATCCACGTTGCGGATGCCGTGGTAGGTATTGAGGTAGATCGGGAACAGGGTGCCCAGTGCCACCAGGAAGATCTTGGCGCTCTCGTCGATGCCGAACCACAGGATCACCAGCGGTATCAGCGCCAGGTGCGGCACGTTACGGATCATCTGTACCGAGCTGTCGAGCAGGCGTTCACCCCAGCGTGACAGGCCGGAGATGAACCCCAGCAGCAGCCCCAGACCGCCGCCGATGGCCAGTCCGACAAAGGCCCGCCAGGTACTGATCGCCAGATGCTCCCAGATCTCGCCGCTGCTGATCAGGTTCCAGCCGGCCAGCACCACGGCGCTGGGTGCCGGCAGGATGCGACTGGACAGCAGGCCGCTGGTCACCGCCAGCTGCCAGGCTGCCAGCAGCAGACTGGGCAGCAGCCAGGGCGCCAGCCGCTGCAATAGTTGTTGTCGTGTTGCGTGCATGGCCGTTCCCTCAGCTCTGGGCTGCGGCGGGCAGGATGTCATTGGCGATCATCTCGCCAAAGGGGCTGATGAACTGCTTGCCCAGCGGCTCCTCCGGGCGAGCCAGATCCAGATGGGGGAACAGCAGCTCTGCCACCCGATAGGACTCCTCCAGGTGCGGGTATCCGGAGAAGATGAAGGTATCGATACCCAGATCCGCATATTCCTGTATGCGTGCCGCCACCGTCGGACCGTCGCCCACCAGGGCGGTGCCGGCACCGCCGCGCACCAGGCCGACGCCGGCCCAGAGGTTGGGGCTGACTTCCAGGTTGTCCTTGCTGCCGCCGTGCAGGGCGGCCATGCGCTGCTGGCCCACCGAGTCGAAACGCGCCAGGGAGGCCTGCGCTCGGGCGATGGTGTCATCGTCCAGGTGGGAAATGAGCTGATCTGCCGCCGCCCAGGCTTCCTCGTTGGTCTCGCGCACTATCACATGCAGTCGAATGCCGAAGCGGACCTGGCGACCCTGGCGGGCGGCCTTCTCGCGCACCTGTTCGATCTTCTCGCGTACCGCCGCAGGGGGCTCGCCCCAGGTCAGGTAGAGTTCGACCTGTTCGGCTGCCAGATCCTGGGCCGCATCGGAGGAGCCTCCGAAGTACAGCGGCGGACGGGGCTGCTGTACCGGCGGGAACAGCAGCTTGGCGCCCTTGACCTGGATGTGCTTGCCGTCATAGTCGACGGTCTCGCCCTCCAGTACCCGACGCCAGATGCGGGTGAATTCCACCGAGGCTTCGTAGCGTTCGGCGTGACTCAGGTTCAGCCCATCACCGGCCAGCTCGTCCGGATCACCGCCGGTGACCAGGTTGAAAAGGGCGCGGCCATTGGACAGACGGTCCAGGGTGGCGGCCTGGCGGGCGGCGACGGTAGGGGAAATGACCCCGGGGCGCAGCGCCACCAGGAACTTGAGACGCTGGGTCACCGGAATCAGCGAAGCGGCTACCAGCCAGGAGTCCTCGCAGGAGCGGCCGGTGGGGATGAGCACGCCGCCGTAGCCGAGCTTGTCAGCGGCCTGGGCGATCTGCTGCAGATAGCTGTGGTCTACGGCGCGGGCGCCCTTGGTGGTGCCCAGATAGCGACTGTCGCCGTGGGTGGGCAGGAACCAGAAAATGTTCAGACTCATGAGTGGTCTCCTTGAATGACTGGGGTGTGATCAGTAGCGGCACTGACCCTGCGGAGGCGGCGCAGTGCCCGGTTCGTTTCAGTTGGCTGCGGTGTGGGTCGGGGGTGCCCAGACCACTTCGCTGATGTTCAGCTCCCGCGGGATCAGCTTCAGCTGGTAGAAGGTGTCGGCGATGTCCTGCTGGGCGCGGATCACTTCCGGGCTCAGCGGACGGGGGCCATAGCCCTGGCGCAGCAGCGCGGTACGGGTGATCTCCGGGCTCAGGCCGAGCAGTGGCGCCACCTGGGCCACGGCCTCATCCGGGTTGTGCCTGGTCCAGTTGCCGATGGCCTCGATTTCCTCGAGCAGAATTTGCAGCACCTGGGGGTTGTCCCGGGCATAGCTGCGGGTGGACAGGTAGAACTGGTAGTTGCTGACCAGACCCTCGCCGTTGGCCAGGGTGCGGGCCCCGATCTGTTGCTCTGCGGCGGACTGGAAGGGGTCCCAGATCACCCAGGCATCGACGCTGTTGCGTTCGAAGGCGGCCCGGGCATCGGCCGGCGGCAGGTAGACGGGCGTGATGTCGTCAATACTCAGGCCGGCCTGCTCCAGCGCACGGACCAGCAGGTAATGCACGTTGGAACCCTTGTTCAGGGCAATGCGCTTGCCCTTGAGCTCGGCCACCGAGGTGATGGGGGAGTCGCTGGGTACCAGAATGGCTTCGCTGGTGGGAGCCGGCGGTTCATGGGCGACATACAGCAGATCCGCACCGGCGGCCTGGGCAAATACCGGCGGGGTTTCCCCGGTGGTGCCGAAGTCCACCGCGCCCACATTCAGCCCCTCCAGCAGTTGGGGGCCAGCCGGGAACTCGATCCAGCGAACGTTCACGCCCTGTTCGGCCAGCCGGCGGTCCAGTTCGCCATTGGCCTTGAGCAGCACCAGGGTGCCGTATTTCTGATAGCCGATGCGCAGATCGGCTGCGTTGGCCTGGGTAACAGCGCCGAAGGACAGGGCAGCGGTCAGGAGTGCTGCCAAGCCGCGGCGCAGGGTGACCTTGTTCATGGTCTTCTCCTTGCGATGGGTTTGGTAGCCTGCTGACCCGTTGGCGGGTGAGTAAGGCGGGTTATGCTCGGTTTGGTGCCCGGTCCGGCTAGATGCTCCAGCGGGCGTGGATCAGTCGGTCATTCAGTACCCTGGGGTCGATCGGCGCCGGGCGTCTGGCCAGCGCGGCGATGAAATGCTCCAGGGCATCGTCAAGACGTTCCAGCAGGCTTTCGTCGAACTGCGCCGGCTCGCCGTACTGGATCAGGTGGTCGGTAGCGAACACGCCGTGCAGGGTTTCCTGCGCCTTGAGCGCGGCCAGTACCGGTTTCAGTGCATAGTCCACCGCCAGCATGTGGCTCTGGGTGCCACCGGTGGCAATCGGCAGTACCACCTTGTGCGCCAATGCCCGCTCCGGCAGCAGGTCCAGCAGCACCTTGAGCGCACCGGCGAAGGAGGCCTTGTACACCGGCGTACCGATAATCAGGCCATCGGCCCGGCTGACCTGCTCGCCGAAGTGGCGGATGGCCGGGCTGTCAAAGCGGGCCAGCAGTAGCTCGGCTGGATCAAACTGGTGGATGTCGAAATGCACCACCTCCACCCCGCGCTGGGTCAGCCAACCTCTAGCCTGATCCAGCAGTAGGCCGGTACGTGAGCGTGAACTGGGACTGCCACCAATGGTTATAACCAGCATTAACCTTTTTCCTTATAATCTTTAGTTCTGAGAAGAACCCCGGATGGAGCTGAGAATAGCAGTGGATTTATATTTCTCTAAATCATTAGTTTTCATTTTGTAATTCATTTTCGTTCTAAGTCGGTTGCTGATACAGGGCGGTCAGCGCCTCGCCCTTGATCAGTGCCAGTTCCGCGGCGCGACGATCCCGCGGCTGAGCCAGTGGCACATCCAGCTCCGCGACGATGCGGCTGGGCCGGCCGCCGAGAATGATCACCCGGTCGCTCAGGTACACCGCCTCATCCAGATCGTGGGTCACCAGCAACACGCTGATCTCGTACTGGGCGGCCAGCTTGATCACCAGGTCCTGCAGCTTCATCCGGGTGAAGGCATCCACCGCGCTGAAGGGTTCGTCCAGCAGCAGCACCTGGGGGCGACCGTAGAGACCGCGGGCGATGGCCACGCGCTGGGCCATGCCGCCGGAGAGTTGCTTGGGCAGCGCATCACCCCGGCCCTCCAGACCGACGTCACGCAGCAGCTGACGCACCCAGCGCTCATCCGCCCGGCGCCCGTCGGCGAAGCCGATGTTCTCTGCCACGCTCAGCCAGGGCATCAGGCGTGGTTCCTGAAACACCACACCGATGCCCGACCCGGTACCGAAGTCGAGCAGCGGGTTGCGCTCCATAGCGCCGTGGAAGTGGGTGTCCAGTCCGGCGGCGATGCGCAGCAGGGTGCTCTTGCCGCAGCCGCTGGGTCCCAGCAGGCTGATGACCTCGCCGGGTGCCAGCGCCAGGCTGACGTCCTCCAGCACCGTGAGCTCGGCAAAGGACTTGTGGATGTTGCTCATGCGTAACAGGGCGCTCATTGACTCTGCTCCTTGCCATTGAAGTTGTCCCGCCAGCCCAGCATGCGTTTTTCCAGATGCTTGAGCAGGCTGTCGGTGAGCTTGCCCATCAGGGCCAGGGTGATGATGGCGGCCAGCACCAGATCGGGGCGTGACACTTCCCGGCCGTCGGTCAGCAGGTAGCCGATGCCCTCGGTGGCGGCCAGCAGTTCGGCGGCCACCACGCACAGCCAGGCCATCGACAGCCCGTTGCGCAGCCCGGTGAACAGATAGGGCAGGGCTGCCGGCACCATGATCCGCCTCATCAGCGCCGCGCGGCTGAAGCCGAGTTGGGTGCCGACCTCGACCAGCTTGCGGTCGACGTTGCGCACGCCGGCGACCATGTTCATGTACACCGGAAAGAAGGAGCCGATGGCGATCAGGGTTACCTTCGACACCTCGTCGATACCCAGCCAGATCAGCAGCAGGGGCACCCAGGCCAGGCCCGGCACTGCGCGCAGGGCCTGGAAGGTGGGATCCAGCCAGGCCTCGAGTTGCCGGCTCATGCCTACCAGGGTGCCGATCAGCACCGCCAGACCGGCACCGATGCCGAAACCCAGCAATACCCGTTGGGAGCTGGCCGATATATGGGTCCACAGCGGCCCGCCCGCCAGCTCGCGGAAGGTCATCAGCAGGTCGCTGGGCGCCGGCATCAGCCAGGCCGGAACCCAGCCCCGACTGACACTCAGCTCCAGGAGGGCGATGATGGCCAGCGGCAGCAGCAGGCCGACCGGAGTGAAGCGCAGCAGACGCACCGCCGACCACCCGGCGATCGGGGTCTGCTGCAGCGCCTTGGGTTGGGCCTGACTGCTCATGGTGCCGCGTCCTGAACCACGCGTTCGGCGATATCGGCTGCCAGCAGGGTATCCAGGGTGCCCTCGACGTCGGCCGTGCCGCGCAGGATGTTGTCGGCCTGCAGCAGGGGAATGACCGGCCTGATCGCGTCCAGGTGGGCCTGGCCGGGGATCGGACGACTGAAGTCATAGCGGGCCAGCTGCAGGCGGATCACCTCGACCGGCAAGCCGGTTTCCCGGGCGACCAGGTCAGCGGTCTCTTCCGGGTGGGCGATGATCCACTGGCGTGCCCGCTCATAGGCCCGGAGCACGGCCTCGACGGTTTCCGGGTCCTCGCTCAGCACCCGTTCGCTGGTATTGAGGAAGGCGCCCAGGCCGAATTCCGGATTGCGATAGACGAAGCGGGCACCGCCTGCCTCCGAAGCAGCCATGTGCGGATCGAGTCCGGCCCAGACATCCACGCGACCCTGCTCCAGTGCGGTGCGACCCTCGGGATGCTGCAGGTGCACGATGCGTACGTCCCGGGAGCCGAGACCATGGCGCTCTAGGGTACGCAGCAGAAAGAAGTAGGGATCCGTGCCCTTGGTTGCGGCGACGCGCTTGCCGCGGATGTCATCGACCGACTGGATGGGGGAGTCCGCCGGTACCACCAGCGCGCTGGGCTCTGCCCAGAGGTAGCTGTAGACGGTCTTGACCGGCTGGCCGTTGGCCCGGCTGACAAAGGCCGAGATGCTCGAGGTCAGGGCGAACTGGGTGGCGCCGCTGTTGAGAAATTCCAGGGAGTTGTTGCTGCCGCGGGACAGGACCCATTTGACGCTGCGGTTCTGTTCGGCGAAGTGTTCTTCCAGCCAGCCCTGATCGCGGATCACCAGGCTCGGCGGGGAATAGTAGGCGTAGTCGAGGCTGACATCGCCGGCGGCGGACGCGCCCAGCGGGGCGAATACGGCCAGGGCAGCGGCAAACAGGCGCCGCCAGGGAAGCTGTTTCATGGACATCTCCTTATTCATCTATGGGCATGGCTTTTCTCCTTCTTGTGATCAAGTCAGGCGGGTAACTGAAAAAGCGCCTGGTCGCAACCAGGCGCAAGCGTGACATCCTCGTATCAACCGGCCCGGCGGTTCGGCTGGGGCGTCAGTCGCAGGTAGGGGCGTACGGCCTTGTAGCCGGCCGGGAAGCGCTGGCGGATTTCGTCCTCGTCCTTGAGCGAAGGCACAATCACTACATCGTCACCGTCCTTCCAGTTGGCCGGGGTGGCAACCTTGTGGTTGTCGGTCAGCTGCAGGGAGTCGACCACCCGCAGGATCTCGTCGAAGTTGCGCCCGGTACTGGCCGGGTAGGTGATGATCAGGCGCACCTTCTTGTTCGGGTCGATGATGAACAGAGAGCGCACGGTCAGGGTGTCATTGGCGTTGGGGTGGATCAGGTCGTAGAGTTCGGACACCCTGCGGTCATGGTCGGCGATGATCGGGAAGCCGACGATGGTGTTCTGCGTCTCGTTGATGTCCTTGATCCACTCCAGATGCGACTGCACCGGGTCCACCGACAGGGCGCTGACCTTGACGCCGCGCTCGGCGAACCTGTCCTTGAGTTTGGCGGTCAGGCCCAGTTCGGTAGTGCATACCGGCGTGAAGTCCGCCGGGTGGGAGAAGAGGATGCCCCAGCTGTCACCGAGCCACTGGTGAAAGCGGATGCGGCCTTCACTGGAATCCTGTTCGAAATCGGGGGCGATGTCGCCCAGTCTGATGCTCATGTCGTGCTCTCCAGAATGTTGCCGGCGCGGTGGCGCCCGGCGATGGAGAGCACTATGCGTGATATTCTAGAGACTTAAAAAGAATAAATAGTGATTTTGTTATTCGTTTTCAGAATTAAGCATGCGGGCATAATTTAATTCCAAAAAATTATTTATTGTTCTTTTTTTAGATTGTTTAGCTTTGTTACACCGGATCACCGGACAACCCGAGGCTCGCCTCCGACGTTCCCGATCCGGCTCTGCAATGAGGCGGGTCCTCCATCTTGTTTGCAGAGAGAAGCATATGAGCACCCATAGCACCACCCCGAGTCGCCGGCGTACCCTGCTGGCCACCCTGTTCACCGCCGCCAGCCTGCTGCTGGGGGGCGCGGCCCTGGCAGACACCACCGTCCGCATCGGCTTTCAGAAGTCGTCCACCCTGACCACGCTGCTGCGCAGTCAGGGAACACTGGAGAAGGCGCTGGCCGAGCAGGGCGTTACCGTTTCCTGGCACGAATTCCCCAGCGGCCTGCCGCTGCTTGAGGCGCTGAATGTGGGCAACGTGGATTTTTCCGCCGATGTGGCCGATACGGTTCCGGTCTTCGCCCAGGCCGCCGGCGCCCGTCTGGTCTATGTCGCCCAGGAAGCGCCGTCCCCTACCGCCCAGGCGATTCTGGTCCATGGCGATTCCGATATTCGTGAGTTGAGCGATCTCAAGGGCAAGCGCGTGGCTGTCACCAAGGCAGCGGGCAGCCACTACCTGCTGATCCAGGCGCTGAAAAAGGCCGGCCTGAGTTTCGCTGATATCCGCCCCTCCTATCTGACACCGGCGGACGGCCGGGCCGCCTTCGAGAACCGCAACGTGGATGCCTGGGTGGTCTGGGAACCCTTCCTGACCAGTGCCCAGCGTCAGCTTGCCCCCCGGGTTCTGGCCGATGGCAGTGACGGACTGGCGGACTACCAGCGTTACTACCTGAGCTCTGTCGCCTTCGCCGAACAGCACCCGGAGGTGCTCAACACCCTGTTCGAGGAGCTGCGCAAGGGTGGCGAGTGGCTGCGAGCCAATCCCCGTGAGGCGGCAGAGATTCTCGGCCCCCTGTGGGGCGGTCTGGAGCCCGAAATCGTCGAAGTCGCCAATCGCAAACGCAGCTATGAAGTGCGTCTGGTACAGGCGGACGGGCTGGCCGAGCAGCAGCGCATTGCCGACACCTTCCATGCCGAGGGGCTGTTGCCGGTGCGGGTGGATGCCAGCGATGTGGTGATCTGGTCACCCGAGGAGCAGTGATGACGACCCTGAGCCCATTGCGTACGGCCGCAGGCGCAGCCGGCATTGCACCCGTGATCAATCCCAGAGTGCTGTCACTGGACGACAGCCAGTGCAGCCAGGCAGTGCCGACCCTGGCGGCGCAGCTGGCGGCCACCGCCGTGCAGCGCGATCAGCAGGGTGGCTCGGCCCAGGCCGAGAAGCAGCTGTTCCGCCAGAGCGGCCTGCTGCACCTGAGCATACCCCGCAAGTTCGGTGGCCAGGGCAGTCGCTGGCCGGAAATCTACCGCATCACCCGCTACCTGGCGGCGGTGGACAGCTCGCTGGCGCATCTGTTCGCCTTCCACCACCTGCAGCTGGCCACCATCCAGCTGTTCGGCAGCGAGCAGCAGCAGAAGCACTGGCTGACCCACACCATCGAACGGGACTGGTTCTGGGGCAATGCCACCAATGGTCGTGATACCGGCCTGCAGCTGGTGCGCGAGGAAGACCACTATCTGCTGCTGGGCAGCAAGTCGTTCTGTTCTGGCGCCCTGGGGGCCGACGCGCTGGTGGTGAGCGCGCCCGTGGAGTTCGGTTCCCAGGAGCGGGTCTTCCTGGCGCTGCCTGCCAGCCGGGACGGGCTGCTCATCGATGATGACTGGGATGGCTTCGGCCAGCGCCAGACCGACAGCGGCACAGTGCACTTCGAGGGCGTCTATGTGGATCCCGGTGACTTGCTGGAACAGGGGCTGGGCACGCCGCGGGCGACCCTGCGTACCTGTGTCTCCCAGATGGTGCTGGTGCAGATCTACC
Organism: Halopseudomonas formosensis; assembly: GCF_900115905.1. Classification (GTDB taxonomy): domain Bacteria; phylum Pseudomonadota; class Gammaproteobacteria; order Pseudomonadales; family Pseudomonadaceae; genus Halopseudomonas; species Halopseudomonas formosensis. Next base: position 651,559 of record NZ_FOYD01000001.1, read on the forward strand.
TGGGCAACGCCGCCGGCGCCCTGAGTGCGGCCGTTGACTACATCCATGAGCGGGCGCGCAGCTGGCCGGGCTCCACCGCGGAGAAGCCGACCAATGATGCGCTCATACAGTTGCGCCTCGGTCAGCTGTGGTCCCGCTTCGATGCCGCCAGCGCCCTTGCCGAGCGGGCGGCGGAACGCCTGCAACAACTGCTGGACAGGCCCCAGCCCACCCCGGCCGAGCGTGGCGAGCTGGCCACCTGGATTGCCGAGGCCAAGCTGCTGTCCGGTCGGGTAGCGCTGGATATCACCAGCGAGATCTTCGAAACCATGGGCGCGAGGGCGACCTCCTCCCGATTCGGCTTCGACCGCTTCTGGCGCAACGTCCGGGTGCACACCTTGCACGATCCGCTGGATCACAAACAGAAGGACATAGGTCGCTGGCTGTTGACCGGGGAGTATCCACCTCCCTCCAACTACAGCTGACCTGCCGCAGAGGGCGGCAGCATTCCAGCGGCCGGGTGCTCGCTCCCGAAGGAGTGCGGGAGCTAGCGGTACGTGCCGGACACATTCTTACGATTGTCCCCGGTCGAGCATGGCAACGTGGTGGGTGTTACTGCGGCCGATCCCGCCGGCACCATCTGGGGTGGCAGATAACCACCGCTGGCTTCTGTTCCTTCCTTGCCCCGGCTGCGGCCGGGGATTTTTTTTCACCAGGTGCTGCGAAGGGCACAGTTCGATCCGCCGATTTGGGGACCTGCGCCTCCGAGAAGAACCTTTTGACTATGGGGTTGGCACAAATGGAGTACACAGAATCCGATCGGCCATCGGCTGGAGCGCTGTTCTTGGCGCTGGCTGTGGTCGGGCTGGGTGTTTGCCCTGTTCTGTCTGCTCGGCCTGCTGGTCGGGTTGGGTGTGCGTCGGTTGCTGAATCAGTGATGGCGCAGAGCCGGTGGGCCGATTTTATTCAGGCCCACCGTCGCTGCTGTTTTTCGATCAGGTTCTGCAGTTGATAGAGATAGGCAAAGCCCTCTTCCCAGCGGGTATAGCCTGCCTCGGTGTTGATGTGCCCGGCCTGCTCGAGGATGATCGCCTGGCTGGCCCAGCTGTCGGCCAGGGTCAGTGCGCGCCCGGCACTGGCGGCACGGTCGTTGGTGGAGCCGATCACCAGACTGGCAAAGCCCAGCGGCTGTCGGGGGATGGGGGCGAAGTTCTGCAGCGGGGCAGGGCAGCCGTCACGCTCCACGTCCGCCGGCGCCACCAGCAGCGCGCCCTGGACCCTGGCGCGCAGGGCCGGTGTCGCCTGGGCAGCCCAGTGCGCTACGGTAATGCAGCCCAGGCTGTGGGCAATGAGTATCACCGGACCAGGCTGCGCGGCGATGCAACGATCCAGGGCATTGACCCAGTCGGCGCGCCGCGGCAGATGCCAATCGGCCTGCTCGACGCGCTGGGCGCCGGGCAGCAGGCGTTGCCAGTGGCTCTGCCAGTGGTATCGGCCGGAGCCCTGCCATCCGGGCAGGATCAGGTATCGGGGGGAAGCTGTGGTCATCATGATCTCCTGCGATGGGGGGATTCAGGGTGGCGGGCAGGTCAACTGCCCGCCAGGTGAAAACGGGCCCAGAGGGCCCGTCCGGATCACAGCAGGGTGAAGGTGTAGCTGGCGATGGCGCGCAGCTCGTCCTGATCCCGTTGGCCGGCCACGTCGCTGCGCAGGCTGGCATGGCGCAGGGACAGGTCGAGGTTCTTCAGCCAGCCGTTCTGGATGCGGTAGTCGACCCGCAGATCCCGCTCCCACTCATGATCAGCGCCGGACACGGCGGCCTTGACGTCATCGCCACGCAGGTAGGTGGCGCTGGCCTTCAGGCCGGGAACGCCGGCATTGGCGAAGTCATAGGCATAGCGTGCCAGCCAGGTCTTCTCGCCGGCCCGCTGGAATTTGGCGATCTGCGAGTCGGTGATCAGGTAGGCAGTGGCGCCGTTACCGTTGTTGACGAAGGGGAAATGGCTGTCGCCGCTCAGGTGCTGGTAGCCGAGCCCCAGGCTGTGCCCGCTCAGGCTGTAGGTGAACAGGGCGCTGAGGGCGCGGTTGTCGACCCGGCCGTCGTTCTGGAAGCCGGCAGCGCCGTAGCCTGCTTGGCCGTCATCGTTGGCGCCGTCGGCATTGCTGTCGAAGGCGCGCAGATCGGTATTCAGCTTGCCATTGCCCAGGCCGATGTTATGGACCAGTCCGAGAAAGTGCTGGCGGTAGTAGTCTTCCAGCTCGGCAAAGTAGTAGCTGGTGATCAGGTTGTCGGTCAGCTGGTAGTCACCGCCGGCAAAACGGAACTGATTGACCCGCTCGGTACCGCCGGCAATGGTCAGCCCTTCGTAATCGGTCGAGGCGCGACCGCTGGCCCTCTCGATCTGGCCCAGATTCAGGGTCAGGCCCTCGATGTCCCGGGAGGTCAGCTGACCGCCACGGAATGTCTGCGGCAGCAGGCGGCCGTCGTTGAAGGTCAGCACCGGCAGTTTGGGTTGCAGGGCACCGAGGCGCAGCTCGGTTCTGCCGATACGGGCCTTGCCGGTGAAGTCGATGCGGCTGAAATTGCTGACCGCGCTGCCGTCGTCCTCCAGCGGGAAGAGGGCACCCGGGTTGCGGTCTCGGTCAGCCTTGGTGGTGCGGCCGCCCGAATCCAGGCGGATACCAACCTGGCCCAGGGCATCCAGACCGAAGCCGACCGGACCTGCGGTATAACCGGACTGGAAGTTGAGCAGGAAGCCCTGGCCCCACTCCTCACTCTTCGAGGGGGAGGCGGCGCCACTGCGATTGTCCTGGTTGAAGTAGAAGTTGCGGGCGCCGAGGGTGGCACTGGCACCCTCGACGAATCCCTCACCGGCCTGGGCCAGGGTGGGCAGGGTGGACAGCAGTCCGAGGGCGATGGCGCTGGCCAGCAGAGTGTGTTGCATGGTGTGCTCCGTTTATTCATCCGTGTGGTCATGGGTGTGTCATCCGGCTCTGCGTGGTCGAGTGGCGCGCTGACAGTGGGGATAAAATAAACGAAGGCTGTATTTTTAAAAAAGAATAAAAATGAATGTGTTGATTCGATTTGGTTATTATGGCGCCCGGACCTGCTCGACTTCAGTTCCCGTTTCCGTGGTGCGGGGGCCGAACCACTTTTCCATCTGCACCCGGGTCCGTGCCTTGATGTCATCGTTGATGTAGAAGGCGACTGTGGTCAGAGCGGCGGCCAGTACGCCCAGGTCATCGGTATAGCCGACCAGGGGCGCCAGATCGGGAATGGCGTCCAGGGGGAAGATGAAGTAACCCAGTGCGCCGTAGATGGCCGTCTTCGCCCAGCGCGGCGTGGCTGGACTCTGGGCGGCGTAGAACAGCCAGAGCACCTTCTCCACCACCTCTTCGCCGGCGGCGCGGGCATAGCGGACAAGTTTGCGTCGCAGTCCCGATTCGCTGTAGGTGCGGGCGTAGCGCTGATTGGGGTCTTGCATGGCAGCTCTCCTGGGGTGACTGGTCATGACAGATGACCATGGTACACCGGAAAAGGTGCCGGAGGGCAAAGCCCCGGCACGGTGGCCGGGGCTGCAGGGCTCAGAGCAGGACGAAGTTGTAGGTCAGGTAGACCCGCAGCTGGTCCTCGTCACGGGCGACATCGGAGCGCAGGCTGGCATGGCGCAGCGATACACCCAGATCCTTGAGCACACCGCTCTGGACCTTGTAGTCCAGACGCAGGTCGCGTTCCCACTCGCGGTCACCGGTGTTGCCCAGGGTGTCGATGTCACTGCCGCGCAGGTACTTGGCGCTGAAGCTCAGACCCGGCACGTAGTCGGCGAAGTTGTAACCGTACTGGCCGACCCAGGTCTTCTCGCCGGCGCGCTCGAACTTGCCGATCTGCGAGTCGGTGATCAGGTAGGCGGTGGCACCGTCGCCGTTGTTGACGAAGGCGAAGTTGCTGTCACCGCGCATTGCCTGATAACCCAGACCCAGGGAGTGGTTGCTGCGGTGATAGGTGAACAGGGCGCTCATGGCCTGGTTGTCCACCTCGCCGTCGTTGAATACGCCGGCTGCGCCATAACCAGCTTCGCCACTGCGATTGGCACCGGTGGAGTTGCTGTCGAAGTAGCGCAGGTCGGTGACCAGCTTGCCCTCGCCCAGCGGCAGGGTATGCACCGCGCCGAGGTAGTGCTGCTTGTAGTAGTCCTTGAGCTTGGCAAAGTAGTAGCTGGCAACCAGATTGTCACCCAGCTGGGCGTCACCGCCGGCGTACTGGAACTTGTTCACCCGCTCGGTACCACCGGCGATGCGCAGGCCGTCATAGTGGCTCCAGCTGCGGCTGCTGGCTTCGTCGAACTGGCCCGCGCGCAGGGTCAGGTTGTCGATCTCGTCGGAGGTCACCATCACACCGCTGTAGGTCTGCGGCAGCAGGCGGCCATCGTTGCGGGTCAGGATCGGCAGGGCGGGTTCGAAGCCGCGTCCGGCCTTGATCTCGGTAGCGGATACCTTGGCCTTGGCGGCGAAGTCGATCTGGCTGAATTCGGATACCGCGCTGTTATCGTCTTCCAGCGGGAACATGGTGCCGGGCTGGCGGCTGGCGTCAGCATCGCCACGCTTGCCGCCGGAGTCCAGGCGCAGGCCGGCACGGGCGAATACGTCCAGCCCCAGGCCTACCGGGCCCTGGGTGTAACCGGAGTTGAACCTGAGCATGAAGCCCTGGCCCCATTCCCGGTCGCTTGGAGCGCCGGTGGCGTTCTTGTAGTCGCCGTCGTAGTACAGGTTGCGCAGGCTCAGGTTGGCCTTGGCGTCTTCCACGAAGCCGCCACCCTGGGCGACGGACAGGCCCGGCAGGGCCAGCAGGCCAGCGGCAACACCGGTGGCGATCAGGGTTCTTTTCATCATGTCATTCCTCGGTTTGTTTGTTACTGTCCGGGGGCGGCCGGTTTCCAGCCGCTGTAACATAGTTGAAATCCCTGAGAAATCAATCAGTCATTGGTCGCAACCCGGTGCGCACCCCGCTCAGCGGGCCGCTTCGTAGAGCGGCCGGACCTTGGCGATATTGCCGCGCAGCGTCTCTATGCGACCCGAGGACGAGGGGTGGGTACTGAGAAACGCCGGGGGCTGGCCCTGGGAGGCGGCGCCCATCTTCTGCCACAGCGTGACGGCGGCTTCGGGGTTGTAGCCGGCTCGGGCGGCCAGCTCCAGGCCGATCAGGTCGGCCTCGGTTTCGTTGGCGCGGCTGTTGGGCAGGGTCAGGCCATACTGCACCGCCAGGTCCGCGGCCTGGCGGGCACCGTCGCCGAGCCCGAGCAGGGAGCCGATCACCTGGGTGCCCATCTGGGTGGCGTAGGCGCGGGAGATGGCCTCCCGTCCGTGTTCGCGCAACGCATGGGCGATCTCGTGGCCCATGATCTGGGCGATTTCATCATCGCTGAGCTTGAGCTGGTCGACGATGCCGGTATAGAACAGGATCTTGCCGCCAGGCATGCAGCTGGCGTTGAGCGCATCGCTCTTGATCAGGTTGACTTCCCAATCCCAGCTGCGGGCGTCCGGGCGGAAATGGTCAACTTCACCAACGAGCCGGTCGGCGATGGTGCGCAGCCGCTTGAGCATGGCGGCATCGGTATTGAGCAGATTCTTGCTGCGGGCCTCGGCGAGCATTTCCTGATAGGACTCGGCAGCCATCCGGTCGACTTCGGTGCTGGACAGACCGCTGACCATGTACTGGTTGCGCTGGACGCCCACGGCACCACCCTGGGTGGTCTGGACACTCTCACAGCTCATCAGCAGCATCAGCGGCAGGCAATAGGCAAGGCGGCGAATACGCATGACGGATAACCCTTCCGTAACAAACTGGTAATGGATGCAGCGAACAATAGCAGATCGCCGCTGAAGGTTTGACCACCTCTGCCGATAAAGTTATATCCCGGTTCCCGTCGTGACGAGTACTTCATGAAATTCCGATCAATACAGCTGTCCGTCGCCGCTCTGGCAGGCGCTTGTCTCTTCGTGGCGGTGGGGGCAATGACCCTCTATGCCCTGCTGGCCTTCGAGCGCAATCAGACCCTGGTAGCCGAGCGCACCGAGCAGTTGCTGGAGCGGCATGTACGCGAGCGGCTGGAGGCGGTGGCCAGCAGCGAGATGCTGCGTATCCGCCAGCAGCTCGAGCAGCCTCTGGTGGTCAACGAGCAACTGGCGCTGCTCAATCGTCAGGCGGCGGACGTGCGGGACGGGTTGCCGCAACTGATGGTCAGCCGGGACGAGATGCTGCGCTATGTCCGTCAGGTGCTGGAAGAGCGGGCCGACCTGCTGGCAGCTTACGTAGCCTGGGAGCCCGGCGCCTTCGACGGGCTGGACAGCTTCTACGCCAACACCGGGCTGCCCGGGCACAGCGAGGAAGGGCAGTTCATACCCTACTGGTACCGCGAGGCTGATGGCAGCATTGCCCTGGATCTGCTCAGCGAACTGAACGATGAAACCCTGCTGGACACCGGGATACGGGCGGGCGAGTACTATCTGTGTCCCCGGGAAACGGGACGCGCCTGCGTCGTCGACCCGGCTCCCTATCAGCTGGGCGACAAGCAGGTCATGCTGGCGTCCTTTTCCGCTCCGATCCTGCTCAACGGTGAATTCCTGGGAATCGTCGGCTCCGACCTGTCGGTGGATTTTCTGCAATCGATGCTCGAGCGCAGCAATGGCCACCTCTTTGACGGCCAGGGCGAGCAGGCCTTGATCAGCAGTAATGGTCGGCTGGTCGCCTGGACCGGTGAAGGGGCCGCGGCGGGGGAGTCGGCCGCGGCGATTCTCGACAGCGTCGATCAGGCCAACCTGCGGCAGCTGAAGGAAGAGCCCATCTATGAAGTGGACCGGGCCAACAATCTCATCGAGCTGTGGATGCCCGTGCCCCTGGGGAACTCCGCCGCCCGCTGGGCGCTGCTGTTCCGCCTGCCGCTGGATGTGGTGATGGCGGACCTGGCCGCGCTGGACGCCGAGCTTGCCGAGCAGCAGTCCGGCGCTGCCGGCACCCTGATGATCATCGGTGTAATGATCGCCCTGGCGGGGCTCGGGGTGATGCTGCTGGTGGGGTACAACCTGGCGCGGCCGGCCCGTCAACTGGTCGGCATGCTGAATGAGGTTGCCCGGGGGGACGGGGACCTGACCCGGCGCCTGCCGGTGGAGCGGGCTGACGAGTTCGGTGCCATCGCTGCAGGCTTCAATGCCTTTCTCGACAAGCTGCAGGGTATGATCCGCGAGGTGGTCGGCTCGGTGCAGCAGGTGACGGATGCGGCGGAAAATACCGCCGATATCGCCATGCGCACCAATGACGGAGTGCAGAAGCAGCTGGCCGAGATCGAGCTGGTGGCTACCGCGGTCGCCGAGATGACCGCCACTGCCCAGGACGTCGCACGCAATGCCAGTCTGGCGGCGGAAGCAGCCGGCAACGCCAACGGCTCGGCCAGTCATGGTCGTGAAGTGGTACAACAGACCGCGGCGACCATTCAGCAGCTATCCGCCGATATCCAGCAGGCGGTTCAGACCGTTGAGAGCCTGGCCAGGGACAGCGAGAACATCACCTCGATCCTCGATGTGATCCGGGGTATCGCCGAGCAGACCAATCTGCTGGCGCTGAACGCAGCGATCGAGGCGGCCCGGGCCGGTGAGCACGGTCGGGGCTTTGCAGTGGTGGCCGATGAGGTGCGCAATCTGGCCCTCAAGACCCAGGCCTCCACCGAAGAGATTCAGCAGATGATCGAGCAACTGCAGAACGGCACGCGGCAGACAGTACGGATCATGGAGCAGAGCAGGGCGCGTACCGGCGAGAGCGTGCTGCAGGCCGAAGAGGCCGATGCCGCACTGATGTCCATCACCCAGGCAGTGTCGGTGATCAATGACATGAACATCCAGATCGCCAGCGCTGCCGAGCAGCAGAGCGCGGTGGCCGAGGACATCAACCGCAATGTGGCCAATATCGGCACCGTGGCCAACGAGGTTGCCGGCGGGGCGGCGGAGTCTTCCACCGCCAGTGCCGGTCTGACCAAGCTGGCCGAGCACCAGCGGCGCCTGATCAATCAGTTCCGGGTGTAAGGCGTACCGGGTGCCCGGTAGGTGAAGTGCAGTGGGGGCCCTGGGTAGCGGGATTGCTCACCGCCGGGTTGACCGGATACATCAGCTGAACCTGCGGCTCGGCATTGAGCAGCAGCGGTTGCAGGGCCCTGGGTGCGGTGGCATGGGCCAGCCAGATGGCCTGCTCGGCCTGATTCAGTGCCACCGGCATGCGATCGGTCAGGCGCGCCGGCAAACCCTTGGCTGGCGCCGTGATCAATACGCAGCTGTCCCAGAAGGTGCCGTCCTCCAGCTGGTACCTGTCCCAGAGGCCGGCCAGCGCCAGGCTGTCCTGTTCCCGGCGCAGATACCAGGGCTGCTTGCGCCGGCCCTGCTGCTGCCATACGTAGTAACCCTCCACCGGGATCAGGCAGCGCCGCTGTACCAGCGGTTCGCGGAACATGGCCTTGTCATGCAGGAACTCGGCCTTGGCGGTGAACGGCGCCCGGCTCAGGTCCTTGAGCCAGCCGGGCGTCAGGTTCCACAGCACCCGGGCACATTCGACGCGCTTGTCGATCTTGCGCAGAATCAGCAGCTGCTGCCCCGGTGACAGGTTCCAGCTGGGCTGCCAGTGTTCGGGCACCTCGGGCAGCGGCGCCCGGAATTGGGCGAGGCGACCGCTCACCCTGCGCTCCGGACGGAGGCTTCATGCAACATGGGACTCTCCTCGGGCACCGCGGTCTGCGGAGCCTTGATCTCGACGGCTAGTGTAAGCATTGGCCGCGGGCACTGCCAGCCACGGGGGCCGCGGCAGCGAAACCGCGATGGGGAATTGAGACTCCGACCGCAGCGCCGCATAATGCGCGCTCCATACCCACTTTGATGAGGAACCAATGGGCGAGTTTGATGCCATCCGGCCGTATCACGATGATGAGGTGCCTGCGGTACTGCAGCGGTTACTGCAGGACAGAGAGCTGTTGCAGACACTGGCCGGATACCGCTTCCCACGCCTGAGTCGCTGGATGCCCGGTGTCAGCTGCCGCCTGGTCAGCGGTGCACTGCGCCGCGAGCTGCGGGGGGTGGACACGGTGCATGGACTGCAGCAGAGACTGGAGCCCTGGCTCGACAAGGTCATTGAAAAAAGCGCCCTGACCGTTACCTACAGCGGTCTGGACAACCTCAGCAAGACCCAGCCCCATCTGTTCCTGGCCAATCACCGGGACATTGCCATGGACCCGGCCTTCGTCAATTACGCGCTCTACCACAGCGGGCACCCCACGCCGCGTATCGCTATCGGCGACAACCTGCTGCAGCGCTCCTTCGTCAGCGACCTGATGCGGCTGAACAAGTGTTTCATCGTGCACCGCTCGGTGACCGGGCGCCGGGAGAAGCTGGCGGTGTACCAGACCCTGTCGGCCTACATCAACCATTCGATAGCCACTGGTCACTCCGTCTGGATTGCCCAGGCCGAGGGGCGTGCCAAGGATGGTCGGGACCGAACCGACACCGCGATCATCAAGATGCTGTGCATGAGTCGCAAGGGTGAGGACTTCGCCGACGTGATCCGTTCGCTGAACATAGTGCCGGTCTCCATCGCCTACGAATGGGACCCCTGCGACCAGATGAAGGCGCGGGAGCTGGAACAGCGCGAGCGCACCGGCAGCTATACCAAGCAGCCGGGCGAGGACGACAGCTCCATCGCCAAGGGGCTGACCGGGTACAAGGGACGGGTGCACATCGCCTTCGGCACGCCGCTGACCGGCGACTACGCCGATGCCAGGGCGGTGGCGGCCGAGGCGGACAGGCAGATTCTGGGGCTGTACCGGCTCTATCCCAGCAACTACCTGGCGGTGGAGCAGCTGGGCAGCGAGTTTGCCGAAGTGGACATCAGCGGCTGGCGCAAGCAATTTGCGCCCGAGGTGCTGAGCGGGGAGCAGCAGCGCTTCGAGGAGCGACTGGCCCAATGCCCCGCGGAGCAGCGGCTGTGGTGGCTGCGCCAGTATGCCAATCCCGTGCTCAGTCGGCAGGTGTCAGAATTGCGCGGAAGCGACGCTCAGCAGCAGGGCCAGGCCGAGGCATAGACAGCCGACCAGGCTGAACAGCCGGTTGGTCTTTCTGCTGGCCAGCGGCAGTTCTTCCTCCAGGGTGCCCGCATCGCTGCTGAGCAGGCGTTGGGCGCGGAGGGTACGCAGCTGGGTCGCCAGGATCAGCCAGCTGCCGCACAGCCCGTAGAAGAGTGCCAGGCTGTTCAGCACCAGTGCAGCATTGTTCAGATAAAATACCCACGCGGCCTGAAACAAGGGCATAGGAAAGTCTCCGATTGTTCGGTGTTCGTGACCTGCGGGCGTTATAGTTGTTGTGGCGGGTACAACGAAGGCGAAAGCCGAGCCAGCGCCGTCAAGGCGGGCCGACACCAGGAAAAAACGACGAGCAGTCTAGAGCAAATCGCTGCGAGGCTCGACCCGCAAAGCGGAAATCCGATGAAATGCCTGCCGTGCAACGATTGCCACTCAGGGCAGTCCAACGAGCACGACAGATCGAGGTCCAGCCGGTCACTCGGCCGGCATACAGACAGGATGGTGATTTATGAAAAAACGTATTCTCACGAGCTGCCTGCTCGGCCTGACCCTGGCCGTGGGTGGTTGCGCCTCCAGCCTGACCGGTGACACCTACAGTCGATCCGAGGCCCGCGCTCCCCAGACCGTGCGCATGGGCACCGTGGAATCGGTACGCCTGGTACAGATCGAAGGGACCAAGACCAACATAGGTACCGGCGCCGGTGCCGTCATCGGTGGTGTGGCCGGCAGTTCTGTGGGCGGCGGACGCGGCAGCATCATCACCGGCGTGCTGGGTGCAGTGGCCGGTGGCATGGCCGGCGCTGCCGCCGAGGAAGGCATCACCCGCAACCAAGGCGTGGAAATTACCGTGCGTGAAGATGGCGGCCAGACCCGGGCCTATGTCCAGGAGGTGGACAAGAACGTGTCATTTGCCCCGGGGGAGCGGGTTCGCATCCTGACCGTGAACGGGGTATCCCGGGTCAGCAAGTAGAAGTGACAGCGGGCCCGGCGTGAGCCAGGCCCGCAAGCCCGATCAGGGCTTGGTGGCGTCGGCCAGTGCTACGCTGGTCGGCTGGTAGGGTGTGAGGATGATCTCCACCCGGCGGTTCAGCTTGCGGCCGGTATAGGTGCTGTTATCGGCGCGGGGGGCGTTGTCGGCCATGCCGATCAGGTGTATGCGGTGGCGTTCGATGCCACCCAGACGCAGGACGCTTGCCACCGCCTGGGCGCGCTCCATGCTCAGGGACTGGTTCAGTTCATGACTGCCGTCGCTGTCGCTGTGTCCGACCACGGTGACGCGACTGCCGCTGTCGCTCTTGAGTGCCTGGGCCATCTTGCTCAGGGGGACCAGCCCGGAGGGCAGCAGCAGCGTACGTTTGGGATGGAAGTTGCCGTCAACCGGGATCAGCACCCGGATCTGTTCACCCTCACGCTCCACTTCATAACCCTGTTGCTTGGCCAGGGTGCTCAGGCTCTCGATACGCGAATCAGCCCAGGAGGGAGCTGGTTCCTGCGGAGCTTGCACGACTTCCTGTTTAGAAGAGCATGCGCCGACCAGTACAAGCGACGCCAGCATCAAGCTTTTTATGGTATTCATAGTTCCGTCCAGGCAGAAGGTAAAACGGTGGTGAAAAACGCTACACAGCTTAGCACCGAGTGGGCGGATTGTGGTCTGTCATTGCAGGTAATTCATCGGTTTATGAGAGATTCTTCAAAGGGGTTCACACAATGACAGCACCAACCGGTCGCCTCGCACTCTGCACCATTCTCAGTGTTGCCTCAATCCTGAGCGCTTGTGCTTCCTGGTCGCCCTGGCAGGGTGGCAGAGAGGCCGCAGCGCAGCGGGTCGCCGGATTGGTGGACAGGGCGGAGCCGCACTGGACCATCCGCGCCTGTGGTCAGGAGCACGATCGCCTGCTGGAACCCAGCGCCGAACTGAAAAGGCTGTTTGATGAAGTGGGGCAGCCGGGGCAGATGTCGATCTTCGCCGAGCTGGCGGTGACCGAGAAGGATGGCCGCTGGATGGTCGACAGGACCCACAGGGTCGAATCCACCGGGCGCGGCTGCATGGACACCAGTGCCGCTCACAGCCGGTGGGTCGGCTTCAGTCTGGCCGATGGCTGGCGGGTGGATGTAGGTGCCGGCGGCATGCTGTTGACCAGCGGCGATGCCGAGGATGGACGTCAGCTGTCGATGATCAGCGAGCAGCTGCCGGATGGCGCCCTGGGCTTCCGTGGCGTGCATGACCAGGGGCTGGAACTCTGGCTTTATCCCACCGGCTGCATCGAGCGCACTACCGGCGACTATTACCACCTCAGCGCCGTGCTGATCCGCGATGGCCAGCGCCTCAATGGATGCGGTTATCAGGGCGGAGCACCGCTCGCCGACTGACCCCCGGAGCCCCGGTCCAAAACCCTTCGCACCCGGGGCGGGTGCTCCTACGGTTCGGGGAGAGTTCCGGTTTGGATGTAGGAGAATCCCGGTTTGGATGTAGGAGAATCCCGGTTTGGATGTAGGAGCACCGCCCTCGGTGCGAAAGGGAGTCGAGCCAGAGCGGCGCTACCTTCGCACCCGGGGCGGGTGCTCCTACGGTTCGGGGAGAGTTCCGGTTTGGATGTAGGAGAATCCCGGTTTGGGTGTAGGAGAATCCCGGTCTCGGTGGTGCTCCTGCGATAACGCCTCGGCCCCGTCAGGCGCCGAGGTAGGCGCGGCGTACTTCGGGGTCGGCCAGCAGCTCCTCGCCGCTGCCCTGCATGACGATGCGGCCGTGCTCCATGACGTAGCCCCGGTCGGCCAGTTTCAGCGCCTGGTTGGCGTTCTGTTCGACCAGGAAGATGGTCACCCCCTGACGGCGCAGCTCCTCGATGATCTCGAAGATCTGCTGAATGATGATGGGCGCCAGCCCCAGAGAGGGTTCGTCCATCAGCAGCATGCGGGGTTTGCTCATCAGTGCCCGGCCGATCGCCAGCATCTGCTGTTCCCCGCCGGACATGGTGCCGGCCCGTTGCTGATAGCGCTCCTTCAATCGGGGAAAGAGTTCCAGGGTCGCCTTGAGCTGGGGCTGGACCTCATCCCGTGGCAGGAAGAAGGCACCCATGGCCAGGTTTTCCTCCACTGTCAGGCGGGAGAATACCCGGCGTCCCTCCGGCACTATGGCGATGTCCCTGCGCATGATATGGCAGGTTTCCCTGCCGACCAGTTCCTCGCCGTGGTAGCGGATGCTGCCGCTGGCCGGCGCGGGGTCGCCGCAGAGCGTCATCAGCAGGGTGGTCTTGCCGGCGCCATTGGCACCGATGAGGGTCACAATCTCCCCCTGCTGCACGTCCAGACTTACCCCGTGCAACGCCTGGATCTTGCCGTAGAAGGTGTTGACGTCAGTGAACGACAGCATCAGGTTTCCCCCAGGTAGGCCTTGATCACATCGGGGTGCCGGCGGACCTCCTCCGGCGTGCCGTCAGCCAGGGGGCAACCCTGGTTGATCACCACCACGTGATCGGAAATCCCCATGACCAGTTTCATATCGTGCTCGATCAGCAGGATGCTCAGGCCTTGCTCATCGCGCAGTTCGGCGATCAGCTCCTGCAGATCGGCGGTCTCCTTCGGGTTGAGCCCGGCGGCGGGTTCGTCGAGCATCAGCAGGGTCGGGCGGGTGACCATGCAGCGGGCAATCTCCAGGCGCCGCTGCTGACCATAGGCCAGGGTGCCGGCGGTGCGGTTGGCGACATCGGTCAGGCCCAGTCGCTCCAGCCACCAGGCCGCCCGATCCATGGCCTCGCGCTCCGCACGACGATAGCTGAGGGTCTTGAACAGGCCCGCCAGCATGTTGGTGTTGAGGTGCTGATGCTGGGCCACCAGCAGGTTCTCCACCACGCTCATCTGCTTGAACAGGCGCACATGCTGGAAGGTGCGCACCATGCCCTTGCGTGCCAGCTTGAAGCCCGGCAGACCGCTGACCTCCTCACCGCGGAAACGGATGCTGCCGGCGCTGGGCTTGTAGAACCCGGTCAGGCAGTTGAATACCGTGGTCTTGCCCGCGCCGTTGGGGCCGATCAGCGACACTATCTGACCTTCCTCTACGCGCAGGGCGACCTCATTGACGGCCAGCAGGCCACCGAAGCGCATGCACAGGCCGGAGACCTCCAGCAAAGGGGCTCCACTCATGATTTCAGCTCCAGATGCGGACGTTTCATTGGCAGCAGTCCCTGCGGGCGCCAGATCATCATCAGCACCATCAGCAGGCCGAACAGCAGCATCCGGTACTCGTCGAACTGGCGGGCAATCTCCGGCAGCAGGGTCATGATGATGGCGGCCAGGATGACGCCCAGCTGGGAGCCCATGCCGCCGAGCACGACGATGGCCAGAATGATGGCCGACTCGATGAAGGTGAAGGATTCGGGGCTGATGAAGCCCTGGCGGGCGGCGAAGAAGCACCCGGCAAAGCCGGCGAAGGTTGCGCCTATGGTAAAGGCATTGAGCTTGACTGCCGTGGGGTTGATGCCCAGCGAGCGGCAGGCCACCTCATCCTCGCGCAGTGCTTCCCAGGCCCGGCCCACCGGCATGCGCAGCAGGCGGTTGATGACGAACAGGGTGAAGAGCACCAGCACCAGGGCCAGGAAGTACAGGAACATGACCCGGTGCACCGAATTGAAGTCGATGCCGAAGAACTCGTGGAAGGTCTGAGCACCTTCGCTGGCACGCCGGCTGAATTCCAGTCCGAACAGATCCGGCTTGGGGATGTTGCCGATGCCGTTGGGGCCATTGGTCAGGCTGGTGAAGTTGTTCAGCAGGATGCGGATGATCTCGCCAAAGCCCAGGGTCACTATCGCCAGATAGTCGCCGCGCAGGCGCAGCACCGGGAACCCGAGCAGAAAGCCGAACAGGGCGGCCATGGCCCCGGCGGCGACCAGGCCGGTCCAGAAGCCGATGCCGAAATACATCGACAGCAGGGCGTAGGTATAGGCCCCCACGGCATAGAAACCCACGTAACCCAGGTCCAGCAGGCCGGCCAGACCCACCACTATGTTCAGCCCCAGACCGAGCATCACGTAGATGAGCACCAGGGTGGCCAGGTCGATGTTGCTGCGGTTGGTCAGGAAGGGCCAGATCACCGCGGCGGCAATGATGAAGCACCACATCAGTCGGTGGGCTGCCGGACGGGCCGCCAGTATGCTGATGGCGGCGGGCGTGCGTGGCAGGGCAGGGACGCGGTTCCACAGGGCAGTGAGGTGATCGCGGAACAGGTTGAACAGGAAGATGAACAGCGCGGCAGCGCCTATCTTCACGGCTACATCCATGCCACCGCCGATCAGAACCAGCCCGGTGCCCTGCTGCTGCAGACGGATGCCCATCAGCAGGCCACTGAGGATGACCACGACCACGGCGGATATCAGCGCGGGTTTGAGATTGCGCAGCATCATACCTTTTCCACCTCCGGGCGCCCGAGGATGCCGCTGGGGCGGAACAGCAGCACCAGGATCAGCACGCTGAAGGCGACCACGTCCTTGTATTCGGCGCTGAAGTAGCCGGCGGTCAGTGCCTCGGCCACACCCAGCAGGATGCCGCCCAGCACTGCGCCGGGAATGCTGCCGATGCCGCCGAGCACCGCAGCAGTGAAGGCCTTGAGCCCGGCCATGAAGCCGATGTAGGGGTTGATCACGCCGTAGTACATGCCCAGCAGCACCCCGGCCACTGCAGCCAGGGCGGCGCCGATGACGAAGGTCAGGGCAATGATGGCGTTGGTATTGATGCCCAGCAGGTTGGTCATCTTCAGGTCTTCGGCGCAGGCGCGGCAGGCGCGGCCCATGCGCGAGCGGGTGATGAACAGGGTCAGCAGGACCATGCTGATCAGGGTCACCACGAAGATCACGATCTGCATGTAGGACAGGGTGGCATGAAAGCCGGTGGTGGGACCTATATCCAGCCCACCGCGTACCAGGTTGGGCATGGCGATATCCCGCGAGCCCTGGGCCAGACGCACCAGGTTCTGCAGGAAGATCGACATGCCGATCGCGGAAATCAGCGGAATCAGTCGGTTGCCGCCACGCAGGGGGCGATAGGCAACCCGCTCGATACTGTACCCATAGGCGCTGGTGACCACCATGCTGCAGATCAGTGCGCCGGCTATCAGCAGCGGAAGGGACTCTATGCCCATCAGGGCGAGCGCGGCCAGTACGATGAAGGCGATGTAGCTGCCTATCATGTACACCTCGCCATGGGCGAAGTTGATCATGCCGATGATGCCGTAGACCATGGTGTAGCCGATGGCGATCAGGGCGTAGGTGCTGCCGAGGGTCAGGCCGTTGAGCAGCTGTTGAATCAGATAGTAGAACCAATCTGGCATGTCAGCATCCTTGACAGCTGGCCCGGTACCGCTGGGTGCCGGGCCGCAGGGGCGTTATTGGGTCAGAGCCGTTTTGCTGCCGTCCGCATGCCACTTGTAGACCACGAAGTTGAAGTCCTTCAGGTCTCCTTTCTCGTCGAAGGCCAGCTGGCCGGTGGGGGTATCGAAGGTGTTGCTGCGCAGGGCCTCGGCGACCTTGGCCGGGTCGTCGCTGCCGGCCAGGCGGATGCCGTCGGCAATGACCTGGACCGCCGCATAGGAGGGGAACACGAAAGGACCACTGGGATCCTGCTTGCGCTCCTTGAAGGCTTCCACCAGGTGGGCGTTGGCCGGGTCCTCGTCAAAGGCCTTGGGCAGGGTCACCAGCATGCCTTCGGCGGCATCGCCGGCAATGGCACTGATGTCATTGTTGCCCACGCCTTCGGGGCCCATGAAGGGAATATTGAGTCCCTGTTCACGCGCCTGGCGCAGGATCAGGCCCAGTTCCGGGTGATATCCGCCGAAATAGGCGAAGTCCACGCCGGACTGGCGCAGCCGGGCGATCAGCGAGGAGAAGTTCTTGTCGCCGGCGGTTACGCCGTCGAAGATCGGCACCTCGATGCCGGCTTCCTGCAGCACGTCGCGCACGGCAGTGGCGATGCCTTCACCATACTGCTGCTTGTCATGGATGACCGCGACCTTCTGCGGCTTGACCTGCTCGACGATGTACTTGCCGGCGGTCGGGCCCTGCAGGCTGTCCAGACCTATGGTGCGGAATACCAGCTGGTAGCCGCGGGCGGTGATGTCCGGGCTGGTGGCCGCAGGGGTGACCATGAGGATGCCCTCGTCCTCGTAGATGTCGGTCGCCGGCTGGGTGGAGCTGGAGCACAGGTGGCCGACCACGAAGCTGATGCCCTCGTTGACGATGCGGTTGGCCACCGCCACCGCCTGCTTGGGGTCACAGGCGTCATCGAATACCACGCCCTCGAGCTGCCGGCCGTCCACGCCGCCGGCCTTGTTGATCATGTCGATGGCCATGTTGGCGCCGGTGAACTGCATATCGCCATACTGGGCCACCGGACCTGTGACCGGGCCCGCCAGTGCAATCCTGATGTTGTCTGCGGCCAGGGTCAGGCTGCTGACTCCGGCAAGCGCAGTGACCGCGACGAACTGGAAAAGAACCTTCCGATGTGTCTTTTTCATAGCATATGCCTGTGATGTTATTGGAGTTGTACCCGGAACTGTAGCGGAGCCATGGGCGGAGGGCCAGCCCCTGCCTGCAAGTCGCGGTCCCCGTGTGCGATATCCCGACGTTACGGCCTCGTGCCCCGTCTGGGCGTCCCCGTCCAGGCGCCCCAACCAGGCACCCCCAACTAGGCGTCCCCAACCGGTGGCGGTACCATGCCGGCCCATGCAATCAGAGGAAATCCCATGACCACGCCGAATGAAACCTACGCCGCCATCGTCGGCGCCACCGCCCGCATCGACTGGAAAGACCTGGAGCCGCATTTCGCCCGGGGCGAGTTGCTGGAGGTGGACGCCAGCCTGGATCTGGTGGAGGTGGCCCAGGCGCTGATCGACGACAACAGTGCAGTGGTGAAGGGCTGGATGCAGCAGAACCTGCTGACCAGTCTGGCTGACGCCCGGGCGGCGGACTGGCATCAGCGCGACCCCGACACCCTGTGGGCCGTGGTGATCCGCCCCTGGGTCCTGGTGCAGGAGCGAGCCGCCGGCAGCGCAAAATAACCGCGATTGTTGCCGGTCGATCAAGCGCGGACATAGCGCTGGCGGGTCACCGCGGCGCACGGCATGCTCGCCGGGTTGCTTCCATCACTCTCGACAGGAGAACTCGGACATGCAGGAATTCAGGAACAAGGTAGCTGTGATCACCGGCGGCGGCAGTGGGCTGGGTCGCGAACTGGCGCTGTGCTGCGCTGCGCGGGGCATGAAGCTGGTACTGGGCGATGTGGACGAGGCCGGCATGCAGGAGACCCTGCGACTGGTCGAACAGGCCCACCCGGGAACCGAGTCGGCCACCATGCGCCTGGATGTTTCCAGGCTGGAGCAGGTAGAGGAGCTGGCGGCCCTGTGCCGCAGCCGTTTCGGTGGTGCCCACCTGGTGTTCAACAATGCCGGCGTCAGCGTCAACGGCCCGATCTGGCAGAACACCGTGGACGACTGGGACTGGGTGCTGGGCGTCAACCTCTATGGTGTGGTCTGGGGCGTCAAGGCGTTCACCCCCATGCTGATCGAGCAGAACGAAGGACACATCGTCAACACCGCCTCCGCCGCCGGCTGGCTGAACGGTCCCAGCAGTGGCATCTACAACGTCAGCAAGACCTCCGTGGTGGCCATCTCCGAGACCCTGGCGCTGGATCTGCGTGATGCCGGTGCCAATGTCGGCGTGACCGTGCTGTGCCCGGCGTTCTTCCCCACCGGCATTCACATGTCCGACCGCAACCGCCCGGCAGACAAGGCCGACACCGCAGAAAAGACCGAGATTGCCCTCAAGCGCGCGGCCGCCCTCAAGTATGCCGTGGAGCACGGCCGCATTCCCGCGTCCGACATCGCCGAGATGACCCTCAAGGCCGTGGAGAAGGATCAGTTCTATGTGTTCCCGCATCGCAAGATCAAGCAGCTGATCAAGCTGCGGGCCGAGGCGGCAGACCGGGAGCAGGGCGTCTTCGATTCGCTCAATCCCGAGGCCTGAAAAAACGCGGGTGCAGATAATCTGCACTCGAGCGGGAACCGGGGGTCAGAAATTGGGATGTCCTCAACAATGGAGAAAAAACCCATGCGACTGATCTACCTTGGTATCCCGCTCATGGCGGTCATGCTGGCTGCCTGTGGCGACGACGAACGTGATGATCGGGTACACGAAGAGCCCATCCCGACCACCACCGATGAGTACAACACCACGCCCGGCTCAGCCCCCATGGACACACCCCCGGCCAATGGCACCGGCGGCAGCATGGGTTCAGGCAACTCTCCGGGGACAGGGACCTCCACCCAGCCGGGCATGGATGGTCAGACTGCTCCCGGCACCGGCACCGGCACCGGCACCGGCACCGGCACCGGCACCGGCACCGGCACTGGTACTGGCACAGGCACTACCGGCTCCGGCTCGGGTACGGGCACCAGTACTCAGTAATCAGGCCGTCCTGCGCAGCCGGGGCGCTTGCGTCCCGGCCGACAGGAACCCTTCTGCCGCCTGGGCCACCGCGTCACAGGCGGCTTCGTTTTCCAGCTCCAGAAAGTGCCCCGCCTGGCGGATGGTGACGTACTCCGAGCTGCGCACCAGATCGGCAAAGTGCAGCGCGTCCGTGGGTGTGGTGTGCTCGTCCAGCTCCCCGTTGATGAACAGCAGGGGTACATCCACCTGGCTGGCGCAGACCATGAAGCGCTCGGCTCCCAGGGTGGTCAGTTCGCGGATCTGATGCAGCATCTGGGCATACTCGAGCATATCCAGGGAGGCCACATGGCGGAAATTGCAGCGCCTGGCTGCCGGCGGCAGATACCGGCCCAGGGTGTCATTCACCAGCTGCGCCATGCGCTGACGATCACAGGTGGCGAGATATTCGGAACCCCGCTCCAGATAGGCGAGCATGGCCGGATTGAGTATGGGTGAGAAGGAGCTGAATATGGCCCGCTCGATCGTTGCCGGACGTTGTGCCAGCGCCCGCAGGCTGGCCACGCCGCCCCAGGAGAAGGCCATCAGCTGATCGGCCTCGAAATGCTCGATCAGATCGAGCACCACCTGCGCCTCATCGCGCATGTCCAGCACCTGCATGCCGGGATTGAGCGATCGGGATTCGCCGCAATAGGGCTGGTCGAAGGTGACGACATTGCAGTGCCGGGCAAGAAACCCCAGCGCGCGGTTGAATGACTGACTGGTGGACAGCGAACCGTGTACCAGCAGCAGGGTGCTGTCGCTGTGCGGGTGGGCGTGAAAGCGCACCCGGACCCGCAGGTCGCCGTGCACACGCACCACCATCTTTTCTGAATACATGTCGCTACTCCTGGAAGATGTATCGCCGGTATCAAGTAGAACCCAGCCCGATTACAGACCCGTTTCACCGCCCCCCGTTCCACATAAATGTCCGCAACCGCAGCGCTACACCTGCTGATACGAATCAAGGGGAAGATGGCGCGCATAAGTCGGTCAAATGGCGTAGGCTCAGATGGAGTCCTGAATGACGAGGAGAGTTCCATGCAGATACAGGTCTACAGTGATAACCGCATCGAAAACAGCAGCAAGCTCGTGGAATGGGCCAGCGGCGCAGCACAGGCCAAGCTCCAGCGTTTTGACCAGGAGCTGACCCGGGTCACGCTGCATATCACTGACGAGAACGGCGAGAAGGCCGGTGCCCAGGACAAGCGCTGCCAGATCGAGGCACGGGCCAGGGGGCTGCAGCCCATTTCCGTCACCCACAAGTCCGACACCATCCGCATCGCCGTCGATGGCGCCCTGGACAAGCTGCACGCCGCGCTCACCAGCCAGCTGGGCAAGCTGCGTGATCGACGGGCTGCCACAACCGCAGCCGATCCCGGCGAGGGTGCCCGTCAGGAGGCCCTGATGGAAGAGGATTACGGTGGCGAACCGGAGTCCGACCAGTAACCCTCCCCCGCGCACCCGTCCGCGGGGATGGGTGCGCCAACCAGTTGCAGCCAGTTGCAGCGGATTTCGATGGCTGACGGACCGCCTTAGAAGACCCTGCGCCGGCCCAACCTGATGGTGCAGTATTGTCAGTATGTGGACTGATACGGAAGCCGACTGCTCATAATGCCGACTCGCTCACAGCGAGACGGGGCACGATAGGGAATAATGCCCGGGCCGTAGTTCGCTGTAACGGCAATACCGTTACTGAACAAGGACCTGCGGATGTTTTCCCCCGCCAATGAAGCCCACTTCACCCTGGACCTGCCCGGCCTCGAGCACGACTTCCGGGTGCTGTCGTTCCGCGCTCACGAAGCCATCAGCCAGTGCTACCGCATCGAACTGCAGCTGGTCAGTGACCAGCCGGACCTGGATCTGGAGGCCCTGCTGCAGCGCAATGCCTGGCTGGGTATTCAGCATGG
>NZ_FOYD01000021.1 GCF_900115905.1 Halopseudomonas formosensis
CTGGCCAAGTCCGACCGCCCCGAACTGGCCGGTGCCAAGGTGGTGGTCTCCGGTGGTCGCGGCATGCAGAACGGCGACAACTTCCAGCTGCTGTACAGCCTGGCCGACAAGCTGGGTGCTGCCGTTGGCGCCTCCCGCGCCGCGGTGGACGCCGGCTTCGTGCCCAACGACATGCAGGTCGGTCAGACCGGCAAGATCGTTGCGCCGCAGCTGTACATCGCCGTGGGCATCTCCGGTGCCATCCAGCACCTGGCCGGCATGAAGGACTCCAAGGTGATCGTGGCGATCAACAAGGACGAAGAAGCGCCGATCTTCCAGGTTGCCGACTACGGCCTGGTTGCCGACCTGTTCGAGGCGGTACCGGAGCTGACTGGCAAGTTGTAAGCGCCAGCTTCATGCGGTAAGCAGCCCCCCGGTTCGCCAGAGCCGGGGGTTTTGCTTTTTGGGGGAGCTAAAAAGGCTGGTCAGGGAAAAACCAGCCTCAACCCAGCTCGAAACTCCCCAGCCGATAACCCTGCTCATCTACCTCCAGCGCCCATCCCGCCTGGTCCCAGTCCCCCAGCACTATCCGCTGGGCCTTGCGGCCATCCAGCCCCAGCGGATGTACCGCCGGCCGGTGGGTGTGACCATGGATCAGGGTGGTTACCCGATGGGTGCGCATTACCCGCAGCACCTCGTCCTGATTGACGTCGGTAATCTCCAGCGCCTTGTAGCGGGTGCGGGTCTGGCTTTCGTTGCGCAGTTTGCGGCCGATGCGGTGGCGAGCGGTCAGGGGCAGGTGGCGCAGGATGAACAGGCTCAGCGGGTTGCGCAGCCAGCGGCGCATGCGCATGTAGCCGATGTCATCAATGCACAGGCTGTCACCGTGCATCAGCAGCACGCGCTCGCCACGCAGGTCGATCAGAGTGGGATCGGGCAGCAGGGTGCAGCCCGAGCGGCGGCAGAAATCCCTGCCGATGAGGAAGTCCCGGTTACCGTGCATGACAAATACCGGCACGCCGGATTGAGACAGGGAGAGCAGGGCAGCGCTGATCTGGTCGGCCAGAGGGTCGGGGTTGTCGTCCCCCAGCCAGACCTCGAAGAAATCCCCGAGGATATAGAGGGCGTCGGCCTGGCTGGCCTGCTCGTGGAGAAAGCGCAGAAACGCCCGGGTGATGTCCGGGCGCTGTGCTTCCAGATGCAGGTCTGAAACGAACAGATAGCGCATCGGGGATGGCTTACTCGGTCAGTTCGGCGCGCTCGATGATCACGTCTTCGGCGGGTACGTCCTGATGGCCGGCGCGGCTGGTGGTGCGGACAGCCTTGATCTTCTCGACCACATCCATGCCCTCGGTCACCTTGCCGAATACGGCGTAGCCCCAGCCCTGGGTGGTCTGGGAGGTGTGGTTGAGGAAGCTGTTGTCAGCCACGTTGATGAAGAACTGGGCGCTGGCCGAGTGAGGGTCCATGGTGCGGGCCATGGCGATGGTGCCGACGGTGTTGCCGACGCCGTTGTTGGCTTCGTTCTTGATCGGCGCGCGGGTGTCCTTCTGGATCATGCCCGGCTCG
This sequence comes from Halopseudomonas formosensis, assembly GCF_900115905.1. Taxonomy (GTDB): domain Bacteria; phylum Pseudomonadota; class Gammaproteobacteria; order Pseudomonadales; family Pseudomonadaceae; genus Halopseudomonas; species Halopseudomonas formosensis. The sequence continues at coordinate 1,549 of NZ_FOYD01000021.1, forward strand.
AATCCGCCGCCCTGGATCATGAAGTTGTTGATCACGCGGTGGAAGATGGTGTTGTCGTAGTGGCCGTCACGCACGTACTGCTTGAAGTTTTCGACGGTCTCGGGGGCCTTGTCGGCGAAGAGTTCCAGGGTGATGACCCCGAAGTTGGTGTGCAGCTTGACCATGCGATTGCTCCTCGGCTTGGTACAGGTAATGGATTCGGATAAAAGATGCCAATGCTATCAGCTGGGGCGGATTCAGGCATCCATGAGTTTAGGGTATGATGGACGTCTTTTTTGGCCGGATGGGTTCAGGCGCTGAACCTGTCCGCTGATCAATATCGCCGTGTCGACAACACTGCCCAGGATGAGCCCCGAATTACCTATGAATAAACCGGAAATCACGCCACCCGCCCACTTTCTGCGCCAGATCGTGCAGGCTGACCTGCAGAGCGGCAAGCACACCCGTATCGTGACGCGCTTTCCGCCGGAGCCCAACGGCTACCTGCACATCGGCCATGCCAAGTCGATCTGCCTGAACTTCGGCCTGGCCCGGGAGTTCGGCGGGGTCTGCCATCTGCGCTTCGACGACACCAACCCGGCCAAGGAAGAACAGGAATACATCGATGCCATCAAGCAGGATGTGCAGTGGCTGGGCTTCCAGTGGGACGGTGAGGTGCGTTATGCATCGGACTACTTCGATCAGCTGTACGCCTGGGCGGTTGAGCTGATCAAGGCGGGCAAGGCCTACGTCTGCGACCTGTCTCCGGAGGAGGCCCGGGAATACCGGGGCACCCTGACCCAGCCGGGTCGCAACAGCCCCTTCCGCGACCGCAGTGTCGAGGAGAACCTGGACCTGTTCGAGCGGATGCGCGCCGGCGAATTTCCGGACGGCGCCCGTGCGCTGCGCGCCAAGATCGATATGGCTGCGCCGAACATGAACCTGCGTGACCCCATCCTGTACCGGATCCGCCATGCCCACCATCACCAGACCGGTGACAAGTGGTGCATCTATCCCAGCTACGACTTCACCCATGGCCAGTCCGACGCCATCGAGGGCATCACCCATTCGATCTGTACCCTGGAGTTCGAGGATCACCGGCCCCTGTACGAGTGGTTCCTGGACAACCTGCCGGTACCGGCCAAGCCGCGCCAGTACGAGTTTGCCCGGCTCAACCTGAACTACACGGTCACCAGCAAGCGCAAGCTCAAGCTGCTGGTCGACGAGGGGCATGTGGATGGCTGGGATGACCCGCGCATGTCCACCATCAGCGGCTTCCGCCGCCGTGGCTATACTCCCGCTGCGATCCGTGAGTTCTGTGAACGCATCGGGGTCACCCGCTCCGATGCGGTGGTCGACATGGGCATGCTCGAGTTCTGCATCCGCGACGACCTGGACAATAACGCCCCGCGGGCCATGTGCGTGCTGCGTCCGCTGAAGGTGACCATCACCAACTATCCCGAAGGGCAGGTCGAGCAGCTGTCGCTGCCGCGCCATCCCAAGCAGGACATGGGCGAGCGCATTCTGCCGTTCAGTCGCGAGATCTATATCGACCGGGACGACTACATGGTCGATCCGCCGAAGGGCTACAAGCGCCTGGTGCCGGGCGGCGAAGTGCGCCTGCGCGGCAGCTACGTGATCCGCGCCGACGAGGCCATCACCGATGCCGAAGGCAATATCGTCGAGCTGCTGTGCAGCTACGACCCCGACACCCTGGGCAAGAACCCCGAGGGGCGCAAGGTCAAGGGGGTGATCCACTGGGTGCCGGGTGCCGAGAGCGTGGAGTGCGAGGTGCGGCTGTACGACCGCCTTTTCACCGAGTCCAATCCGGACAAGACCGAGGAGGGCGGCAGCTTCCTGGACAATATCAATCCCGATTCGCTGGTGGTGCTCACCGGCTGCCGCGCCGAGCCGTCGCTGGCCACTGCCACACCGGAAGACCGCTTCCAGTTCGAGCGCGAAGGCTACTTCTGTGCCGACAGCAAGGACTCGCGCCCGGGCAATCTGGTGTTCAACCGCACCGTCACCCTGCGTGACTCCTGGGGGCAGTGAGCATGGCCTTGCAGATCTACAACACCCTGAGCAAGACCAAGGAGCCACTGCGTCCGCTGGTGGACAATCAGGTGCGCATGTACGTCTGCGGCATGACCGTGTATGACTTCTGTCATATCGGCCATGCCCGGGTCATGGTGGCCTTCGATGTGATATCCCGCTGGCTGCGCCACCGTGGTTACGACCTGACCTACGTACGCAACATCACCGACATCGACGACAAGATCATCCGCCGTGCTGCCGAGAATGGCGAAAGCTTCCAGCAGCTGACCGAGCGCATGATCGCCGCCATGCATGAGGACGAGGGCCGTCTGGGCGTGCTGCGTCCGGATCAGGAGCCGCGGGCCAGCGAACATATCGACGGCATGTTCCGCATGATCCAGACCCTGATCGACAAGGGCTACGCCTACGCACCGGGCAATGGTGACGTCTATTACCGGGTGGGGCGATTTGCCGGTTACGGCAAGCTGTCGCGCAAGCGCATCGAGGATCTGAAGATAGGCGCGCGCATCGAGGTGGGTGAAGCCAAGGAAGATCCGCTGGACTTCGTGCTGTGGAAGGCGGCCAAGCCGGGTGAGCCCAGCTGGGCTTCGCCCTGGGGTGAGGGTCGTCCCGGCTGGCATATCGAATGTTCGGTCATGTCCACCTGCTGTCTGGGCGACACTTTCGATATCCATGGTGGTGGTCCTGATCTGGTATTCCCGCACCACGAAAACGAGATTGCCCAGAGCGAAGCCGCTACCGGCAAGCCCTACGCCATGACCTGGATGCATGCCGGCGCCGTGCGGGTGGACGGCGAAAAGATGTCCAAGTCCTTGGGCAACTTCTTCACCATTCGCGATGTGCTGGAGCAGTACCACCCCGAGGTGGTGCGCTATCTGCTGGTGGCCAGCCACTACCGCAGCCCCATCAACTATTCCGAGGACAACCTCAAGGAAGCCAAGGGCGCACTGGAGCGTTTATACCGTGCAATCAAGGGCTTGCCTCAGGTTCCTGCCAACGGCGGTGAGGAGTTCATCGAGCGTTTCGGCAAGGCCATGGACGATGACTTCAATACGCCGGAAGCCTGTGCGGTGCTGTTCGACATGGCCCGCGAGGTCAACAGGCTCAAGGACAGTGACTTCGATGCTGCGGCGGCACTGGGTGCGCGTCTGCGCGAACTGGCGGCTGTCACCGGACTTCTGCAACTGGACGCCGATCAGTATCTGCACGCCGGTGCTGCCGGGCGGGTTGATGCGGCTGAAGTTGAGGCGCTGATCCAGGCCCGCCTGCAGGCCCGTGCGGAAAAAAACTGGGCCGAGTCCGACCGCATCCGCGACCAGCTGGCGGAGATGGGCGTGGTGCTGGAGGACAGCAAGGGAGTCACTACCTGGCGTCTGAAAGACTGAGTCAGCTCGATCCGGAAGCAGAAAGGCGCGCCATTGGCGCGCCTTTTTATTTGTGGTTGCGGGTCTACTTCCAGATCCCGGTATCTATCTTGTCCTGCAGTTCGGGATAGTCCTTGACCGTGAAACGCGGCTCCACGCCCCGGCGCCGCTGCTCGAAGTAGTCTTTCGTCAGCTTGGCCACGGTGCCGGACAGCAGCACTATGGCGATCAGGTTGATGGTGGCCATCAGTCCCATGGAGGCATCGGCGAAGTTGAATACCGTGAGCACCGCCTCCCAGGCGCCCCAGACCACCATGGCCAGCGCGATGCAACGCAACAGGCCGATGCCCAGATTGTTGCCCAGCCCCAGATAGATCAGAGCGTTCTCGGCGTAGGTGTAGTTGGCCACGATGGAAGTGAAGGCGAAAAACAGAATCGCAATGGCCACAAAGTACTGGCCGGCGCCACCTATGTGCGTTTCCAGGGCCTGCTGCGTGAGCTGGATGCCGGTCACACCGGAGCCGGGCTCCAGAACGTCGGCCAGAAGGATCATGACTGCGGTTGCGGTACAGACCAGCAGGGTGTCGAAGAAGACGCCGGTGGCCTGCACCAACCCCTGGGAGGACGGGTGGTGAGGGGAGGGCGTGGCGGTGGCGGCAATATTCGGTGCGGACCCCATCCCGGCCTCGTTGGAGAACAGGCCGCGCTTGATGCCATTGAGCATGGCGGCGGTCATGGAGCCGGCTACCCCACCGGCGGCCTCCTCGAGGCCGAAGGCGCTGCGGACGATGGTGAGGAGGGTGCCGGGCACCTCATCGAAGTTGACCACCAGCACGTAGAGCGCCATCAGCACATAGGCGCCGGCCATGAAGGGCACGACATACTCTGCAAAGCGGACGATCGAACGCAGCCCGCCGAAGATCACCGCGCCGGCAAGAACGGCAACGGCGAGTCCCACCCACAGCTTGGGAACCCCGAAGGCGCTTTCCACGGCATCGGCGATGGAATTGGCCTGAACCGCGTTGAATACCATGCCGAAGGACAGGATCAATGCCAGTGCAAAGATCACTGCCGCCCAGGGCGCTCTGAGCCCCCGGGCAATGTAGTACGCCGGACCGCCGCGATATTGCCCCTTGTGGTCCTGCACCTTGTAAAGCTGGGCAAGGGTGCTTTCCGCGTAGGCCGTCGCCATGCCGACCAGTGCAACCATCCACATCCAGAATATGGCGCCGGCCCCGCCCAGGTACAGAGCCACGGCCACGCCGGCGATATTTCCGGTGCCGATACGTGAGGCAAGGCTGGTACACAGCGACTGAAACGGGGAGATGCCGTAACGGTCACTCTGTCTGGCGCCGATGATGGAGCGGAACATCTCGCCGATATGGCGGAACTGGATCAGGCCCAGGCGCAGGGTAAAGAAGAGCCCGATCGCGAGCAGGCCATAGATGAGGATGTAATCCCAGAAGAGGGTGTTGAGCAAGTCGATGATGGTGGTCATGGGTGATCCTTACCGTTGAACGAGTCATTGAGGGGCATCTGTAGATGACAGCTATAAATGTAGCTGCCTGTCAGGAATTTGCTTCTGCTGAGCGGATTCGGCCAGTAGACTTGCTGGCGGCTCCGGAGTTCGTCGGAAAAGAGGAGAGCTGCGTGACTGTACTCAATGCCTTGATTCCCGTTTTCGGGCTGATCCTGCTTGGCTGGTTTCTGGGCGCACGTCGCATACTTCCTGCCGATGGCAATGCCACCCTGAGCATCATCACTTTCAAGCTGATGATGCCCGTACTGCTGTTTGCCGGGCTGGCCCGTGCCGATCTCAGCCGGGCGATGTCGCCGATGCTGCTGTTGTTGTACTTCCTGCCGGCCATCTCTGTCTTCGTGCTCATCAACCTGTTGATGCACAGGCGCCTTGGGCGGCCCTCGTCCATGGGGCTGGCGGCAAGCTATTCGAACAATGTGCTGGTGGGCATCCCGCTGATCACCGTGATGCTCGGTGCGGACAGTCTGGTCTACCTGTTCGCCGTACTGGTCTTCCACAGCCTGGTGCTGTTCACCCTGCAGAGTCTGTACAACGCCTTCTTTGGCGGTGGCCAGCTGAACTGGCGCAGTCTGCTCGGCAGTCTGGCCAATCCGCTGATCATAGGGTTGATGTGCGGGGCAGCGGTGAATCTCAGCGGTCTGATGATTCCCGCGCCTCTCTGGCGTCTGGTGGAGATGCTGGCGGCGGCCGCCTTGCCGCTCGCGCTGTTGATGCTCGGCATGAGTCTGTCCGGCTACCGGATCCACCTGAGTGGCAGTCTGGTCCTGCTGACTCTGAGCAAGCTGCTGTTGATGCCGGCGCTGGTCCTGGGGCTGGGCTACGTTATCGGGCTCGATCCAGTCGCCCATACCGTTCTGGTACTGATGGCAGCGTGTCCGACCGGGGTCAATGTTCTGGCTTTCGCCATGGGTCAGGCTGATACGCGAATCATCAGTTCGGTTATCTTCCTTTCCACCGTGCTGGCAGGCTTTACCCTTCCGCTCTGGTTGATACTGATGGCACCCTGAGCAGTCTACTCCATTTGGGTTAAGCCACTGTATTTTCCAAAAAGGTATGATATTTTCCTGCCTTTTTCCCAGTCTCTGGGTAATTCCCTCAAAACAAGAAAACAAAAAATTTCAAAACCACGACAAAAGTTTAATTGCATTTGGTGTATGCTTGCCCGCGTTTTTGACTTTGCATAAAACAAACAATAGGTGAAAGGAGACCCCATGCCGGTCAGTCTGTTTGTTCCCGGGGAAACACGCGAACACGAAAAACGCGTGGCCCTGGTCCCATCCGTCGCCAACAAGCTGGCGAAAATGGGTATCGAATGTTCTCTGCAATCCGGCGCAGGCCTTGCTGCGAGAATTCCCGATAACGCGTTTGAGAAGGAAGGCGTGAAAATCGTCTCCGCACCGGTCAAGACTGACCTGGTATTCAGCGTTCAACCACCGTCTCTGGCTGATATCGAGCAGATGGCGCCGGGTACCGTGCTGTGCAGCTTCATCTATGCACACCGCGAGCCGGAGATCGTCCGTGCACTGCGCGACCGTCAGATCACCTGCTTTGCCATGGAGCTGATTCCACGTATTACCCGCGCCCAGGCCATGGATGCACTGTCCTCCCAGGCCGCGCTGAGCGGCTATGCGGCCGGCCTGATGGCCGCCACCAACCTCAACCGCATTCTGCCGATGATGACCACCGCGGTTGGCTCTCTGCGTCCGGCCAAGGTGCTGGTGATGGGGGCCGGTGTCGCCGGTCTGCAGGCGCTGGCCACCGCCAAGCGTCTGGGGGCCATGATCGAAGGCTACGACGTGCGTGCCGAGGTCAAGGAGCAGGTGGAGTCGGTGGGCGGCAAATTTGTCGACACCGGGGTTTCCGCCAGCGGCGAGGGCGGCTACGCCCGGGAGCTGACCGAGGAAGAAAAGGCCCAGGTCGAGCAGGTCATCACCCGTCACATCCAGCAGGCCGATGCGGTCATCACCACCGCGGCCATCCCCGGCCGTCCCAGCCCGAAAATCATCAGCGAAGCGCAGATCATGGGCATGAAGCCCGGATCGGTGATCATCGATCTGGCGGCAGAAGGCGGCGGCAACACCCCGCTGACCGTGCCCGGTGAGACCGTAGAAGTCGGGCCGGCGACCATTGTCGCGCCGCTGAACGTGCCCAGCCGCCTGGCCGAGCATGCTTCGGAGCTCTATGCCCGCAACCTGCAGAATCTGGTCGGCCTGATGGTCAAGGATGGCGAGCTGGCCATCGACTGGGAAGACGAGATTCTGGCCGGCGCTGTGCTGACCCACGCCGGTGAAATCCGCAACGAGGCCGCTCGCAAGGCCGTTGAACCCGCTGAGGCTTGATCATGGATCCAGTAACTACCATTACCGGCTTTGTAGCCCTGTACATCTTCATGCTGGCTGCCTTTACCGGTTACGAAATCATTGGTCGGGTACCGGCCATCCTGCACACGCCGCTGATGTCCGGCTCCAACTTCGTCCACGGCATCGTGGTCGTGGGTGCCATGTGGGCACTGCTCAATGCCGGCTCCACCCTGGAGCAGGTGATCGGCTTCTTCGGTGTCCTGCTCGGTGCGGGTAATGCTGCCGGCGGCTATGTGGTAACCGAGCGCATGCTGGAGATGTTCAAGCCCAGCGACAAGCGCCAAGGTTCAGCGGACAAGGAATAACAACAGATGAGTCAATTCATTATCGAAGCCGTTTATTTCCTCACGGCACTCCTCTTCATCTATGGCCTCAAGCGCATGGCCAGCCCGGTTACCGCACGCTCGGGTATCCTGATTGCCGGTATCGGCATGGTGCTGGCCGTCTTGGCAGCCTTCCTCTACGGCCTTGACGTGCGTGCCGAAGCTCAGGAACACCTGAACATGAACGTGGCGCTGGTGCTGATCGCGCTGGGTCTGGGTCTGGGTTGGGCCTGGTACAGCGGCAAGAAGGTCGCCATGACCGACATGCCCCAGATGGTCGCCCTGTACAATGGCATGGGTGGCGGTGCTGCCGCGGCCATTGCCGCTACCGAGCTGTTCTCCGGTAACGCCCAGTCCCACGGTATCGTGGTCTCCATCCTGGCGGTACTGGGTGGCCTGATCGGCGCCGTGGCGCTGTCCGGCTCGCTGATTGCCTGGGCCAAGCTCGATGGTCGCATGAACGGTGTGTTCCGCCTGCCGGCCCAGCAGTTCATCAATCTGGTGCTGTTCCTGGGCTCTCTGGCTCTGGGCGCCTACATTGTTGTAACCGGCATTGAAGGCAATATTTCCTTCCCGCTGGTGGTCCTGTTCTTCATCCTGGCACTGGTGCTGGGCGTACTGCTGACCACACCGATCGGCGGCGCCGACATGCCGGTGGTGATCTCCCTGTACAACGCCTTCACCGGTCTGGCCGTTGCCTTCGAAGGCTTCGTGCTGCAGAACCCGGCGATGATCATTGCCGGTACCGTGGTCGGCTCGGCCGGTACCCTGCTGACGCTGATGATGGCCAAGGCCATGAACCGTCCGGTCAGCAATGTGATCTTCAGCCAGTTCGGCGGCGATGACGGCAGCGAAGACGGCGAGATCCAGGGCACCATGAAGGCGGCTGACGCCTCCGATGCGGCCATTGCCATGTACTACGCCAGCAAGGTGATCATCGTTCCCGGCTACGGTCTGGCGGTGGCTCAGGCACAGCACAAGCTGTACGAGTTCGTGAAGCTGCTGCAGAAGCAGGGCGTGGACGTGGCCTTCGCCATCCACCCGGTTGCCGGACGTATGCCTGGTCACATGAACGTGCTGCTGGCCGAAGCCGGTGTGCCCTACGACATCATCTACGACCTGGAAGACATCAACGAAGACTTCCCGCAGGCTGATGTCGCCATCGTTCTGGGCGCCAACGACGTGGTCAACCCGGCCGCTCGCCACCGCAAGTCCAGCCCGATCTACGGCATGCCGATCCTCAACGTCGACATGGCGCGTCAGGCCTATGTGGTCAAGCGTGGTCAGGGCAAGGGTTACTCCGGCGTGGAGAACGAGCTGTTCTTCGCCGAGAACACCTCCATGGTCTACGGCGATGCGCAGAAGGTCATGGTGCAGATGATCGAAGCGGTGAAATCGCTGGGCTGATACCAGACCGGTGCATGAAGAAGGGGTTTCGTGAAAACGAAGCCCCTTTTTTCATGGGTGGTCGATAATGCCGACTCGCTCACAGCGAGACGGGGCACGATAGGGAATAATGCCCGGGCCGTAGTTCGCTGTAACGGCAACACCGTTACTGAACAAGGACCTGCGGATGTTCTCCCCCGCCAATGAAGCCCACTTCACCCTGGACCTGCCCGGCCTCGAGCACGACTTCCGGGTGCTGTCGTTCCGCGCTCACGAAGCCATCAGCCAGTGCTACCGCATCGAACTGCAGCTGGTCAGTGACCAGCCGGACCTGGATCTGGAGGCCCTGCTGCAGCGCAATGCCTGGCTGGGTATTCAGCATGG
>NZ_FOYD01000022.1 GCF_900115905.1 Halopseudomonas formosensis
CTGCAACTTTTTTCGGAACTTGAGCTCCAGCATGGCCTCGCCATAGGCTTCCCGGAGTTCGCGCAGCTGGGTTTCATACTGCTCGGCGATATCCTTGGGATTGGCCTTAAGGGCGTTTTCCATCCCGGCTTCGGCATCGTCCATCCACTTCTCGATCTCCTGCTGGGTGAGATCGTAGTGGCGCGCAGCCTCGGGCACTGTAGTCTGCCCTCGGTAAATCTGCTTGATCAGCTCCGCTTTGCGTTTGGCTGTCCAGCGCTTGATGTCGGGTTCTTGCGTCATGCTTCACTCCAATTTCTGAAGCGACTTTAGCATGTGCAGGTTTTCACTGGGTCATTACAGCACTGGCTGATGGCATGTAGCTTTTGGATGTTTTCATTGAGGTCGCAAACCCATACGACTTCGCCTCATTGTGACCGGCCACCCGCTCAGGGGTATCAATCAAGCGTGGCGGAAACACCCATGCGCTGATGTAGCAAAGATCCAGCATTGTTTTGCGGCTTGCGGCTTGCGGCTTGCGGCTGTAGGGCAGCCAGCTTCGGGGTGTTCCAAGATCACGATCAAGTTGTTGCCGACCGAAACGGCTTGGGTCGTACACTGTGGCAAAGCCTTCTGCTTCACCGGCCTGTTTCATTGCATCAACCATGGTGTTTTTTGCCAGCTGGTGAGCTTCTTCCCCGGATTCCGCCATGCTTGCAGGCATCCATGCAGAGAAAGAGTTTACCTGTGCACCGCCTGGCCGAATCGGTGTGTTTAGCAGGTCAAGGACACCGAAGGCCAGTGCGCCGGTTGAGCCGAGTCCTGGTTCTGCGGTTGTAGTCTATCCGGCGGCAGAGCTCGCTGGATCTAGAGTTACCGCATGCTTTCCCTTACAAACAATTGTGGCAGCTTTGGCGCAAATCAATCAATGCTAGCCAAGCCTTTCGCCCCTGGGAGAACCTCATGTGGAAGTGCATCGGCAAGCGAAAGCCGCGGTTGCCTGATCCTCGAATCTCCAGCGCCGGCCGCTAGAAATCAAGTCAGCCCGTCGTTTCAGATGTCCCGTGTGCGTCTTAGTTAACGCCAGACAGTAGCTCGAGCCCGTCCTTGATGCGTCGGGTGATGGCAAGGGCGCCCTGCTGTTTGGCAATGCGGAGCGCTGTGTCAAAGGCCGCACCCGCCTGCTCGTGATGACCGAGCCGAAGCAAGGCCTCAGCCCTGAGCCGATACAGGTCGGCCTGATGAAGTTGGTCCCCCACCTTTGCGGTGGTCTCCAGAGCCACGTCAATTGTTTTTAGCTGTGCGCTGCTCTCGTCGAGAAAACCATAGGCTTCTGCGAGTGCGTAAAGGAAAGCGCCCATTACCGAGGGCATCACATCCTGGGCCCGTGCGGCGCTGGCCTGTATCCGCTCAATTCCACGGGCATCGCCATCAATAGCCTGAGCCCAGCCCAGCACCATGCGGCTCGCGCTTTGCCAGAGCGCCAGGCGGTAGCGATCAGCAATAATCAGAGCCTGCTCCGCATGGTCAACGGCCAGCGACTTGTCATGCAAGAAACTATGCAGCAACGCGGCGTGAATCAGTGCGAAACACAGAGAATCCGCATGCTCAAGCGTTTGCGCCAAGGCAATGGAGCGTTCGCTGGCCTCACGGGCTTCCTGAATGCGCCCCTGTCGGGATCGGGCCCAGGAAAGATGGGCGAGACTCGACACGTGGGGGGCATAACCGTCCAGCGGTGGATGAAGTGGGTTGATAGGACTGGCGAGAGCAGTTTCCGCGCTATAGCAGGCTCGTTCAAATTCACCGCGCCACAGAGCAATGTTGGCATTGGCGGAATGAGCATAGCTCAGCAAATTTGTATCCTTGCTGGCGAGGGCTGCATCCAGCAACTCGCTGGCCAGCTCTTCGGAAACCGAGAAGTTGCTGTCTTCACGGGAGCTCGAAACCATCCACCGCCCCCATAAGACTTCAAAGCGCTGCCGGTCTGGCATCTGCTCGTGACACAAAGCGAAAGCACGCTCATAAACGGCTGCTGCCTCGGCGGAGCCGTAGCCATGCAGAGTGAGCAGTGCCTGCCCCAGAGGCAGCAGGAGATTGAGCTCCCATTCGCGGCGTTTGTCGTCCGCCGGAAGCTGCTTTAGCAGTGCAAGGCCGTTGCGTAGGTGGTCTGCTGCTTCGGCATTGGCCGAAGCACGCAAGGCACGACGCCCGGCGGCCAACCACCTAGGCAGCGCCTGGGCAGCAGCACCCGCATCGGCAAAATGACGCGCCAGCTGATCGGGCTGCTGAGCGGCGTGTTGTGGGAAGTGGCATTCCAATGCCTCGGCGATCCGATGGTGAGCCCGGCGTCGGTCCTCTCGAGTCTGCGACCGATAAGCGGCTTCCTGAATCAGGCCGTGGCGGAACTCGAATACCGAACCATCTTTGTCCACTGGCGTAATGATCCGCTCTTCCCGCAAGATGCGGAGCGCTGAGTCGAGAGCGACGGGCTCGTCCGTGGCGACTCGCTCCAGCAGTGCCCGATCAAAGCGCCGCCCGATGGTAGCGGCGAGCTGAGCGGTGTGGCGAGCCTCCTGCAATGCATCGAGGCGGGCGAGCAACAGGTATTGCAATGTGGCTGGAATCTCTGCGTCGCTCGCTGTGCTCGCTTTCATCAGTGCCATTTCTTCGGCAAACAGCGGTACTCCTTCAGCCTTGGAAACGATGCGCTGCCTGGCATCCTCATCCAGGGGAATACCCAGGCCGTCCACCAGTTGCGAGACATTGGTGTCGCTCAGTGGGCCAAGCTCGACAGTTGTTTCGTCACTGAGTCCGGCTGCCTGAAACTCGGGCCGTGCGCTGCACACTGTCAATACTGGCGCGGCGATCGGCTCTGACGCAAGGCGCTGTAAAAGTTCCAGGCTGGAGGGGTCAACCCAATGCAGATCTTCCACAATCAGCAACAAGGGTTGTCGAGCGGCAAGAGCGCCAAGGAGCTGGTGCAGAACCTGGAAGGTGCGCTCCTTGTGCGACTGCGGCGGCAGTCCCGGCGCATCATCATCGGCAGCGTCCAGCAAGGCAGCGACCACGGGCAGCGTTTCGCTGCGGATTGCGGGGTATTGCTCCGCCAGGTAGCTGCGGATCTTGTCGCGCCGCACGGCGGGCGGGTCAGTGGGTAACAACTGAAAGACCGTTTCCAGCAGCACCACCACCGGACGTAGTGGGCTGTGAAGGTATTCGGGAAAGCAGTGTAACTCGCGCACTGTGCAAGGCTCGTTCGCCACCCCATCGCGCAACGCACGGATCAGGCGCGATTTTCCAATGCCCGGCTCGCCCCGGATCAGGATAAATTGCCCACGCCCTTTTTTGCTCTCCTTCCACAATTGCCTCAAGCGCGCCAGCTCTGCGCGTCGTCCAGCCAGAGGAGCCAGGCGCTGTCGCGCGTCAAGCCGGTTACTGGCATCAGTTTGCCCGACAACGCGATAGATCTGCGACGCAGATGATGCGTCAGCACCAGGCAGGTGCTCCAGCGTATCCACGTGGAAAAAGCCTTCGACCAAGCGGCGGGTCTCTTCGCTGATCACTACGCCCTCGGGTTCGGCTGCATCGCAGAGGCGGGCCGCAATGTTGGATGCGACACCGGCAACGTCAGGCAGAGCGGGATCATTGCCGGTGACAATAGCGCCCGTATGAATGCCAATGCACAACCTCACCTCCGCTTCCTGAGCGAGCTGTACGGCAGCGCGCACAGCTTGAATGGCAGCGTTTTCAGAAGCAACCGGATAGCCAAAATAAACGAAGAAACTGCCGCCATGTGTCTGCGCAAGTAGGCCGCCATGGCGCTGCATGAGCCTGGAGCAGAGTTGGCGCGGTGTGCGCAGCTGCTCCGCGATGATTTCGGGATCGTTCTCGCCGCGGATGATGAAGCGGCCGCAGACAATGGTAGCTTGCCGGCGGTTGGCTCTGACAGTCGCTGACACGGGCTTCTGGGGGGAGGGCAACAGTCCGTCGTTACGTATGCGCTCCATGAGGCTGTATGTGGCGGCCTCCGGTTCAAGGCCCAGGTCCCGGGCCAGTATCTCCCGACAGCTCTCGTACTGTGCCAGTGCGGCGCCTTTTTGCCCGTTCCTGGCCAACAAAGCCATGAGCTGGCGTTGCCCTTCCTCATCCCAGGGTTCCAGCAGGGTATAGCGCCGGGCGTAAATCAAAGCCTGCTCCAGTTCGCCCCGCTGTTCATGGCCCGCCCGGAGACGCTCCAGTAGTCCCAACGCCTCGCAATGTAACCGCTCCCGCTGTTTTCCCCGCCACTCCTCGAATTCCGGCACTTCGTCCACTGTTAATCCGGCGAGGAACTCACCCCGGTAAAGCGTCATCCGGCCTGCCATGGCAGTGAGACAGGCCGAACAGGGCGGCTGCCCCGCCCTGCAATCTGGACAGTTGCTTTCAGCCGCAAGAAAGGCTTCCAGGTCCAGCCAATAAGAACCCTCGGATACCCCAACGCTAGTGCGATCTGTTACGAGGAAGTTGTTATTGCCGAAGGCGCGGCGCAGGTAGTAGAGCGCCTGACGCAAGTTGGTGCGGGCCTCGTCCGCCCCCAGGGCGGGCCAAAGCAGGTCCGCCAGAGCTTCTCGCGAATGGCGTCGGCCGGATTCCACCGCCAGATAGGCGAGCAAGGCCAGAACTTTGGCGTAGCGCTTTCCGCTTAACGAGGCTCCGCCAACGGTGACTTGTATCTCGCCGAGCAGGTGGATTTCGATCTGGGGCGCATCGTGGATGGCCATAATCAAGGTCAGTTTACGGTGGGCTTACGAGGCTTTGTTTTAATGCTTATTTGTGTGACGCGGCTCACGTGCCGTGCGGCAGTATTAGGGAGCCATCATAACACTCCCGGCGTGAAGTTCATCATTTTTGCCGACATGTGCCGCCGCGTGTTTTGTGCTCTGTTCGTTCAACTGCCCGTTCTAAATAGAGAATCGCCATGAGCAAGATTTACCGACGCATCTGGAATGCGACCGCCCGCTTGTGGCAAGTGGCTGGAGAACTGGGACGCCAGGGTCGAAAACGGACCGGTGGGCGGCGCCTTGTGGCAGCGGGCAGCCTCTATTTATTGCCCTTGGCGGCGCTGGGTGGAGAGCTCCCTTCCGGCGGAACGGTGGTGACTGGCGTCGGCTCAATCGAGCAGTTCGACAAGCACTTGAGCATCACTCAGGGCTCGGAGCGGCTCGCCATTGAATGGCAACAATTCAATATTGGCGCAGGCAATCGCGTCAGCTTCAATCAGCCTTCGGCGAGCGCCATTGCGCTGAACCGCGTTATCGGCACCGACGGCTCCCGCATCATGGGGCAGCTGGATGCCAACGGCCGGGTCTTTCTCATCAACCCCAACGGCGTGTTGTTTGGCAAAAATGCCCAGGTGGATGTGGGCGGCCTGGTGGCCTCAACGCTGGATATCTCCAATGAAGACTTTGCCGCAGGCAACTACCGTTTCCGTGGCAATGGCAACAACGCTGCCATCATCAACAAGGGCCACATCACAGCCGCTGATGGCGGTGCGGTAGCACTGCTCGGCGGGCATGTGAGCAACGAGGGCGTGATCAGCGCCCGTCTTGGCAGCGTGGCGCTGGTTGCCGGTGAGCAGGTCACCCTCGATTTTGCCGGCGACGGCCTGCTCAAGGTCCAGATCGATGAAGCCACCCGCGATGCGCTGGTGGAAAACCATCAGCTGATTCAGGCCGACGGCGGTCAGGTGCTGATGAGCGCCCACGCTGCCGATGCCCTGCTACAAACCGTGGTGAACAACACCGGTGTTATCGAAGCCCGCACTCTGGAAAACCGCAACGGCAAGATTGTGCTGCTGGGCGGCTTTGAAGGCGGCACGGTTGAAGTGGCCGGCAAACTTGACGCCAGCGCACCCGAAGGTGGTGATGGCGGCTTCATCGACACCTCCGGTGCCCATGTGCAGATTCACGAAGGCCTGGAGGTCACTACCCTGGCCGTCGACGGCCGAACTGGCGACTGGCTCATCGATCCCACCGATCTCACCATCAGCGCGGGCAGTGCGGCACAGAATGCCAGTGGCATTGGTGCCGAAACTCTCTCAGCGAATCTGGAGAACAACAATGTCACCTTGCAGACCGTGGCCGAGGGCAGTGAGGCGGGGAACATATACGTCAATGGCGAGGTGAGCTGGGACGCCGCCACCACCCTGACCCTGTCCGCTCACGGTGATATCCACATTAACCAAAATATCAGCGCCACCACAGGCAAGCTGGCGCTGGAGTATGGGCAGGCCGACGTGGCCGCGGGCAACACCGCCGACTACCACGTCAATGCCAGGGTCAACCTCTCCGCCGGGCAGAACTTCAGCACCCGGCTGGGCAGCGATGGCGATGTGCTTGAGTACACCGTCATCACCGAGCTGGGCGCCGAGGGCAGCACCTCGGGTACGGATCTGCAGGGCATGCAAGGCAATCTCAATGGCCTCTACGCCTTGGGCGCCGATATCAATGCCAGCGCTACCGTGAGCTGGGACGGGGGTGCCGGCTTTAACCCAATCGGCGACTCCAGCAACGGATTCACCGGCGTCTTCGACGGCCTTGGTCACCTCATCACCGGCCTGACCATCAACCGACCATCGCAGAATGACGTGGGGTTGTTCGGTCATACGAACGGAGCCTGGTTGCGCAACATCGGTCTCCAGAGGGGCAGCGTGGTTGGCAAGGAGAACGTCGGCAGCCTGGTCGGAAAGAACCAGGGGGCGATCAGCCAATCCTGGGCCAGTGTCGCAGTCAACGGCGCGATGAGTGTTGGTGGCCTGGTTGGCTGGAACACAGGCTGGAGCGGCTGGAGCACTAACGGAACCATCAACGAGTCCTACGCGGTCGGCCCGGTCAGCGGCAGCAACAGAGAGGTTGGCGGCCTGGTTGGCTACAACGCTTGGCAGATCAGCAATTCCTACGCTACCGGCGTGGTCAGCGGCAACAAGTACGTTGGCGGTCTGGTCGGAGCAAACTATGGGACCATCACCAACACCTATGCCACAGGCGCGGTTAGTGGATCCGATAGCGTTGGCGGTCTGGTCGGGGGCGTCGGCTTCAGCGGGGATATCGCCGAGTCCTACTGGAACACCGAAACCACCGGCCAGATCTCCAGCGCTGGTGGTGGCACCGGCTGGACCACCGCCGAGCTGATAGAGGCCTTGCCAGTTGGTTTTGATCCCGAGGTGTGGGGCAACGCCGGTAACCAGACCACGCCTTATTTGCTCGGGCTCTCTGGCAACCAGGTGTTCAGCAAGAACGATCTGCCCAGCGGCACCATCAGTGCCTCCAATCGTCCGGTGCTCTACACCGTGATTCAGGATGTGCATCAGCTGCAGGCGATGAAGGATGCGCTCGGCGAGCGCTATGTGCTGGGCAACGACATCAATGCCAGCGCTACCGTGAGCTGGAACGGGGGCGCGGGCTTCGCACCGATCAAGACCTTCAACGGCACCCTGGATGGCCTGGGCTACGCGATCCACGGTCTGACCATTTACCGGCCGTCCGCGGACGAGGTCGGCCTGTTCGGCGTTACCGGCGACACCGCCGTGCTGCGCAACATACGCCTCGAAGACATTAACGTGACCGGTCGCAACCAGGTCGGTGGTCTGGTCGGCAGGTCCGGCGGCTCGATCGAGAACGCCCACACCAGCGGGACCGTCAGCGGCAACCGCCAAGTGGGCGGGCTGGTAGGTCAGGCGTGGCTTAACAGCGAAATCACCGGCTCCTCCTCCTTGGCCGATGTAAGCGGGAAGGGTGACCGCATCGGTGGGTTGGTGGGGGAAGCCTACTACTTGGTAACGATCGAATACTCTCACGCCGGCGGCGCGGTCAGCGGCAACGGCAACGGCGATGACGTCGGTGTCGGTGGTTTGGTAGGTTACCTCGACAGCGCATCGAACATCACTCGTTCCCATGCCACAGGCGATGTCAGGGGTAACCAGCATGGCGTCGGTGGTTTGGTGGGTTATGCCCGCGGCGTGATCACTGATTCCTATGCCACAGGCGATGTCAGCGGGAAGGATCTGGTTGGCGGGCTGGTGGGGTGGCAGAAGGCCACATCGATCACTGGTTCGCATGCCTCTGGCGGGGTCAGTGGCGTCTACCGCGTTGGTGGTCTGGTGGGATACCGCGAAGGCGGGGAAGTTGTCGGCTCGCACGCCTCCGGGACTGTCACCGGTAAGGGGGCCATTGGCGGGTTGGTTGGATACTCATTTTCAGGCGACGGCGTCATCGATTCCTGGGCAAGCGGGGATGTCACCTCCTTGGCGAGCGGGAGTTCCGTTTCTGAACACATTGGGGGCTTGATCGGCTATAACGACGGCGTAGCCCTGGTTTTGAGATCGTTCGCCACCGGTACGGTCCGCGGCTCCAATACGTACTACGGCGAGGCTGTTGGTGGCCTGGTCGGATGGAATAGAGGATCGGCGACCATCGAACAATCGTACGCTACCGGTGCAGTCTTCGGAGCCGGGGCAGGCGGCTTGGTAGGCGTCAACGAAGGCACAATCCGTCAATCCTATGCCAGTGGCTGGGTAGACGGGAACGGCGGCGGGCTGATCTATAATGACTACGGGGGGAGCGTCATTGATTCATACTGGGATATGGAGGCCAGTGGCCAAAGCAGCAGTCATGGCGGCACCGGCCTGACCAGCGCGCAGATGCGCGAACTCGCCAGCTTCGCGGGCTGGAGCATCGACGACCAGGGCGGCACCGACAGCGTCTGGCGTATTTACGAGGGCCACACCGCGCCGCTGCTGCGGGCCTTTCTCACCCCGTTCGAAGTCGATGTTGATGCTGTCACTACCACCTATAACGGTGGTAATCACCGCGCGCTGAACAGCGATCAGCTTTCCTACGACACTCCGACCCTGGATCTCTTTACGGGTGAGCTTGGCTACCTGGCCAGCTCGCGCAATGTGGGAACTTACAGCGGCGCGGATCTGCGGCTGGTGGGTCTGTACTCCAGCCAGCAGGGCTACGACATCATCGCCAACGGTGAGCTGACAATTAACCCGGCGGAGCTCACCATCACCAGCACCGACGTTATCAAAACCTACGATGGCAGCACCGGCGCCGCAGGTACTGCACATGTCATGGCTGGCGCGCTGTATGGCACCGATACTTTGAGCGGCGGAGTCTTTACCTTCACCGACAAGAACGTGGGCATCGGCAACAAGACGGTAACCGTCTCCGACGTGACAGTCGAGGATGGCAACGGCGGCGCCAACTACACCGTCACCTACGAGGATAACACCACCAGCACTATCAACCCCTTTGTGATCAACCTCAGCGGCAGCCGGGTTTATGACGGCGGTGTGGATGTTGAGGCCGATGTCCTGACTCTGGGTTCGCTGGTTGGTGACGAGACCCTGTCACTCTCCGGCACTGGTTTCATGGCCGACAAGCACGTTGGTGACGGCAAGGTCTTCCAGCTCGGCAGCCTGAGCCTGGGCGATGGTGACCAGGGTGGTCTGGCCAGCAACTACACGCTCGAAGGCGGCAGTCATAGCGTCACGATCACACCGGCACAACTGCACATCTCGACCAGCGACATCATCA